>MGWO01000001.1:0-80551 GCA_001801025.1 Gallionellales bacterium GWA2_54_124
GATTGCCTCTTTCAGTCGGGCAAGATCACCGCGTCCTTCCGCTCTCACACGGCCAGTCAGATCGCCTTGCGATACGCCGTTCATCACGCCGCCCACATCACCCAGCATCGCCTGCATCGCCTGCATCGCCGAATTAACGTTCGACACTAATTCGGCATTCGCGCCATCCGGCATACGCGTTGCAAAATCACCGCTTTGAATCGCGCTCATAACGGAAGCCAATGCCAGCGTCTGAGAGCTCAGTTCATTGAATGCATCCTCTGTAGCTAGCAGCACCGTCCGCGCCTGACCGCGCATGCCTCCCGCCAGCGGAATCCGATAGGTAACCCCAGCCTTCATTGCACCGGCAGAAGCCTGCAACTCGCGGAATACGGCCTCAACAGAATCAAGCACTTCATTGAATGAAACAGAAATATCACGCAGCTCAGGAGATAACCCGACATGAACATCAAGCCTTCTGCCAAATCCTCCCGTTTCTGAAACAATTCGCATTTCTTGCTGCAAACTCATCAGCGGACGCAGATTCCTCGCCAGAAGCCAGCGCAAAATAAAGAACAGCAGCACTTGCAAGGCAATAAACACGCCGGACACGATCATCATAAAACGGCTGCTGTTGGCCAGTTTACTTGTTATATCCAGGCGCAGATCAAGCGCGCCATTCACCACCCCCTCTTGAACCTGATGACAGCTCAAGCAGTTTGTTCCGCGAAATTCTTTTTTGGCAATAAACGGGAATACGACCCGCAAGATCGTCTTATCGCCTTCGACATAACGCGTCGTGCTTTTCATCCCCGAGGTCAATACCTGACGATCGAGTTCATCACGCGGCTGCTCCTGCTCAAGACCGGGCCCAAATTGATCCTGCACCGGCTTGCCGCGCATTACCCGCAGATCAACGATGCCCTCTGAATCCTTCATTTTATTGACAAACAGTGCTCGCATAGCCGGGTCGGAAATAGTGCCACCGACCATCATCAAATTCAGGCCGTTAAGAACGCCATCCGAAGCCTCCTGCGTGGATTGCCCGAGAAAATCTTCCAGCACCTCATCTTCATGAACACTTAACACGAAGAGAATTCCAGTCAGCACGATAAACAGTATTATTTGCAGTGCAATTTGCAAACGCAATTGCACACTAAAGCCTGACCATACAGTAACAATCGATTTCATAAACCACCTCATTCGTTAACGGACACACTCAGCTCGATCAGCTTGACAGGTTATCTTGTACGATCTAACTTGATGATACTAAATATGAATTCCTCATAACTCTTAAAACCCTGACTGCCGATTGCATCAACTAAAATCCTGGTCGATGCATCCATCGCATCGCGCGTACCGGCATTCCGCTCTGCCTCCAACAGGGTGCGATACAACGCGGATACGGCAGATACGGCAACCGGACTCGGGCGGCGCCTGACAGAGTAATATCCTGACACACGGCCACTCTCATCAAAATCGCAGGTAACGTTTGCCAAAACCCAGTAAAAGCTACCGTCTTTCGACATATTCTTCACATAAGCGTTAACTTCGCGGCCTTGCGCTAAGGTGTCCCACAGCAACTTAAAAACGGCACGCGGCATATCAGGATGACGCACACAATTATGCTGCACCCCCATCAGCTCTTCTCGCGCAAACCCGGAAAATTTGATAAAGGCATTATTACCATATGTGATAATGCCTTTCAAATCAGTACGGGAAACAATCAAGTCGTTATCTTGCAGAACTCGCTCCACGCTTGTTGGCACCACTTTATTTTTCATCAAGATCCCCGTTAAGTAATAACCGCCACAACGATGTCATTCCCCCCCTTACATCCCAGCGGCAACAAACAAATCTGAAACAAAACACGTCCAAAAGCGAACCTAGTCGAGATCGCGCCACGGCTCCGGCATCTATTCCCAAGCCGCGTTACTTGCAGCCGCTTGCATGACCTAACCTGCACAGCCTCATTTAAATCACCCTACACCGCCGGGCGTTGAAAACACCGCCACAACGCTCACTAAGCAACGCTCAGCACTTACGACTTGATTATTCTACTGGCATTTTGATAAAATTGATACAGGACTGATAAAATCAATTCGCATCTGATATTTATGATACCATTTACGAAATCTCGGGGGTGTTATGAAAAAGTGGTGGAACAACCTTTCTCTTAAAAACAAATTGCAAATCCCATTGCAATTGATCTTAATGTCGGTACTGCTTTTCGGACAACACCTCACCGTAAAATGGTTTGAAGAGAGAATGCTCGATGAAGTCACGCAAAAAACGGCCTTGTCAGCAGAGCTGTCATTCACCCAAATCAATACACTGATGCTGAACGGCTCAATTTCAGATCCAGCCAGACGCAAACAGACCATTGAAGATGCGAGACAGGACAAGAGTCTGAATATTGCGGAGCTAAGGGTGATACGCGGCAAACCCGTTGAAGAACAATTTGGCGCCGGACAGCCTTTTGAACAACCTCAAGACACGATGGATTTCAGAGCACTAGGCGGGTTCGGCATTCAAACTGGAAAATTTAATCCTCAGGGCGAACGCACAACCTTTCGCATGGTCGTTCCCTTTTCAGCCCGCAAAAATTACGGCGGGATCAATTGCCTGCAATGCCACAAGGTTCGCGAGGGAGACGTTACCGGTGCCGTCAGCATCGTTGCCGATGTCTCCAAGGAATATGCGCTCATTAAACAACTCAATATTGCGCTGTGGAGCACACAACTCATTATTCAGCTGATGCTGTTCTTTGTCGTGGGCAGCGTGATCAAATACCTAACCCAGCCAGCGCGTGATCTGCGAAATATCATGCTTAAAATACAAGCCACAGGGGACCTGACGTTACGCGCCCCCGTCAGCAGCAACGATGAAATCGGACAAACCTCCAAGGCATTCGATTCGCTGATTGATAGCCTGTCAGACACACTGAGGCAGGTTCAAACTGGCGCACAAGACGTATGCAGAACCGCAGCACAACTGACAGCCACCTCAGGACATATCTGCAGTGACTCCTTAATGCAGAGCGAAGCTGCAAGCGCAACCGTCATTGCCATTAAGCACATGTCGTCAAGAATCGACTCCGTTGCACACCGCACTGATGAGGTACGCATGATGTCAGAAGAAAGCCTGACATACACCCGCGCAGGAAATGAAAATGCAATTAATATGATAAGGGAAGTACAGGTCGTCGAAAAAACAGTCCGGCAAATTGCCGTGTCGGTAGATGAGTTCGTGCAGAGCACCCGCACCATTGCCGACATGGCACAACAAGTCAAAGACATCGCGGAACAAACGAATTTATTGGCACTCAATGCGGCCATTGAGGCCGCACGAGCAGGAGAGCAAGGACGCGGGTTCGCCGTAGTCGCCAATGAAGTGCGCAAACTGGCAGAAAAATCCGCTGGCTCGGCACAGAAAATTGACAGCGTAATCGCTGCATTAGGCGAAAAATCGGCACGTGCGGAAGGATCCATCAAATCCAGCCTCGCCTCGCTGCATACCACCTTGCAACATATTGATCAGGTAACCGGCGTACTTGACAATGCAGGAACATCGGTGAATGCGACAAGCAGTGGCGTCGATGAAATCGCCTCATCCATACATGAGCAGAATCAAACCAGCTTAGAAATCACACGACATATTGAACACATAGCGCTGCTGGCAGAACAAAATCATAGCCACATCGTGCAGAGCACGGAGGGAATTTTGCATATTGAGCAGTTAGCGCGCCGATTTGAATCCGCTGCGAGCCGTTTCAGGCTGTAACGACAAGCTCGGTAACCGCATAAGCCAAAAATGAGCGCCCCCCGATGAAATACCCCAGCCAATTGGAGCATAAATCATGAGCCAAAACACCTTTGAGCTAGCTGTAAATCTGACCAAGTTAGCGATGGAGTTGGATTACGTCAAGAATAGTTTCCCTCCACAGGCCAAACAGCTGTCAGTTTGTACCGTCGAAAAATTACACTCCCTGGCATCAATACTAGCCGGGGACAGAGCTGAAATAATATACGATACAACGGAAGATACACCAGGCGATTATCTCTATACAGCAAATTTTAACGATCATATAGACGACTCCATTGGTGAGCTGCAGTGCATCATGAAATCGACCAGTCATAATTAAATGTACACACAGAGATTTGCCATGAACAAAAATGAAGTACGCAGCACCTTCAAAGATCAGGCTTCGCTGATCAGAGAGATTCAGCTAGCAGACGGAGCATCACCTTGTTATGGCACAGCCAAGTCAAAGTTTTGCGATAGTCCGTGCTGCTGGCGTCATGACTGTTTTGACGACAACAGCCCACACTCGGGAGATTTGTCCTCTGATAGCATAGTCAACACGAATATCGGGCACTAGGATAAAAATGCTGAAAAAAATTAGCGTAGATGATGTGAAGCTAGGTATGCATATTGAAGAAATGTGCGGAGGCTGGATGGACCATCCATTTTGGAAAAGCTCGTTCGAGGTAAAAGACTCGAAAATACTGCACATGTTGCACAGAAGCGCCGTCCGTGAAGTATGGATTAACACCCGAAAGGGTATTGATGTTGCACCTGAAGTAAATACTGCCAGCGAAGACATTGAAAATCTTAAGGTAGAAGAAACCTTGCTCCTCGCAAGTAAAACTCAGAGCCATACCGAAAATCACCAGATAAGTCTTCACGATGAAATTGATCGCGCACGAATCATACACGCTAAAGCAAAAAAAGAAGTCATTTCCATGTTTCAAAACGCGCGTATGGGACGGATGCTCAATCTGGAAAATGTAGAGTCATTAGTCGATGAAATAAACCAGTCAATGCTGCGCAATGACTCTGCGCTGCTAAGCCTGTTACGCATAAAAAATAAGGATGACTATACCTATCTTCATTCAATTTCCGTCTGCGCCCTAATGCTTTCATTAGGACGAAAACTGGGCTTGGAAGGGGCCAGCTTAAACGAAGCGGGAATGGCTGGGTTATTGCATGATATTGGCAAATCATTAATCCCGGAAAATATACTGAACAAGCCATCACATCTGAGTGATTGTGAATTTGAAGTTATGAAAGAACACCCGCAATTGGGTTGGAATATTCTGTCACAATCTTCGGAAATTAGCGAAATTACACTGGATGTATGCTTGCATCACCATGAGCGACTGGATGGCAGTGGCTACCCAAAGCAGTTGTCAGGTGATACTATTTCACTGTTTTCTCGTATGGCGGCAATTTGTGATGTGTACGATGCCATTACTGCTGATCGCTGTTACAAAAAGGCTTGGGAACCGGCCATTGCCATTCGAAAAATGGCTGAATGGAAAGACGGAAACTATGATGTACTCATTTTCCATGCCTTTATCAAAACGATCGGTATCTATCCCGTAGGGTCATTAGTAACACTAAATTCCGGTCGACTCGGCATCGTCATTGAACAGACCCCTAAAAGTCTACTAACGCCACGTATCACGGTATTTTATTCGACTCGAAGCAGTGAATATATTCATCCAGAAATTGTCGACTTATCAAAATCACAGGATGGTATCTTCAATATCGAATCTACCTCTGACTGGCCATTCTCAACTGATTTTTTGCAACGGATGCTTGAAATAAACCCGCATCCTGATTAATGATCTGTAAAACAAGCAACGCCAGAATACAGAAAAATATTATTACCGATTAACCGCGGTCAGCGATACTTAATATGAGTAACTATTCCCATGCAATATTTCCCTCTCAAAATATTGCACTTTTTTTGTGAGCGCGCCGTATTATATATAGAGATTTCCATTTAAAAATATCATCATGCTGAAACGCCGCCTTGAAAAAATTGATACCCTGCCGGCCATGCCGACAATTGCGCAAAAACTGCTTAGTTTAAAGATTGAAACATTCGATGGAGAATCCGCTTTACTCAAACTAATTGAGCAAGATCCCCAGCTATCCGCAAAAATTATTGGGTTGGCCAACTCACCATTATTAAGTTCGTCAAGAAAGACCTCCTCTATCAATGGTGCTGCAATGTTACTCGGCATGAGCAGAGTAAAATCCATTGCCATTGGAATTGCAGCTATCTCGGCGCTGACTCAGATGCCGCAGAGTAAATTAAATGTGACAGAACTGTGGCTGCACAGCCTGACCGTGGCGCTATCTATGCGCGCCATCGCACAGTTTATGCCTGAGCAATCGAGACCTGACGATGATCAAATTTTTTTAGCGGGTCTTTTGCATGATATTGGTTATTTGGTATTGTCTTATCTGGACACTAAACTCAGCGACCAATTACATGAACAAATTTGCCAGGAACACAGCACTATTTCTACGCTTGAAATTGAGCAAAATTTACTGGGGATAACCCACTGCGAACTCAGTGCACAATTGGCACTCAACTGGGGACTTGAAAATAATATTGTCTCGGCATTACGCAACCACCATTTATCAGATTTTTTTCACAATAAAGACAGCATCGATAATACCCTAGCAGTCCTCATAACATTGGCTGAAAAATTACTTCCGTCATTTGGTGCAACTAATCTGGAAAAAAGGATTGGCCAGCAAGAGTGGGAATTATTAGGCATTGACCCTGGCAAATCTGAAGATATTTACACAAGTGTAAATAATCAAATTGAACATGCAAAGCAACTGACCATATAGCGCCACGCTTAAATTTTTCTGTTCCATAATTTATCCTGCATTTTGTTATTATCGCTTCATGCTGTTTTGTTCCGGACCTCTGAGCAAAAATTAGACCTGCTCTGCAGGGTTTAAAACCTTTAGCTTATTCTAGCAGCCGGGATGGATCCTTTAGCATTGCAAAAATCTGGATGCAAGCCAATCTTGGCAACCCAAAAAAATAACTAAATAACAACGAAAAATGTAGTATCATTATTTCGCCTTTGCTCAGCGATGAAAGGCCTTTTTTTACGTTACTTACAACAAGGTGATTATTATGCAAATCAGCTCCGTACACTCAGCGACAAACTTCAGCGTACAACCGCAAAGTGCCATCACACATGCTAAAGAAATTGAGAATGACGGCGACAAAGATGATGCCGCGCAAAATGCCGTCACCGCACAATCAGCCCCCACCGTTAACACCAGCGGCCAATCAATCGGCAATATTATCAATATACAAGCATAAAATTTAAAGTTTCGCAGCACCATCAAAATCGTTGGGGCAGCCCCGCAGCCACCCCTTCACGCTTGATCATGCTGGCACCCGAGAATGGGTGCTTTAAAGGCAATCCGGCACCTCAGCCAGCTCGTCTGCCTAAACAAGTTTGGGCAGACGGCAAGGGTGCAACATCTGGCATTGCTGCGTCACCGGCAGCCCATGATTGCAGCCGTAGTCATGCTGAAGTTTTGGCAATCTGCCTGAGCCTGTACGCGACTGTTATGAAAAAAGCATACTGGCATGGTGCGCGCGCGCCGTGATTCTGCCGAACAAGGATATAAAATCCGGACGTGCTTCGCAGCCCCAGATTAGCCCCAGTTTTTCGCATGCACCCGTTGAAATAAACGTCACACGACTTCCCTGAGCGCCACCCAAATCCAGCGCATTGGTCATCACTTCGCCTACGTGCAATAAGGCCACCAGCGGGTCGCTGCAATGAAGCCCCGGTGCATGGTGATGTTTGATGGCATGGCTAATGCTATCGGGCAGGCCCCAGTATTGAGTGATCCAGGCACCGATAACGGCGTGATCGACGCCGAACGCGGCTTGCTCGGCATCCTCTATGCCCACCTGACGTCGGCGAGCCTCTAACCAGACCTCCTGATAAGCTTCGGGTCGGAAGCTGTACAGCCAAAGCTTGCCGATATCGTGCAGCAGTCCTGCGACCAGCGCTGCTTCCGAGGTGATTCGGCTCATATCAATCTGGCGGGCCAGTTCTTGCGTGCAGACTGAAACGGCTACGCAATGTCGCCAAAACCTTTCTGGAATCTGGACGCTCAGACTATCGGCAGCAAAACCGGTGATACTGCTGACTAGTGTCATTTCACGGATGTTTCCCACACCAATTAATGAAATGGCTGTATACAGATCCATAATCTCAGACAGATTGCGCGTTCGGCTGCCCGCTCTGTTGGCAAGTGATAGCACGCGGGCTGCGATGACCGGATCCTGCTCGATGTAACTGACCAGTTCATTTAAATTGGCGTCCGTATCATTGACGGCGGACAGAATTTTGCTAATGATTAAAGGGAAGCTTGGCAGCTGCTGGCACAGTCTGATGACTTCATCTTGGCAGATAGAATGGGCGAGGTTCATTTGCTGTGAAAAATAAGAATTTGGTTGAAAAGGGTCGCCATGGCAGGATCCGATAAATCAGCACCGGCGAAAATTTCCATGACGCGATGAGCCGTCTCGGCCGCTTCAATGGCAATCTGTTCACTTGCACGGTCTTCCGGTTCCACGATAAACATGAATTCCGCCTTGTGAGCGTAAAGTTGTTGCAGACTGTTGTGCGTCAGAATATGGCCTGCCGGCAACGTCAGATTGAGAATGCCATGGCTGATGGTGCTCAACGGGGCTGCCAGTTCCATGCCGGCTTCCGCTTCGATCAGTGTGATATAGCGCGGACGTTTGTTCATCACTGTTCCTCCGGCTTGAGCAGCGCTTCCTTCATGTACGTTGCGAGCGCCACCGGGCTAAAGGGTTTGACAAAGTAGGCATCCGCACCGAGTGCGCGGCCAAATTCCTGATCAGCAATCTGGCCGCAGGCGGTGACCAGCACAACGTGGATGCCGGACAGCTCAGGCGACTGCTTGATGCGTTCACATAACTGAAAACCATTGAGTTGGCCCGGCATCATGACATCGAGCACAATGCCATCCGGCTTGTCCTTCAGTATCAACTGATAGGCGCTATCCCCATCGCAGGCTTCGGTCAGAACAAAACGTTTATCTTGCAGTGCGATCAGGATCATTTTTCGGATGATCGGTTGATCATCGACGATCATAATTTTTTTCATGTGATGTGTCCTAAAGGTTCGCTGAGTACATCCTCATTGAAGTTGTCTTTAAAGTGCCCGGACATCCCCCAAACAGGGATGCCGGGTGCTGCGCAACACACTGAAGAACACCGAAGCGCCGCGCGAGACTGAAAATTTTTTGATCATGTTTTTGATCTTTCGGAAGCGGGAAAGAATTGTTGGCGCTTTTGCGGGGTTCGTGTGCTCATCGGGATTTACCGGCTGAGTTGTTTTTTGATGGCAGCAACCAGGGCGAGCGGGCTGAACGGTTTGATGAAGTAGGCGTCCGCGCCGCGTTGCATACCATCTTCATAGTCGCTCACCTGACCGCGCGCGGTGACCATGATGACATGGGTATGCTGCAGTTGAGGCGTGCTCTTGATTGCGTCCAGCACCTGAAGTCCATCCAGAGCGCCAGCCATCATGACATCGAGCACAATCAGATCGGGGATGATTTTTAAGGCGAGCTGCAGCGCCGTTGCGCCATCTTCAGCTTCAAAAATATCAAAATTTTGTCCCAGTGTAATGCGGACAAGGCGACGGATGTCGGCGTGATCGTCGACGAGTAAGACTTTTTTCATGCTGCCTCCCGCGCTTTGAGTAATTTTATTTGGGCTGTTTTTTCAGCGATCGCGAGTAAATGGCTAAACGGGACGGGTTTAGACAACAGCGATATGCCATGCGGTATTCCGCCGTGTGCGCTGATCGCAGCGTGATCGAGTCCACTGACGGCAATAATCTGCATGTCGGCGAGTTCGGCGATATTGCAAAGCCTGTTTAGCATGCGAAATCCGTCCATCCCTGGCATCTGCAAGTCGGTAATGAGCAGGTCTGGTTTGTCGTTCCCTATGCGGATCAGCGCCTCATATCCGTCATTAGCCGAAGTGAACAGGATGGGTATCGGCCAGCGCTGTATATTGATTTCATAGAGGCGACGCAAGACCGGATCGTCTTCTACCACGAGTATTTTTAACGCTTCAGGCGTTTTGTTTGTGTTGTCGAGTTGTCTGACGCTCGGTTTGGCCAGCAACCTTTCGATTGACAGCCGAGAAATGCGCCGGTGACCGCCATCCGTTTTCCATGCTTCGAGCAGGCCGCTCTCGCTCCAGAGTTGTGCTGTGCGCAGCGAGACGGAAAGGAGTTCTGCCGCCTCGCGTGTCGTGCAAAATGTCTTTGGAGTCTGCCTGTTATGAGCCATGATCAGCCTTTTTGCAGTTGGTAATGAAGGGAGTGTAATGATTTTTCATGGGGATAATGCAACACTACCTTTCACATTTTATCAAAAATATATACATAATATCACTTATGCAGATGACGATTTGCTTGTTAGCATCCGCGCGAGAAGTTCAAGCGTTCTGAAACGCGTTATAGACAATGAATACGGAGATAAGATCTCAACTGCACCAGCTGACGGCATTAATGCAATAAGTCAGCGCCGGTGGTAGTGTGAATACCTCGCGCCTAATTAAAAGTGACTGGATATGCAATTTACGGTTTTAGTTGTCGATGACAATGCGATCAATCTGTCGCTGGTTGTTCAGCTGTTGTTAAAGATAGATGGGGTATGTCCTGTGGGATTCACGGATGCGATGCAAGCCCTTATCTGGTGCGAATCCAATGCCCCCGATTTGTTGCTGGTCGATTACATGATGCCTGTGCTTGACGGGCTGGAGTTCATCAAACGGTTTCGCGCACTCCCTCAACATCTTCTTGTACCGGTCATCATGGTGTCAGCCGCCATTGAGCGTGAAGTCAAGTTGCGGGCACTCGAGTTACACGCTAACGATTTTATCAATAAGCCGCTCGATGCCATTGAATTCACCGCACGCGTGCGCAATATGCTGGCGCTGCGTAAGATGCAGCTTCAATTCAATGAGCTTAATTTCGAGCAGATCCGCCAGCACGAGTTGCAGTATCGCGCCGTGATCGAAACTTCCAAGGATGGTTTTCTGGTCGTGGACATGCAAGGACGCATACTGGAAACGAATGATGCCTATGCCTGTCTGTCAGGCTACAGCGCAGATGAACTGGTAACGATGAATATCTGCGATCTGGAAGCGAAGATGACAGCGGCTGATGTCGCCCATGTGCTAAAAGGGCTAGCTGAGCAGGGGCACGCCCGTTTTGAGACGCAGCATAAAACCTGGAGTGGTCACATCTGGCCGGTTGAGATCAATGTTACTTATATTGAAGCGGAAGGAGGGCGCTGCTTTTCATTTTTACACGATATCAGTCAGCGTAAACAGGATGAAGCGCAGTTGCGTAAACTCTCTCAGGCCGTAGAGCAAAGTCCAAACAGCAACGTGATTTGCGATACATCCGGCGTGATTGAGTATGTCAATGCTGCGTTTACTGCGATCACAGGCTATAGCGCAAGCGAGGCCATCGGCCGCAAGACTGGATTTTTCAAGTCCGGTCTCACCCGGCCTGAAGTTTATGCAGACTTGTGGAAGACGTTGCAACGAGGGGAAGTCTGGCAGGGGGAGTTTATCAACCGGCGTAAAAACGGTGAGGACTACACCGATTTTGCGATCGTATCGGCGATCCGGCAGCCTGACGGGGAAATCACCCATTATGTTGCCATCCAGAAGGACATCACCCAGAAAAAACTGATGGATGAAGAGCTGGAAGTCTACCGCCGCGACCTGGAAGCGCTGGTGTCAAAGCGCACCAGTGAAATGTTCGAGGCTAAGACGCAGGCTGAAGCGGCGAATAAAGCCAAGAGTGACTTTCTGGCCAATATGAGCCATGAAATTCGTACGCCGATGAATGCGATTATCGGCTTTAACGGGCTTTGTTTGCGCACCGACTTGGACGAAAAGCAGAAAGATTATTTGACTAAGGCCGGTAGTGCTGCGCAGTCCCTGCTTCATATTATTAATGAAGTGCTCGATCTGTCGAAGATTGAGGCAGGGCAGCTTAGACTTGAATCTATTCCAGTCAGGATTAGCCGGCTCGTGAAAAATGTCACTGATCAGGTTGGCGTTCTGGCCGCAGATAAGGGCTTGACGATCAATGTTGATCTTGAAGAGGGGATCGATCAGTATCCGCTGCGGGGCGACCCGATGCGATTACAGCAGATATTGCTCAATCTGTGCAGTAATGCGATCAAGTTTTCAACTCAGGGCAGCATCCACATCCGTTGTCAGTCGGGTGCGTCATCCGGTCCAGCCGTTGAACTGCAATTTGCCGTGCAGGACAGCGGCATCGGGATTTCACCGGCGCAAATTGCGTTGTTATTCAGGCCTTTCTCGCAGGCCGATTCTTCGACAACGCGCCGTTTTGGCGGAACCGGTTTGGGTTTGTCGATCTGTCGCGGTCTGGTTGAACAGATGGGCGGGCGGATCTGGGTGGAAAGTGAGCCCGGGCTTGGCAGTACCTTTTATTTTACGGCGCAGTTTGCACTCGATTCCCGGCATTCCGGTGAACCGGTGGGACAGGCTCACTCGCGTGAACAACTCGAACGGAAAATGGCGAGTCTGCGTGGTTCTCGCGTCTTGCTGGTCGAAGATAATGCCTTTAATCAGCAGGTGATGAGCGAGATGCTGACGGAGGTCGGCTTGCAGGTTGATCTGGCTGTAAACGGTCAGGATGCACTGGATCAGCTGGCACGATCACATTATGATGTCGTGTTGATGGATCTGCAAATGCCGGTGATGGATGGTCTGACTGCGTGTAAGTTGCTGCGCGGTAATCCGGCGTACAAAGATATGCCGGTCATTGCGCTGACTGCCAATGTCGATCAAATTGATAAGGATCGTTGCAGGCAGGCGGGGATGAACGATCATCTGTCTAAGCCCGTTGTGCCTGAGCAATTGTATTCGGCGCTGTTGCGCTCGATTGTGCCGGTAAAGCCGATTGTGTCTGTACCGCTTTTAGTCTCGCCAGTCGTCGCTGATGAAAGTGAACTTCCGGATTTTCCCGGTGTTAATGTGGCGCCTGTGATAAAGCGTATGCGTGGCAATGTTGCGGCCTATCGGCGCTTGCATGGTCTGTTTTGTCAGCAGGCAGCCGGTGTTCCCCGCGCGTTGCGTGAGGCGCTGGCGGTGGAGGATTTTGATGCGGCGCGTCGATTGGTGCACACGATCAAAGGATCTGCAGGTACGATAGGCGCCGATGAATTGAGTGTTGCGGCGGACGTACTCGAACAGGTGTATCGCGAATCAGTGCCGGCGGGTGAGGCGCAACTCTCTGAATTTGAAGCCGCACTGGCCATTGTGATTGCGGCTCGGCTTTAATAACTTAATTTTAAAGGATAGTGCATGAGTAATTCCAATCGACAGTCAGCCAGGCATCGTGTGTTGATCGTGGATGATGACCTGGTCAGTCGCGAGATGTTGCGTTTTGCGCTGGAAGATGAATTTGAGGTCGAAGAGGCGGATAGCGGTGAATCTGCCTTGCTGAGTGTTGCACATATTCCGCCGCAACTGGTTTTGCTGGATATCGAAATGCCGGGTATAGGCGGCTATGAAACCTGTCGACGGCTGCGCGAATCAGAAAGTTTTCCTATTATTTTTGTTTCGTCACACGATACGCTTGAGGAACGGGTTGAAGCCTTTGATTGCGGCGCGAATGATTTTATCGTCAAGCCCTTTGACGCGGAAATACTGGCGCGTAAAGTAAGTCTTGCCATTGACGCTTGTATCGAGCGTGAACGTCTCGCGGGCGAGACGCAGATGTTACAAAAAACAGCGATTGGCTTCCTGTCGAACATGAATGACAGCGGCGTGTTGATGGAATTCATGCGCAGCAGTATCAGCTGTTCGGATCAGCATCAGCTGGCGAAAAATCTGCTCGAAGCCACCATTCAATATGGCATTAACTGTCATGTGCAAATTCGTCATCCGGGCGGCGTGATCACGCTGACACCGCAGGGCGCTGCTACGCCGCTTGAGGAATCCGTGCTGGAAAAGAGCAAGGAGATGGGGCGGGTTTTTCAGTTTCGTCGCCGCATGGTAATCAATTACAGTCTGGTGTCGGTGATCGTTATCGATACGCCGGAGGACGCGGATACGGCAGGACGAATTCGGGATAACCTGTGTATTCTGGCTGAAACGGCCGAGGCGATTACCGAGACCATCAGTATGCGCAAGGATTCTGCTGAAAAAGCCGAGCAGTTGCAGTCAGCCAGCTTGAACGCGACGATGTCGATTGAAGAGGTGCGAGAGCTTTATCGTGCACAGCTCAATCAGAGTCGCGAGTTGCTGGGCAAACTGATCGATGAGGTAGAGGCGTCATTTATCTTTCTGGCGTTAACCGACCGGCAGGAAAAAATGGTCACTGAAATCATGCAAAGAAATGTTGCACCGGTCTTGAAACTGTTTGAGGATACCGTTGAGATGGAGCAGAAATTTGGCGAAATCATCGATTCCTTGCAGAGTCAGAAGCAAGATGGTGCAGCAGATGTGTGGCTGTTCTGATTTTGGCGTGATATGAGTTTAAATTTTCCCCTGCAGCATTTTCCGCTAAAAATATTGCAGGCAATTTTTGCGCTAATGATTCAATAGAGTTTATTTTTCATAGAGGGCAGTCAGTGTCATCGTCTGATTGTGGAGTTGACACTGTTCAGGTCTATCGTTAAAGGGCGCAATTTCACCGTAGGAATAAAAACCCACCAGTTGAACATTTGTGCCAAGGATTTCTTCAACCGCTTCCAGCTCTTCCTCGATGATGTGTTTCATGACCACACGGCGTCCGACACAGCTAACCACGAGTCCCAGCGCCTGATGACTATTAGCCTGATTAATTTCTTTCGCCGCATCCCCTGCGCCGTAAATGAGCTGGTGAAGTTCGGGTTTCATCAGGTGTGCAATATAGCCGCAGGGAATATCGCCGGCAAAAGTAATGCTTTTAGCCTGTTCATCAATTTGCAGCAGTGTGCGAATAACGCCTTCCGAATCATTGGGTGCGCGGATATGCAGCGGAAATCTCATGCCACTCAGCGGCAAATCTTTGGCAAATTCACCCAGCTGTTTTTTATACACATCAAGCGCGGGTTCATTATCCAATTCAAACAGGGTATTTTCGAATGATCGTGTAATTTGGCGATCAGCACCGAAAGAACTCCAGCCTCCATGAGATCCTGTACTTATTACCAGATCAGCACCGTAAAATCCTACAGCAACAATGCGGTTTTGCCGCGCAGGCGCATCAGCAATTACCCATGTATGCAGGAATCTATCCCCATCTCCTGCCATACCACCGGTGACTGTGACACCATAAGTGACTTTGTTTATTCCCTTTACCAGCTCAGAACCATTGAGATTCAGACCGTCAGCAAGTACAAAAACATGCCTGAGCCCATCTGCGGGTAGTTGCCTGAGCAAATCGGCTGAGATGGCTTCAAGGTCACTTTCAGCCGAAAAATCCACGGTGCTCAGTTCGACGGCCCCTTTTTCAAGGTAGACCGCTGTCGCTACAACGGCAGCATTGGCAATCGTTGAGCCAAGAATACTGCCGGCGCTCGAAGCACCAACAATTTTTGCGTTAGGGTATAAAATCCGAAGACCTTGAAAAACCTGTTCGGCCTGAATAAAATCGGACTCGCCAAACACAAAAACGATTTGGCAGAGTGATTTATTTTCAATAAATTGGCTGGAAAAATGCCAGTTATCATTAATTAAATCCAGGGTGTCAATCTTCATAACACTTGCTCCAATGTGTGTTTATTGCAATGCTTTAATCTAGATCAATCTGTTGACTTGTCATGGAACCGGATTGAGTTTCGCCCCGCCTCTTTGGCCTCATACATCGCTGCATCTGCCTGTTTTAGGATGTCGTCTTGATTGATCCCCTGATTGAGGAACACTGTAACGCCGATACTCGCCGTGCAGTGATGCTCGACACTAGAATAATATTCACCCTGACTGACTTTCAGTACATAGGGTTCGGATAATGCGGTGAGAATTTTTTCAGCGACCAGTTTCGCCTGTTCAGTAGCGCAGGATTCATCTGTATCGAGTTCACTCAGCAATACCACAAACTCATCGCCGCCAAACCGTGACACCGTGTCCATTTCGCGCACACAACGCTTCAATCGTTTAGCTGCATCAATCAACAATAAATCACCTGTGCTATGACCATACCTATCATTGATCGGTTTGAAATTATCAAGATCGAGAAATATCAGCGCGCAATAACACTGACTCCGCTTGCTGACCGACATCGCCTGACTCAGGCGCTCTTTGAGCAGTCGACGATTGGGTAGATTGGTTAACGTGTCATAGAACGCGAGTTGGCGCACTTTTTCTTCGAGCAGCTTGCGTTCAATCGCGATGCTTGCCAGATGTGCAGATTGTTCGATAACGTAAATATCTGCTTCTGAGGGGTAGTTTTTGTCTTTGTGATAAATCGCAAACGTCCCCAATACCTGATTAAAAGAAGAGCGTATTGGTTCTGACCAGCAGGCGCCTAAGTCCGCTTTTGCAGCGAGTGCTTTGTAAGGCGCCCAGTAAGGGTGGGTTGCGATGTCTTCTACGATCACGCGCTCACCTGTATAGGCGGCCGTTCCACACGAACCCACACCCACGCCAATGGCGATTCCGTCTATGGCTGCATTATAAAAGGCGGGCAAGCTGGGTGCGATGCCATGACCGAGATGCTGACCTTCCTCATCGAGCAACAGGATGCTGCAAAACATCGCTGAATTGAGTTGCTCTACGCCCCTTACAATAAATTCCAGAATCACAGCGAGCGGTTTGTCTCCTGCCAGCAACTCTAAGGTCGAACTGCGAAATTTTTCATACATCTCGCTTCTTTTGCGTTGTGTAATGTCACGACTGATTCCCAGCACCCCTATCAGTTGACCTTCCGTATCAAATAACGGCGTTTTTGTGGCCTCCAGCAATTCTTGATGCCCGTCATCTGCAAAGGTGACCCACTCCTCGTTTTTGCTGGGGCCGCCTTTCATCATCGCGATGCGGTCATTTTCCCGGAATGAATCGGCAAGCTCCTTGCTGACAAAATCATAGTCAGTATGTCCAATGATGTCCTTTTCGAGGGCGCCGAAGAACTGTTCAAAGCGGTGGTTGCAGGTAAGATAAACCCCGTTCATATCCTTTAGCCAAATTAAATCAGGAATCGCTTGGAGGATAGTTCGCAAGCGTTCGTCATTGACTTGAGATAATGTGCTGATTAATTTAGTCATTAAATATGGGAATTAATGCGCTCGTGCGTAACATGGAATATATTTTCGCCGTGTCGTTTACCGGTGATATTTTCGGAAATATAAAGCAGGTTGAATTGACGCAAGTAAATTTTCGAACTGCTTCTGGGCGCCGCTCTGAATTTAAAATATTGGTTGGCGATGGCTGTTCATTAAGCCACCTGAGCAGAGCTTTCGTAATTATTATTCGCGACATGGCATCAGTCAATCAGTTTGTCCTGTGCAAACGGCAGAAACTCATTTATCAGCGTATTGAGATGGTCACATCAGGCGACGTGCAGGCACATCTTATGATGGCGTTGATACTCCTTTTTTTAACTTCAAATTCAGTTTCGTGTCAGGCAGAAGATCCGCCAGTGTGTTGCTGTCAAGCGTATCAAGGAAAGCGTTACGTGCGTTGAAGAGTATCGTCCTTAAGTGGCAGTTTGGCATCAGAGGGCAGCAATCTTCCATTGCGTCTGCTTTCATGCAGTAAAGGAGTGCAAGGTTGTTTTCCATTAAGCGTACGACATCGCCGACCACGATCTTTGATGCATCCCTGGCTAGTCGGATACCGCCGTTTCTGCCGCGCTCACTGACAACCAGTCCCGCAGCGACTAATTGCATGACAACTTTCATCAAGTGGGTCTTGACGATATCGAAGGCATCAGAGACCTCGGCGATGGTGGCCGATTCCCTTTTTTGTCCCAGGTAGATAAGGGTGCGCAGTGCGATATCGGTGGAAAGATTCAGTTGCATAAGGGGTTACCTGTCTATTAAAGGCATCAATGTTGCGTTCGACATTCTGCCGTATTTTCGGTTGGATTCATAATACATTCAAATTAATTGCATCTTTATGAAAAATAGAATACATTTCTTTCTAATGAATCATTAAATGAGCAATGCCAGTCTATATGATCGAACCTGCCAGTCTCGGGAATTTTTTCACCATCTTCTTCACTTCCGCGATGGTGATCATGTTGGGGGCATTGTATGCATTGTTATTCGCTTTTTCACGCCTCAGGGGGGATAAGCGCCTGATGCCTTTGGCCTATCTTTCCTATGCAGGACTGCTCATCGCCGCACTATTTTTGGCGGATGCCGCTAATCTGCTGAAACATCCTTTTTGGGCAACTATCGTGGCATTTATGTTGGGTGGTTATTTGCTCGCACCGCATGCGATCTGGCATTTGTGCGTAGGCACACATGGCGCGGAGCAGGTGGAGCCTGCGCCGCTTAAAGATTTTTAACGTTGAGTAAGGAGAGAACCATGGCGACAAGTCAGTGGTGGGCATCTGAATCATTTTGGCGCAAGACGGCCATCTGGGTCACCGGAGGATCGTTCGTCGCGTTGATATTATTAACGCTGGATACGATTCCGCAAATATCGACGGGTTCAAAACGGGTTCCGGCGTATTCGGTCATCAACTATCGAATCGAATATAAATTCGACGAGTCGCGTCATGTGCAAGTGCCGGTGATCGGTGCGAAAGAGCCTTTGTTCGGTAAAGAGCTGAACGAAGAGGAGGCAGAAGCGCTGGTCAAACTGGGAAAGTTGACGACACAGGCGAAGAACTGTATGAATTGCCACACCTTGCTGGGTAATGGTGCTTACTACGCGCCTGATCTTACCAAAGCATGGCTGGATCAATACTGGGGTAGCAAAGAAGTGCGCGAAGTGCAAATGGTCGATTTCATCAAGGATCCGTCCGATAAATTACACAACAGTTTAGGCCGGCGTATGCCCAAGCTCGATATCACAGATGAAGAGGCGCGCGGCGTGGTGGCCTTCCTGAAATGGATGTCCAGCATCGACACCAACGGCTTCCCCTATAACTTTAAATCCATCGAGCAGGAGAATTGATCATGGCGACGCTAGGACAGTTAGAAAGTGCCAACCTGAACGGCGGGCAGAAGCTGGCGGTGAAATATTTCACCGTAGCGATCGTGTTGTTCGGTGCGCAAGTGTTGTTCGGCCTGCTCTCGGGCTTGCAATATTTGTATCCGGATTTCTTGTATGGCGTGCTGGATTTCAGCGTCAATCGCATGGTACATATCAACGCGCTGGTGGTGTGGCTGCTTTATGGATTCTTAGGCTCGGTGTATTGGCTGCTGGAAGAAGAATCGCAACATGAGGTGGTCGGACTCAAGCTGGGCAATCTTATCTACTGGGTGCTCACCGCGGCGGTGACCGTCGTGGTGCTGGTGTATCTGTTTGTGCAGATCGGTCCGGGCAAAGAATCCACTATCTGGCTCATCAACGAAGGCCGCGAATATATTGAAGCACCGCGTTGGGCCGATATTGGCATCGTGGTCAGTGTGCTGGTGGTGTTCTATAACGTAGCTGCCACCTTCTCCAAAGGGCGCTACACCGGCATCGCGGGTGTGTTGGTGCTGGATATGTTGGCTTTGTTCGGTATCTATCTGGCCGGCATGTTCTACACCACCAACATCTCTATCGACCAATACTGGTGGTGGTGGGTGATCCACCTGTGGGTAGAAGCGACATGGGAAGTGATGGTCGCCTGTATCATGGCTTACGGTCTGATGAAGGTGTTAGGTGTGAGTCGCAAAATTGTCGAGACATGGCTTTATATCGAAGTCGCCTTAATGTTCGGTTCAGGCATACTGGGTTTAGGTCACCACTACTTCTGGATTGGTACGCCCGAGTACTGGTTCAGTATCGGCGGATTCTTCTCTGCACTCGAACCGATTCCGCTGGTCGCGATGGTGGTGCATGCCGTGTTCGATGCAGGTGCGCGTCACGCCAGAAATTCAAACCATCCTGCGATGGCTTGGTTAATTGCACACGCCTTCGGTAATTTCTTCGGTGCAGGTGTGTGGGGCTTCATGCACACGTTGCCGCAGATCAACTTGTACACCCACGGTACACAGTGGTCTGCATCGCACGGTCACCTAGCCTTCTTTGGCGCTTACGCGACCATCATTATCGCCATGTTTTATCTCGGCATCCAGCGTTGGCGCGGTGGCACTTGGATGTCAGGCGATCTGGCTGGCAATGGCTGGAAGTGGAAGTGGGCATTGTTTCTGCTCAACCTGGGCATGGTTGGCATGACGGTCTCTATGTTGGTTTCAGGTTATGTGCAGTCGCAGATTGAGCGTGCTATCGAAGGCTCGACCTGGATCGGGTATTTCGCGGCACAAATACATCCTTGGTTTGTTCAAGGTATGTGGTGGCGTGAAGTGTTTGGCGTGATGTTCCTCGCCGGCTTTATCTTGTTGGTATGGGACTTGCTGACTATCGGTCGGGGTGAGAGTCGAAAGATGATCGAAGCATCCAGCGCTACTTAGGACTTAGCCTCTGCTAGCAATCCGCTTGTATCCCTCAAGCGGATTTTTTATGTTCAGTACGGAATTTATATGCTTAAAACCTTCACCGCAGCCCCGCATCGCGTTATGTTCTTCGGTGGGGCTGTGCAATCCATTGCCGTCATGCTGTGGTGGACGTTCGAACTGACAACGCGATACGGCATCATTGCTCAGCCCGTCAGTTGGGCTGTCGAACCGCGTGCTGCACATGTGTTTTTGATGATTTACAGCCTGCTACCGTTCTTTATGTTCGGGTTTTTGATGACGACTTTTCCGCGTTGGATGGCAGGCAAAGAAATTCCCGCCAGGCGCTATGTCACTGCTTTTGGATTGATGATTCTGGGTGTAATTGTGTTCTATGCCGGTATGATCTTCAGCATGGCGATCTTGGTTGCGGCCGTCGTCTCTGTCCTGAGCGGATGGGGCGTTGCACTCTATGCCTTAATACGCGTGTTGCTGGATACCCGTCCGGGCGACAAACGTCATCCCATTGTATTGGTCATCGCGCTTGCGCTGGGATGGTGCGGTCTGGCGAGTTACCTTATCTGGCTGATTACCGCTGAATATGGTTTTTTGAATTTCTCGATTCAGAGCGGGTTATGGTTTTTTCTCCTGCCGCTGTTCGCCAGTGTTGCGCACCGGATGATCCCTTTTTTTACAAGCAATGCGTTGTCGCAACCTGATGTACCGCGGCCATTTTGGTCGTGGTGGACCGTGTTGGCGGGGAGTGTCGTGCATGGCGGGTTGTCATTCGCAGGTCAGACGCAATGGTTATGGTTATGCGATGCACCGATTGCGGCCTCTGCTTTGTATCTGAGCTACTTATGGGGCTTCCGCCGCAGTTTGAGCAATCCGCTGTTGGCGGTGTTGCATGTGGGGTTCGCATGGATGGGTATCGCCATGCTATTTTTCACTGTGCAAAGTTGGTTTTTCTTTATGAGCGGAGAATTCAGGTGGGCACTGGCCCCGTTACATGCGCTCACGATCGGCTGCTACACCACCTTGATGATAGGGATGGGCACACGCGTTACTCTCGGCCATTCCGGTTTGCCGTTCACGATTGGGACTTCGCTCAAGCTGATGTTTCTCGGCATGCAGTTAGTTGCATTATCGCGGGTGATGGCCGATGTGTTGCCGCGACAAAATGCCTACCTGTGGTACATACTTTCCGCGCTGGGGTGGTTGGCTTGCTTTTCACCGTGGGTATGGCGCTACTTGCCTGCATTTTTGAGGCCACGTGCTGATGGACAGCCCGGTTGAGATGAGTGCAGTGGATCAAGCTGATGATTTTGAGTATTCAATCAGAGAGCTCGTTTTAAGTACACTGTTTTGATTGCTTTATTTCTGCTTAAGATTCGCTTTGATGTGCCGAAAATACATAGATTAAGCCTGAATTTTTTCAATAAGTTCAATTCGAGTGCTCAGTTCGCGCGGTGTACAGTAAAAATAAATAAGGAGGGATGCAATGAAACTAGCTTCAATAAGCCAAAGACTGGTGTTACTCGTAATAGTCCCGCTTGTCGCACTCATTTTTTTAGCGGGTTTGCTGTTTATCCAAGCCTATACATCCTATCAAAATAGCGTTCAGACGCACCAACTCATGAGCTTGTCAGTGAGTGCGGGAAATTTGATCCACACGCTTCAGATTGAACGGGGTGCGACAGCGGGTTTTCTGCAATCAAAAGGACAAAAATTTTCGGATGTATTGCCGGAGATGCGCAAGAAGACGAGTGAGCGCTTGGCAGAGCTGAGCAAAGAAGTTGCTACGATCGATTCAGGTCAAATGCCGAAGCTTGTTGAGGCGGTATCCCAAGCACAAAATAGTCTCAATAAGCTTGCCGATATGCGTCACCGGGCCAGTGATTTTTCGTTAACGGTTCCGGAGGAAGTGGCGTATTACACAGGAACGATTTCACAGTTAATCGATGCAATGGGTGTCGGCGTTGGATCGAATAGCGATGCTTCTGTTTCTCAGCAGATGATCGCTTATCTTAGCTTCCTTCGCGCGAAGGAAAATGCCGGACAGGAGCGGGCGTTAGTCACGGCAGCGTTCGCCGCCAACAAGATAGTACCAGCGCAATACCGAACCATCTTGAGCAAGATTAACCATCAGGAAGCTTATCTGAATGATTTTCGCAGCATCGCTAGTTCGGAGTTGAAGGCTTCACTTGCAACTGTATTGGCGGGTGCGGCTGAAAAAGAGGTGGCAGTCTACCGGGAGACACTCATCGGCAAATCATCTGAAGGGGATTTTGGCGTTGAACCCACGCAATGGTTTAAAACGATCACGATGAAGATCGATGGGCTGCATGCAACCGAAGAGCTTATTACGAACCAAATTAATACGGATGCGGCAGCACTTCAGCGTACCAGCCGGACTCAACTTATTGCCGTCTTGCTTGGAGGGATGGTGGCGATTTTATTGACCATCGCAGTATCCTATTGGGTCGCAAAGAGTATCGGAACACCGCTCAATGACATGGTGGTTTTTACTGAGAAGGCAATTGCTAATAACGATTTTTCGGGCAAGGTGCCTGAGCGGGGTGCCTCTGAAGTCATTCGTACCGGTAAGGCGCTGAACCAGCTCATCGATAAATTCCGCAAAATCATCTTGGAGACAAAACAATCGAGTGAGCAGATTACCGCTGCTGCACATGGGTTGGCGGTTTCAAGTAATGAGGTAAGAGAAAATTCTATCGTTCAATCTAGTGCAGCAGAATCGGTGGCCGCTGCAGTTGAAGAATCTTCAGTCAGCATCAGCGAAACAGCTAGCAATGCACAAGCGGCCGCCGAGTTGGTGATTCAAGCTCGCCAGGATAGCGAGAGTGCAGGGAAGATCATGCAGGAGACGGTCATCAAAATGGATGATGTCGCAAAACTGATTCGAGACTCAGGAGAGAGCGTACAGCATCTTGATGAGAGCTCACAGAAAATCGGTAATATCGTTCAAGTGATCAAGGAGATCGCCGACCAGACCAATTTGCTTGCTTTGAATGCGGCGATTGAAGCGGCGCGTGCCGG
Source organism: Gallionellales bacterium GWA2_54_124 (assembly GCA_001801025.1). Taxonomy (GTDB): domain Bacteria; phylum Pseudomonadota; class Gammaproteobacteria; order Burkholderiales; family Gallionellaceae; genus Gallionella. The sequence continues at coordinate 23,446 of MGWO01000001.1, forward strand.
AGAGCAAGGTCGCGGGTTTGCTGTGGTTGCAGACGAGGTCCGGAAGCTGGCCGAACGTACTGGTTTGGCGACAGGGGAGATTGCTGCTTTGATCAAAGCTATTCAAGAGGATATCGGCGGCGCTGTGGTTTCAATGCAACAGGCCAATATGAATGCGGCCTCTAGCTTGGCGCTAGTCAACCAATCTGCGAATGCACTTCAACAGATTGATCAGGATGATGTCGAGGTCTCCAGCGATGTAATGAGCATCTCTAATGCGTTAGCTGAACAGGATGCCGCGATTCGCCAGATTGCTGTCAATATTGAACAGATCGCTCAAATGACAGAGAGCAACAATAATGCGTCTGTTGCCAACAGTACTACGGCGGCAGAATTAGATGTACTTGCATTGCAACTGAAAAATTCCGTCGCTGTGTATAGGGTGTGAAGCACCGGCACTTTTTAGCATGAGGAGCCTGAACGCGTGCAATGCTGTGTGATGTGCTCTGTACGGCTTGTTCAATGACCTGTTTGCCATTGTCGGCCAGTCGCTTTGAACTCACGGAGATATTCATGACTTCTTGGGCATTGCTGGCTATTTGGTCCATGCTGACACTCATCTGCGCTACAGCGGCTACCATGCTGCTCGACGCATCAGACTGTGTTAGTGATGCATCGGTCAGCTTTTCGACCGCTATATTCAGATGAGTGGAGCGCTCATTTACTTGAGCGGCCGCTGCGGTGATCTGGTCAATCACCGAACCCACCAAGACTTTGGTTGATTGCACCGAGCAAAGGATATTGCCCATTTCGTCCTGCCTGCTGATGATGGTGTGGTTAGACATATCGCTATTCCCATTAACCAGATTTTCTAGGTGGCTGTTAATAGATCGTACCGGCATGGAAACATATCGGCTGACAGCCCAGCGGATGAAAAAGAAGAGGAATAGCTGTGCGAATACTTGTCCTGCAAATAATTTCGCCATGAACAGGTAGAACGCCTGATATTCTTCACTGAGATCTATGCTTAGATCGGCGGCACCAAGTACACTACCTTCTGGTGCCTGATGGCAGCTCAAACAGTCGGTGTCACTGTGTTCGTGACTGCCAATGTAAGGAATGACGGCATGTAGGGCAGCCCCCCGCCAGACCGGTCAATTGCATAGTAGGGCTGCCCGTGTAACAGCGTTTGACGCTAGATATCGTTCTGTATCTGCTCTTCAGGAAGTCCGGCACCATACTGTTGGTTTACATGGCTGGAACGTATCAAGTGCAAGGACAGCAGATTATTCGATGCTGATATTTTCTGTCGCATCAGTTTGCGCGTTTTTGGATCGCTGATTTGTCCGGTGACCATCATCAAGTTAGCGCTGTCCAGCATTTCATTCGCGATGCTCTCTGCCGCATGGCGGGCGTTGTGGTGAAGCTGGTCGTCCATGTTCACCGCGGTGGTCAGTGCGGAGAGGATGAGAAACACGAATAGCATAGGCTGAATCAACAGCTGCAGTTTTGCCTGCAAGGGAAGGTTTCACCGTTACGCAACGTATGCTGGCGCTTTCGCAATCCCGCGTCCTTATGTCGCGTGACTGTCAGTTTGCTGAACTCAGTCGTGTATTGAGCTATGTTTCTTGCTACTACAAAATTTAATGCTTTCCTTGGAGGGGGCTCACAATGCGTTATGAAGTTAACCTGACAATGGTGCGCTATACCAAAGCAAGACTTTAAATGATAGTATTTGCTGGCGTTGCGTCCATTGCGCCAGTAGTTGTGAAGGTCGTGCCGGCAGGTAAAAATTGAATGGGGGAGAGCGTTTACTGCAGTTGTTTTATGCGAGGCGTTCATTAGCATGACGGCATGCGGGAGTCAGAATGCAAATTTCGTTACGGATGGCAGGGTGTCTGATCGGAATATTTGATTAATAATGCAAAGTCGAATCGATGTCATGAATTTCACCCTCCGCTTTCGACTCTTAGTCGTCTTACTCATGACGCTGCTGAGTATTTCAGCGCGTGCAGTTGAAAACATACCGCAAGACCCCGTCAGGCTCGCTGTGCTGGCCTTCAAACCCAAACCTGATGTTTTTGCTCAATGGCAGCCGATTGCAGACTATCTGGAAAGCTCATTACAGCGTCCTGTACGATTGTCGGTGCTCAATTATGATGAGCTGAATGACGCTGTAACTCACCAAAAGGTCGATGTCGTGGTGACCAACCCTGGTCATTATGTGTTGCTGAATCATCGCGACCTCGTTAAATCACCGCTTGTCACCCTGATCAATCAGACGGGGCAATATGAATTGCATTCTTTTGGCGGGGTGATTTTTACCCGGGCAGACTCAACAATAAACGCACTTGGAGAACTGTCCGGTAAGCGAATTGCTATCGTCGGCACAGATTCCCTGGGTGGATATCAAATGCAAGCCTATGAACTGTTCAAATTGGGCATTGAAATCGATAGAAAATCATCCTTGTTTGTCAAGACTGGCATGCCTCACAAGAATGTGGTTGAGGCTGTGATGGACGGTCAAGCTGATGCGGGATTTGTTCGTGACAGCGTACTGGAAGGCATGATTAAGGACGGAAAGCTTAAGGCTAATCAGTTCAAAATTATTAATCAACAGCGGCCGGTGAATTTTCCGTACCTTGTTTCGACCCCTCTTTATCCTGAATGGCCGGTTACGGTAACCCCGCATCTGGATGAGCATATTACCCGGGCGATAACCGTTGCTTTGCTTTCTCTGAAATCAACTGATCCTGCGGCTGTTGCATCGCATCTGTCGGGATTTTCAACACCGGCTGTCTATGAAGGTGTTGAAGAGGTCTTAAGGGAACTTCGTATGGCCCCTTTTGATGGCGTGCCCAAATTCACACTGCATGATTTTTGGAGTCGTCATTTTCTACTGGTTTCATCTTTGATGGCTATCCTGTTTTCGCTGGGGACGCTCTTGTTGGCAGGGCTCTATTTTCAAAACCGGAAGGAACGGCAATCGCGCAATCGTTTTTCCATGTTGTTTGAGTTATCTCCTGAGCCAATATGGTTGCTGAAAGAAGGGCGTTTTGTCGATTGCAATAATTGTGCTTTAAATCTGCTCGGATATCAGGGAAAGCAGGACATTATCGGAAAAAGCCCGTGTGAAGTCTCGCCTGAATATCAACTCAATGGGATCTCGGCTGAGGATTTGTTTGCAACCGTTGGTCAGACCGTTCCGGGAGAGATTCGTGGATTCGACTGGATACACACCACCCCTTCGGGCGCGCAGATTATCGTTAAGGTCAATCTTGCTCCTATTAAGTTAAACGGGGCGGATATGTTACTTGCGGTAGGGCATGATGTAACCGAGGCCGTTAAAAACAGGGAAAGCATGCAGCTTGCTTCGTCTGTTTTTCTGCATGCGAAGGAAGGGATATTGATCACCACTCCTGCGGGTGTCATTCTCGATGTCAATGCAACGCTGATCGCCACCAGCGGCTATCGTCGTGAAGAACTGATCGGTATGAACCCGAGAATATTTCAATCTGGAAAACAGTCCAGAGAGTTTTATTCACATATGTGGGAGTCGATTTTACAAAATGGCCATTGGGCGGGAGAGATCGTCAACAAAACTAAGTGTGGTACTGAGTACCCGGGCATCTTGACCATTAGCAGCGTGAAAAACAGTAAGGACGAGCTCACCCATTTCGTTGGACATTTCACTGACATTTCCCGCATAAAGGAACAGGAAGAAAAATTAAAATTATTAGCTCATTATGATCCGTTGACAGGACTGCCTAACCGGACGCTTAAGGCCTTAAGGCTTAACAGCGCAATTGTACAGAGTCGAAGAACGAAACGTTCAGTCGCGGTTGCCTTTATCGATCTTGATGGTTTCAAGGAAATCAATGACCAATATGGGCATGCTGTCGGAGATGAACTGCTCGTTGGCATTGCCGAACGGTTGAAACAAGCATTGAGGGAGGGCGATACTTTAGCAAGATTGGGCGGAGATGAATTCGTTGCTATTTTGACAGAGCTGGAACGGATCGAAGACGCGCAAATGGTTTTAAATCGCATTTTACTCGCTGCGTCAGAAGACATTGTGACCAGCATTGGAGTCGCTCAAGTTTCAGCCAGCATCGGGGTGACGATATTTCCTCAGGATGCATCCGATGCTGATCAATTGATTCGTCATGCTGACATGGCGATGTATCAGGCCAAGCTGGCAGGCAAGAATCGCGTCCATTATTTTGATGTGGATCAGGACAATGTTGCTCAGGCCAGAATGAGCGTTATTGCGGGGGTTCAGGAAGCGCTGCTGCAAAAGCAGTTCGTTTTATATTACCAACCCAAAGTCAATATGCGTACCGGCAAGGTGATTGGTGCAGAGGCGCTGATACGCTGGATGCATCCTGAACGCGGCTTGATCCCCCCGATGGATTTCCTGCCCTATATTGATAACCATCCGGTTGAGCTCGAATTGGGGGATTGGGTCATTGAAGAAGCGATGCGGCAGTGCGGGATATGGAATAAGTTGGGCCTTGCGTTAAAAATGAGTGTAAACGTTAGCGCAAATCAATTGCAGCAAGTCGATTTTATACAGAAACTATCCAACTCCCTTGCTTTAAACAGCGATGTTTTAGCAAGTCACATTGAGTTGGAAATTTTGGAGTCCGCTGCACTCAGAAATATTCAGCAAACCTCGGAGGTCTTGCATGCGTTGTGCCAACTGGGTATTGGCATTGCGCTGGATGATTTTGGTACAGGTTATTCTTCGCTTTCTTATCTGAGGAAGCTGCCTGCAGGATTGATTAAAATTGATCAGAGTTTTGTTCGGGACATGTTGTTTGACGTGGATGATCTTGCGATTGTCGACGGTGTGATTGGACTGGCGGCCTCTTTTCGCAGAAATGTGATTGCAGAAGGGGTAGAGACCGTGGTGCATGGTGATGCCTTGCTGTTGTTGGGCTGTGATCTGGCGCAAGGCTATGGTATCTCGCGACCCGTCCCGCCTCAGGATTTTGAGGTTTGGTTGACCCGTTGGGTCACTCCCGAGTCATGGAGGCAACATTCGCTGCAATTACCTAATCTTCACGGTTCTGCGATTGTTTTTGCAGACGTGGGGCATCGTGCCTGGGTGGCGCGGATTGAAGATTATTTGGCGCATAAAGTGGATGAGTCGCCTCTGATGCAGCATTCTGAGTGTCATCTTGGTCAGTGGATCAATGGCGCGGGAAAGAGCTATTTTGGACCGTTGCAGGCATTCCAGGAATTGTCAGTCATACATGAGCGGGTTCATGAACGGGGCTGCGATTTATTGAAATCACAGGCGGGTGATCGCGAACCGGTCGTTCAGGAAAAATTAATCGAACTCAAGAAATTGCGTGATGATCTGTTAAAAAAACTACGGATGTTATGCATGCAAACAGACCCTCCCTCCGGGAGAGGGCTTGATGCCAATGATCAGAATGTTTCGAAACCGCTGCAGGATGCATAAGCAGTTTCACGTCATCAGGCCGTCTTTTGGTGTTATGGTCAGCTGTGCAGGCTGTTGCTGGTAGAAATTCTACTCAGCCCTAATGATCATCCGTTCGGTGCCGTTAATCAATTCAGTGCTTCATAAACTTAGCGTACTGAAAGGCGGTTCATCATGAGCAACGCAGAAATGCACTTCAAAAATTCCAGCGATGATACCTCCGCAGAAATTTCCCGTAATACCGTGCCTGAGATGGATGCCAGAGAACAGATGGTTGCAGCACGCACAGAGCAGCAACGTCTATGCATATTGCGCAGTCTTAATCGTACTCGTCGTTAATTTGTCAGTCCGGTTTTGATGTCTTGCCAGCGTCGGGAGGTTAGGGGGCGATGACTCAATTGCACGTCCGCCTTTTTCGCGGCAATCCATACTATTCGTGTCGGTTACTGCATAATACTTAACACAATCCTGTGCCAAGCCCTCGTTCCTAAAGAGTATTTTTGTTTCATCCACAATTTCTGTGGATAACTCTGTGGATAATGTGGCCGGTTAAGCCCGTAAAGTACCATTCCGCAAGGGATTTTAACAGGCTGCCTGTTTTTTGTAATTATAAATAGTTATTTATAAACAATATGTTATCGTAAGTTTGAGGAGTCCGGGAGTGCGTGTGTGGCGCCAGCCTATATGGCGTATGGTTTTGTGGGTAATGTAGAAAAGTCAATATGTTTTATGCAGATATTTTTAATAAATTTTTCAAAAAATAACTCCACTTTTCAATCAATAAGTTAGCTGCGCCAGCAATTCTAATTTTGTGCAATGCAGAAGTGGAGGTGCCGCTGACGGTGATTTGCTTCCGTAAGTTCATTATTGTTTTCCGGGGAAGATAGCGGTTTTCGCAGGCCTAGTGTTAAGCCCCATCAGCGTGTCGGTTTGTTCCGGGCTCCCGCTTCTCGTTCAGAGGAATGAACGAGAAGCGGGTCGTTCAGGGCGTACTGTGTGCTAACGCACAAAGCGGGTATTAATTTTGGAGAATAGTTAAGGTGATCCTTGGCTTGCCAAGGATGATGAGTATGAATTAGGCTTGAATCTCAAAAAAATGATTTTTTCCGGTGCTTTCCGGTAAGGCCGGAAAACATATTTTGATAAACGAAAAAGTCGGATTGATATAATATGGCGAGTTTATAGCGCGTAAATTACACAGAGCGAATTTTATGGATGTTGAACCTAGCGAACTTCCTGTTGCGGAGGTTAAAAAATTGCGACTCTCGCACCGTTATCATTTAATGGGTAACGATTGTCTCATCGAAACGACGGGAGTAAAACCGTTCATTGCAAAAATTTTGGACGTGAGTCATGCCGGTGCGCTGATCCATTCTAAAAAAACTTTTGGTGCGGTAGGGGATGTGATTGATGTTTATTGCCGGATGAACATCAATGAAGAAAATAGTGTTTTCAATTTAAAGTCCATTATTAAAAGCGTCAGGGTAGAGGACGCTTCGGATTCGGTGATGTATGGAATTGAATTTTTCGACGTTAGTCGCGAGCTGGAGTTGTTACTGAAGAACTATATTTATAAAGCCTTGACTGAGTAAGCGCTCCCGTATTTTCAGAATTTCCCGTTATGCTTGCAAAATAATGGCATGTGATTGAACTGATTATCGTCATATTTTAGATTTTATAATGTGGCTGGCTGAGCCTCAGCTAGGAATGGACATCGATGAATAGGCAGAGCGCAGAGGTGGCGGGCAGTGTCATGTGTCATTGCAGTGGCACGCGCCGGGGGCATATTCAAAGTCTTTTCGAGCAAGGCATGGATATGAATGCTATTTCCAGGTGGACCGGCGCACTTTCGGGTTGTGGAGGTTGCGAATGGGATATCGCCGATTTTTTGAAGGAACTTGCCACACAACAGCACGGATAGCCGGAGTACCGACCCGGAAATAAATAGGCCTTTATCTCGTTTTGGCTATCGCTATTATGTTCCCTGGCATACTGAATAGAATGAAATATCAGCACTACAAGGGCGGTATCTACGAAATAGTCTGCGAGGCGCGGCTAGAGGCGAATCCGGATGTGCTTCTGGTGATCTATCGGTCCGTGCCGGAGGGTGCTGTCTGGGCTCGCCCGAAGGAGATGTTTTTTGAGCTCGTAAAGTATCAGGGGCGCGATGTGGCGAGATTTTCGCCTGTTGATTAAATGAGCGGGCTTACGCTCGCTCTTGATATATGATCGGTCAGCTCATCGTTCCACTCGCCGTTGTTATTGCAAACCTACCCAACATCAAGGCCGTAAGATGTACCCCTCTATAGAAAATTTTGTCGGCAACACGCCGCTTGTGCGACTCAAACGTATTCCGGGCAATTCCGGCAATGTACTGCTGGCCAAACTCGAAGGCAATAATCCTGCCGGATCGGTGAAAGACCGGCCGGCACTCTCGATGATATTGCACGCCGAGCAGCGCGGTGAAATCAAGCCCGGCGATACGCTGATCGAGGCGACCAGCGGCAATACGGGGATTGCGCTGGCGATGGCGGCAGCCATGCGTGGCTATAAGATGATACTTGTGATGCCAGAGAATCAGAGCGTCGAGCGTCGCCAGAGCATGCGCGCTTACGGTGCAGAACTGATTTTGACTGACAAGGCTGGCAGTATGGAGCTTGCGCGCGATACCGCTGAAGCGATGAGGCGTGCGGGGCAGGGTATTATCCTCGATCAGTTTGCCAATCTGGATAATCCGCTCGCGCACTACGAGGGAACGGCGCCCGAGATCTGGCGCGACACGGGCGGGACGCTTACTCACTTTGTCAGCAGCATGGGAACGACAGGCACCGTTATGGGCTGTGCGCGTTTTTTAAAGGAGCAGAATTCCGCCATTCAGATTGTCGGGGTGCAGCCGGAAGAGGGGGCGCAGATTCCCGGTATACGTAAGTGGACACCAGATTATTTGCCGAAAATATATGACGGAAAAAATATCGACCGTATTGAACTTGTGAGTCAGAAAGACGCGGAAAATATGACGCGTCGTCTGGCGGCGGAAGAGGGGATTTTCTGCGGCATTTCATCCGGAGGTGCATTGTCGGTTGCCTTGCGCATTTCGGCGCAGGTTGAAAATGCGGTCATTGTCTTTATTGTTTGTGACCGGGGCGACAGATATCTCTCAACGGGCGTGTTTCCAGCCTGATTTAGCCACAAGTCTCGGGAATATGGTTACAATCGGCCGTCCACAAAAACTCTGTGCGTATTGGTAATGAAAATCGAGGCCGCGCGCTATATAAAACCTATTTTCCTGCTCTGTCTGCTTTGCACCGCTGTTAATACACAGGCGCTGGTAATGGGCGATTTGCAGGTGAGCAGCAGTCTGGGGCAGCCGCTTAGCGCAAAAATTGCTTTCGCTGATCTGAGCGATGTGGACGTGCAACTGGTGACAATTCGTTTGGCCGGAGCGGACGATTACCGAAAACTCGGGATGCAATATCCTGAAAGTCATAAGTTTCGTTTTACGCTGGTCAACGAATCCAGCGCGATGCTGCCTTTCATTCGTGTTTCCACTTCGTATCCGCTGGATGATCCTTTCATTAATTTGCTGGTTGAAGTGTCATCCCCTGCCGGAAAACTGTTCAAGGCTTACACTTTCTTGCTCGATCCGCCCGCTGAATTTTCAGATTATCAGCTGCCGATTGCGTCGCCCTCATCAGACACGTCTCGAGTCGTTCCCGTCAAGGCTGACGTGACGCCGGTTAAAGCCCGTGCTCGTCAGGTGAAAAAGCGTAAAAATCCGGGTGTTGCCGTGCGTACCGAGCGAAATTCGCAGATGAAACTTGCCATGTCACTCTCCATCTCGAGCTATGATTCGGCTCAGGCTGACAGTCGCGATGCGTTGCAAGAGGAACTGATTGCCAAGGAAAAAGCGTTGCAGGAACTGAATCTGCAACTCGGTGAAATGCAGACGGTGATCAAATCACTGCAGGACAAACGGGCACTGGTAAGCCCATCGTCGGTCGAGGCCGTCTCTCCGCTCGTTGGTGCGTCCATCGAGATTCCGCTCGAAGCGCCGGTAGTGCAAGCTGCCAAAACGCCGCCTGAAAAAAACGAGCTCAATACGGTATTGGCCATTATTGTGTTTCTTTTGGCCGGGATAGGAGGGAGTGTCTGGCATTTTAAATTCCGGCGCATGCACTGGCAACGCGGCCCGTTCGACGAGGTACATGAAGAAACAGCACCTGTTGTGGAGGCTGAGGTTCAGGACTGTCGTCCGCCGCTAATTAAACCTGAACCGCCTGATGCAACGATGCCGTTTCCGACAGCTCATGCGCCCTTTACTTCGCAGGCCGTTGTGGCTGAGGATATGCCACCTGCCGCAGTTGAACACACAGCACCCCTTACGTTTGAAAAAATAACCGTGGGTGAGAGGACGATAGAGACAGCGGCTTATGCCGAACGCGCCGTACCCCCTGAATACGCGATCCTGATGGAGGCTAACCGCCATTTGCGCGCAGGCAATGATCAGCTGGCTGAAGCTTCGTTGAATCAGGCAATCGAAGCCAATCCGAAAAACCTATATGGTTATCAGGCGTTGCTGGGAATCTACGAGAAACGCGCCGATCTGCCAGGTTTCGAGCGTATCGTGCAACAAATCAAAACGCTGGGCGAGGAGACGGCTTTCAAGGAGGCTGCTGTCCGTGGTCGCGCACTGGATCCTGAAAATTTGCTCTATCAAACTGCCTGATCTTCCGATCAGTCTCTGAATAGCGTTAATATTTCTTCCTGTTTGTTCTTGATGGCGAGCTTTTCAGCGGTGTCGCCGTCGCGTGTTTTAAGCGACCGGTCTGCGCCTCGGTTGAGCAGCAATCGGACGATTTCAACATAGCCTGATGCTGCGGCTTTATGCAGCGCGGTATAGCCGTCATTAGCCTGGTTGTCGAGATTTGCACCGCATTCAATCAGCAAGTCGACGACTTCAGGATGATTGCGCGCAGCCGCCTGCATCAGTGCGGTCCAGCCAAAATTATTTTGGACATTAATTTTTGTGTGCTGCTCAAGCAAAACTCTGGCACAGGCGGTATGTCCGCCAAAAGCCGCCCAGTGCAACGCGCTGTTGCCGCCCAGATCGAGCGCGTTGACATCGGCGCCGTGTCCCGTCAACAGCCAGACGATCTCTTTATGACCGTTGAACGCCGCTGTCATTAAGAGTGTCCATCCGCGATTATCGAGAATTTCGGTGTTGCTGTTGGCTTCGATAAACAGCGCAATGGCGGCGCGGTTCCCCGTCTCAGCCGCGGAAAAAAATCCTTCCGGCGTACACAGAACCCCAAGCTTTGAGAGTTCAATCTTGATTCTCTGTTCAGGGGATGTCCATTCAGTCGCCGGATTGGCCGTGAAGTGGACAAAGGAGCCAGATGCGGCCGCCCAGATGTCTTTGTGCTTGTTGGGCGCTTCCTGTGCTGCGTGAACCAGACTCAGGTGCATGATTTCTGCGGCAATTTCAGGAGGGAATCCTGCGCGATCACCGCGATCACTGACCATCAGCTGCATGAAATAATCGTCAATCCCTTCATCGTCCCAAAGCGACATAATCGCTTCCAGAATACGCGGGTATTTGCTCTCCAGTGCATAGGGATAATGCTCGGTTTTTCCACCTAGTATCCTGAGTAATCGCTGATTCATGGCGCTGTCATCCTTGTCAACTGTGCAATGTTGTGTCTGGATAATGCAGGGTTTTGGGCGAAGTAGCGTTTAATACCACCCAGTACTGCATTGGCTAGTTTGGTCTGATAGCTCTCATCGTTTAGTTTTGCTTCTTCGCCGGGGTTGCTGATAAATGCGGTTTCCACCAGGATCGAAGGGATATCCGGTGATTTGAGTACCGCAAATCCGGCTTGCTCCACATGGCCGCTATGTAAGTCGTTGATGTCGTTCAATTCGCCTAGTACGTGTTTGGCCAGACGTATGCTGTCACTGATTGTGGCGGTCTGTGACAAGTCTAGCAGGGTTCGGGCAAGGTAGGGATCTTTGACGGCAATGTTAATGCCGCCGATCAGGTCGGCCTCATTTTCTTTCTTGGCTAGCCAGCGTGCGGCGGTGCTGGTAGCTCCATGTTCTGAGAGCGCGAATACCGACGACCCGTGTGCATCGGGCCGGATAAAGGCGTCGGCGTGTATCGAGACGAACAGGTCGGCGCGTGCTTTGCGTGCCTTGACGACACGTACGCCCAGCGGGATGAAATAGTCGCCATCGCGGATCAGGAGGCAGCGCATGTTGAGCGTTTCATTGACCAGCGTGCACAGGCGGCGTGCAATGGCTAATGTTACATCTTTCTCATGTGAACCGCGCGCGCCGCGCGCGCCGGGATCTTCTCCACCGTGTCCGGCATCAATGGCGATAATCAGGGTGCGTGCGCGCAGTTCAGGTGCGGGTTTTTCAAGTGGTGTGGCTTCCCGTTCGATATTCCCGGGTCTTTGGGCTGTGGGGCTAGCCGGCTTGTCCTGATCTAAGAGTGCCATCATCGGGTCGGCGGGAATAGCCGGATATACATCGAGCACCAGCCGGTAGCCGTATTCGCCTACCGGATTGAGGTCGAATAACTGCGGTTTTACCTGACTTTTCAAGTCGAGCACCAGACGCACGATACCAGGTTTGAAGCGGGCGACGCGCACGCTTTTGATATAGGGATCGTCATGATTGAGCTTGCCAGTGAGTTGCTTGAGGGTGTCGCCTAACTCAACATCTTCTAAATCGATGACCAGACGATCGGGGTTGTCCACGGAAAAAATAGTGTGGCGGATAGCCTGTTTTGATTCTATCGTCAGTCGGGTGTAGTCCTGCGCGGGCCAGACGCGCGTGGCGGTGATTTCGATGGCCGCGAGTGCGGGAATTTGCCACAGTAGGAGCGCGGACATCAGCAGCCCGTGAAGATAAGATTGCAGTCTTGAGTTTATAGTTGCTTTAAACATGCGTGTCCCATTGCGGTGTTGCCTGTGAGGATGGCGCAGCGTCCCAGCGGCAGAATTTCGAGTTCGATGAGCAAATCGGCTGGCGGCACCGGTGCTTTGTCCGGCCATTCGATCAGCAGAATATTATGTCCGTCAAATTCGTCACGGAAGCCTGCGGCTTCCCATTCATACTCATCTTGCAGACGATACAGATCAAAGTGGCGCAAGTCTAGTCCGGAGGCATGGTAAGGTTCCAGTAACGTGTAGGTCGGGCTTTTTACACGGCCGGTATAGCCCAATGCATTTAAGATGCCGCGTACCAGACAGGTCTTGCCGGCGCCCAGATCTCCTTGCAGATGAATGACCATGCCCGGCTGCAATTGCGCGGCCAGACGCGCCGCCAGTTCGAGCGTTGCATTTTCATCGGCAAGGTTAATTCGGCTATCATCGGGTTTATGCAAAATAGAATTCCTCAATCAGGGCAGTATGATCAACTTGCCGGCAAGATACGCATCTGGGCGCATGAGCTCGGGTTTCAGGCCGCAGGCATCACAGATGTCGATTTGTCCTGTGCGGAAGCCGGGTTGGAGGCATGGCTCGCCCAAGGGTTTCACGGCGAGATGGATTATATGGCAAAACATGGCGTCAAGCGCAGCCGGCCCGCTGATCTGGTGCCGGGTACGGTGCGCGTGATCAGTTTGCGGATGAACTACTGGCCGGGGGAGGCGCGTGATGGGGTCGAGGTGCTGGGGCAGGGGGAGTGTGCCTACATTTCGCGTTATGCTCTGGGGCGTGATTATCACAAGTTGTTGCGCAAGCGTTTAGCGTTGCTTGCTGACAGGATACGCGGTGTAGTGGCCGAATTCGACGGACGGGTGTTTACCGACAGTGCACCGGTAATGGAGGTGGCGCTAGCCGGTAAGTCAGGTTTAGGCTGGCGAGGGAAGCATACGCTGCTGCTGACGCGCAATCAGGGCTCCTGGTTTTTTCTCGGGGAAATCTATCTTAATCTGCCTTTGCCTGTCGATGTGCCGGTCGCAGCGCATTGCGGCAGTTGTGACGCGTGCATACGGATTTGCCCGACACAGGCAATTATCGCGCCGTACCTGCTGGATGCGCGGCGCTGTATATCTTATCTGACGATTGAATTTAAAGGCAGCATTCCGCCTGAGTTTCGTCCGCTGCTGGGCAACCGGATTTACGGCTGTGACGATTGTCAGCTGGTCTGCCCATGGAATCGGTTTGCAAAGGTGACCGTGGAAGCTGATTTTGCCATTCGGCATCAATTGGATGATGTGGGCCTCGCTGAGCTGTTTGCATGGGATGAAGCGCAGTTCCGGGAGAAGCTGGCAGGCAGCGCCATACACCGCATCGGTCATGAGCAATGGCTGCGCAACATCGCCGTGGCACTGGGCAATGCGCCGGCCAGCGAACAGGTTAGGGCGGCGCTGCAATCGAGGGTCAACCATCCTTCAGCGCTGGTAAGAGAGCATGTAGAGTGGGCACTGGCGCAACAGTTAAATCAGCACGCTGATTTTGATGTCAAATAGCTCGCCAGCCGACTCGTGACGGTATCGTTCCAGGGAGTGACTGCATCGTTCCAGTACCACGCTGTCCCGTTCTGATGAGTGAGTTCATCTGCCCATAGGGTCGCCATACCGGTCTGGGCCGTGCGCGGTTCTGCCGGGCCAGTCGCTGTATCGTGCCGGGTCGTCGCTGGATCGCCCCGACTCGTCGCTGCACAGGGGCGATCAGTCGTCTTTTCTGTCAGGTGTGTCGGTTGATAAGGCGGGTGTTGGAGTGCATCGTGCCAGGAGCCGCGCTGATCATGCGCAAGAGCAGCGCGAACGTGTGCCTGAGTAGAACGATCATGTGTCTGAGTAGAACGAACGTGTGCCTGAGTAGAACGAACGTGTGCCTGAGTAGAACGAACGTGTGCCTGAGTAGAACGAACGTGTGCCTGAGTAGAACGATCATGTGTCTGAGTAGAACGAACGTGTGCCTAAACAGAACGGTCATGTGCCTGAGCAGAACGAACGTGTCCCTGAGTAAAATGCAACAGCGCGTAGTCCGCCATAAGCATTCCACCGACAAAACGATGCGGCAGAAGCCCGACTGACGGCATCGCCCTGTCAAGTCTGCACAGCAGCGAACTGAAAATTTTTGCTGAGCATTCGGGCGTTGTCGCTTTATGAAGCGACCAGCACATCCGAAGTCTGGATTGGGTAATGTTCAGGACGGGCATAAAATCTCTGAGAATAATACCTATCGCCGCTAAGATTCTCCTGATTGTTTAATTTAATCAATTAAGTATAGACTTAGCTCGCCGTTGCTTTATCCGGTATTCACGCCTTTAAACCCTAGAGAATTTAGCAGGTCAGTACATTTCTTTTGCTTCTTAACGACAGGAGAATTCATCATGACAACACGCAATCAGCCTTACTTCCCCGGCTCCGAGTCAGCCAGCATAGCCTGGCTTATTCATTTTGCAGCTAAGCTTGCTCCATGCGGCGAGCAACTCGGGCTGTCCGCCGAGGAAATCGCAGCGACGCTGGCAGACATAAAATTCTACGTCTGGTATATCACGACTTATTATCCGGGTATACAGCAGGCCGGCCTTGAGGCCACCGCCTACAAAAATATACTCGCCTATGATCCGGCCAACACACTGCGTCCACTCCCTGTCATGGCTTCATATGAAGATGCGCCGGCCGTGAGACCTGCGGGAATTTTGTCGCGGCTGTTCAACCTGATTCAGCGCATCAAACTCAGTCCGGCTTACAGCGCTGCCATCGGTCAGGACCTGGGAATTATCGGTACTCAATCGATCGATACGCATAATTATCCCGGGTTGACGCTGGAAATACAGCGCAATGAAACTCAGGAATATGTCGTTGTAAAATTTACCAAGTATCAGCACGATGCTGTCGCTATCGAATCGCGCCGCAGCAACGGAGAGTGGGAAAATATGGGGATTTCGTTAAAAAAACCGTGGCTGGATATGCGGCCTTTGCTGGTGGCAGGCGTACCCGAAGTGCGCGAATATCGAATACGCTGGTATAACGATCCTACGACCAGCGGCGAATTCAGCCCCGTACAGAAAATTACCGTTGGTCCGTAAAAAACAGGTGCCTGTTGCGTTCAAAAAACTGATGGCGCAATAGGCATACTCGGCCAATATCTGCTTTTCGGTCTTTAATTTCGTCTTGGGAATACCCGCTAACGAGACTTAACGGTCGTTCGCGACGGGCAGCTTCCTAGCAGTCAATTCAGCGGAAAATATCTTCTTACGAAACATAAGGGATAGTCGCAATCAAACTTGATACGTTAACTATTCCCTTTGCGGCAATAACAATAGACAAACTGCTGATCTGTGCCAAACGGGGTGTGATGTACCTCCTTTTCGTGTGCGACCAGCAGGAACGCATCACCGAATTCAGCGTGTAAACTTTCAGGCTGGTATCTCATCACAGGCAGGCCACTGCATTTTTCCGGGCCATCCTCTGCAAAAGTTGCAATGATGACATGACCGCCTGGACGAACTGAACGCATCACCCGCTCAACATAAGCTTGGCGGTCAGCAGGGTCAGTCAGAAAATGGAATACCGCACGATCATGCCAGATGTCGAAACAATGTACAGGAAATTCCGCATGCGTAATATCACCTTCCATCCAGTGCACGGCATCCGCACGTTTTCCCAAACGCTGCCGAGCAACGGTAAGTGCAGCTCCAGACAAATCAAGTATGGTTAAGTGACTGAAGCCCTCTGATGCAAGATCATCAACCAGTGTAGAGGCTCCGCCACCAACGTCGATAATTGCGGCGTCTTTACTCAACCCCGTGTTGTGAATCAGCCGAAGCGATTGATCGGCATGTTCCTGAAACCAGCTAACCGAATCAGAGGCCTTGGTTGCATAAACCTGTTCCCAATGTTGCTTGCTATCCATGTGTAACTTCCTTAAAAACTCAGCACTTTGTCCGAATCACGGATCAGCGTATGCAAATCCTGCATTGTGGACATAGGACAAATATCAGAAGCCACTGACTGGCGTAATTTCAGGCAAGTGCCACAAGCCAGGATTGCACCACCTACCTCTACAAAATTTCGCATCTGACCGAGGACATCAAATTTTTCAGTGGCTAGCAATTCAGCTTCTACACCTTTTCCCAATAAAAATACTGAAACTGCATCACCTTGCTTCAAAGAAAACACACCCAAGCGGAATGCGTTCCAGACAGTTTCGGGGTCATTCGAGTAGATCACAATACCGAGTTTCATTATCCATCTCCCTGTTAATTAGTCTGCGGCAATGATGGCCACTGTCAGTGATTATTTGATCATCAACCAAGCTACAACAAGATTCTCGCAATTGGTAAATTGGGTGCATTATGCAACGCATGCTGGCATGTGGGTATCTGCTTGATCCGTTAGGCATGCAAATCATGAGTTGACGCAGCATGCGAAATCTCCGCCATCAACATCTATAGATAAGCCACTCGCATAGTTGAACCATATCAATAACGTTATTGGCGGAATGTCGCATGACACTGCACGCAATAGTCCATCGTGGTTCGCAAAGCTTGCAGCGAATTTTTCATATCCTTCTTTTTTAGGGTTTCACCTAGATCATCGCCGCTCTGGTGGAATGCCAAGCCGAGCTGCCTGAATTTTTCGTTATCCGACATAGTCGAGCACATTTTTTTCATCTCATCTGTCAATCCAAGATCAGAATGTGCAACTTGTGCAGCCTGATTGAATTCATTTTTTGCCAGATGCCCAACAATAGACTGAATGGCAACCACATGCGAACGCATATTTTTCAGTTGATGCTGTTTCATTTCCGGTGATAAGCCAAGAGAAAGACGCTCATCCATTATGTGTTGGTGGTGCATGGCATGATGATCCATAGCAACGCCTTCATCAGCGATAGACTGGCTCATGGTCAGATAGCCACAAAACAAGATTACAAACAGCGCAGAAATTTTTTTCATTTAATTACGTCCCCAAAAGTGATGTACAGAAAACCCCGCCTTTTTGCGGCGGACTATATTATTGGGTAGCAGGTTATCCACCTGTTATGATTCAGATCATATTAATCTTCCCGATAACATCACATGGACTGGCCACTACTGATTGAATCCCAACCACTCTTAAAACACGTACCAAATGAGCTGCGTCATGTAACACAATGCAGAAATATGACAAAGGGGGATACCATTTTCAGAATTGGCGACTCAGTACGTAACTTATTTTGCGTCGTAAAGGGTGAGGTGCAACTGATTCGTCACGACATACGCGGCACAAAAATCGTTTTACAACGCTCACGTAGCGGATTCTTCGCCGAGGCCAGTCTTGGCGGTACAGCGTACCATTGTGACGCTCTGGCCGCCGAAACAGGAGTGCTGCTGTTTTTCCCTATTGCGGCATTCCGTACCGCACTGGATCAAAACGCAGCTTTTCGCAATGTTTGGATTGAGCAGCTTGCACGTGAAGTACGAAAACTGCGCGCCCAATGTGAGCGACTAAACCTAAACGGTGCTGCAGACAGGATTATTCATTACATTGAGTCCGAAGGCATCAATGATGCTGTCACTTTGAAGCAACCGCGCAAAGCGTGGGCATCTGAGCTAGGGTTAAGCCATGAATCGCTTTATCGCACCTTGAAGCGACTTAGCGATCAGGGCACACTCAGTATCGACGGCAATAAGATTTCGCTTGTCTCATGAATCAATGAAAGCACGATTTCCCCAACCGAGCATTAACACACAGCAGAATCTATGGACAAAACAGGAACTCTGGATACCCCATCTCATCAAGATCGCCAGCTCCTTGGACTATCTTCATGTTTTTTCTTCGTTTGGGACTCACATCTTTCAGCGGGCCGTCGCGCATCTTGGCAATTTGAGGCAGGAGTTTGCGAACAGCAGCTTTGTCGCTGGATATGTCACAGGTTGACTGGCAGCATTGGCATATTGCGGCTCATCGCCAATATCTGCTTTGATGCATTGCAATATTAGTTTGTGAAGTCATTATGCATTCATTGAATACAAGTGCTATAGACAGCGGGACACAATTGAGCATTAGATATTAGTTACATAGCTAATCAGACACTGCTCAAACCGTCGCTGCGAGAAGTTTGGGAGTAGCGCAGTGCCATGGTGGGACGCAACGCGGCAACCCAGAATCGATTTTAAATCTGCCGCCCGCCACGCACACCGCTTCGCGCTTCTAAAGGCGTCGGTTGTAGTGGGTGCTGGCGCAGCACGCCCTGTGCGGATTGGGGCGGTCGCTTTAGCGGTTTTTGGTTTTACTCAGGAATACCGTGATTTCTTCTCTGTCGTGATAGAGCTGCTTTGCGATCAGTTTGTAGCTGATGCCTTCCATATCCAGCTGCTTCCGGATGCCGCCCAGCGCTGCATCAGTTGCGGTGATGCGCTGCTTCATCGGAAGTTTAAGGTTGAAGATTGCGTGTTTGCACCAGCCTGAGACAAACCATTTCCCGATCAGCTCGGCGACTTTGTCAGGCTTTTCCACCATGTCGCAAATCAGCCAGTCGACCGCTTTGCGCGGCGTGAACTTGAAGCCGTCCTGCATCAGATGTTCGACCGCCGGATTTTTCGCCAGCACGCCTTTCATCGGCCCATTGTCGACGGCGGTTACGCGCATGCCGCGTTTGACCATCTGCCATGTCCAGCCGCCGGGTGCAGCACCCAAATCTACCGCCGTCATGCCTGAACGCAGCAGTCGGGACTGTTCGCCCTTATCCATAAATACATCAATCGCTTCGGCGAGTTTTAACGTGGAGCGGCTGGGCGCTTCAGCCGGCATGGATTGGCGACTGATTCCCATCAGTGCATCCGCGCTGTTATACGGATCGCTCGTGCCGATCAGGGCGGCGGATTTGTCAGGGAAGAAAATATGCAGGCGCGGTAATTTGCGACTCTCCGCAGGATCCGTGTCAACCAGTCGTCCCAGCTCTCGCAGTGCAGTCTCCAGCAAGGGCTGAAAACGACGGGTGAAGGCGGTGAGTGTCTTGCCATCGTTGGTGTCGGGCACTTCGAGCCACAGGGTGCCAAAGGTGCCGGGCAGTGCGGCAATCGCACTGAGGATGGGGGTTAGGCGATCCCGTTCGGGCAGCTCTTCGATGATGTGGTGCAAACAGATCAGTTGGCGCGAAAAAATCAGTTCACTGTAAGCGAGCGATTGTCCGTTGATGGCAACCAGCGCATAGCCGCTATTGGGCAGAATGCCGGGTTGTTCGCCCAGTACCGGGCGTTGTCGGCGTGCCTGTCCTACGGCTTCTTGCGTACAGTCTTGCTCAAAGCCCGGGCGGCAATACAGCAGCCAGTGTGTCAATGCGCCATTATTTGAAGTGGCTGCATGCGGTTTTTGGGTGACAGGCGGCGCCACATTCAAATCCAGCAGTCTGGACATCTTGGTGCCGACGCGGCGTGGCGGGGCTACGGGTGCCGGCGCAATTTTTGATTTAGCGGCGGGTTTGCCGCCGGTACGCGGTGCGGGATTGCCGCGGCCGGCCGTTTTGTCTGTTTGGCGCGGCACTGCATTGCCTCGAGCGGGTGCTTTATTTTCGGTCTGGCGCGGTGTTGCATTGCCTCGCGCAGAAGTTTTCTCCTCATGACGCGTTGCCGGCGCGCGGCGCGCTGATGGCGCGGGTTTTGAGTCAACTGCTTTCGTGCCGCCCTCGCGACGCGGCTTAGCGCTCGCTCCGTCGGGTGTTCTTTTCGCTTCAGTGCGGCGCGGCTTTGCCGTATCGGTTGAGGCTCTTTTTGGTTTTGGTGTCGTTTGCATAGGGCGTATTGTGGCACAGGTTGGGGAGGGAAGCGCTAAGGTGGTAATATCTCGCGTTCTTTTTTGTACAGATATAACGTAAATGAGTAAACGCTACGACTTGATCGTGTTCGACTGGGACGGGACGGTGATGGATTCCACGGCGATTATCGCAGGCTCCATTCAGTCGGCCTGTCGCGACCTGGAACTGACGGTGCCCGATGATGACACGGCGCGCCATGTGATTGGCTTAGGCTTGATGCAGGCCTTGCGTCACGCCGTGCCCGATGCGCCTGAGGCGATGTATGAACCGCTGGTGGCGCGCTACCGGCATCACTTTTTATCGCAGGATCAGGCCATTCCTTTGTTCGATGGCGCGCGCGAGACCATCGTTGAATTGCATGAGGCAGGTTACAGCTTAGGGGTTGCGACCGGCAAGAATCGGGCGGGACTCGATCGGGTGCTCGAATCAACCGGCATGAAACGCTATTTTCACGCGACGCGCACCGCCGATATGACGGCGTCCAAGCCGCATCCTGCGATGTTGCTGGAACTGATGGCGGAATTGGCTGTCAGTGCAGAGCGCACGTTGATGGTGGGCGATACCACGCACGACGTGCTGCTGGCGCAAAATGCCGGCGTGGATGTGGTCGCTGTCGCGTTTGGCGCACATCCTGAAGAGCAGTTGCTGGCGCTGCAACCTCTGGCACTGATGCAGGATTTTTCGCAGTTGCGTGCCTGGTTCAGGCTTAATGCATAACAATTATTAAGGAACAAAATGTCTGATCAGAATTGGGAACGCGGCGTACTGGAGAAGCTGGCCATGTCGGCGATTGTTGAACAGCGTCGTGCGCGACACTGGAGTATTTTTTTCAAGGTGCTGACCTTCGGTTATCTGTTTGTGATTCTGTTTGTGTTCATGGGTTGGTTCGATAAGAGCGAAACCGCGTTGAGCACCGGCAAACACACCGCTTTAGTCGATATGCAGGGTGTCATAGCGGCAGATTCGGCGGCAAGTGCGGATAATCTGATTCCGGGGCTGCAGGAAGCTTTCAAGGATAAAGGAACTCAGGGCGTTATCCTGCGTATCAACAGTCCGGGCGGCAGTCCCGTTCAGGCCGGTCAAATCAACGATGAAATTCGCCGCCTGCGCGTCAAGTATCCGGCGATCCCGTTGTATGTGGTCGTCGAGGATATTTGCGCCTCGGGCGGTTATTACGTCGCGGCGGCTGCAGATAAAATCTTCGTGGATAAAGCCAGTCTGATCGGCTCTATCGGCGTGTTGATGGATGGTTTCGGTTTTACCGGCACCATGGAAAAACTCGGCGTTGAGCGTCGTCTGGTGACCGCAGGCAGCAACAAGGGATTCATGGACCCGTTCTCGGCAGTGCGCCCCGATCAGCAGGAATATGCCAAGCAGATGCTGGCGCAAATTCATCAGCAGTTCATCGACGTGGTCAAGCAGGGGCGTGGCAAGCGTCTGAAGGAAACGCCTGATACATTCAGCGGTCTGGTGTGGAACGGGCAGGCCGGTATCGAGATGGGTCTGGCCGATGGCTATGGCAGTGTCGAATCGGTGGCGCGCGATGTGATCAAGGCTGAAGAAATCGTCGATTTTACCGTGAAGGAAGGGTTTGCCGACCGTTTAGCCAAGCGTTTTGGCGCAGGGGTTGCGAGCGCAATCGGCTTTTCGACCAAGAGCGGTGTAACGCTGCGGTAAATACAGGATTCAGGATCAGCGCAACAGGGGCTTTAGGGCTTGCAGTACGTTGCGCATCACCTGGGGTTGCGAGGTGGCCGCAGGATGCAGATTGTCTGCTTGAAATTGCTCAGTTCCAACGCCGTCTAGCAGGAACGGGAGTAGGCTGACCCTGTGTTTGGCGGCGATGCGCGGGAACACGCCCTGAAACTGGCTGATGTAGGGCTCGCCGTAATTGGGCGGGAGCTTCATGCCGATCAGCAGAGTCTTGATGTGCAGTTGGTTGAGTTGCACCATAATGTCATTCAGATTGCTTTCGATGTCTGCCGTGCTGAATCCGCGCAGGCCGTCGTTGGCACCCAGTTCCACGATGACGATCGCGGGCTTATATTGATCCAGCAGCCGGGCCAGTCGCTGGCGGCCGCCTAGTGAGGTTTCGCCGCTGATGCTGGCATTGATGATTTTGAACCCCGAACGGCTACTATCTAACTGAAGTTGCAACAGGCTGGGCCAGCTCTCTGCGATATCCAGCCCGTAGCCGGCCGAGAGGCTGTCACCAAATATCAAAATGCCTTTTTGCGGTGCGGCCTTTGCGGTGTAGGGCAGGCTTAGTGCGACCAACAGCAGGGCAGTTCTGAAGACGAATAAAATTTGCGGGGTAAAATTTTTCATGACGGCAATTGTGCAGGCGGAGAGCCTGGGTAAGCAAGTATTAAGTGGCGGGCAGCCATTGACCATCTTGCACGATATAAGTTTCACGCTATCGGCAGGTGGGAGTATGGCCATCACCGGCGCCTCCGGTTCGGGAAAATCAACCCTGCTGGGTTTGCTGGCGGGACTCGATGTGCCCGGCAGCGGTACGGTAAAGCTGGATGGCACGGATTTGTTTTTGCTCGATGAAGACGGTCGTGCCAGATTGAGGGCTAAGCTGGCAGGTTTCGTGTTTCAGTCGTTTCAATTATTGCCTACTTTGAGTGCGCTGGAAAATGTGATGTTGCCGCTGGAGTTGCAGGGGGTGCGGGATGCGCGTGCGCGTGCCACGGAATCCTTGAACGAGGTGGGGCTGGCGCTGCGCGCCCATCATCTGCCTAAACATCTCTCGGGTGGTGAGCAGCAGCGTGTGGCATTGGCGCGCGCCTTTGTCTGCGGACCGAAGATTTTGTTTGCTGATGAGCCTACCGGCAATCTCGATGCGGGCAACGGCGCGCAGATTATGGATTTGATGTTCGAATTAAATCGCCTGCAGGGTACTACGCTGATTCTGGTCACGCACGACGAGCTGCTGTCCAAGCGCTGCGGCAAGCAACTGCGCCTCGAAGCCGGGCGGATGGTCCCGTGAACAGGGGGCGCTATTTGCTGGCGCTGAATTTTTTCCGTCGCGACTGGCGCGCAGGGGAGTGGCGCGTCTTGATGCTGGCCTTAGTGCTGGCAGTGGGCAGTTTATCCACGGTTGGCTTGTTTGCCGACCGGGTTCGTCAGGCATTGAGTCTGCAGGCGGCCAGTTTGCTGGGGGCGGATCTGCGCATTAGCTCAACTCGCCCGTTTTCGCCTGAGTATCGCAAGCTGGCAGAGAAGCTTGGCCTGCGTGTGGTGGAGAACCGCACTTTTCCCAGTATGGTGTCGCATCAGGATCAGGTGACGTTAGCCGAGATTCAATCCGTGCCGGCAGGATATCCGCTGCGCGGCAAGATCGACATCAACGACGGCATAACACATGTTGCAACAGGGATTCCTCATGCCGGTTCGGTGTGGGTGGATGAGCGACTGATGCGCCGTTTTGATCTGCATGTCGGCGATGAACTGGGTGTGGGGCAACAACGCTTTGTCGTGGCGGCCCGCATCGTCAAAGACATCGATCAGTCGGTCGGTTTTGCCAGTTTTTCGTCGCGGGTATTGATGAATGAGGTGGATGTGGCAGGCACCGGCTTGCTGCAGGAGGGGAGTCGCATCGCGTACCGGCTGATGATCGCAGGAGAACCTGCGCCCATCTCAGCACTGCGCATCGCGTTAAAGGGGATGCTCTCGAGTGGCGAAAAGCTCGAAGACGTCACGGATGCGCGTCCGGAAATTCGTACTGCTTTGGAGCGGGCTGAGCAGTTTCTGGGGTTGGCGGCCCTTACTACGGCGCTGCTGGCCGGCGTCGCGGTGATGCTGGCGGCGCGGCGTTACGTGTTGCGGCATCTGGACGCCTGTGCAGTGATGCGCTGCTTAGGGATAACGCAATCGGCGCTGCTGCAGCTTTTTTTATATCAATTCCTGATTGCCGGATTCATCGCGGTGCTGGGCGGTTTACTGTCAGGTTATCTGGTGCAGGCAGCGCTGGTTGAGTGGGTGATGCGCGCAACGGATTTGCCGCAGCCCGGATTTTTGCCCGCCATTAAGGCTGCACTGAGCGGTTTTGCCTTGCTGTTCGGCTTTGCCTTTTTGCCCTTGCTGCAATTGCGCCGAATTTCTCCGCTGCGCGTGATACGACGCGAACTGGGGTTGCCGGGTGTCAGTGCTTGGCTGGTGTACGGAATCGCGGCGTTGGTGCTGGCCTCGCTGTTCTTGTGGCAGGCAGGTTCCTTGAAACTAGGCTTGTTCGTGCTGGCGGGATTGCTAGTCGGGCTGCTGATGGCGTGGTGTGTGGTGTGGTTGTGGCTGCGCGTTTTGGCGTATGCTGCGGTGCGATTTTCATGGCCGCATTCTCTGCGCAAACTGGCAAACAGTAGTGTGGCTGTGCAGGTAGTTGCACTGAGTCTGGGCGGCATGGCGTTGCTGGTATTGACGCTGGTGCGCGGTGATCTGCTGCAAAGCTGGCAGGGGAAATTACCCTTTGATGCGCCGAACCGTTTTGTGGTCGGTATTCAGTCTGAACAGCGTCAGTCTTTGCAGGAATTTTTCAGGCAACAAGCCGTATCCGTGCCGGAATTGTTGCCTATGGTCAAAGGACGACTTGTCGCCGTCAACGGGCAGGCCATCAGCGCCGGGAGTTTTGCTGATCCTAGGGCAAAGGGGCTGGTCGAACGCGAGTTCAATCTATCCTATGCCCAAAAAATGCCAGTCTGGAATACGCTGGTGCAGGGGCGCTGGTGGAATGAATCGCACACACCGGCCTCCCCCTCGCGGGGAAATGAAGATAATAATGCCGAGTTGTCGGTTGAAGAGGGGATCGCAAAGACCTTGAATATTCATCTGGGCGATCAATTGACCTATGACGTGGCCGGCAGCCTTTTTTCAGCGCCGGTCACCAGTTTGCGCCGCGTGCAATGGGATTCGATGCGGGTAAATTTTTTCGTCATTGCCACGCCTGTGCTGTTGCAGGATTATCCTGCCAGTTATTTGGCCAGCTTTTATCTGCCACCCGACAAGGTGCTGGCGGGGGATGCGCTCTCCCGGCAATTTCCGAATATGCTGCTGATCGATATTCGCGAGGTCATCGAACAGGTGCGCGGCATCATCGCTCAGGTATCGCAAACGGTCAGTGTGGTATTTGTGTATACCTTGTTGTCCGGACTTCTGGTGCTGTATGCAGCCCTGCTCGCAACGCAGGATGAGCGGATACACGAGGCCGCCGTATTGCGCGTGCTGGGTGCGGACAGCGCATATTTGCGGCGTCTTTATCTGAGCGAATTTGCCGTAATCGGGCTTTTGGCCGGCTTGCTGGCATCATTGGCTGCTGTGGCGCTGGGATGGGTGCTGGCGCGCTATGTGCTGGATATACCCTATCGTTTGAATAGCATCATATGGCTGTCTGGAGTGTCGGGCGGCATTGTTATGGTAATGCTGGTCGGGTATTTCTCTACGCGCCGCGTTGCAAAAATACCGCCGTTGCGCGTTTTGCGCGGCGAATAACAGCTTTGTTTGGTCTGCTTGTTTGCGCGTTTTGCGGATGTAGTTGGGAATTTCCGGCAACTTTGGTACAATGCGTGAGCTTTTTTAACTTATAACAGGGTGGGAGTCTTAAAATGTCTATTGAGCTGCGTGTAAAAAAGATCGTATCTGAACAACTGGGCGTGAACGAATCTGAAGTCAAGAACGAATCGTCTTTCGTCAACGATCTGGGTGCTGATTCCCTTGATACCGTTGAGCTGGTGATGGCGCTGGAAGAAGAATTCGAATGCGAAATCCCTGATGAAGACGCAGAAACGATTACCACTGTACAACAAGCCATCGATTACGTCCTGGCTCATCAAAAGTAATTATTCACTGTCGACGGAGCTAATTTGTCTAAACGTAGAGTCGTTGTGACCGGTCTGGGGATTGTCTCCCCCGTCGGTATCGGTATCTCGGCCGCCTGGGCTAACATAGTCGCGGGCAAGTCAGGGATCGTCAAAATCTCGCATTTCGATGCCAGTCAGCTTGCGAGTCAAATTGCGGGTGAAGTGCAAAATTTTGATGTCGCACAATATCTGCCGGTCAAAGATGCCCGTCGCATGGGAAAATTCATCCATTTCGGTTTAGTCGCCGGGATGGAAGCATTCAAGGATTCAGGTTTGGAAGTCACGGACCAGAATGCCGAACGCATCGGTGTGAATATCGGATCCGGTATCGGCGGCTTGCCGACGATCGAGGAGACGCACAACGATTATCTGGCTGGCGGCCCGCGTAAAATTTCGCCATTCTTTATTCCCGGCACGATCATCAATATGATTTCCGGTAATCTGTCCGTGATGTACGGATTGAAAGGCCCGAATCTGGCGATGGTGTCTGCCTGTACTACCGGTACGCATTGCATTGGCGAGTCGGCACGCATGATCGAATACGGCGATGCAGATGTGATGATCGCAGGCGGTTCAGAGGCGACGATTGGTCCTTTGGCAGTGGGCGGTTTTGCCTCGGCACGTGCGTTGAGTACGCGCAACGATGATCCGGCAACGGCTTGTCGTCCGTGGGACAAGGATCGCGATGGCTTTGTTATCGGTGAAGGCGCAGGTGCACTGGTCCTCGAAGAGTACGAGCACGCGAAAGCGCGCGGCGCTAAGATTTACGCCGAAGTCACAGGCTACGGCATGAGCGGTGACGCTTACCACATCACGTCACCTAACAGCGACGGCCCAAAACGCAGCATGCAGAACGCATTGAAAAATGCAGGTCTGAATGCCGATGCGGTGCAGTACGTCAATGCGCACGGCACGTCGACGCCGCTGGGCGACAAGAATGAGACTGAGGCGATTAAACTTGCTTTTGGTGATCACGCAAGTCGGCTGGTTGTGAATTCGACCAAGTCCATGACAGGTCATTTGTTAGGCGGTGCAGGTGGTATCGAGTCTATTTTCTCGGTACTGGCCATCCATCACCAAATATCGCCACCGACCATCAATATCTTCGAGCAGGATCCGGAGTGCGATCTGGACTACTGTGCGAACGAAGCGCGCGACATGAAGATCAATGTGGCGATGAACAACAACTTCGGCTTTGGCGGAACCAACGGTACGCTGGTGTTCAGCAAAGTTTAACCGCTGATTGATCAGATGCTGGTCAATGGCGTGCCAGGTAACACCATCAGCATTCGGGATCGCGGCCTGCTTTACGGTGACGGGGTATTTCGTACCCTGTGCGTCTGTGAGGAAAGGCCGCAACACTGGCCGCTGCATTATCAAAAACTTAAAAACGATTGTGAAAAACTAGGCATCAATTGCCCGGATTTCGCCTCGCTGTCTGCTGAGTTGGCCGGATTGATGCCGGCACACCCCAACGCTGTTTTTAAAATTATTGTCACGCGCGGCCTGTCTGCACGCGGCTATGCGCCGGCCCCTGATGCTGAACCGACTCATCTCTGGGATATTTCCCCCGTTCCCGATTATCCTGAAAGCTTGCGCACGGGTGTGACGCTGCGTTTGTGCGGTCTGCGACTCGCCACGCAACCACGTCTGGCGGGCATCAAACATCTTAATCGACTTGAAAATGTGCTGGCCGCCGCCGAATGCGCCGATGCGGATGAGGGCTTGCTGCTCGATACGGACGGGCGGGTCGTCGAGGGGGTGCGCAGCAATATATTTTTAATCTCAGGTGAGCGTCTGATTACGCCTGATTTATCGCGCTGCGGGGTCGCCGGCGTGCAGCGTGATCGCGTGATGGCCTATGCCGGAAACATGGGCATGGCAGTCGAGGTGCGCGATGTGTGCCTCGACGAGTTATACGCGGCGGATGCCGTGTTTTTGACCAACAGCGTATTCGGATTATGGCCGGTGGCGCAGTTTGAGCAGCAGCGCTGGCTTGATTTGAGTCGTACGGCGCAATTTCAGGTTCTATTTGAACAGGATGAATCATGGCTAAATTGATGGCGTTCTTGATGGCGGTGTTGTTAGGAGGGGGGATATATTACGTCTACAGTCCGATGACGCCGCCTGTGCTTCCGTATGAGTTCTCGCTCAATCAAGGGGGGAGTCTTACGACGGTCGCACGTCAATTTGAACAGGCCGGATTGCTGGATAGTCCGAAGTTGTTCGTTCTGTTTGCGAGGTTGCAGGGGCGCGCCGGAAAAATCAAGGCGGGCGTCTATCAGCTGGATCATGCCGTGTCCAAAATGGAATTGCTGGACATGATCACGCAGGGCAATGTCAGTCTCGGACAAATCACCCTCATAGAGGGCTGGAATTTCAGGCAATTGCGCAGCGCGCTGGATGCGAATCCGCACATCAGGCATGACACGCAGGGGTTGTCAGACCGCGATATTTTGCAGCGTATCGGTGCTGCCGAGATGCATCCGGAAGGCCTGTTTTTTCCAGAAACCTATTCGGTTGCCGCCGGCAGCAGCGACATCGAATTGCTGAAAATGGCCTATAAATTGATGCAGCAGCGGCTCAATGAAGCCTGGCAGGCAAGGGCGCCGGGCTTGATGCTGGAGACGCCCTATCAGGCGCTGATTCTCGCTTCCATCGTCGAGAAGGAGACGGGGGTGGCCTCCGACCGGCCGATGATCGCCGGTGTGTTCACCAATAGACTGCGCATCCACATGATGCTGCAAACGGATCCTTCGGTGATCTACGGGCTGGGCGATGCGTTTGACGGTAATTTGAGAAAGCGAGATTTGACTAGCGATACGCCTTACAATACCTATACCCGCGCCGGTTTGCCGCCTACGCCTATCGCCTTGCCGGGTGCGGGGGCGCTCAAGGCAGCGCTGCATCCGGCTAAGACCGATGCTTTGTATTTCGTCGCGCGCGGCGATGGCAGTTCGAAATTCTCCAGTAATCTGTCCGAACATAACCGGGCGGTGTATCAGTATCAGAAATAGCAAGTGTCACTGGAGATTTTTCTGTTTTTGATGCGCTATCAACCACGATCAGATCGAAATTATGGCTAAATTTATTACATTTGAAGGTGTGGACGGCGCCGGTAAGAGTACCCATCTGGCCTGGTTTTCTGCAACGTTACGGCAGCGTGGCTTTGATGTTGTCGTGACTCGTGAGCCGGGTGGGACGCCGCTTGGCGAGCAGTTGCGCGAGATGTTGCTCAATCAGCCGATGAGCATCGGCACGGAAGCGATGCTGATGTTTGCCGCGCGGGTAGAACACGTCGAACAGATCATCAAGCCTGCCTTGCTTGCCGGTAAATGGGTGATTTCGGATCGTTTTT
Source organism: Gallionellales bacterium GWA2_54_124 (assembly GCA_001801025.1). Lineage (GTDB taxonomy): Bacteria > Pseudomonadota > Gammaproteobacteria > Burkholderiales > Gallionellaceae > Gallionella. The sequence continues at coordinate 52,852 of MGWO01000001.1, forward strand.
CGGATGCGAGTTTCGCCTATCAGGGCGGCGGGCGCGGCATGGACTGGGATAAGCTCAGGCAGCTGGAGGAGTGGGTGGATTTAAAGCCTGATTTGACGCTGTTTTTCGATGTGCCTGTGGACGTTGCACGAGCGCGGCTGTCGAACAATATTTCACTCGATCGTTTTGAGCAGGAGCAGGGCGCATTTTTCGAGCGGGTGCGCGCAGGGTATCACCGGCGCGTGGCAGAAAATCCGCCGCGCTATGCGGTGATCGATGCTGCGCAATCGATAGCACTTGTGCAGCAGCAGTTGCATTCAATTATTGCAACGATCTGAATATGACCGATTTATACCCCTGGCAAAAAGACGACTGGATGCGTTTGCAGGCTTTGCGCGAACGCGCCTCGCAAGGGTTGCTGTTTCAAGGCATGAAGGGGATAGGCAAGCTCGATCTAGCGATCAGTTATGCCCGTTCTTTGCTGTGCCAGCATCCGTCTGGCAACGGTTCTTCATGCGGCGTGTGTCCTTCGTGCCACTGGTTTCTTCAGGGTTCACACCCCGATTTTCGCATGGTGCAGCCGGAATCCGAAACTGAGGAAGTGGAAGCCGGTAAGAAGCCCAGCCGGCAGATTTCAGTCGATCAGATTCGTGGGTTGTCCGATTTTATGGGTATGACCGCGCATCAGTGCGGGCGGCGCGTGGTGATTATTCATCCGGCGGAAGCGATGAATATTAACGCCGCCAATGCGTTGCTGAAAAATCTGGAAGAGCCGCCGCCGGGGTTGCTGTTTATTCTGGTGACACACAAGCCGCAAGGATTACTGCCTACGCTATTAAGTCGTTGCCTGACCTTTGGTGTAGCGGCGCCTGATGCCGCGACGGCAACGGGCTGGCTGGCAGGTCAGGGAGTGAAAAATCCTTCTGGGGTGTTGGCCTATGCAGGTTTCTCGCCTCTGCAGGCGAAGCTGGCCGCGACCGAGGGCGGCATGGATGTCCGTGAGAAACTGTTGCGCGCGTTGCGGCAGCCGGGTGCAATGGACGTGTTTGCGATGGCAGATACCTTACAGAAGACGGAGCAGGTGCTGGTGGTACAGTGGTTGCAGCAGTGGTGTTACGATTTGATTGCTCAGAAAATGGCTGGCTCATTGCGTTACCATCCGTCGGAACAGGCGGCCATTTCCGCCCTGGTGGCCAATCTGGATGTGATCAATCTGGCGCGTTTACAAAGCTATCTGCAAACGGCGAAGCGCGAATCGCAACATACCCTCAATCCGAAATTATTTTTTGAATCCATGCTGTTCACCTATTGTCAGCTTACCCGTCAATTATCCTAACAATCTTATGTCATTCATAGACTCTCATTGCCATATCAATTTTCATGAGTTGGCAGAAAATATCGACGACGTGCTTGCCAAAATGCAACAAAACGAGGTTCTGGCGGCGCTGTGCGTTTCAGTCAATCTGCGCGATTTTCCACAGGTGCTCGTGTTGGCATCGGAATATCAGCATATTTACGCATCGGTTGGCGTGCATCCGGATTACGAGGATGTCGAAGATCCGACGGTCGCGCGTCTGGTTGAGCTGGCGCAGCATCCTAAGGTCATTGCGATCGGCGAGACGGGGCTGGATTATTACCGGCTGACCGGCGATCTTGAGTGGCAGCGTGAACGCTTTCGCAACCACATTCGCGCAGCGCAGCTTTGCAACAAGCCCTTGATTATTCATACCCGCAGTGCGGCAGAGGATACGCTGCGCCTGATGGCAGAAGAGGGAGCAGGGAGCGTCGGCGGTGTCATGCATTGCTTTACCGAAAATTGGGAGGTGGCGAAGGCTGTGCTCGATATGGGTTTTTATATCTCATTTTCCGGTATCGTGACGTTCAAAAATGCGCTGCAGATCAAGGAAGTTGCGCAGCGTGTGCCGCTCGACCGCATGTTGATTGAAACCGATTCGCCGTATCTGGCGCCGGTGCCGTTCAGGGGTAAGCTCAATCAGCCGGCCTACGTGAAACACGTGGCTGAAGAAATTGCGTTGCTGCGAGGTATCGGTGTGGCAGAGGTGGGGCGGCAAACTAGTGAAAATTTTGCACGCTTATTTAAATTGTAAAAATACGCAGAATAAAGTTGACACGGTTTCAGAAAACATTATAATTCTGTCCTCGCAATGCGGGAGTAGCTCAGTTGGTAGAGCGATACCTTGCCAAGGTATAGGTCGAGAGTTCGAGCCTCTTCTCCCGCTCCAGTCGTTTTGGAGTTTGGTTTTTAAAGTTTTGCGATGCTTCACTGCGGGAATAGCTCAGTTGGTAGAGCGATACCTTGCCAAGGTATAGGTCGAGAGTTCGAGCCTCTTTTCCCGCTCCAAATTCAAGGGAAAGCATCATGCTTTCCCTTATTTATTTCAGTTCAGGTTTTAGCTGTAGGGTGCGTTAGCAAATCGGTTATGCCCCGGATTGCAAATCCGGTTAGCCCAGTTCGACTCTGGGACGCACCTCCAAACATCCGCCCGGGTGGTGAAATTGGTAGACACAACGGACTTAAAATCCGTCGCCTTGAAAAGGGCGTACCGGTTCGATTCCGGTTCTGGGCACCAAAAATACTTATAAATACAGCAATTTACCCAGTTTTATCATTACCTGATATTACAGGGTATTACTCCAAATTTCTGCTGTGTTTTACATGTAACTGTGACAAGAGTGTGACAAATGTGACATGCAGGGCGCATTTCACCCCGCCATTCATCCGTCACAAACAACCGCCTACCAGATATTACAAAAATAAATTTGCAATATTTTTTATTGTGTAGATAATAACTGACAGAAAGAGCAGGCAGTCAAATCTACTCCACAAAAGTATTTGTGTAGGATCGAGAGGTGGGGTCTCTCAGGTAGTATAAAGCCCATGATTTGATTAGAACGTCGGAAATGAGAAAACCCGGCAACCGAACAAGACGGTATCTTGTGACACACCACCAGCCTAACGGCATTCTGCAAAAGTGAGTGTGTATCCAAAAAAAGGATACACACCATGCACTCTCAAAAAACAGTATTATCATTTTCAGAAGTATCTCAATCTCTAGGATTTCCGACAGTCGCGGCTGCTTACGTCGCGCGCAAGCGCGGCATCTTTCCCGTCCGCGTCCGCCTGATCGGCTGCAAACTCGTTTGTTTTTTATCCGACCTTGAAGAGTATTTGATTACTGGGGAATCGCAGTCATCTTTGAGCGTTCGGGCAATCTGCAAACAAAAAACTCACGGTAAAAAAGGCCGACCGAGCAAATCTGAATCAATCGCAGCCCAAAAAATGGGCCTTACTGTCTCTCAAATGCGCGCATCGAAGCGCGTTGAGGGGGTGTGATATGGATGATCACATCAAAAGTTCGTGGGTGTCCGTTCTAGCACACATTAAAGCGACCGATAGCGCGCTGTCATGCGCCAGATTTGAGCGAGACCATGCGCACAAACATCTTGATTGTCCGCGATGCAAATCTGCATGTACTCCATCTGTTTCAATTCGCAATCTAGATTCCGGAAAATATCATGTGGGCGCTTACTGTCCGTCGTGCGGTTCGTGGATTAAATGGCTGTCGAGAAGGAGTCAGTCATGAAACTTAAAAAGAGGCTATTTAGAAACAAGTTTAACTGTCTTTGGCATTCCGGGCTTGGGTGTGGCGGCGAGACAGCTGATCAGCACGGGAACGACTGTGATTGTCAATTTTTGCTTGAGCGATTGTGCGCAGCAAATGTTGCGTCAGCGAATCTAGAATGCGGATCGATAGTCCTTGAGGGGTGGTCTGAGGCCGTGGTTGGCGAATACAAGGCTCTGAGAGTTCTGGAAGGTCGTACCGCCGCAAATATATGGATAAGAGCTGAAATCGAAAGAAAGACGGGTGTGACATGGACAGCCTAGAGTTTGAAGATGATTCGAAGAGCAGCCCGCAGCTTCGATTCGCAAAATGGCTTTCAGTTCAAGCAAACTACAAAACGAAAGACGGAGTGATATTTAAATACGTCGGTACGCACTGGCAGGCGCAAAACGTAGGCGATACTGAGCGCGTCGCGTTTAACTGGCTTGCCAAGCACGCTCCAGCCAAAGCGTCAGAAAAAACAGCGGTGAGCTGTGTTGCAAGCGCAGTTATGTATCTGTCGCCTATTCCTGCTATTGAACGTGACCAAAAAATAGTAAAAATTCCCGTGCTGAACGGTACGTTGCACATCGAGACGGAAGGTACATCAATGCACGATTCATCTCCGGAAGACGGGTTGACTCACTGTGTGTCGTGCAGATATTTGCAAGACGCGCCGAGGGGTATGTTTATGGATTATCTTCGGTCGTCGTTGCCCGACGATGACGTTAAAAACTTTGTGCAGGAATACGTCGGTTATACATTAATCAGCGACACGCGACACCAGTTCGCGTTGTGGCTTGTTGGCGACGGTGGTACAGGGAAAGGCACTTTTTGTGAAATGGTGGCAGCGCTGCATGGTAAATCGCGAGTTGCGAGCATGAAAATCGGGGTCGGGCAGTTGCAAGGATTCAACTTGTCTGCCTTACTGGGTGCGTCGCTAGTGTTGGTAGACGAAACTCCGCAACGAATCGACGAGCAGAGCATTAAGACTTTGATTAGTGGCGATCTGACCAGCGCAGACAGAAAGTATCGTGATGTTGTCAGTTTCAAGCCGACAGCCAAGTGGTTGATCTGTGGAAATGGAATGCCAAGCTTCTCCGATCAAACGAACGGCGTTTGGCGGAGGTTTGCGATTGTGCCATTTGATGTTAAGTCGAGAGCGGTTCCGCTGCTTGCTGAAAGCATCATTTTGAACGAGCTACCTGGGGTGCTAAATTGGGCTGTAGAGGGGCTTGAACGACTGCTCGCTCGCGGGCGTTTTGCTGAACTACCGGAGCAGATGAGAGTAAGAAAAGAACAAGCGAGAATCGAAAATGATTCGGTTGTTGCGTGGCGCGAAGATGTTTGTCCTGTTGTGGCCGAGCAGAGTGGGGGTGGAATGCCTAGATGTAAAATATACCAATCATACTCACTCTTCTGCCTGAGTAACGGGTTGAAAAGCGTGAGTAGTATAAAATTCTGGCAGCGACTGCAAACTGCGTACCCGGGATTGATCGAGTTTCGGAGGGGAACCGAGCGAACTCGTTGCGCGAATCTTCTTGTTCCATGACGAAGCTTAATTAATGCCCTCGCAAGAGGGCTTTTTAATTTATTGCGAACGCATTTGTGTACTTATAGCGACCGGACTTTTTTTTTGTAACTCTTTGATTATTTGTATGTGACCGGACGAACGGACTTTTTTAGCACAAACTTTATTCTATATTCTCTTCTTTTCTTTTTCTCACGCGTAATACATTTTTATTAAAAAAGTCCGGTCACTCCGGTCTAAATTATATAATTATATGTTTTATAAGCGTTTTATTTTAAAGTTTTCTGACGAAAATCCGGTCTAAAGCCGTTCTTTTGGTCACATCTTCGCACGCTACGCGTTGCTCGATAAACCACCCCATTCCGCTCACCCCCTGAGGGGGTGGCGTCCGACCCCTGACGGGTCGTCCCCGCAACGGGGGAAGGCGGAGCCTCATTCGCGGCCCCGCCTTGCCCCCATTTCCCCCATCCACCCTCCCTGTAGGCTTTTGTTCAAAACCATCGTGTAGATGTAGATTATGTTGAATTATCGGATGGCGGCGCAGCCCCACACCCTAGACCAGGGGTTGAGGGGCGCGACAATGAGCGCACCCAAGGGTGGAGGGGATTATCTCCTCCCGCGTGCCGCGCAGGCAGACAAGCGAAGCGCGTCAGCATGGCAAGCGACAGCGCAGCCACGAGCGGCTTGCCGCTCAACAAAAAGCCGCGCAGCGACTTTTTCATTCCGTGCGATTTGATCTGGCTTCATCGCGACCGATTTTGGCCTCGATGACAAGCGGTCGTTTTTTCAGATAAACGGTAAAAAGTCGTTATTTTTTATGAGTTGCACAGTAACTCATAAATATTTTTTACGAAAGACACAGTAACTCATAAAAGTAGCCGCTTAGGTTTTACGAAACACATATACATTCGTAAATTTATACAATGTAATCAAATAGTTGAATTTGACACTTCCATTCTAACACCTCAATATGCAATCCACCGGAAGGCAGGGAGCAAGGGCTAACCAGCGAAGCGAATCCTGCGGATTCTTCTTCTTGGTTACTCCCCCTCACGGGGTAGCTTGCTCTGCGAGGCTCCGTGCTTATGCACTGAAAATCAAAACCGCTTATCCGCTTATGCGCTTTATGGAGTTTTAGAAATGAACAGGTACTCGAGTCGGGGACGAAATCAGCACAACAAAGTTGATGCGCAGAAACGCACAATCTGCGTCTCTGTACGTTTGTCGGCAGAAGAGGCCGACCTTTTGGACACCCGCCGCAAAACGATGCAGCGTGGCACATACCTGCGTTCATGCTTGTTGGACAAGTTACCGCCGATCATTCACCCGCTGAATATCAAAACAGCATCAGATTTAGGGCGCGCCATTGGCAATCTAGCTACTGTTGCCACCTCGATGCGTGCCGGGAAGTACATCGGCGACTCTGAAATTCTAACCCTCATCAAAGATTTGCGACTTCTTTTAGTGACTGGATCAGCTTCTCTGATTAGCTATTACCACTCAGATTCGAACGAAGAGGCGGAAGAATGAAAGGCATGCAAAAAATCAAGCGCGGAACCGGTTTCAGAGGTTTGCTTGAATACTCTGTTGACCACGATGATGGACACATCATCGGCGGCAACATGGCGGGCACAACACCCCGCGAGATTTCACGCGAATTCGGCACTGCTCGTCGCATGCGCCCGGACATTGACAAGCCAGTCTGGCATAACAGTCTCCGTTTACCAGCTGGTGAGCACCTTTCTGATGAAAAATGGAATGAAGTTGCTAAGGGCTACATGCACGGTATGGGCTTTTTAGATGCGCATCAATTTGCTCTTATTAAACACGACAGCCGCGAAGGTGAACACATTCACATTATCGCCAATCGCGTGAGTCTGAACGGGGATGTGTATTTAGGAAAAAACGAGAATCTGAAGAGTACGAAACTTATTTCTGATCTCGAACAAAAGCACGGTCTTCACGTCACCGTCGGCGCAGAACTTGACCACAAAACAGACCTGCCATCGACAAAAACAGACAAACGCAAGCCAAAGCGCGGCGAGGTAGAAAAAGCAGTGCGCACTCTAGTGAAGCCCGCGCGCATGGCCATACAAGACGCCATTGATAACGTAATGGAAAATGCAGATTGCCGCACGCTTGAAGACCTGACAAACCGGCTTGCCGAACAACGTATCACTGTCCGTCCATTCATATCTGATGGCGAAATCAAGGGGCTCAGTTTCACGTCAAATGACAAGGCCGGTAACGAAGTTGGCTTTTCTGGCTCGCAACTCGGCGAGCAATACAAATACAAGAACCTGATTAACAGAATGGAGAATAAAAATGAGCAAGATCGAAGATTTGAAGCTGTTGCCGACACCCGCAGAATTGCGGAAACAGATCCAGAACCAATCGGCAACGATGGACGATTGGCTGGACGCGCGACCGCAAATAATCAAAAGCTTCAAAAACCTGCAGGCGCAAATCAAAAAACTGGAAAGAGAGGTGGCGGAATTAAGGAGAACAAAAATAACCAACCCGCTGATTTAACATCAAAAATTAACGATTTAACGCCGTTCGACATTGAGCGAAAAGTGAAGGAGTTTATTATGGAACAAGACAAAATTGAATTTGACATGGAATTTATTCGACAGCAAGCACGAATCGCCACAAAACTGACGGGCGATTTCGATGCGTTTTGTGCTCACCTAGATAAAATGGGCATTCAGGTCGAGAAGTACAGAGAAGACCCAGACCCAAAAACTGGCAAGCTCGGTGACGTTCGCGGGATCAGCTACAGCCATAATGACCGCAAAATCGGTGGCGGCAAGCTGGGTGACGAGTTTAAGTATTCGGCCATCATTGCTGCTCTCAAATCACCGCCGCCGCAGCCAAGCAGAGTTAAAAAACTGACCAGCATTTTAACTGGGCAACCAACAACACCAGCCTCAAAAACTATCACCCCGCAATGCATGGACGGGATCGGCACGCATCGCTATACATCGCCGAATCAACCACAACCAACCGAGTCCGGCCAGCTTTTTGCCGGACTGGAATACCAACACAAGGACGGCAAATATAACCTTTACTGGCCTCGTGCTGACAAGCCCAGTTTTGTCTACGACCCCAATGTGTGCAAAGTAAATCTTACGCATGAGCATCGCGGCGGCGGCAATGGCCGTGACCTCAAAAAGTTGTTCGATGTCGCAGTCGAAAAAGGCCTCGATAATCCGACCCTAAAAATTTTTGGTTCAGACCAATTCCGGCACGACGCTGCGCAAGAAGCGGCACGACGCGGACTCAAGGTCGATATGAGCGATCCGACCGTCCGCGATGCATACATCTCCCAAACACTTCAAATGAGCGAGCAATCGCTTTCAGAAGACGGACTGATGAGTATGCAGGCCGAAGACATTCAAGCAGACGAAGCCGAAGCCGAGCGCCGCCGCATCGAGCAAGAGGAAGCATTAAAAAACGAGGACGGCGATCAAGATGATGATAAGTCCGACCGTCAACAACACATGCACGCCTAAACAGCCGTGGCCGGATTCGTTCCGGCCTTATAGGAGTTGAAAATGTTTGAACCGCCATCAATACAAATCGCAGAATTACCCGGCCTCATGCGCAAAGCCGGCGTTCCCGAACGTCTGATTCCGCGCCTCGTACAGCTCGAAAGTGACAAGCGCGCGTTGAAAACCTGGCGCAAAGATCAGGGGCAACAGATTGATTCAAAGGAAAAAAGAGAAGCGGTTCAAGCAAAAAAAAACAAGCGCGCGGACAATTTTGCGTTTTGGTTATTTTTCCTCACGATCATCTTGGAAGATTCTAAAAAACAACAGGATTGTAGCGTGTGGATGCGCGAAAGTATTTTTAAAATGTGCGGCAGGTCAAAGCCTTACATTAATTTCACGCCTCACACATCCATCAATCTCGATCAAGCTGGCATCGAAAGAAACCTGTGCGGCATCGGGTTGCTCACATACCCAGCCGAACAAGTTGTTGAAGCCGCCAATAACGGTTGGCCGTTCAGCCGCCGTGAAGCAGTCGCACAGCAATTCAATTTGCCTATGCCGTCGCCGACCGGACGCTACCCAATGAGTTCCGCATCCCAAATCATTGAAGAGTACGCAGAGAAGAAAAAGAAAGCACCAGCACCGGAAACAGCACCAGCTGCGGTAGATAAAGATGAAGTAGAAGATTTTGAGTTCGATTTGCAGGGCAGTGTCGCATCACCAAGTTTTTAATTTTGAACAAGAAAGAGAGCATAAAAATGGATCAAGATAAATTCCACGAAGACAACTTTGACGCTGCAACTTGCGATGCGGAGGCACTAGCAGCGGCGATTATTTGCGCAACTAACCCGTTGCGCTTTGCGTACCTGTGTGGCGTGCAGAGCGCACGTCACAAGCATGGCATGAGTCAAGCAATGACAGAAGCGTATGAAGACGGCGAAGACTATTTCAAAATTGTTCGAACAGCTGCAACGAACAATGGCAAACGCCAGCTCATAGTAATATAGTTTTTTAACAGAAAAAAGGAGTATTAAAATGTGTAAATTCAATAGTATAGCTGGCGCAGCAACAGCGTCGAGGTCAGTCATTCGCAGCTTGCAAAAGCCCGGACAGCCAACCCCCGGAACCCCCGGTAGCGGCGGCGGGCAGGACGGCGTCGGGCAAGGACAAACCCAAACCCCTGCCGCGCCGAGCGATAACAGCTGGGGCGGACGCAAATACTAAAGCGCGCATTTATATAAAGGAGTAATCATGCTTACTTATCTTGATTCATTTTTATCAGCAATCGCTTTCATTCTGACAGTATTGCTATCAATCGCAGGAAAAATCATTGCACTTTTGATTTTCCCCACGATTATTGTTTATCTGATATATCGAGCAGTTAAACAAAAAAAGCCATCAGGACTCGAAATCATCAATCAAATCAATGATGCGCCGATACCGGAAAACTGGAAATTTGATGGATACAGAGACCCCGACGGCGTCGCTTTTGATCCATTTTTACACCCCTCGCGCGAAATCTCGACAGCCTTTTTTCATGTCGAAAAGTGCTACATCGCGATGTGTTTAGAAAAAAAAGTCTCTTGCACGACATTTCATTTTGTAATCACGAATTTTAAACCGACAAAATCCAGCATGTCGCGCGCTACATTTAACGAGACGCACGAAGGCGGACTGAGCTGCAGCTTGCCAATACCGAACGGCGGATATTTCAGGCAGTTGCACGCTCACGAGTCAACAAGTCAAGATTTAATACAAAAAATCAAAGATCTGCACGAATCTCGGACGCCAGCGGAAATTGACGGGAACGTGATTTGGTGGGATTTCGAAGATCCGAAACTGCGCGGACGCGGAAATTTTCACGGTTTCAATGATAAGAAAAACAGCTGTCCAGCAATTTTTCTCACAGATGTTCAAGCCGCAGCATGAAGATGAAGGAGTAATCATGAAAAACAACTACAAAAAATTGATTTGCATCGCGATTTTTGCGGCACTGCCAGGCGCGGCAAGTGCCGCTCCTGCTGAAGTGACCATGCTGTTCCCCGGCGCGCTCGGGCAGATCGTTGCTGCGGTTGCAACGCCAATAGTCAACGCCATTGGTATCTCACAGCAGGCTTTAATGTCTGCAACAATCGATTCGTCAGCAAAGATCGCAGACATCACGGAACAGCGCAACCTGGAGGCTTGGAAGAATCAAGCGAAATATGCAGCGCAACAGCATCAGCAGCCAGCGATTGACGGCTGTGGCGGACAGTCACAAGCCGCATTCTCTGGCTCGGTTGTCGATATGTCGCGGGCAATGTCGAGTGCGATGAAGGCGAGTCTCGCGACACACGCAAACAATGCGCCAGCTGAGTCAGAGCAAGCTTTTTTAGTCGCAGACACTCACCGACGTGACTATTGCGATAAAAATACAGACCCGAAACATTGCGCGGACTCCGCAAATCCGAATGGATCGGCAAACAGTACTGGTGAGCCAATGCCGGGAGCTGACGCCAAATCTGGCTCATTGTTTACGGGCGCAGGACAAGACGGACGCGTCGGCAACCTGACGTTCGATGCGCATCAAATGCTCGCGGCATCAAAATACATCGAAAACACAATCGACAACTCAAACAGCCCGCGCAAACTCACGCCTGCAGAACTCGACGCAAAGGACGGCAGCGGGAAAAAATATGAAGGCTTGCGCACAGTCTACGAAGCGCGCATGTCACTTACGCGCGACACACTCGTAGACATTCTTGCTCAACGCAAGCCCATACCAGGATCTACGGCCATTCTGAAAGCCATTAAGGCGGGCGCACCTGTTGGTGGCGCTGACTTCATCACGCAACGCGAACGCTCGATTAAAAAGTGGTCGCCGAACGGTGACGTGTCGCCGCTTGAATTGCTGGACATAGAAATCGGTCGTCGCGTCGATAACACGAAATGGTACGAGGCGATCAACACGCAAGCTGACACTGCATCGCTGATGCGCGAACAGACTTTCATGCTCGCGCTGATGCTCAAAATGCAATATCAGCAGCTGCGCCATGGCGACGTAACAGCATCACTTTCAGCAGTGCAATCAGCTGAAAACATCAAGGCGAACATGCTGCCAAAAATTAGCGTCGCAGAGCAAAACATGTTGCGTGGTATTTCCAGATAACCATAATAGCGGCCAGAGATAAAAACTCTGGCCATTTTTTATGGATCGAACGGAGTCGCGGGGCAAGCCCGCGAAAAGCACCAGCGAAGTCGCTTACGTGACGAAAGGGCGGGTGAAACGGGGTGGCTCTCTCACCCCACGCTTCGCGCGGGTCCCCCCTCAGCCACGCCACCCCTTTGATAGCTCCTGTGTGTATCATTAGATAGCCGAACCAGTCAGCAAGAAGGAAAAGCTAGATTTTCACGCTGCCAATCGCTCAAGCGGTTTAATATTTGGGTTGGGCTGTTGTTCAGCTTGCCATAAATCCCATTGAGTTTGCATCCCAAGCCAAACGTCAGGCGATGTACTAAGCCACGCGGCGAGGCGTAGCGCCATGCCAGCAGTAACACCAGCTTTGCCGTTCAATACTTTGGATAGCGTGACGCGTGAAACTTGCAGCGATTTGGCTGCTTCTGTCACTGTCATGCCTTCTGGTAGCCATTCCCTTAAAACTTCGCCGGGGTGTGCCGGATTGTGCATTCTGCTCATTTTAATGTTTCCTTAGTGATAATCTAGATAATCAACCAGTTCAGCATTGCCGTCAGTAATAGCAAAAGTCATTCGCCAGTTACCATTTACAGTTACGGCATAAAGCCCTGCAAGGTCTCCAGTTAACGGGTGCAGTCTCCAGCCTGGTGCACTCATATCTTCAGGGCGTTTTGCGTTGTCCAAAGTAGTCAGCATTATGCGCAGCTTCACGGCGTGGTGCGGCTGTATGCCTGCTTTACTGCCTGTGCGAAAAAAGGTTTCAAGCCCTTTATGTCGAAAGGTTTTTATCATGGTAATTATTGTAAGCTGTTAATTAACACTTATCAATGTCTAGATTAATTTTTTTGCCAGCTTTAGCGTATCCAAATGCGTGTACCTTTTTACCATTTCAGCATTGCTATGACCAGTAATGCTCTGAACTTCTAGCAACGACAAGCCCGCCTCAACCATCCTGCTTGTGGCCTCATGTCGCAGATCGTGAAATGTTAGATCAACAATCCCCGCATCATCACACGCCGCAGCGAACGACCGAATCAAACCATCCTGAGTTACTTTGAATACTTTGCCGCCAGCAATGGGGCGGGGGAGTGCTGACAGAAGTGCAAGTGCGCTGTCTCCCAGTGGAATGATTCTATCTTTCCCGTTTTTTGTATCAAGGAGCTTTGCCGACCTTTGAGCTAGATTAACATTCTCCCAGCACAATCCGGGGGATGCGGGGCGTGTGCTGGTGCTGTCTTTACCTATTATTTCCGACTGCCTTGCCGCCGTGGCAATAGCTAAACGGACGACTAATGGAATATCTGCATTTCGGCATCGCTTATCAAGTGAGGCAAGCAATCTTGTCTCTTCGTCGCCGACAAGCCGCCTCACGCGTTCTGATGACTTACCTGGTCGTGCATCCTGATCTATTTCGCGCACTGGGTTTGTGCGGCAGTAGTTCCACCGCTTAGATTTTGCGGCTTCAAAAACGCCAGACAAAAGCATAACTTCAAGCCTTATAGTGGCATCGCTTACATTGTGTTCTGGGTTGCGTTGGCTCTTGTCTTTTCTGCGCTGATATATATAGTCTTCAATATCATCAACCGTGATCTGCGAGACGGCCTTTTTCGCTAACGGGTGTAGCTTCAATTTGTTGATTCTGACAAGTTCCTGCTTTTCGCCTTTCTTGCCTGCACTGCGTTCCTCTGCGTATTTCGTCAGGCATTTTTCAAGCGTTATCACTTCGACAGCTTTGCGCTGGATGAACTCGCCTCTCATCATTTCAGATTCGGTAATCGTCACCCATTGCTCAGCCATACGGCGATTTGGAAAAGTCTTACTCGTTGCCGGATGTCCTTTTAAGCGAATTTGCGCTTGAAATTGACCATCACCACGAACCCTGATTGTCGCCATAATTTACCCCTGATTTACACGTCACTGTGACAAGAGTGTGACATAAACTAATATTAAAGTCTATAAAGCTTGTAAATAAAGGGATAGTTGACGGACTTAAAATCCGTCGCCTTGAAAAGGGCGTACCGGTTCGATTCCGGTTCTGGGCACCAGTTTAATAATATATTCTTGTTATTAATCAATTAGATACATCATTTTGCTAGTCTCTCATGGGTTACTTTTCGTAAACTCTTTGGGATACCAGTGCTAAAATGACTCTGTATAAAATCACTTCCCTTCTATCCGTGAAAATCAAATACTCTGCAATTCGGGGCGGTACGTTTTACTACTACCGGAAAGTGCCTGTTGCCTTTCAGGATGCTGAAGGGGCATACGTTAGGCAGAGTACCGGAACATCTGACCCCCTCAAGGCCGCCCCCATTATCAAAGCATTGAACAGTGAAGCCGAAGCCCGTTGGACAGGAAAAACCAAGGCGCTGGACAATGAGCCACTACAGGCTAAAGGTATTCGCTTACTCGCTCAGTACGGCCTCGCACCCAATGGAGACCACGACGATCACGCCTTGGATCATTTCATTGAATCAGTTGTAACTCCGCACAGAGAGAGGTACGCCGATGAAGGCGAAGACATCAAAGAGAAATATGACAGGTTCGACACCTACACCCGTGAAGGATTAAGCCCTATCGAGGCGGCAGCCGTGAAGTTGCTTAACAATCCGCCCGTGTTACTACTCAGTGATGCGGTGAAGATTTTCTTAGAATACCATCAGAAGACAGGCGCGGACTTTGCCGATGATACCAACCGCAATTGGAATACACTCATAGACCTGTTGGGAGATAAGCCCTTCATGGAAGTGAATAGAGATGATGCGAACAGGTACGTGCAAACGCGGCTGGCACTGGGACTGAAGACAGGAACAATCAGGCGACAGCTAAATTCAATCACCGCCATATTCAACAAGGTAATCACCGAGAAGGAACTCCACAAGGCCAACCCATTCAAGAGGCTAACAATCTCAGCAGAAGGGGAAGATGCCGAAGGTGGTACACCGTTCACCACAGCAGACCTAACCAAAGTGCAAGCAGCGTGCAGGGCCATTGATGATGATGTCCGTCGGCTAATCGCCCTACAGTCAGACTTAGGTTGTCGCATAGCTGAATCCGCTGGCCTTGCTCTGAGCGATCTGGTACTGGATGCAGACATCCCCCATGTGATTATCCAGATTCACCCGTGGCGGAGCCTGAAGGTAGGCAAGAAGAACGAGCGAACCATCCCCCTTGTGGGTGCGTCCCTTTGGGCTGCTCAGAGAATCAGAGCGAACGCCACCGAGGGGCAGACGATGGCATTCCCGCGTTACTGCTCAGAGGATGGGTGTGCAGCAACAGCAGCATCCGCAACAGTCAATAAATGGCTAAGGAGTGTCAAGCTGGGGTTGTCTCAGCGGATACATGGGAGCCATGACTTTAGGCACTCAATGAAAGACCGCTTGCGCGATGTCTTATGCCCAGAAACCCTGAGCCGGAATATCGGCGGATGGAAAGTTGAAGGCGAGGCAGAGGGATACGGCAAGGGCTATACACTGGCACGCATGAAGGAACAGCTTGATAAGGTGGTACTCCCAGCCGCCTAACGGCGTAACCACTTCTAGTATCCGCGTGGTAAACATAGAGGATGCCCCGTGGTTCGTGGCTAAGGATGTGTGTGAGGCTTTATGTTTATCTAAACATCATGGCGGATACAGTAAGCACCTGACCCGCTTCGACTCATCCGAGAAGATGAGCTTAAAGAAGTACGGGGCTGATATGAGAACCCCCAGCGTAACGGGGGTGTCTCTATTCGATTCCTTAACGGCTGCTCATGTCGCCCTGATTAGTGAATCCGCCCTCTACAAGTTGGTACTCAGAAGTGACAAGCCAAACTCCCTCCCGTTCCAAGATTGGGTCACTAAGGTTGTCCTCCCAGCGATTCGCAAGGATGGCGGGTATGTTCTGGGGGAAGAGAAGGTGGTCACGGGGGAGATGAGTGAGGACGAGTTGGTTCTGAAGGTCATGCAGATGCAGGTGGTTGGTTTATATTTGCCGCAAATTTCTCAGGGGTCTCCTCTCAGTCTACCGCTTGAACATACCCCCGTGTGCCCCTTCCGTATGCCTATGGTGGGGCGGGGGAGTTCGCGCGGATAACCTTGTGTGATTCTTCGGGAGCTTTGGAGTGCTGAGGGGCGTGCTGGACTACCTCCATTCTCAATTGTCGGGGTGTTATCAAGTGTCAAAGAGTCTCACTATTGATAACTAAGTGATTGATTTCAATGTAAATTAATGCTTGCACACCCTATCCATATCCGATACAGTGCGCCCCCTTTCAATCACAACGGAGCGCAGGAACATGACACAGACACACATCGCAGCACTCGAATCAGCACAGCACATTGAGGACTACCAACGGGTAGATGTTGAAGCGATCCTAGCCGCAAGGGTGCGTGAGTTCCTTGAGGACTTCGACACGATCAAGACTTATTGCATCACTAAGGTAAACCCGAAGGAAGATGACCGGACAGGCTCTACGCTGAAGGAGGGGATTGATGAAGTGCTGGAGAGCTTCGGGGGGCTTGCACACTTCGCTGGGGCGATCCGCTCAGGTGAGGTACATAGCTGGCAGTAAGGCAGCGCCAGCATCATTGAGTAATCCACAAGGCCGCCATTGAGCGGCTTTTTGTTTGCCTGTAGATGTACCAATGCACCGCAACAGGACAGCACGCAGCCCCATAGAACCCTCAGGAAGTCATACAGCGCACCGCTGCAATCCATTGACACTATCACTAGGCGACCTAACGCAAGCCCCTTGCTGACACTCTATTGCTGTACCGTTTAACCATCGTTTACAGGTACGAAAGTGAATACAGCAGAAGTGTATTCTTTAACGGTGTATTGACAAGCTTTCACTGTACCGAGATAATGCACCCCTATTATTCAACACCACAGGGGATTCAGCATGGCAACCTTCGCATACCTTCGGGTTAGCACACAGGATCAGACCACAGAGCAGCAACTCGCTGCCATTGAACAGGCTGGATATAAGGTGGGTGATAGACTGATTTACATTGAGCGCGGTGTATCGGGGAAGATTCCAGCTATGCAGCGCGACCAGTTCAAACAACTAAGCACTCAGATTGCCCACGGGGATTCCTTAGTGGTAGCTAAGCTGGATAGATTGGGGCGTGATACGCGGGATGTCATCGCCACCATTGAGACTCTGATTGACCGTGGAATAACTGTAGTGGTGTTGAATATGGGCAAGCTGGATAATACGCCGACCTCCCGCCTAACTCTGACCATGCTGGCGGCGATCAGCCAATTTGAACGGGAGCTAATCGGCGAGCGTACCAAGGAGGCTTTAGCGATCAAGAAGGCCAACGGTGTGCAGTTGGGCAGGCCTATGAAGATCAACGATGCAGACCTCAAGGCTAAAGCTGTGGAGTTGTTCGCCGCTGGCGGTAGCTGGAGAAAGACAGCAGCCGCACTAAACATCTCACTGTCCACCCTGCAACGATTGATGAAATAGTACCCAGTCAGCACCGACCATGAGGAATACATGAGGCCGCCATTGCGCGGCTTTTTGTTTGTCTGGCATAACGCCCCACCGACGCCCCACCGACGCCCTCCGCACCTCCCGCACCCCCAAGTTCCAAAGCGGAGGACTTAGCGAGAGCCTATGGTGCATCGGAGCAGACCATTGAGCGTATCAAAGTTAGCACCGCTAATGGCGTGGGAAACCTTGTGGATGCGGGAATTCCAAAGTTAGCTATGACTTCCGCCCCGCTGAATCCTTATGAGCAACCACTGGAACTTGGAGGGGTGAGCATAAGGCAGGACTACGAGGGTCGGTACTCTATCAACGACCTCCATAAAGCAGCCGGGGGTTTGCCGAAGCACCAGCCAGCGTTCTGGATGGCTAACGAGTCAACAAAGGCCGTAGTTGCGGCACTCTTGGAATCCCAAGACTGCACACGGGAACCCCTGAAGACCATCAACGGGGGGACTAATCGGGGCACATGGGTTGAGCGCGAGCTGGTGTACCACTATGCAACGTGGATTAATGCACACTTCTTCCTCAAGGTAATCCGAGCGTACGACCAACTGGCTACCAAGGGCATTGTGGTACATGAGGCACACGTTGACCGCTTCGCGAATGACCCCATGAAGATGCTTGAGGTCATCGGGGAGCAGATGAAGAAGATCATGGGGGAACGAGATGCGGCACAGGCTACCATCCTGAAACTCAAGGAAGTACCCAGCGAACCAGCGGGGACACATCAGTACCCTCATTAATCAACCTAGACGAATCCCGCGTAACCCGTGGGCAACTCGCGTGGTCACGCATCAAGGCAACCGCAGCAGAACAGAGGGAACTCTGGAGACAAGTGGGGGAGGCTCTACTGGTGGGTAGGAAGTTGCACAAGAGTGACAACAAGTTCAGCGAGTGGTGCAAGGATCATGGCTTCGGAGATATGAAGCGGGATACCCGAGCAGACTCCCTGTGGCTTGCCTCTAATTGGAACTCTGGTATCGCGTCACTCGACACCGAGATAACACATCCAACCAACATCAGGGCAGGGCACAGAGAGTTGGTACAGAAGCTCATGCTTCCTGAAGACCTACGTGACTTGAAGGTATCCGAGAAGCCCACTGTAACCCTCGATCAACGCTCTGCCGAGAGGCTGGCTAAGGTAATCAACCGTGCTAACTCAGGCGATGGGGGCAGTGAGACAGCCAAGAGGCACGTTGAGAGCATCGCTAAGAAGCACGGGGTTAGCAGTGAGGAACTTAGGGAGGTGGTGTCCCACGCAGACCCTGCGCAAGTCCTTGTGACGTAAGGATCGCGGTGATGGGGGGGTTATAGTAAAGAAGAATTTGTGCGTCTTGTCTGGGTATCTGTGTTAACACCTAGGCATCCCCCCCCCCCTTTGCAAACCTTTCGACACCCCACAATCTCACAAGGAGTTCACCCAGTATGGCCACGACCCAATGTACCAAGAGTAGCACCACGACTTCCATTGCGATCCGCTTTGACCCCATGAGCAAGACCCGCATGGCATGGATCACGGCTCAATTCCCCGACCTGAAACCTTCCCGCACTATGATCCTACGCCGCGCCTTGCAGCATTATCAGCAGTACATCGAGGCCATCCAGCGCACCCCAGATGATGACTTCGGGGAGAACATGACGATGGAATCCTTGAGACTCAGCCGTAGCGGCAACGGGGAAGTGACACCTTGGAATGATGATCCTGATTTTGCCCATCGCCCTGAGATGAACCTGACGGAGCTTATCAAGGAGTTCAACATGAACCGCAACAAGCGGGACACTGAGAGGTTCTTTAAGTCCAGCCCGTTCAAGGCCAGAGCCGAACGCATGAGAGTGGGTAAATAATGGCCGCGCCCCGTAGTGGCAACAAGGACCGCATGGCGTGGTTCAAGATGGATGCAGGGAGATTCAACACGGACACAGCCGGTTATTCATTAAGACAGTCGGGAGCATACAGCCAGCTCATGAACTTGTATTGGATCATGGGTAATTGTCTGCCAGCGGATGAGTCCGGCATTATGCGGAGAGTTGGGGCTGTTGTCCCCGAGGATATTGAGGTTGTCCGCGAGGTAATGAGGGAGTTCTTCCCGCCGGATGCTGACGGTAAACATCGCCACGCCCTACTAGATCAGCAGTTGACCGATGTTCAGATTAAGAGCGCACAGGCCAGTGCCGCCGCTAAATCCAAAAGCAGTAAACTAAAGCAGCCACCCGCACCCGATGCTGACACGGAGGACTTTTAACCATCAACCTAGCGAACGCACTGCGGATGTTAGCGACCGCTAGCGACCGTTATGCGATAGAGAGACAGATAGAAAAAAGCGCAGCAAAGAGTACCTCCCTTGAGGCTTCGCCTTTGATGAGTACCTATATTGATTATCGCCTTTAGGTCGTGCCTCAGTATTCATTCTGAACTTCTTTAAGTATCACGGGCAACAGAATGAAGCCTTATGCATAGCCTGATATGAATTATTCATTAATGGTATCAATTCACAGTACCACCCTCAGACTTCATAGGTACTACAGGCGGTACGCCCCAAAGCACAGCCATCAGGATCACCGCCTGAATTCCTAATGAAGCCCCCTAGTAACCTGAGTTGTACCCAGCAGCGCCCATATTCCCCACGGTTCAACCCTATGCCTTCACCAGCAGTAACACCCGTGGGGATCACTTCAGCCAATAACATAAGGACACATAACCATGCCAAAGTTTGACCAAGTAGGTATTTCACAACGCGCCCAACTCGACACCCCGCAACGCTCGGTACAGACGGAGGTTGTTGCCTCCCCCGTGAACATCGCAGTGACCCCCGCAGAGAACAACATGATGCGCCTCGCTGGGGCGCTGAAGTTAGCAACACCGGTTGTTGAGCAGTACGCCCAAGATCAGGCACAGGAAGGCAGGGTTGCCCGTGCTAACGGTCAGGAGAATCCTAATGACCTCTTTGGGTTACAAGCGAAGGGCTGGATGGAGATGGATTCCACAGTCCACGCCGATCAGGATTGGTTGCAGTTGAAGGCTGATTACATGACGAAGTTCGACAAGGAGAACTCCACTCCCGCCGACCTCGATAAGTTCATCAGCGATCGTGTTAACGGCCATCTTCAGGGGATGCCTAGTCAGCATTACAGGGATAATTATTCTGAGTTGCTGGCTAAGAACGCCGTCCAGTTACGTCAGGACTTCACTGCGTACACCATTGGGCGCATGGTGGAGAAAACTGAGGCCAATGTGGTACAGCTTAACTACAACATGGTTAAGGACTCCCTAGCGAATGGCAAGCTACCTTCCGTCGAGGACTTCAAGGGTGTCACTCAGTTTGCTAAAGAGCACGGCATTAACATCTCGGAGTCCCGCTCGGATCAACTCATGTTTGAGGCGGTCAAGCGGTTCGCTGAAGAGGGACACCCTGATATTCTCAGCGTGTTCAAAGCGGATACCAAAGACCCCACCGACCCCACGAAGACTCAGCCGGGGATGTACTTCAAGCCGGGCTGGAAAGATAAGATCGACCAGTTGGAAATCACTGCGTCCCACAACTTCGTCACACGGAAGAACGCCGAATACGCCTATGCGGAGAACCTGAGGAAGCACGAGATTGATGCCTCAATGGGTGATGTCATGGAAAAGATGGCGCTGGGTGACGTAGGGGGCGCTCAGGCTCTCTATGAAGAAAAGGTACGCTCTGGGTTATTCCACGGGCAGGGTGGTCAGTTGGTGACGTGGATGGGGAACATGGCGAAGACCGCTAAGGAAACGGAAACCCCCGCCCAACAGCTTCGCATGACGGACACCCTGATTAAAGTCTATGAAGGTAAGGCTTCCTATGAGGACATCTTGAAGTCTGGGTGTACCCCAACGCAGATCACCAGCATGGCTAAGGAGCTTCGAGCGGTGCGCCATGAGAACCGTTCAGCAGCAGCCGCAGAGAGGGCTAATGCTATTGCGGACTTCACCCCCGCTATCACTAAGAGTATTGAGTACACCTCAGGTAAGGATTTCATCACGGACTTCCTCAAGACAAAAGGAGTCGGCGCTTTTGACCCCTTCGGGGCTGTGCGTAACTGGACAGACCAACAGCGGGCAGTCGCTCAGCTAGAGTTCACGCGGCGGGCGCTCAATGAGAAAGACCCCATGAAGCTTCGGGGGATTGTTCATGATGTTGCCACGAAGTACCGCCAAGCAATAGCCGAGCGTGAGGCCACGATGATAGGTACAGCCCCCGGCTGGCTGCAATACAGTAATGAGGAGGAGTTGCGGGCGGCCTCTAGCAGGGGGGAGGTTGACTTGGAAACCGTCAATCACCACCTCGCTTACTTCGATGAGATGAATAAACCTAAACCGAAATGAGGCCACCTCCCGCATAGCACGGCGCACACCCACAAAGCAGCCCCTCAGTGACCGCACAGAGTCATTGCAGGGGCTTTCATCATTAATCAGCCAACAGGATCAACCATGACAGACAACCCACCTATGACCCTGTACGACCATATCAGAGCATTGAATTCAGCAATGCAGATCTTTCAGTATCAACCTACCGAGCAACACCGCGCCGCACTACTGGAAACCCTCACGGAGTACCAACAGGCAACCGCCCAAGGTTTGTCGCTAAGCCGCGCCATTCCGCCACCACTTGAACAAGCGGACACCCACACGCAGTACCTGAGGCGGGAACTCAACGAAGCCCTGATTCAGTTTAAGGCTAACCCTGAGAACGGCGGGGCGCTACTGGATCAACTCACCACTCAATACATTAACGAAGCACAACAAGGAAAGATCAAACCATGAACACAACAATCAAGACATTCGGCAAGCATCCTATTGGGATCATTGAGCAGGACGGGGGAACATGGATAGCCGCTAAGGACATCGCCAAGGCGCTAGGGTATCCGAACGCAACCAAGATTATTCAGTGCATAAACCCCGCTAATGTAAACCGATCAAGCTATGTAATCACGGTCAATCGGGAGGGGGTAAAGGAACTGGCATATAAGGGGAGGCGCTCCGGTCTGCAACAGTTTCACCGCTGGGCGCTCAAGGAGGTCTTCAACAAGGGGCAACCCGCAGCAGCCCCAGCAGTTCCCCTCGTGCAGAGTGTACCGAGCGCCTGCCCTTTAGGTGCAATCCTCGAGATTCTTCAGAAGTTACAGCATGACGGGTGCGGATGTCAGTGTTCCGGTGGGAGTCACTGAGGAAACCTAAAACCGCGTGCGGGTTCAATTCCCGCTCACGATATTTGATAGGCATGGGGGGCGTAAAGTAATGCGAAATCCTTGGGTTACTTTCTGTGATACCATCTGGGCTACCGCATGAGATAAGCTATATGTAACTAATTGAATTTAAACGGTACTTATTAGCGATGCTGGCTGGAATGATTCCGGTTCTGGGCACCAAAAATCTTCCTAAAAAATGAAATTGCGTTTTTAAATCCTTGCAGGATTCTTTTTCATGTCTAGTTGTTACACAATCCAGCAAAATCATTGAATTCGTATGAGCGACGGCTCTTTTTAATTTTCCAAAGTTTTATGCGATGGTTTATCATTCAAAAAATGGGATTTCCCTGCTTTTGGTGTCGCCTTTTGATAAGCCGCGGCAACATTCATAGAATATAGCCAACGGTGAGTGTTGGTCTGGAGTGCGTGGCACGATGAGAATAAAGCATATTATTTGGATTTTTTTGTTCAATGCATCCTATTCCTATGCGCAGATCGCACCTGATGTGGGGCGTGTGTTAGAAGAGCAGAAACAGCTTAATCAATTACCCGATTTCCCCTCACGCGCGCCGCTGGTTTTGCCTGAAGAAAAGGTCAAGCCGGCAGTTAGTGCGGATGAACTCCACATTACAGTCAAAGCGTTTCGTTTTAGCGGAGAAATTAAATCCTTTCCCGTAGCTGCGTTGCAGGAATTGTTGACTGATTTAATCGGTAAGTCGCTGACGATCGGTGAGCTGCAGGAGGCGGCCGAACGCGTCACAGTCTATTATCGTCAACGAGGCTATTTCCTGGCGACTGTGTTGTTGCCCAAACAGGATGTCACCGAGGGTATTGTCACGCTGCACGTTTTCGAAGGGGTTCTGGATCGAAAAAATGGCGTGAAAATTCAAGGCTCCAAGCTGCGTGTAAAACCGCAGGTTTTGTTAAAAACGGTGCAGGCGAGTATTCCTGCTGATGAGGCGATGCATAAAGAGTCGCTGGAGCGTGCATTGCTGTTGATCGGCGATCTGCCCGGCATGACTGCAACTTCGCGGCTGGAGGCGGGCGACGAGGCAGGCGGCACGCGCGTGGCGGTACAGGCCGCAGAAGGCGATCTGCTGGTGCCCAATCTTGCATTGAATAACCACGGTAATATATACACCGGCGCCCATCAAATCGTTGCCGGTTTGAGCGTCAATGATCCTTCCGGTATTGGTGATCAGTTTTCTGTAAATTTATCCCGCTCGCTGGCAGGATTGCTCAGCTCCGCAAAATACAGCTACAGCCTGCCGATCGGCAGCGATGGCCTGCGCGCGGGGCTCAGTTACACCGATGTGGCATTTAAACTCGCGGGGCTGCAACCTGATCCGCAAAGCACGGGAAGCGCACAAAACTGGACGCTCAATGCACGTTATCCCGTTATTCGTTCACTGCAGCGCAATCTGGCTTTTACCGCCAGCTACGACTGGAAGCGGCTGTTTACCGATGCGTTTCAAACGCCCGTCAGCGACAAACGTGTCGATGTCGTGGCACTTGGCTTGAACTGGGATCATCAGGATACACTGGGCGGCGGTGCATTTACATCTGCATCCCTGACCGGTGTGACAGGTAGTCTGGATTTGACGCGGGTAAAATCGGCGGCGCAGGCGGATGCAAATTCTGCTCAGACATCCGGTCGTTATAACAAGTGGTTGTGGTCACTGTCGCGCATGCAGCGACTGAGCGAAGACGTGAGCCTGTTGTTGCAGGCATCGGGTCAGCAGGCCGGGAAAAATCTGGACGGTGGTGAGAAATTTTCCTTAGGCGGTCCGACCGGTGTGCGAGCCTATCCGGGTGGTGAAGGTGCGGGCGATGAGGGCTACAAATTCACTATCGAGCCGCGCTGGAATGTCGGGCGTCTGGGGGAGTCCGTCGAATTTCAGCTGTCTGCTTTCTACGATATGGGATATGTCGTACAAAACCGCACCTTGTGGCCGACTGCTAATTTGCCGACGCCAAATGCTTACAGTTTGTTCGGTCAGGGGGTCAGTGTTGCACTGACCCGTCCCGGGTGGGCTGATTTTAGGATTACTTATGCGCACAAACTGGGCATAAATCCAGGTGCAAATGTCAGTACAGGTGCGGATGCGGATGGTCGGAAAGACCCCGGTCGTGTCTGGTTGACGCTGACAATGATGCTCTAGGAGATAAGAATATGAAACGTCACGGCTCAATGAATCGTGTTTTTCGCCTAGTATGGAGTGAAGTTCGGGGTGCATATATTCCTGTTGCAGAAATCACCAAGCGTCAGGGTAAGCGCTGCGGTAGCGGTGTGGCGGTTACGGTTTCTTTGGCCGGGATATTGCTCGCGGCATCAGCGCAGGCTCAACCCCCGGCCGTCGATGCCTTGCCGGTCGGCGCTCAGGTTGTGGCGGGAACGGCTGTGATCAATCAGACGCTCAATACACTGACAATCAATCAAAGTACGCAGCGACTGATTACGCAGTGGAGCAATTTTGATATCGGCCAGAATGCGACGGTGCGCTTCAATCAGCCCAATGCGAGCAGTATTGCGCTCAACCGTGTGTTATCGGCTGATCCGACGCGCATCATGGGTAATCTTTCTGCAAACGGTCAGGTCTGGCTGATCAATCCGAATGGGGTGATGTTTGGAGGTACGGCGCGAGTTGACGTGAATGGGTTGGTGGCATCCGCACTGGACATCCGTAATTCCGACTTTTTGGCCAGTAAATACAGCTTCGATCGAAATTTGAATCCGGCGGGTGTTGCAGGCTCGATTACGCAGGATGGTCGTATTCAAACCGGGACGGGCGGCTATATCGCCTTCATCGCGCCGACCATCGATAACAACGGGGTGCTTTCAGCGCCTCAGGGAACCGTTGCTCTGGCTGCTGCGGATAGCGTCAGCCTGTCTTTTGGCGGCGACCGGCTGATCGGCTTTACGCTCGATCGCGGCAGTATCGGTGCGATGGTTAGCAATCGACAATTGATACAGGCGGATGATGGTGTCGTGTTGCTGAGTGCGAAGGCCGCGGATCAGATGACGCGTGCGGTGGTGAATGTGTCTGGCGTGATCGAGGCGCGTGCGATTCAGAATACCGCAGGCGGTCGCATCGTGCTCGATTCGGGCAGTTTCGGTACGACCACGGTCAGCGGACAGGCGAGACTCGACGTTAGCGGCGGTGCTGGGCAGCAGGGTGGGCGTATCGCCGTACTGGGCGATCAGGTCGCGCTGCTGGACAATGCACAGCTTTTGGCAACCGGTGACGCGGGCGGCGGGCAGGTGCTGGCAGGCGGCGACTGGCAGGGGAAAAATGCGCTGATTCCGTCTTCAACCGCTGTGTACATTGGCCGGAATGCATTGCTGGACGCTTCTGCGACCGGCTATGGAAATGGCGGTACGATCGTTGCCTGGTCTGATGTTTCAAACAATCTGAGTACCACACGCGTGTATGGCACGTTGCGCGCGCAAGGCGGAATAAAGGGCGGCAATGGCGGACGTATCGAGACGTCCGGTCACTGGCTGGATGTAGCGGGAATACGCGTTAATGCGAACGCCACCTACGGGACCGCAGGAAACTGGCTGCTGGATCCGCTCAATATCAATGTGGTTGCGACGGGTTTCGATGCGTCGACTCTGACGGGGGGCAACGGGGTTGATCTGTTTGCGACAGCAGGTGTGACTGCCGGCACCTCAAATCTTGATGTGGCCCTGCTCAATGGTGCAGGTGCCAATGTGACGCTGCAAGCTGGCAATAACATTACGTTTGCGACGGCGGTGAATATTGCCGGTGCGGGTGTCGGTCTCAGCGCTCAGGCTGGCAACAATATTCTTTTGAACTCTGGCATCACCACCAACGGCGGTGCGATAACGCTTGCCGCGAATGATGCCGCAAGTGGCGTGGCGACAGGTACGGGCAGTATTTCCGGGGCGGGTGCGCTGGTGTCGGGCGCCGGAGCGATTACCCTGAGCGCGGCAACGATGACGCTGCCTACAATTACAACTTCAGGGGCGTTGCTTACAACGACGACCGGGGTGGGTGCGTTAGGGACGACCAGTTTTGGTCTGACAAGTGCGGGTTCGTTATCAGTAATTTCCGGCGGTGCGGTGACGCAGACCGGCGCATTGTCGGTGTCCGGTACATCGAACCTGACTGCAACGGGCAATGCGATCACGCTGGATTTGGCGAATGCGCTGAGCGGCACAGTTACTGCTGCCGGCACGGGCATCACCTTGAACAACGGTGCTGCGAATCTGGCTGCAATATTGACCGATGCGGGCGCATCGGATTTGACCACGCTGGGTTCTTTGTCTGTGAGCGGCAGCAGCGGCGCAGGGTTGACCACGCATGCGGTGGCAACAAGTTTCGGCGCGCACAGCGTGACCGGTAATCTGTTGTCAGTTGCGACGGGGGCTGTGACGCAGACCGGCGCATTGTCGGTGTCCGGCACGACAAACCTGACTGCGACGGGCAACGCGATTACGCTGGGCTTGGCTAATGCCTTGACCGGCACGGTCACGGCGGCCGGTACGGGCATCACCTTGAACAATGGTTCTGCGAATCTGGCGGCAATCCTGACCGATGCGGGCGCATCGGATCTGACCACACTGGGTTCTTTAGCGGTAAGCGGCAGCAGCGCAGGCCTGACCACGCACGCGGCAGCAACGAGTTTCGGTGCTCACAACGTGACGGGGAATTTGTTGTCGGTTGCGACGGGAGCCGTAACGCAGACCGGCGCGTTGTCGGTGTCCGGCACGACAAACCTGACTGCGACGGGCAACGCGATTACGCTGAGCAATGCATCGAATGCGCTGGCCGGCACGGTCACGGCGGCCGGCACGGGAATTACCTTGAACAATGGCGCTGCGAATCTGGCGGCAATCCTGACCGATGCGGGCGCATCGGATCTGACCACACTGGGTTCTTTAGCGGTAAGCGGCAGTAGCGCAGGACTGACTACGCATGCGGCGGCAACAAGTTTCGGCGCGCATACCGTGACCGGTAATCTGTTGTCCGTTGCAACGGGTGCGGTGACGCAGACCGGCGCATTGTCGGTGTCCGGCACGTCGAACCTGACGGCGACGGGCAACGCGATCACGCTGAGCAATGCGTCGAATGCGCTGGCAGGCTCAGTCACGGCGGCCGGTACGGGCATCACCTTGAACAATGGTTCTGCGAATCTGGCGGCAATCCTGACCGATGCGGGCGCATCGGATCTGACCACACT
>MGWO01000001.1:80560-82749 GCA_001801025.1 Gallionellales bacterium GWA2_54_124
TCGAGTCTGACGGCAACGGGCAATGCGATCACGCTGAGCAATGCATCGAATGCGCTGGCAGGCTCAGTCACGGCGGCCGGTACGGCCATCACTTTGAATAATGGTTCTGCGAATCTTGCGGCGATTCTGACCGATGCGGGCGCATCGGATCTGACCACACTGGGTTCTTTGTCTGTGAGCGGCAGCAGCGCAGGGTTGACCACGCATGCGGCGGCAACAAGTTTCGGCGCGCACAGCGTGACCGGTAATCTGTTGTCAGTTGCGACGGGGGCTGTGACGCAGACCGGCGCATTGTCGGTTACCGGTACATCCAGCATTAGCGCTTCTGGTCAGAATATTGATTTGTCTACTTCGGCTGCAAACAGTTTTACCGGTGCCCTGAATTTGTCTAGTGCGAACATTGCCTTGAAGAATTCTAGAGCGACGAGTTTTGCAGGCTTGAACTCGACAGGGAATTTTACTCTGACCGGTGTAGGGGCGGTGACGCAGACAGGCGCGTTGTCGGTGTCCGGCACAACGCTGATCAATGACGCAGGGTATGCCATCACGTTGGGCCATGCTTCAAATGTGTTGACCGGGGCTGTTTCATTGAATGGCACTAATGTGCTATTGAAAAATGCACGCGCGACTGATCTTGGGCTTATGGGGATAACGGGTACTCTCTCGGTGAACAGTTCGGGCGCACTGACGAATTCCGGTGTGATGACGGTTGGTGGTACATCTTCATTTGTTGGCGCTAACGGACCAACCAAACAAGCGATCACATTAACTCAAAGTAATTTATTAACGGGTGCCGTTTCGCTGGATGGCGCGGCTGTGACTCTGGTGAATGCACGTGCAACGAATTTGGGTACGGTTGCAGCCAGTGGTCCGTTGCAGGTTACGAGTCGAGGTGCGCTGACGCAATCCGGAATTGTAACTGCGGGCTCGACTTCTTCATTTGTTGCCGATAATGCGGGCGTTAAGCAATCCATTGCCCTGACCGGGAATAATCAACTGACTGGTGCTGTATCGCTGGATGGCGCAGGTGTGTCCTTGCACAATATGAAGACCACGACACTTGCCGGTGCGACGGCGACTCAGAATGTACTGGTAGAGGCGGTTGGCGTCTCATCTGATCTTGTGCTGGCAGGAAACGTCAGTTCATCAGGTGGCAATGTGACACTTTCAGCCGGAAATATTTTCCGCAACAACGCGGGTGCCGGTGCGGTGGCAGCAGGTGCGAGCGGGCGCTGGCTGATTTATTCCAATGATCCGAATCCGGTAAATTTTTCGGCAAATCGTGGCGGTATCGTCTACGACTTTAAAGAGTACAGCAAGACCTACCCGTTTGCGCCTATGCCTGTGACTGGCAATGGATTTATTTACAGTTATGCGGCCGTTTTGACACCGGGACTGACTGGCGTGGTGATCAAATTTGCCGATGGGGTTACTGATGCGTTGATGAAGCCGTCTAATTACACTTTGACGGGTGCTATTGATGGTGATTTGGCAATTTTGAATAACCCTGTATTGGGTAATTATTCAAAATCGAGTGTGATCAAAGATAAGTCGGTGACGGTTACCGGGCTGTCTGCTGCAACAACTAACGGAGCTGCAACGGTTTACGGTTATTCGATGGTAACGACAGTTACTGCTGATATCGGCACGATCTTGCCGCAAATCAATGTCAGTTCAGAAGATCCAAAAGATTCAAAGAATTCGAAGGATGGAAAAGATAAGGACAGTAAGGACAAAGATTCCAAGGAAGATTCTGGCTCTAAAGATGTGAAGTCTGATGCTAAACCAGAGTCCAAGCCTGAGTCGAAACCAGAAGCTAAACCAGAAGCTAAGCCTGAGTCGAAACCAGAGTCGAAACCTGAGTCGAAATCTGAGTCGAAACCTGAGTCGAAACCTGAGTCGAAGTCAGAATCTAAGCCTGAGTCCAAGCCAGAGTCGAAGTCTGATTCGAAGTCAGAGTCGAAGTCAGAGTCGAAGTCAGAATCTAAGCCTGAGTCCAAGCCAGAGTCCAAGCCTGAGTCCAAGCCTGAGTCGAAACCAGAAGCTAAACCAGAAGCTAAGCCTGAGTCGAAACCAGAGTCGAAACCAGAGTCGAAATCTGAGTCGAAATCTGAGTCGAAATCTGAGTCGAAATCTGAGTCGAAATCTGAGTCGAAATCTGAGTCGAAACCTGAGTCGAAACCTGAGTC
>MGWO01000002.1 GCA_001801025.1 Gallionellales bacterium GWA2_54_124
GAGTCGAAGTCTGAGTCGAAGCCAGAGTCGAGTCGAAGTCTGAGTCGAAGCCAGAGTCGAAGCCTGAGCCGAAGCCTGAGTCCAAGCCTGAGTCGAAGCCAGAATCTAAGCCTGAGTCCAAGCCTGAGTCGAAGTCAGAATCTAAGCAAGAGTCTAAGCCTGAGTCCAAGCCAGAGGTTAAGCCAGAGGTGAAACCAGAGGTGAAACCAGAGGTTAAGCCAGAGCCTGTTGTTCCCGTCGTTCCAGCGCCACCTTTAGTTTCTCCTCAGGCAACGGAGACTAAAGTTCCTGTGCTGTCGGAACCGTTACGTGTGACACGAACAGGTAATGTAACGAATGTATCGTTGAGCGGTTCGGCCTCATTGCCGGTATTGCCTCCGAATACGGCGACGAATTCGATGGTCGCGGTGTTTGTAGTGCGCGAAGGGGTGACCACTGCGGCGGAGAATGGCGTTGCGGTATCTCACACCAACATGGGCGTATCGGTTAAGCCGACTGATAATCCCAATGCGGGTAGTGATGGCGCGGGAAGAATTTTAAACAGCTTCGTCTTCCGGATGCAGTCGGGCGGGCAGGTGTTGAAATTTAATGCGCAAGTGGGCGAAGCCGGTGTGATCGTTACCCCAGTTGGGCCGTCCGCCGCCGCATTAATTGATTCGCAGCGTAATTCTGTCGTTGGCGCCGCTCTGGTATCCAGTCGTCAGTTGAATGTGCCACTTGATCAGATCAAAGCCATTTTCTTTGATATGTAGTATTAATGCGGCGAGGAAGTTCGGTTAAAAAGGGGATAGACGCAAAATATCTGCGTGTATCCCCCTCAGTTGGGTCGCATTGCCGCGCAAGTTGGATCGGCTAAGTCCGTGCTAACGTTACTCCACAGGGCGTTTTAATATTTCATAGCGCACAAATGCTTCACGGATCATGGCGGTGAGTGCTTCGTTTTCCCATGGCTTGGTGATGAACTGGTAAATTTCACCTTTGTTAATCGCATCGGTCAATGTGCCGATTTCGGTGTAACCAGACAATATCATTCGCACCACATTAGGGTGCATCGTCTTTACACGGCGCAGAAACTCGACGCCGCTCATCCCGGGCATACGCTGATCCGAGAGTACAACGTTGACCTGATGTTTAGCCATGATCTCCAGACCTTCCTCTGCACTGGTTGCCGTTAGAATTTGATAGCCCTCGCGCCGCAGGATGCGCTTGAGTGATAACAGCACGTTTTCTTCATCATCGACCAGCAGCAGAATTTTCTCCGACTTGTTATCAGTCATCATTTTTCCGCGCACCAGCAATTGGGCGAATTCTTCAGCGGGCAGGGGGGCGCTATACAGATATCCTTGCATTTCCTTACAGTTTACCGAGCGCAAATAGCCTAATTGCGCCTCTGTTTCGACGCCTTCTGCGATGGTGGTCATTCCCAGTGTTCTGCCCAGTGCAATGATCGCCTGTACGATCGCCGCATCGTTTGGATCCTGCGTGATGTTGCTGACAAATGACTGATCAATTTTTAGTTTATCTACCGGAAATTGTTTAAGGTAGGACAGGCTGGAGTAGCCCGTGCCGAAATCGTCGATCGACAGGTGCAGTCCCATCGCTTTGAACTTATTCATGATGGCAACGGTTTCGCGTACATTTTTCATGATCGCGCTCTCGGTAAATTCGAGTTCCAGATACCGGGCATTAAGACCTGAGTCGTGTAGCGCCAGACTGACTATTTCCGGTAAGTCAGATTGATGCAGTTGCAAGGGGGAGAGATTGATCGCGATGGTTAGCTCGACATTCTTCTCCAGATGCCACAGCTGCATTTGCCGGCAGGCTTCACGGATGACCCATGTGCCCATCGGAATGATCAGCCCGGTTTCTTCGGCAACTGAAATAAATTCGCTCGGGGCGATGATGCCGCGTTCAGGATGATTGATGCGGATCAGCGCTTCTGCACCGATAATTTGCTCCGTAATAATGTCGACCTGCGGTTGATAATGCAGTACCAGCCTGTCCTGTGAGATGGCATTGCGCAATTCGGCCCCCATGGTCAGCAGTTTGTGCGCATGCTCGTTCATACTTGATGAATAGAATCTAAAGCTATTTCTGACGCCGCACTGTTTCGCGTCCGCTAAGGCGGCATCGGCATGTTTCATCAGCGTAGTGGCGTCGTTGCCGTCGATCGGATATACCGAAATCCCCATCCGTGCAGACAGTTGTACTGATTGGTCTGCAACGCTCAGCGGTTGATAAATCCTTTGTGCAATGAGTTCGGCCGTGCGGTTAATTTCTTCGCTGGTATTAAGATCGGGTAGCGCGATGACAAAGGTATCCGCCGACAGGCGTGAAACGCTGGCTTGTGCCGGTGCCGCTTCCATCAACCGTTTTGCAGTGGCAATCAGAATCTGATCGCCGCCTGCATGACTGAACATATCGTTTATTGTGTGGAAGTGATCCAGGTTGAGGAAGATGACGCCGATGAAACGCTCGTATTGTCTGGCATGGGTGATGGAGCTTTCAATGCGATCTTCCAGCAATGAGCGGTTAGGCAAGTCAGTCAGTGCATCGTAGTGCTTCAGGTGATCGAGTTCTGCCAGTGCCTTTTTTTGCAGCAGATCGCTAAATACTGCGAAATAATTGACCACCCGGCCTGAGGTATCTTTGACGGCATTAATGCTGCTCCATTCGGGATAAATTTCGCCGTTTTTACGACGATTCCAGATTTCTCCCTGCCAGCTTCCTTGTAGTTCTAGGCTGCGCCACAGCGAACGAAAAAAATCATGATCCTGCTTTTCCGATTTCAGGATGCGCGGATTTTTGCCAATCACTTCTTCACTGGTGTAACCGGTAATTTCACAGAAAGCCTGATTGACGCGGACGATATTGTTGTCATGGTCGGTGATGACCATCGCATCTGCGCTGCGGGAAAATACCTGTTCTGCCAGTTTTAGCTCTGTCTCCTGCTGTCGTTTTATGTTGTTGATATAGATTTGCTTAAGTGCAAAAGAAATATCTTCACTCAATTCCTTCAGTAATAGGATCACTTCGTGATCGAAAAAATTGACGGTATCTGCATAGACCATCAGTGCACCGCGAAAATCAGGCGCATTGATCGGTAACGAAATATTGCCGCGCAGATTGTATTGGGCGGCGGCTTCATGCCATGTGCGAGAGATAGGATCGTTTAAAAAATCATCGACGACCACGATACGATTTTCATTGATCGCAGTGCCCGCCGGGCCTTGCGCGCCGGATAAGCCGGCTTGTGTGCTGAGCGAGATCCCTTTCACGTAATCACGTGCCTGACCTGCAATCGCGACGGGAACAACCTGCTGTTCGTCATTTTCACGGCCTATCCATGAAAGCCGAAAACCGCTAAAGCTCTGAATTATTTCGCAAATTTTATCTAGCAGTGACTGTATATCCTGCAGGTGGATGATGGCCGAATTGACTTGGCTTAACACCTCGTAGAGCTGGGCTTTACGCTGTAATGCCTTATTCATCTGATATTCGTGCGTGACATCCTGAAATATCCCGATCACCCCGCCGATGTGTCCTTGCCCATCGTGCCAGGGGGATTTGCTGATTTGTACCCACGTTTGATGACTGCCAGCGAGATAGGGGCCGACCCTTGTGATGGTCTGGTCTGACTCAATGACGCGGGCATCGTCTTCGCGGTAACTCTGCGCAAGGCTGGTAGGGTAGAAATCTAAATCCGACTTGCCCGCTATCTCCGATTGCGGGATACCCAAATCATCGGCGTAGGATTTGTTGCAGGCAATGTAGTCGGAGCGGGTGTCCTTGATAAATACCTTCAGTGGCAAGTTGTCGAGCAGATCCAGAAAGGGACGTTTCCATGCCATGATGGATTCGGCCAGCTGACGATTGAGCATATCGGCTTGCAATTGATTCAGTTTGCTTGACTGACTATTGATGATAGCCTGCAGAATATCGACATAGTCTTCTTCAAACGGTTTGACGACATCGTGTTCGGTCAGTACTCCGATCACTTGCCCTGTGTCATCTTCGACGACTAACCGTCTGATGCTCTCATCCTGCATTTTTTTTGCAGCATCCTTGAGTTGAGTTTGACGTGTCACTTTCGCGACCGGCTTGGACATGACCTCTCGCAAAACGCGTCGGGGATCGTCTTGCCCAAACAGGCGTACGATATCGCGCTCGGTGAGGATGCCTGTAGTGCAGCGATTTTCACCGACCAGTACATAGTCCATTTTTATTTTGGTCATCGCGTTTGCCGCATCGGCTACACTGGCCTGTTCGCTTAACATGAGAATGTCTGTACTCATTGCGCTGCCGACATCGCGTAATTGCAGGAAATGTTCGATACTGGCCTGATTGCGAAAATCGGTTTCGCTGACGATGCCTGTCGTGTTGCCGTGTTCGTCAATGACCCGTAAATGCCGGATGCTGTGTTTGATCAGCGTGTGGTAGGCCTCGGACTTGCTGGCGGTTTGTTCAATCGAACGCAGCGGGGTGCTCATCAGTTCGACGACCGGTTGTGCGGTTGTGGATCCGCTGGCTGTGCCGCGGACGACATCACGTTCGGTGAGTATGCCGACAGGAATGTCATTTTCGACCACCAGCAGGCAACTTATCTGCATGCGTTGCATCATTTCGGTGGCGACGGACATCGATTGCCTAAGATCAATTTGGGCCACGTTGCGTGTCATGATATTGGCAATAGTCATTTCAGGTGGCCTCCGGAGTTTCAGACGTCAGTTTGTTGCTACACAGATATTGCTGCTCATGGTATCAATTTTCTGTTGATTGGACATCAATTCAGTCGCAGAATACCACTACGCCTTCCATTCGTACTTTTCTTCGATGAATTCTTCAGTCATTCCGTCCGCAGCAGTCCCTGCGCTGATTCTCTGTGTGGATGATGAACCCAATATTTTGAGTGCCCTGCAACGTCTGTTGCGACGCAACGGCTATAAAGTGCTGACGGCACAGAGTGGTGCTGAAGGCCTTTCGCTGCTGACTCAGCACGCGGTTGATCTGGTCATTTCAGATATGCGCATGCCGCAAATGGATGGCGCACAATTTCTCGAACAGGTACGGCAGCACTATCCTGACACGGTGCGTGTACTGCTGACGGGCTATGCCGATGTTGAATCGACTATGGCGGCGATCAACAAGGGCGAAATTTATCGTTATATTGCCAAACCCTGGGATGACAGCGACGTGCTGTTGCTGTTGAAGCATGCGATGGAACGCAAGTTGCTATTACAGGAAAAGCAGCGGCTGGAATTGTTGACTTTTCAGCAAAATGAAGCCTTGAAGACGCTCAATGCCAGTCTTGAGATCAAAGTGCAAGAACGCACTGTATCGCTGCAGCGTGCGCTGCAGGCACTTGAGGGCTCCAATGAACAGCTCAGACGAAATTTTCTCACTTCCGTGGCGATATTCTCCAATCTGATGGAGTTGCGTGCGGGCAGTATAGGCGGACATTCCAGACGTGTTGCCGATCTGGCGCGCAAGCTTGCAACACAGATGGGACTACTGCCTGAGGAGGTGCAGGATGTCGTGCTGGCAGGGCTGTTGCATGATATTGGAAAAATCGGTCTGCCTGATGCCCTGCTGGATAAGCCGTTCCCTTCGCTGAGCCATACGGAACAGCAGGAAGTGATGCGTCATCCGGTTATTGCACAGACGGCGCTGATGCCGCTGGATAAGCTCAAGGGCGCGGCCCTTATTATCCGTTCGCATCACGAGCGTTTCGATGGATTGGGTTTTCCCGATGGGCTTGCCGGTTTTGCGATTCCGCTGGGGGCGCGTATTTTACAGGTTGCCAATGATTACGATGGGCTGCAGCACGGCAATATACTCAGTGCACGGATCACGCAGACCAAAGCGTTTAAATTTATCATTGACGCGGGAGGTAAACGATACGATCCCACGGTGGTGCAGGCGTTCAAAGACCTGTTTAGTGGAACGCTCGCTACACAGGAAGTCGTGGTAAAGATTCACTCAGCCCAGCTGAAAAAAGGCATGGTGCTGGCAAAAGATATCGTTACGCGGGAAGGGCTGCTGCTGCTGAGTCAGGATCATGTGCTGGACGATGCGCTGATTGAACAGATGATCAGGTTTGAACACACGGAAAAATATGTACTGACCTTCTGGGTCAAGTCGCAAGAATGAAGGGCACAGGTATGCAGGACTTTCCAAAGGTTGAGGCATTTGTCTGGAGCGATAAACTCGTGACCGGCATTGATGAGGTCGATGATCAGCATCGACATCTGGTTAAGTTAATCAATGAAATTGGTAGTCTGTGTGCGGTGGCAGCTGACAGCAGTCAGATTAAGCCTGTGCTGAACGAGCTGGTGGGATATGCGCAGCATCATTTTGCCACCGAAGAACAGCTGATGCAGCAGTATGGGGTCAGTGCGGCTCATCAGGAAAATCATCTTAAAGCGCATAACGCGTTTCGTAAACAAGTTACGCTGGCCGTCGGTATCATTGAAACATCTCCGCAAAATTCGATGAATTTGCTGGCGCAGTTGCTTGAATATCTGACGCGCTGGTTATTGCAGCACATCATGGTGGTGGACTTGCGTTTAGCCCGTGAAATTCAGGCGTTGCAGGCAGGAGCTACGCCTGAGTCGGCTGCTAGTCAGGCCTCGGCTACGGTATCCCGTTCGGGGGATGTCATGCTTGAAGCATTAAATACGCTTTACAGCAAAATCGGCGAGAAGACAGTCGAGGTTATGCAGACCAATCAGGCGCTGGAAAAAGAACGCGAAGCCTTGCGCGATTTGAACGAGCAGCTGGAATTACGTGTTCAGCAGCGAACCGCTGCACTGGAGAGTGCGAACACGCAGTTGCTGCACAATAATCTGGAATTGAAACGCCTGAATCAGAAACTTGAGAGTGCACAGAGTCAATTGCTGCAGGCTGAAAAAATGGCGTCGGTAGGTCAGCTTGCGGCCGGTGTTGCCCACGAGATCAATAATCCCATCGGTTTCGTCAACTCTAATTTGAGCACGCTGGATCAGTATGTAGGCGATATCGCACGCGTGTTGCAAGTCTATGAACTAGCGGAGACTGCGCTGGCGCCTGCGGCACTCGTCAAAGTGCAGGACGCTAAACAGGGCGTCGATCTGCCCTATCTGCTGGAGGATATTCCAAAATTACTGCATGAATCACAGGACGGTCTGGCGCGGGTCAAACGCATTATTCAGGACTTGCGCAATTTCTCGCATATGGATGAAACGCTCTGGCAAAGTGTCAATCTCGAACAGAGTATGGACAGTACGCTCAACGTTGCCTGGAATGAGATTAAATACAAAGCCGAGGTGGTCAAGGAGTATGCCGGACTGCCTGAGGTTGAATGCATGCCATCGCAGATCAATCAGGTCTTTATGAATTTGCTGGTTAATGCGGCACAATCCATTGAGCATCGCGGCACGATTACGATTCGTACAGGTAAAAGTGGTGCCGATGCGTGGTTTGAAGTGGCCGATACCGGCAAGGGGATTCCAGCTGAGAATTTGCACCAGATATTCGACCCGTTTTTTACGACCAAGCCGGTGGGGCAGGGAACGGGACTGGGGCTGTCTGTTTCCTACGGTATTGTGCAAAAGCACGGCGGGCGGATCGAAGTCAAGAGTGCGCCGGGGAAGGGGACGGCGATGCGTGTGTGGTTGCCCTTTAAACATCAGGCGGATTAACCGGATGGACGAATCCTTTGATGCACTGTTAAAACTGGAGAATCAGTTTAACTTTTTGTTGCGCTTTGCCAATGACATCATATTTTTGATGGATGATGAAGGCAATATTCTGGAAGCTAACGACGCGTCGGTGCAAACTTACGGCTGGTCTCTGGTCGAGTTGCTGACCCGTAATATCCGCGATCTGCAAGATCCTGCCGTGACCGCCTCGGCGCCGTGTTGCAAAGCCACCGATGCGGGGGGGTTGTTTGAAACACGCCACATGCGGCGTGACGGTTCGACTTTTCCTGTTGAAGTGAGTAGCCGGTTTTTCGAGCATGAGGGGCGCAATTATCAGCAAAGCATTGTGCGTGACATCACGCAACGGGAAAAAATGCAGAACCGTTTGGCACGCGATGCGAAGCGTTTTGAAGGGTTGTTGAAACTTAACGAGGCGGCGAGCGAAATGCCGGAAAGGGAGTTTATGCAGTTCGGCCTGGAGTGGGTAGAGACGCTAACGGGCAGCAAAATTGCTTTTATTCACTTCGTCAATGACGATCAGGAAAGCATCGAATTGGTGGCATGGTCAAAAGCAACACGGGAAAAGTATTGCACGGCAGGATATGACACGCATTATCCGGCTTCACAGGCTGGCATTTGGGCTGATTCGCTGCGCCAGCGTCAGTCTCTCATCTTCAATGACTACGCTAGTTTTTCCGGTAAACGCGGATTGCCGGAAGGCCACTCAGCGCTGATCAGACTGATCAGCGTTCCGGTTGTAGAAGGCGAAAAAGTGCGGGTTATTCTGGGCGTAGGTAACAAGGAAACCGATTACGATAGCGAGGATGTGGAAATTGCCCGACTATTCGGCAACGATATGTGGCGGATCATCCGTCGCCAACGTCTGGAAACCGAGTTGACATCCAATCTTGAGCAACAGCGCTCGTTGAATAAAAAACTGGAGGAGGCGCAAAGCCATTTGCTGCAATCTGAAAAAATGGCGTCATTAGGGCAGCTCTCTGCCGGTGTTGCACATGAACTGAACAATCCGATCGGTTTTGTTTATTCCAATATGGGGACGCTGGAAGTCTATCTGAACGATATTTTTTCCATCAATTCGGCTTATGAGGCGCTTGAGCTGGAGTCTGACACCGATTCAAAGGCGCTCGAACAGGTGCGTCAGCTCAAAAGGACGGTCGATTACGACTATATTAAGCAGGACATCTTTCAGTTGATGTCGCAATCGAAAGACGGATTGGCCAGAATGCGCAAAATCGTGCAGGATTTAAAGGATTTTTCTCATGTCGGCGAAGAAGGCTGGCAATGGGCTGATTTGCACAAGGGGCTGGATTCAACGCTTAACATCGTATGGAATGAACTTAAATATAAATGCCGGATCGTCAAGGAGTACGGGGTGCTCCCGCAGGTATATTGCATGGCATCGCAGATCAATCAGGTATTTATGAATCTGCTGGTTAATGCCGGGCAGGCGATACAAAATTCCGGCGTGATCACGATTCGTACCGGCGCAGAGCCCGATGGCGTGTGGGTTGAGATCGCCGATACAGGTCAGGGGATGACGGCTGAACAGATGAGGCGAATTTTTGAACCCTTTTATACGACTAAACCTGTCGGCGAAGGGACTGGGCTTGGCCTTTCGCTCTCTTACGGCATTATTCAAAAGCACAACGGTCGTATTGAGGTGAAAAGCGAGCTCGGCAAAGGAAGCGTCATGCATATTTGGCTGCCAAAAACAGTATAAAATGAGAACTCCGTCAGCCTTTGGGATTGTAAAATTCAAAATTCACATTTAAGTCAAATGCGTGACGCGGACGAAGACGATGAGTTGCCGGCACTTGCACCTTTACCGCACGGCGTCAAGAATTACATCACGCCCGGCGGTCATCAAAAACTGCAGACTGAGTTAGAGCAGCTCTGGAAAGTCGAACGCCCCGTGCTGGTCAATACGATTACCTGGGCGGCCTCTAATGGCGATCGTTCAGAAAACGGCGACTATATTTACGGCAAGCGGCGTTTGCGTGAAATAGATAGGCGCGTGCGTTTTTTGCATAAGCGGCTGGAACAGGCTGAAGTGGTTGATCCTGCAAGACGCGGTGCGTGCGAACAGGTTTTTTTTGGTGCAACCGTTACCGTCGGTCATGAAGACGGTACTGAGGCGACCTATGCAATTGTCGGCGTGGATGAAGCTGATCTGACGCGCGGTCATATTAGCTGGGTCTCACCGCTGGCGCGTACCTTGCTAAAATTGCATGAAGGCGATGTCGCAAGGCTGATGACGCCAGCCGGCATTGTCGAACTCGAAGTGCTTAGGGTTTGTTATCTGTCGCTGGAGTAGTTTCTTATTTGATGTGCGCTTTGTGACGACACTCTTGATACAATGCGCGAAGTCAAGATTTACGGTTGCCCGGGATGCCGGGTTGTCAGACACATCCAAACTATCAGGGAAGTTCGCCATGAAAAAAATTGAAGCTGTCATTAAGCCATTTAAACTGGACGAAGTCCGTGAGGCCTTGTCGGAATTGAATATTAGCGGATTAACCGTGACCGAGGTTAAAGGGTTTGGCCGGCAAAAGGGTCATACGGAACTTTATCGCGGTGCGGAATACGTGGTCGATTTTCTCCCTAAAATTAAGGTCGAGATCGTGGTTTCCAGTGAAATGCTCGATACGGCGGTCGAGGCGATCATTAAGGCCGCCCACACCGGCAAGATTGGTGACGGGAAAATTTTCGTATCCACTGTCGAGCAGGTAATCCGCATTCGTACAGGTGAAATCAACGAATCTGCGCTGTAATTTCAGTTTTACTTTCATTTAATTTTGTTCGTGTGCAACGGGTTGATTTACCCGTTGGCACCAGATGCGTATAATGCGCGTTTTGCCGAGGTCTGTTTCCCATGCGCATCATTCAAAAAGCCCTAACCTTTGACGACGTTCTGCTCGTTCCTGCTTACTCCAACGTCATGCCGCGCGATGTCAGTCTGCGCACGCAACTGACGCGAAATATCAGTCTGAATATCCCGCTGCTGTCCGCCGCGATGGATACGGTGACCGGTGCGCGTCTTGCGATCGCGCTGGCGCAGGAGGGCGGTATCGGTATCATTCATAAAAACATGAGTTCGCGTGAGCAGGCGGCTAAAGTCGCCAAGGTCAAACGCTTCGAGAGCGGCGTGGTCAAGGATCCGATCACCATTACGCCCGACATGTCAGTGCGCCATGTGCTGAGTCTGACCCGACAGTACAAAATCTCCGGTCTTCCCGTTGTGCAGGGGAAACAGGTTGTTGGTATCGTCACGAACCGCGACCTGCGTTTTGAAAATAATCTGGATCAGCCGATACAGAACATCATGACCCCGCGTGAGCGTCTGATTACGGTCAAGGAAAACACCAGTCTTGAAGATGCGCGTAATTTAATGCACAAACACCGCATTGAACGCGTGCTGGTCGTCAACGACGCATTCGAATTGTGCGGTCTGATGACGGTTAAGGATATTTTAAAATCCAGCGAGCATCCTCTGGCCAGCAAAGACAGTCAGGGGCGTCTGCGTGCCGGTGCTGCGGTCGGCGTGGGTGAAGGAACTGAAGAGCGCGTCACCTTGCTGGCTGAAGCGGGTGTGGACGTGATCGTGGTCGATACTGCGCACGGCCATTCGCAAGGTGTATTGGACCGCGTTAAGTGGGTCAAGACAAATTTCCCTCACGTCGAAGTGATCGGCGGCAATATCGCAACGGGTGCTGCTGCCATGGCGTTGCTGGATCACGGTGCAGATGCGGTGAAAGTCGGTATCGGTCCAGGATCGATTTGCACGACGCGTATCGTAGCCGGTGTCGGTGTGCCGCAAATTGCCGCGATTCAGAATGTCGCCGATGCGTTGCGCGGCACAGGCGTGCCGATGATCGCCGACGGCGGAATTCGTTTCTCCGGTGATATCGCTAAAGCCATTGCAGCGGGTGCGAACACCGTGATGTTGGGCGGTTTGTTTGCCGGTACTGAAGAAGCGCCGGGCGAAATCGAATTGTTCCAGGGTCGTTCCTACAAGTCGTATCGCGGCATGGGAAGTTTAGGCGCGATGCAACAAGGCTCGAGCGATCGTTATTTCCAGGAAGGCGAAGCCAATCAGGATAAGTTGGTGCCTGAAGGCGTCGAAGGTCGCGTGCCTTACAAGGGTAGCGTACTGGCGGTGATTCATCAGTTGATGGGCGGTCTGCGCGCCAGCATGGGTTATCTTGGCTGTGCCGACATCGATATCATGCATGCCAAGGCTGAATTTGTTGAAATCAGCTCATCGGGTATTCGTGAATCGCACGTGCACGATGTACAGATCACTAAAGAAGCACCGAACTACCATATAGACTAAAGCTCAGGATTGAGGAGTTGGGAATGAGTTAAATCAGCCCACTCCTTATTTCTGGGTTTTTAATGGATCCTCAATCCTCGTTCTTCTATCCTATCTTTATGTCACATAAAAAAATCCTCATCCTCGATTTCGGTTCCCAGTACACACAGCTCATTGCACGTCGTGTTCGTGAAACCAATGTTTATTGCGAATTGCATCCCTGGGATATGTCGGAGGCGGATATTCGCGCGATGAATCCATCAGGCATTATTCTGTCCGGAGGGCCGAATTCAGTGACGGAAGGCGATACCCCGCGCGCACCTCAGGTCGTCTTTGAATTGGGTGTGCCGGTGCTGGGTATTTGCTACGGTATGCAAACCATGGCGGCGCAACTGGGGGGGGCGGTGGAGAACGGGCTGGTCAGAGAATTCGGCTACGCCGAGATCCGCGCGCAGGGTCATTCAGCATTGCTAAAAGATATTCAGGATCGCGTCAGCGATCAAGGTCACGGTCTGATTGATGTTTGGATGAGTCATGGCGATAAGGTCACTGAGTTGCCAGCCGGATTCTCGGTGATTGCCAGCAACCCAACCACGCCGATTGCCGGTATGGCGGATGAGGCGCGCCGCTTCTATGCGCTGCAATTCCATCCGGAAGTCACGCACACCCATCAGGGTAAGCGGATGCTGGAACGTTTTGTGCACGACATTTGCGGCTGCGGTCACGACTGGAATATGCCGGACTATATCGCTGAGGCGGTCGAAAAGATTCGCGCGCAGGTAGGTGCCGACGAGGTGATTCTGGGCTTGTCCGGCGGTGTGGATTCATCGGTTGCAGCCGCCTTGCTGCATCGCGCGATCGGCACACAACTGACCTGCGTATTTGTCGATAACGGTTTGCTGCGCCTGAATGAAGCCGAGCAAGTGATGGAGACTTTCGCGCAGAATCTGGGCGTCAAAGTCATCCACGTCGATGCCAGTGCAGAATTTTTGCATCATCTGGCCGGCGTGACTGACCCCGAACAAAAGCGCAAGATTATTGGTCGCGAGTTTGTCGAGGTGTTCCAGCGCGAATCGGCAAAATTGTCACAAGCCAAATGGCTGGCACAGGGCACCATCTATCCTGACGTGATCGAGTCGGCAGGTGGCAAGAACAAAAAGGCGCACACCATTAAATCGCATCACAATGTGGGCGGCTTGCCAGATACGATGCATTTGAAATTGCTAGAACCTTTGCGCGAGTTGTTTAAGGATGAGGTGCGTGAACTGGGTGTGCAATTAGGATTGCCACCTGCGATGGTTTACCGTCATCCATTTCCGGGCCCCGGTCTGGGGGTGCGTATTTTGGGCGAAGTGAAGAAGGAATATGCTGACCTATTGCGTCGCGCGGATGTCATTTTCATGGAAGAACTGAATGCGACTAAGGATGAAAACGGCTTGTCCTGGTATGCTAAAACCTCGCAGGCGTTTGTGGTTTTCCTGCCGGTCAAGAGCGTCGGCGTGATGGGTGATGGCAGAACTTACGAGTGGGTGGTCTCTTTGCGTGCGGTACAAACGCAAGACTTTATGACGGCTCACTGGGCGCACCTGCCTTATGAATTGCTGGGTCGTGTATCTAATCGCATCATCAATGAAGTACGCGGTATCAATCGCGTGGTTTACGATATTTCCGGCAAGCCGCCTGCTACCATTGAATGGGAATGAATTGATGTCTGGCAACGACCAGTAAATACAAGCAGAGAATAATCATAAGACCCCGTTTTTACGGGGTTTTTTGTTTTTTGTCTGGCAATATCTGGTAATGACAAGTAGTGGCAAGCAAGTTTTTTTCATGGTTTTATCAATGGTATAATTTTCTCTTATACCATTCGTCCAGTGCAATACCATTGCAAAAAACACGGTTCGACAATGGTATTAAATAAGATAAAGCTCAATAAATACGTGGGTTGTAGCGGTTTTTATGAGCTTTTATAATCATGGTATCAAATTGCGGAGTGAGCATGCTGACAGATACAAAATTACGGAATCTCAAGCCAGAAGCCAAGGCGTATAAGGTCAGTGACCGTGACGGCCTATATGTCACCGT
Source organism: Gallionellales bacterium GWA2_54_124 (assembly GCA_001801025.1). Classification (GTDB taxonomy): domain Bacteria; phylum Pseudomonadota; class Gammaproteobacteria; order Burkholderiales; family Gallionellaceae; genus Gallionella. The sequence goes on from MGWO01000002.1 coordinate 14,098, forward strand.
TTTGACCACCGGCACGGTATCGTTCCGCTATAACTACAGCATCAATGGGCGGCAAGAGACGCTTGTGATCGGGCGCTATGGTGCAGGAGGGCTGACATTGCTGGAAGCCAGGGAGAGGCTTTCATTGGCGAAAAAAGAGCTTGTCGCTGGCAAATCACCATCCAGAGCCAAGGCGAGAGAAAAGCAAAAATCTAAAGGGGCTGATTCTTTTAGTGAATGGGCGGAGCTATGGCTTAAGAATCACCAGATGGCAGATTCAACCCGCGATATGCGGCGATCAGTCTATGAGCGTGACCTCAAGGAGCCGTTCGGCAAGCTCAAGATGGGTGAAGTATCTCATGATGACTTGCGCGCTTTGTGTGAAAAGATCGTAGCTAGAGGCGCGCCGGCCACGGCGGTACATGCACGTGAGGTTGTGCAGTCGGTTTATCGCTATGCGCTGGAGAAAGGGCACAAACATGACAATCCGGCTGACTTAGTGCGGCCAACCTCTATCGCCAGATTTCAACCCAAAGATCGGTCGCTATCGCCAGCAGAGATTGGTGTGATGTATCAGTACCTGGAGCACGTTTCTACAGCGCCTACAATCAGGCTTGCGGTAAAACTGTTGCTGTTGACCATGTTGCGTAAATCAGAGTTGGTTGAGGCCGTATGGACAGAGATCAATTTCACTGATGCGCTTTGGACTATCCCAAGTGAGCGAATGAAGCGGCGCAACCCGCACAACATTTACCTGTCGAGACAGGCCTTGGATATCTTCGTCGCTCTTAAGACTTGCGCAGGCGGCTCACGTTACGTTTTGCCATCACGCTACGATCCTGACATACCGATGAGTAAGGCGACCTTGAACCAAGTTACCAAGCTGACTTTTATGGCCGCGCAGAAAGATGGTAAGACGCTGGACAAATTTGGGCCGCATGATTTGAGACGGACGGCATCGACGCTACTGCATGAGGCAGGATACAACACGGACTGGGTTGAGAAATGTCTGGCTCATGAGCAAAAGGGTGTGCGCGCTGTTTACAACAAGGCTGAGTATGCAGAGCAGCGGCGCGTGATGCTGCAAGACTGGGCGGACATGATAGACAGGTTTGCTACACGCCCCTAAGCCATGGGGCTGGCGGAAGTAATGCTGCGGATTTTCGTTGTTCGATCCAGGCTTCAATTTCTTGCAAGTCCCAAGCAACCAAACGCGTTGTGATAGAAAATCGCTGTGGAAACTCTCCTCGTTTTTCCATATTGAGAATTGTTCTTTCTGAAAGAGGTACGATTTTGAGGAGACGCTTGCGGTTAATCAGTGCCTTCCCCGGTTTTTTCATTTCCTCGAATGTCAGGTCTCGTGCGTTCATTTTGTCCTCTCCTTGCTGCATGCTTTTTTCGTATTCATAGTCCAGACTTGCTTAAATCTGCGTATTAGAAAAGCTTGAAATATCTGTTGAGGAGAAATCATCCCAGTCTCCCCGATTTTGCCTTGAGTGCAATTAACCTAATTTCATCCAGTACCTTGTCCGTTTGTTGCATGGCAGATCGCATGGCTACAGCCTCTTCAAATGGTGCGGTGATGTCGTATCCCTCACTGCACAGTTGATTCAGCAGCAACATGAGCGGCGACTTGAACTGCGTTGGATCAGATAGCATCGACAGCGACAGGCATGCTTTGTCAGCATCCGGTGCAACAAAGTGCGCTTGATCTAGCATGGCGCGTGGGTACTGGTATCGCGTACCGGGCAACGTATCGTTCCTGGGCAGCGTGGCAAGAAAGGCTACCGCTTCGAGAAAGTGCTCTGCCGGCAACTCACCACAACTGCCAATCTCGAAATGATCGTTGAAGCGACTCCAGATATCGGCGCGAACCACATCGGTGTTTTCTCCGCGCTGGGAGACGATCTGCTGCAAGGCGTTCTGTTGGACATGGGAGAGGACGCGCGCATCATGTGGTGTGGTGCAGCCCCCTGTTTTTCTGATCGCGGGCAGGATTTCTTTCGTCACCTTGACTTCGAAGGCTTGCGCTTCTTCTTCGTGAGAATTGATGATTAAGCGGTAGAGGTTTCCTTCGTTGATGTAGGTTAATCCCTGATTTTCACCTTCAGCATGTGAGCCGTGTTTCGCGATCCCCTTTTCACGGCAGTATTTTTTGATGGCATCGCTGTCGTTGCCATAGCCTAGAACAGCACAAACGTCCTTGGCAGAAAACCACGTCTCACCGTTGTCATCGACGAAGACGTGGATTTGAGCGCCATTAAAACTGAATACGTCGAGTGTGGCAGGACTTGTCATAGTGCTAACCACCTGCATGGCCCGATTAAATCGTTCTTACGTGCTGCCAAACTTGGCTGCGGATATGAACTGGCGTGGTCATTTTGTCCTTGTATTTTGTTTGTGCCGACTGTACAGCCGAGGTGATAGATAAGCTTAACCATTGAGCTTTTTCTCCATATTCCACTGGCTGATAATTCCCTCAAACACTTCGCTACCGTTATCTACGAAAGTATGCGGTTCGCGCTGCGTCATGTAACACAGTCGCAATGCATTCATCAGGTGCTCAAAATTCTCTGGATCAAGCGTCCCTATATCGCTCACGTCTGCTTTGACGCGATAACCGTTGTAGAGTGAGGCGAGAAACTGTGCGAACACGCGCGAACTACCGCAATCGCGCTGTGCCCACATAACGCAATGCTTAAGACTCTTTGTGCATTCCTGAATCGACGCATTACGTACCTCCTCAGCTCGTTCCCATGAATCTGCGCTCATAAACGCCATAAGTTTTGCCTGCTCACCTTCCTCGATGGTGAGGCTGAATGTCACCATCTTGGGTAGCGGTGGAATTATCTTTTGTTCGGCCATATCAAACCTCTTATGCTGGATTTGTGAAAAGTATAGATTTGCTTTACATTAAAAGTCAACTAAAAATATACTTTTTGGCGCTTTAATGTAAATGCTAACTAATTACTTGGGATATATGGGTATTTTCATGAGGCTGGATTCAATCAAAAAACATTGAGGGTTTCTGTAACGCTCAAGCTAAAACTTGCAGGAGAAAATATTTTTAAAGTGCGCGCTAGGGTTTGATGATGGCGGAAATGGCGGCCTCACGCTGGATGCCAGGTAAGCGTTTGCTATGGATATGACGATGGTGAAATTAACGATGGCGGCAAGACAGTAATGCGCTGAATGGCAAGCGGCATCAGCTTAGATAATTGTCATGTGGGGTGATGCGGTATTCGAGAAAGTCGCCGTATGCAGTGATGAATACTTTAGGGCTTTTGTGCGCAAGTGCGGCAATTTTCACATGCGGTTAAAGCGTGGATATTTTCTGGCAAAAGTGGTTGAAATCATTGCTAAAGCCAAGGCTACAGCTGACTCCGTATGTGGTGTAAGCCTAGGCTGAAAGAAGAGTTTTGGGCTTTCGCTTGATCAAAACAGCTTGAGCTGAATCTGAAGCACGATGACGTTATTTGGTGCCGTTGAGTAATTTTTCAGGCGAGATGAGTTCAGTATAGAAATCCCCTTCTCGCGTTAGAGCTGCGACGGCGCTATCGGGAAGTGGTTGAGCCACGGCAAGCAATTTCTGTATTGATGGTCTGGTAAGTGCAAAGTTACTGTCAACCTCGCCAGCGATAAGCCAGTCAAAGGAAAACGCCAAGTGTTTCCTGAGAGCTATTAAACGATCCGTGGGTGGTGTTGCGATGCCTATTTCCCACTGAGATACGGATGCCTTGCTCACGCCGCACAGTTCACCGAATTTCTCCTGTGAAAGTGTGTTGCGCTCGCGCAGTTGTCTGATTCTGGCTCCTATATTCATTTTTTTATTGTACAACGATTTTATTCATTAAATATCTAGTAATAATTGACTTTTGTATTTAGTATAAATATACTTTAGGTGTGAATATGTCAATTATTTCTATATCGACCGTTGTTGTCCGGTCTCTTGCGCTCGGTTTATGTCGGGTCGCAGTTTCTCAGCTGACGCGTGTGCCAGCAGAGAGCGCTACCGATGGCGAGCGATTGACTGGCATTAGCAACGAAAGAAAATCATGAGACAACGCACAATCAGCGACTTTTTCTGGCGTGATCCAGAAATATCTGACCTAAGCCAGGAAGACAAAGCAACGCTGCTATATTTTTTAACCTCACCGTCGTCAAATATCATCGGTGCTTACCAGGTAGTCTGGATGATTGCCGCAGCAGAAATGGGCTGGACGAAGGATCAGTTATTAGTGGTCGTCAAAAGACTCAAATCCAAAGGGTTAATTGATTTCAACGACACAGGTTGGGTTTGGGTTAAGACGTGGTGGAAGCACAACTCCGCCAAGGGCGCATTCTCTCCAAAGCTACTAGAAAATGCAAAAAAACAATGCGCTGCAATACCTTCCGAATGGCGAAATGATTTCGTCGAATCATTGGAATCCGTTGGAATAAATAGGGTATCTATAGGGTATCCATACGCTACCCAATACCCGATAGATAGCCTATCCATAGGGCATGAATACCCTACCGATACCCTATCAGACCCCGCAAATTCGGGGGGAAATACCCCACCGATACCCTATTCATACTCTATCAATAGGGTATCCCATACCGTACCCCATACCCCGCCCCCTAACACTACAATATTCAATATTCAATCTACCACCACCACCACAACTACCGGTGACCCGGAATACGATGCGTCACCCCAATCTCCAAAAACAGTGGTGGTGAATGATTTAATTTTCCCACCTGGAATAACCCCAGAGCAATGCAGCGCCATCCAGACGCAGCTCGCCAGCAGCGGGGTAGCATCTAGTCATTGGCAGTCCATTCTCGATGAAATGCACGGCGCACAACTTGTCGTCCCCATCGGAAATCCAGTGGGGTACGTTCGAGGCATCGCCAAGCGAGCTTCAGAAGGCTCTTTTGCCCCCGAACGGGGATTGGCGGTAACGAACCAGCGGGAAATGCGCAGAAACCTGGAGCGGCAAGACGCTTTGCGGATTAGCGCACAGCACAAAACTCAAGCCGTCGAAATTCAACTTGACCAGTTACCAGACCATCTTCGTAAATCTTTAAGCCGGATTTTAGCCAGCAAAGCCAAAGAGGCCGCAGGTGCATAACTCGCTCCAAAAAGACATCGTTACACTCAACCGACGATACCTCTTGCTCGTCAAGCAAATGGCATCCGCAAAGCATCCGTTGCTTTGCGTCAGCGTTCCAAAGTTTCTCGCCAAAAAAGTGAGCGACATGACGCTTGAGGAGATAGATCAACTGGCGGAAGACATGATTGCACCGTGCTTTTACATGAATCTGGACGAGACTACTTTCAACCAAATGGAAGCGAAAATTCCCGGCGTGCACCGCAAAGCCTACATGACAAACGTTTTAGTTACCCGACTACAAACCGATGAGCAACGATAACCAATTCATCAAAACCCGAATCCTCGCGGCATCCCTAATCAAAGACGGGATGCGCATTGCCCTTGCGCATTCAATCACGGGCCTGTCTTGGAGAACGCTCCGCGAGCTATGGGAGGAAATCCATGGGGCAGATGTCCCGCCGCCAGGCCGAATGCCTTGCGACACACCGGCTTATATCAAAAATGGTCAGTCGTCTCTTTCACTCTCTACGGTGGTCTCCGTCTATTTGTCCGCAGAAAAAGAACATCGAACACCCACGGATGCTTTTTCTCAAGCATGGGAAATAGCCAAGCTGTTCTCGGTTGACGGTAAAAAAATCGACATCAATGCTGCGTGGTACGCAATCCGGGACGTTAAAGCAGGACTGTTGTCTTGGAGTAAGTGCAGAAATTGCAAAGCAGAACATATTTTTGATACAGGAACCAAAAAACCCGGCAAATGCCCTTATTGTGGAACGACAGGCAGCAAGATGCTGGAGGTGGCTCAATGACGTTTAGCACTCGCACCATTGTCTTCACCAGCGCAATGCTGCTCTCACAACTCGCGCAACTTGCCAGTGCTGCCGACCTTGGATGTTTTGCGCAAGCATCATCGCGCTATAGCATTCCAGAGGAGCTCCTTCGAGCAATTTCCAGAGTTGAATCTGGCGGCAACCCTGTGGCCATAAACAAAAACAAAAATGGCACTTTCGATATTGGTCACATGCAAATTAACTCCGCATGGCTGCCAACCCTCGCTAAATACGGGATCACCAGAGACCGCTTAACAGACTCGTGCGTCAACACTCATGTTGGAGCTTGGATATTGGCTGGCAATTTTCACCGCATGGGGTACGGGTGGAAAGCGGTTGGCGCGTACAACGCAAAATCGCCGGTCAAAGCCGCCGCCTACGCCAGACAAGTAGCGGACATTCTTCGTTATGAAACACAACAAGGAAATCAAATTGACTAAGCACCGCGCCGTCATCGCGATCTTATTGACATCGTGCGCGATGTTATCGGGCTGCGGGAATCTATTTAAGAGCCGCCTGGATAGCATTGCGGCGATCAGCCAGCCGAGCATCGGCTACCTTGACGGAAAATACAGAATTTGCCGTGAAAACTGTCCCAAACGCACACCCAAGGAATTGGATGATTCAGATTCTTGGCCAAGCTCAACCTTGTTGGTTGCCAACAAACAGGCGACCACAAATCCGTCTCAAGCTCCGCTGCAATCAACAGAAAAGCCCGCCAATGCAACCGACAAGGCTACCGAAACCTTTGAGGTGTATTTCGATTTTGGTATGAGCAAGCCAAACCGCAACGGGCAAAAAGAACTAGATCGCTTTGTGCGGCTTGCATCCAAACAAAGCATCGGCCTTATTGAATTGACCGGGCAAACCGATGATATCGGCACTCGAAATTACAACAACAGGCTGGCGTTGAAGCGTGTTCAGTTTGTTACTAGCTGGCTCAAGTCACACGGCATAAATACGACGATTTCCGCTTCATCCAAGGGGGATTGCTGTCACCCCGCGCCCTACAACAAAGAGGAATTGGTACTCAAAGAAAAGCGGCGAGTGTCAATCAAGGCGCAGCAAAATCAACAATAAAGAACGGGGGGTGCAATAAGAGCGTGACGATAAATTAAATAAACAAAAACAGCTCTGGCAATTTATAGCCAGATGAAAGTTAAGGTTCACCCAAGGAGAAACTATATTGATTAAATCAAAAAAATTCATCTTTGATCTCGTCGCAGCAGGCGGCTTCATCGCGCTGGGCATGTTTGTGCCGGGTTCGACTTTGACTGACGCAAACGGATTCGCCGCCAATATCGCCGGTATTTCGACTGGCTTAGGTATTGGTTGGCTCATCAAAACATTTATTGATTACACAAAGGAAGTAAAAAATGAAAGCAAAAGCAATTGATCTGCGCATCCTCGCCTTGCTGGGTGCGATGTTTCTACCCACTTTCGCTGTAGCCGGTACGACAGGAACGGAATTCTTGACCTTGTACACATGGATCAACGGTGTGGCGACTGGCTATGCTGGCCGCGCAATCGCCATTGCAGCCGTGGTGATTGGTGCCTTGCTGTCTGTCGCAAAAGGCAATCCAATCCCTATTCTCGTGGGTGTCGGTTTTGCGATTTTCTTGCAATACACGCCGACGATTGTTAACGGAATTATGACCGCTACGATCTAGTGATGTTTGATTTCTGTTGCCCGTGTTTTATTGCGGGCAACAGCCCACGAAAGGAAGTAATCAGTGAAAGCAGGATACATACCTCGCACACTCGATCAGCAGGAGAAATTCCTGCTGTGGGACATTGACCAATTCATTATTGCCATCCTGATTATGGGCACAGGGGTGTCGCTTGGCATGATGATTGGCGGCATTGTGGCGGGCAGCGTATCGGCATGGCAGTACGGAAAATTCAAAGCCGGTAAGCACCAAAAGTTTGCGGTTCATGCGATGTACTGGTGGTTACCCAGCAGTCTGTTTGTTAAAACGCGCACAACTCCATCATCAGACCAGCGATATTTTTTAGGCTAAACAGTGATACCAGAAAAATTTATTACAACAAGTAGCAACAAAGCCAGAGAGATTACTTTTCTTCGATTAGTAGTTGGCGCGCTTATTGTCATTATTGTGATTGAAGGCGCGACGCTATTCAGAACATTGGGCATGGAAAGAACCGTACTCGTGCCGCCGACGATTGAGAAGAGCTTTTGGGTATCGGGCGAGGGCGTATCAAAAAGCTACCTTGAGCAGATGGCGTACTGGTACGCCGGACTCGCATTGAACGTTACTCAGACCACAGGCAATTACCAAAAAGACCTTTTCTTGCGTTATTCAACGCCGGCAGGCGCGGGACAACTAGCGGCAGAAATGACAGCCAGACTGGATTTTCTTGCCAAAAATAACGCTGCCACCCTATTTACAGCGCAGACATTAAACACCGACGAAAAACTAATGAAGGTTGCGATCACCGGCGACTTGGACACCTTCGTAGGAGACAAGCGCATCTCGACCAGGCGCACTATTTATGTGATTGGTTTCAGGTACATAAACGGGAGACTTTTTGTTAATGAGTTCAAGGAAACAAATGAAAAAGATATTTTTGGTGTCAGCACTCCTGGTAAGTAGTTTTCAGTGCCTGGCCGCTCAGATTTTGTATCAAGGCTCACCCACAGAGTCAACAACGGCCACCGTGTCGCGCAACGAACCTAATCTAATCACGGTGGACGGTCGCAAGATCAAGCGTATCTATGGCGCAGAAGGCTTGTTTACGGTAACGCCCGAACCAGAAACGGGCGCGGCTTGGCTTAAACCAACCGCCGACAAGCCAATGATGAGCGTCTTCATTACCGACGAAGAAGGCCAGCATTACAAGCTGCTGCTAAAGGTGGAAGATATTCCTGCGGAAACAATTATCGTGAAAGGCGGAAACAAGCAACCCGGCCTCGTAATAAGCAAAAGAAACGAGCCTCGCAATGATGACATCATGAACACGGTCATCGCGCTTTTCAATGGCGATGGCGATGCAAAAAACGAAACCATCTCGCTATGGAAAGGCACCAGGTTCGAGTTAATCAGAACGCTCGATTTAAGGGGGATTCGTGGTGAGTCCTACCTGCTCACCAATACATCCAATAAGCCCATTATTATGGACGAACGGGAGTTCTACCGCGCCGGTGTGCAGGCCGTGTCGATAGAAAATCCGACACTCGAAGCCGGGCAGACCACACAAGTCTTTATTGTTAGCGAGGTTGAATAATGGCCTCCCTATCAGAAAAATTTGCCAACATGACTCCCAAAACTCGCCAATACATCATGTTGGGCGGCGCAGGTGCGGGGTTAATGGCGTTGGTTCTCGGCAGCGTATCTCTTATGGATAGCCAGCCTTCGGTCGCGCCAGTGCCGACCACATCAGCCGAACAGCAAGCCACCAACATCTCAACGCCGGGTGCAGCCGCAGACCCAAAGGAGGTGTGGATGACGCAATCTGCCGCACAAATGAAACAGATGGATGATGTCGTCAAAGAGCTGAAGCAGCAAATGGCAGCAATGGAAGCAAAATCAGGAGTAATGCAGACCGGACAACCCGAGTCATTGTTGCCACCACTGCCGCCTATCCCGCCGCCGGTAGCACCAATAACACAGCTACCTTTAGCGACTGGCGAGCCACCCAGAGTTTTGTCAGAACCCGCTCAGCCTAAAGAGCCGGGTATCGCGTCGTTTGAGGTGAGCCAGACCGCCAAACCCACCACACCCGCACAGCAAGACACAAATGCCGGTTATGTACCAGCCGGATCGTTTGTGCGTGTTGCACTCTTGGGAGGCCTCGACGCACCAACAGGTGGGCAGGCGCAAACCAACCCCCATCCAATCCTGATGCGCGCTCAGGACAATGCATTTTTGCCAAACCGCTACCGATTTGAAATCAAGGAATGCTTCATTCTGGCATCGAGTTACGGAGACATCAGTTCGGAAAGAGCGTTTGGCCGACTCGAAAATTTGTCGTGCGTTCGCCGCGATGGTAGGGCCGTGGATATTCCGGTTAAGGGATATGTCGTGGGCGAAGATGGAAAAGCCGGGATGCGGGGGCGGCTTATCAGCAAGCAAGGGCAGGTGCTCGCCAACGCATTGTTGGCGGGCATAGGCTCAGGGATTGGTCAGGCCTTTCAGAATAGCTCATCTACGCAATCAATCAGCCCGCTTGGAACAACCTCAACGGTCAACCAGGGGCAGCAATTACAAAACGGCATCAGCTCTGGCGTAGGCAAAGCCTTGGACAGACTGAGCAAGTATTACATCGACCTCGCAGAAAAATTGTTCCCTGTAATTGAAATTGATGCAGGGCGAACGGTTGAGGTGGTCTTCACCAAAGGCTTCTCAATGGACGATTTAAGCCAGGACCCGTCAATCGGAACGTATAGCGACATTTGGCAGCGCGGACGAAAAGTGATGGGTAAGGCACTTGATCCTTCCGAACCTCAATAAATAGGAGACTTATCAATGAAATACAAAACCAAGCTATTTGCCATGTTGTTATTGATTTGCGCGACCGCAGTTCAAGCTGGCAATTGGGATGACAGCAGCGCAGCAAAGGACGTTGCAAATACGTTGCGCGACCTCTACCCGTCAACGCAGATCAGTGACGTGCGCAAAACCGGCATCGACGGGATTTACGAAGTGGCTATGGGCAAAAATATTGGCTATACAAACAGCGAAGGGCGCTACTTCCTGTTTGGCCATATTTTTGACATGAAGACCCAGCAAGACTTAACAGCACAACGTCTTGACGAGCTAAACGTAGTGAATTTTTCGGAGTTGCCTCTTGAGGATGCCATTAAGACTGTGCGTGGCAAGGGCGAGCGGGTGCTGGCGATTTTTTCCGATCCAGACTGCCCTTATTGCAAGAAGCTGGAGCAAGAACTACCCAAGTTAAGCAATGTGACGATCTACACCTTCCTGATGCCCTTGGATGGGCTGCATCCAGAGGCATCCAAAAAAGCAAAGGGGATATGGTGTTCAATCGACAAGTCAGCCGCGTGGCGTGACTACATGCTGCACGACAAAGCACCTGTGACAGACAAGCACTGCGACAGCCCGATTGAACGCAATGTCCAGCTCGGTCAAAAGTTCAATATCAATGGCACGCCCACACTGATCGCCGCAGACGGTCGCGTATTGCCAGGCATGGCGGCAGCAGACCAAATCGAGAAATGGCTAAACAAGGAGCAAAAATAATGCGTGTTGGGATTTCAGTAATGGCGGCTTGCTTGAGCATCACCGGATGCAGCATGGTAGGACTTGATGCCCAAAAGTCGTTCACCTGCAAAGCGCCACCGGGCATTAACTGCTCATCACTATCGGGAGTCTATGCCAATGCTGTTGCTGATAACCTGCCTGGTTCGGCAGCAAAACCATTCTCCAGATACAGTAAGGAAAATCAAGCCAAAGTAGCCGAGAGGGTCGTTGGTGAAGCCCCTCAAACAGGCACGCCCGTACTGAGTGCGCCAAGTGTATTGCGTGTGTGGGTTGCTCCGTGGGAAGACAGCAGAAAGGTGTTGCACGATCAGGCATTCCTGTATGCCGTTGCCGATCCGGGGCATTGGCAAGTGGCTCATAGCACCCAAAAAATTGCCAACCAATATCGTGTCATGGCACCGACTGCAAAGCCACAACCCGCATTATCGCAACCGGCGGTACCGCAATCAGTGTTGCCACAAAGCCAGTTTGGGCAAGAGCAATCACAAGGGTCAAATTAGCATGTCATTCACAAGCGCACTTAAAAATATCTTTCTGCATGAGAGATATGGCCGTGCTGATGCGATTCCGCGTCATTTGATCGAGCAATTCACCAGCACCCCCAGACTGGCCGGTTTGCTGCCCTACGTTGGCTGGATTCCAACTGAACGCTTGTTTATCCTGGATCAAGGCGGTTTCGGCAAAAAAGAGCAGTTTTCAATTGGCTTTGCCATCGAGATTGACCCACAGACCGGTGCAACTGATGAAATGGAGAAAATACTGTCCAGCCTGTTCGATTCGTGCATGGCTAAAACAGGCATCCAGATTTCACTGTACGCATCACCAGATATCGCACCTATGTTGAAAAAACAAAAAGACACGGTGCGAGTAAGCGAGCTGGCTGGGATAACGACGCGACGCAATGAATACTACATGGGGGGTACGTCCAAATCACTGCTAGCCAACAGGGTGTATTGGTTGCGCAATTTCAGGTGTGTTATTTCGATCACGTTACCACTTTCCCCTTTTGAAGTGGGGGATGTAGAGGAGGCGATCAGGACGCGTGAGAGTGTCCGTGCAACACTCAGGTCGGCGAACTTGGATGGGTTTGACTGGACCCCGGATCACCTGCTGGATTTTGTGGGCGATTTCTTCGATCACGAGCGGGTGTTTTGTCCTGAGAAGCGCAGCGAGTTGTCCTTGAGTTACAACCCAAACCAAATAATTCGCGAACAATTGTCCAACCGCGAAATTGCATCCTGCGTTAGCGATGAAGGCATCCGGTCTTGCAAGAGCGGCGGCCAAGAAACGGTTATGCAGTTTTTCTCGGTCAGGAACTACCCGAAATATAGCCGCCTGAATCACATGAGCAGCGTCATTGGCGACCCATACCAAGCTGCCCTGGCAATGCCATGCCCATTCTTAATCACCATGGGCGCGGTTGTGCAAGATTACGAATCCGCACGCACTTATGCGCAACTAAAAAGTGCTCGCGCTACACAGAACGCGGCCTCGTACATGGCAAGATTTCAGCCAGACCTACAAGATCGTAAGCGCGACTGGGATGCTGTGCTGGGTGCTTTTGATGAAGGCAAGGGGACGCTGCGCATGTACCACCAAATCTGCCTGCTATCGACAAAAGCTGATGCATCCCGTGCTGAGCACGCGGTTAGATCGGTGTGGCGTGCGAGGGGGTTTGATCTGTCGCGCGACTATTATTTGCAGCATCAGGCATTTGTCGCATCGCTACCAATGACGCTAGGACAACCATTGCAAGAAGACTTGGTTGCATTCGGGCGTTCTTACACCAAGACGCTCGACAACGCGGTGATGACATCGCCGTTGATTGCCGAGTGGAAGGGGACCAAGACTCCGCTGATTACCCTGTTCGGGCGGCGTGGGCAACCGATGGGGTTCGACCTGTTTGACAACACGGGTGGTAACTACAATTTTGCGGTGGCCGCGTTATCCGGGTCTGGCAAATCGGTATTTGTGAATGAAATGGCGTACCGCTATCGTGCAGCCGATGCCAAAGTCTGGATTATTGACGTAGGCCGCAGTTACAAAAATTTGTGCGAGTTGATGGGCGGCGAATTCATTGAATTTACTGACGAGCGTGACAATACGCTGTGCCTCAATCCATTCTCGATGGTCAGGGACATCAATAACGACATGGAAATGTTGCTTCCTCTCCTGGCTGAAATGGCGAGTCCGCGTGAGCCCCTGAACAACTTTTGCTATACCGCACTTGCTTCCGCTATCAAGCAGGTATGGGGAGTGAAGGGGAGTGACACCACCATCACGGACATTTACGAGCTGCTACGCATTGGCAAAATTAATGAGAGTTCTGATAGCGAAACGGAGTTGATGCACATGGCCGTCGCACTTGAACCCTACACAAAATACGGCGTATATGCGAGCTACTTTGAAGGTCCTGCAACGATTGAATTTAACAATGACTTTATCGTGCTTGAGCTTGAGGAACTCAAGAGTAAAAGAGATCTTCAGGCGGTGGTCATGCAGATCATCATGTATCGCATCACCCAGGAAATGTATCTGGATCGCTCCCGGCGCAAGATCGTGATTATTGACGAGGCGTGGGACTTGATGGGGAGCGGCAGCAGCGGACACTTCATCGAAGCCGGTTATCGCAGGGCAAGAAAGTACGGCGGTGCATTCGGCACGATCACCCAAAGCGTGGATGACTACTACAAGACGGAAGCAACCAAAGCAACCATCAATAATGCGGACTGGCTGTTCTTACTGCGGCAGAAGCCGGAAAACATTGACCGTCTAGGCAAAGAAGGCAAGCTCACCATCGATGAGTGGATGAAACGCCAGCTTTCCTCTATCACCACCGATCATGGCAATTACTCGGAAATCTTTGTGCATAGCCCGATGGGATCCGGGATTGGTCGCTTGCTGCTTGATCCGTTCTCAATGATGCTGTTCTCCACACGCGCTGAAGATTTCGAGCGGATAAAGACCATGCGCGAGCAAAACAACATGACGACCGAACAGGCTATCGAGGTACTGCTTAACGAAAGAATCAAAAATGACAGGCGCAAAGGAACGCGCGAGGACAGACGAAAAATGGGACTTTTTTAACACGAAGATCGAGTCGAAAACTTTATTCACATAAGGAAACTAAAAAATGGCAAACAACATGAAACGCAAAGTCGTCCGTCGCATCATTGAACGCTGCAAGACCGAAGAAAAGCGGGCAAGGGACATTGCTGGCGAGCTAAAAAATGCGGGCTACAAGGTATTTACTGCGTCTTTCTGCCTGTGTGAGGACGTGGTGTTTTTTGATACTCATGCAGGCTTGCAGATTCGCATCATCGCTTAATCGGGAAACAAAATGTCCACTCTCGCTCACCTCACCACTGGCGTTGTCTCGGCAACGGTCACTATCGCAGTCTTGGCCGGATGGCAACATTTTCACCCCGCGCCCGCAATGGCGAAGGTGGACATTATCGGTATTGTCACTTCGCAACAAAAGAGATTGGCCGCGCAAATGAAGCCCGGCATGGATCAGACAGCGCAAACGGAAATCATTGAGTCCGCTTCGCGCTTTGGCAAACAGCTTGATGCCGCGCTTACCCAGGTAGCAGGCGAGTGCAGATGTACTCTCATCAACTCGGCTGCGATTATCAAAGATTCACCCGGCACCACCTACGATTACACACAGCGCGTCACTGAGCTGGCCTTGGGCAAGAAGTAACTCATGCGCCTGGCTATCCCAACTTTGCTTATTTTGATGGCCGCGTTAGTGCCGACCTCATTGTTCGCGCTGGAAGGACGAGATTATCCATCAGGCATGGAATATTCATCTGCATGGGCGTGTCATGGTCAGGAAAAGTTTAACTGGTACTGTGAAGAAGCAGCACGGCCAGTCAAGAAACCCAAAGAAATCAGCACACCTGAAGAATCGGTAAAGACCAAAGAAGCGCTCGCTGTCGAAGAGCTGGAGAAAATACGCAAAGACCTTGATGCCAAGCGCGCGCTGGCCGTGGTGCATCCCACCGCAGAAAACATCAAATCGTACATGGCCGCGCAGAAGGTTGAAATCGACCGTGCCAGCTATTTTGCGGATATATGGCGGCGTGTCCTGTGGCAAAACGCCGAGCTGAACTTTGAACTTAAAAATCCAATGAATAACTCCGCCATCAAGGTGGCAACGCGAGACCGGGATGCCAGGCAAAACAACACGATGGCCGACCTTGCCAAAGAGTGGGGGATATTCTTCTTCTTTCGGGGTGATTGCCCCTATTGCAAGCACATGGTGCCGACCTTGCAATGGATTACCCGCCAATACGATATGACAATTCTACCGATCAGTTTGGATGGATCAACGATTGACGGATTGCCTCCCTCGGTTAAAGACAACGGTCTATCCGCAACGCTGGGGGTAGATGCCGTGCCGCTGTTTGTACTCGGTAATGTCAAAACACACAAAGTGGTCATTCTTGGTTCGGGCGTGTTGTCGTTGCAGGACTTCGTTGAGCGGATTTATGTGTTGACTCAAACCAAACCCGGCGATCTCTAAAAGGATTTCATCATGCGCTACAACAAACTGCTCATTTCCGTGCTTGCTGCCGCCTGTTTCATCTCCGCGCCTGCCAACGCTAACGTGGGAACAGGAATGCAGAGTTGGTTCGACAGTATGGGTGGGTACTCAAATGCCACACCGCCGTCGTCTTACAAGGGGCAGACGATGAACGGATACTCGGCGGGCGGCTTTTACGCCAGATCACCCGTAAAGAGCTACCAGCTCGTTCAGATGACACCGCCATCGCTGAATATCGGCTGCGGTGGGATTGACCTGACAGCAGGTTCGTTTTCATTTATCAACAAAGCTGCGATTACCGCGCTGTTCCAGAACATCGGCACTTCAATCAGCTACGCATTCCTGCTGGCCATCAAGTCGTCCATGCCTGAAATGGCAAGTCTGTTCGAGTATTTGCAGGATGTCGCCAACAAGGTCAACGGGATGAATGTCAACTCCTGCAAGATGGCGGAAGGTATCCCTGCGCTATTGGGTTCTGATCTATCCAAAAGTTCATCGGATATGTTTGGCCATGTGGCGGGAGCTGTTTCAAATATGCTGCCGGATTCATACGATGCATGGAAGACCTCACGAGATAGCGCAGCCGCAAAGCGACTCGCGGAGGATGCGGCTATTGCACTAGACCCTTCCAAAAAAGATCAATACAGACCCGGTAATGTGGTTTGGATGGCCTTGAGCAAAAGCAGCGGATTGGATAATGAAGACAAACTTTTCATTATGAGCATGACGGGAACAATCATTATTGATCCGCCAAATCCAGCAGTAAACGCCGCGAATGGTGGTACAAGCGCAAGCTGGCATTACGTTGATCCAACGGGAGTGGAGATAAATGACTTTATCGGTTACAACGATGGCGTAACCTCGCCAATCAACCTGTTCACTTGCGACACAGCGGTGGATTGCCTTCATCCTACCGTTGGTAGTATCGCGGTCACGCCGTTTATCAATCGAATTGCGACCAAGCTGGACAATTTGAGAAACAACGTGATTAGTCGCGGTTCGCAAACCATCAGCGATTTTAAGCTGGTCGATGCCTCCGCGATCCCGGTCTGGAAAATGATCTCCACCAGCGCGTCCGTCAATCCCGGATTTATTGATGCGTACAAAAGACTGATTGCTGTGGACGTTGCCTATGCCTATATCAATAACATCCTCAAAACGGCAGCGCAAATCATGGCTAATTCACAGAACGGCTCTGCACCCAAAGACGCGCAAGACGCACTGCAAAAACTGAATGATAGGCTCACACTACTGAACGGCAATCTTCAAGCATCACGTCTTGCGGAATACGCAAAGGTGCAACAGGAAGCGCAACTGGAAAGGCAAATACAGCTCATGCACCAGGCAATGGTTGCCGGTATTCCTGCACAAGCCTTTACTTCGATGACCGTGTTTGGGAATGAACGTTAATGTTTACGTTTGAGATATTTTCCTACTGGAATGTCAGGGAGCTACAGCTGGTGTTCAACGCAGTGGCTGCAATTGTGGGTAGCAGCGATTATCTTGGCCTCATGCGCACCATTGCTTTGGTGGGGCTGCTTTCAATGGCAATGGCCGTGCTTGCAGGATTCAGTCAGCTACCCGACTTTGGGCGGTGGGTCATAATGCTGGCCGTATTCAATGGAATGCTGCTCGTCCCTAAAGTCAGCGTGGTGATAACCGACCGAACCGGGAACCAGCCCTCCGTTACTGTGGCCAACGTGCCCATTGGCCTTGCCTCTTTTGCACACTCGGTTAGTCATGTCGGGGATTGGTTAACCCGAACGTTTGAGACAACCTTTTCACTACCAGCCGACATCCAGTTCCGCAGCAACGGCACACTGTGGGGGCATCGCGTTCAGCAAGAAATACTGCACACCAAGTTCGATAATTCGATTTTGACCAGCAACCTCATGGAGTTTTATCGGGAATGCGTGGTGCCAGAATATGCTACAGGCTACATCGTCGCCTCAGACATGGCAAAAACGAACGACATCTGGACTTATCTCAACGGCAGAACCAATCCGGGTAGGCTCGTCACAATTCGCGCTGTTCCAGGTTCAACAACGGTTGCAGGAACGTATGGCTGCGATGGCGCATACGGATTTTTGACCACGCAAATCCTCGCGGTCAATACGCAGCAAATGAATACGCTGGGCAATCGGCTTTATCCAGGATTACCAACCGCTGCCGCCAATGCTGCCGTGCAAAGCGCGATTCAGACCAGCACCAACTACATGCTGGGGATCTCTAAAACCGCAATGGATACGGTGAAACAAACAGCCATGAGCAATTTTATGATTGATGCCCAGTACCTGCTGCCAGCACAGATCGGCGATGCGGCAGGTGCGGCGGCAAACCTGGCTCAGGCGCAAGCCATACGCTCAACCTCCGACAGCTACAAAATGATGTCCAAGCTATCGGAAAGCACCATGCCTAAGGTCAAGAACATCGTGGAGATTGTGCAGTATTC
This sequence comes from Gallionellales bacterium GWA2_54_124, assembly GCA_001801025.1. Classification (GTDB taxonomy): domain Bacteria; phylum Pseudomonadota; class Gammaproteobacteria; order Burkholderiales; family Gallionellaceae; genus Gallionella. The sequence goes on from MGWO01000002.1 coordinate 32,247, forward strand.
GGTTTTTCCGATCATCATGTTGCTGGTATTGCTGGCGGGGCATAAAGGTGGGTTGGTACTGAAGGGCTATGTAATGAGCCTTGTGTGGGTGCAATTGTGGCCACCGCTTTATGCTGTCATGCACCTTGTGATGACAATGCACGCGCAAGACTTGGCGGCAATGACCAGCGGGCTTGGTTTATCCATGTCGCAATACAGCATGGTGAACAACGCTTACATTAGCGACGAAGCCATCGCCGGCATGATCGCCGCCACGGCGATACCCGCCATCGCAGCAGCAATCGTAAAGGGCGGGGATGTCGGCGCACAGGCAATTGCGGGGATGACTACGCCAGCGCGTGAAGCCGAGAGAATTTCCTCTGGTATGTCGGCGGGGAATACGCAGATGGGCAACGCCTCTCTGGGTAATCAGTCCGCCGATAATTTAAGCATGATGCAATACAGTGCAAATCCAACGATTCGTCAAGGTGGGTTCAGCGCTACAGGCGCGGACAATGTAGGTAACTTCTACGGTATGGAAAATGGCAAAGCAACCCATCTGGTTAACAATACTGCCGCATTCCAAAATATCGGGGCTAAGGTTGGTCTGAGCGGGAGAACATCTGGTTCGCTTCAAACGGCTTCAGAAAATTCGGAAAGAGCCGCACTTGCCGACACAACAACCGCCTCCAACAGCATGACCGCAGCCCGCAGTGCCTCTTCTTCTTTTGAAAGAGGTCACGGAAAAAGTATCAATGCCTCAACCAGTGACACATTAACGGGTGCGGCGCAGTTTATGACCTCGTTTGGACAGGAACAGGCATTGACAGATAAATTTGCCAAGGAACATGGCTTAAACCAAACGCAGATGGCACAAGTATCGGCCTTCGCCAGAGCCGAGGCATCGGGTGGGTTGAATACTCCATTTGGCGGCGCAACCGTATCGGGCGGTGTCGAAACCAAAGGAACAAGTAGTTCGGCAACATCACAAACACAAAAATTAGCCCACGAATTGGCAAGTAAAAAGGACTACAAAGAGGCGGTCACCAAGACCAATACCGCAGCGAATAGCTCCAGTTTTACGCAGGGTGACGAGTCAACCGTGAGGGCAGCGACAGGGGTTAGAAGCAGTCTTGATAACAGTTTGTCGAATGTGCAATCTGCCCAAGCCAGCCATGAGAAAGCAGTTGCCTTCAAAGAGGCTGCGACCCGCACTAAAGAAATGGGGGCGAGCTACGATACAAATCACATGAACGAGTTCATGGATTGGATGAGAGGACAAAACAATCCGACATCCGGGAAAGCTTTCACAGCCAACGATGTTGAAGCGATGTCTCGTTATGCTCCAGAAAGCTTGAGCCAGTACGCTCAAAAATTCTCGGATGAAAAGCTAGTCCCAGAGATCGAAAAAACCATGCCAGCACCAACCAGCGGGGTAGCAGCCCAGCACGAACAAAACCAAGCCACCGTGCCTGGCACGCAAGCTGTTACAGCTTTTGACGCGAAAAATAACAAGGAAGTAGGGGGGCTGCAAGCTGCTGCTGGCGTTAACCTTGGCACTGCGCCAGCCAACAATGTTACAGGTCAAGTGCAGGCAATGACAGGACAAGCCACTGCCTCAATCGGCGCCGGCAAAGGGGAGGTTCATAAAGAAGGTGAGCAGATCAAGACCAGTGCAGAAAATTCCACCGACCCAACCAAGGGAAGTAATCTTGGACGAGCTGCCGCGAATGTATTGCCGGTCGCGCTTGGGTCAGACGCAACTAAACTTGCGGATAGGGCAGGGCTGATTCCAGACGATGCTGGTGTAGCGAAGCCAGTTGCGGATCAGAATACAGGAACGCTCACTGAGAACATCGTGGGAACTGCGGTTGCTGTTAGTTTGACGGTTGGGGGTGGGGCTTTGGGCAAGGTGGGCGGGAAGGCGGCGGAAAGATTGCTGGGGTTGGGCGAAAAAGCAGGAGCTGCCGCCGCAAATACTGAACGCGCTATCGTGTCAGAGGTTGAACAGAAAGCGGCTTCAAGAACAGGGACTGCTGCTAAGGCCGAAACAGCGACAGTACCCGAAGCAACAGCAACCAAGGCTGAAGGCGATGCAGCAAAAACCGCAACCGAACGTATTGAAAGAAGTGCCGATAAAGCCGAGGCAAAAGCGAAGATTGAGACCGCCAAAACTGTTGAAGGTGTTGGCCTGATCGGAGTTGCAATAGGCGGTAGCGCAATAGCCAAAGGGTTGTTAGGTGATGAAGGTGTAGCGCACAACCCAGCCGTTCAGTCTGTGGTTCAAACGGTAGAGAATACCAACAACGCTACGCTTGAAGCCGCATCTGATGTGGCAAACAAAGCCAACAAGCTAGGCAACCAGATTGCGGACGCGATAATCAAAAAATAAAGAAGAGGGCGGCATCAATTGCCGCCCCAAACCATTCATCTTGCGCATTACCAACGATGGCCGATGCCGCTTCGTCTGAACGCCGTAGTCATTTCATCAACGCGTTCTCTTGATTCAGCCAGCTCACGGTTGACTTGCCGTATATCGGCAGCGGTGAAGTCTTTGCCTGTTTCAGCACAAGCTCTTCTCGCTTTTGTGCCTGACGGAAAACCCCAGAGTACAAAAAGCAACACGACTACCGTAACAACGCCCAAAATCAAATACAGTGACACCTCACACAAAGCAGCCCCAACAGGTAAAAACAAAAAAGCCCCCCAAACCTTGATTCTCCCTTCGGTCGCAATATAGCTTGCGGCATTCTTCCACCCCGCCATCATGTCATAAAAATACTGCTTAACCGGACTGTCCATGTAAACCACGGTTGCGTAGTAGTTATACTTTTCTGGCACGATCACATCCCTGTATCTTGGAAGACCAAACCACCCTGTTTCACCCGATCCGTCTTGTGCCGCCAAGCTATTAGTCTGCATCGGCTCAACACTCTTCGGCAACCTAAAAGCTTTGCGATACGACTCAATTGCGCCCTTGCCGACGTAGTAAATAATCGTGCCAGCACCAATAGCGAACACCAAGAAAATCAAGATTCCCATTTTTTATCTCCTTCGTACCAATAGCATTTTGGAAATTTAGTCGATTAACCTCATCCCGCAATTCTTGACGGCACCCCGGTCAAATGTTGCTGTATAGCCACATCCTGCGTCGCTGGCAGAACGCTCAATCAAGCAGTCCGCAAAATCAGCGTTATTAGTCTTGAAAAGTCGCACAGCTTTCCAAACAACATCGGCATTCGCCACGATAATTTCTTTGGTGCGCAACAACGTTTCCAGCACCACACAAATTTCAGACGTGGATGATGAATAGCATCGCATCAACACCCAGACCAGTTCCACCACAGAAACAAGGCTAACGTAGCCTGGGTCATCCGCAGATAACGATTCAATCAGTCGCGTTGCTTTGGGCGACTGCACCGGATCGTCCTGAGCAATATAGCGAACGAGAACATTGCTATCCAAACCGATCATTTTGATGATGCACCGCGTTCCGCGATTGTCTCGTTCATTATTTCAATCGTTACTGGCGTACTCGGTTTGCGTACCAAGCCTTTCAAGGCATTCACAGGCTGTGTAGAGGCAAATAACTCAAATCGCCCAGGCTCAACTTGAACAAACTCGACCCGATCACCAGCCTCTACACCAAGCGCAGCGCGCACGATGGCGGGGATAGTAATTTGACCTTTACTGGTTATGGTTGCAGTTGACATATTTGCCTCTTACTTTATAGCCTTACTATAAAGTAAGGCTAGTGGAAAGGCAAGATTAAGAAAATGTAAGTGTGCCGCAGGCGTGCTGTAATTGATCTGGGATTTTTCGATGCTTGAAAGCCGATTTTTTTTGAATCTGTCATGTGGAGTGCGTATTCTGGTTAAAACCGCCACCTATAATGCTCGCAAATCCGCCACCTGAAATGCTTCAAACCCTCCACCCATAATGCCCGCAATTCCGCCACCGAAAATGGTGTAATAGCGCCACCCACCTGCTGTTTGGATATTTTGGAACGTCTAATTGGATAGCAGAAGTTATCTCGATGTTGTGTGAATGTGGGTAGCCTGCTTATCCTGCTTGGTTTCTATCTGTTGTGGCGCATCTGAATGAGTCCGTCAGCCTGAGGTTCGTGGCCGCTGCTTTAGGCAATTAGTGACAACCCTTTTTATTTGCAACCTCAAGACTACCAACCTCGCATTCTTCCAGATAATTGATAAAGGCCAGTTTGAGACGATCTACCCAGTCTCCGCCGAGCTCGGAACCAATATAGCTTAGCTTGTCTGCGATCTGCTCAGTGGTAACCTGTATCAAGTCATACTGTATTTCTATCTTGTTTGCCTCAATGCGAACCGCCTGTATCCCCATCATCGAAAGCAGCGCTTTTTTCACCTGTTCGGACTGAACGGCATCCAGTGGTTCCGATAGCATCAGACTGCGTTTCTTGATCACTTCTTTGCCTTGTTGTGCGGGTGCTTTGTGTCCGGGAAGTCCGATATATAAACGCGGATTCGCCAGAAATCTTTCGCGGCACTGCTCAGAACAAAAAGCATACTGTATGCCTTCGTATTCGCAGGCATGGGACGTTGTTGGGACTTGCATGTGACAAACCGGGTCTTCGGCGTTCATGACGCACCTCCTATGATTTTGAACGTGTTCGTTGCGGGATGAACCTTGATGTATGAGCCGCATATTCCTGCCACTGCGCGCCAAAACGGACTTCTGCATCTCGCTCCTCGGTATGCGCCAGACGCACATACATCCACACCAGCACAGGGAACATCAACAGGGTCAGCAGCGTTGGCCATTGCAACAAGAAACCAAACATGATGAGTACGAAAGCATCGTACTGGGGATGGCGGATTTTGGCATAAGGCCCGGTAATCGCCAGTTGATGATTGCGCTGCGCCTGATAGAGAATTTTCCATGCAGATGCAAGCAGGATGAATCCGCCGCCGATGAACACAAAACTGAGCATGTGTAACGGATCGGTGTGCGGATCGCCCCTCCAGCCGAGCAGGGTATGCCAGAGGTGACCGCTATTATGGGAGGAAATATCGACACCGGGATAACGGGTTTGCAACCAGCCGGCAAACAGATAAATCGTCAGTGGAAAACCATACATTTCGGCGAACAGCGCCACGATGAAGGCCGAGAACGCGCTGAACGAGCGCCAGTCGCGCGGCGTTTCTGGCTTGGTGAAGCTGAATGCAAATATGATGAACACCAGCGAGTTGATGATGACCAGCGACCACAGGCCATAATCGGGAGCGTCCGTATTCATTTTGACTCTCCTTCGGATGAACCATGATTATGCTGGTCATGGTTGTTATGGCCATGATGCATGAACAAGTGCATCAGCGGGCAGGCCAGCAAGAACAGAAATGGCAATGCACCCAGCAGGTGGGCGCGGTGTTCGGTAAACAGAAAAAATGCAGCAATCGCCAGAAATACCACCAGAATCCAGTTGTATCCCCTTGGTACACAGTGTGCATCTTGCTTAGTAGATTCGTCCTGTTTCATCACGTTCTCCTTTCAGGAAAAAGTTTATGTCCACAAAAAACCCTTGTTACATCTTTATCCGGTTCAGCCTGAGTGCATTCAGTATCACCGACACAGAACTGAAACTCATCGCTGCGGCGGCGATGATCGGCGAGAGTAGCAAGCCGAAGAACGGGTACAGCACGCCTGCCGCAATCGGAATGCCGAGTATGTTGTAGATGAAGGCAAAAAATAGGTTCTGGCGGATGTTGCGCATGGTGGCGCGTGACAGACGCAGCGCACGCACGATGCCGTTCAGGTCGCCCTTGATCAGGGTGATGCCTGCACTCTCCATCGCCACATCGGTTCCGGTACCCATCGCGATGCCCACCTGCGCCTGAGCCAGTGCAGGCGCGTCGTTGATGCCGTCGCCTGCCATCGCCACGATGCGCCTCTCTGCCTGCAACTGCTTGACAATGGAGGCTTTCTGCTCAGGCAGCACTTCAGCTTCGATACGGTCTATGCCCAATTTTTTTGCAACCGCTTGTGCCGTGATGCGGTTGTCTCCGGTAAGCATGATGACTTGCACGCCTTCTTCATGCAGGGCGCGGATCGCCTCTGCCGTAGATGCCTTGACCGGATCGGCCACGCCGATCAGTCCCGCCGCCTTATTGTCGATTGCCAGCAACATCACCGTCTGTCCGTCGCTACGCAGCGCCTCGGCACGGATGTGCAAGTCGCTTGCATCGATGTGTAATTCTTCAAAAAGTTTGAGATTGCCCAGCGCGATTGCCCTGCCCTCGACCGTGCCCGCCACGCCCTTGCCGGTGAACGATTTAAAATCACTGACTGTATTGAGTGTTATTCCCTTTTTCTCTGCGCCGTTCACGATGGCTGCAGCCAGCGGGTGTTCGCTGGCGCGTTCCAGACTGGCGCCCAGCCGCAGCACCTCATCCTCTTCAAATCCGGCAAGCGGAATGACCGAAGTCAGTTTCGGTTTGCCCTCGGTCAGCGTGCCGGTCTTGTCCACTACCAGCGTGTTTACCTTTTCCATGATTTCCAGCGCTTCGGCATTCTTGATCAGCACGCCGGCCAAGGCACCGCGTCCGGTGCCGACCATGATGGACATCGGCGTGGCCAGTCCCAGCGCGCACGGGCAGGCGATAATCAGCACCGCCACCGCGTTGACGATGGCATGCGCCAGGCGCGGCTCCGGCCCAAAGAGTCCCCATACCGCTAGTGTGGCGAGCGCTGCCAGCACCACTGCCGGCACAAAATAACCCGCAGTGACATCGGCCAGCCGCTGGATAGGCGCGCGCGAACGTTGCGCCTCGCTCACCATATGCACAATCTGCGCCAGCAAGGTGTCTGCCCCTACGCGCTCGGCGCGCATCAACAAACTGCCGGTGCCGTTCACCGTGGCACCGATCAGCCTTGCATCTGTCGTTTTTTCCACCGGAATGGATTCGCCGGTGACCATGGATTCATCCAGCGAACTGTTACCTTCCAGCACCACCCCGTCTACCGGCACCTTCTCGCCAGGACGCACGCGCAGCACATCGCCAGGCTGCACTTGTTCCAGCGGAATGTCTTCCTCGTGTCCGTCAGCACGCACGATGCGCGCGGTTTTTGGTGCTAAGCCCAGCAGCAGTTTGATTGCGGCACTGGTCTGGCTGCGTGCGCGCAATTCCATCACCTGCCCCAGCAGCACCAACGCCATGATCACCGCAGCAGCCTCGAAATAAACCGGCACGGTTTCCCCCATGCTGCGCATTGCAGGTGGAAAATTCCCCGGCAGCAACATCGCAATCACGCTGTATGTCCACGCCACGCCGACACCGAGCGAAATCAGCGTGAACATGTTGAGACTGCGGTTGACCAGTGAAGCCCAGCCGCGCCGGAAGATCGGCCAGCCGCCCCACAACACAACCGGGGTTGCCAGAAAAAATTCCAGCCATTGCAACACCGTCATCGAAACGGAATCCGGTATGAATTTCGGTGCCAGATCGGATGCCATCGCCATCACGAACACCGGCAAGGCCAACGCCGCGCTTAGCCAGAAACGGCGCGTCATGTCATGCAATTCGGTATTGTCATCATCAGGTGCGTTGCGCGGCTCCAGTGCCATGCCGCAGATCGGGCAACTACCGGGTTCATTGCGCACGATCTCAGGGTGCATCGGGCAGGTATATTCGGTAGCACCTGACTTGGCCGTAACTGGTGCAATCGGTTCCAAGGCCATACCACACTTGGGACATGAACCTGGCGCAGGCTGGCGAATTTCCGGATGCATCGGGCAGGTGAATACACCTGCGATTTGAACGGTAGCCGTCACAGCCGGCTTAAGGTATTCAGTGGGATTTGCCTGAAACTTGGCCAGACACTTCACGCTGCAAAACAGATAAGTTTGTCCGCTCTCTACGAGGCGGTACGTGCTGTCGGCAGAGACTGTCATGCCGCATACGGGATCAGTTGCCATTGCATGCCCCTTTCCGGTGGTGGAAATTGCCTCAGTGAATCATTTGATCAACCATTTGAAGCTTCTGGGAGACTTGTCGCCTGCCAGACGTATTTGCAGTTCCATTGATCGTGGCTGCGGGACAACCGCCCTGAAGCGCAACAAGCCCTTGCGGTGATGGCCTCCGGGCGGCGCGCCGTCCCAGGCCAGCGGCAGGTATTGCTTGCCATCAACAATCAGCGTTGCAGACTTGGTCAAATCATCGCTCAAGGCCTGCGTATGGGTTTCCAGCGTCACCTCAAAAGTCCATGTTTTCGTATCCGCAGGAATAGCATGCAGCATGGTGGTTACCTTGATGTCCCGGTCATTGCTTATTTGCGCTGCCATCTCCACCGCATCGCATGTCGCAATGAGGCCGTTATGCACAAAGGCAATCAACGTTGCAAATGCCAAACTGCTCAAATATTTTTTCAGCATTTTTTATGCTCCCGTGTAACGTTGATGACTTTAGGTATGATATAGAGAATACCGGCCACGTTAAAGGCAAGACCGACCCAGAACAACTCGATTTGATATTCTGCAACGATGGTGAGAAAGCCGGTGACGCCCAGAACAGGCAAGATATTGACCAGATAATGTGCGCAACAGGAAACCATTGCCGCAGTGGAGGTCGTGCCGGACACCGCTACCACCTTGCCTGATGCGCCATGTTGCCCGACAAGTTGCTTAAGGTAGGTGTAGAGACCGACCTGAATGCCGAATCCCAACGCAAGGGACACGAAGAAATACCAGAACTTTGTAAACTGCTCGAGTGTGAAATCCACCCCAGAAATCAGACTGACCACCGCAAAATAAATGGCGAGCAACAACACAAATGCACCCGCTCCAAATTGGATGGGTCTTATGGATAGAGCCGTCTCAGATTGTTGCTGCGTCATGCTGACCTCACATTCAGTCGAATATTCAAGGCGTTCAGTCGAATTCATACTAATGATTAAATTCCAGTGTGTCCATGCATTACTGACATGTCACCCGACTCATCCGCTCATTCGGTGCTTACCCTAATGCCTTCTTTAATAAATTCAACATACCATCCTCATGCATCACAACAGGTTCATAAACAGGTGACTTTTCTGTCGAAGGTGATTGCCCATGATTACAGGTCATTGTCCAACGACGCTGCAGGACATTTTTGCAATAATCATAGCGGCACGCACCGGGCCTTCCCGCAACAGCTAGGCTTAACATTTGACAGCTGCATTTATTCCCATGCGAGTTTCCCATAAATTTTCCTATCGTTATTGAAATCCACTAGAAATATTTTTTTATTATCACTTTTAGTGTTTTCTGCAAATATCCTCGATCGGATTGTCCAATCTCGCCGTATAGCGTGGCGGCGACAGTTATGAAGATACCGACTACTTCAGGATCAAAATGTCCCCCAGCTCCATCCTGTAAAATTTTTAATGCGTCATCAATCAATAAGGACTCCTTATAGGGCCGTTTTGACATCAAAGCATCGAACACATCAACCACAGCAAACAATCGTGCCGAAAGAGGAATATCCTTGCCATAAATGCCGTGTGGGTAGCCGCTGCCATCAAATTTCTCATGGTGAAAAAGCACCACGTCCCGGGCACGCTTCAACCAAGTTGAATCCTGAATAATCTCCCCGCCAAATACAACATGGCGTTTCATAATCTCAAACTCGTCCGCAGTCAGTCGCCCCGGTTTGAGTAGTATCTGATCCGGAACTCCAATTTTTCCGACATCGTGCAGAAAAGCACCAACAATCAGCGATTCAATGCTATCTCGATTCAGGTTCATTGTTTCGGCAAGCCTGACCGAATACAGCGTCACCCGGTAATTATGCGTATCGGTATCGGCATCTCTTTTTGCTATAGCGCTACCCAATGATTGCAATAATTCAAGGTTCGAATCCAAAAGCGATTGAGACAGGGACTCGGAACACCGCGTCAATCCAAGTAAAACGGGGTAGAGCAAGATTAAAATCAAAATCACCGCAACGAAAGAAGTCAGTGTTGCATTGCGCGCCTGATGTTTCCTTGCATATTGCGTTCCAACATCAAGACGATAGACGCCTTCAAAATACATTTCGGTCATACGCCTCGAATCGAGCAACGGTATAAGCACTTGCACGAAATCCTCCCCCTCGTTCGCAAGCCAGTTATAGTGTTGCTTGCCGGGCTTTGGAAAATCATGCTGGTGCGCTTGTACAGAAGATCGAAGGTTTGTTGCCTCACGCCCCCATGCCTCCATCAGCGATTTTCCGGAAGGATCGAAAATACGAATGCCCGAAAAGCGGGAATTCTCCAACAGTTTTACCAGTTCAGGCTGACTCATTTGAATATCTGCCGCAAGCAGTTTGCGCATTTCAGGTAAATCAAAATGTTTGGCGCTAGTCGCCGCTTGTTCAAAGGCCATCTTTTCGACTCGCCAGTTTTCCAGATAATACACAAGTGCGCCGACCAACACGCTGATCGCTATTCCTGAGACAAGAAATCTTGTTATCAGATAACGGTGGAGTTCTCGAGAATTATTGGGAATGGCTGTAAACATAATTTTCTGCAATGCTTTATTCAAAAATTAATTTATATGAAAACCGAATCCTCATTTCAAACAAGCGGTATGCGACAAGACATCGTGCGTCCTGGCGCACACCGATATACGTGACTTACTACCTATCTCTCAGGTGGTCATGCATAGGCATGTCCTTAGGCATGGATTCACGATGACTCTTACCGCTCGCAGTGCTTCCGACAGGCATGCCGGTTTTCTCTTCCATATGATTGTGTCTTTTCACAGGCTTTTTTGCCTCTGCCTTTTCAGTCTTAACTGTCTCAGTTTTTTCCGTTCCGGTGTTGGTGTCGTGAACATCAACGGCAAATGCCGTTACATTGAAAACAGAAAATATAACCAAAGTGGCAGCAAGCAATGTAGATTTAAGTTTCATTTTATTCTCCGAATGGTGGTGGTTAAAAAATATGCTGTAACAAAAATTATTTAAACGCGCATCGACACCTCCTTTCAATAATTAGGTCGTTGGATAGCTGTTTTCAGCCGGCAACTGATCAATTTCCACTTCCGCAGCCAGCCAGTTTTCTAAATCACAACCGCATTTGAACCCATCTTTCTCGGCGAGGTGATAAGCAGCAACCTCAACATATTGCCGCCGCTGCTCTTCGGACAGATTGGTTACGGTTTCAGCTTTGCTGCTCTTGGTTTTGGTTTTGGTTCTCATAATTTATCTCCTTCATATAAAAGTTGGTTCGACGGCTAACGCTCAATCCTGTCCTTACTCAGAACGATCAGACTGCGGTTCGATTGCACTGCATCGCCAATCTAATGTGATGAGAACTACTGCAGCTCCCACGGTCATCGCCATGCTCCATGCCACCATGCAGAACCATACAACCGTTCAGTGCCAATATAGTTACTACCAATATGATTGTTCTACCTATCCTGTTCTCCTTGCTCCAAGTTAATGACAACGACAAAATTTAATGCGTGTGATCATGTTCATGCCCACCGGCATCGAGCTTTTCGGTAGCACGCTTGCCCCATCCATTTACCGCTTTCATCGCGCTAATCCTTGTGCGACGGCGTTCCCGGCGCATGGGTATGCCCGGCCTTTTTGTGTGCGGTGCCTGCGCCGTCCGTGGCGGAAGTTTTGCCACCCGGCTCCGCATCATGCGTAGACTCGCTATTCGCAGTGTCATCGTGGCTATGGGCATGAACATCCTCATGAGGCGTTGCTTCACCCTGCATGAATATGTCGCTGTGTTCTCCGCCGTGTTCATGGGTATGTTCCTCAGGCGCAGGCAAGGACATCACACCCAAGCCATGCCGATAGACTACCTCGCCACCATGCCAGGCAGCACTGACCACTAGCAACCATACCGCGACCAACAAAGCTAGAAAACTTGGCGAGGGCACCGTATGAGAACGACCGCGCCACACATCCCAAGCGGCAAGCAGCGCCAGCGCGCCAAGAGCGACAAGTGCCCAATTACGATGGATCGTCATGGCCAGATGCCCCGCTTCGTCATGTTCAACACTGTTGTAAGCCAGCCAGCCGAACACCGCTGCGATACAGGCAAAGATAACTGCCGCCCACAACATCCAGCGTCCCGTCATCAGGCATTGCGCCGTCAATGAGTGGTTTTTAAATATCGTACCAGCGCCAATAAAAGCCACTGCAGCCGTAGAAAAGGCAATCGGGAAATGTACTAATACCGGATGCCAATTTGGAATAATTTCAATCATTACTGTCCTTTTAAACTCCTGCTAATAGATTCGTTATTCGACTGAAAACACATATGGATCTTTCCCATCTTTCGGCACAGCGTAAACAGTCAATGTTCCCTTTTTCATCTCTCCCATACCCGGTGAATTCATCTTCATACCAGGCACACTGATGCCGATTATGGCTGGTTTCTCCTTGAGCAGTTTACGAATGGCACTGACTGGAACATGCCCCTCAACCACATAACCATTGACCAATGCCGTATGACAACTAGCGGCATGTGACATGCCATAATTCTTCTTAATGGCATCCATGTTTGATTCATTTTCTGTTTTCACCGTAAATCCGTTTTCACGCAGATAGTTCACATACTTTTCGCAACAGCCGCATGTTGGGCTTTTGTAAACTGTCATCGCCGTAGCGGCTTGTGCGGCACTTATACTTGTGAGTACGAATATCAGGAAGATCATTAGTTGTTTAAGAATTTTCATATTGTTCCTTTGGCTTATTGCTAATGAATGTTATGCGCGTCACTTCACGTTGTTTGATCAAGGCATAGATCACCGGAATCACCAGCAGCGTCAGAATTGCGGAGGAAATCATGCCGCCGACCATCGGTGCTGCGATGCGGCGCATCACTTCCGAACCGGTGCCGCTGCTCCACAGAATGGGTAACAGCCCCGCCATGATCGCCACTACGGTCATCATCTTCGGACGCACGCGTTCCACAGCACCGTGCATGATGGCTGTGTGCAGATCGACGGCGGTCGGTTTGCGGCCTTCATGGGTGCAGCGCGACTGAACGTCCTGCCAGGCTTGTTCCAGATAGATCAACATCACGACACCAGTCTCTGCTGCCACGCCAGCCAATGCGATGAATCCTACCGCCACTGCAACGCTCAGGTTGTAATCGAGCAGCCACAACAGCCATACACCGCCGACCAGTGCGAAGGGCACGGACAGCATCACGACCAGAGATTCGGTGATGCGTTTAAAATTGAGATACAGCAACAGGAAGATGATCAGCAACGTGATGGGAATGACGATCTTCATTTTCGCGGCAGCACGTTCCATGTATTCGAATTGCCCGCTCCAGGTCGCGTAATAACCGGGTGGGAATTTCACCTGTGCGGCAACTGCTTTCCGCGCATCTGCCACGTAAGAGCCGATGTCACGATCACGTATATCCACAAAAATATAAGCGGAAAGCAGCGCATTCTCGGTGCGGATAGCAGGTGCACCTTTGCTAAGACTGACCTTGGCAAGTTGTCCGAGTGGAATCTGAGCACCCTCCATGGTTGGCACCAGCACTTCGTGGGTAATCTGTTGCGGATCGCTACGCAATTCGCGCGGGTAACGTACCGTCACTCCAAAACGTTCCCGTCCCTCAACCGTCGTCGTAACCATCTCACCACCCAGGGCGGTAGAAATGACTTCCTGTAAATCACCGACGCCAATCCCGTAACGTGCTAGGGCAATGCGATCCGGTTCGATGTCAAGGTAGAAGCCGCCCGTTAATCGTTCGGCAAAAGCACTAGTGGTGCCAGGAACCTTTCTGACCACCGCTTCTATTTCCTTAGCGAGCCGCTCCATTTCATCCAGATTTTTACCAAACACCTTGATGCCTATCGGCGTGCGAATACCGGTTGCCAGCATATCGAGACGCGCCTTGATCGGCATCGTCCACGAATTTGCCACACCGGGAAATTGTAGTGCTTTGTTCATCTCGCCGATCAGTTTGTCGATCGTCATTCCAGGTCGCCACTCCTCCTGCGGCTTTAAGTTAATGACCGTCTCAAACATCTCCAATGGTGCAGGATCGGTTGCAGACTGCGCGCGCCCAGCTTTGCCATATACGGACATCACTTCAGGAAAACTCTTGATAATCTTGTTCTGCGTCTGCAACAATTCCGCCGCCTTGGTCACCGACATGCCGGGCAAGGAGGCGGGCATAAATAACAACGTGCCCTCATTGAGCGTTGGCATGAACTCGCTACCCAATCGGGTAGCGGGATAGGCTGACAATATCAAAACCAGTGCAGCAACGACGATGGTCATTTTCTTGTGTTTCAGCACCGCAGCAATAAGCGGACGATAGCCCGTGATTAACCAACGGTTTAGCGGATTTTGCGCCTCTGGTTTGATGTTTCCGCGTATGAATAGCAACATCAGCACCGGCACTAGGGTGAGCGAGAGCAACGCTGCGCCCGCCATGGAAAAGGTTTTGGTGAAAGCCAGCGGAGAAAACATTCGTCCTTCTTGCGATTCCAGCGTAAATACCGGCAAGAACGATACGGTGATGATGAGCAGCGAAAAGAACAGTGCCGGTCCAACTTCCTTACACGCCGCAATCATCGCTTCTGTGCGCGATTCACCTTCTTTTACCCGCTCCAGATGTTTGTGTGCATTCTCGATCATCACGATAGCCGCATCTACCATCGCGCCGATGGCAATGGCAATCCCGCCCAAACTCATGATGTTGGAGTTCAGCCCCAGCACACGCATCGCAATGAAAGAAATTAAAACACCAACAGGCAGCATCACGATGGCGACCAACGCACTGCGTGCATGCATCAAGAACACCATACACACCAGTGCGACAATTAAACTTTCTTCCAGCAGCGTGCCTTTTAATGTTTCAATGGCGCGATGGATCAAATCGGAACGGTCATATACTGAAACAATCTTTACGCCTTCCGGCAAGCCGGGAGCGATTTCAGCGATCTTTTCCTTGATGTTGTGGATGACTTCTAATGCGTTTTGCCCATAGCGCGCCATGACGATGCCTGATACGACTTCGCCTTCACCGTTTAACTCAGTCAGTCCGCGTCGCTCATCTGGTCCCAGTTCGACACGGGCAATGTCGCGCAACAGCACAGGGGTGCCTTGCTCGGCTTTAACGACCAGATTCTCGATGTCACTCTTGCCGCGCAGATAGCCACGCCCGCGCACCATATATTCGGTCTCGGCCATCTCCACCACGCGCCCGCCAACATCGCGGTTCGAGTCACGGATAATCTGTGACACTTTGCTCAAAGGAATACCATAAGCGCGCAGTTTCACTGGATCGACTGTCACCTGATATTGCTGTACAAAACCACCGATGGAAGCGACTTCCGCCACACCGTGTGCCTTGGTGAGTTGATAGCGCAGATACCAGTCCTGCATGGTGCGCAGCTCGGCCAAGTTATGTTTTTCGCTCAACACGGCGTACTGATACACCCAGCCCACCCCGGTCGCATCCGGCCCCAGTTGCGGCGCGACATTTTTAGGCAGTCGTCCCGCGATACTGTTGAGATATTCCAGCACACGCGAACGCGCCCAGTAGATATCGGTGCCGTCCTCGAAAATCACATACACGAACGATGCGCCGAAGAACGAAAAGCCGCGCACCACTTTGGATTTCGGCACCGCCAGCATCGCCGTGGTGAGCGGGTAGGTGACCTGATCCTCAACCACCTGCGGTGCCTGACCAGAATATTCAGTATAAACAATAACCTGCACATCAGACAAATCCGGCAAGGCATCCAGCGGCGTTTTGAGCACCGCGTAAATACCCGCCAACGTGACAAACAAGGTTGCCAGAATAACCAGAAAACGGTTGCGGGCAGACCAGTCGATGATGGAATTGAGCATCTTAATGTCCTTCGTGTTGCTGCGGTACAAGCGCTTGCAACTTGGTAATCACCCATTCATCGGGTTTTCGCTCGACGAGTTCGAAGGTGATCTTGCTACCTGGTTTGATACCGGCGGCCAATGAGGAATTAGTCAAAGCGAAGTCCATGGTCATGCCGGGCCAGCCCAGTGATTTGATCGGCTCATGGGTGATGCTCACAGAACCATCCTCATTGATGCCGTTCAGGATGCCTGCTGCCTGATGACCTATTGTTGCAGGATTTTTCTTTGGCGCTGCAGGAGTTGCATGCGCTGAGTGATCTTCTGCGACGGGTGTAGCCCCGCCATGTGCTGCATGACCACCAAGACCACCCAACGCCGCTTTGAGGTTACTTTCCGCATCGATCAGGAACAAGGCCGAAGTAACTACCTGCTCCCCCTCTACAAGGCCATCCAGTATCTCGACATAATCGTTGCTGCGGCTACCCAATTTGACAGTGCGCGGCGCAAAGCGGCCTTGTGCTAATTGCACCAGCACCACCTGACGCATGCCACTGTCTATCACCGCCGAAGTTGGCACCGTCAGCATCCGAGTATTACTGCCTACGGGCAACGTCACGTTGGCAAACATGGATGGCTTAAGCAAACCTTGTGGATTGGCAATCTCCACGCGTACTTGCACGGTGCGCGTCGCGGAATTCAAAGTCGGATAGACGAAGGCGACTTTTCCCTTGAACAACTTATCCGGGTATGCACCGATACTGACCTGTGCGTCACTACCTGTCGTTACCTGCCCGATATCCTGCTCGTTGATGTCTGCCAGCACCCACACTTGAGACAAGTCGGCGATCTGATACAACGTCTCTCCCGGCATGAAGCGCATGCCCTGTACGGCCTTCTTTTCCAGTACGATGCCCGATACCGGCGCGTAATAGGTCAGGCTGCGTCTGGATTTTCCAGTGGTTAATTGCTTTATTTCTCCCGGCGTAATATCCCAGTTTTTCAGGCGTGCCAGACTGGCATCAGCCAGTTGCTTCATGCCCGCTTTAGTTTCTTCATCTGCATTCTCAAGTTTTGCTTCGCCTTGTGCGGCAATCGCGTATTCGCGCTGCGCCGACACCAGTTCGGGGCTGTACACATCAAACAACGCCTGTCCACGGTTAACAGTCTCTCCGGTGCTGTTCACATAAAGGTGTTCTACCCAGCCCTCGAATTTCGGTGCGATGGTATAGGTACGGCGTTCATCGATTTCAATGCGTCCGGTGGCATGAATGGTTTTGTTTAAACCGCGTAGCGTGGCTGCTTCGCTTTTTACGCCGAGTTTTTGCACTTTTTCAACACTAATATTGACACCACCCTCCTCCTGAACAGCATCACCGTCATACACCGGTACGTAATCCATCCCCATCGCATCTTTTTTGGGTACCGGCGAGGTATCCGGCAAACCCATCGGATTGCGGTAATAAAGAATCTTGCGTTCCTCCTTTACGGCATCGGCTGTAACCGGCGCTGTCACCCCGGAGAAGCGCTTTCCCAAGCTATAGCTGCCAGCCGAAATAATCGAAACGACGACAATAATTGACACTAATACTATGATTTTTTTCATAACTCTTCTCCAATCAGGCGTTCAATTTCAGCTAGGCGCAATTGCGCGTCATACTGCGCTTTGATGCGTTGTTGGCGCGCTTTCAGTATTTGACGCTGCGCATCGAGCAGTGTGGCAAAATCAAGTTTGCCAGTCTCATACCCACTCAGCGCAGATTGAAAACTCAGCTCAGCTTGAGGTAGAAAACGCGTAGCGATGAGTGTCTCGGTACGCTGCGCGGTCTCAAGACCGGATACACTTTCCGATAATTCCGACAACACTTGATTGAGCAGAGATGCCTGACGCGCAGCGGATGCGGCCATCTTCGCTTCCGCTTCATGCTCCTGAGAACGGCGCGATTCCTGTTGCAACGGAAGATTGAATTCAACCATCAGATCCCAGCTCTTCACGACACTGCCGCTCTGTGTTGGGGCGACGCCAAGAGTAAATCCGGGATAACGGTTTTTATAGGTCAGGTCGCGGCTCTGCTGGGCTTCGTTGACGCTCGCATCAGCCACTTGCAGCTGCGGATTGTGCGCACGCAGCCTATCTTCCAGCGACGTAAGTCGTGCTGAGGCGGGAATTGGACGCAATTGCAGCGGCTCCGCCAGATCTGCATTGGCAGGACGCGACAGTAGATTGTTCAGGCTTGCATGCACATGATGCTGTTCATTGTCCAATTCAATCAGCATAGTTTGCAAATCAGTTTGTTCGATTTGCGCGCGTATCACTTCCTGCTGTGTACCCAGCCCGTTTGCATAGCGAGTTTGCGCGATTTTTTCCAGGCGCTTAGTTAAATCCAATGTTGCACGGGTCAGTCTGATACTGTCCGACAGGTAGTAATGCATCGCATAGGCAGTTTTTATTTTCCCGCTCAAATCCACCCATGCAATGGCAGTTTGTCCGCGCGCCCCGGCAACTTGTGCTTCGGCTATTCCTCTCTGTAAATCGAGCTTGCCGAACCACGGAACGCTTTGCATCAGCAAATAACGCGTACCGCCTACCTGTGACGGCAACAAGCTCGGCGGTTTATTCGTGCCTTGATTAGTAATGTCCATCAACTCGGTACGCAGCACCGGATCAGGCAATGCACCGGCGGGTTGCACGCGCAGCGAGGCGGCCTCGGCCTCATATCGCATCGCAGTCAGAGCCGGATTGTGTTCGCGCGCATAACTCAATAAACCCTGTAAGTCTGCACCTAAAGGTGGCTCTGCAGCTATTGCCGCAAAGCTTGAGGCGCAGCCAAACAGCATTGAAATCAGATTTTTCATATTATTCCTCATGGATTCGTAACGAGTTACGCTGCAAATCCGTCTTTGTTATTGCACCAGTGAGAATGATCAGCAAACCACGAGCATTGGTATTAACAAAATGTGTGCGTGCGTCAAACCGGTAAAACAAGGGCGAACGCAGACGCTTAAAGACTAAGGACGAGCTAGAGTCAGATCAATTTACGAAACTGGTAGACGGAGTCGTCCTGTAGAGTACTAAGCGAGAGGTGGAGGAACGACAGGTGTGGAGGTGATGGAATGATACGAGAATAAATATGGCGTGACCGAAATGGCAGATTGCAGAACTTCTAGGTTCTTGATTGCCTGCACACCCAAATATCCGCTGCATGCCAGATGGCAGACAGCACAGGCGGTGCAGGATGTTCCGTCCTGATCGTTGTTGGGTGACTGATCATGCGACATCGCGTGTTGATGTTCATCCATATCTTGCATCGTATCCATGCCAGCTTCATGGCACGAGCCATTCTGTATTTGCATGGATACGCTAGCCGCCAGCGCTCCACCGCTAAACAGTGGCAGCCAGATGGCTAAAAGCACAGCGATAAATTTTCGGACGAAACTGGACATGCGCTGATTTTTTCAGATGCAGGAGCTAATGTCAAGATAAAAAATGTCAAGATAAAAACATACAACACTAATAAAATGTACTTAAAAATGTACTTAAACCACAAAATCCTTTAGTATCGCAGCATGGGTAGATTCCTCCGTCAGGCTATATACTTTCTCATGATTACGCTCGTGATCAATGCTGGCGGCTGGACGTTTAACAAGGAAGCAGTAGCAGATGTGTGGTTCGACGAGCAACGTAGCCTAGCTATGGAAGACCACTACTCTTCATCAGAATCTCAAGGTGTCAATGCGGATGTTTCACCCCAAAGTCCCTGTAATCACTGGTGTCACGCTGCCGTGCACTTCATGGGGTTACTTAGTCAGTCAACACCTGTGATGCCTGAGTTTGTTAACGAATATTCTATCCAACAGTCCAAAGCTGTTCAGCTTTCATCCCCTGACGGCCTTTTCAGGCCACCAAGACTCTTTTCCTAAGATTCGATTCAAATCTGTTTTTGATTTTGTTTTGAGTGCGCGCTCGCCTCAAGTGAGTTGGCGCACGCATATCTGAAGGAGTTTCCGTGCAATTCGTCACTATTTTTCGTAACCCGTGCATCGGGATGCGGCTAATGCGCCGCCTTATTGGTGTGCCATTCCTGTTTGCATCACTTTATTCATTTCCTGCTCTGTCGGTTCCGCTCACGTTGGAGCAAGCCTGGCAACAGGCTGAACAAGCCAACCCGTTACTGCGGGCTACCCAGGCGAATCTTGCAGCAGCGCAGGGCGAACTCAGCGATGCTGGTGCGCTGCTGTGGAATAACCCACAGATTTCTACCGAAAGGCGCAGCCTTAATGTTTCACAGACCGGCCAACCGATTAATAACAAGGATGGTGTATCAGGCCTGTCCCAGACCTTTGAGATCGCTGGGCAACAAGGCATTCGGCAACGAGCAGCCGAGAAAAATTTTGCGGCAATCCAGGAAAGCATCGCCGAAACGAAACGCCAGGTGCATGCGGACGTTGAGCAACGTTTTGTGCGGGTGCTGAGCCTCCAGTTGCGCATCCAGACCGAGGAATCAACGCTCAAGCTCATCGAAGATGCCGCCAAAGCCGTCGGCAAACGCGTTGCGGCAGGCGAGGATAGTCGGCTGGATGGCAATCTCGCCAATGTGGAAGCGGAACGCGCCCAAAATCAGGTATCCATATTGAGAGAGCAACTTGTGCAGGCGCGTGTCGACCTGTCTGCCCTCCTCCAGATGCCTCCAGACCAAATTCCGGAAGTTACCGGTTCGCTCGACGTTGAAATTTCCTCTTACACGTTGGGGGATTTACTGGCCAGTGTAGCCCGCCGCCCGCTTTTGAATGTCCTGGATTACAGAGAAGGGGCTGCAAGGGGTCGGGTTGAGCTGGAACGCGCCTCAATTTACCCGGACGTGACGTTGAGTTTGCGTTATGGTCGCGAGTTGGGTGTTGATAACAAGGTTGCGTCCTTAAGTGTTTCCTTACCAATTCCCCTGTTCCGCCGGAATGCGGCTGGTATCGGTCGTGCCGAGACCGATCTTACCCAAGCCGAAATCGAAAAGCAGGCAGCCTCCCGTGATGTACGCGTCCAAGTGGTCGCGCTGTGGGGGCGCTTCAGTAATCTCAAGGATCGAGTGAAACGGCTCAAGGAATCGGTGTTGCCCAGCCTGGAAGAAAACCAGCACCTGTCCTCCATTTCTTTCCGGGAGGGGGAAATCGGGCTGCTGCAATTGTTGCTGGTCAACCGCCAGGTGTTGGATGGGCAGCGGGACCTGCTCGATGCCCGCACCGAATTGCGCTTGACCCAGGTGACGCTGGAAGCGGCGGCGGGCTGGCAGCCCGCGCGCGACATGCACTGAACAAAAAATTAAAAATCAAGGAATTCATGACATGAAAAACTTACACAACCCACAAAAGCGTGACTTGGGGCGCTGGGGCTCTTGGCTACTGATCAGTAGTTTATTTACAATCATTCTTACAGGGTGCGGCGACAAACCCAAAGCACCGGAGAAAGACGCAAGGCAGTCCGAAAAAACGGAACCGGCGAGCAATAACGAGGTAACTCCCAAACAGGAAAAACAGGACGAAAAAAGCCCCGAAAAACTGCTTGCCTTGAGTGCCGAAGAAGCCCAAACAGCGGGCATCAAAGTGCAAAAATTGGCATTGCAGAAAAAATCCGGGCAGATCATGGTCACGGCAACTATCCAGGCCAATCAGGATAGGTTGGCGCATGTTGCACCGCGTGTGCCAGGGCGTGTCGTCAGGGTGAATGCGAGCCTGGGTGATCGAG
The DNA here is from genome assembly GCA_001801025.1 of Gallionellales bacterium GWA2_54_124. Taxonomy (GTDB): domain Bacteria; phylum Pseudomonadota; class Gammaproteobacteria; order Burkholderiales; family Gallionellaceae; genus Gallionella. The sequence goes on from MGWO01000002.1 coordinate 53,775, forward strand.
TGAAATCGGGACAACAGCTGGCGGAGTTGGACAGTATCGATCTGGGCGAGTCGCATTCCAGCTATCTGCAAGCGGCGAGCGAGGCTGCGGTAACACAAGCCAATTTCGAGCGCGCCCAGCGTTTGCACGCCGACAACATCATTCCGGAGAAGGACTACCTGCGCGCCCGCGCCGAACACGAAAAGGCCCGTGCCGCGCTGCGAGCTGCCAGTGACAAGCTGAGCATGATGGGTGTCGACCTGGGGCACTCCGGCTCGGTGTTTCCGCTGAGTGCCCCGTTTGCCGGCACAATTATTGAGAAAAAAGCGGTGCTGGGGGAGCTCGCCACGCCGGATAAGTCACTCTTCACCGTGGCCGATCTGTCCACCCTGTGGATAGAAAGCGATCTGTTCGAGAAAGACCTTGGCAAGGTCAAGGTAGGCGCACAGGCCACGGTCACCATTTCCGCCTACCCGGATGAAATCTTCACAGGGCGGCTCACCTACATCAGCAGCACGATGGACAAGGAAACTCGCACGGTCAAGGCGCGTGTGGAAGTGCCGAATCTTGACGGCAGACTGAAACCTGAAATGTTTGCCAGTGTCGCGATAAACACCGAAGGGGCGGGTGACAAGGTGTTTATCGTGCCTGTTGACGCAGTGTTGCTACTGCAAGGGATACCGACCGTTTTCGTCGCTGAAAATGGCGGGTTTGAACCCCGCGCTGTGGAAGTGGGTGAACGAGCCCAAGGATATACCGTACTCAAATCCGGCGTGGCAGCCGGCGAGAGCGTGGTGGTGAGCGGCGCCTACGCACTCAAGGCACGCTTGCTCAAATCGCAAATCGGCGCGGAATAAGGGGCTACCATGTTAAATTATATCGTTGATCTCTCCTTACGCCACAAGGTGCTGGTGCTGGTGGCGTTCCTGCTGGTGGTGTTGCTGGGCGTGAAAGCCTGGCAGGAAGTGCCGGTGGATGCCTTCCCCGACGTGACGCCGGTGCAAGTGAATATCTATACGGAGTCCCCGGGTCTGGCCGCCGAGGATGTGGAAAAACTGCTGACCTCCCCGGTGGAATCCGCCATGGCGGGGCTCGCCGGCGTGGAGGAAATCCGCTCGGTATCGCTGTTCGGCTTATCCTACGTGAGCGTCTATTTCAAGGATAGCATCGACATCTACTTCGCCCGCCGGCTGGTGGGCGAGAAGCTGATCGAGGCCAAAGACCGCATTCCTCAGGGTTATGGCGAGCCTGGCTTGGGCCCGAATACTTCGGGTCTGGGACAAGTGTTCTGGTACACCATCGAAACCGCCGACAAGAAGCTGTCTGAAATGGACCTGCGCACCCTGCAGGACTGGAACGTTCGCCTGGTGCTGCGCACTGCGCCGGGTGTGGACGATGTGAGCTCCTGGGGCGGACAGGAAAAGCAATATCAGGTGCTGATCAATCCGCAAAAGCTGATCAAATATGGCCTCAGCTTCAAGACTGTGATGGAGACCCTTGCCGCCAACAACCGTCAGGTCGGCGGGCAATATCTCGATATCGGTCAGGAACAGTATCTGGTGCGTGGCCTCGGGCTGGTCAGCAACGTGCGGGATATCGGCAACGTGGTGTTGGCCACCCGTGAGGGGACGCCGGTCTATGTGCACGACGTGGCTGAAGTCAAAGAGGCGCCGTCCCTGCGCTCCGGCGCGGTGACCAAGGACGGCAAGGAAGTCGTGCTGGGCATGGCGTTGCAGCGCATCGGAGAAAATGCCAAGAACGTGGTGGATGCTGTAAAGGAGAAGCTCAAAACCGTGCAGCAGGCGCTCCCGGCGGGCGTTACCCTGAATACGGTCTACGACCGCATCGAGCTGGTAGAGAAGGCAGTCAAGACTGCGGAAAATGCCCTGATCGAGGGCTCCGTCCTGGTGGTCATCATCCTGTTCCTGTTCCTGGGAGAGATCCGTTCCGCGCTGGTGGTCATCATCGCCCTGCCGCTCGCCATGTTGATCAGCTTCATTCTGATGCAGCAGTGGGGCTTGTCGGCCAACCTGATGTCATTGGCGGGCTTGGCGGTGGGCATCGGCATGATGGTGGATGGCGCCGTGGTGATGGTAGAGAACGGCTTTCGCCTGCTCTCACACCAGGTCGGCAAGACGGTGAACAAGACGCACGTGATCCTGGAAGCGGCGCGGGAAGTGATCAATCCGACCGCGTTCGCGATTCTGATCATCATCGTGGTGTTCCTGCCGCTGTTTTCTCTCACCGGGCTGGAAGGCAAACTGTTCAAGCCGATGGCGCTCACCATCACCTTTGCCATGGCGGGTTCGCTGGTACTGACCATGACGCTGGTGCCGGTCATGTCGGCGCTGATCCTGAAACCCAAGGAGGAGAAAGACACCTTCATCGTCAAGTGGGCGAAAAAACTCTATCTACCGTTACTTGACTGGGCGCTGGAGAACAAGAAAAAAGTGTTCTCCGGTGCGCTGGTGCTGCTGGTGGCGTCCGTCGCGTTGATTCCTTTCCTCGGCAAGGAATTCATGCCCACCTTGCAGGAGGGCGGCATCATGTTCCGGGTGACCAGCATCCCTTCCACTTCGCTCGACGAATCCATCCGCATCTCAAAGCGCATTGAAGCCGCGCTGAAAACCTTCCCCCAAACCACATCGGCCATGGCCATGATCGGGCGCGCGGAAAAGGGCGAAACCGCTGACGTGAACTACATGGAAATCCTGGTGAATCTAAAACCGCGTGAGCAGTGGCCCAAAGCCATTTCCTTCCCCGATCTCTCCAGAGAGATGCAGGACAAGCTGGAACAGGTCGTGCCGACCTCGGTTATTTCGGCCACCCAGCCGATCCAGATGCGCGTCGAGGAGTTGATTTCCGGGGTACGCGCCACGCTCGCGCTAAAACTCTACGGCGAAGACCTCACCACCCTTGACCGCCTGTCCGGTGAGCTTAAGTCCTCCCTGGAGAAAGTACCGGGCGTCGCGGACTTGTCGCTGGAAGCGAACAAAGGCAAGCCGCAGATGGTGGTCAAGGTGAACCGGGATGAGGCGGCACGCTATGGGATTAACGCCGATGAAATCCTTGAGGTGGTACAGGCCGGTATCGGCGGCAAGGCGGTGAGCACGTTGATCGACGGGGTCAAGCGCTTCGACATCCAGGTGTGGCTAGCACCCGATTTCCGCAACAGCGTGGAAGCCATCAACAACATCCCGATCCGCACCCAGAGCGGTGCACTGGTGCCGCTCTCCAGAGTCGCCACGGTGGAGTTGGACGAAGGCTATTCCTTCGTGCGGCGCGAGCAGTTGCAACGCTACGCCGTGATCCAGATGGATGTGAAAGGACGCGACGTGGACAGCTTCGTGAAGGAGGCAGCAGCCAAAATCAAGAGCGAAGTGAAGATTCCAGCCGGCTACTGGATCGAGTGGGGCGGCGCGTTCGAGAACCAGCAGCGCGCCATGGCCAAACTGGCGCTGATCGTGCCGCTCACCATCGGGCTGATCTTCATTCTGCTGTATACGGCGTTCAACTCGCTCACCTATGCGACGCTCATTATTGCGAACGTACCTTTCGCCACCATCGGCGGCGTGATCGGTTTGTTCATCACTGGACAGTATCTTTCCGTGCCATCGGCGATTGGCTTCATTGCGGTGTTCGGGGTGGCGATGCTGAACGGCATTGTGCTGGTGTCGTTTCTCAATGATCAGCTTCAGCAAGGTCTCTCGATAAGGGAGGCGGTAAAGCAAGGTACTGCGCTGCGGTTGCGACCGGTACTGATGACGGCCTCTATCGCCATCTTCGGCCTGGTGCCGATGCTGCTTTCCAGCGGCGTCGGGGCGGAAACACAGCGGCCATTGGCGACGGTAGTGGTGGGTGGTTTGTTCACTTCCACCGCGTTGACCTTGCTGCTGTTGCCGCTGATGTACGAATGGGTAGAGACACGCCGCGAACGCAAACAAGCGAAGTAAACCAGCGTGCGGCCTGACCGGGCCGCACGCAATCACCAAACAGGAGAATCCGCATGAAAGAAATCAAGGCTTATATCCACAACCACCGCATCGCCGACGTGATTCGCGCCGTGAAGGAGTCAGGGCTGTGCAACACGGACGGAACGCCCGGCTGCCGCAATCTTGCCGTCGTCCCGGTAAAAATCCTGCTCAAGGCGATGGATTCCAAGGAGCAACATTATTCGATCGAATTAGCCGAGGCGGTCATCAACGAATCGAAGCTGGAACTTATTTGCGAAGACCATCAGGTGGACGAACTGGTGGGCATCATCGGGCGTGCCGCCCGCACCGGTCAAGCCGAGGCGGGGTGGATTTATGTGACCGATATCGTAAGCGCGGCAGCCATCCGCTGGTTGTAGGAATGCACAAGGTGCAATTTTTTGCGTGAGACCACGTTTTTTGGAAAGGAGTAAATCATGGGATTGTTTGATCGGATATTGGGTAATTTGATGGGCGGTAGATTCGGAGGCCACTCCGGCGGCTATCAAGGCGGTCATCACGGCGGTTCAAAACATGGCGGCTACGGTGGTAATCCAGGTTATCCGCAGGGCACGGGTCAAGGCGGCGGCAATGCCGGCAATCCCTGCCCCAAGTGCGGCAGCGCCAATGCGAGCGATGCGCGCTTCTGCCAGAAATGCGGCACCTCCCTGTCGCCCGCCAAATGTTCCGGCTGCGGCGCGGAACTGTCGGCGGGCACTAAATTTTGCGCCCAGTGCGGCAAACCCCAACAGTAACGCAGCACATACCCCGCTGTAGTCATTTGATTCTTGAGGAGCAGCATCATGGCCGAAAAACTTAAACTGGACTTGTCCCTGGTCTTGCCGGATGTCGCCGATGAGCGCGACGCTTGCGTAGGGCGGCTGACTAGATTGCTGCAGGCCGAGGGCTTGGAAAAGGTACACCTGGTCCGCGAAGACGGCAGCGCCCGCCTTTGCCTGCACTACGACCCGCAGCGGTTCAGCGTGAGCCGGGTGCGCGAGCTGGCTCAAGCGGCCGGGGTCAAGCTCGGCAACCACTATCGTCACGAGAGCCTGCGCATCGACGGCATGGACTGCCCCACTTGCGCCGTCGTGATCGAGCATGCCCTGCAACGCATGGACGGCGTGTTGGAGGCTTCGGTGAGCTACGCCGCCGAACGCCTGCGCCTGGAGTACGACAGCGAGAAAATTGCGCGTCCGGCGATCGTCCAGCGCATCCAGGCGCTCGGTTATGCCGTGCTGGAGAAAGGCCATGAGGCCGGTTGGTTCGCCGAGCATCGCGAGCTGATTTTCAGCGGCGTGGCCGGCTTGCTGTTGCTGGCCGGCTGGCTGGCGGGTCTCGCCGGCGCACCGCGCAATCTATCGCTCGGCCTTTTGTTGGGCGCCTACGCGACGGGCGGTTTCTATACCCTGCGCGACGCCTGGCAGAGCCTACGCAGCCGCCGCTTCGACATCGACACCCTGATGATCGTCGCTGCGGTCGGGGCGGCGGCGCTCGGTGCCTGGGTAGAAGGTGCGTTGTTGCTGTTCCTGTTCAGCCTGGGTCATGCGCTGGAACACATGGCCATGGACCGTGCTCGCAAGGCCATCGAGGCGCTGGCGGAACTGGCGCCCAAGACCGCCATCGTGCAGCGGGATGGCGTGGAGATCGAGGTGCGGGTCGAAGAATTGCAGCGCGGCGACCGGGTAATCGTCAAGCCCGGCCAGCGCATCCCGGCCGATGGCCAGGTGGCGTCCGGCAACTCGGCGGTGGACCAGTCTCCGGTCACCGGCGAATCCATGCCGGTGGACAAGCAGCCGGGTGACAAGGTATTCGCCGCTACGGTCAACGGCGAGGGCGCGCTGGTCGTCGAGGTCGCCAAGCTGGCGCGGGAGAGCACACTGGCGCGCATGGTGGAGCTGGTGGCCGAGGCGCAGACACAAAAATCCCCCACCCAGAGATTCACTGACCGCTTCGAGCGGATTTTTGTGCCGGCCGTGCTGGTAGGGGCCGGGTTGCTCATCGTGCTTCCGCCGCTGTTCGGTTTCCCCTTTGCTGAATCCTTTTACCGCGCCATGGCGGTGCTGGTGGCGGCCTCGCCCTGCGCGCTGGCCATCGCCACCCCGTCGGCGGTGCTGTCCGGCATCGCGCGCGCCGCGCGCGGCGGCGTGCTGATCAAGGGCGGCGCGCATCTGGAAAACCTGGGCGTGCTCACGGCCATCGCCTTCGACAAGACTGGCACCTTGACCATCGGCAAACCCAGGGTGACCGATGTCGTCGCCGTCAGCGGAAACGAGGAAAGCCTGCTGACCATTGCTGCCGCCGTGGAAAGCCGCAGCGCCCATCCCCTGGCGCAGGCAGTTGTGGCGGAGGCGAAGGGGCGCGGTTTAATCTGGGGTGAGGCCGGGGAGGTTGAATCCGTTACCGGAAAAGGAGTTCGAGCCGAATTCGATGGGCAAAAGGTGGTCATTGGTAACGCCAAGTTGTTTGACGGCGCAGCTATCCCCGAAGGAATTCAACAACAGGTAGAGCGCCTCCAGACGGAAGGCAAAACTATCATGCTGATCCAGGCCGACGGGCAGTTCCTGGGCGTCGTGGCCTTGGCCGACACGCCGCGAGAGGATGTGCGCGAGGTGCTGGAGCGCCTGCATCAGCTCGGCATCCGCAAAACCATCATGCTCACCGGGGACAACGAGCGCGTGGGCCGCGCCATCGCCAACGCGGTCGGCCTGGACGAAGTGAAAGCGGGATTGTTGCCGGAAGACAAGGTCAAGGCCATGGAGGAACTTGGGCAGCGCTACGGCCAGGTGGCCATGGTCGGCGATGGCGTTAACGATGCCCCGGCCATGGCGCGCGCCACGGTCGGCATCGCCATGGGTGGCGCTGGCACCGATGTGGCGCTGGAAACCGCAGACGTGGCGCTGATGGCCGACGACCTGAGCAAGCTGCCCTTTGCCGTGGCCCTAAGCCGCGCATCAAGGCGCATCATTCGACAGAACCTATGGGTGTCGCTGGGAGTGGTAGCATTGCTGATTCCTGCCACCCTGTTTGGCTGGGCCGGGATCGGCGTGGCGGTGTTGATACACGAGGGCTCGACCATAGTGGTTGTGATTAATGCGTTACGTTTACTGGCGTACAAGGAATAACGGTTTCCCACCAGCAACGAGGGGGAAGAAATTAATGCGCCAATCATCCAAGGCGGCATTGCCGCGCTGATGTTTGCCATGTCGAGTCTGGCGAGTGCATACGAACTTACGGTCACGACCTTGAATCTGGGATGCTGTATTCCGCTTGGCCTCAATCATGTTCTCGTGAGCGGCGGACCGCCGTTATGAGGCCCATGGTTTTGTTGTCGAGCGCCAGACCAATTTGGCGGCTCTGGGCAAATGCTATTATTTCGCCAATCCGAAGCACTGGGATCGGATTTTTTCCGGACTCGATACGGATCATGTGGTTTATTCCATCGAGACGATTGCCAAATCCGCAGAAGGGCAAGAAGTTTCGTGCCGTTTGATTTGGGGGAGCGGTGCAAAGCCTGCTGAAGGCGGTGGACGCCAAGGAACAACACTATTCCATCGAATTGGCCGAGACAGTTATCAACGAATCGAAGCTGGAACTGGTTTGCGAGGATCGCCAGGTGGACGAGCTGGTGGCCATCATCGGGCACGCCGCCCGCACCGGCCAAGCCGAGGCTGGCTGGATTTACATCAGCGACATCATCCAGGCAGTTCCGATAGCTGGTTGGCAATCCAAAACTTGAACGTAATACGCCAATTAGCCGGAATTCTTGTGTTTATACATTGCGCTTGCCACCTTACGAACGAAGCAGGTGTGTACGTAATTAACGCAAAAAGGAGGAAATTATGATGTGGGAATACGGGATGGGCTGTGGATGGCTGGGCATGGCGTTGTTCTGGCTGCTGCTGATTTTTCTGGTTTTGGCGGTGGTCAAATATCTTGCTGGTCAGAATGGGGGCGGTAGTGAACCCGCCAAAGCGCTAGAGATGCTGGATGAGCGGTATGCCCGAGGCGAAATCGGTCGTGATGAGTATCTGAAAAGGCGGGATGATATGAAGGGGATTTAGCAGGAAGTTTCTGGCCGCTAGGGCGTTTGTGCGGCATGGCTTGGTTATAAATGCAATTCAAGGAGAACAACATGGAAATTCGTTATGGATTTGGCAAGAAAGCTGTACTAGATTTTGACAGTGCTTTGGAACAAGTGGTACGTGCTTTGCAGTCCGAGGGTTTTGGTGTGTTGACCGATATCGATGTGGCTGCCACGATGAAAAAGAAACTCGATGCTGAGATGCCACCTTACCGCATTCTCGGTGCTTGCAATCCCCCGCTGGCTCATCGTGCATTGCAGGCTGAGCCGTCTATCGGTCTACTGCTCCCCTGTAACGTGGTCGTGCGCCAGGATGAGGAAGGCTCGGTGCATGTGGAATTCATGGATCCAGCTGCCGTACTGGATTTGGTAAACAAACCTGAGATTAGCCTGCTGGCGATTGAGGTGCGTCAGCGGTTGGAACGAGTATTGGCCGCCCTGCCGTAGTCTTTAGGAATGCGCCTGTGTCCAGCGCTGGTGCTGGATAGGTCGGCATCAGCCAGCTCAAAAATGATGCTTGACAACTGGAAATAAAGAACTTTGCAGTTTTTTCAAACCCGTAGGGCAGGGAGATTCAGGCAATGAAACATTTGACGAGGGAATTTTCAGCTTTGTATTTTATTGGGGCATTTTGGCTTGTTACAGTCTGCGTAGATATAGAGAGAGTGGTCGTGAATGGTAAATCCGCGATCGGTGGCGGCTTTTTTCTGGCGTGCCTCAATAGTTGCGTCGTAAAACTCTTCGACATGGCCGCATTGCATACACACGATGTGATCATGGTGTTCGCCCTGATTAAGTTCGAACACCGATTTGCCGCCCTCGAAATGGTGCCGCATCAGCAGACCAGCCTGCTCGAACTGGGTGAGCACGCGATAAATGGTCGCTAGGCCGACATCGTCACCGCTGGCGAGCAGCAGCTTGTATACCTCCTCCGCGCTCAGATGGCGTTGCTTGCTAGCTTCGAACAGGCTCAACACCTTGAGCCGTGGCAAGGTGGATTTTAGACCGACAGTTTTTAGGTGATCAGGTTGGTGCATATCAAGACCTTTTAGATTTCTGAGTCATCATGTCAGGAAATACTTGTAATTGCAAATAAGAATGATTATCATTCATGGCCAGTTAACTACGGGGTTCGCCATGAAACGTCTTTCACTTATTTTCCTGCTACTACCATTCGCTGCCTATGCAGCCGATGCCGACTATACGCTGATCATCAAGGATCACAGCTTCCAGCCGTCTGAGTTAACCATCCCGTCAGGCAAGAAAATCAAGCTCTTGGTTGAGAATCAGGATGCCACCCCCGAGGAATTCGACAGCCACGATCTAAACCGGGAAAAAGTGATTGCCGGACGCGGCGCCGCGACGATTTACATCGGCCCACTTACGCCCGGACGCTACGCCTTCACCGGCGAATTTCACGCAGCAACCGCCCAAGGTTCAATCGTCGCAAAATAGGAAAATATCATGTTCGCAACTGCCATCATTGTTTTCCGGGAAGTATTGGAAGCTTCCATCATCATCGGGATTCTCACTGCCGCGACGCGCAGCATTCACGGCAGCAAACGCTGGTTGGCCGCTGGACTGGTGGCTGGATTAGTGGGTTCGGGATTGGTCGCCGCTTCAACCGACGTGATCGGATCGCTGGCCAGCGGCATCGGTCAAGAAATTTTCAACACCATCGTACTCGGCATCGCGGTGCTGATGCTGGCATGGCACAACATTTGGATGGCGTCTCACGGTGCTGCGCTGGCGGCCAACGCTCGTTTAGTGGGTAGTGCCATTCGTGACGGAAACAGCGAGTGTTCGGTGCTATTTGTTATCGTCGGGCTGGCTGTACTCAGAGAAGGTTCAGAAACTGTGCTGTTTCTTTATGGCATCGCAACATCTGGTGAGGGCGGACAGTCTTCAATGCTGCTCGGCGGCATGGTTGGCATGCTGCTCGGTATTGTGGTTGGTTACACAATATTTGCCGGGCTGCTGCGCGTGCCGATGCGCTGGTTCTTTGCTGCTACTGGCATATTGGTGTTGCTATTAGCAGCAGGCATGGCCTCGCAGGCTGCGCATTTCCTGATTCAAGCCGATTTGTTGCCCAGCCTCGCCTCGCCGCTATGGGACACGTCTGCGCTACTGCCGGAAAGTGGACTAACCGGCATATTACTGCACAGTCTGATTGGCTATGACTCACGTCCGGCAGGAATGCAGATCATTTTTTACCTTACTGCACTGATTGTCATTTTCATCGGTATGAAATGGGCTGCTCGTTCGCAGCCAACCACGGTACGAAAATAATCATCGTGAAAAATTCTTTCGCGTTTTCGTTTGCTAATTTATTTTCTCTGGGCATCCTGCTATGCGGAATTGTTGGAGCGCAGGATGCTTTTGCCGGTGCTGCGGATTATGTCTATACCCCGCAGTCGAATATGGTGAGCGGGAAATTGATATCAAGTACGGCACAGCCTCGTCACAAGCCGGAAATCCCGCAAAAGTTGCCAGCATCGGATTAGGTTTCGGCGCAAAGGAATATTGGTTCACAGAGATATATTTAAAACAGGTTCGTAGCGGAAACACAGAGGTCACGCTGGCTGAATGGGAGAACAAGTTCCAGCTCACCGAGACTGGTAATATCCGCTTGATCTTGGCTTTGTCATCGAAACGGAAGCCCCGTTAAGAGGCGATGCGCCGTGGGAGCTCAGGCTGGGGTCATTGCTTCAGACAGACCCCGGCAAGCTCCAGATGAATGGCAATTTGCTTTTTGAACGCGCATTTGAAAAGACCGATAAAAGTGGTGTGCCATACGGCACCAATTTGACCTATCAGTGACAAGCAAGACAGCGCCCAATCACACCTTCAGGATGCAGATTGAGTACGAGTTCTAAAGAAACTCAGAATTTTTCAAGCCACAGAAACCTAGTGAAGCCAAGGTAGATCATGAAACACTCAATGTTCAATATTCGTAACATGGACTGTCCAACTGAGGAGGCGTTGATCCGCAAGCGTCTCGGGGCTGTGACGGGCATAAGCGAACTCACCTTCAATCTCATGGATCGTCGCCTTGGCGTTGAACACACGCTGGCCGATGAGCAAACTATCCTTGATGCCTTGCGTGAAATAGGCATGAATGCGGTTCCTGTAACGGAGGCGGATACCGGTTCAAAATCTGAAGCCGCTACGCACGTCGTATCTCGCCGGACTTGGATTTTCATGACAGTGTCCGGTATTACCGCCATCACCTCGGAAATCATCGTATGGAGCGGTGCTGACGAGCAGTCATTGGCTGTGATCGCTCTGGCCTTGTTGTCCATTGTGACCGGCGGTCTTGGCACCCTGAAAAAAGGCTGGATCGCCCTCAAAAACTTCACGCTCAACATGAACTTCCTGATGAGCATTGCCACGATAGGCGCGATTGCCATCGGGCAGTGGCCGGAAGCGGCGGTGGTAATCTTTCTGTTTGCGTTGTCCGAGTTGATCGAAACGCTTTCACTGGAACGTGCCAAGCATGCGATTCGCGGTCTCATGGCGATGACGCCCGAAACGGCCATGGTGCGCCTCGACGGTGGCGAATGGGTCGAGAAAGGGGCGGCTGATGTGCAGGTGGAGCAAATCGTCCGAGTCAGGCCGGGTGAGCGTATTCCGCTGGACGGGGTGGTCACGGCGGGCGGCAGTTCGGTGAATCAGGCACCGATTACCGGGGAAAGTATTCCTGTGGCGAAGACTGCGGGCGACCCGGTTTTTGCTGGTACGCTGAACGAGCGCGGGGTGCTGGAATTCCGCGTGACGGCAACCAAGGGGCACACCACGCTTGACCGCATTATCCGCTCGGTTCAGGAGGCGCAGGGTCAGCGCGCGCCGACACAACGCTTCGTTGATCAATTTGCGCGTTACTACACGCCTGCTGTTGTGGCTTTTGCGGTTCTGGTGGCAGTCGTGCCGCCGCTGTTGTTCGGCGCGGCGTTTGAACCCTGGTTTTACAAGGCGCTGGTCATGCTGGTGATCGCCTGCCCGTGCGCGTTGGTAATCTCCACCCCGGTCACTGTGGTGAGCGGTTTGGCCGCAGCCGCAAGACAGGGTATTCTGGTTAAGGGCGGCCTGCATCTGGAGAATGGCCGCCTGATCAAAATCGTGGCACTGGACAAGACCGGCACGCTCACCCACGGCAGGCCTGTCGTGACCGATGTGATTCCGCTCGTTGATCAAGCTGTGGACGTTTTGCTCCAACTCGCTGCCAGTGTGGATGCACATTCCGGGCATCCAGTCGCGGCCGCAATCGTGTCGGCCTGGCAGACTTCTGCCGATGGGAGTCCGCGTTTGCTGCTGCCGGTTGCTTCATTCGAATCCCTTACTGGTCGCGGCGCGAAAGCGGTAATTGCAGACCAGCTCTATTATGTCGGCAACCATCGCCAGGTGGAAGAGCTGGGTATTTGCGGGCCGCATATCGAAGAGGTGCTAAGGCGACTGGAAGAGGAAGGCAAGACAGCCGTGGTGTTGACCACCGGAAATGCGCCACTGTGCATCATCGGCGTTGCCGATACGTTGCGCGGTCATAGTGTCGAGGCCATCAAACAGCTTCATGCGCTCGGTGTGGCTTCGGTGATGCTGACCGGCGACAACCAAACGACAGCTATTGTGATTGCCGCTAAAGTGGGGATTGATGATGCGCGTGGAAATCTGCTGCCCGAGGATAAGCTGGCGGCCATTGATGATTTGATCATCCGTTACGGCAAGGTTGGCATGGTGGGCGATGGTATCAATGATGCGCCGGCGCTGGCCAGGGCATCCATCGGTTTTGCCATGGGTAGCGCCGGAACCGATACCGCCATTGAGACCGCCGACGTAGCCTTGATGGATGATGATTTGCGCAAACTGGCCAGGTTTATCGTGCTGAGCCGTGATACTTCCCGTGTCTTACGGCAGAACATCACGCTGGCCATCGGCATCAAGGTCGTGTTCTTTGCCTTGGCACTCGCGGGAAAAGCTACGCTCTGGATGGCGGTTTTTGCAGATATGGGTGCCAGCCTGATTGTGATATTTAATGGCATGCGCTTGCTCCGTATTAAAGGCGGTATTGAACGCGACCACATAAAATCTGGCCATACGAGATGAATATTTGGTACGGCATCCGAATCACGGCAACCAAGAGGCTGGTTATCAAGGCAGCGAAACTGTATGGAATTTCAGGCATCAATTCTTACTCATGAGCCCGCTATATGTCTGATTGAACATAATTATCTTCGCCAACCCATGTGCTAAACGTTACATTGTTTGAAAGCGGAAAAGATGAACTGGAAAGAAGCAGTTTGCCAACCGGGCATACCCGCAGCAATAGGGGCAGCTTTGTTATTTGGCACGGGAACACCTTTAGCGAAGTGGCTGCTTGAGTCTGTCGATCCGTGGCTGTTGGCGGGATTGCTCTATTCGGGTTCAGGTATTGGTCTGCTACTGTATCGTCGTCTGAGCCACGCGCCTGCCGTACAGCTTCCACGCAGGGAAATAGCCTGGTTTGCCGGAGCAATTCTGGCGGGCGGTATCGTCGGGCCTGTGCTGCTGATGATCGGCCTGTCCGGCATGCAAGCATCTGCCGCCTCTCTCTTGCTGAATGCTGAAAGTGTATTTACCGCGCTACTGGCATGGTTCGTTTTCAGAGAAAACTTTGATAGGCGCATCGCGTTAGGCATGCTTGCTATTGTGGCTGGTGCGGTGGTGTTAAGCTGGTCAGGAGACGCACATTCAGCCGGGTTATGGCCGATGTTGGCAATTCTGGGCGCATGCCTGGCATGGGGAATAGACAACAACCTGACCCGTAAAGTATCGCTCACCGATGCTACATGGATCGCTTCGGTAAAAGGTTTGGTGTCGGGAGGGGTCAACCTGACGTTGGCCTTATGGTTGGGTGCTTCAATACCGGCACTCCCGCAACTGGCAGGCGCAATGCTGGTTGGCTTGCTGGCTTATGGCGTAAGTTTGACACTGTTCGTAGTGGGACTGCGCCATCTTGGCACGGCTCGCACGGGTGCCTATTTTTCAATTGCGCCGTTCTTCGGTGCTTTGCTTGCTGTGCTGATGGGTGAGCCGGTCACGTCATCACTGCTGTTGGCCGGGGCACTTATGGCGCTAGGTACTTGGCTGCATCTGACCGAGCACCATGAACACCGGCATATACATGCGGAGTTGATGCATGACCATGATCATGCTCACGACGAACATCACCAGCATGAGCACGATTTCCAAACAACACCGGGTAGCCAACATCGCCATTTGCATCATCATGAACCACTGACACATGCTCATCGACATTTTCCGGATGCACATCATCAGCATAAGCATTAGAAATGCTTCCGGTATCTATAGAATGCAGGATTGGACCAAGTGCTGAGTTTTTAGGAGAGCAGGTATGGATACCACTACTGTGAACGGACGCTCTCATTTCGCGCTAATCTAGCCGATTTGTCACAGAACGCTTTGTCTCGAAACCGGATGGATGACAACCACCGTGCAATTCGACCGCTATACGTTCAACAGCAGTCGTTCGCACTGCGACATTCCGGATGGAGGTTTGCATTTAGATCGGTAATTACAGCGTGTTTGGCATCGTAATGACTGGCAAATTTAGTTGAAATATGCCGCGCGTCTAGGAATTCAACGAAGTAACGCAAAAAACCTTCACGCTCTGTAGTACGTCTCCAGCATGTCTGGGAATTTCAGTCGCACCGCTCAAAAATCTCAGCACGTCTGTGGCACATCCATAAATTCAGCAAGCACCGCGAAAACCCCCTACACGTTCTGTGGCACGTCCAGGAATTGTCAAACATCTAAAATATAACCTGCAAATTAGACGAGTAGTTCGCAGATTTTTCTTGCAAACAAAACTAGACTTTGTAGCACATCTAATCAACCACCATGGAAATTCATGGAAGATCACAGAATTATCAAGGTAAATAGCGGGGCATTCAAACATCTCATTTTTTTGGACATCTGCATCGAGTCATTTCTCAGGGACGTGGATTTGTTCTGCACGGATGAGGATATGACGGAAGACGCGAAAGCAGTGTATCGGGAAAAGCGGAAGGAACTTATTGCAAACCTGCCATACCGCACCACTTTCGCTTTAACCCCAGGCGATATGAATGCCCGACGAATAGAGTACAAGGGCAAGTTTCTTGAGATTTTCCCAAGCCCCACCGGGCTTCCCACCCTGCGTGATCTCGACATTCTGCTGTATTGTGAATCGTGGATCGGCAACGCTCCGATCGAAGACAGAGACAATGACATCTACCGTGTGTTTCAGTTTGAAGTGGAGGATTTTCTTGAATTCTCAGGGCGCAGCATGGGGGGTGATCGAGACGACAGATTGATTCAAGCGCTTGACCGCCTTGCTGGTAGCAAAATTACCACCAACACCATTCCTTTTGGACAGAATTACAGCACCTCATTCAGTTACATTCCGAAATATCGATTGGGGCGCGATGCAAACGGGAAAATAAAAACGGTTACGCTCAAGATAACGTACCGCATTTTTTACCTTATCCAAAATGACATTTTTGACTACTACCATCCAGACTTCTTGCGCCTCTCACCAATACGCAGGGCGATCTACATGGTCGCCATGTGCCACAAAGAAGAATTGTTCTCGCCAGTAACATTATCCTTTGCCCAGCTGCATCAAATGACTGGCGCAACGTCGCCACTCAGAAAACTCAAACAAACCCTACGCGATTTAACAGGCACCCCTATCCCCGGTCACTCGTTTGAGATTAACGAGGCAGACGAAACAGTAACTTTTACCCGGATAAGGGATGCCGATGTAGTGGCCGGGTATGTCGGGTAAAGTGAAAAGCATCGTTGCCAAACATTCCGCTCGCCGAATCGCACGTCAAATATTTCACCCGACTGTTGCCAAACGTTCCTCCTGTAACTATATGATTATATTGAAGCCAAATGTTCCGTTTTTGTCTGCCAACCGTTCCGATTGCATGTATTTAGATGGTTTTGCAGGATGTGTTTTACCGCGCGAATTCAGTCTGTCCGCGTAGATGTAAAGTTGCGCTGAATCGATAGATTCCGCGCTGGGCAAATTAACGGTGTTTTTCATTTACAGCGAGGGCGGATTTGACTGCATTTACCGAAATAACCAGCGTTACACCCGCAATCGAGCTTCTGTACGGGCGACTCAGTATACTCGAAGCGCAAGCAACAGAGATGTGCAGGCAGCACTTTACTTTTGTCATGGCTGGAAACAAAAGCAGAGATTGGGCGCAAAAGAGCGTCTTGTTTGCTCAGGCCAGAATGCGGGATAACAGCCTGACGGCGAACTGGTATGAAATCCAATGGTATGGCTCAAAAGCAGCAAAAACCCGCCGCATGACCAAAAAGCTTATCAGGAAACAAAAAAGTGATTACGGCTATAACTTGGCGGTGCTATTCAAATTGACCCAGCCGTGGGAGGAAGACATGGTGCGGGAGGTTGAGCAGGCGCTAAGAGACATCCGCAGAGAGGTGGCCTTCATAAGTAAAGCAATCGGACTTCTCAATCACCTTGTCAAAGAATGCAAATGAACGAATTCAAAACATTGGTGGGCACCTTGGCAGTGCAGTCATTCCGCTACAACACTTTTCGCGGTAAATGGACGGATATGCCGGAAGCGACTGGGCTATGCCTCACCTTGAGCATCCTGTCGTTTTCAATCTGCACCCTTGCAATCTACGTTGAGTACAACATCGAAATGGCGTTTGCGATTCCTGTGGTATGGCTATCGGCGGTCTGGTTGTTTGCAGCCGAGGAGGGTTCATGGCAAATCAACAAGCGACTTTTATCGGCCCTGTCTCTGCTTGCTATTCCAATGGGGCTTCTCCTGGTGATGTTCGGTAGCGGTCACGAATTCCTCGAAGTGACAATGGGGATGTATATGTCGGCAGCCATGTTAACGCTCAAAGCGAGAGCGTAATCAATGAAAGCCTTTTACGAGTGGGAATCACCGTGGCGACCCAACATAGAAGCAAAGATGGCCGCATCCTGGGGGCTGGCAGCAACAGCAACCCTGGTTATCGGGAAATACATGCCGGTGCCACTCCCGTCAAAATTCAGTGCCATTGCCATGTCTGTATGCACGGCGATGGCTGTGTATCGTGGGACGCAGGCTTGGCATCGCTATGTTGATAAGACTCGCATGGGAAATTACGGCATGGAGTTCATCACCATTCCTGAGTTGATGGAAAAGACAGCGTTGGCGACCAAGAAATCATCAGTGTGGCTTGGCACGGGTTTTGACTGGACGGATGTCGAAGCACAAAAGATGCACGCGATGCTTGCCCAAGGCGTTGCTCAGACTATTGGCAAGATCACCAACGAGCATCACTTGAACGGTGAATACTGGATACACGGGCTGGATAAAGAGACTGATCGGTTTATGGAGGTAGCTAATCTGGTCGGACATACCTTGCTGGTCGGAACGACGCGGGTGGGTAAAACCAGAATGATGGAGCTACTGATTGGTCAGGCGATCATGCGTGGCGAAACTGTCATCATCATCGACCCGAAAGGGGATCATGCCTTGGCGGAAAATGCCAGGAAGATATGTGCGGCAATGGGATGCCCGGAGCGTTTCGTGTATTTCCATCCCGCCCACCCGGAGAAGTCCACGCCCATCGACCCGATGCGCAACTGGAATCGCCGAACTGAACTTGCCAGCCGGGTTGCTGTCCTGATTCCATCGGAAACGGGTGCAGATCCGTTTGCGGCGTTTGGCTGGAAAGTGCTGAACGACATTGTGAATGGGCTGGTAGCAACCGGTGAAAGTCCCAATCTGGTGCACTTGAAGCGTTACATAGAAGGTGGTGCGGACAACCTGCTGCTGAACACATTGCGTCATCATTTTATTGACAAGGTGGCGGATTGGGAATCGCGCTCCAGCGGGTTTGTGAAAAAAAATCGTGACCGGATACTGGAAGCCTATATCGAATTCTACAAGCAGATCGTCATCCATGAAGCACAGTCATCAGACTTGGATGGCCTGATTTCCACCTTCGAGCACAATCGTGACCACTTCCAAAAGATGGTTGCATCGCTCATTCCGATTCTGTCCATGCTGACCTCCGATCCGCTGTCCGAGCTTTTGTCGCCCGAAGCAAAAATTGGCGATCAGAAACACGCGACCGACATGGCGAAGATCATCAATAACAACCAAGTGCTTTATCTCGGCCTCGACAGCTTGGCGGATGGCACGGTCGGCAGTGCCATCGGTTCAATCATGCTGGCCGACCTGACCGCCGTGGCCGGTGATCGCTATAACTACGGCATCAACTCAAACAAACCAGTTAATCTTTTCATCGACGAAGCCGCAGAGGTCATCAATCAACCCACCATTCAGTTGATGAACAAAGGGGGCGGAGCGCTGTTTCGAGTGACGATTGCAACGCAGACCTTCGCGGACTTTCCTGCGCGGCTCGGTGATGAGAACAAGGCGCGCCAGGTACTCGCCAACGTCAACAATCAAATCATTTTGCGAGTAATCGACGCGGAGACGCAACAATACATCGCTGACAGCCTGCCCAAAATCAAAGCGAAGTCACTCAACCTGCGCTACGGTCACGGCGTTGACGCGCATGTGCAAGATGAATACCAAGCCTCGTACCAGGAATCAGTTATCGAAGAGGAGGCTGAAATTTTTCCAGCGGCCATGCTGGGGCGTCTTCCGCCACTGCACTTCATCGCAAAGATGTCTGGCGGGCGAATCATCAAAGGCAGAATTCCGATACTCAAGGATTAAGGCATGGCAAGCAAAAAAGAAGAGGGCGGCTTTGGCACGTTACTGGCTGTCATTGCCATTGTGGCGGCACTGGGTACATGGATGGTAATTTCCCCAGGCTATCTTATGAAGGCGCTGACGGCGGAGCGCGAGTTCTCATCGCAGCTCGGCGGACATGCTGCTGACCAGTGGATATACAGCAAGATGCTTTCTACCAGCATTGGTCAGGTAAAGGGCATTGCATCCTCCATCAAGGAAACGCAAACCATGCCGACCATGCTAAAAAACTGGGCGCAAGAGCGCATTATTACCACGTGGTTGTGGGGTTCGCTGATTGTTTATCGTGCCAACATGCTCGTTCTGTACTGGTTTATCCTGATGCCCTTCACGATTGCGGCGACCACAGACGGATTTTGGGTAAGGGAGATCAGCACCTTTCGTTTTTCCTCGCAGTCACCGATACGGCACAGGTTTGGTGTACTCATTTCCACAATGACACTTGTAAGCGTGTGCGTCTGGGTGGTATTGCCAATACCGATTCCTTCGGTCGTTGCACCTTTGGCGATTGTTGCCATTGGTTTTGCGACCTGGATGTGGCTGAGTAATATGCAGAAGCGGATTTAGCTGAAGATGCTCGCCTTTACTCATGTGGCTGCAGGCTGTGCATCTTCGTTGCTCGTAGCTGAATATATGCATGCGACACCCGTGCAAACCGTACTGATTATGGCTGGCGGAATCATTGGCAGCCACTTGCCTGACATCGACCACCCTAAAAGCGCGTTCGGAAGCCGCGTTCTTCCGCTCTCTATCCCGATCTCAACCGTGTTTGGTCATCGTGGTATTACGCATAGCCTGCTCGCTGTTGCGGGTATGTCGTGGTTGATCTGGTGGTCGCTGCATCATTTGCACTGGCATCAAGGCTATGCCGTGCCGGTGGTGGTAGGCGTTGCAACGGGCTACTTGTCGCATCTTGCCGGGGATTGTCTAACCAACTCCGGTGTGCCACTGCTGTGGCCAAGCAAAAGACGCTTCGTGTCGCCGCTGAAGCTATGCACGGGTGATCTGCGCGAGTACCTGTTGGCGTTTGCGATGTATGGGTGGGTGATTTTTGAGTGTACGAGGGTGTTTGCGCCATGATGGGTATTGCAAAACAATTTGTCGCATTGCCAATCGTGGATCATCTGCTGATCGGAATCGTTTTGGTATTCGATCTTGTCGCAGCACCAAGGCTGGGGATGTGGGCGTACAGCCTGTTCTCCTTGCCTGGCACAGCGGCGCATGAATTTTGTCATTGGCTGGTTGCGCTGTTGTTAGGCGCGAAGCCCTCATTGTCAAACCTCATCCCAACCCGCGACGGCAATGCCTGGCGGCTTGGCTCAGTCCGATCATCACCCAATCTCATCACCCTCATTCCAATTGCTTTGGCTCCATTCGCGTTGTTCCCGGTGGGCATCTGGTATGCCGTTTTTGTCATGCACCCCGCAACAGAATGGTGGTATCTGGCTCATGTATGGATTAGCAGCACCATGCTGGCCGCAAGCCTGCCATCGAAACAGGACTGGTTTGTTGCCATGCCCGCAATCGTTATCGCGCTCGTGTTGTTTTTTGCGCTGCGTGAATTAGGCCTCGTTTAGCGAATGCTCTTCAACTCGGCACTTTTTCTGTATGGCTTTTTGCCCTGTGCGCTACTGGCTTTCGTTATCGCGCACCAACGATACAGCGTGCGCGCGGCGCAATGGGTATTGCTGGTGACATCCTGCGTGTTTTATGGCGCATGGGACTGGCGTTACCTCGTCATGCTGTTGGTACTGTTGTCCATCAACTTCCATCTGGGCGGATTGCTGGCACGTCGTCCCTCTGTGGCTTGGCTGTTTGGTGGGATTGCCCTTAACCTGCTGGTGCTCGGTTATTTCAAGTATGCCGATTTTTTCATTGGCAATTTGAATACGGTGGCAGGGACGCAATACCCGCTGCTGCGGGTGATTCTGCCGCTCGGCATATCCTTTTTTATCTTCCAGAAGATTGCTTACTTGGTAGATTGCTACAAAGGGCTGGTGGCCGACCGTGATCCGTTGCGCTTCGCTATTTTCGTGATGTTTTTTCCGCAACTGATCGCCGGGCCGATTGTGCATCACGCCCAGATCATCCCTCAGTTGCAAAAAGATCGGCTGCTGCCCGATGCGGGCCGGGTGTCCGCCGGGTTGTTCCTGCTGGCAGTCGGCCTGTTCAAGAAGGTGGTGATTGCCGACTGGCTGGGTGAGTATGTGAACGAACCGTTTGCGCATGTCGCGGAGCTTCAAATCCTCGATGCCTGGACAGCGGCACTGGCTTACTCGCTCCAACTGTATTTCGATTTTTCAGCTTATTCGGAAATGGCGATGGGGTTGGCCTTGCTGTTTGGCGTGGTGCTACCGGTCAACTTCAATTCGCCCTACAAAGCTGCCAGC
Organism: Gallionellales bacterium GWA2_54_124; assembly: GCA_001801025.1. Taxonomy (GTDB): domain Bacteria; phylum Pseudomonadota; class Gammaproteobacteria; order Burkholderiales; family Gallionellaceae; genus Gallionella. The sequence goes on from MGWO01000002.1 coordinate 74,995, forward strand.
ATCGCGGAGTTCTGGCGGCGCTGGCACATCACGCTGGGGCGGTTTTTGCGTGATTATCTGTATATCCCGCTGGGTGGTAACAAGCACGGGCAGAGCAGGGCGGTCTTGGCGGCTTTGACGGTCATGGTGTTGGGCGGCCTGTGGCATGGTGCGGGCTGGACGTTCGTAGCTTGGGGCGCGATGCACGGCGTGTATTTGGCTATTCATCGAGCATGGAAATGGAGTGGGCGATTCACGCTGGCACAACCGTTGGGCATGGTAATCACTTTTCTTGCGGTGCTGTTCGCGTGGGTGATGTTTCGCGCGGCATCGGTAGCCGACGCAATCACGGTCTGGAAAACCATGCTGGGTATGAACGGCGTTATGTTGCCATCCACTTATTTGGCATGGCTGGATGGAAGCGGCTTGAAGTTCCAACAATCGTCGTTTATCAATGGCATCGAGGTTTGGGGTATGGCGTGCCTGCTCGCGTTTGCGATGTATGCCAAAAACACTCACGAAGCACTCGCCATATTTACCAGTACCGCGCCAAGTCGCCGTTCCGCCTTCTACGTATCCGCGATGATTGTGGCGTGTGTTCTGGCTTTTGGTCGCCCCAACACGTTCCTGTATTTTCAGTTCTGATGATGAGCAACCGCGCGTGGAATTGTTGGGTTTCCGCCGCCTTCCTGTTTGGCGGACTGGTCGTGGTGATATTCAACTACCTTGTCGATCCCTACGAGGTGTTTGGACACCATTATTTGCGCAGTGGCTACGCGGTAAACGAGCGATTCCGCAAAGTGAATCACCTGCTTCGCGGCGATGTACAGAACGATTCGTACATCCTTGGTTCATCGGTTATGGGTGTTTTCGACCCGGACGTGGCCAGCCGAATCACCGGCCACTCGTTTTACAACCTGTCTTTCTTGGCCGGAACGCCAAAAGAGGCATTTGACACGCTGCGCGCGCTCAAGCGGCATGGCAAGCCGATCAAAGAGGTGTTGATTGGCATAGATTTTTACCAATTCTATGAGCGGCCGCGCATATTACCAACCAACCGTCCGCATCCCGTTGTGAGTGCTGAATCCTGGTTGTCATTTTACAGCTCCTATCTGTTTGCCTCAGGGCTGTGGCAAGGGTTGACGCGCATTGCACATCATCTACAGGGCCAACCTTCCATATTTTTTGATGTGGACGGTACGGGGATGTATCACTTGTACGAATACGACCGCACTCGGGCATCCAACCCCGAACAATACAACCGCGATCATTTCCAGCCAAACGCATGGAACGGGGCGGATATCCGCTGGGTGGAGGAGCGTTTTGTCGAATTCGCGGAATTGTGTAAATGGCTGGATGAGAACCAGATCGAAGCAAAATTATTCATCCACCCGTTTTATCGGGATACGCTTGCGACTATCTCCGAGCAGTCCTACCTTGAATTCAAGGCTCGATTGTTGAAAATACGGCCAGATATTGTAGATTTCTCGGTGGCGCGAGATATTGCCCGGGACACGTCCTGGTACTACGACAAGCGGCATTACCGGGCTGCGGTGGCGGATATGATTATGGCGGCTATGTTCCAGCGTGGGGATACATTCGTTGTACCCGGGAAGTCAGTGGTCCAGTCCCGCCGCCGGTAGTGTGCAACATTGATATTGCACGATAACATCGGCAGTGTTTTGTGCGAAGACCAAGTGATTGATTTTGTGGACGGTGGATTCAATTCGACTTATCACATCGTCTTTTTTCCTGGTGCCACCTTCGGTATATGCCCAACCAACCGGCAGGTGATACCCTCAGTTTTTATGCCTTCCACAAACCGGGTGACATGGCAGGACATCACTTTTCCATTTGCGGTAAGTTGTTTCAGATGTAGATGTGCCACAGGTAGTGGAATACCTATCGCGTGAGCAATTTCCGTATCGAGACGTTCACCGTGCTTGGCCAGGTGTTGGATGATTTGATCTGTTGGCATAGTTGTAGTGTGCGACCACCAGGTCACTGGCGGTCGCTTTTGCAGTTGTAATTCTTATTTTGAACCGTTGACGGCAGCCTTCAGCGTTGCACCAGCCTTGAATGCGGCCTGCTTGGATGCCGCAATCTTCAGTTCAGCACCTGTGGCTGGATTGCGGCCGGTACGAGCAGCACGTTCACGTACCTCGAATGTCCCGAAGCCGACTAAGGCAATGTCCTCCCCTGCAGCTAAAGTTTCTGTCACTACGTCAATAAATGCAGCGATATTTCGTTCGGCTTCAGTCTTGGTGCTGCCGGTTTTTGTTGCCAGTGCGTCAATCAGTTCTTTGCGGTTCATTTATTCATTCCTGTGGGTGTGGTTAAAAGCGATGTGGATTGTTGCGGATATTGGGCTGTGTGGCAAGTGGGGGGATGATGCACGCAGTCGAACTGCGAATGTTTTGTCGGGCTGAAATACGATTGATTCCGGTAAACTCATCGTTATCGCGACTCAAAATGTCGCATGTATGTGAAAGAATGCCGGCTTCAATTTTTGATCGTGCTCAACTTTGAATGTTCGACCTGCAAGCAAACCCTGATTGCCATCACATATAAGGTAAAATCAGCCGCAATGTATTTTTTGGATAATCCAGCTGTTTAACCATGCCCCGCTATAACGCCGAAATATCTGCTGGATCGCTTATGCTTGCTGAAAGTAGGCGGATTGCCGCGTTGTTGCTCACCCACCCATCTGATGCCGAATGGGATCACGCCTTAAGGATTGAAAATATCCTGCAAAAAAACACGCCGGCAACCGCATTCAGGCAAGCGAAGCTGATTCGGAACCGTTTGGTTACGTTAGACGAGGAGGGCTGGAAGCTGATTGCCGAAGGGGATATGGAAGTATCGTCTCAGCTTTTATTGGCAGCTGCAATCAAGCACAGCTACTTGTTGGGGGATTTCTTGCGAGACGTGTACGCCAGGCAACTCAGTCGGATGGAGCTGGCTCTGAATAGTCACTTGTGGGATGCGTTTTGGGTGGAGTGCGTGCATCGTGATGGCGACATTGAGCAATGGTCTGCATCCACCAGGAAAAAACTTTTTGAGGTCATCGTCAGAATATTGGTCGAGGCCAAATATCTCGACTCAAGCAGAAAAAAGAATATGACGCCGCCCAGTCTGCATCCGACGGTCATTTCTTTTCTAAAAAGGCATGGTGAATTTGATGTTATCGCTGCAATGAAAGTGTCCCGATGAGCGTATTTGAAGAGCGTCTTAACCAAATCCTGCCGCGTCTTACCTCGAAAGAGCTGTTGAACAACGAAGGCCTTAGTAATGAAATCGGCTTCTGGGTATTCGATTACCCTCCTGAGTTCGAGCTGGAAATGCGTTCATTTCTGGCTGACGTCATCGAACCTGCACTTGCCAAACATCATCCGCCGATACGTTTTGCCACGGTCAATGTTTTTGACCTGGCAATCGGTTTGCTGGAAGATCGCAAGCTGCTCGATAAGGCGCTGGATATGCAGCTGGCGCAAGGCGATGACAAAGCACTTGAATCGTTGCGGCGCGTCCTGAAAGAGGACAAGTTGGCAGAACGGCTCGTCTCTCAGATCGATGTCGATAATCAAGATCTGGTCATACTGACTGGCGTTGGATCTGCCTATCCCATACTGCGCACGCACACTTTGTTATCAGCACTGCACCCGTTGATGAAAGACACGCCCTTGCTGATGCTGTATCCCGGCAAATATGACGGCTACTCGTTCCGTCTATTCAATAAACTATCCGAAGACCACTACTACCGCGCATTCCGCTTAGTGTCATGACGCGCATTGCAAATGGGCTAACTATATGAAAATTAAAGAGCTGTTTACAAAACCTATTGATCGTCCAATTAACGGCGTGATTAAAGCCGATCAGCGCGATGCCGAGAGTATTTGGCAAGAACTGGATGAGTACGTCGTCACCAAGCAGCTGACCGAGTATTTTCGACGTTTTTTCGATGCGTTCCTAGCTGCTGCTGATAGTCCTAAAGATCCGGTCGTCACCTCGCGTATGGGTGTTTGGGTTTCTGGTTTCTTTGGATCCGGTAAATCTCACTTCATCAAAATCCTTTCCTATTTGCTGGAAAACATTGAGGCAATTGACCCTGCAACAGGACTCCCTAAACGAGCGGCTGCATTTTTTGATGAGCACAAAATCAAGGACGCACTCCTGCTGGCGGACATTCAGCGTGCGGTAAAGGGCAGTTCCGATGTCATTCTGTTTAACATCGATGCCAAGGCTGACAGTAAATCAGACCGTGATGTCATTTTGCAGGTGTTCCTGCGCGTGTTTAATGAAAAGCTCGGCTATTCAGGCGATGCGCCACATATCGCCGACATGGAGCGTCACCTGGTTAGTAAGGGCGATTTTGAAGCGTTCAAGGTGGCTTTTCAGGAAAAGAATGGCTCGAACTGGGACAAAGAGCGGGATGCCGTGGATTTTCTGCGGGATGATGTGGTCTATGCCTTGGCAAAATCACTGAATATGACCGAGGAGTCTGCCGGGCTTTGGTTCGATAATTCTCGCGACGATTACAAGATCAACATCGAAGGACTGGCAAAAATCATTCGTGATTACCTGGCGACCAAGCCAGCCGGTCATCGCGTTATCTTCCTGGTGGATGAAGTCGGGCAGTTTATTGGCGACAACACGCAGATGATGCTCACCCTGCAAACCATCATTGAGCAGCTGGGTGGCTTGTGTCAGGGCAGGGCGTGGGTGATTGTGACCAGTCAGGAAGATATTGACGCGGCCATTGGTGAAACCAATAAGGCCAAGTCGCAAGACTTCTCCAAGATTCAGGGGCGTTTCCATACACGGCTGTCACTGGCGAGTTCCAATACCGATGATGTGATTAGCGAGCGTCTGCTGTCCAAGACTGAAGCGGCTCACGTCGCGTTGCGGGATTGCTTCGCTCAGAAGGGCGACATCATCAACAATCAGCTCGCCTTTGTCGGTAACTCAGTCTCGATGCGCAGCTACAAGGATGCGGCTGAATTCGTCGCCTGTTATCCTTTCGCGCCATACCAGTTCACCCTGCTGCAAAAGGTCTTCGAGTCCATCCGCAAGGTTGGGGCAACAGGTAAGCATCTATCCAAAGGCGAACGATCTTTGCTGGATGCGTTCCAGTCTGCTGCGGTGCGTAATGCGGATCGGAATATTGATGCCCTCGTGCCGATGTTTGATTTTTACCCCTCTATTGAAAGTTTTATCGATACCAGCGCCAAGCGCTCGATTGATGAAGCGCCATCGAATCCCTCGCTGGAATCCTATGATGTTCAATTGCTCAAAGCGTTATTCCTGATTCGTTACATACCGGATATCGTCAAACCCAATGTCGATAATCTCGCGACGCTCTGTGTAGATCAGATTGATGCTGACAAATTGGCGCTTAAACGCAAGATACAGGAAAGCTTGACTCGTCTGGAACAGCAACGACTGGTTAGCCGCAATGGCGACCTGTGGTTTTTCCTGACCAACGAAGAGCGCGATGTCGCACGGGAAATCGGGCATGTCGATGTGTCTTCGGTTGAAAAATCCCGTTTGCTGGGTGAGTTGATTTTTGAGGAAATTCTTGGTGGTATGACTAAAATTCGCCATCGCGATACCAAGGGCGATTATGAAATAAACCGTCTGTTGGATGGTGCTCCGTGGAAAAATGCCAGCCATCAGCTCTCTTTTGAAATTGTCACGCCGTTGAGCGATGACTACGAGTCATTGAGTGATGCCAAGGCGATTTTGCGTAGCGCTGATCGTGCCCTGATCCGTATGGCAGAGAGTAACAGGCTCGATATTGAGCTGAACCTCTATCAGCAGATCGAAAAATATATCGACAGTCCTAAAGCCAGCTCAGCTGCTGCACCGCTCAAACGTATCCTCGCCGACCGTAAGGATGAAAACCGTGAGCGTAAAGCACGCTTGATTGAGCAGCTCAGTACGGCACTGGTCAATGGTGACTGTTATGCGTTGGGTCAAAAGTTGCCGAGCAAGGCAGCAGCGCCTTCGACGCAAGTGGATGAGTTGGTTAACTACCTCATCTCCAATACCTACACCAAACTGAAATATCTCAAGATACGCCAGCTTGATCCGATTGCCGAGATCAAGGCTGTCTTGATGGCTGACAGCATTGGTCAACATGCCTTGTCGTTAGGCGGGGAGGAAGGTAATCCGCTCGCGCTTAATGAAATGCGGGAATATCTACAGCTCAAAGCCTCCCAAAGTCGGGTGATGTTGTCTGACGTGGTGGATCGCTTCACTGGCGCGCCGTGGGGATGGAAGCCGGAATGGGAAATCGTGCTGCTGATCGCTCGCTTGTTCATGGCGGGTGAAATTAAACTTGTGTCCGATAACTCTGATCTTGAACCCGGTTCAGCCGTGGATGCGCTGACCAAATCGGTGCGTTTCAAACAAGTCTCCATTCTTAAACGCAAAACTGCCGATGCGGTTCAGCTCAAACGCGCGCGTGAACTACATAAAGACTTGTTCGCCAAGCTGGGGCGTGATGACGAGGACGGGCTGGTTGCCGACTTTCGCGAGAGTCTGACTCAATGGCAATCAAAACTGAAAGAATATTCTCACCTGTCCACCACCAAGCATCACCCCGGCAAGGTGGTCATTGAGCAAAATGTGTTGAGCATCTCTAAGCAGTTGGCGATCCGTGACTCGTTTGAGTTTGTCGAGGCCATACTGGCGAAAAGGGATGCGTGGCTGGATGCGGCCGAAGATATTCACGATCTGATCAGTTTCTATACGACGCAGATTGCAACCTGGCGCAGGATGCTTGACGCGTTGCAACGATTTGAACCCAATCGTCCTGCACTCCTTAAAGAGGTCGCGGCGGCGACTGCATTGCAACAATTGGAAGCGATACGCGACAACCCCATGCCTTACCAGCAAATCAATCAGATTGAGACCTTGATTCAATCGGTGGATGCACTGAACTCAAAAATGGTTGATGCCAAGCGAGAACACGCCTTGCTCTTGCTGGAAAAGAAAATTGCAGAGGTTGGAGGCGCATTGGATCAGGCGCATGCACAGCCTGAATTGCGCAATCGTGCCTTGTCCTCGCTACAAAAAATTAAATTGGATATTGCAGCTCAATCCAGCATTCCACAAATTCATTATTTGCAGGATCAATCCGGCAGTGCGCTGGATGGCGCGATGGATATGATTGCCGCCGCGCTGAGTGCAGTACCTAAAGCGCAACCGCTCGCCGTAAAGTCGCCGGGTGATCATGCGACGGTTATCAATGTTGGCTCAGCCCCGATAACTCAGACCGTTACGCCGAAACCCGCCAGGGTCATTCGTGCTGCTGACTTTTCCAGTAAATCCTATCTGGAAACCGAGGCTGAAGTGGATGACTATTTGAGTAAGCTCAAAGCCGAACTGCTGGCGGCGATCAGGGCGGGGCAGCGGGCGCGGATACAGTAAACGTTCAACACTTGGAGTATTGAGTTTCAAGGGGTATGATTCTGCATGAAACGTTAATTAAAATACAGCCATGACCCTGTCACAATCTTCGTCGAGTAAATCAACCCCTCTTGTCCAGCATGTTCGTGCCGGTAAGGTTTATCGCCGCGAGGATCTTGTACCCTATTCGACGAGTGTTGATCGTGAGCTTCAGCAACTGGTTGCCCAGGGCCTGTTGCAGAAGCTGGCTCAAGGTATGTATTACAAGCCCAAGAAAAACGTGTTCGGTGAAGTGCCACCCAACGAGAGTGATTTGCTTGCGGTTTTTTTAAAAGATAAAAATTTCCTCAGCTTCAATCCCAGTGTATATAACTCACTGCGTCTGGGGACAACCCAGCTTTACAACAAAAATATCGTTTACAACCACAAGCGCCACGGCATGTTCAAGCTGGATCAGCGCGAATACGATTTTCGCCTGAAACACAATTTCCCTAAGCCCAGCCAAGTGACGACTGAATATCTGCTGGTTGATATGCTGAATAATCTGTCTGATTTGGCAGAGGATGAAGATGAGGTGCTTGAGCGGGCGAAAAAGAAGCTCACTCAGTTTGATGCCAAGAAGTTGAATAAAGCGCTGGTTGATTTTGGATCAGTCGCGACCAAACGGTTGGTCAATGCATGGTTGTCGCAAGGCTTAAGCAAGCCGGGAGTCCTTTAAATGAGCGGAACCAATATATTTTTACACCGCCACAAAGATTTCCCCACGCTTATTGCACAACTCGCACGATCACTGCAAATTTCTCCATATCTTATTGAAAAAGATTATTGGCTGATGCACAGCCTGTGGGCATTGCAGCAGCAGGGCTGGAAATTTGAACTGAAGGGTGGGACGTCGCTTTCCAAGGCTTACGGCATTATTGACCGGTTTTCTGAGGACATCGACATTCGCTTTGAGCCACTCGGCGAACTGGATCTCAAAACAGGTAAAAATCACGACAAACCGGCACACATTGCCGCACGCAAAGATTTTTTCGATAGTCTGGCAAAACAGATTGCGATACCCGATCTGATCGAGGTGAAGCGTGATACCGACTATGACGATGATAAATTTCGTAATGGCGGCATCATTCTTGACTACCCATCGGTGATCGATCAGCTGTCTGGCGTGAAAGAAGGCATCCTGCTGGAAGTGGGTTTTGATGTCACTGCGCCGAACGCACCACGCACCATTAGCTCATGGGCATTGGATGCCGCCTTAAAGGCAAAAGTGGATGTGATCGACAATCGGGCAGTGGATGTTGCCTGCTACAGTCCCGCCTATACCTTTGTGGAAAAACTGCAAACCGTATCTACCAAGTTTCGCAAGCAACAGGAAGCGACAACTTTCCCCAAAAACTTCCTGAGGCATTATTACGACATCTACCGCTTACTGGGGAACGCGGAAGTGCTGGCTTTCATCGGAACGCCTGACTATATCGCACACAAGCAAGCGCGTTTCCCCAAAGCCGATAATCAGCATATCGCCAGTAACGAAGCCTTCCTGCTTTCCGATCCAAAAGTGCGCAGCCTATACGACGCCAAGTATCGCGAAACCGCTGCGCTGTATTACACCGGGCAAATCCCGTTTGGCGATATTCTCGCTCGCATTCACCAGCATATCGAACAACTATAAAGATAATGAATAAATCTAAACTCAAAACCTATGCCCCGCAAGCACGCCGTGATTTCATTGCAGCGGTAACAGCACGCGCCAATTTGCTCGGTTTATCTGATAAGGGCGGCACGCTTGAAGTGGCGGTTGGTGAGAGAAAAGGGGATATCGCCATCATCGCCGGTCAGGAATGGTCAGCCAAGGTCTATGAGCTGCGCGAACGCCTGATCAAGCGTATGACAACTGACGGTTTCAGTCACACCGTTGATGCGATTGCCTACACTTGGTTTAACCGTTTTGCCGCACTGCGTTATATGGAAATCCACGATTATCTGGATCACGGCTACCGTGCGCTTTCCAACCGCGAAGGCGGGATGCCGGAAATACTGAATCATGCGACTGAGCTGGATCTGCCTGGCTTGAATAAAGACAGGGCAGTTGAGTTTAAACTCGCCGGTGACAAGGATGGGGAGCTGTACAAGATGCTGCTGGTCGCTCAGTGCAATGCGCTGTCCCGCTCCATGCCTTTCCTGTTTGAGCATATCGACGATGAAACCGAACTGCTGCTGCCGGACAATCTGTTGCGCACCGATTCTGTGATTGCCAAGCTGGTAGCTTCCATTCCAGAGGAAGATTGGCAGGAAGTCGAGATCATCGGCTGGCTGTACCAGTTTTACATCAGCGAGAAGAAGGATGAGGTGATCGGCAAGGTAGTCAAGAGTGAGGACATCCCCGCAGCCACTCAGCTATTTACTCCAAACTGGATCGTTAAATATCTGGTGCAGAATAGTGTCGGTCGCCTGTGGCTAATGGCGAATCCTGCTTCAACGCTGAAAAGCCAGTGGGCTTATTACATTGAACCAGCCGAGCAGACACCGGAAGTTCAGACACAGTTGGATGCGCTTATTCAGACCCGCATGGATGAAGATGGTGGCAGCCTGAATCCTGAAACCATCACGATGCTTGATCCTGCCTGCGGCTCTGGCCACATTTTGGTGGAAGCCTATGAGGTGCTCAAAGGTATTTATCTGGAACGCGGCTATCGCTTACGCGACATTCCCCGTCTGATTCTGGAAAAGAACCTCTACGGTCTTGATATTGACGACCGTGCCGCGCAATTGGCTGGATTTGCGCTGCTGATGAAGGCGCGTGCCGATGATCGCCGTTTGCTGGATAATCCGCCCAAGCTCAATGTGCTGGCTTTGCAGGAGAGCCGTGGGCTGGATGCAGCGCAGCTTTCCGCTGCGTTAGTGGATAGTGGACAGTGGACAGTGGACAGCAAGCAACAACTGATCACTGATATCTATTCACTGATCACTGTTTTTGAACATGCCAAAACCTTTGGCTCGTTGATTCAGATTCCGCCAGCGCTGAATATGAAACTGGCGACGATAGCGGAGAGCTTGCAGCTGGCTATCAAGAGCGGCGACCTTTATGCCGAATCGGCAGCACAACAATTGTTGCCGCTGGTCGAGCAGGCGAAAGTGCTGGGGATGCAGTTCGATGCTGTTGTGGCGAATCCACCATATATGGGAGCGAAGTTCTTCAATGTGATGCTGAAGGACATGATTGCACGCGAGTATGAACTGGCAAAGGGTGACCTCTATGCGAGTTTTCTGGCGCGGAACTTAGTATCTGCAAAAAACGGCGGGGCAGTCGCAATGATAACCATCCCGAATTGGATGTTCCTTTCCGGGTTTGAAGAGTTGCGACACCAGTTGCTTTCAGAGCGTGCCATTGAGACCTTTTGCCATAATGGGCGAGGAGTGTTTGGTTCTGATTTCGGTAGCTGCTCCTTCACAATTAGAAACCACCCTCTTGCAGGATTAAAAGGGGTGTATAAGCGATTATTTGAAAAGCAAGGGAGTGTTGCAAGCAACGAAGAACTGAATGAGCGCTTCTTCACCTCGAAAGGTTTCTTGGTATCCGCGACTCAGTTTCAGAAGGTGCCCGGGTTGCCATTAGCATACTGGATATCTGAGCCGATTCGAGATGTCTTTGCAGGTTCCATTCCGCTGAGTAGCAATCTTCAGACACGCTTAGGCATGTCTACCGCCGATAATGATCGATTCCTTAGATATTGGCACGAGACCAGTGTTAGGTCGATAAACTTTCACGCAGGATCACCAGACGCTATAGCTGGCGGTGGCAAGAAGTGGTTTCCATACCAGAAGGGTGGTCTATTCAGGAAGTGGTATGGCAACAATTCCTATATCGTAAATTGGAGCAATGATGGTGAAGAGATCAAAGGAAACTTTGATGCTTCAGGACGGGTGCGCTCACATAACTACAATGGCGAGTACGCTTTTCGAGATGGCATTACCTGGTCTGACGTTACATCGGGCGCAAATGCATTTCGATATATGCCCAAGGGATTTCTGTTTGATGGGAGGGGGTCGTCAGGCTTTGCGATCTCCAAGTCTGCGCTCATGGTTAACCTTGGGTTATTGAACTCAAAGGTGAGTTTTCAGTGTATTGCGGCCATTAACCCAACGATTGCGATTAACGTTGGAGAGATCGGCAGAATTCCCCTGCATCATTCGGTTGGATCCATCGCGACTGATGTAGAAAAAATTGTTGAACAGGCAATCAAAATCGCAATCGCCGATTGGGATGCAAACGAAATTTCATGGGACTTTGCAGGACTTAGCTTGGTCAACGGTCATTCTTCGGGCCGAAGCATTGTAGATGCATGGAATACAGAGGTAACTGACGTTGAGCAACGTCGGGAGCAAATGAAATTGCTTGAAGAAACGAACAACGAGCTATTCATAAGTGCGTATGGGCTTCAACCCGAGTTCACTCCCGATGTCCCAGAAGATCAGATCACCCTCGCTCGTGCGGACCGCGAGAAGGACTGCCAGCGCCTGATCTCCTATGCCGTTGGTTGCATGATGGGCCGCTACAGCCTGGACGAACCCGGCCTGATCTACGCCCACGCCGCTAACGTCGGCTTCGACGCCACTCGTTACCAGACTTTTCCCGCCGACACCGATGGCATCGTGCCGCTCACCGATGAACTCTGGTTCGAAGATGATGCCGCCAACCGCATCCGCGAATTCCTGCTGGCCGTGTGGGGAGATAAGACAGTGGATAGTGGACAGTTGACAGTGGACAGTGAAAAACCAACCACTCACCACTCACCACTGGCCACTAATATGCAGTGGCTGGCGGAAAGCCTCGGGATGAAGGGCAACGAAACCCCGGAAGAGACTATTCGCCGTTATCTCGCGACCAGCTTCTTCAAGACTCATCTGCAAACCTACAAGAAGCGCCCGATCTACTGGCTATTCTCCAGCGGCAAACAAGGAGCGTTTCAGGCGCTGGTCTATCTGCACCGTTACCACGAAGGCACACTTGCCCGGATGCGTGCCGAATATGTCGTGCCGCTAACCGGCAAGATCCAGTCTCGTATCGAGATGCTGGAAAAGGATGCAGCAGTCGCCACCGTGACCGCTGCCCGCAACAAGATCAACAAGGAGATCGAAGCGCTGCGCAAGAAACACGTCGAGCTGCTCGCCTATGACGAAAAACTTCGCCACTACGCCGACATGCGCATCCAGCTCGATCTTGATGACGGCGTGAAGGTGAATTACGGTAAGTTTGGCGATCTGCTTGCAGAAGTGAAAGCGGTGACCGGTGGGAGTGGAGATGAGTGACTCCACCATGACACACCCTCTGGCGCTGCCGCCCGATGTGCTGGCCGACTACCAGGACTGGCTCAAGACCATCAAGCAGAGAATCCATGCGACACGGATGAAAGTCGCGTTGGCCGCCAATGGGGAGTTGATTTCCCTCTACTACGAAATTGGGGCACAAATTGTTGATCGGGAGTCTCATGCCCAGTGGGGCAGCGGATTCATTGACGCCTTCAGTCACGACTTGAGACAAGCCTTCCCGGAGGTCGGCGGCTTTTCATCCAAGAACCTGCGGTATTGCCGGGCTTTCTTTCGTTTTTACTGCGATCCTGCAATTTGGCAACAGGCTGTTGCCAAATTACGCGATGCCGTGTGGGCAGGCGCTGAAACGGAATTATCTGCGTTGCTGTCAAACATCCCTTGGGGACACAACATCCAGATTTTCACTAAATGCGGCAGCGTGACCGAAGCCCGCTTTTACATCGAGCAAACCCTGGAGCAAGGCTGGAGCCGTGATGTGCTGGCGCTGCAACTCAAGTCAAACTTATATGCCCGCGCAGGCAAGGCGGTGACCAATTTTTCCCGCACCTTGCCATTGCCACAGTCTGACCTGGCTCAGCAAACCCTCAAAGATCCTTACACCTTCGATTTTATGGCGATGACTGCGCCTTTCAACGAGCGGGATGTAGAGCGCCAGCTTACACAGCACATCACCCAGTTTTTGCTGGAATTGGGTAAAGGCTTTGCCTTCATTGGCCGACAGTACCACCTGGAAGTGGCGGGCAACGATTACTACATCGACCTGTTGTTCTACCACGTCACACTGAAATGCTATGTTGTGGTGGAACTCAAAAACCGCAAATTCATCCCCGAGTACGCAGGCAAACTTAATTTTTACCTGTCTGCCGTGGATAGCCTGCTCAAACGCAGCGATGACCAGCCCACCATTGGTCTGCTGCTGTGCCGCGACAAAAACAACGTCGAGGTGGAATTTGCGCTGCGCGATATGAACAAACCGATGGGTGTGAGCGAATATACCCTGGTGGAAGCCTTGCCTGACAATCTGAAGGGTGCATTGCCTACAGTGGAGGAAATCGAGAATGACTTGCAGAAAATGCAAGAAGTTGAAGATGGCAATAGCAACAGTGGCCGTCAATGATCGGTTTAATAGTGTTCAGTGGCTTAATGAAAAGCTCAGACAGGTCAGCGAAGTTACCCTGCGTCGGACATTTATGTGGGTGCGTGTTGTGGTGCATCTGGCTGAAGTGCTGCCAGTGGGACATGCAATTGAACAAGTAACCGAACAAGTAACCGGCTTCTTGAAATATATGGAAGAAGGAGTAGCAAAAATTCTATCCCAGAAATATAGGCTGACGGCTTTGTCCAATAGCTTGTTGGACAATTCACAACCATGAAAACATGAGGCTATCCTTTTGAGTACCCAACGAATCGTTGATTCCCTTGCCACGCTGTATGCGAATCATGCCGTAGTGTTTTGGCACGATGCAGATGCCGAGTTTTCATCTGTTGTAGATGGACTTCCATTGTCTGACGTACATGTTGAGCGCATTGACACCCTGCCTGCGCTCAAAGTTAAGCTGGATATCGAGCGCGCACCAAAACAAAAATGGCTGCTCTACAGCAATAAACCAGAACCTGAACTTGCCCAAGACTGGCTGCTGGATATTCGCCTGCGCAGCAAGTCATTCAGCGCGGATGCCGCCTCCATTCTGCTGGAAGACTTGGGGCTGACATCGCAGACATTGCGTGCGCATCTGAAACTTCGCGCCAAGTTCCTGCGTGCTAAAGACCGTGTTGAAAAACTGAAACGACTGGTGGTGCCAACCGATACGGCAGAGGATATCGACCGCAAGATGCTGGCGGTGTTGGCACGAGCAGATCAGGCAGAATTGACGGCGGTATTATTTCGCCTGTTTTCAGGTTTGGTTGCGGAGGGGATGGCTGACTTGAATGCCGAGACCCGGCAATGGCAGGAGATTCAGAGCAATGAATTGGAATCGGCTTTCTGGGAAAATGTTGAGCGAGAGTTCGGCTACGCCCAGTCAGCGCCTTTGTTGTCAGACTTTTTGATTCATTTGCTGGTTACGGATTTTGCACGTTCACTGTCCGGCAATTGCCCCGGTCAACTCGCCCATTTCGTTTTACCCAATAAAACACTGGCGGCAAATGCGGCGGTATTCGTTGCCCGGTGGCGTTCAGATATGGCGCACTTTGCCAGTTACAACGCCTTGTCTGAGCAGATAGCCAGGGAGCTGGATATTGCCGGTATGTTGGGCAGTTTGTCCGGTGCGGCTCTCTCTGAGGTGATGACCTTTGCGGTCGTTGAGCAGCGCATCATCAAACAGATCAAGGATCAAATTATTGCGGCATCCGGTGCCGAATCGAATGCAGTACGCTCGTTGATTGCGCGCCGTCGTGATGGTCATTGGGCAAACCGTTTGCTGGCTCAGGATAATGATGTCACTCGCGCATTGGCTGCGAGCTATGATGCGTTGGAGGCGGCTTACAGCTTCTTTGAGTTAAAAGCGGCACATGATGCAGGTTTTAGCTTTGCCAATGCAGCCGACGGTTTAGCTGCGTATCAAGCCGAGATATTCCGGTTTGACCAGCTGTATCGCCAGTTTAACTTTGCCGCTGCGGCTGTTGAACCGATGGGCTGGGCGGTGTTGCATGAGTTGATTGAGCGTATCGAAAGCGCCTACTCCGGCTGGTTCATCCCGCAATTAACTTCCGCATGGAGCAAAGTGCTGGAAGGCGACAGCGGTCTACTGGGAAAGTGGGAAGTCGATGGCTTAATAAATCAGCCAGACTTCTATATAAAGCATGTGAAGCCGGTGCTGGATGGCGGGGCAAAGCGGGTGTTTGTGGTGATTTCGGATGCATTCCGTTACGAGGCAGCCGAGGAGTTGACGCGTATTATCAATAGCCGTAACCGTCTGAAGGCATCCTTGTCCGCCATGCTCGGCGTTTTGCCCAGTTACACCGCGCTGGGTATGGCATCGCTGCTGCCTCACTCCAAATTGGCGTACAAGCTAAATGGCAATTACGACTTGAGTGCGGATGGCGCTGTGGTTTCGACCAGCGAGCAGCGCAGCACTCATCTTGAGCAGTATGGCGGCGTGGCAATCAAAGCCGATGATTTGATGGCGCTGGGTAAAGACAAGGGGCGTGAATTCGTTCGTGACAAGCAAGTGGTGTACATCTATCACGACCTGATTGACATGATCGGTGATAAACAAGCATCCGAGACCAAGACCTTTGCAGCGGTCAATGATGCGCTGGATGAGTTGGGAAGGCTGGCCAATTTCATTATCAACAGCCTGAATGGCTCGGTTGTCTTGCTGACTGCGGATCACGGCTTTATGTATCAGGAGTCGGCCCTTGATGTAGCTGATAAATCAACGTTGGATGAAAAGCCCGCTGGCATATTGAAAGCCAAAAAACGCTATTTGATTGGACAAGGCATCGGTGTCAGCCCCAAAGCCTGGTGCGGCAATACTTCGGTTACGGCGGGAACTGAGGCGGGCGAGGGCAGTATGGACTTCTGGTTGCCCAAGGGCGCGGCGCGTTTCCATTTCGCGGGTGGTGCGCGATTTGTGCATGGCAGCGCGATGCCGCAGGAAGTGGTTGTGCCGGTGATTACCTTACGCGCAAGCGAGTCGGATAAGGCAAAAACTCGTTTTGTGAATTTCAGTATCCTGGGTGCGTCGATTAAAGTGGTGACTAACCGACAACGATTCGAGTTTATTCAGGATGAGGCTGTTTCAGCACGGGTACTGCCACGCATGGTGCAGATTTCTCTACGCGATGGCGAGGAATTTATCAGTGACGAGCAGTCGCTGACTTTTGATAGTGACTCCGATCTGATGGATAGCCGTAAACGCACAGTGATGCTGACCGTTCGATCGGGAAGCTATGACCGGAATAAAGATTACTTCCTGATAGCGCGTGACGCGCAAACCAAGGTGGAAGTGATGCGCCTGCCGCTGCGAGTGGATCTGGCGTTTTCAAATGATTTTTAGGAACAGACGATGATTGATTCGAATCAGGAAAAAAGCCTTGATGTGCTATTGAACGAATTTCTGCCCGGCAAGGTGGTGCGCAAGGATCTGACCAAGCTGATTAAGGAAGGCGCGAATGTGCCGGTTTATGTGCTGGAGTATTTGCTCGGCATGTACTGCGCATCGGATGATCCTGCGACCATTGAGGCAGGCTTAACCAATGTGAAGCGGGTGCTGGCGGAAAACTACGTGCGTCCGGACGAAGCTGAAAAGGTAAAGTCCAAAATCCGCGAGAGTGGCAGCTATAAGGTGATCGATAAGGTCACGGTCAAGCTGAACGAGAAGCGAGACTCTTACGAGGCGATGCTTTCCAACTTGTCTATCAGGGATGCGGAAATTCCTGATTCCGATGTACGTAATTTTGAGAAGCTGCTGGTCGGCGGGATCTGGTGCATCGTGACGTTGCGCTACCGCTTTGAGGAAAATCAGAAGGGCTCGCCGTTTTCAATTTCCGATTTGAAGCCGATCCAGATGCCCAACATGGATATGGAAGCTTTGTTCGATGCGCGCAAAGGCTTTACTGAGGAACAGTGGATCGACGGCCTGATCCGTTCAACGGGTATGGAGCCTACTTGTTTTAATCAGCGCGTGAAATGGCATCTGCTGGCACGCATGATCCCGCTGGTGGAGAACAACTATAATATCTGCGAGTTAGGTCCTCGCGGCACCGGCAAGAGCCATATTTACAAGGAAATCAGCCCGAATAGTATTCTGGTGTCGGGCGGGCAAACCACTGTCGCCAATCTGTTCTACAACATGGGATCGCGCAAGATCGGTCTGGTCGGATTATGGGATGTGGTCGCGTTTGATGAGGTGGCAGGTATCAACTTCAAGGAACAAGACGGCATTCAGATCATGAAGGACTATATGGCGAGCGGGTCATTCTCGCGCGGGCGTGAGTCGATCAATGCAAGCGCATCCATGGTGTTCGTCGGCAATATCAATCAGTCTGTCGAGCAGATGGTAAAAACCAGTCATTTACTGGAGCCATTCCCGGATGCGATGATTGACTCGGCATTTTTTGACCGATTTCATGCCTATGTGCCGGGCTGGGAAATCCCCAAGATGCGTCCAGAGTTCTTCACTAACCAGTACGGTATGATCGTGGATTACCTGGCGGAATGGATGCGCGAGATGCGTAAGCGCAGCTTTGCCGACGCTATTGATAAGTGGTTCAAACTGGGTAATAACCTGAATCAGCGCGATACGATTGCCGTGCGGCGCACTGTATCCGGTCTGCTCAAACTGACTTGCCCGCATGGCGAATACGGTAAGGAAAGCGTGCGTCGTGCGTTGGAATATGCACTCGAAACACGTCGTCGAATCAAAGAACAGCTCAAAAAAATTGGCGGCATGGAGTTCTATGATGTCCATTTCAGCTATATCGATCTGGAAGACGGGCAGGAACGGTTTATATCAGTGCCGGAGCAGGGTGGTGGTTCGCTGATTCCAGATGGCAGACCCAACCCTGGAACATTGCATACCATCAGCATCGGTGAAAACGGCATGCCGGGCGTGTACCGACTGGAAATTCAGTCTATCGCCGGCAATGGAAAAATTTCAATTTCAGGGAATAATTCCAGAGAGCCGTCACGAGTTGCATTCGATTACTTCAAAGCACATGCAACGCGGGTGAGCGGGGCGATAAAGCCGGGAGACCATGATTACCATTTGCATCTGGTCGAACTGCAAAACTCAGGTGCGCCGGAAACCTTAACGCTCGCCAACTTCATTGCGCTGTGTTCTGCAACACTGGGAAAATCGATGCAAAGCCAGATGGTCGTGATGGGAGATATGAGTCTGGGTGGAACAATCACTCAGGCGCGCAACCTGGCGGAAAGTTTGCAAGTGGCGTTCGATGCCGGTGCAAAACGCATCCTGCTGCCGATGTCGAGCGTGACCGATATTCCAACGGTTCCCGGCGAACTGTTTGCAAAATTCCAGACCAGTTTTTACTCAGATCCAGTGGATGCGGTGTTCAAGGCGTTGGGGGTGGAGTAATCGTGGTTGAACGGGCTGCCGCAATGTGGCTGTAAAACGGAATGCTGCCTGCGACTCAAGTTGTTTTCAGGAGCGTATATGCGATTCATGTGCTATTGAGCGGAAAGCTTCACTGATTGTTTTGTGGTGCGCAATAATGCAGCATGAAAAACTGGATTGTGCCACTATGTTCAGCTACACATAGTGGCACATAGAGGACTTTCACTATTGGAAGTATTGTCACCTTATATTGAGTTGAGTAAATGAGTACCTTGTTAATGATTTGCGAAGGAAAAAACTAATGGCACAAGCTGACTCATTAGTGGAGTTGTTTAGAACCGCTACCAACGGCGATCAGCCTGCTTTTCGCAAAGTGGCTGAAGGATTGATCCAGGAAGAGAAATCAAAGGGGCATCGTATCCTGGCGGAACGGTTAACCAAATCGCTGCAACCTAACAATTTACAGGCTGGGCGCGGTCTTATGCAAAAACCGACGAACAGTGGCAATGGCCAGCACAAAGATTTGATTTTTGAAATCAATTCTGAACGTTCTTTGAGTAGCTTGGTTCTGTCTGAAGCAATCCAAGTTCAAATCAAAGAACTTATAGAGGAACAGCATCGGGCAGAAATTTTGCATTCCCATAATTTATTTGCCCGAAACCGTATTCTTCTGGCGGGCCCACCAGGTAACGGGAAAACCACATTGGCCGAAGCGTTGGCTTGCGAGCTAATGTACCCTTTGTTTGTTATTCGCTATGAAACGCTGGTGGGCAGCTATTTGGGCGAAACATCTAATCGGCTTAAGCAAGTATTGGACTACGCAAGAACACAACGTTGCGTGCTATTCTTTGATGAGTTTGAAACCTTGGCTAAAGAACGGGGAGATACCCACGAGACGGGTGAAATCAAGCGGGTTGTCAGTTCATTGCTGTTACAAATGGACGATCTGCCAGACTATGTTGTGGTTGTCGCAGCCAGCAATCATCCTGAACTGCTTGATCGCGCTGTATGGAGACGTTTTCAGTTGCGTATAGAACTGTCTACCCCTACGCGCGAGCAACTGACTCAGTTTATTGAATCCATCAGTCAGCGGACGCAAACCAACTTTGGTTATGCACCAGAAACTTTAGCAAAACATCTACTTGGATCAAATTTTTCCGAGGTGGAAGAGCTGTGTCTTGGCGTGGTGCGTCGTGCAGTGCTCGACAGAAAAACAGACGATGCGAAACAAATTACCAAGTTAAAGTTGGAGCAGTGGAAAAAACGTTTGTCCCCAGTATCATCTTCGGAAACTGATGGCTCAAGTAGAACATAAAGAATGGTAAATCAACTCCCGCTGCTGGTGTTTCCACAAGCCAAGACCATACCGCCGCCCGTTGGTCGTGGTTTTCCTTCATCCAAGCCGCATTTTCCTGGACATGGCAGGCAAGCTGAACGGCTTGAAGCACAGCTGGCGGAATTGCAGAGTGGTTTTGAGCAATACAAGGCAGAAATCAGTGGCGCTGTCGCCGGGCTGGAGCCTGAAACCGTGCTTGTGATAGAAATTGCCGGTCGTGTGGATGATTTTAAACAAGCGGTTGAATCAGTTGGGCTGGAGTGGCTGGGCGAATGGGACATTGATGATATTGATCCCGATGATGATTTTTATGAAATAAAGTCCAAGGGTGAAAAATCAGCTAAAAAAGTGACGGGAAGACTTTTTCTATCTCTTGTAAATGAAGATGGTCTCCATAACTTAATGTCTCTTTGGCAAAAATGGAAAGAAAAAAAGACTTTGCCAACAGGTATGACCAAATGGCGAGATGTATTCAATCAGATAGTCCTTATCCGCCGCTGGGGCATAGAGGAAACGCTGGGCGAATCAGGTATGCTGAATCGCTGGCGAGATATTTTTGATTCAGTCGAGCCTGATCAAAAAATACGTTTTCAGATTGAGCTTTTCTATAGAAGTAATCCGGAAAAGCGAAAAAAGAACGAGACCGATGTCGTCGGCTTACTCCAATTAATTGGAGGCCGGACACTTGGAGCGTTCATAGATATTGAAGAAATTGCATTTCATGCAGTTAAGGCAGAGCTTCCCGCGAACAATATTCGCCTACTTTTGCAGGAAATAGCCAGTGCGGTAACGATCGACATTCAACTGTTTAACTTTTCAGGTGTTATGTACTTTCGACCAACGGGGCAGGCGCTCACTACGACGGAGGAAGGTGAGGGACAGAATGTTGAATTTCGTGACGATTTACCTACGTTACCACCAGTTGCAGCTATCCTTGATGGGGTTCCCAATCTTCAGCATGATGCTCTGAAAGATAAATTATTGTTCGATGATCCGGAGAACCTTGCTGGCGAATACTTGCCTGGAGAAAGAAAGCATGGGACATCCATGGCTTCTTTGGTTGTGCATGGGGAATTGCCCCAGGGAACATCTCAACCCTTATCTCATTTGGTTTACCACTGCCCCATCATGCAGCCAGACCACGATTCACTTGGTCGTAATGAGCATATGCCGGATGATATTTTCTTCGAAGATCGCATTTATCGTGCGGTTCGACGTATGTTTGAAGGTGAGGGCAGCACGCCTGCTCAAGCACCGGGGGTCAAGATTATCAATCTGTCGATTGGTGACTCGGAAAGGCCATTTATACATACGCCCAGCCCTTGGGCGAGATTGCTGGATTGGCTTTCATGGAAATATCGGGTGCTTTTTTGTGTCAGCGCGGGGAATTTTAGCGACGATATTGAATTGGCTATGTCCAGCATCGACTTCTCAGCGCTTTCAGATGAGGAAAAGACGGATTACGTGTTGAAGCATATTGAGCAGCAATTGTCCGAGCGGCGTTTGCTGTCACCCGCAGAGTCCATCAATGCATTGACCATCGGTGCCCTGCATGCCGATGATTCTGGCGAGTACTATCAAGGCCCTCGAACCGACTTGCTGCCACATTCAGCACTATTCAGTCCTGCTTCGCGTTTCGGGCACGGCTTCCGTCGCTCCATCAAGCCAGAGATTTACTTTCCTGGCGGGCGACAACTCTACAAAACACCACCTCAAAACAGCGGACGAATATATAAAATAGATCCGTCTATAGGGGCGCCAGGTCAGCAAGTTGCGTGGGATAGCAATCAACCTGGTGAGCTTTCTAAAACAGTCCACACGAGAGGTACCAGTAATGCTACTGCATTGGCGACTCGCAGTGGCATCAGGATTTATGATGTCTTGCAAACATTACAAGTTACGCATGGTGAGCAGATCCCAGATGGACTCATTGCAGTTTTGATCAAGGCGCTATTGGTGCATGGAGCGAAGCATGATGAACAGGCGAAAGTTACGCTATCCGCAGCAATAAAAACGCCCGCGAATTCCAGAAAAATCAAGGAAGTGTTGGGACGTTATATTGGCTACGGAGCCGTAGACATTGAACGAGCCCTGACCTGCACCGAACAGCGAGGCACAGTCTTGGGTTGTGGCGAAATCAAGGCTAACGAAGTGCATGAATATCGTTTTCCTTTGCCACCCGCATTAGCCAGCAGAAAAGATTGGCGACGTTTGGTTGTTACTTTGGCATGGTTTACTCCTATCAATCCAGACCATCGCAACTTGCGCGAAGCAAAGCTTGAACTCAGTTCCCATAGTAAATGGGATGAGATACCTTTGAAGTTGACCCGTCAGGATGCGGATCATCACCAAGTTCATCGCGGAACTGTCCAGCATGAAATTCTTGAGAGCGAGAAACTAATTTCTGCTTATCAGGATGGAGAACATATCCTGTTGCATGTGACCTGTAAGGCAGATGCCACCCATTCGCTGGATGATATTATCCCCTATGGCCTTGCAGTAACCCTTGAGGTCAAGGAGGGTATCGATATTCCAATTTACCAAGAAATTCGCGCACGCATCAGACCACAAGTGGCTGTTAGTACTTCATCAGGAAATAAGTAATGGCAATCAAAAATGAGTAGCATTGGAATTGGACTCAAAGGATACACAGTACAACTGTGTCCCGATGAGGCAGTTAATTGATGCATTGGATCATGGTGCTCACGATTGTGCCCCTTTGAGGGGCTAACAAAACTAAAGCCCCCGGATTTTCCGGGGGATATTTACTTTTAACGCCCTCTTTTAACGCCCTCTTTTTGCCGAGCGCGCATGATGCGGTGCGAATCAAACAGCTTGCTTCTGCCAAGCAGATTGAGTACCAGCCTCGCCAGCGCATCATTCATTTTATTTCAATTGATACCCATGTCTCATTCGACTGCGCTCAATTCTAGCAACCTCACGCATGGCATCCTCTTCTTCAACAAAGACCTGCTGTTTCATTCCGCCTCGTCTGTTGGTCAGTCCAAACCAATGTCGTCTGAGAACGTAGTCGCCCAGCAAATCCCGGCTCAGTTCCAGCACATAACCGCGTCCTGATGATCTAAAGTCTAGTCTCATTTTCTCCCCCAAATCCAGCCAACTCAACCGCGCGCCACAGATTTTCATCGGAGGTGTCCGTGTATATACTGGTCGTTTGCAGACTGGTATGCCCAAGCAAACGTTGGACGACATTGAGTGGCACGCCAGATAGTGCCAAATGACTTCCACACGTGTGGCGCAACCAATGTGCGGTGGCGCGATCAAATGCCTTGGCCTCGATATGCTTGCCATCCATCATCAGGGATTGTGCAATCTCCCCAAAAAATGAACGCAAGGACTTGGATAGCGCGCTGGTGGTCACAGAACCTGTCCCTATCTCGCTTGACACAAGCGGGGTGTCTGGTGGATTGCTGGTGATGTCCAGGCTCAACTCGCGATATTCGAAATAGGTTTGCAACGCTTGCATGACTTCGCTGGACATTGGCACAGCGCGCCATTTACCCCCTTTGCCACAAACTTTGAGCATCCAGCGTACACCGATCTCATTTGAGAGCGGCATCGTGTACATGCGCGATACTTTTGCATCAACCAGCTCGGATATGCGCAGGCCGGTTGCGTAGGCGAATGGCAGTACAAAACGTAATCTCGCCGAACAGCTGGTTGCGGGTAGTTGACGCAAACAAGCCATCAAATAATTCCATTGCCCCGCAGAAAACGCCCGCATGAATTCGACATCAGGATTTGACCGGGAATCAGCAACAACCAGCGATTTGGACACCGCGCTCCACGGATTGAATGAGCAATACTGCACGCGCACCAACCACTCAAACAGGTTGCCGACAACAGTCAGTGCGTACCGAACGCTGCCAGGCGATAGTGACCCATCAAACGGCTTCCATGCCGGATCGTGCCGCTCCCTCTTTTTTGCGCTAATCCATTCAGATTGCGTGATGCGAAAAGGCCAGTTGTCGGGTTCGGTTCTGCCTATCATGGACAACCAATCTCGATAGGATGCGCAATCCTCAACTGTCAAATCAGACAAAGCCTTGGCGCGTTCAATAATCGCCCACAACAGCATCTTCTCTGCTTCCTTCTGATAGGCGCGCTGGGTGTTTGGATTGCCGGACTTTGTGGCAAGCCAGGAAAATACGGCTTGATAGTCGTTTGTGGCAGCAATACGCGGCTCGCCATGATAACGATTCGATCCAATCATACCATCCAGATCAACGGGCACGGCAAAGGCCTCCAGTGGTACAACGCGCGTTTCCCTATTTCGCTCTTGATTTCGCAATAAGGGTGCTACCGTGCGCGCCGGGACAAGCGAGCGTTTTGGCAACGCGCCTAGCGATGATTCGTATCCTTGCAGCCACGCCACAATTCGCGCCGCGCCCTTGATGCCCAACCTTGGCACGTCTATCCACCAGCGATAACCGCGTACAGCAATCCCGTCAACTAAATGTCCTATTGTCGGCAAGCCGGCCAACACTAAACGGTTGGAGATCACCGGGTCAAACCAGGCTGCGATTAAGTCATCACGCACTGGATCGGTGGAAATCAGTGGCTCAATCCACTTTAACGCAAGCAACTGTTTGTCGATCAGCCGTTGCCTTTTCTTTTGCTTGGTATCGACTGACTGTGGATAGGCATCCAGGTAAGAGCGAATAAGTTCTTTTTCTGTAAAGAATCCATCAGGATCAAACTCAGCGCGGTAATCATCAAGGGTGGGGGCAGGGGAGAGTGCGGATTCCCCACCGCCCGCACCAATGTGCATCCTGATGAGATGGGCTTCGCGATGCTTCCCGCTTCGTAGCGCAGCCTGTCTGAGCGTATCCCGAATCCAGGTCAGTGTTGTTTTTGCGCGACGCAAATCCATCCCGGTCTCAAGATAGCGATCAGACATTTCGCCAATATCCATACCAAGAATGGCAGCCCTAAAAAAGGCAAGGTGATGGCGGCCGATTTTCCGTTCGACCGATTTTTTGGATATTGCCCAATCACCACTCAATGCCAATTTCCCCTTTCGCAATGCATAGTTAGATGCCCTGCCCACAGACATACCCACGGTTTTTGTGGATAGCTATCTGGTTAAGATCATCCACCGCCAAACGCCCATCAAACTGGTCGCGGTGAAGCCGACTTGCATGACGACCATGCCCGTTGCATGGGTGAGCAAACCGAAATATATCCACGCGACATTCGATAGCAGAAACAACACAAAACCCCAACCGGAGTAGCGATTGTTCAACGCCAACAGAGCCGCGCCACACAATCCAGTCGCACAGCCAATCCACTCAATAAGTTCGAGCAACACAATCAGCGCCTCCTAAAATTGACCAAAAACGCTCTTCACAATGGCTTGGGTTGCAGGCCGTTCGGTTTCCGGCTGTTCTGGCACTGGCTCAAGCGAAGTTTTGACTACCGCAGCAGCACCTCCTCTGGCAACATCAACATGCACCATCTTGCCGCCCAAAACCGACAGCCCCATTGAGGCCAGCATCCGTAATCGTTCAGCTCGCGCGCGCAGTGGCAACGCAGACAGATCAGCCTGTAGCTCAGAATGCCCCTCAAAATAATTGACCGTGATGCGCATGTCAGGCCGCACCGCCGCGCCAAAAGCCTCTTGCGTTTGCGAACACAGCTTCCTTCGCCAGGTTGATAGGTGTTTTGGCGAACGCTTCTTTAATGGAAGCTTCAAAGAAGGGCGCACCACCCCCGACAAGGACGATCTGATCAATGCTGGAATTTTCCTTGCGCAAGGATTCCTGTATTTGTGAACACGCAATATGTCCAACCTTAGCCGATGCGTCAGCCAGGTAGGGCGCAATCTCAATGCGCTCACCAAATACAGAGACAGTTGAGCGTTCAGCCCTGACGGCGTTTTCCAGTTTGCTTCTGCCGGGATTGCCGCCGTGATCCTTTGCAATCAGGGCAGCGGCCTCATCCAACACCACCGAGGTGGCATCAAGGCTCGTGCCAGAGGAAGCACGCTTGAACTCGCCATTAACCAGCAAAACCCAATCAACTGAGAAAAAGCCGGGGTCAACCACCAGCACACTGGAATCTTCAATCTGGCTGGGATCATCCAGGCCGTGCATCCAGTCAACAAAGCCGCCCAGTGGTTGGGGTACGATTTTGACTTCATGTACCACCACCTTGCGCCGGGGCGTGATCTGATGTTCGCCGCGCATGATTTTTGTTAAATGCTCACGCAATCCAGCATCCAGATACTGGTTAGTCGGCAATCCCGTTACAACACAATCAATCTCGCTCATTTCCGTCAAAAGTAACCCGGCGTTAAACAAGGCGCGATAAGATTCCGTTGCGGTGTAATCTTTATGCAGTTCACGCGGCCAATTCTCGATGCGATCATGACTCACCGCCGCCGCAAACTCCTTGCCATCCACCAATACGTGCAACGAATCGTCGCTGCCCATAATTCGCTGTCCAAGATGATCCAATGGGGCAGCGCCAGCGGGACGCTTAATCATCCTGGGCGATACCTCTGTGTTGTCGCCATAAACAATCTTGAGATTCGAGTAACCAATATCCAATCCAACTGTCAGCATCATTCCTCCTAAAAATTTCACATGCTCTGTAGAGCGTCTGTAGAACGGGCGTGAAACAAATCATCGCAACACCACGAAAATCCGGCCCGCCCGTAGCGCGACTGTGGCGCGTTTCCAGTACGACTGAGCGCCACCAGCCGAACCGCCTAAAATTCCACATGCGCTGTAGAGCGTCTGTGGCGCGTATGGAAATTATTGGGCAACTGAAAATATAAATCCTCGAAATACCTTGTAAATTTGCAAGGTATTTCGAGGATTTATATGGATGTTTGAAGCATGATTGCCCGTGGCAATATCCGTTCAATTCACAAATGGAGCGTTACATGGAAGAGAAAAAGGCTGCGAAAGGGGCGATCAGAACACCAAAAAAATACCTGGAGTTCAGTAATCCGTTCGTCATTCGAGACACAACTATTTATACGACGCCAGCCCAATTGGTCTATGAGACGGCATTCGATGACTGCGCCGTCTCAATGCGCAATCTAAGCGCCGTGCTGCCGACACTGGTCAAAAATGCCAGCGAAATGATGGCCATCAACGGTGCCGTCGATCACCTGATTAACAATGCGCTTACGAATCTGCGCAATGAAGGCGCGCGGATCAAGAAGATCGCCGAGGACAATGGTATCGAGATTGGCAGACTGAATTACACCAACACAAAACAAGTCGAAGCCAAGCTAACCTGCAATAAAGCCGGTCAATATCTGCAAATAATCTCGGAGCTTGATGGGTTGCTCTGCCTTGTTCACTCGGCATGGTTTGCCGGATTTATTGATGACGATGCAAAGGCCAGCCTGGAAAGGCAATGGCGCAGGAAAATGATCGGGGTTGCCGCCGAAATAAAAAACATCACCAACCGCGCTTTCCGTGCAGCTGGAAAACTGGCAGAAACTGATGGCGCGTCACCAAGCGAGGTGGATAACACAAGCCTCTTGAACGAGGAGGAACCCATCGCAAAACAGAAAACTGCCAAAGCCACCAAAACCGCAAAAACACTTCCCGCCGAAGACGAAGCACTGACTGTCACTGAGTCCGTATCCTGATTTGCAACTCAACCAGCAACAAGCCAGAGCGGTTAATGCGCTAGGGCATTGTTCGGTGCTGGCCTGTCCAGGGTCAGGAAAAACACGCGTACTATCCATGCGAGCAGCCCGGTTGCTCAGTGAAAACAAAACCGGGCGGTTGTGCGCCGTTACGTTCACACGCGATGCCGCCGCTGAACTGAAGTCGCGCATTCTGCACTTATGCGGGGAAGGCGAGGCAAAGCGTCTGGCGGTCGGGACATTTCATTCGGTCGCACTGTCACAGATTCGACGCTTGCCACACATGTCAAGCATGAAACTGCTATCGGATGGTGAGCGCATGGGTTTGCTTAGGCGGTGCTATTCACAATGCAAATGTGATGTACCTTTTGACAAGGTGCTTTCCGCCATTGATCGCGCCAAATCAAGGTTGGGGCAGACCATATTCAGCGATCCCGGCATCGAGGATGTGTTCAATGCCTACCAGCATCTGCTTGCCACAGAACACGGGATGGATTTCGCCGATATTTTGCTGACTGTCGTTAATGGGTTTCGAGACGAGAGCATTAAGCCGCTTGCCGTGCGCTGGTTGTTGGCTGATGAGTTTCAGGATGCGGACGAGGTGCAGGCGCAATGGGTGATTGAACATGGCATGGCTGGCATTGAGGTCACGATTGTTGGCGACGACGATCAAAGCCTATACTCGTTTCGGAATGCGCTGGGCTACGCGGGGATGCTCCGCGTTTCGCAAACGCTGGTTGCCCAGGAAATCACGCTGCCAATCAATTACCGCTGTGCACCTAATATCTTGGCTCATGCGGCACGCCTGATTGCCAACAACCCTAACCGAGCCAACAAAGCCATCGAGGCCGCCCGCGACGCAATCGGCATCGTCAAAATACATCGCGCCGCAGATAGATACCACGAGGCCAGTCTTGTTGTTGAGACGATAAATAAATCTGCCGACCAAGGGTGGGCAATACTCGCGCGCACCAATAGTTTGCTGGAAGTGGTTGAGGCAGAACTACTGGCAAGCGGCATTGACTATACGCTTTCAGGTGGGAAATCTGTTTGGGATGGTGTGACGGGCAGTGCCTTGGTCGGATTGCTTAAAAGCGTACAGTCGGACGGATGGACGGGTATGGCCAATGCATTGTCGGTTTGCGGGGTCAGGTCGGAATTGCTCAATCTGCATCACGACAATAAAAGTTGCGGACAAATGCTGGAAAGAATCTTGATCCACGCACCAGAAAACGATGTGCGTACCAGAAAGACTATCGAAAGTGCGCGACGTGGATGCGCTGAATGGCGGAGGCAGATAGCGGATGGCAATACGACGCTTGCCATCTATGCCGCAGCCAACTGGCTTGCGCAGCATGCCAAACAAGATCGAGGTGATCTGGTAAAAAAACTGGCCGGCATCATTGTTAGGCTTAAAGGATCGTTGGCGCAACGCTTAAATACGCTATCGAGAACAACAGATCGTACCAACGACAACGGCGTAGTGCTATCCACCTTGCACGGCAGTAAAGGTCTGGAATTCGACAGTGTGTGGATTATTGGTGTGGAGGATGGCAATTTGCCACACCCGGATTCCACCGAAGACGAGGAACGGCGATTGTTCTATGTGGGGATTACGCGCGCCCGAAACCGCTTGGAAATCAGCAGTTCGATTGAGGATGGATTGGATTCCCGTTTCATCATAGAGGCGGGGTTTTAGGGGTGGATGCCGATTTCAAGGTAATCCGCCACCGATCTCAATCGCAAACCCGCTACCCGTTACGACAGCAAGTCGGCCAGTAATACCAATCTCAATTACTACGATTTCGACTGACAGCAATTAGCTCGTAAGCAGGCGTACAAACAAGGGTAGAATCACTCAATTCATGGACCGCTGAGTGCCATAACCCGCAGGTCAATTGTTGAAAATGAACGCCCGCTTGCTAATGGAAAGCGGTAGTTAGATGCGGTGGTGTTAGACGGACAAAAACATGAACAACCCAGCCGTTAAAGACTAAATCTTATCTACCCAAACAGTCAGTTCCTCTTCATCCTCATCCTCATCCCAAATACATACCCGCCTCGCTTATAACTACAGCTTTAGTGTTGAAGTATTAATAATTCACAAAACTTTCACAAAAGCTTCATTGGTTTGAAATGGTTGTAACTCATGATGTGTCGCATTACATATCTAGACATCTATCGTCATGAGCCTTTACGCAATTGATCGCGATACCGGAATTACCCTTTATGCACAAATCGCCGAAGTGCTGGAGCGCGACTATGTTCGTCAGGGCGCGGCGGGCGACCGATTGCCTGCGGAAGGTGAGTTGGCGGCACGCTTTGCCGTTAATCGTCATACTTTGCGTCGTGCCGTTGATGAACTCATTTCGCAAGGATTGCTTGAGCGGCGTCATGGTGTAGGTATTTTTATTACCGATCAGTTGCTCGATTATCGAGTCGGAGCAAATACGCGTTTTACTCAAACGCTGGCCGATATCGGTATTTCTACCGATACACGCGTAATACGAAAAATGGTTACTCCTGCGCCTGCAGGTGTTGCGCGCAACTTGGCGCTGCTGGCTGACGAACCTGTTCTTTGGCTTGAAACATTACGCTTAGCCGATGGCTTGCCCTTCTGTGTTATTTCCCATTTTCTGCCTGTTAAACCATTTAGCGAATTGCTGGATGGCTATGCCGGCGGCTCGTTGCATGACTTTTTAGAGAAAAATCACGGCGCACTTCATCGTACCGAAAGCCTGGTAACCGCCGTGCTTCCTCAAGGCGACGATGCAAAGCTGCTGGGAATTACCCAAAATCGGCCCGTGTTGCGGGTCAAGAGTTTGAACGTGCTGGATCGGGATAACTCTCCGGTCGAGTACGCCATTACCCGGTTCCGCGCAGACCGGATCCAACTGCGCATCACACCCTAAAACCTCCCTACCAAACTGAATCCAACAGGAGTTTCAACATGCAATTTAACAAACTTGTTCTTTCCATGCTGATCGGCGCTTCGCTGATGAGTGCAACTGCAGCGGTACAGGCTCGCGAATTAGTACTTGGCTTGATTCCAGCTGATAACAACGAAGAAATGATCAAAACCTTCGAACCGATGCGCGCCTATCTGGAAAAGAAGCTGGGTCAAAAAGTGAAAATGTTCACTGCAACGGACTACGCCGGCGTGATTGAAGGCATGAAAAAGAAGCGTGTGGATATCGCCTGGTTCGGCCCTTTGTCGTATTACCTGGCTGAACAAGAAGCAGGTGCTGAAGCCTTTGCTGTCGGTATTCGTGAGGGCAGCAATTCAGCTACTTACAAAAGCATCATCGTTACGCCTTGCGACAGTGGCATCAAAAGCATTCTCGACCTGAAAGGTAAGAGCGTTGCGTTTGTTGATCCAGCCTCTACCTCTGGCGGTTTGATGCCGAGCTACATGGTGAAGCAAGCAACCGGCAAGATGCCTCAGGAATTCTTCGGTAAGTTTACCTATGCTGGTTCGCACGATGCAGCGGAATTGGCTGTGAAAAACAAGACGGTTGATGCGGCGGCTGACAATGACATTACCTATCCAAAGATGTTGGAAAAAGGTCTGATTACCAAAGAAAGCAATTGCATCATCGCCGAATCATCACCGTTGCCAGGCTCTCCACTGGTTTATCGCGGTGATTTGCCTAAGGAACTGAAAGCACAAATTCGCGACGCAATCTTGAATGCAGACAAGGAAATCAAAGTAACAGGCTACGGCAAGATCAGCCATTACGTTGCGGTTGAGCCTAAAGATTATCAAATGATCCGCAATATGGTTAAAGAACTTGGCCTTAAGAAAGAGCAGCTGAAGTAATTGAAGTGTCGCGGTCGGCAAAGTAGATGCAGACCGCGAATTAATTAGGAGGTCGTATGGCTAAAATCATTATAAAAGACATCGGCAAACGTTATGCCAATGGATTTGAAGCACTCAAGGGCGTTAGCGCAGAAATTGCAGCGGGTTCTTTCACGGTTATTCTCGGCCCGTCTGGCGCGGGGAAGTCTACTTTATTACGCACTATCAATGGGTTGGAAACACCTACTGCAGGCACCATTCAGATAGGCGAGCAAGTCGTCACGCAAAACAATCTTCGTGAAGTTCGTTCACAAGTTGGCATGGTGTTTCAGCATTTTAATCTGGTAGATCGACTGTCGGTCATGACCAATGTGCTCACCGGGCGTTTGTCGCATCGCTCATGGCTGGGCAGCCTTTTATATTTATTTCGTCGCACCGATCTGGATCTTGCGCACGATGCGCTGATTCGGGTGGGATTGACTGACAAAGCCTGGAATCGCGCCGATAAACTCTCCGGTGGACAACAGCAGCGTGTCGGGATTGCCCGTGCGCTGGCGCAACAACCGCGTGTGATTCTGGCCGATGAGCCGGTCGCCAGCCTGGATCCTGTTGCCAGTGAAGAAATCATGGGGCTGCTGCGCGAAATTTGTACGCGCGACGGCATTACCGTGGTGGTCAATCTGCATCAGGTCGAATTGGCTAAGCGTTTCGCTGACCGCATCATCGGACTGAATGACGGACTGGTGGTGTATGACGGTCCGGCCAGCGGGCTGGATCGCGTAACGCTGAGTCGAATCTATAGTCGCAACGGAGATCAAGTCGATGAGCAACTCGAAACTATGCTGGCCTACGCCTAACGGACGACCTGGCCTGGTGCCAACGCTGTCGCTACTCGCCTGTATTTTGCTTTTGGTGATCAGCGCACCGGCGCTCGAGCTTGATTTAGGCCGGATCGTCACCGCCATTCCTCGCATGTTGGCTTTTGCGGGAAATTTGCTGGTTCTCCCCGATTGGGAATATTTACCGATACTGGCTAAAAACATCTTGCAGACTATCGAAATGACGTTTCTGGCGACCAGTATTGCGCTAGTCATCAGTCTGCCATTGGGTATTCTGGCGGCTAAAAATACCAGTCCGCATCCTGCTGTTTTTCATGCGACACGCAATTTACTGTCCTTGATGCGCGCGTTGCCCGAACTTGTCTGGGCGCTGGTGTTTGTCTCTGCTGTGGGCTTAGGACCTTTGCCGGGAATCATGGCTTTGTCATTCGTGACGGTCGGCTTCATGGGCAAGTTTTTTGCCGAGAGCATTGAAGTGGTCGATCAGCGTCAGGTGGAAGGGGTGGTGGCACAGGGGGCAAGTTGGTTGCAACTGCGTACTTTCGCTCATTTTCCGCAAGCGTTTCCGGACTTTGTCGGCACTGTGATGTATGTGCTGGATCACAACCTGCGCGCCGCTGCGATTCTAGGTTTAGTGGGCGCGGGCGGTATCGGTTATGACCTGGTGATGGCCATGCGGATGTTCGACTATGACCGACTACTGCCAATTGCGCTGTCTATTTACATCGTGGTGACGTTGCTTGATCGCGCATCCGATCACTTTCGCATGAGGATGATTTAAATGACTGAGCAAATAATCGAACGTCCTGCCTTACCTAAAAGGCCGTTCAATCCGACCTCCGTATGGTTGTCGGGTTGGCTGGCGCTGATTTGGCTAATTATCTTCGATCTGGAGTTGTCATTTGAGACGCTGCTGTATGGCGTGCAGGACATTTTCGAGTATTTCAGTCGCTACAGTCGCCCTAATTTTGAAGACTTATCTAGATATGTAGAGCTGTTGGGGCAAACGCTGGCAACGGCGTTGTGGGGAAGTACTCTGGCGATTGTCGTGGCGGTGCTGTTAGCTCCGTTCGCCGCTCGAAACCTGTCACCGAATGCCGTGACCTATCGTATTGCGCGTGAATTGCTCAACTTTATGCGTGCCATGCCGGATTTGTTGCTGGCATTGATATTTGTTGCAGCATTGGGGCTGGGACCTTTGCCGGGCGCATTGGCGTTGGGCGTACATACGGCAGGATTTCTGGGTAAGTTCTTTGCGGAAAGTCTGGAACGCGTAGATAACGGGATTTATGAAGCCGTCACAGCGACCGGCGCATCGCGTATTCAACTGGTGATGTATGCCGGATGGCCGTCGATTCAACGCGAAGCGCTGGGTTACATGCTCTATATCTTCGACCGCAATGTACGCATGGCCGCAGTATTGGGCCTGGTTGGCGCGGGTGGCATTGGTCTTGCTCTACATGACACCTTACGCATGTTCAATTACGACCAATCAGCCGCGCTGATTGTGGTGATTCTGGCCACTATTTTAACGATTGATTATCTGTCTACCTGGATAAGAGGAAAACTTAACTAATGAATATTCCAAGAAATGATTGGCCGCGCGCGCTCTGTCAATTAGACGCGGCTGAGATCAAAGCGGTCGCGGCAACCCTAAGCTGTGACATTGAAGTGCGCGATGTGTTCTTGCCACAGGCAGGATTAGGTCTATTGAGCTTAACGGACGGTGCGTTTCATGACCCGTTTTACCTAGGTGAAATCCCGGTGGCTCGCGCCGAAGTGATCTTAAAAACAGCTGATGGTTATGAGGTTCAAGGTGGCTGTGTACTGGTTGATGACCGGGCGAAACTGGCTCGTTCCATCGCTATTCTCGATGCGGTCCTGTCGGGTAAGTTACATGGTTGTAACGTAGCTGAAAATCTGGTTGAAAAGGGAGAGCTGATGCGTATGCAAAAGATAGGCGAGCGCCGACAAATGCTGGCTGCCACTCGTGTTGATTTTTCGCTGCTGGAACAAGAGGATGACGAAGATGCTGAATGAAACGATCAACTGTTCGCCAGATATCTGGCAACCCATGAGACAACAGCAGGTATTTCGCGGCCTGCTTGATAGCTTTAGCTATCCAGGACGCATTACCCCCTGTGCCGATCATGAGACAAGTGCTTGCCTTTCAATTCTGATTGCACTGGTTGATGGCGAAACCACGCTGGCAGATCCTCAGCAATTGTTGAGTTCAGCATTGTGGGCTAGGTTGGAAACGCACCCCTGCGTTTCGGAAAAGGCGGCGTTTATTCTGCTGGATGGTGCTTCAGAACCTGATTTTGATCCGTGCATAGGCACACTGGATGCGCCTGAAACGGGGGCGACTATTTTATTGCGCGTAGCTGCATTGCACCACGATTTGACTGGCAATTTTAGCTTGCATTTGAGTGGTCCCGGCATTGAAAGTACAACGTCCATCAGTGTAGACGGACTGCATCCCGCGTGGATTGCTGCGCGTCAGGAATGGGTATCGGCTTTTCCACTTGGTGTCGATTTTGTGCTGTGTGATGAACATAATTTTGTGGCAATGCCACGAACCACGCAGATCACAATGGGAGATGCAGCATGAGTTACGTTGCAATCAAAGGCGGTAAAGCGGCCATCGATGGCGCCGCCGCCGCGACCGATTATATGCGCTGTATGAATGCAGTTGATGAGCCGATCAAGTTGTCCGTCATCGAAGATCAGTTGCGCTTGTTGACCTCAAGAATCGTCTCCGAAGGCGGGCTTTATCATCCGAAACTGGCCGCACTCGCGCTCAAGCAATTTCAGGGCGATACGCTGGAGGCCGCTTTTGCCTTGCGCGCCTATCGCTCAACCAAGCCTAGATTGCTCGAAACACCGCTACAAGACACGTCGAAAATGCGCTGTATTCGCCGCATCTCATCTGCCTTCAAGGACATTCCGGGCGGTCAAATGTTGGGTGCGACGTTCGATTATGCATTGCGTCTGTTGCGTCTTGATCTGGCAAATGAAGACCCTGCTGCATTTCGAGAAGTTGCCAAAAATTTCCTCAGCAATACGCCAGAGGCTGATTTGCCGGATAGCTTTCCAAAGGTGCTGGACGCATTACGTGCCGAAGGTTTACTGCCGCCGTTAGGCTTGATGCGCGAGCAAGCCTTTGATATTACACGCGACCCACTGGTATTTCCGGTGCCGCGCTCAGCAGCACTCGCTACCATGGCGCGTGCTGAAACCGGTTCTTTGCTGGCGATGGCATATTCAAATATGCGTGGTTATGGCGATGTGCATCCTACCGTGGCCGAGCTCCGCGTGGGTTATCTGCCGGTCATGCTGCCGCATCCTGTGACCGGTGAATTGATGGAAGCCGGTGAAGTATTGATAACCGAATGCGAAGTGGTTGCGATGTATGAAAGCGGCAACGCCGGTGACATGCCAGTCTTTACCTTGGGTTATGGTGCGTGTTTTGGTCACAATGAAGTTAAGGCAATCAGTATGGCGATCCTTGATCGAGCCTTGCAAAAAGGCATGCGTGACGGTCCTGATAACCCTTCAGAAGATCCTGAATTTGTCTTGTTGCATGTGGATGGGGTTGATTCAATGGGCTTCGCCTCTCATTACAAAATGCCGCATTACGTTACCTTTCAGTCGGATATGGATCGCTTGCGCACCACGCAAGGCAAGGTGCGTAAGCCAGGAGAAACAGCATGAATTCAAATTATGAACTGCCGCTAGAGGATGCAGGCTACTCATTTGGTTTTCTGGATGAGTATGCAAAGAAAGAAGTGCGTCGCTGCATCCTCAAAGCCATTGCTATTCCCGGTTATCAAACACCATATGCCTCGCGTGAAATGCCGATGGGTCGAGGGTTTGGTACGGGTGGCCTGCAAATTACCCTGTCGTTGATCGGCGTTCAAGACACGCTGAAGGTGATCGATCAAGGCTCGGATGATTCGGTCAACGCCGTGAATTTACGCCAATTTGTGCAGCTGACTTGTCCCGGCGTTGACGTCACTGAAAAAACGGAGGAGGCGAGCTTGCTACAGTCGCGTCACCGCATTCCGGAAAAGCCGCTGACGGAAGCGCAGATATTGATTTTGCAAGTGCCGTATCCCGATGCGCTGGTGGTGGTTGAAGCATCAGAAGCACGGCGAAAAATCATGCATGCCGAGGCAGACTATTCACGTTTGCTGGTCAAACTTTACGAAGACATCGTGCATTTTGACGAGATCACCATCTCGCATCGTTATCCGACGCGGATCAACGGACATTATGTGATTGATCCTTCGCCGATTCCGCGCTGGGATGTGCCTAAATTACATCAGTCCAAAGCCCTGGTTTTGCTAGGTGCGGGACGTGAAAAGAAGATTTACGCCGTGCCGCCTTACACGCTGGCTGAACCCCTAGTTTTTGATGATATCGCTTTTCGTGTGGAAGATTTTCGTGATGCGACGGGTGTGCGTCATGCCTGCCGATGCTGCGGTTCAACGGTAAGTTTTCTGGATGAGTTCAGCAATGATCAAGGAATGGTGGCATATCAATGCTCGGATTCCGCCTATTGCGAAGAACAGCAACAAACTGGGAGTGCAGCATGAGTCGCAAAATACTCGAAGTACGCGGACTGTCGCGTATCCACGGCAAGGGCTGTCCGCTCTGCACGCAACATACCGGCCCTGAATTTGATACCAATATCTGCCCTTTTTGCGGCAGTGTGGTTGCCGCTCATGATATTAATTTCGATCTGTATCGGGGCGAAATTCTGGGCATCATCGGCGAGTCCGGCAGCGGTAAATCAAGCACGGTCAAAATGCTGTATTTCGACGATGCGCCGACTTTCGGACAAGCAACTTTCTTCGATGGTGCAGAACAGCACGATTTGTTCAGCCTTAACGCGGCTCAGCAACGCAGTATGCGCAACAAACGTTTTGGCATGGTCTATCAGAACCCGCATATGGGTCTGAATTTTCAGATTTCGGCAGGCGGTAATATCGCGGAACGCCTGTTGATGAGTGACCTGAAACATTACGCTGAGATTCGCCGCAGGGCAGGTGAATTACTCTCGCGCACGGAAGTATCACTGGCGCGTATAGATCAAAATCCAAAAACCTTCTCAGGCGGGATGCAACAGCGCGTACAAATTGCCAAGGCTCTGGCTACCAGGCCGCCGCTGCTGTTCCTGGATGAAGTGACCACGGGCCTTGATCTGTCTGTGCAAGCCGCCATTCTCGATCTGATTCTGGAGATTCAAAATGAACTCGATACCGCGATGATCGTGGTAACCCATGATCTGGGCGTGATCAGGTTGCTGGCAGGACGCACGCTGGTGATGAAACACGGCCGTGTAATCGAGTCCGGTCTGACCGATCAAATTCTCGAAGATCCTCAGCACGCGTATACCCAGCGGCTGGTAGCTTCCGCACTGTGAGATGACTATGACACAAGCAATTTTAACCATTGAAGACCACGCCAAGACGTTTCATTTACATGAACGAAACAAAGATATTCCGTCTGCATCGGGTGTTAATTTGAGCGTTTATCCGGGACGTTTAACTGCTCTTATCGGACCTACAGGTGCCGGTAAGTCTTCAGTTTTGAAGGGGATTTACCGCACTTACCTGCCAAGCAGCGGACGTATTCTATATCGTAGCAAAGCCGGAAATGTCATTGATCTGGCAAAAGCGGGCGAACATCAGATACTCGAATTGCGTAAACAGGAAATCGGTTTCGTGACGCAGTTTTTGTATTGCCTGCCCCGCAAATCAGCCATT
Organism: Gallionellales bacterium GWA2_54_124; assembly: GCA_001801025.1. GTDB lineage: Bacteria > Pseudomonadota > Gammaproteobacteria > Burkholderiales > Gallionellaceae > Gallionella. Next base: position 113,113 of record MGWO01000002.1, read on the forward strand.
GATGTGGTGGCTGAACCGTTGTTTGCACGGGGTGTGGACAGCCATGAGGCACGCGGCCGTGCTGAGAAATTATTAGCGCAATTGGCGGTGCCAAGTCATTTGTGGAATGTTCCACCAGCGACCTTTTCGGGTGGCGAGAAGCAGCGTGTGAATCTGGCGCGCGGCTTGATTGCACAGCCTCGATTGTTGTTGCTGGATGAACCCACGGCTAGTCTTGATCCCGCGACGACTGAGCGAGTAGTTGAGCATATTCAGTCACTTAAAGAAACTGGTATCGCCATGCTGGCCATCTTTCATCACCCTGACCTGGTACGTCGCCTGGCCGATGAGGTCGTGGAACTTTCTCCCCCAATCGCAGTAACTGAACTTAGCAAGGATTAGCATGAAAAATCAATTCTATCTTACAGGCGCACAGGTGGTGCTGGAAAATGAAACCCTGAAAAGTGCGGCGGTTCTGATTGAAAACGGCGTGATCGTTGCAATCGACCCGGCAAGCAACAATGGCGCGACGGACATCGATTTGACCGGGCATATTCTTATGCCGGGCATGATTGATCTGCATTGCGATGCGCTGGAAAAGGAAGCGGAGCCCCGTCCCGGCGTGCATTTCCCCTTCGATTTTGCCTGCGCTCAGGCGGATAAACGCAATACTGCTGCGGGTATTACCACTATTTATCATGCTCTGTCCTTTGCTAATGCTGAACTGGGCGTGCGTAATAACCAGACCGCTGCGGCGTTAGCGCGTGCAGTGCATAGCTGGCAGGAACACGCATTAGTGGATAACCGTGTGCATGCGCGTTATGAGATTACCGATCCGACTGCACCTGCCGTGCTGCACGAGCTACTGGAAAATAACGAGATACACCTGATGTCCTTTATGGATCACACGCCTGGGCAGGGCCAGTTTAAAGATACAGATGCCTATCGTAACTACCTTGCGCGTACCTATAAGAAATCACCCGCTGAAATAGATGTGTTGCTGGCAGACAAGTTGGCACAAGGGGATGGCTCTTTTGCGCGCATGCAGGAACTGGCAAAAGTGGCGCGTCAAAAAGGTATTCCATTAGCTAGTCACGATGATGATCGCCCTGAAAAAATCAGCATTGTGACTGACTTAGGTGTGAGAATTTCCGAGTTTCCGATAAACCTTGAGACCGCACAGGCGGCACGTGCCGCTGGCTTGGCAACATTGTTCGGTGCACCGAATATATTGCGGGGCAAGTCACAATCAGGCTCGATGCGTGCGCTGGATGCCATTATCGAAGGGGTGGCAGATTGTCTGTGCGGTGACTATTCTCCTGCGGCGTTGTTACCTGCAATCATGCAGTTACCTGTGATGGCCGGTATTCAACTGCATCAAGCTGTCGCGCTAGTGAGTGCAAATCCTGCGCGTGCTGCTGGTCTGAATGACCGAGGCACCATCGCTGTGGGCAAGCGTGCCGATTTGATTGCGGTGCGTAATTTGGGCGGATTGCCTCAGGCGGCGCGTGTATGGTCAGAGGGAATTGCCGTGATGACACTGGCTTTCGATCATGGCGCCTGAGATGAGCGGTGTTTTACTCTATGTGATTGGCCCGTCCGGCAGCGGTAAGGACAGTTTGATGCTGCATGCGCGGCATGCGCTGGAACAGGATTCCAGTGTTGTGTTCGCGCATCGTTACATTACTCGCCCGCACGATGCCGGCGGTGAAAATCATGTGGCTTTAAGTGAATCAGAATTTGATTCCAGAATGGCACGTAAATTGTTCCCCTTGCACTGGCAAAGTCATGGAATGCGGTATGGCATCGGCTGCGAAATAAATCAGTGGCTGGCAAAAGGACTGGTCGTGATTGTGAATGGCTCGCGGGCCTATCTTCAACAGGCATCAAAAAATTATCCAGAACTGATTCCGCTATTGATAGAAGTTTCGGCTGATGTATTACGTGGCAGATTACAGTCGCGCGGACGTGAAACGGCCAGTGAGATTGAAGCGAGGTTGATGCGGGCTGAAGAGTTCAAAGCCTTGCAGCATACGAGATTGCTGCGTTTTCATAATGACGCACCACTCGATGAAACAGGCCCAGCGTTCGTCGAATTGATCCGCTCTAAAACACGAGTAATGCAATGCAGCTGACTTTTCTGGGTACGGGTGCTGCGGGTGGCGTGCCGCTGTGGGGGTGTGACTGTCTGATTTGCCGCCGCGCCCGGATTGATGTCAGCGCTATACGACGTCCGAATTGCGCACTGATTGAGGCTGGCGGTGTGAAATTACTGCTGGACGCAGGTGTAATGGACGTATGTGAGCGTTTCCCATCAGGCAGTTTATCCGCCATTTTGATTACTCATTTTCACCCTGATCATGTGCAAGGTTTATTTCACTGGCGTTGGGGGGTAGGTGAACTAGATGTGTTCGCGCCGCACGACGCGGAAGGATGCGCGGATCTGTACAAGTATCCCGGCCCGTTGAAATTTAAGCATCTGTCTAAATTTGAGTCGTTTGAGGTGGGCGGTGTACGAATTACGCCAGTGCCACTAGTGCATTCCAAACCGACGCTGGGTTACTGTATCGAACATAATGGCGCTCGATTGGCGTATCTGACGGATAGTCGTGAAATTCCGCCCGCTACTGCAGAATTTTTAACACAATGGCAACCTCATACGATCTGCCTTGATTGCACTTACCCTCCGGGCGTAGAGGGAAAACGGAATCATTTTGATTATCCGGAAGTACTGGAATTGAGTAATGATTATCCGGATAGCGATATTGTGCTGATGCATATCAGTCACAGTCTTGACGTCTGGTTATTGAATCACCCCTTTGAACTGACAGGCAGGCTGTCGCTGGCACGCGATGGCGATAGACTGGAAATTCCGGAAATATCATGTCGCCGCTGATGGCCGTAGGGGCGTCCGTTTTACTACATGTTTCCTGGAATCTTTTGACCAGGCGGACACCTAGCGAGGCAAATTTTCTATGGTGGATAGTGGGGCTGTATGTGCTGATATTCGCGCCATTCAGTTTGCCGGATTACCTGCGTGCCGCAGCACAGGCACCAGAACTATATCTCTGTGCAGCCATTAGCGGTACAAGCAATGGTCTGTATTTTTTAGCGCTTCGGCGCGCCTACACATTGGCACCCGCCAGCGCAGTCTATCCAATGGTGCGTAGTTCTCCGTTGTTGATTGCGATTGTTGAAGTGCTGTTCCTCGGTCACAGCTTCCCGTTGTTGTCCTGGTTTGCCATCCTTTTGGCTTTGTCTGGTCTCTGGATGATTGCAAGTAGCGCGCAGGATGGTGTAACACGACTCAGTCGCGCATGGCCTTACGCTTTGTTTGCCGCCTTGATGACGGTTATTTATAGCTTGAGCGACAAGCTGGCGGCGGTAAATGTCCCTGATCTCAGAAGCGCACTGGGCTACGTTTGCGTAAATTTTGCTATCAGTTGGATTTTTCTGTTGGCAGAGCAAAAGTGGCGTACAGGTCGCTGGATACCCGCAGCGACACCGCCGGTTTACGCGCTGATCATAGGAACATCAGGTGTTGGTACAGCTTATGCTCTTGTTATTTATGCGATGCGCGCGCTGCCCGCTGCCTATGCGGTAACACTGACCAATGCTGGGATTGTGTTGACGGTATTGCTCGGCATAGTTTGGCTAAAAGAGTATGAAGGTTGGCGACAACGTATTATTGGTTCAAGTTTGGTTGTCATCAGCGTCATCGTCGTGAGCACAATGGCTGATTGATTCAGCCTTATGAAAACTGGTAGGCAGGTTCAGTGAGTTATGACAATTAAACCAAGCGATTTAGACTAAAATCAACAACCGCTTCACGTCCCAGAGCTGACCGTCATAGTCACTTTTGCTATGACCGCTGTGTCTCGATACCTGCCCGACAGATCGTATCGATATATATGGCTGCTGTGCGCTCGTAAGCGGTTATTCATAAATTTTCAGATAGACACTCGCATTGGATTCGTTATGTGTGGCGGAATCCATTGGAATACGAATCAATCAGGCAAAGCGGTAAAAGCGCGTGCTGAAGAATATTTTGTCAGCATAGTTCCATAGGCAGTAAAACCAACTCAAAAAACAGGATTTGTTGACTGACGTGCCGCACTGCGTTGATTAGTGTTTGAGGTCGCGATAAAAGTTTTCGTGTGGGCCGATAGCTTCCAGATAAACCAGCCGCACGTCCTCATCGAGTGTGTAGCCCAGCAGATAGAGCTGCCCCTGGCTGCGAAACTTGTAGACAAACAAATCAGCCAGATCCCCCTTTTTACGTTCGCCGACAGAAGGTTGTGCTGCGACCAGTTCGACCGCTACATCGACATCAGTCGCAACGTTGTTGTGCAGTTTTTTGTACTGGCGGGCAAATCGCCTCGTCTGCTCAACCGTGTAACTCATGTACGGCGACTGCGTGGCACAAAAGGAGTGGCCTGTTCGCGCGGTTCGCGCATCGAAGCCAGTGATTCCGCCACAAAACTAACTGGCAGATCCGGATTGTCGAGTGACGCACGACCGACCATCGCCCAATACTCAATCTGTCCAGCAATGGTGCGGTGTTCAATCTGCGCTTCGGTGCGAGCCTGCTCGTACAACGTGTCATCAATCCTGACTGGCATTCCCATCATCGCTCTCCCAATAACATTTACTACAAAAGTAGTAGTATTGTAGTGCTAACAGGCTGAATGAGCAACACTGTGCAACATCACTGTGCAACATCCGTCTCCGCCATCCGGATTTCAGTTATGTCCACCCATAATCTTGGAAACTTCACCCAAGTCCATCCCTTCGGTCGGCGGCATTCCGTTTTGGCATAGATTCAGCTCATAGTTCAGCGCGAAGTCAGTTTTCGTCCCCGATTTTGTTGGTGTGTTCGGCTGGATCAGCTTAACTGCGAGGCGACTACATCCCTCCTGTTTGAACCGCTTGAGCGTTGATACCTCAGCCCTGACCGGTTCGGATGCGCCTGTTGCCGAGTGAATGGCATCCGCTTCTTTTCCCGCCACGACTCCACGGGCTTTGCCATCTGGCGCACTCAATGCCTGCATAAGCAATGCCTTGACGCTGTAGCTTTCCGCTGCGCTTGCCGTAGTTGCAAAAAGGCCAAATACCGCAGTAGCGATGATGTGTTTCGGTGTGATCATTGACGACCTCGTGTGTAGTAGTTGTTGAGCTTGCGCTGCATGGCGGCGGTGCTATCGGTGTTGATCGCTGACGTATTAGGCATATGAACATTGGCCATGATCTCGGCGATAAATTCCGATAGATCAATTCGAGAAAAGTCCAATGCCGCAAATTGGTCAGGCGTAAAGCCAGAGCAATCGGTCGCTGGACGGCCTATTTGTGCGCCGCCTGCTGTGTTGATAATCCTGGCTAAACGGGAATTGAAGCAGCAATAAGTTTCCGTTTTCTGCAAACAAATACCGACAATTGGAATCTCGACTGAGCAAAAACTGCCGGTGAAACGACACAAGTTCTGCCCTTTTTTTAGGGCGAGCATTTTTTCTGGTGGGTCGCAGGATGCTATTTCCACGATGATCATAATTGCCACTTGTATCGCTAATGTGGTTGGATCGAATGCAAGAACGAAACCGCCAGAAGCAGACCATGAAGCCGTAAAACCGTACATTGAAAAGGAGGGGCTGAAGGGCCCACTTGTAAGTGATCCAATCGGAGTTGAGGCAAGCGCGGAGTCAATTCCACGTATGACATAGGAGTTGTCGAACATCATGTCGTACATATAGCTGCTGCCAGCTTTCAGCACTTGACCACCTGCGCTCATCGCGGAACTCATGATGCTTGAATTATTCATCCCACTGCCACCCCCGCTTCCCTTGCAGCAATTGAACAAACCAAACAGCGTGTTGGTGCAACTACTGCCTTGCCCGCTGAAGATTTTCATACTGCCATCCATGTAATTGCCTGCCTGCCGCATTGCTTCCATCATGGCGGCTGTTTGCGCCATATCGGCATCTGGCACATGTCCGGTGTTGAAACAGTTTCCCCCCATGCAATATTGGTTGCCGGCGCAATCCGCAACAGTGGAGGTACTCGCTGGTGTTTTTAGGCAACTGTAGGTTTTCTCAAAGAGGGTGCAAGCGCTTGTGTTTGGATTTGTCGCGATACATCTCCTTGGCCCAACCATTGTGCAACCACGAACCATCAGATCAGAGCAGGAGGTTGCTGGCGCACTCATGCAGGTGTACTCGTCTTGCCACACCGCAGTCGGTGTGCCGGTTGTAACTCGCTTGTGCGAGACGATGCTGCAAGATGGGTTGTCCGCATAAGTCGCGCAAGCGGGATGTATCGCGGTATCTGCGACCAGTGTGTGTGACGAATTGATAATCGTGGTTGTGGTCGGCACAGGTAAACTTGAGGCACCGCATCTATAGGTATTGCGCCAGGTGTCGCACGGAGCGGTCGGTGTTGGCCCTGGCACAGCGCACACAGAATCAGTCTGCCAACAGCCGCGTACCTGGCTAATGCCCCTGCAATAATCTACTGAATCAGGTTTCATGCACTTGTAGGTGTCGTCGTATTGCCAGCAAGTTTTGTTGATTGCAGGATCGGTTAGACACACCTGTACGCCAGATACCGTCTTGCATGGGGTGGAATCAACACAAACCGAACCCGTTTTAACGCAAGAAGCCGCAATGGATGTGCCAGCAAAAATCAAAGAAACAGTCAGGAAAAGCAAGCGAATCATAATGCTGCCGCCTCCTGTACCGCACACCCGTTGTTAAGCGTCCAGCTAATTACATTGCGAATACCGACCGTACCTGTTGGTGTGGTGGTAGCCGTGACGGTTTTTCGTGTGAGGTTGGACGTGTCGCTAAGCGATACCGTGTTTGTTGTGCCGTTATAAGTTATCGAGGTTAAGTGCCACAAAGTCCCATCATAGACACGCGCCTGATACCCTGATGTTGCGGTATTTCTGCCTGGTATGAAATTGAGCGTTAGCGGATAGTAATCAGAATTACAGCCTCCCCAGTGGCACTGCGCACTAACGGCAATGGTCACCGTAACTTTGGCTAACGCATCACCGGCACAGGCAAACACTACATTGAACAGACCATAAGGCGTGACGGTCGTAGTCGTCACCCATTTTTTTAATTTGGCGTTATAGGCAGTTTTAGTTGTTGTATATGAACCTATCCCTGATGCACTGCCCGTCACATCACAGTAGGGCGTTGGCGTAACGACCGGGATGGTGGTTTTGCTGCAAGTTTGGGTCTGGAACGCATTATTAGTTTGATTGCACTGATAATTCGTGTTCGGATTAACGTTGATGGATGTACCCAATGCACACCAGTTGGTTAGTCCCGCCCCATACTCATCGCAAATCTCTGTGGTGTAGGTAGCGGGTGTTGTCACTGTCCGATTGGTGCAGCCAGTGAACGCCCCGATTGCAGATGGATTGGCATATCCAAGGGAACGCGCGGCCAGCGTACCAGGGTTGGCTTCGATGAGGCGGCTTGCAGCAACATTGGGATTTGTCGGACTAAGGGTGAACTGAGGGCGATTCTGCGGATTGTGTACCATGAGGTTCACAGCAGTACAATCTTGCTGACGGAACGCATCGGGATTGGTCGGGCCTGTTTGACAAACAGTTATTTTGCTTGCGGCAGGCGCGGATGTATTGCCGTTCCCTCCCAGGAAATAGCTGGCTTGTGGTGCGGTGGGGCTGTATGAGTAGTAGGCCGGGTTGAAGCTATTCACGGTAGTAGCAACCGTGCCATTGGTAATGTTGGTGGACGCGCCCGTAGTCGCCGCTAGTGCCGCCGCTTGCCCATCTATAAAGGCTTGCTGGGCGGGCGTAACCGCAAAGATTGCGGCAGACTGAAAGTACAGCAACGCCCCTGCAAAACCACCGTATATATTTTTCAATTGCGGCTCCTTTGCAGCTTGCTATTGAACGTGGCCGCGACCGTTGACCATTTCGGTGAGGTGCGCTCAATGTAATCCAGCGCGTAGTCTTGGCTGACATCACCCGTGACCTTCACATAACGTTCCGCCTGCGCGCAGCCGTTATCCAGTTGATTACCAGCGTCGGATTGAGATATGACCAGTGCGGGTACTTGATTAACCTTGAACTGGGTAAATGCGGGTGGATGAACGACTGCCTCAACACGATGACTTCCCAATAGATCAGCGATGCGCTTCGACATATCGGTAAGCTTGTCACCAGTGAAGCCCCGAAAAATCAGCCGTGCTCCCGTCCTTTCCGATTGTTCAATGATGCGCATCAAACTTTCGCGCGGCATTGAAAATGACACAAACACCATCAGTTCAGGCGCGACGGGTGGCTGGTTTGCAATGGGCGACTGGCTGAATTGTTTAGCCATATCCGCAGGATTCACTTTTGCTGCCGGTTGTGGCAAGTTGTCGAGCCTGGGAGCAGGGGCGCGATATTGATTGACGACACGCTCAGTAACCTCTTTGAGTATTCTGTTTGAGCGTTCCATATCTGTTTCTGCATAGGCTTGTTGTATCAACAAGCAAAACACGGAAGAGAGCAGGGCGCGCGAAGCAAGGTTCCTCATCAAAAAGCCCCCTGACAACAATTCCGTTTGCGGAAAATCATGTAGGCAAAGTCCTCGCCAACAGCAGGTATCTCCTTACTCGCCCCCCAAATAACGGTTGTACGGCCTAACGGCTGACAACATCTACCGTTGATTTTGTTCTGAGCGACCGGGAAGTGCATTTGGTATTTGTAGTTGGTCTTGTCCATCAGCAGTTGCGGGTAGTAACCACACATCCCTGAACTACCCGATGCTGCCCACATCAATCCCTCTCTGTGCATCTTGGCGATCAGGCGCGATACGATCAGGCTGGATGCCTGAACCCCGCCAATGTGTGCAGCCACATGCCCATTCAATGGATACATCGACCCCTGACAACCCGCACACCAGAACAATGTGTTACTGCCAAATCCCATCGATGACATCACACAGTCCGCACCACAAGCAATCTTGGCGACAAGGTTGCCAAATAAAAACGAATCCGGGTTGATGATGCTGGTCATTTCGTCGTCATTCCACAGCGGATCGAGTTCGGTCAGGTAAGCTACGTCAAACACCTTTTGCTCAAGACACGGGCTATCTATCACCAGTTCCAGTAATACCAACACCGGATCAATATACCAATGGGCTTGGTAAAAAGAACTCATGCTGGAATTATCTTTAATCTCTTGTGTGCCGTGCGGTGCGTTAAAGCCGGGGTTCATGTCAATACCGCCCAACGATGTCATGCAGAAGGGCTTGCGCACCACATCAACGTGTCGCACCGGTTCCCAAAAACTGATTTTTAAACCGGGGTTGATGCCGCACATGCAAATCGGCAGTCCACCCGGATTTGGTGTGTCCTCTTGTCCAAGTGAAATAGGTAGCGATAGCGGGCCCGCACCGAACTTGATCGGAAAAATACAACTCCAGCAAATATCGGTAATTAGATTCGGGAATCGTCCCTGGCAATCCAGCGATGCATTCGCATTTTGTGCGCATGCCAGTAATGCCAGCGCACATACCAATGTTCTAATAGCGTAGCTCATCTATCCTCAACCTCTTTCCTTCTTGCCTCACGATGGCGGGTACTTGGGTGATGGCAAAACGTTTGGTCAGTTTGCCGCCTTGATCGAAATAAATAGTCATCTTCCATTTGCGCATGAGTTCAAGCGGTTCACCCGCTATCAGTACCAATTTGACGGGACGATCAGAGGCCGCAGTGATTTTTTTGCTGAATTCCAACTGTTTGGCATCACGCCCATCCACGAACAACAGGTATTTGTTCAAGCCGATGTAATCCAGCGGATTGACGGGTGTCCCACGTGGATAAAGGATTTTGCCGGTCGCGTCGGCAATATCCTTGTCGGTTACCATCGAGGGGTCGTAGTAGTGGGTGTTGGCCGTCGCGGTCGCTTGAATGCCTAGGATGGGTTTGGGGTGCTCAATGCCATCAATGACGCGATTTTTGTAGTCGTTCTGGAATTTTGCGAGTTCGCCGGTTTTTTCCATGCGCTTTAACTTGTTCTGGATGACTTCAATCAAGTCGCGCTCGGTGATGTCGTATGTTTTACCGATCACACCAAGATCATCAGACATGGCGGGAGGTGCCGCCAGTAAGATAAGCAGTGTTGTAACAATAAAACGTCTCATGATTGCCTTGTCGCGATGCGCCATACCAACTTGAATGAGCCAATACCAGCATCCGCCGCAATAACGGGTGCAATCTGTCCGATCACCCTCACTACCTCGACATAACTACCCCCTTCTGCCGCAAGCCAAGGAACCTCACACGATGAGGCGTGCCACATTCCGTTGTGGTATTGGCCAGTAAATACCTCAATCTGTTTTTTCAATTGGTTTACCTTTTCTTGTTTTGATTGGCGTACTCACAGACGCATTGGGGTTGCCTGCATTGGAGCTGATTACAGGGAGTTTGGGTTTTGTCACCACGGCATCACTTGGATTTGCCTTCGTCCTGGCTTTTTGGGCTGGTTTCCGAAAGGTGCTTGTGGATACCTCTGCTGCAACAGGCTCGGCAATAGAATCAGCGGATAGGGAAGAGGGGGGATTGACGGTATCTATTGCAGTTTTTTCTGTTGATTCGCTAACAGGCTTGTCGTCAACAACAAACAGTTTTCCAACATCAGCGGTTAGTCTGATCGCCTTGGCAACCCCACTCGAAAAAATCGCATCGCCAATCTTGGCAACCTCGCTGGCCGGGATCATCCACCCCATATCGGACAACTCAGTCAAAATTTGTTTGGGCGTAAAACCGTAGCCCGCAAACGTATCTGGCCATTTCAGATACACGCAACCATTGGCATGCTTAACGCCCAGATCAGCAAACGACTTCTTGCCTAAGTTGAATTCTCCGATTAAAACGCGAAGCAACTCACCCATCGCGCCCTCAAGAGAATCCAAACTGAGCATTTTTTCCGCCACGCGTTCCACAGACGTGCTGGAGACGTGTTGGGGTTGGGGTGGCATTTCCTCTGCGCGCTCAACATGTTCCACAGACGTGCTGGGGACGTTCTGGGATGACGCTTTGCTTGAGTGGATTTGGCCTGAAATTGGCGGGATGGGCATCGAGCTAATCAGAGCCTGGTCGCGCAGCCTGATCGCTTTAAGTCGCATGTCGGGTATTTTTTCGGTAATCACGTCTGGTGCGATGTAGAAGAAAGGATCACCTTCAGCTTCGCGCAAAAATGCAATTTCCCTTTCGATCATCATGTCCAGGATGCCGTCTGGGGTCTTGGGCAAGCCCGGTATATCTTCATCCCTGGTTCGTCGTGCGATTTCTTCACCTGCCATCGGCCAAACAAGGTAGGTTATGCCTTCGATATTCCAAACGCGGGCAGACGGCTCGTTGATGCGCCAAATACCTTCTTGAACCAGACGGCGCATGATGTCGGTCAAATACCGCTCAATTGGCACGCCGATCTCGTAGCCTGCCATTGCTGCCCCCATGGATTTCAGGTCACGCTCAACGCTTAACTGGTCCGCCCTTACAACAAAATTATGTATTTGATTACTTGAGCCGGGGTTGTTGTTCAGCGATTCCGTCAGCCAGATCAACGCATCGGTGCTGCCATCACTGATCCAATCGAGTGTCTCCTTGCTGATTACCGCATCAATCAAGGTGCTGGAAACATGGGTGTGCTTTTTGCCTCTACCTTCTTGCCAGTGCAAAAAATAGTTTTCAATACCGTGGGATATAGCCCAGTCATACAGGCTTTGGTTGTAAGGTCGCCACTTTTGCGAGTTTTCTCGGTCGGTAACGGTTAAGTCAGTCACCACCTTGCCCAGATCGTGACACAAGCCTGCCAGGAACACAGTGAGCCGCCAACGCGGTTCAATAACCCGTCTTTGTTGTGGCGTGACCACACCACGTATCAGTTTTCCCTCGGTTTGTTGCAATGACCACAACCCAACTTCGAGAGAGTGCCGCAACATGCCGCCCGCACCGCGATGGTGATGCGCTTGAGAAGCTGGTAACAGTTGCACGAGCGTGGCAAGGCGCAACATCGCGGGGTTGTAGTGCGTCTCCAGCAGTTCTTGATTGGCAATCAGTTGTTGAATCCCGCCGGTAAGCTCTTTTTGCGTCGTAAGCAGTACCCAGGGCGCGTGGACAGGCAGACCCTCCATGAATGGGGGGTAGCGCGGTATATTGCGCAAATCTTCGATTCGTTTTACCTGAGCCAGCGCGGAGGAAGCCGAAGCCGCCACCACAACCTTGGGTAGCAAGTTGAACTTTCTCAGCAAGCGATCAACCAGTGTTGTCATTTAGAACAACCTGAATCCACGACCAACCATTGCCTGGTTCGACAGTAAACCTACCACCTTGTATCTGGAGTCGAGGCTTAAGGGATGCTCACCCATTACATAGTAATGCCCGGCAGGAATTACGCCCTCAAAGTCATTTTCCTGGATGTGTTTGCCAGTAGAGGTAGTGGACATTGCCACACCAACTGGCTTGCCGTTCACAAAAAAATGATGATTTTTCGATTGAACTACATCGCCCGGAACACCCGCCACTCTTTTTAAGAATCGCGTGCCTTTCGGATAAATAAAGTCACTCGGGTAGTAGAACGAGGCGTATTCATCGCGGGTCGGCAGCGTTCCCTTTTCTACAAGGTAGAGCGTGCCAGGTAAGCTGACGCTGACGTTTACCGAGAACTCGTAGCGCGATGCGAATACCGCATAGCTCAGAACCAATGCGATATACAGTAAATAATGGCTCAACAAGTGAGCGTATGTTGCATCAAGACGCGATACGAACCACAGCCAAATTTCGAGGGGCTTCGTATTTTTCATACCAACAATTTTGGTGCAACTGAAAATAATAATCCTTGAAATTCTTTGCAAATTTGCAAGGAATTTCAAGGATTTGCTGGCTTTTCATCGCCCTAAAATTCCCACCTGTTCCACAGCTGTGCTGGGGACGTGCTGGGGTTTTTAACGGGCTGCCGTCCCTCGAAAAGTGTAGTGAGTTGCCGCGCGGGGAAAATTGACAGCCATTTTCAATTGCGGTATTTTTAAAGCATCTAGTCCGTATGCTTATTGCTCGGAATTGATATTGGCGGCTGACCAATCCAAACAAACAGAAGACGAGCAATCGTCAATGAAGCACACAAAGCAACACCCAACCACCCACGCGGGGACACTTCTCCGCTGGGGCATGGTGTCCCCTTTTTTGTTTTTAACAAAAGGAGAACACCATGTTCCTGATCATTATCGCTTGCTGCATCACCGGTTACGCCATCAGTCGTCCAGTAGTACGGGCGTGTGGTTTGTAATCAACCCTATCGGGGACACTTCCCCGCATAGGGCTTGTGTCCCTTTTTTATTTCAAGGAGACACAAATGAAGCGCATCGTCAGAGATTTGCCAATAAAAATTTACCACGCCAGTGACGCGATTTCGCACAGTGGTATCGTGCAATTGCTCAAGTCGCCGGAGCACTACAAAAACTACAAGGAAGGAATCGTCGAACCCACACCTGCAATGGAGTTTGGTTCTGCGTGCCACTCATTCATCCTTGAACCAGAGCTGTTTGCCAAGGAATACGTGCTTGCGCCGAAGTTCGACAAGCGCACTAAAGAGGGCAAAGAAGCTGCTGCAAAATGGGACGAGGAAAATGTAGGAAAAATCCCATTGGCTGCCGAGCAGATAGACGCGCTTGCCGCAATGCGGGTGAGCGTTTTCAATCACACTGGGACAGCCAAAATATTGTCCGCAGGTGAGGCCGAAACATCCTTGTTTTGGACGGACGAATACACTGGCTTGCAATGCAGGATTCGTCCAGACTGGATGTTTGATCGCGGTATTGCAGACCTCAAAAGCTGCATCACCGCCAGCAAGGACGGCTTCTCGAAAGCAGTTGCAAACCTTGGTTATGACGTTCAAGCGGCGTTTTATATTGATGGCATGAAAGCAGTGACTGGGAAAACGGTCAATTTCTACTTCATCGCCGTTGAAAAAACCGCACCGTTCTCGACGGCCTGCTACATGGCCAGTCAGGAAATGGTCGAAGTCGGGCGTGCCAAGTATCGCGGCGCGCTTGAGTTGCTGAAATGGTGTCAGGAAAACAGCCGTTTCCCTGGCTATCAACCCAGTGGTGAGATCGAGTCAATTGATCTTCCGCGCTGGGCAGCAAGCTTCGAACTCGAAGCCTAAGACAGTAGCAACCCACTGGGGACACGTCCCCGTCAGGGTTTGTGTCCCTTTTTTTACTTAAAGGAGACGCAAAATGGGCATTTTTATCCTCGTAATATTAGCAATGGGCATTTTTACAATCATCAAGTGGATGGTTGCATTCATCGCCCCGCGCATCAAACGCACCAAAGCAAAATCCGCTCGAAGCACTTCTCAATCAGTGGCAATACCGATTGAGCCAGGCTGGGACGGTTTTGATAAGCCTGCGTTCATTCGGCGCGGCATTCAGTATCCGACGCTCACCGAAAAGAAACACGGTCGCACGCGCAAAGCAAAGCCGGTTTTTGCTGCTGCGTAATTTAATCCTTGCAGGGCGATTTGCCTCCTGCAAGGGAAGGTGAATCTCCCCGTTTTTTATGGAGGACACTATGAACAGGAAAATCACCAAACTCGAACGGATAAAATCCAAAGCACTCAGGATTGCGATGACGGCTTTTCTTGCTGACCCATCATTGGGTTCGCGCCAGGCCAAATCGCTCTTCTCAGAAATCGTGACCCATTTACAAGCGGGCATGGATGACGAGCAGATCGTACAAACCGTTCTTCAAAATAATTCGACAACCTCGCCAACCGGCAAATTGTCGTTGATGTAACTGTTGTCGCTGTATCACCCCCAACGGGACACTATTCCCGGTTGGGGCATGGTGTCCTTTTTTTGTTTTTTCCAAAGGAGATCACCATGTCGTTACAAGCACTCAAAAATATCCGCCAAACAGCAGCAGCGAACGGCGCAAGTCAACCTCAAAACTTTCCAGCAATGTTGGAACAGTACAAAGGAGAAATTGCCCGCGCGTTGCCAAAGCACCTCAACCCAGACCGTATGGTGCGCATCGCACTTACCGCGTTCCGCATGACCCCGAAGTTGGCTGATTGCGATCCACGCAGCGTGTTTGCCGCCGTGATCCAATCCTCGCAATTAGGGTTGGAGATTGGTTTGATGGGCGAGGCTCACCTCGTTCCATTCGGCAATCAGTGTCAACTCATCCCCGGATACACAGGGCTGATGAAGCTGGCGCGCAACAGCGGATTGGTAATCGACATTTATGCCGAAGTTGTGCGCGTGAACGATAAGTTCTCGCTCAAGCTCGGCATGAACCGCGACCTGCAACATGAGCCACTCACAGCAGCAGGCGGCTTCCCTTCATCTGACGAAGAACGTGGAGAAGTGGCAGGGTTTTACGCTGTTGGCGTATTGAAAGATGGTAGTCGCACGTTTGTCGCAATGGGTCGCGCAGAAATTGAGCGTATCCGTGACGGCAGCAAAGGGTACCAGGCAGCCAAGAAATACAAGAAGGAGTCCACCTGGGATACCGACTTTGTTGCAATGGGGCTGAAAACGGCAATTCGCCGCATCTGTAAGTTCTTACCGAAATCACCAGAGTTGGCAACAGCATTGGCGATGGACGAACAAGCGGGGCGACAAAATCTTAACCTCGACGACGTTATCAACGGCAGCTACACGCCGGTTGTTGATGAAGACACAGGCGAGATCAAAGAATTGGAGGGCGAGGGTGATTCCAAATCCACCAAAATTCAAACAGCTCCGAAAGCAGTAACCAAACTCGAAAAACTCGAAAAGGTTGCAGCCGCTTTGAGAACGGCCAATTCCATCGAGGCGCTGGACGAGGTTTATGTCCGCGCTGAAGGTGAGCTGGAAGACGCAGAGCTGGAAGTTGTCTTGCGCGAGTATCGCAAATGCAAAGATGCGATTAGCGATAGCCTGATTTAACAAGCAACATCCACCTTACGGGGGCATTTCCCGTAGGGGTTGTGTCTCCTTTTTATTTTAATTTTGGAGGCACAAAATGGGCGCATTGTTTGATATGAAATCATTTTTTGCATGGCTTGAAAGCGCAGGTGAACATGAGCTTCTGCAACGCAGGGATCAGTTGCAATACGCGATCAACCACAAACTTACCGAGGGTGGTGTAATTGCCGATGCCAGGTATTTGCTCAAGGAAATCGAGCAAGAAATGCTGGCTAGGACGATGAGATAACCTTCAACGAAAGCGAGTTGCGTCGACCAATTACATCGCTCAGGCGGTTGTATTCGTCGGTGTCACCGTCAATGATCGCCAACACTAAATTGCGTTCCAAAGCATCTTTGGCATTGCAACGTAGTCGTCTGGCAATCAACGGTTCAACATCTGCAAGTCGAAGACCTAGCGAATCGCAAAGGCTTTCAAATTTTTGTTGATCGAGAACTTCAGGCGTGGAAAACAGGATGCGTTTTTTGCATTCCAGTTCGTCTTTGCCTCCCGTAATAACCGTGAAGGCTGGTTTCCGTGATTCGTTCATGCGTCCAGTCTAACACGATCAAAACCCAACGCGGGATCACCATATCCCGGTTGGGGCATGGTGCAAACGTTTTTTAATGCAAATCAAAAAGGAGAAACACCATGTTGAACAAAGTACAACTCATCGGTCGTCTGGGCAAAGACCCGGAAGTTCGTTACACCACTGAAGGCGAAGCAGTTGCCAATGTTTCGATAGCAACAACCGAAAGCTGGAAAGACAAAACCGGCGCGAAACAAGAAAAAACAGAGTGGCACAATCTGGTTTTTTACCGCCGTCTTGCCGAAGTGGTGGGTGAACACCTCAAAAAAGGTGCGCTCATCTACATTGAGGGCAAGCTCACAACCGAAAAGTATCAAAAAGACGGAGAAGATCGTTACATCACAAAAATTGTTGTCTCCGAGATGAAAATGCTCGGTGGCAACAAGGTGTCAGACGACCCTCACGTTGCTGAACCTGCAGCGAAAGCAACCGCTCGCAACGGCAATAATGGTGCTGGAAAATCCGCAAAACAGGCGGGGCCAGAACCTTTTTAATTGAAGCACTCACCCCGGGGGGAAACATTTCCCTTGGGGATGCTTCCTTGCTGGTGGCTTAAAAACTACCCGCCCACACGGGACACACCAAAACATCCCGTCGGGTGCTTTGGTGTGTCCCATGCGGGATTTAACCAAGGAGGCATCATGGAAGCGAAAGAGTTGAAGCAATTGGCATCTGGACGCTGGAAAAGCATTGTGACATCGCTCGCCCCGCAGTTAGGACTAGCCATAGAGCGATTACCGCACCACGTTTCATGTCCCGTGCATGGCGGAGTAGATGGTTTTCGCCTGTTCAAGGATTTTGATGAAACAGGCGGCAGCGTATGCAATACATGCGGTATCCAGAATGACGGATACGCGACGCTGATGTGGGTAAATGGATGGGATTTCAAGACCACTCATAGAGCGATACACGACATGTTGTTGGGCGACAGGGCGAACCAATATCGACCACCAGTAGCACCGCCACAAGTCGTCAAAAAGGAAGTGGAAGTGGATGTTCAATCCATACGCGATTCACTGAATCATGTATGGAAGCACAGCATTCCCTTGTCATCCTCAGAAGCACGGCCAGCAAGAATGTATTTGGCGAACCGAGGCATCAGGCAAATTGACTATCGGAAAATTGATAGCAACATGATCCGCTTTGCTCCGCTTCTTGAGTATTACGAAGAGGGGAAGCTGCTCAACAAGTATCCCGCTATTGTCACGATGGTATGCGATTCAGACGGTCGTCCTTCGACGGTTCATCGCACCTACATCACTGACAGCGGGACAAAAGCACCTATCCCGTCGCCAAAGAAAATGATGCGGCACTGTGCCGATAATTTATTTGGAGCGATGAGGATAACGGTACAGGGCAACAGCAAGGTGTTGGCAGTTACAGAAGGCATCGAAACCGCACTGGCTGTCATGGGCGTTTTTAACGTACCGGTATGGGCTGCAGGCAACGCCTACTTGCTGGAAAACTTTGTGCCACCCCAAGGGGTTGACGTAGTGATCTATGCCGACAAAGACCGGCCATCCAAGCAGCATCCGGATGGACACGGCTTGAGTGCGGCGAAGTTGCTGCTCAAACGCTTATGGAAAGAGGGTATCAAGGCAAGTATCAAGCTACCCGGCAACGAGATTCCGCAAGGTATGAAATCGGTTGATTGGCTTGATGTGGTCAACGGCAATGTGCCTCAAGCACCCGCCGAAAAAACCGCTGCACGGTAGGCGCAACCAATCTCGCATTGGCCAAGTAAACCGATGGCAGTTTTACCCCGCTTGCGGGGCTTTTTATGGCGCACTCCACGAGTGCGTCACAAAAAGAAAATTCATGCTCATCGCGTAATGCCTTGAGTTGATATTGGTGACTGGCCAATCGAAATAAACAGAAGACGCGCAAGCGTCATTAAGGAATTACCAATAGCAGCACAAGAAGCATTTAATTTAACCCAACCGGGGACACTCTCCCCCTTGGGGCATGGTGTCCATTTTTATTTCAAAAAGGAGATCACCGTGAAACAAGTTTTTCATTTTTATGCCGACCCAGGACATGGCTGGCTTGCCGTCAAGAAGCATTATCTGCATTGTTTTGGCATCGCTTCTCAAATCACGCCATACAGCTACCAACGTGGCGATACAGCCTACCTTGAAGAGGACTGCGACTTGTCGATTTTCCTGGCTGCACTCAAGGAGGCCGACATCGAAGCAGACATCAGATCGCATCACACTGATCGTCAATCCAGAATTCGCGGATATAACTCGTATCGTTGCCAAGATACGGGCATGTGCAAGATCGAAAAAGTATCCGAGGGTCTTTGGCTGGTACGCAACGAAAAAAATGAGCGTATCGGCGAGGTCTTCGGCATTAAAGGAAAATTTCAGGCGCAAACCATGACGGGTGTTTTCGTCGCAAACGGCAGAACTTTGTGCCTGGCGGCGAAACTTCTGGATTCTGCTCAATACCATGTGGTCGCCATTGTCCATGATCCGCGTACCAACGAAGGCATGAAGGATGTACCGACAATGGGGTATTACAACGAGTCGCGCGACATTGCCTTGATTCAAGCAAGAAGGTGGGCGAATGATGGTTACTGGACAACGGTGTACAACACGGTGTCTGGTGAAGCTCTCTACGACTTCCCTCCGTATGGAGGCGTCCAATGAGGCACACACAAGGCCCTTGGCATAACGTCGCCAACACCGAAATCAGAGCGCGTTTCGCAAACCAGAATGGCGATCACATCGCAACGGTCTGGGCTAACGGGGAATCAGAATCAGCAGCGAATGCAAGACTCATCGCTGCCGCACCTGATTTGCTGGAAGCACTCATCATGGCCGAGCTTTTTATACTCGGTTTTGAGGATGACGAAACGCAAAAAGGTATTTCCAACAAACTGCTTCAGATACGTGCAGCCATTTCAAAGGCCACAAAGGGAGGCCGCAATGCCAACCCTTAAAACTTTTGATGGCTACAAGCGCACAACCTTCAGCTTCAACGAAGGTTGGAAGGACGACGATGTGCATGAGTATGTCGGGAAATTCCGAATTCTCAAAATCAGGCGCATCGCTGAAATTGACACGGCTAACGGAGAAGCGGAAGGGCGTATCTATACCGTAGCCGCTCCAAAGGATGTATCCAAAGCGGACGTTATTAACGTTCTGCAAGGCGCATTCACTCGGCATTGTCGTTGCGAGCATGATTGTTGCGGACATCTGTTGATTGGCGTTTCTTCGATTCGTCGAACAAAGCGCAGGGAGTGGTTGGTTGAGGTTGCACGTCGCTATAACGTGTAACAAATAAACGCTGGGTATGAGTGGTTTTACATGCACAGCATTCGATAAGTTTTTTCTAAACCCTAGCGGGGACACATCCCTGCCAGGGGCTTGTGTCCCCTTTTTTTTGTTTAAAAAGGAGACGCAAGTGAAACCAATGAGATTGAAAAAAATTAGCGCAGCCCTCATGTGGCTGCCGGGTTTTGAGCCAGCAGACAATATGCCTGTTGTATTGCAAGGGCCAGTTGTTCCGCATCAAGAAGCTGAAATCATCCGGTTTCCCAAGTCGGTGGCTGCCGTAGTTGAAAAAATCAAGGCAGTGTGGCCGTGTCTTAATGCCGTTACCTTGTCCAGTCTATCGGGCAACGTTTCAAAATTCGACGCGAACATTGCCGCAATCGAACTCCTGCGCAAGCTGGAAGACGAAAAAAGGCAACCCACCACGGAAGAACGGGACATTCTCAACCGTTACACAGGGTGGGGCGGTATTCCGCAAGCGTTCAATGACGACCAAAAGGACGAAGCATGGGTTTCTCGTGCTGCACGCCTCAAGGAACTATTAAATGAAAGCGAACACAAATCCGCTGAAGCCAGCACACCGAATGCGCACTACACCGCACCAGAAGTTATCGAAGCGATGTGGCGGATGGTGGAACGGCTGGGTTTCAAGGGTGGCCGCGTTCTTGAGCCCTCTGCGGGAACTGGATATTTCCTCGGCGCGATGCCGCAAGAAATCGCCCAAAAAAGTACCGTAACAGCAATCGAACTCGACCAACTGTCGGCGCGCATTCTGAAAGCTCTTTACGGGGATTTTGGGGTAAACGTCATACAAGGCGGGTTTGAGGCCACAAAGCTGCCAGCAGGGTTTTACGATCTGGCGATCAGTAATGTGCCATTCGGGAATTACCAGGTACCGGAATTGCGTAATGTGCCCTACGCCAATTTCCTGATCCATGACTTTTTCTTTGCCAAAGCGATGGAAGTTGTCAGGCCGGGTGGGTTGGTGGTGTTCATTACGTCCTCCGGGACGATGGATAAGCATGACGATAAGGTGAGGCAGTATCTTGGCAGCAAGGCTAATTTGGTGGCCGCAGTTCGCTTACCCAATACTGCTTTCAAGAAAATCGCCAATACCGAAGTCACCACCGACATACTGGTATTGCAAAAACCGCTTGAGGGACGCAGCAGTAAAAAAGGCTGGATGGAAACAATCACCCTGCCTGAATCGTCCCCGATCTACGAGCCATGCAAGGAATACTGGAGAAGGCAGTCCATCGCCTGCAACCAGTATTTTGCCGCGAACCCTCAATGGGTTATCGGCAAGCTAACGCTGACAGAAAACGGCTACAGCAAATCAACAGGGTGTGTGTTCGAGGGAGACTTTGAAGAAGCCCTGGCTCAAAAGGTGTCCTTGTTGCCGGAGAATATTTACACGGCAATTCAAAACAGCGAACAGCCGAAAGAGCTAAAACCCACACTCCTGGGGTACAACGAACAAGGTCGCCCAGGTTTTCGGGTGATTAACGGACAGGTGTACGAAACAACAGACGGGTTGGAAGCGTTGCAGTTCATCGCGCCGCAGAAGACCTTGGAACGCATCATGGGAATGTGCAGTATTCGTGATGCGGCACGCAAGATTATTCGGTCACAAGTAGAAACGGAGAATGAGGCGATTCTTGCCACTTATCGGTTGATGCTGAACATTGAGTATGACAACTTTGTTGCCCAATACGGAAATATTTCCGAGAAGGCAAACCGGAGAGCTTTCAAAAGCGATCCCGATCTGCCGTTGCTGATGTCGCTGGAACGCTGGGATGAGGAAACTCAAAGCGCCGAGAAAGCAGACATATTTACTCAGCGCACGGTGGGGGTGTTTAAACGGGTTGAGCATTGCGAAACATCGGAAGATGCGTTGCTGGTTAGTCTGTCCGAGTGCGGTAGCATCGTCGAGAATCGGATTGCTGAATTGCTTGGGAAACCGAGCTGCGCAGCCATGAAGGAACTCGAAGAGAGGGGCGCAGTGTTCCTTGATCCAGAAACCGACCATTGGGAAACCAAGGACAGTTATTTGTCAGGTGATGTCCGTAAAAAACTCTCTGCTGCTAGGGTGTCGGGTGAGCGTTACAGCCGAAATGCGCAAGCGTTAGAGGCCGTGATTCCAGACGATTTAACACCCGGCGAGATCGGTGCGCGCATCGGTTCAACGTGGATACCAACCGGTGATTACGAAGCCTTCCTTGATGAAACTTTGGAGTGCAACGGAAACGCCGTGACGTTCAATCAGGCAGCCGGCGCGTGGAATATCGAAACGCACTACAGCACCAAATATTCGATACCAGCCACGCAAAAGTTTGGCACTGAACGGGTCAATGCAGCAGATCTGTTTGACCAGGCGTTGAATCAAACCGTGCCGACCGTGTATGACCCTGACAAAGTTAATCCCGACAAGCGTGTGGTTAACCAAAAGGAGACCATCGCAGCACGGGAGAAACAGCAATTACTCAAGGATACATTTCAGGAGTGGTTGTGGCAGGATCAGGAACGGGCAACAAGATTGGCAAGACTTTACAACGACACGTTCAATTGTGTTGTGTCACGTCAGTACGATGGACAGCATTTGGTATTGCCGGGATTTTCACGGATATATCGGCTGCATGACCATCAGAAAAACGCGATCTGGCGTATTGTTGCAAGTCAACGTAACACCCTGCTTGCCCATGTTGTAGGGGCTGGCAAGACACTGACTTGTATCTGTGCGGGTATGGAATTGCGTCGCTTGGGCAGAGCCAGTAAACCGATGTATGTGGTGCCAAACCACATGCTTCACCAGTTTGCAGCCGAGTTCCTGCGCGCGTATCCCGGTGCGAATATTCTGATTGCGTCGAAAGATGATCTTCAGGGTGACAAGCGTCGTCAGCTTCTATCTCCTATCGCTACCGGCGATTGGGATGGCGTGCTGATTACACATGCTTCATTCGAGCGTATCAAAATGAGCGATGAGTTCATGGAGGAATATATCCAAAACGAAATCGACCAGATTGAAGATGCTATGTGTACCGAAAAGCAGGATCGCGGTAATCGCATCATCAAAGAACTAGCCCGTGCGAAAAAATCATGGGAAGCAAAACTGGCGAAACTGTCAGGGGCAAATAAAAAGGATGACATTCTGTCCTTTGAACAGCTTGGTATTGATTGGCTGTTTGTAGATGAGGCGCACATGCACAAAAACTTGTGGAGATTCAGCAAGATGACACGGGTCGCCGGATTGCCTAACAGCAATTCGGAGCGGGCATTCGACATGTTCGTCAAAACTCGTCACGTCATGGAAAAACACAAGGGCAGGGCAGGCGTGGTGTTCGCAACTGGCACGCCGGTATCCAACAGCATGGCTGAAATGTGGGTCATGCAACGGTACTTGCAACCGAAGACGATGGAAGCCTGTCAAGTGGGGATGTTTGACACTTGGGCGGGCAACTTTGGTGAGTCAGTGACGGCGCTGGAGCTTGCTCCAGATGGTAGGGGTTATCGGATGCACACCCGCTTTGCGCGATTCGTTAATTTGCCGGAACTGATGTCTATGTTTGGTGAGGTGGCGGATATTCGCACGGCGGAAATGCTGAAATTGCCTGTACCGACTGCGCACAAGGAAACGGTCACAATCAAGCCAACAGCGGATTTGAAAGCCTTTGTCCAAACCCTTGTGGAACGGGCAGAAGCGATCAGAAACGGGAACGTTAGTCCTTCCGAGGACAACATGCTGGCGATCACCAACGAGGGTCGCAAGGCCGCGCTGGATATGCGTCTGATTGATTTATTCGCTGAAGTCGAGGATGGCAAGGTGAACCATTGTGCCGAGAGAGTTTTCGGTATCTGGGTGGAAGCCAAGTTGTTCCGTGGGACGCAAGTCGTGTTTTGCGATTTGTCCACCCCGCTTGAAAACGGGCGTTTCAGTGTGTATCAGGCGTTGAGAAGTAATTTAGTTGAACGAGGTATTCCAATCGAGGAGATTGCCTTCATTCACGACTACGAGAGTGACTCCGCCAAGGACGATCTGTTCAAAGCCGCGCGTGATGGGCGTATCCGCATTCTTCTGGGCAGCACGCAGAAGATGGGGGTTGGAACCAACATTCAGACTCGACTAGCCGCGTTGCATCATCTGGACGCGCCGTGGAGACCCTCGGATGTAGAACAACGGGAAGGGCGCATTATTCGTCAGGGAAATCTGAACGAAAGCGTGCGCATCTACCGTTATGTAACAGAAGGCTCGTTCGATGCCTACATCTGGCAAACGCTTGAAACCAAGGCAAGATTCATTGCTCAGGTCATGCAGGGGGATACCGGGATGCGTAGTGCAGAAGACGTTGAATTGGCCGCGCTGTCGTATGCCGAAGTGAAAGCCTTGGCATCGGGCAATCCGCTGGTGTTGGAAAAAGCAGGTGTTGATACCGAGCTTGCCAAGCTGTCGTTGCTCCGCTCTCAATGGGATCAGCAACAATGGCGCAACAAGCAGGAACTGGCGACGTTGCCAGGTCGCATCGAACGTGTCCAGGCCAGAATTAGCGGCATTGAATCCGACATGGCTTCTCGACAAGACGTATCTGGTAGCAAATTCCTGATCGAAGTTGAAGGGAAACGCTATACAGACCGCGTTGAGGCAGGCAAGGCAATACTCCAAGCCGTGTACGGAAACAAAGCTAAACGTGATCGGAACATTGGTCAGATTGCCGGATTCCCTATTGCTGCGAAAGTGACAGTGCTTGAAGGGATGGTGCTGGTGATCCTGGGTGGTGTTGAGTATCGCTGCAACCACGCGGAATCAGCACAAGGTTTTATGCGTGTACTCGAAAATACGCTCAACCGGATGGAAATGGTGCTTCAGGAAGAGCTGGAGTATCTGGCCAGAACCGAAAAACGCATGGCTGATATTCATACCGAAGCCGTAAAGCCGTTTGATAAGGCTGCGCGGCTGGATTGGCTGAAACAACGGCAACGAGAAATCGAAGCCGAGCTTGACTTGAACAAGGGCGAAAACACCGCTGTTGAAGAAACGGCGGAAGTCGTCTAAAGTTCTTCCACCCCTTGATTGGGGTGGCTTTTTATGGCGCACTCAACGAGTACGTCACAAAAAGAGAATTCATGCTCATCGCGTAATGCCTTGAGTTGATATTGGTGGCTGGCCAATCCAAACAAACAGAAGACGAGCAATCGTCAATGAAGCACCGAAGCAATATCAAATCAACCCATACGGGGACACTTCCCCGTATGGGTTTGTGTCCCCTTTTTTTCGTTAAAAAGGAGACACAAATGACCTACCAAACCATCGCAGCACAAAGCCTCAGTACCCCCGACTTGCTGGCTATGTTGGTCGGGAAAGATAAGGCTCAAGCACTTTCGCATACTTCGCTTTCCGTGTTGTTTGGAATGCGCGCCAACCGCCAAACTACGGTTGTCTGCGAAAAGCAACCTCACTACGCTCCAGCAGCAATCATCTCAGCAGCAAAAGAGCTGGTTATGCGTGCGCTATCCGAGGACATCACACAAAACCCAATCAACCTCAATAATCCAGTTGAAGTTAAGAAATATCTGAAGTTGTTGTTGGGTGGACGGCAGCAAGAGGTGTTTGTGGTGTTGTTTCTCGACACGCAACACCGATTGATCGCCGCCGAAGAGTTATTTCACGGCACGCTGACGCAAACCAGTGTGTATCCGCGCGAGGTTGTAAAACGTGCGCTGATGCACAACGCGGCGGCAGTCCTATTGGCTCACAACCATCCTTCCGGTCTGGCCGAACCAAGTCAGGCCGATCAACTATTGACCAATGCGCTGAAACAGGCATTGGCACTGGTAGATGTGCGTGCGCTGGATCACTTCATTATTGGGGACGAAAGTGCATTGTCATTCGCCGAAAGGGGGTTGATATGAACAGTATCGCCTATGTTGGGAGTTGTCCGGTTACCAAGGGCGACTTAAAACGCTTGAAGAAAATGTCTCGACTGGCCAAGCAATTTGCCTCGCTACATTCTGGGTTATCAGACGGGTGTAATTACGCGCTGATTGAGATGCACTGCGAAAATTCCTCCGTGAATCACATTGCATGTGTCATACAGGACGTTACAAACGAGGCAGTTGATAGTCTGACAAGAGCGTTTCATTAACCACCCAACTGGGGACTTCGTTCCCCTTGGGGCGTGATGTCTCCATTTTTTTCATTAAGAAGGAGATCACCATGTTTTTTGAAACGACGATAGACAAGCGCAGCAAAAAAGCGATGATTGATTTATTGGCTGGTCATTATAGATACAACACCATGAACGGCTGGAATCACTCAACAAGCTATGCGCACTGCATAAAGGTCAATAAACTTGGCCTGACTTCCGAACAATTGAATGCGGCATACGACATGCTGCAAACAGATTTTTGGAATGAAATTGACGAACCAATTGCAGATTTCACCTCAGAAATGAGTGGGCGCTACACGATTGGAACTAATGGACGATCAAGCGGCTACCTCGTTCTTTATAAAAGCGAGTATGAGTTGACTGGATACAAATCTTATTGCCGCACCTGTGGACAACGAAACTTCAAGCTGGTGCATGATGCTGCGAAGTCAGCGGATCATGCCTTTATTGAGGCGTATGTGTTTCGCAATGGCGGGTGTTGGGTAGATGCAATTTACCTGGCAGAACCCGCCATCGCAGCAATCGAACTGTCGGATGAGGAGAAACTTTCCATGGTTCGATCAGCGAAACTTGCTTGCAAAGACGCGACAATCGGTAATAAGTGTGGTGCATGTGGCACTGAAGGCGAACATGGCCGTGTTAATTACACGCGACCACAAAAACGCTTGTCAGTGTCAGGAAAGAATGTTGACCAGAATGAAGATTTTTCTGAATGGTCGTTGCCTGAACTTCGTAATCGCGTTGAACTGGTTCGCCGGTTCGATCAAGCGTGTGACGAAATTCGGGATAATTTCATTGGGCTTATTAGCACCTGTAAGGTTGTCGAAGAGGTCGTAATGATCCCAAAGACTGTGAAGCGGATTGAATGCTGTCACGCATCTTGAAATAAGTAATTAGTCGGTTGATCCGACTCCAACCCAACTGGGGGCACATCCCCATTGGGGCATGGTGTCCCTTTTTTGTTTCATCAAAAGGAGAATGCCATGCAAGAAATATCAAATCGCCCCGATTGGGGCAAGCTTTTTTTGGACGCGCTTTCCTGCCCAGGAAAGATTTCTGAGGCGTACTCGGTATTCCATGAGTACAGCCTTGGCAATGCAATTCTTGCTGCGCTTCAATTAACAGCCAGAGGTTTGCAGCTATCGCCCATTGCCTCCTTCAATAAATGGAAGCAATTAGGGCGGTGCGTTCAAAAAGGCCAGAAGGCAATCGCTTTGGTGATGCCAGTTACCGTCAAAGCCAAGTCGAAAGACGAGGATGAACGCGGTGCAGCTAACGCAGAAGTAGATGCCAACACGCAAGCCAAGGGTTCAGGACGCACCATTTTCATCCTGAAAAATAACTGGTTTGCGTTAAGTCAGACAGAAGGCGCGGAGTATGCGCACGAAGTCGTAATTCCTGAATGGGACAAGGCGCAAGCCCTGTCTGTACTGGAAATTACGGAAGGGCACTTCAATTTAACGGACGGCAATACCCAAGGGTACGCAGTCCCGAACGAGAAGCGCCTGGCGATCAACCCGCTTGCCGCAATGCCGTGGAAGACGTTGTTCCATGAAATGGCTCACTGTCTGATGCACTCGAAGGAGACACAGATGGCAGACGGCAACGTGTTGCCACGAGACATCAAAGAGGCTGAAGCTGAATCGGTGGCGTATTTGTGTTGCGCAACACTTGGATTGCCGGGGTTGGATGAAAGTCGCGGCTACATTCAGGGCTGGCTGGGTTCAAAGGAGCGATCCGATGAGTTCGGCAAGAAGAGCGCGGCACGGGTATTTTCTGCGGCTAACAAGATACTCAAAGCAGGCACGGAAGCTGCGAGAGCAGGGGAAGTGTGCAATGAGCAATGAAGTCAAAACAGAAATCATGCACACGTCCTCCGAAGGTGTTCGTTTTTTAACGCCGACCGGATGGAAGGTTTTGTGCGATGGACATGGTGATGCTCGTTTAACGGGTGGCGTTTGGATGTACAAAGGCGACGAAGAAGAAGCACATCGAATGCAGCAAGAGCGATGGAAGGAAATCAAAGCTCGCTCTGATCGTTACTACTCCCAATGTTGGGTGTAGCAGCTAATTAACCAACCCACACGGGGACACTTCCCCGTCAGGGTTTGTGTCCCCTTAGTTTTTTAAGGAGACACAACATGCAACAACAAAACATTTCACACATGCGTGTGAGCAACATCCGCCAGGGGAGAAATCCCCGTGCTTATTTTGATCCAGTCGAAATGGCCGAAATGGAAGCGTCAGTCTCTGCAAAGGGAGTGATTCAACCAATCTTGATTCGTCCGGTTGAAGACTGGTTTGAAATTGTTGCCGGTGAGCGTCGTTGGCGTGCAGCTAAGAATGTGCATGGTGACAATTACGAAATCCCCGTCCTTGTGAAAAACATCACCTCGGAAGAGGCCGATGAGCTGGCTCTGATTGAGAACATTCAGCGCGCCAACATGAGTCCCACCGAAGAAGCCGCCGCAGCAGCCAGAATTCTTGGTCGTTGTGAAGGTAACCGTGACGAAGCAGCCAATCGTCTGGGTTGGACACGCAAAACGCTGGATAAGCGCCTTGCGCTGATGAACTGTAGTCTGTCTGTGATGACAGCCCTGAATGAACGCAAGATCCAACTGGGTCATGCCGAATTGCTGGCGGCCACACCGAAGGATAGACAGGAGAAGGTGATTGCCAATCTGCTTTCACGGCCATCGCTTCCAACTGTTGCTATATTCAAAGCGGGTTTGGAAGAAATTTCCCAGGCGATGTCCTTAGCAATTTTCGATAAAACAGACTGTGCAAGCTGTCATCACAACAGTGGGAACCAACAAGCATTGTTTGCCGAGGCGGTATCTGCGGGACATTGCACAAACAGCGAGTGTTTCAACAAGAAGACTGAGGACGTGTTGGAAGCCAAGAAGCAGTCCCTGGCAGAAAACTACCCTTGCGTTGTCATCGTCCGCCCGGGCGAGAACAACACAGTCATCAAGTTGGTCGCAGAAGGTGCGACAGGCGTTGGTGCAGAACAAGCAGCAGCTTGCCGTAGTTGCAAGTCATACGGCGCGGCAATCAGTGCGGTACCCGGCAAAGTGGGTAATGTATATGAATCACAATGCTTCGATTCTTCATGTCACACCAGGAAAGTCGGTGAACATTTGTTGGCGGAAAAGAAATCGGCTGAAAATCCGACGACTGTTCCAACAACGGCTAAATCGGCTGATTTGAAGGTTGTGACTGGGAAGGGGGCGGAGAAATCCACAACCACACCAAAATCTGCCATGACCTCTGTTCAGGACACTCAGCGTGTCGTGGAGTATCGGATCGGCATCTGGCGTAAGGCGTTGAAGAAAGAATTATTCGCAGATCCACATAAGAACTTGTGCGTGCTCATCGGTGTAATGATGACGCGCGGAGGGACGAATGTGTCATCTACAAAACTGGCAACCGGTTTTGAATCGCTAACATCGCAAAAGCCACCCGTCAGTAATGTCGGTGATGCGGCTGCGATGGTTGCGAATGCGAACGACACAGTGCGCGCTCAAATGCTGTCTGGGATCGTAATTTCAATCACGGACAGCATCGAGAAATCGCATCTGCCGGAAATGCTCAAATTCATGCAGGTGGATTTGGTAAAACACTGGAAACTGAACGCAGAGTTCCTTGAATTGCTCACCAAAAGCGAGATAGAGGTCATTGCGGAAGAACTCGGACTGAAGGCCGCGCTTGGCGAGAAATACGCTAAAACAATCGGCGGCAAAAAGGACGAGATGATTAAAGCACTCCTGGCGGTCAAAGGCTTCGTTTACGAAGGCAAGATTCCAAAGGCTTTGCAGTTCACTGCTTAATAACCCAACCGGGGACACTTCCCCGCAAGGGCATGGTGTCCCTTTTTTGTTTTTCCAAAAAGGAGAATTACCATGTTTACTGAACTTCAAATTTTGCTGGCTACTTTGGCTAGCTTGACTGTCTCTTTGGCCGCAAACACGGATGGCACCATTACGGTGACTGTCATCCCGAAAGGCGGAAAAGAAGGCAATACCCTCGATACCCCGCTGACACTCACCGGCACTGCCGCTGAGCTGGATGAGGGATTCGCTGGCATCTTGACCAGCTATGCGAACAAGCGTCAAAACTTGTCCGAGCAACTAGCTGCGACAGAAGCGATTCTGGAAGCTGCACAAAAGGAAGCTGCTGACAAAGCGAAGAAGTCCATCGCCAAGCCGGCCAATAAAACATCCGCACCGATCACTGATGAGGAAGCAGGTTCGGGTGACGAGGACGATGATGAAGGGGGCGCAAGCTGCACCGCGCCCACATCACCGATTTCTACAGAAGCTTGCACACCTGCGGCGGCACCAGATGCCAAAGCCTTGTGGGATTAAGGGGAGGATGACGAAATGGCTATCCAAACTACAACCCTGACTCGCTCATTTTCGTATGGCGGCATGACGCTTCCTGATCCTGGGAAAAGTTTGTCGCTTGAAGAAGTTCGCGATGTTTATGCAGCCGCTTACCCTGAACTGGTCTCTGCCTCCATTGAGGGCCCGGAAAAGAGGGGCGACAACCTGATCTACACGTTCAAAAAGGGCGTGGGGACGAAGGGGTAAATTATGGAGTCATCAGTGAGAGCAAGGTTAAAAGCCTTATCAAGGGGTGACTCCCCAATCAGGCGGGCAGGGCTAGTGATAGTCCCGCCTGCGTCTGAAGAGGAGCAATCATGCGTAATAGTATTGGTTCAACTCGTGCATTCGTCAAAAAATGCACGAAAGGAAGACCTGTTGCTGCCTCCTCCGGGGGCTTTGCCACTTGTTTTCTGACTCTGCCCTTCATTTCTCAAAACGTACCATTTCGCTCGGTGCATGAAGAGAATGACAGGAAATGGTTGCAGGCTGCCAAGTTGTGTGCCGAGCTGGTTGGGGATGATGAACTTGTTATCAACAGCAAAACGACAGCGCGCGACATCATCAGTCAATCATTATCTGCATGGGCTTCCAAGCACTGCGCAGATATTCAGGTGCTGGACAGCTTCGAGCTTCTGGCTGCGCTGGATCATGATGCGTTCGATCTGGACTACGAACAGAAGCCTGAAAAGGATCTCCTGTTAATCGGAATTCAGTCACAGCAAGCAACGCCATACATCAACGTCAAAGCGAAAGTCGAGAGGTTGGAGGCGGTGCATCCGGGACTTGGCCGAACTGCGATCAATTATGCAGAGTTGGCCGGATACCGGACGTTCACGGCGTTTACGCCGCAAGTGGCATTTCATCACGCCTCATACCTGTATTGGTATGGGACGGACAATGATGAAGATTTCGAGCAAGAACGGGACGCGTTTGGTGATGAGGATGAGATTGACGAAGGCATCTTGATGCCCAGTCAGTTTTTAGCTTCATTTCCAGACTATCTCTTAACAGGAGAAATATTGGAACGCGATGTGATTCAACGCATCGCGTCCGGTACAGACGAAGCGGGTGAAACGGCTAAGGTCATCCTGTCCATCATGGACTTGATAGACCAGGATGTCAGATTGCCTTATTCCAACAACTACTGCGGTGAGTCAGCCTTTTTCTCCTGTTATATGGGAGCCGGGGACGACATGCTTGGACGTGTGCTGGATGATTTTTATCAAAGCACCGGCGACGGCGAATGCACCGACATGTACGGAGTTGCGGAAGTCAAACTCGACAAGCGGTCATTTCTGAAATGGAAAACCGAAATGGAGAAAGGCTTTGCGCTCTACACACAACTGGATCGCCTGATGCGTTGCATCGGCGATGTTCAATAGGAGGAAGACATCATGCAAGTTCCAGCAGCATGTATATCAAGCACACAGAAGGTGTACGAGATGTCCAGTGCGATCTTGTTGTACAGGGAACGCCACGGACAGACCGTATTTGCTTCGGTGCATGACGTGAAAGTAAGCAAAGAGGGCGCGGCAACCATCGAGGCGGGCACGCCGGTTTCCAAGACGGGCCTCATGAAGATGATGCAAACGCTCGTGCCGGAGGATTACGCGCCGGCAGAGTTGTTGGGGGATCACATCCTCGCCAAAGGGAGCGACCACCTCGCGTGGTATTGCAAACCTCAAAAGCGACAGGTGTGGTTCAAAAACGATGAGCTTGGGCAAGATGTAAGCGCAACAACCGATCATCCCGGGCTGGTGTTCATCATCGGCAAGGGTCATTGGTATGTGTTCGCCGTAAAAGGCAACGAGCGCCCAACATCAGGCACGCCACTTTTTGTTTCTCCCTATCTCAATGTATGGAAGGGTGGGCATATCTGTACCGGGAATATCGAAACGCCGAAAGGCGCGATGAAGTTCAGTACGGAGGCGTGGGAAGAAGCTTTTTTCAGAAGCTACTTCACCCATCCCAACCAGCATGAAAAAGGTGCGCTGACCAAGTATCGCGGCGGGATATTCGCTCTCTGGCGTGCGTTGATGAAAGGTCGAGCATTTCCGACTAAATCATTGGTGTCGTCAGGCGAGACGCTGGGTCAGGCATTTGAAAGGACGGTGAAGCGTGGATAGCCGTGATGTTGCGCTGCAAAACGTGATGCCCACGGTGATGGTGCCACGCTACGTTGAACTGGAAGAACTGGACACGCCGGGCAATCGAATCTTGATGGCCGCAAACGGTGTCTGGCTGGAAGTTTGTCGCGCATGGCTGTATGTGCGTGTTCCGGTCGCATTACCTCCGATCATCCCGGTTCCATACGGGCTGGTACGCGAGGAGTTGCGATTCGGTTTTGGTAAGTTGCCAAGAGCAATGGTCGCTCAGTTTATCGAGCAAGCCAGAGTTCGTAGTCCAAATGAGTGTGCTGCATGGGGTGTCTGGAATCAACGGACGGGCTCGTGGACGCTGCTGATGCTCGAAGAGCGTTCAGTCGGGACCGATCATATCGAAGTCAACCTGCCCACACTGGAGGAGGACGAACATAGAGTGATAGATCTGCACTCACATGGACTGCACGATGCTTTCTTTTCCAGGGAAGACAACCAGGATGACCGAGGCGAGACAAAAATCGCCGGAGTCATTGGAAATTTAGATAAGCCAGAGGTGACAGCATCTTTTCGCCTCTGTGCGAACGGGGTGTTTCTGCCACTTTCATTTGAAAGCCCGTAAGGGCGGAAAGGAAACACATGATCCATAACATAGATTCACGCCTGCTCACGCGGGCGGTAAAGGTGGTGTTGGTCGGAGCGGGTGGCACTGGCTCGCACGTCTTGCGACGGCTGGCCAACATTCACCTCGCTATGGTCGAGCTAGGGCATCCGGCAGGTTTGGATGTCATTGTTATCGATCCAGACACGGTGTCTAAAACCAACGTGGGGCGGCAGAATTTCTGGCCATCCGATGTCGGGCAGTCGAAGGCTGAAATACTGGTCAACCGCTGCAATATGTTGATGCAAACGGGATGGGTAGCTGAAGCCGCGAAAGTCACTGACGATACGCAGTTTTCCAACCCGGACATCGTGATCGGTTGCGTCGATAACAGGAAGGGCAGGGCGGCGATACTCAAGGCGCTCAAACGCAGTGTGTATTCATCAGCCTACTACCTGGATATTGGCAATCGTGAGCATGATGGACAGGTGGTATTGGGCGAGGTCTTCGGGGCGAGCTACAAACGGGAAAATCGTTTGCCTCACGTTGCCGACCTCTATCCAGACATTATTGACGGGTCGCTAGACGATACGGACGATACGCCCAGTTGTAGTTTGGCTGAGGCGTTGGAAAAGCAATCCTTGTTCATCAACGACACGATGGCGAATGCGGCATGCAATTTGTTGTGGGAACTGTTCCGTTACGGGCAGCTCACGCATCACGGCCAATTCGTCAATATCAGGTCAGGGCGTGTAACGCCGCTGGCCATTGATCCCGAAACGTGGAAGCGTTTTGGGTTTGAAGCAAAGCTCAAACCAAAGCGGCTCAGTAAGGTCGCAGAGGTGAGGGTGGCGCAGGACAGGTAGCAACGAGTCCCATCCTCGATTTTTGAGGATAGGGTCACGATGAATCCCCTTGTTGGTTAATAGCCAAGAGGGGGCTTCACCAAGTTTTTTGCAGACTTGGTGAAGCCTCTTTTTGGCTTCCTTATCAATTAACCCAAGGAGATCATTATGTTAGTCGTATTTTTGGCTTGCTGCATCACCGGTTACACTCTTAGCCGTCCGATCATTCGGATGCTGGGTCTGTAAGGAGATTCATCATGTCGCTATCTGTCGAAATGAAAGTGTTTTTTGAAAAAGTGGCCAGCAAATTTTAGTCTGGCCTGTGACGTGTACCATGTTTTTTTGACTGGCAAAGAAGTAACGCCAGATGTGCGAAACAAGGTGCCGCAAGCGCTGCGTCTTGCAGCCTGATCGTAGGTCGCAGTGTCAATAATTCAAAACCAGCGCATTTGTTATTGCGCTGGTTTTTTTACACTTTATCTGAAAATAGCTACCTGAAGTATTACAAATAGTGTCGACCGTTATGAACTGATAGAGGTCAGATTGCGCAGTGATTGGCATTCATCAAGCGAGACGGAGCGCCCATTCGCCGGACGCTTTGTGACCCTCTAGTCTTCGGCATAAAGTGGGAATACCACTTACCCGTCAACGAAATAACAAATTCTCGAATAATGAAGATAAAAAACCTTATTTTGTGATAATATTTTTAAACGAATAATAAAACTTCGAGGTTGCATGATTTCCGTCGGATACGCCCACTTAGTCCAGTTGCTTGGTCTACAGGTTCGCCAGCTTGAACGTCCTGCCGCAATTACCGGTGCTGTCAACAAGCGAATTGACTCAGCGACGCGAGTGCTCTTCCCTCGCGGTGTCGCTATTAATGACAGCATCACCGGTCACCTCGAGTTCGCACTACGACACGAGGGTGTCAACTTGGAAGTGATTGATGCCGTGTTTGAGCACCTTGATCCGAACGAGCTGGTAGAACGGCTCGCGGCCACGCCAACTGGCGCACACATCCGGCGTATCTGTTTCCTGTGGGAATGGCTGACGGGCCAATCCCTGCCAGTCGATGCCGTATCGACTGGTGGCTACGTCGACTTATTTCCTGCCGATCATTACGTTGTGGCCGATAAGCCGGTGAACAGTCCCAAGTTCAGAGTGCGGGATAACGCCCTAGGTACGCGCGACTTCTGTCCGACCGTGCAACTCGCATCCGTACCGGCTACCCCGCCATTCGCAGACCTGCTTGCCGAAGCTGACCATGCCTTGGCATCGGTCACTGACCCGGCACTGTACGAACGCGCGTTAAGCTACCTTTACCTGTCTGAGACCAGGAGCAACTTCGCCATTGAGCGGGAAACGCCCAACGCCGATAAGCAGGAGCGCTTCGTACAGCTTCTGCAGCACGCCAGCGATACCGAACTCGTCACTGAAGATTGGTTGGTTGAACTGCAAAACCTTGTGGTTCGCGATGTATATAGCCAGGAAGCCTCCTATCGAACCCGGCAGAACTGGCTCGAAGATAGCACGGGGCTCGTAACGTTTTTTCCACCTGCACCGGATGACATGCGCAGAGCCATGAAGGGATTGGAAGCTTTCATCAACGGGACTCGTTGCCGGAACCCGCTACTAAAAGCGGCTGCGAGTGGCTTTGGCTTCGTGTACCTGCATCCATTCATGGATGGTAATGGCAGGCTGCACCGCTTCCTGATACACCATGCCCTGGCCCGAGCACACGCAAGAGAGAACGGGGTTGTCGTGCCGGTGTCTGCTGTGATGCTCAAGAACATTCCAGACTACCTCGCCGTGCTGTCCGGCTTCTCCAAACCAGTCACGCGTCTGTGGAGCTATACACGCGGCGACATCACGCCAATCGTCATGGAAGCGGCGAACGGCCGGAGCTACCGCTACATCAACTTCGATCGCGAGGTTGCCTTCCTCCATACCATGATACGGAAAGCAGTGCAGGAGGAAATCCCGCGTGAACTGGCGTGGCTCGTCGGCTATGACATTGCTTTTCAGCAGATTGGGGCCCAATTCGACCTGCCGAACAAAGATATCTCAGCCCTTATTCGCATGATTCAGTCCAATCAGGGCAAACTCTCGGAGAACAGGCGCAAGCAGTTCTTTCATCTGCCTAACGATGTTCTCGACCGTATCGAAGCTATAACTCGGGATGCATTTGTCAGCGAGACTGAGCATAACGATAATTTGATGGCCTAGCGTTTGATCGATACTTTTGTAACGAAATTTCGAACGCCAGCAGGTTTTTTCGAGTCAGACAGCCGGAGCGCAGTAATTCTCACGATATTCCGAAGTGTCCAGCAGCTCCTGCGACCTTCGCGGAAGAGATGGTATTTGAATCGCCCCCCGAGTCACTAAACACCTTCGTCTGCTATCCCCCGTATAGTGGAATCTGAATACTTCCTATACCTTCATGATCATCGCTGTGATTGACTGTTTTGGCACTGAGTTGATACTGACATACCTAATTTATTCATTATGTGAATAACCGCTTTCTTGCGTACTTCGGAAGTGCTATGTGACGTGCTGTTGCTTTATATGGGCGCAGCAAGTTGTCAGCGGCCTTCAGGCCGGGGTTTTAAACCAGATCGGAATCGAGATAAAGCCACACCATGCCAAGTATCATTCCTGATAATTGCTATTATCAGGAATGATACTTTTTGCGTTTAAGTCGGCAGTTTGCATTTAAGCTTGGTGCAAAACCAGGTCAAAGTGCCTGAAAACATGCAATTTGTGTCTTTACTCCGAACAGTCGCCGAAGAATTTTCTGTTGCCTAATGTATGGGGGGCAGAACCGGTCAACCCAATCCCCAGCACAGCGCAATAAACTTGCCATAGAGAAGCGGATTAAACGTGCTATTGAAAAGCAATATAGACGTGCTATAGTAATGCGCAATAAACTTGCCAAGGAATATTATGTCAACCCCAAATGAAAAGCTGGCAGAGTCGTTGAAACTCTTGAAAATCGAGCAAGATCGGGGGCTGCACGTATTTCAGAGTAAAGACTTCAGTCGTGTTCATCGTGATCGACTGGTTGCGGCAGGCTTCATGAAGGAAGTCATCAAGGGTTGGTATATCATTTCCAATCCGGCAGAGAAGACAGGGGAGTCAACGGCGTGGTATGCGTCTTTCCATGAATTCGTTACCGGATACTGCAACGTCCGGTTCGGCAACGACTGGTACCTGTCGCCCGAAGCCTCTCTACAAAGGCACGCCGGCAACACAACAATCCCTCGTCAGCTGATGATCCACACCAAAACCGGATCGAACAACAATCTCACACTCAAATTCGAGACAGGTCTTTTTGATTACCGTTCAAAGGACTTTGCCTCCGGGGCGGATATTGTCGTCAAGGACGGGATTCGTCTGCTCTCGTTACCGGCATCGCTGGTGCGTGTGTCACCGACCTTTTTCGCGACGAACCCGATTGATGCGCAGATCGCGCTATCGCAGATCGCGGATGCTTCCGAGATTCTGGTCAAGCTACTCGAAGGTGGTAACTCGGTCGTCGCCGGACGAATCGCCGGTGCGATGCGCGCAATGGGTCGCGCCAATGAGAGTGAACGTATCGTTCGAACCATGCGTGATGCGGGTTATGCAGTCACAGAGAGCGATCCCTTTCAGGTTCCGCTTGCCTTATTGCCGACCCTGGCGCGCGCTGAATCAGCGTGTGCGATTCGAATCAGGCTGATATGGGAATCGATGCGCGAGGAGGTGATTCGCTCATTCCCGCCGTCACCGGGAGTGCCGGATGATGTAGCGTCTTACATCGCGGACGTCGATGACCGTCATATCGAAGATGCCTATCATTCATTGTCAATCGAGGGCTATCGTGTGACTGAAGTGCTGATCGCCAAGATTGCATCCGGCAAATGGAATCCTGAAGAAAATAGTGACGACAAGAATGACCGCAACGCGCTGGCAGCCAAAGGCTATCATCAGGCATTTGTTGAGGTTCGCAAGAGTTTGTCGGGTATCCTGGAACGGAGTGAGCCTGGCGAGGTGATTCGGCGCGATCATCATGACTGGTACCGTAAACTCTTCGAGCCTTCCGTCATGAGCGGTATCCTTGAAGCCAAACACCTTGCTGGCTATCGTTCCTGGCCGGTATTCATTCGCTATGCCCGGCATGTTCCTCCCTCCTATGAGTCAGTGCGAGATGCCATGCCGGTTTTTTTCGATTTGATCTCGAAGGAGCCGGAAGCGGCAGTCCGCGCAGTACTCGGTCATTTTATCTTCGTCTATATACATCCTTATGGGGATGGCAACGGACGCATGGCGCGGTTCCTGATGAATGCAATGCTCGCGTCTGGAGGATACCCGTGGACGGTCATCCATGTCGAAGATCGAGACGGTTACATGGCGGCGCTTGAACAAGCCAGTGTGAATGGAAATATCAAGCCGTTTGCCGACTTCATCAGCACAGCCGTGCAAAGACAAGTGGATAAAGTGTCGGCGGTATCACCATTCCGCCCTTAAGAACTGACAACAACGTATCGTTTAGTCCAGCATCAAAACAATGAATATACTGCAACGAACTGAAATTGAACGTTTTCTCACCAGTGGCGAGTACGACAACTCATTTGAGATATGGTCTGGCGGCACGTTCGTAGCTCGGGCGAAAAGTGGCAGTGCCGCTCTCCGGGGTGCGCTTATTTCGGAAGTTTCTACACTGGCCGATCGGGTTTCTGTGCCTGAATGTCATAATTCTGGTTTGGACATAAATGCGCGTGCGAAATTTGCGCCTATGGTGAGAGGGCTGTTTCCACAGGTCGAGCAAACGATCATTCTCGATATGCTTGAGCATTCGGTCGTATTTCTCACGCCGATAACGATAATTGTCACCCTTGAAAAGACGAGATGGCTCCATACAGCATGGGAGCTGGCGAACCTTTACCTTGCAAGTTTGGATGCAAAACTGCTCAGTGACACCGCGTCAGGACTTCTTGGCTTGAGCGAAGAGACGATCTGCTATGTGTCCATGAAGTATTTTGGCAACAATGATCCGTTCGACGATTACGTGATTCACGAAGCGGCCCACATCTTCCATAACTGCAAACGAGAAATGGTCGGACTGTCTGAAAGCCGTCGTCGCGAGTGGTTGCTCGAAATCGATTATGCAAAACGTGAAACCTTCGCATATGCCTGCGAAGCTTACAGCCGAATTCTTGAGTTGGGCGAAACCCGTTTAGCGCGTATCAGGCTGTTGTCAGAACTTGCCGAAGCATCGATGCCGCCCGACAAACGGGTTCAAGGGGATGAGTATGTCGATATACTTCGGGAGGCCGTCGCCGCCAGAAATGGCTGGAAACGCATTCTTGAGCGATGCTCACCACCAAAGTAAACTGCTTTTGTGAGTGACTGTTGCCAGCGCTTATCGGTTGTCGTAAGGTGTCGATTTAAAATATCTTCGTGCCACGCCATCGAACCCGCCGAACCACGGAACGCTCGGCGTTTCTTGATGGATGCACGAGGCTTGAAGCAAGACGATCTGAGTGCCCTTGTCAGCGCGTTTGGCACGGCGATAGCGTTTGCGTATTGCCGCCAGATAGGCGTGTTTCTCGTGATTGTCCATGTCAGTAACCCCCTGTAATTTCGGTTACCAACAATATGATGCAACGTATCCTCCTTACGCACTCCTTCGGTATCTTTTATAATTGAGGCAATTCGCTCCTAGATTCACCAGGTGACACTGGTGGTTCCCTCCTGTAAAGTGGAAACAACTTTAACAAGCGACTTAGTGTTGCACATTCAGCAAGAAAGCTGCCGTTCTCGATCAGCTAGAAGGAGACAATGCGGATATTCGACAAGCGCATCAATCACGGATATCGTTGTCGAACAGCCTCCTCCTTGACAGGTTAAATGAACGCCATTAGGATAGCGAGTAATTACTTACTTACTTACTTGATTTATTCTTCAGGCGGGATTATGTCGAAACTTAGCTTAAAAATTGCCCTGTTAGGCCTCCTTTTTATTTCAATCTTTGCATGGGCAGTGCTAACCCAAGGGCCGCTTGCGCCCGTCAAGGTCACCAGCGAGAAGATTCAGTCAGGAAATCTTGCCGTTGATGTATTTGGTGTTGGGCTGGTTGAAGCCAGGCATAGTTACACTATTTCTTCCGTAATGACCGGCAGAATCAAAAGCCTCCTGGTTGATCAGGGCGATTATGTGAAAGCCGGTCAGGTTGTGGCTGAACTTGATCCGATTGATCTCGATGAAAAACTGGCCAGCAGTCGTTTTTTGACGGAACGTGCTGCCAATTCGATTAAGGTGGCTGAAGCGCAGTTGGCACAAGCGCAAAGTCAGGGCAAAACACTTTCTGCCACCTATAAAAGATATAGTGAATTGCATGCAAAAGGATTTGTGAGTCAGGAATTGCTGGATGCAAAGCTGAACGAAAAAAAAGCTGCGCTGGCTGGGTTGGATGCGGCGACTGCCTCACTGGCAGCGGCAAAGCATGACTATGCCAAGACACAATCTGATGCCGTGGGCATGAGAAAGTTGCGGGATCAAACCAGACTGACGAGTCCGGTAAATGGCATCGTCACTGCAAAATCACTTGAGCAAGGCGCGATCGTTGTTCCCGGGCAAACAGTCTTTCAGTTGATCAGCCAAAATGATTTATGGATCAGGACTCGCATTGACCAGAAGCAGTCGGGCTTGCTTCGCGTCGGGCAAACCGCTGATATCGTGCTGCGTTCACATCCCCAAACACACGTACCTGGCACGGTGGCGCGTATTGATTCGATTAGTGACGCCGTCACTGAGGAGCGCATTGTGAATGTCGTTTTTTCTGCGCCAGCGTTGAATGCCAGCCTCGGCGAATATGCTGAAGTTACCATTAAATTACCTGTCCAGAAAAATGCACGATCCATCCCAACTGCGGCGGTCAAACGGATTAATCAACAAGAGGGTGTCTGGGTGTTGCAAAGCGGCCGGGCCAAATTCAAGCCTGTCAAAACCGGCATGTCTACACTGAGTGGCCGTACCCAAATACTGGGCGGACTAAGCGATGCTGACCAAGTGATTGTTTATAGTCAGCGGGAAATAACAGGCGACCTGAAACTAAAAGTCGTCTCGGAAATTGTGAGGAATTGATTGTGATCAATCTCGCAAGCCGCGATATTCTGCATGGATGGGGGAAATTCGTCTTTACCGGCGTGGGACTGGGGTTGTTGATCGGCGTCACACTCACCATGGCAGGCGTATATCGTGGCATGGTGGATGATGCCCGCGCCATGATAGACAATGCTGGTGCCGATCTTTGGGTCGTGCAGCAGGACACGCTGGGGCCTTATGCGGAACCATCCAGCATTCACGATGATGTTGCACGCGACCTGCTTGGACAGGATGGGGTACTGGCAGCGGGTAATGTGACTTACCTGACCATGCAAATCCAGCGAGGGGGCAAGGATGTCCGCATCATGCTGGCCGGTGTCGAACAAGGAAAGCCTGGCGAACCGGCTTATCTGGTGGCCGGACGCCCGATCACCCGCACACACTACGAAGCGCTCGCCGACATCAAAACCGGACTAGCACTGGGCGAACGCATCAAAATTCATCGTCAGCAATACACGGTAGTCGGTCTGACACGACGCATGGTGTCATCCAGTGGCGACCCCATGATATTCGTTCCACTCAAAGATGCTCAGGAGGTGCAATTCCTGAAAGACAATGATGCATTACTGAATGACAGGACGCGAACGGCCGCGAACCCTGCCTTCAATCGTCCGAACGTGCCGGGATTGCTGGATGCGGTTCTTGCAAGCCAGATCAGCAGTCATATGGTCAATGCGGTACTGGTGCATATCAAAACCGGATACAACGATCAGATCGTCGCCGAACAGATCCGGCGCTGGAAACATTTGCAGGTCTATACCAAGGGGCAGATGGAGGAAATTTTGGTCGCCAAGCTGATTGCCACCTCATCTAAACAGATTTTTATGTTTCTGGTGATTCTATCCGTCGTCAGCGCAGCGATTGTAGCCTTTATTATTTACACCATGACGATGAATAAAATTCGCGAGATAGCGGTGCTCAAACTGGTGGGTGCGGGAAATAGAACCATAAGCGGCATGATCTTGCAGCAGGCGCTCGGCTTGGGATTTATCGGTTTTGTGGTTGGCAAAACCTCTGCAACAATTTGGGCGCCCCTGTTCCCGAAATATGTTTTGCTGATACCCGCAGATGCGATACTGGGCTTTATTCTGGTCATGCTGATGTGTTCACTGGCCAGTATTTTCGCGATCCGTGCGGCATTGCGGATCGATCCCGCTACGGCGATTGGAGGATAAGCCGATGACCGTGCCAGCGATTCATATTGAAAATTTGACCAAACGCTATGGGGATGGCGATACCGCAGTTGATGCGCTCAAGGGCGTAGACATGACCATCTGGCCGGGTGAGGTTGTCGGCTTGGTCGGCCCTAGCGGGTCGGGCAAAAGCACGTTGCTCAAATGTTTGGGCGCGGTCATTGAGCCGACATCAGGAAAAATGCAACTGGGCGGGCAGACGATTTTTGAAGGAAAATGGAAAATTGACGATTTGCGCACATTGCGACGCGATCGTATCGGGTTTGTATTTCAGGCGCCTTATCTGATTCCGTTTCTC
The DNA here is from genome assembly GCA_001801025.1 of Gallionellales bacterium GWA2_54_124. GTDB lineage: Bacteria > Pseudomonadota > Gammaproteobacteria > Burkholderiales > Gallionellaceae > Gallionella. The sequence goes on from MGWO01000002.1 coordinate 155,659, forward strand.
GATGTGACCGATAACATTGCGCTCCTGCCGATGCTGGCGGGTGTGCCAAATACACAGGCGCGAATTCGCGCGAAGGAACTGCTGCAGGCACTGGATGTCGGGCACAGGGCACAGGCTCAAGTCTCAGAACTTTCCGGCGGTGAGCAGCAGCGCGTATCAATTGCGCGGGCACTGGCTAATCATCCGCCCATTATCCTCGCCGATGAGCCAACAGCGCCATTGGATAGTGAACGTGCATTGACGGTGGTGAGGATACTGAACCAGATGGCGCAGCAATATCAGACTGCCATTGTCGTTGTCACACATGATGAAAAAATTATCCCGACTTTCAAGCGTATTTATCATATTCGCGATGGACGCACCTATGAGGAAGCGGGAGAAGGCCGGGATGCGTAACCGTTGTTTTATTAAAGGAATTTTATGAATCAGGAAATCATCAAACGTCGTATGCCGAGCGAAGAGCGGCAAAGCGAGATTGTGCGCGTCGCTATTCATCTGGCGGCAGAAAAAGGCATCGACAGTGTGACCACTCAGGACATGGCTGATGCGATGAAGGTGTCGCAAGGGGCTATATTTAAGCATTTTCCGACCAAGGATGATATCTGGCTAGCCGTCATCTACTGGATTCGCAACAGACTGATGACGGTCGTGGAAAAAGCCGCGTCAGAGGCGACAGGCCCGATCGACGCCATTGAGCGGATGTTTTTTGCACATATCACTTTCATCGGCAAGCATCCTTCTATTCCTCGCTTGCTGTTCTCGGAGATGCTGCATAAAAGAAACAGCAAACTTCGTGAACTAATTCAGGGGATTATCTCTGGGTATGAAGAAAAAATTGCGGGTCTGCTTGAAGCCGCAAAGGCGCAATCACTGGTGGCTCATGACCTTGACAGTAAAAATGCCGCTGTACTCTACATCGGGATGATTCAGGGATTGTTCATGCAAGTTTCAATTTTTGGTGGCAAACGCACTTTGCTGGATGAAGCCAAAAAAACTTTTCCGATTTTTCTGCACGGCATCAAGAAACGTAACGATGATATTTAACTTTTACCACAACGCATGAAAGACAGAACAATGAAAAAACAGCTCAAATTATTGGCCGCCGTCACCCTGATTTTTACCACGTTCGCAGCACATGCCGCAGAACCGCTTGCCTTGCAACAGGTCATGAAAGACCTGGGCAAAAACATGCAAATCGTGACCGATGGTATATCCCGTGAAGACTGGACATTGGTTGAACATAGTGCACATCTGATCGGTGAACATCCGGAGGCGCCGTTGAGTGAAAAAGTGCGCATCATGGCTTTTATGGGAAGCAATATGGGCAAATTCAAATCATTTGACGGCCAAACTCATGAGGCGGCACATGAGATGGCCGAGGCAGCTCAGGAGAAAGACGGGCAGAAGGTGATCGCAACATTCCAGAAATTACAGATCGGCTGCCTTGCCTGCCATCAGGCATTCCGCCCCGCCTTCGTGGCGCATTTCTATGGCAAGTCTGCCAACTAAATTTTAATCGGAGCGTATGAATCATGAAAAATTGCAAATTGAGCTGGAGTCTGGTGATTGTCCTGAGTGTCGTTGTCGCCCTGTTCGCCTACAAATTTACCGTAGGCGAAGTGCAACCCTCCGAGGATGGTCGTCAGGCCATCCTGTTGAGCAAAGATGAACGTAATGCATTGCTGCTTGAAATGCGTAACTGGTTGCAAAATTCACAAGCCATATTGGCAGCGGCATCCGAGAAGGATTTCGATACCGTCATTAAATCAGCCAAAGCCTCCGGCATGGCGGCGGAAGCGGATACACCCGGCTCGTTGTTCAGGAAGATTCCTGTTGAAATGAAGGCGCTCGGTTTTGGAACCCGCAAGAAATTTGATGACATCGCCGCTGACGCAGCGGAATTCAAGGACAGTAACCGCATCGTCAGCAAACTGAGTGTGGCTATGAACAATTGCGTCGCATGTCACGCGACGTATCGTTTTGTAGAAACGGCACCATAGGCGGCAATCCTGTGAATCGTATCCTCAATACCGAAAGTTTTTACATGAAAATGACGCCGCACGTTTTGTTATTTGCATTGGTTCTGTCGGGTACGACTCATGCGGCAGATTTGCTGGATGTGTTTCGCAGCGCACTAACCAATGATCCTGTCTTTGCTGCCGCGCGCGCGGCGGAACAGGCAGGACAGGAGAAGCTGCCGCAAGGCCGCGCCTTGATAATGCCGAGTGTGAATCTTAACGCGAACAGCACGTTCAACGATCAGACGACGCAGTATCGCGGGGCGACGTTCTTTCCCAGTGGCAATCATCGCTATAACAGCAACGGTTACGGCGTGACACTGGTTCAGCCCCTGTTTCGTCAGCAGAACTGGCTGATGTATTCAGAAGCCAAATTACAGGTGGCGCAAACCGAAGCACAGTTCAGAATCGCCGAGCAGGATTTGGTGTTGCGCACCGCACAGGCCTACTTTGACGTGCTGATTGCTCAGGATAGTGTGCAGCTTGCCGGGTCGCAGAAGCGTGCCATTTTGGAACAACTGGCTCAGGCTAAACGAAATTTCGAAGTCGGCAGTGCGACCATCACTGATACGCTTGAAGCACAGGCGCGCCATGATCTGATCCGTGCGCAGGAAATTACCGCGCAGAACAATCTCGAAATCAAGCGCAGTGCCTTGCAGCAGTTGATCAATGAACAGCCGAAAGCGCTAAAACCACTAGGCAAACAGTTCAAGCTGGATACTCCACAGCCTGCGGATATGGAAAAGTGGGTGAATGAGGCACAACTGAACAATCCGCAACTGGCCATCGCGCAGGCAGGAGCTGATCTGGCCGAAAAAGAAGTGAAGCGTAATTTCGGCGGACACTTGCCCACGGTGGATCTGGTCGCTAACTACTCAAAGAATTATGCTAACGGCAGCAACTTCGGCGTCGGCAGCGACAGCACAAACAAGAGTGTCGGTGTGCAACTTAACCTGCCGCTCTTTCAAGGTGGTGCTACCCATTCCAGGTGGCGCGAGGCGCAAGCCAATAGTGAACGGGCAAAACAGGAATTGGAAAATGCCCGGCGCAGCGTTGCGCAGCAAACACGCGAAGCCTACCTGGGTGTGGTGAGTGGTATCGCTCAGGTCATGGCCTTACAACAGGCATTGGTCTCCAGCGAAAGTGTGTTGGAGGCCAGCAAACTGGGGCAGGAAGTCGGCGTGCGTACTAATCTGGACGTGTTGAATGCGCAGCAGCAGCTTTATTCGACGCGTCGCGATTTGTATCAGGCCGAATACAGCTACCTGTTGAGTCAGCTACGTCTGAAGGCGGCTGTGGGCGCGCTGGATGAGGCGGAGCTGGTCAAGATAAATCTGGCGTTGCATTAATACAATCGGTTATGCATAAAATGAGGGCTACCTTCGTCCTGCCCCCATAAGTCCTTACATAACGTTGCGGATAAAAACTTTATATGGAAAACAAAAATATGAATTATCCCGATTTTTTTGATGCAGTACCCAGGATTGGTTTGTATGACCCGTTGGCTGAATTCCTTGGCGCAACGGAGCAGGGTGTGCTTCAGTACAGTTATTTTGATGCGGTACGACTGGCTGGGCACTCCTGTCCGACGGTCGCCTCAGCCTATTGGGCAACTTATAAGGCCTTGTCCGCGCTCTATCCCAATGCGACGCCTGTGCGTGGCGATATACGCGTGGAATTCAGAAGGAGCAACGAGGTCGGAGTTACGGGTGTAATCGCAAATATCGTCAGTATGCTGACGGGTGCAATGTCCGACAGTGGATTTAAGGGGGTTGGGGGGCGTTTCGACAGGCGCGAGCGGTTATTTTTTGCCGTGACGATGCAAGGAGAAATCCGCTACACCCGGCTTGATACTAATCAGGCAGTTGAAATCGCATTCAATCTGCAACGCGTTCCGGCATCGCCGCGGCTGCCCGAGTTGATGGAAAAATGTCTGTCCAATACCGCAAACCAGATGGACGTGGCTGAATTCCGGGAGCATTGGCAGGAGCGGGTGCGCTGCATTCTGCTGGATCATGGTGACGATCCGGAAGTCTTTGTAGTCACTCGCGTTCGAGAGTGACATGAAAAGAAGTGCCATTTTGCAACCGCTATCGCGTGAACATCACACAGCGCTTAGTTTGGCCAAATCGTGCGAACGGGCGGCGCTGTCAGATGACTCGGCAAAGGTTGCACAAGCTTGTCAGCGCGCGATGCTGGCCTTTTCGGCAGAGTTGGAGCCTCACTTCCAGATTGAGGAGCAATCCTTGCTGCCGTTGCTGAAAGGTCCGAAAACACAAAATCTGGTGCAGCGCACGTTGGCTGACCACGAGCGGTTACGCGCATTACTTCCCGGTTTGCAGCAAACTGATGCTGCTGCATTGGGCAGTTTTGGCAAATGTCTGAACGCGCATGTGCGCTTTGAGGAAAGAGAGCTATTTGCAGTGCTTGAAAGTTTATTAGAAGCACGAGAAATATAACTGATTGGAGACGCAATACACAAATCACGGGACACATATCCTGATGTTTTTGGCAGGCATCGACTGACGGATTTGGGTCGTTTGAAGAGCGTCGATCCCCTGAATTGCGTACTCGGAAGCTGCCCATCGCCAATAACTGCTCCGTCTCGTTTTCTGTTATACAACATTGTAAAATTGTTGCCAGAAGGCAGTCGGTCAGCAACATAGGTAACTGCTACGCTGAGGGCCAGCCAAAATTTCTATTTTGCAGCATGATGATCCGTCCCAACCAGTTGGCGTGCGGCAAGTCGCCGATTCCAACCAGAGCGACAATTGTTGGTCACACGGTTAGAGCATAAAAAATTTCCGATCCACCATAGATTGCTCAGATAGCCTAAATTTCAGACGAAAAATTCACCAAGCCCCCCCCCTTGGTGATGGAATGTGTGAAAACTTTATTTTAGACACTTGTCAGTGAGCCCAATATCTACAACAATCCAGCCTTGCTTGAAATTACATAACTACAACAGGGAATACAGGATGAATCGCAAAGAACTGATCGAAGCACTGGCAGCAAATACAGGCAGCACTAAAATTGATGCGGAACGTAATTTGTCTGCACTGATCGAGATTGTCACCGACACCTTGAGTCGTGGAGACAACATTGTCTTGGTTGGTTTCGGTACATTTGAAGTGCGAGAACGTGCTGCTCGCACTGGACGTAATCCAGCAACGGGTGCCGAACTGAAAATCGCTGCATCCAAACAGGCTGCCTTCAAGCCGGGTGCAACATTGAAGGCTGCAGTTAATAGCGGGAAAAAATAATCACACCTACACACGACAGTCATTTTTATGACTGTCACTATCTATGCCAACCAATCAAATTTTACTTCACTTGAAAAAACATGGTGAAAAACTCGACACGGAAATCGCTGACGCCATCGGAATTCCGCTGGCAACAGCACAGATCCATTTGGCGGAACTTACCGCTAAGGGGAAGGTGATGTCGTGCCATGTAACTCGGTTTATTGAGGGTAAGAAAATCGAGGGGGTGGTTTGTCGCCTGGCTGGATATACGCCTCCGACTGCGCCGGGCAGAAAGTCGACGTGATCTGCAGTCATGTTTTCCCTTGTGCGTGCAGATGTAATGGCATGCTTCGTGTATTGTGAGTTGAAATTCAGGAAAGTATTTAACATGACATTGACTAAAGCAGAACTCGCGGATTTGTTGTTTGCAAAAGTTGGCCTGAATAAGCGTGAAGCCAAGGATATGGTGGAAGCTTTTTTCGAGGAAATACGCGTCAAGCTTGAAGGGCGCGAAGAGGTTAAATTATCCGGCTTCGGCAACTTTCAGTTGCGCGATAAATCGCAACGTCCCGGTCGTAATCCCAAGACTGGCGAGGAAATCCCCATCTCTGCGCGGCGCGTGGTCACTTTTCATCCCAGTGCGAAACTAAAAAACCTGGTTGAGAAAAATTATCATGGAATACCAAGGGCCTGATTGTTGGCGGCCACAATCGATATTCTGATTCTTCTGCCTTTGAACGGTTAGCTCACTAATATGGGATTTTACAAAGAACCTACTGACTATAACAAAACTGCGCTTTCAGACCTGCAAAGTGCATGGTCTGTGTTGAGAGACGCTGTCGTCAATGATTTTAGTTTCCCAAATTCAGACACACTCCTGTTTTACATTGATGAGGCGATGAGTTTGGAGTTTGTGAAGAACTTGAAATTGATGAAAGAATTACTTCTGTTTATTTGCAATATTGCCAGTCAATCTGCACCGGAAGAAATCATCAAATTGTCTGAAATGGTAAGGGAGGCCTTGGAAGATGTTTTCTCGGCAATCGCGGAAGGTGGAAAACTTTGCCAGAGGTAACTTAATTTAATGCATTTCGTTGTGTATCCGCGATGTTAAAAAACACTTATCGGCGTAATAACGATTGCAGCACTATAACAATAAAAAAATTGATGCCGGACTGCTCGGCAAAATCGTCCTCGCCCGCTTTCTGGAGTTGCCGCTACGGACTTTCGACTGTCTCGTAACCCAAGTGGAGTTATCCACCGGGTTCGACGCCCTGCGCCCCTGGGTGACCGTGAGTCAATTGGAAGGCGCGCAGGTGGAGCATGATGCGGGCGAAGCCACTCAAACCCAAGTCTCCCCGGTTCTGGGGAAGATACACGATATGAAAAACTTGTATCCCGGCACTGGGGCGAGCAGGGGGCTGATGTTTCTCTACCACTGCGACAGTTACGTGCGGGAATACCGGTTCGATGAAGAGGGTGTGAGCCTCATGATGTCTCGCCCGGACTTCCCTGCGGAACTAGCGGGCGTATTGCGCAGGTTGCGCCTCATCAATACCCGAAACCGGCTCACCCACGCACTGATGCAGGCAGTGCTGGTATCACAAGCGGCATATCTGCGTTCCGGGCAGGCTTTGGCGCTCTTGCCCATGACCCAGGCGGAGATTTCCGCCCGGCTGCGATTGGAGTCGAATCTTTCCGTGGTGGCAGATCCGGGCCGGATTTCCCGATTGGTGCGCGTATTGTCCATCGCACTGCCGAACGGCGAAACGGTGCCGATGGGCGGACTTTTTCCGAAGCCTCGGCAGGTTCATTGCCATTTCGTGGATCATGTGATTAAAATGGAAAAAGTATGGATGCTCCAGGAGGAATTGCGGGAGCCGCTGACGGATGGGGCCATCGTCGCCATCCTTGAGTGTGAATATGGCCTTCGTTTGTTGCGGCGCACGGTGGCCAACATCCGGCACGACTTGGCGATTCCCGATTTTCGGAGTCGCAGCCAGCGCATGAATTATCTGGCGGCGACCGAGGGGTTTACCGCACTGCTACCGTTGACTTATCAAGTGCTGCGAACTGCGGTTCCGGCCCAGTCGGGTGTGTACGAAATCCGGGCGGCGTTGGGTTCGCCCGCGAGTGAAGCAAAAGTACAAAAAACATTTGTCCGGGCACCCGCAGGATGGTTGGAGAAAAGTGCGCCACCGGGGCCGCACAGCGTAGTGTATATCGGCTCGACTGGAGATTTGCGCAAGCGACTGGGGGATCACCTGCGCGGCAGTAGCGATAATGTGTTACTTTATAACCATCTTGCAGATGGTGCCGCGCGGGTGCGGTTTCGTCTGGTCAGCGAAGGGTGGCGCTGGGCGGAGCGGGATCTGTACCGGGTATTTTGCGAAACCTTCGGTACGCCGCCGCTGTGTAATCGCATGAGCCCGTGAGAAAGAGAACCGCCAGAGAAGAAGATGTCATATCAGAGTTTGGCGCAAAACGTGAACAAGAATAAATAAAAGTTGGGACATATCGTGGAAAAAATATTGCGCAAGCAAGCAAGCAAGCAAGCCTGACGTCCCTCTCACCGTCTGCGGCTCTATAGCGGGAGTCGGACTATGAATCTCTCGGACGAGGCCGTCGCCGCGCTGGCCCGGGCGGTCAGGATAGACGCGCAAGAAATCGCTCGGCGCAAGGAGTTCCTGAAGTTCGACGAAACCGATGTCAGCTTGCTCACGGGGCTGCACGCGCGTCTGCAAAATGTGTCGCGGCACTTCGTGGACGACTTTTACGCCCACATGCTCAAGTTCGAGGAAACCCGTCGTTTCATTCCGGATGCTCTCTCCCTTGAGCGTCTGAAGCGAACCCAGATGTCATATTTTGACAGCCTGACTGCGGGCGACTACGGCTCCGAATACATTCTCCATCGCTTGCGGGTAGGCGTTGTTCATCAGCACATCGGGCTCGAACCCAAGTGGTACCTCGGCGCTTACAGCAAGTACCTGGCAGGATTGCTCCCTGAACTTTGGCAGCAGCTCGGGAAAGAACCAGAGGCTTTTGTCGCCACCTGCCAGGCTCTGATCAAGATCGTCATGCTGGATATGGGGCTTGCCCTCGACACCTATATGCAGACTGACCGGGATACTATTCTTGGCCTCAAGCGCTACGCCGAGGATATCATTGCGAGCCTTCCTGCGGGGCTGATCGTGGTGAACGATACCCTCAAGGTGCGGAGTGTCAACCGTTCCTTCCGCGAGATGTTCGGACTGAAGAACGGAGAGGATGTTTCCGGGCGCGAACTCGAAGACATCCTGCCGCTACTCAATCTGCACCAACAGGCACAAACTGTCCTCACCAGCGGGATGGCCTTACGTGGCATTGACGCTGCGCTGGGCGAAAAATGGCTGCGCCTCACCATCACTGGAATCCGGCTTGCAGAAGAAGAAGAAGAAGAAGAAGAAGAAGATCTGCTGGTTATAGTGGAGGACATCACCAAGCTTAAAGCGCAGGCGGTTCATATTGAGCAACTCGCCTTTTATGATTCTCTAACCGGCCTGCCCAACCGTAGCCTGCTGCGGGATCGCGTGCAGCGTGTGCTGGCCCACAGCGCACGCCACAAGAACCATGGCGCAATCTTGTTTATTGATCTGGACAACTTCAAGGCACTTAACGATACAAAGGGTCACAACATCGGTGATCTGCTGCTGATTGAGGTCGCCAAACGTCTCCAGGATTGCGTGCGCAACAGTGATACGGTCGCCCGAATGGGTGGCGACGAGTTCGTCGTCGTTCTTGAGGAGCTGAACGAAGATACCCAGCAAGCGGTAGCACAAGCCCAGGATATTGGAGAGACGGTTCTTGCCTCCCTTAACCGGTCCTTCAATCTTCAGGGGTTTGAACACTACAGCTCCGCCAGTATTGGCATCAGTTTGTTCCGTGACAACGAGATCGGCATGGATGACGTGTTCAAGCACGCCGATACCGCAATGTATCAGGCTAAGACCTCTGGCCGCAACACCCTTCGTTTCTTCGATCCGGACATGCAGGCATCGCTCGAAGCCCGTGCTGTGCTTGAAACCGACTTGCGCCACGCACTTTCCCTGCAGCAATTCAAACTTTTCTTCCAGATACAGATGAATGCCACTAATCAGCCCATCGGTGCCGAAGCATTGCTGCGTTGGCTGCATCCCAAACGCGGCCTGGTCTCGCCGCTGGGCTTCATTTCCCTGGCGGAAGATACCGGGCTGATTCTGCCCATCGGACAATGGGTGTTGGAAACCGCTTGCGCCCAGATCAAGGCATGGGAAGCAAACCCGTTGGCATGCGAACTGCAACTCGCCGTCAACGTGAGCGCGCGGCAATTCCACCAACCGGACTTCGTCGAACAAGTGCGTGCAGCCCTTAAAAAGACCGGCGCCGATCCGGCCCGACTCAAGATTGAACTGACCGAGAGCGTGGTGCTGAACAACATCAATGATGCTGTCATCAAGATGCGCGACCTCAAGGAGGTCGGCGTGCGTTTCTCCATGGACGACTTTGGCACAGGCTATTCATCACTATCTTACTTGACACAACTTCCGCTTGACCAACTGAAAATTGATCTGTCCTTCGTGCATAATATTGGCATAAAACCCACTGATGCAGTGATCGTGCAGACCATAATCAGTATGGGCAACAGTCTGGGAATGGAAGTGATTGCGGAAGGAGTGGAAACCGAGGCGCAGCGTGATTTCCTCGAACGTAATGGCTGTCACGCATATCAGGGTTATTTGTTTAGCAAACCAGTGCCGATCGGAGAGTTTGAGGGATTGATTCGTCGAATGCCGAATTGATGGAACAACCGGTTTCATCGGTCTATAATTCTCGTTGTGCAACAGAAATACAAACTACACCGAATGACGGGTTTCTGGATGGATATATCGGCTCAGTTGATAAACGACATCCGTAGCTCTTAACCGGATTCCGTTAATTTCTGGGGAAGCTTTGCACGAGCATAATGAAGATGGTTTTCATCAGAACACGCACTGTTGACCTGATGGTATGGCATACCAACTAGGCAAGGGGAAAACATGGACAAATTACTGGAAGGATTGGAACGCCCTGAGCGGATAGCAAACATCATCGCTCAACAACCCGAGTACATCAGGGATGACATCGCAAGGCTTGTGGTGGCAGAACAGAAGTCTGGATCGTTTGGTGACCTGATCAACCGTTCCGTCGGACTGACGGAGGCTCACAAGGCATATCAGGGTTCGAACGTGGTGTCGATGATGGGCAGGCAGTTTACGAAATAATGATGATTATTTTTTTGAGTTTGGCTAATTTTGGTTGAAGTGCTTGGAGGAAGTCGCAGTCATGTCTGGTCTGTGCGATCAAATAACGACGGAACGTGAGGCTCGACGCAAACGTGATCAGGAAATCGTCGCGGCTTGGGATGTGGGGCAATCCTATGCAGCCATTGGTCGTGCGTTTCAAATGTCGGGTGACAATGCCAAAGACAGAATAGAGCGATTTCATCAAAATAAACGGATGCACGAAAGCATTGACCCGTTCGTCAAGCTTACCCCGAGAACATTGCGCCTTCTCCGTGGAGAAGAGTTGACGACAGTAGAGAAAGTTGTCGAGGTTTATCGAAGAAATGAGCTTTTTAGTATCCGCAATTTCGGAACCAAAAGTTTGAGGGAGATCGAGACATGGTTTCCTGTAAAACCAGCCAAGAGTCAGTAGCACTCTTCTATAATAAACGATCGTTTAGTTTCTATTGCATTGAGGGCTAGTGCAAAGTAAAATTCAACGATCGTTTATCTTTATGGTGGTGGCTATGGTACACAGGGAGGTTAGTATTTCTTCTGTCAGCGAGCTAGGGGATATCCTTCGGGCTGTTCGCAAGGAGTCTGGCCTGACTCAACGTGATGCTGCTGCGCTGTGCAATGTCAGTCTGCCATTTCTCAACGGCTTGGAGCAAGGAAAATCGACAGCCCAGATCGGGAAGGTTTTGTCCGTCTGTAGTCGCTTTGGCATTGATGTCAGGCTGAGGCTGCCGGGTGAAACGGCATGAGTGCTTTAATCGTCTCGGCCAATGGGATACCGGTCGGAACCCTTGAAATCAAGCAAGGGAAGTGGAAATTTGGCTACTCGACCGAGTGGAAAGATTATGCACTTTCGCCCATTTTTCCGATTGCCACCCGAGCGTTCGAAGATACCGCGAATACCAAGATGGTCGAGTGGTTCTTCGAGAACCTGTTGCCTGAAGGTCGGCTGCGAGACCTGATCGCATCTCGGAACAGAATCGATCCTCGCGATACGTGGGCGCTTCTGATTCGACATGGGCAGGACACAGCGGGCGCGCTTTCGCTGACACCAGAAGGGTTTGTGGCAGCGACAGAGGAAATTCTGATTCCACTTTCACAAGAGACGCTTCAGGAAAAAATTGAGGCTTCCAGGGCGCGCAATCTCCCTCTGATGGCCTCATGGGATGAAATCCGCATGTCCTTGGCAGGTGCTCAGGAAAAGCTGGGGCTGCGTATTGAAGCCGATGGCGCACTGTTCCTGCCTGAAGGTTCGGCACCCTCGACCCATATCGTCAAACCTGAGAATGCCAGCGCGGACTTCCCATATTGCCCAGCGAATGAATTTTTTTGCATGCGCCTGGCTCATGAGTTGAAAGTTTCAGTTCCAGCAGTCGGGTTACTGCATCTTCCTGAACCACTTTATGTCATTGAGCGGTTTGACCGTGAGCCATTAGAAAAATGTGCCGAGAAAGGGGTGGGCAGGGCAGTCAGACGGATTCACCAGATAGACCTGTGCCAAACATTGGGTGTGCCACCGTCGAAAAAATATGAGAGTGAAGGTGGCTTGGGGCTGCATCACCTGTTCGACGTTCTCAGAGGCACCTTCATCGAGCGTCCAATCGTAGCGGCCAATGCCGTCGTTCATTGGATTGCCTTTAATTATTTAATCGGTAATCTGGATGCACACGCAAAAAATATTGCCTTCTTGATGCGTGGTCAAAAAGCGGCAGTAGCGCCGTTTTACGACATGCTTTGCGTGGAGGCGTATCTGCCAAGGCAGACGATGGCGATGTCTATCGCGGGAGAGAATAAGCCGGGGTGGGTGGAAGGGGTGCATTGGGATGCAATGGCCTATGAGGCTGGTGTCGCGCCTCGACTTATTCGTAGTGTCTTGTTGCGAATGAGTGCGGATTTACCGGAAGCGATCTCCAAGGTAATCGGTGATGAACGACTGACAAATGAGGAGCGAGTATTTTTGCGAGAAAAAGTGCTCACCGTTATTGATGAGCGAAGAGGGTTCGTAGCTGATGCGCTCAAGTCTCGACCGTCTTCGATCAATGAATTATTGAACAGTCGGGAATTTGATCCGTCGGTACTGACGCGGTTGTCCAAGCTTTCGTGATATGTAGTGAAGAGCCGGTTTTCGCGACCGGTGGCAAATATTGAGGAAAAAATGATTGAGGCACCCATCAGCACTCCACCGCAAGCGTACATGGATATTATCGGTTCGCTGATAGACAAAGCGCGCGGCTTTCTGGAAGCTGGCGAAAAACTTCAAGCGCTCGCCTTCGTTGGTAATCTGACCAGCAAGCAAGTCATCCCGGTGATGATTCAGTCGGGAAGCATCAAGGGTAAAGATCACTCTGCTCAGGGAGTCCAGTCAGCGGCGTTGGCATTGGATGCCGATTTTGTGTTCACCATCACGGAAGCATGGTCACTGCGGTCGGATAAAATACGGCAGATGAATGCGATTCTTGATAAATATGGAAGCATCGGTGCCTCGCCTTACGCGATAGACGTGTGCATGCTTACGTTGGAAACAAGGCGCGGTGTGTGGGTCGCGCAACCGCAAATCAAGCCCAAGGGCGTTTCCAAGAAGAAACGGACAATTGGCGTGGTTGAATTCCGCTATTACATGGATGTTAAAGGCCGACTTTCGCATCTGCTGCCCAGGAAGGATGATGACGAGATGCCGACAATTTTACATTGATGGAAATTGATGCATAAAGCTGGATTGTGGGTATTTAAGCGGCAGCTAGCAGTGGAAGTATTCATTGATCAGAACGACTACTTTTTAATCACATGATCGTATTGCCATGAATTTTTCGGATGTCCTTAAAGCGCTGAATCAGGCCTCTGCCTTTGAGCTTTACCGTATGCGGGCTGCCATCGACAGGCTGCTGGATGAGCCGCGCTGGGTGCAGGCGATTCATGCCCGGTTGCAGATTGGGCTCGCCATTGAATATTTTGATTCTCAAGCCAATACCTTGCGTCGTGGAAAAGTTCTTGAACTTCGCCGAAAACAGGCTGTTATTCTGGATCAGAATGATGGGCGACGCTGGCTGATTGCTTATGCTGCCATCAATCTGGATGGCACGGATGTACAAATTCGTGAACAACCGCGACAAGGTCTGGGTCGCAACGAGGTGGCCATCGGCGATGCGGTGGGTTTTGTTGATCGAAACCAGCAGCAACGCAGTGGCCGTATCATTCGTCTCAACGACAAGACGGTCACCTTGCTCTGCGGGCAGCAGCAATGGCGAGTGGCTTACGCCTATCTGCATCGCGTGATGGATACAGACACGATTGAGCAGAATGTGCTTGAACTTGAATGTGTGATGACTTTCTCAGGAAATTAGAATCCTTTCATCCATAAGGATTTCATATTTTATTCCTGCGCGAATGAATAAATCTGCGCGATCTTGCGGATTTTCACGCAAAACTCTCAAGATATGCAATAATCCTCATGAACAAGGGGATTGCAATGAAGATACAACTCAATAGTGCATCTGATGTCGGCAAGATTGTCTGGGCTACCCGAAAGGCTCAAGGGCTTCGTCAGGACGACACGGCAGGCAGTATCGGTCTTAGTGAAAATTTTCTCGGCAAGGTCGAGAAAGGGAACGAGTCTGTGCAATGGGGTAAGCTTTTCCAAGCCATGAAAGGTTTGGGCATTCGCGTCTATCTTGATGTGCCGGACGGCATCGCTCTGCAAATCAATGAGCAGAAGCAAAAGAATAAGCCATGAGCGAGCGCACATTGCTGGTTTCCCTCAATAACGGTCCGATCGGCACGTTGCGGGACGAAAACGGGATATGGTCTTTCAAGTACGACAGCGCCTGGCTCAACGACCAACAACACTTCGGCTTGAGTCCATCCCTGCCGTTGCAACAAGCGCCGCTGCTGGATCTATCATCGAAGCGTCCCGTGCAATGGTATTTCGACAACCTCCTGCCCGAAGAGCATCAAAGAAGATTGCTGGCCGGCGATGCCCGCATCGATGCTGCGGATGCATTTGGGTTGCTGGGCTACTATGGTGCCGAGTCTGCCGGCTCGCTCACCCTGCTTGCGCCTGATGCTCAAAATCAAATGGAGGAAGCACTGCTCCCCTTGTCGGATGTCGAGCTTAACGAACGGATACTTGCACTACCCCGAGTACCACTCACGCATGGTGCAAAAAAGCGCATGTCGCTGGCGGGGGCGCAACACAAGTTGGCCGTCGTATTGCAGGATGGGGCGCTTTTCGAGCCTGCAGGTGCGACACCCTCGACGCATATTATCAAGCCTGATCACCCGGATGCCGACTATCCACATTCTGCTGTCAATGAGTGGTTCGTGATGCGGTTGGCCAAGCGAGCCGGGTTGAACGTTCCTGATGTTCATCGCCGCTATGTTCCTGCGCCCGTGTATATCATCGACCGTTTCGACCGCGTTCGAGATGAGCATGGCTGGCAACGCCGGCATGTCATCGATGCCTGCCAGTTGCTGGGGCTTGATCGCAGCTTCAAATACAGCCAGGGTAGTATGGCCAGCCTGGCGGCCTTGGCAGACCAATGTCGAGGCAATATTGCTGCGCGTACCCGGCTTTTCAGCTGGCTGGTGTTCAACGTACTGGTCGGTAATACTGATGCGCACCTGAAGAACCTGAGCTTTCTGGTAAGTGAAGAGGGTGTCGAACTGGCTCCACACTACGACATCCTGAGCACGGCCTGCTATGAGACACTGGCCTACGACAAGAAAAGCTGGCCAAACCTGACAGAGATGGCGTGGCCCATATTGGGCAAGCAGTTCATCGCAGACGTCGACCGGGCGCTGCTCATCGAAGCTGCTGATGCCCTCAACATCAGGAAGGCAACTGCAGAGCGTCTGTTGGATAACCTGTGCAATCACATCATGGGCAAGGGGGAAGAAATCTATGAGGAATTCGAGGCAGAGAACGCATCCCTCAAGCAGCGCGCTGACCTTGCACCCATTCTCGCGGGAGAATCTCGTTGTTTACAGACGATTATCCACGTTGTGATCAAGGAGGTCGCGGCGAAACTGAAGCAAAGGTAAGGATTATTTGAATATCACTGGTTTTATAGTATCGCATGAGATACTATCTAAGCATGAATAAGCGAACAAAAATTCTTGAAGCGATGCGTAACAATCCTCGTGACTGGCGGATTGAAGAATTGCTATCAGTTGCCGCCCAATTTGGACTTGAATGTCGAAATCACGGTGGTAGTCACCACGTATTTAGCCATCCGGGTGTTGAGAATGATGTGTCGGTGCCAGCCCATAGGCCTATCAAACCTGTTTATATCTGACAATTTTTGAATTTGGTAGATAGTGTTAAGGAGTTGCAATCATGAATAAAACCTCAATTAAGAATATTGCTAAGGTGGTTCCAAAATTTCCGTTCGAAAAATACGCTCATATTGTCTGCCCATTGCCTGCTGAGGAAGGTGGTGGGTATCTGATTACCTTTCCTGACTTGCCGGGTTGTATGTCGGATGGTGAAACAGAGGTAGAGGCAGTTTCCAATGGTCGTGATGCTTTTGGATCCTGGGTCTCTGCTCGTATAGATGCAGGCAAAGCAATACCGGAGCCAGCATATCGCCCAGACACCTTGCCGACGGCTTCAGGTCGCTTTGTTGCTCGATTACCCAAAACGATCCATTCCAAGCTTGCGGAACGGGCAAAAGCGGAGGGTGTTAGTCTCAATTCACTCGTGCTGGCTTTTATCGCTGAGGGGCTGGGCCGTAGAGATGCTCATATGTAAATGGGCCATGGTATTTTTCATGGTATCGAAATATAAAAATAAAAAATTCATTTAATTTTCAATGTTGTTCTTGGCTCATTGATTATTGAGTGGGAATGATTTAGCTGCTGGTAGCCTCTGTCCGTACCGAGCAAGAAAATATCATTAGGCCCCGCAATTGCGGGGTTTTTTTGGCTGGTATTGTCGAGGCTCGGCAGTCAGTGGCGTCATCGTTTCGGCGCGGCAAATCGGGTTGCGAGCCCCCTTTTTTGTCGAGCCGTTAGTATCGATGATTAACGGGGGAGGCTCTGATATTTCACTTATGATCTTTTCGTAGGTGGTGGTCAGCGCGTTACAGTCTTGAAAAAGTGAGAGGTAAGCTATTCCTGTCCGCGTGGTTTAGGCATAAACTATGCGGGCTGCTTGTGTCAGTGGTTTTGCACTTAAACTAATTTTGTGTTTTTTATGAGCCTCGTCGACGATCCAAAATTTACCCAGCTAAAAATCAGCGGACGGTTGCCAACGCCCAAGGGCATTGCGCTACAGGTCATTAAGCTAACGCAGCAGGCGGATGCATCGAATCAGGCCATCGCACATTTGATTGGTGCCGATCCGGCACTGAGCGTGCGCGTTATCAAGGCGGCCAATGTGTTGCTTGCTAACTCCTCGCGACCTGTGGTGACGATATCTGATGCGGTGATGGTGCTGGGTGCGCGTGGTTTGCGTCAGCTGGTGCTGGGCATCGCTTTGATTGTCGATTATCGCCACGGACCTTGTAAGCAATTCGATTACCCTCATTTCTGGACGCATTCGCTGCTGACAGGCATTGCAGCCAAGCATCTGGCGCAGCACACTCGATTAGCCTCTGTTGATGAAATTTTTGTGGCGGGTTTGTTCAGTCACATTGGACAGTTGGCACTCGCGACTGTGTTTACGGAAGAGTATGGCGCGTTGCTCTTCGCCGCTAAGGGGCAGACGTTCTCGTCAAAGCTTGCGGCGCAGATGGAAAAATTTGGCTTCAACGAAGCTCAATTGAGCGAAGCAATACTCGCCGACATGAATTTCCCAAAAATATTCCAGATGCTGGTGAGGCACTGCGATCAGCCGGAAGATACCCTGCTGCTGGCGGCTACTCGTGAGTGGCGCTTGTTGCATCTGATGCATTTTTCGACGCTAATCGCTGATTTGTGTATGGCGAATTCATCGGTTAGCAGTCAGTTGCTGGTCAAAATCAGGCAGCAGGCGAAGCACCTGTCGATTGAACTTAATGATTTAATTGAAATCGGTGATGCGTGTGTGCGTGACTGGCTGGAATGGTCGGTTTTGCTGGGCATGAACAATAATTTGAATATCCCGCCTTTTTCTCAGTTGCTGCAGTCGGCAGGTGAAGAGGAGGCTGTCGTGGCCGGAAATGTAACGGTCATTCAGACATTGCGGGTGCTGGTGGTAGAGGATGATCCTGCTACACTCAAACTGCTTGATGCGATGTTGAAATCTGCCGGTCATACCGTGGCTTTAGCCTCAAACGGGCTTGAGGCGTTGCGGATGATCCGGCAGCAAGTGCCTCAGCTGATTGTCAGTGATTGGATGATGCCTGAAATGGATGGGCTGAGTTTGTGCCGAAAATTGCGTGAGAGCGATGCCTGGCGCAATATTTATACGGTGATCCTGACCGCGCAGGAAAGTCCGGATCGCTTGATTCAGGCGTTTGAGGCAGGAGCCGATGATTATTTGCTCAAACCTGTTTCGCCAAAAATATTCTTAGCGCGTCTGCGCGCTGCGCATCGTGTGATACAAATGCAGGCGGAACTTGCGGATGATCGTGAGCAATTGCAGCGACTCGCCAATGAATTAACAGCAGCGAATTACAGGCTGCAACAATTGGCGCTCACCGATGTGTTAACAGGATTGCCTAATCGCCGTGCAGCGATGGATCGCTTAGAGCAGGAATGGTCGAGTATGCGGCGCAGCCAGCGATCATTTGCCTGCATGGTACTAGATGTTGATCATTTCAAGGCGATCAATGATAAATACGGTCATCCGGCAGGGGACGCTGCTTTGTCCGGCATTGCGCAATCCCTGCGTGCGGCGGCACGGGCGCAGGATTTTGTATGCCGTTTTGGCGGCGAGGAATTTTTAGTGATTTGCCCCGATACGGATGTTGATGCTGCATTTCAATGTGCAGAACGTTTGCGTTTGCAGGTTGCGACTATGGTGGTTGCTGCAGAGCTGAGGCTGACGGTCAGTATCGGCATAGTCGTCAGTAAGCCTGAAATGGATAATGTAGAGGCGTTGCTTGCGGGGGCTGATAAGTGTTTGTATGCTGCTAAACAGGCGGGAAGAAACCGGACGGTTTGTTTGAAATAGTTTTAGCTGGATATTTTTTGAATGTAAAAAATATTGTAGAAAATGGCTAAAGTTTATACTTTGAATGCCGATAAGGCCTTAAGAGTACCGCTTTGACCCCCCGCAAACGGTATTCTGCAATTAAACTCCAGCCCAATCGGCCTGGAGTTTTTTGCTGTGTAAGTGAAATTCTTACATTAAATTCAGTTGATTTCCTATTTGATTTTTTTTCGCTGTTCGCGCAGAATACGCGTGTCTGAATTGGACGTTTATTTTCATGGCGTTACCTGCCGTTGTTAAATAACTAGGTTAGCGTTTTTTGAATCAAGCACGAGGGGGGATCATGGACACCATGCAATTGCAAGAAGGGATTCGCGACATCAATTTGACTTATCTGATGCTGGTTCAGCAAATGGTCAAAGAAGACAAGTCCGCTGCAATTTTTCGTCTGGGTCTAAGTCAGGAGCTGGTCGACCTGATCGGTGGTCTGACACCCGCGCAGATTATAAAGATGGCCAGTTGCAACGTGCTGCTGTGCAGTTTCCGTTTTGACGAGAACACTTTGTTGAATATGGTGACCGATTACAGCAAGAGCCGGATGATGGCGCAAATGCACGCGGCTATTTTGATGTCATCGCAAACCGTTGAAGAAACCGTATAGTCACTAGCCTGTGGCAATCAAAACAGTATTGGGTGAGGCGCAGCAGATCAAAATCGCAACCGATCTGATTGTGTTGGGTGCTCGTTTGCAAGTGCTGCAGGAAGAAACCAGCTTAAGCCGTGAGCGCCTGCTCAAACTCTACAAAGAGGTCAAAGGCGAGTCGCCGTCCAAAGGGATGCTGCCGTACTCTACCGATTGGTTTATCAGCTGGCAGCCCAATATCCATTCATCCCTGTTCATGGGAATCTACCAGTTTCTGATTAAAAACGCGGGTGTCGATGGTGTGCATGCGTTGATTTCGGCATACCGTTTATATCTCGATCAGGTTCAGGGTATCGAAGGCGGCGAGGTTGTTTTAAGCATTACGCGAGCCTGGTTTTTAGTGCGTTTTTTTAAAGCCGGGATGATGCAGTTGATTACCTGTCGCGAGTGTTTTGGAAAGTTTGTCACTCATACCAATGAACTGCACAATAATTATGTGTGCGGAATTTGCCATCCTCCGGCACGCGCCGGGAAGACCAATGCTAAAGCTCGCTTGCTGGCCGGGCATGCAGAATAGCCATATTCTTCGATTTTTCAGGCCGTCTACGCATACTCTGGTCGTGCGCTACCCGTAAAACTAAAAAAAATATGCGCATAGTGCAATCTGCCATCACCCGTTTGGCGGATTTGTTTTAGAATGCAGAGGCAGAAATAATACTTAGGAGTGCTGCATGTTAGTTATCGTAGGCTATGTGGTCGTTTGTGGTTCGGTGTTCGGTGGGTTTGCGATGGCTGGCGGTCACCTTGGTGCCTTGTGGCAGCCTTTGGAATTGCTGATGATTTTTGGCGGGGCGATGGGCGCATTCTGTGTCGGTAATAATATGACCGCCATTAAGGCGACCGTTAAGGATTTACCTTCGCTATTCAAAGGCTCCAAGTATTCCAAAGACACTTACATGGAACTGATGGCTTTGATGTATGAATTGCTGACTAAGGTTCGCAAAGAAGGCTTGATGTCGATCGAAGGCGATGTTGAAAAGCCTGAGGAAAGTCCGGTATTTTCTAAATACCCCAAGATTCTGTCTGACCATCATGTGGTCGAATTTATCACCGATTATCTTCGTATCATGGTGAGTGGTAATCTCAACGCGATGGAGATTGAAAATCTGATGGACGTCGAGTTGGAAACGCACCATCACGAGGCGCTGGTTTCCTCACACGTAATTGCAAAACTCGCTGACGGTATGCCGGCCTTTGGTATTGTCGCGGCGGTGATGGGGGTAGTGCACACCATGGAATCGGTCGGTATGCCGCCTGCCGAACTGGGTATGCTGATTGCGCATGCGCTGGTCGGAACATTCTTAGGTATTTTGTTAGCCTATGGTTTTGTCGGTCCACTGGCCAGTCTGCTTGAGCAAAAAGCGGAAGAGGGTGGAAAAATTTTCCAGACGATTAAGGTGACCCTGCTGGCCAATTTGAATGGTTATGCGCCGGCTATGGCAGTCGAGTTCGGTCGTAAGGCGTTAAGCTCTGGCGACAGGCCTAACTTTACTGAGCTCGAAGAGCACGTAAAACAAAAACGCTAAAGGCAGTGAGTGGCAGGCAGTAGCTAGCAGCTATCACGACTAACTACTCACGAAAAAAGACATGGCTGAAGATAAAAATAAACGACCGATCGTTATCAAGCGTATCAAAAAGGTGGCTGCGGGTCACCACGGCGGGGCGTGGAAGATTGCTTATGCCGACTTTGTGACAGCGATGATGGCGTTTTTCCTGTTGATGTGGTTATTAGGTTCGACAGCTAAAGGCGATCTGGCGGGGATTTCACAGTATTTCAAAACCCCGCTCAAGGTGGCATTGGCAGGTGGCTCGGGTAGTGGTGACAGTTCCAGTATCATTAAGGGCGGAGGTAAGGATCTGACACGAACCACGGGGCAGGTTAAGGCGGGTGATGTGGCATCCGATAAACGAATTATCAATGTTAAGGAATCTCAGCAGGAATATTTGCGTGCTGAACGTGAAAAAGAGATGACTAAGCTCAAGGAGTTGAAGGAAAGTATTGAAAAGGCTATCGATAACAGCGAAAAACTCAAGCAGTTCAAAAGTCAGATTTTGCTCGATATCACCAGTGAAGGCTTGCGCATTCAAATTGTTGATGAAAAAAATCGTCCGATGTTCCAGAGTGGACGTGCGCAACTTGAGTCATACACCCGGGAAATTTTGCATGCGATCGGTCAGACGTTAAACGATGTGCCTAATAAAGTCAGTATTTCCGGTCATACTGACGCATCTGTGTACGGTGGCGGAGGGATAGGTTATAGCAACTGGGAGTTATCCGCTGACCGTGCCAATGCTTCTCGCCGCGAGCTGATTGCAGGCGGCATGGCGGATGAAAAAATTGTGCGCGTTGTTGGCTTGTCATCTGCCGTTCTGTTTAAAAAAGAAGACCCTTTGAGCCCGACTAATCGGCGTATTAGTTTGATTATTATGAATAAAAAGGCTGAGGAGGCCGCGACTCACGATGGTGGGACCGTGGGGGTTGATGCAGAGCTTGATGACAAGAATATTCAAGAAACCATCAAAGATGGGGTGCAGTCATTGCCTGTCCTGCCAGCTGCGCGCCCAGGGCACTGAGGTGACTTTTAAGTGTTGTGCGGGAATTGAATGAGATCATCCCGTTGTATATTGTGTTTGTATGAGCTTTAAACGTGTGAATTGGTAGAGTTTATTTTCTCTGTTTGTCTAAAGAAGTTTTATTCATTGCCGTTACAGTGCTAATACCATTAAAAATTACGATCAGGAGAGCAAAAAAATGAATACATGGTGGAGCCGTCTCTCCTTAAAGAATAAGTTACAACTTCCAATCCAACTCATTTTGCTGGTTGTCATGCTGGTTGCGCAGCGTGTCGCGCTCGACAAGTTTGAAGACAATGTGCTGGAGGAGGCCAGGTCCAAAGCACTGGTCTCGGCTGATGGTGTGCTGAACGGGCTGAATATGTTGATGATCAACGGAATAATCAGTAATTCGGAACAGCGCGCATTGTATGTTCAAAAAATGGGCGCTTCGGATCGGGTGGATGAGTTGCGCGTGATTCGCAATAAGCCGGTGCAGGAGCAGTTCGGTCCGGGGCTGCCCTCCGAGCAACCCGTCGACGCAATGGATCACGCAGCGCTAGACAGCGCGAAGATTCAGACCAAGCTCTCCGAGCATGGAGATAAGCAATCCTTGCGCGTTGTGGTCCCTTTTATTGCCCAAACCTCATTTCGCGGAACCAACTGCCTGATGTGTCACAACGTGCCAGAGGGAACCGTGAACGGTGCTGCGAGTATCACGCTTGATTTGTCTGATGAGTTCAGCTTGATTAAAAAGGCAAATCTTGCCATGTGGGCTGTGCAACTTGTTGTGCAGATTTTTCTTTATTTCGTGATCGGTTGGTTGATCGGTTTCATGACGCGGCCTGCACGTGAATTGCAACTGACGATGCAAGCTATGCAGACCAGCGGTGATCTGTCCAGACGGGCTACGGTTCGCAGTCAGGATGAAATCGGTAAAACGGCTCAGGCATTCAATGATCTTGCACAAAGTTTTCAGGTGATTGTTTCTCAGGTCGAAGGTCATGCAGGACAGGTTGTCAGCTCCGCTCATCGACTGGCGGAAAATGCCACTGAAATTGCTCAGGGATTGCAACAGCAGACGGATGCCGCGGCCAGCACTTCAACTTCAGTGAGTCAGGTCAGTGTCAGCATCAACCGGGTGGCTGAGAGTGCCGGTCAAGTCGCGCGACTGTCCGAGGAAAGCGCTCAGCGTGCACATCAGGGGCAGCGCAGTCTGCAGGATATGATGGTGGAACTTGAGCTTGTCGAGCGTGCTGTCAATGAAATTGCGAGTTCTGTCAGCGCCTTTGTCAGTAATACGCAAAGCATCACTAATATGACGCAACAGGTGCGCGATATTGCTGAACAGACTAATTTACTTGCGCTCAATGCGGCCATTGAAGCTGCCCGTGCGGGTGAGCAGGGGCGCGGTTTTGCGGTCGTAGCCGATGAAGTTCGCAAGCTGGCTGAAAAATCGGCGTTATCCGCGTCTCAGATTGACGAGGTCACGCAAACCATAGGTACGCAGTCGGTTCAGGTTGATAAAACGATTCAGCGCGGCATCGGCGCTTTGCAGAGCAGCAAGACGCACATTAATGAAGTCACCGGGGTACTCAGCGCTTCCAGTGACTCTGTAGACGGTGTTAATGCCGGGCTTGAAGAAATTGTAGGTTCAATCAATCAGCAGCGCGATGCCAGCGAAGAAATTGCCCGCAATGTGGAACGAATCGCTCAAATGACTAATAATAGTAATCAGGTAATCAAGCGTTCGGTAGAGGAAACGGCAAAGATGGAACTGATTTCTGAGAATCTTTCAAAAACTGTTGGCCGGTTCAAGGTCTGATTGAGCGTATGAACCCATTGTGCTGTTTTGGTCAAGACTCAGAAATTCGCAGTTATTTATAGATAGGTAGCGGTCATGCAAAACAAGCACGCACAGGTAACTCAGAAGGAGATTTCTTTTTCCGACAGCGTCGTGTTGATCACTAAAACGGACACGCGCGGTATCATTACTTACGTGAATGATGCTTTCGTTGAGGTGTCAGGTTTTTCGCGAGCCGAGTTGCTTGGCAAGAGCCACAATGTTGTGCGACACCCCGATATGCCGCCTCAGGTATTTAAATGGCTTTGGGATACGCTCAAAGCTGAGCGCCCCTGGCGCGGCATGATTAAGAATCGCTGTAAAAATGGTGATTATTATTGGGGGCGTGCGACTATGGCGCCGGTCATTGAGGGCGACAAAATTATCGGTTATGTCTCGGTGCGCAAATCGCCAACGCGTGCCCAGATTGCTGAAGCAGAATCCCTGTATGGGACACTGAAGCAGGCGGGGGCGGAGGTTGTCTCCAAATATGAGCGCTTTAAAGTTAAAAACTGGTCACTGAAGGGTAAGTTGCAAACGGCGATCCAGATTCCACTTCTGGTGATATTGACCTTTGCGCAGCTGTACGTCACAGGGTCATTAAAAGACGATGCGCTGGCGGGGGCCGCAGAAAAGGGTGAGCTGATCGCCAATCAGATTATCGATAGTTCCAACATGCTGATGGTGACCGGACAGATAGGTGATGTGGCTAACCGCAATCTGCTGATCAAAAAGGTCACTTCTTCGGGAAATGTAAAATCAGCGCAAGTACTGCGCACGCAGCAGGTCTCGGAGCAGTTTGGTGCCGGTTTGCCGGAAGAGCAAGTCAAAGACGATTTGCAGCGGCAAGTTATGGAGAGCAAAAAGCAGCAGGTGCTGATTTCAGATGATGCTGCAGGTAATCCGGTTTTGCGAGTGGTGACACCTTATCTGGCCAGTAAAGATTTTCACGGCACAGATTGCACCTCGTGTCACAGCGTACCGGAAAATGCGGTTGTGGGTGCTTCAGATTTAGTCATCGATCTCACGCCGGATTATGCCCGCATCGAGAAGATGGAGAAGCACATGGTGATCGGGCAGTTGCTGTTGCAGCTGTTCTTGTATTTTTTCATCGGTTTTTGCGTTGACAAATTCATACGCAGACCGCTGTCTGATGTCGACCGAGAATTTCGCAACATCATGGAAGGTAATCTCGATACTGAACTCGATGTGACGAGTCAAGATGAAATGGGCAGGTTGCTGTGCGAAATTCAGTCGATGCAGTGTTATTTGCGCACCATGGTGGATGAAATTGTCACGCCGGTTTCCTATATTCAGGGATGTATTAAGGATCTCGACGGACGCGTTGCCGGTGTTGCACAAAATGCGCTGGCTGAGCAGGAACATTTGCAGGCCATTTCTGTGACCATGGGGGAATTTAGCCGCTCCGTTGCCGATGTTGCGCGTATGGCCGCCGATTCGCTCAAGGATGCACGCGATATGCAAAGCATCGTCGAGGAAAATAACTCTAATATGGAACTGAGTATTTCAGCAACGGGTAAAGTCGCCAGTACCGTAGAAACGTCGAGTCAGACGATCGCTGACCTTGGTGCTTCGATACAAAAGATTGGCAGCATCACCAATGTGATCAAGGAAATTGCCGAACAGACTAATTTGCTGGCTTTGAATGCGGCAATCGAGGCGGCGCGCGCGGGCGAACAGGGGCGCGGATTTGCTGTTGTCGCAGATGAAGTGCGCAAACTCGCTGAGCGCACAGCGACCAGTACGCGTGATATTTCCACAACAATCAATGAAATTACGGAAATTTCCAATGCGGCGATCCATTCGATGCAAAGTGCGGTGGGGGAAGTTGAGACCGGTATTTCGCTGATCCGTAAAAACGGGGACGGCTTAAAGGAGATTATGGTGGCGGCAGTCAACGTAGCTCAATGCGTTGAGCATATCGCAACAGCCTCCGAGGAACAATCTGCCGCGGGAGAGGGGGCTGCGCAAAGTCTTGATCAGATCGCTAATCTGGTTAACAGCAATGTGCAGTCGGTGGAGGATGCCGGCGTTGCGTCGCGAGAATTGTCAAAATCAGCTGGTGAGTTGAGCCGGGCGGGTTATCCGTTGACAAAGTGTGCACTTAAATTATGACTCGCCAGAGGATATTATGTTGAATGATATAAAAATTAGTAGCCGCTTGGGCTTTTTATTGGCCTGTTTGTTGATGTTGTCAGTAGTTATTGGCGGCGTCGGTTTGTATGCTTCTTCACATGCGAATAGCGCGCTGAAGTCAGTGTATGACGACCGGTTGCTGCCGATCGTGCAAATCAACGATATCGCGCGCAAAAATCTCAGAAATCGTATTGCGGTTGCCAATGGCGTTATTCAGCCGGAACATATGGCCGAATACATCAAGGAAATTGAAGAGAACCGTATTGCCATTGCGAAGCAGTGGAGTGCCTTTAGCGCAACTTCAATGACGGATGAGGAAAAGTTGCTGGCAAGCAAATTCAACGAAACCCGTGAGGCCTTTGTAAATGAAGGGCTAAAACCTGCACTTGCCGCAATGCAAGCCAATAATATCGAACTGATTAAGCAAATTCAGGTACAACATATTCGTACTTTGTATGTGCCGATGAAGGACGCGCTCGATGCACTGATTTTGTTACAGGAGCATGAAGCTGAAAAATTGTATAAGCAAACTGATAGCACGTCTAACACACTGGGTATGCTGTCAATTTTTCTGATTGTGCTGGGCGCGCTGTCGGGTGGACTTTTGGGACGCTCCATCATCCGCGGCGTTAATCGCTCAGTAGGCGAGTTACAGGAGGTTATGGTAAAAATGTCACAAAATGGCGATCTGACTACGCGTGCTCGTGTATATGGTCGTGATGAGATAGGGGTGGCTGCAGTTGCATTTAATGCGTTGATTGAAGGCTTTGCATCGATCATCGGTCAGGTGAATGCGAGTGCCAGAACCGTATCCAGTTCAGCAGAAAATTTGTCTGCCTCCTCCGCGCGAATTTCAGAGAGTTCGCAGAGTCAGACTGAGTCCGCCACGACGACAGCCGCTGCTGTTGAAGAAATTACGGCGAGTATCAGTTCTGTCGCGGCTAACACCGACGATGTGCGGCGTCTGGCTGAAATTAGTCTGACCCAGACGCGACAAGGCAATCAAAGCGTAACCGAATTGATCGGAGAAATTGAACGCATACAGGATGCTGTAAAACTGATCGCGGGTTCAGTTAAGGAGTTTGTCGAGAGTACCCGTTCAATCGCCGGAATGACACAGCAGGTTAAAGATATTGCTGATCAGACGAATTTACTTGCCTTAAATGCGGCAATTGAAGCTGCACGGGCGGGTGAACAGGGCCGGGGTTTCGCGGTGGTAGCCGATGAGGTTAGAAAGCTGGCGGAAAAATCGGCACAGTCGGCTAATGAAATCGACCGGGTGACGAATTCATTGAATCAGAAATCGTGTGATGTCGAGTCAACTGTGCAGACCGGTTTACGGTCATTGCAGGTGACGCAGGAGCATGTGGAGCGTGTCTCTGTCGTGTTAACTGAAGCACGTGAATCGGTTGAGCAGTCCAGTCAGGGCGTAAGCGATATTGCCATATCGGTCAACGAACAAAGTCAGGCCAGCAGTGAAATTGCGCGAAATGTCGAGAAGATTGCACAAATGTCAGAAGAAAATCACACTGCAGTTGAGCTCAATACGCAGGAGATAGTGCGCTTAGCGCAGTTAGCCAAAACGCTGCAGGAAGCAGTAAGCAGGTTCCGGGTTTAATAACGGTGAATTGTGAGCCACAAGCTGTGATGTTTTCAACAGGTTGCTGCTAATTTTTCACATACTCTAGTTAGGATATTTGATGTTGAGCAATATGACGATCAAAGCACGGTTAACGATGCTGGTCAGTATCATCATGGTGATCTCGGTGGTCGTCGCTGCGTTTGCTTATATTGGCATGTCTAATTTGCAAATTGCGACTGAAGATATTGCTGTTAGACGCATCCACCTGATTCGTTCAGTGAATAAACTGATGTATGCAATGGCGGATAACCGGACTCACTTGATGCGTGCAATGCAGCACGACCCGGCCAATCCAGCCTCCAAACTGCATGATCATCCCGTGACTCGCCATCTTGATGCGATTGCTGAAAGTAATACCAAAATAGATGAGTATTTCTCGGATATGGAACGGAATACGCATAGCGAAGAAGGCAGGCGAGTTCTGGAGGAATTGAAAGCGGCGCGTGCCGTTGTTGTCAATGAGGGTTTGCAACCGGGGGTGCAGGCCGTTAAGGACGGTCAGTACAATGAGGCAGGTGTAATTCTTTCGAAAAAAGTTCATCCTTTGCTGGACGCGGCGCTGGTTAAGGGGCATGCAATTGCCGACCGTGAAAATCATGCTGCCAGTGCCGACTTTCAAGCGGCCATGTCTGCTGCGCACACTTATGAGATGCTGCTGATAGGCGGTGTACTTTTTATGCTGGCGACAGCGGGGGGGCTGGGGTATTCGATTATTTCCGGCGTATCGCGTTCTACCGGCAATATGCGCGATCAAATGAGTCGCACCGCGTCAGATGGCGATTTGTCGCGTCGTGTCACCGTTTACGGTACCGACGAAGTTGCGCAGGCGGCACTGGCTTATAACGGATTGATCGACGGTTTTTCTACGATTATTCGTCAGGTTGGCAGCAGCGCCGGAACGGTGTCCAGCACAGCAGCCAATCTGTCTGCGGCTTCGCTGCAAATATCCCAGGGCTCGCAGGCGCAAACTGAGGCTGCAGCATCAACGGCGGCGGCAGTAGAGCAAATTACCGTGAGTATCAGTTCGGTCGCTAGCAATACAGATGACGTCCGCAAGCTCTCAGAAAAAAGTTTGCAGCAAACCCAACTGGGCAACCAGAATATCACCGGGATGGTCAGTGAGATTGAGCGTGTTCAGAATGCGGTTAAACTGATTGCAGGTTCTGTATCCGAGTTTGTCGATAGCACGCGTGCGATTGCCGGTATGACGCAGCAAGTTAAGGATATCGCCGATCAGACTAATTTGCTGGCCTTGAATGCGGCGATCGAAGCCGCGCGTGCAGGTGAACAGGGGCGTGGATTTGCGGTCGTTGCGGATGAGGTGCGAAAATTGGCTGAAAAATCGGCGCAATCGGCTAACGAGATTGATCGTGTGACGAACGCATTGAATCAAAAATCAACGCAAGTTGAAGCGACGGTACAAAGCGGGCTGCGCTCGTTACTGGCAACGCAGGAACAGGTCGAACGGGTTTCCTCGGTGCTGACAGAAGCCGGTGTGCTGGTGGAGCAATCCAGTCACGGGGTGAGTGATATTGCCGCTTCGGTCAATGAGCAAAGTATCGCCAGTTCAGAGATCGCGCGAAACGTGGAAAGGATTGCGCAGATGTCAGAAGAAAACCATGCGGCAGTCGAATCGAATACGCATGAAATTGTACGACTGGAACAATTGGCCAGAGAATTACAAGGTGCGGTGAACAGGTTTAAAGTTTAACAAGGAATAGGAGGCAGGATTGAGGAAACCGCCGGGTTGTTATCGGCTTATCCTAAATCTTCAATCCTCTGTCCCAATAGGAGAATTAAATGTCTGAGTTGCTCAAAAACATTGATGCCAGAACTAAACTGGCGGGAACCAATAAACTCGAGATTCTGATGTTTTCGCTGGGCCGTGATTTACGCACTGACCGGGAAGAAACATTTGGTATCAATGTCTTCAAGGTGCGCGAAGTGATGCGGATTCCGCCTATCACCCGCGCGCCTGAAATGCCTCCCTCGGTTGAGGGGATGGTGAGTTTGCGCGGCGCACTGGTGCCAGTGATCGATTTGGCTAAGTATATTGGTCTTGTGACTGAAACTAAACCTGAAATCATGATCGTGACCGAATACAATGGCCATACGCAAGGCTTTCTGGTCAAGGGTGTTGACAATATTCTGCGTCTGGACTGGTCTGCTATGCGGGTGCCGCCGGCGATGCTGGTCGCGGAACTCGGCGGTCTAGTTACGGCCATTACTGAACTCAAAGATAAGCGTTTGGTGATGATGATAGACGTTGAGAAAGTACTGGCGGAAACGGGACATTTCGGGACTGATGAAATGATCTTCAATTCCGTCAAACCCTTGGGGCGCGAAAATCGCACTGTGTTTTTTGCGGATGATTCGTCCGTTGCGCGCAATCAAATCGCACGCACGCTCGACGCGATGGGGGTTAAGTACATATCATCCATCAACGGTCGTCAGGCATGGATGGAACTGTCTAAAATGGCAACCTATGCCGAAAGCAACAATACGCCGTTGAAGGATTTAATTCAGGTAATTCTGACCGACGTTGAAATGCCTGAAATGGACGGCTATATGCTGACGCGCAAAATCAAGGAAGATAAGCGTTTTATCGGTATTCCGGTATTGATGCATTCCTCATTGTCCAGTTCCTCTAACCAGCAGTTGGGCAAGACCGTTGGGGTAGACGAATATATTCCGAAGTTTGAACCGCAAAAACTGGCACAAGCGCTGGCGAGACTGCTGGCCTAGGAGATACAAATGTCATATTCAGATGAAATGATGAGCAGCGAAGATGGTTTGCTCGATAGCGTCGATGCCAGAACCAATTTGGCAGGTACCAACAAGATGGAAATCCTGTTGTTCAGTCTGGGCAGCGATGAAAAATTTGGCATCAATGTCTTTAAGGTGAAGGAAGTCAGTCAGGCGGGAAAAATTACCCGCACACCCAATATGCCGCGCGGTGTTGATGGCATCGTATCCTTGCGCGGGCATGTGATGCCGGTGC
Organism: Gallionellales bacterium GWA2_54_124; assembly: GCA_001801025.1. GTDB lineage: Bacteria > Pseudomonadota > Gammaproteobacteria > Burkholderiales > Gallionellaceae > Gallionella. Next base: position 186,186 of record MGWO01000002.1, read on the forward strand.
TGAATCTGGCTGAATTTATGGGGATGTCGCCCGCAACTAAGCATCAGACCATGATGGTGGCTGAGTACAATACACATATCCTGGGATTTTTGGTCGAAGGCGTAGACCGGATTATTCGGGTTGACTGGGACAAGGTTCGTGCAGCCGAGGGCATGCTGTCAGATAAAGGTGCCCTGATCACCGCAATCACAGAGTTGCCTGATGGTTCGCTGGTGTCGCTGCTTGATGTCGAACAGATTCTGGCTAATGCCTTTGGTGAGGCGATTGTGGGCAATGTTGAGCCTATCGATTCGGGTCATGCATTGTGTGTTTTCTTTGCCGACGATTCGATGGTCGCACGCCGCAAGATCGCCGAAGTGCTCGATAAGATGGGGGTTAAGCATATTCAGGCTAATAGCGGTCGTGAAGCATGGGACAGGCTTAAAACGATGGCTGATGCGGCTCACAGTACGGGGACTCCGCTGCGCGATCAGATGCAGGTGATACTCACTGATGCAGAAATGCCTGAAATGGATGGTTACGTATTAACCCAGAATATTAAATCCGATCACCGTTTCGACGGCATCCCGGTCGTGATGCACTCATCCTTGTCATCGGATGCCAATCGCGCAATGGGAAAACGGGTGGGAGTTGATTATTATGTGTCTAAATTCGATTCGATGGTTTTGTCTTCAACGCTCAGACCGTTGTTGACTTAGGTGTAGGATCGGGGATCGTGGATCGTGGATTGAGCTAAAAGCAGGTCAGAGATATTTTCTCGATCATTGCATCTCAATCTTGAATCCTCAGTCTTCAATCCTTAATCCTGTATTTAGGAGGTTTTCATGGGAATTGAAAGTACGCGGTTTTTGGTGGTAGACGATTTTTCTACGATGCGCCGCATCGTCAGAAATTTGCTCAAAGAGTTGGGATTCGTCAACGTCCAGGAGGCTGAAGACGGTGTTGAGGCATTAAAGAAATTGCGCGCGGAGACTTACGATTTTGTGGTGTCCGACTGGAATATGCCCAATATGACGGGGATTGAATTATTGCGTGAGATTCGGGCGGATGCCAAACTTAAACATCTGCCTGTCTTGATGGTCACGGCAGAAGCTAAGCGCGAAAATATTATCGAAGCGGCTCAGGCGGGTGCGTCCGGTTATGTGGTCAAGCCGTTTACGGCTGCCACGCTGGATGAAAAGTTGAAAAAAATATTTCAAAACATGAATAAGTGAGAGCTGATATGGCCACCCAAAATGCAGTCGATGAATGTGACGATTTAGAATCGCTGTTTGACAGCATCGTTGCAGCAAATGCTCTTGAAGAGCCGTTCGTTCCAGTCACTTCTGAAAAGGGTGTAGTCGCTTCGGGTAATGTGCTCAATCAGTTAGGGCAGATGACGCGGACATTGCACGACACCCTGCGCGAGCTAGGGTTAAATAAGGAGATTGAAAAGGCAACTTCTTCAATTCCTGATGCGCGAGATCGCTTAAATTATGTTGCCACGTTGACGCAACAGGCGGCCGAGCGCGTATTGAACGCAACGGAAGCTGCGCAACCGCTGGTGCAGAATATGGAGCTGGAGGCACATCGATTAGGCGGGCAGTGGCAGATGTTGTTTAATAAACAGTTGAATGTTGATCAATTCAAAGCACTGGTGATGGAAACTCAGGCCTTTTTAGAAAACGTGCCTAAGCAGACCAAGATGACCAACTCGTATCTGATGGAAATCATGATGGCGCAGGACTTTCAGGATTTAACCGGTCAGGTGATCAAAAAAATTATTGAGCTCACGCAGAGTATGGAGCAGCAACTGCTTGCGTTGTTGCTGGAAAATGCCCCTCCTGCAGTTAAGGCGGAATATGATGCCGGTCTATTGAATGGTCCGGTCATCAATCCGCATTTACGTACTAATGTTGTGACCAGTCAAGATCAGGTGGATGATTTATTAGAGAGTTTGGGATTTTAATTAATTCTGGTAAGTTGAACGGCACTTCGTGCCTCAGTAGTTAGTGGAGCATCGATGCCGCACCGGAAAGTAGCTAACTATTTTCCTGCTCACCACTCACCACTCCCCATAGGAGAAGTAACATGAATGATTTTGCAGGCATGGAAGAACTGTTGAGCGATTTTTTGCTTGAGGCGGGCGAAATGCTCTCCGATGTAGATAGCAAGCTGATGGAGCTGGAGAAGCGACCTAACGACAGCAATCTGCTGAACGAGGTTTTTAGGGGATTTCATACCATTAAGGGAGGTGCTGGTTTTCTTAACGCCACAGAACTTGTGACGTTGTGCCACCTGACCGAAAATTTGTTCGATAAGCTGCGAAACCGCGAATTGATCCTGAGTGCAGAACTGATGGATGTGATTTTCGCTGCGACCGCGGAAGTCAAGAAAATGTTCGGTGCGCTGCAGCAAAGCCAGCAGCCGCAGGGAGCACCCGGGCATATTCTTGATAATCTCAAGGCCGCGCTAGAAGGACGCTCTGTCATGGCCGAAGTCAATACACCGCCGGTTGTCACTGCACCTTCATCGGATATGTTTGCACCGGCTCAGCCTGCTTCCAATGTAGACTGGAACGCGCTCTACACGGCTTTGACGGGAACCGATATCGTCGCGACAGTGGGCGTGACGCGTGATGAGGTAAAAATTGCTGAGGCGATCTCGGAAGAGGAATCGACCCGCAAGGCGTTCGGCCGTCGTACCAATGATGTGCCGGGTGCAACGGTGGGCCGCCGCGATGGCGACGTCATGGTCAAGGAAGCGAAAGAGACCACCATCCGCGTCGATACGGAGCGTCTCGATCAGGTGTTGAATCTGTCAGGCGAAATCGGCCTGACCAAAAACCGTTTGAATCATTTGCGTTCGGATATCTTGCAGGGACGTCATGATGTGGACACCTTGCGAGAATTAGATCAGTCGGTCACGCAATTGGATATGCTGGTCGTTAATTTGCAAAACGCGGTCATGAAAACGCGTATGCAGCCGATTGGCCGTTTGTTCAAGAAATATCCGCGACTGGCGCGAGATCTGGCACGATCGCTGGGTAAGGATGTCGAGCTGGTGTTGACCGGTGAAGACACCGAAATGGACAAGACGATGATCGAAGATTTGAACGATCCGCTGGTCCATCTGGTGCGCAATGCGGTCGATCACGGCGTTGAAACCATCGAAGGTCGTATTGCGGCCGGCAAACCGGAACTCAGTCAGGTCGAATTGAGTGCGCGTCACGAGGGCGACCATATTCTGATTACGATTGCCGATGACGGCCGCGGCATGCGTCCGGAAGTCATCCGCAACAAGGCGATCGAAAAGGGGCTGCTGACCAACGAGGTGGCCAATACATTAGATGAAAATCAATGTCTGGAGCTGATTTTCCTGCCCGGCTTTTCTACCAAGGATGAGATTTCCAGCGTATCCGGGCGCGGTGTTGGTATGGATGTGGTGAAAACCAACATTCAGAAGCTTAACGGTTCGATTAATATCGATTCGATACCGGGAAAAGGAAGTGTATTTACTATCTCATTACCGCTGACACTGGCGATTCTGCCGGTGTTGATACTGCGTCTGGGTGACCAGTCCTTTGCGGTGCCGTTGTCTATGGTGCGCGAGATTTTGTCGGTGACACCGGGCCAATTGCAAAAAATTTCAGGGCGAGCCACGATGGTCGTGCGCGGCGAAGTGTTGCCGGTATTGCCACTGGCGCAACTGATCGGCTGGGATGCGTCAGACCGCGAACCGGAAGTCGGTGTGTTGATGCAGTTTGGCAGTAGCAGCTTCATTTTGTCGGCCGACGGGTTTGCGGGTCACGACGATGTCGTGATCAAGTCGCTCGATACCTTCCGTCCCAAAGGCGTAGCCGGTGTGACGATGTCCAGCGAAGGTGATATCGTGCTGATTTTAGATATCAAAGAGTTGCTCAGTGATGTGCGTGGAAATTAAATGCAGTAAATAGTAAGTCTTAAGTGGTGAGCTTGTTGCAAGAGTTCGCCCGCCATTTTGACTTTCACTGGGGGTTTGTGAGATGCCTGTTGTTATTGTCATTGTCGTTATCGCTGCGCTACTGCATTCAGCGACAGTCTTTTTTATGTCAGGGAATTGGACATTGCTGCTGCATGGTGTGATTACGCTGGCAGCGCTAGTGTCCCTGTTTGTTTGGCTTCGTCGCGACACCGTTCAGGAGGTTGTCTGCACCCAATCAGCATCGGTTGGCAATATGGCTGTTGATGGACTGCTGTTAAATACCCATGCACACTTTTCTGCACAATTTAACGGCGCTAATCAGGATCTGCATCAGGTGCAAAATTTGATCGGGGATGCGATCGAAAAGTTGATGTCGAGTTTTACCGGTATGCATCAATTGATCGAGGAGCAGCGTGAAATTGGGCGTGCGGTGACCGCAGGATCTGATAGCAGCCGGGATTCAGCGATGGCAGATCAATTGAATGAGACTGCGGAAACATTGAAAATGCTGGTGGGCAGTATTATCAGCAACAGCAAGGCCGGTGTTGAGCTGATTGAAAAGATGGAGGCTGTGGGTGACCAGATCAAGGGGATACTCGACGTGTTGGGTGAAATCGACGCGATTTCAAAACAGACTAATTTATTGTCTTTAAATGCGGCGATTGAGGCTGCACGTGCGGGCGAATCCGGGCGCGGTTTCGCGGTGGTGGCTGATGAAGTGCGCAAATTGTCTGATCGTGCCGCACATTTTAGCAGTCAGATCCGCGGCAATATTAAGCATGTACATCAAGCAGTTGAAGAAACTGAAGTGTATATCAGTCGTATGGCTTCTCTCGATATGGGCTTTGCGCTTGAATCGAAAAATAAACTGGATAACAGCCTGACCTATGTGCAGCAGTTGAATCATAAAATGTCCGAGGTGATTATCAAGCAGAATGAAATATCCGGCCGGGTTGATACCGTTGTAGGTTCAGCGGTAACATCGCTTCAGTTTCAGGATATTGCCGGACAGCTGCTGGGCCATTCCCGCCTGAGACTGGATACGATGCAGGAAGTCTGGCAGCAGATAGAAGAAATGGCCAAGCGTGAGCAGTCCGGTGTGCCGGTCACACAAGGCGAACTTGAACAGGCGACTCAAAGCATTTCAGAATTGTTTGCCAAGGCAGGGCAAGTAAGCTCACGCAATCCGGTACGTCAGGATAAAATGGTAAGCGATGAGATTGAGTTATTTTGATTCGCTGTCCGTTGTATAGCGTCCCCTCGTAATAACCGCATCAGAAGTTGCTTGTGCAGTAAATTTAATTTTTTGGAGAGGTAACATGGCAAAAACGGTTCTTAGTGTCGACGATTCTGGCTCCATTCGTCAGATGGTTTCATTTACCTTGAAAAGTGCTGGCTATACCGTCATCGAAGCAGTCGACGGTCAGGATGGCTTGGATAAGGCAAAACAGAAAACGGTTGATCTGGTATTGACCGATCAGAATATGCCACGCATGGACGGACTGACTTTAATCAAATCGTTACGTGCCATGCCGAGTTATCGCAGTGTACCCATTTTGATGTTAACCACTGAATCGGGCGATGCGATGAAGGCGCAGGGCAAGGCGGCTGGTGCGACTGGCTGGATCGTCAAACCCTTTGATCCGCAGAAGTTGCTGGAAGTGGTTAAAAAAGTTATCGGCTAATTTCTGAAAGCACTCCGTGAGCATTGATATTACTCAGTTTTATCAGGTTTTTTTCGAGGAAGCCGCAGAGCATCTGGCTACCATGGAGTCGTTGCTGCTAGGTCTGGACGTATCGGATCCGAGTCTGGATGAGCTGAACGCAATTTTTCGTTCCGCGCATTCGATTAAGGGGGGGAGTGGTACCTTTGGCTTCGATGACATGACGCAGGTTACCCACATTCTGGAAAATTTGCTTGATCGCCTGCGCAAACAGGAAATGAAGCTGACTGACGAAATGGTCAATGTGTTTCTGGATGCGGGTGACGTAATACATATGCAGTTGGATGCCCACCGCGGGGAAGGCGTTGTCGATCAAGACCGTGTTACCGCGGTTTGCGACAAGTTGGCCAGTCTGACAGCGGATACCCCGCATGCCGCACCAGCGGTGAATGCGGTCGAAGACAATTCCGATTCGGGATTTTTCGATGACGTTCCGCCGCTTGCCCCGGTTGCAAGCCAAGACGAGTCCTATGGTTTCTTTACGGATGAGCCAGTGGCTGATGCAGGCTATGGTTTTTTTGATGATGAGCCGGTGGCGCCGTCAGTTGATGCCGGATACGGATTTTTTGATGAAGAGGCCGTATTGTCGGACGCCGCTGAATTTGCCATGGTCGCTGTCGCACATGACGCTGCGCAGGGTTACGGTATGTTTGTGGACGAGCCAACGCAGTTCCCGTCTACGCCTCAGCAGGCCCAGCAGGAAGCGCAGCAGGGCTATGGCTTCTTCAAGAAAATTGTGCCGGTAGTTGATTCAAAACCGGCAGCACCCGCTGAATCCGTTGTTGTCCGCAAAGCCAGCGAGAAGGCCGCTGTCAGCGCGTCCGGGGATACCTCCATTCGTGTCAATGTCGAGAAGGTCGATCAGCTGATCAATTTAGTGGGCGAATTGGTGATTACTCAGGCCATGCTGGCGGAGTCTGCGGGGCACATAGATGGCGTACTATCGGAAAAACTGCAAGCCGGTTTGCATCAGTTGGAGCGTAATACCCGTGATTTACAGGAAGTGATCATGTCGGTGCGCATGTTGCCGATTTCTTTTGTGTTCAGTCGTTTTCCGCGCGTGGTGCGTGACCTGGCCGCAAAATTGGGCAAGCAGGTTGAGTTGAAGACGCTGGGCGAAGGTACCGAGCTTGATAAAGGACTGATCGAAAAAATTGCCGATCCGCTCACGCATCTGGTACGCAACAGTCTGGATCACGGTATCGAGTCGCCTGATGTTCGCGTCGCGAAGGGAAAACCTCCAAAAGGTACGATTACGTTAAAAGCCTCGCATCAGGGCGGCAATATTGTGATCGATGTGTCCGATGATGGTGGCGGGTTAAACCGCAGCAAGATACTTTCCAAGGCGCGTGAACGCGGCATGGCGCTGCGTGATGACATGACGGATTCGGAAGTGTGGATGCTGATTTTCGAAGCGGGATTTTCGACCGCTGATGTGGTGAGCGATGTATCAGGTCGCGGTGTCGGCATGGATGTGGTCAAGCGCAATATTGCCGCGATGGGCGGTCGGGTCGATATCGATTCGGTCGAGGGGATGGGCTCGCGAATTTCGATACGCCTGCCATTGACGCTGGCGATACTCGACGGCCTGTCTGTGGCGGTGGGGGAGCAGACTTATATTATTCCTCTGGCCTATATTATCGAGTCGCTGCAAATGGCGGACAGTGATTTACGTACGGTCAGCGGCGGGGGGCATCTGGTTCATGTGCGCGGTGAATATTTGCCGGTCGTAGCGTTACACGAGCTGTTTAAATTGCCGCGCAATGACACTATCGATTCGCGCATCGTTGTTATCGTTGAATCAGACGGTAAGAAGGTCGCGTTGCTGGTAGATGAATTGATCGGTCAGCATCAGGTGGTGATCAAGAGTCTGGAGTCAAACTTCCGCAAGTTGCCCGGTATTTCCGGTGCGACCATTATGGGCGATGGAAAAGTTGCCTTGATTCTCGATGTGTCGGTGATCTGTCTTGCGCCATCCAGACAAAATAAGCTGGAGGCGTGAGGTCTGTATTACAAAAAAATCAGGCCGCAGGCTTGAAATCCGCAAAAGGGTGAGGTGAATATGGCAAATGATAATGTGGCATCCGGTATGTCCAATAATGAGTTTCTGACTTTTATTCTGGGTCAGGAGGAATATGGTATTGATATTCTCAAGGTGCAGGAGATACGCGGTTACGATGCGGTGACCGGCATTGCCAATATGCCTGAATTCATCAAAGGGGTGATTAACCTGCGCGGAATTATTGTGCCGATTGTTGACTTGCGTATTAAATTCGGCTTGCCGGATGTCACTTATGATGCCTTTACCGTGGTCATCATACTGAATCTTGGCACGCGGGTGGTGGGGATTGTCGTTGATAGTGTTTCAGATGTATTGACGCTCAAAGCAGAGCAGATTCGCGCTGTGCCTGAGCTGTCAGCCAAGCTCGATACCCGTTATATCTTGGGGTTGGGTACGGTTGATGAGCGTATGCTGATTCTGGTTGATATCGAACAGTTGATGCTGGGTCAGGAAATGGCGCTGGTTGATGAAGTGCTGGCATAAGTTGATTTTTAATAAATAAAAAAACTAAAAATAGCGCGAAGAGGAGAGAACATGCGTATCAATACACCGGTCACCAACAACGAGAAACTGATGACGGAAGGCTCGATGATCGTCACTAAGACAGATCTGAAAGGCATTATCACCTATGCCAATAAAGATTTTATCGAAATCAGCGGTTTTTCTGAAACTGAACTCGTCGGTCAATCTCACAATGTCGTGCGGCATCCGGATATGCCGGTTGAGGCTTTTGCCGATTTATGGAAAACGGTCAAAAACGGCACGAGCTGGAACGGCATCGTCAAGAATCGCTGCAAGAACGGCGATTATTACTGGGTCGATGCTAATGTGACGCCGATACGCGAAAACGGTCAGGTGACGGGTTACGTTTCGGTGCGCCGTAAACCGAATCAGGAACAGGTTAACGATGCGGTTAAAACCTATGCGCTGTTAAAAGCCGGAAAAAATCCTAACGGCGGAATTAAAGGCTTGGTCGAAAAGTTCAGGCATATCAGCGTCAAACAGCAGATCATTATGACGATCGCGGTGGTCGCGGTGTTGCTAGGGAGTATCTCCGGATTAGGCTATTACGAGCTGAAAATGGAGAACGAAAAATTTGCCTATGTCGTCAATCATAAAGTTAAATCGGCAACGCAAATTTCACGCATAGATGCGCTGATGCGCGAGAACATGCGCCAGTTGCAACTGGCTGCGATGCATGATCCCCGTCTGCCGGAAAGTAAGTTACACGACCATCCGATTACCAAGCATCTGGAGGCTATTGCAGCTCATTCGGACGAAATCAATGCGATCTGGAAAGACTACAATTCAACGCCGCACAGTACTAAGGGGACCGAGCTGGCTGAGTCTTTTAGCAAAGAGCAGGGGGCCTTCGTCAGTGAAGGGATTAAGCCTGAAATCGCCTTGCTAACGGAGGGGAAATATGCAGATGCCAATGTCTTGATGGTTAACATGCTCGGACCGCTGTTTTTGGTCGCTAATAATCGCGCGACTGAAATCATCAATCATCAGAATGTCTCGATGGAAAAGGATGTTGTTAAGTCGAATGAAGAGTTTCGGATAACGTCCAATTTGATGTTGATTGTTTTCATCATCGGAATGACGCTGGTCGTGACCATCGGCGTTATGTTGTTCCGCAACGTGGTGCCGCGTATCCGTCGGGTTGCCGAGCAGATCGAACGTGCCGCACACGGCGAATCGAATCAGCATGTAGATAGTCACCCGCGGCGCGATGAAATCAATGCGGTGTTTTTGGCCTATCGTGCGCTGGCAACCCGTATGGGCTTCGATGTGGCTGAATCTAAACGCATTGCCGATGAGAATCTGCGCATCAAGATCGCGCTGGACAACGTCAGCACCGGTTGCATGATCGCCGACAACGACAGAAACATCATTTATGTCAACAAGGCCGTGGTCAAAATGCTGGGCGATGCGGAAGCGGATCTCCGCAAACAGTTGCCCGGGCTTAGCGTTGCTAATCTGGTCGGTACCAATATCGATACCTTCCACAAAAACCCGGCGCATCAGGCGGGTATGCTGGCGCGTTTGCAGGCTTCATACACGACACCGCTGCTGATAGCTGGCCACTCAATGGTTGTGACCGCCAACCCTGTGATCACTGAAGCAGGCGAACGTCTTGGGGTGGTGGCCGAGTGGATTGATCGTACCGCAGAAGTGGCGGTCGAAAATGAAATTGAAAATATCATTGAAGCTGCCAATCAGGGAGACTTTACGCAGCGCATCATGCTCGAAGGCAAGGAAGGATTCTTCCTGCAAGTCGGGCGGAGTATCAACGGCTTGATGCAAACCAGTTCAGTGGGGCTCGATGAAGTGGTCCGCATATTGAATGCCTTGTCGCGCGGCGATTTGACAGAATCCATTACCAACGAATATTACGGCACCTTCGGACAACTGAAAGACGATTCAAATGCAACGGTTGCCCAGTTGACGCAACTGATTAGTCGTGTAATTGAGTCTGCCGATACCATCAGTACGGCGTCCAAGGAAATTGCCAGCGGCAATACCGATCTGTCGCAGCGCACTGAAGAGCAGGCGTCCAGCCTTGAAGAAACTGCCGCCAGTATGGAAGAGTTGACCTCGACCGTTAAACAAAATGCTGAAAATGCCAAGCAGGCAAATCAGCTGGCGCTTTCAGCCTCGGACATTGCTGTTAAGGGGGGGCGTGTGGTTGGGTAGGTCGTAGGTACTATGTCCTCGATCAGCGAGAGTTCCAAGAAGATTGTCGATATTATCAGCGTAATCGATGGTATCGCGTTCCAGACCAATATTCTCGCGCTCAATGCCGCTGTGGAAGCCGCGCGTGCGGGTGAGCAGGGACGCGGCTTTGCCGTGGTCGCCTCCGAAGTGCGTAATTTGGCGCAGCGGAGTGCGGCGGCGGCTAAGGAGATTAAGGAATTAATCAGCGACTCGGTCGAGAAGGTCGGGGCGGGGACACGTCTGGTAGACGAAGCCGGTAAGACGATGGATGAAGTTGTCAATTCGGTTAAACGCGTGACAGACATCATGGCCGAGATTACTGCGGCATCGAGTGAGCAGAGTCAGGGCATCGAGCAGGTTAATACCGCAATCACGCAAATGGATGATGTAACACAGCAAAATGCTGCACTGGTAGAGCAGGCGGCAGCGGCTGCGGAGTCGCTTGAAGAGCAGGCGCAGGAATTGGCCGCCTTGATGAGTACTTTCAAATTGTCGGGACAGACTAAGCCGATTGCATTAAGTGCACGGGCAAAAAATGCTGCACCGGTACGCAGGTTGCCTGAACCACGACCATCCGAACAAAAAACGACTTCAGTCAGCCGTTCACGTCCGGTTAAAATGCCTGATTCTGAGGATGGCGACTGGCAAGAGTTCTAAAAAGCAGGATTCGGGATTCAGATAAAAAGCAGCGCTGACTCCTGACTCCTGACTCCTGACTCCTGACTCGTAAATCCTAAATCCTGAAAAAATATGGCCGAAATGAAAGATCCTTCCTTGCGCGAGTTCCATTTTACGTCGCAGGATTTTCAGCGTGTGTGTAAGCTGATCTACGATCACGCGGGTATTTCGCTGAGTGCCAGTAAGCAGGAGTTGGTTTATAGCCGACTGTCGCGCAGGTTGCGTGCGACAGGTATCAAGACCTTTACCGAATATCTTAAGTTGCTCGAGCAAAATGATGTGGCCGAGTGGGAGGCTTTCGCCAATTCGCTGACGACTAACCTCACGTCATTTTTTCGTGAACACCATCACTTTCCCTTACTGGCGGAGCAACTGAAAAAGATCGGAAGTTCACACCCGATTGTCATCTGGTGTTCCGCCAGTTCGACAGGTGAAGAGCCTTATTCCATTGCGATGACCGCAGTTGATGCGTTCAATAGTTTTACACCGCCGGTGAAGATTATTGCCACGGATCTCGATACCAACGTGCTCGATACGGCGCGTCGCGGGGTTTATGCGATGGAACGTGTGGAGAAAATGAGCGATGCACAAATCAAACGATTTTTTTTCAAGGGTACGGGGGCGCAGGAGGGGTTTGTCAAAGTGCGTCCTGAGTTGCAGAACATGATTACCTTTCGCAAGCTTAATCTGCTCGATGCGACTTGGCCGATACGGGATAGGGTTGATGTAATTTTTTGTCGCAACGTAATGATTTATTTTGATAAAGAAACTCAGTTGGCTATATTGAAGAAAATGGCGCCCATCATGCGGCCCGATGGCTTGCTGTATGCGGGGCATTCTGAGAATTTTTATCAGGCTGAAGCGTATTTCAGGTTGCGCGGCAAGACGGTGTACGAGTTGTCACCGCAACTCAAGGCAGCGCAAGCTGACAAATCTTAACGGGCACAATTCATGTCAGATCACGACTACGAAGAAGTTGTCTCACCGAATATCTATTACGACCGGAATTTCGATATTGAGGCCGTTAAAATCCTGCCGGGCGAATATTTCGTCACCGGCCGGGATATGGTTCTGGTCACCGTGCTAGGCTCTTGTGTTGCCGCCTGCATACGAGATCGGGTCACAGGCATTGGCGGAATGAACCATTTCATGTTGCCGGACAACAAAAATGACGGCGGAAGCCCAGTCGGGCTGGCCGGGCGTTATGGTACCTATGCGATGGAGTTGATGATCAACCAGATGCTCAAGTCGGGGGCGCGGCGCAGTAATCTTGAGGCTAAAGTATTCGGGGGCGGCAATGTGCTGCGCGGATTTACGGTGGCCAACATCGGTCAGCGCAATTCAGAATTCGTCGTCGATTACCTGCAGGCTGAGAAAATTGAACTCAAGGCGCAGGATTTGCTGGATATTTATCCGCGCAAGGTCTATTACTTTCCTGCAACGGGTCGGACGCTGGTCAAAAAATTGCGCAGCGTGCATAACGACACGATTGTTCAGCGCGAACAACAGTACATTTCTCGTATCCGTTCATCGGAAATTCAGGGCGATGTTGAGCTATTTTAAATTGAATTTATCGGCGTTTGGATGACTGCCTATACAGGGTTATATGATGCAAAATGAAGTGGGTAGCAGAAAAATTAAAGTGCTGATTGTTGATGACTCGGCACTCATACGCAGTATTTTGAAAGAAGTGATCAATAGTCAGCCTGACATGGAAGCGGTTGGTGCTGCAGCCAATCCGCTGCAGGCGCGCGAAATGATCAAAACGTTAAATCCGGATGTCTTGACGCTGGATGTTGAAATGCCGGAAATGGACGGGCTGGTTTTTCTGGAAAAATTGATGCGTTTGCGTCCTATGCCGGTGTTGATGATTTCGACATTGACAGAACGGGGGTCTCAGGCTGCTTTACGGGCACTGGAACTGGGTGCCGTCGATTTTCTGGCTAAACCTAAATTGGGTGTGGTCGAGGGTATGAATGCCTATGCCAGTGAAATTTCAGGGAAAATTCGTATCGCCTCCCGGGCTAAGGTTAAAAATCGCGTTGCAGCCTCCCCAACTGAGAGCAGTTTGCCGACATTGGGTTGTCGCATTAGCAGCACTGAAAAACTGATTATCGTTGGTTCTTCGACAGGCGGCACAGAAGCACTAAAAGAATTTCTGGTGCCGATGCCGGCCGATGCCCCTGCTATTCTGGTTGCACAGCATATGCCGGAAGCCTTTACCAAGTCTTTTGCCGACAGGCTCAACAGCCTTTGTAAGATGACGGTGACGGAGGCCGTGCACAATGAGCGGGTATTGCCCGGACATGTGTATATTGCGCCGGGGCATTCGCACATGCTGATTAAGCGCAGTGGTTCGAATTACGTGATTGAATTGAATCAGACGTCGCCTGTCAATCATCACCGCCCCTCGGTGGAAGTGCTGTTTCGCTCTGCTGCCGTCTGCGTAGGGGCGAATGCAATCGGTGTGATGCTCACTGGGATGGGCAAGGATGGTGCGGTGGGTATGCTGGAGATGCGCGAGGCGGGTGCTTATAACTTTACGCAGGATGAGGCGACCTGTGTGGTATACGGAATGCCGCGCGCGGCAGTCGAAAATGGCGCATCGCATGAAGCCGTGCCGATTGGTGAGATGGCGCGCCGGGTACTGGCACGGGTGATGAGCGGTGGCGTGAGGAACAGGCTTTAACGCTTGGTGTTGGCTTTAATTAATGTAGTTTTAAGGGAGTGGAAATATGGCAATGCAGATCAGCACCTCGACGGCAGGAGATAAGGCGATCATCAGACTTGCAGGGCGCTTCGACTTTAATGATCACCGAACTTTTAAGTTGAATTATGAGCCGTTGCTGCTGCTGGCAACGGTTAAAACACTGGAAATCGATATGGAGGGCATCGAGTATCTCGACAGTTCTGCATTAGGGATGATGATGTTGCTGCGCGAGCGCTCACAAGCAGTGGGCAAGACGGTGGTGCTTTGCAAGCCTAGCAGTACGGTTGCGCAAATTCTCGATATTGCTAATTTCAGTAAACTATTTACGATTACAAAGTGATATCAGGGGTGAATCAAATGAGCACAGTTGGTTCGCTGAATATATTGGCGGTCGATGATTCGAATACCAATCGACAATTGATATTAGCAATGCTCAAAAAAATGGGGCATCGGGTTACACTGGCAGAAGACGGTGTGCATGCGCTTGCCTTGTGCGAGGAGTGTCGCCCTGATCTGGTGCTGATGGATGTGTCGATGCCGGTTTTGAGCGGATTTGATACCGTGCGCGAAATGCGCAGACGCTATGCCGGCTGGTTCCCCATTCTGTTTTTGTCGGCACAAACCAGTAATCATGAAGTGCTCGAAGGCTTGCATGCGGGTGGCGATGATTACTTGTTTAAACCGGTAAATTACGAAATTTTGCAGGCTAAGATCCATAATTTTCAGATCCGTATAGAGCAGAATCTAAGCTTACTTGAATATCATGCGCGGATCGAAGAGGAAACCGATACGGCCCGCGATTTTATCAAACAGTTTACCGCGCTCGACAAAATTCACGATCCGCTGGTACGTTTCTTTTTGAAACCGGCTGAAAACTTCAGTGGAGATTTGATTTCCGTTGCGCGCGGTCCGGATAATTGTTTACATGTGTTGCTCGCTGACAGTGCAGGTCACGGATTGACGGCTGCGCTTGCGGTGATTCCGATCACGCAGCCGTTTTACCAGATGACCGCCAAGGGGTTTGCGCTGCCCGCTATCGTGCGCGAACTCAATCGCCGTGTGCGCGAGTATTTGCCTCTGCCGCGTTTTGTTGCCGCCTCCGTGTTGTCGTTAGATCCGGCGACAGGGATCGTTCAGGTGTGGAACGGCGGTTGTCCGCCCGTTTTGCTGCTGGGCGAAGGGGCTGATATTTTACATCGCTTTCATTCCAGGCATCTGCCGCTCGGTGTGGTTGCAGCCGACGAGTTTGATGCGGGGCTCGAATATTTCAAAGTGGTCGATCAGGCTGCCAGCTTGCTGATGTGTTCGGATGGCGCGACTGAAATCGATATGGGGAATGGTGAGGGGTTGGGGCAGGCAGGTTTACTGGCCGGAACACAGTCTTCATCAGGCGAAACGCTGTTTGATCGTGTTCAGGATGTCATTAACGGTCATCTGGGGGGCGGGCCGCCCTTAGATGATATCGCGTTGATCATGGTAGATGTCCCTGTTATTGATCAGCTTGCCTCCGAGATCGTTTTGTCGCGCACGAAGGAGTGTTTGCCCGGAGAGCGTGTTGCCGGTTGTGGGCATGGCATTGAGCAATCGCTGTGGAAATTTTCTTTAATGCTCACAGCACAGCAATTAAAACATCTGGATGTGGTGCCCTTTTTGCTTAATATCGCCGGGCAAATTGAGGGAGGGCGCGCCGATGGTAAGCTATTTTTAGTCTTGTCAGAGTTGTTCAATAATGCACTCGATCATGGTCTGCTCAAACTCGACTCGACGCTAAAAAATGAAATTGACGGCATGGAAACTTATTTTGTGGAACGTGCGGCACGTTTGGCAGAGCTTGAACTGGGGCAGATTTTTATTCGCCTGGATAAATTGAGTTGCGGATGTCTGAAGGTTTCCATGAAGGACAGCGGTGACGGCTTTAATTTTCTGGAATTGGCGGATATCAAACGCAATGTACAGCGGCACGGGCGCGGCATCGCGCTGCTCGATAATATGTGTAGCGCCTTGCAATACTCGGGCAATGGATCTGAAGTCGCAGCTTACGTTGGTGTCGCAAATTCCGTAGCCGCATAAGTTACCAGACTTGATACTATTTTATGACTAAGACACGTACGGCGTCCCGCCAATCGCTGCCTGCGGGTAGTGCCGGTTTTCATGTGCTGCTGGTAGAGGATCAGCGCGCGCTGGCCCAAATGGCCGCCAAAATGCTCTTTGATCGCTGGGGATGCCATGTCCTGATTGCAATGAATCTGGCTCAGGTGAATGCGATTATCGCAGAAAACAAATATCCGTTTTTTGTCGCGGTGAGTGATTTGAATCTGCCGGATGCGCCTCGCGGTGAGGTGATCGACGCGCTGGTGAATGCCAGCATTCCTGTTATTGCGATGACCGGTATGTATGACGCGCAGCTGCACGAACGGATTATGAATTGCGGTGTTATCGATTATGTTCTCAAAAACAGCATTAATTCGTATGAGTATATTGTCGAGCTGGTGGGGCGGTTGTTCAAAAACCGCGGGGGACGTGTGCTGGTTGTCGATGATTCGCAAAGCATGCGTGCGATCGTAACCGGGATGCTGAATACGCAGGGCTTTGATGTGTTAGCGGCGTGTGACGGCGAAGAAGCACTGGCTGTTTTACTTGAGCATAAAGATATTAAGCTGGTATTGCTTGATCACGAAATGCCTGTGATGGACGGGTTTAATTTTCTGCTCGCGGTGCGCCGCAAGATTGCTAAAGACAGGTTGGCTATTATTGGCATGTCGGGCAGCAATAATCCGCGTATGTCTGCGCAGTTTCTCAAGCTGGGTGCGAATGATTTTATTTGTAAGCCCTTTGGTTATGAGGAGCTGACCTGCCGCGTAAATCAAAACCTTGAGATGCAGGAAAGTCTGGAGTCGGTTCGTTATATTGCTTATCACGATTATCTGACGGCCCTGTTTAATCGCCGCGCATTTTTTGAGCAGGGAAGTGCATTGTTCGAAGCGGCGATAGGTGCGGGTACACCATTGGCAGCTGCGGTGATGGACATCGATTTTTTTAAGAAAATCAATGATGTGTACGGGCATGATGGCGGAGATGCCGTACTCAGGCATTTTGCTGCGCTGCTGAGCGCACATTTCAATGTCGAGCTGGTGGCTCGTGTGGGCGGGGAGGAATTTTTTATACTCTTTGTCAATGCGGACGAGGCGTACGCCCGGTGTGAGGAGTTTCGCATCAAAGTTGAGCAGTCATCGGCAATTTTTGGCCAGGTCGCAATTGGCTATACGGTCAGTATTGGCATTACAAAGCTGGTTTCACAAAACCTCGATCATATGCTGAAGCTTGCTGATGATAGTCTCTATAAAGCTAAGGAGAGCGGGCGAAATCGCATTGTATTGAACTGATTACAGGCCGCTGCCTGCTTTTTGCAGGCAGCACGCTGCCTTTAGAGTACACGAATCTTGCATATCTACTTTACGTTCTGCGCTGAACGTATTGAAAAGCAAGCTTATTCCCTGCTTATTCTTCTGCTTAAGTAGCGCTGTTTTGCGTATAATCCGCACTACCAGCGGAGCCCAACATGGCAGAAGACAGCGATCTAGAAAAAACAGAACAGCCCTCACAGCGGCGACTTGACCAGGCGAAGGAAAAAGGTCAAGTCGCGCGTTCGAATGAGTTATCGACATTTTCAATTTTATTGGCAGGTGGTGCTGCGCTGTGGTTTATGGGAGCATCGCTCAATGCGCACATGGTTCGGCTGTTGCATGACGCCCTAATCTTTAATCAAGATGTTGTTTTTAAACCGGAATTGCTGATTCCGCGCCTGTATGATCTTTCCATGGATATGCTGATTACTTTTGCACCTGTGTTGCTGATGATGTTCATCACTGCGCTGGGAGCGCCGTTGATTTTGAACGGCTGGCTGTTCAGTACCGAAGCCCTTGTGCCGCAATTTTCCCGTATGAATCCGATTACCGGCATGGGGCGCATTTTTTCGACCAATTCTCTGGTTGAGCTGGCAAAGGCGCTTGGTAAGGCGACGATTGTGGGGGGGGTGGCAACCTGGGTGATCTGGCATCATCGTGATGATGTAATACAACTGGCGAGCTTGTCGGTGACAACCGCCATCTCGCAGACGGGTTATCTGGTAACCGGCAGCTTTCTGGCGATTGTTAGCGGTATGCTGTTGATCGTGGCGATCGATGTGCCATTTCAGTTGTGGAGTCACAACAAGAAGCTGATGATGACCAAAGAGGAAATTCGTCAGGAGTCCAAGGAAACCGATGGTAATCCTGAAGTCAAGGGGCGTATTCGCAGCATGCAGAGAGAAGCGGCGCGCCGTCGCATGATGTCGGCTATTCCAACTGCCGATGTGGTGGTGACTAACCCGACTCACTATTCAGTGGCATTGAAGTACAGCGACAAGGGTATGAGTGCACCTGTCGTGGTGGCTAAGGGTTCTCATCTGATCGCTCAGCGCATTCGTGAAATCGCTCAGGAAAATAATGTGCCGATACTGGAGGCGCCGCCGCTGGCCCGTGCGCTGCACAAGCATACCGAAATCGGCGACGCCATCCCTGAAGCGTTGTACACCGCGGTGGCCGAGGTGCTGGCCTATGTGTACCAGTTGAAGCGCTACAATACAGACGGTGGTGTGCGGCCTGATCAGCCGGATAGTCTGCCGGTGCCAGCTGAGTTGGATCCCGGGGCTGTCGCATGAATATGACCGCTATCGCTGCCTTTTTGAAAGCCAGCATAAAACTGCGCAGCATGGCAGGCCCCATCCTGATCATCCTGATATTGGCGATGATGGTGCTGCCCCTGCCGCCGATGCTGCTCGATGTGCTGTTCACCTTTAATATTGCGATCGCGGTGATGGTGCTGCTCATCAGCATGAATACCACCAAGGCGCTCGACTTCCTGTCCTTCCCGACCATCTTGCTGATCACGACCCTGTTGCGTTTGTCGCTGAATGTGGCCTCCACCCGTGTGGTGTTGCTCGAAGGTCATAAGGGAGGGGATGCTGCGGGTAAGGTGATTGAATCGTTCGGCTTGTTTCTGGTTGGTGGCAATTATGCCGTTGGTATCGTCGTTTTTGCGATTTTGGTTGTGATCAACTTTATGGTCATCACCAAGGGTGCCGGACGTATCGCCGAGGTGGGTGCGCGCTTTACGCTCGATGCGATGCCGGGTAAACAAATGGCGATCGATGCGGATTTGAACGCCGGCCTGATCGGTGAAGATGTGGCCCGCAAGCGGCGTGCTGAAATCGGTCAGGAAGCGGATTTTTACGGCGCGATGGACGGTGCGAGTAAATTCGTGCGGGGTGATGCGGTCGCCGGTATCTTAATTTTGTTTATCAATTTAATCGGCGGCTTGATCGTCGGTGTGTTGCAGCACAATATGGATATTTCGACCGCCGCCAGTCGCTATACGCTGCTCGCTATCGGTGACGGTCTGGTCGCGCAAATTCCAGCGCTGGTGATTTCGACCGCGGCTGGTGTAGTGGTCAGTCGGGTGTCTACCGAAGAGAACATCGGCGAACAAATGATGGGGCAGTTGTTCAAACAGCCGCAGCTGATCATGCTCACCGCAGCGATCATCGGCATGATGGGGATGATACCCGGCATGCCGCATTTCTCTTTTTTGCTGCTGGCAGGCGGTATGATGTGGCTGGCCTACAATCTGTCGAAAAAATCAGAAAAAGTGGTCGAGCAGGAAAAGGCGGAAGTTGCGGCGACCCCTATTATCGGTGAAGCATCGGATGCCAGTTGGGAGGACGTGGCGCAAGTCGATGTACTGGGGCTGGAGGTCGGTTACCGCCTGATCACGCTGGTGGATAAGGCGCAGGACGGTGATTTATTGCGCCGGATCAAAGGAATACGTAAAAAATTTACGCAGGATATCGGATTTTTGCCGCCCTCGGTGCATATCCGTGACAATCTCGATCTGCGTCCGAATGCTTATCGTATCACCCTCAAGGGCGTTGAAATCGGCAGTGGCGATGCCTATCCTCACCAGCTGCTGGCGATCAACCCGGGGAGTGTGACGGGAGAGTTGATCGGTACGCCGACGCGGGATCCGGCTTTTGGGTTGCCGGCGATCTGGATTGAGGCAGCTTTGCGAGATCAGGCGCAGATTATGGGTTATACCGTGGTGGATCCGGGGACCGTGGTTGCGACTCACCTGAGTAATTTGCTCAGTACCCGTTCTGCCGAATTGCTGGGCCGTCAGGAAGTGCAGCAGTTGCTTGATCATCTGGGAAAATTTGCGCCAAAGTTGGTTGAAGACCTGGTGCCCAAGTCATTACCGTTAGGCACGGTACAAAAAGTGCTGCAAAATCTGCTTGATGAGGGCATGCATATTCGCGATATGCGAACGATTGCCGAGACATTGGCTGATAATGCGTCAAGGACACAAGATCCTTATCAGCTGACCGTATTGGTGCGCGTGGCGCTGGGCCCTGCCATCGTGCAGCAGTACTATCCGTCGGCGCAGGAGTTGCAGGTGATCGGTATGGATAAGGAGTTGGAGCATATTCTGATGCAAGCGATGCAGGCAAGTCAGAACGGTATGGGGATAGAGCCGGGGCTGGCCGACACGGTGCTCAATGAGTCGCGTGCAGCGGTACAGCGGCAGGAGCAAATGGGTTTGCCGACGGTGATGCTGGTGCCGGCACAGTTGCGCGATCTGCTGGCGCGTTTTTTGAAACGCACAGTGCCCAATTTAAGAGTTATTTCGCATGATGAAGTGCCGGACTTTAAAACGATCCGGGTTACGTCACTGGTAGGAGGAAACGCATGAATATCAGAAAATTCACGGCCGCATCGGCTCGTGAGGCGCTCAAAGAGATACGCAGCGAGCTGGGTGAAGAAGCTGTCATTTTATCGAATCGAAAGACCGAGCACGGCGTGGAAATTCATGCCATGGCAAACGATGAAATGGTGCGCTTGTCTTCGGCGAGCACGCCTGTATTGAAACATCCGGCAAAGCCTAAGACGGTCGATATTGCCAGCGTATATCAGGCGTATGAAGCGGAGGAGGCGGATGATGAACCCTTTTTAAAGTTAGGCAATAAGGCCAAGCCTCAGGCGGTCGCGCAACCCGCTCAAGCCGTCGTTCAATCGGTTGTTCAGGCCGTTATCCAACCGCCAGTTCCACCTGCTGAGCCCGTTGAAGAGGCGTTGATCAGTAAGCCTGTGCAAGCCTTTATATCAACACCAGCAGGGGAGGCCGCGATTCTGGGCGAGATTAAGTCCATGCACAGCATGTTGCAAAAGCAGATCGAAACTTTGTCGTGGAACAATGTGCAGCAGCGCGATCCGCAGCGCGCGGGGCTGTTGCGGCGCATGCTCAATGCAGGATTCAGTACGCTGCTTGCGCGTCAGTTGCTCGATAAGATGCCAGCGGGTAATGAAAAGGGTGAATCCTGGATCAAGCAGGTTCTGAAGCGAAATCTTCGCGTGGCAGGTATCGACGATGACATTGTGGTCAGAGGTGGCGTCTATGCACTGATTGGTCCGACGGGCGTTGGAAAAACGACTACGACGGCGAAACTCGCGGCGCGTGCGGTGGTGCGTTACGGTGCGGATAAAGTGGCTTTGCTCACGACAGACAGTTACCGGATCGGCGCTTACGAACAGCTGAAAATTTATGGAAAAATTCTGGGAGTGGCCGTTCATGCGGTCAAAGGGGCGGATGATTTGCGTCTGACGCTTGCTGCCTTGCGCCATAAACATCTGGTGTTGATTGATACTGTCGGAATGGGACAGCGCGACGAACGCGTGGTCGAGCAGGGTGATATGTTTGATGCGGCCGGGGTGCAGCGTTTACTGGTATTGAATTCGACCAGTGGCGGCGATACGCTTGAAGATGTGGTGCGCATGTATTACAGCAACAAGGTTATCGGCTGTATTGCGACTAAGCTTGATGAGGCGGCGAATCTGGGCGCGATACTGGATGTTGTAGTGCGGCACAGACTGGTGATGTATTTTATGGCTAACGGACAGCGGGTTCCTGAGGACTTGCATCTGGTCAATATCGACATATTGCTGCATCGTGCCTTCAAGCCTGCTGAAGAGAAAACGCCTTTCACGCTGGAGGCGCTGGAATTCCCGACGATCATGGCTGATTCCGGTAGTGCGGCGGTCGCATCCGGCGAGGTGACCTATGCACTTTGATGTGGATGCCGAGGAATTGGCGCAGTCCGGTGAGTTGTCCTTAGCGCAGTTTGCGAGCCCGCAGCGTTTGGGTGAGGATGATCAGGCCGAAGGCTTGCGGCGGTTGTTAGTGGGCAATCGAACGCAGGTGATCACCCTTGTTGCGGGGAAATCCGGTATGGGGCGCACCAGCGTCACGCTCAATCTGGCAACCGCGCTGGCATCGGCCGGGCGTGATGTGCTGGTGCTGGACGAAAATCCTGCGCCAAATAATTTAACCGATAGTTTGGGGCTGTTTGCACGGCATGACTTGCTGGATGTGGTGCAAGGTAAGTGTCAGTTGCAGGACGTGTTGCTGCCGGCTAAGGGTTATGCGATTTTGCCGGTATCCCGTTTGATGCGTGCGCTGGAAAAATTGAAGCCTGTCGAGCAGAAGCGGATGGAAAAAGTGTTGTCTGAAGTCAGTGCAGGGGTTGATGTGATGCTGGTGGATGCAGCGATGCTCTCGGCTCAAGGCGCGGTGTCTGCAAGTCTTGCCTCCGGCGTCAGAGTGCTGGTCGTGATGGATGCGACGGCTAGCGGTATCACCGAGAGCTATTCGCTGATTAAGCGACTGGCGCTGGAAAATGCACGTCTGCGCTTTGAGGTGGTGGTGAACAAGGTGGCCAATGAAGAGGTGGCAAGGCTGGTGTTTGGCAATATGGAGAAAGTTGCCAGAGCTAAGCTTGCAGCACGCTTGGAGTATTTGGGTTACATTCCGCAAGATGACAGGCTTAAGCGTTCCACCCAGTTGTCACGTTCGGTGGTGGAGTCTTATCCTGCGTCCAGTTCTGCGAAATCGTGCATCGCACTGTCACAAAGTGTGTTACAAAAGACGACGCGGCAGGATGAAATGGAAGGCGGTATTTCACAGATGATGAAAAATCTGATCAGGCAGTTGGCGCGTCAGCACGACAGATCGCCGGAAACAATGACCAATTAATATTAAAGGCCTATGTATAACGCTTCTGGATTGCAGGACAAGAATCAGTGTTTGCGGGATTATGCGCCTCTGGTTAAGCGCATTGCCCATCAGATGATGAGCAAGTTGCCCTACAGTGTGCAGATAGACGATATCATTCAGGCGGGCATGATGGGGTTGCTGGATGCCGCAACCCGCTATGACGAAATTCACGGTGCACAGTTTGAAACGTATGCGACGCAACGTATTCGTGGTGCCATGCTTGATGAACTGCGCAGCGCGGACTGGTTGCCGCGCAGTTTGCGTCGGGATATGCGGCGCATCGAACAGGGTGTCAGCCGGTTACAGCAAAAGTTGGGACGTGCCCCTAATGAAACGGAAATCGCTAAAGAGCTCGAGGTGTCTTTGGCTCAGTACCAGCAGATGCTGCAGGAATCGCGCGGTGCGCAGCTGATTTATTATGAAGATTTTCAGGATGAGGATCATGAGGATTTCTTCGAACGTTTTGAGTTTGCCAACGATACGGATCCGCTGGCATTGCTACAGGATGACCGTTTTAAGTCTGAACTGGCGCGTGCGATCGACGTTTTGCCTGAACGTGAGCGTCTGCTGATGGCGCTGATTTATGAGCAGGAATTAAATTTGCGCGAGGTGGGCGAGGTATTCGGCGTTAGCGAATCCCGTATCTCGCAATTGCATAGTCAGGCGGTGCTGCGTCTGCGCGGTTCGCTGAAAGGGTATTGATGGATAAGCTGACACTGCTGGGTTTGCTGGTCGCCATTGCCGGTATTCTGTCCGGCCAGATTTTGGAAGGAAGTAATCTTAGCGTGTTGTTTCAGGGCAGCGCCTTTTTGATCGTGTTTTGCGGCACGCTGGGGGCTGTGATGGTGCAAAGCTCTGCCAAGGTATTTATGACGGCAATCAAAATGGGTGCATGGGCATTCTCGACACCGAAATCCGCCGGCCCGGATTTGATTTTACAGCTGACCAGTTGGGGGGCGCTGGCGCGCAAAGAGGGGATGCTGGCGCTTGAGGCACGCATTCCGGGTATTGCAGATCCCTTTATGAAGAAAGGGGTGCAGTTGCTGGTTGACGGGCACAGTGCCGAAAAAATTCGCGATGTGCTGGAGACGGATATTCAATCCTGGGAACAGTTGCGCTGGCAATCGGCGCGGGTATGGGAGGCGGCAGCCGGCTATTCTCCAACCGTGGGGATTATCGGTGCCGTTTTAGGTTTGATGCACGTGATGCAGAATTTATCAGAGCCATCTAAACTCGGGAGCGGGATTGCGGTTGCCTTTGTCGCAACCATATACGGTGTGGCGTTTGCCAATTTGCTGTTTTTGCCGGTTGCTAATAAGTTAAAGGCCATCATCATGCAGCAGACGCATATGCGCGACATGGTGATCGATGGTCTGGGTGCGATCGCCAATGGGGAAAATCCGCGTTATATCGAACTTAAACTCCAGAGTTATCTGAACTGATATGGCGCGCCGTCGCAAACGTGCCGAGCACGATAATCATGAACGCTGGCTGATTTCGTATGCAGACTTTGTCACCCTGTTGTTCGCTTTTTTTGTCGTGATGTATTCGATTTCATCGGTCAATGAAGGCAAATACAAAACCTTCAGCGATTCGCTGAATTCGGCTTTTTCGGAGTCATCTTCTACTGTGGTGCCTAACACTCAGGGGCAGTTGTTTAAGGTGCTGGTGGATAAGCGAGATGCGCGGATGCTCGAGCAGCAGCGCAAGATACAGGCGCAGATGAAGGCGGTCGACGCGAGTTTGAGAGAAGTGATGGGGCCGTTGATTGCGCAGGGGTTAGTCGGGGTGCATCAGACTAAGCGCGGCGTAGTGGTTGACATCAGTGCGAGCACGCTGTTTCGCGAGGGGGAAGAGAAACTTCAGCCAGGCGCTCAGGAAACGTTGCAGCAAGTCGCGTTGGTGTTAAGCCGTGAAAACCAATCGGTCGAGGTTGAAGGGCATACCGACGATGTGCCGATTAAGACGACGCAGTTTCCATCCAATTGGGAGTTGTCTTCGGGGCGCGCCAGCAGTGTCGTCAGAACCCTAGTTACGTATGGCGTTCCAGAAAAGCGTCTGGCTGCTGTCGGTATGGCGGCTAACCAGCCCGTTGTGGCGAATGACACGCCTGAGAACCGTGCTAAAAACAGGCGGGTTTCCATTACGATTTTGTCACCGGAGTTCGATCGTCTGGCCGATAGTGCGGAAAGCTTGCCCGCTGTAGAGGCAGCTAAGCCTTCAGATTCTGCTAAGTCACCAGCTCAGGTAAAACCGGTTGTGAAAGCCGCGCCTGTGGTGAAAAATTAAACGCTGCCGAGCGAGCGCCCTGTACCCGCAGAAAAATTTGTTTGTCCGTCAGGGCCGTACAGATTCGCCTGACTTACCGCCCGTGTAAGTGCAGTGAGTGACTGTTGATTGTGGCGCAACTTCATTTGTATCAATTCGCCGTTAACGTTGTTGAGTTGCCGCGCCTGCTCCGTCAGTGTGCAGATTTCCTGCCAGATCAACAGGCACTCGTGATTATGTCCTTCAAGCCATGCCTGAATAGCTGCGCTGCTCAGGACGCCCACGTATTTTTCGAGCAGACGCCGGCGGGATTCAGACAGCTCATTCAGGCGCAGGGCATCGGCTGATTTCTTCTCGGCAAGGATCAGTAGCGGATCGATGCTGTTCTCGGTGAGCAGGCTTTGCTCTTGCCGCAGCAGTTCGACAAAACCACGAACGGCTAACCGCTCGTCCGTGAGGGCGGTCATTAACGCTGTGTGGCCGGGGTGCGACAAGATTTACGCCTGACTGCGGATCAGATCGCGAACAGACTGTATCAGCCGGTCAGCGATGACGCCAGAATTGACCTGAAAGCGACCTTCACTGATGGCTTGTTTGATTTGCGCAACCTTGTTTGCATCGATCACCGGAGTGTTCGACATGGACGCTTCCATTTTGGAGAGCTGAGACGCTGTCGAACCTAGTGATACGCTGGTGCCGGGTTCTTGTGCTGCCGGACTGCTCTTGGCGCTGGGTGTACGCGCGTTGGTTTCGTTAATCAGTCCAGCAGGTGGCGAATTGCCTGGTTTGTCAATTTTCACGGTAATCCTCTCAATCTGACGTTACTAAGTTTGTACGCGTTATCCTCTTTATCGGATGATACCCGTAAAACTTTAGCAAAATTTACAATTGCTAGAAAATTTTTTATTGCGCCGGAAAAATAATTCAATAATTGCAGCTTAACTGTTAGCGATTATCCGTTTTTTCAGGAAAATTTGCCTGTGTATAATGCATAATGTTGGCCTTGCGGTGAGGACTGGCTGTGCGCGAGTGGCGGCTTGGGAGAGGCATGTTAAATATATCTGATGAAACGCTGGAACCGGAGGATTGGCAGGATTTTCGCCGTCAAGGTCATCGCATGCTCGATGATATGTTCGATTATCTGGAAAATTTGCGCGATCGGCCGGTCTGGCAGCCGATTCCGTCCGAAGTGAGAGGCGTTTTTTATCAGCCTATGCCGTCTCAATCCGGCGAATTGTCAGCCGCACATAGGACCTTTATGCAGCATGTATTGCCCTATGCGATCGGGAACGCGCATCCGGGATTCATGGGGTGGGTGCACGGCGGAGGGACCCCCGTTGGCATGCTGGCCGAGATGCTCGCCGCAGGACTTAACGCCAATCTGGGCGGCAGAGAGCAAATTCCCGTTGAGGTTGAGCGTCAGCTGGTGCGCTGGGTGCGCGATTTGTTTTCATTTCCGGCAGAGGCCAGCGGTTTGTTTGTCACCGGCACCTCGATGGCCAATCTAATCAGTGTGTTAGTCGCCCGAACGGCCATGTTGGGCCGCACGGTGCGTGTGGACGGTTTATCAGCAAATTGTCATCTGACTGCCTACACATCGGCCAGCGCGCATGTCAGCATCGCTCAAGCCATGGATATGGCCGGGATCGGGACGCTCGCGCTGCGTAAAATTCCGCTGAACGCGAATTTCCAGATGGATATTCGGGCGTTAGAACGCGCGATTGCGGCCGATATCGCGGCCGGGATGACGCCCTTTTTAATTGCGGCGACTGCCGGCACGGTGGATGTCGGGGCCATAGATCCGCTGGACGAGATTGCCTTGATTGCTAAGTCCTGCGGGCTCTGGTTTCACGTCGATGGCGCGTATGGCGCGCTGGGGATGCTGGCATCAGATATTGCTCCTCAGTTGAAAGGGATTGCATGCGCCGACTCGATCGCTTTCGATTTTCATAAGTGGGGGCAGGTGCCCTATGATGCGGGCTTTGTACTGGTTCGGGATGGCACGCTGCATCACGATACCTTTGCCTCTCCTGCCGCCTATTTGCAACGCGAGGTGCGCGGCATGGCGGCCGGTTCTCCGTGGCCCTGCGATTTTGGCCCTGATTTGTCGCGCAGTTTTCGTGCATTGAAAACCTGGTTTACCCTGCAGGTCTATGGTTCTGAGAAACTCGGACGGGTGATTTCAAAGACCTGCGCGCTGGCGCAGTATTTGCGATCCCGAGTGGAGGCCGAACCGCGGCTTGAACTGTTGGCGCCCGTGGCATTAAATATCGTGTGTTTTCGTTATCGCAGCACCGATGCGCACAACGCAAAAATCGTGCTGGCGCTGCAAGAATCGGGTATCGCAGCACCCTCATCGACCACCATCAACGGTCAGCTCGCCATTCGTGCGGCGATTGTCAACCATCGTACCCAGATGTGCGACATCGATGCACTGATAGAGGCGACCTTAAAATTTGCGGCGGGATTGCCACTGGAAAAGAATGACTATGTCGGATAGATTGAACAAGAATGAACAGCTCATCGGTCTGGCGTACCTGATGCGCATGGCGACGTCCGGTGCGGATTTAGGTCCGTTGGGGACGGCGCTAATCGCGCGCGCAGGGGCTGACCCTCGCACGGCCGATGCGTATGCGCTGATGGATTTATCCACTGTATTGCAGTTGCGCGGAAACCGCGAGTTGGCGCTGGAAATGCAGTTTCAGGCCGTCTCGCTGCAACAGGTGTATTCCGTTCCCTCGCGGGATACGCAGCCTGCGTGCATCAGGCTGCTGGCGGTGATGGGGCCGGGGGATCTGATGGCCAACTCGCCACTGGAACTTTTGCTAGAAGAACTGGATGTCGAACTCAATCTTGTCTATGTGACGCCGGAACTTGATTTGCCTCTCGACCTGCCGCCGCATGATGTGCTGTTTATTGCCGTTGCCGAGTCGCGGCAAAACCTGCCGTTGCTGGAGAAAATTCGCCAGGCGGTTGAGCATTGGCCGTGTCCTGTCCTCAATCGTCCCGAACGCATTGCACGCCTCGCGCGGGACCAAAACAGCGTACTGCTCAGCGGCATTTCGGGCGTGGAAATGCCAGGTACGCTGATCATTAACCGGGAAGCGCTGCAGCGGATCACAGAGGGGGCGCTTTTGATGTCCTGCGTGCTGGGCGATGGCGATTTTCCCGTTATCGTGCGTCCTGTCGACTCTCACGCCGGAAAGGGACTGGAAAGGCTCGATGATGCGGCAGCCCTGGGCGGCTATCTGGACTTGATGGCGCAGGATGAGTTTTATGTGTCCCGTTTCGTCGATTATCGCAGCGCAGACGGTCAGTACCGTAAATACCGGATTGTCCTGATCGAGGGGGCGCCTTATGTCTGTCACATGGGGATCTCGGATCACTGGATGATCCACTATCTCAATGCGGGTATGGCCGAGAGCGCCGAAAAACGTGCCGAAGAGGCCCGGTTTATGGCTCAGTTCGATGACGAGTTCGCATTGCGGCACCGAGAGGCATTTCGGGCGATTAACGAGCGGGCAGGACTCGATTACTTGGGCGTAGATTGCGCCGAAACGGCGGAGGGGCGTTTGCTGATCTTTGAAATTGACAGTTGCATGATTGTGCATGCGATTGATCCTGTCGATGTGTTTCCCTATAAGCAGCCTCAGATGCGCAAGGTGTTTGCGGCATTTCGCCGGATGCTGCTGCATGCGGCGGGCAAAAATTAACGTGAAATTAGAAAAGTACGATATTTATCCCGCTGAGTTTCCGGATGTAGCGCAGTTGCTGGTGTCCGGGGGAGATGCGCGCATTGCGCTCGATCCTGAGACTGGGCTGAATAAATACGGCTGCCGGCCCTATCCTGATTCTGAGCTGTTAGCGTTTGGTTCTTCTACTGCCTCGACGATTTCGCAGGACGGATTTATTGCGGCCTCCCGGGTGCGGGATGAACTGCTGGCGGCGAGAATAAACGGGGGATTTGATGCCTGCTGTTTATCACAGATGCAGCGCATTCGTCAGGCGTTGCTGGCGGAGTTGCAGTTAACGAATTTAAATGTCCTATTGCAGTTCGCCGCGTCCGGTACGGATGCGCATTGTGTTGCGGCGGACTATGCTCGTGGCGCGCAGCCGCTCAGGGTCGTGATGGTTGAGGAGGAGGAGACAGGCAGCGGCGTAAAAGCTGCCTTGCTGGCAGTCGGTTGCGCGATCGATCTGGTGGCTTTGCGGGAGTCGGGCGGCGTGCCGCGTGCCGTTGAAGAGATTAACAGCGAGGTGAGTGCGCGAGTTGATGCGTCGATCGGTCGTGGGGAGCGCGTGTTGCTGGTGATGGTGGATCAATCCAAAACAGGTCTCGTGGCGCCGGGTGTCGCGTGTCTGATGCGCTTAGTGCAGCAGTATGCCGACCGGTTTTGGGTAATGGTCGATGCTTGTCAGTTCAGACTCTCGCCGTATACGTTGCGTGCCTATCTGCAGCAGGGATTTATGGTGGCGATCACCGGCTCGAAATTTTTCACCGGTCCCTCTTTTTCGGCGGCTTTGTTGCTGCCCGCAGGGTTGCAGAAGAAGGAGGTATCTGATTCGGCGTTTTTGGGTGTCGGATTGCTGCTACGCTGGGAAGCGGCGTTGGTTGAGTTACGCCGTTTTCATGCGGTACCGCAAGTCGTGATTGTCGAATTTTTGACCGCCTTTAACGAGGCCGTCGGGGCGAGACTGGCACAGGATGATCGATTTGAACCCTTAGCCGTTACCCTGCAGGATCGCTCGGGGCTGCAGCACGTGCCGAGCTGGGATCATCTGCCGACAATCTTTCCATTTTTGCTCAAGGGGCGTGAGGGGTGGCTTGATCGCGAACAAACGCGGCAGGTGTATCGCCAGTTGCAAGTGCCAGATTTGCATGCGCCGCGCTGTCAGTTCGGTCAGCCGGTGGTCTGCGGGATGCGCGATGGTGTGCCTGTGAGCGCGTTGCGCCTTTGCATCAGTGCGAGGCAGATCAGCGATGCGGCTGCACAACATTCGATTTCAGCTTTGATTGCAGATGCGTTATCGGCATTGGATGGCGCCGCCGCGCTGATTTAAGGCGGGTGAAAAGCTGCTGCAGTGATATCGTATTGGAGTGTGTTAAGGATTGATCAAGATCACGCCTTCCGAGCTTGCTGTACCGCTGACCACACGGCCTGAGCTGGTGCGCGCCTGAACGGTTTCACCTTCGCTGGCATTGTTGAGTGCAACGCCTGAGCTGCTGAGGGTAAAGCCGTTGGCTTGAATGGAGAGCTTAACGGTTTGCCCCTGTTTGATGCTGTAAGGTGCGCGCAGCATGTCTTCTCGCAAAATATAGCCTGCGGCGACGCTGTAGCGAAGCACTTTTCCGACGATCAGGTTCGCATCGGTGATGCCTGAATTGAGCGTAGTTTCGGTTTTTAAGCGGGCTAAATCGGCTTCACGTACGATCTGTCCGAGTGCGAGGGGGTGTGCGCTGACCAGCAGTTCGCGGGTGATTTTGATTTGTACCGGGATGAGAGTGCTCCATCCGCCCGTTTCAGTGCAGCGTACGCCGATTGAGACACGGCCGGTCAATTGTGTGCCGGGCGGCAAAAAGGCTTCGATCTTGCTGCAGGGTCGCAGGCTGATGCGCTTGTCGATTTCATCGACCACAAAGGTGACTTTCCCCGGAAGCGTCGCTGTTTGCTGTTGAACTAAAGCCGCAGCTGCGGCTCGAAGCTGAGCGTGATCCTGTTGCGGGGCGGCTGATGCTAACGAGTAGCTCAGCAGGCAGATGATAAGCAGTAAAGTTTTCATGGCGACATTGTGCTTGCAGCGGACGGATAAGGGAAGGGTATCTTGGCAAAGAATTGAGGGGGAAAGTTGCCGTTAATCATTTGTTACTAATTTTTAATTTCGGCGTAGTATGCAAGCCATGCAAGTTGTAACTGCCGAACAGGAGGGGTAATTGATCAGTAAATTAGATGAGTCGCTGCGTTTTAATCAGACGGCGTTGAGTTTGCGTGGTGCGCGTCAGGAGTTGCTGGCGTCTAATATTGCGAATGCGGATACCCCGGGTTACAAAGCGCGAGATATTAATTTTTCCAGTGCTTTGCAAAGTGCGCTGGCTGGTACTTCCGTGAAATTGCCGATGGCGACGAGCTCCGTGATGCATTTGGAAGGCAATGCTGGCGGGCAGATTATGGGGGCGCCGGTGCAGTATCGTCGCCCGGATCAGCCAAGTGCGGATGGCAATACGGTTAATATGGACGTGGAGCGCGCGCAGTTTGCAGATAATGCATTGCGCTATGAAGCCAGTGTGAAGTTTACCAGCGATGAGTTGAAAGATATGCTCGCTGCACTGCAAGCTTAATAAAAACTAGGGAGAAGACCATGTCTTTGTTCAATATTTTTAATGTCGCAGGTTCCGGTATGGCTGCGCAGTCGCAGCGCCTAAATGTGGTTGCGAGTAATCTCGCGAATGCGGACAGTACCACGGGAGCGGACGGCAAGCCTTATCGCGCCAAGCAGGTAGTATTTTCTGCAACGCCGATGGGTGGCGCGGATGTGCAGGGCGTTAAGGTGGTGCGGGTTGCTGAAGACACTTCTCCTATGAAAATTGTCTATGATCCAAAACATCCGATGGCGGATGCTAAGGGGTATGTTTCAATGCCTAATGTGAACGTGGTCGATGAGATGGTCAATATGATTTCGGCTTCGCGCGCTTATCAGAATAATGTGGATGTGCTTAACACCTCTAAAACACTGTTGTTAAAGACGCTGACGATCGGGCAGTAATAAATGGCAAGTGGTGAGGTAGAAAATACACCGTCATCCTTGCCGCTAACTACTCACTGTATTTAAAAGGAAAAATCATGGTTACTGCCACTACGAATGCAAGCAACACCAGTGCCGTTTTTGCTGCACTCAATGGAACTTCGAGTACTTCGACAGCATCTGCGACGTCAGCGGCGGCGTCTCAGGACCGCTTCATGAAGCTGCTTGTGACCCAGTTGAAAAATCAGGATCCGCTCAACCCGATGGACAATGCTCAGATGACATCCCAGATGGCGCAAATCAGTACAGTCAGCGGCATTGATAAACTTAATGCTACGCTTCAGGCATTGAGCGCCAGTATGACGCCTAACCAGACACTGCAGGCGGCGACGATGATAGGACATGGCGTGCTGGTGACGGGTAATGGTATGGATTTGAAAGCGGGTGTCGGTCTAGGGGGCTTCGAGCTTGCCTCGGCCGCCGAAAGCAATAAAGTTTCTGTGACGGATGCGTCAGGCGCACTGATTAGTACAATTGATCTGGGTGCGCAGCCTGCGGGGATCGTCAAGTTTCAATGGGACGGTAAAGATAGTGCCGGAAATGTGATGCCTGATGGACAATACACTTTTGCAGTTA
Source organism: Gallionellales bacterium GWA2_54_124 (assembly GCA_001801025.1). Lineage (GTDB taxonomy): Bacteria > Pseudomonadota > Gammaproteobacteria > Burkholderiales > Gallionellaceae > Gallionella. Next base: position 218,806 of record MGWO01000002.1, read on the forward strand.
CTTCGACTCAGGCGAGTAATACGGTTGCTGCGACCGGGCTGGAATACGGCATTGTGGGAAGTGTGACGCAGGGTTCGCAGGGTGTGGAGTTGAGCGTAGGGCGGATGCAGAAGGTCGCGTTGGCTCAAGTTAAACAAATTCTTTAAGGTCGGGAGAACAGCATGAGTTTTCAACAAGGATTGAGCGGATTGAATGGGGCATCCAGGCATCTGGATACCATCGGAAATAATGTTGCTAATGCCAGTACGGTTGGCTTTAAGCAGTCGCAGGCGCAATTTGCTGACATGTTTGCAGCGTCTCTATCAGGGTCAGGCGCGATGCCGATTGGGACCGGCACGAAGCTCGTGGCTGTCGCGCAGCAGTTTACTCAGGGTAATATCACGAATACTAATAACCCGCTGGATACGGCAATCAGCGGTCAGGGATTTTTTCGTCTGACTGATGCGGCAGGTGCTGTTTTATACAGTCGTAACGGTCAGTTTCAGGTCGATAAGACTGGTAATGTGGTCAATAATCAGGGGCATATCGTTTCAGGCTATCTGGCCGATGCGGCAGGTACAATCGTTAAGCAGACCGTGCCACTGAAAATTACCTCGACCAATCTCGCACCGGTTATGACTACCACCACCACGGTGGGTGCCAATCTGGATTCTCGTGCTGCGGTACCTGCTACGGCAGCTTTCAGTACAATAGACCCGACTTCTTATACCAGCTCGACGTCACTGTCGGTCTTTGACAGTCTGGGCGCAAGTCATGTGGGAACCATGTATTTTGCGCGCCAGCCGATTGCAACCGTGGGCAATGGCTCGTTTGCCGCTGCGGGTACAGCGATGACCGTCGGTTCTACCGTGGGGCTGGCAGTCGGTAACACGGTGACGCTGGCCGGCACGACTTACACAATTACCGGTGTGACCAATGCAACGACGCTTGCTGTGACGCCGGCCTCTGCGGGTGTTGTGGCCGCCGCAGCGGCAACAACCAATGCGCCTTCCAATCTGTGGAATACTTATCTGACAATCGACAATGTGCTGGTGCCGCCTATTGTGGCCCCAGCGACAACCGCTACACCATTTGCCACCTTGGGATTTAGTCCTACTGGGACCTTAAGTACATTGACAGCGGGTGCGGGTTCTACGGCGGGCGCAACGCTGGGTAAAGTGACCACCCCTTCATTTAATCCCGTTTCAACAATTACGACTTCCCCTCAAACGATCACGTTTGATTTTAATTCGTTAGCTGCCGGTACGACCCAGTTTGGTGGTAATTTTGGCGTGAATACGCTGACACAGAATGGTTATACTTCAGGCCAGCTCAATTCAACCAGTACCGGTACGGATGGTACGATACTGGGACGTTATTCAAACGGTCAGTCCCGTGCGCTGGGGCAGATTTCGCTGACGAATTTTACCAATCCGCAAGGCTTGCAACCCGTCGGCAACAACGAATGGGTGGAAACATCCGCTTCAGGAAGTCCGACAACGGGTACGCCGGGCTCTAGCAGTCTGGGCGTGTTGCAAGCCTCTGCGACTGAGGATTCAAACGTCGATCTGACGGCTGAACTGGTGAATATGATCACGGCACAACGCGTGTATCAGGCCAATGCACAGACGATCAAGACTCAGGATTCGCTGCTGCAGACGATTACCAGCCTGAGATAAGCTGGCGAGTGGTAAGTGGGAATCGCTCCATGTGCTACTCGGCTGATAAAAGGGGTTAGAAATGGACAAGTTAATCTATACCGCGATGACCGGTGCATCTCATGTGCTGCAGCAGCAAGCTGCGGTATCTGAGAATCTGGCAAATACCAATACGCCGGGATTTCGCGCGACGCTCAATACCTTTCGCGCCGTGCCTCTGGTCGGTGAAGGATTGCCGACGCGCACCTTTGTGGTCGATTCAACGGCGGGGTTCGATTTTACGCCTGCCGCTTTTCAGCCGACCGGGCGTTCTCTTGACGTCGCGGTCAACGGCACTGGTTGGTTGGCGGTTCAGGGGCCTGACGGTAAGGAAGCCTACACGCGCAATGGTAGTTTTCAGATCAGTTCAAGTGGCGTGTTGCAAACGCGAAACGGACTTAATGTGCTGAGCGATTCAGGTCCGATCACCATTCCGCCCGGTACTCAGCTTACGTTTGCCAAGGATGGTACGATTTCAACCGTTCCTGAAGGAAATCAGGCGACGTCGGTCGTGGTGGTCGGGCGCTTAAAACTGGTGAATCCCGATGTCGCCAAACTGGAGCGTGGCGGGGACGGTATGTTTCGCATGAAAGATGGTTCGACAGCACCTGCAGATGCCAAGACGGAAATTGCCCCGGGTAATCTTGAGGGGAGCAACGTGAGTACGGTAGAAATGATGGTCAATATGATTTCACTGGCACGTAAATTTGATATGCAGATGAAAATGCTGCAGACGGCCGATAATGATGCCAAGCAGGCAAGTTCGATAATGAGTATTGCAGGATAGTGAGTCGTGAGTGGTTTTTCACTTTCAACTTGCCACTTACGATAAAGGGGTAAAAAATGATACGTTCTTTGTGGATTTCAAAAACAGGTCTGGATGCACAGCAAACCCAGATGGACACGATTGCAAATAATCTGGCCAACGTGAGTACCAATGGTTTCAAACGTTCGCGCGCGGTATTTGAAGACTTGCTGTATCAGACGATCAGGCAGCCCGGTGCGCAGTCATCTCAGCAGACTCAGATTCCGTCAGGGTTGCAGATCGGTACCGGCGTCAGACCTGTGGCTGCTGAGCGGATACACACGCAGGGTAACTTGCAGCAGACGGGTAATCAGCTGGATGTGGCGATCAACGGCAGTGGATTTTTTCAGGTTTTGATGCCGGACGGCTCAACCGGGTATACCCGCGACGGTTCATTTCAGCGCGATGCTCAGGGACAGATGGTCACGGCAAGCGGTTTTCCGCTACAACCTTCGATTACGCTGCCGGCAAATGCCATTACCGTGACGATAGCGCGGGATGGCGTGGTATCGGTCACGCAGCCTGGTGTTGCAGCACCCGTGCAGGTGGGCAGTTTGCAGGTAACGACTTTCATCAATCCGGCCGGTTTAATGGCACAGGGCGAGAATCTTTATCAGGAAACCGCGTCCTCTGGCACGCCCAGCACCAACGTGCCCGGGACTAACGGCAGCGGTCTTTTGAGTCAGAATTACGTTGAAACATCCAACGTGAATGTGGTTGAAGAAATGGTGAACATGATACAGACGCAGCGCGCGTATGAAATCAATTCGAAATCGATCACCACCTCCGATCAGATGCTGCAAAAATTATCACAAATGTAAAATAAATTGTTTGTCGTATTTACCGGGAATGAGCGTCATGGCAGAGCAGTGGAGCAATAAAAAAATGGATGTCATTAGCCGGGTGTGTGGTTTGTTCTGTATTGCCGTCGCGATCGCAGGTTGCAGTATCAGCACACCGCCGACCCGTATTCAGCAGCCGATGACGGCGAAACCTGTCAGGCCGGTTGTTGTGGTGCCTGCCGACGGTGCGATTTTCCATGCCGGCATAAACGAACGCCCGCTGTTTGAGGATAAACGTGCGCGCAATGTCGGTGATATTCTGACTATCAATATTGTCGAAACGACTTCGGGTAGCCGCAAAGCCAGTGATGGCTCCACCAGTGCTAATGCGATCGTGGCAGGTACGCCGAGTGTGGCGCGTAATTATGCGGCGATGGGTGGTGCGCCGGCCGCGCTGACTGCACTTATCAATCCGATCTCAATTAACAGCAGCAGCAGCAATAAGACGGCAAGCTCGGGTAACGGCGCTGCGAGCGAGACGCTGACAGGGACGATTGCGGTCACGGTCATTGAAGTGCTGGCCAACGGCAATTTGCTGGTGAGCGGTGAAAAACAGGTGGCGTTGAATCACAACGAAGAGTTTATCCGTTTTTCCGGTGTAATCAATCCGGTGAGTATTTCCAATCTGAATGTGGTGCAGTCCAATCAAGTTGCTGATGCGCATATCGAATATAAGAATGCGGGTGCAATGAACCAGTTTATGAACGATGCGAGTTCGCTGGGATTCCTCGGGCGTTTCTTTATGTCAGTACTGCCATTCTAGAGGCAGGATAGAGGTTTAACAATGAAAAAACTTATCGTAGCGCTGTTGTTGCTGTTGCCCTTTACGGTCTTTGCTGAGCGCATTAAAGATGTGGCGAATATTCAGGGTGTACGGGATAACCAGTTGCTAGGCTATGGTCTGGTGGTGGGATTGGACGGCAGCGGTGATCAGACAACGCAGACCCCTTTTACGGTGCAGAGCATTATCAGCATGCTCTCGCAAATGGGCGTGAATCTGCCGCAGGGCACGAGTTTGCAGCTCAAAAACGTCGCGGCCGTGATGGTGACGGCGAGTTTGCCGCCATTTTCAAAACCGGGACAAACGATCGATGTGACCGCTTCTTCCATGGGTAATGCCAAGAGTCTGCGGGGCGGGACGCTTTTGATGACGCCGCTCAAAGGCGCTGACGGTCAGGTCTATGCGATGGCGCAGGGTAATGTGCTGGTCGGTGGCGTGGGAGCTTCTTCGGGTGGCGCCTCCGTGCAGGTTAATCATTTGAGTGTCGGGCGCGTGCCGGCCGGTGCGACGGTTGAGCGAGCCGTGCCGACCTTGTTAGGGCAGGGGGAATTTATTCACCTTGAATTGCGCAGCAATGATTTTACGACCGCGACGCGCATTGTCGATGTGATCAATAAGCAGGTCGGATCGGACATCGCGGTAGCGCAGGATGGACGCATGATTGAGGTGCGTGCGCCGCAGGGAAGCGGGCTGGTCGCATTTATCTCCAAAATTGAGAATCTTGAAATCAATCAGGCGCAAGGGATTGCCAAAGTGATCATCAATGCGCGTACGGGTTCGATTGTGATGAATCAGGCGGTCACGCTCGATGCTTGTGCGGTCGCACACGGCAATTTAACAGTGGTGATCAATACCGACAGCACAGCCAGTCAGCCTAACGCGCGCTCAGACGGCAGAACCGTAGTGACCGATAAAACCACGATTGATGTCAAAAACGATAAGGGTGGTCTGGTGGAACTGTCAAAAGGCGTATCTTTAAGCGAAGTGGTTAAGGCTTTGAATGCCATTGGCGCTACTCCGCAGGATTTGCTGGCTATTTTGCAGGCGATGAAGTCATCAGGCGCCCTGCATGCCGAGCTGGAGGTGATCTAAATGGCAAACCAAGTCAATGCCGCTGCGAGTCTGGCGATCGACGGGCAATCGCTCGCGCAGTTGCGGGCACAGGCGAAAAGTTCACCGGATCAGGCGCTTAAAGTCGCCGCGCAGCAGTTTGAGTCGGTGTTCATGAACATGATGCTCAAAAGCATGCGCGAAGCCACGCCGCAGGACGGCATGATGGACAGCGATCAGACGCGGATGTTCACCGGCATGCTCGATCAGCAGTTGTCACAGAGCATGTCGAGTAAAGGAATTGGTCTTGCCGATATGCTGGTCAAGCAGTTAAGCCGAACAGGCTTAACGATGCCTCAGACTACCGTTCCGGGTATCCAGTCATCAGGGCTGCCAAGCATGTCACCCTTGAAGTCTCAAACGGCACCGTCCCTTGCACCTGTTGCCGTTCCCTCCGCGTTCAATGCGAGTACGCAGCAGGAATTTGTCAATAAGATGCTGCCGCACGCCATACAGGCCAGTCAGGCTAGTGGCGTTCCTCCTCAGCTGATTTTGGGGCAGGCAGCGCTCGAGAGCGGTTGGGGAAAACGCGAGATTGCCATGCCCGATGGCAGCAGCAGCTACAATTTGTTCGGTATTAAAGCCAATGGCGCCTGGCACGGGAAAGTGGCTGAAGTGATGACCACCGAGTATAAAAATGGCGTGCCGACCCATCAAGTCGAAAAATTTCGCGCTTATTCTTCTTACACGGAAGCCTTTAACGATTATGCGGGCATGATGAGCAACAATCCTCGCTATGCCGGTGTGATGCAGCAATCAAATAATCCTGCCGGGATGGCACAGGCGTTGCAGAAGTCAGGTTATGCAACGGATCCGAAATATGCCGAAAAGCTGGTTAGCGTGATGAAGCAGATGAATTTGGGCTAATCTCCTAAAGGTTTTACAGGCTGTGCCGATATACAGGGTGTACGAGTCGGTAGGTTGCCAAGGGGAATATCATGGGAAGCAATATATATAGCGCGTCACTGAGCGGCATGAATGCCGCCCAGTTTGCTTTGAGTACGACACAGCACAACATCGCCAACGCCAATACGCCCGGTTATTCACGGCAGACTATGCTGGTCGACTCTCGTGCAGCGCAGGCAACGGGTGCAGGCTTTGTAGGTCAAGGTGTCAATGTTACCGGTGTTGTGCGAAATTACGATCAATTTCTGACCACTCAGGTGCGTCAGGAGCAGACGCAGGCCAGCTACCTGTCTACTTATCTTACATCAATGAAGCAAATTGATAATATGGTGGCCGATCCTGCTGCCGGAGTTTCGCCTGCGATACAGAATTTCTTCAATGCAACCAATTCATTAGCTAGTAATCCTGAATCTATTCCCGCCAGACAGACGGTGCTGAGTACCGCTGAGGCAACGGTAAACCGTTTTCAGGCGATGGATCAGCGACTGACAGATATTTCCAATAGTTTGACTACGCAGATCGCCAGTAGTGTGCAAACGGTGAATACCTATGCCACGCAAATCGCAACGCTCAATAACAGTATAAAAAGTGCGATTGCCACGGCGCAGGGGCAACAACCAAATGACTTGCTTGATCAGCGTGACCAACTTGTTAATCTGCTGAACAAAGAAATCAAAGTGTCGACCCAGCAGCAAACGGATGGATCGATGAGTGTGTTCGTCGGTAACGGGCAGGCTTTAGTCGTCGGTGATCAGGCAATGGCATTGCAGGTGGTACAAAATCCGGCTGATCCGTCCAAGGTGGATGTTGCCTATCTGAATAACGGCAAATCGGTCACGATGCAGCAAAGCAGTTTGCAGGGCGGTAATCTTGGTGCTCATCTGACTTTTCGGGATCAGAGTCTGGAACCTGCGCGTAATGCGCTCGGACGCGTTGCGCTGGGTCTGGCAACCAGTATCAATCAGCAGAATCAAATGGGACTGGATTTGAATGGCGTCTTGGGGGGTAATATCTTCAAGGATGTTCTGCCTCGTGTGGATAAAGGCTTGAATAATGCCGGTGCTGGTGTCTTGACTGCGACGATTTCAAATATGGCTGCGGTGACCACCAGCGATTATCAGCTTAAATTCGACGGCGCGAATTATACGATGACGCGGATGGCCGATAACCAGGTCACTAATTTGGGAACTGCAGCATCTGTTATGCCGCTGACTCAGGTTGTGGATGGCGTGAGCGTTGTGATACCTGCCGGCATGTTCGCCGGGGATAGTTTTTTGATTCGCCCTGTGGCAAATGCCGCGCGTGACATGGCGGTGCTGACGACTGATCCGACTAAATTGGCAACCGCGGCACCAATGATCAGCACGACGGCGACAACCAATACCGGTACCGGTGTGATTACGGCGGGTTCGGTGAATACGCCGCTGCCGCTGAATGCCAATTTGCAGGTGCCGGTGACCATTACCTTCACCAGCGCAACGTCTTATACCGTGACAGGTGCGGTACCTGCCGTGGCAGGCGCCGTCGCTTACACGGCAGGAACGCCGATTACCTATAACGGCTGGACGGCAACAATAACGGGTACGCCTGCAGCAGGGGATGTGTTTAACGTCAAATCCAATACAACAGCGACGGGGGATAACCGCAACGCCTTGCTGATGGCTGCATTGCAAACGAAAAACCTGCTGGCAAGCAGTGGCGGCGTAGGGGCCAATGCGACGACCAATTTGCAAGGCGCTTACAGTCAGTTTGTCGGTTCGATCGGTGCCAAGACGCAGGAATTGATGGTGACCAGTACGGCGCAGGATGCAATGGTGACCCAGACCGTTGCGACGCAGCAATCTGTTGCCGGTGTGAATCTGGATGAGGAGGCGGCCAACTTGTTGCGCTACCAGCGGGCATACCAGGCAGCGGCTAAGGCAATGCAAATTGCCAATACCATGTTTGACTCGCTGTTGACTTTAGGAAGGTAGGTGTGTGATGCGTATCAGCTCTAATACAATATTCGACAATAACGTGGCTACCTTGGGTGCGCAGCAGGCGCGGCTTGTGCAGACTCAGCAGCAAATCGCCAGCGGCAGGCGACTTCTGACAGCGGCCAGCGATCCTGTCGCGGCGACTCGTGCGCTGGATGTCACGCAGGCCGATGCGATCAATACCCAGCAAACAGCGAATCGCGGCACGGTTAAAGACCCTTTGTCCATTTCGGAAAGCACACTGGCGAGCGTTACCTTGCTGCTGCAGGATGTCAGAACCGCCGCCGTATCTGCCGGTAATGCCACGCTGACAAATGCTGACAGGGCAACGATAGGCAAAAATCTGAATGGTCGCCTGCAAGAATTGATCGGGCTTGCCAACAGTACGGATGGCAGCGGTAACGCTTTGTATGCTGGGTTTCAGTCCAAAACAACGCCCTTTGTTGCATCAACCTCCGGTGTGGTGAGCTATCAGGGTGATGACGGACAGCGTCTGGTGCAGGTGGCTCCGGGAAGGCAGATTGCGGCCAATGACAGCGGTGCCGATGTGTTCATGCGCATTAAGGATGGAAACGGGACATTTGCGACTCAGGCTTTAGCGACGAATACCGGTGGAGGTATCATAGGTACCGGTTCGGTTCTAAATCCTGCCGCGTTGACAGGAAATGCTTACAGTGTGAGTTTTGCGGTGGCCGCAGGTGCGACAACTTACAGTGTAACGAACACGACAACTGGACTTGCCGTAGCGGGTATGACGGCACAGCCTTACACGTCCGGTCAGTCCATCTCTTTTGACGGGTTGCAGTTTAATATGCAGGGTGCTCCGGCTAACGGTGACAGTTTTACGGTTAAACCCAGTGCGAACCAGAGTGTATTTAAAACGCTCTCTGATTTAATCACCACACTGAGTACGCCATTATCAGGTGCGAATGTGTCCAATGGTCTCGCGAGCGGGATTGTGAATGTCGATAATGCGCTGAGCAATGTGTTGAACATGCGATCCTCTATCGGTGCGCGTCTCAATGAAATCGATTCGTTGCAGGCATCCGGCGACAGCATCGGTGTGCAGTTAAAGCAAAGCCTGTCTGCGCTGCAGGATACCGATTACAACAAGGCGATCAGCGATTTGAACCAGCAGCAGACTACCTTGCAGGCAGCGCAAAAATCTTTTGCTCAGGTGTCCAATTTATCTATGTTTACCTACATGTAATGCGATGCGACATCGCCAGAGGGCATTCTTTCTGGCGATATTTCTTTCGTTTCAAAACTGCTTTTCAGGTTAAACTCTCGCCTGAAAACGTCTCTTCCTTTTAAGTTCGTTTTAAATCCAGAAAATTATTCGCTATGCGTGAAGAACCCGTATTTAAAATTAAAACAGGCAGTTTGTCTGTGTTGCAGTTGCACATTCTGACTACCAATCTGTCCGACCTGAAGCGCGAATTGTCAGTACGGCTGGCACAAACGCCAGACTTTTTTGTCAGCACGCCTATTGTGCTTGAACTGTCAGGCATTGCTGAATTGGAGCAGGGGCTGGATTTTGTAAATCTGGTCGCATTTATGCAAAGCCATGGCATGTGTGCGGCAGGGATCGTCGGCGGTTCTGTCGGGCAGCGCGAGGATGCAATTCAGGCAGGTCTCGGCATTTTTCCTGATGTGGTTGTCAGAAATCCGATGCGCAGAGCCACGGATGATCCGTTCTCAGTTACGGGTGCCTATGTCGCCGTAGCGCCGGTCGCAGCCCCTTTGCAACCTGAATTGCCCGGATTTGAAACGCCGGCTGTCAGTCAGGTGTCTTCAGTGTCAGCAAAACCTATGCCAACCATGGTGATTGATAAACCTGTCCGAACCGGGCAGCGTATCTACGCAGAAGGCGCTAATCTGGTTGTGCTGGCTATCGTTAACGCTGGTGCAGAATTAATTGCGGATGGCGATATTCACGTTTATGCGCCAATGCGCGGTAAGGCGATCGCCGGCGCACAGGGCAATGAAGCTGCGCGGATTTTTGTTAACAGCATGGAGCCGGAGTTGTTATCGATTGCCGGTTGTTTTAAGGTTTTTGAAGATGGCGTTCCGGAAAATGTCAGTGCGAAACCGGCTTGTGTACACCTTGACGGGTCGCGTTTAGTGATTCAACCGCTTAATTACTGACGCTAAGGTTTTGGTGTTGACGATTTTCGCGTAAAATGAGCAACTTAATATTAATTGTTCAGGAAAATGAAACGTGGCTAAAGTTATTGTGGTTACTTCGGGCAAAGGCGGCGTGGGAAAAACGACGACCAGTGCCAGTTTCTCAAGCGGTCTGGCAATGCGCGGCAACAGGACCGTCGTAATCGATTTTGACGTGGGTTTACGTAATCTTGATCTGATCATGGGCTGTGAGCGTCGTGTCGTGTATGACATCATCAATGTCATTAACGGTGAGGTAAGCCTCAAGCAGGCGCTGATCAAAGATAAAAATTGCGATAATCTGTACATTCTGCCCGCTTCTCAGACGCGCGACAAGGATGCACTGAATCTGGAAGGCGTTGAACGTATTCTGGATGAGCTTAAAGAAAGCTTCGATTTTATCGTTTGCGATTCTCCTGCAGGGATTGAGTCCGGCGCCTTTACCGCGATGTATTTTGCTGATGAAGCGCTGGTGGTGACCAATCCTGAAGTATCTTCAGTGCGTGATTCAGACCGTATTCTAGGGATACTCGCTGCGAAGTCTAAACGTGCGGTCGAGGGTTTGGAGCCGGTTAAAGAACATTTGCTGGTGACGCGTTACGATCCGAAACGGGTGAATACAGGCGCTATGCTGTCAGTTGTCGATATTCAGGAGATTTTGCGTATTCCTTTGCTGGGGGTGATCCCTGAATCGGCGTCTGTTTTGCAAGCATCCAATGCGGGTACGCCTGCCATTCATTTGGATAAGAGCGATGTGGCTGAAGCGTACCGGGATGTCGTGGGGCGCTTTATGGGCGAGGATCTGCCTATGCGTTTTATCAGCGAAAAAGCCGGGTTCTTTAAACGTCTGCTGGGAGGTCATTAACATGTCAATGATTGTTGGTCTGATTGACTACCTGCGCGGTAACGAGAAAAAATCTGCGGTCGTTGCTAAGGAGCGCCTGCAAATTATTCTGGCTCATGAGCGTGCCGGACGTGGTACTGCAACGCCAGATTATTTGCCCGCGCTCCAAGAGGAATTGATGGCGGTGATTGCTAAATACATCCATATCGATCGCGACTCATTCAAAGTTCAGCTCGAAAAGCACGATCAATACGATGTGCTGGAACTGAACATCACCCTTCCTGACAAGATCAACAGTCGGGTCTGATTGGCGCCGCTCAGGGGAGCGGTAATTTAACCAGTTTTAGGGCGGTCGCTAAGCCTTCTGTGGCCATTCTGTCGAGCATAGGCGCAAGATAGGGCAGCGACAGGCTAAGTACAAAGAATCCGACTGTAAGCGTGATCGGGAAGCCGATTGCAAACGGATTTAACTGCTGAGCGGCACGCGTCATGATGCCGAGGGCCAGGTTGGTGATCAGCAGGGCGGCCAGCAGCGGCATGGATAGTTGTAATCCGTATGCGAATATCGTCGCGCCCCATTGAGCGGCAGTATAAAAACTTTTAGTTACCATCATTTGCCCGACAGGCAGGGTATGAAAACTTTCCGTGACGAGGGCGAGCAGCATCAGGTGTCCGTTCATCGACAGGAAAGCGAGCGTGGCGATAATGCCCATGAATTGCGCGGTGACGGTGGAAGAACTGGCACTTTGCGGGTTATAAAAGCTCGCGAATCCCAATCCCATTTGCAGACCTGAAAATTCCCCGGCCATTTCCACTGAAGTGAACACGATACGCATGGTAAATCCCATGGATACACCGATAATGATCTGCTGAACCATAATCAGCAGGCTTTGCGGCGAACCTAACGGGATGGCCGGCATCGGGGCCAGCGTTGGTGCGATGACGATCGCCATGAGCACGGACAGACCTATTTTGACACGTGCCGGAACTTGTTTGTTGCCCAGAATCGGCGCGCTGGATATCATCGCCAGCAGTCGTACCATCGGATAGAGCAGGGTGGAGAGCCAGAGGTCGAGTTGTGCGCTGGTGACGCTAAGCACGAAACCGCCCCATTTTTGAATCCTCAATCCTCAATCCTGTATCCTGTATCCTGTATCCTGAACCCGGGATCATCACCCTACCATCCACGGAATGTTGCCATACAGGCGCTGGATGAAATCGACCATCATGGTCACCATCCAGGGGCCTGCTATAACCAGTACGATAAAAATTCCCACGAGTTTCGGAATGAAAGACAGGGTTTGTTCGTTGATTTGCGTGGCGGCTTGAAAAATACTCACCACCAGGCCGATTGCCAGCGCACTCAGCAATAACGGGGCTGATAGCAGCAGGGTGAGTTCGATGGCCTGCTGACCTAGCGTCATGACGGATTCGGGTGTCATTGGCGGTTCTCCTAGGTGTAAAAGCTTTGCGCCAGTGAGCCGATGAGCAGATTCCATCCATCAGCTAAAACGAACAACATAATCTTGAAGGGGAGCGAGATGATGGAGGGGGAGAGCATCATCATACCCATGGACATCAGGATGCTTGCCACCACCATGTCGATGATCAAAAATGGAATAAATACGACGAATCCGATCTGAAAGGCCGTTTTTAATTCGCTGGTGACGTAGGCGGGGACTAGGAGTCGCATCGGGACTTCTTCTGCGCTTTGTAACTCGTCGCTGTTGGAAATTTTAACGAACAGCGCTAAATCTGCCTGACGTGTCTGGCGTAACATGAAGGTCTTGAGCGGAATGACGCCTTTTTCAACAGCCTGTTGCAAGTCAAGCCGATTTTCGCTGTAGGGTAAATAGGCGTCTGTGTAAATTTTATCGAATACCGGCGACATGATGAAAAAGGTCAGGAACAGCGACAGTCCGATCAGTACCTGATTGGGGGGGGAGGCCTGAGTTCCCAGTGCTGAGCGCAACATGCTGAGCACAATGATGATGCGGGTAAACGATGTCATCATCAGCAGCATCGCCGGCAGGAAACTCAGGGATGTCAGGATCAGCAGCGTTTGCAGGCTCAGGCTGTAGGATTGTCCACCGCCTGCTGCGGCCTTGCTGGTAATTGCAGGGACTGCCAGATCAGCAGCCCCTGTGGCGTGGCTTAATACGAGTCCTGCCGCACCGAGTAACAGTAACAGACTACGACGCATTGCCATTTCCGTTGCGCGGCTTAATGATGGATGAGAGCAGGCTGGCAAATTTGTTATCCGGTGTTCCTGTTGAACCTGATGTTGTTAAGTCCTGTAGTTCGTCTGATTTTCGCAGCGTGTGCAGCGTGCGTATTTGACCCGGGCCTACACCGATCAGCACCCAAGTGTCGTCGACTTCGATCATGACGACACGTTCGCGTTGCCCTATCGCGATGCTGCCGACGACTTTGAGCAGGTTGCCGGTGCCATGCTGCGCAATATTCATGCGTTTGAGCAGCCAGGCGATGGTCATGATGACTGCCAGTACCAGCAGCAGGCTGAAACTGATTTGCAGCAGGCTTCCTGAGCTGCTGGGAACGGGCGGCGTGTAGGCCGGGCGTGCAATGTCAGCCGCGATGGCAGCGTTCGAGCAGATCAGCGCGACGAGCAGGGAGAGGAGGGCTGGCATGTCAAGTTAACGATTGATGCGTCGCAGACGCTCGGACGGGGTTGTGATATCGGTCAGACGGATGCCGAGTTTGTCGTTGACAACCACAACCTCGCCTTGTGCGATCAAAAAACCATTGATCATGACATCCAGCGGTTCGCCGGCCATGCCGGATAATTCGACGACCGAACCTTGCGCCAGTTGTAACAAATTTTTGATGGGCATTTTGGTGCGACCCAATTCAACGGTCAGTTGCACCGGGATATCCAGTATCATGTCCAGATCGTTAGGGGTGGCCGTCGTGCCAGCCGCGCCAAACTTTTCGAATACGTGGGCTTTGCTGGCAGCAGGAGGCGCTTCCTGTTCAGCCATTGCGGCGGCCCAGTCATCGGTTCCGGCAGATGCTTCGGCTGTCGCCTGCTCTGACATGGCTGCACCCCAATCATCCGCGGTGATGGCAGTTTCATCAGGCATGTTGTTCTCCTTCGTTGGTAGTCAGCATTTTTACAATTTTGAGTGCGTATTGATTATTGAATACGCCATACTTGCATTCCATGATCGGAACGCCATCAATTGACGCAGTAATGTTTTCATCGACATCCAGTGGTATCACATCACCTACGCGCATTTTCAATACTCTTTCCAGTGTGATACTTGCTTGGCCCAGCGTTGCGGCCAGCTCGATTTCAGCACATTGAACCTGACGCGATAGGAGTTGCAGCCAGCGTTTGTCGACCGCAAGATGTTCGCCCTGAATATTGTTGAACAGTAAATCCTTGACAGGTTCAAGCGTTGAGTAAGGCATGCAGATGTGGAATGCACCGCCGTTACCGCCCAGCTCGATGTCGAAGGTGGTCACAATGACGACTTCATTGGGCGTGGCAATGTTGGCGAATTGCGGGTTCATTTCCGAACGTACAAATTCAAATTCCAGCGGATAGACGGTTTCCCACGATTTTGCATAGGTTTCAAATACCACGGCCAGCATTTTTTGGATGATGCGTTGTTCCGTCTGGGTAAATTCTCGCCCTTCAACCCGGGTATGAAAACGACCGTCACCGCCAAACATGTTGTCAACGACCAGAAATACCAGATTCGGGTCGAAAATAAACAGCCCGTTACCGCGCAGTGGTTTGGGCTGGATGATGTTCAGATTGGTGGGGACGGCCAGATTGCGTACAAACTCTCCGAATTTGAGTACACGAACGGGCCCCACCGATATTTCAGGTGTGCGGCGAATAAAATTGAATAAGCCAATGCGGAACAGGCGTGCGAAACGCTCGTTGATAATTTCCATCGTGGGCATGCGCCCACGTACGATGCGTTCCTGTGATGCTAAATTGTATGGGCGAATCTCTCCGGCATCCGCTTCCGGATGTACCTTTTCATCCTCTGCTTCTCCGTTGACCCCTTTGAGCAGGGAGTCAACTTCGTCCTGAGAGAGAAATTCGCTCATGTTGTTACTGGATAATAAACGAGGTAAACAGCACTTCTGCTACGCCCTTTTTGCTTGGCTTTTCCTCTGCAGCAGCATGATGTGTTTCACCTTCAGCGGCCGGCTGAACCTGATGCAGGGCAGGCTGAGTCTTACGCAGTCCCAGAACATACTCGACGTTTGCCTTGATGTCGCTGGCCAGAATTTCTTTTCCTTCAGGCGTTGCGAGTTCGGATGGTCGCTTGCTTTGTAGTAGCATGTTGATTCTATGCTGTATTTCTGGGTTGCTTTCTTTTACCTTCTCTTCAAGTTCTGGTTTGTTCAACTTGATTGTGATGGCAACTTGCAAATAGCGATCCGCATCTTCGTGCATCAGATTGGCCGTAAAGGTGCCGATTTCAACAAATTTGGGCGGAACTTTTGGTTTCGCTTCATCTTCTTCATCACCTTCATCTGCAGCTTCTTCAGTAGCGGCAGGCTTTGCATGTTTTTCGGAATGAGGTTTCATGACTAAAAAGTAGTAACCCGCACCTGCTGCGGCCAAAAGGACAACCACGGCGATAATGATCACGAGCATCTTTTTACTCTTGGGCGGTTGATCGCCTGCGGCGGGGGCGGCAGGCTTGGCTGGCTTCGACATGTTGCGATTCCTTATTGATGTTTGAATTAAGAAAAATAAACGCGGCGGATAATGACACAAATATCGCCTGTTTCCACCGCTAAATTAATATTTTTTTAAAAATTTATCGAAATGTGAATATCGGGTCTCGTTATGAATGTACAAGGCGGCTTAAGCGAACGTATCAACCAGACCGTTATGACGGCTGACCTGCGCAACGGGTACAGGGTTGATTGCGGTTTCTGTTGTTGTGTGAGTCTGAGGTGACGGTGTGCGCTGATTTGTGAAGCCTGACGCGCCACTGTCTCTCGGTGCCTGATCGTTCACGGTAGCATTGCCCAGCATGATGCCGTTGTCGGCCAGGCTTTCGCGAAGTTTTGGCATGGCGTTTTCGATTGCTTCGCGCACGGCGCTGTGGGGCGAACTGAATAATGCGGTCGCCTGATTGTCGTTGATGGTGATCGTCACACTCATTGGCCCCAGATCAGGCGGGTTTAAATGTAGTTCTGCCACCTGATTTTGTTGCGTGCTTACCCAGTTGATCTTCTGGGTGAATTCAGCAGGCCAGGCGGGACTGCCCAGCGGTGCGGCAATCGTGCTCTGATTGGTTGGTGCCATCGGTGTCGGGGTGATTGCCGAGCTTGCCGATTGAGCCATAGCCTGTGCATTGGCAGCCGGCAGGCTGGTGGCAGGATCGGCCAGTTTGAATGTTTCTTTGTCGGTAAGTGTTAGTGTTTTCGTTGCAATCGGTGATTGTTCAATGGCCGCTGGCATCACGCCGGTCATTTTTTCGCGTGTCGCATCTAGTGGCTCAGCCGCCTGGCGTGCAGATTTTCCGGTGACAGGATCCGTCGCGGGCAATACAGTGAGTTTAAGCTCGGGATTGACCGGCAGTGCGAAAGGGGGGATCTGCGCATCGGCAGGTTGTGTTGTTTGATCGGCTTGAATGTCGGTCGGTCGGTCCGCTTTAATCGTCAGATTGCCTTTTAAAAATCCAGCCAGAGGGTCGCTGGTCATTGTAGCGGATATAGTCCCCTGGTCGGGCAGATTGCGTTCGTTAGTTGTGGGATTGCCAGTTTGAGATGACTTTTGAAGCGATGAATGACTCGAGCGTTTTGAGTCGGCAGAGGGCTTTTCGCCTATCTGCTTTGCCAGTACTGCACCGAATTTCTCGGCACTTGCCCCTTCTGCGGAGGATTTCGCAGGGTTGGCAGAAGCGCTGCCTGGGGTCGGCGCGATGATTTTGTTGATGACCGGATTAATCATAATGTTTCTCCTGAGCTATTTTTCTGTATTGAGCATCTTGTACGCTGTGACACGACCGCTGTGTTCGTCCATGGCCTTTTGTTCCTGCTTTGCCTCAATTTTCAGTTCGCTTTCAATATGTCGCTGCTGCAAGGTATCAAACGATTTGAGTTTGCGCTGCGTTCCGCCGTAGTCGTTTAATCCGGCCTGAGTGGATAAGCGGTTTTGTTCAACAGCTTTGAGTTGTTGTACGATAGCCGCATCCAGCTTATAAATAAACTGCTGAAAATTTCGCAGCACAATCGGATCAACACCCTGCTGGCTGGCTGTTTGCATGCGCTCCTGATAATCGCGGCGGTATTGTCGCAGTGTTTCCAGTTGTACCTCCGAATCATGCTGCAGTTTATTCAGTTCTCCCAGTCTTTTTGTTGCCGATTCATTTTTGATCTGCGCCAGGTTCAACAAAGGTTGCAGGCGGAATGGATTGCTCATAATCGTCAATAGCCGACTTCAAACAGCGCGGTTAACTGCGCGATACTGCTTGTGTAGGTTTCACATTGATGCATGCCTTGTTTTAAAAACTGTTCCATTTTCGGATATAGTTTAATCGCTTCATCGAGCAGCGGATCGCTCCCGTTGATATAGGCCCCGACGCTGATCAGATCTCTGTTGCGCTGGTAGTGAGCATACAGCTGCTTGAAGCGTTGTACTAGTGCTGCGTGCTCAGGCGTGGCCAGCCGTGACATGACGCGGCTGATCGAGGCTTCGATATCGATTGCCGGGTAGTGTCCCTGTTCCACCAGCCGGCGCGACAATACAATATGTCCGTCCAGAATGGCCCGTGCGCTGTCGGCTATCGGGTCCTGTTGGTCATCGCCTTCGGTCAGTACGGTATAAAAAGCAGTGATTGACCCGCCACCCTCTAGCCCATTTCCAGCGCGCTCGACCAATTGGGGGAGTTTTGCAAATACGGAGGGCGGGTAGCCTTTGGTCGCAGGCGGTTCGCCGACCGCCAGCGCGATTTCGCGTTGCGCCATTGCAAAACGCGTCAGCGAATCCATGATCAGTAGTACGTTTTTCCCCTGATCGCGAAAATATTCGGCGATGGTTGTTGCATATGCCGTGCCTTGCAATCGCATCAGGGGGGAGGTGTCGGCGGGGGTGGCAACTACCACTGAACGCGCCATTCCTTCAGGGCCTAAAATGTCGTTGATGAACTCCTTGACTTCGCGTCCACGTTCGCCTATCAGGCCGACGACGGTGACATCCGCACTGGTATAGCGCGCCATCATGCCAAGTAAAACGCTTTTACCCACGCCGCTGCCGGCGAACAGTCCCATGCGCTGACCGCGTCCAACGCTTAAAAGTGCGTTGATGGCGCGCACGCCGACATCCAGCGGCGTATCGATAGAAGCGCGTTCCAGCGGGTTGAAGGGGCGGCTTTGCAGCGGCGCAGACGCCGTTTCCAGCAACGGCCCCAGTTGATCGAGCGGTTTTCCCGCGCCATCCAAAACTCGACCGAGCAGCATGTTGCCGACGGGAAGATGTTTTGCATGATCCGACATGCGGCGGCGCAGCGGTTTTCGTTTGCCAGCTAGGCTGAGTGTGTGCAATGGGGTAATTGGCATCACACGGGCGCCGGGAACCAGGCCGTAAACGTCATTCTCCGGCATTAAAAAGAGCTTCTCGCCAGAAAAACCAACAACTTCAGCTTCGACGGTGGTATTGGGCAGGCGGATTTGACAGGTGCTGCCAACGGGCATTTGCAATCCAACCGCTTCCATAATCAAACCTGTCACCTTGGTTAGATGGCCGCTGGGCGGCATCGGATTGCAGTCGGCCACATATTCGCGCCCCTCTGTTAGCAGGGCTTGCCAGCGCAGGCTGTGCTCACCACTGGGCTGGGGACCGGGCTGATCGTAGATCGGGGGCAGGATCTGGGGCGCGGCGAATGGTTCGGTCCGGAGCGTCAGTTCGGTGTCTTCAACCATGACGTGTCCTGCCCGATGGATTCCACAATGCTCTGCCAGCGAGCCGGGTTGGTTGCATCGATGTTGCTGTGGGAAGTTTCAACCCGGCAGCCACCGGATTCAATTTTTGGGTCGGTAAAAATTTTCCATCCGGCATGTGCCAGCTCATCGCCCATTTGCCGGCGCACGAGGTCCGCATCAGTCGGATGCAGAATCAGGTGAGCATTCTGGTTGAAGTGAGGAAGGCTGCTGATGGCAGTGCTAATAATTTTTAAAATAATTTGAGGTTCGATATGCAAGACACTGACGACCATCTTTTGCGCAATTTCAAGCGACAGATCGAGCAGCGACTGCGCTAATTGTTCGTCAACCTGGGTGAGCGCAATTTGCAAATTGCTCATTAAGGTTTGCAGCTTGGCAATTTCGCTCTGCGCTTGTTGCATTCCTGCGGCGTGTCCTGCAGCTAATCCTGCGGCATAGCTTTCGTCATAGGTTTTTTTTTGCAGGTTTTGCAACTGAATGGCTGCCGACTCTCTGGACGCAAGCAATGCTTCGGCCGCTAGATTTTCTGTGCCGGGCTTTTCTGCTTCGTCAAATGAGTTTAGCTCCCAGCGCTGAAATGCGGTGAGCTGTTCTTTTGGGCGTTGCGGCAGAGGGTCAGACATAGGCATCCTCATCTCCCTTGCCGCCCAGGGCTATCTGTCCTTCATCGGACAGGCGTTTGACAACTTTGAGAATTTCCTTCTGGTTCGCCTCGACTTCGCTTAACTTAACTGGCCCCTTGGATTCCAGATCTTCCCGCATCATTTCAGCCGCACGTGACGACATGTTCTTGAAAATCTTTTCACGGAGTTCTTCGCCTGCTCCTTTGAGTGCGATGATCAGCGCTTCGGACTGAACTTCACGCAGGATCAGCTGGATACCACGGTCATCCACCTCGAGAATATTTTCGAAGACGAACATTTTATCCTCGATTTTTTGTGCGAGATCAGGGTCGAAACTGCGCACCTTCTCCATCATCTCAGCTTCCAGTGTTCCGCCCATAAAGTTAAGGATTTCTGCTGCTGTGGATACTCCGCCCTTAAGAGATTTCTTGCCCGTTGAACCGCCGCTCATCAGTTTGCTCAGCACATCGTTGAGCTCGCGCAGGGCTACCGGCTGCACGCCATCCAGTGTGGATATACGCAGCAATACGTCGTTGCGCGTGCGATCCGTGAGCATTTTCATAATGGAGGCGGCCTGATCCGGTTCCAGATGCACCAAAATAGTTGCGATAATTTGCGGGTGCTCGTTGCCTATCATTTCGGCAACGGCGCCAGGATCCATCCATTTTAGGCTTTCAATACCGCTCGTGTCGCTGCTGTGCATAATGCGGTCGAGCAGGCCGGCCGCTTTGTCATCACCCAGTGCCTTGGTCAGCATGCTGCGGATATAGTCGTTCGAATCCATGCCTATGGTGGTTTTTTCAGCAGCGGCAACCAAAAATTCGTGGAAAACCTGTGAAATCTGGTCGCGAGTCAGATTGCTCAGTGCGACCATCGCGGTGCTGATTTTTTGTACTTCCTTAGGCCCCAGGTATTTGAGGACTTCTGCGGCTTCATTTTCGCCCAGCGTCATCAGAAAAATGGCACTATTTTGTACGCCGTCACTCATTGCCGTTCACCCAGTCCTTAATTACGCTTGCAACGATTTTAGGATCTTGCTGAGTGATTTGTCTTGCGATATTGAGATTTTTTTCATAGGGTTCAATTGGGGGGATGTAGTTTTCCTGGTTCGTTTCGCCGCCATGCTGCACACCTTCTGCGCCGGTCACGATTTCGCCTCCGCCCGGCGTATGGTCAGCTGCTGCTAAGTGTTCTTCATCGTCCGCTTCGGCATGAAAGGGTTCCAGAGGACGGAAGGCGGGTTTGATGATCTTAAACACGACGATCAGCATGACGGCTGCGATAATCAAATACTTTGCGAGCAGCTTGGCAAGTTCAATGATGTCTGCCTGCTTCCACCATGGCAATTCGCTCAAAGCTTCCTTTTCATCATTGAATGCGGCATTCTGAATATTCAGGCTGTCGCCGCGAATTTTATCAAATCCCACTGCATCTTTGACCAGATTGTCGATCTGGGCTTTCTCGGCATCGGTCAGTGGTTTCGAGCTGACTTTGCCTTTGGGATCTGTGGCTTTACGATTGTTGACGACGACAGCGACTGAGAGTCGTTTAATCATGCCGACGGGCAAGATGGTGTGACTGATTGTGCGGTCTACTTCGTAATTAATGGTGTTTTCTTTGTGAAGATTGTCTATTTTAGGCGCGTTTGCAGTATCCGTTGCTCCCGGAGGTGCCACGATCGGTGCGGTAGCCGGAACCGGGGGTTGGTTGCTCAATGCGCCGGGTACGCCGCTGGCGCTCAGGCCTGAACCATTGAGCGTTTCGGAGTTTTGCAGGCTGCGTATGCTCGAGTCGGCGGGATTCTGGTTGGGTTTGTAGGTCTCGGCGGTTTGTTCAGTACGCGCAAAGTCGATGTTTGCTGTGACCTGTGCGTGAATATTGTTCGCGCCCAGTAGCGGGGTGAGGATATCTTCGATACGCTTGATGTAATTTTGCTCGATTTGCTGCACGTATTTGAGCTGGTTGGCGTCGAGTCCCAAGCCGTTGCTATCCTGCAGCGAGCTCAGCAGTGAGCCATCCTGATCGACGATGGTGACATTTTTTGCCGACATGTCAGGAACGCTGCTGGAAATTAAGTGTACGATCGCGGTGACCTGAGCGGAATCGAGCAGACGACCGCCATGCAGTGTCAGGACGACCGAGGCGCTGGGTTTTTGCTGTTCTTTGATGAAAACGCTGGGTTTCGGGATGGCCAGATGAACGCGCGCCGAGGCGACAGCGCCTATGCTTTGCACCGAACGTGCTAATTCACCTTCGAGTGCGCGCTGATAATTGATTTGCTCGGCAAACTGGGTGATGCCGAATTTCTGGTTTTCCATTAATTCGAATCCCACGGTCCCGCCCTTGGGTAAGCCTTGCGACGCCAGTTTTAAACGGGCTTCATGGACTTGGTCTGCCGGGATCATCAGCGCGCCGCCCCCGTCTGCAAATTTGTAGGGGATGTTGAGTTGTTGTAGTGATTCAATGATAGCGCCGCCATCGCGGTCGGACAAATTGCTGTACAGAATGCGGTAGTCGGGTGTTTGTCCCCACATCCATGCGCCGACGATCAGTGCGATGAGGGCGGCAATACCTACTCCCAACCCCATTTTTTGCTGGGCGCTAAGTTGTTCGAAGCGACTGAATGCGCTTACGCCGGTGTTGACTCTGTTTGCTTGTTCGGACATGGCTATAACGGGCTATACCTGGATGCCGCTGGGGACAGTAACTGCATTATCTATTTCAATTGTCGTTGTTAAGGTGGGAATAAAGGGAAAAACCCGTGCCTGTTTCGCTAATGTTACACGCGTTTGTTCTTGTATTGTGCGATTACTGTAAAAGTCTGTTATAAGCTACGTGAGTCGGGGACTTGGGCGGCGTGTTTTGCTGCGTAAAATGTGCCGCTGGCAACGGGGGCTGAGAGATTAAAAAGGGGGGGAAGATGAGCAATATATCGGCGGTAGAAGGGTTGCTGGCAAATATGCGTGTGGCGGCTGCGGCGGCGGGGTTGCGTGAATCGGCACCGGCGGCCTCATCTGGTAAGGTGGATTTTTCCAGTGTGTTGAAAAATGCACTCGATGGTGTGGCGCAATCGCATGAGAAGTCTGAAGCTCTGCAAAAAGCCTTTGTGATGGGGGACGATAAAGTCAGTCTGAGCGATACGATGATTGCCATGCAAAAATCCGGCATCAATTTTCAGGCGACGATACAGGTGCGTAACAAGGTGATCCTAGCCTACAACGACATTATGAATATGCAGGTTTAACACTAATATTTTGTATCTGTTTTTATCAAACGACGGTCAGTTTTCCGGTTTTTGAATCCAGAATTGATACATTCCGGCAAATATATGCGGATTTTCGGTCTCAAAAATATGCCATTGGTCAAGATGGATCGCCTCCGGATCATTCGCGAAGCGCTGCTTGTAGGCGTGTAGTACCTCTGTTTCAATTTCAAAACCCAAAAATTTCAGTTTGTTCGCACGAATAAAATCGTCGATGCCGCTTAAAGTCATTCGATGTTCCTGTACGTGAAAAAGTAAGTCGCGGCAGGCGCTGGTGCTGTAAAAATCGGGTGAATTAAGTATCGCGCCAAAATTTTCCCGCTCACTGATGTTGATCAGTTCCTGTCGGCATTGCCTGATTTCATCGGCTGTCGATCCGTAACCCCGTTGCGCAATAAAGTCGCGAATCCGGACGATATCTGTGCGTGCAAGCTCACTGTATAAGCCGAGTTTCATGAATCCGCCAGGCTTGAGTACCGCGAGCAAGGCTTGCCATCCTGCCCAAGGATCTTTCATGTGATGCAGTACGCCGCTCGATTGGATCATTTCGAAGCGACGTTTGTCGTGTGCAATTTCCAGTAGATCCGCCTGCGCATATTCAATTGAGGCGATGCCCAGCTCTAGTGTTTTTCGTTTTGCATAGGCTAAGCTGCTTGCGCTCAAGTCAATGGCTAATATCTGAGCGTCACGGGTTCTTTGTGCCAAGCTGATCGAATGTTGTCCTGTTCCACAACCGGCGATCAGGATGCGGTCTGCGCCGCTTGCTTTTTGACGGGAAAAAGTGGTCTGCGGAAATTTCTGCAAAATAGTTTGATTAATGCTTTTTGCCTTTTCTGCAGGGGATATTTTGATCCAGCGAGGATAGGGGTTTTCTTCGTATTGATTTTGTACTTGCAGGGACACGGTATTTTCGATGCGTCCGAGTTTGGTTAGTGTGTTGCGCAGTTGAAATTCGTCTGTTGGCTCTTGTATCTGCCGGACTAATACGGCGCAGACTTCTGCCGGCCAGCATTGCTCAAGCAGTTGCCGGCTGCCGGCGATCGTGTGAAGCGGGAAGTAGGCCGCGACCGCGAGGATGCAAAGTGCATCTGTTTGAGTGTTTTCTTTAAGCGACTGGGCAAGGGAGGCGCGTAAGCGTTGTGCCGTTTGAATTTCAGCGTCTGAATAGGAAAAAATATACTCGTTGATGAAGCATTGACTTGCCAATGCGCTGTAAAAGCGCAGGGTGTCATCTGAACTTGGCGCTGTTATTTCGACGGCAGCAGTGAGCAGGTCGCGTCGCACTATGGTCATCAGTCGCTCAAGGTCTGTATCACATATCGGTGCTGAACTGAGTAAGGCGGTCAGCAAGCTGTCTTCCTCGAGTGCGGCTAGATCCTCCGAATCAATCAGCCGTTCTTCTGATTGCGAGCAGGCATTTTTTGCGCGCACGATGAGGCTTGATAAATAGTGAGTGCACTTTGCCTGACGGATGCAAACCATTGCCATCTCGCTCGTATTCCCCCATGGTTCAGTCAAAGCGCGAATCAGGTTAGTTCGAATGGTCGCGTCGGTTTGTGAAGGGGGAAGACCTTTGATGCAGGTGATATAAATGTTTTTAGCTTCAATTGTTTCTTGAACCTTCAGGGAGCGGCTGATAACTTCGAGCGCAGCGATCGGATTCTTCTGTGCATTAAGCAGTAATGCAAGATGGTTGAGTGCGTCGGAAAACGCAGGTTGGCAGCGTAAAGCCTGCCGGAAGGCCGACTCTGCCTCGGAGAGGTGATTCAGGTCAAAGAGTATAGCGCCCATGTTGTAATGGGCATCCGCATCATCCGGGTTGATTTGTAATGCTGCGCGGCAGCTATCGATTGCGTCAGATGCAGCGCCCATTTTTTTCTGGACGATACTCAGATTGTAATGCGCTTGGGCATTATCCGACTGAATGTGCAAGGCGCGTTTGAAACTTGCTGCTGCGAGCTTAAATTCCCCCATTTCGCTGAGAACAGCGCCCAGATTGTTGTGGGCTTTTGCGTAACCGGGATCGAGAGCGAGCGCTTTTTGATAACTGGTTGCCGCCTCTTTCATTTGGCCCGATTTTTGCAGCGTGGCACCGAGATTGCTGTGTGCCTGTATATAGTTCGGGTTGAGGGTAAGCGCTTTACGGTAGCTGACGCACGCCTCCGTTGCTCGTCCCAGGCTATCTAAGATGATGCCGAGGTTGTTGTGGGTTTCAGCATCTTTAGGCGATAGTTTACTGGCTGTGAGCGCTGGCATCAGTGCTTCGCTATTTTTTCCCTGCTGCTGAAAAATGACGCCCAGCATTTTCCAGCCTACCCAGTGAGCAGGGTAGTGCTCTGTCATGCTTTTTGCCATGTTTTCGGCTTCAGTCAAATTTCCGGAGCTAAAAAGAGAGATGAGCGAATTTATCTCCTGAGTTGACGGGATTTTTGATTTTTTTGCGCTGTTTTTTATGCGGGTCAGCTTAGATGGATGAGACGATGGTAATTCAACGGACTGATTGACGCGTGCATCCAGCGCATCAACTTCATGGCCTTGCAGTCCTTGTTGCCTTGCAAAAGTAAGTATGGATTGTGCCTCTTCGCGCAGGTCGGCCAAAATCAGGGCGTCAATGTAACTTATCCAGTATTGCCTTTGTGTGGGATCTGCATTGAGCGCGGTCACAAAATACGCAAGGGATGCCTGATGCTTATTGTCTTGAAGGGCCAGAACACCCAGATTATGGTTGGCTTCAGGGTGGTCGGGCTGGCTTTGTAGAATAGATAAATATAGTGCTTGAGCTGCACCTGTATCCCCTGCCTGAAATTTTTGCACGGCGCTTTGCAAGATCTGCGCAGTGCCCGGCGTTGAAGAGGATTGTTTAATCAATTTACAGTTACCTGGTGCTTTTATGGCGGACTCTCCGCATTAACAAGGTCAAGGAAGCGTGATTGGTGAACCGGCTTATGCTTTTGCGCGCTGCATTGCCGTGACATAGCGTTGCAGCAAAATGGTGGAGGCGCCGTCGAGATTTTTAAATTCGCAACCTGCGCGCCGCACAACTTGACCTGTTTGAGTTGACAAGACGACCAGGTTTTTTACTTCGATCGTGCCGGTAAACTCACCGATGTCGAGCAAGTCTATTTTACAGTTCTGGTAAGTATGGCCGGGAATCAGTACTGCATCCTGCTCTGCGCAGGTCAGGCCCACACCGCCTCCGCTGATGTCCATGATCGTCACTTCATGTTCATGATGTTCGCTCGCTTGTTCATTGGGGATCACGCAGAGCAGCGGATTTGAAACGGGGGTAGTCAGCCGGAAATACTCGCGTCGTTGCAGGCGGTAGATGCTCGCGGGCAGTTTCAGGAAAAAGGCGGGTTGACCTTTAAACGTGGTCATTGTCACGCTATCTGCCGTAAATTGCACCTTGACCTGAGAATGTGAACTCACGAAAATCAACTTGTCGGCATTGAGGATCGCATTGTTTTCTTTTTCTGTCGGTCGTATATCAAGCCACAATCCGGTTGAGTCCACAGCCAGAAGTGTTGTCAGGATAAAATCGTTTTCCTCGGAAAAATACAGTGCGATCCGTGAGGCGTGCTTGACGATATTGAGCAATACGAATTCGATTTCACGCGGGGAGGTGATGCGGTATTCGTCATCTTTGCCGCTGGTCAGGATTTCAATTTTCAGAGGAATGTCTTTTTCCATGTTGTAACGAGTACTTTTCAAGATGTTTGCGCATGATAACAAAATTAAAGCCGTGATATTGGCGGAAAAGGCACGGTTTCCTCATGCTCCAGACGATATAGCCAGGCTAGCAGCTCTGCAACCGCCAGATAGAGTTGAGGCGGAATTTGTTCGTCGAGTTCAACTTGCATCAATAAGCCTACTAAGTCAGCAGACTCATGTACGTATACGCCATTTTGTTTTGCACGTTCAATGATGGCCTGAGCGATCAGTCCGCGTCCTCTGGCGACAACTTTAGGTGCGCCGCTGGTTTGTCCATAGGCTAAGGCAACAGCGGCTTGCTGGGAGTTTGGGCGCATTAAGTTTTTTCAATCAAAGCGCCGGTGAGGGGTACGCCTGCGTCGGCGAGTGTTGCCGCCAGCCCCTGTAAACGGCGGTTGAAAAGTGCAACGGATGAGGCATCTGCGCCTTGCAGTGTCAGTCGTATCCCGCCTTGATTGTAGACGAGCCTTGCGTGCACGTCTCCCAAGTTGGGCAATGCCAGCTCCATTTCTGTGCTCCATTGACGGTCTTCCGGCTGCATGGACTGGCGTTCGGGTTGCCCCTGGATTTCCCATTGCATCGTTTGTTCAGGCCAGATTTGACCTGTCCAGGTCAGTTGATGCGTCTCGAGCGTGTGAAGTTGCTGCTGCACCAGCGGTAGCAGCTCCTTTGAAATAGGCAGCGCCGATTGCGCGGCGGATTTGTCCGGTGCGGCTGGATAATCGGATTGCGGGCTGGACTGGTTTTGCGGCTCGATGAGTAACTGTGCGGTGCTGCGTTCTCCGCGTACCCATTGCGCCTGATGGGATTCATAAAAGAGCCCGCTGTTAGCCAATGCGTCTTTGAGTCCTGCAGCCAGCTGCTTGCTGTCAGGCGCAGCGCCGGTAGTTGGCCAAACTGGATGACCAGAACTCGATTCGATCAGTGTTCTGCCCAGCGGCAATTCAGCAAGATTGGATAGCAGGCGGGATGCGGAACTGATTTGTTCCTGTGTAGCGATGGGTGCGCTGGATGCGAAAATGCTGAACATCAGATGCGGGCTGATCGATTCAACTTTTAGGGTCATTGTCGTGCCGGCTTGCAGCTGTCCGGGTAGTCGCATTTGCATGACTTGTCCGGCAATTTGCACTTTGAAAAGACCGGGGCTGACCTGTTCTTGTACGGTGGCTTTTACTTCCTGACCGGGTATCAGTTTGTCGACACTGATGCCTGTTTTTTCCGGCTGGGCGGTTGTAGCCGGGAGTTTTTCTGCAAGGATCAGCGGCTTGGATTGCCTGTACAGGGCTTGCAGGGTTTGAGTCAAGTTAGCCGGTTGCATAAAATCCTAAAGGCTGTTGCGTTGCAGTGATCAGCCGGCTCCGTAAACTTGATTCAGAAGCAGCTCCTGGCGGTTGCTGTTCAGGCTTGCTTGCAACTGTTCCATCCAGGAACGGGTGAGTTTGCTGATTTCTGTGTCATCATCAAGGATTTTTTTGATGAGTCCGACGATAAGATGCCGGCTGGAATCGTTTAGGGGGGTGGACGCTTCGGCAGATTGGATGCGGCCAAGGTACTGGGCAGACAGCTGTTCCAGGGAGATGAGTTTATCCCACTCTCCTGCATTTGCCGCTGCACGCATTTCACTTGTTAAATTTGACAGTGATTCGTAATCGCTGACAATATCGTTCGCTTTCATGGAATCAGCCTCTGGCGTATAACCTTTGCTCAGGTTGTCCGCTTGGTGCAGGAGGAGGGGCGATTGCGGTCTGGCGGATACTGTCCCATGCCTCCTTTAAGCCGCCTAGCAAAACGGCGACTTCATCAAGTGCTTCCATATCATTGTTCAGATTCGCTGCGAGCAATCGTTTGATCATATAGTCGTACAAGGATGACAGGTTGTGCGCCAGCTCACCGCCTACGTCTTTGTTGAGGCTGGCATTGAGGCCGTCGCCTATGATCAGCATTGCATGAGAAATGGCCTTGCCTTTAGCGGGGATGTCTCCGCGCAAAACACCGTTTTTCGCGTTGGCAATTGCCAGCAGGGCGCCCTGATAGAGCATGGAGATTAGTTTGTGCGGATCGGCCGCAGTGACGCCGGATTCGATGCCGACCTTGTTATACGCGCTGATTGCGGCTGTCATGTTCATAATAGTGCCTTATAGCCTTGAGAGTTGTTGGGTCAAATAACTGCTGGTTTTTCCCATTTCCGCTAGCATAACATTCAGTGAGCTGTATTGTGCGCGATAGCGTTTTTCAATATTCGCTAAATTTGCTTCCATTACGGCAATACGGTCGTTGTTCGATTTGACGGCTTGATTTAAGCTTGCCGTTCTATTGGCGAAAGCGCCATCAAACGCGAGTGAGCTTTTCGCCATGCTTTCAAATTTAGTGGCGAAGCCTGTGGACGAATTGAACAGGTTGGCAACGGCGCTGTAATTGCTCGACAACGCAGTTGATAGTTTTGCACTATCCAGTTGCATTACGCCAGCGGCGGTAAAACTGATGCCCGCATCGCCGATGGCGCTGAGTGTACCGCCTGTTACCGCACCCGCTGCAATGCCGCGCATTTGCGTTTGCAGGTCGCGCAGAGTCGGATCGCCTGCAAGCGGGGAGCCTGATTTGTAGGCTGACGCGCCCTGCAGCATGGAGTACATTGAATTGTACGCGGCGACAAAATCCGTTGCGGCTTGAGTAACCGCTGCGGTGTCGCGCGCAATTGTCAGTGTGACCGGGGCGGCACTAATCGTGTTGAGATTCAGTGTGACGCCTTGCATTGCATTGGTTACCGTATTCGAGGTGTTGGTTATCGCGATACCGTTTACCGTGAAGTTTGAATTTTGCGCAGCAACGGTTTGATTCATGTGTTGAGCGGCAGGCAGTCCTGTCGGATCATTCGCCAGCAGCGTGTTGAGTGTGCCGTCACCGCCGGTGGTGGAAATTTTGACACTGTTGCTAATGCCGGTGGCTGTTGAAGTCAGTGTCAGTCGGTACGGGCTGCTGCTGCCATCGTTGACAATTGTGGCAGTCAGACCGATGCCGGCTGCATTGATGGCATCACTGATGCCCTGCAACGTGTTGTTGCTTGAATCGATGGTGATGCTTTGGGTTGCGGTGCCATTGCTGGTAAACGTGGCAGGCGATGTGTATACGCCGCCGCTCAATGTGCCGCCGCTGAGCGTGCCGAAATCGAAATTGATCGTGGTGCTAGTGCCATCGCTGATCGCAGTTGTGCTGCTGGCTTGTCCCGCTGAAACCAGATTCTGTGATTGCGCGAGGCTGGTGACATTCAAGGCATAGGTCCCGGCAACGGCTGTGCTGCCCGCCGATGCCGTCAATACGCCGGTGTTGGAAGAGCTGGTTTTAAATGCAAGCAGACTGCTGGAACTGGAGCTGCCTAATGCCGCCGCCGCTGTTTGAAAGCTGGCCATTTGACTTTGCATCGTGCCATAAGTGGATATTTTGGCCTGATAGCTTGTTTGCTGCGTGTTAAGACGGTTGACAGGTAATCGCTCAACAGCCATCAGGCTCGAGACGATGGTGTTGACATCAATGCTCGAACCTGACGTGGATGTGGTGGTTGCGGCAACCATGATATGTCTCCCGGATTAAGCTTTTTGGGTAAACAGCAAGCCCGGCTGTAACTGGTCTATTGAACGCGCTATGGCCAGCGCCTGTTCGGTCGGGTACTGGCGTATTGTTTCGCCGGTATTTGAATCTTTCATACGCATGACAGGTATATTAGTCGAGCTGTCGATACTGAATTCAAGGCTCTGGTTCGATTGGAGCATGACGTGATTTATGCTGTTCACCGCAGATTTGAGCTGTTCTTGCGATGGCTGTTGCACGGGAGTCTGTGCTGTCGAAGCAGTATCATAAACCGGTGTTGCCTGAGTCGCTACACGTGGCGTATCACCGCGTGCCACAGGCGTCTGAATTTGGCTGTTAGTTGGTTGGATGAGCATTTTATCTCTCCTTGATGGATTGAATTCCAGTGACTGAGTCAACTGGAATTTGTCTGATTATAGCGCTATCCGGCCGCCGGATTAAATTCTTTAGTCCGGCGGCAGATTTAGTCGTTATTAACGCAGCAGTGTCATGACTTGGTTAGGTTGCTGATTGGCTTGAGCCAGCATCGCCGTACCTGCCTGTTGCAGAATGTTGTTGCGGGTCATGTTCGCTGTTTCTGCCGCATAATCGGTATCCATAATCCGGCTGTACGCAGCAGACAGGTTGACCGATGTTGTCTGCAGGTTGGCAATAGCGGAGCTGAATGTTGCCATATCCGCACCGAAGTTCGCACGTGCTGCTGCCAGTGTGGTCAGGTTCAAATCGATATTGGCAATCGTAACGCCGGTTGGAACCGCAATCGCTGTACCTACGCCAGTTACGGTGCCGCCACTTGAGTTGATAACCACAGAACCTGTTGCGGAGCTCAGACCAGCGATACGTGAGTTTTCTGCCAGCAGGGCGGTCGTTTCAACACCGGTTGCTGTTCCACCCAATTGAACTGCGATTTCACGCAGGCGCTGTACGTTGGCTGTGATCTGTGCTGCATAACCTTCGTTGGTTTGCGCTGTCGAGATACCGTCGTTTGCATTGCGGATCGCTTGATTGGAGCCGCGAATCTGACTGTCATAACCTGTGGCTGTTACCAAACCGGTTGCATCGTCCTTGGCGCTGTTGATACGCAAGCCTGAAGACAGACGTTGCATTGCAGTTTGCAGACCCAGATTCGAATGGTTCAGCGCTTGAGCAGTGAACAGGGATGAAATGTTTGTGTTGATGACTTGTGCCATTTTAGCTCTCCTTGGGTTTGGTTTTCGGCATCATTGCCGTTTACGTTGGTTTGCCGTTTTCTGCTAGCTTAATCAACCGCCGTTATTCCAGTTATCGGTGCATGCCGGAAAAACTTTAGGACTTTTTTAAAACTTTTTTAATTCAATTGCCGAATGTTGCATGTGGAGCATAGGCCGGATTTTGAGATTCACGCTGTTGACTGGCATCAGCCAGTCAACAGCGCAGACACATGTTCCGAGACTGATCGCTATCCTACTCTAAAATCGAATAAACTTCTGTAATGGAAATAATTATGAGTGCTGTCATGCCCGAGTTTGATCAAGAAAATTTATTATCGTGGTTGCGTTTGGCCTTCGAGGCGCGTAATCAGGGGCGCTTGCAGGAGGCCGAACAGCATTATCAGGACGTGCTGCAAATGGAACCTTGCCATCCGGAGGCGAATTTTCATCTGGGTGTTCTGGCCGTTGAGATGAACGAGGCTGTGCGTGGCTTGCCTTATTTGTTGCGTGCCCTGGAGGCCGACCCGCAGCGCGGTCAATACTGGTTGAGTTACAGTGAGGCGTTATTTTATGCAGGTCAGCATGACGCCGCTAAAGAAGTGCTGGCGCTGGCCCGCCAGCAGGGGTTGCAAGGCGAGGAGGTGGATGTGCTGGCGATGCGACTCGAAGCGGGAGCGGTGCATCTCGTGTGTAATCCGGGCCCTGCGCTCACGCAGACACATGGACATCAACCTGCGGCTCGGGATATTGCCGCACTGACTGCTTTGTTTAGCCAGGGGAAACTGGCGGAAGCAATCACGCTCGCTCAGTTGATGACGGCGCATTTCCCACGACATCCGTTCGGCTGGAAGGTGCTGGGATTGGCCTTCCAGCAAGCGGGGCGCGATGAGGATGCGCTGCCTGCGATGCAAAAAACAGCTGCGTTATCGCCCCGTGATGCACAGGCGCATGGCAACTTGGGTGTCGTATTTAAAGCGATGGGTCGACTGCAGGAGGCTTTAGTCAGTCTGCGCCGTGCGATAACGATCAAGCCCGATTATGCGCAGGCACATTGCAATCTGGGCGCTACACTCAACGATTTGCAAAGGCCGGAAGAGGCGGAAAAAAGTCTGCGGCGTGCTTTGCAGTTGAATCCGGATTATGCGGATGCGCACAATAATCTGGGGCTGGTACTGGATGGTTTGGGATTGTTGCAGGAAGCTCAGGCAAGTTATTGGCGTGCGTTGAAAATCAACCCTAACCTTTTTCAGGTGCATAGCAATCTGGGGAATGTACAAAGAGCACAGGGACTGTTAACGGAGGCTGAGGCCAGTTACCGGCGTGCTCTCGAACTCAACCCGGATTATGTTGAGGCGCTGTGTAATTTGGGCATCACGCTGCAGGATCGGGGGCAATTAGCCGAGTCGGAAGCGTGTTACCGGCAGGCGCTGGTAATCAGGCCTGATGATGCACAGGCCTATTCTAACCTCGGCGTCGTATTGCAATCGCTTGGGAGATTCGATGAAGCTGCTGCCTGCTTGATTCAAGCGGTGCAGCTTCATCCTGACCGGGCCGATGCGCACAATAACCTGGGACATACGCTGCACGGAATGGGGCGGTTGACGGAAGCTGCGGATTGCTATTTGCGTGCGTTGCAGATTCAGCCGGAATTTGCGCAGGCGTATTCTAATCTGGGTTTTACACGGCTTGTGCAGGGGCGGCTGGATGAAGCTCGTGCTGCGCTCAATTGTGCGTTGCAAATCAATGAGCAGTTGGCCGATGCCCACTGTAATATGGGTATTACACTCATGGAGCTGGGGCTGTTGGCTGAGGCTGAGTCGAGTTGCCAGCGTGCGATACAACTTAAGCCTGATTTCGCAGTGGCACACAGCAATCTTGGTATTGTCGCAATGGGGATGGGGCGACTTGAGGACGCCGCGGCCAGTTTCAACCGCGCGTTGCAGCTCAGGCCGGATTTTTGTGACGCGCACAGCAACCTGATCTTTGCGCTGGACATGGTAGCAAGTTCCGATATTGCCACCTTACAGGCTGTGCGGCGGCAGTGGGATGTGGCACATGCTGCCTCTTTGCATCAGCACAGGCCGCATCTGAATAGCCTCGATCCTGAACGCCGTCTGCGTATCGGTTATGTCTCGGCTGACTTCAGGGGACATTCGGCAGCGTATGCCTTCGGGGCGATGCTGGTGCTGTTTAATGATAAGTCGTTCGAAGTGATCGCGTATTCAAATTCCGCTAAACAGGATGCCATGACCGATGTATTTCGCGAGGGGGTAACGGTTTGGCGCAATATTTTCGGGCTCTCAGATGATGTCGTTGCCGATCTTGTCAGGGAGGATAAAATTGACATTCTGGTTGATTTGTCAGGACACTCGGCGGGTAACCGTCTTTTGGTCTTTGCCCGTAAACCTGCGCCGGTTCAGATTACCGCCTGGGGTTATGCAACCGGTACCGGGATGAGCGCGATGGACGTGTTTTTTTCTGACCCGGTATTTGTACCGCCGGCGGAAAAAGAGCTGTATGTTGAACAAGTCAGGTACTTACCTTGTGCGCTGGGTACTTTCTTTACGCATGACAGCGCTGTTATCAATGCGTTGCCAGCTTTGTCGGGTGCGGGGATTACTTTCGGCTCCTTTAACAGGCTGGTCAAAAATTCGGATGCGACCTATGCGGCTTGGGCGCAAATATTGTGCGCATTGCCAGAGAGTCGGATGATCATTAAAACTGAAGCGCTGGATGATCCCGTAACGCGTGAGCGGGTCATTGCTTGTTTTGTGCGGGCAGGTATCGCAGCGGATCGGATATCATTGCAGGGGAAGACGGCGCGGGATCAGCATCTTGCGGCGTTCAATCAGATTGATATTGCGCTGGATCCGTTTCCACACGGTGGTGGTGTGACAGCGATGGAAGGGCTGATGATGGGCGTGCCTGTGGTTACGTTGCGCTGGCCGACGATAGCAGGCAGGCTGTCGGCCTCAATTCTGACTTCGCTTGGTTTGACGGACTGGATTGCTGAAACGCAGCAGCAGTATATTGAACTTGCCATTCAAAAGGCGGGTGAAGTACAGTCTCTGGCAGCACTTCGCAAAGCGTTGCCCGTTATTTTGGCCAATTCGGTGATCGGTGATCAGGCTCGCTATGTCCGTTGTGTCGAACATGAATACCGGTTGTTATGGCAGGAATGGTGCGCGAGCAACCCTTAATAAAGTCGTGCCGTTTTAATTTCTCTCAACCTAATTTTCAATGTGAACTATGACAGCTGCTTATATCGAACAACTTCAGTCAGCTGTATTTCACCAGCAGGCTGGCCGTTTTGAGGATGCCGCACACCAGTACCGTGCTGTTTTACAGGTCGCGCCGCATCATCCTGAGGCAAATCACAATATGGGCGTGCTTGCAGTCCAGATGCAGCAGCCTGCACTCGGTCTCCCCTATTTGATTGCAGCACTGGAGGCGGATCCTGCGTGCGGGCAATATTGGACAAGCTATATTGATGCGTTGTATCAGGCAGGGCAGCTTGAAGAGGCGCGCCAAATGCTTGCGTTGGCACGGCAGCAGGGGCTGCAAGGCGATGATGTGGATGAGTTGGCGCTGCGTGTGAATCGTGCGGTCAGTCAGGGGGAGGCAGACCTGCCAGTACAAGGGGCAGCGCATCCTGAAATCGATCAGATCGATGCCTTGGTGGCCTTGTTCAGTTGCGGCCATTTAGAAGAGGCGGAAAAACGCGCGCGTGTGATGACTGTGGAATATCCGCAGCATGCGTTTGGCTGGAAGGCGTTGGGTGCGATATATCAACAGCAGGGCAATATTGATGCGGCGTTAGTGCCCATGAAAACCGCCGCATCGCTGTCACCCGGGGATGTAGAAGCGCACTACAATTTGGGGATCACCTATCAGGATCTCGGGCGGCTGGATGAAGCGTGCCGCTGTTACCGGCAGGCCGTGCAGATCAATCCGCATTATGCCGAGGCACACTGTAATCTCGGTGTCATTCTGCAGGGCTTGGGCGAGAGGGAAGGGGCGGAACAGTGTTATCGCCGTGCATTGCAGATCAAGCCGGCTTATGGGGCCGCACTCGGAAATCTGGCTAACCTGTTACAAATGCTTGGACGATTAGAAGAGGCCGAGGCCTGTTGTCGAACGATTTTGAAAAGTAGTCCGGATTCCGCTGATGTGTTGTTTAATCTGGGCAATATCCTCAAATGCCTTGGCCGACTGGCGGAGGCGGAAGGCAGCTACCGGGCGGCGTTGCGGGGCCATCCCGATTCTGTCCAGATCTATGGCAATCTGGGGATTACGTTGAAGGAACTGGGGCGTTTTGAGGAAGCCGAGTTGAGTTTCAGGCACGCGTTGCGGATTAATCCTGACTATGCGCAGGCGCATTGCAATTTGGGGGTGATGTTCAAGGAGCTGAACCGGCTGGATGAGGCTGAGCGGTGTTATCTCAGTGCGCTGCAGCGAGCTCCGGACTATGCGGAGGCTCTCAGTAATCTGGGGATTGTTCAGCAGGAGCTGGGAAGGGTGGCTGACGCAGAAGCGAGTTTCAGGCAGGCATTGCAATTCAATCCGGATTTACTCGAGGCGCATTGTAATCTTGGCAATGTGTTACTGGCAGCTGCGCGTCTGTCCGAGGCCGAAAGCTGTTATCGGCATGTGCTGCAGATTAAGCAGGATCATGCAATAGCGCTGCGATTTCTCGGTCTGACAATGATGTCGATGGGGCGTCTCCAAGATGGGGTGGCGAGCTTTCGTGATGTTGTGCATCTCAGACCGAATGATGCATCGGCTTATAACGATCTTGGCAACGGACTAAGAGATTCAGGGCTGCACGATCAGGCAGTTCAGTGCTATCGTCGTGCGCTGGAGCTTGATCCGCGGGATGCAGCAGTGCATAGTGATTTGATATTTACACTCGATCTGGTGGCTGATTTAAGCGTGTCCGCGATGCAGGATGAGCGAAAAAAATGGTGTCAAATGCACGCGGCGCATTTGCGGCAGCGTATTTCCTACGACATAACCCCCGATCCTGACCGGCGATTGCGCATTGGCTATGTTTCCAGCGATTTTTCGAGCAATTCTGCGCCAGCTTTTTTTGGCGGCATGTTGTTCAATTTTGACCGATCCCGTTTTGATGTGTTTGCCTATGCTAATGAAAGCCACACGATTTCGACGCCATTAACGCGACGTTTTGAGCAGAGTGTAACGGTGTGGAGAAATATCTTCAGAATGTCCGATGATGCCGTCGCCGATCTGATTCGCGCCGATAAAATTGATATTCTGGTTGATTTGTCCGGACATTCCGGTAGAAACCGTTTGCTCGTTTTTGCACGAAAACCTGCGCCTGTTCAGATCAGCGCATGGGCCTATGCGACGGGTACCGGGATGGATGCGATGGATGTCTTGTTTTCCGATATCACGCTTATTCCGCCTGAAGAGCGTTCTTTGTACGCTGAAAAAATAAGATATCTACCGGCTTTTTTTACCTATTTTTCCTGTCAGGAGCCGCCGGCAATTGCTTTGTCGCCCGCATTGACAAAAAAGACGATTACTTTTGGGACCTTCTCCCGGCTGGAAAAGGTGACAGAGCAAACCTGGCAAACATGGGCTCAGGTATTGTTGTCCGTTCCGGATAGTTGTATGTTGTTCAAAAATGCCGAGATGGATCATGCGGTCGCCCGTGCGCGTGTGGCGGGATATTTTCAGCGTGCCGGTGTTGCGATCGATCGACTTGTTTTTCATGGCAGGACAGCTTGGAATGATCATATGGCTGTCTTTAATCAGGTTGATATTTGTCTTGATACGTTTCCGCAAGGGGGCGGGGTTACCACACTGGAAGGTCTGATGATGGGCGTTCCCGTAATTACCTTGCATTCGCCCACCTTTGTGGGCCGGACCGGGGTGTCAATATTGACCGCATTAGGACTGGTAGACTGGGTCGCTCAAAGTCCCGAGCACTATGTCGCCATTGCCGTGCAAAAGGCGAGCGATATTCCGGCTTTGGCCGAATTGCGCGCACAGTTGCGAAACCGTTTAACCTCCTCGGTTATCGGGGATACCGTGGCTTACGCAAAGGTGGTTGAGCAGGAATATCTGGCGCTTTGGCAAGCGTGGTGTCTTACACAGGAAAAGGTTGTTTAATTGATGTTGATTATTTTGTCTCAGTACGGCTTTTGCGCATGACACACCCTTCGATACAGCAGGTTTTGCCGGATATGGTCAGGGCAAAAAGACTCCGGCAGTCCGGACAATTTGCAGAAGCAAAGCATGTGTATCTTGTTATATTGCAGGCGGATCCGACTCATGCGGAAGCGAATGACGGGATGGGGTGTGTTGAGCTGGCTCTTGGCAATCCGGCTGCGGCACTGGGCTTTTTTATGGCGGCCCTCGAGTCCGATCCGGTTTGCAGTCATTACTGGATCAATTACATCGAGACCTTGTTACAACTCGGACAGTTGGCTGCGGCGCGCGAAGTGCTGGCGCTGACCCGGCAACAGGGAATGCGCGGGGAAGCGCTCGATGCCCTGATGTCGAGATTGGATGTCCGTGCTCCCCCGCTTGATGAACTGATGTCATTCGCTAACTCAAATTTTAATGCTGAACCGCCTTCGGAGCAGGTCGATGAGTTGTTGGCACGGTTCTGCGAGAAAAAATACGCTGACGCGCTCGTTGTTGCCGGAAAAATGACGGTTGACTATCCTGTGTTTGCCTTGGGCTGGAAGATGCTGGGGGCTGTGTTAAAGCTGACGGGGCGGCATAAAGAGGCGCTGACGGCGATGCAAACCTCGGTTGTACTGTCGCCGTTTGATGCGCAGGCCCATGGCAATCTGGGCGTTGCGCTTCAGGATTTGGGCCGGTTTGAAGAGGCCGTGGCAAGTTTTCGGCAGGCGTTGCAGATTAATCCTGACTATGCACAGGCGTATTGCAATCTGGGGGCGACATTCAAGGCGCTCAACCGTCCAGCCGAGGCTGAGGCCAGTTACCGAAAAGCGTTGCAATTGGCGCCCGATTACGCCGAAGCGTACAGCAATCTCGGGATTGTGCTGCAGGCATCGGGGCGCTTGACTGATGCGGAAACCTGTTTTGTGCAGGCCTTGCAATTGAAGCCGGATCTGCTGGAGGCGCGCAGCAATCTGGGGCATCTTTTTCTGGAGAACGGTCGATTCTTGGATGCCGAAATGTGTTACCGGCAGGTATTGCAAAGCGCTTCTGATAACGCAGAGGCCTATAGCGCGCTAGGTAATGTGTATATGAAATTGGACAGGCTCGATGAGGCGGTTGCCTGTTTTCGTCATGCGATCGAACTTAAGCCGGATTTTGTGGTGGCACACAGCAATCTGATTTTTGCGCTGGACCTGTCGGGGAATTTGACGCCGGCGACCTTGTATGAAGAGCGAAAACGATGGAATGCCGTACATGCAGCGCATTTGAACCCTAAACGGTCTCACTTGAATGTTGCAGACGCTGAACGACGCTTGCGGATAGGCTATGTGTCAGCAGACTTCAAAGTCCATTCCGCAGCGTATGCGTTTGGAAATATGCTGGTCAATTTCGATGCCGGACGGTTTGATGTCATCGCCTATTCTAATACGCTGGTAGAGGATGACTTAAGTCTGGTTTTTCAGCGTGCGGTGACGGGCTGGAGAAACATCGTCGGGCTGTCTGATGAGGCGGTCGCCGGCCTGATACGCGAAGATCAGATCGATATTCTGGTCGATTTGTCAGGACATACGGCGGGAAATCGTTTATTGGTGTTTGCCCGCAAGCCGGCGCCCATACAGATTTCAGCGTGGGGGTATGCAGCGGGTACGGGGTTGACTGCGATGGATGTTTTGTTCTCAGACCGCGTAGTGATTCCGCCCGCAGAGCAGGCATTTTATAGCGAAAAAATCAGCTATTTACCCAGCTTGATTTGTTCATTTATGCCGTTTAATTATCCTGCGGTGAATGAACTGCCTGCGTTATCGGCCGGTACGGTGACGTTTGGTTCATTCAATCGTTTAGTCAAAAGCTCTGAGGCGGTGTACGCGGCGTGGGCGAAGATACTGCTGGCGGTTCCGGGCAGCAGGATGATACTAAAAACGCATGAACTGGATGATGCCGGGGTGAGAGCTCGGGTCACCGGATATTTTATACGGGCAGGCGTTTCCGCCGGGCGTATCGTGTTACAGGGCAAGACGTCAAGAGAGGCGCATCTGGCTGCATTTAACCAGATCGATATTGCGCTGGATCCTTTTCCTCACGGGGGAGGAATGACGGCGATCGAAGGGCTGATGATGGGGGTGCCTGTGATGACCCTTTGCTGTCCGACGCTGGTAGGTCGCGTCTCCGCTTCCATCATGACGACACTGGGTTTGACGGACTGGATCGCGCAAACGCCGCAGGACTATGTGGATATGGCCGTTCAGAAGGCGGCCAATTTGCAATCGTTGTCGGCGCTCAGGGGGCACTTGCGTGGTATTTTTTCATCATCAATCATTGGCGATCAAAAGGCCTATGTTCGCTGTGTTGAACAGGAATACCGGCAGTTGTGGCGTGAATGGTGTGTAAACCAATCGGCAGCTCAGTAAATTTTACGTTAATTATCTATGTCTACCACACCGAGCACAGCGCATTATCTGAAACAAGCCGTTGCACACCAGCTGGCAGGAGAGTTCGAGGCCGCCGAGCGCGGCTATCTGGCGTTATTGCGGCTGGAACCGCGCCATCCGGAGGCTCAGCACAATATGGGGGTGCTGCTGCTTAATCGGGGGGCGTCGGGCGATGCACTGCCGTATTTTCTGGCGGCACTGGAAATAGACCCTTCGCGCGGACAATACTGGATCAGTTATATTGATGCGCTGTTTAAGGCGGGGCAGAGCGACGAGGCGCGGCAGGTGCTGGCGCTGGCGGTACAGCAGGGGTTGCAGGGCGAGGAAGTGGATGCGCTGTGTTTGCAGGGGCAGGATATAGCGCCTGTGTCTGCGGGTGAACCGTCGTCTCAGGAGCAGCAGGCGCTACTGGCGCTGTTCAATGCAGGACAGCAGGCGGAGGCTGCCGTCCTGGCACGCCGGATGACACAGGCTTATCCTTTGTGTGGCGTGGGATGGAAGGTGCTCGGGGCTGTGACGGCGAGCGATGAAGAGGCGCTTATCCCTATGCAGCAGGCCGCATTGCTTTGTCCCGATGATTTTGAGGTGCATTACAATCTGGGCTTGATACTTCATGCATTAGGACGGTTAGACGAGGCCGCCGCCAGCTATCTGCGGGCATTGCAGATTAATCCTGATTATGCTCAGGGTTATAACAATCTGGGTGTCACGCAGCAGGAGCTGGGGAAGTTCGAAGCAGCGGAAGCCAGTTACCGGCGTGCCGTTTTGATCAGGCCGGATTACCTCAATGCGTATCACAATCTGGGCATCGTGCTGCAGTGCCTCAGTCGTTTCGATGAGGCTGAAGTCATACACAGAAAAACATTACAGCTCAATCCGGATTACCCGGAAGCGCATTGCAATCTTGGCATCGTGCTGCTGAGTTTGGGGAAAAATGATGAGGCCGTAAAATGTTTTCGTCGCGCACTGCAACTAAAACCTGATTTTGTTGTGGCGCACAGTAATCTGATCTTTTGTCTGGATATGGCGCCGAGCGCCGATCTGTCTGAACTCCTGCAGGAAAGAAAGCGCTGGGATGAGCGGCATGCAGCCCGTTTTTTGCAGGCAATCCCTTATAGTAATACGCGCTCCCCGGATCGTTTACTTAGAATCGGTTATGTATCAGCCGACTTCAGAAACCACTCTGCATCCAAGGCCTTTGGCGCGATGCTGACTCGGTATGACAGGGGACAGTTTGAAGTGTTTGCCTATTCGAATTACAAGGGGGAGGACGACAGATACACCCGGCTGTTCAGGCAGAATGCAACTGGCTGGCGAAATATTTCGGCGATGTCCGATGAGGCGGCGACGCAGCAGATACGGGAGGACCGGATCGATATTCTGGTGGATTTGTCCGGACATTCCGCAGGCAACCGATTGCTGGTTTTTGCGCGTAAGCCCGCTCCCGTGCAGATTACCGCCTGGGGCTATGCCGCAGGTACAGGGATGCGTGCGATGGATGTCTTTTTTACCGATAAGGTGATCGTTCCGCCAGAGGAGCAAAGGTTTTACAGCGAAGAAGTCAGGTATTTACCCAGCGCGCTGGGATCTTTTTTTATCGACCCTTTTCCCGATCTAAATGAATTGCCCGCCTTGAACTTGGGGAGCATTACCTTTGGCTCCTTTAACCGCCTGGCCAAAATATCCGGGCAAACTTACCGTACATGGGCTCAGATTTTGCTGCAGATTCAGGGAAGTCGGTTGATACTCAAGACGCCGGAGTTGAATGAGCGTTCTAATCGTGAACGCATTTTAAGCTATTTTGAAAATGCGGGGCTGGACGCTGATCGTATTGTTATGTTGGGGGGCTCATCGTGGTTTGAACATATGCGGGCCTATCAGGAGGTTGATATCGCGCTTGATCCGTTTCCGCACGGCGGTGGCATGACTGCGATGGAAGGCCTGATGATGGGGGTGCCTGTTATTACATTGAACTGGCCGATACTGACGGGCAGGCTGTCTTCATCGTTGATGACAACGCTGGGACTGCAAGACTGGATCGTACAAAGTGAGGATCAATATCTGGAATTAGCCATCAAAAAATCCGCTCAGTTGCCGCAACTTTCTGTGTTGCGCCAGACATTGCGCGCCCTGTTTAGCGCATCGATTATCGGTGATCAGGGGGCTTACACGCGGGTTGTTGAGCAGGAATACCGTGCGTTGTGGCAGGCGTGGTGTGTGTCTGCCGGTGAGCAGAAATGATCATGCGCATCGGCATCGATTTCGACAATACGCTGGCCGGTTATGATCATGTTTTTACCGCTTTGGCGCGCGAACTGGCGCTCATCGGTGTGTCGGAAGTGAAAACCAAGCAAGAAATCAGGGCGCAGGCTAGATTGCGCGATGAACTGCTGTGGCAGCGCATGCAGGGGATAGTTTACGGGCAGCGCATGCAGCAGGCCGAGCTGTTTTCGGGGGTGGCCGATTTTTTGACTCACTGTGCGGCGAGCGGGGTTGAAGTGTGCATCGTCAGCCACAAGACGCGCCTCGGGCATTACGACGAGACTCAGACCGACTTGCGGGAGGCGGCCCGCTTATGGATGCGCAATCAGGGTTTTTTCGACCGCTATGCCATCCCCGAAGAAAATCTGTATTTCGAATCTTCTCAGTCGGACAAAATTGCGCGCATCAACAGCCTGCAATGTGATTTTTTTATCGATGATCTGCCGGAAGTTTTGCGGCACCCCGATTTGTCGCACCCCATCAAAAAAATCCTGTTTAACAGCAATGCGGGGGCGGGTGATGTGACTGTGTGTGGCAGTTGGCGGGAAATCACGGCGGTGATATTTGGAAGCTGAATTTATAAAAATTGCAGAAGCCTTGAGCGGGCGACGCGTCGATCAGCTGATACTGTGCAAGAGCGGCAGGAATAGCCGCGTCTATAAGGTGGTCTGCGGCGATGATGCCTATACGCTGAAGAGCTATCCGCCTGAAAATTCCGATCCTCGCGATCGCTTTGGTACCGAAGTCCGGGCTCTGAAGTATTACGAAGCAAGCGGCAATCGTTATGCGCCGCGTCTGCTGGCGCTCGATCCTGTCAGACATGTAACTTTGCTCGAATGGTTGGACGGCGAGGTGGTTGGCAATCCTGCCGTTTGCGATATCGAACAGGCGCTTGATTTTATCGCCCGCACGCACGCTGCGCGGT
The DNA here is from genome assembly GCA_001801025.1 of Gallionellales bacterium GWA2_54_124. GTDB lineage: Bacteria > Pseudomonadota > Gammaproteobacteria > Burkholderiales > Gallionellaceae > Gallionella. The sequence continues at coordinate 261,996 of MGWO01000002.1, forward strand.
CGCTCGGCGGCGATGAATTTAGTCTGGCGGCAGAGCCCTGTCTGTCTGGTGCGGAACTGTACCGGCATATTTCGGTGCGACTTGAAAAGCTCATCGTTCTGCCGGAATTAAAATGCTACCTTACCTCTGAAATCGTCCCTCTGCTTGAGCTTGCCCGTCGGCATGCCGAAAATTCGGCATTTACGGCGGCACTCCCCAAATCGAAGCAAACGCTGATCCCTGCTGATTTCGGTTTTCATAACGCGATTAAGTCGAATACCGGACGGGTGCATTTTATCGATTTCGAATATTTCGGCTGGGACGATCCGGTCAGGCTTGCGGCAGATTTTCTGCTGCACCCCGGCCGTGAACTCGACGCGCAGTGTGCGGATCAATTCCGTGCCGGGATGATTTCCCTGTTTCAAACAGATGAATATTTCGAATTTCGTCTGTTAAACTTGCTGCCGCTGTATGCGATACGCTGGGTATTGATTCTGCTGAATGAGTTTCTGCCCGAACGCTGGGATGCACGGGTTTTTGCAGGAGAGAGCGCGTCTCATGCAGAAATAAAAGCGCAGCAGCTCAAGAAAGCCCGGCTTGCTGCCGATAAGGCTGTTGATTGCCTTAAACTACCCTGAGAAAAACATGCCTCTTGACGAACGTGCAATAAATTTAAGAAAACTGGTCGTGCGCGGCCTGGCGGGCGGCGGGCGCGGGCATTTGGGGCCGGCGCTGTCGCTGATTGAAATGCTGCGGGTGCTCTACGACGACGTGCTGCGCCATCAGCCTGACAATCCGCTCTGGCCTGAACGAGACCGCTGTATTCTGAGCAAAGGCCACGGCTGTCTTGCGCTTTACGCGCTGCTGGCCGATCAGGGCTATTTCCCCGTCGAGGCCTTGGATGATTTTTGCAAGCGCAATGCGATGCTGGGCGGTCACCCTGAAGCCGGAAAAATTTCCGGGGTGGAGGCCTCCACAGGCTCTCTCGGGCACGGTATGCCCATCGGGCTGGGTATGGCGCTGGCCGCGCGCATGGCGGGACGAGGCAGTAAAATATTTGTCGTCGTAGGCGATGGCGAAATCAACGAAGGCTCGGTCTGGGAGGCCGCACTGTGTGCCGGCAAGCACGCGCTGGACAATTACACCGTGCTGATCGATTACAACAAGATACAGGCGAGCGGGCCGACGGCCGATATTCAGGATCTCGAACCTTTAACCGACAAGTGGCGCAGTTTCGGTTTTGCCGTGACCGAGGTTAACGGGCACGATGTTGCGGCTTTGCGCAGAACCTTGACATCGCTGCCTGCCGGCAAGCCCAATGTGGTGATTTGCCATACCGTCAAGGGCAAGGGCGTCTCCTTTGCCGAGAACAATCCCGACTGGCATCACAAGGCTAAGATAGGCGAGAAGGAAGTGTCCGATATGTTGTCTGCACTGGATAGTTATCATGCGTAAAGTCTGTCTCGATACGATACACAGTCTGGCTCACCGCGATCCGCGCGTGGTGTTCATCGGCTCTGATTTGGGCGCAGGCGTGATGGATGAAATGAAGCAATCGCTCCCCGGGCGATTTTTCATGGAAGGGATTTACGAGGCGAATGTCGTCGGCATGGCGGCCGGGATGGCGATGGATGGTTTCATTCCTTACGTGAACACCATCGCGACCTTTCTGACGCGGCGCGCTTTCGAACAGGTCGCGCTCGACTTATGCCTGCACCGTTTGCCGGTGCGTCTGATCGGTAACGGCGGGGGCGTGGTGTATGCGCCGCTCGGTCCTACCCATCTGGCGGTCGATGATTTCGCGCTGATGCGGGTGCTGCCCAATATGACAGTGGTCGCGGTCAGCGATGCGAACGAGATGCGCCGTTTGATGGAAGCATCCCTCGACTGGCCGGATCCGATCTATATTCGTCTGGCTAAAGGCGGCGATAAAGTGATTAGTTGCGAGGATGACGGCTTTGCGATCGGCAAAGCGATCGTGCGGCGTCGTGCCATGAAGTCAGGTCACATACTGTTCGCCACCACCGGGGTGATGACGACCCATGCGCTGGCGGCGGCCGATAGTCTGGCAGCGCTCGGGATAGACAGCACGGTGCTGCATTTTCATACCGTCAAACCGCTTGATGTCGATGCGTTGCTCGAACATGCAAAAGAGGCCTGTGCGGTGGTGACAGTCGAGGAGCACTCGCTCATCGGCGGCTTCGGTTCTGCGATTCTTGAGGCCCTGAGTGATCGGTTGCTCACCCTGCCGCCGGTTAAACGATTGGGGTTGTCGGATGAATTTGCCAGTATTTACGGTAGTCAGAACGATGTGCTCGAAGCGAGCGGACTGATGCCGGCTCAGATCGCAGACACCACTGCGCAGTTATTTAATGCAATTATTGAAGGAGCTCGCCGGTGAGCCAGCTATACAGCAATCTGAAGTTTTTGCGTTATGCCGATCATATTGCGGCGCTGCACGATCAGCGTGTTGTCGCCCCCGTCCATATTCGTATCAAGCCGATGAATCACTGCAATCACGACTGCTGGTACTGCGCGTACCGCGTCAGCAATCTGCAGTTGGGCGAGGATATCGACTACAAAGATACGATCCCCAAGGCTAAGATGTTTGAGATCGTCGAAGACGTGATCGCGATGGGCGTTAAAGCCGTCACGTTTTCAGGAGGGGGGGAGCCGCTGCTCTACAAACCGTTGCCCGAGGTCGTCAAGCGACTGGCCGAAGGCGGGGTGCGGGTGGCAACGCTGACCAACGGCTCAAACTTGAAGGGGCGGGTCGCCGATGCATTTGCCGAGTACGGCACCTGGGTGCGGGTGTCCACCGATGCGTGGGATGATGCGAGTTTCGCAAAATCGCGCGGCATTAAGGAAGGGGAGTTCACCCAGTTGCTGGAGAACCTTAGCCGTTTTTCGGCGCGCGGATCAAAATGCGTGCTGGGGGTGAGCTTCATTGTCGATGAAACCAACTGCACCCATTTATATGACGCCTGCCTGCTGCTCAAAAATGCCGGCGTGAATCATGTGAAGTTTTCCGGCGTGGTGGTGAGCAATTCCGGTGAGCAGAACAATGTCTATCACGCGCGGATCAGGGAGGTGGTGACCGAACAAATCGAGCGAGCCCGCACGCTGGCGGACGACAAATTCTCTGTCATCAATCATTATCACGATCTTGACGATCGTTTCGAGAAGGCTTACGAAACCTGCCCTTATTTGATGTTTCTGACGGTGATCGGCGCCGACTGTAAGGTGTACACATGTCAGGACAAGGCGTTCACCGTGTCGGGCACCTTAGGTTCGATTGCCGAACGCAGTTTTCGCGACTTCTGGTTTTCCGAAGAAAACCGTCGCCGTATCTTTGAACTTAATCCGTCCAAAGAGTGTACGCATCACTGCGTCTCGCACGGCAAGAATCTGGCGATCGCCGATCTGCTCTCGATTGATCCTGACCACGGCGCTTTTGTTTGATGTCACACGTTAAAACCCCAACGGGCCGCCTGCTCAATATCGTCACGCCGCTGCACCAGCTGACGCGCCGTGACTATCTGGCGCGGATGACAGACGACAAGGTCGCCTGCATGAAGATTGCCAAACAGTACGGACAAGACTATTGGGACGGCGACCGGCGCTACGGCTATGGCGGTTATAAATATATGCCCGGGCGCTGGAAGTCGGTCGCCCAAGCCTTGATTAAAACCTACGGTCTGGGGCCGGGGTCATCGGTGCTGGACGTGGGCTGCGGCAAGGGATTTTTGTTGCACGAGATGCTTTTGTTAGAGCCGGAACTCAAAATCTGCGGTTTTGATGTGTCATCTTATGGCATCGAATGCGCGAGCGTTGAGGTGAAACCTCATCTGTTCTTGCATCAGGCGCAGCAGCCTTATCCATTTGCGGATCAGCAGTTCGATCTGGTGATTTCGCTGGGTACGCTGCACAACCTGCAGCTGTTCGATTTGAAAGCTGCACTGACTGAAGTTGAGCGTGTCGGTAAAAATGCTTATGTGATGGTTGAGAGTTACCGCAACGAGCAGGAGCTGTTCAATCTGGAGTGCTGGGCGCTGACTGCGGAATTGCTGTTCGATTTCGATGAGTGGGTCTGGCTATACGGCGAGTTCGGTTATCGCGGCGATTACGAGTTTATCTATTTCGAATGAGCGGTTCTTCGATGCCAAAAAAAATAATCATACTGGGGCATTCAGGGTTTATCGGCTCGCGTCTTGAGGGGATGCTGTCCGTATCGGGTCGTTGGGAGGTGATCGGACGCTCTTTGCCCGAAATCGATCTGACCGATCAGGAACAGGTATTGCAGCTGGCGCCCTACATGACGCCCGATGCGACGCTGGTGCTGGCTGCGGCCGTCAAGCGGCAGTTCGGCGATACGCTGGAGGTATTCCGGCAGAACATGGCTATCGTCGAGAATGTCTGTCACCTGTTGGCCTTGTATCCTGTCGGGCGGGTGATTTTCATGAGTTCTTCCGCCGTCTATGGAGAGGAAACTGAAAACAAGTGCATTAGCGAGCAGACGCCGGTGAATCCGACTTCCTATTACGGAATCAACAAATACACCGCCGAATGCCTGTTAAAAAAAGTCTGTGCAGACAAAATTTCACTGGTTTGTCTGAGACCGCCGCTGATTTACGGGCCCGGGGATTCCGGAAAAACTTACGGCCCTGCCGGGTTTGTCGCTGCTGCGATTGAGTCACAGCCTGTGACCCTGTGGGGCGATGGCACAGAGTTACGAGAATTTATCTACATCGATGACCTGTGCCGCCTGATCGAGCATCTGGTGGATCACCCCTTTACGGGCGAGCTCAATGTGGTTGGCGGTACGCCGTATTGCTTTGCCGATGTGATCGCCATCCTGAAAAAAAATGTGCCGGCGCTTGCGGTGAATTTACGTCCGCGCAGCAAGCAAAAGGCCGACAATGCATTCGATAATCAAAAGATACGAGCGTTGCTGCCTGATGATTTTAGGTTTACTTCGCTGGAAACAGGCGTTGCCGCCATGCTAGAGACGCGTGTATGAGGGCTGAACCGTTATTCGGCGAATTGCTGATCGATTTTGGTCTTCAGCCTGTTTCCAACCGTTTTTTACCTCCGGGCAGCGTTGATGTTGTGCCGGATTTTTCGCTGCAATTGCGCATCGATGCCGACACCGGCCTGATTCATCTGGGGACGCCTTTCCCTGTCGAGGCGCTGAAGCCGCGCTACGATTGGCTGACCTGTTTTGAGCCCGAGGATCATCTGGATGATCTGGCACGTCAGCTGGTTGCGTTGCCGGAAATTTCACCGGATTCGGTCTTCGGCGCTTACAGTTTCAAGGATGATTCGATGCTGCGTCGTCTGGAGCGGCTGGGATATGCAAATACCTGGCGTATTGATCCGGCCGAGGATCTGGCGGTCACCGACCCCTGTGCAAACGTTGAGACTTATCAGCGAGAGTTAACCACCGCGCGTGCGCTCGCCATCGCGGCGAGGCGCGGGCGGTGTGACGTGATGATTGTGCGGCATGTCGCCGAGCATGCACATGATCTGCACGCTTTTATCGATGCCATCAGAGTGATGGTGAAGCCCGGCGGCTATATCGTCTGGGAAGTGCCCGATTGCGAACGGGTGCTGACGATGGGCGACTGCACGACCGTTTGGGAGGAGCACCAGTATTACTTTACACGTTATACCTTCAGGCGGGTGCTGCTCGATGCCGGATTTACGGTTGTGGACTATGCTTCGGTGCCTTATGTGCTGGAAAATTCACTGGTGGCGATCGTTCAGGAGGGGCGTGAACCTGCTCATTCAGATGATTCGGTTGCTGTTGCAGCTGAAATCGAGCGAGCACGGCATTTTGCGCAGAAAATTCAAGCACGTACTATCGCGGTACACAATAAACTCGAATATTGGCGATTTACTCGAGGAGAGATCGCACTGTTCGGTGCAGGTCACCTGTCCTGTGCTTTTTTGTCGCTGATGCAGGCATCATCTCTTATGTGTTGTGTGATCGATGACAATCCCAATAAAAAAGGTTTGCAGATGCCTGTCGGCGGATTGCACATCGCAGGTTCCGAAGTGTTGAATTCGGGCAGGATTGGTGTCTGTCTGCTGGGGTTAAATCCGCTTAATCAGGCAGGTGTGATCGCTAAACATCAGAAGTTTGTCGATCAGGGCGGGATATTCGCGTCGATTTTCCCCGGCAGTGCGCTGGATTTGGAGTTAAGGTGATGATAAAAGTCCGTAAAGAGAACGATGAAGTGCTGTATCCGGAAGATGATCTGGTGCTGGTGAGCGCGCAGGATCTGGATGAACTGAAGCGGCGGGCATCGTTGAATCCGCGCCGGCGGATCAGGCTGTGCGCGCATCGTTCGCCTGATGATCGCTTGCATGAAATGTTTATCGTGCATGCGCGGGAATGTTATGTCCGGCCGCATAAGCATCTGGACAAAGCCGAATCGATGTTGATTCTCGAGGGCGAAGTGGATGTGGTGCTGTTTGATGAAGACGGCACATTGCGGCAGATCATACAGATGGGTGCGCCCGGTACGGGCAAGATTTTTTATCAGCGTCTGTCCAGTTCTGTTTATCACTGCCTGTTGATTCGCACGGAATTTCTGGTGTTCAACGAGGTGATCGAAGGCCCGTTTATCCGCGATAACACGGTGTTTCCCGCGTGGGCGCCAGTGGAGGATGCGCCGGCAGAATTCAGAGCACGGATTGATGCGTTAATTCAAAGTAAGGAAGGATAACGATGAACGATCAGTTGATCAGGCACGATACACACTGCCGTTTATGTGGCGGCAATCGGATTGCAACGGTTTTTCGGCTTGCCGACACGCCGATGGAAGATCAGTTTGTCGTCGCCCCGCTCGAACAGCCCTTTTTCCCGCTTGAACTGGCGTTATGCGAGGATTGCGGTTATCTGCATCTGCCGCATATCGTCAGTCCTGAGGCAAGTTATACCGATTACGTTTACGTGAGCAGCCTGACAGTCGGGCTCAGAAACCATTACGATCAGTATGCGCAGAAAATAATTAACGATTGGGGGGTGCCGGCCTCTGCGCTGGTTGTCGATCTGGGCAGTAACGATGGCTCTATGCTGGCATCTTTTAAGCGGCAGGGCATGCAGGTGGTCGGCGTTGAGCCGGCCGGTAGTATTGCCGGGCTGGCTAATCAGGCCGGTCTTGAGACGATCAACTATTTTTTCACTGCTGAGGTTGCGGCCGGCATTACCGAAAAGTACGGCCATGCCCGCGTTGTCACGGCAAATTACATGTATGCCAATATCGACGATGTGACCGGATTTACCCGTTCGGTTGCCAAACTCTTGGCGCCCGATGGCATTTTTGTCGTCGAAACGGGCTACCACCCCGAACAGATGAAGATCAGGATGTTCGATTACATCTATCACGAGCATTTTTCCTATTTTACGGTCGAGGTGCTGCAGCAGCTTTTTGCCGCCGCGGGCCTTGAATTGATTCATGCCCAGAAGACAGCGCCTAAGGGCGGATCGATCCGGCTGGTCGCGCAGCTCAAATCGGCTCACAGACCGGTCGATCCGAGTGTCAGTGAACTGATCGAAGAAGAGCGTGCCAGCGGGATGCGGGATGCAGAAACCTACCGGAAATTCGCATGCGAGATTGCTGATGCGAAGCGTCAGTTACTGAGCCTTCTTGAGGAATTTAAAGCTGCCGGCAAAAAAATTGCAGGATTTGGCGCTTCCCACAGTACCACGACGCTGATCTGCCATTTTGGCCTTGCGCCGTTTATCGATTATCTGGTCGACGATAACCCGGTCAAGCAGGGGCGATATTCTCCCGGTTTTCACCTGCCGGTTTTTGCAGCCGATAAACTCATAGCGGATCAGCCGGATTACGTGATTATGCTAGGCTGGCAGCACAGGTACAGCATCATGGCAAAGCATCCCTTGATGAACGGGACGCAGTGGATCATTCCGCTGCCTGAACTTCAGATCACTTCGTGATGGCAAACGAACATGTGATTATCGTAGGTGCGACGTCTCCTTTGGCAACGGAGGCTGCCCGTGCCTTTATTGCCCGCGGGGAGCGGGTTAGTCTGATCAGCCGGAATGGTGCGGACAATCAGGAACTTCTGGCACTGGGCGAATACGCCTCGGTGTTTTCATTCGATCTGAATGATCTGGCGGCCATCCCGGCCCTGTTTCAACGTATCGTTGATGACGCAGGTCCTGTAACAAGAATTTGTTTCTTTCAGCGTTACCGCGGCGGTGCTGAGAACCCGTGGGACGGTGAATATGCGGTCAGTCTGTGCGCGACCAGTCAGATCATCGAGCAGTTCAAGCTTCAACCGGTAACAGATCAGGATCGTTCGGTTGTGATTGTCAGCTCACCTGCCGACAGCAGTGTCGTTATGGAACAATCGGCCGCCTATCATGCCGTTAAGGCAGGCTTATCGCAAATGGTGCGTTACTACGCTGTTGCGCTGGGCAGTCATGGCATTCGGGTAAATGGCATTAAACCTGCGATTGTCATTAAGCCGCGCGCGCAAGCATTTTATGATCAAAATCCGGAGCTGGTGACACTGTTTAATCGTGTCACGCCGCTTGGCAGAATGGGGCGTCCGGTCGATATTGCGAATGCGGCGCTGTTCCTGAGCAGCGATCAGGCGTCCTTTGTCACCGGGCAAATTTTAGGCGTGGATGGCGGTTTATCATTGCATGAATCGGCGTCACTAGCGCGCCTTGCCGCCAGCATTTTCAATCCGGATCTGGAAGATCACAGATGGGCGCCCCCCGCGTTAAAGTAATGAATAACAGGAATAATGATGCCTAAGACCCATCTTGAATTTTATGATGCCCACGGCATTTCGCCAGTGCACTATGTTGTCGGTGATACGCAGCAGCACTTCGAGCGACGCGCCTCGTTGTACCGCAGTTTAGGGGTGATCCCACTGTCTTGTCGGGGTGCGCGGGTGCTTGAGGTCGCTGTCGGCTCGGGTCAGAACAGCCTGTATGTCGCTTCGTTAATGCCGGAATCACTGACGCTGGTCGAACCCAATCCCACCGCGATACGCGAGATTCGCGAGCTGTATGCGAACACAAAGGTGCCGCATACCAAACCCTTGCTGGTTGAAATGACGCTGCAGGATTACATGCCCGAACACCCGTTCGATATCGTGCTGTGTGAAAACTGGCTGGGGCGGGTGCCGCATGAGCGTGCTTTGTTGCGAAAACTGGCTGGTTTTCTTGCGCCTCAAGGCGTGATGGTGGTGACGACGCTCACGCCAACCGGTTTTTTGCCGAATCTGATCCGGCGCGCACTGTCGGTCAGGTATTGCGATCCGCGCCTGCCATTTGCGGACCGTACTGAACAGCTGGTGACGATGTTTGCGCCGCATCTGGCGACCATGAGCGCGATGACACGTTCGGCGACCGACTGGGTGCAGGACAACATGATGAACCCGGCGTATTTCGATATCTGTCTGACGATACCGGATGTGTTGCAGGAAGTGGGAAATGGACTCAATGCGCTGGGCACTAACCCGTCGTTTTCCACCGACTGGCGCTGGTTCAAGGCGCTGTTTGGTGAGGGGCGGGAATTCAACCGGCATATGATAGGCGCTTATCAGGCCGAACTGCACAATTTTTTTGATTATCAGCTGGAATTTTCTCAGCCCGATGTCGAGTTAAATTGTGCTATTGAAACATCCTGTCTGGTGTTCCTCGATGCGGTGCGTGACTATGAGTCAGCAGCGCTGGCGGGCGTGAATTTAACTGAGTGCTTTTCCGAGGTGATAGCCTGCTTGACGAATATTATCAGGCAGCTCAAGGATTTTCCGGAGCAGGTCAAAGCAGGGCTTGAGGCCGGTCTAAAACTGTTGTCAGATGAAGAGCGTGACTTGCAAAAAGTGGCTACCGACAGTCCCTTTAGCCGGCTCTTTGGTCGTGAAACCGTCTATCTCTCTTTGATCGCCGATGTGACGCCGGCTCGTTTTGATGCACGGGGGTAATGTGCCACCTTGTCGGATGAACATGTGCGGCACGTATAGTGCATCCTTTGGTCGGGAACGAATATGAGCGGACGTCGTTTTTTGATTGTAGGTGGAGACGGGCTGATTGGTGTCGCGCTGAACGAGGCTATCCGGCTGCAGGGAGGGATTGTGACCTGTACGTCACGACGACTAGGTGCGGATGTCTTTCTGGATTTACAGGATAGGGATACGATTTCATCGCTTGATGTCTCGGGATATGACATTGCGTATATCTGCGCCGGATGGTCTCGGTATGCGGAAATCGAGTTGAATTGTGAGCTCAGCGAGCAGGTTAATGTGACCAACACGATGTGCTTATGTGAGCGCCTGCTGGCTGCGTGCTGTACGGTGGTGTTTATTTCTACCGCCGCCGTTTTTGACGGACAGCAGCCTTATCCTTCAGAAGCGTCTGTCGCAGGACCGGGTACCCGCTACGGTATGCAAAAGTATCGGGTCGAACGTGCTTTAACTGAAAGTCTGCAGCAGGGAGGCCGCGTCAAGATTATCCGTTTGTCCAAAGTCATTTCGTCCGCAATGCCGCTGCTTGTGGGGTGGCGTCACGCCCTGTTGCGCGGCGAAATCATAAAACCACTGTCTGATTTGCGGTTGAGTCCGGTATCGCTTCGTTACGTGGTCGCCGGTCTGATTAAAATTGCCTTGCTGGAGCAATGCGGCCTATTTCATCTTTCAGGTAAGTCCGATGTGAGTTATGCAAATTTCGCCACGCTGCTTGCGACCAAATGGGGGCTTTCGTCTTCATTGATTTGTCCATCGACATCACGGGACTTATCCGCGCACCTGCCGTATGCGCCGAGATACCCGTCGCTTGGCATGAGTCAGACCGAAGCGATGGCACAAATTTCACCGCAGAAACTGGCTGATTGCATTGCCGACCTGACAGCTCAAGGTTCACTCTAGTCGTGCCGATAAGGCATCTGTGATTTACAATTTCTAATGTGTTACCCGATATGAAGACCACTTACTTTGCTGATTTGACTCATACCGCGCAAGGCATCCATGCAAAGTGTATGCCCTTGGGGGCTGCGCTGGTCGCTTCCTATATCAAAAGGGAGTTTCCCGATAGTATTGATGTCAGCTTGTATAAGTTGCCCGAAGACCTTGAGGCGGCGGTTGTAAAGACGTGCCCGGACATCCTGTGTTTGTCTAATTACGCCTGGAATTTGAGGCTGACCGTTGCATTTGCGCGTCTGGTTAAAAAGATCAATCCGCAGCTGATCGTCATTTTCGGCGGTCCGAATTTCCCTTTAAAGGAAGACGAGAGGCAGGCGTTTCTGACCGAAAATGACTGCATCGATTTTTATGTTTTCGGCGAGGGTGAAACCGCGCTGGCCAATTTGTTCCGTGAGATGATCGCTCATAACTTCGAGGTGGCAGCGATTAAAGCTGCGCGGTTGCCGCTGATCAATTGCTCATACCTCAGTGCAGGGGAGGTGATTTCGGGTGAGTGGACGCGTACGGTTGAACTGGATCAGTTTCCCTGTCCCTATACCGATGGTTTGATGGATAAGTTTTTTGAGTTGCCACTGATTCCGCTCTATGAGACGACGCGAGGATGCCCGTTTTCGTGTACGTTTTGCACCGATGGTATCAGTGAAAAATCGAAAATATTCAGGAAGTCTCACGACAATATTGAAGAATCAATCGCTTATATTGCACAAAAAGTACAGCACAGCGATACGCTGATACTGGCCGATCTGAATTTCGGAATGTACAACGAGGATATCGAGACTGCTGAAATCATCGCAAGGCAAAAAAAATCGACAGGTTATCCCTTGAGTGTCGGTACGGCGCTTGGCAAAAGCCGTCCGGAAAATATCATGCAGGCCGTCAAGATTCTCGACGGCAGTTTGCATATCGGTCTGAGTCTGCAGTCGACGGATGTCGATGTGCTGAAAAATATCAAACGCAAAAATATTCAGACACCTAAATTGATTCTGGCGGCCGAAGAAGTCGGTTTGCGAGAAGCGGTTGATTTTACCGAGCTGATCTTAGCGCTGCCGGGCGATTCAATGGCCAAGCACTATCAGTCGTTGCGGGAAGGTGTGGAACTTGGAATGACCAATATCAGGATGTATCAGCTGATGCTGCTGACCGGTTCGACGATGAACAGTCAGGCTAGTCGTGAAATTTATCAGATGCAGACTCGCTGGCGGGTCATGCCTAACTGTGCCGGTGTCTACCGGTTTTTTGGTACAGAATTGAGAGTAGCTGAAATAGAGGAAATCGTCGTTGCCAACAGCACCTTGAGTTTCGAGGACTATGTCGAGTGCCGCGTGATGGATTTCATTATCGAACTGTTTGTTAACAACGACTGGTATGTCGAGTTGTTTGAACTGATTAAAATTTACGGTTTTGAATTATTCGATTTTCTGTTGTTTATCAAAGAAAAACGCAGCGGATTTCCCGACCGGATGGCCAAAATATTTGATAGTTTCGTCCACGATACCTGTAAAGACCTGTTCGTCGAAAAGCAGGAAATCGAAGCTTACATTACGGGTGCAGGCATACTGGAAAAGCATGTGAGCGGTGAGCTGGGCAACAATGAGATACTCGATCACAAGGCGTTGTGCTACCTGAATTTCAGACAAACGACGCAGTTCATTTTTGAAATGGCGACGATATTCCTGGCTTCCGTAAAGCGCCGGGATGACACGTTGTCACTTTATCTGGCGGATCTGCAAAAATTCATTTTATGCCGGAAGGATAATGTCATCGACGTCGGGCAGACTGTGCGTGAACAGTTTAATTTCGATTTCAGGCAGATTGCGCAGGCGCATTTCAGAGTCGATCCGCAGCAGTTGAATCTCGCGCCCTCACAGTTGGTGTTTTTTCATGACGAGAAACAGTCTGCTGCGATCAAAAAAGCCTCTAGAATATACGGCACCTCCGTATCGGGGCTTGGACGATTTATCCAGAATAATAAAATGAACCGTATGTTCAGACAATTTCAAAGCTGCGAAGATAACGCAGCGATTGAACAAAAGAAGGAGGCCGTATCGTGACATTGTCGCAGCTGGAATTGCCTGAAGAGTTGAACTATGTCGGTGTGTTTCTGACGCTTGAATGTAATTTGAGCTGCAGTTATTGCATTAACGACCCGGAGCAAAGCGGACAGCGAACCATCCTGTTTCCGATTAAGTCGCAGGCCAAAACGTTGCGCAACAGTTTAACGCCTGACGAATGGGTATTGGCCCTGAACCGGATTCCTTTCCGTGTTGACCTGCCCATTACGCTGCAAGGTGGAGAGCCGATGTTGTACTGGAAGGGTAAAGGCTTGGGGCTGGTATTGTCCGAGACGCCGCACTACTACGATTTACTGACCAACTTCGCCTTGAAGCCGGAAGTGTTCGCCGCCAATTTGAACGGGCAGCAGGCCAAACTGCAGCGCGATGCGCCCTATCCATCGATTCGCATCAGCTATCATGCGGAAGAGATGAATCGCACCTGGCAGGGCAGAGGTATTGAAGAGCTGGTTGAGCGTTGCGCGGCTTTGAGTGAGCACGGGTTTAGGGTTTCGCCCAACAAGGCTGACAGCGATGTGGGTATTTACATGGTAGCGCACCCGCAAAACCGGGTGACGGCCGAAATGGAGGCAGTCTATAGAGGGCGCGTGCCTTTCGAGACCAAGGAGTTTTTAGGTGTCGACGAAGGGAAGTTGCACGGGCATTATCTGTATCCCTTTTCGACCGATCTGATTGCGTCAGGGATTCATCCTCATACGCTGTCCTGCGAATGTCACACGACCGAATTGCTGCTTGACCCGTTAGGCTTTGTCTGGGGATGTCACTATTACCTGTATCAGAGCTGGGTTGAAGGGGGGCCGCTCAAGGCTTTTGCTGCGCTGGAGGCTCAAGATTTTCGTTTCACCGAACTGGGAGCTGCCATTTTTGCAGGACAAAAGCAGGTGCCGATAGGTCATATGCTGGATCCTGAGTTTTCGATGGCAGCACTTGAAGTTTTCCGCACTTGCCACGATTACGGCCGCTGTATCGGTTGCGATACCAAGATCAAGAATAACCGTTTCCAGAGCTACTATGATCAGGGCGTTGCTCACACGTCAGTTAAGATTCGCAATATTCAGATGCCCGCGAGTCTGTTTGATAAAATCGACAATCTGGAGCAGGCGCGGCCATTCCTCAAACCTATTGCCGGTTAAAACCATGCACAATACACCTCATATACCGGACGAAAAGCGTAAGCGTGTCCTGATTATCAAGCCGGGTTATAGCGAGACGCTGGATCCTGACGAGAGCGGCATCGTAAGTCTGGGCGACATTCTGCGCACCACCGTGATACTGCATCTGTTTCCGTCCGATCAGTATCATGTGACTTGGCTGGTCGATAAAAGGGGCATTCCGCTCCTCAAAGGCAACACGCATATCCACCGCCTGCTGGCGGTGAATCCCTTTACGCCGCATTTGTTGCTTTCAGAGTGGTTCGACATCGTTGTGAATTTCGAGAAGGAGCCGGGAATCTGTGCGGTGTCTGACCGTATTCCGGCATGGCGTCGGTTTGGATTCCGGCTTGATCCGCAGTCTCACGCTGCGGTCGCCTATGATCACTCCGATGAGGCGTTGAGCTTTACTAACGATTCAACGGCCAAACGAAAAAAAGCAAAATCCTGGTCGGAGATACTCTACGAGATGCTGGGGCATAAATATACTGGTCAGCCGTATCTGCTGGGTTACCAGCCTAAATCTGAAATTCACTATGACGTTGGCATGAATCACCTGATCGGAAAAAAATTTCCGCTCAAACGCTGGCCTGAGGCGCACTGGCAACAACTGAACGAGATGTTGTCGCAGCGTTATTCTGTGTGCTGGCAGCAGGGTGATAACGACATCAATGATTATATTGAGTGGATTGCGAGTTGCCGTGTGCTGGTCACCAACGATTCTCTGGGGTTGCATATCGCGCTTGCGCTCGGCAAACCGGTCGTTGCACTTTTTGGCCCTACCATCGCCACCGAGGTCGCAGGCGAGTCGCTGATTAAAATCGCACCGCCGCTTGATTGGGACTGTATCCCCTGTATGGAAACAGTCTGTCATCGGGGAGATCCTTGTATTGCACATATCACGGTCGACAGTGTCGCAAAAGCGGTTGCCGGGCTGCTGGAAAAATCCTGAATTCGTACCAAATTACTGCGCAGATTTTCCCGCTAGGGATGGTTTTGCCGCCTTTTGAAGGAATATGTTATGTCTGATCGTTACGCTATTGACAGTCACAAGCTCATTTATCATCCCGCGCGGGTGGCGCAGTTTCTCGATGCCGGAGACGACTGGGAGAAGATGAAAACGGTTTATCCGCTTTATGTTGAAATTTCTCCTGTCGGCGCCTGTAATCACCGCTGTACGTTTTGTGCGGTCGATTACATAGGTTATAAACCGGTTCGGCTGTCGCTGCCGGCGATTGAACGGACGCTTGCACAGATGGGCGCGCGGGGGGTTAAGAGCGTGATGTTTGCCGGAGAGGGTGAGCCCATGCTGCACAAGGACATCGACAAAATGGTGATAGCGGCACATGCGGCCGGTATCGATACCGCGATGACGACCAATGCCTCTGTGCTGTCGGATGCGTTCGTCGAAAACGCGTTGCCGTTGATGTCCTGGATCAAAGCCTCTTTCAATGCGGGTACTGCGCAGACTTACGCGCGTATTCACGGTACGAAGGAGCGCGATTTCGATCTGGTGATCGCAAATCTGAAACGACTGGTCGAGGCGCGAAATCGTCACGGTTATTCCTGCGTGTTAGGGGCGCAAATTGTCCTGTTGCCTGAAAATGCGGACGAAGTCGAGACGCTCGCCCGTCTTTGCCGCGATGAAATTGGTTTAGATTATCTGGTCGTCAAGCCGTATTCGCAGCACACCTCGAGCGTGACGCAGATTTATCAGGATATCAGTTATCAGGGGTATGCCGGGCTGAGCGCTCAGCTGGCAGCGCTCAACACCGATCGATTCAGCGTGGTGTATCGCCAAAATACCATGAAAAAACACGATGAAAGCGCAGCGAATCGCTACCGTCGCTGTCATGCCACCCCTGCTTTTTGGGGGTACATTATGTCGACAGGGGCGGTGTACGGGTGCAGCGCGTATCTGCTGGATACCCGCTTTGACTACGGGAATATCAACGAATCCTCTTTCGAGGAAATCTGGGAAGGCGAGGCGCGCCGCAAAAACTTCCGTTTTGTTCGCGATGAACTCGATATTAAGGAGTGCCGGCTTAACTGCCGTATGGACGAAGTCAATCGCTACCTTGACAGAGTCGTTAACCAAAATGTTAGTCATATAAACTTTATTTGAGTCTGGTCGTATTAAATGCAACCTACATCAGAACAGATGTTGCAGCGGGCAGTGGCGTACCAGCAGGCCGGCGAATATCAGGACGCCGAACGTTACTATCTGACGATTTTGCAGGCTGATCCTCATCACCCTGAAGCAAATCACAATGCGGGTGTCATGGCCGTGCAGATGAAGCAACCGGCTCTCGGGCTGTCTTATTTGTTGACCGCACTGGAAGCTGATCCCGGTCGCGCGCAATACTGGATCAGTTATATTGATGCGCTGTTGCAGTCAGGGAATAGGGACGAGGCGCAGCAGGTGCTCTCCATTGCGATGCAGCAGGGGTTGCAAGGTGACGAAGTCGACGCACTGGCGCAGCAATTGGCAGGCGTGCCGTCAGATAATGGGGGGGCGACATCGGCGCATCCGAGTCGTGCACAGATCGATCATCTGGTGATGCTGTTCGGTCAGCATCGCTATGCAGAGGCTGCCGGGTTGGCACGGCAGATGACAGAGCGCTATCCGGCGCACGAATTTGGCTGGAAGGCGCTGGGCGCCGCTTTAAAACAGCTGGGGCATACTGAGGATGCGCTGGCTGCTATGCTGCGCTCCGTTGAGATATCGCCTGATGATGTCGAGGCGCATTACAATTTGGGTGTTGTGCTTCAGGAGGCGCACAGGTTAGAGGAGGCAGAACTTAGTTACCGCAGCGCGATAGCACTTAATGCGGCTTATGCTGATGCTCATTGCAATCTTGGCGTGGTCCTTCAGGAATTAGGGCGAGGGAGGGAGGCCGAGGCTTGTTACCGGCGGGCGATACAGATTAATCCCCGTTATGCGGCGGCTTACAGCAATCTTGCGAATACGCTGATGGCCTCGGCGGAGCTCCCCGAGGCGGAAAATTGCTGCCGGCGAGCGCTTGAGATTAATCCGGAGGCCGCAGATGCGCACAGTACGCTTGGGCATATCCTAGAAAAACAGGGAAATTTGGCTGAGGCGGAAGCCAGTTTCCGGCGCGCGTTGCAAATCAGTCCGGATTCTGCCGTCGATTTCAGTCATCTGGGCAGCGTGCTTAAAGCTGAGGGGCGTATGCAAGAGGCGAGTGACTGTTATCACCGTGCGTTGCAGATCAATCCGGGTTATGCCGATGCGCATTACAATCTTGCGACACTGTTCAAAGAGCAGGGGTGCCTGGATGAGGCTGAACGCAGCTACCGGCAGGCACTGCTGTTCAATCCGGACTTCGTTCATGCACATTACAATCTGGCGAACGTTCTGCTCAGTCAATCCCGTTTAACGGAAGCGGAGTCGGGTTATCGCGAGGCTATCCGGTTGAAACCTGATTTTGCCGAAGCGCATAATAATTTGGGCATCGCGCTCAGAGCGCTGGGGCGGCCGGACGAGGCGAAGGCCAGTTACCTTGATGCGATACGCATCCAGCGCGATTATGCCGAGGCGCACAGCAATCTGGGGATTACCCTGCACGAATTGGGGCGCTCATCTGACGCGGCGCAGCACATAAAACAAGCGTTGCTGATCTGCCCTATGCTGGCTGAAGCGCATTGCAATCTGGGTAATGTCCTGCTGGGTGTCGGACGTCAGGCGGAGGCGCAGGCCAGTTACAGGCGCGCATTGCAGTGTGATCCTGATTTCGCCGAGGCACACAGCAATCTGATTTTTACCATGGATCTGGCGGTGGGCAGTGATGCCGCGATACAGCAGCAAGAACGAAAAAACTGGGATGCTGCGCACGCGGCGCATTTGTATCAGCAGCGGAATTTTTCGAATCAACGTGATCCGGATAAACGGCTGCGCATAGGGTATGTTTCCGCTGACTTCAGAGTGCATTCTGCCGCCTATGCGTTTGGTGCGATGCTGACGAGATTTTCTCCTGATGCCTTTGAGGTCGTTGCCTATTCGAATTCGAATCGTGAAGATGCGATGACGCAGCGGTTCCAGCAGCACGTGACGTTGTGGCGCAAGATTATCGGCATGTCGGATGAGGCGGTTGTCGATATGATCCTCGCAGATGGTATCGATATTCTGGTTGATTTGTCAGGCCACTCCTCGGGCAACCGTTTGCTCGTGTTTGCCCGAAAGCCAGCGCCCATACAGATTACGGCCTGGGGATATGCATCGGGGACCGGGCTGCGGGCAATGGATGTATTGCTTTCAGATGCAATCTTTGTGCCGCCAGAGGAAGCGCCTTTATACGCAGAGCAGGTCAGGTATCTGCCCTGTGCAATCAGTTATTTTTCCCCGGATATCGCACCGGATGTGAGTCGCTTGCCGGCCTTATCCGGTCAGGGGGTTACTTTCGGCTCATACAACCGGCTGGCCAAAAATTCTGAAGCGGCTTACCGCGCCTGGGCGAAGATATTGCGAGCGGTGCCGGATAGCCGGATGATCTTTAAAACGCCTGTGCTCGATGATGTGGCGGTGCAAGATCAGGTGAGGGCGTACTTTACCCGTGCCGGTGTTGCGGCTGAGCGCATCATCCTGCTGGGGAAGTCGCCTCACGAAGAGCATATGGCTGCGTTTAATCAGATCGATATCTCGTTGGATCCTTTTCCTCACGGCGGAGGTGTGTCAGCCCTCGAAGGCTTAATGATGGGCGTGCCTGTGGTAACGCTGAACTGGCCGAGTCTGGCCGGGCGGATTTCAGCCTCGATCATGACGACGCTTGCGATGCCGGACTGGATTGCAGGTTCAGAGGATGAATATGTGCAGCTTGCGATTCAAAAAGCCACGGATATTCCCTCCTTGTCAGTATTGCGTGGTCAACTGCGCGGGCGATTTATGACGTCTGTGATCGGTGATCAGGCAGCTTATGTACGATATGTTGAGCGTGAGTACCGCCAGTTATGGCGGGAGTGGTGCGTTATTAATCCTGTGGGCTTGGCAGAAAAAAAAAGCAATCTGAATGTAGATGAAGCCGGCGGTTTACCTGACGCCTTACCTGTTGCAAGTGTATCTGCCGATATATCACAGCCCTCTGATCTGGCAGTGAAGGCCTTGCTGCGTCATTTTTCTGACGCTTCGCAGAATGATGCATGGATGCTTGCACAGGAAATGACGAAAAATTTTCCGTCGTATGGTTTGGGTTGGCTGGTGACGGGAGCGATATTAAGGCAGCGTGGGCAATATGTTGATGCCCTGACTGCAATGCAAAAGGCGGCTGTGCTGTTGCCGGATGATGTTGCTGCCATAAATAATTTAGGGCTCGCATTGCACGATATGGGGCGCTTAGTCGAGGCGGAGGCCACGTTTAGACGAGCTTTGGCGATGAATCCGGATTTTGCAGAGGCCTATGGTAATTTAGGCAATACGCTGCATACCCTCGGCAGGGTATCTGATGCGGAAGACTGTTATCAGCGTGCAATACGGATTAAGCCGGATTTTGCCGATGCCTATAATAATTTATCGATCACCCTCAAGGGGGTAGGGCGGCTCGTCGAGGCAGAGGGGGCTTGCCGGCGCGCGCTGGAAATCAACCCGGGCTTTGCTGAGGCGTTCAGCAACTTAGGATTTATACTCAAAGAGCAATGGCGTCTGGGTGAAGCTGAAGAGAACATTCAGCTGGCACTGTCGATCAATTCAAATTGTGTAGAAGCGCATTGCAATCTCGCCGCTACCCGGCTTGAGTCGGGTAAATGTGTCGAGGCGGAAGCGAGCCTTAGGCATGCTTTGCAGCTTAGACCATACGATGCAACGCTGCATAGCAATCTGATTTTTACGCTGGATTTGATGTCCGCGGAAAGTACCGCTTCGCTGCAAAAGGAGCGCAGGCTATGGAATGCCTTGCATGCGGCTCATTTGCCAAGGTACGAGTTGCATCGAAATATACCAAGTCCTGAGCGACGGTTACGCGTCGCTTATATCTCCGCTGATTTTAGAACACATTCTGCCGCCTATGCATTTACCTCGATGCTGCTTGATTTCGATCGCAAGCAGTTTGAGGTGATCGCTTATTCGAATTCAAAAAATGAAGACAAACTGACTGAGACTTTTAAGAAAAGTGTGACGTTATGGCGGAATATCGCCGGTTTGCCGGACGATGAGGTTGCTGATCTGATTCGGCAAGATGAGGTTGATATTCTGGTAGATCTTTCAGGACATACGGCTGGCAACCGGTTGCTGGTGTTCGCGAGGAAACCAGCTCCCATTCAGATCACGGCGTTTGGTTATGCAGCCGGCACGGGTATGGAGGCGATGGATGTACTCCTCGCTGACGAGATATTCGTTCCCCGGGATGAAGTGCCGTTGTATGCTGAACGTGTGAGGTACTTGCCTTGTGCGGTCAGTATGTTTGTATCAGACGATATGCCCGCGCCGGATACCTTGCCTGCACTGTCGGGCGGCGGGATTACGTTTGGTTCATTTAACCGGTTAGTGAAACTATCGGGGCAAACTTATCTTGCATGGGCTGAGATATTGCGGGCGCTGCCGGACAGCAGGCTGATACTTAAAACACATGCGCTCGATGATGCCGGGACGAGGGGGCGTGTAAGCGAGCATTTTATTCGCGCGGGCATCGATCCCAGCCGGATTATCTTGCTTGGAAAGACATCGCGCGAAGCCCAGCTTGCGGCTTTTAATCGTGTCGATATCGCACTCGATACGTTTCCGCATGGTGGTGGTATGACCACGTTGGAAGGTCTGGTGATGGGGGTGCCGGTTGTAACGTTACGCTGGCCGACATTGACGGGGCGTGTGTCAGCATCGATTCTGACGACACTGGGGATGCAGGACTGGATTGCCGAATCACAGGACGAATATGTAAAACTTGCGATTAAAAAAGCAGCGGATCTGCAGTTGTTGTCTGTATTACGCGGGCAATTGCGCGGGCGCTTTATGTCTTCGGTGATCGGAGATCAGGCGGCCTATGTGCGTTGTGTCGAGCGTGAATACCGCCTGTTATGGCGGGAGTGGTGCGCAAAATACGGCGACCAGACGCTCTGATAGCGGAGGGGCTGTCGTTTAGCTGGCAACCACGACGCGATTTTTACCGGTCTGTTTGGCCTGATACATCGCTTTATCCGCACGCCCAATCAGTTCTTCCTGCGATTCATCAGTACCCAATTGCGCGACCCCTGCACTGAAGGTGACGAGGATACGGTCGTTTTCATGCATGAAGAACTGTTTGGTGAGTTCCCTTTGCAGGCGTTCCACTGTTAACGCAGCTTCTGCCAGCGTGATATCGGGGAGGATCAGCACGAATTCCTCCCCGCCGTAACGGGCGACTGAGTCAGAGGGGCGCAGTGCTTCTTTGATGACGTGGCACAGATGAAGCAGCGCCTTGTCACCTACTTGATGACCCATGGTGTCGTTCAGGCGTTTGAAGTTGTCGATATCCAGCAGCGCAACGCACAGCGATTCGTGGCTGCGCTCCA
This sequence comes from Gallionellales bacterium GWA2_54_124, assembly GCA_001801025.1. Classification (GTDB taxonomy): domain Bacteria; phylum Pseudomonadota; class Gammaproteobacteria; order Burkholderiales; family Gallionellaceae; genus Gallionella. The sequence goes on from MGWO01000002.1 coordinate 283,660, forward strand.
CGCGGCGGCTCTCGCGATCAAAGGCCGCATCTAAGCCGCGCCGGTTCAATGCACCGGTCAGCTGATCCTGATGAACCAGTTCGCTCACTTCGGACAGTTCCTTTTCCAGCTTAGAAATTTTTTCTTCCGCGCTTTCGACCTGTTTGCGCGAATCGAGCAACTCCTCATGCGATTTAAGCGCGCTAGCCTGTATTACCCGGGTGTCTTGCATGATGTCGTCGAGTAAGTGCCCAAGATCATTCAGGTTGCTCGATTGCGCGATTTTCTCGCTGTAACCTGCTATCTTCTGATGATAGTCGCCGGTGCTGACCGTGATGATGCCCAGACGGTCAATAAAGGTCGTCATTAAGCTCTTGAGTGTCGATTTCGCATCAATCAGGCTCTTTTTGAGCAGTCCTTGTTTAATGATGGCTTCGCGCAGACTGCGCTCGGCATCTGCGATCACATATTTATCGATCGGATTTTCGATGATGGTGTGCAGTGCGTTTACCTGACCGTGCAGCCAATCCTCGTCTTCGACCATTTCTCCAACGTTTTCAACCAAAAGACGCAGCAGGCGCACCAGACCTTCCTGGATTCTGGATTTGTCACTGCCGCGCAATTCAACCTTCAGCCAGAAGCTGCGCAGATCCTTGGCAAGCTCTGCAATCTGGTCGCAGGTTTTGATCTGGCGAACTTGTGCGCTGAGCAGGCCGACTTCCTCTGCGAGTTCCGGTTGTGCGCTAAGCGTACCCTCCAGCGCGTGTGCGAGCAGCTCTTTGAGTTTTTCGAGCATTTCTGCTGCCTGATTTTTGATGGACGAGAGATCTGAAGCCGCGGATTTTGGTTCCGTCGTTTGGGCAGTTGCCGGTGGCAACGCAGGATGTACCGCGCTCGATTCTGGATTTTCAATCAGGCTGTCAGTGATCGCAGATTCCGACCATGAGCGGATCAGCTTGCCTAACTTTTCAAACAGGATGTCAGGATCGGATGTAAAGCGTGCTAATACGGTTTCCAGACTTTCCTTTTTGCGCGAAACGGTCAGGCCTTTGTGCGGCAGGTCAATTTGTCGCAATAAATCGCGGATTAAAACCGGCCAGGTTTGTTCGGGTGCATCGCTCTTATGTGTCTTGGGAAGTACCTTTTCAATTTCCTCGAAGCATTTGTCCCAGTTTTCTTCGCCCAGCCTTTTTTTCAAGGCGAGTCCGGTACCGGCGGCCTTGTCGGTTTGCAGCAAATGTTCGACGACATTGCGCAAAACTTTTGCAGCACCGTTCACCTCGATGGCGGGCTCGCCGCTGATCTCAGTAAAAATTTTTGCATAATTGTCAGGGGTGGGCATGAGCCTGCGTTGAGCCAGCATTTTTAGGGTTTCGCGGGCAACTTCTGACGGATTTTGCTTATTCATGGATTAATCTTAGATAAGTAGATTAGGCGTTTGTGATTGTCTGATATATCTGCGATAAAAGACAAGGTAAATTAATCGTGCCTCGCTAATCCTGAAGTTCGACTAAACGATGGGTAATCGCATAGTGGATCGCTTCGGCATTGTTGGTGAACGTCATTTTCGCCAGCATCCGGCTGCGATAGACGCTGACCGTTTTGGGGCTGAGCGCCATAATCTGTGAGATTTCACTCAATGTTTTACCCGAGGCCATCAGGCACAGCGTTTGGTATTCGCGGTTCGACAGATTTTGGTGCATCAGTTCTTGTGATTCGCCGATCAGATTGTTCAGCAGTTGTTCGGCCAGTATTTCGCTGATATATTTTTTCCCGCCCAGCACATGGTGAATCGCTTTGATCAGGACATCAGATGCACTTTGCTTGTTGATGTAACCCATTGCGCCCGCCTTGAGAGCGCGCACACCATACTGGTCTTCGGGATACATGCTTAAAATTATAATTTTGAGCTGAGGTTGTTCAGATTTAAATTGTTTGAGCACTTCGATGCCGTGCTTGTCAGGCAGATTGATGTCCAGCAGCATTAAATCAAAATGTGCTGCGCGCAGCATGCTGATGGCTTCTGTTCCGCTGGATGCCTCTCCCGTTATTTTCAGGTCCGGCGTATCCTCCAGCAGTTGCTTAAGCCCTTTGCGGATTAAAGCGTGATCATCGACGACAAGAATCTGGATCATATCGTTATTGAACAAGGCATTTGTTGATTTGAGTGTGGCGGGCAGACTTTCAATCTTGATTTTCCTTAAGCCGGAAGGTTCGTGTAATTGGATTTACACTGCTTGAGAGCCGATATGTTAAACACGTTTACTGTATTTAGAGGATTCTACTGCAAAACAATTTATAATTTCACGATTTAGGTTAATTATGTGGTTTTACGCCGGTGAGTTGCGGATTATGCGTATACCGGCTATGTCGCATATTCTTTACGTAAGGCCGTATCTGTTAAGCTTCAATTTATGAACAATCTAGAAATGTTGGGTAAATATCGCATCGTCGGCGAGCTCGGTAGGGGGGCGATGGGTATTGTTTATGAGGCCTTTGATACGCTGATTGAGCGTACGGTCGCCATTAAAACGATACTGAAATCCGGTATACAGGCTGATGAGGCGGAGGATGTTTTTAACCGTTTTCGCAGCGAAGCGAGGGCTGCGGGCCGTCTGGCTCACCCGAAAATCATCTCCATTTATGAGTATGGCGAAAATGAGGAAATGGCGTATATCGTCATGGAACTGGTTCGCGGTCGGGAATTAAGCGACTATTTCGATCATGGCAGACGGATGTCGCTAGGCGCCGGACTGCGCATTGTGGTGCAATTACTCGATGCACTTGAATATTTGCATGCGCACGGTATTGTTCATCGCGACATCAAGCCTGCGAATATCATGATAACGGCTGAGGGCGACGTCAAAATTGCGGATTTTGGTATCGCCAAGATTGATGCATCGGGGCATACCCAGGTGGGTGTGGTGCTGGGAACGCCTACTTATATGGCACCTGAACAATTTATGGGGCACGATGTTGATCATCGCGCCGATCTGTATGCGGCGGGTGTTATTCTGTATCTGATGCTCACAGGCGAACGTCCCTTCGTCGGCAGCGTCATCGCGATCATGCATCAGGCGGTGCATCGCGATGCGACGCCACCCTCCCAGCTCAACCCGCTTGTGACAAAACAGCTCGATGCCGTGGTGAGTCGAGCAATGGCAAAGCGCGCGGAAGATCGCTTTCAGAGTGCAAATAAGTTTTTGAAAGCCCTCAAAGTGGCGGCTTTGAGCTTGCCTGAGACTGAGCAGGAGACGGATCGTTCAGTAGACTCATCTGAGGTCTTTTCGCCTGATGAGACGCTGGAACTGCCGGGTGAGGGGCGCTCCACAGGTACCTGGCGAGAAGCCGATATTGCCGAGTGGCAGCGTATTTCCCATAGTAAAAATCCTGATGACTTCAGGGATTACTTAAAGGAGTTCGCTGATGGCGGTTTCGTTACGCTTGCGATGTCGCGCATTGAAATGCTGGAGAAGGCAGCGCTACGAGCCAGACAGGAGGCGCAGGCCGCAGAATTAAAAGCGCGCGCCGAGGCACAGGCCGAACTTGAAGCCCGTCAGAAACAGGATGCGGAGACCAAGGCGCTGTTGGCATTAAAAATTGCTCAGATTAAAAACGAAGCGGAAGCGTCGCGTGTGGAAGACGCGATCAGACGCGAAAAAGAAGCTGCAGAGCAGGCAGAGCGGGCACGTACGCTCTCCGCTACGCTATCTTTGCATGCAGAAAAGCGTGCCGGAGTCGTGTTAAGTCGGGAGGCTAGCAGCGATGCTGAGCGTCAAATGAAAATCGAGGAAAAGCGTCGCTTAGAAGAAGAAGTGCGGCGCAGACGTCAGGCCCGTCAGCAGATGCTGTCTGCGCGCGAGTCCGCCGAACATAAAGCCGAGGCGGCTGCGGCGGCTCAGCGTGAGCGTACAGCGGCAGAGTTGATGGCGCGTAACCGCGAGGTGGAAGAGGCGAGGGCGCAGGCAGAAACGGCCAATCGTCTTAGGCTGGAAGTGGAGGAAAAGGCAGCTTTGGAACAGAAGAGAACAGGTATCAAAATGTTGATTATCGGTATCTTTCTGGTGTTTATGCTGATTGGAATTATCTTCGGTCTGTTGCCTTCGTCAAAGTGAGGTATGACTTACAGGCCGTTTGTAATCGAAAATGCGATAAATTCGTTGGGATTTTTTTTGTAGGGATGTCCCAGACTGATGGTGCCTGATTCGCGCAGCACCATTTCTTCACGCCGTAACTGAATTTCACCTTCGCCGTTGATGGTTACATAGGTTCCGTTTGAGCTTAGATCGACCAGAATAAACTTGTCGCGTCGTCGCTCAATCTTTGCGTGCATACGAGATGCGCTGCGATTCTTCGTGACGATATCAGCGGTCTCATCGCGACCGATTGTGATGGAGGGCTGAGTGGCATTGACGATAAATGCTTCGCGCAGATGGGTCAGCTGTAAAACGGGTTCGCAATCCTGAGTGGTGTAGGTATTGCCGACCATCATGGTCAGATCTTCACTCTCGTGCCAGATAACCTCGCGTACTTCGATATCATCGGCCTTGCCTTTGATTGATAAGCTGCTGAGTGTGCGGGTGCCGGTGCGCATGATGGGCGGAAACAGCGCGACGGTAGCTCCGGTTGTGATGATTTGCTGCGCCTGAGCAATTTCTGCCATGCGAGCGGCGATGTTGACTGTGTCACCGAAGATATCCCCGTCGTTCTCCAGTACAGGACCGTAGTGAAAGCCGATGCGAATGAAAACGTGAATGCCGTCAATCGGTGGCTTTGCGCTCACCACCATCTGCATTTCGCAGGCGGCCTGTGCTGCCGAAACCGGGTCGGGGAAAACTGCCATAATTTCGTCGCCTATCGTTTTGACGACACGGCCGGCATGCGCCAGTGTGAGGCTGCGCAACACACTCAGGCAGCGGTCAATGGCTGCGAATGCGCGTGCGTCCCCGAGAACCTCATACAAGCGCGTACTGCCGCTCACGTCGGCAAACAGTACTGCATTCTCCTGTTGGGTTGTGTTCACTATTGCAATTCCGATTGAATCAAGCTTCCCATTATAAAGGGTGTTGATGAAAATGAATGGTATGAATTTAAGCAAATCGCATACCCAGATGATAGAACTTCCGTCATAATTCTCGCGCCCGGCAGGCGGGTTTTTCTGTAAATTAAAATGATGACATTCACCGCGCTTCCCCAGCATATTTATATTTTTGCCGCCATACTCGGTGTGCTGCTGATTTCATTCGTGTTTTTTTCCATGCTCCCCGCTTTTATCGTTTCGCGGCGTTTGTCTGGAATCATTAAAAGACTGCGCGAGTTGAACGGCAAACCTGATGGCAGTCTGGAGAAAATATTTCAGAAAACGGGTGTGCTTGAGCATTTGTGGTATGAGTATTCAGATTCGTTGCATCAGCAGCTCGATGAGAAGCAGCCGCAGGCGATACGTTTTCGCTCCACGCTGCCCGCCAGCGTGGTGTTCAGGCCGGATATCGTTGTGGATATTCCGTTGCGCTCGGATTTTTTCAAACATTTGCCGGGGTTGTTCACCGGGGTCGGGATCATCGGGACTTTCTACGGTCTGTTGATCGGCATGCAGTCGTTCGTGGTTTCCGAAAATCCGGTTGTGGTGCGCGCAAGTTTGACGCGCCTGTTACACGGTGTCTCCGAAGCGTTTTTGGTGTCTGCATCCGCCATTACACTGGCCATGATCGTCACCTTTGTTGAAAAATTAGTGGTGTCGAGCCTGAATGCGAAAGTCGAAAAACTGATTCAATTGCTCGATGGATTGTTTGAAGGGGGGGCCGGCGAAGAATATCTTGCGCGCCTCGTCCGCGCCTCCGAAGCTTCCGCCGGGCAATCATTGCTCAAGGGCGATCTAAAGGAAATGCTCACTGAACTCAGTGAAAAGCAAATCGCGGCAAACAACGCAGGTGTTGCGGCATTGGGAGAGCAGATTTCTCGTAGCATTGAAGTGGGCTTGAAGGGCCCCTTGTCTGAAATTGCCCAGGCGCTGAAAGCGACGCACGATGAGCCTGCGCTACAGACGATGCTAAGTGGTATGTTTGACAACTTTAACCGGCAAATGAAAGAGTTGTTCGGCGGTCAGGCAAATGATATGAACAGCTTGCAGAAGCAGACGATTGATGCCCTGAGCGCAACGGTTGCAAGGCTGGAAGCGATGGCGACGGAAGCGGGGGCTGCAGGCCAGCGCAGCATGGAGGCGATTGCCGAGCAACTGGGACGATCGAGCGCTGCGGCAGAATCGCGTCAGGCTTTGATGAATGAAAAGTTGGCTGAGTTTATCGGACAAATGCGCGAGGCGGCCAGCCAGACTCAGTCCGAATCAAAGGGGCAATTGCAGCAATCACTGAGCGAACTGTCAGTGCGTATGGGTGCGTTGATAGACGGCTTGGGTACGCAGGTGCGTTCAGTAACCGATGTTAGTCGTCAGAACCAGCTTGAGATGGAGCAGCAGGGCAAACAGATGGTCAGTCAGTTCGGCGGGCAAATCGAGGCGGTGGTCGAAGGTGTGACCGAGGCTGTTGCCGAGATGAAATCGGCCGTGACCGTGATGCAGGCGACGACGAAAGATGCCCTGTCGGCGCTGGGCGGCAGCGCGGATACCCTGTATTTGGCGAGTCAGGATTTTGCACGTGCTGGTCAGTTGGTGAACGCAACGATGGAAAAATCAGCCGCGGTGGCCAATCAGTTGCTTGAGGCCGCAGAGACGGTGTCGACCGCCGCCAGCGGCTTGGGCGATTTGTTTGCCGATTACAAGACATCGCGCGATGCGATGATTGCGCAGATGCAGACCTTGCAATTGCTGGCAGAGCAGGTGCGACGCGATGCTTCTATGTCAGGCGAGGTGTTTGAGAAGATTGAGTCGGCCACAGGCAAGCTGGTTGCGGCGCAAATGGACGCGGACCAGTATTTGTCCAGAATATCGGATGTGATTGGCCTTGCTCATCAGTCATTCAGCGATGGAATGACGCGCGCTGTGGGTGAGGCAAACCGTGAGTTTCATCAGGCCTTGTCAGACTCAGTCAAGCTGTTGCGTGAGGGAATTCATGAACTGGAGAGTACGCTCGATGCGGCCACCAATGTTTAAGGCGGCGATGTCATGATCAATAAATACCTGCTTTTGGGGCGACGCAACAAGGAAGAGGGTGAAAAACCGTTCTGGATTTCATTCGCCGACCTGATGACGGCGCTGATGGTGATGTTTTTGCTGGTGATGAGCGTCGCGCTATTGGCTGTCACCGATCAGGTCTCGTCGGCGGATCGCAATAAAATTCAGCGTGAGCAGGAAATTGATCAGCTGCTGGGAAAAATTGCCAAGGCGGCTGAAAAATACCCTGGAATTTTTGTCGATAAAAATCGCGCGGTGATCGATTTTGGCGACCGCGCCCGCTTTGATACCGGCAGTTCAACCTTGTCTGCTGAACAGGCGCAGTATCTGAGCCTTTTTGTATCCGAAATGCTGGTCGTGGCCAAGGATCAGCTGGGCCGTAAATGGCTCAAGCGCATTATTGCAGAGGGGTATGCCGATCAGCGGGGCGATTACCTACTGAATCTGAATTTGAGTTTGCAGCGCAGTCAGCGCGTGTTGTGCGCACTGCTGTCACCGCCTGTTAATCAGACATTCATGCTGACGCCAGAGGAAAAGGAACGCGTGCGCGATTATTTTCTGGTGGGTGGTTATTCATTCAATTCGGCCAAAAAATCCCTGGAGGAGAGTCGTCGTATTGAATTACGTCTGGAGTTTTTCGGTCAGGATGAGGAGCATCCGGTCATGAACGATATTACCCGCGGGAATTTTGGCAGTTGCAGAATCTAAAATGGATGCGCTTGAGAAATTGCAGGGCAAGCTGCTGGCGATAAATACCACTTCGCTGTCACGGCTGCGTCCGGGTGATTCGTTGCAGATGCAGCATGAATTTTCGATGATGCAAGACTGGGTTAAAGGCGCATCGCGGCGGGAGGATGTGCCTCTGGCGACGATAGAAGCGGCTTTGCTTTTCTATCAGAAAAACAACTATATAAAGGGGTTGCGTCAGGCGAGGTTGATTTGTTATGGCTGTACCCAGCGGCTCAATTCATATTGTCTGATTGAAGAGCGCGATGCGTTCAATCAATTACTCAGTTATGTCGATGGTTACAAGTCGCGCCGGCGCACCTTTCGCAAGCTTTATCGCGGTCTGCTGAGCAGCTATTTTTCCTATGATCCTGATTCGGCTGGCATGCGCGGTGGCGTCAGCCGGGACGTATTGAGAGCCTTTTTAAGCGATCATCTGGCAACGTTTGTGATTGGGGATTTTACACCGGACTGGCTAGCTGCACTGGCCAAGTATCCTGATTTGCTCGGGGAAAATCCGGGGCAGGCAGTTGAGTCGTCCTTGCTGCAAGGCGATGGCTCAATGCTCGAAGAAATTCGCGAACGGCTAGGTGTGGATGGCGGTTCCTGGCTTGTGCGCCGACTGGTGATGTCGCCGTTTGTCGCCATTGGACGTATGCCGGATGCTGAGTTTAAGGATCATCTGGCGAGCCTGTTGCTGTTGCTGAATGATTATCCTCTGTATGCCAGTGCCGCACTTCCGCTGCTGCTCGAGCGTTATGTGCAGTGCAAGGACAGACCTGTGCATGCGCAGATGAGAGATTATGCCGTCGGACTTTGGGGTAACCCGTGGCGGGCGCAGCAGCAATGGTTATGCAGCGACAAGGCTCGTTTGATGCTCTCGCACTGGCTTAAGCGGCAGTTGCTCAGTGAGTTTTTCAGTTTGCTGTCGAACGATGATAAAGCGTTGTCGCGACGCTTTAATTTTTGGGATCTGTATAGCGAAGATTTGACGGGCATGTATTTCGCGCTGGGCAAAGATGCTTATGTGCAGGGGAATATGCGGCTTTATAAATTCAGGCATCTGGCAAAAGGGCTGATCGCTAAGCTCACTGAAGAGAAGCACGGCGTGCATACCTGCATCATGCAGTTTTCCCATCATCACGTGGTTGAGTTCAACCGCGAAAAAAATATCGCTTATTTTTATGATGTTCGTCAGGGAACGCCTTCATTTTATTTTGCCAAGGGGTGGGTCGATATTGGTGCAATCGGCGTCACTGCGATCGAAAAAGGGGCGGATATTGCCCGTACATCCAAACCGTTACGGCATGAAGATACTAAACTTTCGACTTGGGAGGCGTGTTTCGCCGAGGAGTTGGGCGAGACCGAGAATGCCCTGCGGGCGTTCTGTATCAAGTATCAGTGTGAGTATGAGGACAGGCGCGGCACAGAGGGCAGTCAGTGTATACGCCCCGCGGATTGTGACCGGTATGGAATCGAGGTATGGTCAGTGTTGAAGGGTTGGGGGTATGACTTCTCGCCAGCACAAAAGATGTGGTATCGACTGACGTACCCCAAGCTCAGTTGAGGTGGCGGGCTAACTCTGTCCGTCTTTCGGCAGGCGCACGGCAATTTTGGTTCCTTTGCTGGGGCGGCTGGTAATTGACAGCGTCCCGTCGAGTTGTCTGATGCGCTCCTGAATGCCGCGTAAGCCAAATGAGCGCGGTTTGTTGCGCGCCGCCTCATCAAATCCGCAGCCATCGTCCGAGACGATAAGCTCAACGTATTGGTCGATTTGATCTGTCCCGGATTGACATATTTTCACTTGCACGCGTCTGGCTTGTGCGTGTTTCATGATGTTGTTCAGCGTTTCCTGAAATACCCGGAACAGCGTAATGGATTGTTCGTCTGATACATCGAGATTGTCGCTTGATTTAATTATTTTGCAGGGGATGGTGGTGCGTTTGGTAAATTCGGCGGCTTCGATTTCGATGGCGGCAACGATGCCAAAGCAATCCAGAGACCCGGGGCGTAAACTGTGTACCAGATTGTTGGCGGCTATTCCTGCTGTGTCGAGCAGGTTGGCCATGACCTGTGATTTTTCCTGCAGCGCCCCGTCATCGGCCGGGAAACGTTGCCTCATCCACGCCAGATCCATCTTTAATGCAGTCAGCAGCACGCCTATTTCATCGTGAATTTCCCGGGCAATGCGTGTGCGTTCTTCTTCCTTGATGTTTTCAATATGTGACGATAGTTCGCGCAGTTGTTGTCTTGAATGCAGAAGCTCAATTTCAGCCTGTTTGTTTTGCGTGATATTGACGACAAACCCTTTCCAGTGCGTGCCGAGTAGATCGGTTTTCCGGTATTTAGCACGCAGGTTAACCCACTTGATTTCTCCGTCGGGTGGCAAGAGGGTGCGGCCCTCCCAGTTCCACGGGGTGGCGTGTCGGGCTGAGTGTTGCATGCTCTGGTGAAACGAGGCTGCATCGTCGGCATGCAGGTACTTAATGAGGCGTTCGGGGTGATGTTTTAGCTCGGTGGCGCTGAGTCCTAGCAGGTCGAAGCATCCTTCGCTGACGTAGGGGAGGTGCAGTTTTCCTTGTGTGTCTAATCGTATCTGACAAGCCATACCGGGCAAACTGTCCAGAAAAGAATAGGGGGTGTGATCCGGGGTTTCTTCAACAGTTTTGAGCGGGTCTTGTGTGTGTCGTGCAGCTGTCACAGCGGCTTCGTTGTGAACAGAGGGGGCAAGGGTTGCATTACGTTTTTTCGCTTGTTTAATATGTAAGCGGTTTGCCGGCATGGGTAGGGATGTTTGAGTGATGAGCGTCCGAGCTTACTATAGGGCGTGTGGCGCCGCAAACAAATCGCGCTATCTTGCCCGGGAGGGCGTGACTGTGGGACAATTCGCAGTTGCCCGAATCGGGGCGGGTCGTCATTTACGTTTATTTGAAAGAAGTTCAATGCCTATTATTACTTTGCCGGATGGTTCACAGCGCAGTTTTGATCAGTCGGTGACCGTTGCCGATGTGGCAGCGAGTATCGGAGCGGGGCTGGCGCGTGCAACGCTGGCCGGACGCGTGGACGGCAATGTGGTAGATGCCTCTTTTTTGATTGAAAAGGATGCACAGCTTGCAATCATCACCGATAAGGATGAGGCTGGCATTGAAATTATTCGACATTCTATGGCGCATTTGATGGCGCATGCGGTGAAAGAATTGTTTCCTGAGGCGCAGGTGACCATCGGTCCTGTGATCGAAAATGGCTTCTTTTACGATTTTTCGTATCAGCGCGCATTCACTCCGGAAGATTTGCTGGCGATCGAAAAGCGCATGACTGAGATCGTCAAGCGCGACCTGAAGGTTGTGCGCAGCGTCGTACCCCGCGATGAGGCGGTGGCCTACTTTAAGGGGATCGGTGAAAACTACAAGGCCGAAATTATCGAATCGATTCCGGCTGATCAGGATGTGTCGCTCTACACGCAGGGCGAATTTACCGATCTGTGCCGCGGGCCGCACGTGCCGTCCACCGGAAAGCTCAAGGTGTTTAAGCTGATGAAGCTCGCCGGCGCTTACTGGCGCGGCGACTCGAAAAATGAAATGCTGCAGCGTATTTACGGTACAGCCTGGGCGAAGAAGGAAGAGCTGGAAAGTTACTTGCATCGTCTGGAAGAAGCTGAGAAGCGCGATCACCGCAAGCTGGGCCGTCAGCTGGATCTGTTTCATATGCAGGAGACAATGCCCGGAATGGTGTTCTGGCATCCTAAAGGCTGGACGCTGTGGCAGGAAATCGAACAATACATGCGCGGCAAATTCCGCGAGCACGACTACCAGGAAGTACGCACACCGGCGATTATGGACAAGACGCTGTGGGAAAAGTCTGGTCACTGGGAGAACTACCGCGACAATATGTTCACGACCGCCTCTGAAAATCGGGATTATGCGGTGAAACCGATGAACTGTCCGGGCCACGTGCAGATTTATAATCACGGTCTGCACAGCTACCGCGATCTGCCGCTGCGTCTGGCCGAATTCGGCTCCTGTCACCGTAATGAGTCCTCGGGCTCCTTGCACGGTCTGATGCGCGTGCGCGGTTTTACTCAGGACGATGCGCATATCTTCTGTACCGAGGCGCAGGTCGAGTCTGAAGTGTCCAATTTCATTGTGATGCTCAACGAGGTCTATCGCGATTTCGGTTTTGACAACGTCATCGTTAAGCTCTCAACCCGGCCTGAAAAGCGCGTGGGTTCTGATGAAACCTGGGATAAGGCGGAAGCGGGTTTGGCTGCGGCTTTGAAGCGGAACGAACTGGCATACGACATTCAGCCGGGAGAGGGTGCGTTCTACGGCCCTAAGGTTGAGTTTACCCTGAAGGATAGTCTGGACAGAATGTGGCAGTGCGGCACAATACAGCTGGACTTTAATCTGCCGGTGCGTTTGAGTGCCGAGTTTGTCGACGAGGACAATACGCGCAAACCGCCTGTTATGCTGCATCGCGCGATCTTAGGTTCGATGGAGCGTTTTATCGGAATTCTGATCGAGCATCACGCAGGCGCCTTCCCTTTGTGGCTCTCACCCGTTCAGACCGTGCTGATGAATATCTCTCAGGCGCAGGAGGAATATGCGAAGGAAATCGGCCAAATATTGGCGCGTGCCGGCATCAGAGTGCAATTGGATTTGCGCAATGAGAAGATTACCTATAAAATCCGCGAACATAGCTTGCAGAAATTACCTTATCAGCTGATTGTGGGCGATAAGGAAGTGTCTGGAAGGCTGATTGCCGTGCGTACCCGTAGTGGTGAAGATCTCGGACAGATGACGGTCGATGCGTTAATCGAGCGTTTTAAGGCTGAAATCAAATCGGGCAGCACGGTTTAATTTTTCATACGGAGACATTCCAATAGCACAGAATAAATTACAGCGCCTCAATGAAATGATTACCGCACCACAGGTGCGACTCATTGGAGCAGATAAAGAACCCCTGGGGATCGTGTCCAGCGCAGAAGCATTGCGTCTGGCAGGTGAAGCCGAGCTGGATCTGGTGGAAATTTCACCGATGGCCGACCCGCCTGTTTGTCGCATCATGGATTTCGGTAAGTTTAAATACGCCGAGAGCAAGAAGCAGCATGAAGCCAAGCTCAAACAAAAGCAGGTTCAGGTCAAGGAAATTAAGTTTCGTCCGGGTACCGATGATGGCGATTACAACATTAAGTTGCGTAATCTGACCAAATTCCTGTTGGATGGCGATAAGACCAAGATCACGCTGCGTTTCCGCGGTCGTGAAATGGCCCATCAGGAAATCGGTATGCGCTTGATTGAGCGCGTCAGAAATGATCTGGAAGAATACGCAGTCGTCGAACAGTTTCCGAAAATGGAAGGCCGTCAGATGGTGATGGTGCTGTCGCCTAAAGCGGCGCTGAAAAAATAAGCAGTAAGTAGGTAGTAGTAAGTAGTAAATAGGTCGGGTTTATCCCGACACAACAATAAGTGGTGTATGGGTTAACAAGCTTTTCCACAGTGGAAAACACCTCCCACCATAAATCAAGGAGTAGTTATGCCTAAGATGAAAAGCAAAAGCGGAGCAAAAAAGCGCTTCGTAGTACGTGCCGGCGGCACTATCAAGCGCGCATGTGCGTTCAAACGTCACATTCTGACTTCGAAGACGACCAAGACTAAGCGTCAACTGCGTGGTATTGCGGAAGTTCACTCAACCAATACAGCAGCGGTTCGTCGCATGCTGCCATACGCGTAAGGAGTAGAGCATGCCAAGAGTAAAACGTGGAGTCGTAGCCCGTGCAACGCACAAGAAACTGTTAGCCAAGGCTAAGGGTTACCGTGGTCGCCGCAAGAACGTATACCGTGTAGCTAAGCAAGCGGTAATGAAGGCGGGTCAATATGCATACCGTGACCGTCGTCAGAAAAAGCGTCAGTTCCGTACACTGTGGATTGCGCGTATCAATGCAGCTGCTCGTGAATTCGGAATGCCTTACAGCGTATTCATGAACGGCCTGAAAAAGGCGGATATCCAGATCGACCGTAAGGTTCTGTCTGATATCGCAATTTTCGACAAGGCTGCTTTTGAACAATTCGTTGTTCAGGCTAAAGCGAGCCTCGCAGTATAAGTATTGCCTCGCAGTCGAATTCGGACTGCGTCATTAAAAGGGGGGCGATGAGCCCCCTTTTTTTGTTGTGTAATGGTGCATTTATGGAACAACTTCAACAAATTCAGGAACAGGCTTTAAATCAGTTCGCGCTTATCAGCGATGAGGCTGAATTGGAGCAGGTCAAAGCAAAATATCTGGGTAAGGAAGGTGCTTTAACCGCCTTGCTCAAAGGATTGGGAAAGCTCTCGAACGAGGAGCGCCCGGCCGCCGGTGCGCGCATCAATCAGGTCAAACAGGTGATTGAAGCGGCGCTTCAGCAGCGCCGCGATACGCTGGCGCAGGCGAAGCTCGACGCGAAGCTGGCCGCCGAATCGCTGGATGTGACGTTGCCCGGACGCGGCATCGGTTGCGGTGGTTTACATCCGGTCACGCGCACCTTGGCGCGCATCGAACAGCTGTTTCACAGCTTAGGATTTGCCGTATCCTCAGGCCCCGAAATCGAACACGATTTCTACAATTTCACCGCGCTGAACATCCCGGAGAATCACCCGGCGCGCGCGATGCACGATACGTTTTACATCGATCCTGAGCACGTGCTCAGAACGCACACCTCCCCTGTGCAGGTGAGGTATATGGAAGAAAATCAACCGCCGCTGAAGATCATCTCGCCGGGGCGCGTGTATCGCGTTGATTCCGATGCTACGCATTCGCCGATGTTTCATCAGGTCGAGGGCTTGTGGGTCGATGAGCATGTGAGTTTTGCCAACCTCAAAGGCGTGGTGCAGGACTTTTTGCAGCGTTTCTTCGAGCAGGACGACTTGCAGGTGCGTTTTCGTCCCTCCTTCTTTCCGTTTACCGAACCCTCTGCCGAGATGGATATGAGCTGGCGCGGTGGCTGGCTGGAAATTGGCGGCTGCGGCATGGTGCATCCCAATGTGTTGAAGCACGTGAATATCGACAGCGAAAAATATCTGGGATTCGCATTCGGTCTGGGTGTGGAACGCCTGGCGATGTTGCGCTACGGCGTCAACGATCTGCGCCAGTTCTACGAGAGCGATTTGCGCTTCTTAAAACAGTTCAACTAAGTATATCGCGATGAAATTTTCTGAAAATTGGTTAAGAAGCTGGGTCAACCCGAAACTGACAAGCGAGGAATTGGGTCATCTGCTGACGATGGTGGGTCTCGAAGTCGAGGAGAGGGAGGCTGTTGCGCCGGCATTCAATAACGTGGTGGTTGCTCAGGTTTTGTCAGTTGAGAAACACCCTGATGCGGACCGGCTGAATGTGTGTCAGGTGAATGTGGGTGAGGCCGAACCGTTAACGATCGTCTGCGGTGCATCCAATGTGGCTGTCGGTTTAAAAGTGCCTTGTGCGCGCATCGGCGCGGTACTGCCGGGCGAGTTTAAGATCAAGCAGGCGAAGGTGCGTGGTGTCAGTTCGTCTGGAATGCTCTGTTCGGCGGTTGAGCTGGGCTTAGCGACTGAGAGCGACGGGCTGTGGGTCTTGCCGGCTGATGCACCTGTCGGGCAATTGATGCGCGAGTATCTGGATCTGGACGATCAGTTGTTTACCCTTAAACTCACGCCTAATCGCAGCGACTGTTCCGGTATGAAGGGGATTGCGCGTGAGGTTGCGGCGTTAACCGGCAGCGAACTTTCGCCCGTTGCGATCGCGGCTCAGGCTGTTGCACTGAGCGATCAGCTTGTGGTGACGGTTGAAGACAAAACATCGTGTCCGTTATATTGCGGGCGACTTGTGCGTGGCGTGAATGCGGCCGCAGTAACGCCGGTATGGATGCAGCGACGTCTTGAGCGCAGCGGGTTGCGCTGTATTAACGCGGTCGTCGATATCACCAATTACGTGATGATGGAATTAGGTCAGCCCATGCACGCCTTCGATGCCGCGACCTTGTCCGGTGGCATTACCGTGCGCCGTGCGATCAAAGATGAAGCGCTGATGCTGCTGAACGATCAGGCCGTGGTGCTGGATGAAAACGTTCTGGTGATCGCAGACGATGCGCGCGTGCTGGCTTTGGCGGGCATCATGGGCGGTGCGGGGAGCGGCGTTGAGACGACGACACAGGATGTGTTTCTGGAAGCCGCCTTTTTCCACCCCGATGCGATTGCGGGGCGTGCGCGCCGCTTTGGTCTGGCCACCGATTCATCATTCCGCTTCGAACGGGGCGTCGATTTTGCGGCAACCCGCGAGGCGCTGGAGCGTGCGACCCAATTGCTGCTGGAAATTTGCGGCGGTAGCGTCGCTGAAATTACCGAAGTTCGCGGTGAGTTGCCGGCTCGTGCGGCCATCGTCTTGCGTACCTCCCGTGTGGCGCGTGTGCTGGGAATTTCGTTCGAATGCAGCCAGATTGCTCAATTGCTGACACGTTTGCAATTTGAATTTGTCATGTCAGGTGACAGTTTTAGTGTGACGCCGCCGAGTTTCCGTTTCGATCTGTCGATCGAATCCGATCTGATCGAAGAGGTTGCCCGTCTGCATGGTTACGACGCCATTCCCGCGCTGGCGCCTCATGCTGCGCTGACCATGCTGCCCGATAGCGAATTGCAGCGTCCGCTCAGTCGCATTCAGCAAGTACTGGTCGCACGCGATTATCAGGAAATCGTCAGTTACGCTTTTGTAGAAGCGCAGACTGAGAGCGAGTTGTGCGGTAACGACCATCCTGTTGCATTGCAAAATCCGATTGCCAGCAATATGTCGGTGATGCGCAGCAGTCTGATTGGCGGCTTAGTGGGCGCCTTGCGCTTTAACTTGAACCGTCGTCAGTCGCGTGTGCGTCTGTTCGAAGTCGGTGCGTGCTTCGCCAAATCTGATGGACAGTATGTGCAAACCCAGCGACTGTCAGGTATCGCCTGTGGTGCATGTCAGCCGGAGCAGTGGGGCGCTGCCGCCAAAGCAGTTGATTTTTACGATGTGAAGGCGGATATCGAGGCGTTGTTTGCGCCATTGACGTTGCGTTTTGCAGCGGCCTTGCATCCGGCCTTGCATCCGGGGCGTTCTGCGCAGATTTTTGCCGGTGAAAATTTGGTTGGTTGGATAGGCGAGTTGCATCCGAAGTGGCAGCGCGAGATGACGCAGGCAGCGGTCTGGTTCGAGGTCGAGTTAAACGCGTTGATGCAGAGCCGTGTTCCGCGCATGAGTGAGATTTCGAAGTTTTTGCCGGTGCGTCGCGATCTGGCGGTGCTGGTGGATGAGTCGGTCAGCGCGCAAACGCTGACGGATGCGATGCTGGCGGCCAAGGCGGATTATGTGCAGGAAGTTGTTTTATTTGATGTATATCGCGGGCCCGGTGTGGACGCAGGCAAAAAAAGTCTTGCATTCCGCGTGTCGTTACAAGATACTCAAAAAACACTCACGGATGCAGAAATAGAACCCGGCATGGCATTGCTGGTGGACGCATTGAATAAGCAAGGTGCGCAATTGCGTATGTAAGGGAAAAATATGATAACAACACTAACAAAAGCTGAACTGGCAGACTTATTGTTTGCTAAGGTTGGTCTGAATAAACGTGAAGCCAAGGATATGGTTGAAACCTTTTTCGAGGAAATTCGCGTGCAGCTGGAGCAAGGTGAGAGCGTTAAGCTCTCCGGTTTTGGCAATTTTCAATTGCGAGACAAGCCGCAACGTCCCGGGCGTAATCCCAAGACAGGCAAAGAAATTCCAATCTCTGCACGCCGGGTGGTGACCTTTCATCCGAGTCAGAAGTTAAAGACGCTGGTAGAAAAATCGTATCATGGAACTCCACACCTCTAATACAGTGCTGCCTCCCATTCCTGCCAAGCGCTACTTCACCATAGGTGAAGTCAGTGAGTTGTGCGGCGTAAAAGCGCACGTTTTGCGTTACTGGGAGCAGGAGTTTACGCAGCTCAATCCCGTGAAGCGCAGCGGAAATCGCCGCTATTACCAGCATCATGAAGTGGTGTTGATACGCCGTATCCGCGAGTTGCTCTACGAGCAGGGGTTTACTATCAGCGGTGCGCGTAACAAGCTCGATGGCGTGCGCGGTTCTGCAGCTGCGCCTGAGTCCGTTCAGGTGCCGGCAGCCGATCTTTCGGTGGCGCAGGTTGTTGATGTTGTCGCATTGAAACGTGAAATACAGGAAATCATTGCGCTGTTGAGTGCTTAAGCAGATTTATTTTGTGCGCAGCTCTGTTATAATGGCGAGCTTCAGCGTGTAGCGCAGCCTGGTAGCGCACTACCTTGGGGTGGTAGGGGTCGGAAGTTCGAATCTTCTCACGCTGACCAAAAAATTAAGGAGTCAGGTTTATTGCCTGACTCCTTTTTGATTTTCCTGCACAGATGGCGGTAGCCTGCGGGAAATTCAGCGCTCACTCACTTCATTTATGTTGCGGGCAGTTTAGAATATTGAGTGCCAATTTGTTATTATGCGCAAGTTAAATCTGAATCACTCAAACTATGCAGCCTTGCCGTCTTTTTAAAATTCCGGGTGTCCGATGCGTATACTGATCAGCAATGACGATGGTTATTTCGCACCGGGACTGGCGTGTCTGGCGCAGCAGCTGGCTAAAATCGCCGAGGTTGTCGTGGTGGCGCCGGAACAGGATCGCAGCGGCGCGAGCAATTCGCTGACGCTGGACCGTCCGTTGAAGCTGCGCAAAGCGGCCAGCGGCTATTATTATGTCAATGGCACGCCCACCGACTGCGTGCATCTGGCGGTGACCGGTATGCTCGATTATCAGCCGGATATGGTGGTATCTGGGATTAACGCCGGGGCGAATATGGGCGATGATACGATATATTCGGGTACCGTGGCGGCCGCGACCGAAGGGTATCTGCTGGGCATTCCTTCCATTGCCATCTCGTTGGTGGGAAGCAATCTGGTGCATTTCGAGACGGCGGCGCGCGTCGCCTCAGAACTTGTGCTGCGCTTTGGCGCTCAGGCGCAACCATCACCCTGGCTGCTCAATGTCAATGTGCCCGATGTGCCCTATGATCTGTTGCAGGGGATAGAAGTCACGAGGCTGGGAAAGCGTCACAAGGCAGAACCCGTGATCAAAGCGCAGAGTCCGTCAGGGGAGACCGTGTACTGGGTCGGCCCCGCAGGACGCGCACAGGATGCGGGCGAGGGGACGGATTTCAATGCGCTGAATTTAAAGCGTGCATCGCTCACCCCTTTACAGATCGATCTTACTCAATACAGCCAGATAGATGCCGTGCGCAACTGGCTGGGACAGGATTTGGCATGACTATGCGGCATAGCGGTATCGGAATGACCTCAGCACGAACCCGGCAACGCATGATAGACCGGCTGCGTGATCAGGGGATCGTGGATGAGGCGGTGCTGGCGGCGATGTATGAAGTGCCGCGACATCTGTTTGTCGATGAGGCGCTGGCAAGCCGTGCCTATGACGACGTCTCTTTGCCGATCAACTATGAACAGACGATTTCGCAGCCTTATATCGTCGCGCGCATGATAGAAGTGCTGCGCGCCTCGACGACGCGTCCGGTCAAAAAAGTGCTGGAAATCGGTACTGGTTGCGGATATCAGGCGGCTGTGCTGGCGCATGTGTTTCCCGAGGTGTACAGCATGGAACGCATCGAGCCTTTGTATCAGCGCGCTAAAAGTAAATTGCACGATCTTGCACTCGACAACGTGAAGGTGAACTATGCGGACGGCTCGGCAGGTCTGCCTGAAGCTGCGCCTTTCGATGGCATCATCATGGCCGCCGCCGCTCCCGTGATGCTGGCGGCCTTGCGCGAGCAACTGGCGGTGGGCGGACGTATGGTGCTGCCGGTCGGCCGGCAGGAGCAGTGGTTGTATCTGGTTGAGCGCGATGCGCAGGGATTCCGCGAATCTCGTCTCGAGCCGGTAAAATTTGTACCTCTTTTGATGGGAAAAGCATGAGCCGTATCGTCGTCGGGTTGTTAGTCTTGAGTGTATTGGCAGGTTGCGCCTCCAGCGGCCCGCGTGCGCCGGTTGTCGAGCGCAGCTCAGCACCTACTAAAGCGGCTAAAGCGCCTGTCAAAGCGACTGAAAAGGACTGGCGCCCGCGTGTGCATGTCGTGCAAAAAGGCGATACGCTGTACGCGATCGCGTTCAATTACGGACTGGATCCGCGCGAGTTGGCAGAACAGAACGGCATTCAGGATGCGAATTTGATTAAAGTGGGGCAGCAGATCAATTTGTTTGCAGGCGCGCCACGTGCAGCGGTCGAATCCAAAATGTCGCTGGTTAAAGATCAGCCCAAAGCCGTGAAATATCCCTATAGTGAGAGCGCGGTCAGTCAGGCCGAAGGCGGCGCAGCCAGGGCTGAAGCCAAGCCTAAAGCTGAAACTAAAGCCGAGCCCAAACCTGAAGCAAAGCCTGAGAGTAAGGCTGAAACGGTGGCAGAGGCAGATGACGCGCTCGAGTGGAGCATGCCGGCTCAAGGCAAGATCATCGCAGGCTTTTCCGAAGCGGATAACCGTAAGGGCGTCGATATTGCCGGTAAGCTTGGCCAGTCAGTTTTTGCCAGCGCGCCGGGTAAAGTGGTGTACAGCGGAAGCGGTTTGAGGGGATACGGTAAGCTTTTGATTGTAAAGCATAATAAAACTTATCTTAGCGCCTATGCGCACAACGATCAGTTGCTGGTCAAGGAAGGCGAATCGGTGACGCGCGGTCAAAAAATCGCCGAGATGGGCAATTCCGACAGCGATCAGGTCAAGCTGCACTTCGAAGTGCGCCGGCTGGGTAAACCGGTCGATCCGGCAGGTTATCTGGCACTCAATAAACCTTGACTATTCCCTCGGCTATGAATGGGGTGCTGAATGTCGTCAATCACGACCGAAACAGCGCTGCGCTGCACTACGTTTATCCTGTGATCTCGCGCCGCGCCGGTGGCGTGTCAGTCGGGATCAATCTCAATCCGAATAACGCCTGCAACTGGCGCTGTGTTTACTGTCAGGTGCCCGATCTGACGCGCGGTACGGCTCCACCGGTCGATTTGAACTTGCTAGGCTGCGAGTTGCACGCCTTTTTAACCGAACTGCTGCACGGCGACTTCATGCAAAAACGCGTGCCTGTCGAGGCGCGGCGCCTCAATGATATTGCGTTATCCGGTAACGGTGAACCGACCAGCGCGCAGGAATTCACAGAGGTCATCTCATTGATCAGTCGGGTGCGCAGGGAGCTGGCGGTGCCGGCTGCTGTCAAGACCGTGCTGATCACCAACGGCAGTCTGCTGCATCGAGCCGAAGTGCAACAGGGCTTGCGCGAGATGGCAGGCATGAACGGCGAGGTCTGGTTTAAATTCGATCGAGGGAATGCTGAGGGCATGTTGCGGGTGAACGATACGCACGCACGTCTGAATCAGGTGCGTTCGAATCTGATCGCTGCGATGTCGTGTTGCCCCACCTGGCTGCAAACCTGCTGGTTTGCGATGGATGGCGCACCGCCTTCAAGTCAGGATGAAGCCGATTATCTGGCATTTGTCAGTGACATCGTGCGGGCGGGTTATCCGCTGCAGGGCGTGCTGCTCTATGGTCTGGCCCGTCCTTCCATGCAGGCGGAGTCTGAGCGTTTGTCGGCCCTGCCGGCAGAAGCGATGCAGGCCTTTGCCGTCCGCATTACGCAGTTGGATTTGCCCGTCAAAATCAGTGTCTGAGGCCGGTATGACTCACCTTCCACGCCGGGACGCGCTGCTGCAATCGATGCTGTTCGCACCGCTGCATCCGGTGATCGCAACCCTAGCGCCGGACGGTTTTCCCTCTCTTGAGGATTTAAACCGCATGCTGGCCGTACATCAGCCCTCGGTCGCGTCCGGCTGCAAACTTAGCTTTGTCGCGCAAGGCGCGGGCCGGCTGGCATTTGAGTCGCAATACGAACCCCGTTGCTATCTGACAGGCGAAGTGCAGACCCGGCAGGACAACTGGCACGATCTGCTCAACGCGCTGGTTTGGCTGACCTATCCCAATGCGAAAGCCGCGATCAACGTGCGCCATTTTCAGGCGCTGACGCAGGGTGGCTTAGCAGACGAGTCAACCAGTCAGCGCGGCGCGGTGCGCGATACCAGTACCCTGTTCGATGAATCCGGGGTGATTGTTGCCTGTGCCGACGAGGAACTGGCCGGTTTGCTGCAAAATTTCCGCTGGCGTGAATTGTTCTGGCAGCGTCGCCAGGCGGTGCGCGAGCGGATGGGCTTTTATATTTTTGGTCATGGCCTGTATGAAAAGGCCCTGCAACCTTATATTGGTATGACCGGTCAGGGGTTGCTGCTGCCAGTTGCGCAGGAATTTTTCAGATGGACGGCAGAGCAGCAGCGGGCGCATTTAGATCGCAGGCTGGCCGATTATCTGGCAGGGGCCTGCCGCACGACGCGCGAACTCTCGCCGGTACCGCTGCTGGGGGTGCCGGGCTGGTCGGCGGATAACGAGTCCGAGTCTTACTATGACAATACCGCGTACTTCCGGCCGGGCAGACAGCGGTGAAACCCGAGTCCTTGCAACTTCTGGTCACCCGCGTCATGCCCTATGGCAAATACAAAGGGCGTATCATTGCCGACCTGCCGGGGCATTACCTTAACTGGTTTGCCCGCGAGGGTTTCCCATCCGGTGAACTGGGCAGTTTGCTCGCGCTGATGCAGGAGTTGGATCATAACGGTTTGTCCTCTTTGCTCGATCCGCTGCGAAAACGTTGATCGCCGCCCGGGTGGTTGCTGGCAGGTTATCATCCGAGAATGGCTATAATGCCTGTGAGGAGTAAACGATGCATCACGGAATTTTTCGAAATGTTCGGACTTATCTGGTGGCGGCGGCCCTGCTGGGTGCAGCACTCGCGCTGGTATCCGCCATTTTTTTCACGCTGGACAATTTACCCTGGACCGCTTTTTTGACCGGCATACTGGTGGCGTCCGTGCTGGCTGAAGCGGCGCGCGCATCGCGCTCTGAATGGGTGTTGATGCGGCGTACCGCGCAGTTGTCGTCCTTCAAAGAAAAGCTGGAGCAGGAATCGGCGCTTCGTCGCAGCGTAGAGGAGAAATATGCGGTGTCACAACTGCGTTTACGCCTGATGGACGAAAAAATTTCCACGATGATCGTCCTTATCGATACCGAAGGGCGCTGCCGTTATCACAACAGAGCTTTTCGTGAATGGCTGCATCTGAAGGCTGAGTCGATTGAAGGCAGGCCTATCCGCGAGTTGTTCGGATCCCACGCGTATGCCGGTATTGCCACGGCGGTACGGCAATCTCTGGACGGACAGTCGCTGCATTACGAGTTTTTGCAGGAGATGCCGGGCGGGGCCTTATACCGGTTGCTGGTTGACCATATCCCTCTGTTTGAAGCGGATGGAAAAATTGCCGGTTTTTATTTTTTGGCCGAAGACATTACGCAGCGCGGCGATGTGTCGGGTGCAACCGCTGCTCAGAAGTCATCCGTCGCAGCGCTGGATGTCGATCAGCAAATGTATCTGGACGTTTTTTCCGAGCAGGTCAGCGGCAGGCCGGACGCGGGCAAGCAGTTTATCGCAGCGATACAGGGGGGAGAGTTTCGCCTGTACTGCCAGTTGATTGCGCCGCTCCCCGTTGATTCGGGCAGGAGCGCACATTATGAAATCCTGATACGCCTGCTCGAAGAGGAAGGCGGCATGATTCCTCCGGGCGCATTTTTCCCGCTGGCTGAAAAAAATGGTCTGATGCCCTACCTGGATCGCTGGGTGATAGAACATGTGCTGGACTGGATATCGCACCAGCAAAATGTTGATAAGGACGCCATCTTTTTTATCAATGTGGGCGCGGCGACTCTAGGCGATCCGGATTTTCCGGGATTCTTGCAAGGTGCGCTGACCGAGACGGGGATGTCAGGCGGCGTTTTGTGTTTTGAAGTGGCTCAGACAGATCTGGCGATACGTCACGAAAGTGTTGCCGAATTCGCCCGTCAGGTTAAGCTGTGCGGTTGCCGGGTTGCGTTAAGCGGCTTTGGTCGCGACTCGGTATCGTTTGATCAGATTCGCGGGTTTGAGGTGGATTTTATTAAAATTGACGGCAGCCTGATTTTCAATCTGCTCAGTAATCCGGTTGACCTGGCTAAAGTGATATCGATCGATCGGGTTGCCAAAAAAATCGGTGTCAGAACGGTTGCAGAACTGGTTGAAAATGACGAGCTCATCGAAAAACTCGGTGAAATCGGTATCGATTTTGCGCAGGGCTTCGGTGTTTCGCGCCCGCGTATCCTGGGCGAGTGACGGTTGTGAGTGAGATGACGCGTGTAAGCGCGGGGGGATGATGGAACATTTCAATTGCTGGTTTTTGCTGGCGTTAATTTTGCTCGCGCTGGAAATGGCGACGGGGACTTTTTATATGCTGGTGCTGTCGGTTGCGATGGCGGTGGCAGGGTTTGCTGCCATGCTATCAGTCAGTTTGGCGTGGCAGTTCGCGCTTTGTGCGCTGGCGGTGATGTCGGGGCTGGGGATTTTGCGCGTTCTGAAGGCGCCGTTCATGCCTGATCAATCGAGTATGGATGTCGGGCAGCCGGTGGAGGTTTTGGTCTGGCATGACAACGGCTCGGCGCGGGTTTTCTACCGGGGGGCTGAGTGGGATGCCGAGCTGGCATCGGCTGATCTGCCGCATCAGGGTACTTTTTATATCAGCGCGGTGCAGGGTGCGACGCTGATTTTGACGCATCAAAAACTGTAACGGAGGAAATATGGAAGTCTCATTGTTAGTACTGGTCGCGGCCGTTATTTTTTTAGTCAAAGCGCTCAAGGTTGTGCCGCAGCAAAATTCCTGGGTCGTCGAGCGCTTGGGGCGCTTTCACGCGGCCTTGCTGCCGGGCCTCAATATTGTGATCCCGTTTGTCGATCGGGTGGCCTACAAGCATATGCTCAAGGAAGTGCCGCTCGATGTGCCCAGCCAGGTCTGTATTACCCGCGACAATACCCAGTTGACCGTGGATGGTATTTTGTATTTTCAGGTGACCGATCCTAAGCTGGCTTCCTATGGCACCAGTAATTACATCATGGCGATCACACAACTTGCTCAGACGACCTTGCGTTCGGTGATCGGCAAGATGGAATTGGACAAAACCTTCGAGGAACGCGATGACATCAATCGTGCGGTGGTGGCGGCGCTCGACGAGGCCGCGACCAGTTGGGGCGTCAAAGTGTTGCGCTACGAAATCAAGGATCTGACACCGCCTAAGGAGATCCTCCATGCCATGCAGGCGCAGATTACCGCCGAACGTGAAAAGCGCGCGCTGATCGCCGCCTCCGAAGGCCGCAAACAGGAGCAGATTAATATCGCCACGGGTGAGCGCGAAGCCTTTATTCAGCGCTCGGAAGGCGAGAAGCAGGCTGCCATCAATACCGCACAAGGGCAGGCCGAAGCGATCAAGACGGTGGCATCCGCGACCGCACAGGCGATTGAGCAGGTCGCGACAGCGATACAGTCGCCGGGCGGCATGGATGCGGTCAATCTGAAGGTGGCCGAGCAATATGTGGCAGCGTTCGGCAACGTGGCAAAAGCGGGCAATACCCTGATTTTGCCGGGGAATCTGGCCGATATGGGCTCCATGGTGGCCGCTGCGATGAATATCGTTAAATCGCGCTGATTTGGGGGCCGATATTCATGACTAAACCTGATCACGCCCGACTCGATCGCGTCGTTGCCGATGCGCGTAAGCAAAGCGAATTGCGCGAGGCGGGGTATCGCGAGCGCGCACTTAAACTTTACCCTTGGATATGCGGGCGGTGTGCACGCGAATTCTCCGGTGTGCGCCTGCGCGAGTTGACGGTGCACCATAAGGATCACAATCACGACAACAACCCTACCGATGGCAGCAACTGGGAGTTGCTCTGTCTGTACTGCCACGATAACGAGCATTCGCGCGTGCTGGAGGAGGCGGGGCGACACCGTTCCGCTGACTTGCAAAAGCTGGCGACGCACAATCCTTTCGCTGCCTTGCAGGGTCTGCTGAAAAAATGACGGTATTCGGTATGCCTGCCTCCGCCTCATGTTAAGCAAACTCAATGCCGAGCAGCGCGAAGCGGCCATGTACCTCGACGGCCCCCTTTTGGTGCTGGCGGGGGCCGGCAGCGGCAAGACGCGCGTGATCACCCACAAGATCGCCTATCTGGTGGAGGAGTGCGGCTACGCTGCGCGCAATATTGCGGCAATCACCTTTACCAATAAGGCGGCCAATGAAATGCGGGAGCGCGTGGGACTGCTGTTGCCGGGAAAAAGTGCCAAAGGGCTGGTGGTCAGCACTTTTCATTCGCTGGGGATGACAATACTGCGCGCCGAGGCCAAGCTGCTGGGCTATAAGCCGCAGTTTTCGATTTTCGATTCGAGCGATACCTTTAAAATCATCAGCGAACTGACCAATTCGGGCGATAAGCAGGAAATACGGGATATACAGACGCAAATTTCGAACTGGAAGTCGGCCTTCGTTGCGCCGGAGCAGGCGGTGGTGGTGGCCGACAGTGCGGAAGTTGAAGCCTATGCGCGGATTTATATGCGCTATCAGGAAACGCTGCGCGCCTATCAGGCGGTGGATTTCGACGATCTGATTCATCTGCCGGTGCTCTTGTTCAAGGATCATCCCGACGCTTTGCTGCGCTGGCAGCATAAGTTGCGCTATTTATTGATCGACGAATATCAGGACACCAACGATTGTCAGTATCAGTTGACCCGCTTGCTGGCGGGCGCGCGTGCGGCCTTTACCGCCGTGGGCGATGATGATCAGGCGATCTATGCGTGGCGCGGGGCGAGCATCGAGAATCTGCACAATTTGCGCACCGATTACAGCCAGTTGCGCGTGATCAAGTTAGAGCAGAATTACCGTTCCTCGCAGCGCATTTTGAAAGTGGCCAACGAGCTGATCAACCACAATACCAAGGTGTTCGAAAAAAAGCTGTGGAGCGATCACGGCATCGGCGATCCGATCCGCGTTTACGCCGCACGTGACGACGAGCATGAAGCCGAGAGCGTGGTAATGAAACTGGTCACGCACAAGTTCGAGAATCAAGCCAAGTTTTCCGATTACGCGATTTTGTATCGCAGCAATTATCTGTCGCGGGCTTTTGAAGAGCAGTTGCGCGCGCAGCGCGTGCCCTATACCGTCAGCGGCGGCACCTCGTTTTTCGACAAGCCCGAGATCAAGGACATTACCGCTTATCTGCGTTTGATCGCCAACCCGGACGACGATCCGGCTTTCATCCGCGCCATCACCACGCCTAAACGCGGTATCGGCAATACCACGCTGGAGAAACTGGGCAGTCATGCAGGTCTGCGTCACATCAGTCTGTTCGAGGCGGCGTTCGACGTGCAGATCGAACAGTTGCTGCCTCCGCGCCAGTATGAAGATCTGATGATTTTTTGCAGATTTATCAACCGGCTGGAGGATAGGGCCGAATCCGACCCTTGCGGCGAACTGCTCGACGAACTCTTGCGCGCGATCAATTACGAAACCTGGCTGTACGACTCGTCCGATGCGCGTCAGGCGGAGAGTAAATGGAAGAACGTCGAGGATTTTATCGGCTGGCTCAAGCGCAAATCCGAAGCGGATGAAAAATCCCTGATCGCCATGGTGCAGACGATTGCGCTGATCAATATGCTGGAGGGCAAGGATAAGGAGCAGGAGGCGGTCTCGCTCTCTACCTTGCATGCGGCTAAGGGGCTGGAGTTTCCGCACGTGTTTATCATCGGTGCCGAGGAGGATATCCTGCCGTTTCGCGACAGCGACGCTAAAGGTATCGAAGAGGAGCGCCGCCTGATGTATGTCGGTGTGACCCGCGCCGAGCGCACGTTGCAGATCAGTTACTGTAAGCGCCGCCGGCGCGGTAAGGACTGGGCGCTGTGTGAACCGAGCCGGTTTTTAGAGGAAATGCCCCAGAGCGAACTGGTTTATGCGGGCGGTCATGCGGAGGCGGTTCAGGTGGTGACGAAGGACGAAGGGATGGATAAACTCGCCAGATTAAAAGCGATGCTGGCGAAACCGGCGGCAGAATTATGATCACGCCAACCGAATTGCGTCAGGCCGCACTGTTCTGGTTGTCTGAGCCGGATGCTCAGCGCAAGGCGGCGGGCGTGCGTGCGCTTGCGGCTAATTGGGCTTCGGGCGCGCTGCCGCTTAATCGCGAGGCGGCATTGACTGCAACTTTGCCTGTTCCGGGGATGCCAGCGAAACCTGAACTGGTTGCGCCCAGGCTGGTTAAACACCGGTCGATGGTGACGCTAGAGGGGCGCGCGATTTTAATTCATGCGCTGGTGCATATCGAATTTACCGCGATCAATCTTGCGCTCGATGCGATCTGGCGTTTCGCCAGTATGCCGCCAGATTACTATACCGACTGGTTGCAGATCGCCGATGAGGAGGCACTACATTTTTCGCTGTTGTCCGGCCATTTGAAAACGCAGGGATATGTCTACGGCGATTTTCCCGGTCACGGCAGTTTATGGGAAATGGCCGATAAAACGAGGTTCGATGTACTGGCCCGCATGGCGCTGGTGCCGCGCACCATGGAGGCGCGCGGGCTGGATGTGGTGCCCTCGTTGCGCGATAAGCTCGCGCAGGCAGGGGATGCTGCCGCTGCCGCGATTATGGAGATTATTTTGAGGGACGAAATCGGCCATGTCGCGATAGGTAACCGCTGGTACGCCTACCTTTGCGAGGCGCGCGGTTTAGACCCGCTGCAAACTTACAAGGCGCTGGCGGTTGAACACGCCGCCCCCGTGCTGCGCGGGCCGTTCAATTTTGAGGCACGGCGCGCGGCGGGTTTTAGTGAAGCGGAGTTAGCCGAATTCGGACGGTGATTATCAGCGGGGGAAAAACACAAATGCAGCATTATTCAGAGCAAAGTGTTGCATGGGAAATTGATCGATGAAGTTTGTATTGCCGGGGTATGGGCATGCGATGGATTTCACCCGCAAAATGGTCAGCTGAACAGGTTGTGTTTCATCGCGCTTATGTTTTCTCGATATCATGGGGGCGTCTTGCGAGCGAGTGTCGATCCGTTATTTAACTGTAACCTGTCTGACATATTCTGTGGATAATCCACGATATTGGGTTGCGATTCGAGTGCTTTTGTTGATATACACCCGTCCTGCCATCTGTGTTGTCTTTTATCTGAAAGCTAATTGTATGTATTTTGAAAAGCCAAGCCGCTTTGTATTGGTCTGTGCATTATTGTGCGGTTTAGCGACGGCGGCTCATGCTGAAACGACTGGTGAGGAGCAGGCTTCGGCACATGTGCAGTTTACCTATAACTGGCAGTATCATCCGGCCTATGGTGCGGCTTATTCCGGGCCGAACAGCCTTATGGCGGCATCAGAGAAAATGTACACGCTTTCCATGACCGGATTTTTCGGATTCCGGCCCTGGCAGGGCGGCGAGGTCTACTTTAATCCGGAAGTTGCACAGGGCGTGCCTTTTTCGACCAGTCTGGTGGGGTTGGGCGGTTTTACCAACGGTGAGATTACCCGCGCAGGCGGCACGAATCCCGTCCCGTACCGGCAGCGACTTTTCCTGCGTCAGACGTGGAATCAGGGAGGCGAGTCTGAACGTGTCGAACCCGGCGTGAATAATCAGTTGGCAGGCTGGGTTGATAAAAATCGTTTTGTGTTAACGCTGGGCAATTTTTCGACGCTGGACGTATTTGACCCCAATCGCTACGCCAAAGATGCGCGTACGCAGTTTATGAACTGGGGTAACTGGACTTATGCGGCTTACGACTATGCGGCCGATGCACGCGGCTTCGGCTGGGGCTTTGCAGGCGAATGGTACAAAGATGAATGGGGCTTGCGATTTGGCCGGATGACGGGTCCGCGTCGCCCCAATGAATTGCCGGTCGATTGGGCGATCGGCAAACACTATGGCGATCAGATCGAAGTCGAACATGAGCATAGCCTGGGCGGGCATCCCGGCAAGATGAGGGTGCTGGGGTGGCGTAGCCGTGCGGTGACAGCTTCCTTTGCCGATGCGCTCGCGTGGTTGAATGCACACCCTAATCCCGGTGGCAGGACTTATGCAGGCCCGGATGCGCTGTTTGCCGTGCGCAATACGGAAAAAATAAAATATGGTCTGGGTGTGAATTTCGAGCAGGAAGTCAATCAAAATGCGGGTTTTTTCCTGCGCGCGATGCAGGCTGACGGGCGCACGGAAACTTATGCGTTTACCGAAGTCGACGGTTCACTGTCGACCGGGATGCTCGTTAAGGGGAATGCGTGGGGTCGAGAGAATGACGGAGCGGGTATATCGCTGGCGCGTAATACCTTGTCTGCAGATAGGCGTAGTTTTCTGGCGGCTGGCGGCACGTCCTATTTTATCGGCGACGGCAAACTGAGTTATCGTCCTGAAGTCATTTTTGAAGGTTATTACAGTTTTGGGTTCACCAAAAATACCTGGCTGACTGCCGACTATCAGCGGATACAGAATCCCGCCTACAATGCCGACCGCGGGCCGATGCATGTCTATGCACTGCGCCTGCATGCAGAACTCTAAACCGCTTTGTCTTTGACCTGTGGATGCGCTGCGCGGGTGGGGCGGACGAAGTCCTGCGGATTATCAATAATTACAGTAGAATTGGCAGGGTTATTCTGACCGCTTACAAATTATTTGAGATTCTAAAGGCATGAACCCGATGATGGAATTGACGCTGGCTGACATCATGAACCGGCAGGTGTGCCATGTGCTGCCTGATTGCACGCTAGGGGATGCAGCAAGACTGATGAATGACGCGCGCATTTCTTCATTGCTGGTGATGTCTGATCGTGTGCCGCTGGGAATCATTACCGAGCGTGATTTGTTGCGTCACTTGAGTACGCATACCAGTCGGCAGACGCCCGTCTTTGAGATCATGAGTCATCCCGTGCTGACGGCAGCCCCTGATACCGGATTTACCTCTGCCTATTCGCAAGTCCTTAACCATCATGTGCGTCATCTGGTTGTGGTGGATGAGGCAGGTCATGTTATCGGCCTTGCCAGCGAAACCGATTTCCGCAATCATCTGGGCACCGATTTGCTCCGCAAACTCGACGATTTGCAGGCCGTCATGGATCAGAAACTTCCCCAGTTGAGCCCGGAAGACACGCTGAGTGATGCGGTTGCCATGATGCTGCAGGAGTACACCACCTATGCGCTGGTCGTTGAAAACGGTCTGCCGGTGGGGATTTTGACTGAGCGGGACATGGCCGGATTGTTTGTCGAGGGGAGCGCTGTCGAGGGATTGACCTTGCGCGAGGTGATGCATTCGCCTGTTCTGACCGTGTCGCATCAAACGCCGGTATTTGAAATGGCAGGGTTGATGCAGGCGAGTCGCTATCGCCATCTGGTCGTCGTCGATGATGCAGGCGAGGTTCTCGGAATGGTGACGCTGCACAGGCTGATGGCGCGTATCGCCGCGACCGTGATGAACGAAGAGACTTTGCGCCGTCAGGAGTCGCTTGAGCACAGCATGCACCATGCAGAGTCACAATTGAGAATGATCGTTAAGACCATTCCCGATTTGATCTGGCTCAAAGACGTAGAGGGCGTTTATTTAAGCTGCAACCCGATGTTCGAGCGATTTTTCGGTGCGGCCGAGGCGGACATCGTCGGTAAAACGGATTACGATTTTGTCAGCCGTGAGCAGGCTGATTTTTTCAGGGCGCATGACCGTGCGGCGATGCTGGCTGATAAACCCAGCATCAACGAGGAGTGGGTGACCTTCGCTGATGACGGGCATCGCGCGTGTCTGGAGACCACCAAGTCGCCGATGTTTAATGCGGTGGGTCAACTGATCGGTGTGCTGGGTATTGCGCATGACATCACCGAACGACTGGCGGCGGCCAAAAAAATTGAGCGGCTGACCCAGCTTTATAATGTACTGAGCCAGTGCAATCAGGCGATCGTGCATTCAAGTTCAGAGGCGGAACTGTTTGCGCAGATTTGTCACGATGCGGTGCAGTTTGGCGGTTTTAAAATGGCCTGGGTGGGGGTTGCCGATCATGAAACGGGGTGGATACGCCCTGTTGCGAGTTATGGCGATGGCGTGGATTATCTGCAGGGCGCACAGATCTCAGTGGATGCGGCGAGCCCCTTGGGGCGGGGGCCCACGGGTACAGCGATACGTGAAAATCGCCCCGTATGGTGTCAGGACTATCAGCATGATCCTTCCACAATGCCCTGGCATCCGATGGGCGCATCCTATGGTTGGGGGGCTTCGGCAGCCTTGCCCTTGTGCCGCAACGGCGGCGCAGTGGGGGTTTTTACCCTGTATGCCTCGGAAATAGACGGTTTTGACGAGGCGTCGCGCACCTTGCTCACCGAAATGGCAACGGAAATCAGTTTTGCGCTGGACAACTTTGAGCGGGAGACCTTACGCCAGCGCCTCGAATTGCAGATCGAGAGCGAGCGTTCCGTGCTCGAGTCGCTGGCTCGCGGCGAGCCTTTGCCTGTTTTGCTCAATCAGCTGGTGCTGAGTTTTGAAAAAATCTATCCGGGTGCTTTTTGTTCGGTGCTGTTGTTAAGTGATGACGGCAAACGCCTGATGCATGGTGCTTCCGGCAGTTTGCCCGCTCCTTATTGTGATGCGATAAACGGGGTGGTTATCGGTGAGCAGGTCGGCTCATGCGGTACGGCGGCTTTTACCGGAAAAACGACGGCGGTGTCAGACATTGCAAACGATCCTCTCTGGCAGGACTATCAGGCGCTGGCACGGACGCATAACCTTGCCGCCTGCTGGTCGGTGCCTATTTTGTCAACCAAGGGGCTCGTGCTGGGGACTTTTGCGCTTTATTATTCGAAGCCGCGCAGTCCTAAGTTTGACGAATTGGCGGCGTTGGAGCGCGGCGCACATCTGGCGAGCCTGGCGATCGAACGCGCCCAGACCAGCGCCTGGTTGAACAAACTGTCGCAAGCGGTCGAGCAAAGCCCCAACAGCATTGTCATCACTGACTTGAATGCCAACATCGAATATGCAAACGATGCCTTTGTTAAAACAACGGGTTACACTCTGTCCGAAGTGCTGGGAAAAAATCCGCGCATTCTGCATTCGGGAAAAACCACAGTTGAGACTTATGCTGCGATGTGGAAGCAGTTGAATGGAGGTCAGATGTGGCGCGGAGAGTTGGTTAACCGTCGCAAGGACGGCAGTGAATACGTTGAACTTGCGCGAATTTCACCGTTGCGTCACACCGACGGGCGCGTGACGAATTATCTGTCCATTAAAGAAGACATCACTGAACAAAAGCAGGTTGAAGCGCGCATACGTCAGCTCGCGCATTTTGATCTGCTGACCGGCTTGCCCAATCAGACGCTGTTGAAGGACAGGGCGGGGTTTGCGATGCAAATGGCCCAACGCAGTGCTCATCATCTGGCGGTCTTGTTTCTGGATATCGATCATTTCAAGAATATCAACGACACGCTGGGGCACCGCATTGGCGATGAACTGCTGATTCATCTGGCAAAACGGATGAAGCTGCTGTTGCGGGATGAAGATACGCTGTCCCGCTTTGGCGGGGATGAATTTATTCTGGTGTTGCCGGATACGGATGCAGATGGTGCGGCGCATGTGGCGGAAAAAATCCTCGAGACCGTCGCAAAGACCTGTTTCATCGAACAGCACGAGCTGGTGGTGACGCCTTCAATCGGCATTGCCATGTACCCCAGCGATGGCATGGATTTCGATAAATTATACCAAAGCGCCGATGTGGCCATGTATCGCGCCAAACAGGACGGACGCAACAATTTCAGATTCTTTACCTCCGAGATGCAGGCGCGTTCGACCAGACGATTACTGCTGGAAAACGCTTTGCGTCAAGCGTTGGCGCGCAATCAGTTTGAGTTGCATTATCAGCCGCAGATTTTCATGCAGGACGGCAAGATTGTCGGCGCTGAAGCCTTGTTGCGCTGGCATCATCCCGAGCTGGGGGACGTTTCTCCGGCCGAGTTTATTCCTGTTGCGGAGGAAAGCGGTTTAATTCTGAGCATAGGAGAATGGGTGTTGCGCACCGCGGTGCAGCAGGTGAAGCGCTGGCAGGATGCCGGGCATCCGCCTATCACGGTCGCGATCAACTTGTCTGCGGTGCAGTTTCGTCAGGCACGCTTGACGGAACTTGTCATGCAGATACTCCATGAAGCCAATTTGGCACCCTGTTGGATTGAACTGGAACTGACTGAGAGTGTTGCGATGGACAGCCCCTTGGTCGCTATCGGGGTGATGAATGATCTGCACGGGTGCGGTATTCGCATGTCGATTGATGATTTTGGTACAGGCTATTCCAGCCTGAGTTACCTCAGGAAATTCAAGGTCAGCAAGCTCAAGATTGACCAGTCCTTTGTGCGCGATTTGGCGGATGATATTGAAAGCCGGGCCATTGTGACCGCCATTATTACACTGGCCAGCAGTATGGGATTTAAGACCATTGCCGAAGGGGTGGAGACCGCCGGACAGCTGGCGTTTTTGCGTTTGCAAGGCTGTAATGAGGTTCAGGGGTATTATTTCAGCCGGCCGCTCCCGGTCGGTTTGTTCGAGGCGTTTATGCTCGGGCATGCTGAAAATGCCTGAATTTCACAATACCGGCAGCTTTGACTTGTCAGTAGTGCCTCAATCTTGCTATTGTCGCGGGTATTCTAGGATAGCGCCTGCGCGTATTAATCCGCTTCATAAGGTACTGCATGTCATCCACTTTTAAATTTCGTCTGGTCGACAACGACAGCGAAGAATACCTCGCTCAGTCTCAGGCGATACAGGAAGCCCGCGCGCATCAGGAAGCCGAGATGCAGGCGGGCTTTACTGCCCAGGCGCGTGCACGCGCCGAAGCGCATGGCCGTGCTATCGCTCAGGCGCGCGTTCGTATGGAAATGGAGCTGATCGCTCAGCTTGAAGCGAAGTGCCAGGATGAGACCCGTTTGTCGGAAGTTGCGCAGGAACGGCTCGAAATTGAAAAGCAGTTATCCCATGAATTGCGCGAAAAACTGCTCGCTGAAATGCGCTTGCAGGAAGAAAATCAGGCCAGATTGCGCGCTGAAATTCAGGCGCAGGAAGCCTTGTCGCAACGCGTCGAATCCGAACAAATTGCCCGTGCGGCCGCAGAAAATAAGATACGCGCCGAAAAAGAGTTACAGGCTTTAATTTCCAAGCAGTATCAGGCAGAACAGAATTCCTTGCAGCGTGCCGAGGCGGAAATTCGCGCGCTTCGGGTGGAGACCGAAAAGCTCGAGGCTCAAGTTGAGCAGGAAGTCGGCGAGCGCATGCGCGCCGAGCAGTTACACCATGCGCAGGCGGCTGAAAAGCTTGAAATTGAAACGCGCTTGAATGAGGCGGCTCGTTTACGCGTTGAAAACGAAGCAGAGGAACTGCGTTTGGCACGGGTACGTGCCGATATCGATCAGCATGAAATGGCGCTGATCGCCAAGCGACTCGAAGCCGAGCGGGGAGCGGCGAAAGCGGCAGAAAACCGCAGCCGCCTGGAGCAGCAGGCCGCAACGCTTGCGCAGGAAAAAATCACCACCGACCACACGATTGCGCGCGTGCTGCAGGAGAAGGTCAGTCAGGAGCAGAAGGTTGTCACACTGCTTGCCGCAAAGCTTGATACCGAACAGATCGCCAAGGAAGCTTTGCAGGCCAGAGTCAGCGCCGAGTCGCTGGCGCTGGCGGAGGTCGAAGCTAAGCTCAAAGCCGAGCGCGATGCAGAACAGGCGGCGCTGCTGCGCGCCAGTACCGAACAATTAGCGATTGTCGCTGCGAATCAGCGTAAACAGGCTGAAGAGCAAATGCGTCTGGAAGCGGAAGCCCGCGTACAAACCGAGCGTCAGGCGTACAAGGCTGCCCGCCAGCATACGCAGGCGGAACTCGATGCACGCAGCGAAGCGGAGCGCAAACTGCGGTCGGAGGAAGAGGTTGCCCGTTTGCTGCAGGAACAGGCCGACGTCGATAAAAAGCTGGCCGATCAGCAGGAGCAAACGCAGGCAAGTCTGTTGCAGGCGGTGCGCGATGCGAATGAAAGGCTCAACAGCGAAAGTTTAGCCTCACAGGCTGCGGCGCAAAAACTGGCTACGGGCCGCGATCAGCTGGTATTTGCTCAGCAACGCGCCGAAACCGAAATTAAGGCGGCGCAGGCGCTGGAATTACAGCTGCAAACTGAAGCGGCTGCCATTGCGATTGCCAGCGAACGTGTGATCGCCGCAGAAAAGGCGCAACAGGCTGCAGAAGAAAAAGCACGCATTGAGAGCGAGTTGCTGGAAGCGGCTCGGCAGTGTGAGCAGGCCGAACGTCTGGCTGAACAGCAGTTGCGCGAAAAATACCAGTTGCAGAATGCGGCATTGCAGGCGGCACAATTGCGCGCCGAAGCGCTGGCGCGCGAAAAATTGCTGGTCGAGCAAAGCTTACAGGCCGAAAACGCTTTGATTGATGCTGCAGCGGAAACAGCGCAGGCGGCAATGCAGGCGAATGAAGTGTCCGTGCAGCGCGCACAGCTTGAACTTGAAGCGCTGCATACGGCGAAGATTCAACTGGAGGCGGAAACGCAGGCGATTGCGCAGATCGAAGCGACGATGGCGGCGCAGTTGCAGGCAACGGAAGCGGATAATCTGCGCATCGAAATGGAGGCGCGTGCACAATCGGCCGCGTTGACTACGCTGGAATTGAATGAGCAGGCGAATCGCGATGCGCAAGCGCTGGAGCTGGCTGCGGTACGCGCCCTGAATATGGCACGTCTGCGCGCTGAAACGGAAGCGCGTGCGCTGAAGCTCAAAGAGGATCTGATTCGCACTGAGGCGTTGGCGACGGCTGCATTGAAGAAACAGATGGACGATGCGCAGCGATTGCACGAAGAAACGGTGCAGCGCGCTGAGCATATGGTGATGCGCCGCATTGCAGAAGAGCAGCGCGCCGCAGAATTTGAGGAAGCGCGCATACGCAGCGAGGCTCGTGCCTTTGTCGCGGCAAGCCAGCATGCCCGCGCTGAGCAGGCGGCCACTGATGCTGCCGTCGAACGCGAGCAGATTTCGTTGAAACTGGTCGGGCAGGAACAGCTGCGCGAGGCCGAAGAGCGCCAGTTGCAGTCACAGATGGCGTTACGTGCTGCCTTAGAGGCTGAGGCGGTTGCCGCCTTGCAGGCAAGGCTCGCCGCCGAACAACAGGTGTGTGATGCCGAGCAGGGGAAAATAGCGGCAGAACAGCAGGCGATGTCAATCTCTTTGGCGCATGAAGCGGCGCTGCGTCAGCTGGCGCTGGCGCAGCAGGAAAAAAATAGCAGTGAAGCGGCCGCAGTTGCAGCTGTGAATTATCTGGAAGCGTTGGCCGCTACGGCAAGACAGGTGGCTCAGGAGCGCGAGCAGATGGCGCAGCGTTTGACCGAGCGCGAACAGCAGCGTCTGGCCGAAGAGCGTGAGTTGAGCGTACAACTGGAAAAACGGGTTGACCTTGAAATGGAGGCCGCCGAGTCTGTCAAGGTGCGTCTTGTTGCCGAACAGTTGGCCTGCGAGGTACAGCAGGAAAAAATCAAGGCGGAGCAGCAGGCGCGCGAGTTAGCGGTTGCACGGGAAGCCGCTGAACGTGACCTGCTGGCGGTGGAACAGGCGTTGCTTCGCAGCGAAGAATCGGCTGTTCAGATCATGCAGGAGCGCGCTCGCGTGGCAGAAGAAGCCGGGATTGCGGCCCGGCAGCGTGAACTGTCCGCTCAGCGTCTGGTTGAGCAGGAACAGCAGCGTCTGGCGGATGAGCTTAGATTGCAGGCGGAAGTCGAACAGCGGGTGGCGCTGGAGGCGGAAGTGGCCGCTGCAGTCGTGGCACGACTGGCGGCTGAAGTTCAAGCATCAGAAGCAGAACAGCTCAAAATTCTTGCCGAACATCAGGCTCGCGCATTGGCATTGGAGCATGAAGCGGCAGAGGGGCGGCTGATTGAGGCTGCGCAGGAAAAGACGTGTCTGGAAGAGCAAATTGTTGCCGCTATTGCCGTGCAGGTTGCGCTGGCTCAGCAGTTGAATGAGCAGGAGCGCGCGCGACTGGCAGGCGAACTTCAATTGAAGGAACAAGGTGAACTGCGTGTTGCGCTGGAGGCTGCTGCCGCTTCTGCCGTACTGGCAAGCCTGGCAGCCGAAGCAAAGGCTTGTGAGCTGGAGCGGGAAAAAATTTCGCTAGCGCAGCAGGCGCGCAATCGGGCATTGGAAACTGAAGCGGCGTATGCGCGGGCGATCGATGCAGAGCAGGAACTGATGCGCTGCGAGGATTTGGCGCTTGCTGCAGCTGAATTGCGTGTTCAGACCGCAGAAGAGGCGACCCTGAGTGCACGGGCGCGCGAGCAGATGGCGTTGCAGTTGCAGGCGCAGGAACTGTTACGTCTGAATGCAGAGCAGCAACTGCAGACGGAAGTCGCACAGCGACTTGCGCTGGAAGAGGCGGCGGTTGCGGCTTTGCAAGCGCGCGTTGCATCTGAGCAGCGTGCGTGTGAGTTAGAACAGGAAAAAATTAAAGCACAGCAGCAGGCACATCAACTGGCTGTGGCGCGTGAAGCGGCAGAGCGTCAGGCCATCGCTGTTGAACAGGATTCAATCTGTATTGAAGCGTCTGCGATAGCCGCAGCGCAACAGCAGCAGGAACTGGCCGGGCAGGCAAAGCAAATCGCTTGTGAACGCGAACAACTGGCGTTGCAATTGCTGGAGCAGGAACAGCAGCGCTTGTCCCATGAACAACAGTTGCAGGCGCAACTGGAGCAGCATGCGGCGCTTGAAGTTGCAGCTTTTGAAGCGCTACAGGCGCGACTGGCGGCGCAAACTCTGGTCTGTGAAGCTGAACAGTTCAAAGTCGTGCTGGAGCAACAGGCGCAGCAATTGGCACGCGACAATGAAGCGGCATTGCGCCATGCGGCAGATGCGGAACAGGAGAAAATCAATCGTGAGGCCGCAGCCTTAGCCGCCACGCAGCAACATATTCAGATTGCAGAACAGGCCAGACTTGTGGCGGCTGATCGCGAACAGCTGGAGCGTCAGCTGGCTGACCAAGCCGTTCGCCAGTTAGAACTCGAACGCATCTTGCAGGAGAGGGCTGCATTGCAGGCATCTTTGGCTGACGCTGCCGAGCGTGAGACGCAGGCCCGGATTGATGCTGAGCTGCGTGCATGCGAGGCGCAGCAGCTTAAAATAGCGGCCCAGCAGCAGGCGCAACAGATGACCCTCGAGCAGGAAGCCTTCATGCGTCAAGCTGCGGATGCAGAGCAGCAGAAAGTCGCGAGTATCGCGCTCGCTATGACGGCTGAGCAGCAGCGCATTGAGATGGCAGAGCAGGCCAGGCTTGCCAGTATTGAGCGAGAAGCACTGGAGAACAGGCTTGCCGGGCAGGCAGCTCAACAGCTGGAGCTAGAGCGCAATTTGCAGGCTCAACTGGAACTCAGCTTATCGTTGGCTGAGGCTGCAGCCAGTGAGACAGAGCTCAGGATAGATGCGGAGCAGAGAGCCGCTGATGCCGAACGGCAAAAAATCGCCGCCCAGCAGCAGGCGCAGCAAGTTGCCTCTGAACAGGAAGCCGCCATGCTGCTGGCTTTGAATGAGGAACAGCAGAAAATCGCTTGTGTAGCACTCGCTTTGGCCGCAA
This sequence comes from Gallionellales bacterium GWA2_54_124, assembly GCA_001801025.1. Classification (GTDB taxonomy): domain Bacteria; phylum Pseudomonadota; class Gammaproteobacteria; order Burkholderiales; family Gallionellaceae; genus Gallionella. The sequence goes on from MGWO01000002.1 coordinate 323,095, forward strand.
CTCAGCAGCGCATTGAGATGGCAGAGCAAGCCAGACTGGCAGGCGTTGAGCGCGAAGCGCTGGAAAAACAGCTGGCAGCGGATGCCGCACGTCAGCTGGCGCTCGAACAGGATTTGCAAGCGGGTATTGAGCAGCAGCGAGCTCTGGCACTCGCGCTCGAGCGCGAATCAGCGGCCAGAATTGAGGCACTGCAGCGGGCAAACGAGATTGAACAGACCAAAATTACAGCCGAGCAGGAGGCGTTGCGCCTAGCCGAAGCGCATGAGCAGGTCAGGCGTCGCTTGGTCGCAGCTGAGCAGGAAAAAAATCGCCGGGAGGAGTTGGCGATACGAGCGGTCGGTGAACATGAACAGTTGATTAAGACGATTACGCAGACGGCCATTGAGCGTGAGCAGCAGGTGCTGCAGTTGCAGGAGAAAGAGTCGCTTCGACTGGCGCATGAACGCGAATTGCAGGTATTGCTCGCTCAGCGTATTGAGAAGGAGGCAGCTGCTGCAGAGGCCGTACATGCTCAACAATTGGCGCTGCAACAGGCGTGTGCTGCCGAGCAGGAGAAAATTGAAGCGCTTAATCAGGCTGTGCAGTTGGCGCAATCGCGTATTGCACAAGAGCGTGAGGCACTGCTCGTTGAGCAGGAGCAGGTTCGCTGCGAGTCTGCTTTGATGGCTGCGGCTGAAGAGAGATCGAAGATTGCAGCGGCTGCCATTGAGTCGGTGAAGGCGCGCGAGCAGATAGAGCACCAGTTGGCGCGCGAGGCTCAGTTGCAAATCGAGCGTGACCGGATGCTGGAGGAGCGTCTGGCCTACAAACAAACCATAGCAGAAAATGTTGCTAAGTCACGGCAGGATCGTATTGACGCCGAGCAGCGTTTGATTGAAGCCGAACAGCAAAAGGCGGAGACCGAGCGGCAGGCAATGATTGAGGCGGATGAGCAGTTGATTCTGTTGAGTAAACAGATGGAGGAGGCGGCTGAAGCAGCGGCGCAAATCAGTGCGCAGCGTGAGGCGCTGCAGCAGCGGGCAGTGGAGGCGGAGCAGGCTAAAGCTCAGGCTGAACAGCAGGCGCTGCAAGAGGATGCTGAGCGACTGGCGTTAATTGAGCAGGCCGCTCAAATAGCCATGCAGCGGCAGCAGGAACAGCAACAGTTGCGGGTAGAGCAGCAGTCGCGCCTTGAGGCTGAGGCGATGCTCTTGTCTGAGACAGCGCAGCGAGTGGCCGCGGAACGCGAGGCGGTTGAGGCGGCGGCAGCGCACATGACAGCTGAGCAGTGTGCAACGGTTGAAGCGCAGGATAAGATCGCGCTTGAAAAACAGGCTGCCGTCCAAGCGCAGCAGTTAGCCTTGCATGATGAACAAAGTAATATGGCCTTGCGCAGCTATGTCGAGCAAACTCGCATCGAGTTGGAGCCCTACTACGCAAAGGCTCAGTTACAAAAAAGAAGGTTGTTTGCTAAGGTGGGTGTAGTGAGTGCAGGGGGCTTGCTTGCCGTGATGCTGGGCTGGCCGTTGTTGAATACTCGTAATGCCGTGCCGGCACCTGCACGGCTTGCGAAAGCTGCACCACCTAAAACGTTTGAGTCTGATGAGGCATCGATTCAATTAGGCTCACTTAAACTCTCCAAACAATTACAGCAGAAATAACGGCGAACCACAGGCAGTGTTATATTTTTTCCAGAAGTTCGTTAAGAAATGCGCTGCTGATGACAGGATCATCCAGCATTTGACCGCTGATCCAGAACACGTCTTCTGCCCGGCTGCCTAGTGTGTTGATTTTGGCACGGTGCAGCCGCAGGTCGTGCCGGTCCAGAATTTGAGCGATGCGCGCAAGCAACCCCGGCCTGTCTCCTGCGATCAGCGACAGGATATGCATACCGCGTTTGTCCTGCTCAAGATTTACCTTCGTATGGATGGGGAAGTGTTTAAGCTGACGGCTCATTCGTCCGCTTGCAATCGCTTCAACCGGTTTCCCCTGCACGATTTTTTCAGTCAGTTCGAATTCGATGTAGTGCATCAGGTCGCGGTAATTCAGGTCGCTGCGACAGACTTCCATAATCTGAAAACTGTTGAGCGCATAGCCATGCTGGGTCGTGTGTATTTTTGCCTCTACGATGGTGTAATTCAGGCGTGAAAAAAACGCGCAAATGCGCGCGAACAGCCAGCGTTGATCAGGACAGTACACCATGACCTGCAAGCCCGTTCCTGCACGGCTCAGGCGGGTTTTAACGATCGGGGTGGTGGTGTTGGCCCGAAAGGCCAGCAAGCGGCTGTGCCAGGCGATTTCCTGTGCTTCGTGATCGAGAAAATAGCTGTCGTCCAGTTGCGCCCAAAGCAGCTGGTAAGAGGCGGGGGTGAGCGCGTATAAATTCAGCGTTGCGGCCGCCTGATCGCGTATTGCATCTAAGTGGTTGGTTGCAGCCCCTTCTTTCATGTAGCGCCGTGTCAGCTGGAACAGGTCTTCCATCAGCTTGGCTTTCCAGGCGTTCCAGACCTTGGGGCTGGTTCCTTTTACATCGGCGACCGTCAGCAGATATAGTGCGACCAGATAGCGGTCATTTTTGATCTGTTCGGCAAAAGCGGCGATGACTTCGGGATCCGCTAAATCCTGTTTTTGTGCGACAGCGGATAAGGTGAGATGTTGAGCTACCAGCCACACGACCAGATCGCTATCGTCGCGGCTGAGCTGGTGATGGCTGCAAAACAGCCGTGCATCCTTTTTTCCCAGTTGGGCGTGATCGCCGCCGCGTCCCTTGGCAATGTCGTGAAACAGACCTGCGATATACAGCACTTCAGGACGGGCAAATTCCCCCATCAGCTTATTGCACAGCGGCAACTCCTGCGCATGTTTTTTAAGCGCGAAGCGGCGCAGGTTACGCACCACCATCAGGATGTGCTCATCGACGGTGTAGACGTGAAACAAATCGTGTTGCATCTGGCCGATGATGCGGCCGAAGGCGGGGAGGTAGCGCCCCAGTATGCCGTATTGTCGCATGCGGCGCAGTGCGTGGTTAACGCCTTCGGGCTGGCGTAAGATTTCCATGAAGCGTGCGCGGTTCTGCGGATCGCGGCGAAACTTCGCATCGATATGAAATTGCGCGCGCCATAAAGCGCGCAGCGTTGTTGCCGTAATGTCAGTCAGTTCAGGGTTTTTTTGCAGGATTAAAAATAGCTCGAAAATGGCCTCGGGCGTATGTTCAAACAGCTGTTCGTCGCGTATTTCCAGCAGATCGCCGATGATGCGAAACCGCTCATTGAGTGCATGACGCGGCGGGGTGACACGGAACAGGTAGTCGTGCAGATTTTGCAGCACGATGGTATTGAATTGGCGCACCGCCAGTTTGGTGCGATAGTAGCGCTGCATCAGGTGTTCGCTGGCGCGTCGGTTCAGGGACGCTTCAATGCCCATCTGACTGGCCAGTGTCGTTTGAAAGTCGAACAGCAGGCGGTCTTCGCGACGGCGGGCCAGATAATGCAGTCGGGTGCGCAGGGTTTGCAGCAGCGCATCGTGGCGTGCAATCTGGCGCGCTTCGGATTTGCTGATGAGTCCGGCTTCAGCCAGTTCCGGCCAGCGTGTGCCGAGCCCTGCCGCGCGGCTTATCCATGTCACCGTTTGCAAGTCGCGCAAGCCGCCCGGACTCTCCTTGAGATTGGGTTCCAGATTGAAGTCGGTATCGTCAAAGCGCGCGTGGCGCAGTTTTTGCTCATGCAACTTGGCGGTAAAAAATGCTAGCGGGTCGAGATGCTGCTGTACCTTGTTGCACAGACTGTCGAACAGCAGTGCATTGCCGCATAAAATGCGAGCTTCGAGCAAATTCGTCTGTACCGTAATGTCGGCGGATTCGACGAGGCATTGTGCGATAGTGCGTATGCTGTGACCGACCTCGAGTCCAATATCCCACAGCAGTGCGATCAGTTCGTGCAGCTGCTGTTGCAGTGCTTCATCAGGCTCCTGATCGAGCAGGATCAGCAGATCAATATCGGATTTCGGGTACAGCTCGCCTCTGCCGTAGCCGCCGACCGCAATCAGGGTCAGCGTGGGCGGCATGGCTAATTGTTGCCAGATCATTCGTAAATACTGATCGATCAGTTTGCTGTGTGCGCTGAGCAGGCGTGCCGCTTTACCCTGCGCTAAAAAATGCTGCTCAAGCAGGCCGCGGTCGCGGCGCAGGGATTCGCGCAGTGTACTTATGTCAGGATGAGGTGCTGCAACTTTCATTTACAACGGCGTCGGGGCCGGGCAGCCATCAGATACGGTGAGTACTTCGAAACCCGTTTCAGTGACGAGTATCGTGTGTTCAAACTGGGCAGAGAGGCTGTGATCGCGGGTGACGACTGTCCAGCCGTCACCGAGTTGTTTGATATCCTTTTTTCCTGCATTGATCATCGGTTCGATGGTGAACACCATGCCCGCTTCGAGCTTCAGTCCGCTTTTGGGGCGGCCGTAATGCAGTACCTGCGGGTCTTCATGGAATTTAGCGCCGATGCCGTGGCCGCAGAATTCACGTACCACGCTGTAGCCCAGCGGTTCGACATAACTCTGGATGGCATGTCCGATATCGCCCAGATAGGCGCCGGCCTTGACGACACGGATGCCGCGCCACATCGATGCATAGGTGGCCTCGCACAGACGACGTGCCTGTATGGAGGGCTCGCCGATAAAAAACATGCGGCTGCTGTCGCCGTGGTAGCCGTCTTTGATGACCGTGATGTCGAGATTGACGATGTCGCCGTTTTTCAGCACCTTGTCGCTTGGCACGCCGTGGCAGATCTGGTGATTGATTGAGGTGCAGATAGATTTAGGATAAGGGCTGTGGCCGCCGGGTGCATAGTTAAGCGGGGCGGGGATGGCCTGCTGCACATCGACGATCAGGTCGTGGCACAATTTGTCCAGTTCGTTTGTTGTGACGCCAGCCTTGACGAAGGGGGCGATGTAATCGAGCACTTCGCTGGTCAGGCGACCGGCGATGCGCATTTTTTCGATTTCCTGTGGCGTTTTAATGGAAACTGACATGTTGATTTTGTATTTTAAAGGTACATGAGGATAGCATGAGAAAAAGATTCCCGACAAATGCCATTAGGATTTAAACTTGCGCCTGTTTCGAAAAAATGGTGTTTGTCGAGTTCGACGGGCTACCCGTTAATTTGGATAATTCTCAATATCAGAGGCAATATGAAAAAATCATTAGCGGTTCTTTTGTTTCTTTCTGTCAGTGGTAGTGCCATGGCGGTTGATGCGGGGGCGGTTTTGGGCGGTGCTTTGGGTGGAGCAGCAGGCGCGGCCGTCGGACAAAATATCGGCGGTAAGAACGGTGCTATTCTGGGTGCTGCCATTGGTGGTGGCACAGGGGCTGCTGTTGGCAGTAGTAATTCGAATGCCGGACAGCCTCCGGCTCCTCGTCGCGCTGAGGGAGATTATAAGCGCGAGCGTCATGACCATCACGAACATCACGAACATCACGAGCATCATGGTGATCGAGGTGATCGAGGTGATCGAGGTGATCGAGGTGATCGAGGTGATCGAGGTGATCGAGGTGATCGCCGCGACTGATGAGTCACGCTGGAGCGCAGTAAAAAAGGCACGGAAACGTGCCTTTTTTACGTGTGGCAGATGCCAATATGTCGGGTGTGCTAGTGATGGAAAGCTAGATAGAGCAGCGGTGGCTGTGGTAAACTTGCGAGCTGTTTTTTAGCATTCATAATCACACAAATACACATGGAACAATTCGCTAAAGAAACCCTGCCGGTCAGTCTGGAAGAAGAAATGCGCAAGTCCTATCTGGACTATGCGATGAGCGTCATTGTCGGACGTGCGCTGCCTGATGTGCGCGATGGCCTGAAGCCCGTGCACCGCCGCGTGCTGTTTGCGATGCACGAGTTGTCGAACGACTGGAACCGTGCCTACAAGAAGTCGGCGCGTATCGTCGGTGATGTGATCGGTAAGTACCATCCGCACGGAGATACGGCCGTTTACGACACCATTGTTCGTATGGCGCAGCCGTTTTCCTTGCGCTATATGCTGGTGGACGGTCAGGGTAACTTCGGATCGGTAGACGGCGATAACGCGGCGGCGATGCGTTACACCGAAATTCGTATGGCGAAGATTGCGCATGAGCTGCTGGCCGATCTGGATAAGGAGACCGTTGATTTCGGGCCTAACTATGATGGTTCTGAGCATGAGCCGCTGGTGTTCCCCGCGCGTTTCCCGAATCTGCTGGTCAATGGTTCTTCCGGTATTGCGGTGGGCATGGCGACCAATATTCCGCCGCACAACATGACGGAAGTGATCGATGCTTGCTTGGCCTTGCTCAAAAACCCGGAAATGGATATCGAGGAACTGATCGAGTATGTTCCGGCACCGGACTTTCCGACGGCGGGTTTTATCTACGGTCTGGCAGGCGTCAAAGAAGGTTACCGCACCGGCCGCGGTCGCGTGATCATGCGTGCGCGCTGTCACTTCGAGGACATCGGCAAAGGCGAGCGTCAGGCGATCATCATCGATGAACTGCCGTATCAGGTAAATAAAGCCAATTTGCTGATGAAGATCGGCGAGATGGTGCGCGAGAAGCGTTTGGAAGGAATTTCCGAAATTCGCGACGAATCGGACAAGTCCGGTATGCGTGCGGTAATTGAGCTCAAACGCGGCGAGAATGCCGATGTGCTGCTCAATAAGCTGTACAAAGACACCCAGATGCAGGATAGCTTCGGCATCAATATGGTGGCGATTGTCGATGGACAGCCAAGGCTGCTGAATTTAAAACAGGTTATGGACGCCTTTTTGCGCCACCGTCGTGAAGTGGTTACGCGGCGTACGATTTTTGAATTGCGCAAGGCGCGCGAGCGCGGTCATGTGCTGGAAGGGCTTGCTGTCGCGCTATCAAATGTCGATGAGATTATCGCGCTGATCAAGGCGGCTCCCGCACCCAGTGACGCTAAGCGTGAACTGATGGCGAAGAGCTGGCGCTCGGAACTGGTCGAGGATATGTTGAGCCGCGTGAGCGATGCCTCTCGCCCTGACGGCTTGGCCCCTCAGTTCGGTTTGGTTGTGGAGGGCAATGCGCGTTTCTATCATTTGTCGGATGCACAGGCTCAGGCGATTCTGGAATTGCGTTTACAACGTTTGACCGGTATGGAGCAGGATAAGATCATCGGCGAATACCGCGAGGTGATGGATAAGATCACCGATCTGCTCGATATTTTAGCGCGTCCTGAACGCGTCACGGCGATTATTGGCGATGAACTGGCGGCGGTAAAAACGCAGTTCGGCGATAAACGCCGCAGCGAAATCGTCACGCACACCCATGACATGAGCATGGAAGATTTGATTCCGCCCGAAGATGTCGTGGTCACGCTGTCCCACGGCGGCTACATGAAGGCGCAGAAGATGGATGACTATCAGGCTCAAAAGCGTGGTGGTCGCGGTCGTCAGGCGACCAAGAACAAGGATGATGACTTTATCGATAACCTGTTCGTTGCTAACACCCACAATTTCATTCTGTGCTTCTCTAATAAGGGGCGCGTCTACTGGATGAAGGTCTATGACGTGCCGCAGGGCAGTTCCGGTGCGCGGGGTAAACCGATCGTGAATCTGCTGCCGCTCGAAGAGGGCGAGAAAATCAATGCGATCTTGCCGGTGACTGAGTTTGCCGAAGATAAGTATGTGTTCTTCGCGACGGCCAACGGCACAGTGAAGAAGACGACGCTGACTGATTTCTCCCGTCCGATGAAGCGCGGTATCATCGCGATCAACCTGGATGAAGACGATTACCTGATCGGTGTAGCGATTACCGACGGCCATCACGACGTGATGCTGTTCTCCAATAGCGGTAAGGCGGTGCGTTTCGACGAGGATGACGTGCGGGAGACAGGGCGCGCTTCTCGCGGTGTCAGAGGGATGAAACTGCAAGAAAATCAACAGGTTATTTCTATGCTTGTGGCTGAGAATGAACAGCAGAGCGTATTGACTGCAACCGAGAACGGTTACGGTAAGCGCACGCCGGTGGGTGAATACACCCGCCACGGACGCGGTACGCAAGGCATGATTGCGATTCAGACTTCCGAGCGGAACGGCAAAGTCGTTGCGGCAACTTTGGTGAATCCTGAAGACGAAATTATGATGATAGGCACAAACGGTGTGCTGATTCGTACCCGCGTTCGTGAGATTCGCGAAATGGGCCGTACGACCCAGGGCGTGACGCTGATGAATCTGGAAAAAGGCGAACGACTGGCGGGTTTGAGCCGGATTGCAGAACCTGACGAAGAAGAACTGGAAGCGCTGGATTCAGGATCCGGGATTGAGGATTCAGGTATAGAGAATTCTGGTGATGTGATTGAAGAATAAAAGCTGGGATTAAGCGTTGAGAAAATCCGATGCGCCCGCTTTTAACTCAATCCTCGATTCTGAATCCTTCTGTTTTTTACTAAATACTTTGGAGTAATCGCAGAAATGACAATCTACAATTTCGCAGCGGGTCCCGCCATCCTGCCGCACGAAGTGCTGGAACAGGCGCGTGCGGAGTTGCTCGATTGGCGTGGTACGGGCATGTCGGTGATGGAAATGTCACACCGCGGTCGTGAGTTTATGGGGATCGCAGCTGAGGCTGAGGCCGATCTGCGGGAATTGATGGCCATCCCTGATAACTACAAGGTGCTATTTTTGCAGGGCGGGGCAACGCTACAGTTCGCGATGATTCCGCTCAATTTGATGCGTGGCAAGGTATCCGCTGATTACGTTAATACCGGCATCTGGTCGAAAAAAGCGATAGACGAAGCGATGAAATTTGGCCACGTGAATGTAGTGGCAACCAGTGCGGACAGGCAGTTCAGTTATGCTCCTGAGTTGTCTGGCTGGAAGCTGGATGAGGATGCGGCCTATGTCCATTACACGCCCAACGAGACTATCGGCGGTGTGGAATTTAACTGGGTGCCACAAGTGGGCGGTGTGCCTTTGGTGGCCGACATGTCGTCCAATATTTTGTCGCGTTCCTATGATGTCAGTCAGTTCGGTCTGATTTATGCGGGTGCGCAAAAGAATATCGGTCCTGCCGGACTTACGCTGGTCATCGTGCGCGAGGATTTGATTGGTCATGCCGCAGCGGGTACGCCCACCATGCTCGACTACAAGACGCATGCAGACAACGATTCGATGTACAACACGCCGCCGACCTATGGCATTTACATGGCGGGTTTGGTGTTTAAGTGGCTGAAGAAAAACGGTGGCGTGGCACAGATGGAGAAGACCAATATCGCCAAGGCGAATCTGTTGTACGACTCAATCGATGCCAGCCGCGGTTTTTATCAGTGTCCTGTCGCGACCGCAGATCGTTCGCGTATGAATGTGCCGTTCAGGACGGCGGATGCTGCGATGGATGGCGAATTCCTAAAGCGTGCCGAAGCGCGCGGTCTCATGCAGCTCAAAGGACATAAGCTTGCAGGCGGGATGCGCGCCTCGATCTATAACGCGATGCCAGTGGCAGGCGTTCAGGCGCTGGCGGATTTCATGAATGAATTTGCGCGGGAAAAGGCGGCGAGGTGATGAGCGATAAATTAAAACAATGTCGTGAGCAGATTGACGCTCTGGATGAGGCGTTGTTAAAGATTGTAAATCAGCGTGCGGCATTGGCGCAGCAGATCGGGCATCTTAAAGAAGGTGGTGTCGTGTTGCGTCCAGAACGTGAGGCTCAGGTGCTGCGCCGTTTACAGGATGCAAATCAGGGGCCGCTGAGCAACGGGGCGATTGCCGCGCTGTTTACTGAAGTGATGTCGCAATGCCGTGCGCTGGAAGCGCCGTTGTCGGTCGCGTATCTGGGGCCGGAAGGCACGTTCACCGAGGCGGCTGCATTGAAGCGTTTTGGCAGTGCGGTGCAAGGGGTGTCCTGCGCCACGATAGACGATGTGTTTCGTGCGGTTGAGAGCGCTGAGGTTCAATACGGCGTTGTGCCGGTAGAAAATTCAACCGAAGGCGCCATCGGTCGGACGCTGGATCTGTTGCTGCAAAGTACCCTGCAGGTATGCGGCGAAGTGATGTTGCCGATACACCAATGCTTGCTGGCACAACAGTGTGAGGTCAGCCAGATTCAAACTGTGTATTCGCACCCGCAGTCTTTGGGGCAGTGTCAGGGCTGGCTGAATGTGAACCTGCCGCATGCAGCGCGCATTCCGGTGTCCAGCAATGCTGAAGCGGCAAGACTGGCCTCTGGGCATGTCAATTGCGCGGCGATTGCCGGTGCTCAGGCTGCGGGTCATTTCGGCCTGAATGTCTGTGTGGAAAACATCGAGGATGATGCACGCAATACCACGCGTTTTCTGGTGCTGGGAAAGCAGCAGGTCGCCGCATCCGGAGAGGATAAGACCTCGATGGTGTTGTCCGCTACCAACCGGCCCGGCGCGGTGCACGATCTGCTCGCCTCGCTTGCAAAATATGACGTCAGTATGACCAAATTCGAGTCGCGCCCGTCGCGTTCGGGTTTGTGGGAATATGTATTTTATGTGGATATTGAGGGGCATCAGACCGACGAGAAAGTCGTATTGGCATTGGCTGAACTCAAACAATCCGCCGCGTTTATGAAGATACTGGGCTCTTATCCGCTCGCTGTTTGAGTTTTCGCTGTTTTTAACAATATAGATGATGGTTGGTATGAATTATTCTGAACTGGCACCAAGTTATATACGCGCCATTGCGCCCTATCAGCCCGGTAAACCTATTTCCGAGCTGGAACGCGAATTGGGCGTGACCGACATCGTCAAGTTGGCGTCGAATGAGAACCCGCTGGGCGCGAGTCCTAAAGCGGTTGCCGCAGCGCGCGCGGCGCTCGATGAAATCAGTCTGTATCCCGACGGCAACGGCTATGCGGTCAAAGCCGCGCTGGTTGCGCGCTATGGCGTGACGCTTGATCAGCTGGTGCTGGGCAACGGTTCCAATGACCTGCTCGAATTAGCCGCGCGCGCATTTCTCACCGTGGGTGACAAGGCCGTATATTCGGATCACGCCTTTGCCGTTTATCCGCTGGCGACGCAGGCTGTGGGAGCGACCGGTATCAGCGTGGCTGCAAAAGGGTACGGGCATGATCTCGATGCCATGCGCCGTGCAGCGGTTGAACAAAAAGCCAAGTTGATTTTTATTGCGAATCCGAATAACCCGACAGGTACCTTTTTGTCGGGGGATGAATTGCTGACGTTTTTGCGCGCATTGCCGGCAACTATTTTAGTGGTGCTCGATGAAGCCTATAACGAATATCTGCCTGAAAACTGTCGCTACGACAGCGTAAGTTGGTTGGCTGAATTTCCTAATCTTTTGATTTCAAGGACGTTTTCAAAGGCCTATGGGCTTGCGAGTTTGCGTGTCGGCTATGCGCTGGGCCATGCGCAAGTGATCGATATGCTCAATCGCGTGCGTCAGCCGTTCAATGTCAACAGTATGGCGCAGGCCGCCGCTGTGGCCGCTTTAGACGATGCCGAGTTTGTCAGGCGCACCTTTGAATTGAATTTACGCGGCATGGCGCAGCTCTCTGAAGGCTTGAGCAAGCTGGGGTTGGACTATATTCCTTCCTTCGGCAATTTCATCAGTTTTCATGTTGTCAATGCCGCATGGATTTACCGGCGCTTGCTGGAGTTGGGGGTCATTGTGCGCCCCATCGGTAATTACGGAATGCCTGACTATTTGCGCGTGAGCATTGGTCTTGAATCACAGAATTGTAAATTTTTATCTGCATTGAAGCAGATACTCGGAGAAATAGCATGATCATCGTAATGGGTAGGGATGTCACTGACGAACAAATCGGCACCGTTGTAAAACGACTCGAAACAGCAGGGCTGAAGGCCAATATTTCGCGCGGTATCGAGCGCACTGTGATTGGCGCAATCGGTGACGAGCGCAAGCTCAATGAAGAAATGTTCACCCCGTTGCCGGGCGTTGAATCAGCGATGCATGTAACCAAACAGTATAAGATCGTCTCCCGCGAGTCGCATCGCGAGAATACCATCGTCGATATCGGTGGGGTTCAACTGGGCGGTAACCAGATTCAGGTCATCGCAGGCCCGTGTTCGGTCGAAACGCAGGAGCAGATGGATCTGTCAGCCAAATATGTGGCTGAAGCCGGTTGCCGTCTGATGCGCGGCGGTGCGTTCAAACCTCGCACCAGCCCTTATGCGTTTCAGGGGCATGGTGCGGAAGGTCTGGATATGTTCCGTAAAGCGGCGTGTCAGTATAAATTGCCTATCGTCACCGAATTGATGGACGCGCGTCAGCTCGATACCTTCATGGAATACGATGTGGACGTGATTCAGATCGGCACGCGCAACATGCAGAACTTTGATCTGCTCAAAGAAGTGGGTCGCATCAATAAGCCGGTTATCTTGAAACGCGGCATGTCGGCGACCATTTCCGAATGGCTGATGGCGGCGGAATACATTGCGGCCGGCGGAAATCACAACATTATCTTCTGCGAACGCGGTATCCGCACCTTTGAAACCTATTACAGAAACGTGCTGGATGTAACGGCGATTCCTGTACTGAAAAAAGAAACCCATTTGCCTGTCATCGTCGACCCTTCGCATGCGGGCGGCAAAGCCTGGATGGTGGCGGCGTTGTCTCAAGCGGCGATTGCCGCTGGTGCTGATGGCTTGCTGGTCGAGATGCATCCGAGTCCCTGCGATGCATGGTGCGATGCCGATCAGGCATTGACGCCGGATGAACTGAAGAAGCTGATGGGAACGCTGGGCGCGATAGCTGGTGCAATCGGACGTACGCTTTGATGGAGTTTTCAGTACTGACAGCCTCATGTAAACGAGTGGTGTTATCGTAGTCCGCTTGTACGTATTTCATCACCGGTATCGTTAAATATGCAACTGAGAAAATTGGGCTGTGCGTTATTTGTTATGCTGGCCTCGACGCCGGCATCAGCCCTGTCGCTGGGCGAAGGGCAGATTTTGAGTCGCGTCGGCGAACCCTTTTCTGCCAGTATCCCTTTGGCGGGGCAGTTTAGTCGCGACGTTAGTTTTTCTCAGGTGAAGGGGGCGGAATGCCGCGCCTCTATTATTGGCGGCACTGCAAATGGTTGCGAGTCGTTATATGAAGCGAAGCTGAATTTTGCAATCAAGCGACGCTCTGACGGGCAGTATTATTTGAAGGTGAGCGGGGGGCGTAGCGACGAGTTGTTTTATCGTCTTTTGATCAAAACAACATCGAACGCGGGCGGCACCGTTTACAACAGCTTTGAATTTCTGCCTGAATTTGGCGTAAGTCCGGATGGGCCGCCCACCGCGGATGTCGATGCGGGGTTGTCGCCCGGTCAGTATGGTGTGGTCGGCGGAAAAATCATCGAGACGGTCACTCAAGAGGTTGAGGTGGTAAAACCCGTCAAACTGGTCAAGGCAGAACCGCTTAAAGTCAAACTGCCTGCTGAAATGGCTGTTAAGGCAGCTCCTGCTTCGCCCAAGCCAGTCGAGAATCGCCTGCAAATCAAAAAGGTAGGCGAGTATGCAGACGATATTCATGCGCTGCAAAAGGAAAATGGTGAAATCGAGGCGCAGATTGTTTTGCTTGAAAAGCACATCGGCTTGTTAAAAGAGGTCATTCGCTTGAAGAGTCAGGCTGGCGCCGTGCCGGTAAGTGCTGTTCCTGCCGTTGTGGCGGTTGCCGCACCGCTGCCGGCATCTGAGCGTTTGCCGGGGATACTGACCTGGATATTGCTGGCTGTGGTCGGCGTGCTTGCGGCTGCTATCGTCTGGATGTTCATGAAAATGAAGCAGTTGAGTCTCAGCCCGGGGGGGGCACCTGACCGGCAAGAGGCTATTTCTCCTGCTACGCTCAGTGAAATAAAGTCACTGGATTTGACGGGCGCATTTATTAAGCCCAAGTGGTGAGCTGTGCGTGCGTGATGACGGTTGCCTGTTCGGTTTCGGTAGGACACATATGAAATACAACAAGGTGGTGATATTTGGTGTCGGACTGATCGGCGGTTCGTTTGCGCTGGCGTTGCGGCGCGCAGGTTTAGTTGGCGAAGTGGTGGGTTTCGGGCGCAGTCAGGCCACCCTTGAGCAGGCGAGAGGGTTGGGAATTATCGACCGGATCGGACAGGAATTGTCCGCTGAACTCGGCAATGCAGATATTGTCTTGCTGGCGACCCCTGTTGGACAAATGGCGGCATTGATGGCGCAAATTGCGCCGCATCTGGGCGTTCATACGCGGGTCACCGATGGCGGCAGCACCAAGGGGGACGTGGTCGCTGCAGCTTATGCAAATCTGGGTGATAAGGCATCGCAGTTTGTTCCCGCGCATCCGATTGCCGGTGCTGAACAAAGCGGTGCTGCTGCGGCAAAGGCTGATTTATATATCGGCAAAAAGGTTGTACTGACTCCGCTCCCTGAAAATTCTCCGGAAACGATCGCTTGCGTGCGGCATGCATGGGAATTGTGTGGCGCGGTGGTGAATTGCCTGACCGCGAAGCAGCACGACGAGGTGTTTGCAGCGGTGAGTCATCTGCCGCATTTGCTGTCGTTCGCTCTGGTGCACGATCTGGCGCAGCGCGACAATCGCGATCAGTTGTTATCCTTTGCCGCCAGCGGTTTTCGTGACTTTACCCGTATTGCGGCCAGTTCCCCTGAAATGTGGCGCGACATCTGTCTTGCCAATCGCGATGCGTTACTGGATGAATTGGGGAGCTATATGCAGGAACTCAACGTTATCCATGAAGCGCTGGCAACTGCCGATGCCAGTAAGCTGCAGGATATTTTCAGTCTGGCGCGAGAAGTCCGTGGCAACTGGACACCGAAATAGTTGAGTTATGAAGCGGATGTAAGTTGTTAGCAGTAAGTTAAAGTCACTCGATTTATAGGTAATTTTGACTAATGTGCAGCGGGAGTTACAGTTACGGCAATAGCACACAAGTTGATAGCCATGAGTACATTAGTTTTGAACCAAGTTCCTAAAGGTAAAGACCTTACAGGTGCCGTCTTTGAGTTGGGATCGCATGATCAGCAACGGCATGATAAGGCGCAGATTCAGCGTGGACTTGATGACTTCAACGATCAAAACTCGCCCAGAACGCCGCACGCTGATTTTATGTTCAAACTGAAAACCGAACTTATGAGCCGGATAGATGCGCGATAGATACCGGATAGTTTGGTTGGAGTCGGTCAAACAAGACCTGTGCAACATCGTTTAAAGCACCGCTAAGATTAATTGAGTCTGAGCCTAATTGGTGCTAGAACTCAGAATTTATTTATAGCTCTACAATTTTGTAGTTGTGATGATTAATTAAAATGAGTATTTAAAATGGATAAGTTATTACTCGCAGCATTTTTATCATCTTTGGCAGGTTTTATTACTGCAATTATCAGTATAGTTAAATTAGTAAATGAAAAGGAAGGGAAAATTAGCGAGTCTCGACAGCTATGGAATGATTCTGTTCGGAAAAGCTTTGCGGATTTAACTTCAAAATTATCTGCAATGACGAAAAACTTGGATGATCAATATCGATTAATTAGCAATATAACCCGCCTAGAAACTGATTTAGGTAATCTCGAAGGAAAAGATAGAGATAGGTTGCTTACAATGATTGAAAATCATCAAGCGTCACTGCATTCTGTGCAAGCAGATATTCAAGTGAAACGTCATGACTTAGCTCTATCATATGCTTACACAAAACTTCACTTCAAGCCAAATGATATTAGTTTTAATCGTATAGAGCAAAAATATGACCTTATTGATTCATTGATTGGGATGCTATTCGATGAAAGTGATCAAGATAAACGTATCCAATTAAAAACAAAATCTCTGGCACATATTGGGGAGCTAGTTGAAATCAGTAGAGATATTCTTAAAACTGAATGGGAGATTGTAAAAAAGGGTGAGCCTGCATATCTACTGACAAAAAGACTTTCATTCTGGGGTGGGGTACTAATGCTATTTTTCCTTTTTTCTATTGGCTACCATGCATATTCTTTGTCAGTAAATTCAATTCCACTAAAATTTAACAACGGTCAACAGAAGGATATGGGTTCGTTAAAAGTAGACAATTCTCAGTGCTGGCAACTTCAAAGCATTGCCGGAAAAATATTTAAATTAAATTCTTGCACCGGTGATGTTGTTGATGTTATTCAGCAAAAACCTGAAAATTCTTTATTAAATACAATAAAATAGCTTTAAAGTTTATGAGGCTTTTTGAATGCCGCATCGATTGAATTGAATATTGTATATTTGGCTAGCATCCACCAAAATTTCTGGGGCTGTATTTCGGCTATTTTTCTGCACGGTAAATTTTTCAGGAGTCATCATGAGTAATCTGATGTTATCGAGACTGAGTGAGCATGACTATTTACAGGGTGAATTGTCCAGCGAGATTCGCCACGAATATGTTGATGGTGAAATCTATGCCATGGCGGGTGCAGGTGAGGCGCATAACCTGATTGCGGGTAACGTATTCGTCAAGTTGCGTGAATTTGTGCGTGGTGGCCCGTGTCGCGTGTTCATTTCCGATATGAAATTGCATGTAAAAACATGGAAAGCCTATTACTATCCTGATGTGATGGTGACGTGCGATCCTGCCGATAATCAGAGTTACTTCAAGGAACGCCCCAGCCTGGTGGTTGAAGTGTTGTCCCACAGTACGGAAAGCACCGACCGCCGTG
The DNA here is from genome assembly GCA_001801025.1 of Gallionellales bacterium GWA2_54_124. Taxonomy (GTDB): domain Bacteria; phylum Pseudomonadota; class Gammaproteobacteria; order Burkholderiales; family Gallionellaceae; genus Gallionella. The sequence goes on from MGWO01000002.1 coordinate 339,717, forward strand.
AGAAGATGCTGGCCTATCGCACCTTGTCCAGTCTGCGTGAGTATGTGCTGATTGCGGCGGATAAGCGGCAGGTGGAAATCTATCGCCGTGACGATCAGGACGAATGGCAGCTCGCGGTCACTAGCGATGGTCAATCCTTGTCGCTGGAAAGTGTCGCGTGTTGCCTGACGCTGGATGATATTTATGAAGATGTGCGGCTGGATGCTCCGCTGAAAACGTATTTTTAGCTAAGTTTATAAATAACTATATGATTATATTAAATAATTTTTAAGGTTTTACATGAATCACGCCGAATTTCTTAATCTTCCTCCTTTGCTGTCAGCCGGTGGCACCGTGCGTTTGCCGGGTTCGAAGAGTATCTCTAATCGTGTCTTGCTGCTGGCCGCGTTATCGAATGGCGTAACTGTCGTACGCGATCTGTTGCGTTCGGACGACACAGACCGGATGCTGGAGGGCTTGCAGACACTGGGCGTTTCGGTTGAATCACTGGGTAATAACGCCTATAAAGTGACCGGTTGCGGCGGGAATTTTCCGGTCAAGGATGCCGAATTGTTCTTGGGTAATGCTGGCACGGCGTTTCGTCCTTTAACGGCGGCGCTGGCGCTGGCGGGTGGCAGCTATCAGTTATCCGGTGTGGCGCGCATGCATGAGAGGCCGATAGGTGATCTGGTCGATGCGTTGCGTCAGTTGGGTGCAAATATCGATTGTCTTGGCAATGACGGCTTTCCGCCGCTGCAGATTCATCCGGCTAAACTGGCAGGTGACACTGCGCAAGTGCGCGGCAACGTCTCAAGTCAGTTTCTGACCGCATTGCTGATGGCGTTGCCTCTGCTGGGCAGAACGGTAACCGTCGACGTCGTGGGTGAGCTGATCTCTAAACCCTACATTGAAATTACGCTGGCGATGATGGCGCGTTTCGGCGTGACCGTACAGCGCAATGGATGGCAAAGTTTTACGGTAACGGCGGGCAGTTGCTATGTTTCACCTGGCGAGATTTATGTGGAAGGCGATGCCTCGAGCGCTTCCTATTTTCTGGCTGCCGGTGCAATCGGCGGCGGGCCGGTGCGCGTGCTGGGTGTGGGCAGCGCCAGCGTGCAGGGCGATGTGAAATTTTCCGATGAGCTGGCGAAGATGGGTGCCGTCATTTCAATGGGCGAGAACTGGATCGAAGCAACTGCGCCTGCCGATGGAAAACTCAAGGCAATAGAACTCGACTGCAACCACATTCCCGATGCGGCGATGACGCTGGCGGTCGCCGCCCTCTATGCGGAAGGTACGACGACGTTGCGTAATATCGCCAGCTGGCGTGTAAAAGAAACCGACCGCATTCATGCGATGGCAACCGAGCTGCGCAAAGTCGGCGCGCTGGTCGAAGAGGGCGAGGACTTTATCCGCATCACCCCTACGACTGTTGGTTACCCGCTACTTGCTACCGGTTGCAGTATCGACACTTACGACGATCACCGTATGGCGATGTGTTTTTCACTGGCGGCGTTCGGAAATGGTATCCGCATCAATGATCCTCGTTGTGTCGGTAAAACGTTCCCTGATTATTTCGCGGAATTTTCCAAGGTAACGCAGAGCGTGCCTGTGATTGCCATCGACGGGCCATCCGCATCCGGTAAAGGGACGGTAGCACAGCGCGTTGCAAGCGAACTTGGATTTCATTATCTCGATAGCGGTGCGCTGTACCGGTTGCTTGCAACCGCCGCCATGCGTGACGGCGTGGCGCTCGACGATGAAAGCGAGCTGGCCGACCTGGCATCCCGCATGAAGGTCGTCTTTAAGGGTGAACAAATCTGGCTCGATGGCGCGCTTGTCGGTGATGAGTTGCGCGGAGAAGCGTGTGCATCGGGTGCATCAAAAGTGGCCTCGTTGCATCAGGTTCGTGCGGCGCTGCTTGCCAAACAGCGCGATTTCAGGAAGGCGCCCGGGCTGGTGACCGATGGTCGCGATATGGGTTCTGTGGTGTTTCCGGATGCAGCGCTCAAGATTTTTTTGACGGCCTCTGCGCAAATTCGTGCCGAACGTCGCTATAAGCAGTTGAAAGAGAAAGGAATGGATGCTAATATCGCAGATCTTTTGCAGGATATCAGGGCGCGCGACGAACGCGACACGCAGCGTAGTGCGGCTCCCCTGCAACAGTACCCGGATGCCAGTCTGCTCGATACGACGGCGCTTGATGTGGATCAGGCGGTAAAGTTTGTGTTGGCTGGTTATTCATGCAAGGCCCCATAGGACTCTCCGTTCGTGGGTTTTTAACTAACCTCTGTGCAAACAGAAAAATCTTTAGGTGTATTCGATGAACGCAACCGCAGACGCAGCAATGAACCCCGATAGTTTCGCCGCAATGTTTGAAGAAAGTTTGACGCGCAAAGAAATGCGTGCAGGCGAACTGATTACCGCACAAGTTGTGCGTATTGACCACAACGTTGTGGTTGTAAACGCAGGTCTTAAGTCCGAGAGCTGGATTCCTGTTGAGGAATTCCTGAACGACAAGGGCGAAATGGAAGTGGCTGCCGGTGACTTCGTCACGGTTGCAATCGAATCACTGGAAAACGGCTACGGCGAAACAAAGCTGTCGCGCGAAAAAGCGAAGCGTCTGGCTGCATGGCACGATCTTGAGATCGCCATGGAAGAAGGCAAGATCGTTGAAGGCTTTGTCAGCGGTAAGGTTAAGGGCGGTCTCACCGCTATGGTTAACGGTATCCGCGCATTTTTGCCGGGTTCGCTGGTTGACATCCGTCCGGTCAAGGATACGACACCGTACGAAAACAAGACCATGGAATTCAAGGTCATCAAGCTGGATCGTCGCCGCAACAACGTGGTGGTTTCCCGCCGCGCGGTGCTGGAAGCAACGATGGGCGCTGACCGTGAATCAGTCATGGAAAATCTGAAAGAAGGCGCAATCGTTAAGGGCGTGGTTAAGAACATCACAGACTACGGCGCATTCGTTGATCTGGGTGGTATCGATGGTCTGTTGCACATCACTGACCTGGCATGGCGTCGTGTTAAGCATCCTTCAGAAGTCTTGACGGTTGGCGACGAAATCGAAGCGAAGATCCTGAAATTCGATCAAGAAAAGAATCGTGTTTCATTGGGTATCAAGCAAATGGGCGACGATCCTTGGAATGGTCTGGCACGTCGTTACCCGCAAGGAACACGTCTGTTCGGTAAGGTGACTAACCTGACTGACTACGGTTCATTCGTTGAAATCGAACAAGGTATCGAAGGTCTGGTACACGTGTCCGAAATGGATTGGACAAACAAGAACGTTCACCCATCTAAGGTTGTTCAAGTGGGCGACGAAGTTGAAGTGATGATTCTGGAAATCGACGAACAGCGTCGTCGTATCTCTTTAGGCATGAAGCAATGTCATTCAAATCCTTGGGATGATTTCGCGATCAACCACAAGAAGGGTGACAAAGTTCGCGGTCAGATCAAGTCCATCACTGACTTCGGCGTGTTTATCGGTCTGGATGGCGACATCGACGGTCTGGTGCATCTGTCTGATCTGTCATGGTCTCAGCCTGGCGAAGAAATGGTACGCAACTTCAAGAAGGGTGATGAAGTTGAAGCCGTTGTTCTGGCGATCGATGTTGAGCGTGAGCGCATCTCTCTGGGCATCAAGCAAATGGAAGGTGATCCATTCGGTGGTTTCGCAGCGACCAATGAAAAGGGTGCTATCGTTAACGGCGTTGTTAAATCCGTTGATGCTAAGGGTGCGGTTGTAACGCTGCCTGGCGATGTTGAGGCTTACCTGAAGGCATCTGAAGTTTCAGTTGACCGTGTTGAAGACATCCGCACACATCTGAAAGAAGGCGATACCGTTAAGGCGATGATCATCAGCGTTGACCGCAAGAATCGCGGCATCAGCTTGTCGGTTAAGGCACTGAGCAAGGCGGAAGATTCAGCTGCAATGCAAAAGCTGTCTGCTGACAGCAGCGCTAATGCGGGGACTACCAATCTCGGCGCGTTGCTCAAAGCCAAGATGAGTGGCAAGACTGAAGCCTAAGTTCGGGAGAATTGCATGACTCGTTCTGATTTGATCGCAAGGCTTGCCGAACTGCATCCGCAGCTGTTAGCCAAGGATGCCGAGATGGCCGTTAAAGTGATACTCGATGCCTTGTCCTCTACGCTCTCGCGTGGCGGGCGTGTTGAGATTCGCGGCTTCGGCAGCTTCGGTCTGAACTACCGGCCGCCGCGTCAGGGGAGAAATCCCAAGACCGGCGATAAGGTAGGGGTGCCGGCTAAGTATGTGCCGCACTTTAAGGCAGGTAAGGATCTTAGAGAGCGCGTAGGCAAAGCCTGATCATAAAGGTGGATTTTAAAAAGGCGGTGATGCGATATCACCGCCTTTTTTATGCTATCTTTAGCCAGATTCTTCGAGGTCAACCAAATGCGTTATATAAGCTGGCTTTTTCAGATTTTTTTATTCATGGTTCTACTGGGATTTGCGCTTAAAAACAGTCAGCCGGTGACCCTGCATTATTTTTTTGGATATCAGTGGCAGTCGACGCTGGTCATCGTCTTGTTGTTGTTTTTTGCGGTAGGCGCGGCGCTGGGCATACTCGCGACGCTGGGTATCTGGTTTCGTCAGCGTCGAGAACTTTTGCGTCTGAAGCACGAGATCAGCGATTTGAAAAAAATGAATAGCAGTTCGCTGTAAACAGATATTATCTTTGCCGTATTTAATCGAATTTTTGTGAGTGTTTAATGGAATTTGAACCGTGGATGCTGCTCATTTTTCCGCTGTTTTTTGGCATGGGATGGTGGGCGGCGCGTCTTGATATCAAGGATCTGCTCTCTGAATCAACGGCGCTGCCGGAGTCGTATTTTCAGGGCTTGAATTTTCTGCTCAACGAGCAGCAGGATAAGGCGATTGAATCCTTTATCGAAGTGGTCAAAATCGATCCGCATACGGTTGAATTGCACTTCGCGCTGGGTAGTCTGTTCCGCCGTCGCGGTGAAGTCGATCGCGCCTTGCGTATGCATCACAATCTGGTTGATCGTGCTGATCTGGATGACGACAAGCGCCAGCAGGCTGTTTTTGAACTTGCGCAGGATTATCTCAAAGCGGGGATACTGGATCGCGCTGAACGTCTGTTTGGCGAACTGAAGCACACTTCCTATGCAAAACCTGCGCTGGAATTTTTGCTTGAGCTTTTTCAGAAGGAGCACGACTGGCTCAAAGCGATTACGGCAGCGCAACAATTATCCGTCGTGTCCGGTACTTCCTACAGCAAACTATCGGCTTTCCTGTATTGCGAGCTGGCAAGTGATGAAATTGCAGCCGGTAATCTGACTGTTGCGCGTGACCATTTGCGGCTGGCCCTTGAGGTTTGCCCCGTCAGCGTGCGGGCTACGATTATGCTGGGCGATATGGTCAATGCGGCGGGGCAGACGGAGCAGGCCATTGCCATCTGGCAGGGAATCGAGTCGCAGGATCCGCAGTATCTGCAGCTGGTCGCAGAACGTTTGCTGAACGCTTACAGTTCGATTGATCGCGAAGCCGAGGGGATACGTGTATTGCGCGAATATCTGATCAAATACCATTCTATCGATATGCTGAACGTGGTATTCGATGGCATGCTCAAATACGAGAGTCCTGCATCAGCCTATCAGCTGGTGCGCGATGAACTGGAGCGCAACCCGACTCTGTTGGGGCTCGATAAACTGCTTGAGGCGCGCTTACTGGAAGTGCCGATGGATCGACGTGCAGACGTCGAGATGATCAAGGACCTGGTGCATAAACGCACACGCAATCTGGCGATGTACCATTGCGGTCATTGCGGTTTTAAAGCGAGAAAATTTTATTGGCATTGCCCGGCCTGTCAGGCCTGGGACAGTTATGCGCCGAGGCGCGATGAGGAAAGTGGTAAACCGTTATGAGCGATCCAAAAATTATTGTAGCCCTGGATTATCCGGGTGCAGCACCTGCCCTCGCGCTGGCGCACCGTTTGTCGCCTGAGCTTTGCCGGCTCAAGGTAGGCAAGGAGTTATTTACTGCCACGGGCCCTGCGCTGCTTGAGAAGTTGATGAAAAGCGGGTTCGAGATATTCCTCGATCTGAAATTTCACGATATCCCGAATACGACCGCGCAGGCGTGTAAGGCGGCGGCCTCTCTGGGTGTCTGGATGATCAATGTGCATGCACTAGGAGGGAGAAAAATGCTCGAAGCGGCCCAGCTTGCCGTATCCAGTTGTGCTAAACCGCCCAAACTGATTGCCGTCACGCTGCTGACCAGCATGAATCAGCAGGATATCAGCGATCTTGGCATCAATGCGACACCGGGCGAAATGGTGTTGAGACTGGCTAGGCTGGCTCAGGATTCTGGCTTGGACGGGGTGGTCTGTTCCGCGATGGAAACGGCGCTGCTGCGGCGTCATTGCGGAAGTAAATTTTCGCTGGTGACCCCGGGCATACGCCCGCTCGATGCAAGTCTGGATGATCAGTCGCGTGTGATGACGCCGGAAGAGGCATTGATGGCGGGGTCGAGCTATCTGGTTATCGGGCGTCCTATTACGCGTGCGGTTGATCCGCTGCAGGCGCTGCTCGATATTAACAGCCAGATCAGAGGCTTGTGATGAGCGCGCTGCCCGTATTTTCAGGTTGTCGCATTCTGGTGGTTGGTGACGTAATGCTCGATCGCTACTGGTTCGGGGACGTCCATCGCATCTCACCTGAAGCGCCAGTGCCGGTGCTTAAGGTCAATCGTGTCGATGAGCGTCCCGGCGGGGCGGCCAATGTCGCCCGCAATATTGCAGCACTGGGTGCCGAGGCGACGCTGTTATCTGTGGTAGGGAATGATGAAGCCGGTTTATGTCTTGAAAATCTGCTTGGTCAGCATGGCAATCTGACCGCCCTGTTGCATCGAGATCCCAGCGTATCGACCATTATCAAACTGCGTGCAATTGCCCAGCAGCAGCAATTACTACGCATCGATTTTGAAACACCGCCCAGCCATGAAGTGTTGAATGCAGCACTTGAGGATTATCGCGTCCAGTTGCCGCTGGCCGATGTCGTGATTCTGTCCGACTATGGCAAAGGGGGCTTAGCGCATATCGCACAAATGATCAAAATGGCGCGGGATGCAGGCAAGCCCGTGCTGGTAGATCCTAAGGGAGAAGATTACGCGCGTTATCGCGGGGCGACCTTGCTCACGCCTAATCGCAGTGAATTCCGTCAGGTGGCGGGAGGCTGGTGTAATGAGGCTGAATTAAACGCGAAAGCTCAGGCGCTGCGCGCCGAGTTGCAACTCGATGCGCTGCTGGTTACGCGCAGCGAAGACGGTATGAGCTTGTACCGGACTGATGATGTACAGCATGAGCCCACCCACACGCGGGAAGTCTTCGATGTGAGCGGCGCCGGCGATACGGTAATCGCGACGCTGGCGGTGATGCTGGCCGCCGGTGCTGCGTTGCCGGACGCAATGCGCATCGCTAACCGTGCCGCAGGTATTGTGGTCGGCAAGCTGGGGACTGCGGTGGTGAGCCGCGAAGAAATTGTTGAAGACATGGAAGGCTAGGATTGATGCCGCAAGGGCATTCCCACGACACTATGGAGCTAAAGCTCCTGTTTCTGAATGAAGGAATGAGGATCGAGTAAAAGCGCACGGTCCTGTTTTTAACTCAATCCTCATTGAAAGGGGTTCAAATATGTATTACATCGTCACTGGAGCGGCTGGTTTTATCGGTTCGAATCTCGTCAAAGCGTTGAATGAACGCGGTGAGCGCAACATCATCGCGGTGGATAATCTGGCCAAAGCGGATAAGTTCAAAAATCTGCTCGACTGCGAGATTGCCGACTTTATGGATAAGGAAACCTTCCGGAAAAAAATTCAGGAAGGTTTTTTTGACGGGCTGGTGAAGGCGGTGCTGCATCAAGGCGCGTGTTCCGACACCATGGAGTCCGACGGGCGCTACATGATGGACAACAACTACCAGTATACGCTGGAGCTATTGAATTACTGTCAGACAGAAGAAGTTCCATTTCTGTATGCCTCAAGCGCCTCCGTTTATGGAGGCGGGAGCGTGTTTCGCGAAAGCCGGGAGTTCGAAGCGCCGCTCAATGTTTACGCCTATTCAAAATTTCTGTTCGATCAGATCCTGCGTCGCCGGCTGGCTAATAGCACGGCGCAAGTGGTTGGCCTGCGCTATTTCAACGTCTATGGAGCACGTGAACAGCACAAGGGGCGGATGGCGTCAGTGGCCTTTCACTTCTTCAATCAATATCGCGCAGAAGGGCGCGTGCAACTGTTTGAGGGGTGCGATGGTTACCCTAACGGAGGACAGTTGCGCGATTTCGTCTCGATCGAAGATGTGGTTAAGGTGAATATGTATTTCCTCGATCATCCGGAAATATCCGGTATTTATAATCTGGGTACAGGTCAGGCGCAGAGCTTTAACGATGTGGCGGCCGCCACCATCAATACCTTGCGTGCAGCCGAAGGAAAGTCTGTGCTGAGTCTTAAAGCGCTTCATGAGCAGGAGCTGATCAGCTACATTCCTTTCCCGGATGCGCTGCGCGGTAAATATCAGAGTTTTACGCAAGCCGATATCACGGCCCTGCGCGGCGCAGGTTATGCTGAACCGTTTTTGTCCGTCGAAGCGGGGGTGGGGCGTTATGTCGGTCAGATGCTGAACGCTGTCTGATCCTGTCGTTGATTGGAAATCAGGGCTTGTGTGATGTAAGCCTTTGCCGATATAAATATCCGCAAATTTTAGATAATACCCCAACCGTCGATCTTCATTAAACTGTCCGGACAATGCGGTTTGGGGGGCTAAATATTTATTTATAACACATTGATTGTGAATGGTTTTGAAGTGTTTAAGGTATCTGCTGTCCCGGCAGATATTCAATCGAAGAGCGTAATCCATGCATGCCAAGTACGATACATCGATCCTAAAGTCAGAACAAACGCGCAATCTGTTTGCAACGCATATTCCTTCACTGACGGCAAGTATGTTGCTTGCCGTAATTCTTGTTTATATACAATGGGATGTGGTCACTCATGATGTTCTGGTGGGGTGGCTGATCCTGCTCGAAGCAGTGCAGTTGGTCAGAATGCTCTTGCTGATTCGCTATCAGCGTAATGCGACAGTCGACGAGAAAATGATCGGTGCCCGGCTGATGAGATTCCGCTTCGGCGTTCTGGTATCCGCGGTGATTTGGGGGGCCGCGTCATTTCTTTTATTCCCGCAGGAAAATTTGCCGCATCAGATGTTCCTGATCTTTATGCTGGCGGGTTTAACGACGGCCAGCGTTGTGTCCTATTCGGCAGATTTGGTCAGCGCGGTTATTTTCGCCATGGTGATTATCACTCCGCTTATTGCTCGTTTGTTGATGGTTTCCGATGAGTTAGCGATGGCAATGGCGATCGCTATTCTACTCTACCTCGGTTTTTTGATGGTCAGCTTACGGCTGATCAATCGTAATTTAATTGAAAATATCCGCATGCGTCACGAGGGCGAGCTGCGCGAGGCTGCAATGAATGTCAGCAAAGAGCGCTATCGTTTATTGCTGGCGCATTCACCCGTCGGTATTTTTCACTACGATTTAAACTTCGTGATTACGTATTGTAATGCGCGTTTTGCTGAGATTATCGGTTGCCCTGTCGCGCAGGTAACCGGTTTGGACTTATATAACCTGTCTGATAACGCAGTGCTTCCCGCGTTGTCGGCGGCGCTGGCCGGTGAAAGAGGCTATTTTGAAGGCCAATATCAGTCCGTTTTTAACGATGGCTGGATTGCGATGACGTGCGCTGCTTCGTGTGATGCGAGGGGCAATGTCATAGGGGGGATTGCGATTGTAGAGAGTGTTCAAGAGCGAAAAATGGCAGAAATGGCGCTCGCGTTATCCAATCAAAAACACGATGAAGAGCGGAAATTATTCCAAACCATTTTGGATAATTTACCTTTAGGAATGTGGATGCTGGGCGTGGACGGAAAAATAAAATTCGTCAATGAGACTTTTTGTCATTCTCTGGGAATTGCGGCACAGGATTTTTTTGATGCCGGGCATTATTCTGATTTGCTGCCCCTGTCCGCAGCAGACAAATGCAGGGAATCTGATCTGGCGTGTTTTTTGCAGAGCGAACCTCACTATTCGACGGAATGGCTGACCTTCACCGATGGGCGGGCGCATTTGCTCGAAATGACCCGGGTAAGACTGCATGACTCGGCGAATAACGTGACCGGTTTGATCGGACTCGCGGCGGATATTACTGAACGACAAAAAGTCGAGTCTGAATTGCGTATTGCGGCAGCGGCTTTTGAAGCTCAGGAGGGTATGCTGATTACAGACCGTCATAATGTGATCATGCGCGTGAATCAGGCCTTTACAAGTATTACAGGTTATCTGGCAGAGGAAGTGCTGGGGAAAAATCCTTGTTTTCTTGCGTCAGGTCGTCATGAGGCCGGCTTTTATCAGTCGATGTGGGAGGGGCTGAATGCGAAAGGCAAGTGGGAGGGAGAGATATGGAACCGGCGCAAAGATGGTGAAATATATCCTGAATATTTGCTGATATCCGCAGTGAAGGATATCAATAACGAGGTCGTAAATTATGTTGCCACCTTTAGAGATATTACGGCTAATAAGGCGGCTGAAAGTGAGATCAAAAAACTGGCGTTTTATGACCCGCTGACCCTGTTGCCCAATCGCAGGTTATTAACCGACAGGTTAAATCATGCACTGGCATCGAGTGCGCGCAACCTCAATATTGGTGCTTTGCTCTTTATTGATTTGGATAATTTTAAAACGTTGAACGACACCCTGGGGCACGACATGGGGGATGCGTTGTTAAAACAGGTCGCGCTTCGATTAAAATCCTGTATACGGGAAGACGATACGTTGGCTCGCTTGGGGGGGGACGAGTTTGTTGTGATACTCGAAAATCTGAGCGAATTTGCGATGGACGCCGCCACTAAAGCCGAATTTATTGGCGATAAAATTTTAGTTGCACTGAATCAGGTCTATCCGCTGGCCTCTCAGGAATACCATGGCGCTGCAAGTATCGGGGTAACTTTGTTTACCGGACACGCATTATCCATTGATGAGCTGATGAAGCAGGCTGATATTGCGATGTATCAGTCTAAAAAATCGGGTCGGAATACCTTGAGGTTCTTTGATCTTGATACGCAAAAATTAATCAATGAGCGTGCCGAGCTTGAGATCGAATTGCGTAAAGCCGTTGATAAAAAGCAGCTGCATTTACATTATCAGATTCAATTGAACAGCGTGGGTACGCCCTTAAGTGCAGAAGCATTGATTCGCTGGGTGCATCCGGTGCGTGGATTGATATCTCCCGCGCATTTTATTCCTCTGGCAGAAGACACCGGGCTGATATTGCCCATAGGTCAGTGGGTTCTGGATACGGCCTGCGCACAACTTCATTCATGGCAGCATGAGCATTTTACGCAAAACCTGACGCTGGCGGTTAATGTCAGTGCTAAACAGTTCCATCAAAAAAATTTCGTGGCACTCGTTAAAGAGACGGTACAGCGTCATTCCATTAACCCGAAACTACTCAAGCTCGAGCTTACTGAGAGTATGCTGGTCGAAAATATTGAAGACATCATCGTTACCATGAACGCGTTGAGGGAAATGGGCATCCAGTTTTCGCTGGATGATTTCGGTACGGGTTACTCGTCCTTGCAGTACCTAAAGAGGCTGCCGCTCAATCAGCTTAAAATCGATCAGTCCTTTGTGCGGGAACTGTCCTCCAGTAGCAGCGACAGGGCGATCGTACGCACGATTGTTGCGATGGCGGAAAGTCTGAACCTGAATGTTATTGCGGAAGGGGTTGAGACGGAGGAGCAGCACACGCTTCTGCAGGATATCGGTTGCAATTACTATCAGGGATATTTATTTGGTAAGCCGATGCCGATCGAAGAGCTCGACGCTATGCTTTGTAGCTAAGCCCGGCTTAACTAATCCTCCAATGGTGTGTTGCGTGTTTCAGGCAGGAAAAAATATCCGATCACAAACGCCATGCCGAGCAGGCTTGCCGGATAGGCGATTCCGGCCAGCGTATCGCCGGCTTTTACGCTGACGAAGGTGACCATAAAGGGCGATAAGCCGCCTATCCAGCCGGCGCTTAAGTTGTGGGGCAGGGCCACGGCGGTATAGCGGGTTCTGGCTGGAAACAGTTCGGCCAGCGTCACGGTTTGCGGGCCTGTTATCAGTCCGACAGCCGTCACCGGAATCAGCAACAGCAAAAAAATCATCCAGCGGTTGATTTGCATGGCGTCGGCCTTTTCGGGCCATCCCGCCTCGATCAGGGCGTGTTTGAGCTGCTCGGGGGAAAATCCCGTGATGTCTGTCTGCGCAATCTGTACATGGCTCTGTGACGCGCTGTACAGCGTATAGGACACGCCCAGTTTGGAGAGCAATTCCTGATTGCGTTCGCAATCGTTGCGTACGTCGGTAAAAGGGCCGTACGCGCATGCCGTACCGTAGAGGGAAACTGGTACGTTCTTGTTAAAGCGCTCCAGTGCCGGATTGCCATAGTGAAGCAGGCCCGTGAATACGGGGTAGAGCGTAAGCGCCCCTAGCAGTAGTCCGGCTAATAACACCGGCCTGCGTCCCACTTTATCTGAAAGCCAGCCGGAAAAGATCGTAAGCGGAAATAACACCAGTGTGCTGAGCATCACCAGCGTGCCTGCGAGTTGGGGATCTAATTTGACGACGTTTTTTAAGAAGACGCTGGTGTACACCTGCGAGGAAAAAAACAGCAGGGAGCCGCCAGCGGAAATGCAGAAAAACAACAAGGCCATGCGCCCCAGGGTACGCTTATCCGATAAACACTCGCGCAACGGCGCTTTCGATAAAGTATTGCTCGCCTGCATTTCCAGAAATACCGGCGACTCAATCATATTCATGCGGCTTTTGAGCGAAATTGCCAGCAGCACAATCGACAACAAAAACGGGACGCGCCAGCCCCAGCTGTGGAAATCCGCTTCGCTTAAAGCTGATTGCAGCAGGACGACTTGCAGTGTCGAGGCGAGAATGCCCAGCGGGCCCATCAATTGCAGTACGCTGGTGTAAAAACCGCGCCGGTTGAGCGGGGAATGTTCGGTGAGATAGACCGCCGCGCCGCCAATTTCGCCGCCTACGGCAAACCCTTGCAGCAGGCGCAACAGCAGCAGCAAGACGGGCGCCAGCATGCCGGCCTGCGCATAGGTTGGCAGCAGTCCTACTGCAAATGTCGTGCTGCCCATCAGCATGATGGTTGCGATGAAGATTGGACGCCGTCCGTGCTTGTCAGCTAAAGAACCGAACAGCGCCGCGCCTAAGGGGCGTACCAGCATGCCGACCCCGAAGGTGGCCAGACTCGCGAGTAAGGCTGCGACCGGATTGTCCGGCGGGAAAAACAGCAGGCTGAAATAGGTCGCAAGGGACGCGAAGGTTAAAAAATCGTACCACTCAAGGAAAGTTCCGAAGCAGGCCGAAATGACCACTTTACGCTGGGTCGGGGTGAGCGGTGCGGGGGAGGTAGTCATGGCTCGATTCTATCAGGTGTTCCGTAATTCATGTCCCCTGACGATTCGGCCGGATGCTGTGATATCGCGGAGCTGTGACAGGGCGTTTGTTAAGGTTAGGTACGGGGACGCTGAACCTTGAACCAGGCGGCGTATAGCGCTGGCAGATAAAACAGCGTCAGCAGTGTTGCAACCAGCAGTCCGCCCATGATAACGACAGCCATGGGGCCCCAGAATACGCTGCGGGTGAGCGGAATCATCGCCAGAATCGCCGCTGCTGCCGTGAGCATGATAGGGCGGAAGCGGCGCACGGTGGATTCGACGATCGCATCCCAGTGGTCCATACCTTCGTCCAGATCTTGAGTAATTTGGTTGAGCAGGATGACCGAGTTGCGCATGATCATACCCGAGAGTGAAATCATCCCCAGCATGGCGACGAAGCCAAAGGGCACATCAAAGGCCAGGAGCGAGGCCGTCACGCCGATAATCCCGAGTGGTGCGGTCAGCAGGGCCAGCGTGACCTGTTTGTATTGTTTGAGCTGGAGCATCAGCAGCGTGATGATCAGAAAGCCCATCAGCGGCAGAATTTCTATGATCGAGTCCTGTGCCTTGGCGCTGTCTTCCATCGCGCCGCCCGCCTCAATCCGATATCCCTCGGGTAAGGTGGCGCGCAGGTTGGCAAGCTGCTCGTCAATGGCCGCGCTCACATCGGGTGCGCGTACGTCATCGGGTACATCGGCGCGAACGGTTACCACGGGACGCCGGTTCATGCGCCAGATGATGCCATCCTCTTCCTTTTCGCTGATTTTGGCGATCTGGTTGAGGGGTACGGATTTGCCGTGTTCGCTGTAGATGTTGAGCTGGCTCAGCGATGCCGGATCGCCACGCTCGGCAGATTCGGCGCGCGCAATAATTTCAATGCGTTTTTCGGCTTCGCGCAGGCTGCTGACCGATAATCCGGAAAGAAAAGCCTGCAGATTTCTGGATATTTCCTGCGAGGACAGGCCGTGGGAGCGCCCCTTTTCCTGATCTACCTCGACGTTGATAATGTGTATCTTTTCGTTTGAATCGAGTATTACGTTTTTGGTGTCTGGATTTTTTTTCACAACGTCTGCGACTTGTTTCGCGATTTCGCGCAGTTTTTCAGGATCGGTCCCGACCACTCTGAATTGCACGGGATAGCCGACAGGAGGTCCATTTTCGAGGCGTGAGATGCGTAAGCCTGAATTGGGATAGTCGGTATCGATTATTTTGCGCAGGCGTTTGAGCACGGTCTCGCGGGCGGAGATATCTTTGCTGGTAATCACAATCTGCGCGTAATTAACGCCGGGCAGTTGTAAATCCAGCGGCAGATAGAATCTGGGGGTACTGCCGCCTAGGTAGCTCGTGTAGTTAACGATGTTGGCGTCATTCTGCAGTTTCTTTTCAATGGCAAGCGCAATGTTTTCGGTAGTGGAAAAAGATGTTCCTTCCGGCAGCCAGATATCCATCAGCAGTTCAGGTCTTTCGGACGGCGGAAAGAACTCCTGTTCGACTTTTGAAAATCCTGCTACAGCCATTACGAACAGCAGTGCCGTCAATGCAAGCACGCTTTTTCTGTGATCCAGACAGCCTTCAACCAGCACGCGAAAACGGGCGTAAAATCCTACCCGGTAATGGCCTTCGGCCGGAGTCTGAGTAGCCTTGAGCAGCCGGTATCCGATAAACGGGGTGAAAACCACCGCGACCAGCCAGGACACGAGCAGGGCGATGGTGACGACGGCGCAGATGGAAAAGGTGTATTCGCCCGCTGACGACTTGGCAAGTCCGACCGGTAAAAAGGCCGCCGCCGTAATCAGCGTGCCTGTGAGCATCGGAAACGCGGTGCTGGTGTAGGCAAAGCTGGCCGCGTGCAGTTTGCTGTAGCCTTGTTCCAGTTTCACTTTCATCATTTCGACGGCGATCATGGCGTCGTCAACTAAGAGCCCTAGCGCAATGATCAGTGCGCCTAGAGACACGCGCTGCAAGTCGATGCCGAACAATTGCATCAGCAGGAAAGTGCCTGCCAGTACCAATGGGATCGAAAGTCCCACCACCAGACCCGCTCGCAGACCTAAACTCAGAAAACTCACCGCCAGTACGATCGCGAGCGCTTCCAGCAGTGCGCTCATGAATTCGCTGATGGATTTTTTGACGACGGTGGGTTGATTGGAGATCTGATGTACTGTCACGTCCGCCGGCAGCAATGTTTTGATGCGGGTAAATTCGCTATCCAGTGCCAGACCAAGTGAGGTTACGTTGCCTTCAGGTGTCATTGAAATGGCAAGGCCGATGGCGTCTCGCCCCTGTGTACGCATCTTGAATTCAGCGGGATCGGCATACGAGCGATAGACGTGGCATACGTCGCCCAGACGGTGTATTTTGCCGCCGACCTTAATGCCGATGTCCTGTATGCTTTTGACCGAGCTGAAATCGCCGCTCACGCGCAGGCGGGTGATGTTGTTGTGAGCGAGCACTTCGCCTGCCGGCTCCATCGCATTTTGCGCTGTGAGCGCTGTGGCGATCAGCAGAGGATCGATGCCTAGTGCGGCCATTTTTTTGCTGGAAAATTCGATGTAAATTTTCTCGCGCTGGACGCCCAGCAGTTTGATCTTGCTGATGTTTTTGATTCTGAGCAGCTCCTCGCGCACTTTACCCGCTTCGGCGGCTAACTGGGCATTGCTCAGGGAATTCGATGTGAACGCATAAATTGATGCATAGGTTTCACCGAAATTGTCATTGATAACGGGATCGCCGACACCATCGGGCAGATCGCGGCGCAGGTCTGAAAGCGCTTTTCTGACCTGATTCCATGAGTGTTCCAGTTCAGCCGGAGGCATGGAATCGCGCAGCGTAACGAAGATGACCGCTTCCCCCGCTTTTGAATAGCTGCTGACATTATCCAGCCAGTGGGTTTCCTGTAGTTTTCGCTCCACGCGGTCGGTGACTTGCTGTTCCATTTCGCGTGCGCTGGCGCCGGGCCATGCCAGTGTGACGGTCATGACCTTGAACGTGAAGTCGGGGTCTTCTTTTTTTGCCAGTTGTGTGTAGGAAAACAGGCCGGCCAGCAAGAGTGCCGAGAGCGCATACATGACCAGCGCTTGATGTTTTAGAGCCCAGGCCGAAAGATTGAAATCTTTCACGGGTGTGGTGGGTCAGCGGCGATTAAGCCACAAAACGCCGTGCGATCAGCACGGCATTGGTGCCGCCGAACGCGAACGAATTGGACATCACCGCATTGAGCGGTATATCAGTGCGGCCTTGATTGGCTACATAGTCGAGGTCGCACTCTGGGTCTGCTTGCTGCAGATTGATGGTGGGCGGGACTGCCTGATGTTGCAGGGCCAGTATGGCTGCCATAAATTCCACCGCACCTGTCGCGCCCATCAGGTGGCCGTGCATGGATTTGGTTGAACTCACCGGAATCTTGTATGCATCAGCGCCAAAAGCCAGTTTTAAGGCTTTGGTTTCCTCGATGTCTCCGGCTAAGGTGGCGGTGCCGTGTGCGTTGATGTAACCGATTTCGGACGGCTGTAACTTTGCATCGCGCAGCGCGCTCAAAATCGTGCGAGTCTGTCCCGCTGAGTCGGGCTTGGTGATGTGGCTTGAATCGGACGAGCAATCGTAGCCCGCCAGTTCGCCGTAAATTTTAGCGCCGCGTTGAATTGCACGTTCCGCGTCTTCGAGCACTAGCACAGCCGCGCCTTCGCCCAAAACCAGTCCGCTGCGGTTTTTTGAGAAGGGTTTACAGGAAGCGCCGGGATCTTCCGGATCTTCGTGCGCCAGCGTGCGCAGGGCTTCCCACGCTTTCATGGCGCCCAGCGTTAGCATGGCTTCAGCGCCGCCGGCTAACATGACATCCGCGTAACCGTGCTTGATCTGGCGGTACGCTTCACCCACTGCAATCGCCGACGAGGAACAGGCGGTCGAGTAGGTGATGTTCGGGCCTTGCAGGCAGTATTTAATCGACAGGTGTGATGCGGCAGCATTGTTCATGCTGAGTAGTACGCTCAGCGGTTTGATGCGCGGATTGTTGCGTTTAAATACCTCGATATAACCGTCTTCGAGTGTACCTGCACCGCCCAGACACGACCCCATATATACGCCCGCACGAGAGTATTCTGACTCGTCGAGCACGAGCTGTGCGTCCTGTACGGCTTGTTCTGCCGCGACCAGCGCCATCTGGCTGAATCGTTCGATGCCGGTGAGCTGGATTTTTGAAAAATGTTCGGACGGATTGAAGTCATCGACAGAGGCTGCAATCTTGATGGACAACTGATCAGCAAAACTGCAGGTGAGCGGTTTGATGCCGGATCGTCCTGCCATCAGGTTGGTGAAAAACTGATCCGGTGATGAGCCCGCCGGGGATACGATCCCTAATCCTGTGATGACAACGCGTCTGCTCATGCCGTTTGATTAAGCCGACTGTTCGGCGACAATTCTGTCGACCAGATCGGTTACATCCTGCAGCGTTTTGATTTCGACCCGTTCGTCGGGTAATTTGATTTTCAGCTCATCTTCAAGATTGAACATGAATTCGATGACAGACAGGGAATCCAGTCCCAAGCTCTCCAGCGTTGCATCGGGTGTCAGGCTTTCAATCTTCAGGTCGAATTGTTCGACCATCATGCGCTGTATGGTTGGTAGTGAACTCATAGCTTGGTGTGTTGTAAAATTATTTGGCGCGGATTATAACCGAAATATGACTTTATCGATGCGTTTTCGCGAGAATTCCGTGCCAGCCCCGGGTTACAGGCGGTCTATACCGACATCAAGGCAGGGTTATTTACTTTATTCGTGCCGGACAGACTTAAAAAATCGTATGGTTTCTGTGGCAACCTGTTCTCTGTCGTTATCGACGGTGATCATGTGATAGCTGTTGCCCAGCATGACGCACTCCCGTTTGGTCGAGCCAATATGCTGCATGACATATTCAGCGCTGCGCGGAGAGCAGACATCATCTTCGGTCGCGTGGATCACCAGCGTCGGCGTCTGTATTGCAGGCAGGCGAGCTTTGACGGCTTTAATCAGCAGTTCGGCCTCGTGTATGGCGGGCAGGCATAAATTCGATACGGCGGCAATGGAGGACTCTTTGTGATTCATTTCGCGAATCACCCATTTACGCAATTGCTCGTTCTTGATGCCAAAAGGCGGGCGGCCGGAATAGCTGTAAAAATAGCGAAACGGCGTGTAGTAGCCGATGGGCAGCACGAAACGGTACCAAGGGATGCTCCAGCCGTCGTAATACAGGGTCGTGCTCAGCAAAGACAGCGCTGCGATGTCGCTGCCCGAGTCAGCCGCAACGCTCAGTGCCAGCACCGCACCGATGCACAGACCGCCGAGCGACACGCTGCTGTGCGTTTGCTTCAGGATGGCGACTTCGTCCGCGACCCGTTTGTGCCAGTCCTGCCAGCGGGTGACTGAATGTGAGGTATCGCCATCGTGATATCCGTAGCCTGCAAAGTGTGGCACGTAGACCGAATAACCTGCCTGATTTAAGCGCTTTGCCAGCGGCAGCATTTCTGTCGGACCGCCTTGCAGTCCATGCACCAGCAGTACGGCGTGTTCGCCGCCAACTAATTTAACTGTATCCATTCATTTTGCCTGTATTTTAAGAAGCGCCTGATGATCGAGTCATCTGCGCAGGCTCACCGTTCAGGTTGCCGGTTGCGCGAGCTCAGAAGGGGCGGGATTATAGGGTATTCGTGCGTGGTGTCGTCAGAAAAGCGCGTTTGATTCAATAGATAAAACGCTCACGCAACGTTTCCAGATTCAATTCCTCAAGTATGCTCGATAGGCGTTGTTGCGCATCTTTGCGCGGTTGCCCCTGATGTTTAGCAATGATGAGTTCATTTTTCATCGAGTGTTCCCAGCCCACCAGCTCAGTGACGGTCACCTGATAGCCGCGGGATTCGAGCAGCAGGCAGCGCAGCACGTTAGTCAGGTGGCTGCCGAATTCGCGACTGTGGATAGGGTGACGCCAGATTTCGGACAGCGGTGTTTTTCCAAATGACTGATTTTTATGTTTATTGAGTACGCTTGAGACTTCAGCCTGACAGCAGGGCACCAGTACGATGTATTTTGCGCGCTTGTGCAGGGCAAATTTGATAGCGTCATCGGTGGCGGTGTTGCAGGCGTGCAGCGCGGTGACGATGTCGATTTGTTCTGGCAGCCTAGGCGAGTGGATCGATTCTTCTACGGATAAATTCAGGAAACTCATGCGCGAAAACTGCAGTTTGGCGGCTAATTCCTGTGATTTGGCGACCAGCGCCTCGCGGGTTTCGATGCCGTAAACATGGCCGGTTTCAAGTGATTTCAGGAACAGGTCATAGAGAATGAACCCCAGATAAGACTTGCCCGCGCCGTGATCGGCGAGCGTGAGTTCCGGTTTGACAGCCAGCAGGTCTTTGAGCAACGGTTCGATAAAGTGGTAGAGATGGTAGACCTGCTTGAGTTTTCGGCGGCTATCCTGATTGAGCTTGCCGTCGCGTGTCAGGATGTGAAGTTCTTTGAGCAGTTCGATCGATTGTTCGGCTTTAATTTCAGGTATGTGTGGCATCAGTTATCCAAATTTAAGTTTCATCAGCAGGACAACACCTGCCAGCAGCAGTGTGATGAAATTGGCGATGATGATAGGCCATGCGTTCAACAGAATGCCATATCCCAGCCAAAGTGCAACACCTGTTGTGAACAGTGCGTACATGCCAAGCGATATGTCGGCCGTATGGCGCGTGCGCCACACCTGCCAGGCTTGCGGGATGAAGGCCGTGGTGGTGAGCGTGGCGGCGAGGCTGCCGATGACTTCAGCGCTGATCATGGCAGATGCTCTTCCTCTTGCGCCCACAACAGGTGCGCATCGAGCAGCAGGCGGTAATGCGCCTCGTTGGCATCCAGTTGCGCGATATTTTCGGCCATGGATGATTCCAGTGCAATACGGCGGGCGTTCAGGCTGTCCGACAGGGAGGCTTCACCTAAGGTATAGGCGCGTGCGACCAGTTCGGCGTTGCTGCGGATGAACTGAGCGGCATCCCGCGCCTGTTGCCAGGTGGAAAAATTCTTCAAAGCCTGCAGGTGGGCGGCAAAAATATCGCCTTCAAGTCGCCGTTTGACGAAGGATTCCTGATCGGCGGCGATGGCGGCTTGTTGTGCGACCCCCTCAGCGGTCGCGCTGCGATGTCCGGACGAGATCGGTACGGTGAGATAAACGCCGGCCACCTTTTCATTGCCGCCCATTTCATTTGAATAGCGCAGGCCGACCGTCGGATCCGGAATCCGGTCGGCACGGCTTCGCTCGGCGAGCAGTTGCTGGACGTGCGTGTGCGCCTGCACCATGGCGAGTTCGTGATTATCTGCAAGGATGCGCGATTTCCAGAATGCAAAATCATGTTCAATGGCTACCGGTGTTAAGGTCTCCGGTTTTTCCGGCAATTGAACCGCCGGGAACGGGCGCGCCAGATCGTTGCCGGCAAGTTGCGCGCGCAATTGCGCCTGATGCCATGCGACGCTGGCCTGTGCCGCGGCAGCCTGTGCCAGATTGAGTTCGAGTTTGGGCGCGTCCCCCGCTTTGACGCGCTTTTCGGTCATCAGCGATTGTTGATTGAGGATGTCGAGTTGTTTTTGCCAAAGCTGCGCATTCGCCTGTTCGCGCTGCCAGTTAAACCAAAGCTTTAACAGCAGGCGTCCTGCCTCATGGTGTGCATCGCCTAATGCATATTCGGCACGCTGTACACTCGCTGATCCGATATTCTCATCAATACCGACTTTGTTGATCAGGCGTAACGGACGTTCTAAGGCGACATCCCATTCTTTGAGCTTTTGCCCGGTATTGACGATATTGCGCTGCGAGGAACCTGCGCGAAGATTGAATTCATAGGTGCCGCTATTCCATTTTTGCTGATTCGCCTGTTCCATCTTGAGTCCGCTGGCTGCATTGCGCACCAGCAGGTGTTCGTTTAGCGCACGCTCGACTTGGGGTGGCGGCGGCAAATCCGCACGATTGATCTCGGCAGCATTAGTGAATCCCGCGAGTAATGATGCGCTAACGAAATAACTTACGACTAACGCCTGAGCGTAGCGGTCGCAGCTTGAGCTGCGGGAACCGCACGGCCTACCCCTTGCGGGTGTACGACTTACGACTGTTTTTATCATGCCAGCCTCCCGAACTCGATCACCGGGGTCATCCAGTAGGCTATTTCAGGGTTGGCCTCGTGGCGCTTGAGATGTGCGATCAGTTCGTGCGCGTCATCGCAGTTCATGACGGAGACGATTTGTACGCGTTGTGAGCGGCCGCGTACCTGTTCGAGCATGCTGGGCAGCTTTTCCTTCTGGCTGCCGCCTTCGATGCGGGTCAGGGAAAAACCGCGTACCCAGTCGGGGTGTTCGAGCAGGTGGTCGACCAGACGCTCTTCCTGAGATTTGTGACACACCAGCGTCAGGCAGCAATTCATTTCTTTCATTTTGATTTCCTGGCAGAGTCAAGGCCGAAGCGGCGGTACAGGATGGGCAGCATGATTAGCGTCAACAGCGTTGAACTGATGAGTCCTCCTGTGACCACGATAGCGAGCGGTTTCTGAATTTCAGAACCGGGGCCGGTCGCGAACAGTACCGGAAGCAGACCAAAGGCGGTAATGCTGGCGGTCATCAATACCGGGCGCAGTCGGCGCTTGGCGCCTTCGAAGACCACTTGCGTGATGTCCATGCCTTGGGCTACCAACTGATTAAAGTACGAGACCATCACTACGCCGTTGAGCACGGCAATACCCAGCAGTGCGATAAAACCGACGGAAGCGGGCACGGACATGTATTCTCCGCTAATCCACAACGCAAAGATGCCGCCGATCAGTGCAAAGGGAATGTTAGTCAGCACGAGTACGGCTTGTCTTACCGAGCCGAAGGTGGCGAACAGCAGCATAAAGATCATGCCGAGCGCGACCGGTACGACAACGGCCAGACGTGCTGCTGCGCGCTGCTGGTTTTCAAATTGTCCGCCCCAGGTCAGGCGATACCCTTGCGGCAGTTTGATCTGGGCCGCTACAGCTGATTTGGCCTCTTCAACAAAACCCACCAGATCGCGGTCGCGCACATTGCTTTGCACGACTACCATGCGCATGCCGTTTTCGCGATCAACTTTCACAGGGCCGTCGACGCGTTCGAGTTTAGCGACGACCGAGAGCGGTACGCTGTGTCCGTTAGGCAGCGGCAGGGTGAGGGCGGTAAAGAGCGCAGGGGATTGCTGTATGTCGATCTCCCCTCGCATGATCAGCGGGGTGCGGCGACCATTCTCGATGACTGTGCCCAGATTTTGTCCTTCAATCTGGCTGCGCAGGGCATTGCCGATGTCGTCCACGCTGAGTCCCAGACGGCCTGCCGCTAAGCGGTCGATGACAACGCGGAAATACTGCACCCCGCTGTTTTTAACGGTGAAGACATCTTCGCTGCCGCGTATGCCCTGCAATACCTTGACCATGTGTTCGGCAGCCTCATTGAGTTTGTTGAGGTCCGTGCCGAAAATTTTGATGGCGATATCGCCGCGCGCACCGGTCAGCATTTCCGAGACGCGCATCGCAATCGGTTGGGTGAAACTGTATTCGACGCCGGGAAAATCGCTCATCACATTGCGTACGTGATCGACAATAGCGGTCTTGTCTTTTGCGCGCCACTCGGCTTGTGGTTTCAATACCAGAAAGTTATCGGTCTCATTGAGTCCCATCGGATCCAGTCCCAGTTCATCGGCACCGGCTCGCGAGACGATGCCTTTGACTTCCGGTACCGCGTTCAGTATCGCTCTTTGGATGCGCTCATCCATGGCCGCTGTTTGTGCGATGTTGATGGAGGGCAGTTTTGAAACCTGCATGATCAGATCGCCTTCGTCCATTTCGGGCATGAAGGCTTTGCCGATCAGGGTATAAATGCCACCGCTGATCACAAGTACCAGCAGCGCCGACGCAATTACGATGCGCTCTTTTTTGAGCGCTTTCTCCAGCATGGGTGCATAGATTGCCATCGCTTTGCGTACCAGCCAGGGTTCGTCGTGACTGGCGCTCTTGATCAGCAGCGAGGAGAGCATAGGCACAACGGTGAGAGACAGAATCAAAGAGCCTGCCAGTGCAAATACGATGGTCAGCGCAACCGGTATGAACAGCTTACCTTCGAGTCCTTGCAGCGTCATCAGGGGCAGGAACACAATGATGATGATGGCGACCCCGGCGGCAACCGGCGTGATGACTTCTTTGACCGCGCGATAGATCACGTGCAGATGCGGGATATGCGCGCGACGCCCTGCCAGATGATTGATGATGTTTTCCATCACGACGACCGAGCCGTCGACCAGCATGCCGATAGCAATGGCTAACCCCCCCAGGCTCATCAGGTTGGCAGACATGCCGAACTGTTGCATCAGGATGAAGGTGATCAATACCGCCAGCGGCAGTGTAATGGCGACGACGACGGCCGCGCGCAGGTTGCCCAGAAACAATACCAGCAGGATGACTACCAGCACGATCGCTTCAGTGAGCGCCTTTGAAACAGTGCCGATGGCGCGGTCGACCAGGCTGCCGCGATCGTAAAAGACTTTTGTGGTCACGCCATGAGGCAGGGTGGGGGCAAGTTCTTTTAGTTTTGCCTGTACCCCTGAGACAACTTTTTGTGCATTCGCGCCGCGTAAACCTAACACCAGTCCTTCAACCGCTTCGCCTTTGCCATCTTTTGTCACGACGCCATAGCGCGTCATGCTGCCGATGCGCACCTGTGCGACGTCTCCGACACGGATCGGGTTGCCGGCCGGGCTTGCAATCACAATATTGCGTACATCCTGAAGGTTTTTAACGCTGCCTTCGGCGCGTACCAGCAGGGCTTCATCGCCGTCATTGATGCGGCCTGCACCGTCGTTGCGGTTATTGGCCTGTATGGCCTGTTGCAGCATTGCAAAGGAGATGCCGTGTGAGGCGAGTGCATTGTGATCGGGGACGACTTCGAAACTGCGCGCCAGTCCGCCTAACGAGTTGACGTCCGCAACGCCGGGCAGGGTGCGCAGCGCCGGGCGGATAATCCAGTCGAGTATCGTGCGTCGGTCTTCAAGCGAGACGCCGTCGCCTTCCACGGTGAACATGAACATTTCGCCAAGGGGTGTTGTGATCGGCGCAAGTCCCCCTGATGCGGATGCAGGTAAGTCTCGCTGTGCATTGTTGAGGCGCTCGGCAACCTGTTGTCGTGCCCAGTAAATGTCGGTGCCTTCATTAAAATCGATCGTGATATCTGCAATCGCATATTTGGAAATCGAGCGCATGATGCGCTGATTGGGTATGCCCAGCATTTCAAGCTCGATCGGCGTAACGATACGCGCTTCCACTTCCTCGGGCGTCATGCCCGGCGCCTTCATGATCAGCTTGACCTGCGTGGATGAAACGTCCGGGAAGGCATCAATCGGCAGGTCGCGGAAGGAGACGATGCCCGCACCGATCAGCAGCATCGTCATTGCCGCCACCAGCAGTCGCTGGGTCAGCGCGAATTCGACGAGTTTAGATAGCATTATTTATCCCCGATGCCCATCATGCTGGACTTGAGCGCTGATACGCCGTGTGTTGCGATTTGCTCGACACCTTTGAGTGCGCCGCTGATGACGCTGCTTTGTGCGCCTTCGTTAAGGATTTGCACTGTTTCGGCATGAAACCCCTGAGGTGTTCTGATAAAGACCACGGCACGGCCGTCTATACGGGCAATTGCGCTGTTGGAAATTTCATATTGCACCTGACCGCTGGTGCTGGTGCCGACGGATGTTTCGACAAATTGACCCGGGCGCAAATTTTTCATGCCCTGCAGAATGACGCCGCGCAGTAATACCGTTTGATTGGTCCCGGTCAGGCTGTGGCCGATGGCCGTGAGTTTGCCGCTGGCGCTATAGGCGGGGATGGTAATGGGGGCGCCCACCTTTAGATCGCGTACCATGGCGAGCGGGGCCTGAATTTCCAGTGAGAGTGAGTCGACGCGGGCTATCTTGAAAATAGGCACTGCCGCATCGAGGCGCTGACCTGCACCAGCCGTTTTTTCGAGTACGACCCCGTCGATAGGCGAGGTGACCGTCAGCTGGCTGCTTAAATTGCTGCTAGATTGCAGTTGTGCAATGGCGTTATCAGACATGCCTGAGAGACGCAGCATCTGACGACGCTCAGAAAATGCGGCCTGCGCTTCGAGGGCTAACGCCTGTGAATTGCGCAGCCGGCTCTCGGAAATAATTCCATCCTTATATAAGGACTGATCTCGGGCTAAATTGTCGCGGGTCAGCTGCCTTTGCACGGAAGACTGCAGTAATCCCCGTTGTACTTCAGCTAGCGCCGGGCTTTGCAGCAAGGCTATGGTCTGACCTCTTTTGACGCTATCGCCCACGCCGACCAGTATCTGCTCGATCATTGCGGGGAGTGGAGTGCTCACAACATACATTTGATTGCCCGGCACGATCACCTGGCCCGGAAGTCCTGAAACCTCGCCGGATTGTTTAGCCGGCAGGGGGTTAATCGCAATACCTAATGAGGTAATCTGTTTGGCATTGATTGCAATGTCATTAACAGTTGCACTGGCGGTTTCGATTGTCGACAGGAATACGATTCCAAGTAATAGTGATGCCTTATACATATATAACTCCGTTGCGCGCGATAGCGTACGCATATATTACTGGTTGCAAGATGAAATGATAGTGGCTTAGCGTACATATTGCAGAGAACCGTCGTGTACTGCTGCGTAGTAGTCCTATGGCAGGTAGTAATAGTTCACTCAATTGCGAAAATTGAATAAAAAAGAAAATATTGTTTGACGTGAGGGGTAGGCTTTGCTATAGTTCGTTTTCTGACGCGGGGTGGAGCAGCTCGGTAGCTCGTCGGGCTCATAACCCGAAGGTCATAGGTTCAAATCCTGTCCCCGCAACCAGTTTTAAGAATCGTAGAATAAACGCTGCGATTAGAAATAAAAGATTTAAATTGTAGTTGACAAGAAATTTAAAGTCTCTATAATGCTGGACTCTTCGCTGCAAGGCGAGCGCTCTTTAAAAACATAAATTAAACAATCGACGA
>MGWO01000003.1:0-4190 GCA_001801025.1 Gallionellales bacterium GWA2_54_124
CGGCGAGTTCGGCGATATTGCAAAGCCTGTTTAGCATGCGAAATCCGTCCATCCCTGGCATCTGCAAGTCGGTAATGAGCAGGTCTGGTTTGTCGTTCCCTATGCGGATCAGCGCCTCATATCCGTCATTAGCCGAAGTGAACAGGATGGGTATCGGCCAGCGCTGTATATTGATTTCATAGAGGCGACGCAAGACCGGATCGTCTTCTACCACGAGTATTTTTAACGCTTCAGGCGTTTTGTTTGTGTTGTCGAGTTGTCTGACGCTCGGTTTGGCCAGCAACCTTTCGATTGACAGCCGAGAAATGCGCCGGTGACCGCCATCCGTTTTCCATGCTTCGAGCAGGCCGCTCTCGCTCCAGAGTTGTGCTGTGCGCAGCGAGACGGAAAGGAGTTCTGCCGCCTCGCGTGTCGTGCAAAATGTCTTTGGAGTCTGCCTGTTATGAGCCATGATCAGCCTTTTTGCAGTTGGTAATGAAGGGAGTGTAATGATTTTTCATGGGGATAATGCAACACTACCTTTCACATTTTATCAAAAATATATACATAATATCACTTATGCAGATGACGATTTGCTTGTTAGCATCCGCGCGCGTAGACAGGTCTGACCGGCAATCCCCTCGACCGTATTGTCCATTCTCCCGACATTCTCAGATACACTGGCGTGCTGGACGAAAGATAATTGATCGTCGCTGCCACCGTCGACATCAAATCATTCTGTTCCGCATTCCCGCCGGCAGATTGGTCGCATTATCGCCTGTTCAATCTGCACCCACATGATATCCAGTTCGCCTCGGCGACAGTCGCCACACTGCAGCCAGCCCCCCCCCAAAAAACCTGCCAACCCCGTGATCATCATCGTTTCATTCTTTGCTCCGCATGGTTAGCAGTATCTTTTTCAACTTTTCATCCAAAGTGACCGCGGTGAACGGCTTTACCACATAACCAGACGCACCGGCTTGCGCCGCCTCGATGATGTTCTCGCGTTTCGCTTCCGCCGTGACCATCAATATTGGTAAATGTTTGAGTACGCCATCAGAACGGATGGCCCTGATCAAGTCGATGCCACTCATATTGGGCATATTCCAATCGGTGATCACAAATTCGAAATTGCGCTCGCGGCGTAACATGTTCAAAGCCACCACGCCGTCTTCCGCATCAAACACATTGCAAAAACCCAGATCCCTGAGAAGATTACGAACGATGCGCCGCATCGTCGCAAAATCATCTACCACCAAGATTTTCATCTCATTCTTTTCTGCCATCATGTACTCCTCCATATCGCAAACCTCCTCACTCAAAAAAGGAAGATTCTATTCACCGGTGAATCACCAGCGCGGCATCGCACAATCCTCGCCTCCAACATTAAAAGTGAGCATGCTGATAACTTAAGCCACGATAACTGAAGCGGAATTTGCCCGGCAATATCCCCATGGACGCACATAGTATCAAAATTATCAATACTATCAAAAATAGATATTTATACCATGAAATCGAAATAAAAAAGAAAAGCGGGGCAGTCTTCTTAATGGTTTAGGACCATTTTTATATGGCACCCCACATAAATTATGTTGGATATTGAGACTGGCCGAGACCTTCGGCATTGCGCCCGTCCCGTCTTTCCGGATCAACAGCCGGATCGCTGGCACAAGATCCACAGAGCGTGCAGACGGATATGCGCGCGAGCCTTATCTCGCCGGACTTCGTCCGGCGGACACATTCCAAGGGGCACATGATTTTTTCGCTCAAACGCGAAGGTGTCCATCTTGAATCCTGTCCATATTATTTGAGCTGGTAGCGATGAACAATGGATCGGAACCCAGCGGACAATATGCCCGCCGTACAAGATTTTAGACGAATGGCTGACTAACCAAAAACGCTCTTTCGACGGCATCAACGTAGGCAATTACGTCAGATATCAAACGAGCTCAAAAAAGTTTTTCCCTCCCTTGCTCAATCTGATAGAGCAGCCAAGATCGCCCAGATACAATTTCACGCCGATGACACAGATCATTGAACGGATACCAATATCTTCCGCCCCTAACCAGATTACACCTTGAACTTATCGACTTCTTGGCGGGTATTATCGGCAATCTTGGCCAACTCAATGATGGTAGCCGTGATTTCCTCAGAAGCCGCCGCGTTGCTCTGGGCGATCTGGTTAAGGTTGGCTACGTTGGCGTTGATCTCAGTCACCGCCGAACTTTGCTGCTCCAGTGCAGCGGAGATGCGTTGCATCATGCCGTTGGCTTCGACCGACCCGGTTTCAATACGCTCCATGTCGCTCGCAACTTCCCTGACCGTCGTAACCGCGCGATTGGCATCCGCGACTGCTTGTTGCACCAGATGGGCAATTTCCTGGGTGCTGGCGGCCGAGTTCGCCGCCAGCTTACCAACTTCTTCGGCGACGACCGCAAAGCCCTTGCCGTGTTCGCCGGCTCTGGCCGCTTCGATGGCAGCGTTCAGACTCAACAAATTGGTCTTGTTAGCGATGCCTTCGATGACTTCAGTGATCTTGTTGATTTTCTCGGAATTAGCTGCGATGCTGTTGACCACATCGACCATCCGCTCCATCTTAACCTTGCCAGCGCGGACAATAGCAACCGATTCCTGAGACTTCTTACTGGCAGCTTCGGTGTTGTTGGAAACGTCCGTGACAGAGCTGGCGGTTTGCTTGACGGCAGTGGCCACCTGACTAATCGCATGCATCTGATTTTGTGCACCGTCGCTGATCTGGCCGATGGCGGTGCTGCTCTGGTTGGCCGCTGCGGCAACTTGACGGGTATTGCTGTTAATGGTTTTCATCGCACCTGACAGGCCGTCGAGCGAGGCATTGATGTTATCCTTGAGCTTAGCAAGGTCGCCACGGCCTTCGGCTCGGACGCGTTCGGTCAGGTTGCCTTGCGCCACGCCGTTCATCACTTGCCCCACGTCACCCAACATAGCTTGCATAGCTTGCATAGCCTGGTCTACCGCCAGTTTGAATTCACCCTCCACCTCGGCGTCGACTCTTTTATTGAAATCACCTTCGCGCATCGCCTTCATCACGTCGGTCAGCGCATTCATGGTCAGGTCCAGCTTATCCACCGAACTGTTGACGCTTTGTTTCACAGCCCCAAATACACCACTCATCGTCGCTACCACGCGACGGTCAAATTCACCGACAGCGAGCGCACTTGTCACCTGCGAAATATCACCCAGAGCGGTTTCCGTTAAATCAAGGCCGCGATTAAATAACTGGGCAACGCGTCCCAAGCTGTCTTCGCCGTAATAATCAATTTTGGCTGATACATCACCACCTTCAAAAGCGCGCACGGCACGCTCAATTTTCGCCACGACCCCATTCGTCCAAGTGGAAATCCATGCCATGCCTGCGATATTGGCTAATACAGCACAAACAGCAAAACCGAGAACGACAGTATTGCCTGCATCCATGCTAGCCAATGCGGCAGTACCCGATATGCCTAGTGAAAAGAGTGAGATGGGTGCCCAGATGCGCAACAACGGAAAACGCCCCAATAGGCCGGCGGCTTGCCGGCGTTGCGCCAGCGTGTCCAGCTGGATTTTTTCACCGCCTTTAATGCGCTGGTACAAACCTTCCGCCGCCGACACTTCGGAGCGAGATGGCACTTTACGCACCGAGCGATAACCTATCAGGGTGGCAGCATTGAACACGGGCGAGACGGTGGCCTTAACCCAATAAAAATCACCATTTGCGCATCGATTTTTAACTATACCAGACCATTGCTGCCCAGCCTTAACGGTTCGCCATAAATCTGCGAATGCTTCCGCAGGCATATCGGGATGGCGCACGACATTATGGTTCTTGCCGACGAGCTCGGCTTCGGAATAGCCCGCAACTTTGCAAAAAGCAGCATTGGCGGTAGTAATGATGCCTCGTGTATCGGTTTCTGAAACCAGTATTTCGGTATCGTTAAAATAACATTCGACTTGCGTAATAGGAAGATTGATTTTCATGTTTAAACCTTAATTGTGATGATATTTGTAACGAGCAGACGCGACAACACATCCGACCATGCGGAACGCGTTAAACATACAGAGTTGGAAAAACCGAAAACGCCAGAGCGGCGCAATCAAACGAACACGGGCAGTTTTTTCAAGCGGCGGCGGCATCAAAGCCGCCGAAATAAAACCTAAAAACCATTGACAAGATATGGTTTTGCGGGGGG
>MGWO01000003.1:4200-364387 GCA_001801025.1 Gallionellales bacterium GWA2_54_124
GGGGGGGGGGGGTAACTTATTCCATCAATAGCGTCAAGCAAAAAGAGAGTGCCATCGCAGCGCAATCCCTGTGTTTCGCAATATTCTATTTTATTTATTTTCATTTCAATTAAAACCACGAGAACTGAAGCGAAATTTCCCCAGCATACCCCCTAAGGGGGCGCATAATATCAAAGTTATCAAATTTATCAAAGATAAATATGCGATCGACCATCCCACCCGCTCAGATGAGCTAATTTATGCAGCCGAGGAGTTCATCGATGCGTCGCATAGTCCAGACGGGAGTTTTTCCAGCGTATCTTTCAGCCGTGCGGACGGCTCGATACCGTTAAGCTTTGCGCCTTGAATCCAGACAGCCCGTTTGCTGATGCGCGCTGAGCCTGTAAACAGCCAGTTCTTCTTGCCCAACACGATCGGCCTTAGCTAATTTTCCACCGGGTCATTGTCGATCGGCATATAGCTAGCGTCCAAGATGCTTCAACTCGTTGCGTTCAGGTTAACCTGTGCCATTGCCTTGCATGCTATCATTACCGCTATGAAATCTCTGTCCGACTCCCTCTTCCGCTTCTTGTTTGAACACGCACCGATCCGCGGCGAACGCGTCCATCTGGACGAATCATGGCGCAATGTACTCGACCGCCACAACTACCCGCCCCTGCTGCGTAAACTGATGGGCGAACTGACTGCCGCCGCTGTGCTGCTGGCGGCCACACTCAAGCTGGACGGCTCGCTCCTGTTGCAAATACAGGGGACAGGCCCGATCAAATTACTGGTGGTCGAATGCGGCGGCGATCTGAAGTTGCGAGCTACTGCAAAATGGGAAGGCGAATTGCAGGGCAGTTTGTCCGAACTTCTCGGCGACGGGCGCTTTGTCATCACGCTGATCCAGAAGGATGGCAAGCCTGCCTATCAGGGTATCGTCGAACTGGCAGGGGAGAGTATTGCGGAGATTTTGCAAAACTACATGTCCCATTCCGAACAACTGGACACGCGATTGTGGCTGGCTGTTGACGACCATTCAGCCTCAGGCATGCTGCTGCAAAAGCTGCCCGATCAGGCGGAAGAGGACGTTGACGCCTGGTCGCGCTTTACGCAACTGACTGACACCTTGCGTGATGAGGAGCTGATGCAACTGTCAACACAGGCTTTATTGCTCAGGCTGTTTCACGAAGAAGAAGTACGCTTGTTTGAGGCCCAGCCAGTTACTTTTTGCTGCTCCTGCTCGCGGGACAATGTCGCGCAGATGCTACGCATGCTGGGCGCAGAAGAAGTCGATGCGATCCTGACTGAACGCACCACCATCGAAGTGAATTGTGAATTCTGCAATCACCACTACGAATTCGACAAAGTCGATGCGGCGCAGATTTTTTCAGCGACCGCGCAAGTCGCCGGCAGCGAAATGCGTCATTAGCACGCTCCGCCTTGAGCCTTTAAACAGGATACGCTGATCACCACATTAAAAACACAGCTAGCGTTTTTCCAGCGCCGAAACATATTGCAACTTCAGCGACTGATAGAGCGTTGCACGGACATCGCTAGCATTCAGGTCTGTCATCTCCAGCGCATCAACCAGATATTCATTGTCTTCCCGCCCATGCCATATTTTGAGATATGAGCCATCCTTGTATCCGTGATCCTGACGAAATACATTCAGCACATTTTTGCCAATATATTGACCGTACAGCAGGGTCCAATCCATCCCGCAATCGGTCAGCAGTGATTCAAACAAGGCCAGACTGGTTCGTTTGACGGTCGCTAGCCCTACCAGCAAATCGAGTTTTGCCAGCAAATTCAGCTGTGCCAGCACAAAATACTGGTTATCGAACTGAACGGTTTTCTGATGCAGATTTTGCTCTGCCATCATATCGAGGCGGGCCAGAGCCACATTGCCATGTTTGTGCTGAAGAGCTGCGGACAAAATAAAATGCCAGATATCGACCAGTTCCATGCGCAACTGCGCCATGTCGCAATCCTGCTTTTTCCACCACTTCCAGCCGTGATGCTCAATCGCCTCAACACCTTCAACCTGAATCGCCCGATGCCAGTTGTTGTTAGCCAGAACCCAGTCCGTATTGACCTTGCTGTTCATATCGTGCTGCATTTGCAACATGTCGATCAATTGCGATTCGGTAAGCGTCATTATTCAAGTCAGTATTTACGTCGTGCGCGCATTCTACCAAGACAGCCTGACAGTTTCTATCCCGCACCGAGACAATTTAGTCTGAATATTAACGATGAGAGGATAATTCAACGGAGAAAATTGCCAATCACCCCCCCCTTAGTTATGATGCTGCTCGTCCAGTTATTCTGATCCTCGCCGCTGCAGCCGAAAACATGCCAAAACGATCCAGATTCCGCCGCAAAGTCCTACTGGTTGACGACAGCAAAACCTTCCAAAGCGTATTCAAGGCTACTTTTAACACCGACACCTGCGAATTATTTATTTGCTCAACCGGACAGGAGGCGCTGGATCTGATCAGCAGTCGCTACATCGACTTCATTTGTTCGAGCTTTTATCTGCCTGACATGGAGGGCATCGAACTGTGTCAGCGCGTGCGACATCTGACAAAAAATATCGCCAAACCGTATATTTTGCTGACCTCGGTTGACAGCAGCAATGCGATCAATAAAGCGCTGCCGGCCGGGGTCACCGATATTTTTCACAGACAGGATATCGCCCAGCTCTTGGCTTTCATCTCGCGCTTCCCGTCATCGCATGCCCGCATGACAGGGCGCATCCTGTATGTCGAAGATAACCGCAGTCAGCGCGATGTACTCAAAGCGATACTTCAACATCGCGGACTGACAGTGGATAGTTTTGCATCGGCAGAAGAAGCGCTGCAGAATTTCAAGCACAACGACTACGATCTCGTGCTCACCGACATCGTGCTGGGCGGCTCGATGAGCGGGCTTGCCCTCGTCAATCAAATTCGCCGAACCACCAGCACTAAAGGTGACATTCCGATCATCGCCGTCACCGCTTTCGATGACAAAACGCGGCGCATCGAGCTGTTTAATCTGGGCGTGACAGACTATATTCATAAGCCGGTCGTCAAAGAAGAGTTATTTGCACGTATTAGCTACCTGCTGGAAAACCAGCGCATGATGCACAGGGTAGAATACGCCCAGCAACAACTGCATGAGAATGAGTTAAGACAGGCTGCGAAAAAAATCAATGAGCTAGCCTTCTTTGACCAACTCACCGGTCTGCCGAACCGTGTGCTTCTTCTGGACAGACTAAAACAAGCCATGAGCGCCAGCACCCAGAATCGGTGTCATATTGCACTGCTGTTGATCGATCTGGACAAATTTAAAACGATCAACGAAACACTGGGTCACGACATGGGCGACCAGTTGCTCAAACAGGTCGCCGAACGGCTCAGCCACTGCGTTCGTTCCGGTGATACCGTCGCCCGCCTCGGGGGCGACGAGTTTGTTGTGATGTCGGGGAATCTCAACACTCATGAAGCGCTGGCCGCCACACAAGCTGAAAATATAGGCGAAAAAATCCTTGCTGCACTCAACCGGACATACCACTTTGACGCCATCCCGCACCATAGCACCCCGAGCATCGGTGTTACCTTGTTTTGCGGTGAACAGACCGATGTCGAAATTCTGTTAAAACAAGCTGAACTTGCGATGTACAAATCGAAGGAGGCGGGACGCAATGCCCTGCATTTCTTCGATCAGGATATGGAGACCAAAGTGACCCGCTATGCCAACATGGAAAATGATCTGCGTGTAGCGGTGCAGCAACAACAGTTTGTACTGCATTACCAGCCACAGGTGGCTGACCAACAGTTGACCGGTGTGGAAGCACTGGTGCGCTGGCAAAAACCCGATGGCAGCATGGTGTCACCCGCCGACTTCATCCCGATGGCAGAAGAAACCGGTTTGATCCTGCCGCTGGGTCTGTGGGTAATGGAAACCGCCTGCCGGCAACTGGCTGCATGGGCCAGTCAACCGGAACGCGCACACCTGACCATCGCAGTGAACGTCAGTGCACATCAGTTTCGTCAGGCGGACTTTGTCGACCAGGTGCTGGAAGTGATCAAAAATAGCGGTGCCAACCCGCATCGCCTGAAACTCGAATTAACAGAAAGTCTGCTGTTAACGAACGTGGAAGAAATCATCGAGAAAATGATTGCACTGAAATTGACGGGGGTCAGTTTTTCGCTCGACGATTTCGGTACTGGCTACTCGTCACTGTCTTATCTTAAGCGTCTGCCGCTCGATCAGCTGAAAATTGATCAGTCGTTCGTGCGCGACGTGCTGATCGACCCTAATGACGCGGCCATTGCCCGAACGATCATTACACTGGCGCAGAGTCTGAGCTTAGGCGTCATCGCCGAAGGTGTTGAAACGGAGGCACAAAGAGAGTTTCTGGCAGGTGCCGGTTGCCACGCGTATCAGGGCTATTTATTCAGCAAACCGCTGCGTATAGAAGATTTTGAGCGCTTCGCTCAACGCTGGGGAAAATAATTCGCCGCGCACACGCTACTTTTCAGCGGATACTTTAGCCGCCGTACCCAGCACCAGTTTGACCGGCACATCGTGCCCTTCCGCCGCCACTTTTTCGGCCGCCAGCACCGACAAACGCTCGTTTGGTGCGCCTGCATCTTTCAGAGCAACTAAAGTCGCCTCACCACGGGAGGCCGCCAGTGCAAGCAACTGTTTATCCTCAACTACAACCGTGCCGCGCAGTCGCTCGAACAGTACGGCATAAAAATCAACCCCCTTCATTCCGGCGATTTCCGGTTCACTCAACGTGCGTTTTTCGCGGAACAGCCCTGTCAGGCCCGACATCATTTTCCCGGCTGTACTCTGCTCTAGCTTACCGGGATTTGCCAGCCGGTAACCCTCCTTAACAGCGGCCAGTTCCCCGCCTCCCAGACGGTCCGAAAACTGACTCTCCAGCGCCTTCTGAACCTTAGGCTGATGAACTGCGAGCGGCCCCGGATCCTCATCCGTCTCAAGATGCTGACCCGACATTCCGGCGATCGTACGGCGCAACTGCAAATCCTGAATAGCAGTACGATCCGTATCGGCATAAACCCCTTGAACGGCCAGTGACAATCCCGGACGCTTGGTCAACACCTCTGCAAGGCGCACCAGTTTTTCCCGCTCAGGAGGGGTCAGGACAGGGCTGCCGGCTTCAAAAACAATGTTCTCAAATTTATCATCGCCGCCGAATAGCGCACCGAGCGCACGGAAAGGCGCGGTCACAATCTTGCTCAGCACATTGCTGATCGCCTGCCAGATAATGCCGCCATAACTGAACTTGGGATCGTCGAGACTGCCGGATATCGGCAACCCCAGATCAATCCGCCCGTCGGAATCCTGCAAGATGCTCACCGCCAGATCCAAAGGCAAATCGTGCGCTTCCGGACTTGCCACCTTCTCGCCAAGCGTCAGTTTATCCATGACAACCTGATTCTTGCCCTGCAACTGACGCTGAACAATTTTGTATTCCAGATCGAGAGACAACTTACCCGAGGTGATGCGACGTCCGGCAAAGGTCGCCGAGTAGGGCGTGAGACGGGCCATCTCGATGTTTCTGAACACAACCTTGATATCGGTAAAATCGGTTGGATTCATTAAATCGATTTTACCCACCGCACGCGCGATGCCATAGTCATCCACCTGTCCATCCAGCACCAGCTGCCCCAGTGCATCGGGGCGGGTAGAAAGTCCGGTGACCACGCCTTTCAAGGCGTGTATGCGTGTGCCAAAAGGCAGGGCCAGTGAATAGTCGGCAAAATCCATCTCGCCACGGCTAAAGCGCAACCGTTCTAAATTAACCACAAAGGCCGATGGTTTAGCCGGTGCGGCAGAGGCTTGAGATGGCTTTAAGATGCGTTTAAAACTGAGCGTTTTATCCTTATTGATGATCAGTTGAGTGTCCAGCCCGTCGAGCGTCAGTTCAGAGATATCAAGCTTAGAGGGCGTCACTTCAAATGAGCGGCTGGTCAGAGATTTCCAGACTAAAAATACGGCACCGCCCTCCTCCAGCAAGCGCAAATCGCGTAATGCAAAGTCTCCCTTATAATCCGCCTCCTGCCCGTTGTAGCGGACCCGCCCCGCTGTGGACAGTCGCCCGCTGGCGAGTTTCAACCTGACCGCTTGTGCCAAATAGGGTTGCGCAGGTTTCAGGCTCAGATCGGTGAGTTTAAGCTTAATATCCGCACTTGGCAGCGCAGGAACGATGCTCCCTTCGGCTGCAAAATTCCCGCCTTCGGCAACTTTAAAGGCTGCTTTAAGAGGAACGGCCGCCTTCCAGTCATCACTAAGCCCCTCAGTCGAGAGCGCGATATCGCTGGCGGCGAGTTTCGCTGCAGGCTGCACCGCCTGATCATTAAATTCGGCATCAAATCCTGCCAGATCGAATTTTTCCAGCCTGTAACGCCACGGTGACGGTTCCTGTTTAACCGCGTGCGTGGTGGCAGGCGGCGACATCGTTTGCAAAGCCTGAAGGAGATCGATTTTTCCCTGTGCATTGCGCACCACATGAACATGACCTTCGCTCAGCGCCACCCGACCGACCGTTGCCTGACGGCTGTTCAGATTCACATCAATCGCGTCAACCTTCAGACTACCAAGCGCGAGGGCTTCCCGCCCCTGCTTCACATCAAACCGGCTGCCGGCAATCTCCAGACGATCCAGCAATAAGCGGTTTTTCGCCAGATCGAAGCTTCCCTCACGGGCTTCAATCGATTTGATCGACATAGCAGGTCCTGCCGGATAGGCCAGTTGAACGCCGTTCAGTTTAGCGCTCATGTGATCCAGATTGAACGACAAAGCGCCCTTGTCATAACCTACGCGATAATCGGTCGCCACACCCGCCACGCCTGTTGAGAGCTTAACCGGCAGACTGTCTTTGAAATAGCCCGACAGTTGCACGAGATTCACCTCACTCACCGCCACATTACCGTCAGCAGTCAGCGTATCTAAGCGCACCTGCCCCTGCCAGCGCATTCGCGCACCAAAGGACGTCGTGGCTGATAGCTGGAACTTTCCCTGATCGCCTGGCAATGAAGACAGCTCATTGAGTTCCAGATCCATAGGTTCAATGCGCGTATTGAACGCAGGCTTGAGACGGTTATCGGTAAAATCCACCCGCGTACCCGATAGCGTAAAGTGGCGGATATCGAATCGGGGGAGCGGCGCATCTGCCGTCTCCGCTTTTTCCGGACTTTGCAGTGCGGCGATCAGCCCTGACCAGTTTAATTTTCCCTCCGGCAACAAGACTGCCGTTGCTTCCAGTCCGTCGATTTTAATATTGTCGAAAACCAGCGCCCCGCGATACAGGCTGGCGGCGGAAAGATTAACCAGCAACTCGCGAAATGCGAGTAACGGCTTACCATCGGGCTCGGTCAGACGCAAACCGGACAGACGTAAACTCAGTTCAAAAGGATTAAAGCTGGGAGTAGCCATGGTCAGATGGTGGCCTGTCTTCCCCGTGAGGTACTTTTCCGCCTGAGACTGGATGAGGTGCGGCAACACCAGCCAGCTGAACAGCAATACGCTCAGGATCAAGCCCGTAGAAGTCAGTGCCAATGCCTTACGCGAGGGAAGACGTAACATCATGATGAACCTTGAAATATGCGATATGCGCCGATTCTAGCGCCTGCCCAAACAATTGCCCAGAGTTTTGTAATAACGCTGTCACACAGCAGCGCTAGTGTGCGCCTCCTCAAGACAGATACCGGAAAACGCATGTTAGCCATCCAAACCGCTGAGCGCAAACGTCCCTCTCACCTCTCTCTCCATGTGGAATTCCTGGATGATCTCATCATTGCTCAGGAACAAGCCAAAACGCCTCTGCAGGAAATCATCGCGCAGCGCAAACTGAGCGCTTTATTTCAACCCATCATCGATCTAAAAAGCGGGAATTTTTTAGGATTCGAAGGCCTGATACGCGGCCCGGCTGATAGCCCGCTTCATTCGCCTATCAATCTGTTCGGTGCAGCATTACAGCAAAACTTATCTCTGGAAGTGGAAATGCTGGCACGCCAAACAGTACTGGAGGCATTTTCCCGGCAAAAATTACCAGGGAGCCTGTTCCTCAACATCAGTCCGGATACCCTCACGCATCCCAGTTTCAAAAATGGACAGACGCTTGAATTCATGCGAACGCTGAACATCGATCCAGCGCGCGTCGTAATGGAAATTACCGAGAATCAACCCACTTTCGATTTCACCGAGATGCGCAACGCGCTATTGCACTATCGAAACATGGGATTCAAGACTGCCATCGATGATCTGGGTGAAGGCTTCTCCAGCCTGCGCCTTTGGTCTGAATTGCGTCCCGAATACATCAAGATCGACATGCACTTCGTACAGGGCGTGGATCATGACCCGATTAAGTTGCAGTTTTTAAAGTCCATACAGCAGATCGCGGAGAGTTGCGGCACCCGCGTCATCGCCGAAGGCATTGAAACCGAAGGCGAATTGCAGGTGGTCAAGGACATCGGCATCGCGCTGGGTCAGGGCTATTTCATCGCACGTCCCAGTCCAACACCGCCCCTGCTGGCCTCGTCTGAAACCAGCCGCATCATCAATTCGAACAATATCGCCATTTTCCCGATGATGGAAATGAGTTACCGCTCGCAGACGACGGCACAAAAACTGTTGAGCTATGTAGAACCTGTTCATCCTGACACCTCAAATGAACAAGTTTTCGAGCGCTTTTCCAGCAATCAGGCACTGCACATGATCCCAGTGGTCAAGAATGGCCTTCCGGTCGGCCTGATCAACCGTTATCAGTTTATCGACAGCTACTCAAAACCCTTTCAGCGCGAATTATTAGGTAAGAAAGCCTGCAACAAATTTATTCCGGCAACTACACCACTGCTGGTAGAAAAAAACATGCCTATCGAAGAACTGAGCCATTTTCTGGCAGAAGCGGATAACCGCTATTTTGCAGATGGCTTCATCATCACCGAAAACAATCGCTATATCGGTGTCGCCTCAGGTCAGGATCTGCTGCGCGAATTAACCCGGATGCAGATCGAATCGGCACGG
This sequence comes from Gallionellales bacterium GWA2_54_124, assembly GCA_001801025.1. Lineage (GTDB taxonomy): Bacteria > Pseudomonadota > Gammaproteobacteria > Burkholderiales > Gallionellaceae > Gallionella. The sequence goes on from MGWO01000003.1 coordinate 13,225, forward strand.
TATGCCAACCCGCTGAGTCTGCTGCCGGGCAATGTACCTATCAACGAACACATCGAACGACTTCTTCGGGCCAACACGTCTTTCGTCGCCTGCTATTGCGATCTGGACCACTTTAAACCCTTCAACGACACCTACAGCTATCGCAAGGGCGATGAGATGATCCAGCTTACCGGCCGATTGCTGAACTGGGCGTGCGACCACAAACAGGATTTCATCGGTCATATCGGTGGTGATGACTTCATTCTGCTGATGCAAAGCCGTGACTGGAAAGCACGCTGCGAACAGGCACTGCGCTCATTTGAACAAGCTGCATCTTTGCTGTTCAAAGAAGAGCATTTAATCTCCGGCGGATATACCAGCGAAGGACGTGACGGGCAGATGCACTTTCACCCGCTCACCAGCCTCTCAATCGGCGCGATCAGCGTATCGCCAGGTCAGTTCATCTCTCACCATGAAGTGTCGGCGGCAATGAGCAGCGCAAAAAAAATGGCCAAAAAAATCGCAGGCAACAGCCTGTTTATTGAACAACGCGGCATAGAAGGAAAAATCTAACCATGACACTACAAGCTCAGTTACGTCTGATCGCCCTCCTCACGCTGATTTGCCTCTCTGGCGTGGTCATTTTCGCTGTGATACAACTCTCATGGCTGCGCAACAGCTTTGACCAATACCAGAATCAACAGGTCTTTTCCGCTAATCTCTCCGCAATCAAGAGCGAAGCACTCTCGATTTCGCGCGCCGATCCAATTTTGCAGGAAACAGGCCAAAAGTTAGCTCAGGCTGACAAGAAAATACGCGAATTACATCAGGCGACCATGCTGGTCGCAAGTGCCGAACTCGATCAGACGCCATTGACTCATGCGCTGTCCGCGTGGGATGCCTATGCAAAAGGGCTGGCGCTTGCCGTACAGATCGCCAGTACTAGCCCTGCGGATGCCGTGACCGCACAGGATATGCTCTACGGTATGCATACAGGCCCGATGATCAATGACATCGACACGCTGATAACGGCTAACGAATCGAACCTCACGGCTGCCAAGCGCTCGATCAACAACGCCGTTAACCGGATTATCTGGATCATCGTATTGCCGCTGTTTTTCTCAGGCGTCGTCATCATCTCGTTTCAGGCACGCTTTAACTATCATCTTAAAAGACGCGTAGACGATGTTATCAGCGCAATGGATCACCTGATTAACGGCGATCTGACGCACCGCCTGCCTACCAGCCATGCCGATGAAATCGGGGTTATGGCAAGCACCGTCAATTCTTTCATCGCCAGTTTTGAAAGCATACTGCGCGAAGTTAACCTGTCCTCCGATCAGGCATCTAAGGCATCTAGCAAAGTCCTGCTCATGACGCATGCTGTCAGCAACAATGCCCACGCTCAGTCCGAAAAAGCCTCGAATGCCAACGATTCGATTCAAGAGATGCGCAGCACGATTGCCGCCATCGCGGACAATGCTAACTTTGCCGCCGACGCCGCAAACAAAACACGCGAGCAGGTCAGAGAAGGCAGCGAAGCCGGCCGTCAAACACTGGAGGCAATCTCAAATCTCGACGCCACGATGACCGACTCGGTCAACACCATGGACGGACTCAATCAAACCTTGCAAAAGGTCAACGATATCAGCCAGATGATCAAAGACATTGCAGGTCAAACTAATTTGCTGGCACTCAACGCGGCCATTGAAGCGGCGCGTGCCGGCGATCATGGGCGCGGATTTGCCGTGGTGGCCGATGAAGTCAGAATACTGTCAGACCGTACCGCTGAATCGGCCAGAGATATCACCCTGTTGCTTGATGAAGTACACGTATCGGCTAAAAATGCGGTCGGGGCAATGCAGTCCGCGCGCGACACGGCCAAAATCGGCCTGACGCGCGGTCAAAAGACCGATACCGTACTCGCTGAAATCGAGCACTCCATGCAGTTGGTCGCGCAGCGTATGCAGCAAATCGCTCAGGCGACCCAAGAACAATCCTCTTCCGGTGAACGCATTGCCAACCACATCGCCGAGGTACACAACATCAGCAGCAATACCAGCACCGACATTGAAAATACCCGCGATGAAATGGTCGGACTTGCCAAAACCTCGGAAGGATTGCACCGCAGCGTATCGCGCTTTCGTATCACTTCAATTGCACCGGGCACCCATATCGGCGGCGTCGAATTGTTTGCCTGACAACGGCGATGCTACGGCATAAAATGATCGCGCTCTTTCGCGCAGCGCGCATGGCACTGCATCTGCTCTATGGCCTGATGATTGCACTGATTTTCCCGCGATTTGATGCCGATAAACGGCGTCGTATCGCACGTTGCTGGTCGGCAGATCTACTGCACATCCTCAACATCCGGATCGAAATTACTGCAACGGATGCGCTGCATAAGCTTGCATCCGGCCTTATCGTCTGCAATCACATCTCATGGCTGGACGTGTTCGTGCTGAACTCAGTACTTCCAACTCGCTTCGTGGCAAAGACAGAAGTTAAAAGCTGGCCTGTGATCGGCTGGTTATGCGCCCGCTCGCAAACGCTATTCATCAAACGCGGCCATGCACGCGATGCTGCGCGTCTCAACAGACAAATCATCAATTTACTGCAAAGCGGCGACTCGTTAGTCGTATTTCCCGAAGGGACCTCGACCGACGGACGACATGTGGCAGGCTTTCACGCCTCGTTGCTGCAACCCGCCATCGATGCGGCGGCCAACCTATATCCGCTCGCCCTCCGCTATCAGGATGCCCATGGTACACATAGCACAGCACCGGCCTATATCGGCGAAACAACCTTCGCCGCCTCGCTCTGGAACATTCTCAAATGCGAGAATTTACATGCACATCTGAGTGTCACGCCAACCCTTTGCGCAGCAGATTTTGACCGTCGCTCACTGACGGCTACCGCCCATCAACAGATCCGCACGGCCGTAGCGGCGATGCACAAAGGCCATCCGCTGCCCGAAGGCGCAGCGGCTGATCAACCGCTCGAAGAAAATCTCAAAGCGATGTACAGCATGCTGCTTCCCATGCCCGGCAGCTATGAGAGCGATGATGTGACTCTCCACTCGCGTTAATTTAATTTTTTGTTCATATTTGCTTAACCCGCCCGCAATACTCAGTACTTAAGCTGCTCGTATCTACCCGACCGGAGAACGACTATGCTAGACCTGATCCGCCAGCCTGCTGCCAACCCTGTACGCCGTTTAAGTTGCGATTTGGCAACGACCCACGCTCAGATGCAGGAGGCCCAGCGCATCCGCTATCAGGTCTTCGGCGAGGAAATGGGCGCAAAATTGCCGAGTGCGGCGACCGGCCTTGACGTGGATCGTTTCGATATGTATTGCGATCACCTGCTGGTACGCGATTTGACCTGCGACAAAGTCGTCGGCACCTACCGTATTTTGCCGCCCGAACAGGCGCGCATCGCTGGCGGCTATTATTCCGAAACCGAATTTGACATGAGCAAACTGGCCGGTCTGCGGAAGAATATGGCAGAGGTCGGGCGCTCCTGCGTCGATGCCGACTACCGCGATGGCGCGACCATCACCCAATTGTGGAGCGGTCTGGCGGACTACATCACGAAGAACGGCCATGAATACCTGATAGGCTGTGCCAGCATGAGCATGTCCGACGGCGGGCATTATGCTGCCAGTGTGTTCAACAAGGTATACAAACTGCATGCGGCGCCTAGTGAATACACCGTCATCCCACATAACCGTTTGCCGATCGAATCACTCAATGGCGAAATGGAAGTCATCATTCCTCCGCTAATCAAAGGCTATCTGCGCATGGGCGCCTATATCGCAGGGGAACCCGCCTGGGATCCGGAATTTAATTGCGCCGATCTCTTTATCCTGCTGCCTGTCTCTCGCATCAATGCGCGCTTTACCAAACACTTTATGCGCAAAGCCTCGTAATACAGGCAGTCTGATTGCAGCTTTTTTAGTGCAGACATTTTGTTGTCATGTTTTTACTCCATAATCGCTCCCTTTACTTCTGGAGTGCCTTATGGAGAGCCCTTACAAAGGAAAAACCGGTTTAAGACGCCTGCTCAATGCGTTCGGTTATTCCCTCGCCGGTTTTCGCGCCGCTTACAAGCACGAAGATGCGTTTCGTCAGGAAGCGCTGCTGGCCGCCATCCTGATTCCGCTGGCAATCTGGCTGCCCGTCAGTATGACAGGACGTGCGCTGATGATAGGCAGCATACTGCTGGTAATTATCGTTGAACTGCTGAACTCCGCCATCGAAGCGACGGTCGACCGTATCTCGCTCGACAGCCACGACCTGGCCAAACGCGCAAAGGATATTGGCAGCGCGGCAGTCCTCGTCAGTCTGGTTAATGCAATGGTGATCTGGGTGCTGGTTTTACTGGCTTAAAGCCGTGTTCTATAGGCCTGCCAGCCAGCGCCTGATGGCAAGTCCGATCTGCGTGGTGTAGCCCACCTCAACGAAACTTATCGTCCCGTCAGGTGCGATGATGAAACTGGCCGGAACGGCATGCACACCCCATGCACGTGAAATACGGCCATCGGGGTCATTTACGACCGGAAAATTGATGCCCTGCTCACGCATGTGAGCCACAACCTGTTCTGGCGATCCGCTCTGCATCGCAACCGTAATCACGTTTGGATCGTCGTGCGCGAACGCTGCAATGGAATCTTGCTCAGCGCGACAAACAGAACACCAACTCGCCCAAAAATGCACTAAGACAGGATGTCCGGGATGCGCCGGCAAACGGTACGGCTGACCTGAAACGGTGACGCCCTGCAAGCCGGGTGCCGCACCGCTTACCATATCGCGCTGCTGCCAGAGACGGATGCCCGCAATTACCACCACAAACAGCAACAGACTGAGGGCGCGCTTATTCACCATTTCTGAATTTCTCGATCTCGCGCCGGTCTTTCTTGGTGGGGCGATATTTGAAGACGGAAACCTCAGGTTGCATTCTGTGCTGTTCGGCAATCATCGCGCGACGCGCGACGCTTTCATCGGATTCCCGATAGAGCTTTTGCGCAACGGGCGCGGGCCCGCGCTTATCTGAGAGCGCAAGCACCTCGATATCGAATTTAGTTTGGCCGAAATGCAAAACGATATGGTCGCCCGCCGCAATGGTCTTGGCAGGCTTGACGCGCACCCCGTCCATCAAAACACGACCATTTTCAATCGCGTGCAGCGCCAGCGAGCGGGTCTTATAAAATCGCGCCGCCCACAGCCATTTGTCAATGCGCAGCTTGGCGGTCGTCTCACTCATGATTTTCGACTCCCCACGCCCGACTTGCCGCTTTTAATGCAGGTTCACCATCGGCATAAAGCCCAGTTTGCTACGCAGCGCTTCACGACTGTTGCGTGCCTCGAGCTGACTGGCGTAGGGCCCAAGATGGACCCGGGTTTTGTTGTCCTGACTGAACAAGATCAGCTGTTTGCCTGTCTCGCCGAGCTTTCCGCGCATTTCAGACAGGAATTTTTCGGCGGCCTCTTTACTGCCGAAAGCACCCAGCTGCAGGAATACATTGCTGCCGGTCACCGGTGGCGCACTACTAGTCGCGACAGGATCCAGCGGTACGCTCTGCACCGCCTCGGTTCTGGCAATCGGCCTGCTGTCTGCAGTCACACTTTCAATTTCAACTTCGGAACTGCCGCTGCCGGTAATGCCCAGCTTATGCGCGGCGGTATAGGACAAATCGATGACGCGGTCATGTAAAAAAGGACCGCGATCATTAACACGTACCACGACTGATTTCCCGCTTCCTGCGTGCGTTACTCGCGCATAGCTCGGAATAGGCAGCGTCGGGTGCGCTGCGGTCATCAGATACATGTCGTACTTTTCGCCACTCGAGGTGCGCTGACCGTGGAATTTTTTGCCATACCAGGACGCGATGCCGCGCTGTTTAAAATTACCGGCTTGTGTCAGCGGCGTATAGGTCTTGTCCAGCGCTGAGTAGGGTCGGTTAGCATAGCGATGCAGCGGTTCATTGACCGGAACAGCATCCGGAATGTCATCGATATTTGCCGGCGGATTTGCGCCCGGGCCATCACCTGCAAGATAACCGCCGGCAACCGGTTTGTCAGCTTGACCGGTTGAGCGATCTTCAATCGGCGCAGGGATCGCGCGTGACTCTGCCTGACGTTGCGGCGTCGTACCACAGGCAGTGAGCACCAGAACGGACAATGCCACGACAAAAATATTTTTACTCATAGTTGCTCCTTGTTAACTTTTAACCAATTTCTTGTGTGTTTGTATGCTCATCAGCATACCAAAGCCTAGCAGCAGCGTCAGCATGGATGTGCCGCCATAACTGACCAGCGGCAGTGGTACACCCACAATCGGCAGAATACCGCTAACCATCCCCATATTGACAAAGGCATAGGTGGCGAAGGTCAGCGTGATGGAACCTGCCATAAGACGCGTGAAATAGGTCGAAGCATTCGCCGTAATAACAAAACCGCGCGCGATTACGAAACAATACATTCCCAGTAAAATCAAATTACCGAGCAAACCAAATTCCTCTGAATATACCGCGAAGATAAAGTCGGTGGTCCGCTCCGGCAGAAAATCCAGATGGGTTTGCGTGCCGTTCAGATAGCCTTTACCCAGAATACCGCCTGAACCGACTGCGATCATGCCCTGTATCGTGTGATAACCCTTACCCAGCGCATCCTGTGAGGGATCAAACAGCATCTCAATACGGTGCCGTTGATAGTCGTGCAACATCGACCACAAAAACGGCGCACTGGCCAATCCCGCCACAAATAATCCGCCCATCACGCGCCAGGAGAGACCTGCCAGAAACAACACGTAAAAACCGCTAGCGGAAATCAGCAACGCAGTGCCCAGATCAGGTTGGCGCGCGATCAATGCCACAGGCAGCAGCAATAGCAATGAGGCTATGATGTAATTTTTCAGCGTCAGGCCCGCTTCATACTTCTCGAAATACCAGGCCATCATCAGCGGCACACCGATTTTCATCAGCTCGGACGGTTGTATGGTGGCCACCCCGATGTTCAGCCAGCGTCTGGCACCATGACTGATGTCACCGAACAGCGCCACTCCGATGAGAAGCAGCATACCCAGCACATAAATCGGCACGGCCGTGCGCATCAAATAATGCAGCGGCAGATTGGCCACCACCCACAGACAACAAAAAGCGACCAGAATATTCGCCCCCTGAGCCAGAACACGGTCAAAACTATGATCACTTGCACTGTACAACGTCAACAAACTGGCAACCATCAGCAACGCCATCCCAGCCAGCAAAGGCAGGTCGAGATGTCTAATAATTGCCTGCCATATTCTTTGTCTGGTCATCAGTCAGCCTCCACTTCCGGAACACCCGATGCGGCCGGATTAGCATTAATCACGGGCTTCACGACTGGAACCACAGGTGCCGGTACTTTGCCGAGCAAATAATAATCCATGACCTTGCGCGCGATAGGTGCGGCCGTCCCGCCGCCGTGTCCGCCATTTTCCGCCAGCACCACCACCGCAATTTTGGGTTTATCAACTGGCGCAAAAGCGATGAACCACGCATGGTCGCGATGGCGTTCGTCGATTTTGCTCGCATCATATTTCTCGCCCTGCTTCATGCCGACTACCTGCGCCGTACCGGTTTTACCAGCCAACGTATAAGACGCACCCGCAGAGGCTTGCGCTGCCGTACCGCCCGGTTGCGTGACTGCCGTCATGGCGCGTTTGACCAGATCGATATGCGCGGCATCGAGCTTGATATCAAATGCCGGTTTATCTTCCAGCTTGCGAATTTCACCGCTGACCGAATTTTTTACTTCGCGTACCAGATGCGGCCGATAGCCGATACCATCATTAGCCAGCGTCGCCGTTGCCGCCGCCAGTTGCAGCGGCGTCACCAGACTATAGCCCTGACCGATGCCAACCGAGACGGTATCACCGGTAAACCATTTCTGTTTAAAACGCTTCATCTTCCATTCCTGCGAGGGCAGAAGACCGGAGGTTTCGCCCTCCAGATCAATGCCGGTCTTCTTGCCAAAGCCAAAACGAGACAGGAAATTAAAAATATTATCGATACCCATCTCGACCGCTAAGCCGTAATAATAAGTATCACAGGAAATAACAATCGATTTGAACAGATCGACCGTGCCGTGCCCGCCCTTTTTCCAGTCGCGGTACTGGTGACTGCTACCGGACAGGGTGTAATAACCCGGATCGCCGATCGTCTGACCTGGCGAACGGATGTTATAAAACAGGCCCGCCAGCGCCATAAATGGTTTAATCGTCGAACCCGATGGATATTGTCCGCGCAGCGCTCGGTTATTGAGAGGATGATCGGGCGACTCATTCAGCGTCTTCCAGCTATCCGCATCAATACCGTCGACAAACAAACTGGGGTCATAGCCCGGGCGACTGACAAAGGAGAGCACCTCGCCATTGGCAGGATCAATTGCAACCAGCGCGCCCCGGTAATCGCCAAAAGCCTGCTCGGCGATATCCTGCAATTTCGCATCAATACTCAAGATCAGCGTGTTGCCTGATACCGGCGGGGTACGCGACAAAATGCGCACCGCACGCCCTGCCGAATCCACTTCGACCTGCTCAATACCTGTGGTGCCGTGCAGCTCATTTTCGTAATATTGCTCAAGACCCGTTTTGCCGATGTAATCGGTGCCGCGATAATTCGCGGCCGTCTCGTTTTCTTCAAGCCTGTCCTCGTCCGCCTGATTGATACGGCCGATGTAACCCAACAAATGAGCGGTTTTTTCGGAATACGGATATTCACGGAACAGGCGCGCCTTAATTTCAACGCCCGGAAAACGATACTGCTGAGCGGCAAAGCGTGCCACTTCTTCGTCAGAGAGGCGACTGCGTATCATTAGCGTCTCAAAATCGTGGCTTTCGGCATGCAGCTTTTTGAAGCGCTTGCGATCTCTGGGCTGTATATCCACCAAGGTCGCCAGATCATCAATGGTCGCTTGCAGATTTTTGACCCGGCTCGGGGTGATTTCCAGCGTATATCCGGAAAAATTATGCGCCAGCACCACGCCGTTACGATCCACGATCAGACCGCGATTAGGTACGATAGGCATGACGGAAATACGGTTTTTTTCGGCCAGCGTCTGATAATAGTCATGGCGCATCGCTTGCAGATATACGAAGCGCGCCAGCAAAATGGCCAACAGCAGCAACGCAAAGCCGATGCCGATAAACAACCGCAAGCGAAAATTGAAAATCTCTTGCTGGTGGTTTTTCAGTTCAACCTGTCTGCTCATTCCCTGTCCACGCGCATCTGACGCATCGACTGAAACAGACTGCTCATCGGAACCCACAACAGCGTCGAAGTCAGGCAACCTAAGAAATAGGTCCAGACAATCTGGCCGTTTACCTGCCATTGCACCAGCGCATACACCGCATAGGTCGAGAACAGAATCACCAATACCTGAGTGGTTTGTTCGCGCAGATCAAACATCCGTATACGACGGCTCAGCACCACACCGCCGAATGCCAGCAGGGTGTAGGCCAATGCGTGTTGCCCGAACAAACTGGCATCTCCCACATCGGCGAGTATGCCAATCGCCCATGACAATCCGACACCGATGCGCAGCGGTTTATGTGTACACCAGTAAAGCAGCACTACCGCCACAAAATCGGGGCGCAATGTCAGCCACAGCCCGCCCCACGGCAAACCGTTGAGCAACAGCGCGGTGACAATGCTGGTCACGATGAACATCGTGCTGACCGGGCGCAGTATTTCCGGCTGAGTGTGATTGAGAAACGGCATCAATAGCCTCCCGATTTCTTCAGTTGCCCTCTGAGCGGGGCAGGTTCCGGCTCAGGACGTTCGGGAAGTTTAGGGGACGCTGACAACACCAGCAACTGGCGGTACTTATCCACACCGCCAACTGGCAGGCACGCGATGCGCGCAAAGGGATAGGCTGCATCGCGCTCAATTTTTTCAACTTTTGCGACAGGAATTCCCGGCGGATAAATACCGTCGATACCCGATGTCACCAGAATATCCCCGTTTTGAATATCGGTGCTGACCGGCATATAGCGCAGCGACAACTGACTGGTATCCCCCGCGCCGAACGTCACACTGCGCAAACCGTTGCGCAACACCTGCACCGGCACAGCGTGATCTTTTTCGGTAATCAAGGTCACTTCAGACAACCAGGGAAATATGCGGGTGATTTGGCCTACGATTCCTTTATCATCCATCACTACCTGCCCCGCTTGCACGCCGGCAACGCTTCCTTTATTAATCAGCACTTTACGCCTGAACACATCGCGTTCAGTATAGACGATCTCGGCAAACTGGCCGGTGTACTGACCGCGTTGCTGCAATGCAATCAGGTTGCGCAGCTGCATATTTTCCTGCAGTAAGGCTTGCTGCTGTACCAGCTGCACGCTGTCTATTCCGTGCTGGCGTTGCAACGCAGTTTTATCCGTAAGCAGGCTGTTTTGCGTAACGAAGAAATCACCCGCCTGCTGCATCAGCATTAATGGCATCGTCGCCAGCCGCTGTAGCGGCGAAACCAGCACCGACAATGCGCTGCGGGTCGATTCAAGGTAGCGGAAACGCGCATCGACAAACATCAGCAACAATGACAATACGGCAAAAAACACGAGCCGGGCTGCGGGGCTAGGGCCCCGGTTAAAAACCTGAAATGTTTGCGTGCTGTCCATCGAACGGGTGAGTAGTGAGGTGGTAAGTCGATAGTGGAAAAGGATATATAGAAAGTGGGAAATGAGAAAAACCGCTTTCCCCACATCCCACTTCCCACTGACCACTTCCCGATATTTTTTACTCTGTCGTGAAAATACCGGTCGATTTGTCCATGCTCTCCAGTGCCATGCCGGAACCGCGCACGACACAAGTCAACGGATCATCGGCGATCAGCACCGGCAAACCTGTCTCTTCCATCAACAGACGATCGATGTCGCGCAGCAACGCGCCGCCGCCGGTTAGCACCATGCCCTTATTGGCAATATCCGCACCCAGTTCAGGCGGGGTTTGCTCGAGCGCAATTTTCACTGCGCTGACGATGTTGTTCAATGGATCCGTCAATGCTTCGAGAATTTCGTTGCTGGAAATAGTAAAGCTGCGCGGCACGCCTTCAGCGAGATTGCGCCCCTTAACTTCCATTTCACGCACTTCAGAACCCGGGAATGCGGAACCGATCGTTTTCTTGATTTCTTCGGCGGTGGTTTCACCGATCAGCATGCCGTAGTTGCGACGGATGTAATTGATGATCGCCTCGTCGAACTTGTCGCCGCCCACACGGACCGAACCCGAATACACGGTGCCGCCCAGTGAAATCACGCCGACTTCGGTCGTGCCGCCGCCGATATCAACCACCATCGAACCCGTTGCCTCTTCGACCGGCAAACCGGCACCGATCGCTGCCGCCATCGGCTCTTCGATCAGTTCCACGCGGCGCGCACCGGCACCGACTGCAGACTCGCGAATCGCACGGCGCTCAACCTGAGTGGAACCGCACGGCACGCAAATCACAATACGCGGACTGGGGCTGAAAATACTGGCCTTGTAAACTTTGCGGATGAATTGCTTCAACATCTGTTCGGTCACGGTAAAGTCGGCGATCACGCCATCCTTCATCGGACGAATCGCCGTAATATTGGCAGGCGTACGGCCCAGCATTTGCTTGGCGCCCAAACCGACCTGCTGAATGATTTTTTTGCCGTTTGGTCCGCCTTCCTGACGGATGGCCACCACCGAAGGTTCGTTCAGTACGATACCTTGCCCGCGCACCCAGATCAGCGTGTTCGCCGTCCCCAGATCAATCGCCAGGTCATTAGAAAAATAGCCGTTAAAAAGTCCAAACATGTTGATTCCCGAAAAGTCTAAAATGGTGTGCTGAATAATCACGATATGATACCCTATCAGCCTCATTAATATAAAGCTTTTACTATGTCATTAAGTACAGCCGACGTTCAGAAAGTTGCGCGCCTCGCCCGCCTTGCTATGAACGACACCGAAATCGAAGCCGCCAGAACACAGTTATCGGGCATTTTTGAACTGATCGCCGAAATGCAGGCTGTCGATACCGCCGGCATCGCCCCCATGTCGCATGCGCAGGATTTGTCCCAGCGACTGCGCGAAGATCGCGTGACCGAAGACAATCAACGCGAACTGTTCCAGCACATCGCGCCACAAGTCGAAGACGGCCTCTACCTTGTCCCGCAAGTCATCGAGTAAATACCATGTTCAATTCCAGCCTCTCACAACTGGGCGCAGCACTGCGCGCCAAAAAAATTTCCAGCGTCGAATTGACACAGTCTTATCTCGATCGCATCGCAACACACAATCCGGTCTATAACGCGTACCTCACGGTCGATAACAAAGCCAGCCTGGCACAAGCGGCGATTGCAGATCAACTGCTGGCAACAGGTAGCGCACAAGCGCTGACCGGCATTCCAATCGCGCAGAAGGATATTTTTTGCGCGAAGGGCTGGCGCACGACCTGCGGCTCGAAGATGCTCGCCGACTTTATCGCGCCGTACGATGCGCATGTGATCGAGCAGTTCAACCGCGCCGGTGCCGTCAATCTGGGCAAGACCAACATGGACGAATTCGCGATGGGTTCATCCAACGAGACCTCGTACTTCGGACCCGTCAGAAATCCGTGGAATCAAAATGCCGTGCCCGGCGGCAGTTCAGGCGGGGCAGCCTCTGCGGTTGCGGCGCGTCTTTGTGCAGCCGCGACAGGTACGGATACCGGCGGCTCGATCCGCCAGCCGGCGGCCCTTTGCGGCATCACCGGCATCAAGCCGACCTACGGCACCGTGTCGCGCTACGGCATGATCGCCTTCGCGTCCAGCCTCGATCAGGCAGGCCCGATGGCGAGAAGCGCCGAAGATTGCGCGCTGATGCTGAACGTAATGACAGGATTCGACGAACGGGATTCGACTTCCTTGCAGCGCGAAAAGGAAGACTACAGCCGCGATTTAAACAAGCCGCTCGCCGGCCTGAGGATCGGGCTGCCGAAAGAATTTTTTGCCGAAGGCTTGTCTGCAGACGTGGGTGCCAGAGTCCAGGAAGCCATTGCCGAATACCGCAAACTGGGTGCTGTCATCGTCGGTATCAGTCTGCCCAACACGCGTCTGGCCGTACCGGTGTATTACGTACTGGCGCCCGCCGAAGCGTCCAGCAATCTGTCGCGCTTTGACGGCGTGCGTTACGGTTATCGTGCGCCGGAATACACCGATCTGGCAGACATGTACGAAAAGAGCCGCTCGCAAGGATTTGGCGAGGAAGTCAAACGCCGCATCATGATCGGCACCTATGTGCTCTCACACGGCTATTACGACGCGTATTATTTGCAAGCGCAAAAGATTCGCCGCCTGATCGCGCAGGATTTCACCGACGCCTTCAAACAGTGCGATGTCATCATGGGCCCCACCTCACCTTCCACCGCCTTTAATCTGGGCGAAAAGGGTGACGATCCGGTGCAGATGTATTTGTCCGATATCTATACCATCGCGGTAAATCTGGCAGGACTGCCCGGCATGTCCATCCCCTGCGGCTTCGGGACAAACGAGATGCCGGTGGGCTTGCAAATCATCGGCAACTATTTTGACGAGGCGCGCATGCTGAACGTCGCTCACCAATATCAACTGGCGACCGACTGGCACAGTCGCGCACCAAAAGGTTTTTAAGGAAATACTATGACTTGGGAAATCGTCATCGGGCTGGAAGTGCACACGCAACTGTCCACCCGCACTAAAATTTTTTCAGGCGCCTCAACGACCTATGGCGCAGAACCTAATACGCAAGCGGATGCCGTAAGTATCGCACTGCCCGGCGTGCTGCCCGTCCTGAATAAAGGTGCTGTCGAACGCGCCGTGAAATTCGGTCTGGCGGTGGGCGCTCATATCGCGCCACGCTCCGTTTTTGCACGCAAAAATTATTTTTATCCCGATTTGCCCAAAGGCTACCAGATCAGCCAGTTCGACCTGCCGGTGGTAGGTATGGGTAGCTTGGCCATACAGGTTGAACCGCTGTCCGGCAACGCAAAACCTTACGAAAAGGTCGTGCGCATCACCCGCGCCCATCTGGAAGAAGATGCCGGCAAATCGGTACACGGCGCATCGCAAGGCATGACGGGCGTAGATCTGAACCGCGCGGGCACACCGCTTTTGGAAATCGTCTCTGAACCTGATATGTGTTCTGCCGCCGAGGCGGTCGCTTATGCAAAAACTTTGCATAATCTGGTGCGTTGGATCGGCATCTCGGACGGCAATATGCAAGAGGGTTCATTCCGCTGCGACGTCAACGTGTCGGTGCGTCGTCCCGGCGAGGAACTCGGCACGCGCCGCGAAATCAAGAACTTGAATTCGTTCAAATACATGCAACAGGCGATCGACTACGAGGTTCAGTGGCAGATCGATACACTCGAAAACGGCGGCAAAATCCATCAGGCCACCATCCTGTTTAACCCGGACACTGGCGAGACGCGTGCGATGCGCAGCAAGGAAGACGCACACGATTACCGCTACTTCCCCGATCCTGACTTATTGCCTCTGGACATCACACCCGAAATGCTGGCCGCAATGCGCACCGAACTGCCTGAACTCCCCGAGGCACGCCGCACGCGCTATGTGAACGAGCTTGGATTGTCGGCCTATGATGCGGCCAGCCTAACCTCATCGCGCGAAATGGCGGATTATTTCGACACCTGCGTCACCTCCGTGGGCAATGCAAAACTGTGCGCTAACTGGCTCATCGGCGAGCTGTCCGCTCAACTCAACCGCGACGGTCTGGACATGGCGCAATGCCCAGTCTCACCGCAGCAAATGAGCGGCATGCTGGTACGCATCGCGGATAACACCATTTCGAACGCCGGCGCGAAAGAAGTTTTCCGTACCCTATGGGCGGAAGGCGGTGATGCCGATTTAATTATTGACTCTAAAGGACTCAAGCAGGTTTCTGACTCCGGCGCGATCGAGGCGCTGGTGGATGAAATCATCACAGCGAATGCCGATAAAGTTGCCGAATACCGTTCCGGCAAGGACAAGCTGTTCGGCTTCTTCGTGGGACTGGCAATGAAGGCCAGCAAGGGCAAAGCCAATCCGGCGCAACTAAACGAAGTCCTTTTGAAAAAACTGGCTGGCTAAACGATGATTTTACGGGCGCTGTTCTTCATATGCATTCTGCTGTCCTGCAGCATTTCGCTCGCTGCTGATCAGGAGAACCCTCCTTCGGAACAGCCGATGACTTTGTCGGAGTCGGTGAAAAATCTGTTGAATTACGCGCGTAATTTTGAAGGAATATTGTACAAGCGTGGTGGCAACAGTCCAGTCAGCGGCTTTGATTGCAGCGGATTCGTGCGTTATGTTTTCAGCCGGGCCGAGGGGGTGATAATCCCGCACAGTTCGGTTGCAATTAGCAAGTTCGGTGATTACATACGCAGACACGATCTGCATCCGGGTGATCTTGTTTTTTTCAGTTTCAAAAACACCATTTCTCATGTAGGTATCTACCTTGGAAACGATCAATTCATCCACGCCTCGAGCACTCAGACTGGCAGCGTGATGGTTTCCAGCCTGAACGACAACTACTGGGCAAAGCATTTCACGCTTGCCCGGCGTATCCCGACACCTGCCGACGCTGCAAAATAGGCGTTGATTTATCGGGAAATTAGGGGAAATTAGGGTCAGACTCGATTTATTCTTAAGCACGCAACGAAGTACAAAATAACTGACGGGATAAATTAATCGAGTCTGACCCTAATTTCTACTACAACCCTAATTTCTACTACTAATTTCTACCGCATGCGGCACTGACAGCTCTCAATCAAACGCAGAAAATACATTTGATGGTTACACGGGTGTGCAACAGGCCACTTTAAAGAAAAACATTAATGAAAAGTGGAGAGTTGAATCTATAGAGCAATTAGGGTCAGACTCGATTTATCAATAACATCCGGCAGGGTACGCCAAGTCATAAATAGCCGTTGTCAATTTTCGGGCTTTCCAGCATAATCCGCACTGCCGTCAAGACCAATGGGAGAGCGTGGTTTTAACCACCGCCGAAGGCGTAACACCCGTAACCGCTCAGGCACAAAGAACTATTGGCACAGGCAAATCTGGAGAGCGCGGAATAAACCCGCCACCGAAGGGGCACACGATTAAATGCCGATACCAACCCGCAGGGTTATTGGCGTTATTGTAATCTCTCAGGTACCAAGGACAGATGGGGCGCAGCGCGATTTCGTGCTGCGCCTTTTTTATTTTCTGAAAGCGAATATGACTCTTAAAACTACGCCACTCAATGCTGCACACCGCGCGATGGGCGCAAAAATGGTGGATTTCGGCGGCTGGGATATGCCGGTGAACTACGGCTCGCAAATCGACGAACACCATCAGGTGCGTAATGACGCCGGCATGTTCGATGTGTGCCACATGCGTGTGGTGGATGTCAAAGGCGCTAACGTCAGAAACTTCTTGTGCTACCTGCTGGCCAACAATGCCAACAAGATCACACTGCCGGGCAAAGCGCTGTATTCAGCGATGCTGCGCCCGGATGGCGGCGTGATCGACGATCTGATCATCTATTTCATGACCGAAGACTGGTTCCGCATCGTAGTGAATGCCGGCACTGCCGATAAAGACATCGCCTGGATGAAGGAACAGGCAGCGGCACATATGCCAACGCTTACCATCACCTCACGCGATGATCTGGCGATGGTCGCCGTGCAAGGGCCGAACGCACGCGCCAAAGTCTGGCAAGTATTGCCCCAGACTCAGACGGCGACAGAAGGCTTGCAGAATTTCCAGGCGGCCGATTGCGGTGAATATTTCATCGCGCGCACAGGCTATACCGGCGAAGACGGTTTCGAAGTCATGCTGCCGAAAGAAAAAGTCGAAGCGTTCTGGTACGACTTGAACAAAGCCGGCGTCGCACCGATCGGGCTTGGCGCGCGCGATACCCTGCGTCTTGAAGCCGGCATGAACCTGTATGGTCAGGACATGGACGAAACCGTAGGTCCGCTGGAATCAGGTCTTGCCTGGACGGTGGACTTGAAGAGTGAGCGTGACTTTATCGGCAAAGCGGCGTTGCTGGCCAATCCGCCAACCCAGAAGCTGGCAGGTCTGCTGCTGCTCGATCGCGGCGTATTGCGCGGCCATCAAAAAGTGCATACCCCGCACGGCATCGGCGAAATCACCAGCGGCAGTTTTTCGCCGACACTGGAAAAATCGATCGCCCTGGCGCGCGTGCCGGTCGATGTTGCAATCGGCGATACCGTACAGGTTGCAATTCGCGATAAGATGCTGAACGCGCAAGTCGTAAAATACCCGTTTGCGCGCAACGGCAAAAGCTGTTTGTAGTCGCAGGCTAAAACCCGCACCCGTCCCAACCAATGACTAACGTCTAATAACTTACGACTGATTTTGGAGAACTCATGAGCAACCCGTCCAACCTGAAATACACCGCCTCCCACGAATGGGTCAAAACAGAAGCCGACGGCACGGTCAGTGTCGGCATCACGCAGCACGCACAGGGATTGCTGGGCGACATGGTATTTGTCGAAGCGCCGGCTGTCGGCCGCCACCTCAAGGCTAAAGAAGAATGTGCCGTAGTAGAGTCAGTCAAAGCCGCAGCCGATGTGTATGCACCGGTATCTGGCACTGTGACCGAAATCAACGCAGCGCTGGACAGCAGCCCGGAAGACATCAACAACGATCCTTACGGCGCCTGGATGTTCAAGCTCAAACCCGATAATGGAGCCGATGTAGACGCGCTGCTTGATGCCGCAGCTTATCAGGCCGTCATCGACAGCGAAGCACACTAAAAATCAGGATTGAGGATTGAGTAAAACCAGCTTTTCAATCCTCAATCCCCCCAATCCTCAATCCTCGCTCCTCATTCCTATGAATACAGACCAATTTGTAAACCGCCACAACGGCCCGTCCGACAAAGATGTTCAGGATATGCTCAAAGCCATCGATGCATCGTCTCTGGATGCGCTGATCGACCAGACGATCCCTGCTGCGATCCGTTTAAAATCGCCACTGAACCTGCCCGAAGGACTGTCCGAACATGCCTATCTGCAACACCTGCGCGGCATTGCGGCGAAAAACAAACTGTATAAATCCTACATCGGTCTGGGCTATTACGACACCATCCTGCCGCCGGTGATTCAGCGCAACGTACTGGAAAATCCGGGCTGGTATACCGCCTATACCCCCTATCAGGCTGAAATCGCGCAAGGTCGCTTAGAAGCGCTGCTCAATTTCCAGACCATGATTGTGGATCTGACCGGCATGGAAATCGCCAACGCGTCCTTGCTCGATGAAGCCACTGCAGCGGCCGAAGCCATGACCATGATGCACGGCCTGCGCAGTCGGGACGCTGCCGGCAAGAACAGCTTTTTCGTGTCGCACGAATGCTTCCCGCAGACCATCGAGTTGCTCAAAACCCGCGCAAAACCGTTAGGGATTGAGCTGGTCATTGGCGACTTCAAGACCGTCACACTGAACGACAAACTGTACGGCGCATTGCTGCAATATCCGGCAGCCAACGGCGTGGTACACGACTACAGCGAGTTTGTCGGACGCGCGAAAGAACACGGCATGACCATCGCGGTTGCGGCCGATATCATGAGTCTGGTGCTTCTGACGCCGCCTGGCGAATGGGGCGCGGACATCGTGCTGGGTTCCACCCAGCGCTTCGGCGTACCGATGGGCTACGGCGGCCCGCACGCGGCTTTCTTTGCGTGCCGTGATGCCTACAAGCGTTCGATGCCGGGACGCATCATCGGCGTGTCGGTGGATGCCGACGGCAACCCGGCCCTGCGCATGGCGCTGCAAACCCGCGAGCAGCATATCCGCCGCGAAAAGGCCACCTCAAACATCTGCACGGCACAAGCGCTGCTCGCCATCATGGCCAGCATGTATGCCGTCTATCACGGCCCGCAAGGATTGCGTGGCATCGCACGCCGGGTTCACCTGTCCGCCGTTGCACTGGCAAATGAGCTGAAAAAACTGGGCTACCAGATCGCTCATGACACCTTTTTCGACACGCTGAAACTGACCCATACCGACAACGTAAAAATTCATGCCTTAGCCGAAGCCGCAGAAATCAACTTCCGTTACAGCGGCGAAGGTCTGGGGATTGCGCTCGATCAGACAACCAGCATCAACGATTTAAATGCGATTCTCGCCGTGTTCGCACAGGCAGCAGGAAAAACGGCACCGCGATTAAGCGAATCGCAGGTAACCGCGTCCGCGATGCACCTGACGGTCAGAAAATCGGCCATTTTGAACCACGCCGTATTCAATTCGTACCACTCTGAAACGCTGATGATGCGCTACATCAAGCGCCTCGAAAACAAGGATCTGTCGCTGACGCATTCGATGATCGCGCTGGGTTCCTGCACCATGAAACTGAACGCCGCATCCGAATTGCTTGCGCTGACCTGGCCCGAATTCGCCAGCCTGCATCCTTTCGTGCCATTCGAACAAGCCGCCGGCTATCAGGAACTCATCGCGGGCCTCGATGCCGCGCTATGCGAAATCACAGGGTTTGCGCAAATGAGCTTTCAGCCCAACAGCGGTGCCTCCGGCGAATATGCAGGTCTGCTGGTAATTCAGGCGTATCACCGCTCGCGCGGCGAAGGCCAGCGCAACGTAGCGCTGATTCCCTCTTCGGCACACGGCACCAATCCTGCCAGCGCGGCGATGTGCGGACTGTCCATCGTGGTGGTCAAATGCGACCAGAACGGCAATATCGATGTCGCCGATCTGCGCGAAAAAGCCGAGGCACACAAGGACGATCTTTCCTGCCTGATGGTCACCTATCCGAGCACGCACGGCGTGTATGAAGAATCCATCATCGAAATCACCGGTATCATCCATGCCAACGGCGGTCAGGTTTACATGGACGGCGCCAATATGAATGCGCAGGTTGGACTCACCAGCCCCGGCAACATCGGTGCGGATGTGTGCCATCTGAACCTGCACAAGACTTTTGCGATCCCTCACGGCGGTGGCGGCCCGGGTGTCGGCCCGATCGGCGTAGCTGAACATCTGACTCCGTTCCTGCCCTCCCATCCACTGGTTAAAACCGGCGGTGAGCAAGGCATCCACGCGGTGTCGGCGGCCCCCTTCGGCAGCGCGCTGATCCTGATGATTTCCTACGGCTACATCAAGATGATGGGCGGCACAGGCCTCACGCAAGCGACCCGCATGGCGATACTGAATGCCAATTACATCAAAGAATCGCTGAAAAATCACTATTCAACGCTGTATCAGGGGACAAACGGCCGCTGCGCGCATGAAATGATCTTGCAGTGCATCGACTTCAAGCGCGAAGCCGGCATCGAAGTCGCCGATATCGCCAAGCGCCTGATGGATTTCGGTTTCCATGCCCCGACCACCTCCTTTCCGGTGGTAGATACACTGATGGTAGAACCGACCGAGAGCGAGTCAAAAGCCGAACTTGATCGCTTTTGCGAGGCGATGATCGCAATACGCGGCGAGATCGACGAAATTATCGCCGGTCGCGCCGACAAGAAGAACAACGTGATCAAACACGCGCCGCATACCGCGAAAGCCGTGACATCGAGCAACTGGGATCGTCCGTACAGCCGCGAACAGGCTGCCTACCCGCTCCCTTGGCTGACGAACAATAAATTCTGGCCTTCTGTCGCGAAAATAGATAATGTGTATGGCGACAAAAATCTGGTTTGCGCCTGCCCGCCTATTGAGTCCTACCTCTAACCTAAAGGACACACCATGACCCGTAAAAAAGAAGCATCCAATAAAGTTGCCGTCACACTCAATGGCAACCCGGTCACACTATTCGGGACATTTCCTGCCGTGAACCAAACCGCACCGGCGTTCACACTGGTTGATAAAGAACTGAAGGATGTGACGCTGCAAAGTTTTTCGGGTAAACGCAAGGTACTCAATATCGTGCCGAGTCTGGACACGGCCGTCTGCGCCACCTCGACACGCCGTTTCAATGAAGTCGCAAGCGGGCTGGAAAATACCGTCGTGCTGGTGATTTCTGCCGATCTGCCTTTCGCGATGAGCCGTTTTTGCGTGGCCGAAGGCCTGGACAACGTGATTCCCTTGTCGCTGATGCGCGGCCGCGATTTCATGCGCAATTACGGCGTGAAGATTGCCGATACCGCACTGGCCGGACTCACTGCCCGCGCCGTGCTGGTACTGGATGAAAACGACCGCGTACTGCATGCGGAACTGGTGAGTGACATTACGCACGAACCTGATTACGATACTGCTTTAGCCGCATTACAACAACCAGAAACTAACGACTAACCAGGTTTACGACATGAACACACTTATCTGCGGATCTATGGCTTACGACACCATCATGGTGTTCAAAGACCAATTCAAAAATCACATTCTGCCTGAGCAGATCCACATTCTGAACGTCGCGTTTCTCGTGCCGGAAATGCGCCGCGAATACGGCGGCTGCGCGGGCAATATCGCCTATAACCTGCAACTTTTGGGCGGCAACCCGCTGATCATGGCAACGGTCGGCGACGACTTCGGCCCTTATGCCAAACGTCTGGAAAAGCTGTCCATCTCACAGAAGCACATCCGCCACATACCGGACAGTTTCACAGGTCAGGCCTTCATCACGACCGATCTGGACGACAATCAGATCACCGCCTTCCATCCGGGCGCGATGGGTTACTCCGAACAAAACAAGGTTGCAGAGGCCACGGGCGTAACACTGGGTATCGTATCGCCTGACGGACGTGACGGCATGATCGAACACGCCGAGCAGTTTGTCGCAGCCGGTGTGCCTTTTGTGTTTGATCCGGGTCAGGGTATGCCGATGTTCGGCAAGGACGACCTGCTGCGCTTTATTGATCAGGCCACTTACGTGACCGTAAACGATTACGAAGCCAAACTGCTGCAAGACAAGACTGGCAAGACGCTGGCCGAGATCGCCAAATCCGTCACCGCGCTGATCGTGACCTTGGGCGGCGACGGTTCGATGATCTACACCGAGGGGCGCGAAATCGCCATCCCGACACCGAAACCTGCCGCCATCGTCGACCCGACCGGCTGCGGGGACGCCTATCGCGCCGGCCTGATGTACGGCATTCAGCGCGGCTGGGCGTGGGAAACCACAGGCCGTCTGGCCTCGCTGATGGGTTCGATCAAGATTGCAAGTCGCGGCGGCCAGAACCATGTGCTGACGCGCGGTGAAATTGAAGCGCAATTCGAACAGCACTTCGGCTTTGCCATCACGCTGTAAATCATGAGCCGACTGTTTTTTATCTGTGTCCTGCTGCTGGCCGGTTGCGCCAGCAGCAGCGTCACGACTAAAGATAGCGTCAAATACGGCGTGCTCGAGAGCATTACACCGATTGAGATGGATGCCAGCTCCAATACTGGCTCCATGGCAGGCGGCATCTTCGGTCAGATCGGCGGAGCAAACACGGGCGCAGGACGCGGTGCCGTCGTGGGTTCCGTTTTAGGCTCAGTGCTGGGCGGCACGCTCGGACACAGCGCTGGCATCGACAGCAGAAGTGGTCTTGAGTTATGGGTAAAACTGGACAATGCTGAACAAAGCACCTATGTGATGCAGCCCGGCAAACCGGATGCATTCCGGGTTGGTGACCGCGTGCGTATCGTGCAGAAAAAAGGCGTGGTGCGCGTAGAAACGGATATGAATCCCGCACCCTGATTTTGGCTTACCCATATAAGGGCCGGACAACGAATTGAGAAACGCTTCCGGCAAGCTGCACATCAACCTGCTGCCATTATTCCTTCGCGCAGCTACCCTCAATTACGCTGGCAATCACGTCCATCGCCTTGTCTGTCGCGCCCCTGTGAGAGGCGACAAACTGCATGCCCTGCTGGCGCATCGCAGCCAACCGGCCTTCATCGCCAAGTAAACTTCCCGCGACCTGAAACAGCTCAGCTGCGTCATTTACCCGCACCGCAGCACCGGCCTCGACGGCCAGTCGGGTAGCCTCCGTAAAGTTATAGGTGTGCGGGCCGATTAACACCGGCGTGCCGACCGAACAGGCTTCGATCAGATTTTGCCCGCCGAAAGGCAGCAGGCTGCCGCCGATATAGGCGACATCGCAAGCCGCATAATAGGCAAACATCTCGCCCATACTGTCGCCCAGCACCACCTGAATGTCGGATGCGACGTCCCTGTTCTCGCTTCTGCGCTGATAGCGCAGGCCGCGACTGGAAAGTAATTGTGCGATCTCGTCAAAGCGTTGCGGATGGCGCGGCACAATGACCAGCAACACTCCTCCGGCCTGCCAGGCATCGAGCAATAAGGCTTCTTCTCCCTCGCGGGTGCTGGCGGCGAGAACGATTTTCCGCTTTGTACCGAACTGCCCGCGCAACGCGACACCTAGCGTCAACATTGCAGGCGGCGGTGCGATATCGAATTTCAAATTGCCCATCACCGACACCGGCCCTGCGCCCAACTGGATTAAACGCGCCGCATCATCAGGCGTTTGTGCGGCGATGGCGTTGAGTTGCCGCAACGCACTGCGCGTGAGGTGGGACGCCCGCGCATAGCCTCTTGCCGATTTTTCAGACAGGCGCGCATTGAGCAGCAGCACAGGCACCCCTGCCGCATGGGCTTCATGGATCAGATTGAACCAGATCTCGGTTTCCATCAGAATGCCAAGTTCAGGCCGGTAGTGGCGCAAAAAGCGCCGCACTGCAAAAGGATAGTCGTAGGGCAAATACACGCGCAACACCTCATCGCCGTACAGTTGTTCGGAGATTGCGCGCCCCGTAGGGGTGGTGTGCGTCAGCAAAATTTGATGATCAGGATAGCTCGCGCGCAGTTTTGCAACCAGGCTCACCGTCGCGCGCGTCTCGCCGACCGATACCGCATGCAGCCAGATGACAGGCTTCGCGCTGTTGGCTAGATAAAATCCGAAACGCTCACCCAAATGCTGCAAGTACTCAGGCTGGCGGCGCGAGCGCCTTAGCAGCTTCAAAAAAATGAAGGGCAGCAGCAGCCACAACAGCACTGTGTAGAGGACTCTCACCAGTGTTTCGCCACAGAAGCGTCGGCGCAGTCCACCTGAATGATTTCGCGGTCATCCAGCCGTATCGCCGTCAGCGGCCCGCCCCACAGACATCCGGTATCAAGCGCAACCGCATTGGGTTTGATCATCAACCCCAGCGCCGACCAGTGCCCGAAAATCACCGTGGCATTGGAACTGGCACGCCCGGCGATATCAAACCAGGGGCGATAGCCTTCCGGAATATTCTGCTGCTCCGCCTTGAAATCGAATTCCATCTTGCCCCGTTCCGTACAGATGCGCATCCGGGTCAGTGCATTGGTAATCACGCGCAGCCGTTTATAGCCTGTCAGCGCATCATCCCAGCCATTGGGCTGATTACCGTACATATGCGCGAGAAAATCCACATAATCCGCGCCTTGCAATGCGGCTTCAACTTCGCGCGCCAGACTATTCGCCTGCGCCACCGTCCAAGCCGGCAACAACCCGGCATGCACCAGCACAAATTCGCCCTCGAGGTGCAGCAGGCGCTGATGACGCAACCAGCTCAGCAATTCTTCGCGATCCGGCGCATTTAAAATCTCATCCAGCGTATCACCCCGATGCAACCTGCCCTGACCGTAAGCGACCGCCAGCAAATGCAGGTCGTGATTGCCGAGCACCGTGATCGCACTATCGCCCAGCGACTTGACCAGCCGCAACACCTGCAACGAATCCGCGCCGCGATTGACCAGATCGCCCACCAGCCAGAGTTTATCGGCGGCCGGATCGAACCGGATTTTCTCGAGCAACTGCACTAACTCCGTGTAGCAGCCCTGAATATCTCCTACCGCATAGATCGCCATGAGCAAACACCTGTTAAAATATCGCTAAAGATTAGCAGATTAACCTCTCTGCCCCATTAATTGCAGACCATTTCCCGCACATGCCAAATATTGCCAAGAAGTTTTACCCCGAAATCCAAGGTATACGGGCAATTTCTATCATTGCGGTCATTTTGTTTCACTTCGGCTTCCATATCCTGCCGGGCGGCTACGTCGGCGTTGACATGTTCTTCGTCATCTCAGGCTATCTCATCACGCAGATGATCGCTGGCGAACTCGCCCGCGGCACTTTTTCGATCGCCCGTTTCTACAAAAATCGCGTCGTCCGCCTGCTGCCCAATCTGTTTTTGATGATCGCAGCCTCGGCGGTCATCTCCTATTTCGTACTGAAGCCGTACGATTTCTTTCAGTATGCCAAGAGTCTGCAATTTTCTGCCATCTACCTGACCAATATGGTTTTTGCACGCCAGCAGGGCTATTTCGATATGTCCCGCGATGCCAAGCCGCTATTACATACCTGGTCGCTGTCGATTGAAGAGCAATTTTACCTGATCTTTCCGCTTTTTCTCATCCTGCTCTACAAGTTCAAGACGCACCGGATCGCGGCACTGATGGTGATCGCCGCAGCATCGCTCTGGATCCGCTTCAACTATATTCAACATTATTTGCCGACTGAAGGTTTTTTCTCCTTTGCCGGGCGTATCTGGGAATTTATCATCGGCGCGTTGGCAGCTCTGATGTCCGTTGAAATCAAAAACCGGCTTCACCATAACGGAGCTATCTCGCTTGCCAGCCTCGCGCTGATCGCGGCCTCTTTGCTATGGCTGGACGAGAGCGCATCCCCCCTGCTGCTTTTGCTTCCCTGTCTTGCGACCGCACTGTTCATTTTATCCAGCCCGAACACGACAGCCGGCAAATGGTTGAGCGGGAAGGCGCTGGTGTTTATCGGAGGACTGTCTTATTCACTCTACCTGTGGCACTGGCCGCTGATCGTCTGGTTCCACAATGCCGATTACGGTTTGAACGATACTGTTCAGACAGCCCTGCTGCTGCTCCTGACGGCGCTGATCGCCTACCTAGCGTGGAAATACGTTGAGGAACCCTGCCGCCAGCGACGTGAGCAATTCAGCGGAAAATCCGTCGCCCTGCTGACCGCAGGCTTTGCCGTATTTTGCATCGCAACGGGCATGACTATTTATGCAAAAGGCGGCATGGAAGAGCGCTTCCCGAGCTGGGTCAGCGCAAAGCGCAATCTGGCCGCGTTCGATTTTAAAGCCGCAACCGGTACGCAAATCAACTACCCGGCCAACTGCCTGATTGGTGATGATAGCCAAGCCATCCTGCAGCATTGCGCATTTGGCGCCCCACACGCGGACAGCCGCTTTCTCGTGTTGGGCGACTCGCACACGGCGGCGTGGTATCCGGCATTTCAGGCCGCTGCCGAAGCAACACATACACAGGGGGTGCTGGTAACTTTACCCGGTTGCCCGCCGATTTTTGGCATCAGCAGCTTTGACGGCGCAAAAAATATCTGCGCGGAAGGATTTGACCGGCGCATACGCGCTTTAATTGAGACGCGTGCGTTCCGGAAAATATTCCTGGTCGCCTCGTGGAGCATGTATACCGAAGGCGACCCGAACAACCAGCCGAACCACTTCATCTCGGATGCCACAACCTCCTCTCGGGATGCGGCGTCCAGCAAGAACGTCATCGCGCGCCACCTGAAGGATACCCTACGCCTGATGAAAGCACAGGGCAGCGAAGTCGTCATCGTACACAGCGTGCCGGTACTGCCCAAGGTCATCCAGAATCTGCCGGTTGATTTCACCCAACCGCTCGCGCAGATTCGCCAGCAGAATCAGTTCATGACTGAATTTGTGCAGCAACATCCGAATACAGCTTTTATCGATCCCGTCGGCCTGTTTTGCGACGAACAAAACTGCCAAACCCGACGCAATGGTAATATTCTCTACGTCGACAACAATCACATCAGCCCTGCCGGTGCCACTTTGCTCGTCAAATTGATCGAACGTGAACTTGAATCTACCCAATTTAGCACGCGGCCTTAAATGAACGGATATTAATGATCAAGCAATTTTTGTTAGATAAGAAAATCAGCCCCTCGGGTTTCGCCTTGTTACTGCTCGGTGCGGTGCTACTGTTTATTTTCTCCGTGCCTCACGCGATGGCCGGCAGAAAAATACTTTTATATCTGACATTTTTCATGGCGATCCCCATATTCTGGCGGGCAGTACGGAATAATTCCAAGCCACTTCTCCACGCCACGTTGCTGCTCTTCGCCCTGCAACTATGGATGCTGGTCATTACATTTTTTATTGCCGATCAACCTTATGCCTCATTGCTTGAATGGAAGGGGCAATGGTTAACAGTCGCGATGTGCTATGTGATAGGAATAGGCATCGCATGCACACTAATGGACTCAGCAATCAAAGCGCCTCGCGTGACTGTCACCTTGATGATCATAGCCCCCATCACTCTTTTTCTGAGTTTGAATGCAATCGCGATGCTCTATGAAATGGTTTTGGCAGGTAAATTCCTGCCGAATCAATTGGGAATCACCGACGAAAAAGGGGTCACCAATTATCTGATTGCCCTGATGGAGCCGATACTGATTGCCGACATGCTAGGACGCCTCGTTAAGGGCATCCGACTGATTCCCGTCCCTAACTGGGTAATTTCATTGCTGCTGGCGCTGGCGCTGTTTTCACTGTTTGCCACCTCATCCCGCAACGGACTGATCATCATGATGCTGGCCTTCATGCTGGGTGCCGCAATGATGGTTAGTGAATCGAGAAAAAAGTACTCACGTCTAAAAGTGATTAGCTCGGCGCTAGCAACGCTGCTTTTAGTTTTTACCATTTCATTCATCAGCTACAAAACAGACCCGAGATGGGCGACATTTGTTGAGACCATTCCGATTGCCTGGGACATAGATCGAGATTTGCGATGGCTCGATAGCAGTGCAACGGACGTCCCCGTAACGGCCAGCGGCAAATCCGTTGATATTTCGGAATATTATCGTATCGCCTGGGCGCATGCCGGTTTACGCATGCTGGCCGAGCATCCGTGGGGGATGGAGATATCCAGAGAAACGTTTCGCAATCTTGAGCTCGAAAAATACGGTCAGGCTAAAATCTTTCATAGCCACAATGCCTGGATAGATTTCGGATTAAACGTGGGAATTCCGGGATTACTGCTTTGGGCAGGTTTTTTACTTTTTCTCATAAAAACAGGATGGAGTGCATGGAAATCGCATCAAGATCAACTGGGTTTAGCCCTTGCCATTATGGTCATCATGTTTATGCTACGCGGACTGCTTGACTCGACGTTTCGCAATCAAATCATCGAACAGTTCATGCTGACGGCGGCCCTGTTGCTTACAACGCTGCAGTACAAACATCGAGACAACTAAAATGACATCTGAACCAACTCAACAAAGATGGCTGATCCTGTCTCACGCTTTTAATATGGACGGGCGCGCTGCCAGCCAAACCATCACCGACAAAATTCCCCATTTAATCGAATTGGGCGTCACACCGATCATCGTCAGCGGCATTCTGGGCAAAAAAGATACGCAACTGGAACATCATCAGGTTCTGTCTGCGCTGCCGGTAGGTCTGCGATTTGATTTGCGGCACTTCCTTAGAAATCGTATCCGCAACCGTGCGGTATACCGACTGGCAATGCTGCTCGCCACTACGGCACTCATCCCGTTCTATCTGATTGAAAAAATATGCATCCCGATTGAAACGACGTGGTCATGGTCGATTTCAGCCTTTTTAGTTGCCCGTCGCATTATTGCCAAGCAACCACCCGCGCTGATTTATTCGACGGGAGGTGCGTATGCAGCCCATCTGGCCGGCTACTGGTTATCCAAACGTTATGGTATTCCGTGGATTGCCGAAATTCACGACCCGATGATTTACGAATCACAACCGATATCGGCTACCCGTAAGAAGTTTGCCGCCTGGCTGGAAAAAACGATCTGCACCCACGCGGATACGGTTTGGTGGTTTACGGATATGGCGATGCAGCGCGCAAAAGCCAGGCACCCCCAACTGGCCGAGCGCGGTCATTACGTGATTGCTGGTGTCGACGCACCGGATTTCAAAAAATCGCCTTATACGCGACAGGAACATTTTGTTATCGGGCATTTTGGCTCGCTCTCTGTCACGCGCAACGTAGGAGATTTTCTGACGGCGCTCGACATATTCTTAAACCGCGACCCCAAGCGGTTAACGCAAGTCCGGTTTCATCTTTATGGCGGCAGCATGGATGCCGTATCCGAAAATGCAATCGGCAATTTTCCTTATCCTGAAGTGATTCAAAATTTCGGTCGCATCGAAAATGATCCGGTCACGGGTGAAAGCGGCAGGATACGCGTCCTCAAGCGCATGAATGCCGTTGACTGCCTGCTTTTACTGCACGGCACAGACCCATTTTGCGAAGAATATATCCCTTCAAAATATTTTGAATATTTATGGACACAGCGCCCCGTGCTCGGCCTGATTCACAACAATCCGCAATTAACGGGGATGCTGCATGAATTTAACCACCGGGCGACCGATGCGCAAGACACAACGCAAATAACACAGGCCTTAGAAGAACTCTACGCACATTGGCAAGCGGATGCGTTAAAAGACAACGGCATCGCATCTCCGTACACGACGCTCAGAGCCGTACAAAAAATTCACACTTGGGTAATGCAAATGCAGGCCCTGAAACACATGGCGGGTACGAATCGATGAAAATAAGCATTATCATTTTGAGCTTCAACAATTACGCTGAAACAACCGGAATTTGTCTGGAAATGCTGGCCGCCGATCCTGACTTTGCAACATGGGAAGTCATCGTAGTCGACAATGCATCCGATTCAAAAACACATGAGGAATTAGTCAGACTTAAAGAGGATTATCCTCATGTCACCGTTATTTTCAATGCGAGCAATTTAGGTTTTTCGGCAGGAAACAATGTAGGGATTCGTGCAGCCAGTGGTGACTTAATTGTACTTCTCAATAGCGATGCCTTCCCCAGCAAGGGTATGATCGCCCGTTTAGCCAGTGCTTACACAGACGACACCAACTGGGGACTACTGGGACCGGTGACGAATACCGCAGGCAATGAGCAATGCATCTACACTCAAGACGGCACAATGGCAGATAAAATCGCCCACGGACTTGAGTATGCCAATAACGGCTCCCCTCTGATACTGGATGCTTACCGGATGGATTTCTTCTGCGTTGCCATTCCGCGCCCCGTCATAAATCAGGTTGGCCTGCTCGATGAGGCATTTGGCCGGGGTTATTTTGAAGACTTTGATTACTCGCTCAGAGTTAAGCAAGCCGGGTATCGACTTGGCGTCGTAGAGAATGCATTCGTATATCATCGCGGCAGTACAAGTTTTGGCAAGGTTAGTCTTGAGACAAAAGCACTCATCAAACGAAACAAGCGCCTCATGTACACCAAACACGGCAAAAATATTGTCATGCAGCATATACGTCTGTCTAATCTTGAGATTTTGCAGAAATATCTGGGAAAAAAATGCGCCGGGGAAACGGTTTCTGACTATAGAATCGATAATCGATTACGGCATGCCAAGAGCATGCTGCCAAAAAGTTGGTTTAAACGCTGGCGCTATCTGCGAGCTGTTGCCAAAGTCGAAAAAAACATTCTGAATGCACGCTAGTCCGCAAATTGAATGAATATGGCCGATTAATAAATGCACGCCTCAAATACAATACATAACACCTGACTTCCGTTGTTGGCGGCGCACCCGAACCCCAAAGCCATGAAAAAATTTAGCTTATATTGCAAATCCTATCGCAACGATGTGCTGCGCGTAAAGCGATTAGCCGAAAGCGTTGCAAGGTTTAACGTTGAAAATATTCCTTTCTTCATTTCAGTCCCACTCTCAGACGTAGCGCTATTTCAGGGAATATTGGCGGGACACCCCCTCACGATCATTAACGATGAAGAAATAATTCGCTCCAATCCTGCCTTAAATTCAGGCAAGCTCTCTGCACTACCGGGTTCACTGTCGCAACAAATTATAAAATCTGAGTTCTGGCGTTTAACGCTTTCCGAATCTTACCTGTGCCTTGATTCGGACTGCGTATTTATCAGACCATTCAAACAAGACGACTTCATTTCTCCCGAAGGCTACCCCTATACGATCGTACACGAAGCAAAGGAACTACTCCAATTTGCCACCAACCATTCCATGAAAAAAGTTTGCGACAACTTCCATCAGGATCGGCAAAAGATGATGGATATTGTCGGTCGTGAAGGTCATCATTATGACTTTGGCCCGGCGCCATTGCTATGGAGCAATTTAGTATGGCGAGCACTCGACGAACAATTTCTCAAACCCCGTGGAATGAACTTTTACGATGCCATCGTACTTTTTCCGGGCGAAATTCAATGGTACGGCGAAGCGATGCTAAAGTACGCGCCCTTTCCTTTAATACCAGTCGAACCCTTTTTCAGGGTATATCATTACGAACAACAGTTTGCTGTTGCCAAAAGGCAGGGAGAAACAATTGAACGACTGGCAAAAAACTACTTAGGCGTTTGTTATCAGTCCAATTGGGAAAATAAAACAGATTTCGTTAAAAAGCCTATCTCTTCGCGAATTGCGCGGTGGGTACGTCGAAATATTTTCAAGCGTCACGCTTAAAGTTTGCGCAACCTAATAAATCTGCTAAATAATTTATATGCCAAAAAATCTCC
Organism: Gallionellales bacterium GWA2_54_124; assembly: GCA_001801025.1. GTDB lineage: Bacteria > Pseudomonadota > Gammaproteobacteria > Burkholderiales > Gallionellaceae > Gallionella. The sequence goes on from MGWO01000003.1 coordinate 44,762, forward strand.
CGCCGATTCTTTTTACATCCTGCGTAATTGTTTCCGATCATTCCGTTGCCCTTAAGGATCAAGAATCCCGTATCAGGCTGACGCTTGAATCGATAGAGAAATGGCTGTCCATTTCTCCCGATCTGCGATTAGTCATTTGCGACGGATCCAATTTTGATTTTTCCACTCTCGTTCATGAAAAATTTCCCAACGCGCAGATCGAGTGCCTTTATTTCCAAAATAATAAAGAACTCGTCCGCATACACGGCAAAGGCTTTGGTGAAGGAGAAATCGTCACCTTCGCCCTCGAGCATTCTGTTTTCCTGAAGGAGGCCGATTTTTATGGCAAGTGCACATCGAAACTTTGGGTGGAGAATTTTCCGGAGTGTCTTGCACAATGGAATGGAACATTTATATGCAAAGGGGTTTTTTCTGACGTATTTTCTTTGAAAAAAACCCGGTTTTCCTACGTAGATACCCGATTTTATCTGGTCAACAAATCGTTTTACCTGAAAAACCTGGCAACAGCCTATCTGAATGTGGGCGGGGAGCAGGGACTCAGCCTCGAAAATTGTTTTAAGGATGTCATCCTCAAACAGAATCTGAGCCGGGTACTTTTCAGCATTCCGCCCGTCATCTGCGGCGTGGGTGGCGGCTCGGGAAAATATTACAAAAATAACTTAAAACGCAGAATAAAGGAAGTGATCAGGTTAAAACTGGCAAGACGAAATTTTCCCGATCTGTTCACCCGCTGAATCCGCGTGCGTTAAAGAACATCAATCAGCGCATTAAATTCTCGATCATCGGCAACATATCCCGCGCTATCTTTGAATTCGCATAATCAGAGATATGATTACCGTAGCTGTACAAAAATTTATTGCCCTGCGTTACCGAACAACGATTGTGCCCGGTATCGCATAGCAAAGCAGTCGGATCGTACACCGCGAGGTTCGGGTTCAACTGCTGCAGTTTTTTCGTAAAATCAAAATAAAGACGCATACCGGCCAGATAATCGCTGTATGCCATGCTGCAACGCGGGTTTTCTTTGCGCCTCAAGTATCTGTTGAAGAATGGGCTCCCAGTTGCACCGCCGCTGATGCAGCTGCGCGGATCCGGAAAGGTCGGATTGTCGATGACAAATATCACGCGCTTACCCGATTGTTCAAGCTGCTGTATCGCAAGGCTGTATGCTGAAATTTTTTCGTCCGGAATGCGATCATTATTAATGAATCCCGTTTCCGGGTTAATTGAAAAAATAGAGTTCACCGTCACGACCCAGGCGACCACCCTGACTGACTTATCCTGAATGATCGCCTGTAACGCCGAGCGATTCTTAATTTGCTGTTCGTCTGCCAGTGCAACATTCGTATCCGGCGGCTGCACCGAACCTATCATCGTCCAGGCCATAGGTGTCTCACGCACCAGTCCATAGAACAAGGCTTCGGCCTTGCTGTCCCCCAGTAAGGCCGCAATCGGTTCTGATCGACTCCGAAGACAATATTGAAACAGCGGTTTCTGCGCCTCGGAGAGTCCACACTGCGGCTGCAACTTATCCCTGTCTGCACCCAATACCAAGCTATCAGGATCGGCATTCAACATCGACAGATTGCGCGTGTGCACACCATCGAGCTTACGGATAGCCTCACCTGCCGCTGTCAGTAGCAACATCACGCAGCACAACACCAGCACAAGACTCATCGTTCGCGGTCGGGACCTGATTTTGCATTCGAGCAGTTTATAAGTGAGCCACGCTAATAGCACACTGACTGCCAGCAAAATTATGCGCACTCCGACCGGGGGCGTTTCCGACTCAATGATGCGAGCGAAGGACAACAGCGGCCAGTGCCAAAGATACAATGGATAGCTGATCAACCCTACCCATACCAGAGCCGGCTGTGACAACAGGTGGCGGTTAGGCCACGACTGCGCCCCCGCGTAGATCAGACTAGCCGCCCCCAACGTCGGCAGCAAAGCCCAGGCGCCCGGAAACAGAAAGTGTTTTTGTACAACCGTTGCCGCAAAAATAATCAATACCAGTCCTAACCAGGCCAGCAAAGTGCGTTGCAGCTCGTTAAGGGCATACCGGCTTGAAATTGCGTATGCGACCGCAGCGCCTATGGCCAGCTCCCAAAATCGTGTGAAGGGCGAATAAAAGTCAGCCACAACGTCGTGTTGAACAACAAAAATGCTGTAAATCAGTGAAGCGCCCAGCACCAACAGAAATCCGGCCGCAAAAAATCGCGTATTTCGCCAGAAAAAGGCCAGCAATAAGGGCCATACGATATAAAACTGCTCTTCGATCCCCAACGACCACAGATGAAGCAACGGCTTGGTATCAGCTGCATTGTCAAAATAGCCCGCCTCTTTCCAGAAGACGAGATTCGACACAAACAGCGTGCCTGCCCTCACATGCGTTGCCAATTGTTCGTATTCGGCGGGAGACAGGATGACCCATCCGGCTAACAGACAGGCAAACATCACCAGACTTAATGCGGGGAAAATCCGGCGCACCCGACGGGCATAAAATACCTTGATACTATATGTACCGGCTGCCAATTCTTCCCAGATATGTTTCGAAATCAGATAACCGGAGATCACAAAAAATATATCTACACCGACAAATCCTCCTTGCAGCGCGGAGGGAAAAGCATGAAAAATCAGCACCGCTATTACCGCAATCGCTCTTAATCCATCGATATCAGGCCGGTAATCATTCGCCCGGGTTACACTCAAGCGTGCATCCGGCTCACTGCCCGCTCTGAGAAGGTTATTTTTAATTATTTCGGGAAGTTGCATGTTTGGTTAGGGGTTGGCTACAAGCGGCATTACTAAATTGCTGACAATTTAAGTTACGATGTGAAGACGCGCGTCAATGTGTCAGGCACGGTACAATAAACGCTTAGCGAATATTGACTCAATTTATACGCAGTTTTTCAATTATACCGATTTTGAAATTTATGACTGCAACGCCCAACAAAAAACTCAAAATACTTCACGTCGTTCGTCGCTACGGCCCAGTGGGAGGAATGGAACGCTATGTATGGGAAATTACGCGTGAGTTGCGCGATCTTGGTCATCAGGTGGAAGTCCTGTGCGAAATATGTCTGGCTGACAAGCCGGATGGCATCGTCGTACACGAACTGGGCAGCATAGCAGCGCGTCCTCGCTGGCTGGCACTGCTAAGATTTGGCAATCGGGTTGCCAACTGGTTAAAAATCAATCCCCATGGCGATTTTCTGATACACAGCCATGAACGTCTTTCCTCCCATCACATCACCACGTTTCATGGCCCGCCTTTCGCCACAATTTTTGAACGCTCCTGGTGGAGGCTGATTTCACTGCGCGTTGCAATGCAATTGTTCCTCGAAAAACGTGAGCTGGTCCGCGCGCAGTACATCGTGCCGAACTCCGATTTTATAAAACAACAACTCAGCCATTACTATCCTGAAATTACTGCAAAACTCACGACACCCATCGTGCCCGGGGTCGTCAGCGGAAAAATTCGCAGCCCGATTCCTGTACCCGCCGATGGCGGTACCGTTGGATTTGTCGGCAAAGAGTGGAAGCGTAAGGGGCTGCCTTTTGCAGCTGAGATCATAAAACAGCTGCGTCACCAAAGACCGCAACTTAAATTTCGCGTAATCGGCCCCGCAGTCGCTGATATTAAGCATCTGTTCAGCGATGAGGCAAATGATCAGTTGTCAGGCTGGAGCGACACTGCTCACTATGCTGAGTTCGATGTGCTGTTACATCCTGCTAAAGCCGAACCTTACGGCATGGTCATATCGGAAGCGATGGCAGCGCGAGTACCGGTCGTCATCTCTGATCTATGCGGCGCGGCGACACAGGTGCTGCCGGACGCTGGCACGGTGTTGTCATTGGATGCGGGCATCGATGCATGGGTCAGCGCACTGGAACAACAATTAACGCGAAGCACCCCGGCGCCGCAATTTGTGCGCAACTGGCGCGAGGTGGCACAAGAATATGAACAGGTATACTACCGTATAAATCTGTAATCCTGATACCAGAGCTGACACGCCCCGACGACACAACTACCAGAAATGAACCCAACCGATATCTTACCCGCCATCATATGCGTAACACTGGCGCTTCTCACCGTTTTAGCACTATCGCACTTGCTAAAAATGGATACGGAAAGCGTTGCCGGTCGATTCGCTTCCATCGATGGTTTACGTGGATTTTTAGCCTTTTTTGTATTCCTGCATCACGCCTGCATCTGGTACTTCTATTTGAATACCGGCGCATGGAGTGCACCGCCATCGAGCCTTTATGCCTATTTCGGAACCGGTAGTGTCATGCTGTTTTTTATGGTCACCGCTTTCCTTTTTTCTTCCAAACTGATCGAAGGTAAAACAAAGGGCATCGACTGGTGCAAATTATTTACATCGCGATTACTGCGTATTGTTCCACTTTATTTGTTTGCCGTTTTGCTGGTTTTCCTGATCGTCGCTTACCTGAGTCATGGCGAACTAAATGTATCGCCCTTCACGCTAATCAACAACATGCTCAAATGGCTGCGCTTCTGGTCTCCAGGCATGCCGCCGCTCAATGGCGTTGGTGACACCAGTCTGATCGTGGCTGCGGTATTTTGGACGCTTCCTTTCGAGTGGGGATTTTATTTATCGTTGCCCTTATTGGCCATTATGCTGAGCATCAAGCCGCGCCCGCCGATTCAATATATGGTGTTAACTTTGCTCGGCATCCACATCCTCATGAAGGACTGGCATCAGTTAATTCCTTTTGCATCGGGCATCGCCACCGCATACCTGCATCGCATTGAGTCGGTCAGAAAGTTTGCCTCCGGAAAAATTTCATCGGCATTAATCATTTCATTTTTGTCACTCGCGGTCGTGTATTTCCCGAACCCGCGTGACGCGGGTGCCCAAATTTTGTTATTTGGCACTTTCGTTCTGATTGCGTGTGGAAATGATTTATTCGGGATTTTTACAAACAAATTATCGAGACTGCTGGGAGAAATGTCGTACAGCGTGTACTTGCTGCACGGCATGGTTTTATTCGTTACATTCAATTTTGTAATCGGCATCTCTGCTGCGAAAAATTTAACCGCAGGACAGTTTTGGCTGACCATTTTCTGCCTATGTCCGGCATTGATCGTCTTATGCCACACAACTTATCGAACCATCGAGCACCCGTTCATCTTAAAAACCCCAAGATTAACGGCCTGGTTTCATTCATTTTCAAAACAAAGGCAACCCTAGAAGAAATACCCGGATTAGTTACATCAAACGCAGATCCGCACACGGCTATGAATGCTGCGCACTAAGTTAACGCGCAGCTAAATGCAGCGCGGCCAGTTTTCGGTATTTAAGATAAGTGGTACGCGCATTCATATGAGCGATGCGCCAACCGGCAACGCCATCGAGCACACCCAGCCTGAGAACATAGGTGCGCATAAACGCCCAGCCGCCGCTCAGCAGTGCGCCCGCCTGACTGGAGCGTTTACCCGTCTCAAACATTTGCTGCGCCGCGGCCGTTGAATAGTGTGCAACTTTGCGCTCCACATCATCCGTTGTCAGGTAACTGTAGTGCAGCAACGGACTTTTCAGCCTAGTGGTCGCGCCCGTCAGCAACACGCTTTCATGCACCAGACTGTCGGAAAACCGGCCTGCCCCCCGCCTGAAAAGGCGTAGCACATAATCCGGATACCAGCCGCAGTGATGGATAAAGGTACCGCAAAACTGCGACAGTCGCGGGCAGTAATATCCGTCGGCCGCCCCGTCCCTCATCGCCTGCTCGAGTTCAGCACGCAATTCAGGCGTCACCCGCTCATCCGCATCAATCGAAAATACCCATGCGCGCGATGCGTAGGACAGCGCGCGATTTTTTTGCGGCCCGAACCCCGGCCAGTCGGCGTGCAGATAGACCTGTGCACCCATTTCCCGAGCGATGCTGACCGTTCCGTCCGTACTGCCCGAATCCACCACGATGATTTCATCCGCCCACGCCACCGACTGAATACACTCGCCTATATTGGCGGCCTCATTCTTCGTGATGATCACGACGGACAGCATGTTAACCTTGCTGAGGCTGATATTCAGGTACCCAGCCCTGAAGTGCCGCTTTTACTTCGGCATCGGGTTTAGTCGACGCATCCGTCCATATCAGCAACTGTTCCAGCCACACAGCATCCGCCTCGCGCGCCTGTGCGATGCGCAACTTAGGATGGGGCGTGGGTAGCGTGTGCTCATTGTCGGCGAGCAACTCCTCATAAAGCTTTTCACCCGGACGCAGACCGCTAAACTCAATCTTAATATCGTCCTCAGTCAAGCCTGACAGGCGAATCAGCTCTTTCGCCAGATCGACAATTTTCACCGGCTCGCCCATATCCAGCACAAAAATCTCACCGCCCTGCCCCATCAGCCCGGCTTGCAACACCAGTTGTGCGGCTTCAGGAATGGACATGAAGTAGCGGGTGATTTCAGGGTGAGTCACGGTAATCGGGCCACCTTGCGCAATCTGTGCCCGGAATTTCGGAATCACGCTCCCCGTGCTGCCCAGCACATTACCGAAACGAACGATGACAAATCGTGTTCCACCGCCCGCATCATGTATGTGTGGCTGCAACGCCTGACACACCAGTTCGGCCAGTCGTTTGGAAGCCCCCATCACGTTAGTCGGATTCACCGCCTTGTCGGTCGAGATCATCACAAATTTGGCGACGTTATGCCGCTGCGCGGCGCGTGCCACCGTCCAAGTTCCCAATACGTTGTTGCGGATCGCCTGCCAGGCGTTGTGCGTCTCCATCATCGGCACGTGTTTATAGGCTGCGGCATGAAACAGCACGACAGGCGCGTGCAACTGTAATACTTCATCGACACGCGCCGCATCGCGCACGTCGCCTACCAGACAGACAAAGCACAGCGCCGGAAATGCCTGATGCAGCTCCTGCTCAAGCGTATAGAGTGCAAATTCGCTTTGCTCAAATAGCACCAACCTGGCCGGTGAAAATCGCGCGATCTGACGGCACAGCTCTGAACCGATCGAGCCGCCTGCCCCGGTCACCATGACCGTCTTGCCGGATATCAGCCCTTGCAATCCCGCCGTATCGAGTACCACGGGATCACGTCCCAGCAAATCGTCCAGCTCGATCGCACGCAATTGCGACACAGCCACTTTGCCGCTCATCAGGTCGTCGAACGATGGCACGGTCAGCACCTGTACCCCGGCTACTGTGCACAGTTTGATCGCGCGCTGACGCTGCTGATGCGAACTCGAGGGCATCGCGATAATCACGCGTTCGACGCCAAAATGATTGACCCAGTGCACTAATTCATCTAATTTACCCAACACCCTGATGCCATTGAGTATGCAGTTTTGCTTATTGTCATCATCGTCCAGAAAACCGACCAACTGCCAGGATGGATTTTTTGCCAGATCCTTCGACAGCATGACCGCCGCGTCCCCCGCACCCATGATCAATACAGGTTCACTGGCGAGCTTCATACGCCCATGAAATCCCGTTTCCTTCCACATACGGTACAAAAGCCGACTGCCACCCATAAACAGAATCAGCAACAGCGGATTCAGCACTAATACAGAACGCGGCACGACCAAATTGCTGCGCAACATCCACAACATAAACGGGATGGCAGCTGCCGCCAACAAGACGGCCAGCACGATACGGCGCAAGTCGTTCAAACTGGCATAACGCCAGATGCCGCGATACAGGCCAAATTTCCAGAATATTGCAACCTGCAACGGCACGATCCACAGCAAGGTCTGCCGCATTTCAGCACCATATTGGGGCGGTAATTCAAAATTAAAACGCAGCCAATAGGCCAGCGTCCACGCGAGTACCGCGGCGACAATGTCGTGCAGTATGGCTAACACCGTTCTGACATTCGATTTACGCAGCATCGCTATCCTTCTTATCCTGATACTGCCGCCAGCAGCGGTCTATCCACATACTCAGCCCCAGATAAATCGCCCCCCACCAGGCCAGCAGATTGCCCTGCCCCTTAGCATCCAGACTCAAGGCGAACAAAGCCGATACGCCGGCTGCTATCATCAAAAAATATTCCGCGATAGCCGTGTTGCGATGTCCCCAACCCATTTGCACCAGGCGCTGATAATAGTGACTGCGGTGCGCCTCGGACAGTTTTTCCTTTTTGCGCATGCGCGTTAGCAGCGTCAACGTTGCATCCATCGCAAAAGGAGAGAACACCAGCACAGGGAACCAGGCCGGCCAGTAGCCCGATTGCCAGCCCCATACGCCGAACGCTGAAGCCAGAAAACCCAGTGGGATCGAGCCTGCATCGCCCAAAAACACACGTGCCGGATGAAAATTGTGATACAGAAAACCTAAGGATGCGGCGCCGACCGAAAAATTCATCATCGCAAACGCTTCGTTGCCAGCCATCAATCCGCCAACCCCGTAGAAACTAAAACCGAACAGCGCCATGCCGCCCGCCATGCCATCAGAGCCATCCATAAAGTTATACAGGTTCGTCATCCACACGATGTACAGCAGCACCGGCACCATCCATATCCAGCTGATTCCGGCACCAATTAATACCATCGCGGCGGCGATAAAATGACCGATCAGACGAGTTTTGGGCGGCAACCCGCGCACATCATCCACCAGCGACAACACGAACAGTCCCAGCATGGGAAGGACGATCCACCATTGCCAGAATTTGAACAGCAGCACCCAGCCCGCCAGTATACCGGCCATCAAGGCGATGCCGCCGGTACGCGGTATCGGCGTGTCATGCAACGATCGCTCGTTAGGGATGTCCTGAATGGTGCCGTGCTTGCTCAACGTCAGAATCAAGGTGAGCAGCAAGGTGACTAAAGCGGAAATTACCGGTGGATAATGATTCATGCGGTGCTACCTTAGGTTAAGCAGAGCCGATTTTAGCACGCACGAGTGCGTCACTGGTGACCAACAACTCACCGCACTTCTGGCAAACCTGCTGCGGCGTGATAGCCAGCTGGCAGGGCGGCATATCGGCTTTTGATTCGAGTCTCGGGCAGTCCCGTTTAAAACAGGGCGAGCAATACAATCCGCTGGTGATATGCAAACAGGATTTACCGAGGATGCCGCTGTATTCCGGCGCTGTCGGACCATGCAGCATGATGCCGGGAATATCGAGCACCGTTGCAAGATGCCCGATGCCGCTTTCAACGCTGACAAACCCTTGTGCATGCAACAGTACGCTCATCAATTCAGTCAGCGACAACTTCGGCAATACCTGCACCAGCTCGCCGCCTGCCTGCTGCAACCGCTGCGCGCGCCGATGTTCTGCTTCGTTTCCCCACGGCAGCAGACAATGAATGCCCTGCCGGGTCAGCAAACCGACCAGTTCAAGCCAAGACGACTCCGGCCAGTATTTACTGTTCCACGTCGTGCCGTGCAACAGCACAATGGATGGCTTAACGCATCCTTCTACGCTCGCGGGCCGCGACATCTGATTTTGACGAAAAACAGCCAGACCGTAATCCGCAGCTTGCGAGATGTCGGCGCCAAACAACTGCGCGACAAGTTGCCTGTTTTTATCGACAATATGCAAGCCGGATGCAACCCTGGCGGTCTTCTGATAGCACTTTGCGGCCAGCGATTCGCGCGCACTCTCCGCATCAAATCCGTAGATCGTGACACCTGCCAGCCGCGCCAGCAACGCGCTTTTTAGCAAACCCTGCGCATCGAGTACCAGATCGTACTGTTCAGCTCTAAGCTGTCGCTTCAAGCCGCGCAACAACTTGGGCAGCCTCCACCACTGCTTTTTATGACTGCGCAACGGCACCGTAATCACTTTATCGACCGCCGCGTGCCAGCTCACCATCTCGGCAAAAGCGGGTTCCACCAGCCAGTGTATTTCCGCATCGGGCAAGCGGCGGCGCAAGTCACTGATGGCCGGAAACAGATGCAGTATATCGCCGAGCGACGACAACCTGACGACGAGAATTTTCATATAGCGCACGCCAAAGTAGCGTTAATCGTTTTCACTCGAACAGCTCAGCTCCGGCGAGCGATTTTCCCTGCAAATCCTTAGCAGACAACGCAGGCGGCGCTTGCAACTGCCAGTCGATCGCGAGTTCAGGATCATTCCAGACAATACTGCGTTCAAACTCCGGATACCAGTAATCGGTGGTCTTGTAGAGAAATTCCGCCGTGTCTGATATCACGACAAAGCCATGCGCAAAGCCTTCGGGAATCCAGAACATGCGTTTGTTCTCCGCCGACAATTCCAGCGCGACGTGCTGCCCGAAGGTGGGCGAGTTCTTGCGGATATCCACTGCGACATCCAGCACCGCGCCCTGCACTACGCGCACCAGCTTGGCTTGCGGGTGTTGAATCTGATAATGCAGACCGCGCAACACGCCCTTAACAGAACGGGAATGATTATCCTGCACGAAATCCGCGTCGCACCCGGTCAATTCAGCAAACTTTTGCCGATTGAAGCTCTCATAAAAAAAACCCCGATCGTCGCCGAACACCTTGGGTTCAATGATCAGCAGATCGGGAATACTGGTTTGAATCGCTTTCATGCAGGTCCCTTTTCCCTCAACACCTGCATCAGATAGGCGCCGTAACCGCTCTTGATCAAGGGAGCAGCCAGTTTTTCCAGTTGTGCGGCATCGATAAAGCCGTTGCTGTAGGCAATTTCCTCCGGACAGGCGATTTTCAATCCCTGACGATGTTCGATGGTCTGGATGAACTGACTCGCGTCGAGCAAGGATTCGTGCGTCCCCGTATCCAGCCAAGCAAAGCCGCGTCCCATCGTTTCGACCGCCAAACGGTTTTGCTCCAGATAGATGCGATTTACATCGGTGATTTCCAGCTCGCCGCGCGGCGAAGGTTTCAAGTTCGCTGCGATATCCAGCACGTCATTATCGTAAAAATACAGCCCGGTGACCGCGTAATTGGATTTTGGCACCAGCGGCTTTTCTTCCAGCGAGACCGCACGCCCCGCCTTGTCGAACTCGACCACGCCATAGCGTTCAGGATCTCGTACATGATAGGCAAAGACCGAGGCGCCTTCCTTGCGCTGTGCGGCATTGCGCAATTGAGTCTGAAAATCGTGACCGTAAAAAATATTGTCGCCCAGCACCAGTGCGGATGGATCATTGCCGATAAAGTCGCGGCCGATGATAAAGGCCTGCGCCAGTCCGTCCGGTGTAGGTTGTACTGCGTATTGCAGATTCAACCCCCAGCTGCTGCCATCGCCCAGCAACTGTTGAAAACGCGGCGTGTCCTGCGGCGTCGAAATGATCAGAATGTCGCGTATCCCGGCAAGCATCAAGGTCGAGAGCGGATAGTAAATCATGGGCTTGTCGTATACCGGCAGTAATTGCTTTGAAACGGCCAGCGTCACCGGATGCAGACGCGTGCCCGAACCGCCGGCTAAGATGATACCTTTGCGTTGCGTCATATTATTTCTCCAAAATTTCGGTCAGCATTCTTGTCACGCCCACCTGCCAGTGCGGCAAATGCAAGCCAAAAGCACTCGTTAACTTGCCAGTACTCAGGCGAGAGTTGTGCGGTCGCGTTGCCGCCGTGGGGAACGCGCTGGTCGGCACGGCTTCAATCGTAGCGACCTTAAGCGGCACGCCGGCCTGCCTTGCAAAGGCCAGCACAAAACTGGCATAGCCGTGCCACGAAGTTTCACCACTGGCAACCAGATGATAAAGCCCGGAAACATCAGGGTTCATCAGGGCTGTGCGTATCGCATGGGCGGTGACGTCGCTTAGCAATTCGGCACCGGTCGGCGCACCCATCTGATCGTCGATCACCTTCATGCTTTCACGTTCCTGACCTAAGCGCAGCATGGTTTTGGCAAAATTTCCGCCGCGCGCACCGTAAACCCAGCTGGTGCGAAAAATCAGATGTTTGCAACCCGATTGCTGTATGAGCTGCTCGCCCTCCAGCTTGCTGGCGCCATAGCCGCTCAAAGGTCCGGTCAGATCCGTTTCCAGCCAGGGCTCATCGCCACTGCCGTCGAACACGTAGTCGGTGGAATAGTGAACCAGCCAGACACCCAAGCGCTTGGCCTCAGCGGCCAGCACGCCCGGCGCCAGAGCGTTAATGGTACGCGCAAGCTCAGGTTCGCTCTCTGCACGGTCCACAGCAGTATGCGCGGCTGCATTGACAATCACGTCGGGCGCAATTTCCCGCACCGTTTTAGCCAGACTTTCAAGGTCGGTAAAGTCAGCGCTGTCAGAACCCAGTGCGATCACCTCACCCAAGGGGGCGAGACTGCGCTGCAACTCCCAGCCGACCTGACCGTTTTTACCTAAAAGAAGAATTTTCATCTGACTTGACCGTGTTTGTCTTACCACTTACGACTTCCTACTCCCCGTATTGCTTCTCGACCCACTGGCGGTAATTTCCCGACAGCACGTTGTTTACCCAGCCCTGATTGTCCAAATACCATTGCACCGTCTTACGGATGCCGGTTTCAAAGGTTTCAGCCGGCTTCCAGCCCAGTTCGCGCTCAATTTTGCGCGCATCGATCGCATAGCGGCGGTCGTGCCCGGGACGATCCGTCACAAAAGTGATTTGTTCGGCATATGACTTACCTGCGCTAGAGGGACGCAGTTCGTCCAACAGGTCGCAGACAGTATGCACGATGTCGAGATTAGCTTTTTCGTTCCAGCCGCCGACGTTGTACACCTCGCCCAGACGGCCCTTTTCCAGCACGCAGCGGATCGCGCTGCAATGATCCTTGACGTACAGCCAGTCGCGGATCTGCTGTCCATCGCCGTACACTGGCAGCGCTTTTCCGGCCAGCGCATTAACGATCAGCAGCGGAATCAATTTTTCGGGGAAATGATACGGTCCGTAGTTGTTTGAACAATTGGTCGTCAGTACCGGCAGACCGTAGGTGTGGTGATAGGCGCGCACCAGATGGTCGCTGGCCGCCTTGCTGGCCGAATAGGGGCTATTGGGCTCATAGCGGTGCAATTCCGTAAAGGCGGGTTCATCCTTCACCAGCGAACCATAGACTTCATCGGTGGACACATGCAAAAATCGGAAGGCGGATTTTTCGGCATCTGGCAAGGCGCCCCAGTAGGCGCGCACGGCTTCGAGCAAATGAAACGTGCCGACAATATTGGTCTGAATGAAATCCTCCGGGCCGTGTATCGAACGATCCACATGGCTTTCCGCCGCAAAGTTGATCACCGCGCGGGGACGATGTTCGGCCAGCAAACGCGCAACCAACTCTGCATCGCCGATGTCGCCCTGCACGAAGCTGTGGCGCGGATTGTCACTCAACGAGGCCAGATTCTCCAGATTTCCCGCATAGGTGAGCTTATCCAGACTCAACACCGGCTCATCGTGCAGCGCGCACCAGTCCAGCACAAAATTTGATCCGATAAATCCCGCACTGCCGGTTACTAAAATCATAGGTCTGTTTTCTTACAACGGTTAGTTATGGGTTTCCCACCGTGAGCTGCAATCCCTGCTGCGGGGTATATGGAGGCGTCCAGCCGAGTTCACGGCGGATTTTATCACTATCTACCCGGAGCGAACCTAACAGTCTCTCAACCTGATCAGCTTTACCGGTCAATCGCCCCGCCAGCTTCAACAAAGCCTGAGGGCAGGGTAGCAGGCGCGCCGGATGACCCATTGCGTCACCCAACTCGCGCAACAGCTCAGGTGTCGACACATCATCGCCGTCGCTCACCAGATAAGTCTGCCCTGCAGCAGCTGGGTGCGTCGCGCACAGAATTAAGGCGTCCACCAGATTTCCGACATAAATCAGGCTGCGCCGATTACCGACCGACGCAAGCGGTAGCGGAATACCAAGGGCTAACACTTTAAGCATTTGCGCAAAATTTCCTTTCACGCCCGCCCCATAAACCAGAGGCGGACGGACGATTACCACCTCTAAACCTGTTTCTGCGGCAACGCGATGCAATGCCTGCTCGGCCTCATATTTTGAAACGCCATAGGGGTCTTGCGGGACAGGCGCATCCAATTCGGAGAATTTCCTGACACCCTCTGTCGCTTCACCGTTAACTTTAATAGAGCTGACATACACCAATCGCTTAACACCTGCGCGCGCTGCCTGCCGTGCCAGATTTTCAGTGCCCGCAACGTTTACCCGGCGAAATTCTGCCGAAGGATTACTCGCTTTATCGGTCATGACATGGACACGAGCCGCAAGGTGAATCACCACTACTATATCCCGCAGAGCATCTGTCCAATCCGTTTTATCATCTATTGCCCCCACTCTTACAACATCGCTGCCAGAAAAATTTTCCGTTCGTACTGCAGCACGGACAGTCAATCGACTCGCTCGCAGTTCAGAGCAAAGCACATTTCCTACGAAACCATTGGCTCCAGTAACTAAAATTTTCATATTTTTCAGGCCAGTATGTATCGGAAAATAACTCAAAAAACATAAATTAACCAAAACTCAACGTTGCTTATTTGTTTTTGCGAGTTCAGTAAACCAATCCTCTAGTTTGTTCATAAGCAGCTCTCGACTAAATTCCTTTTTTGCATAAGAACGGCCGTTATTACCGAGCAACTGTCGCTCTTCTTTACTCATTTTTACAAGTTCTAAAACCGCTTTAGCCAGCCCGCTACCATCACCTGACGGACAAACCAAGCCCGCATTTGCATGACGAATAACTGCCGCGCCCTCGCCATCCAACATACCCAACAAAGGAATGCCAGCCATCAAATAAGACTGTACTTTCCCGGGTATCGTCAAAGCAAAAACAGGATCCCGTTTCAGAGAAACCAGCAGCACATCCGCATGAGCATAAAACGAGGGCATGCGCTCGACGTCAAAGCGTCCCAATAACAAAAAACAATCCGTCAAACCTCGCTTTGACACTTCACTACGCAACCAATCTGTCATTCGACCATCGCCCACGATAAGCCACCGGATAGCTGGATTGTGCTTTAAACTCTCCGCAGCATCCAGCACCGCAGGAAAATCTTGTGCCTCACCCACATTGCCTGCGAACAGCACATTGAAGCACCCTTCCTGCACAGGCACTTCTGCGGCTGGCATTAATCCATTATTGTTAAAGACGTCCTCTGCCCAACTTGGGAAATACCGAATTTTACTAATATCGGTGCAATATCTGGCGATGCATTCTATAAAACCTTGCGATTGCCCCAACACCAGTTCACATCGATTGTAAATAAATCCGACCATGTGACCAATTACAGCCAATATTTTAGCTGAGCGCACAGCACCTATGGCAGCCAGCGTTTCCGGCCACAAATCCAGCGCCCAGAAAACCACGGGGGCACGTTTTAACCGCCCCATCATCACGGCAGGCAATCCGACGGTAGCAGGTGAGGGTTCGTATGTGAAAATCACATCAAACTGCTTTCCACGCAACAACCAAGGACCCAAAAGGCACGCGCCAATTACAAAACTCAGGTAATTTAACATCAGACGCAGTGAACCGTTGCCGCGTGCAAGCATTGGAACGCGGCAGACGCTAGCACCTGCAAAACGGTTAAATGAGATGCGATCCTTAACAAACTCGTCGAAAATTTTTCCTGACGGATAATTAGGAATACCTGTCAACACGGTTACGTCGTGCCCACGCAGCACCAGTTCCTGAGTCAAATCATTCACCCGGAAATTTTCAGGCCAGAAGTACTGGCTGACAATCAGAATTTTCACAACGTTCAGGTGTATTTTTTCCACACCACACGGTTCACATAATCCGTATAGCTGTGAATAATCCGCACCACCTTGTCGGACACGTTGGGCATACTATAATCCGCCACCAAATTTAGCCCACGGACAGCCCCGCGCGGCTGATCTGCCAGAATGGACAACCCCTGCCGAACACGATCAATCTCAAGCCCCACCATCATGACAGCAGCCTCCTCCATCCCTTCAGGGCGCTCATGCGCCTCGCGCAGATTGAGCGCCGGGAAATTGAGTATCGATGATTCCTCATTGATCGTTCCGCTATCAGATAGCGAAGCACGAGCCGAGAGTTGCAGCTTCACATAGTCGTGAAAGCCTAACGGCTTCAACAACCGCACTTGCGAATGAAACGTTGAATTCGTCGCATCTATCCGCTTCTGAGTTCTCGGGTGCGTTGAGACGATCACCGGCAAATTATACTCTTCAGCAATCGCGTTCAAAATCTCCACCAGCTTAGCAAAGGTCTTCGGCGACTCAATATTTTCTTCCCGGTGCGCACTGACGACGTAATATCCGCCTTCCTCAAGCCCAAGCCTTGTGAGTATATCCGAGGCGTCAATTCGGGACCGATAGTGAGTCAACACTTCGAACATCGGGCTGCCAGTCTTAATCACTAAATCAGGCGGCAATCCCTCCCGCAGCAAGTAATCCCTCGCAATAGTACTATAGGTCAAGTTGACATCTGCCGTATGGTCGACAATGCGCCGATTGGTCTCTTCAGGCACACGCATATCAAAACAGCGATTTCCTGCTTCCATATGGAAAATCGGGATTTTTCTTCGTTTCGCGGGAATTACCGACAGACAGCTATTGGTATCGCCCAAAACCAACATCGCCTCAGGCAGAACCTCTTCTAGCACCTGATCCACTGCGATAATAAGATTCCCGATAGTATGTGCAGCGCCGGTACTGTTCGAGGCACTATTCAAAAAATAATCCGGCTTGCGCACCCCAAGATCATCAAAAAAAACCTGATTCAATTCGTAGTCGTAATTTTGTCCGGTGTGTACCAGTATGTGCTCACAATACTCGTCCAGACGCGCCAGTACGCGTGACAGACGAATAATTTCAGGTCGCGTACCTACAACAGACATGACTTTCAGTTTTTTCATGTTCATACCTTGTGTGTAATCGTATCCGGATACTGGCGATCGAATATTTCATTCGCCCAGAGCATAACAATCATTTCGTTATCTCCAATATTGGTGATGTCATGAGACCATCCCGGGACCGTCTCAACCACCTCTGGCTTCTCACCGTCCGTGAACAGTTCGTAAACATCACCCGTTACCACATGGCGAAATCCGAAACGCGCCCGACCTTGAACGACCAGAAATTTTTCATTCTTGGTATGGTGATAATGTCCGCCACGGGTGATACCCGGATGTGCGGTAAAAAATGAAAACTGGCCCGAATCACGTGTTTTGAGCATTTCTACAAACCGACCACGCTGATCCGCATGCGAAATCAATTCATAAGAAAACTGTTCAGGTCGCAAGAAGCTCAGATAGGTTGAGTACAACGCCCTCGTGAGTCCGTCGCCAACCGCCTCCGTCACCATCGATTCGCGGCTAGCTTTAAACAGTCTGATTTGAACAGCCAGTTCACCCACCGTAATCGTATAAACCGGCAAGACTTCAGGACGCAGAATGCCAGCCGGTTGTGTCTCCAGCAATCGCAGAAAGTCCTGAATCACATCATCCACATAGACCAGACGCACCTGCGCCGCAGGATCATTGATTTGAACTGGCAAGTCGTTGGCAATATTGTGACAAAACGTAGCAACGGCTGAGTTGTAATTAGGCCGGCTCCACTTGCCAAAGACATTCGGCAAACGGTACAGATAGATAGGAGATCCCGTATCTTTTTCAAGTGCTATCAACGCCTGCTCGGCATTAAGTTTGCTCACCCCGTAAGGATTATCAACTTCAGCCTGTATCGAAGAGGTGTACAAAACCGGGATTTTCCGCCCACTTTTGCCAATCACATCACAAAGTTGTTCAGTCAACCCTGTATTACCTTCGGCAAACTCCGATACATCCTTGGGCCGATTAATACCAGCGAGGTGAAATACAAAATCCACGCTATTGATTGCAGCAGTTAGATCATCCGGTTTCATATCCCGCGTAAATGCGACAAACTCCACACCTTGCTCGCGAAGATGGACAAGCAAATTCTTGCCGATGAATCCATTAGCCCCCGTCACTAGGACTCTCACTACGCTTCCGCCTGCGCAGTTTCACCACGTGCAATCGCCTGCATGAAGGGCAGTTTCATCAACAGTGCCTTCATCCCCTCGACATCCAGACGAATTGTGTTGTGCGAGTTGTAATCCACCGCCTCGGAAATCTGCACTTCACCCTGCTCGACAAACTTGCCATAGTTCAAGTCGCGAAGATCGGGTGGAATTCGATAATACCCACCCAGATCCTGTGCCGCCACACGCTCCTCGCGACTGAGCAATGCCTCGTACAGCTTCTCACCATGCCGTGTTCCAATGATTTTTACTTCGTGCCCCGGTTTGCCCATGAGCTGCAGCAGCGCCTGTGTCAGAATCTCGATGGTCGCTGCAGGCGCTTTCTGAACAAAGATATCACCATTTCTGCCATGCTCGAAGGCGTACAACACTAAATCCACTGCATCATCAAGCGTCATCATGAAGCGCGTCATGGCAGGATCCGTGATCGAGATAGCTTTACCGGCCAGAACCTGTTCTACAAATAGAGGGATCACCGAGCCGCGCGAAGCCATCACATTGCCGTAACGCGTACCGCAAATCACCGTTTCGCAGTGCTCCAGGTTACGCGAGGCAGCCACCATAACTTTTTCCATCATCGCCTTGGAAATTCCCATGGCATTGATCGGATATACCGCCTTGTCCGTGCTCAGACACACAACGCGCTTCAAGCCATTTGAGATAGCTGCTTCAAGCACATTCTCCGTGCCCATCACATTGGTACGTACCGCCTCCATCGGATAGAACTCACAGGACGGAACCTGCTTGAGTGCCGCCGCATGGAAACAAAAATCAACACCACGAAAAGCCTGAGCAAGGCTGCGCTGATCCCTCACATCGCCGATATAAAACTTCAGCTTGGGATTGTTATACCGCTTGCGCATGTCATCCTGCTTCTTCTCATCACGACTGAAGATGCGAATCTCTGAAATACCGGTATGGAGAAAGCGATTGAGAACCGCATTACCGAATGACCCCGTACCGCCTGTAATTATTAATTTTTTGTTTTCAAACATGTTCACGCCCCTGATTTCTTCTGCTTTTCCCGGACAATCTGGTCGTACAAAGTCAGATATCGCTGACAAATGAGATCCCAGGTGTAATTGCTTCTCACAAAGCACTTCAAACGATCACCCATCTGAACAAGGTTTGTCTGTTTATCCATCATCACCGCAAGTCCTGCAGCCAATCCACTGACCGTCGCCTGAACTACGCTGCCGCCACCAATCTCATCAACCTCATCAAAACCACATCTGTCCGTCAACAATACCGGCGTTCCACACACACCGGCTTCGAGCACAACGATAGACATTGCCTCCTGTCTCGATGGAATCACCAGAAATTCGGCCTCATGATACGCATTGGCCTTATTATCGCCGGCAACATAGCCGACAAAGTGAACTCTATCGCTCATCCCGTGCGCATTAGTCGTTTGCTGCAACTCTTGCAGCAGACCTCCGTCGGGCCCTGCAAAAACCAGATGGTATGCGGAAAATTGATCTGCAACTTGGAAAAATGCTTGCAACAACAAATCAGGGCCTTTGATGGGATTAAGTCTTCCCATAAACAGGATAAAAGGCTGTCCTTCCAGAGCTATTTGCCGTGAAAAAGCAGCATCTCCGCCAAACTGCAAGTCAGCTTCGTTTATCCCGTTTGGAATAACCGTGACCGCGTCAGCTTTAATTCCGTAACTTTCATAGATCGGAATTTCGTCCGCCGTAACGGCAATATGGCCCGATGCATTTCTGACTAAACGATTTCCTATAACAACATTAAATAACTGCTTGATCCAGCGCGAGCGTCCGAACAGTGTTAATTCGCCTGCAGGACAAATGACATAAGGCGTGCCGGTACGCCTGGCAAGAAAATAAACTAGCACGTTCAACATACGCCAGTGCCCCATCAGGTGGACAACATCCGCTCCGGCAACCAGCTTTTTAAGTTCTACCCAAGAAAAGCGCATTAAATAAAAACGCTCTGAAAGGCAACGCAACGCAACTACCTCCACACCTTTGAGGCTTTGCATCCGTTCATCGCTTAACCCAACATCCGAGGTGAGAATCGTGCAGTCAATACCCGCGCGTACCTGTGCTTTGCTCATTTGGTATGTGCGCTCAGCCGTACCTCCGCCGAACACAGGGTCAAGTACTACGTTAACATTCAGTACCTTCATACCGCGCATCATCAAGGAATTGTGGAACTAACTCTATTATCAAAAACAAACATCTTTGATATCCCTAAATATTAATCACGACGATTGATCAAAAATTATGACACGGCTGCGCAAGTAAAATCAGGAACGCCATTTTTTATTGCGTATTTTTGTCCGCAACCGAGACAAATTAATGCATCATTATGTTCTCCAGCCAATAAATCTCGATGACAATCCGTACATTGCAACAACTCAATCAGTTCGATTTTACTATTCCGATCGTGTTGAGAAAAAATCTTACGAATTAGTTTGAGAACCCGTGCTTGCACTTTGCTTCGCCATGTGGAATTCTGCAACAATCTAGTATTCGGTTGCTCTGCCAAAAACTCATGTATTACCTCGTCTGGATTAACAATTTGGTAGTCGATCTTATCACTCCAGTAGTAACGAACATGAAACTCAAACGGATGATTAGGAATGACATCCCTAGTAATGATTTTTTTCACCCGATCTTCATATAGTTCAACCAACTCGCTGTCAACCTGCCATGCGGTTTTTTTTCGGATGATGAGCTTCCCGTTACGCACAGTTATTTCCAATCTGTGGTCGGGATAAGGATTTACACGCTCCATAAAGGCATCCGGTACCTCGATGTATCCGGCTTTTGCAACCCGTTGCAACTCCTGCAAAAATCGCTCGGGATCCGTAGAATGTTCAAGAACATGCGAGGCTATTACAAAATCAAATGATTTGTCTTTAAAAGGCAAATTTTCAACAAATGCCAGAACTGTGGGGCGGTCCGTAGTCAAAGGAACCCAATGCCTTTCGCCAGTGCTCTCATAGGCATCCACAAGCACATTTGATCGAAAATAGGGATTACCACCAGAACCCACCTCCAGCACTAATGCATCAGAATCAACCGGGCAGTGCAACCTGCGAAAAGACCATGCAATTTTCTCTTGGCCCAGTAAACGACAGAACATCATAGATAGTGATTCTGTTAAGTGCTCAACAGGTGCATTCATTTTTACAACTCTCATCAACGCCGGGCCTCTACGAACAATGAATCCTCCACGCGATTATCCAGCATATCTAGATTAGGGGTGAGGCCCTCCTGAAATGAACATCGATGAATATCATGGAACCCTGCTTTTTCCAATATTTCCTTGAGCATAATAAAATCGTACATATACTTGTGACGCGCATAATGGCTATCATCATCGTCAACAAAGAAATATTGCGTCAGCATTTCTTCTTTTTTCCCCGTCGCATAAAGAGACAATGCATATTCCAAATCTGGTACTGCAATTCGCACCACACCGCCTTGCTTCAGGACACGAAAACTTTCACGCAGTAAATTCATGGCATCTTTACGGTAAAGGTGTTCCAGAAAATGTGAAGAATAAACAAAATCTACACTTCCATCAGCCAATGGAATTCCATATGCCAGATCATGATGAATAAAGAAATGGCTCCCCAACAGTCGGCAATATTCTGGCTCACTATAATATCGATTGGCACCGGTAACTCGATATGCTAATCGATGAATCAAAGAAGGGAAGTTTGCAATTAGTGCGTTGAGGCTCCCATCAATATTAATCCAACCAGCGGCCACTGCAAGTCCGCAGCCAAGATTAACTTTTACACTGGCAGAATATTCAACAGGAATATTTTTTTTCTGTCGTCGTTTTAATTTTCCCAGTAATATTGTGGTGGTATCAACCAACCGGCGCATCAATCTCATGTAGTCTCCTTGCCTTGCGTGAAATTCACATCACGATGTTTTGGTGTAATTAAATTAGAATGTTCAAACTCAAATAATTTCAAGGATAATTCCCAACTAGGCTCAGCGTTTCATGCCATTTACCTGCTATATAGGTATCTGTTTGACAATGTGCTCTAGGTTGTAATTTAAACAACTCTCCGAACATTCGCCTGTAATCTCGAATAACCAAGGCCAGCAGAACACAGAATGCTAGGACTAAGAAATGAATTTTTTTCAAATTTAAAAAATATCGGCTTTGAATTATAAAAAATACCCAACGTGTCCTAACGACCCTTTTCCAATTGTTTTTGCCGCGCACACGGTAGGCAAATAACACATCTTCCGTAGCGCCGAACTTGCTCGTGCAATAACTACGCAGCAGCAACTCCTGATCCTCACAAAAAAATGGCCCCGGAATTGTATACCGATACTTGCGGAACCATTCAATTTTTCCCATCCAAGTAGGATGTGCAAAACAGAATCCCTGCCATGGTCTGGCACAGATCAGTTCATGAGTAACAGGACATGGGAGCAATCCGGTGATTTCGTTGTCATCCGAAATGGTAATGGCACTGGCGGCAACCAGATCCAGAGAGGGATCATCTTGCAATAATGCTATCTGCCTTAAAAATCGTTCAGGATATGAAACATCATCTTGATCCATGCGGGCGAAGTACCGCCCGCGAGCCTTCTCTATCGCCTCATTTAGCCTAGCTGCCAGCCCCTTATTCAGACCATCACGCAGAATTGTTATGCGCGGATCATTAATATCACTCAAGGATTGCAATGCATTATCCGTTGAACCGTCATCGATAATTAGCAGCTCCCAATTGCAAAATGTTTGATGGACAATCGACAATACGGCCAACCGTAAGTGATGCCCTGCATTAAATATAGGCATAGCGACGGTAATAAGAGGGGAAGAGTCCAATCCCGGATCAACAGATGAAATTCTATACAAAACAATTCCTTAACCAATCACGCGTCATCAACAACCCTTCCTGAAATCCAATTTTTGGCATCCAGCCTGTATGCTGTCTCAACTTGGCAGAATCCAGCACATTGGCATGCACATCAAACACACGCACCGGAAAATGTTCAATACAAATCTTACAGCCGATCTCACTCATCAGAGGGTATATCTCCTCCACAACATCCATATTAGAACGTCCGATACCCGAGCCAATGTTGTACGTTTGCGACAAACACCCATATTCCAGGGCACTAACGATACCTGACGCCAAATCATTTACATAAATATAATCGCGAACAGTACCCCGCTCTCCAAATATCTTTACCGGCTGATCCTTCATTATTGACGCCATCGCCGTAGCAATGAATCCTTGTCCTGAAAAAGGCCGCTGCCCAACCCCATATGCATTGGCCGGACGCACACAAATAAACTTCAGCCCGTGCGTGGCAGCATATAAATAGGCATAATTTTCCAGTGTCAGCTTTGTTACTCCATAGGGTGAAATCGGTTTGGCGGGATGTTCCTCTGAAATGGGTAACTTGGTCGCTTCGCCATATACCGTTCCACCTGAGGACACCAACACTAACTTCACCCCCCTATCCGCGGCCTCAGCGAATAGCTGTACCGTTGGCGGCAAGTTTTGCAGCAAATCAGCCAACGGGTTATCAAAGGAAGTGTTTGGCACGGTCGCATACGCTAAGTGAATAACTTCCTGATGCTTATCCAATAAACGACCAATTAATTCGAGCTCCCCGAAATCACCGCAACAATATTCCACTTCTCCGGACAATGGGTAACGCGGGAGCTGGCTCCTCCCAAGAACGGTCACGCGTCGACCCGAAGCCAACAAGCCGGAAATCAAATGACTGCCAATATATCCGCCGCCACCGATTAACAGCGTATTTACTTGTTTATTGGGATTAATTTCCATTATCTCTGTTTATCGTCACCTGAATATACCGAGCCAATAACAGGTGTATGGCCCAGCCAGTTTTTAATCGAGGCAATTATTTTTTCCATGCGCTGAGTCCCAAGCAACAGAATAGCAAAAAAATACACATGAAATAACAACTGCCTGCCAAATCCCAGTTTTATCAATGACCAGTAATACTGGAAAAACACCCACAAAGGCTTATCCGCCTGAAAAAATAAGATCGGGTAAGAATAATTGGACAGATCCCTGAGTATGCTCCGGTAAATATTGACATGACGTGTATTTTCAACAAACTGTGCGATTTCGAGCATACCCTGCATAAAGTTTACCGATGATTCCGGTGTCCTCGTTTGCGGCACGAACTTTCCCTTTTCTGACGCGCTGTTTCCAAAGTCAGGAGTCCCGCCATTTCGGTACAATGTGACAATCTCAGGCGAAAAAACACCATTCCATTCAACCAGGATATTTGCAATAAGATAAATCTGGTAAAGCAACGAACCATCAAACTTGTCAGTGGCAAACGTTAATGCAGCCTCACGATGAAATGTAACACCCGGGATAACAACGGAACGCTTATAAAATGTGCTGATAGTTCCAGCGCCGGCGGGGAAAAATAACTCCCTGTCAAAATATTTAAAAGTTTGAACAATATTTTGTGGTGAACCGTCAAAGGCCTCAAAACTTCGTAAGAAAACACCAATTTTCGGATAACGTGAAATTGCACCAGATATCGTTTCAAGGGCACTCGGGCACATCAGGTCATCGTTACCCATGAACAAACAGTATTCACCACTGGCACGCTCAACCAGCGATCTCAAATTTGCATCATATCCAAGATTATGTACATTCTCGAAATACCTGATCCGATCAGGATAAAGAATGGAATAGTGCTCGACAACTTTGCGAATTTTCTCTCGCTCTGGCGAACCATCCTCGTTGATAACCACTTCAAAATCATCATAATTTTGCGTGAGTATCGACTCCAAGAGCGCTGGCAATACACCCGCTCGATTGTATGCCGGAATGCACACGCTTATTTTTATTAAATTTTGATTCACAACACAATCACCGCAAGCATAAACATCGCTTCCATTATAATTTTTGCCAGCCAGCTGGGATAATATCCGATGAATCAAAATCCGCTGCGAACCAACGCTGTGGCGCTATGACAATTTTTTCTAAGCTTGGATTTAGCCAAGCCCCCCACCAACTGAATGAGCTATTAGCGATAATATGATGCTGACACAAACTCATCAAACGCATATCGTTATAACTCTCAGCGCCCTTGTTATGATCAACATAATGACACGGGTGCGCCAGTTGTAAGTTCTCCCGCACCCAAGAAATATCATCCGAAAAAATATAAAACGTAGGTTTTTCGATGCATTCTGTAATATGCGCAATGGCTCTCCGGTAATAATCGAGTGAACATAAACCATGAAATGCCAGCGATGCCGGATTGGCTGCGATATCACCACGGCGCACGTGCAGGCTCACCGCCATACTGCTACGTATCTGCGCGGCTAATTCATCGTTACGCCCAACGGCTGGTGATCTGAATGAAAAATCCTCACGGATAACGTTTTGAAATTTTTCAAAGTATTGCTCCGTCTGCCAATTGCCCATCAAATAGCACGCATCTGGCACCTCTTTGATTTGTCGCCACGAGCGAAATTGGGTATCTACAAATAACCTCGAGCCTCTCAATTTTAAAAGTTTTTCATTAAACAATTTTTTTCTGATCGGTGAATAGGCACGCCAGCCCAGCACGGACTTCAGGTCTTCCTGTGTGGCTAATTTGGCATCACAATTAAAAATACGATCCAATTCATAACCGTTATGCAAGGCATAACCGGCGAAATCCTGTATATCTAGACGTAACGGCACGTCTCTTTCCAATGAAAGCGCGCGCCCCGCTGCATACTGGAACATTTGATTGCCAAGACCACCAATGATATGAGAAATAATCATATCAATTCTAAGCACGCCTCTTTGTTAGCAAACTCAGCCATTTTTTTATAAATTTAATACTTGGACTTATCGCAAATAATTTAATAATTTCTAATAATTTACACGGGAAAAATAAAATTAAAACTAACTTGCTAACACCTTGTGCAATACGTATATAACCATAAATATATTTAATTTGTTGAGTAATAAACGAAAGATAGATCGGAATATTCCATTTTTTGCCTGTCTCGATGTAATCCTTTTTATTGCCGACAGTACAACCAAAAAGTTGCTTTTCACTTAATGCGAGACGGCCTTTAGTCATCAGCCAGAATATGAATAATGCGTCAGCGGCATTCCCACCATATTTTTCAGTAAAGCCAGTCCATGAAAAACCTGCCAAGACATCCCGACGTATCAATCCATAAATTGGATGTGGCTTGGCAGTTCCTTCTTTAAGCAAGAAAAAACTGACTTGTCTGAGGAATGCGGATGATTTACACATTAATTTCAACGCGTCAAGGAACTTTGGAAATCCAAGCACTGTGGCACCCTCCTCATTTCTTGAGTCAAAATCACAGAATGCTATAACCGCACAACTATCACCTGATAGTTTTTGATACAACTCTTCAATAAAATTAGCCTTGCGCCAATCATCATCAGCAGCCCACATGAAATATTCACCTCGTGCTTGCGCCAACACAAATTGAAAGTTTGGATGTACACCTAAATTTGTTATCTGTTTGAAGTATCGGATGCGCTGGTCATTGCGCATAAATTCTCGCACTATATTTTCTGTATCTTCGCCTGAAGATGCATTATCAGAAACAATAATGTCCAAATTTGGATACGTTTGTCCCGTAATCTCCGTGAGCGTGCGACGCAAACCATCTGGGCGGTTATAAGTGGGAATTCCAATGCTAATTAAGGGTTCGTTCAAACTATGCATATCCGTTCCTCAATGAATTTGATGTGCATAAAGCATGTTATTTTTAATGGTTCGTACAACTTCACGGCCAACTGGCGTTGCTAAGGCCGCAGCGAATAAAGTTAGCATCGAGAAAAAAAATAGAACACCAAGGCTATAAAAAGGTGCAGCTAAATCTGGCTTCGCAACTACACACCTTCCGACGAAAACAATCACACTCGACACGAAAAACGCAGGGAGAACATCCTGCCGATACCAATTCCCCAACTCCCCCGGCATAAGCTTGCGATGCATGACAGGCAAAGCTACGACGATAAAGAATGCATTAATTCCGGCCCACAACCAAGCCGCCCCTAACGAACCAAAAGAAGGAACAACAAGGAACAAACTAGGAATATAGATCAACACCACCACAACAGAAATTTGGATCGTTAATCGCGTCCACCCGTAAGCAAGCTGCAAAAAATAGGGCACACTCATCAAGGCGTTTAGAAACGTGCCAATACACAGCGCCGAGACAATGGGTGATACTGCAGCCGATATCTGCAAATCGCGTGTCCACAGCAACAACAAATGATCAGAAAATGTAGCGATAACCAATGCGGCCGGTGCCACCGTCATCGTTAGAAATTGTGAATAGCGGTGATATGCCTTTTTTATTGCAACCACCTCACCTTTTGCCACCATCTCAGCCAATCGTGGCGAAACGGCTGACCCAACCGGATTAACCAACATATACAGTACGCTCGCCACAACCCCGGCAATGGAGTAGTAACCAAACTCGGTCAGCGACAGCCATTTAGATAGCAGTAGCTTATCTACTTGTGTCATCAACAATACAAGCAACGTGATTAACATGACCCCGCCCGTAAACCGCCATGCTTGTGAGATGGCCTCCCAGCTAAATCGACTTGGCACAGATGCACGCGGCAACAAGACGTGGAGCATTACGCCCAACACAATAGTTTCAAACAGGGACACGATACCTTGGTAGAAAAAGAAAGCTTGAATCGAGGGAGAAAACCATGCCAGCACCCCGATCACGCCCAAACCACGTAACGTGGCAAACATAATATTACTCACATTAAGCCATACTTGTTCCTGCAATCCGGATATAGCACTACGATATAGACCGCCAAGCCATCTAAATGCAATTACAGCACCCATGATTGCCAAAGCATCGGCTACCACTAATGGATTTAGCGTCTCTACCTTCAACCAGCTGATCGCAATCCACGGAGACCCATAGAAAATTGTGCCCGCAATAACTATAGCCACAAGAAGATAAACTATCTCCATCGATCGTAGCAGATTGCGAATGGATTCCACCGTATGCGCTCCCCCGCGGAATCGCGCCATTTCTCTGTTTAAAGTCTGGCTCAGCCCCATGTCCAAGAGAACAAACCAAGCTTGCATCGCAGCAAATATACCCATTAACCCATATGACTCGGCACCCAAGTAGCTGATATAGAGGGGGACAAAGACAAAACCCATCAGTGCACTCCAAGCACCACCGACATAGTTTGAAAAAATATTTTTTTTAACGGATGCCGTCACTATTTTTATAAAACTCCAATAATATTCATTATGTGCATTCGCAAACGTCTCATGGTTTGATGATTACACCCTGCCCTGTAGGCAAAGAGAGAACTTGAACACCTCGTTCGACCGCAAAACGGTCAAAGGCTTCTTTTTGCAAGATATGCCCAGACCACCCATAATCATCCAATACAATGACGGCCCCGCTAGAAAGGCGACTCCAAAAATATTCCGCCGCAGCAATTTCTGGTTCAACACAGTTCATATCAATAGACAAAAAAGCTATTTTGCTAGCGTTAACCTCTTTCAAGGTCTCAGGCACAGCTCCTTTTACAATAATCACATTAGGGAAATCAGAAAAAGTTCGCTTAACTGCGTCATAACATTCTTCATAACCGTCAGCATTAGAATCCCGCCTTTTCTCATCTTCAGTAAGATATCGCGCAACCAAGCCATTATAAGTATCCAGCAAGTACAACTTACGCGATGTTTTGTATAGCTCGGTGTAATGCAGCACTGCACTTGCCAGTCCACCTTTGTTAACGCCACATTCTACAAAATCACCATCGAGCGCCATCCCCTTTTTCGCCGCCCAACAAACAACATGCGCTCTCCAATGGACATCAGAATTTCCCCAAGAACCAGTGGCTTTACCCGCAGCGTATGCTTTAGAAAAGTGTACATCCTTAATGAAATCACAGTTATGCGTACTCGCTAAACCATCTTGATTATATGTTAGCGGCCCATCAACCTTTTCCTCTATTCGAGCGAAAAAATGCAGCCATTTCATTTTTCGCCAAACCAAATCCGGGATAAGGGCTCGGCGAATAGCCCTGAATAAGTTTCTCCACTTTCCTCCGAATAGACTCACGCACCCTCCTGTGAGAATCCCAAGGAGGCCAGATATTCATTTAGTTTCTGTTCACTGAAGAAAAACCATGGGCCATAGGCTCTAACATTTAACTCGCTTAACGGATCAAGGTTCTTGCGGCGATAACGCTCTTTGCGCTTTCCTAAATATTCGTCATGTGTAATCGGCGGAAAAAGCGAAGCGTTCTCTACCTTCGAAACCCAATACTTTCCAATCGCAAGGAAATCAATATCCATAAAACCAAAAGACTCGATTGCATCCAATGGCTCATCCACGATGGTCTCCCCATTGACATTAAAACTTGTGTTTATTACCACTGGAATACCAGTCAACTTTTCGACTTCCTTTATCGTGGCGTAGAAATCTTCGTTCTGTTCTGGTGTTACTGTTTGTACACGCGCAGTGCCATCTGCATGCACTACAGAAGGAATAAGTTTGTGCGCACTTTTCTTAGCTTTGGCAATTAGCAACATAAATGGAGATTCGGTATTTATCTCAAAATAGTTGTCAACTTTTTCCCGCAAACAAGCTGGAGCAAACGGGCGAAATTCTTCCCGGTGTTTTACGCGCAAGTTAAGGATATCTTTCATATCCTTCTTGGCTGGGTTCGCCAAAATCGAGCGATTTCCCAGTGCGCGAGGCCCAAACTCTGCTGGGCCGTTGTACCGTGCAACAATTTTTCCATCCGCTAGCGCTAGCGCAATCGCCTTGTTAATTGAATCAGGAGAAGAGAACTTCACTTTGGCTGCATTTAAAGCATTCTTGATTTCTTCGTCTGTTGCATTGTGGCCGAAATAGCATGAACGCAGCCGATTTGGTTTTTTGATTATATCTTTGCTTCGTAAAATATACGCATGTGCAGCACCGACGCTAGTGCCATCATCTGATGCCGCCGGATAAATAAATATTTCATCACAGGAGCCCGAGCTTCTAATGGCTTCATTCATTAGCCCGTTCAAACCTACACCACCGGCAATTGCGATATTGCGCTCTCCAGTTAGCTCTACCGCCCTTTGAGCTAAACGAACTCCGATATCTTCAGTAATCTTTTGTACTGTCGCCGCAAAATCAAAGTGCTTCTGCTCGAAAGGTTCATCGCTTTTCCTTGCAGCAATCAGATGCCCCATTGCCTCCGTAAAGTGAAACCTGGTATGCCCTGTTTTCGCTACATCGCGCCTAACGAAATACTCGTTTTGCACCAATCTAAGGACAGCATCTTCTCCAACGTCCATCATTCCGGCTAGCTCTGAAAATAATTTTGGCTGTCCATAAGCCGCCATACCCATGACCTTGTATTCGTCCCCGTGATCGAACCCCAGGTGTCGTGTGGCAGCAAGATAGAACGCCCCGGCACTATGAGGCCATGTACTTTGCGAAACTAAAGTTAGGCCTTTGGAGTCACCCTTATAAATACTCACAGTATCAGCTTCGCCATGTCCATCTATCACCAAGACCGTTGCATCCTTGAACCCAGAATCAAAGAATGCTGACGCGGCGTGGCATTCATGATGGTTTATAAATGTCACCGGCAACCCATTGAACAACTCGGAAATAATGTTCCCAATCTTTTGGTATTTGATGGCAGCATTAAAGTACCAAGTTAGCCTCGGAATTAACTGCCTAGCTTCTTCTTTTGTTACGTGATAATTGCGCAATTCTTCTTCAATTTTCGTTGAAGTTTGATTTCTCTCTCCAATGCAATACGAATCAGCTCCGTCAAACATATCAATGACTTTGGCAAATAGCCCCTCTGAGCGAGATGCATCATTCAATATCACCGATATTTCGTTCTTCAATGTCTTGGTGATGAACTCTACAGCATGGAAATTTACCGCAACCTGGCTAATTGTGAATCCTTCTTTTTCTGCCGCCTGACAGCACTGCTCGATCGCACCTATAGGAAATCGACTGTCGTGTTTAACGTTCGAGAGCCTTTCTTCTGCCACTGCGTAAATTACTTTCCCCGTTTCCAGCGAAACAAGGGCTGCTGATGTGTCGTGAGTAAGTGCGCCTATCCCGATAATCGCCTGCGGTAATCCACTTCGAGCATCACTAGGTAAGAAGGCTTGCGGATATTTTTCTTTAATGGACTGTATCTGAAACTTGAATTGTTCCGGATATATTTGTCTGTTTTCTTCCATTTTAATTCCTATCGTTTCTCTTACCGCTCAACTTCAAATTATCTAGATGTGCCTAATGCTAGACACCGTGTTCTTTTAGCCAGCAATACTTGCAACAGCCCTTAATTCACTATTTCACGCGACGAAGATATCCATCTATTGTTTCCGTGATCATGGCCTTATTGGTCAGGCTGTGATCGGTTTCAAACATATCGGTTTCACCCAAGTACTGTTTCATTCCTGTGTATGGGTTGTCGCCCACGTCCCATGGGCGATTATGTGAGAAATATCCCTTGGGGAAAAATTCAATGAAGGTATCTGGCAGTACGCAATAAGAACCTACTGTTACCATTGGTGCGTATGCTTTCAATTCGTTATATACATGCTCATGGCTATGCAGGGAATCCAGTATGACCATGACGCATTTTTTTCCGATGGTGTGCTTCCGAACCAATTCGACAACTTCTGCGCTAGTTGAGCTGCCCTCGTACATCGTAATTCGTTTTGCCATTGGATGATCTTCAATTAGCTTACGATTGTGCTGTCGAATGTCGACATCAATACCAACCACTTCACCATTGATACCCATCATTTCCATCATGGACGCCGTAAATATAATGGATCCACCGTGAGCGATCCCTGTCTCAATGACAAGATCCGGCTTGAGGTTCCACATGAGTTCTTGCTGAATAACGATATCGCTTGGGAATTTAATAATGGGGCGCCCCATCCATGTAAAGTTATAGGTGTATTTATAACGATCTGCATGAAGCATCCAATCTAGCGATTTACGGCGAAGTTCTTCGTCTCGCCCCATTGCTTCAATATCCGCTGCTCGCTCTGAATAGAATTGTGCTACGGGGTCAGTTGTTGGCATAAATCATTTCCTTTTGAAAGTTGTTGTTGTCGAAAAGCTGTGTAATTACATTAATCATGGTTTGACGCGATTCATCTGGTAACGGCCGCACAGACGCGACTCTTGATGCTATCGTAAACAAATTTCCCTCCTTCGGTTCATCCGACAAAATATTCACTTGAAGGGTCTCACCATAGCGCGCCAAGTATATCTGCTTTGTTATTTCAGCAATATCACGAATACTACTTAACCAACTGGAGCCCAGGTTGACAACCTCGCATCCTTGAGGAAAATCACTTAAGAGATGGAGGCACACATTCGCCACCTCATTAGTTGAAATAAAATTTCGCTGCTGTCGACCGGAAGAACGTAGAGTTAATGTGCCAGTTTGAATGGCCTCCTTCACAAAACACATAGGAACAAGAGTATCCCTACGCACGGTTGACACATCGGGGATTCCATAAACATTAGATGGTCTCAGTAAAACGACATCAAGACCGTGGGTTCGCGCATACATTCGACATAATTCTTCGCCAAAAAAATGATTGAGTGCATACGGTGACTGGCAACAAACAGGGGTATCCTCGGATATTTCCCCGATTAGTTCGGTACCATAAACTTGCAACGTTGAAACGAATATTATTCGCTTAACTCCTCGCTTCACTGCGAACTCCAAAATATTTCGAGTTCCATAAACAGATAGGTTAACACCTGCCTCAAAGTCTCGTGACAAAACATCATTAGCTGTCGCACAATGAATGATGGCATCAATGTGGGCGCTGTCATTGCCCTGCAAAATTGGTTTAAGAACATCCAGCGCTATAATTGGCATCCCTAACTCTTGCTCAAGGGTGTCCGATGATTTTCTAGAACTAGCAATAACTTCATATCCATCTTGCTTTGCACGAATGGCAACTCGGCTACCAATAAATCCGGAACACCCGGTGATGAGAATTTTAGACATCATGAACCTTGCTTCGTGTTAAGTTTATCAACTGATAGCAATGCCCACTGTCTATCTTTGTCTGACACCTCGGTGACAGGTAAAGGCCACTTAATTCCCAGCGCAGGATCATCATATCTAAGCCCTCCTTCCGCTTCAGGCGCATATACCGTCGAGACCATATAAAATGCTGTTGCGCCATCGGATAGGGCTTGATAACCATGTGCGAATCCCTCAGGAACAACTATCATCAAGCCATTGTCTTCGCTAAGCTCGACGCCGTACCACTGCCCATAAGTCAGTGAATTTTTCCGAATATCTACAATGACATCGAAAATTGCGCCGTGGATGCAGCGGACTAGTTTAACTTCGGCATGCGGGGCACGTTGAAAGTGCATGCCTCGTACAATTCCCGCGCACTTATTGGTGCTTATATTGCTTTGCATGATATCGACAGCAATTCCGTGCGCGGCGAACTCATTCTTGCAATAAGTACGCGCAAAAACACCTCGTTCATCACAACGCTTTTCAAGTGACACTAAAAATGCACCCTCTAGCGGTATTGATTGAAACTTCATAGAAAAAACACCCAGTTCAAAATTGGTAATCAGCAATTTGTGCTAACGTAACAGATCGCATATCTGCCCCGTTTCGCCACGCATCATGCCATGCCATTGTTTTTTGCAAAGCAGTTTTAAGCCTCCAGCATGGTTGCCAATTTAACAGGCTATTCGCCTTACTGCTATCTAATTTCAAATAATTCGCTTCATGCGGTTGTAGTGATTCGTCGCATTGCCATATTACATCTTTACGCATTTCGGCCATCCGTTCAACAATCCACCCAACCGGACGCGCATCCTCATCTTTTGGTCCGAAATTCCATGCTTCTGCAAACGGCATCCCCTCGGTATAAAGTCGTTCCGCCAGCGTCAAATAACCCGACAGGGGCTCCAGCACATGTTGCCATGGGCGGGTGGATTGCGGTGAACGAATTTTTAAGGTCTCACAAGCATCCATTGCACGCAAAAAATCCGGGATGAGTCGATCTTCGGCCCAGTCGCCACCACCGATAACGTTACCAGCACGAGCTGAAGCCAATGCAATACCTGCCGTCTGCAAAAATGACTGCCGATAAGCCGATGTCACCAACTCCGCGCAGCCCTTGCTGCTGGAATACGGATCGAATCCGCCCATCGCCTCGTTTTCGCGATAACCCCACACCCATTCACGATTTTCATAGCACTTGTCGGTGGTAATATTCACTACCGCCTTGACACTGGACGTTGCGCGCACCGCTTCGAGCAGATTCACTGTTCCCATCACGTTGACTTCATAGGTTTCTGCAGGCTGTGCGTAGGAGTAGCGCACCAAAGGTTGCGCGGCCAGATGAAACACGATCTCCGGGCTGGCGGACTGCATTGTCCGCTTCAAATGATGAGCATCGCGAATATCTGCGATGACACTGCTTGCCATCCCCTTTTCCACCTTTGCAACAGTGAACAGGTTAGTATCGGTCGGCGGATTGAGCGCATATCCATGCACTTCTGCGCCCATTGCTTGCAGCCACAGCGACAGCCAACCGCCCTTAAAACCGGTATGCCCAGTCAAAAAAACACGCTTGCCGCTCCAAAAATCCGGATTCACTTCCACACCTTCCAGGGTGCGCGCCCTGATTGCCAGAGCTCTTCCAAGTGATTCTTGTCTCGCAGCGTATCCATGGGTTGCCAGAACCCACTATGTTCGTAGGCCATCAGCTCTCCTTGGGCCGCCAGATTGCTCAGCGGCTCTCCTTCCCACGAAGTGCGATCATCTGCGATCAAGTTTATACAGCTCGGCGACAATACGAAAAACCCTCCGTTTATCCACCCGCCATCACCTTGCGGCTTTTCGATAAAGCCGCGTACCAGTTTTCCGTTCAGATCCAACGCACCGTATCGCCCGGGAGGCTGGACCGCAGTAACAGTCGCAAGCTTACCGTGCATTTTGTGAAATGCCAGTTGAGCTGTGATATTGACGTCAGAAACACCATCTCCATAAGTAAAGCAAAATGCCTCCTCGTCTTTAACATATTCGGCCACACGCTTCAGACGACCACCCGTCATGCTGTTTTCGCCTGTATCTACCAGCGTCACACGCCATGGCTCAGCATTGCGCTGATGCACTTCCATCTGATTATTATGCATATCAAAAGTGACATCTGACATGTGCAAAAAGTAATTAGCGAAGTATTCCTTGATCACATAACCCTTGTATCCACAGCACACCACGAAATCATTTATTCCATGAGCAGAATACATTTTCATAATGTGCCAGAGAATTGGTCGTCCACCAATTTCTATCATCGGCTTCGGTCGTAAGGAGGTTTCTTCGCTGATGCGCGTTCCTAACCCCCCCGCAAGAATAACGGCTTTCATTATATTGATCCCCGCAGACATGAAAGGGCTGCTATCGCTTCCGGCAATGGATAGTGATGATTTCCCAC
This sequence comes from Gallionellales bacterium GWA2_54_124, assembly GCA_001801025.1. Taxonomy (GTDB): domain Bacteria; phylum Pseudomonadota; class Gammaproteobacteria; order Burkholderiales; family Gallionellaceae; genus Gallionella. Next base: position 80,164 of record MGWO01000003.1, read on the forward strand.
AAATAATCCATTCTGGTCGATATGCTCGGCGTTTTTCAAAATGCCATGCACTTCCGAATCAAAATATTTGACCACTTCATTTTTAGCGAAATTACCCGCTACGATAGGACGGCACTCGAATCCCAGCTCATTTAGCTTGATTACCAGCGCTTTACGCGTCAGTTTACTGCCAGGACGAATGACCAGACTGAAACCGAACCAGCTGCTTTCACCAATTTCCTGTTGAATAATGAGATCGGGATGATTCGCCAGCGCGGCTTGCAGCATTTTCCCGTTCTTGCGACGCTCTTCAATCAGCATCGGTAAGCGTTTTACCTGCTCAATCCCCAACGCCCCCTCCATTTCCAGTGGGCGAACGTTGTATCCAGGCAATACAAAACGGAACGACTCCTCAAATGGATCATCGCTTTTATCGCTGCAAACCAAATTCTGCTTGGGCAGGTTGCGCGTCCAACCGTGCGCACGCAGCGACAACAAAATTTGATATAGTTCTTCGTCATCGGTAACGATCATGCCGCCTTCCATAGTCGAAATATGATGACTGAAGAAGGTGCTGTAGCCACCCATTACACCAAACGTGCCAGCATGCTTGCCATGATATTTGGCACCCATAGACTCACAGTTGTCTTCCATCAAAACGATGTTGCGTTCGCCGATGATTTGTTGAATGCGCCCGAAATCATTCGGATTGCCCAGCAGGTTCACCGCCATGATCGCACGCGTTTTATCTGTAACGGCCTGCTCGAGTTGGTCGAGATCGTAATTCAAGGTATTCAGATCGATATCCACAAACTTGATCTTCAAGCCATATTGATACAACGGATAGTAAGTGGTGCTCCACGATACAGCCGGCACAATCACCTCATCACCGCGCTGCAGTTTCAGCGCAGGATTCTTGGTGTAAAACAGGGCAGCCACCATCAGCAAAATCGCCGACGAACCAGAGTTCACCATTACACAATGCTTACTGCCGACATACTGCGCGAAATCACGCTCAAAGGCCTGCACGTTTGCACCCATGGTGTACATGCCGGATGAGATCACGCGTTGCATCGCATCCTGCTCTTCTTGCCCCCAGGTAGCAGTGGCCAAAGGAAACTTGAAACTCATTGCAAAAGCTCCTTCAAATAAAAGCTGTAGGTTTTTTCAATTCCTTCGCCCAAGCTGCGCTGCGCTTCCCAGCCCCACGCTTTTTGCCGTTCCACATTGACTAATTTTCGCGCCATTCCGACTGGCTTACTGAGTTCATGTGAAAATCCGCCCGTGTAGCCTATCACATCGGCTGCAGCCTGATAGTATTCGTTGATGGTGTAATCATACCCCAGTCCGATATTCATCAAAGCCGGCAACGAATCGAATTCCTTGATCGCGCGAACCATCGCATCGGCTAAGTCGCCTGCATACATAAATTCACGCCGCGCTGTTCCATCACCCCATATCTCAACTGATGTCTGTCCGGCCTGTTTAGCCTGATAAACTTTATGAATAATGGCCGGAATCAGATGCGAATGCGCAGGATCGAACTTATCATGACAGCCGTAGAGATTACACGGAATGAGTGTCTTGTACTGGAAGCTCGCATCCTCGCGCATGATGTATTCACACAACCGTGCGGTCACCACTTTAGCTAGGGCGTAACCTTCATTGGTCGGCTCCAGCTCCCCCTTCAATACCATTTCTTCTGACAACGGCTCCGAGTGGTTACGCGGATACATGCAAGAACTGCCCAGATTGATCAGGCGTTTAATCCCTGCCTGATGCGCAGCCCAGACAATGTTGCGCCCCATGTCGAGGTTGTCCATCAAGAAACCAACCGGTTCGCGCATATTGGCCTGAATACCCCCCACCTTGCCTGCTGCATGGATCACCATATCGGGCTTAGTTTTAAGCAAATAGGCTTGCACGGCATCGAAGTCGAGCAAATTCAATTCACGGCTAGCTGGAGCGAGAACATCAAACTCACCAATACCCGGATGATCAAGCAGGTTACGCCCGACCATCCCGCCACCACCGGTCAATAAAATTTTCAATTTATTCATCGCGTAGGCAGCTATTATTCTTTGGGCGTTGAAGTTGAATAGCCGTGTTTCTTTAACAAGGCATGACGGCGCGCATCTTCCAGATCGTGTGCGGCCATTTCAGCGCACATTTGCTGCACGGTGATCTCCGGCACCCAGCCCAATTTTTCTTTAGCCTTGGTCGGATCACCCAGTAGGGTCTCAACCTCAGCGGGACGGAAATAGCGAGGATCAATGCGCATAACCACGTCCCCCACCTTTAATGCAGGGGCCTTATCTCCTCCGATCGCGACCACCGTCGCCACTTCATCGACACCTGTACCGGCAAATTCAAGGGTAAGGCCCAACTCCGCAGCCGACCAAGTAATAAACTGGCGCACCGAATACTGCACGCCGGTCGCAATCACGAAATCTTCCGGCTTCTCCTGTTGCAACATCATCCACTGCATGCGCACGTAATCTTTTGCATGACCCCAGTCACGTAGCGAGTCGATATTGCCCATGTACAGACAAGCTTCCAGACCCTGCGCGATATTCGCCAGACCGCGCGTAATTTTACGCGTCACAAACGTCTCGCCGCGACGCGGAGATTCGTGGTTAAACAGGATACCGTTGCAGGCGTACATACCATACGCTTCGCGGTAATTCACCGTGATCCAGTACGCATACAGTTTCGCCACCGCATACGGGCTGCGCGGATAAAACGGTGTAGTTTCCTTTTGTGGCGTTTCCTGCACCAAGCCGTAGAGTTCGGAAGTGGACGCCTGATAAAAACGCGTCTTCTTCTCCAGACCCAGCAAACGGATCGCCTCCAGTATGCGCAATGTGCCCATGCCGTCGACATCCGCCGTGTATTCGGGCGACTCGAAACTCACCGCCACATGCGATTGCGCACCCAGGTTGTAAACCTCATCGGGCTGCACTTCCTGCAGGATACGTGTGAGATTAGAGCTGTCGGAAAGATCACCGTAATGCAATTTGAAGCGCACATTTTTAATGTGGGGGTCTTCAAAAATATGATCTATCCGCTGGGTATTGAACGACGAGGCACGGCGCTTGACCCCGTGAACCTCGTAGCCTTTTTCAAGGAGAAATTCAGCCAGATACGAACCGTCCTGACCGGTAACCCCAGTGATCAGTGCAACTTTATTTGCCGAACTCATGCAGGAACACCCTCACGCTCATTGATTTTAATTTTTGTAGCGCCATGCTGCTCAACGCTCTGCCTTAGTTCTGCAATTTCTACCCGCAATCGCTCGTATTCCCGAATCTTGATTTGCAGAAACTCTACAGTTAAGTGCGCCTTTTGCTCTACACCCTGTGGTGTCAGCAGGTAAACATAGGCTAGTTTATTGTCGCTGTTACGAAAATTCTCTGCTTTCAAGCAGCCCTTAGCGATCAACGCATTCAAGCAAAAATTTACCTTGCCAAGACTAACACCCAACCGCTTCGCCAAATCTCTCTGGGAAAGGTTGGGCTCATCGGCCAATGTCTTGAGCAATCCGTAACTGGTGGTATCGTCGAACATGCAGTGCGTTCATTCAGTGAACAGCTCGCATTAAACAGCCCGGAGGATGTGGTGTCAAGCTGTGAGCTTACTTCAGCGCCCCGTTGACCTTGATCAATACCGCTTCGCCCAGCGATCCGACTGCCGCTTTCAGGCGCAGTTGACTAAGAAGGTAGTTGTATTCGGCCTGATAGAGATCACGGCGGGTCGAATACAGCTGCTGCTGGGCGTTGAGCACATCAAGATTGGTACGAACGCCCACTTCCTGCCCCAGACGACTGGCCTCAAGCACGCTTTCACTGGAGGTGAGCGCCTGTTGCAGCGCTTGAACCTGCGCGATACCGCTCACGACCCCCAGATACGCCTGACGGGTTTGCGATGCGACGCTGCGGCGCGCGTTTTCCAGCTCCTGCCGCGCCCGTTCGCTATTCGCATTCGCTTCGCGCCACTTCGAGTTGGTTGCGCCGCCCTGAAAGATCGGCAAATTCAGCTGCACGCCGACGCTCTTATTGACGCTGTCGCTGCCGACGCCGAAACTGCTGCCGTTCGCAAAGTTTTTAGAATAGTTCGCCACCAGATCCATCGTCGGATAATGACCGCCGCGATTTCTCGCGACTTCCTTTTCGGCAAGCTGAGCGCCGGCCTGCGCGATGGCGATCTGCGGACTGTTAATCTGAGCATCGCCCACCCATTTTTCCATATCGGCAGGTTGCGGTGCATCCAGACTGAATTGTTTGCCTAAGGATTTAAGCTCCTTGGGCTGCGCATTGATCAGCTGCTGCAACGCGCTGCGCTTGATTTCCAGATTGTTCTGCGCGGCAATTTGTTGCGAGGAAGTCAGATCGAAACGCGCCTGCGCCTCGTGGGTATCGGTGATGGTCGCGCTGCCGACTTCGAAATTGCGTTTGGCCTGCGCCAGCTGCTCGGAAATCGCCGTTTTTTGCGCCTCGGCCAACTGCACACTGTCCTGCGCGATCAACACATCGAAGTAGGCTTGAGCGGTGCGCAGCAGCAGGTCCTGCTCGGCCACTTTAAATTGCGCCTCACTTTGTGCGACCTGCAGTTCTGATTCGCTATAGGCCAGCCAATTTTGCTGACGGAGCAGGGGCTGCACCAGCGTCACGCCGTAACCATGGGAGTTGTAGCGCTGATTGCCGCCGGGAAACAGGGTCGCCCCCTTGTACTGCGTCGTTAAATCATTAAAGGTGCTGTTGGCCGACAGATTGACGCTCGGCATCAGCAGGGCACGGCCTTGCGGCAATTTTTCCTGTCCCGCCTGTTGCGCGGCGCGCGCCGCGGCAAACACCGGATCGTTGCTTTGCGCGCTGCGAAAGGTGTCGAGCAAGTCGGCGGCCTGCGCACAGAGAGGAGCACCGAGGACAATCGCCAGTGCCAGACGTGAGGTGAATAGCTTAGTTTTCATCGGATTCGCGCATAGTTTATTAGATTTTGCTAATATTATCGCTTGCCGCCCTAATGCGCAAACAATACTTGAAGTGCCGCCAACAGTACCAAGCATTCACCGCCGGCACAATACCCTCAACGATTTTTCAAACGGCGCTCGGACATCGACAGCGCAATGACGCCCAGCGCCACTGCGAACCACAGCGTCGCAAGCCGAATCAGCACGGTTGCCGCCACCGCCTGCGGTTGCGCGACACTGTTTAACATCAACAGCGCAACCATGGTCGCTTCCGCGCCACCCAAGCCCCCCGGCAGAAAGCTGAGCGCGCCAATCAGCATGGAAAACACATAGATGAACAGCGCGACCTGAAGCGACAAATCACTACCCAACCAATGCATGATGTAATAAAACGCCAGCCCTTCCGCACCCCACGCCACCAGCCCCAGCGCGATGCCATACAACAGCATCGGCAGACTAAAACAGTGCCGCGAATGCAGCACGACATCAACAGCATGCCCGGCAAGATTGCCCAACCGAGCAGGCAGTCGCCGCTGCGCGAAAGATTTGAGCACTTCCAGCCAGCGTGCCTGCTGGAGCACCAGCAGAATAACAATAATCAGCACGGCCAGGATCAGCACGACAGGCCCCGCCTTGGGATAAATCGCCATGCCGATTGCGACTAGCAGCAACATGCTGATTAAATTAGATAAATGCTCAGAAAAAAAGGCGGCCAAACTCTCAGGATAGGGCACGCCGTGCTTTTTCAAAAATACGCTGCGTATCGCCTCACCCGCCTTACCCGGCAGGATCGTCAGGCCAAAGCCCGCAATGTAGATACGCAGACTCTCCGGCGTATGCACCCGGTGACCCAGTACCCCTAAAAATTTTTGCCAGCGCACAAAACGCACACCGTAGTTGACCAGCGAAAGCAGCAGCGCAATGGCGATGCCCGTCAATCCGACCCGCACGATCGCCGCCACCACTTCGTGCCAACCGCCCCACAGCGAAAAAGCCAGATAGCCTATGGCACTCAGCAAAATCACCAGCAATAGCGCGCGAAATCGCCAGCCTGACAACACGGCGCCCGTCATGAGATCAGCAGCATTGTCGCGAGCAGCCAGGCGCCCAGCGAAATAAACAGGTGGGGATCGCGCACCAGATCATGCGACGGGTCGCCCCCGCGGCTCTGGTGATGCAGCAGGTAGATGTAACGGAACATGCCGTACATGACAAACGGCACGGTGTAGATCAGATTATTCGTGCCGTGGATGCGGATCGTGTCCGCGTTCATGGTGTACAGGCTATAGCTCATAATCACGCCCGAGGCGGTGATGCCGATCATCTTGTCCAGCAGCACCGGACTGTAATGCGCCAGCACCCGGCGATGCGCGGCCTTGTCTTCGGTCAGCGCGATGATCTCCGCGCGGCGTTTGGCAAAACCCAGAAACAGCGTCACCATCAGACCGCACAGCAGCAGCCATTGCGACGGCGGAATGCCCACCCCGAGCGTGCCGGCGAGCAGGCGCAACATGAATCCCGTGGCGATGATGAACACATCCAATATCACCACATGCTTGAGCCGCAACGAATAGGCAATGTTCATCAGCGCATAGCCTGCCAGTATCAGCAGCACGACGGGGGAGGCGAGATACGCCAGCAGCAGCCCCGCGGTTCCCAGCAATACGGCGAGCAGGATGGCGGCGAACACCGATACCTCACCTGAGGCCAGCGGTCGTAACCGCTTCTTCGGATGCTGTTTGTCCTGCTCCACATCGACCAGATCGTTGAGCGTATAGATCGCACTGGACACCAGACAAAAGGCCGCGAAGGCCATCACGACCTGCATCACTGCCGCCTGATCATGCCACGCATGGCCGAACAGCAGGCCGGCAAACACAAAGGTATTTTTCACCCACTGATAGGGGCGCATCAAACGCAACAGCGATAATAATTTTTTCATCAGCTCGATTCCGGAAATTGCCGGTAAAAGGAGAAATCCGCGCCCGCCAGCAATTCGCGATCGCCCCGACTGTCGCCGTAGGCGTACAAGGTATACACGCTGCGCTCACCCAGCAACGCGTTAAGCCGCCTGACCTTTTCTGCGCCAAAACAGTTTACCCCCGACATCCGGCCGGTCAGGGTGCGATCATCGCGAATTTCGAGTTGCGTGGCGATCACCTCATCAAAGCCCGCGTTTGTCGCCCAAGGCCTGACGTATAACTCAAGCGAGGCGCTAATCACCACACAGCGATGCCCCTGCTGTTTGTGCCACGCAAACCGCCGCATCGCCTCCGGCCGCAACAATCCGGGCACCACCTGAGCGGCGAACACATCGGCCTCCTGTTGCAACGCCTCGATATTTTTTCCCTCTAGGCACGCGACAAATACCCGCTCCTTCGCAATGCCGTTATCAATCAACCCAAAAGCGTGGGCGGCCAGCGTGCGAGATAAACGCACCGCCTGAATCATCACCGCCCGCACACCCAGCGTATGCAGCAAAAAAGGCAACAGCGTATCGCGACGCGTTAACGTGCCGTCGAAATCGAATGCCGCTACGACCTCGCGCTGACTCACATCTTCATCCGTTTAAAGACAGCCTCGGGAATATGCTTGATGATCAGCATGATATAGCGCCAAAATCCCGGCAGATACACCACGTCGGCCGGTTTCCCCAGGGTCGCGACGATGCGCTGACCGATCTGCTGCGGGGTGGCGACCAGAAACAAGCCGGGCAAACCATAGGTCATCGCCGTATCCACGAAACCGGGCTTCACGGTGATGACGCGTACCCCGTGAGGATAAAGCCGGTTACGCAGCCCCTGCAGGTAAAGACTGAGCGCCCCCTTGGCCGCACCGTACACATAATTGCTCTGCCGGCCGCGATCTCCTGCCACCGAAGAAATACCGATGATAAAACCGCGCTGCAAGGGCTCAAAATAATTCGCACACAGGCTCAGGATTGAGACCGCACCGGTAAAATTGCTGGCGATGACTTTAGCGGCCACGGCAAAATCGCGCGCCGCCAGCTGATTGCCCAGATAGCCAAAAGCCAGCACGACACCCGACAAATCGGGCGTGTCTGCCAGCACCGCATTAAAGAAGGCCTCGTGTGTTTCGGTCGCTTCCGCGTCGAACACACGATAATGCACCGTCACCCCATAGCGCAATTGAAGGTCGGCGGCACTGCGCCGCAATTCGTCCTCGTCACGGGACGCCAGGTACAGGTTATCGCCCCGCGCGGCAAAAGCGGCCGCGACTCCGCGCGCAATGGCGGAGGTCGCCCCCAGTATCAGTATGCATTCGCTCATCTGTCCTCCGCCGTAATGCCCAGACGCCGTGACAGGCTGGAACTAAAGCGCTGCTCAGGATCAACCGAATTTTTTACGGCCCGCCATTCCTGATAGCGCGGATACATCAAGGCAAAGGTCTCCGCTGATAAGCGCGCATCCTTAGCCAGATAAACCCGGCCACCGTAGTGCAGCACGATTTCATCAAGCGTGTTCAACAGATCAAACAGCCCCGCGTCGCGGATCGGCAAATCGAGCGCCAGCGTGTAACCCTTCATCGGAAAGGACAGCAGCCCGCGCCCTTCGGCGCCGAAGCGTTTCAACACAGCCAGAAACGACGGCCGGCGACTCGCTGACAGCGTTTGCAGCAATTTTTGCATCCCATCATAGGCCGCCGCATCCGGAATCACACACTGGTATTGCACGAAACCGCGCTTGCCGTACATCCGGTTCCAGTTTTCCAGCGCATCCAAGGGATAGAAATACGCATCCCAGCCGCTCGCGAAGGCCTCGGGCTTGCCCGATTCGCGGCGAAAATACTGCGAATTGAATGCGCCGATGCTGATTGAATTGAGTGCCCAGTCGGGAAAATCGAACGGGATGCGACGCTGAGAAGCTGCTTGCGGTATGGTCGTCACGTCTTCCGCATGATGACCGCACATCAAAATGCCGCGCCCCAGTTGTGCACCGGTCGCCATGCTGTCTATCCACGCCACGGTGTAACGATCATCGATAGCAGGATTCTGCATCAGCGCGAATAACTGTTCGAGATTCGCTGCCGCATGGTGCCGCACCGTCATCTGCGAATTTTGAATTGCGATGAGCTTAATCGTCACCTCGGCGATAATGCCGGTCAGCCCCATCCCGCCGACCGTCGCCCAGAACAGCAGCGCATTTTGCTCCGCCGAGCAGGTCATGCGACTGCCATCCGCCAGCACCAGTTCAATGGCCAGCACATGATCGCCAAAGGCGCCGTCATGGTGGTGATTCTTGCCGTGCACATCCGCTGCCACGCAACCGCCCAGCGAGACAAATTTAGTCCCCGGGGTGACCGGCAAAAACCAGCCTTTGGGGACGATGACCGCCAAAATCTCGCCCAGCGTCACCCCCGCTTCCGCGCGCAGAATACCCTGATCCGTATCGAATTCAAGCAGCCGGTTCACGCGTTCGGTCAGCAACACGCGCCCGTTTTCGTTGAGCGAGGCATCCCCGTAGCTGCGCCCCTGACCGCGCACGATTAAGCTTGCCGTATCGGGGAGCAACGCCGCATAACGCTCGGGGCGCGCCAATTCGCAGACCTGCACCGGATAGCGCCCCCAGCCACTGATCGCCGTTGTTAAAGTTCCCATCTAGTTCACCTGTTCCGGAAAATATTTTTCGCAGAAATAACACGGCGCATGCGGTAAAAATTCCGGGATTTTATAGTGCCGGCTCAAAATGGGTCTCAATATCTTCTCTTTATAAGAACGGTAATCAAAATCATAGCCCAGCACAAAATAGAAGGGCACGCCGCGCAGCTCAAATTTCACAACCTCCACACGATTAAAATAAGGCGCATACAACGCCAGATCCGGCGCGGATTTGATAACGACCAGCACATTGCGCCCGTTCAACTGACGAAAATCGGTCAGCATGTCGTCCTGCCGCGCAAAAGTCGACCCGCTGCCGAACACCGAAAAATTCTTGCCGTAATGGTAGGAGATGATCGCCGCCGACGTATAGCCGTCCGATGACAGCACGAAGCCCTGCTGTTCATAGGGGCGAACCTTGTCGACGATCTCGTCATTTCGGAACATGAACACGATGCCGTCGTACAGGTTAGTGCCCTTCCAGCTCTCCATCGGCATCAAAGCGATCACCGCGACAACCGCCAGATGCGCGCCGGTAAACCACAGGGTGAATTTAAAGGTCGAGCGCAGCGCCTGCCCGCTTAGCATCATGCCGAGCATCACATACAAGAAGGGGTAGAACGCCAGCACCCAGTGCAGACCGATATCCCGCTTGAGCGACAACAAGGCAAACAGAGTGAGCGGAAGGCAGAACAGCCAGGCAAACAGGCGAAACTCCGGGTAACGTAATGTTTCACGCCATTGCGCACGGTGTTTAAACACATAGTAAATCACCGGCGGCGTCATCAGATACAGCTGCACCGCGAGGAAAGTCGCGATCTTGTCCGGCGAAAAATGCTCATTTTCGTTGCGGTTATACAGATTGAACAGGATGTTGTCCCAACAATGGGTGTAGTTCCAGTACAAATTAACCAGCGCAAACGGCAGCGCAGCAAGATAGAGCAGCGCGAAACCTTTAGTCTTTTGCAGCGACTTAGCGGAAAAAACAAAATAGGCCAGATACGCCAGGCCCAGCAGCACGGCGAAATATTTGGACAAAAATGCCATGCCGAACAGCGCGCCGGCTAACGCGTACCAGCGCAGGCTATTTTTCTGCAAGGCACGAGCGAGCGCCCAGGCCGACAGGAAAGCGAACAAAATCAAAGGGGTGTCTGTCGTGACCAGCACGTTCAGCACATTCAGCGGGGAGACCAGATACAGCATTGCGGCCAGCTCTGCACGCGTTTCGTCGAACGGTCTGATCAACCGGTAAATGCCGATGCCGATCAGCGTCGAGAGCAAAATCGCAGGCAACCGCAACACGACCTCAGAATTGCCCAGAAACAACATCAGCTGCAAAAACCAGCCCGCCATGGGCGGGTGATCGTAATAACCAAAATCGGGGTGATGCGCCCAGACGACGAAATAAGCCTCATCACCGGACAGCGGAATCAGCCAGGCAAGATAAAACTTGATCGCCAGCGTTACCAGCAAAACAAGTGCGAGCGGCGACCCAAGCTTCATCTGGCTCATCGGGTCACAGCTCGCACAGGTTCTGAAAAATTAAAATACAAAACGTTTAGGTTGTTGCGCATTTTTCAGCGCGGCGACAGACGTTTCCATGATGTTGACCGTTTCAAATACATCCGCTGCAACGCGCGTGATCAGCCGGGCTTCCATGACCGGCGCATCGCCAACGATGGCAAACAGACGTCCGCCGACATTCAGACTGCTTTGAAACACCAGCGGCAACACCGGCGTCGACCCCGTCAACACGATCACGTCGTATTTTTCGCTGCCCCAGCCATGCGATGCGTCGCCGACCGCCAGCGTCACATTTTCGCGGTGCAGCAAATGGGTGCGCGCAACTTCACTCAATTCAGCCTCGATTTCGACCGAGGTGACGTGACCTGTCAAGGCGGAAAGCAACGCCGTCAGATAACCGCTGCCGGTGCCGACTTCCAGCACTTTATCCGAACGACCGAGATGCAACTCCTGCAACACACGCGCTTCGAGCTTGGGCTGCCACATCGAAACGCCGTAGCCTAACGGAATTTCCATATCCATAAAGGCCATCGCTTTTTTTCCTTCAGGCACGAACTGTTCACGCCTGACGTGATGGAGCAACTCGAGAATCCGCGCTTCCAACACGTCACACGGGCGAATTTGCTGTTCAATCATGTTGAAGCGTGCCTGTTCCATATTCTGCATTTTGATCTCCATCCCGGTGAGTTTAGATATTATTTTTGCCAGTATAACAACACACCCCGTCCGGCTCAACACAACTACAATGCGCGGGGTTGCTTTTCCCCTACTTTTCCAGTAACTTGCACGACTCGCTGGGGGTCTTTGTCTGTTTTTTTCAGCAAAGTGAGAAACACCCTTTGAACCTGTACGGATAATGCCGTCGTAGGGAAGCACGATGCTTCCCTTCTTTTTAGGAACATCAGATGAACGCCAACACTAAATTCACCGCTGACGCCGCGCATGTCGATGCCGCCGCGATCAAACCGCTCCCCAATTCCCGCAAAATTTATGTCGAAGGCAGCCGCCCGGATATCCGCGTGCCGATGCGCGAAATCTCTCAAGCCGACACACCCGATGGCATGGGCGCTGAAATCAATGCGCCGATTTACGTCTACGATTGCTCAGGCCCCTATACCGATCCTGCCGTCAAAATCGACATCCGCTCAGGCTTGGCACTGATGCGCGAAGCATGGATCGTCGAGCGCGACGACACCGAAGTGTTACCTAAACTGACTTCCGATTACGGCCAGAAACGCCTGGATGATCCGGAGCTCGCCGAGATGCGTTTTAACCTGAGTCGCGCGCCGCGCCGTGCCAAACCGGGCAAGAATGTCACCCAGATGCACTACGCACGTCAGGGCATCATCACGCCTGAAATGGAATACATCGCGATTCGCGAAAATCAAAAAGTCGACGGCATGAACGAGATGATGCTGCGCCAGCATCCCGGGGAAAATTTCGGCAATTCGATGCCAAAAAAAATCACGCCTGAATTCGTGCGCGATGAAGTCGCTGCCGGCCGCGCGGTCATCACCGCCAACATCAACCATCCGGAAATCGAACCGATGATCATCGGCCGCAAGTTTCTGGTCAAGATCAACGCCAATATCGGCAATTCAGCATTGGGTTCCAGCATCCAGGAAGAAGTCGAAAAGATGACCTGGGCGATTCGCTGGGGCGGCGACACGGTAATGGATTTATCCACCGGCAAACACATCCACGAGACGCGCGAATGGATCATGCGCAATTCTCCCGTGCCGATCGGCACCGTGCCGATTTATCAGGCGCTGGAAAAGGTCAACGGTAAAGCCGAAGACCTGACCTGGGAAATCTTCCGCGACACCCTGATCGAACAGGCTGAACAAGGGGTGGATTATTTCACCATTCACGCAGGCGTCTTGCTGCGCTATGTGCCGATGACGGCAAATCGCATGACCGGCATCGTGTCGCGCGGCGGCTCCATCATGGCTAAGTGGTGTCTGGCACACCACAAAGAAAACTTCCTCTACACCCATTTCGAAGACATCTGCGAAATCATGAAGGCCTATGACGTGACCTTCAGCTTAGGCGATGGTCTGCGCCCCGGTTCGATTTACGATGCAAACGACGAAGCGCAACTGGGCGAATTGAAGACCTTGGGCGAACTCACCCAAGTTGCATGGAAACACGACGTTCAGGTCATGATCGAAGGCCCGGGCCACGTGCCTATGCACATGATCAAGGAAAACATGGACTTGCAGGCCAAGTGGTGCAACGACGCGCCGTTCTACACCTTAGGCCCTCTGACCATGGACATCGCGCCGGGCTACGATCACATCACCAGCGCCATTGGAGCTGCGATGATAGGCTGGTTCGGTACCGCCATGCTGTGCTACGTCACGCCTAAAGAACACTTAGGCTTGCCGAACAAAGCGGACGTCAAAGAAGGCATCATCACCTACAAAATCGCAGCACATGCGGCAGATCTTGCCAAGGGACATCCGGGCGCACAGGTTCGCGACAACGCCCTGTCCAAGGCGCGTTTCGAATTCCGCTGGGACGACCAGTTCAATCTGGGCTTGGATCCTGATCGTGCGCGTGAATTCCATGACGAGACACTGCCGAAAGAGTCCGCCAAGGTCGCTCACTTCTGCTCGATGTGCGGTCCGCATTTCTGCTCGATGAAAATCTCGCAGGATGTACGCGACTTCGCGGCAAAAGAAGGCATCTCGGAACAGGCGGCGTTAGAAAAGGGCATGGAGGTCAAATCCATCGAATTCGTCACCAAAGGCAGCCAGCTCTACAGCAAATCCTGATGTCTGCGTCCACCAAACCGGTCACGGCAGAAAGCCCGTGCGTCGGCTATTGCACGACCGTTTTGGGCGATGACGTATGCCGCAGCTGCTTGCGGACATTCGATGAAATCACCCGCTGGGTGGAGATGAGCGATGAAGCGCGCTGTGCGGTCAATCAGCGGATCAACGATTTGACGGCGGGTTAAACCTGATTGCAACTACTGGATTCCCGCATACGCGGGAAAAACAATGGATATTATACTTTTGCTCAAAGCGGTCATCTTAGGCGTCGTCGAAGGCCTGACCGAATTTTTGCCAGTCTCCTCGACCGGCCACCTGATTCTGGTCGGCGACCTGCTCAATTTCAACGACGATCGCGGCAAGGTATTCGAGATCGTCATTCAGTTTGCGGCAATTTTGGCCGTGTGCTGGGAATACCGCGCAAAATTGCAATCGGTCACCACAGGCTTGTTGCAAAAACATGAGGCGGCGCAGCGCTTCACGCTGAACCTGTTTATCGCCTTTTTGCCACTGGCGATTTTGGGACTACTGTTCGGCAAAGCCATCAAGGCGCATCTGTTCGCCCCCGTACCCGTCGCGCTGGCCTTCATCATCGGCGGTTTCATCATCCTGTGGGCGGAGAAGCGCACACACACCGAATCGATCGGCAGTGTCGATGAAATGCACTGGCGTGATGCACTGAAGATGGGACTGGCGCAGGCGCTGGCGCTGATTCCCGGCACCTCACGTTCGGGTGCTACCATCATCGGCGGCCTGTTCTTCGGCCTTTCCCGACGCGCCGCCACCGAGTTCTCGTTCTTTCTGGCAATCCCTACACTCACTATGGCCACGCTCTACGAAGTCGTCAAATACCGCGACCAGTTTCACGCCGACGATCTGGGAATCTTTCTGGCAGGCTCCATCGCCTCCTTCATCAGCGCGTTCATCGCGGTGCGCGGCCTGCTGCGCTACATCAGCCGCCACGATTTCACGATTTTTGCCTGGTATCGCATCGCCTTCGGCCTGATCGTGCTGGCAACCTCCTACAGCGGACTCGTCAGCTGGTCGGTGTAAGCCGCCGGACAGCCTGTCATCTTAATGTCATAATTACGTCACATAATCACTATCACGGAGATATCACATGACAAGAATGGTTCAATGCGTAAAACTGGGCCGCGAAGCCGAAGGCTTAGACCGCCTGCCGTACCCGGGTCCGTTAGGTCAGCGGATTTTTGAAAATGTCTCCAAGGAAGCATGGGCCGGATGGATCAAATTCCAAACCATGCTGGTCAATGAAAATCGCCTGAATCTGGCTGATCTGGCAGCGCGCAAATATCTTGCCGCACAAATGGACAGCTACTTCTTCGGTCAAGGTACGCAAATGCCGGAAGGTTTTGTACCGCCCAAATAAGGTGTAACAACTTGCCTAATACATTCGCCCCGCAGCAATTTCTCAACCGCGAACTCGGTCAGCTCGAATTCAACCGGCGCGTGCTCGCACAGGCGGAAGATGCAGCGATTCCGCTGCTCGAGCGCTTGAAATACCTGTGTATCGGCAGCAGCAATCTCGACGAGTTTTTCGAAATCCGCGTGGCCGGTCTGATGGAGCAAATCAAACTGGGGGGAATTTCGACCGGGGCGGACGGCATGAGCGCGCACCATACCCTCAAGCTGGTACGCGAACAGGCGCATCAGCTCATCGAACACCAGTATCACCTGTTTAATACTGAAATCACGCCGGCACTGGCAGCCCAGGGCATCAAGTTTCTGCGCCGTACCCACTGGAACGAGGCGCAGCAGGAATGGCTAAAAGCGTACTTCTTCCGCGAAGTCATGCCGGTGCTCACCCCGATCGGGCTCGATCCCGCCCACCCGTTTCCCCGCGTACTAAACAAGAGCTTAAATTTTGCGGTCGAGTTGCAGGGCAAGGATGCATTTGGTCGCAATTCGACCCGCGCCATCGTGCAAGCGCCACGCGTATTGCCGCGCACGATTTTATTGCCGCCGGAAATCAGCGGCTGCCCGCACGGCTTCGTCTTCCTGTCGTCCATTCTGCACGCCCATGTCGGCGAACTGTTCAGCGGCATGGAAGTCTTAGGTTGCTTCCAGTTCCGCGTGACGCGCAACAGCAATCTGTTTGTCGATGAGGAAGAAGTCAAAAACTTGCGCCTGAGTCTGCAAGGCGAATTACCGCAGCGCCATTTTGGTGACGCGGTACGTCTGGAAATTGCCGACAACTGCTCAGAACAGATCGAAGCCTTATTGCTCAAAGAATTCAAACTGACGCCGGCTGATTTATATCGCGTGCACGGCCCGGTCAATCTGGTTCGCCTGATGGAAATTCCCGGCATGGTCGAGCGCGCCGACCTGAAATTTGCAGAATTTGTGCCAGGCGTTCCCGGCGTCCTGCAAAAAAAGGGCGCGGACATGTTCAAGGTGATCCGCAAGAGCGATGTGCTGCTGCACCACCCTTACCAGTCTTTCAAACCGGTGATCGATTTCATCCAGCAGGCGGCCAGCGATCCAGCCGTCGTTGCCATCAAACAAACCGTATACCGCACGGGTGCGGATTCGGCGCTGATGGAGGCGCTCATCGCAGCGGCGCAGCGCGGCAAGGAAGTCACGGTGGTGGTGGAATTGCTCGCCCGCTTCGACGAAGAGGCGAATATCAACTGGGCGAACCGTCTGGAAGAAGTCGGCGCCCATGTGGTGTACGGCGTTGTCGGACACAAGACCCACGCCAAGATGCTGATGGTGGTGCGCCGCGAAGAAGGTAAGTTAAAACGCTACGTGCATCTGGGCACTGGTAACTACCATCCGCGCACCGCGCGTCTTTACACCGATTTCGGCCTGTTCACCTGCGATGAAGAAATCTGTGCCGATGCCAACGAAGTGTTCAGCCAGCTGACCAGTCTGGGGCGCGCGCGCACGCTTAACCACCTGTGGCAGTCCCCTTTTTCGCTGCATCCGGAAGTGTTGCGCGCGATACAAAACGAAACGCGCCTGGCCAAAGAAGGCAAAAAGGCGCATATCATCGCCAAGATGAATGCGCTGCTCGAACCTGACACCATCGCCGCACTCTACGAAGCCTCTCAAGCCGGTGTTAAAGTTGATCTGATCGTGCGCGGCGTGTGTGCCCTGCGCCCGGGTGTGGCAGGCCTGTCCGAAAACATCCGTGTGCGTTCCATCATCGGCCGCTTTCTGGAACATACCCGCATTTTCTATTTCCGCAACGATCTAGCGCACGACACCTATCTGGCGTCTGCCGACTGGATGGACCGGAACTTCTTCCGCCGCATCGAGGTGTGTTTTCCTATCCTCGACAAAAAGCTCAAAAAGCGCGTGATCGATGAAGGCTTAAAAGCGTATCTGCAGGACAACTCTCAGGCCTGGGATATGGATGGCAATGGCCAATACCGCCATAAGCAACCTCGTTTAGCCGCTAAAAAGTGCGCGCAAAACGAATTGCTTAGCTTACTCGCAAGCCCGACAGTCAAAACAACGGCGTAGTTAGTGCTTGTTCGGACGACCGGTCTTGATTTTATCGAGACCGCTCAAAGCTGCAATCAACTGCGCTTCATTCATCGCACACAATGCCAGCACGCCAGCGCGCAGCACTTCACTCTTCTTAACCTGCAGCCCGGATTTCAGGCCAATTTCCTTGATATCGGCGATCTTCTGATATTCGCTTTGCGGCATCGTAAAACTGTCGCGCACGACTTTTGGCTTAGGCTTTTTGGCAACCTTAACTTCTTTAACCGCCTTAGCAGCTTTGACTTCCTTCACTTCCGGAACTTTCTTTACTTCCTTCGCAACTTTCACTGCAACGGGTTCAGCTTTCTTAACGACCGGTGCGATAACCTTGGCAACCGGCTTGCTGACCTTTGAAGCTGCAGTGAGCGGTTTAGCAGCAACCGGTTTAGCGGCAACGTCCTTGTCTGATTTTTTTGTATTCATTTGATTCTCCTTGGATTAAGATAGCGTGTATACAGTATATACGCTATATTTTGCGGGTGTAAACAGTAATATTTGGAGCCCAGATGGACATAATCTTATGGCGTCACGCCGAAGCGGAAGAGGGATCGAACGATCTTGCACGTCAATTGACCGAGAAGGGGCGTAAACAGGCAGCACAAATGGCAGAATTTTTGCATCGTCATTTACCTGTTGACACCCGCATACTGGTAAGCCCCGCTGTACGTACACAGCAAACGGCGTCCGCACTCACCAAGGATTTCATCACGGCACCCTCCATCGCGCCGGACGCCTCCCCGCACGCCGTGTTGCAAGCCGCCCGCTGGCCCAATGCCGGCGGCACGGTGCTCATCATCGGACACCAACCGACGCTAGGATCCGTCGCAGCCCAACTGCTCGGCAGCGGGCACGAATCCTTGCGCATCAAAAAAAGCGGCCTGTGGTGGCTTTCCCGTCGCGAGAGCTCATCAGCCACCACCTTGCGTCTGGTCATCACCCCGGACTATTTATAATTCGCACACCTGTGAGGTTGTCATGTTTGAATCTGCTGAACTCGGTCACAAGATAGACAAAGAAACTTACGACAGAGAAGTGCCGCCGCTGCGCGCAGCCCTGCTCGATGCGCAGATGGACATGGCAAAACTTGCCAAATTTCCGGTTATCATTCTGGTCGGCGGAGTCGATGGCGCGGGGCGGGGTGAGACCGTCAACCTGCTCAACGAATGGATGGATCCGCGCTACTTGCAGACGCACGGCATGGGCGATCCGTCCGATGAAGAACTCGATCGGCCGATGATGTGGCGGTTCTGGCGCGAGCTGCCACCCAAAGGCCGGATCGGCATCTTTCTGGGTTCCTGGTACACCTGGCCCATCATCAACCGGGTACAGGGAATTAGCAAGACAGCGGATCTGGACCAGAGTCTGGAGCGCGCCCGACGCCTCGAAACGATGCTGGCTGATGAAGGCGCCCTAATCCTGAAATTCTGGATGCACCTGTCGCGCGACAAACAGGAAAAGCGCCTCAAATTGCTCGAAAAAGATCCGAAGACCCGCTGGCGCGTAACCGAACGCGACTGGGAGCACTATAAAAAATACGACAAATTCCGCACGGTAGGCGAGAGTGTGATCCGCCACACCAGCACGGCCGAAGCGCCCTGGACCATCATCGAGGGCTACGATCCGCATTACCGCAGCCTGACCATCGGAAAAATTATCCTCGATGCCATCCGCAAACGCCTCGACGACGCAAACCAGAAAATATCTGAAGTGTCCGCACCGCCGCCGCTGCCGTCAATCGACAACCTGAATCTTCTCAAGTCGCTCAACTTGAAACAGAAGCTCGACAAAAAAACCTATCAAGATGAACTGGAAAAATATCAGGGCAAACTCGCCTTGCTGACGCGTAATCCGAAGTTCAAAAAAATCACCGTCATCGCAATGTTCGAAGGCAACGATGCAGCGGGCAAAGGCGGCGCGATCCGGCGCATTACCGGCGCCCTCGACTCACGCTACTACAATGTCATTCCGGTGGCAGCACCAACGGAAGAAGAGCGCGCACAACCCTACTTGTGGCGCTTCTGGCGACATATTCCCAGACGCGGCAGAGTGACGATTTTCGATCGCTCCTGGTATGGGCGGGTACTGGTCGAACGCGTCGAAAAATACTGCTCTGAGGCCGACTGGATGCGTGCCTACAGCGAAATCAACGATTTCGAAGCGCAACTGGTACGGCACAACATCGTGGTGGTCAAATTCTGGCTGACCATCAGTCAGGAAGAACAACTCAGACGATTCAAAGAACGCGAAGCCATCGCCTTCAAGCACTTCAAAATCACCCCTGATGACTGGCGAAATCGTGAAAAGTGGACTGAATACGAGCAGGCGGTCTGCGACATGGTAGACAGAACCAGCACCGAGATCGCTCCCTGGACACTGGTCGAAGCCAACGACAAAAATTTCGCACGCATTAAAATTCTCAAGACACTTTGTGCACAAATTGAAGCGGCGATGAAAAAATAAAGAGCCGTAAAAAGCGCGCAATCCCACTTAAACCGGGTAAAGACCATCATGAGTACGCTATCAGACAAACTAAAAGTACCCGGCGATTTCTGGGGCGGGCTGGCCTCAACGCTGGTCGCCCTGCCAGCAGCGGTCGCCTTCGGCGTCACCATCTATTCGGCGATCAGCCCCCAGTACGCGGTTTTCGGCGCACTGGCCGGCATATTGGGTGCTACCGCACTGGGGCTGATTGCCTCGACTTTTGGCGGCACCGACCGGCTGATCAGCGCGCCTTGCGCACCGGCCGCAGCGGTGTTGTCCGCATTCGCCATCGAACTGGTCAATCAGGGCGTTGCCCCGGCCAGCATCGTCCTGATGCTGACGGTGCTCGGCATACTGACCGGACTGATACAAATACTGATCGGTTTTCTCGGTGTCGGCCGGCTGATCCGCTATATTCCCTACACCGTGGTAAGCGGATATCTGAGCGGCGTAGGCCTCATCATCATCGGCAGCCAGATTCCCCGTTTTGTCGGCACTTCAGCCAATACCGTGTGGTGGCGTGCCGCCGTCAACCCCGCGCTGTGGGATACGCGCAGCATCGCCATCGGTGCCGCAACCGTGCTGGTTGCACTGCTCGCGCCCAAAATTACCAAAGCCATCCCAAGCACAATACTCGGCATTATAGCCGGCATCATCGCCTACTTTGTTCTGGCTAACTCCGATGCAACAATGATGACACTGACCGGTAATCCACTGGTATTAGGTTCCCTCGGCGCATCAGGCGAAGGCTATATCGGCACGATTATCGGACGCTGGTACGACATCGGAGAGCTGAAACTATCGCAAGTCGCCGCACTGTTGGGCAGCGCACTGACCCTGGCTGCACTCTTGTCCATCGACACACTGAAGACCTGCGTCGTCATCGACCAGATGACCCGCACGCGCCATGATCCCAATCGGGAACTCTTCGCACAGGGCCTAGCCAATATCGCGTCCTCCGCTATCGGCGGCATCCCCGGCGCGGGCATTATGGGCCCCACCATGGTCAATCTGTCCAGCGGCGCGCAAACCCGCGTTTCCGGCATCATCGAGGGGCTTTTGGTACTGATCGTCGCACTGGTGCTGAGCAACTTTATCGCCTGGATTCCTGTTGCCACACTCGCCGGCATATTAATTGTAATTGGCCTGCGCATGATTGACACCAAGCCGCTGAATTTTCTGGAGTCGCGTGCGACCGTCTTCGATTTCGCTGTCGTCGCCGTCGTGATCGGCTTTGCACTGACGGTGGGATTGATCGCCGCTTCTGCTGCCGGTGTCGCTCTGTCCATTTTGCTGTTCCTGAGAGAACAGGTCGGCGGTTCAGTGATAAGACACAAGACCTTCGTCAGTCAACGCTCCTCGACCTGGTATCGCCCGGAAACCGAGATGCGACTGATCGCACAAAAAGGTGACAAAGCCGTCATCTTCGAACTGCAGGGCAGCCTGTTTTTCGGCACAACTTATGAGCTTTACTCCGTGCTCGAAGCGGAAATCAAGACTCGCGATTACATCATTCTCGACCTGAGACGCGTGCTGTCGGTCGATATCACCGCCGCGCACATGCTCAATCAAGTACGCGACATGATGAGAGATCGCGGCATGCCGCTATTGATGAGCAACGTACGCGAACATCTGCCTAATGGCGGCAACTTACTGGAATTCTTCAAGCAGACCGAGCTGATCGATGCAACCGATGCAGTGCGCGTATTCCAGACCATCGAATCTGCAATCGAATGGGTAGAGGACAGGCTGATCGGTGAAATCGAACTAGCAGCCGAAACGGAAGTTGCGCTGAATTTGCAGGATATGGATCTGTTTCAGGGAAGAAAAGTGGAAACCCTCACCGATCTCGAAGCGCGCATGGAGCAAAGAACGGTGAAAGCGGGAGAGTCCATCTATTCCATAGGCGATCAGGAAAGAGAGCTGTATCTGATACGGCGCGGCGTGGTGCGTATTCTGGCACCGATAGGCGGGAGCCGGCAACTGCACCACATCGCCACCTTCGGACGCGGCGATTTTTTCGGCGGACTGGCTTTTCTGGATGATCATGCGCGCGGCGACAATGCAATCGCCCACACCGATATCGACCTGTTCGTCCTGCCGCTGGAGCAGTTCAACCAGCTGGCTGAAGATCACAAAAAACTGGCCTTTCTGCTGATCACCGCGATTTCCCGCACCCTCGCACACCGCCTGCGTCACGCCGATGGCGAACGGACGATGCTGCATGTGTAATCACCTATCTATGCTCAGCACCCGCATACCTGCCGTGACCAGCAGATCCCCGGTCATTCGCCGATACCGGGACGCTCGCCCAAGATAATCAAGGCAAACAGGGCGATCATGTTAGCTAGTTATCGTCACCTGCCGGTTGCACCAGCACCCACGGGCTTACTACCACCGCCCACAGCACAGCATCTGCGTCCCACCACGTTTGCGCCTGCTCATCCGTGACTTTGCCGAACTGCCCTGCCGCCATCCACTGACTGATCAGAGGCGCATTGTCCTCAGACATCTGATACGCCGTCTCGACCAGATCCAGTTCAGGCGAGACAAAAATAGCAGCCCCGCTGGCGAAATAGCGCTGCATCTCGCGCCACGGCATTTGCGCCGTCTCAAGATTCACCTTGGCGCGCAATATTTCTTTCGGATTAGTCATATTTTCTTTCAATTTAAGAGAGGGAACCCGCCAGGTAGTTATTTTTCACCTGAATATAGTGTTCAGCCGAGTGGTGCAAATGAGCGAGTTCAGCTTCTGTCAGCGCACGCACCGCTTTCGCAGGACGCCCCATGTAAAGCATGCCGCTCTCCAGCACTTTGCCGGGTGAGACCAGACTGCCAGCACCGATCATCACCTGATTGGGAATCACCACGTCGTCCATCACGATCGAACCCATGCCGATCAGACATTCATTGCCGATAGTGCAACCGTGCAGAATCACAGAATGTCCGATGGTCACATAATCGCCAATAATCAGCGGCGAGCCGTCCGGTTTATCCGCCGTCTTGTGAGACACATGAAGCATGCTCAGATCCTGCACATTGGAACCGCGACCGATCACAATACGATTCACATCGCCCCGCAGCACCGTATTACACCAAACGGAACTGTCCTCGCCTATCGTGACTTCGCCGATCACCTGACAGGAAGGGTGAAGATAGACGCGGCAACCAACCACCGGCGTCGTTTCCAGATAAGAAGAAGTTGTCATATTAGTTTTCCTGCGCCATGTCGATAAGCTTCCAGCTCATCGTCTCGCCCGCTCTCAGCGGCACCAGGCGATGCTCGCCAAAGCTTACGCTGGCCGGCACTTGCCAGTCTTCTCGGCGCAAGGTGACGGTATCGTTGTTGCGGGGCAGGCGGTAGTAATCGGCGCCGTAAAAACTGGCAAATCCTTCCAGTTTATCCAGCGCACCGGCAGCCTCAAACGCTTCTACATACAACTCAATTGCCGAATGGGCACTGTAACAACCGGCACAACCGCAAGCAGTTTCTTTAGTGTGCTGTGCATGCGGCGCGCTGTCCGTACCTAAGAAAAATTTAGGGCTGCCGCTGGTGGCCGCTTTAACCAGTGCCTCACGGTGCGTCTCGCGTTTTAAAATCGGCAGACAATAAAAATGCGGACGGATGCCGCCTGCCAGCATGGCGTTACGGTTATAGAGCAGATGCTGCGGCGTGAGCGTCGCGGCGATGGTATCGGGCGCGCTGGCGACAAACTGCGCCGCATCCTTAGTGGTAATATGTTCAAACACCACGCGCAGATCGGGCATATCGGAAAGCAGCGGTTGCATCACACGCTCGATGAAGATCGCCTCGCGATCGAATATATCGATCGCGCTATCGGTCACCTCACCGTGCACCAGAAGCGGCATACCGCAACGCTGCATCGCCTCCAGCGCGGCATAAGTTTTACGGATATCGCTCACCCCGGCGTCTGAATTAGTCGTCGCACCCGCCGGATACAGTTTGACGGCATGCACGATACCGCTGGCTTTCGCCTCAGCAATTTCCGCCGCGCTCGTATTATCCGTCAGATACAGCGTCATCAAAGGCTCAAACGACACACCGCGAGGGACAGCGGCTAAAATTCGCTGCCGGTACTCCATCGCCTGAGCCATCGTCGTAACAGGCGGCCTGAGATTTGGCATCACGATGGCACGGGCAAACTGGCGCGCCGTATCGGGCAGCACCGACTGCATCAGCGCCCCGTCGCGCAGGTGCAAATGCCAGTCGTCGGGGCGGATCATTGTGAACTGTTGCATGGGCTTTTCCGGCAAGTTAGACAGACGTAATTGTAACTGATGTCGCAGGCGGTTTTCTCAACCCGTCTTGCCGGTTTTCACGCAGTTCGCCTGAACTTTTCAATGTAAGCGGGCAGCTTCGCTTTGGGAACTTTTTGCAGCGTGCACAAAAATTCGTGCGTGACGACATCAAGACCCTGCCTGTTTTTAAGATCGGATACTATCTTCAACCACAGATGAGCGGTCATTTCGGCATCGGCCAGCGCACGGTGATGCCGGGCCGTATCAGGTAAGTCTAAAAATCTCACCAGCGTGCCCAGTTTGTGATTGGGTGAATCAGGATACAGCCTTCTTGCCAGCAACATCGAACAGGCGAATGCCTGCTCACGACGATGACCCACTCTCGACCATTCGGCATCCAGAAACCGGCTATCGAATGAGGCGTTGTGCGCCACCAGCGGCGTGTCCCCGACAAATTCGGCCAATTCCTTCATCACTTGTGCAGCCGGTGGCGCCTGACGGATCATTTCATTGCTGATTCCCGTCAACTCTTCGATAAAAGCGGGAATATAAGCACCTGTTTTCATCAAGCTTTGGTAACGGCCAGAGATTTTTCCATCCGACACGATGACAACCGCCACTTCTGTCACGCGTGCGCCCATATCTGGCGACATTCCGGTTGTCTCAAAGTCGATGACGGCCACGCTATCCATATCACGTCCTGAATCTTTTGATGCAAAAAATGGGTTCAATACAAAAAAACGGGGAACCAGACTTCCGTCCGATTCCCCGCCTGAGACGTTACCGGATTCCTCCGGCAGCTGCCATTACTTCTTCTTGTTTGCGATCATGTCGTGCATGACCGGCGCCAGAATGACTTCCATCGCATGGCTCATCTTGCCGCCGGGCACAACGAGCGTGTTGGCGCGAGACATAAAGGAGCCTGGGATCATCGCCAGCATGTATGGGAAATCCACGCCCTTAGGTTCGCGGAAACGAACCACGACAAAACTTTCATCCGGTGTCGGAATGTCGCGTGCGATAAACGGATTAGACGTATCCACTGTCGCTACGCGCTGGAAGTTGATGTCGGTATGCGTGAATTGCGGCGTGATGAACTTGATGTAGTCCGGCATGCGACGCATGATGGTATCCACCGTTGCTTCAGCCGAATAGCCGCGTTCCGCTTTGTCGCGGTGAATCTTCTGGATCCATTCCAGATTGACGACCGGCACAACGCCGATACCCAGATCAACGTAACGACCCGCGTCGATTCCCTTCGTTTCGTCTTTAGCAAGACCGTGCAGACCTTCGTAGAACAACAGATCAGAATTCGCTTCGATGTCTTCCCATGGTGTAAATACGCCAGGAGCCAGATCGGTCAGGCCGAAATGCTTGTTGTGCTCAACAGCCTCGGGTTCGCTGTGCACATAGTAACGACGCTTGCACATACCTGTTTCGCCATACGCCTTGAACATTTCTTCGATCTTGTCGAAATGATTGGCTTCCGGGCCGAAATGACTGAATGTGTTGTGACCTGCCTTGGCAGCTTCAGCGGCAGCCGCGCGAAAAGCCATACGATCCAGACTGTGAAGGCTGTCACCCTCGATCACTGCGGCGGAAATTTTTTCACGGCGGAAAATATTTTCGAAAGCACGTTTAACAGTGGTAGTGCCTGCGCCGGAAGAACCGGTAACCGCAATAACGGGATGCTTGCTCGACATAATGACCTCTCCTGAACAATATGATTAAAATTTTGTGGGTGGTGATTTTATATCAAACTCACACTCACCACTACTAGGCGCAGCTAATTAATGCAATAAATATTTTTCCCGTTTCAACATTTCACCCCATCCTCAGCCCGTTTTGTCATGAATATCCGGATAAGACAGCGCGCAATTCGCGGGAGCCGGCTGATGCCGCTATAATGCTCAATCCAAAAATTCACGCTGCAATTTGTTAAACCATGCAATCCAATTACCACCCAGCCTCCCTCGAACAAGAAGCCCAGCAACACTGGAATGATTCCGGCGCGTTTTCGGCCACCGAATCGGGTGACAAACCCAAGTATTACTGCCTGTCGATGTTTCCCTATCCGTCCGGCAAGCTGCACATGGGCCATGTGCGCAATTACACCATCGGGGACGTGCTCTCACGCTATCACCGCATGAAGGGGTTTAACGTGATGCAGCCGATGGGCTGGGATGCATTTGGACTGCCTGCGGAAAATGCAGCGCAGGCGCATAACGTGCCGCCGGCTGCGTGGACCTACGACAACATCAATTACATGCGCCGCCAGTTGCAGAGTCTGGGACTCGGGATCGACTGGTCACGCGAAGTCACCACCTGCACGCCGGAATATTATCGCTGGGAACAGTGGCTATTCACCCGCCTGTTTGAAAAAGGCATCATCTACAAAAAGACTTCATCGGTGAACTGGGATCCGGTGGATCACACAGTGCTGGCCAATGAACAAGTGATCGACGGTCGCGGCTGGCGCTCCGGAGCACTGGTGGAAAAACGCGAAATCCCGATGTATTTCTTCCGTATCACCCAGTACGCCGACGAGCTGCTGAACGATCTGGACAGCTTGAGCGGCTGGCCTGAGCAGGTGAAAACCATGCAGGCCAACTGGATAGGCAAGAGTTTCGGCGTGCGCCTCGCCTTTCCTTATGAGCAAAAAGGTATACAGGAAAAACTCTGGGTTTATACCACCCGTGCCGACACCCTGATGGGTGTGACCTTCGTCGCCGTCGCAGCAGAACATCCGCTGGCGACGCGCGCGGCAAAGAATAACCCTGAACTTGCCGCCTTCATCGAAGACTGCAAACATGGCGGCACCGCAGAAGCCGATATGGCGACGATGGAAAAGAAGGGCATGGACACAGGGTTGAAAGTCACCCATCCGCTAACGGGCGAACAAGTGCCGGTCTGGGTCGGCAACTATGTACTGATGGGCTACGGCGAAGGCGCGGTCATGGCGGTTCCTGCGCACGATGAACGCGATTTCGGTTTCGCAAAAAAATACAACCTGCCAATCAAACAGGCTATCTCTGTGAAGGGAGTCGCGGAGATTTCCAACTCACCACTCACCATTCACCACTTTTCTACCGATCTATGGCAGGAATGGTACGGCACTAAGGAGGGCGTCTGTACGAACTCCGGCAAGTACGACGGCCTAGCTTACGATCAGGCAGTGGATGCGATAGCCGCCGATCTGACCGCAAAAGGGCTGGGCGAGAAAAAAGTGCAGTTCCGTCTGCGCGACTGGGGTATTTCCCGCCAGCGCTACTGGGGCTGTCCGATTCCCATCATCCATTGCAAGACCTGCGGCGACGTGCCGGTACCGGATGATCAGCTGCCCGTGGTATTGCCTGAAAACGTCGTACCCGATGGCGCAGGCTCTCCTCTGGCGAAAATGCCCGAATTCTATGAAACGAGCTGCCCGAAATGCGGCAGTGCGGCGCGGCGCGAAACCGATACCATGGATACCTTTGTCGAGTCGTCGTGGTATTACGCGCGCTACACCAGCCCGGGTTGCACGACAGGACTCGTTGACGAACGCGCCCGCCACTGGCTGCCGGTCGATCAATACATTGGCGGCATTGAACACGCCATTTTGCACCTGCTGTATGCGCGCTTCTTTCAGAAGCTGATGCGCGATGTCGGCGTGTTCGGCGAAGGCACCGAGCATCTGGCCGAACCGTTCAAAAATCTGATCACACAGGGCATGGTGATTGCACCGACCTTCTTCCGTCTTGAAGCTAACGGTAAAAAGCTGTGGATCAATCCGGCAGAGGTCGATGTCGTCAATGATGAGCGCGGTCGTCCCGTTGGCGCGACCTTGCGTGCGGACGGTCAGCCTGTCGTCATCGGCGGCACGGAAAAAATGTCGAAATCCAAGAATAACGGCGTCGATCCGCAGGCGATCATCGACGAATACGGTGCCGACACCGCGCGCCTGTTCATGATGTTTGCCGCCCCGCCCGAGCAATCACTGGAGTGGTCCGATGCGGGCGTGGAAGGCTCATTCCGTTTCCTCAAACGCGTCTGGAAAGCGACTCACGATCACGTCGAACAGGGCGTGGTGACCGCCTTTAGCAGCGGAGAGCTGAGTGCTGCTGCCAAAGCGATGCGTCGCCAGCTGCATCAGACGATCCAGAAGGTGGATGACGACATCGGCCGTCGCAAGACCTTCAATACGGCGATTGCAGCCAATATGGAGTTACTCAATGCACTGGCGAAATTTGATGACAAGTCAGCTACCGGCCGCGCCGTGGCTCAGGAAACGCTGGAAGCCATTGCGCTGATGCTGAACCCGATCGTGCCGCACACCTGTCAGGCGTTGTGGTCTGGCTTGCGGCCCGGCAGCGATATGCTGGATCAGAGCTATCCCGCCGTCGATTCCGCCGCCCTGATTCAGGACGAGATTGAACTGATGATCCAGATCAATGGTAAATTACGCGGCAGCCTGACCGTTGCCAAAACGACTGACAAGGCGACGCTGGAACAGTTAGCGCTGGCGCATGAAGCGGTGCAAAAACAGCTGGCGGGCGCAGCGCCTGCGAAGATCATCGTCGTGCCGGGCCGCTTGATCAACATTGTTGCCTAGGAGAACGCACCAAATGAAATTTTCGATTGTGCTGGCCCTTGCCGTATTGCTCGCGGCATGCGGCTTTCATCTGCGCGGCGAGGCCACCATGCCCTTTGCCTCGCTCTACATTGAAGCGGCTAATCCCGCATCCCCGCTGATCGAGGAATTGCGCCAGAACCTGCTTGCAAATCACGTCACACTGACCAATTCTGCCGGCAAAGCCGATGTGGTGCTCAACATCACGTCCGATTTTCCGGAGAAACAGATTCTGACCATGGGCGCAAGTGGGCGCGTGAGTGAATTTCAACTGCGCTATCGCGTGTCGATACGGGCTTATGATCAGGAACAACGCGAATGGTTGCCGACGGATGAACTCATGCTCAGTCGTGACTACAAATATGATGACGCGCAGATCCTCGCCAAAGAAGCCGAAGAAACCCTTCTGTATCAAAGCATGCGCAGCGATATGGTGCAGCAAATCGTACGTCGCCTGAGCCATGCCAAGCCGCGGACTTTACCGGAAAAATAATGCAACTGACGAGCGAAGCCTTGCCGCGCCACCTGTCCTCAGGGCTTAAACCGCTCTATGTGGTGTACGGCGATGCGCTGCTGCTGGTCAATGAAGCAGCTGACAGCATACGCGCCGCCGCCCGTCTCGCCGGATTTACCGAGCGCGACACGCTGATCGCCGAACAGCATTTCAAATGGAATGAATTGAAAAACTGCGCGCAGAGCATGTCTTTGTTCGCCGAGCGACGCGTAGTGGATTTACGCATCCCGACCGGCAAGCCCGGAACAGAAGGTGGGCAGGCGTTACAGGATTACGTCTCTCATCCGAGTGACGATGTGCTGACGCTGATCACGCTCCCCAAGCTGGACTGGACTGCACAAAAAACCCAGTGGTTCAGCGCACTGGAACGTCACGGCGTGATGATCTGCGCCGACGATATTCCACGCAATCAGCTGCCGGACTGGTTAGCCTGCCGACTCCGGCGCCAATCCCAATCGACAGACACGGTAACGCTGGATTTTTTAGCCGACCGATGCGAGGGAAATCTGCTCGCGGCCTTTCAGGAGATTCAAAAACTAGGGTTACTGTTCCCGGCCGGCGTACTGTCGTTCGAACAGGTAAAGGAAGCCGTAATGGACGTTGCACGCTACGATATTTTTAAACTGTCAGAGGCGATGCTCACGGGCGATGGGGCACGCTACGCGCATATTTTAGAGGGACTGCGCGCCGAAGGCACGGCAACCGTGCTAATACTGTGGGCGATCAGCGAAGAAATCCGCACCCTCGGAAAACTATTGCAAGCGGTGCAGCGCGGCGTGAATGTGCGCGATGCCATGCGCGATGTGCGGGTACGGCGCGATAAGCAGAGCCTGATTGAAAGTGCGGCGCGGCGCCTGAAATTCCCGCATATTGAGCGCGCCATCCAGCACGCGGCGAAACTGGATAAAATAATCAAAGGGTTGCGCACGGGCGACGTATGGGATGAATTACTGCAACTTGGACTTCGCCTCCAATGAGCGGGATACTGTTAGTCATGACAAACCTGCCCGATGCGGCTTCGGCTCAAAAATTGATACGCCAGCTTGTCGAGTCAGGCACGGCTGCCTGCGTAACCCAACTCGCGCCCGGCACATCGACCTACCGCTGGCAGGAGAAAATCGAAAATGCCTGCGAAATACCCCTGCTGATCAAGACCACACAGGCGGCCTATCCCAGACTTGAAGCTTTAATTCTGGCATCTCATCCTTATGAACTGCCGGAAATTATCGCCGTTTCCGTCACGGCCGGCTTACCCGCCTATCTGGACTGGGTAAGTCAGGCAACATCACCCAATTTACGCGAGGAATAATTCATGCGCTTTGTCCTGCTGCTGTTGTTTTGCCTCATCACACCACTCAGTCTGGCCGACAATTTGCTGGATAAATTACCCGCATTCGGCAGCAAACCCAGTTTTTTGCCCCCTGATCAGGCTTTTTCAGTCGAGCTGGTCGCGCGAGATGCGCATACGCTGCAAGCAAATTTCAAGATCACCCCCGGATATTACCTGTACCGGGACAAAGTCAGTTTTACGCTAGCAGGCGAGTCGCCAAAAATCACCAAAATTACCCTGCCGGAGGGGAAACTCAAGCACGACCCGAATTTCGGGGAAACCCGTGTTTTCCACCAGCCCTTTCAGGCTGAAATCGAACTGGATAGCACCTCCGCCACGCACCTGACGCTCAATGCCTCGTATCAAGGCTGCAGCGAACAGGGTCTGTGCTATCCAAGCCAGGACAAGGTACTACAAATCGACTTGACCGATGCCGGCGCATCAGAGGTCATCCCGGCCACCCCAAACAAGAATGTAAACGGTAATACGATCACTCCGCAAAGCGAAAATGCCAAAATTGCCGGTTTATTCAAACAAGGCAGCTTCTGGCTGATTGTATCGTTCTTCTTCGGAGCAGGGTTATTGCTCGCACTCACCCCCTGCGTATTTCCGATGATACCCATTTTGTCCGGCATCATCGTCGGACGCGGCCACAAGATCACCAAAACACACGCGTTTATACTGTCGCTCGCCTATGTGCTCGGCATGGCCGTCACCTATTCGGCAGCCGGTATCGCAGCAGGCCTCTCCGGCGACCTGATTTCGAACGCACTGCAAACGCCCTGGGTGCTGGGCAGCTTTGCTGCGATATTTGTACTGTTATCGCTCTCCATGTTCGGTTTTTACGAATTGCAATTGCCCAGCGCCTGGCAAAGCAAGCTATCCGACACCAGCAACCGGCTGCATGGCGGCCATCTGTCCGGTGTCTTTGTGATGGGCGCACTCTCCGCCGTCATCATGGGCCCCTGTGTCGCAGCGCCACTGGCGGGCGCCTTACTCTATATCGGACAAACCCACGACGCGGTACTGGGCGGGGTTGCACTGTTTGCACTGGCAATGGGCATGGGCGCACCGCTGTTAGCAATCGGTACCTCGGCGGGTGCACTTTTGCCTAAGGCCGGCGCATGGATGGATGGCGTAAAGCGCATTTTCGGTGTTTTACTGCTGGCACTCGCAATCTGGATTATCCAGCCCCTGCTGCCCGTCCCGGTTCAAATGCTGCTTTGGGGCGTGTTACTGGTATTATCAGCCAGCTATTTACGCGTGCTGGAACGCCTGCCGGCGAATGCCCGCGGCAGCCAAAAACTCATCAAAGGATTAGGCCTGCTCGCGCTGCTGCTCGGAACAGCCTATCTGATCGGCGCTTTATCAGGCGCCCGCGATGTGCTCAGGCCGCTGGATGCGGTTTGCGCTGTATGTAAAGCAGACACCCAAACGGCGCCCACCTTCGAACGGATAGCAAACCTGTCGGAGCTGGATGCACGACTGAAACAGGCTGACGGCAAAATCGTCATGCTCGATTTTTATGCGGACTGGTGCGTATCCTGCAAAGAGATGGAGCGATTTACCTTTTCTGATCCGAAAAT
Organism: Gallionellales bacterium GWA2_54_124; assembly: GCA_001801025.1. Classification (GTDB taxonomy): domain Bacteria; phylum Pseudomonadota; class Gammaproteobacteria; order Burkholderiales; family Gallionellaceae; genus Gallionella. The sequence goes on from MGWO01000003.1 coordinate 112,324, forward strand.
ACAGGCCAAACTCAAATCAGCCATCCTGCTGCAAGCAGATGTAACCGCAAACAATCAGGCTGACAAAGATTTATTGAAGCAATTTGGCCTTTACGGCCCGCCAGGCATCCTGTTTTTCGATAAAAAAGGACAGGAAATGACTGATTATCGTGTCGTAGGGTATCAGGATGCCACGCAATTTATCAGCACCTTGCAAGGCATCGGACTTTAAGCGTTTTTGCTCATTTGTGTAAAAAATATAGACAATTCACCCGAACTTACGGCAAACTGTAACTATGAAAGCTATTTTAGTACTACATGGCCCGAACCTGAATCTGCTCGGCAGCCGTGAACCTGAGGTTTACGGGAACACTACGTTAGATGAAATTAACGCAGGTTTAATCGCATTTGCCGCGGAAAATGGCGGAAAATTATCGTGTATGCAAAGCAACTCGGAAGCGGCGCTGATCGACCGCATCCATCAGGCAAGAAACGATGGCACCGCATTTATTGTCATCAACCCGGCGGCATTCACGCATACCAGCGTCGCCTTGCGCGATGCGCTGGCTGGCGTCGCCATCCCCTTTATTGAAATACACCTGTCCAACGTGCATGCGAGAGAAGCCTTTCGCCGTGAATCTTTCTTTTCCGATCTCGCGGTGGGTGTGATTTGCGGTTTGGGTGCAGCAGGATATAAATACGCAGTGCAATACGCACTAAATTATAAAAACTAAGCCAGGAGGATATTATGGATTTACGCAAACTCAAGACTCTGATTGAACTCGTTGAAGCATCCGGCATTGCCGAACTGGAAATCAGCGAAGGTGAAGAACGCGTTCGTATCACGCGTACCATCGCTGCCGGACAACAATTGTTCGCACCGGCACCGCAGCAACAGCAGTATATGGCAGCACCCGTAGCGGCAGCGCCAATCGCAGCAGTAGCTGCGGCACCTGAAGCACCGGCGGTCGCCGAAGGACACGTTGTTAAATCCCCTATGGTCGGTACTTTCTATCGTTCCCCTTCTCCCGGCTCCAAGCAATTCGTCGATGTAGGACAGAATGTCAACGCCGGCGATACCTTATGCATCATCGAAGCGATGAAGCTGCTTAACGAAATCGATGCAGACCACACCGGCGTCATCAAGGCAATCCTTGTTGAAAACGGTCAGCCGGTTGAATTTGGTCAGCCATTGTTCGTTATCGGCTAAAGCCGTCATGGAGTGCGCAACCTCGCAAGCAATGACGCATAAACGCGCTCCAATAAAGTCCGGAGATATCACATGTTTGAAAAAATACTGATCGCTAATCGCAGTGACCAGTTGCCATCAGGCAACGCAGTGGTTCTGCCAAATTGCATGGCGGCAGCAGGCCGCAAAGGCGACTTCAGCGCGGAGATAAAAAATGTTTGAAAAAATACTGATCGCTAATCGCGGTGAAATCGCCTTGCGTATCCAGCGCGCCTGTCGCGAAATGGGCATTAAAACAGTCGTCGTGCACTCCGAAGCGGATGCGGATGCCAAGTACGTCAAACTGGCCGACGAATCGGTCTGCATAGGCCCCGCACCTTCAAACCTGAGCTATTTGAATATCCCCGCCATCATCAGCGCGGCGGAAGTCACCGATGCACAGGCCATACATCCGGGCTACGGTTTCCTTTCCGAAAATGCCGATTTTTCAGAACGCGTAGAAAAGTGCGGCTTCGTGTTTATCGGTCCGCGTGCGGAAACGATCCGCCTGATGGGCGATAAAGTCAGCGCAAAAATCGCGATGAAAAAAGCGGGCGTGCCTTGCGTTCCCGGCGTGGAAGGTGCACTGCCTGAAAACCCTGCCGAAATCATCAAGATCGCGCGCAGCATCGGCTATCCGGTGATCATCAAGGCTTCCGGTGGTGGTGGCGGACGCGGCATGCGCGTGGTGCACACGGAAGCGGCTCTGTTAGGCGCGGTCACCATGACCCGCGCAGAAGCGCAAGCCGCCTTTAACAATCCGACCGTGTACATGGAAAAGTACCTGGAAAATCCGCGCCACATCGAGTTTCAGGTGCTGGCCGACCAGCATGGCAATGCTGTGTATCTGGGTGAACGCGATTGCTCGATGCAACGCCGCAACCAGAAAGTCATGGAAGAAGCGCCGGCGCCACTGCTCAATCCTCGTCTGCGCAACAAGATAGGTGAACGCTGCGCTGAAGCCTGCCGGAAAATCGGTTATCGCGGTGCGGGTACGTTCGAATTTCTCTATGAGAACGGCGAATTCTTCTTTATCGAGATGAACACCCGCGTGCAGGTTGAACATCCGGTCACCGAAATGATTACCGGCATCGACATTGTGCAGCAGCAAATCCGCATTGCGGCCGGCGAAAAATTGCCTTTCCGTCAGCGCGATATCCAGTTTAAAGGACATGCCATCGAATGCCGTATCAATGCGGAGCATCCCTATAAGTTTATCCCGTCTCCGGGCCGGATCACTTCATGGCATGCACCAGGCGGCCCCGGCATCCGGGTTGATTCGCATGCCTACAACAATTACTACGTGCCGCCCCATTACGATTCGATGATAGGCAAAGTGATCGCTTACGGCGATACCCGCGATCAGGCGATGGCACGGATGCGCACTGCATTGTCGGAAATGGCCGTGGAAGGAATTGAAACTAATATCGCCTTGCACCGCGATCTGCTGCTCGATGCGGCCTTCATGGGCGGCGGCACCAGCATACATTATCTGGAAGAGCGTCTGGCTGAACGCAACAAGGACAAGTAATGGCCTGGCTGACCCTGATCGTCGATACGGACGCAAAATACGCCGAAGCCTTAAGCGATGCCCTGCTCGAGCACGGTGCGTTGTCGGTCGATCTACTCGATGCTGATGCCGACACGCCGGACGAACAGGCCATCTTCGGAGAACCCGGCGAACCGCCACCGGGTGTCTGGCAACATAACCGCGTCAGCGCTTTGTTCGACGCGGACGCGGATGTCACAGGCATCCTTAGCACAGCCGCACAAGCAGTGGGGTTGACCGGCATACCTGAACACCGCATTGAAACACTCGCCGATAATGACTGGGTGCGTCTGACCCAGTCGCAATTTGAGCCCATCCCGATCTCGGACAGATTGTGGATCGTACCGACCTGGCACACCGCAGCCGATCCTAGCGCAATCAATATCGTGCTCGATCCGGGATTAGCATTTGGCACAGGCAGCCATCCCACCACCCGCCTCTGTCTGCGCTGGCTAGACAGCCATCTACAAGGCGGCGAGCGAGTGCTCGATTACGGATGCGGCTCCGGGATACTGGCGATTGCTGCCATCAAGCTGGGTGCCGCGCATGCCGTTGGCGTCGATGTTGATGCGCAGGCCGTCACCGCCAGCCGCGATAATGCCACGGCCAATGACGTTCATGAAGTCGCGTTTTATCTGCCCAATCAGGCGCCATCGGGTCAATACGACCTGGTGGTAGCCAATATCCTGACCAACCCCCTTCGCATGTTGGCACCCTTGCTGGCCGGCGCGACCCGATCCGGCGGGCAGATTGTGCTCTCAGGCATCCTCGAGGCACAGGCTCAGGACGTGATGGCTATTTATCAACAGTGGTTTGACCTCGATGCGCCGGTATTCGAAGACGGCTGGTCATGCCTGTCCGGCCGAAAACGCTGAGGACGGATGAACGGCACAACACGCTGCCCGCATTGCGAGACGCGCTTCAAAATTGTTGAAGCTCAGCTCAACGCGCACCAGGGCATGGTGCGCTGCGGCAGCTGCTTGAAAGCATTCGATGCCAGACCGGACTTTATCGCCGACCCGCTCGTACCGGCCACGCCAGATGCGCTGACCGTCAATTCTGACTTACCCGATAGCTTACCCGTTGAACCCTCCATCGAGCCTCATCCTCCTATTGATCTTGAAAATCTAGATCCCGAAAAAATTGAACCGGAGGAGCAGACGCCGGAAATGGTCACACCGGAGGCTCCCATAGAGATCGAGCCGGTCGCCGCTGACAAAACGGATATCAAATTTTTTCTGAAAACAGAGAGCGTTGATAGCCTTGATTTCAGTCAGCTTCCCGATGCGCCTGCGCCATCACAAGAATCTGCCATTCCGGATGCCGCACCCGCGAGCTTAACGTTAACAGAAAACAATACCGAGCAAGATGTGGCGACAGCGAACTCTAAACAAGGGATGTGGATTGCCGGCAGTTGCCTGCTCGTTTTATTGTTAATGGCGCAAGCGGTATATTTTTTCCGCGTTGGTATCGCAACAAACCTGCCGGCTCTGAAACCCGCACTGGTAGGATACTGTGACTTGCTGGGCTGTCAGGTGTCACTGCCGCGCCATGCCGAGTCGATCAGCATCGAGTCATCAGGTCTGGAAGCGGATCCGGAACACGAAAATATCATCACCTTTAGTGCCTTGCTGCGCAATCGGGCGAGTTACGCGCTGGAATTCCCCGTGCTGGCTTTAACGCTCAATGACAACCAGGACAAAACGCTGGCACGGCGCTTGCTGATGCCGGCTGATTATTTGCCGGCAACTGAAAATAAACTTGCCGGATTTCCCGCCAGCCATGAAGTCAGTATCCGGCTGAATTTGAATACCGCCGACCTCAAGCCTTTAGGCTATCGCCTAGAGCTGTTCTACAACTGACACGTTTCCTGCCGGCTTTTTGATCCGCAAGGCTGCCAGAGTAAAATCGGCGATATGCACGGCAATGGCCTCAATTTCCTGCTCGTCGTAACGCAACTCGGGGCGCAGACGTTGCAACACCGGATGAGAATTGCGGTAAAAAACACACTGACCGATCAGACTGTACACACAACGGCGTACCTCTGCCTCATCCGCGCCCGCCCCGATAATTTCACGTATCAATTTAGCCAGAAATTCATGCAAAGGAGCTATCGCTTCGGAAACAATTTTGTCCAGCGCAGGGGTCGGATCAGCCATCTCGCGTGCCATCATCTGACATTGACGCGATGCGCCGTTTTCATCGAGCAACAATAACATAAAAGACTTGATAAACAATCTCAAGCGCATCTCAGGACAATGATCAGCCGCAATATTGGCCGACTGCAGCGCTTTGAGCGCAGAAAAATTCAGCGCTTCGGCCAGCAGGCCATCCTTACTGCCAAAGTGATAATTCACGGCCGCCACATTGGCATCCGCACGACGGCAAATTTCGCGCACCGTCGCTCCCTGAAAGCCGCATTGCGAAAACACTTCGCGCGCTGCTTCCAGCAGGCGGACTCGTGTCTGATCAGAAGATGAAAGCACTGTCATCAGTTGACCTTGGTGTCGCCGGCAAGCGCTTTGTATAACTGGGTGAAGGCTGTCAGTTGCGCGCGCCGCACCTGCAATTCGCCCTGCTGTGCGGCATAGGCGTCACGCTCTGCATCGAGCAACTCCAGGTAATTAGCGACCCCCGCCCGGTAACGAGCTTCAACGAGCTTTAAGCGCTGCTGCTGAGTATGCGAGTTCGCCTGCTGCGCACTGAGCTGACGGGTCAGACTGTCGCGCGCACTGAGCAAGTCCGCCACTTCGCGAAACGCCTGCTGTATGGTTTTTTCATATTCAGCCACCGCAATCACATTGCGTGCCCGGCTCACATCGAGATTGGCCGAATTTCGCCCCGCGTCAAACAAAGGCAAGGTGAGCGCCGGCTGAAAACTCCACGCCTGGCTGCCCGCACCAAACAAGCCCCCCAACTGACGGCTGGCCGTCCCCAAGGCCCCCGTCAGGCTGATGCGCGGCAAGAAGGCGGCACGCGCAGCACCGATACTGGCATTGGATGCAATCAGACGCTGTTCGGCCGCGATCACATCAGGACGCCGCAATAACACTTCGCTGGGTACATCGGCAATCCAATCCGCGGCAATCGCCTGCTGGGACAACTCGCGACCTGCCGGCAACTGTGCCGGCGTCTGCCCCACCAGCGAGTCGAGCAAATTTTCCGCAGCCGCCAGTTGTTGTTGCAGATTCGCCTGATCCGCTACGGCCGCCTGATAACTTCCCTCCGCCTGCAACAGATCCAGATCACTGGCTATCCCGACGTCACGACGCTGTCCGATCAAACTCAGCATGTCGCTGCGCCCTTTCGCCGTCGCCTGAGCCAGAGCAGACCGCTCATTTAATTCCAGCACCGACAAATAAGCATTCGCCACATCGGAAATCAGCGACAGTTGAAACGCGCGCTGTGCGGACTCAGTCGCAAGAAAACTGGCACGGGCGGCCTCATTAAGACTGGCGACGCGCCCCCAGAAATCCAACTCAAACGACACCAGATTCGCACTGACATCGTAACGCTGCACACGAAATGGATTTCCGGTGAACGAGGTATTCGCTGGCGACAGGGAGGCCGCGCGCTGCGCGCTCAGATTCACGTTGGGCAAACGATCCGCCTGCACAATGCCGTATTGCGCCCGCGCTTCACTGATACGTGCGGTGGCAATACGCAAGTCACGGTTGTGTTCCAGCGACGCTGATATCAGCACCTGCAGGCGCGGGTCAGTGAAGTAGGCCTGCCAGTCCGGCATCCGGCTTGCCTGACCCGGCTTTACGGCCGCAGACACGGGCCACGCGGCAGACACAGGGGCGACAGGGCGCTGATAAGTGGGAGTCAGCGAACAGCCTGACACAGCGGCCAGCATGACGATCAGCGCTGATTTTTTATTCATGATGACTCTCCTCACCCTCAATGCGCGTATGTCCGGGGAAAATCTTTCGCACCACGACAAAGAATACCGGTACTAAAAACACCGCCAGCAAGGTCGCTGCAATCATCCCGCCCATCACGCCGGTGCCGATCGCATGACGACTCTGCGCACCCGCGCCGGTTGAAATGGCCAGCGGCAATACACCAACAATAAAGGCGATCGACGTCATCAGTATCGGCCTGAAACGCAGACGGCAGGCCTCTAACGTCGCATCGATCAGGCTCATACCGTCATCCTGCAATTTACGAGCAAATTCGATGATCAGAATCGCGTTCTTGGACGACAGACCGATGATGGCAATCAGACCCACCTTGAAATACACATCGTTCGGCAGTCCGCGCAACGTCACCGCCAGCACCGCGCCAAACACGCCCAGCGGCACAACCAGCAGCACGGCGAACGGAATCGACCAGCTCTCATACAGTGCGGCCAGACACAAGAACACTACAATCAGCGAGATGCCGAACAGCAACGGTGCCTGAGCACCCGATTGCCGCTCCTCAAACGAGGTACCGGACCATTCGAAACCGAAACCCGGCGGCAGCTTTTTAGCGACCTCTTCCATCGCTGCCACCGCTTCACCCGAACTCCTGCCCGGTGCCGGGCCGCCGGAAATCTTCATCGCTGGCTGTCCGTTATAACGATCCAGTTTAGGCGAACCGGCGATCCATCTGGGGGTCGCAAGCTCCGATAAAGGCACCATCGCACCCTTGTTGTTGCGCACCGTGAGTTTCATGATGTCTGCGGGCGTGCGACGCATATCCGCGTCGGCCTGCATCTGCACACGCAAAATCCGCCCCTGCCGCACGAAGTCGTTGATGTAGGCGACACCTAGTGCGGACTGCAGCGTGTCATTTAGACTGGCGATCGATACGCCCATGCTCTCCGCTTTGACCCTGTCGACATCGATCAGCAACTGAGGGCCCGCTTCCTGACCTTCAGGACGCACCCCGGCTAACACCGGATTCGCAGAGGCCAGACCTAGCGCCATGTTGCGCGCTTCGAGCAGCTTTTCGCGCCCCATCCCCCCTCTGTCCTGCAAACGGAAGTCGAAACCGCCAACGGCCGCCAATTCGGGGATAGGGGGCGGATTGATCGCAAAGATCATCGCCTGCTTGATACGGAAGAACAACATATTGGCTTTTTTCACCATCGCCGGTGCCGCACTCGCCGCATCAGGACGCTCATCCCAACTCTTCAATCTGACAAACACCAGCGCCGCGTTCTGTCCGCGTCCGAAGAACGAGAAGCCCGCCACGCCAATCACGTGCGCCACTTCGGGCTGTTTGACGTAGAACTGTTCAACCTGGCTCAACACGTCCAGCGTACGCGCCTGAGTCGCACCCGATGGCAACTGAATCATGTTGATGAAATAGCCCTGATCCTCTTCGGGCAAAAAACTGCCCGGCAGCTTGGTAAACAACCAGCCCATCGCGATCAATACCACCGCATAGACCAGCAGATAACGCGAGGTCTTCCTGATGTTTTTACTGACGTTGGCGGTATAGCCCCGTGTCGTGCGCGCAAAGAAGCGGTTAAACCAGCCGAAAAATCCCCGGCTCGGCATCATCTCGCGGCCCGGCTCATGTTTGAGCAAGGTGGCACACAGCGCCGGCGTCAAGGTCAACGCCATCAGCGCAGAGAACATCATCGTCAGCACCAGCGTCACCGAAAACTGGCGGTAAATCGCGCCGGTAGATCCCGGAAAAAAGGCCATCGGAATAAACACAGCCATCAGTACCAGCGTGATTGCAATAATCGCACCGACGATCTGATCCATGGCTTTACGGGTGGCAGCCCTAGGCGATAAGCCCTCGGTGGTCATGATACGCTCGACGTTCTCCACCACCACGATGGCATCGTCCACCACGATACCGATCGCCAGCACCATCGCAAATAAGGTCAGCACGTTGATCGAATAGCCCAGCAAATACAGACCGACTAAGGCGCCGACCAGTGCAATGGGAATCACGATGGTCGGGATCAGCGTCGCGCGCCAGTTTTCCAGAAACAGGTACATGACCAGCACGACCAGCACCAGCGCCTCGGCCAGACTCTTCAACACTTCGCTGATAGAGACGTCGATGAACTTGGAGGTATCATAGGGCACCACCCAGTCGATGGATTTTGGAAAAAACTTGGCCAACTCGGTCATTTTTACATTGACCGCCTTCACCGTATCGAGCGCATTGGCGCCCGGCGACAAACGAATCGCAATGGCTGCAGTCGGGTTGCCATCGATGCGGGCGGTACGCGAATAGTCCTGCGCCCCCAGCTCCACGCGCGCCACATCTTTCACGCGCAAGGTGGAACCATCCGGATTGGTGCGCACGATAATGTTGCCGAACTCTTCCGGTGTAGATAACCGGCTGCGGGTGACGATTACCGCATTGAGTTCCTGGCCGGGCGCGGAAGGCAATTGCCCCAGCTCACCCGTTGCCAGCTGTGAATTCTGTGCCCGCACCGCAGCGGACACATCGGCAGGCGACAAATTGAAATGCTGCAACCGTTCGGGCTTGAGCCACAAACGCATTGAATATTCGGTACCGAACATCAGTACTTCGCCAACACCCGGCACACGGCGCAGACTGTCGATCACGCTCGATGTTGCATAACTGCCCAGTGCGACATTGTCGAGCGACTTATCGGGCGAGAACAGCGCGACAAACATCACAAAATTTCGCGCTGTTTTGGTCACGACAATCCCTAAGCGGCGTACATCTTCAGGCAATCGCGCCTCGGCACGCTTGATGCGGTTTTGCGCCTCAACCGAGGCCAGATCAAGATTAGATCCCGCCTCAAAGGTCAGCGTAATGCTGCCGGTGCCAAGCTCAGAGGCTGACTCCATATACAGCAGATGCTCAATGCCGTTCATCTCCTGTTCGAGCAAGGCGACGGCCGTTTCCTCGATCACCTGGGCCGACGCGCCCGGATAGTTGACGGTAATCGTCAACGCGGGGGGCGCCACCGACGGATACTGGGAAATCGGCAGATTCTTCAATGCCAGCGCACCGCCTAGCAGTATGATCAGCGCGATGACCCACGCAAAAATGGGCCGGTCGATAAAAAATTTAGCGAACATGATCAGCCTTTGCAGCAGGTTTAGCAGCTGCTTCTGCAGGTTTGCCCGCGATCAGCGGTGCTGATTTATCCCAGGGCACAGCTTTAACCGCCGTACCGGGACGCGCTTTTTGCAGGCCATTCACGATGAGTTGCTCGCCGCCCTTCAAGCCGTCAGCAATCACAAAATCTCCCCCCGCCATACCACTGGTCTTCACCGGGACGGGCACCGCCTTGGACTCTTCGCCCACAATCATCACAAACTGTCCCTGCGGCCCCGATTGCACCGCACGCTGCGGCACGCGGATGGCATTGCCCTGTGTTGCCTCAGGGAAACGGATGCGCGCGAACATTCCGGGCAGCAGGTCATGCTGCGGATTGGCAAACTCGGCACGCAAGGAGACGGAACCCGTCGCGGGGTCAACCGCCATGTCGGTAAAGAAAATTTTTCCCGTTGCAGGGTATACCGTACCATCTTCAAGCAGCAGTTCGACACGCGCGGATTCGGCATGTTTATACTTGCCGCTCCTGATCGCCTGTCGCAAACGCAACAGGTCTGCGCCCGGCTGAGTGAAATTGACATAAATCGGATCGATCTGCTCGATGGTCGCAAGCAAAGTCGGTTCGCCCTTACCCACCAGCGTACCTTCGCTCACCAGAGTGCGGCCGATGTGCCCGGAAATCGCCGCAGGAACACGGGCATTGCCCAGATCCTCCAGGGCGCGAGCGAGCACCGCCTCAGCCTGCTTTACACGCGCAACAGCCAGATCGTATTCCTGCTGACTGACCGCTTTCACGGGCAGCAAAGGCTTGTAACGCTCGACCGTTTGTCTCGCAATCGCAACATCCGCTTCTGCAGCGGCAGCAGTCGCCTTATAGGTATGCGCATCAATCTGAAATAAAGGCGCACCCGCACGCACATCACTGCCTTCAACAAACAAGCGTTTTTCGATCACCCCCTCAACCCGCGCGCGCACTTGTGCTGTGCGATAGGCCTGCAGGCGCCCCGGCAAATCCTGTGTGAGGGTCACATCCCCCCGCCCGACGGTAATCACATCGACCTCGGGTAGCGGCATCGCGGGCCCAGGACCAGCAGCCGGTTTATCACCGCACGCGGCGAGCAGGGTCATTAACAAAAATGCGGGAACGAGGGGTTTAGCAAGTGGGTTCATGTGTGTTCCATGATAAAAGTAGCAAGAGATCCGGTGCCCGTGCTAAGGAATGGGCAATTTCAAGCTATGCAACATATCAAACGCTTGTTTGAAAGTAAAGTAAAATGATCGGGTGGCCGATACGCCCCCTACTGGTTGCGAAGAAATTAACCGTATTTTGTCGCATTGCTTTTACAATACGCGCTGTTGAGATTCAGGAAAGCTGTCAAGTGATTAAAATAACTACGACTCAAAACACCATATATTTAGCGGCGATGACCGCGTTCACCCTGCTGCTCTCAGCTTGCGCGACCAAGCCCGCATTGGCCCCGCAGCCGGCACAGGCAACAAATCCGGCGCGAGAACAGGCCGATGAAACCAACGCACAAAAATCAGCGGCGCAAAGCGCCTTCCAGAAACAACGAATGATGACACCTCAGGACAGCATCGAGAAAAACAAGTTATTCGTCAGCTACAGCATGAAAGTCATCCCTGAAAAAACCGGCCATCTGATCCAGGTATCGATGGTATTCAGGAATATGAAGGATAAAGCCACACGCTTACAACCGAAAATCAGCCTCACCGACCATAAGGGGCGCGTAATCCAGCCTTATACTAAACATGAGTTTTTAAAACTGACTTCGCGCATGAACGCATCCGCAGGCACAAACAGCCGCAACACCGTCAATGAAAGAATAAGCTGGGCCAATTCGTACTGGCTGAAAAATAAATTCACCCTCCCGCCCAACGGGATCGAAATCGGTGAACTCATGTATCACAGCAGCAGCCTTAATTTCCCGATGAAGCTGACCATCAACTCGGCGGGAGAAAATTACGTATTTGAGATCAGCGACACGCTTGCGAGCGGCCAAACTGAAGCGAGTACCGCAAAATAGTCGCCCTGCGACTATGCTGGCGGCGATGAGTTCAGTACTGCCTCGTCCTCACCCAACGGCTGTGCGGTATCCATCTGATATTGCAGCACGCGTAAATCAGCCTCCGATGCATCACGACCTGCCTCGGCACGCCGCGTGATCCGCTCACGCAAAATAGCAGGATCCGCCTGACAATCCAGAATCTGGAACGGCACGGCACAGCGCGCTGCCAGATCGCAAAACAGGTCGCGCTGATCGCGTTCGAGAAAGGCGGCATCGACAATCACGGGCCAACCGGCCGCAAGCAGCCCTTCGGCAAGCTGCGCCAAATGACGGTAAGTAGCCAGGCTCGATTGCCGGCTATACAACCCGGGACCACTCTTGTCCAGTGCACTCAGGCCCGCCTGCCGCTTGCGCTCGACATCGGAACGCAGCCGTATCATGCCGTACCGCTCAAGCCAGCGTTGTGAATAGGTGGTTTTGCCGGAACCCGAATAGCCATGGGTAATCGTCAGCGACAGGTGATTGGGGAGCAGGGAGTGGGAAGTCGTAAGTGGTGAGTTGGAAGTGGAAAGCTGTTCAGCCCAATGCAGGCAATCGTTCATCTCAGTACGGCTGGCCCGACAGCCTTGATCTATGCGCAGCCCCGCCACTTTAGCGCGCACCAGCGCACGGTACACCGCGTAATAGCGCAGCAGCGCCACCCCCTGATAGTCGCCGACGGCTTCTAACCAGCCATTGAGAAAGCGCGCGGCCAGCGCGGGGAGCTTGCGGTGCAGCAAGTCCATATAGCAAAAAGCCACCTCAGAGATGACGTCCATCCAGCGCAAGGCGGAACTAAATTCCAGACAATCGAAAATCACCAGCCGGCCGTCCACCCAGGCCAGATTAGCCAGATGCAGATCGCCGTGACACTCCCGCACCCAACCCATTTTCTTGCGCTCCGTCATCAGGGGAATAAGACGCGCATGCTCGGCAACACACCAGTTTTGCAACGCAGACAGACACTGAATTTCCACAGGATCATCCAGTCTGTCCGCCAGAACTTTAAAATTTTCAGCCACCGGCCTGGCTATTTCTTCCGGCTCGCCCCACGGACTGCTGTCTGTTGCGCGCTCACATTCAAGCGAGTGAAAGTGCGCCAACCTTGCGGCCAGCGCGTCGATCGGCTGTCGCCCCAGCCCGCCGCGTTCTGCCAATTTATCGAGCGTTGCATCAGTAGGAAACTGGCGCATCTTCACCGCGTATTCGATGGCCTCGCCCGATCCATTGATGCGGGGCATCGCGGCATCGCTGATCGCCACCACATCCAGATAATAATCTGCCGCCAGCCTGCGGTTCAGACGCAACTCCTCAAGGCAATCCTGCCGGCGTAGCAGCAGCGTGGAAAAATCAAGAAAACCCAAATTGACGGGCTTCCTGATCTTGTAGGCATAATCCCCCGTCAGTACGACCCAGGAAATATGCGTCTCGATCAGTTCCAGCTTTTTAACCGGATGATCGTAGCAGGCCGCATCGGCAAGCAGCGCACCAATTAAGGGCGGCAGCATCATGTTTAGCCGGCGTCTTTCATCTCCAGCGCCAGCTGATACAACTCGCTGCGATTGGCGCCGGTAATCTTGGTTGCCAGTTGCACGGCCTGCTTGAGCGGCAATTCTCCGAGCAGCAGGGACAAGGTACTCAGCGTCTCGGCTGACAAGCCTTCTTGAGGCTGTGCGGCAGAAACCAGCACCACAAATTCACCGCGCTGCTGGTTGGCATCTGACAACAGCCAGCATTCGGCCTCAGATAATTTGCAAGTCTTGATCGTCTCGAACAGCTTGGTGACTTCGCGCGCCAGCACGATTTGCCGTTCACCACCCAACACCGCGTGCAAATCGGCGACACATTCAACGATGCGATGCGGCGCCTCATAAAACACGAGTGTATAGGGATGGCTGATCAGCCCCTGCATTACCGTGCGGCGCGCCGCAGATTTATTGGGCAAAAAGCCGTAAAACAGAAAATGCGCTGCCGCAAGGCCGGATGCGGATAACGCGGCCACCACTGCGCTCGGCCCCGGAACGGGAATCACCCGCAAGCCCGCCGCCAGCACCCCCTCCACCAGTAACGCGCCCGGATCGCTGACCGCCGGCGTGCCCGCATCACTAACAAACGCGATGCTCTGTCCAGACTGAATCGCCGCGACCATCTTTTCGGCTGCACCGCGTTCATTGTGCTGATGCACCGCGATCAGCTGTTTGGCATGAATGCCGTGATGCTTCAACAAGTGAGACGTGTTGCGCGTATCCTCGGCGGCGACGACATCGGCCCCGGCCAGCACATCGAGTGCGCGCAAGGTAATGTCGCGCAAATTCCCTATCGGGGTGGCAACTACATATAATGCGGGTTCCAACTTTTGCGGATGTTCGATATGCAACGTATTTTTCCTCCCCGGTGGTTTTGTGCCCTGCTCGCACTATACGTGAGCGGATTTGCCAGCGCTACCGCCGAGACCGCACAACCCCCGGTGCCGCATATCGCTTTGTTGCTGCCACTGGATGCACCGGGCTTAGGTTCTGCAGCTCGCGTGGTGCAGCAGGGCGTCATCGCCGCCATGCAAAACACAGTGTTGCCGCTGCGCACCTACAGCAATTACGACGAAACACGCAGCGCCTTAGCCTCCTACAAGATGGCAGTTGCCAGCGGTGCCGTTGCCGTGATCGGCCCCCTGACCCGTAACGGCATACGCCAGCTGGCAGAAGAAAAAACGCTGCCCGTTCCCACCCTTGCCCTGAACATCATCGACACCCCAGCACCGCCCCAGCTGTATTTTTTCGGGCTGGCAGTTGAAGCCGAAGCGCGGCAGATTGCGCTGTTAGCGAAAAAACAGGGAAGACAACAGGCGATCATCGTCACTGCGAATGATCCGCTGGCGCGCCGCCTGCAATTTGCCTTCGAAGAACAGTGGATTACCTCGGGCGGGGAGATTTTGCGCGAAATCGAATACACCGGCGACACCATGGTGTTTGCCGATATCGCAGCAGATCCTTCGACGATGACGTTTTTTGCCACCGATATCGAAAAATCGCGCACCATACGCCCCTACCTGCCGAACAATATGGCAACCTACGCCACCTCACAACTGTTCAGCGGCAATAAGGATACCCTGCTCAACTTCGATTTTGAAGGCATACGCTTCGTCGACATGCCCTGGCTGATGCAAACCGATCTACCCGCCGTGACAGCTTTTCCGCGCGCCTATCCGCCACTCACCACAGATCAGGAGCGGCTCTACGCGCTGGGAATAGACGCGTGGCGATTGATTAACAATCTGATATCAAACAGGGCAAAACAGCCGCTCGACGGGGTGACAGGCCAGATACGCCTGAATGGCCAAACTTTTGCCCGCACAGCGCTACCGTCCCTATTTTATCAGGGGCACGCACAGGCGGCGGACGCCCCGCTGATTCAGTCGGTACAACTCTTTCCGGATCAGTTTAAAAATGCCTCGTCCGTGGAAGCCCCGGTGACCGTCAAGCCGTGAAGGGATCTGATGCGGAAAACCTGGCTGCAGAATTTTTGCAGCGCCAGGGCTTGCAACTGGTCGCACATAACTATCGAAGCCGTTTTGGCGAGATCGATTTAATCATGCAGGACGGCAGCGTACTGGTTTTCGTAGAGGTCAGGCAGCGCAGCCGCTCTGACTACGGAGGCGCTGCCGCCAGCATCGACATCCACAAACAAAAGAAGCTGATCCGCACCGCGCAGCATTATTTAGTTCAGTTGCATCACACGCCGCCCTGTCGCTTTGATGCACTGCTCATCGATGACCGCGACGGCCATCATGTGCAATGGCTGAAAAATGCGTTCGACGCCTGATTCGGTTAATATCTCACTTCAGAACTCATACTGCACCGGATATGGACATCAATAAACGCATCATCAAACACTTCACCGACAGCGCCGAGCTCAAGCTCAAAATCAAAGACACGCTGGCAACACCTATCGCCGCCGCCGCGCAACTGTTTTTCGACTGCGTCACCAACGACGGCAAAATTTTATGTTGCGGCAACGGAGGATCTGCCGCCGATGCGCAACACTTCGCCGCAGAATTGCTCAATCGTTTCGAAATCGAACGCCCCGGTTTAGCGGCGGTTGCACTGACCACCGACAGCTCGGTGCTGACTTCGATCGCCAACGACTACGATTTCAGCCTGATTTTTTCCAAACAGGTACGCGCACTGGGCCTGCCCCGCGATACTCTGCTCGCCATATCAACCAGCGGTCACTCGCCCAATGTCGTAGCCGCCATCCATGCCGCACACGACCGCAATATGCGCGTGGTTGCCCTGACGGGTCGCGATGGCGGAGAAATGGCCAGCATCCTCAAAGAGGGCGATGTATCGATCTGCGTAGATGGGCGTAGCACTGCAAGAATACAGGAAGTCCATCTGCTCGCCTTGCATTGCATTTGCGATGTGATCGACTATCAGTTAATGGGGGAATGATAATGCGTAACATATTGTTTATTTTGCTTTTTTCAGCATCTTTGCAAGGCTGCTTTCCGGTGATTGCCGCAGGGGCAGGAGCGGGCGCACTGATGGCACAGGATCGCCGCACCAGCGGCGCCTACGTTGAAGATGAGGCCATCGAAAATAAATCCTTCGACCGCATCGGCAAGCAATACAAGAACACGGTGCACGTCAACGTGACAAGCTACAACCGCAAGGTGCTGATCACCGGCGAAGTGCCCGATGAAGCGACCAAAGTGCAGGTTGAACGGATCATCACCAATATCCAGAATGTTGGGAGAATCCACAACGAACTGGTCATCGCCGGTAACAGCTCGTTCACCTCGCGCAGCAACGATGCCCTGATCACCACAAACGTAAAAGCCCGCTTCGTCGGGGACAAACGCTTCAGCGCCAACAACCTGAAGGTCGTCACTGAAAACGGCACGGTGTACCTGATGGGTATCGTCAACCGTGCAGAGGCTAATGCGGCAGGCTCAGTTGCCAGCGGCAGCAGCGGCGTATCACGTGTCGTCGAACTCTTCGAATATGTAGACTGATGTACCCGGCGCCCGACTTTGAAACCAAGCTGTGCCGTTTGGCGCAGCTAGCACACCGTGTGGCCGCATTGCCCCGCCCGCTGGTATTCACCAACGGCTGCTTCGATGTGCTGCACCGCGGCCACGTCACCTATCTGGCGCAAGCCCGGACACTGGGTGCGTCTATGGTGGTCGGTGTTAACAGCGATGCCTCGGTAAAACGGCAGGGCAAGGGGGAGGATCGCCCGATCAACGCGGAAGACGATCGCATGGCCGTGCTCGCCGCGCTCGAATCCGTCAGCCTGGTTGTGCAATTCGATCAGGATACGCCGCTGGATCTGATTCTTGCCTGCCGCCCAGATGTACTGGTAAAAGGCGGCGACTGGAAACCGGAAAATATCGTCGGCAGTACGGAAGTGCTGGGCTGGGGCGGAAGCATCCACAGTATCCCATTCCGTCATGAGCGATCCACCACCGCACTTTTGAAAAAAATAAGATCGCTATGAATCCAACCGAAATCACCCTGCACCAACAATCCCGCGTGCTGGAACTTGCGTTCGATAACGGCGCCCGCTATCGGCTGCCATTCGAATTTCTGCGCGTATTCTCGCCGTCCGCCGAAGTGCGTGGTCACGGCCCCGGTCAGGAAGTACTGCAAACCGGCAAAAAGAATGTAATGCTCACCGGCATCGAACCCGTTGGCCAATACGCTCTCAAACTGATCTTCGACGATGGTCACGATACCGGCCTGTACACCTGGGATTATTTGAGCGAACTCGGCCAATATCAGGACGGCATGTGGCAGGATTACCTGAACAAACTGGAAGCGGCCGGCGAGCGTCGCGATCCGCAATAGGAGTACGACCATGAGCAAAACCACCCATTTCGGTTTCGAGACCGTAGACGAAACAGACAAAGCGCGGCGCGTTGCGGGCGTATTCACCTCGGTCGCCAGCAAGTACGACATCATGAACGATCTGATGTCGGCAGGATTGCACCGTATCTGGAAGCGTTTCGCCATCAGCGTGAGCGGCGTCCGTCCGGGTCAACGCGTGCTGGATGTGGCGGGCGGCTCGGCGGATTTATCCCGCCTGTTCCTGAAGAAGGTTGGCAGCACGGGGCAGGTTGTGCTCACCGACATCAACAACGCGATGCTGCGCGTGGGCCGAGACCGCCTGCTCGATGAAGGCATCAGCACCCCGGTTGCGCAGTGCGACGCCGAACACCTGCCTTTTCCAGACAACTACTTCGATTGCGTGAGCATCGCCTTCGGCCTGCGCAACGTGACTCACAAGGATGCGGCACTGCGCGAAATGAAGCGCGTGTTAAAACCGGGCGGGCGCGTGATCGTGCTGGAATTTTCTAAAGTCGCCAAGCCCCTGGAAAAAGCCTACGATTTGTATTCCTTTAAGCTGCTGCCCAAGATGGGCCAGCTCATCGCAGGGGATGCCGATAGCTACAAATATCTGGCCGAATCCATCCGCATGCATCCGGGACAGGAAGAACTCAAATCCATGATGGTCGAGGCAGGTCTTGAGCGCGTCGAATACTTCAATCTGACCGGCGGTGTAGTCGCGGTGCACAGAGGCTACAAGCTGTAATCCTCCTTACCACCCGAAAAATTTTATCATTAATCAATACAGGAAATACCATGAGCGGTTTACCAAAATGTCCACAATGCGGATCTGAATTCACCTATGACGATGGCAGCCAGTACGTCTGCCCGGAATGTGCGCATGAATGGTCGAAAGAGGCAGCAGCAGAGGCTGGTGAGCAAACTAAAGTATTCAAGGATGCATTCGGCAATGTGCTGGTCGATGGCGACTCCGTCACGGTCATCAAAGACCTGAAAATCAAGGGCTCGTCGTCCGTCGTCAAGGTCGGCACCAAGGTCAAGAACATCCGTCTGGTCGACGGTGACCACGACATCGACTGCAAGATCGACGGTATCGGCGCGATGCAGTTAAAAACCGAATTCGTGAAAAAAGCTTAACGCCGATGAGTTCCTGGGGGTGCCCGCATGAAATCAAGGGTGTCTGCACGCGTGTCAACAACCTTCCATGCGATTTAGGAATGAAGGGGTGTGTGCTGTTCGGGCGTTTCCGCTTTGCCGATCCGACTAAAAACCGGCCGAAAAAAGCCCCTGCCCCTATACCTGCACCCGATGACGACAAGGCATGATCGCCCCCCTCTACCGCGACGACTGGCTGCTGGTCGTCAATAAGCCCGCCGGATTGCTGTCGGTACCGGGGCGCGGTGAAGACAAACAGGACTGCCTGTCCTCACGCGTACAGGAAATATTTCCCGATGCGCTGATTGTGCACAGGCTGGATATGGCCACATCCGGTTTACTGGTTTTTGCGCGCGGCATTGAGATGCAGCGCCAGTTGTCCGCAATGTTTCATAACCGTGAAGTCAGCAAGCGTTATGTGGCGATAGTATCGGGGAAACTGCAACCCGATGAGGGCGAGATCAATCTGCCGATAGGCGCTGACTGGAATGAACGCCCGCTGCGCAAAATCGATGAGGCGACAGGAAAACCCTCGCTGACACGCTATCGGGTGCTGTCGCGTGAGGCCGATACCACCCGGGTGGAACTCGAACCCGTGACAGGCCGCACGCATCAGTTACGCGTTCACATGAGGGCGGCAGGCCATCCTATTTTGGGTGACGCCTTATACGGGGAGGTGACGAGCGCACCCCGCCTGCTGCTGCATGCACAATCCCTCGGTTTTGTTCATCCTGTCAGCAAGGTATCGGCCAGTTTTGTCTGCCCCGCGCCATTCTGACTATAATGCAGGCTAATTTTTCAGCAGGAAACGCTATGCCCACTTCTAATAAACCTCTGTTCTTTGGCCTGGCCTTTATCGCTGTCACCCTCGCCGGCTTCGCCGCCTACCTGTGGATCGCGCTGCACTGGAGCTATTCAGAAGGCGAGCGCGCAGGCTTTATGCAAAAGCTCTCTCATAAGGGCTGGCTGTGCAAAACTTGGGAGGGCGAACTGTCATTAGTCGCGCTCCCCGGTGCAGCCCCCGAAAAATTCTATTTCTCGGTACGCGACGAGAGCATTGCACAGCAAATCAATGCGGCAGTCGGCCAGCGCACAGCACTCACCTACGAACAGCACAAAGGATTACCGACTTCCTGTTTTGGCGAAACTGAATATTTCGTGACCGCAGTCAAGGTCGTCAAATAAGGAATGTTTATCGCATAATGAACTTATCCTGAATCACGTTGCCTGACGGCACGCAACCTTTTGGCAACCACAGCGTTGCTGTTATACTTCGCCCCGCTTTGTATCAATCGACGAATGAGGAATACATGAAAAAATTTTGGATGATGTTGACGATCGCTTTAACCTGCTTGAGTTTGTTTGCCGCAACCGCAGAAGCTAAACGCTTTGGCGGCGGCAGTAGTTCCGGCAAACAACGCACCATGGCTCCCCAGCAAGCGCAAAAAGCACCCACAGCAGCACCAGCACCTGCTGCGCCCGCATCAACCGGCAACAAGTGGATGGGCCCGCTCGCAGGTCTCGCAATCGGCGCAGGCTTGGGCGCCATGTTCGCAGGCGGCATGGGCGGCTTAGGCGGAGCGATGAGCGGCATACTGATGGCGCTGCTCGCCGGTGCTGCGGTGATGTTCGCAATCTCCATGTTCCGCAAAAAACAGCAACCGGCTATGCAGTCTATGCAATACGCCGGCGCGGGCGCACCGTATCAGGAACCCGTACAACCGCACTATGCAGGCAGTAGCTCGGCGGCGATTGCCCCACCTGTAACAGGTCACATCCCAGCCGACTTCCCTGTCGAGAGTTTCTTGCGCAGCGCAAAGACCTCGTTCATCCGTCTGCAAGCAGCGAATGACCGCAAGGATCTGAACGATATCCGTGAATACACGACCCCGGAAATGTTTGCTGAAATCTCCATGCAAATGCACGAACGCGACAATACGCCGCAAACGACCAATGTGATTGCGATCAACGGCGAATTGCTGGAAGTTACTAACGAAGGCGACTGGGCGATTGCCAGCGTACGTTTTACCGGACAACTGAGCGAAAACAACGGCACTGCGGAAAACGTCGATGAAATCTGGCACGTTCAGAAAAACCTGAAAGACGACAAAGCCGTTTGGCTGCTCTCGGGCATCCAGCAAACCACACTGCACTGAGCATGATCACCCGGCTCTCTGTGTCAGCATTGAATCACTTGCTCGCGCAGAACAGCTGGGCTTATGCAAGGCTGATGCAGTTTTCCGGCAAGACGGCGCGATTTGAAATCGCGCCGTTCTCATTTGCATATACCGTGTTGCCTGACGGCTCACTTACAAATTCCGATAGCACTCACGCCGACGCTGTCTGTGTCATCGCTCCGTCGCTGCTGCCGCGTCTGGCACTACACGACGAACTGGCGCATGCCGACATCCAAAGCTCCGGCGATGCGGCCTTGTTATCCGAAATTTTCTATCTGAGCCGCAACCTTCGCTGGGATGCGGCTGAGAACTTAAGCCCGGTCACCGGCGACATCGCGGCTGAACGCATCGTGCAATTCGTTCAAAACAGAACCCTCGGTGCGTCCGCACTCAATTTAGCGCAAGCTGCGGCTGAATATTTCACCGAAGAGCAGCCGTTAATTGCCAAACCTCAGCAACTAAACACTTTCATGCAACAAGTGGATACGCTGCGCGACGATATGGCCAGACTGGAACAGCGCATTGGGCGTCTGTCGAACAAGGATTAGACGACTCATGCGCTTTTTTCGCCTCCTTAAAATTATCTTTGTCGTCTTAAGCTTCGGGCTCGACGAGTTCATGCTGGCGCATCAGCGCATGCGCTGGTTGCAAACGCCGCTCAACCTGCTGCTGTTCATGCGCGACATCAGCCAGCCGCGTGCGGTTCGCCTGAGACTCGCGCTCGAAAAACTCGGCCCGATTTTCGTCAAATTCGGCCAGATGCTCTCGACACGTCGCGATTTGATGCCGACCGATCTGGCCGACGAACTGGCCAAATTGCAGGATCAGGTACCCCCGTTTTCCTCGGTACTTGCCGTATCGCTGCTGGAAGCTGCCTACCAACGCCCGTTGCTGGACGTGTTTAAAAGCTTCGAGCAGACACCCGTCGCCAGCGCCTCGGTAGCCCAAGTACATTTCGGCGTGCTGCACGATGACCGTGAAGTCGCAATCAAAATTTTGCGCCCCGGCATCGCACTGACCATCGCGCACGACATCGCGCTGATTAAGGTCGCAGCCGACCTGATCGAATGGCTATGGGCGGACGGACGTCGCCTCAAACCTCGCCGCGTAATCGAAGAATTCGAGAAGCATCTGTCTGACGAGCTCGATCTCACGCGGGAAGCGGCTAACGGCAGCCAGTTGCGGCGCAATTTTGCCGATTCAGGACTGCTGCTGGTGCCTGAAATGTTCTGGGATTACTGCACCAATGATGTGATGGTAATGGAGCGCATGTATGGCATGCCGATCAGTCAGGTTGATAATCTGCGCGCAGCCGGCGTGGATATTCCTAAACTTGCCGCAAACGGCGTCGAAATTTTCTACACGCAGGTCTTTCGCGACGGTTTTTTTCACGCCGACATGCATCCGGGGAATGTTCAGGTGGCAAAAGATGGCCGTTATATCGCACTCGATTTCGGCATCATGGGCACGCTGACCGATACCGACAAAAACTATCTGGCACAAAATTTCATCGCTTTTTTCCAGCGCGACTACAAACGCGTCGCCGAAGTGCACATCGAGTCCGGCTGGGCCCCGGCTGATACGCGGGTGGATGAACTCGAATCCGCAATCCGCGCCGTGTGTGAACCCATCTTCGACCGGCCGCTGCGCGAAGTGTCTTTCGGCCGCGTGCTGCTGCGCCTGTTCCAGACATCCCGTCGCTTCGGCATCGAGATTCAGCCACAACTGGTACTGCTGCAAAAAACGCTGCTCAACATTGAAGGACTGGGATTACAGCTCGATCCTGAGCTCGATTTATGGAAAACGGCTAAACCCTGGCTGGAACGCTGGATGAGCGAACAGGTCGGCTGGCGCGGCTTTATCAGAGCCATCAAAGCGGAAGCGCCTCGCTATGCGACACTCTTGCCGCACCTGCCACGCCTGCTGCATCAGCGCCTGAACGAAACTCCTTTCCCGTACGCCCAAAGCGCCGTGCTGATGCTATTGAAACAGCAACAGCGCCGCAACACGCTACTGACGGTGATCGTTGGTATTTTGCTGTTGCAAACGCTGTGGATACTGCTAGGTTAATTCACCGGGCCCTTATTTTGCAGGGCGGTTGCTGCCTGATACGATTTTATATTCCAACAAACGACACTCGATGGCACCGTTGAACAGCGGCGTGCGCTTAGACGGCGACAAGCGCATCAGTTTCAATATCGCCTTATCAGCGGTGAACAGATAGGCCGTCCAGCCGCCGAATTTTCGCTTGAGCGCATCACCTAACTTAGGATAGAGCTCAGCCAGCTCATCGAGCTCGCCCATCCGTTCGCCGTAAGGCAGATTCGCCACCATGATGCCATGCTCAGCCGGGGCCGAAATTTCCAGAATATTCGCCTGATTGAGTTCTACACAGTCGGACAAGCCGGCATCACTCAGATTGCGCCAGGCCGTTTTCATCGCATCACCATAGAGATCGCTGCCGTAAATTTCCAGCGGTTTGGGGGGTAACTGCGCGGCAATCGCAGCCTGTTTCATCGCCTGCCAGACAGGCTTATCAAAATTGAGCAGTTTTTCGAACGCAAAACTGCGCGCGATGCCAGGCTGAATATTCAGTGACATCTGCACAGCTTCAATGAGAAAAGTTCCGCTGCCGCACATCGGATCGAGCAACGGTGTGCCCGGCGTCCAACCCGACAAACGCAGTATACCCGCAGCGAGATTTTCCCTGATCGGCGCGATATTGGTGTTCTGACGCACCCCGCGCTTAAACAGCGGATCACCTGACGTGTCCAGATACAGCATCAGCTTTTCGTCTTCGATGAACACGTGGATGCGCACATCAGGCGTTAAGGTATCGACGCTCGGACGTTCATCGCAGTGCGCTCGAAAACGATCGCACACCGCATCCTTGACCAGCAGGGTAATAAACTCGAGACTTTTCAATGCACAGCGGATCGCGGTGATATTAACCCTGATGGTGTGACTAACGTTAAACCAGCGCTGCCATTGCAGATCGAACACCGCCTTGTATATATCCTGCTCGGTGCGATAGTAAGTCTCTTTGACACGCCACAGCACACGACTGGCAACACGATTTTCCAGATTGACGCGATAGCACAGCGCCCAGTCGCCGGAAAAATGGACGCCGCCTTCAGTCGCGCGCACGTTTTGCCCCCCCATTTCGACTAAATCATTAAACAATACGGTTTCAAGGCCGCGCGGGCAGGGAGCAAAAAAATCAGTCATTTTAGAAAGGCTTTACGGTAACGAGAATGACCACGGCGGTCAGAATAAGGACAGGAACTTCATTGAACCAGCGATAGAATACATGGCTACGATGATCCTGATCGAGTGCGAAGCGCTTCACCAATACCCCGCAGTAATAATGATAGGCATACAGCAGAACGATGAGCGCCATCTTGGCGTGCATCCAGGCACCGCCGATTCCCTCACCCAGCCATAACCACAATCCGGAAGCTATTGCGAGCCATGCAATCGGCGTCACAAAGCGGTAGAGCTTACCTTCCATCAATTTCAGGCGCGCAATATCGGCAGGATCAGTCGCCATCGCGTGATTGACAAAAATACGCGGCAGATAGAACAACCCGGCGAACCAGGATACAACCATGATGATGTGAAATGCCTTGATCCAGAGATACATGATGAACAACCGGTTAACGAGCAATGGACGAATTATACGGCCAGCGCCCGCAACGCGCATCAGTCAATCCAACGCATTGTCGGGTATTGTTTTATATTTCGCGACAAACTTTAAACAATCCCCGGATTATTAGCCATCAGACAAAAAAATCGGTATCCCAGAGCTCCTGCGTCAACGCCCGATAGTCGAGTGCCCCGGGGCTTTTTGGGGCAAATTCGAAGATATCCTGACCATGCATCGGACTCGTCGCCAAGCCTACCGTCTCGCTGATTCGTGTATTGCACACGACATCACCGAATTTTGCTTTAAGCTTATCGTAAATCTCAAAGGACAATTTTCGGCGCGAATCGAAACGCGTCACCACAATGCGTCTGGCGATCTTGCGTTTCAATTTGGTTTCCAGCACATTCAGCGCGCTGTCCAGACGGTGCACGCCCTGCAACGACAGGAAATCTGCTGAAACCGGGATCAGCACGCGATCCGATGCCAGCAACGCATTCAACGTCAGCACCCCGAGCATAGGGCAGCAATCGATCATGATCGGTGCCCCCGTCAGCGCTAGATCTTCATTGAGACCGCGCTTGAGCAGATTCGCCGCCTGCGGATCGCCGCCCAGCAAGGCATCAATTTTAGCCAGTTCCAGCACGGCAGGAATGGCCTGCCAGCCGCGTGGCGTATCCCGCAACAGACTGGCAAGCGGCGTCTTATGTTTGAAAAATCCCGCCATGCTCTTGTCCGGACTGACATTCTTAATGCCGCTGGCTAGCGTCAGATGGCCTTGCGGATCCAGATCGAGTGCGACGGGAGACAGCTCCGCGATACTCAGCGCAGCCGTGACATTCAGACAGGTGGTGGTTTTACCCACGCCACCTTTTTGATTAAATACGGCGATTACCGCCATGCATTTTTCCTCTACAGGCCATTATCTACCCATCACTTTTCATCCCCTCAAAATACGGGGAGAAAAATCGACTGACAGAGCAGCATTGACCCGATGTAAGTTCACATTCGTAATGACACGCACTATGCCAGCGATTACCGCCATTCATTCCGTTAAATAGAGGCCGAAATCAGTCCCAGTTAAAATAAGCCCGTCTGCCCGAATCATTATCCCAGCACAAAAAACGGCGCTGGCGCCAAGCGCTGATTATACCGACCGACCACATAAATTGTCAGGCAGCCTTTTGCCCCACGCCAGCAATACCTCAACCCCGTTTCAGCCGAACCCTGAAATTTTTAAACACGGAATTTTCCAACTAATTTTTGCAATTCAGCCGCCACCGCTGAAACATCAATAACAGATTGCCCTACTTGTCGAATCGTTGCTGAATTTTCTTCAGTGAGTGCAGAAATTTCTTCCATACTTCTCGCCACGTCTTCTGTGGCTGAAGTTTGCTCCATGGTGCTGTCGGTAATATGTCCGACCAGTCCGGTAACTTGATTGGCAGACGTAACAATTTGCTTCAATGCCTCGTCGGTCATACGATTCAGGCCGGCACTTTCTTGCACCTCGCGCTCGACTTCACTCATGGACTCCATGACCGCAGCGGTTTCAGTGCGAATGGAACTGACCACCAGCGTAATTTGGTGCGTACTCAGCGAAGTCCGCTCAGCTAGCTTTCTGACTTCATCTGCAACAACGGCAAAACCGCGCCCCTGCTCTCCGGCACGTGCAGCTTCGATCGCCGCATTAAGTGCCAGCAAATTCGTCTGATCTGCAATTTCTCTGATGACCGTGGCCATTTGGCTGATTTTTTGGATTGAATCGTTCAGATGACTGACAATACCTACAGAATCTTTGGCTGTATTGACCACCCTTTCCATTGCGGCCAGGTTTTTTATCATATACTGATCACCTTGCTGCGCATATTCTTCATTGCGATAAACCACCTCCCTTGCGCCACTGGAGGTATTTGCTACTTCTGAATTACTGACGCCGATCTCTTCCATTGCAGCTGCAACACGCACAACCCGATCATTCATCGTTGCCGTACGCGCTATAACCTGATCCATTTGCATCGACAGCATTGTCGAGGAATTGGCTGCCACATCCGCCGCACGCTTTACGCCTGCAACAATATCTTTCAGCTGCGCGGTCGTATTTTCAAGCGACGTACCCATTTCGCCAAGTTCGTCTTTACGTTTAACGGCGACCGAAGCGGTTAAGTCGCCTAATGCAACTTTACCGAGCGTATCTTTCAACGCTTGAATGCCGCGATGAATATCACTTGAAAGCAAGCTGATGCCGACAAGCAAAACCAGCATTCCGACCGCAAATACAGCTAATCCAATGAAAATTAATTTTTTTCCGCTTGCGCTACTTTTTTCGTAGGTTTCTTTGACGCCAGCCTCTTGAAAGCTGACCAGTTTTGCGATGGGTTTTAGCAAACCGGATTGAAATGCAGGCCAGTCATTCTCCAGCAAATCGCTCAACGTTTTTTTGTCCTCGACCGCATAAGCCTTACCTAATTTTTCAAAAAATGGCGGCAATAGGACGAGTTGCTTGTCAATTTTTTCAATTTGTTCTTTTGCTTCATCGGTAAGATCATTACCTTGAATTTTTTCCTTGTAAATCGCCCACTGTTTTGGAATATCGACCTGTGCCTCATCCAACTGATTTTTAGCGCCCGCACCGGCGATTTGACTCAAAATGACCCCTGCCATTCGAAAGCGAATTTCTTTCAGGTGACGATCCATATCTTTTAAGGCCGCTGCTGGCACGACTTGATTTTCGTAAACCGTGGCAAGTGCGTTTGTTCCCTGATTCGTGCTGTAAACATTAACGGCAGCAAGAATGAGAGAAACCAACCCGGCCAGAATTCCGCCGAGTAGTATTTTTGCCTTAAGACTTTTCATAATGAGCATCCTCTCCGGTGAAAATAAAAAGCGGCGAACAAAATTTTTCGCCCGCCACTTTAATAATTACAATGGACTCACTCCATCGGAAAGCCCTTAGCTTTCCATTCGGCAATACCATTGCGCAGCCAATATACTTTCTTGTGACCCGCTTTGACAGCCAGAACACTCGCCTTGTAATGGCGCCAACCGATGGGGGAATTACCCTGAATAATGAGTGGTTGCGCCATATCGGAGGGAAGCTTAGTAACATCCCACACATCCAACTTACCGTCGAAATCTGGTGTGTTGGTACTGTTATTTTTATATGGGATGCTGATGGTACCTTTGATATGTGATTCCGCATACTCATTAGCAACTCTTACGTCGTACATCTTGACACCGCTTTCCATCAGCGATTTTGCTTTCACCGAATCAATGATTTCAACGCTTTTTACTGTACTAGGTGTTTCTTCCGCAAAAACGGGGCTGGCAGATACAAAAGCGATTGAGGCAAGGGTGGTGATGAAGGAACGACGAACAAATGTGGCAAACTTCATGTTATTTCTCCTTAGGTTTTGGTATTACGTAAAGTTGGCAAATGAATACAACACCCTGTATTTTTAGACAACCCTTGTTTCATCTTACACGGCGAGGTTCATGCTACCAGCTTCACCTTATGCTGAGCAATCTTCCCGTTGCGTGACGGGCAGCCATACTCGAAATGTCGTTCCTTTTCCGCGCTCGCTATGAACTTCTAATCTTCCGCGGTGCTTTTGGATAATGCCATAGGATAACGACAATCCCAATCCGGTTCCTTTCCCGACTGGCTTGGTCGTAAAAAATGGATCAAAAATTTTGTTGATATGTTCGGGCGCAATACCTTGCCCCGTATCGGAAATCTCCACCCACACCTCGTCTTTTAGTTGCCCGCTGCTTATCGTAATGGTGCCGTGAGATTCAATCGCATGCGATGCATTCACCAACAGATTCATAAAGACCTGGTTAATCTGAGAGGACAGGCACTCCACATCGGGAATGATGCCGTATTTTTTTACGACATCCGCTTTGTACTTAATCTCATTTTTGACAATGTTAAGTGTGCTATCCATACCGTGGTGCAGGTTCGAGGCATGCCAGACTTCCGAAATATCGACATGGGAAAAATCCTTCAGATTTTGCACAATATCCTTTACCCGGGTAATCCCTTCTTTCGATTCACTCATTAAAGATTTCAGGTCTTCTTTGAGAAAAACGATGTCGACCTTTTCCTTTTTGGCTTTAATTCTTTCCAGAATATCGGGTGCAGTTATGGCAACTTCGGCTTGTTCATAGACATCGATTAGTTCAAACGTATCCTGAACATATTTCTCGAGTGAGCTCAAATTTGAATACACGTAGCCTATCGGATTGTTAATTTCATGAGCAACCCCTGCGGCCAGTTGACCTATGGAGGCCAGCTTATCCGATTGCATCAGATGATTTTGTGCCTCTTCCAGTTTTGTGATGAGTAAGAGTTGATCTTCCTTTTCCTTTTGCAGCGCCAATTCTGTTTGTTTGTGCTCAGCCAACTCTATGCGCAGACCATCATTGGATTCATTTAATTCCGCAGACATTAATTTAAGCGAGCGTTCAATGATCCGGGCGTCAGAATCGAATCGCGTGTAAGCCTCGTCAATTGCAGATAAAAATTCCGCCAACTCAGGCGTCTGAGTTGCAGACTCCCCAAGAAATCGTTTGATCTGGCGTTCCAGAAGTCGATGCATGATTCACCTTTTAAACTGTAAGGCTACGGCTTTTCTCGCATTGCGTATGCCCTGCAAAAAGTATGATGAAATCTAACCTCTTCAACTTCCGGCTTTGATAGATTGGAATCGTTGGTATTCTGCAAACGAAATTTATTCGACCGTCACGGACTTTGCCAGATTGCGCGGTTTATCCACGTCAGTACCCTTTTGTAACGCAACATAATAGGCCAGCAGTTGCAGCGGTATCGTATGCAAAATTGGACTCAGATAGCCTGCATGTTCGGGCATGTGCATGATGTGCACGCCCTCTTCTTCGCGTATATGCGTTTCAGCATCGGCAAACACATATAGCTCGCCGCCACGTGCACGCACTTCATGCAGATTCGATTTGAGTTTTTCCAGCAGCACATCGTTAGGCGCAACCGAGATGACCGGCATATCTTTATCAACCAGCGCCAGCGGTCCGTGCTTGAGTTCGCCGGCGGGATAAGCCTCGGCGTGAATATAAGAGATTTCTTTCAGTTTCAACGCGCCTTCGAGTGCGATCGGATAATGCAGGCCACGGCCTAAAAATAAGGCGTGATGCTTATTGGCGAACTGTTCAGCAAGCTTGGCAATCTTGGGCTCCAGATTGAGTACCTTCTGAGTCGCGGCAGGCAGATGACGCAACGCATCCAGATGGAAACGCTCCTGCTCAGCGGTCAGGCGTTTGCGCTGCTTAGCCAGTACCAGCGTCAACAGGAATAATGCCACCAGCTGTGTAATGAACGCTTTAGTCGATGCGACACCGATTTCAGGCCCCGCGCGAGTCAGGAAACGCAGCTTTGCCAGTCGGACCAACGCACTTTCCGGCACATTGCAAATTGCCAGCGTATGGTGATGTCCCAGTACGATCGCGTGATTCAAAGCCGCTTGCGTATCCGCTGTCTCGCCCGATTGGGACAAAACCACGACCAGCGTTTTTGGATTGGGGACACTCGTACGGTAACGGTATTCGCTTGCGATTTCAACGGTACACTGAATTCCGGCAATCTCCTCCAACCAGTAACGCGCGACCAGCCCCGCGTGATAACTTGTTCCGCAGGCAAGAATCAAAATGCTGTCGATTTGGGCAAATGAAGCTGCGGCTTCCGCGCCAAAAATCCCGGGCACAATAGACTGGCTGTTACAGACGGACTCCAGCGTATCGGCGATGGCCTGCGGCTGTTCGTGAATTTCCTTCTGCATGTAGTGGCGATAGTTGCCCAGCGAGACACTTTCGTTGCTGATTTCACTGATCTGCACCGGACGCTCGATAGGCATTCCTGCCGCGTTATAGATCCGGTAGCTCATCCGCTCGATTTCAACCACGTCCCCCTCTTCGAGATAAATTACCTTGCTTGTGACCGGCAGTAACGCCGACACATCGGATGCAATGAAATTCTCACCTATACCTATTCCCATCAGCAGCGGGCTGCCTCGACGCGAACAGATCAACTGGTCCGGATTGTCGGCTGCCACTACGCCAATCGCATAGGCACCGACCAGTTCAGTCAGCGATACGCGCACAGCTTCCAGCAGCGACAGTCCTGTCACATAGTGACTATGCACCAGATGCGCGATGACTTCGGTATCCGTATCCGAGGTAAAGTCATAACCTGCCGCCGTCAGACGGGTTCTCAGCGATTCGTAATTTTCGATGATTCCGTTGTGAACCACCCCGATCAGACTCTTGCTGACATGAGGATGCGCGTTACGCTCGCTCGGTATGCCATGCGTGGCCCAACGGGTATGTGCGATTCCCAGTGTTCCCGTCGTGTTAACGCTACGCTCGGTCAGTTCAGCAACGCGGCCCGTGCTGCGGACTCGCTCCAGTTCACCATCGCGGACAACGACCAGTCCTGCGGAGTCGTACCCGCGATATTCAAGCCGTTGAAGGCCTTCGAGCAGAATGGGAACAACATTGCGTTGTGCTACTGCGCCTACGATTCCACACATAATTGATAACCTTAATAATTGTTAGTGGTAAGTGGTAAACGGTAAGTGGAAAATCGACTGCGCCCTACTCTCCACTTCCCACTCACTACTTCGATTTCTTGACCGGACGAGTCCAGCCGCTGATCGTCATCTGTTTGCTGCGCGACAGCGTCAATTCACCTTCTGGTGTATTGCGGGTAATCGTCGATCCGGCACCAATCGTAGAGCCTTTAGCGATAGTGACCGGTGCGACCAGCTGCGTGTCCGATCCGATGAATACGTCGTCTTCGATGATCGTACGGAATTTATTTGCACCATCGTAATTGCAGGTAATCGTGCCCGCACCGATGTTAACCCTCCGGCCTATGCTTGTGTCGCCAATATAGCTTAAATGATTGGCTTTGCTGCCCTTGTCGATTGCGCTGTTTTTAATCTCGACAAAATTGCCGACATGAACATCCGCTTCAAGCGTCGAACCCGGTCTAATACGAGCATAAGGGCCGATACGGCAGTCTGCGCCAACCGTGCTTGAATCGATATGACTATAGGGCGCGACCTGCGTGCCCTCGGCGATAGTGGCATTTTTGATGATGCAATAGGCACCAATCTGGACATTACTACCCAAATTGACCGCGCCTTCAAAGATGCAGCCGACATCGATTTCAACGTCTCGACCGCAGACGAGCGTACCCCGAACATCCAGCCTTGCAGGATCAGCCAGTGTGACCCCGTGAGCCAGCAGACGCTGTGCTTCTACCTGCTGCCAGGTGCGTTCTAAAACTGCCAATTGCGACTTGCTGTTAACACCGTGCACTTCCCAATCAAAACCAGGTTGTGTCGTATGGACCGCAATCCCATCTGCAACAGCCATGCCCACAATATCCGTCAGATAGTATTCACCCTGTGCATTATCCGTGCGAAGCGCCGCCAGCCACCTTCTCAGATCCCGCGTTGGCGCAAGCAGAATACCCGTGTTGACTTCACGGATTAAAAGCTGATCTTCGGTCGCATCTTTCTGCTCTATGATCGCAGTAACCTCTCCCTGCGCATTGCGAACAATGCGACCGTAGCCAGTGGGGTTGTCCATATTTACGGTGAGCAAGGTCAATCCCGCACCTGCCTGACGCATCTGATGCAAAGTTGAATGCTGAATCAGCGGCACGTCGCCATACAGAACCAGTGTCTGACTATCGTCATTCAGGAGTGGCATCGCCTGTTGTACCGCATGCCCTGTCCCCAACTGAGGTTCCTGTAACGCAAATTCAGCGCCCATGTTGTTTAGCGCTGCCGGTACGGCCTCACCGCCATGTCCATAAATGACAATAATTTGCTGTGGCGCGAGCGTCTGTGCGCATTCGAGTACGCGACCTACCAGTGATTTTCCAGCCAGTGCATGCAGTACTTTGGGCTTGTCCGAGTACATGCGAGTACCCTTTCCGGCTGCGAGAATTACAATGTTGAGCGATGACATAGGACGCCTTAAATTTTTTTGATTATACCAAACGATTACCGTCAAATGACCCTAAGAATTTCGGATGCAGTTAACCAGAATTTTCTTATAACTTCCGGACGTAAAAAAAGCAGCCGAAGCTGCTTTTTTAATTTACCACAAGACTTGCTGCTAGCGACCTACCTGCTTACGGATCTGATGAATCATATGCAACTGGGCAATCGCTTGCGCCAGTTCTGATTCAGCCTGTGCGTAATCAAGATCAGAAGTACGATTTTTCATCGTTTCTTCTGCAGCCTGCTTAGCTTCCAACGCACGCGACTCGTCCAGATCTTTACCACGAATGGCAGTGTCTGAAAGGATCGTCACAACGTCGGGTTGAACTTCAAGCATCCCGCCGGACACATAGATCAACTCTTCTTCTGCCTGGTCAGGGCGGCGAATTCTTACAGAACCAGGCTTGATACGAGTCAACAGAGGGGTGTGACGGGGATAAATCCCCAGCTCACCCATTTCTCCGGGTACGATGACTATTTCAGCAAGTCCGGAGAAGATTAACTCCTCCGCGCTTACTACGTCGACGTGTACTGTCATTGCCATGGCTGTCACCTATTTTTAGAGTGTCTTGGCTTTTTCGACTGCTTCTTCGATGCCGCCAACCATATAGAACGCTTGTTCAGGCAGATGATCGTAATCACCATCAACAATACCCTTGAAGCCCTTGATCGTTTCTTTCAGAGTCACGTACTTACCTGGGCTGCCGGTGAATACTTCAGCAACGTGGAAAGGTTGAGACAAGAAACGCTGGATCTTACGAGCACGAGCCACAGCCAGCTTATCTTCAGGCGCCAATTCATCCATACCCAAAATTGCGATAATGTCGCGCAATTCTTTGTAGCGTTGCAGATTTTGCTGAACGCGACGGGCAACTGAATAATGCTCTTCGCCCACAACCAATGGATCCAGTTGACGAGATGAAGAATCCAGCGGATCAACAGCCGGGTAGATACCCAGAGAAGCGATGTCGCGAGACAAAACAACGGTTGAATCCAGATGCAAGAACGTTGTAGCAGGTGCCGGATCAGTCAAGTCATCCGCAGGAACGTAAACGGCCTGAACAGACGTGATCGAACCTACCTTGGTTGAAGTGATACGCTCTTGCAAGCGGCCCATTTCTTCAGCCAGTGTTGGCTGGTAACCTACAGCGGATGGCATACGACCCAACAGCGCTGAAACTTCGGTACCGGCCAGTGTGTAGCGGTAGATGTTATCAACGAAGAACAGAATGTCTCGGCCTTCATCACGGAACTTTTCAGCCATAGTCAAACCAGTCAGCGCAACGCGCAAACGGTTACCAGGCGGTTCGTTCATCTGACCAAACACCATGGATACTTTGTCCAAAACGTTTGAATCTTTCATTTCGTGGTAGAAATCGTTACCTTCACGGGTACGCTCACCTACACCTGCGAATACAGACAAACCGCTGTGCTGCTTGGCGATGTTGTTGATCAGTTCCATCATGTTAACGGTCTTGCCCACACCCGCACCACCGAACAGACCAACCTTACCACCCTTAGCAAACGGGCAAACCAGATCGATAACCTTGATACCGGTTTCGAGCAGATCCACTGAAGGCGACAGTTCGTCGAACTTTGGCGCCTTCTGATGGATCGGGCGACGCTCTTCACATGGAATTTCGCCTGCGTCATCGATAGGACGACCCAGTACATCCATGATACGACCCAGAGTACCTGCGCCAACTGGCACAGAAATTGGAGCGTTAGTGTTAACTACAGCCATACCGCGCTGCAGACCGTCGGATGAACCCATAGCGATCGTACGAACGACGCCATCACCCAGTTGCTGCTGAACTTCAAAAGTCAAACCGGCTTCTACGATAGAGCCTGCAGCTGCTTGCAGCGTCAGTGCATCGTAAACCTTAGGCATTTGGTCGCGCGGAAATTCAATATCAACCACCGCACCAATACACTGAACAATCTTACCTTGAGTCATTTGGATTTCCCCATCTAAATTAATTTTGGTGTTATCGCTGTATAAAACCTACAGTCCTACAATTAGCCAACTGCCGCCGCTCCGCTGCAAATCTCGGAAATCTCACGGGTAATTGCAGCCTGACGCGCCTTGTTGTAGACCAGTTTAAGGTCAGCGATGACGCTTTTAGCATTGTCAGATGCGGATTTCATTGCAACCATACGCGAACTCTGTTCAGAAGCCATGTTTTCCACGACACCCTGGTATACCAGAGATTCGACGTAGCGCAACAACAACTCGTCGATTACGACTTTCGCGTCAGGTTCATAAATATAATCCCAACTGCCTTGCGGTACGCCCAACTGTTCGCCACTCAACGGCAACAACTGCTCGACGCACGGTTCTTGCTTCATGGTATTGACGAAATGGTTGTAGCAAATGTGTATCGCATCGATTTCACCTGCGACATAGGCATCCAGCATCACCTTGACTGCACCGATCAGACTGGCCAGATGCGGCGCATCGCCCAATCCAGTCAGGTTAGACTTGATCTCAGTGCCCATGCGATTCATGAAGCCCAGACCCTTATTGCCGATGGCACAAACTGCAATTTTCTTACCTTCCGAGTCCCAGGTCTTCATTTGACCAACTACGAGACGCAGCAAATTGCTGTTCAAACCGCCGCACAATCCCTTGTCCGAGGTAATCAGAATCACACCAACCTTCTTGATACTTTCACGTTTAACCAAGAAAGCATGCTTGTACTCTGGGTTGGCGCGTGACAAGTGAGCCGCCACTGCACGGATCTTTTCTGCATAAGGACGGGCAGCGCGCATGCGCTCCTGTGCCTTGCGCATCTTGGCAGCGGCAACCATTTCCATGGCGCGTGTAATCTTTCGTGTATTTTCTACACTCTTGATTTTCGTGCGGATTTCTTTACTGCCAGCCATTTCTCACTCCACCTTATAACCGGCGTCCCGGCAACCTGTTACGGTTGCAGGACTGCACGGCTAGTTGTTTTATCAGTAAACTGCAGTCGCTTTGAATTCTTCAATCGCAGCAGACAACAGCTTTTCATTGTCCGCGCTCAGGTCTTTTTTGGATTCAATCGTATCCATCAATTCCTTGTTTTTGGACTTCAGATAAGCATGTACTGCAGATTCGAATGCGAGTGCTTTTGGCACAGCAACGTCATCAAAGTAACCCTTGTTCACGCAGAACAGAGTCACAGACATTTCAGCAACCGACAGAGGGCAGTATTGCAACTGCTTCATCAGTTCAGTAACCAGCTTACCGCGCTCGAGTTGCTTGCGGGTTGCTTCATCCAGATCAGAGGCGAATTGCGCAAAAGCTGCCAATTCACGGTACTGAGCCAGTGCCAGACGTACACCGCCACCCAGCTTTTTGATCACCTTGGTCTGCGCTGCACCACCTACGCGGGACACCGAGATACCGGCGTTAATCGCAGGACGGATACCGGCATTGAACAAGTCGGTTTCCAGGAAGATCTGACCGTCGGTAATCGAAATGACGTTGGTTGGAACGAAAGCAGAAACGTCGCCAGCCTGTGTTTCAATGATAGGCAATGCGGTCAATGAACCCGTCTTACCCGTCACAGCACCCTTAGTGAACTTTTCAACGTATTCAACGTTGACGCGTGCTGCGCGTTCGAGCAAACGGGAATGCAGATAGAAAACGTCGCCAGGATAAGCTTCGCGACCTGGTGGACGGCGCAGCAACAGCGAAATTTGACGGTATGCCCATGCTTGCTTGGTCAGGTCATCGTAAACGATCAGTGCATCTTCACCGCGATCGCGGAAGTATTCACCCATGGTGCAACCGGCGTACGGTGCCAGGAACTGCATCGCTGCAGAATCTGAAGCTGTCGCGGCTACCACAATTGTGTAACCCAGCGCGCCGTGCTCTTCGAGCTTGCGGACCACGTTCACAACGGTCGATGCTTTTTGACCGATCGCAACATAGATACAGGTGATACCCTGACCCTTTTGGTTGATGATCGCATCGATCGCTACCGCTGTCTTACCGGTTTGACGATCGCCAATGATCAGTTCGCGCTGACCGCGGCCGACAGGCACCATCGCATCGATAGATTTCAAACCAGTTTGAACCGGCTGATCAACAGATTGACGTTCGATAACGCCAGGCGCTACCTTTTCGATCTTGTCGGTCATCTTTGCGTTGATCGGGCCTTTGCCGTCAATAGGCTGTCCGAGCGCGTTAACTACGCGACCGCACAATTCAGGACCGACTGGCACTTCAAGAATACGACCGGTACACTTAACAGTGTCGCCTTCGGTGATATGCTCATATTCGCCGAGAATAACAGCACCTACAGAATCACGTTCCAGGTTCAACGCGAGACCGAAAGTATTGCCCGGGAATTCCAACATTTCGCCTTGCATTACATCAGACAAACCGTATACACGAACGATACCGTCAGTCACACTAACAACGGTACCTTCGGTGCGAGCCTGAGTCAGCGCTTCGAAATTTTCAATGCGGCTGCGAATCAAATTACTTATTTCAGAAGGGTCAAGCTTCATCTGGATTTCCTTATCTTGATAAATCTATTATCAGGCCAGGGCGGTTGCCATTTCGACCAGTCGTGTGCGCACAGAACCATCTATGACGCTGTCGCCGGTACGAATTACCACACCACCTAGCAAATCTTTATTGATACTACAGACCAACTTTATGTCACGTCCGAGGCGCTTCTTCATCGAGGCGCTGATCGTGTCCTGTTGCTTAGCCGTCAACTCAAATGCCGATTCCACAACAACATGAGCCGTCTTTTCAGCCTCTGCACGCAGCGCTTCAAAAATTTCCGAAATTTCCGGCAATTCACGCACTCGGCGCTTTTCGACCAGAGTACGGACAAAATTGATTTGCTGTGGCTTCGCTTTATCACCCAGCAAAGCGAGCACTAAACTCTCCACTTTTGCTTTGGCAACTCTTGGACTGGCGATGACGGCTTGCACACCGGGATGACTGATAGAACTCGCCAAAGACGAAATTGCATCGGACCAGCCCTTCAAATCCGACAAGCTCTGCGCGACATCAAATGCGGCTTGAGCGTAGGGTCGTGCTGTTGTTATGGCTTCAGACATGATGTTTACATTTCCGCAACAAGTTTATCGAGCAAATCGTTGTGAGCCTTAGAATCAACTTCACGACCCAGAATCTTGGCAGCACCCGCAAGGGCAATCGCCGAAACCTGTGAACGCAATTGTTCTTTGGCACGGAACGCTTCCTGTTCGATTTCAGCCGTAGCACCAGCGATGATGCGATCAGCTTCAACTTTAGCCTGAAGCTTTGCAGCTTCAATGATTTCAGTCGCACGCTTATCTCCGCTTGCGAGGATGTCAGCCGCTTTTTCCTTAGCTTCACGCAACAACTCAGCAGAACGCTTAGCAGCCAGATCAAGATCATGCTTCCCACGCTCAGCAGCAGCCAGACCGTCAGCTATCGTTTTTTGCCGGCTTTCAATCGCCGACATCAATGGCGGCCAGATGAACTTGGCTGTAAACCATATCAGAATGGCAAACGTCAAAGCCTGCGCAATCAGTGTAAAAGTAATATCCATTTCAGCTCCTAACAATGGCCTGAACAGCGCAGGCCAGGCCCAAACTAGTGAATGACGCTTAACAGTGGGTTAGCAAATGCGAACATCATTGCCAGACCAACACCGATAATGAAAGATGCGTCGATCAGACCGAGCAACAGGAATACCTTGCCTTGCAAAACTGGAATCATTTCTGGTTGACGAGCCGCACCATCCAGGAAGCTGCTACACATAATACCGATACCGATACAAGCACCCAACGCGCCCAAACCGATGATCAGACCGATACCAACGCCTGTGTATGCTTGAATCAGTGCCAAAAATTGCATGTTGTCCATAGTGTTTCCTTTCGATTTACTAAGTTATAAAAATACTACTTACTACTACTTTTGCGACTACTAGTGACTCTCATGAGCCATTGCCAGATACACAACGGTCAGCATCATGAAAATAAAGGCTTGCAACACAACAATCAGTATATGGAAGATTGCCCATCCAGCTCCCAACAGCGCACCGAATACCGTACCTACTAATCCGGTCGCGGCCCACATTCCCAGCAGCAGGAAGATGATTTCGCCAGCGTACATGTTACCAAACAGACGCAGTGCATGCGACAGCGGCTTGGAAACATATTCGATCAGATTGAACAGAAAATTGGCAGGCCAGATCAGCGGATTCGAACCGAACGGCGCACAGAACAATTCATGAATCCAGCCGCCCAGACCCTTGACCTTGATGCTGAAGAAGATCATCAGGAACCATACAGACAGCGCCAGGGCAAAGGTGGTGTTGATGTCCGAAGTCGGAACTGCGCGCCAGTGGTCTTGACCGAACACATGCTCGTACACCCAAGCCATCACGTCGATAGGCAGGAAGTCCATCGCGTTCATCATCAGCACCCAGACAAACACGGTCAGTGCGAGTGGCGCGATAAATTTGCTGCGATCGCCATGAAATATTCCTTTTACCTGATCATCGATGAATTCAACCAGCAATTCAATTGCAGCCTGACGCTTGGTCGGCACGCCGGCCGTTACGCCGCGGACGACCCAGTACAGAAAGCCGAATGTCAGCAATCCCAGCAAACCGGATACGATTAGCGTATCCATGTGCAAAGACCAGAATCCTTGCCCGCTTGTGCTGAAAGTTAAGTGATGTGTGATATAGCTAGATGGTGTTAGCGCGTGTTCTGTCGACATTCGTGGATCCAGTTATTTTTTATTATTCCCTATGGCTCCCAGCCCCGCACCGGAAACCAGTACGGAAGCGGCCAGCCCGCCTATCAGAGCCAATGGAACCAGCCCGTTATAAAGTTTAAATATCATCAGCAACAGCACAGAGATCACCATTACTTTGGTAGCCTCAGCTTTGAGTAATGCAACCAAAACCCCGCCTGCGGATTGATCACTTCGTCTTCGCGTCATCAAAACACCGGCATAGCCGCCTATCAGCGCCGCAGCCCCACCCAAAAACGAGGAAATGGCTGCGTTAACACTGCTAATCAGCAGATAGACGACGCAAAATGCGAGCGTTACGATTATTTGCCAGCGAGCTGCCTTTTTGAAGGCTAGATTTATTGTTGTTTTTGTTTCATCCATACCGGAGATTTCAACTACCTTTTTAATCTCTAGTTTTTCTGAATAGGCCGCATTGTCATTGATTCCATCAGCCAAAGTCAAGCCCCTTTATTACAATTTTGCAAATTAGCAATCAGACTATCCAGTTGCTCGTGACTGACATAGTCAATTACCAATTGCCCCGCGCCTTTGCTTTTTTGCCTGATCGTCACGTTAGTGCCTATGCGCTCAGACAAAGTCTCCTGCAAACTCAATACATCACGACTGATAACCTGTGCTTTTTTGGGTTCTGCCGGATGTTGCAAGTTATAAATCAGCTTTTCCGCCTCGCGAACCGATAAATGATCCTGAGAAATTTTATTTGCTGCGGTAATTTGCTGCGCGCCATCCAGCGCTAACAACGCCCGCGCATGCCCCATGTCCAGTCGGTTTTCCATCAGCATGGCCTGAACCGGTAAAGGCAACTTTAAAAGTCTCAGTAAATTGCTGGCCGCACTCCGCGAACGTCCGACCGCATCGGCAGCCGTCTGATGCGTCATTTCGAACTCATCAATCAGGCGCTGGATGCCTATCGCCTCCTCGAGAGGATTTAAATTCTCGCGCTGAATATTTTCAATCAGCGCCATCGCAAGCGCTGCTTTGTCCGGCACGCTGCGTACCAGTACCGGCACGTGACTCAGTCCGGCTATTTGCGCGGCACGCCAGCGACGTTCTCCTGCAATAATTTCATAACTTTCATCCGGCAGTTGCCGCACTAAGATGGGCTGAATAACGCCTTGCGCTTTGATAGAGGCCGCCAGCTCCTGCAATGACTCCTCGCCCATATTGCTGCGCGGCTGATATTTTCCGGACTTAAGCATCGCAACACTCAAATCCCGCAGCACATCGTCCTTCTCGCTTTTACTACCCGACAGCAGCGCGTCTAGTCCACGTCCCAGGCCTTTTTGTGTTTTTGTCATCATTCTCTATGCCGCCTTTGCAGAATTTGCTGCGATACTCAATAATTCACTGGCTAATGCCAGATACGCTTGTGTTCCCTTGGATGCCTTATCGTGATACAGCACGGGTACGCCGTAACTGGGCGCCTCAGCCAGCCGCACATTACGGGGAATGACCGTGCTGTAGACTTTTTTACCAAAGTGCTCCTGCAACTGATCAGAAACTTGTTGCGCGAGCGTATTGCGCGGATCAAACATGGTACGCAGCAGTCCTTCAATTTCCAGCACCGGATTGAGGCTCGCCCGTACACGGCGAATGGTATTGACCAGATCGCTCAATCCTTCCAGCGCATAGTATTCGCACTGCATCGGGATCATTACCGACTTGGCGGCACATAAACCATTTAAAGTCAAAAGGTTAAGTGCAGGAGGGCAGTCTATCAGAACATAATCGTATTCATCCGAAACCTTCGAGATCGCATCGCGCAAGCGCGTTTCCCGATTCAGAAATTCGATCAGTTCAATCTCGGCTCCCGCCAAATCCCGGTTCGCCGGTAAAACATCGTATTTCCCCGCGACCGATGTTCGTCTCGACTCAGCGATGGTTTTTTTCCCCAGCAGTACGTGATAGACGGTCATTTCAAGATCGCGCTTTTCGATGCCACTCCCCATGGTTGCATTCCCTTGCGGATCCAGATCGATCAGCAGCACCCGCTGACCGATGGCGGCAAGACTGGCGGCCAAATTCACGGTCGTCGTGGTTTTTCCCACCCCGCCCTTTTGATTGGCAATCGCCATTATTTTAATCATGAGGCTCTCCCGGTTTTGCTATCACCAAACAACGCGCTGCACCCAGCCCCGGCACCTTCAAAGGAACAATTTTCAAAATGGTGCAATCCTTGGGCACACCCGGCAACTCCTTATCCGGCAAGCCTTTCATGGCCACCCAGCGCCCCTCTTCCGCCATTAAATGGCGCGTGACACGCAAAAAATCGCCCAGTTCCGTGAATGCACGGGAAATAATGCCGTTGTATTTTTCGCCAGCATCGACGTCCTCCACTCTGGCGCAGCGCACCTGCGCATTTTGCAGCCCCAGTTCGATGATGGCCTGTTGCACAAATCCCGTTTTCTTGCTGTTACTGTCCAGCAGAGTGATGGACCAGTCCGGCTGGCAAATCGCCAGAACCAGCCCCGGCAGCCCGGCACCGCATCCGACATCCAGCCAGCGGCCCGTTTGCAAGTGCGGCAACACCGCGAGACTGTCGAGCAGGTGATGACTGACCATCTGTTGCGGGTCGCGAATCGCAGTCAGATTAAACACTTTGTTCCACTTCACCAGCAACTGCAGATAATCGATCAGTTTCTGCTCTGTGTCGCTGTCCACGCTCAGACCCAGCTCTTTTATCCCGCGATGTAACTCTTCGTGCAAAGACGTTGTATTATTTGCCATCTTTGAATCCGCGCTTTAAATGCACCAGCAACAAGGAGATGGCAGCCGGGGTAATACCGGAGATACGTGCCGCCTGCCCGACCGTCTCGGGTTTATGGACGTTGAGTTTTTGCTGTACCTCGATCGATAAACCGCGCACTTCACGGTAATCCAGATCAGATGGCAGTCGCTGGACCTCGTTGCGCTCTGAACTCTTAATCTCGGCATGCTGCCGGTCGATATAACCCTGATATTTAGCCTGTATCTCCACCTGTTCAGACACGCCGGGATCGAGAGTCGCCTCGCCTGCACCGGGCAGCGTCATCAAACTGGCGTAATTCACATCGGGGCGCAACAACAGCTCATGCAGCGAATATTCATGGTCGATATTTTTTCCCAGCACCCGCTGCGCGTCTTCGGCGGGCAAGTTGCGCGGACTCATCCAGGTGCTGCGCAAACGCTGCTGTTCCTTGGCAATTGCCTCGCGTTTAATTTCAAAGGCCTGCCAGCGCGCATCATCGACGACTCCTAACTTCCGGCCGATCTCCGTCAGTCGCAAGTCCGCATTGTCTTCACGCAGTTGCAAGCGATATTCGGCACGGCTGGTAAACATGCGGTACGGTTCGGTCACCCCTTGCGTGATCAAATCGTCGACCATCACGCCAAGATAGGCCTCATCG
This sequence comes from Gallionellales bacterium GWA2_54_124, assembly GCA_001801025.1. Taxonomy (GTDB): domain Bacteria; phylum Pseudomonadota; class Gammaproteobacteria; order Burkholderiales; family Gallionellaceae; genus Gallionella. The sequence continues at coordinate 155,142 of MGWO01000003.1, forward strand.
CGACGCGGACACCAGGCGTCCATTTCACGCACCTGTAAAGACGCATTCAATCCTGCAAGCAACCCTTGTGCTGCGGCTTCTTCATAGCCTGTCGTGCCGTTGATTTGTCCGGCAAAAAATAAACCCTTAATCGCCTTGGTCTCCAGCGAGCTTTTCAGACCGCAGGGATTAAAGTAATCGTATTCAATCGCATAGCCGGGACGCAAAATATGCGCATTTTCCATGCCCTTAATTGAGCGAACCAGCGCCAGTTGGACATCGAAGGGCAAACTGGTCGAAATTCCATTGGGATAAATTTCGTGCGTCGTCAGGCCTTCGGGTTCTAGAAAAATCTGATGCGAGTTCTTGCCGGAGAATCGGGTAATTTTATCCTCGATAGACGGGCAATATCGCGGCCCCACGCCTTCGATCGCGCCGGTAAACAAGGGCGAACGGTCCAATCCACCGCGAATAATGTCGTGCGTGCGCTCTGACGTTTCAGTAATCCAGCACGGCATCTGGCGAGGATGCATCGCTCTGTTCCCCATGAAGGAAAACACCGGCACCGGATCGTCTCCGGGCTGTTCCTGCAATACGGAATAATCGATGGTACGGCCGTCGATACGGGGCGGCGTGCCAGTTTTTAAGCGCCCAACGGGTAAATTCAGTTCGCGCAACCGATGCGACAAACTCAGGGATGGCGGATCGCCCGCGCGCCCCGCCTGATAGTTGGCCTGCCCGACATGGATCAGTCCGCCCAGAAAGGTACCCGCCGTCAGCACCACGGTTTTCGCGCTAAAACGCAGCCCCAGTTGAGTGACGACACCCGTGACTTTATCCTGCTCCACCAGCAAGTCGTCGACCGCCTGCTGAAACAGCCACAGATTCGGCTGATTCTCCAGCATGGTACGGATGGCCTGTTTGTACAGCATGCGATCGGCCTGGGCACGGGTTGCGCGCACCGCATAGCCTTTGCTCGAATTCAAGATGCGAAACTGGATGCCGCCGATATCGGTCGCCAGTGCCATCGCGCCGCCCAGCGCATCCACCTCTTTCACAAGATGACCTTTGCCTATCCCCCCGATAGAGGGATTGCATGACATTTGTCCCAGCGTCTCGATATTGTGACTCAGCAGTAAAGTTTTACAGCCCGCACGCGCGCTGACGAGTGCAGCCTCAGTTCCGGCATGCCCGCCGCCCACCACAATCACATCGAATACATCAGGAAATTTCATGTCGCTACAGATTTTAAAAAGTGCCGCATCATACACTGGCCTTAATGTGAAATGAACTGTTCCACGTGGAACCGTTATTTACCGATACAGAAGCGGCTGAAGATTTCACCCAGCAGATCATCAGCCGAAAATTTTCCGGTAATGCTGCTCAACGCCTGCTGAGTGAGGCGCAATTCTTCAGCGAACAACTCGGGATGATCAAGCAGTTCTTCAGCCTGTTCAAGGTGGGTTTGTGCCAGATTCAATGCGATCAGATGGCGTTCCCGTGCGATAAACGTGCCGCCTTCCTGATTGTGCCAGCCTATCAGTTTGAGGATCTGCTCACGCAACGCATCCATTCCCAGTCCTGACTTCGCCGATATATAAATACCCGTGTCGCTTGAGAGGACACCCTGCAATAGATCGGCCTTGTTATAGACTTGCAGGCGGGGTATTTCAGCAGGAAATCCGGCAATAATGGCTGAATCTTCCTCACTGCACCCCTGGGCGGCATCAAGCAGCATCAAAATGAGATCCGCACGACCGACCGTCTGGTGTGTGCGCGCCATCCCCATGTTTTCAACTTCGTCACCCGACTCGCGCAGTCCTGCGGTATCCATGATATGCAGTGGTACACCGCGTATCTGAATCGCCTGACGGATGACATCCCGGGTCGTTCCCGGCACATCGCTGACCAGCGCTACCTCTTCTCCGGCGAGCCGGTTGAGCAGACTGGATTTACCTACATTAGGGCGGCCAACGAGTGCAATATGCGCACCTTCGCGCAACAAACTCCCCTGCTTAGCCGTAGCCAGGGTATGCGCTAATTTCGCTTTAATTTTTTCTAACAGGCGATCGCGGTGACTGGTATCAACAACTTCGATGTCTTCTTCGGGAAAGTCCAGCATCGCTTCGACCAGCATGCGCAGCAGCGTCAGCTCTTCTACCAGCCCGTTGATTGCGAAAGAAAAATCTCCATGCAGGGAGCGCATGGCACTGCGGGCCGCTTCTGTAGTGGTCGCTTCGATAAGATCGGCCACGCTCTCGGCTTGCGCCAAATCGATCTTGTCATTTAAAAAGGCACGGCGGGTAAATTCACCTGCTTCGGCCAGACGAACGCCCAGCCCCAGACAGCGTTGCAGCAACAAGTGCAGGACGGCAGAACCGCCGTGTCCTTGCAATTCGAGCACGTCTTCACCGGTGTAGGAATGCGGAGCAGGAAAATACAGGGCGATCCCCTGATCTATTACGTCACCCGCTTCATCTTTAAAATCGGTGTAAGTAGCGTGCCGCGCGACGGGCAATCTGCCCAGTATCGCCTCCGCAACAAAGACGAGTCCGCTGCCTGAAATACGTACCACCCCCACGCCACCGCGCCCCTGCGCAGTGGCAATCGCGGCGATCGTATCAGCGCTTGGCAGCACCCGCTACCTCAATGCTGCGAGTGATATACCATTGCTGAGCGATGGACAAGGCGTTGTTGATGATCGAGTACAACACCAATCCGGCTGGAAACCAGAAGAACACTACGCTGAATGCGATTGGCATGATCTTCATGATTTTTGCCTGTATTGGATCCGGCGGAACTGGATTCAACTTAGACTGCAGAAACATGCTGGCACCCATCAAAACAGGCAGCACGAAAAACGGATCCGCTGCCGACAGATCGGTAATCCAGCCGAAGAAAGGCGCATTTCGCATCTCGACGCTCGCCAGAATTGACCAATACAGCGCAATAAATACCGGAATCTGAATCAGAACCGGCAGACAGCCGCCTAACGGGTTAATCTTTTCTGTTTTATACAGATCCATCATCGCCCGGTTAAGTTTTTCACGGTCGTCCGCATACTGTAATTTAATTTTTTCCAGCTTAGGCGCAACCAGACGCATTTTTGCCATTGAACGATAACTTGCCGCCGACAAAGGGAAAAACAACAGCTTGATCAGCACGGTAAGCAGTATAATTGCCACCCCCCAGTTTTGCACCATGCCCTGAATAAACGTCAGGGTCCAGAAAATCGGCGTTGCAACCACGGTCAGCCAGCCGTAATCCACCGTCAATCCTAAGCCCGGCGCAATACTGTCAAGTGTCGATTGTGCAGGACCTGCATAAAGCGGTACCGATATCACTGATTTCTGGCCCGGTGCGATGGCAGCTACCGGAACAATCACCCCTGCAGAATAAGCATCGCCTTCCAGCTTACGGGTAAAAAACTCGCGATTGGTTTTATCTTTTGGCAGCCAGGCCGCGACAAAATAATGCTGCAGCATGCCAATCCAACCGTTATCAGAATCTTTTGGATAACTGATTTTTCCCTTTTCAACATCTGAAAAATCCACCTTCTGGAACTTTTCCTTATCCGTATACACAGCCATTCCTGTGTACGTCGGCACCATCTTCGATCCGCCCGCAGGGTCAATGCTGTCACGGATAAGCTGGAAGTAAGCCGAGGTAGTTATAGGCGCGGCGGTGATATTTTCAATTTCATAGGCGACATCGACAACATAGCTGCTCTTATGAAAGGTCAGCAATTTGACGACTTTAATTCCGTTTGCAGCGACAGCTGACAACTTCACTTCCAGCTTATCGCCCGTCAGTTCATAATTATCCTGTTCAATACTAAATATCGTCGTGTGATTAGGCATACCTGCGCCCAAAAGACCCGATTGCGCCAAGTAATTATGCGTTCCGCTGCCCTTTTCAAACAAGACGAATTGCTTAGTTTTGTCCTGACCGTCTAAGTGCTTAATAAAATGCAAACGCTGGATATCTCCACCCACGCTGCTGATTTCAACTTCCAAAAAATCGGTTTTAACCTTGATTATTTTTCCGGTTTCAGCTTTTGCCGCCTGTTGAATAATTGCGGCTTGTGCTGCCAGATCAGTGGGTTTCGTCGTGGTCACAGGCAAGTCAGACTTAGTCGTGGCGGCTTGCTGAACGACGGGCGGATTCTGATAACGCTGCCAGCCATCCCAGACCATCATCAGCGAGAAGGAGAAAATTAAAAACAGGAAAAGTCTCTGAAAGTCCATGATGGTATTTTTTAATTAATTTAGGGTGCAGGGTCGTAACCACCTGGATTCCAGGGATTACAGCGTGCGATACGCTTAATGCTCAACCAGCAGCCTGTGATCAGGCCATGCCGTGTCAATGCATCACAGGCGTAATGAGAGCAGCTTGGGGTAAAACGGCAAGTTGGCGGACTCATCGGACTGATCAGATACTGGTAGCCATGAATTACTTTAATCAGGATTCTGCGCATCTTATTGCCACCCGACTGAAGAGTTTATTTAAACCATCACTGCATGTCATTCTGTCCGGACGTTCACCATTTCGCGCCATCACAACCAGATCAATGCCGCATTCCTTGATTTGATGAATTCTGAATAATTCCCGAATCTCACGCTTAACCTTGTTTCGATTGACCGAATTGGGAATATACCTTTTCGCTACAACGATACCTAGGCGTGCTTTTTTTTTGTTATTAGGCATAAAAAAAAGCTTGAAATACTTGTCTGAAAGCACATGTGATTTCAGACATTGTCCATAGCCTTCACTGCGCGGAATCCGTTGCGCAGCTGCAAAGCTATAGGGATGCTTACACTGCGAGTCTTGCACGGCCCTTGGCACGACGAGCACGGATAACTGCACGGCCACCACGTGTTTTCATGCGAACTAAAAAGCCGTGGGTACGTTTTCTCTTGGTAACTGATGGTTGGTATGTGCGTTTCATTCTGAATTATCCTTGGGAAGTCATAAAACGCGATATTACAATGTGTTAAGCGCCTCATGTCAAGACAAATTTACTTCTGCGACTGTGAATTAACTGTTGATTGCCTGTGGATAAGTTTTGTTCTGATCTGTAGAATAGCGCTTACCTGTTGCTAATTTGCACGTCCATATTAGGTATATATGCAAGAAAAAGCCTTTTGGGATGCTTGTCTCACCTCTTTTGAAAAGAGCCTGCCACCCCAGCAATTTAATTCGTGGATTAAACCTCTCAAACTTACCTGCGAGAACAGCAGTCTGATTTTGACAGCGCCCAGCTCCTTTGCCCTTAAAATTTTACAGGATCGTTTTTTCCCGGAAATTAGTCGGCAGGCAAAACTAACTTATCCTGTTGTTCCACAATTTGAATTTCGCGTAGTCGAATCGACTACAGCCAATTCAATGCCTGTCGCACCTCCGCCTGAAAAGAAAATTCCTCAGAGTGAGCTTAAGCCCAAAATTGAAACCTCATTCAGAGGATATGGAAAACTCAATCAAAGCTTAACTTTTGACAATTTTGTTATCGGAAAAGCAAATCAGTTAGCCTTCGCGGCAGCTACTCAAGTCGCTGAATTACCTGGGGTTTCTTACAATCCCCTGTTTATTTATGGCGGAGTAGGACTTGGAAAAACCCATTTGACTCAGGCTATTGGCAATCAAATTCTGATCAATCGCCCTCAGGCTAAAGTTTGCTACATGCATGCAGAACGGTATGTAGCAGACGTCGTTCGCGCCTACCAAACTAATAAGTTTGAGGAATTCAAACAGTATTACCATTCTCTGGATGTCCTGCTCATTGATGACATTCAATTTTTCGCCGGAAAAAACAAGACGCAGGAAGAATTTTTCTATGCGTTCAACACACTGGTGGACTCTCACAAGCAGGTTATTTTAACCAGCGATACTTTCCCTAAAGAGCTAACAGGCCTCGAGAGTCGGCTTGTTTCTCGTTTTGGCTGGGGTTTAACTATTGCGATTGAACCCCCTGAACTGGAAATGCGGGTGGCCATTTTGCTTAAAAAGGCAGCCATCAGTGGCTATGTACTGGATGATGCTGTTGCCTTTTTTATTGCAAAACATGTCAATTCGAACGTTCGTGAACTTGAAGGCGCACTCAAGCGTGTCGAGGCTTACACCAAATTTCACAAGCGTATTATTTCTGTCGACACTGCAAAAGAAGCACTAAAAGATATTTTGGTCGCACAAAGTCGCCAGATTTCCATAGATAACATCCAAAAAACGGTTGCTGATTATTTCCGAATCAAGATTATCGATATGTTATCGAAAAAGCGCACGCGCAACTTAACCCGCCCCAGACAAATCGCAATGAGCCTGGCTCGTGAGCTAACAACGATGAGCCTGCCAGAAATTGGTAATGCCTTCGGCGGAAAGGACCATTCGACCGTGATTCACGCCTGCCAAACCATTGCATCGCTTAGAGCAGGCGACACGACCATAGATGCGGATTATAAAATTTTGCTCCAGACACTCACAGGATAACATTGTGATTTTCTTGTGGATAAGTTGTGGATTTTTTTGCTAATCCTATTAAATGATAAACTTATCCACATTTAACAGTTGATGAACGAACAATCTACCGACAACCATTTATTTAAATTAACATACTGTTTTTAAAAGTTAAATAATGTTTATCCACAGGAAAAATAAACATTATTATTGTTGTTATGTATATATATTACATTCTTAACATAAGGAGATTTCAAAATTTCAACTGAGGTTTCATACAAAACTCAATTTGGAATAAATTTTATTTTTACCCAACCCTAAAATTTTCAGTTGAAATTTTTATCTTTAGAATCAGCTTTTGATAACTTTGTGTTTTAGATGTAGATAAAATGTGCATATCTTTGAGTTAAATGAATGGTCTAAAGTTATCCACAATTTATTCACATTACGCGAACAGTTATGCAACACCCATTTATTATTAATAAGTCATTGTATATTTTAGTATATTAGACTTATCCACAAGAACTGAAGCAATTTATTAGTCTTATTAGGTATATATATTATGTTTATTGAAAAGATAGAAAAAGAAACTTTACTCAAACCATTACAGGTTGTTATTGGTATCGTTGAACGTAAACAAACAATGCCAATTTTATCTAATGTACTGATTGAAAAAGAATTAGGTAAAATTCGTTTTACTGCGACAGATTTAGAAATTCAAATTACGACTACAATTGACACTGGCACAGAGCATGAATTAAATGCTGCAATTACGGTCGGCGGAAAGAAATTGCAAGAAATTTTGCGTATACTGCCCGATCAAAGCAAAGTTTCTATTGAAGTTAAGGAAAATAAGGCTCAGATCAAATCAAACAAAAGTAAATTTAATCTACAATCATTGCCAGCACAGGATTTTCCTACTTTGAGTAATCAACTCGCTGACGCGAGAAAAATTTCTTTAAGTCAGCGTGCTTTGAAGGCATTATTCAGTTCTGTTCAATTTGCGATGGCTCAGCAGGATGTGCGCTATTATTTGAATGGCGTACTTTTTGTTATCGAGGACAATATTTTCAGAGCTGTTGCGACTGACGGTCATCGTTTGGCATATAACGCGATTACGATTGAATCCAGTTCCGAAAAAATTGAAATTATCATTCCTCGTAAAGCGATTGTTGAACTTTCCAAATTGTTGAGCGATGACAATGAAACTATCGAACTTGAATTTTCAGCACAGCAATTGAAGGCTACTTTTTCTGGAATCGAACTTACCACTAAGTTGATTGAAGGAAAATTCCCAGATTATCAAAGAGTTATACCAAATTATACCAACCATCTAAGCATTAACCGCACCTTGGTTCAACAGGCTTTGCAAAGAGCAGCGATTCTCTCTAACGAAAAATTTCGCGGTGTCCGTTTTGTTCTGACCGAAAAAAATCTTTGTATTATCAGCAGTAACAGCGAACAGGAAGAAGCCCAGGTTGAAATAGAGACGGATTACCATGGTGAGGCTATTGATATTGGTTTTAACGTCAATTATCTGATGGATGGTTTGAGCAGCGTACACAGTGAGATGGCAATTTTTTCTTTCGGTAATCCGAACAGTAGTATTCTTATCACATCGCCCGATGACTTAGAGTTCAGATACGTTGTGATGCCGATGCGAATTTAGTTGTAAAATGAACTGTATCTGAAGATTTTGTAATGTTTCACGTGAAACAACCTAACAGCAGGAAAGAAACCCATGAGTGAATACGATTCAACCAGTATCAAGGTGCTTAAAGGCCTGGAGGCCGTCCGTAAACGTCCCGGAATGTATATCGGCGACACGAATGACGGTACTGGTTTACACCATATGGTTTTCGAAGCGGTCGATAATGCGGTCGATGAAGCGCTGGCTGGACATTGCAATGAAATCAATGTGATTATTCATGCTGATAATTCAATCAGCGTCAGCGACAATGGTCGCGGAATTCCTACCGATATTCACAAGGAAGAAGGGCGCTCCGCTGCTGAAGTTATTATGACAATTCTCCATGCAGGCGGAAAATTTGACAGTAATTCTTACAAGGTTTCCGGCGGTTTGCACGGTGTGGGCGTATCTGTTGTTAATGCGTTGTCTGAATGGTTAAAGCTGACTATTTATCGAGAAGGTAAAGAGCATTTCATGGAATTCCGCCATGGTGATCCGGTAGCACCGCTCAAAGTAATCGGTGAATCCAAGAAAAAAGGCACGGTAGTACACTTTTTAGCAGCAAAGGAAACTTTCGGTTTGATCGAATTTCATTTCGATATTCTGGCTAAACGATTGCGCGAGTTGTCTTTTTTGAACAACGGCGTAAAAATTGCGTTAATCGATCATCGTAACGGTAAAGAAGAGAATTTTTCTTTTACCGGCGGGATTAAGGGTTTTGTCGATTACATGAATCGTAACAAAACTGCGTTACATCCGACTGTTTTTCATGCAATCGGCGAAAAAGACGGTATGACGGCTGAAATCGCCATGCAATGGAATGATACTTATCAGGAAAGTGTGCAGTGTTTTACTAATAATATTCCTCAACGCGACGGGGGGACTCACCTCACCGCGATGCGCGCCGCAATGACTCGCACACTGAACAATTACATTGAAGCTGAACAACTGGCGAAAAAGGCCAAGGTTGAGCCTACTGGTGATGATATGCGTGAAGGCCTAACGGCTGTTTTGTCAGTGAAGTTGCCTGATCCAAAATTTTCTTCACAAACTAAAGATAAGCTGGTTTCTTCTGAAGTGCGCCCGGTTATCGAAGAACTGATCGGCCAGCAGATGAGCGCCTTTTTGCTTGAACGTCCTAACGATGCAAAAATTATCGTAGGTAAAATCATAGAGGCTGCGCGCGCGCGCGAGGCTGCGCGTAAAGCACGGGATTTGACCCGTCGCAAAGGGGTGCTGGACGGTATGGGATTGCCAGGAAAACTGGCAGACTGTCAGGAAAAAGATCCCGCTCTGTCGGAACTTTATCTGGTCGAGGGTGATTCTGCGGGTGGTTCAGCCAAGCAAGGTCGCGATCGTAAGTTTCAGGCGATTTTGCCGCTTAAGGGTAAAATTCTGAACGTTGAAAAAGCGCGTTTTGAAAAGCTGATCAGTTCGCAGGAAATTGCCACACTGATCACGGTGCTCGGCACCGGTATAGGTAAAGACGAGTATAACGCTGACAAGCTGCGCTATCACCGTATTATCATCATGACTGATGCGGACGTTGACGGTTCACATATCCGCACATTGTTGCTGACTTTTTTCTATCGTCAAATGCCTGAATTGGTTGAACGCGGCCACATCTATATCGCCCAGCCGCCACTGTACAAGATCAAGCAAGGGCGCGAAGAGCGTTATCTCAAAGATGACCTGGAGATGAAAAGCTATCTGCTGGGCAATGCATTGAAAGACGCATCGTTGTATTCTGCCTTAGATGCAGCGCCCATACAGGGTGAAACGCTCGAACAGATCGCCAAACAGTATTTCCTGGCAGAAGCGGTGATTGACCGTCTGACCCATTTTATTGCGCCGGAAGCCAGTCACGCCCTGTTGATTTTGCCTACCCTTACTTTGGACAATGCAACCGAAGCGCAAAAAAGTGCTGAGTTGCTGGAAGCTGCCAGCGGCGGAGTTATTAAAGTCACTGTAGAAAATGACGAGCAGGGCGAATTGAGATTGCGTCTTGAAAAGCTTTACTACGGAAATTATTCGATCAGTTTCCTGGACAAGGATTTCCTGCAAGGCGGTGATTATAAGCAGATCCGTCAGACCGCAGATGCGCTGAACGGTTTGATGTCTCCAACTGCCTATGTAGCGCGCGGTGAACAAAAACGGGGTGTTGCCAGTTTTAAACAGGCTATTGAGTGGCTGCTCGAAGAAGCCAAACGCGGTTTAAGTATCCAGCGTTACAAAGGGTTGGGCGAGATGAATCCTGAGCAATTGTGGGAAACCACCATGTTTGTGAAAAATCGTATTCTGCTCAAAGTCCGTATCGAAGACACGATTGCTGCTGACGAGGTGTTCACGACACTGATGGGTGATCTGGTTGAACCGCGTCGCGCATTTATTGAGAAAAACGCTTTGGGTGCTAAAAATCTGGACGTATAAGCTGCTTGGCATGACATTTTCCGAAAATCTGTTGCCATATTGGTTATGTCTGTCTGTTATGAGTGCTTAAAGGGCCTTAGAGTTGATTGAGTTGAGTTTTTGATGGGGTGGTGACAGAAACTTGTTGCAGGTGAAAAATTAGCGTGTTTGAGTATTTTTGACGGCCTGCACACCGATGGTGTGCAGGCCGTTTGCCTAACTAAAAAATGCGCTCACCGCATTATCTGGAATTGCAACGCCGGTGACACGAGCCTTTTGCAGAACTTCCCAAAAGTAGCGGTAAGTTGCTCTGTCGTGAAGCTCGCCGTCATATTGAATAGGACCCCATTCTGCCGCTTGCGCTGCAAGCAAAATGTTGGCTGAAACCGCTACCTCGTCGTAATTCGGCTTCATGGCATCGACAATGGCCTGTATCTGGGTTGGATATATACTCCACATACGCATGAACCCGAATTCGTTGCGGGCGCGACTCGCATCGCTAAAGGTTGTTTCGGTGTTTTTCAGATCCAGCGTCACGTTGTGTGCGGGGACAACACCGTGCGCTAACGCGGCCGCGACGACTTCTGCCTTGGCACGTGCCAGTAAGCGATGCTCGAACTGGCCTGGACTGCGCATCGCCGAGGCGGGAATTGCGCCGTAATGTCCGCTGACAAAGTCCATCAGGCCGAAATCCAGTACCTGTAGCCAGGGCAGGCTGGCTAATTCATACGCATCGTGCAGTGCGCCGTGGGTTTCGATCAGAATATGAATTGGAATTTCACGGTCGATGCTGTTAGCTGATGCAACGGACTGAATATAACCTATCATTTCGGCCGCTTGTGCTGCTTTAGTGCATTTGGGGATCGTGAGATAAGTCAGCAGTTTCCCTGCGCCGCCTACCAGTATATCCACATCCTGACGCCATGCCTCATGGGTGTAATCGTGGATGCGTGCACCCGCCATTTTATGTTTGTTGGCGGCTGAGTTCAGTACGCGCACAATCATCTCTGCGTGCTGGCGTTCCTGACCTGCTGCAGCACCATCCTCACAATCGCAGGTGATGTCAAAGATAGGCCCTAAAGTATCTTGCAGCGACATCGCTTTGAGTATCAGTTTTTCGCTGCCGGCAAAATGCTCGCAGCTTGGAATGACCGGGAAGGATTTTTCGCCGTTAAACAGCGCATCGCTTGGGTGTGTGACGAATGACATGGTGATTTCCTTATCTGCGTGGCATTAAGACGGTGTAGTCGAGATCGAGCACGACATTCGGATGATAGGCCTGTCGTCCGTTCTGCTCTGTATGTGTATTTTGTAATTCGCGTGCCGGTAGATTTTTGAGCCCCACCATGCGTAGACGCAAAGCGCCTAAATCCTGTCTGCCGGGCAATTCCCAGCAATCGAGTACTTCGGTCCAGCTATAGATCGTGTCGCCGCCGAAACAGGGGTTGCAGTGCGTGCCCGCATTGATCGCAGCGATGCCGATGGCATTTTCAAGTCCGTCGTAGGACAGCGCCCTGCACAGTGAAATGACGTGCCCGCCATACATGAGTCGGCGTCCGAACTGGGTGTCTTTCATCATCAGTGCATCGAAATGAAGTCGAGCGTTATTCTGATACAGGCGAGTTGCCATGGTGTGATCACTGTCATCTACGGTCATGCCGGCCGGGTGATTTATCCGTTCTCCGCGCTGATAGTCATTCCACAGCTTTTCGCTGCCGGTTGCCTTAGTTTCAAAGCGGTTAAAATCGGTGAAATCGGGGATGAACAGACGATCTGGTGGGACATAGGCATCGAGTTCAGGAATGACGGTTGCTGGTGCAGGGAGGCTTAGATTTTGCTTGTGCACCATGACCCAGCGCATCCATTCGATAACAGGCTGACGGTTTTGGTTATGCGACACTGAATGCACATAGATTACGCCGTTTGCACCGTTGGAGTTTTGCTTGAGACCAATCACGGTAGAGGTTGTGCTCAGCGTATCGCCCGGATAAACAGGACGCACAAACTTCACGTTTGCGTAGCCTAGATTGGCCACTGCGTTGACGGAGATGTCTGGCACCGTTTTGCCAAAGGCGATATGGAATGCGAGTAAATCATCCACGGTGCGATCGCGATAACCCAGCGCATGAGCGACAGGTTGTGCGCAGTGCAACGGTTGCCGGCTGCCCGTTAGTGCGATATACAGCGAACAGTCGCCGTCTGTGATCGTGCGCGGCGTCGCATGATGCAATACCTGACCGAAATGGAAGTCTTCGAAAAAATTGCCTCGTCCGGGTTCTGTTCTGACAGGTGACTTATGCATGTTCTTCCTCCAACTTTGCAATCATTTCATTCAATTCCAGCAGCCTTTCAGCAGCCTCGATATTATGGCGTTCAACAAGTCTGTCGTTAACTACCACCGTGCCCCGGCCTGCTGCATTGGCTTCGGAGAGTGCGCTGATAATTTCGCGGGCGGTTTTCACTTCTGACGGTTTCGGCGTAAAGGCATCGTTCGCATAGGTTAATTGCAGCGGATGAACCATCGATTTTCCGTCAAATCCCATGTCGCGGCCGAGCCGGCAGGCATACTCAAAGGACTCGATGTCCTTGAAATGGCTGTTGATGCCGTCGACAACCGCGCGGTTGTAGGCGCGGGCTGCCAGTATCACCATAGACAGGCTAGTTAGCAGCGGAATCCGATCTCGTGTGGTATGCGCGTGCAGCTGAGAGGTGAGATCAGAGGTGGCCATCACCATGCAGGCGATGCGATCTGATGCACTGGCAATTTCTTCGGCGTGCAGGACTGCAAGAGGGCTCTCTATCATCACCATAACCGGCATATCCTGCCCCCCGGCTTGATCTAATGCTTCCAGCGCGCGGAGTAGACCCACCCGACTTTCAATGTGGGAGAACAAAATGGCATCGGCACCAATACTGGCAACGGCCTTGATGTCGTCATGCCCCCAGGGCGAATCGAGGTCGTTGACGCGTATTACCACTTCGCTTGCGCGATACCCACCGTGCTTGACTGCAGCCACAACGTTCTGACGTGAAATTTCCTTGGCGGATATCAGGATAGGGTCACCGAGATCAAGGATGACAGAATCGGCGGGCAGGCTGCGTGCCTTTTCAAGATAGCGGGTATTGCAACCCGGAACATAGAGCATTGAGCGGCGAGGTCTAAAATAATTGTTCATGATGCTCCCTGTTTGAAGTGCCATGGTGCGTTGAGTGTATAAGTTGACACGCAGCCGGATTCTATCGGTGTAAAAATTCAGTGTCAATAATATTCTTCTGTCTTATATAAGATATAAAACACTAGACTTAAAAATAGCGGCATGATTTAATTGCCCCAACGTAATTTTGGTGCACGAAAAATGAAACAATCGCTTACTCATCCCAGTTTTCAGCCGCTCTACAGGCAGATCAAGGCGCTGCTGACGCAAAGCCTGATTTCCGGGGAATGGGCACCGGGGGCTTCCATCCCGAGCGAAATGGATCTGGCGGTGCGCTTTGGTGTGAGTCAGGGCACGGTGCGCAAAGCAATCGATGAGCTGGCTGCGGAAAATATCGTGGTGAGAAGGCAAGGTAAAGGCACGTTTGTTGCAACGCATACTGAGGAAGTCGTCAAACTGCGCTTTCTGCGACTGGTTGCCGCCGATGGCAGCAAAGAATTGCTGGATAACCGGCTGCTGTCCTGCGAAAAGACAAAGGCGTCTGCGGCAATTGCAAGAGCGCTCAACATCAGGACGGGAAGTTCCGTCATCGAAATCAGGCGATTGTTGCTGTTTTCGGGCAAGCCGCTGATATTCGATCGCATCATCCTTCCTGCCGCGCCGTTCAAGGGCGTCACGACCGAGCGCATCGAAGCGTTTAACGGTTCCATGTACCGCTTATATGAAACGCAACTGGGCATACGCATGGTGCGGGCCGAAGAAAAACTTACCGCGATAGGGGCAGAGGGTGACATTGCTACTGTACTCGGCTTGCCGCAGGGTACGCCTTTGCTGAGCATAGAGCGGGTCTCCTATACCTATGGCGACAAGCCGATGGAATGGCGACTGGGTCTGTGTCTGACGGACGATCACCATTATTTGAATCAGTTTGAATAATCGGTATATCGAGAGTGTGATCGTTGCAATTGAATCATGGGACAACAGGGGGGTATATGAAAACGACGGCTAATCAAGGTGGTGCTGAAGATTCAGGGGCTAACGTACTAGGCGGCTACTGGCCTGGAATTCAGTTGTATTATCCGCCGGTAAAATACTCCCCCGCTCAGGGCATTTATGAAGACTTGGAGGCGGCCGGGCAGCGCATGAAAAAGTATGCGCACCAGACCCATGCGCATACCCTGATTTTCGATCTGGAAGACGGCTGCCGGCAAAAGGAAATGAGCCGTACGCTGCTAAGACTGGAACTGCCGCAGTTCAAACGCCGAAATGAAGTGGCCATCGCGATCCGCGTCAATCCGTTCCGCACCGAAGAATATGAACACGACATGGCGCTGGTTCGCGATCTGGCAGAACACATCGATGTCGTGATGCTGGCTAAAGCGGGCGAAGCCTATGGCGCTGCGGAAGTGCGCGACCTATCCAGTTTTCTGGCGGGGCTCAATCATCCGATTTCGATACAACCCATTATCGAGCATCCAAAATCGCTCAAAATTGCGCCTGATCTGATGCAGTACAACACCGTCAAGCACGTGGTATTCGGCATTCACGATTTCTCAAAGGCCATGGGTATTCAAATTACCCCGGAAAACTGGACGGAAGAGCTAAAATATTTCCTCAATCAAATCATGTTTGAAGCGCGCATCGCGGGTAAAGGGGTGATCGGCGGCGTGGAAACCCTGATTGGTTCTAGCAGTATGCCGGAAAAATACATAGAACCTCACGATGTCAGGCGCTGGCTGGATCTGCACGGCGAGAACGAATCGCGCATCGTGTACAAGCATGCCTGTCAGGAAGCCGCGATGGGGTTGACCGGAAAACAGGTCATCCACCCCGGGCATATTCATCTTTGTAAGGTTGCCTATACGCCTTCTCCTACCGATATCGCGCAAAAGGTGCGCATCCTGAAAGCGGCCATCGAAGCGGATGCGCTGCTGGGCGGTGCGATCCGTATCGACGGCGAAATGCTCGATCCGCCGATGTTCGGCAAAGCGCTGCAAACGTTGCTCAGGGCGCATTCATTGCGTGCGCTTAATGCGAAGGACAGTGATTTCGCCATGACCGTGTTGCACTTGATGCCGACTCAGGTAGTTCGCGAAAACTGGCCGTACGGCGTTATTCTTTAGGAGGCACTATGTCAAATTTTGCACCGTTTAAACCCTGGGTCTGGCAAGTGCCGGAAAATTTCAATATCGGTGTGGCCTGTACGGATGCGCATTTGGGTACGCCCGCGGCTGGCAACATCGCGATGATCGTCGAAGACGACAGGCTGGGTACCTCGCAAATAACCTTTGCTGAGCTTGCCGAACGTACTAGCCGTTTCGCTCAGTTGCTGCGAGATCTGGGTGTCGGAGACGGTGAGCGCGTATTGATCCGGCTGCCTAACTGCCTGGATTATCCGACTGCCTTTTTGGGGGCGATGAAACGCGGTGCAATTGCGGTACCGACCTCGACGCTGCTCACGTCCGAGGAGGTCGCTTATCTGGCTCAGGATTCAGGGGCGTCCGTGCTGGTTACGGACAAAGCTGCGTGGGCGACGCTGAAGGACAGCTTGCACAGTGCGCCTGATTTGCGTCATGTCTTACTGTCGGGCCCGGGTGAGCTGCTGGAAGTGGCAGGGCTGGATATTCGGGATCTGGATTCGGCGTTATCTGCGATCAACTTGTTTGAAGCGCCCTACCCGTCTAAATCCACCGATCCTGCCTATCTGGTGTACACCTCGGGCACCACCGGCTATCCCAAGGGGGTGTTGCACTCTCACCGCTCCATGATAGGCCGCACGCCGGCATCGACTTACTGGTTTGATTTCTCAGGTGAAAATGATCGCATCATGCATTCCGGTAAATTCAACTGGACCTATGTGCTGGGTTCCGGTCTGATGGATCCGCTCTATTTGGGCAAGACGGTTATCGTGCATGAAGGTCGCAATGACGCCAATACCTGGCCACGGCTGATCAAGAAGCACAGTGCGACGATCTTTGTTGGCGTGCCGACCATTTACCGCCAGATCGTGCAAAAAAGTGACTATACCAAAGCGGATGTTCCCAGCCTGCGTTATTGCATGAGCGCAGGTGAGCACCTGTCCGATGAGGTGCTCTCGCAGTGGCGCGAGCGATTCGGGGTGGATATTTACGAGGCGGTGGGCATGTCCGAGTTCTCCTATTATCTGTGCCAGACCAAGTCGCGTCCTATCCGTCCGGGTTCGGCAGGTTTCGCGCAGCCGGGTCATAACATACAGCTGCTCGATCCGGAAACGCTGCTGCCGGTTGCGGCCGGCGAAGAAGGCATGATCTGCGTGCCCGATAATGACCCGGGGCTGTTTCTGAGATACTGGAACATGTCCGAGGAAACAGCTAAGCATGTGCATGACGGCTGGTTTTTTACAGGCGACTATGCGCGCTACGATGCGGACGGTTATATCTGGTTTCTCGGGCGTAAGGATGACATCATCAAGAGTTTTGGTTATCGCGTCTCGCCCTATGAAATTGAGCGGGTGCTGAAATCACATCCTGCGGTTGCTGATTGCGCATCTGTTGGCGAGGAGATTGAAAAGGATAAAGTGCTGGTGGTGGCCTATCTTATTTTGCATCCGGGTAGCACGACCACGGCCGATGAGTTGCTTGCATTCGGGCGGGAACATCTTGCCGCGTACAAGGCGCCAAAAACGATTTATATCGCGACCGATTTTCCGCGCACTAAAAATGGAAAAATATTGCGACGAGAGGTTAATCCTTCCATCGCGATTGCCAAATCTGTCAGTCGATAATATTTCGAATCTGAAAAACAACAGCCCCCTCACGGTGCTGTTGTTTTTTTGCGATGTATCGTTCCAAATGATTAATTTTTATGCGCGTTGCCCTGCAGCCCAATGAATACGTGGCTTACAGAGGCGGCTTCTCAAAAGTCGCTAAAATCGCCTGATTTGCTGCCGCCAAGGGGTAGGCCTGGGGCGAGGTGAGTAAATCGATTATACGGCTTTTAAAAAATATAATTTTATAACCATCTGATAATAAACGTATTTGTGTAATGCGGGTGTATGCTGCTCAAGTTTGCTCAGCCGGAGGTAGGATCAGTTTTGCGCGTATGCTCGCTTCAGTGAGTTTCGGCGAGCACAGTTCGATGAAGCGATAGGCGAAGCTGCGCAGATAGTGACCGCGTCGCAGCGCGATATAAGTTGTGTTGGCGCCGAACAGATGTTCGCATTTCAACAGGCGCAGGTCGGTGTCCTTGGCTGGATTAAATGCCATCGACGCAATAATCCCGATACCCATATCGAGTTCAACATAGGTCTTGATCACGTCAGCATCCAGTGCCGACATCACGATGTCAGGCACGATGCCCTGCTTGGCGAACGATTTGTCTATCTTGGTGCGTCCCGTCAGTCCTTCGTGATAAGTGACAATAGGATATTCGGCGAGCGCCTGCAAAGTCAGCGGTTCGATCTTTTCGAGCGGATGCCCTGCCGGCACGATCACCGCGTGATGCCAGGAGTAATACGGGAATGAGTCCAGTCGGGTCACGTCGGCCAGCGCCTCGGTTGCGACACCGATATCGGCTTCACCGTTGAGCAGCATCGTAACGATTTCGTTGGGGCTCGCCTGATGCAGCTTCAGATGAACCTTGGGGAAGGCCTTTTTGAACTCGGTGATGACTTTCGGCAGAGAGTAGCGTGCCTGCGTGTGGGTGGCGACAACGGTGAGCTGCCCCTCGTCCCGTTGGCTGTATTGCTCGACCAGATTCTTGATGTTGTTGGCATCGAGCAAAATTCGCTCGACGATCTCCAGCAATTCCTGCCCGGGTTCGGTGAGTCCTAACAGGCGTTTACCCTTGCGGATGAATAATTCCACGCCTAACTCATCTTCAAGATCCTTGATGTGTTTGGAGACGCCGGACTGCGAGGTGAAGAGCGCATTGCCAACTTCGGTGAGATTGAAGTTGCAGCGCACGGCCTCGCGGATAATTTTAAGCTGCTGAAAGTTCATGTTGATCCCCTGTTTCAAACACGCGGAACTGGCGCGGGCGGATGAATACCCGATCGCCGGCTGTCAGCGGCGCGCTTTCAAAACGCTCGCGGCTCAGCTCAATTTCGATGAATTCGCTGCTGCCATCTGCGGACACTTCGACCCGAACGATAGAACCGATGGCGCGCACCAGTTTAACCTGAACCGGCAGTGCGGTGTCATCTTGTGGAGTTACGCTGATGTCGATGTCGTGCGGACGAACAAAGGCGACCGCGTCGCCCTGCTGCTGCGTCCACGGGGCATGCTCCCGGCTGTGGAACAGGTTGACGTTGCCGATGAACTGATACACGAATGGCGTCGCAGGGCTTGCATAGACTTCGTCTGGGGTGCCGACCTGTTCGATCTTCCCCTTGTTCATGACGACAACCCGATCCGCCACTTCCAGCGCTTCCTCCTGATCGTGGGTGACGAAGATGCTGGTGATATGCAGTTCGTCGTGCAGACGTCTGAGCCAGCGACGCAGTTCCTTGCGCACCTGTGCGTCGAGCGCGCCGAACGGTTCATCCAGCAGCAGGATTTTAGGCTCGACAGCGAGCGCGCGCGCTAATGCGATGCGCTGCCGCTGACCGCCTGAGAGTTGCGAAGGATAGCGATCAGCCAGCCAGTCCAGTTGCACCAGATTGAGCAATTCGTGCACACGGCGCTGGATTTCAGCTTCGTTGTGGCGCTCCTTTTTCGGCTTCACGCGCAGACCGAAGGCGACATTCTCGAATACGGTCATGTGGCGGAACAGCGCATAGTGCTGGAATACGAAGCCGACATTGCGCTCGCGTGCATCGCGAGCTTCGACATCCTCGCCGTGAAACAGCAGCTTGCCCGAATCGGCCAGTTCCAGTCCGCCGATGATGCGCAGCAAGGACGTCTTGCCGCAGCCGGAAGGCCCGAGCAGCGCGATCAGCTCACCGCTGTTCACTTCAAGATTGATGTTGTCGAGCGCCTGGTATGCGCCGAAATTCTTGTTGATGTTCTCTATGGTTATGCTCATTTTTATGCTCCGTGATGCAAAGGTTCGCCGCTCTTTTTAGCCTGCCATTCGACTAGTGATTTGAGCATTAGTGTGACCACCGCCAGCAGTGCCAGCAGCGAGGCTACCGCGAAGGCGGCGACAAAGTTGTATTCGTTGTACAGTATCTCGACATGCAGCGGCATGGTGTTGGTCATGCCGCGGATGTGACCCGACACCACCGAAACGGCACCGAATTCCCCCATCGCCCGCGCATTACACAGGATCACGCCGTACAGCAGTCCCCATTTGATGTTGGGTAAGGTGACCCGGCTGAAGGTCTGCCAGCCGGATGCGCCCAGCGAGACGGCGGCTTCTTCCTCTTCTTTTCCCTGTGACTGCATCAGCGGAATCAGCTCGCGTGCGATGAACGGGAAGGTCACGAAGATGGTCGCCAGTACGATGCCCGGCACGGCGAAAATCAGCTTGACGTCATGCGCCTGCAACCACGGGCCGAACCAGCCCTGTGCGCCGAACAGCAGTACATACACCAGTCCTGATACCACGGGGCTCACGGCAAACGGCAGGTCGATCAGTGTGATCAGCAGGCTCTTGCCTTTGAATTCAAACTTGGCGATCGCCCAGGAGGCGGCGATGCCGAATACCAGATTGCACGGTACGGCGATTCCTGCTGCGATGAAGGTCAGTTTAATGGCCGACCAGGCATCCGGTTCCTGCAGTGCCGTCCAGTACAGCTCCCAGCCTTTGCTCAGTGCGCCGTAGAATACGGCGAACAGCGGCAAGCCCAGAAACAGCAGCAGGTAGCTCAGTGCGACACCGATGAACAGCAGCGTCACCGTTTTTGATTCATGTGTTGCGATGCGCGTATTAGGTTTGGTCATTATCTTGCTCCTCGTTGGCTGGTCCACCATTGCAGCGCGTTGATCCCCAGCAGCAGGACGAATGAGATCAGCAGCATGATCACTGCGATGGCGGTTGCGCCCGCATAATCGTATTGCTCCAGTTTTGCGACGATCAGCAAGGGTGCGATTTCGGATATGTAAGGCATGTTGCCCGCGATGAAGATCACCGAGCCGTATTCGCCGATGGCGCGGGCAAAGGCCAGCGAGAAGCCTGTCAGCAGGGCCGGATAGATGGCCGGAAAAATGACGCGGCGGAATACGTCCCAGCGTCCGGCGCCCAGGCTGGCGGCTGCTTCTTCAACGCCGGCTTCCACATCTTCGAGCACCGGTTGCACGGTGCGTACTACGAATGGCAGGCCGATGAAGGTGAGTGCGACGACGATGCCGAGTGGCGTGTAGGCGACTTTGATGTCATGGGCTGCGAAATACTGTCCTATCCAACCGTGGGGTGCATACAGTGTTGCCAGGGTAATGCCGGCGACGGCGGTCGGCAGTGCGAACGGCAAGTCCACCAGCGCATCGACGATACGTTTGCCGGGGAAGCGGTAGCGCACCAGCACCCAGGCGACCAGCAGGCCGAAAATGGCATTGATGACGGCGGCGGCCAGCGAAGTGAGGAAAGTCACTTTCAATGCGGCGAGCACACGGTCGCCTGTCGCCACCTCGTAAAATCCTACCCATCCCAGCGTTGCCGTCTTAAAGAATAACGCGGACAGCGGGACTAAAACGATCAGCGACAGATACAGCAGCGTGAAACCCAGGGCTAAATTAAAGCCCGGTAGTACGCTGTGGGCTCGAAAACTCGCCATTATTCACTCCTAAATTCAGTTCAGGCGCGCAGTCTATAGCCACCAGAGGCGCGTGAAAAATCATAATTTCTGCTTTCCTTAGCAGAAAATTGAATAAGGGTTCGCAGCTTCGCCGGGGGATTTCAAATTGTTTCACGTGAAACATTGGTGACGGACTCACCCGGCTGTAAATCAGTCAGTGAGATTTGCTTATGAAAAAATGCCTGCACGGCGTCAGTCCGCCGGTGCTAAAGTACGCAGCTTCAATCGGATAAAGGAATGGCATGAAACTGCTCGGCACTCACACCAGCCCCTACGTGCGCAAGGTGCGACTGGTTCTGTTGGAAAAGAACATTCCCCACGAATACGTAATCGACCCGCCGGGCGAGCCGGGTAGTTTGGTATTGCAGGTGAATCCGCTGGGGCGCATTCCTGCGCTGATACTCGATGATGGTTTCTGTATATTTGATTCGTCCGTGATCGCAGACTATGCCGATACGTTGAACGATGCGCCCGTGCTGATTCCGCGCGCCGATCCTCTTGCCCGCCTGCGCGTGAAACGCTGGGAGGCGCTGGCCGACGGCATCATGGATTCGGCGATCGTGGTGCGCAATGAAAGTCTGCGGCCTGAGGACAAGCAAAATCAGGCGACGCTTGATATGCACAATCTGGCGGTCACGCAAGCGCTGGACTATGCGGCCCGTTTGCTGGGGGGTCACGAGTGGTGCGAGGGTGAGGCGATCACACTGGCGGATCTCGCGCTGATCAGCGCCCTGCTCTATCTGGACTTGCGGCAGTCTGGGCGCGACTGGCGGAGTGCACACACCAATCTGGCAGGCTGGTTTTTGCGTATCAGTGCGCGCCCCGGTGTGATCGAATCGACGCAAGGCTGATAACGTAATCTGACCCGTGGCTGGTGCAGTTGTCTGTGTTCAATGTGGCCACCGATTCAGCGCCGAGCATGATTTCATCCTGCGTGTATTTCTAGGGCACGCCTGCGAACAACTCATCGATGATGGCGGCCTTGAGTTTGGCTTGCGCCGAAGCCCGGTCGCGCAGATGCATCAAAATTGATGCCGGACAGATCGTGGCGAGTCATTCAGTGCATCCTTTTGCGTACTCAATGAAAAGGGCGACATCACTGGTGCATCATTTTGTATTCCCCGTTTGCTGTGTCGCAATTTCCGGCACAAAAGGGGAATGTTCCGTCCGCTCGGTCACCTTTCACATCTGCTTTGTCGGATTTCCGGGGCGGGTGCAGAGCGATTGAAAGGGGTTCACCGCATTCCCGTCAGGCGCACCGGGAGTCTCGAATCCGGCAGGCACACCCTGCGGGAGCATGCGGACCGGCGAAACTTTTGTACTGACACCCCGACAGAGCGCACCGGGAATCGAAATTCTGAGTCGCGGGCATTGAGTTAGCACGCGGACCGTTCTTTGCGAGCCGTCGCGTTTCCGCTTTAAGGCATAAAAGATTCGGCCTGCCTGTGTTGAAGCCGGCGATGTCTATATAGATGTGCCTATATCCAAAGGCATATAGCAATGTGTAACGACGTTGTTTAAAGTGTCATTCATCCCATTAACCACAATACACGAGTGTCATTTGTTCAGTTCAACCGCTTTACGACTATCAATCAGGAGATGAATCATGGCACATCGCGCCTATTTACCCGCAAGTGAGTCTGAATTAATTGTTTTTCTCAGTCATCTGGCCGCAAGGCTTTCCGCGCATGCCGAAGCGCTGGGGATTACAAGCGATGAGCTCATCGCAACGCTGTTAGACATCGCGTATTGTCAGTGGATATTGCAGACGTGGTATCCGACCATACAGCAAAGTGCGATGGAGGCCACTGTTTACAAAAATCTAGTCGCGTCCGGCAGCGATCAGGCGTTACACCCACGACCAGGTCCCGTCATTTTTGAAAATGCGCCTGAAGCGCGTCCGAATGGCGTATTGATTCGCCTGGCCAATTTGATTCAGCGCATCAAACTGAGTAAAGGCTACAGCGATGCAGTTGGTCAGGATCTGGGCATCATCAACAGCAATATTAGCGTCGTCCATGCAATGCCTGAATTCTCTGTTGCCTATGATCACAGCTCAGGTAAAAAGCGCGTGAAGCTGCTCTTCACCAAGTACGAACATGAGGGAGTTTCGATCGAAAGTCGTCGCAATGGCGGTGAATGGGAGAGCATGGGGATTGCAACGACGAAACCGTGGCATGACGATCGGCCATTGTTGACCGTGGGATTGCCCGAAGTTCGTGAGTACCGGCTGTGCTGGTGGGATAAAAATCACGCCAACGGGAATTTTTCCCCGGTACAAACAATCACCGTCGGCCCTTAAATCAGTTAGTTTAATTGTCGTTGCGAGCGCTTAGCGCTCGCAACGACGATTTTATCAGCGAAGGTTAATTTTTTAGAAGCGCTGGTTAATTCCGATCGTTGCACCAAGATTGCTGGTCAGTTGTAGGCCTGTGACGTTCTGATAAACTGGCACTTGCAGCAGGGCATAGACACGAGTGTCAGGCGTGACAGAAAAGCTGACCCCGGGGCTGAGCGCCAGCGTCTTTCCTCCCGTGATGGCAGGTACGCCTGCCTGGCCGCTTTCACTTCCACTGATATGCAAATTTGCCTGCGCGGTCAGCGCGACCTGGTGACTCACCGGATAAGCAATACCCGTTGCCAGGGCGATGCTGTTCCCCGGTTTGTAGCTGCCCGCGCCACCGCCATTGTCGCCACTGGTATTTAAAGGCTCCTGCCAGGTGCCGCTGGCGAACCAGCGCAGTGTGCCGTCGGCAGGCGCGCTGTTGTAGCTGATGCCGAGTATGCCATCGGTGGTGCCGGTGCCGGGCTGGAACATGCGTTCGGCGAAAGTTGCGCCATCGGTTGCAAGTTGACTGGTCTTTCCGGTAGGCAGCTTGACGCCGAATCGGATGCTGAATCCATTGAGCGAATCGTTGCGATAACTTGCCATCAGTTTAACGTCGCCCAGCGTCGTAAAATCCCATGTGCTGGGTAAGCCTAGTGTGGCTGAGCCGTGTTGATGGTAGCGGGACAGCATCGGGACTTCGATGTCAGTCTGCCAGTTTGGATTAAAAGTGTAACCCGCATTCATCACGTAATTCTGGTTGGTTGTGGTGATTTCTTCACCGGCAAGTGCAGTCGCCGCAGTGACATTGGCCACCTTGGCCGTGCCTTTGCGCAGTTGGTTGCTCTTGAGGTATTCGTAGCGCAACCCTAAGGATAAGCCTTCGCGAATATTGCTTCCCTGCGCATCCCATCCTGTATCGGCTAGGCAAAAGCCGGCACCGCACGCAATTGCATCTGATGTTGCTAGTATGGAAAAGAGCGCCAGCGCCACGCCTGTATAGTTTGTTTTCATTGTTTTTATTCCCTGAAATTCGAGGCATAACTATAACGTATGGGAATATCGCTCAGGTGCGACATATTGTCGCACTTGGGCGTTGTTCTATTTAGCTATACTTGAGGCGGGCCGCTCAGACAAAGTCAGTGTAAAAACATACGGCATTCGGGCCGACTTCTTTAGCCTGGTACATAGCGACATCCGCCATTTGAACGATTTCGTCGGCCGCGTATTGCTTGCCCTGGAACAGCGTCACACCAATACAGGCTGAACAATGATGTTCAAAGAGTTTGACCGTGCCATCGCTGTTTCTTGCTTCTATTAGATATGGCTCTGCCAATGTGGTACGAATTTTTTCGGCGATGACGGCTGCCAGTTGAATCGATTCTTCTTTATCTGTATCCAGCTCACCTAGTAATACCACGAACTCGTCACCGCCAAACCGGGCTGCGGTATCCATCGCTCTGACTGCATTTTTAAGGCGCACCGCAACCTCTTCGAGTAGAGAGTCTCCGACAGGATGGCCGTGCATATCGTTGAGCGGTTTGAAATGATCCAGATCGAGAAACAGCAGCGCACCATAGCGCTGGCTGCGTAGATCCGATTCAATCGCCTGTTCCAGGCGTTCGTGCAGCAAGCGGCGATTGGGTAGCTTAGTCAAATTATCGTATAACGCCATGCCCAGCAGTTTTTCTTCCGCGAGTTTGCGCTCGGTAATGTCGGTGCGCATGGAGATATACTCCCTAGGCTTACCTGTACTATTCTGAAAAGGAACGATAGTCGTTTTGACCCAGTACAGCTCGCCATTTTTTTTGCGGTTGCAAATTTCGCCATGCCAGACGCGATTTTTGGCGATGTTTTTGTACATATCCTGAAAAAACTCAGGAGAGTGCTTGCCTGAGTTAAGTATGCGGTGATTTTGTCCGATCAACTCCCCCCGCAAATAACCGCTGACCTGACAAAATATATCATTAGCGTATGTGATCGTTCCTTTCACATCCGTAATGCCTACGATGGAGTGCTGATCCATCGCAAAATGTAAATTTTTCACCTCATCAAGGGACGTCTGTAATTGCAATGCTTTTACGCTTAATGCTTGCTCAGCCTCATGTCTTGCGCGATTGTCCTCTGCCGCAAGCCGCATCAATATAAAGTGCATCCACAGATAGGCAAAAAGTTTGCCGCTGTGTGCCATCATCGTGAATTTTTCATGCGGGGAAGTCGAATACAGCATAAATAAATCAGATGCGATCAGCAGCGCGCCCATGCCAATCAAGCCCTCAAACAAGGGATGCTCGTGGCGAATCTTCCAGCATTGCCGGATTACTAGCAGCCACAGCAAAAGCAGGGGCCCTTGAGTCGGTCGCTGTATGCCTAAAATACCTGTATCGAAATACTTTGGCAGCAGGTACGACACGGTATAAAAGATCGCTGTCACGACGATCAGTCCGGAAATGAACCAGCGGACGGGCAACTCGGATTGACGGCGCTTTAAC
Source organism: Gallionellales bacterium GWA2_54_124 (assembly GCA_001801025.1). Classification (GTDB taxonomy): domain Bacteria; phylum Pseudomonadota; class Gammaproteobacteria; order Burkholderiales; family Gallionellaceae; genus Gallionella. Next base: position 181,357 of record MGWO01000003.1, read on the forward strand.
CAAAAAGCCCAAGCCAGTGCAAAAGGCAGTGCATAAGTTGAAGGTGGCCAGGTAGCAGGACGCAATGATTTTGAAGAGGTTTCTATCCAGGATAATGAGCCTGTCCATTCAATCCCGACCAGAGCGTGCAGAATCTCCGTAAACGCGGCAGTTGCAAACCCAATTGCCAGAAATAGCCGCACGCGCTTTGTAATGCTGTGCTGCTCGGCCATGAAGAAAAATGCCAGCAACAGAGATAGCAAACCGTTGCTGGTGTCGAGAAGCAAGTGCAGGCTTTCAAACTTTGTGTCCCCCTGCCCGAAAAATACCCAGACCAGCAGTGCGTACGTCAGCACCATCAAGCCGAACACGGAACGATTTTGATTCTTTAAACAAGTTATCATTTTTGTGTAAGGCTATAAATATGGGGGCTATTGAACTTCAGGCAATGTGCTTGCGGCGAGTCTGGATTTTGCCTTTAGCAAGGCGACCTCATCGCTGAGTATATGTGCTGCCTCATTGAGCAGCACGTCTTTGGCATTCTTGCGGGTGTTTTCAAGCGCAATGTCCGCTTCCAGATTGCGCTCGTTAGCTTGCAGTCCATCGTCCTGAAATCCTGTACCAGTGGGTTCAGCTTTGTCTCCGCGATTCTTTTCGCGCAGTTTGATACGTGCTTCTTGCACTTCGCGCTCATGACGCCGCTCGGTTTCGTTGAGTGAAATCTTATTTTCACGGCGGCGGGTGTTGAATTCCTTGATATCCTCTTCCAGATATTTGAAGTCCTGATCGGTAGCGATACGTTGTTTGTGTTTGTCGATCAACAAGGGTACAACAGGTGCGAGGTTGCCGGCTCTGGTGTAATCAGCCGCCTTGATTTGTGACCACGGCAGGGCATTATCGTAGCTGGACTCGCCAAACTCCTCCTCATCAATCATCCCGGGCAACGCAATGTCGGGTACCACGCCGCGCAATTGTGTGGTGCCTCCATTGACGCGGAAGAACTGGGCGATGGTCATTTTAAGTTCGCCAAATTTTGGCTGTGGATTTTTGACCAGACCATCCAGATCGATGACCGACTGAACGGTACCTTTGCCGAAGCTAGTTTCACCGATCACGATACCCCGGCCGTAATCTTGTATGGCGGCAGCAAAAATCTCCGATGCAGATGCAGAGCCGCGATTGATTAGTATGCCCAGCGGCCCTTGCCATGCCATGCCTGCATTTAGATCGCTGGACACACTAATCTTTCCTTTGGAATCTCGCTGTTGTACGACGGGCCCCTTGTCTATAAATAGGCCTGTCAGTTCGATTGCTTCGTCGAGAGATCCTCCGCCATTGTTGCGCAAGTCGATCAGTACGCTGTCGACCTTATCCTTTTTGAACTCTTTGAGCAGCTGCGATACATCGCGGGATGCGCTTCTAAAATTCTTGTCCCCTCTTTGTCGTGCTGCAAAATCGAGATAAAAACCCGGCAGGGTGATAATACCAATGTGGCGGGTTGTCTCCCCATCAGTGATATCTAGGATAGATTTTTTTGCGGCCTGTTTATCCAGCGTAATTTTTTTCCGGATCAGCGTGATGAGTTTGTGTTTTCCGTCAGGGGTTGCCTCTGCAGGTAGTATGTCCAGCCGAACCGTTGTGTCTTCTGCGCCGCGTATCAGGGCAACGGTGTCATCCAGTCGTTGTCCTTGGACTTCGGTAATTGGGCTGCTGCCCTGCCCGACACCGACGATACGGTCACCTACCTTGAGTCTGCCGGACAAGGCGGCAGGCCCCCCTGCCACCAACTCACGGATGGTGGTAAAGTCATCCTTATCTTGCAATACCGCGCCGATGCCAACCAGAGAGAGCCGCATTGAAATATCGAAATCCTCTGATGCACGAGTGCCAAAATAGTCCGTATGCGGATCAATGGTCATGGCGTAGGCGCTCATGAAACGCTGGAAAACGTCGTCGCTTTTAACCTTGGCCAGGCTGCTCAGTGTATTGTCGTAGCGTTTGTTTAGGGTGTTACTGATGCTCTTGTCATCTTTGCCGGTTAGTTTGAGACGCAGCCAGTCGTTCTTGACGCGGCGACGCCATAATTCGTTGATTTCTTCCTCTGATTTCGGCCATGCCGCGTGTTTACGCAGATATTGATAGCTGTCCGGGCTTTCGAAATCGAAGCCTTGGCTAAGCAATGAACGCGCATAGCGTATCCGTTCGGCGACGCGCTGCTGATAGAGATTGTAAATTGCAAAGGGGGTGCTGAGGTTTTCTTTGAGTACCGCATCAATTAAGCGGGGGCGTTCCGCTTCAAACCGGTTAATATCGGCTTGCAGGAAAAAAAACTTTTCGCTATCTAGACCTTTTAGATAGTTATCAAATACTTTTGTGGAAGTAGCTTCATCCAGCGGTATGCGTTTGTAGTGATAGCGGTTGAGTACCTGGGCAGATAAAAACGCAGCCTGCGGCTGTTGCGGAAGTGGAACCAGTTCAGCTGCCGCCAGCGTGGCATTGAGTGAGGCGAGCGCGAGCGTGATCCACAGTAATTTGGTTTTCATTTATCTATCCGGAGGTCTTTGCAAAATTATACTGGTAATAAGGAATATTGCGTGGGGCATGCTATCTGGGTTTTGTTACAGAAAATTCTCCGGCGCCGTGTATTCCAGATCAAAGGCATCCGCTATTGCACGGTAGGTGATCTTGCCATCGATAATGTTAAGGCCAAGCCGTAGCGCGTGACTGTTACGGAGCGCCTGTTGCCAGCCTTTGCTGGCCAGTTGCATCACATAGGGGAGCGTCGCATTGGTGAGCGCGAGCGTAGAGGTGCGCGGCACGCCACCCGGCATATTGGCGACCGCATAGTGAAGTACGCCATCGACAACATAGACCGGGTTTTCATGGGTGGTCGGGCGGGTGGTTTCAAAACAGCCTCCCTGATCAACGGCCACATCGACGATGACAGCACCCGGCTGCATCAGTTTTAAATCTTCAGCGCGCAGCAGTTTGGGGGCGGCAGCGCCCGGAATCAGCACACTGCCGATGACCAGATCCGCGCTGACGAGTTGTTCAAGCAAATTATGCCGGTTGGAGTACAGCGTCTGTACGTTGGCCGGCAGCGTTTGGGACAGATGACGCAGACGTTCCAGCGACACATCCAGCAGCGTGACACGAGCACCCAGTCCTGCGGCCATGCGCGCGGCATTGCTGCCCACTATTCCGCCGCCCAGCACAACCACATGGGCCGGTGCGACCCCCGGTACTCCGCCCAGCAGCACCCCGCGTCCACCATAGAGTTTTTCCAGATATTTTGCGCCCTCCTGCACCGCCATGCGCCCCGCCACCTCCGACATGGGGGTGAGCAGCGGCAATTCGCCCGACGGCTGAGCCACGGTCTCATAGGCGATGCAGATGGCGTTTGATGACAAGTGCGCGTCGGTCAGTTCCCGGCTGGCGGCAAAGTGAAAATAGGTGAACAGGATTTGTCCCGGGCGTATTTTCGGCCATTCGGCGCGTACGGGTTCCTTGACCTTGACGACCAGTTCAGCTTGCAACCAGAGCGTATCCGCATCAGGGGCGATTTGCACGCCGGCATCAAGATAGCATTGGTCGGAAAACCCGCTGCCCTCCCCCGCGCCTTGTTCGATCCAGACCTGATGGCCAGCAGCAACAAGTGCGGCGGCGCCGGACGGTGCGAGTGCGATGCGGTTCTCATTGGTTTTGATCTCTTTAGGGACGCCGATTTTCATTGTCCGTACTCCTGTGGGTTTAATTCACGCCGCGTCCAGAAAAGCGCCGGAGCGGAAAGTCAGCACCAGCGTGTCGCGGTATCCGCCCTCTGCGGTGGGCTGGATTGGCGTCGATTCGTGGATGACGCGATGGTCGTCAAGTAATAGCATCGTCCAGGGTTCGCTCAGCGTGAAGCGCTGCCCGCTGGGGCCGTCCGCCTCGAAAATCCGGCTCTCCCCCCCGCTGACGTTGTGGCGATTGACCAGCAGTATTGCGACAAAATCGACACCGTCCCGGTGTGCTCCTTCCGGTGTCGGTCGCCCGATGCCATTGCTGGTGTCGATGCGAAACTGATGCGCTTCGATATACCAGGGGTGAGTGCCTTTGACCGCAGAACAGATGCCAGCCGCAGCGAGCAGCAGCGCGGGCCACAGCGGGCGCTGCACAAGCTGCGCCGACATCGGTTCAAACAGGCGATGCATACCGCCGTGCAGCGCGTTGTATTCCAGCGGCTGGTAGTGCGCCCTGTGGGGGGCTTGCAGTAGCGTATCGCCGCTTGCGATGAAGCAGGAATGTCGCCGCCTGCGGTAACGCCCTCCATCTTTCAGGAAATTGTCCGGCGGCAGATCATTCCAGTCAGCCTGAATCGCGTTCATGTCTGACAAAGGGATGCCGGTCAGGCAGGATAATCCTTCTGTATTGAGAACGCCGTAGCCTTGCCGCTTCACGGCTTCAGCGAGCTGCTGAGGCGGGATGAACGCAGGAGCGAGCATGGTGATGGTCATATCAATTGCCTCGTGTTTCGTTTGACAAGATATTCTACGCCTATGCACCGGATAACACTGCCGGCTGGAGGCATCAGGCTTTGATTATTTGTATGCCCAGAAGGCGATGGTTCACTTTAACGGCTCGTCAGCGCGGCTATGAATGCGAATGCAATTTCGTCCTGATTTCTTGGCCTGATACATGGTTTCATCCGCTCTTTGGAGTATTTCGTCTGCATTGACATCAGTCTCGTTAAAGATAGAGATGCCGATGCTGGCAGAACATGTATGTTCTACGGTTAAATCCGCATTTTTTTCATCCAAAATGGTTAGCCGGTAGGGTTCTGACAGCTTTGTCCGAATTTTTTCGGCAATGCTTCGCGCATCTGTGATGGCTGCCTGCAGATCGGTGTCGAGATCACTTAGCAAGATCACGAATTCATCTCCGCCGAATCTTGCAATGGTGTCGATCTCACGCACGCAATCTTCCATACGGCGGGTAGCCTCAATCAGCAGCAGGTCTCCGGCAACATGGCCATAAGTGTCATTGAGCGGTTTGAAGTGATCTAAATCCAGAAAAATCAGTGCGCCACACCGCTGATTTCGTTTGATGTTAGCGAGTGTATGAAGCAGGCGTTCATTCAGTAAGCGCCTGTTAGGCAGTTTGGTGAGGGGGTCGTAAAAAGCAAGCCGATGAATTTGATCCTCGCGCGATTTGCGGTCAGTGATGTTAAGCCCCGTGCCGCGCAGACCGATTACATTGCCTTTGTGGTCGTAATACGGTGTGCCGTTCACTTCTTCCCAGACCACTTCGCCGGATGGTGTGAGGTCACGGTGTTGCAAGTTAAATGCGGATTTGTTTGAAATGGCGTGATTGACGATTTCGCCGACCGCAGTTATATCGTCCGGATGCATAAACTCTATCGGAGTATGACCAATTAATTGTTCGGGCAGATAGCCCTTGACCTCGATAGAGCGCAGCGACACGTAGGTGTAAACCAAATTGATGTCAATTTCCCACACATATTCACCTGCCGCATTGCTGACATCCTGAAAGCGCTGCTCACTGTAGCGAAGCTTATCTTCCATCGCTTTACGTTCGGTGATGTCACGAAAACGCCATACCCGTCCCACCACCGTGCCATCAACTTTTTGCGGGAATGAATAGCGCTCTATTGTTTTCCCGTTCTTGAATTCAAGTGTATCGAAAGAGTTTGCATCGGGTGTGTCATATAACTCGCGTACGTGAGCGATAAAACTGTCGGGGTCCTGTAGCTGATTGAGTACGTATGTGAGTGCAGCGCGGTCATCCTGACTTGCGATGATTTCATCGCTGATGTCCCACAGCTCGTCAAATCGTTTGTTGTGCAAAATCCAGGTGCCATCCAGATCAACGACTAAAATGGCATCATCAGTGGATTCTACTGTGGCATTGAGCAAGGATACGGATTTGGCAAGCTTATGATTAAGCTCATCCTGGCTGTTCCGGTGTTCCGATAGTTCGCGAAACAGTAAATTCAGCGGGCGACGTATACCGGAAATGACTAGCGCAGCTAGGGCTGCGGCGACTGAGACGAAGCGAATGTAGTGTCCAAATGCATGGGATAAGTCATAAAATCCGGCATACAGCGTAAAACAAAATTCGCCGGCAATCGCCAAAATCAATGACAGCTGGAGCAGAAAAAATATTCTCCGGTCAAAGTGTTCGCGGCGCCGGTAGAGCAGTAATAAAGCACTCAACATGATCGCAATGATGACGATTTCACTGTAAATTTTGAACGGCGTTAAACCCGTACCGGTGACGAAAGTTGCGGGGAACCATCGATTAATTATGGCAATGCCGGCAACGGCTGCAAGCACAAAAAAGATCAGGCTGACATGAAATAAATTGGGTTTTTTGTTGATGTATAAAGGTGCGACGAGCAGCGCTGCCGCTTCTAGAAAGCGAGCCGTCAACCAGAACTGGTTGGTGTAACTTACGTCAACGGCGGGAAATAAATTCATGCCTTTGAAGGTGAGAGTATGGAACACATCAATCAATCCGATAGCGCCATATGCGCCGCCAAGAATGATCAGATAGCCGTTCGCCAGTTGCCGGTGGCTTGCCCATATCAGGATAAAAATGGAGATGCTGACCACAATGGATAACAATTCAACCATTGTGTGAAAAAACAAGTAATGAACGGAACGGGACAGCTCAAGCAGCAGAAAAACTCCCAGCAGCATCACTATTGCGGCAAAGTCGGACTGCTTAAAGACCCGGTTCAACATCATGGAATCGAACTAGAAAATTTCACGATTTTAACCTTATCGATATCGATCGCTGTGTTTAAAATAGTACTTCACTGGAATCCGATTGTTTCGAGTTTGTTGAGTCTCGAAAAGTTTGGGGCGTTTCAGGTACCGCGAACTTTTCCACGAGCTTGTTCAGCTCCACCGCTGCCCCGGCAACTTTTTCAATTTCGGCGGAAGTACTTTTAGAACTGAACGCCGTCTGGTCTGCGACATGACGTATATTGACGATCGTGTCGTTGATATTCGTTGCAATCAGGCTCTGATTTTCGACTGAGTCGGCAATTCGCATATTCACTTCGCGAATTTTGGCGATGGACTGGATAATTTCCTCCAGCGAGAAATTGGTTTTGTTGATTTGTACGACACTGTCATCGGCCCGGTTTGTTCCGGACTTCATGACGGAGGTGGCTGACTCGACACCTTTGAGCAGCGTTTCAATTTTTTTCTCGATTTCCCGTGTGGCGTCCTGGGTGCGCTGTGCAAGCTTGCGCACTTCATCGGCCACGACAGCAAACCCGCGGCCCTGCTCGCCGGCACGCGCCGCTTCAATGGCGGCGTTGAGCGCCAGCAGATTGGTCTGGTTGGCAATATCGTTGATGATGTTGGTCACCCCGCGAATGTCGTCGCTCTCCTTGTGCAGCGCCTGTATCACTTCGGTGGCCGCTTTGACCTCTTCGGCCAGCGTGTGTATGGTAACGATCGCATCCGATACGACGACTTTTGCCGCACCAGCCTGCTCTGCGATGGTCTCGGCAACAGAAACTGCACTTCTGGAACCGGTAACGGATTCGTTCAGGGAGCGGGCAATCTGCGTTACCGATTCGCTGGCATGTGTCGTCTCCTCTTTTTGCGATTTAATACCTTCGCTGGTCATATTTGAAACCATCGCGACGCGTTGCGCTGTGTCAGCAAGATGGTTCGCTGCCAGTTTGATGTTGCCGATGAGTTTGCCCAGTTCATCGTTGAGCAGGCGCGAAGACTTTGCAATGGCGGAAATCTCATCGTTGTTGGAGATGAGAATTTGCCCGGTAAAGTCGCCTGTGCTCATTTTTTCCAGATCGAGCTGAATTTGTTGCGCAGGTTGCAGTGTGCGGCGGATTAACCAGCCTATGCCAAGATACAGAAACAGCTGTACGATGAGCTGCAAGCCCCACAAGATGAAATTGGCGCGGCGCATCAGCACCAGATCGTCGTTCAAATCGATCGTCATGCTCGCTGCACCGTTGACCGTGCCGGCCGGGACGTTATGGCAGGACAGGCATTGTGTGCCGCGAAATTCATTTTGGGCAATAAAGGGAATCACAACGCGTAGCGCATGTTTGCCTTCGATTTCCAGCAAATTGCTTTGCAGTTGACCGTCACGTAAAACGCGCTGATCTATTTCGTCGACGGGTTGCTCTGACGGCAAGCCCGGGCCAAACTGATTCTGGACGGACTGGGCGCGAATAACGCGCAATTCGATCACGCCTTTTGCTGCCCCCATTTTTTTCACATACAAAGCACGCTGGTCGGCGTCGTGTATCGCGCCGTTGATCATCATCATGTTCAGCCCAACCAGCAAGCCGTCTGCTGACAGCACCGCCTGAGCCTTTGTGGCGTCCAGTATGGTTTTTTCGTAGGTGTCGAGCGCCATGCGCTGTGCTAGCAGCATCACCACCAGTAAACAAAGCTGTATGGGGAGTTGTAGCTTGCTGGAAATGGAAAGTCTACCCCACCATATTTTCATTTTTGTGCGTGAGTTTTATTAATAATGGTATCGAATAATCAAGCCACCTAGACGTCACGCTTAATCAGATTCGTTTACATGCATTGTATCTGCATATTTAAGGCAATGCTACTTTGATGCGCATGCTACAGTCTCGCGCGAATGCAGGGGGTATTTTAAATTATTTAATCTCGGCTACAATTAGCTCGCGGATTGATTAATGATCGTCTGAAATCAACGCGTTCAACTATACGGGATCATAGCGCGGTTTTATTACAATCCCCGTTATTGCGCGGCTTTTTGATCCTGATGGATATAACCCTGAGGCCGTTTACAAGAGCTGACAACATCCGCCGTTTTGAAGTCGTTTTCATTCTTTGTCTGTTGTGTCAGGGGCGTCGAATGGTGTTCAAGGAGCAGGATAATAACGTATGAAAATTTCGAGTGTGAATGCCTTTATTTACCGGCGCATGCCGACGATCGAAATGATCGGCGTATTGATGCGTATATTTAGTTTTTCTCTGGTTAGCTGGTTGGGGCCGGCGAGTCCGTTTATGTTTGTCTGGACCTTCAATACGATTGATGCGGTGATATTGACCTGGTGCTCGTTACTTAAGCGGGACAGAGCTTATATTACGCTCAATATGTTCTGGATCATGGTGGGGGTGGTTGGTATTTTCAGAGCGGGTGGATTCATTCACTAGTATCGTCCTCCGCACCCAGATCGCGAATGATCTCCACCAGCTTGGGCAGGATGCGCTGCAAACGGGAATTCACCACCGCCTGCTGGATGATGCCGCCGTCCAGTTTGAGGTATTCAGGCGACAGCATCCCAAGAAACTGCACACCAAACCCTCCGGATTATTGATTCTCAATGCATGTTCATCAAGGTCGTGGAACAGGTTGTTGCGCAGCATGAGTTTTAATTCGGCGAGTTGGTGTGACATGGCGATCGCCTATTTTTTCGTGTAGATCTGATCGAACACACCGCCGTCGGAAAAATGCGCCTTCTGCGTCTTGGTCCAGCCGCCGAAGGTGTCATCGATGTTGATCAGGTTAAGTTTAGGGAAGCGTTTTGCGTATTTAGCCGCCACTTTGGCATCGGTCGGGCGATAGAAATTCTTTGCGGCGATTTCCTGACCTTCCGGTGAATACAGGTATTGCAGATACGCTTCGGCGACTTTGCGGGTGCCGTGCTTGTCAGCGTACTTATCCACTACAGTGACAGGCGGTTCAGCCAGAATGCTCAGACTTGGGAAGACCACTTCAAACTTGTCTTCGCCAAACTCCTTCTTGACCAGATAGGCTTCGTTTTCCCAGGTAATCAGCACATCGCCGATTTCACGTTCGGAGAAGGTGACGGTCGAACCGCGTGCCCCGGAATCAAGAACCGGCACATTGCCGTATAACTTGGCAACAAACGCTTGTGCTTTTGCCTGATCGTTGCCGTTTTTCTTTAAGCCGTACCCTAAGGCCGCCAGATAGTTCCAGCGCGCCCCCCCTGAGGTCTTTGGATTTGGTGTAATCACTGCAACGCCCGGTTTTACCAGATCGCTCCAGTCCTTGATGTTTTTGGGGTTGCCACGGCGCACCAGCAATACGATGGTTGAGGTATAGGGCGTACTGTTGAGTTTTAAGCGTTTTTGCCAGTCGGCCGGTACCAGGTTGGCTTTGTCGTGCAGCGCATCGATGTCGGCGGCCAAGGCGAGAGTTGCCACATCGGCTTCCAGTCCGTCGATGATGGAGCGCGCCTGTTTGCCTGAACCGCCGTGGGAAGCTTTAACCGTGACATTGTCGCCGGTCTTGCCCTTCCAGTATTTGGCAAAAGCGGTGTTGTATTCCTGATACAACTCGCGGGTCGGATCGTAGGATGCGTTGAGCAGGCTGACGTCGGCAGCCAGTGCGTTTGCCGACAATGCCAGAACGAATGAACCTGCAAACAGCGCAGTGGTGATTTTTGATAATTTCATGTTAGCTCCTGTATTAAATTAAAAAATTTGTGTAGGTGAAAAACGGTAGCCGCGGGCGGGTGCTGTCTGTATCCAGCGATCCATACCGAAGGGGTGCAACGACATACGCAAACGGCGGATATGAACATCGATGGTGCGCTCACCGATACAGCCTGCCCCCAGTTTTTCCAGCAATTGGGCGCGGGTCTGAACCCTGCCCGTCTGGCGCATCAATTGTCCGAGCAAACGAAATTCAGCAGGACGCAGTAAAACAGGTATGCCTGCTGCTGTTACCCGATACGTTTCATTCGACCAGTGCAAATCGCCTGCGATAATGCTATACGGTTCTGTTCCGGCCGATTTCCGTAATGCAGTCATTGTTTGAGTTCCTTGCCGATTGCTGATGGAGTGCATCCTAACGAGTTGGTCCCGCTGCGCGAACCAATTAAAATTTGATTGCTTAGCTGATTTTTGAATATGCGGCAGGCGGCCGGGAAATTTTCTGAGCAAGGTGGTGTCCTGCTGTTCAGTCGGTTTGGCCGATGGTGTATGATGTTTTCTTGTTGGTTTTTACCAATTTATGCCGGTGTGCAAAGCGTGCCGGATCAGCAGTGATTACCTACCGGAGCGTTTGAATTGGCGACTGTTAACAAGGTTTCAGACAAGTGGGTGCTGGTCATCGACGATATGGAAGGGATGCGTTCGCAGTTGCGCATGTCCTTGTCGAGTTCAGGTTTTGCCAAGCTGCATGTGGTGGGCAGCATCAAGGAGGCGCTGGAACGTCTGGCCGCTAATCACTACGATGTGATCCTGTGCGATTACTCGCTGGGCGACAGTACCGATGGCCAGCAATTTCTCGAATATCTGCGCACCAATGATCTGATCGGGCGCAATACTATTTTCGTCATGATTACTGCCGAGCAGTCATATGCGAAGGTGGTTGCCGCATCCGAATGCGCACCGGACGATTATCTGCTCAAGCCTTTTACGTCGGCGCAATTCACCACCCGTCTTGAGAAACTGCTGGAGCGTCAGGAGTATTTTCGCGCGATCGATCAGGCGGCCGACAAGAAAAACTGGTCGAAAATGATCGCAGAATGCGACAAGCTGTTAGCCGGTCGGGACAAGCATTACTTTGATCTGTGCAAGATCAAGGGCGTGGCGCTGGTGCGCAACGAGCAGGTGCAGCAGGCAGCGGATCTGTACCGGGAAATTATTGCCTTGCGTCCGTTAGGCTGGGCGCGGCTGGGGCTGGCGCGTGCGCTGGCCAGATTGGGTAAACGGGGAGAGGCGATCGACTTGCTGCGGGAAATTCTGGTTGAGACCCCGCAGTTTATGGCGGCTTATGATTTTTTAGGCAAGCTGATGGCCGAATCCGGCGACAAAAAAGGCGCGCTGGACGTCTTGCAACAGGCCAGAACCATTTCGCCCGGCACCATGAGCCGCATACGCGAGTTGAGTACGCTGGCGGTGAGCACGGGGCAGCCTGAAATTGCCGAACAAGTCATGCGCGAGACGCTGATCAAGCATAAATATTCTCCGGTGCGTCAGGCCAATGATTACGTAGTGTTGTCGCGCGCGCTGACCGATCAGGGCAAGACGGCGGATGCGCTGAGCGTTGTGCAGGATGCCCGAAAAAGCTTTACTGACAGCCACAGCAACGTGGTGCTCTCTGTCACCGAAAGCTCGGTGCACCGCGCCGCTGGCAACGAAGAACTGGCGCATGCCGCGCTGGAGCAAGCGATGAACAGCGGCGAGATGGGCAGTTTTTCGGCTGATGCGCTCGTTGCGCTGGCTGATGCTTGTTTTTCGCTGGGAAAATCTGAAGACGCCACCCGGTTGCTGCACCATGCGGTGCAAAATCATCACGAGAGCGATGAAATCAAGGGCAAGGTACACGCCGTGCTGGTTGCAGCCGGAAAAGATGCTTCTGAGGCCTCTGCGCTGATTGAAGCGAGTGCGGGCGAGGTGATTGCACTGAACAATGAGGGAGTACGGCACGCACAGGCAGGTCAGCTGGATGAGGCGGTCACTTTGCTCAGCGAGGCGGCCAACCGGCTGCCGAACAACTTGCAGATTCTGGGAAATGCAGCGCTGGTGATTGCGCTCGATCTGGTTCGTAACGGGCGTGACCCTGCAAAACTGGCCGCGTGTCTGGGTTACCGTGAAGCGCTGATCAAAAAATCACCAAATCATGCCAAGCTCGAGCAAATCGACGGCATGCTCAAACAACTCAAGTCCTGACCGGAGGAAATATGAACGATCTGGCCGCGGCTGTGATGCATGACGTGAAAAATCAGCTGGCTGAGCTGGCGTTGCGTTTAAAAAAACGCGGTGATGCGCGTGCCGAGATGGATATTGCGATGAATGCCTCGCGTCGCCTGACGGAGATGCTGCTGCTGGGGCGCGAAGAGAGCAATCAGCTGTGGGTCAATGCCGATACGGTTAATCCGGCTGACTTTCTGGAGGTGCTGGCAGCGGAGTATGCCGAGCTGTTTCCGGATATCGGAATTCAGATCGATGTGGCGCGCGCGCCTGATTGCGTGTTTTTCGATGATGCGCTGGTGCGTTTGGCGTTGGGCAATGCGCTGCATAACGCCTGTCGTTATGCCCGGGAAAAAGTCACACTCGCCGCATTTCAGCAGAACGATCTTTTGTTTCTTGAGGTGAGAGATGACGGTGCGGGATTTCCGGACAGCGTGTTAAGTTCCGGCGGCCGGCTGCCTGCTTCTGTCACGGGTTCCGGTACGGGCTTAGGGTTGTATCTGGCACAAAAAATTGCCGCCCTGCATAAACTGGGCGACCGTCACGGCTATATTGAACTTTGCAACGGCGCACAGGGCGGAATTTTTCGCATCGCGCTGCCGTAGCGGAAGTATCCGCTACGGCGTCAGCAGATCAGGCTTTTTTTGCGGCAGCTTTAGGTTTAGAGGCCGCTTTGGGCTTGGCTGCAGCTTTAGGTTTTGCTTCTGCCTTGGCTGCAGCTTTGGGGGCGGACTTCGGTTTAGCTGCTGCCTTGGGTTTTGCCGCTGCTTTAGGCTTAGCCGCCGATTTTCTGGCAGGTTTGGTGTCACCCTTAGCCGCTTTCGCCGCAATCAATTCGAGTGCCTGCTCCAGCGTGATGTCATCGGGCGACACATCTTTTGGCAAAGTCGCATTGATTTTGCCGTGACGTGCGTAAGGACCGTAGCGTCCACTGCAAATTTCGACGGTCGTCTTGTCCACCGGATGATCGCCCAGCGTGCGTAACACGGTGTTGCCATCCTTGGCTTGCGCGAGCAACTCGACTGCACGGTCTAGGGTCACATCGAAGATGCTGTCGGTACGCGGTATCGATTTGAACTTGCCGTCGTGGCCGATGTAAGGCCCGAAACGGCCGATGTTGACGATGACCTTTTTGTTCGTTTCAGGATGGAGCCCCAAGTCTTTCGGCAGCGAGAGCAGTTTCAGGGCGCTGTCCAGATCCGCCTGATCAACACTCATTTCTTTGGGCCATGACACGCGCTTCGGCTTAGCCTTTTCGCCTTCGATGACTTCACCCAGCTGTACATAGTGGCCGTAAGGGCCGCGCAACAGCAGCACGGCTTGCGCCGTCTCCGGATGCACACCCAGTTCAACGCGTACCTCTTCCTGAGTCTCTCCGCCTACGCTGCGTTTGTATTTGCACTCCGGATAGTTGGTGCAGCTGATGAAGCTGCCGTAGCGGCTCAATTTTTTGGCCAGCGGCTTGCCGCACTCGGGGCAGGCCTCATCGAGCAATTCCTGCGGACGCTCGATGTTGGTTTTTTCCTTGATCAGCGCCGAAAATCCCTTCCAGAATTCGTCCATCACGCCGATCCAGTCGCGTTTTCCGTCCGAGACTTCATCGAGCTCGTCTTCTAACGAGGCGGTAAAGTTGTAATCGACGTAACGGGTGAAATGATCGGTCAGAAAGCGCGTGACGACGCGACCCACATCGGTCGGCATGAAGCGTTTCTTGTCGAGAATGGCGTATTCACGGGTTTGCAGCGTGGAAATGATCGTGGCATAGGTTGACGGGCGACCGATGCCGTATTCTTCAAGCGATTTGACCAGGCTCGCTTCGGTAAAGCGCGGCGGCGGCTGGGTGAAATGCTGTTCGCCGAACAGTTTGTCTACCGGCAAAATATCACCTTCGACGAGCGGCGGCAGGCGACTGCCTTGCTCTTCTTCGGCATCGTCCACGTCTTCCATGTAAACGCTGATGAAGCCGGGAAATACCAGCACCTGACCGTTGGCGCGGAACAGTGTGTCATCGCCGCCTAAACGGATGTCGGCACTGACCGTGTCATAGCGTGCGGCAGTCATCTGGCAGGCTAAAGTGCGCTTCCAGATCATCTCGTACAGCCGCGCCTGATCAACCGTCAGGCGGTCTTGCAAGCTGTCCGGGGTACGCACGATCGATGTCGGGCGGATCGCTTCGTGCGACTCCTGTGCATTTTTGGTCTTGCTTTTGTAAGCTGGGGGTGTGCCGGGCAGATAGTCGGATGAAAAATGGTCACCGATGTAGTTGCGGATTTCGGCAACGGCTTCGTTTGCGAGGCTAACCGAATCGGTACGCATATAGGAAATCAGACCGACGGTCTGGCCGCCGATATCTACGCCTTCATACAGCGATTGCGCGGTGCGCATGGTGCGTTCGGCTGACATGCCGAGCTTGCGGACGGCTTCCTGTTGCAAGGTTGACGTAGTGAAAGGGGCTGCGGCATAGCGCTGCTTGGCCTTTTTTTCAACTTTAACGACCTTAGGCGGCAGCTTTGCATCGTTCAGTTTGGCGTAAATCGCATCGTATTCGGACTGGCTGGCGATCGACAGTTGTTCGAGTTTCTTACCCTGATATTGAATCAGGCGTGCGGAAAACGGCTGGTGATTTTTCTGTGTGTCCAGATGTACCGACCAGTATTCCTGAGTTTTGAAAGCCTCAATTTGCAGTTCGCGCTCGACGATCAGGCGCAGCGCTGGGCTTTGTACACGCCCTGCCGACAAGCCGGGGCGTATCTTGCGCCACAACAGCGGCGACAGATTAAAGCCCACCAGATAATCGAGGGCGCGCCGCGCCTGCTGTGCATTGACCAGCGGCATTGCGATTTCACGAGGATTTGCGACGGCGGCCTGAACGGCCGATTGCGTGATTTCATAGAACACCACGCGCTTCATGTTTTTGCCCTTAAACCCCCTCTTGGCTTTGAGCAGTTCCGCGATGTGCCAGGCAATCGCCTCCCCTTCGCGGTCCGGATCGGGTGCGAGCAGGATGTTGTCAGCGCTTGCTGCCGCCTTGGCAATTGCATCCATGTGTTTGCTGTTGCGCGCGATGGTCTCGTAGTTCATCGCAAAGCCGTTTTCGGTATCGACGGCGCCGGTTTTGGGAACAAGATCCCGTACGTGTCCGTAGGAGGCGAGTACCTCGTAATCATTGCCCAGATATTTCTTGAGCGTTTTGGCCTTGGCCGGAGATTCGACGATGAGAAGATTGATTGCCATGCGTGGTGTTTAGTGTAATTGAGTGGAAGTGATCGGGACGAGCAACTCTTCGACCAGCAGCGGGCTTAAGTCATGGTGACGATCCCACAGCACGATCAGCATGATCAGTTTGAGCTTGTCCAGCCCTAAGTCTTTTTGTTGCAGCGCCAGCGCGCGATCGATGATGATCTCGCGTTCGATGGACGTAATCATCTTTTGTTGTTCGGCGAACAGCAGGAACTGGCGCGCCTCGGCGCCGATCAGGGAAAATTCCAGTTCGGCAAAAAACCGCATTCCGGAATGCGCCAGAACCACAGGATAGCTGTCGGAATTTTGTTCGCGCAACGCGGACAGCCAACTCAGTGCTTCGTCGATGTCCTCGCCCTCAAAACCGGCAGCAGAAAGTTTGCGCGATAGCTTATCCGGTGCCGGATAGCTGCCCGCATCGATATAGCTTTCAAACAGGTACATCAGGATTTCGAACATAATATTTAAGTCTTTAATGTATGCGTTGGAACAAACCGCCGGGAAGTGTTGCTATGCAACCTTCCAGTTCAAGCGTTAACAGCATGGCGGATAGCTGGCTAACCGTCAAGCCGCTGCGCAAACAAAGCGCGTCGATACCGACCGGATCAAAGCCCATTTGTTCCAGTAAAGCGGTATTCGGGGCCGGAGCGGATTTGGGTGCCTGAATAGGTAGGGGGGGGGAGTAATCCGGTTAATTCTTCCAGAATATCTTGTGCGGTTTCAACCAGTTTTGCACCCTGTTTGATTAGTTTATGGCAACCCCGGCTTTGCGGGGAATGGATAGAACCCGGGATTGCAAACACATCCCTGCCCTGCTCCATCGCCTGACGCGCCGTGATCAGCGAGCCGCTCTGCAACGAGGCTTCAACCACCAGACAGCCGACACTCATGCCGCTGATCAGGCGGTTGCGTCTGGGGAAGTTGCCCGCCAGCGGCGGTGTGCCCAGCGGAAATTCAGAAATCAGCGCGCCCTCTTTGGCAAGCCAGTGTGCCAGATCCCGGTTGGCCGCCGGATACACCTTGTCGAGCCCTGTGCCAACCACGGCGATGCTGCTGCCTGCCCCGCGCAGCGCGCCTTTGTGTGCTGCGGCATCGATACCGTGGGCCATGCCGCTGATGATGCACAGCCCGGCATCACTCAAAATATTGGCAAATTGCCCTGCATTGTCAATGCCCTGAGGTGTGGCATGACGGCTGCCGACGATAGCGAGCGACTTAGCATTCAACAAATCGCGACGCCCTTTGACGTAGAGCAATATGGGCGGATCGATGATGTTGAAGAGTGCCTCCGGGTAGTCGCTGTCAGCGAGAGTCACAAGGTGATTTTGCTCGTCAGTCAGCCACAGAAGTGCGGTGTTGAGGGCATCATCGTTCGCGCCGTTACTTACCGCCTGCGCGATTTGGGGTTTAACCACGGATTTGAGGCGCTCGGACGGGGCTGCTAATACGGCTTCAGGAGAACCGAATTCGCGTAGCAGATGCCGTGCGCCCTCGCCCCCCAGTCCTCGAATCAGGCCCAGTGTCAGCCAAGCCTTGATCGAGGTGTCACCGGGCATGGCTAGGGTGTTTGCGCGCTGTCCAGAAGTTGTACCGGCAGGCGTGTCTGCATTACCAGTGCGTATGACACTTTTTCGAATACGCGGAAGACAAACAGCAGGCCAAAGCGTTCATCCGGCAGGGTCAACGATTTTCCTTCTCGTTGCACCGTGCGGCCTTTGCTGCTCACGGCCAGTACATGGCCGCTTTGCACGCCGTCCCGCTCACCCTTGTTGAGGGTGATGACCGTGTTTTGACCCGCTTGCGTGACGCCGCCGTAGATGGAAATGACGCGTGCGTTGATCTGAGTTTCAGGTGCGCGGGGCAGGTAAGTGCCGGCAAGGGCCGCGGTGGCTGGAATCAGACGGTCGCCCAGATTGATTTCCTGTTTTGCTTCAGTCACCACCGCGATGCTGGTCGGGCCAAACTCTCTGACCTCGAGGGTGCCCAGATAGATCGCTTCATGGCCCAGCACTTCGTGAGTGTCTGGATCAGTAAATGTTTTCCCCGGCCGGTAGATCTGCCAGTTTTTCGCATCATCCGCGCTCAATCCCTTTACGTAGAGCACATCCCCGGGACCTGCAATGACGCGTTCTTCGGGTAATCCGATCAGCGTCGGTGCCTCGTTCAGCAGTTTGTCGGAAACGATGAGGGGCTGACTTAGAAACGGTTCGATTACGCGCGATGGAATGCTCGGGATGGCATTTTGTGTGCTGTCTTCAGCGCGAATTTGCGGAGAGAGCTTGACTGTATCGCTGCTGCCGGTGACAGCGGCCGATTTTTGCGTCAGGCTTAAGGTCCCGTTGGTGCGGTCAAGGTAGATCGTCGCGCCCGGATAAATCCAGTGTGGATCCTTGATGGCATCCTTGTTCATTCCCCAGATAAAAGGCCATTTCCACGGATCTTTGAAGAACTTGCCCGAGATCCCCCACAGGGTGTCTCCTTTGGCTATCATGTACTGATCGGGCGCATCGCTGCGTATCTGTGGAGAGGCTTCGGGGTGGCCGGCAAATGCCAAGGCAGGCATTAAAAAGCAAATCAGCGATATAATCTTGCGCATGGGTAACCCCGAAAGAATCAATGACAAAGGCGCACGGTGCACCGTGGCGCGTCAAATTCTGCATCCAGTCAATTAAATTAGCAAGCATTATGGCAATCTTACAAATATTGCAGTACCCCGATGAACGCCTGCATACAATCGCCAAAAAGGTTGTGCAGGTGAATGATGTCACCCGCAAGCTGGTGCAGGACATGGCCGAAACCATGTATGCTGCGCCGGGCGTGGGTCTTGCCGCGACTCAGGTCAATGTGCACGAACAGATCATCGTTGTGGATGTGTCCGAGACGCACGACGAGTTGCTGGTGTTCATCAATCCGGAAATTTTGAATCGTTCAGGCGAGCAGGAAGGTGAAGAGGGCTGTCTGTCGGTGCCGGGTATTTATGAAAACGTGCGACGCTCCGATAAGATTTCGGTGCGGGCGCTCAACCAGCAGGGCGAGCCCTTTACGCTGAATGCCGAGGGATTTTTGGCGGTGTGCATCCAGCATGAAGTCGATCACCTGCAAGGCCGTGTATTCGTCGAATATCTGTCGCAACTCAAACAAAGCCGCTTGCGCGCTAAACTCAAAAAGCGCCGCCGCGAGGCGATGTAGGGATTTTAAGTGAAAATAATTTTTGCCGGTACGCCGCACTTCGCGGCAAGCGCACTCGAGGCGTTGCTCAAAGAACATCAGGTTGCAGCCGTGCTGACCCAGCCGGACAGGCCCTCGGGGCGCGGCATGCAGCTGACCGCAAGTCCCGTGAAGCTGCTCGCACTGCAGCACGGGATACCTGTTTTACAGCCTGAATCGCTGAAGACCGAACAGGCGCAGTCTGACCTTAAAGCGCTGGAGGCCGATGTGATGGTGGTCGCAGCCTACGGACTGATCCTGCCCAAAGCGGTGCTGGAACTCCCGCGTTTAGGCTGTCTGAATATACATGCCTCTCTGCTGCCGCGCTGGCGCGGTGCGGCACCGATACAGCGGGCGATACTCGCGGGGGACGCTGAGACTGGCATTACCATCATGCAGATGGATGCAGGTCTCGATACGGGCGATATGCTGCTCATCCGCCGCTGTACGATCGATGCGCAAGATAATGCCCAGACACTGCACGATAAGCTCGCCGAGTTGGGCGCCGCCAGCATTATCGAGGCGTTGCGGAACCATAACGCTTTGACGCCGGTGGTGCAGGATAATGCTGCGGCGTGTTATGCGGCTAAACTGCTCAAGGGCGAGGCTCTGATCGACTGGACACAGGATGCGGTGCAGATTGAGCGCGCCATCCGGGCGTACAATCCGTTTCCGGTGTGTCAGGCTAAATTCAATGACGTAGTTTTGAAACTATGGCAGGCCGAGCTTTGCGACGCCATGTCCGGTAATCCCGGCGAAGTCCTGGCTGTTGATAAGTCGGGAATTACCGTAGCCTGCGGACGGGGGGCAATAAAGTTGCAGATGTTGCAACGCCCGGGCGGCAAGTCGCAACCCGCTGTGCAATTTTTGCAGGCGATGCCGGTTTATACCGGTGATAATTTTCAGGTTCACTAAATGCACAATATTCAACTCGCAGCTACTCAGATCGTCCAGCAAGTCATGGAGGATGGTCGCAACCTGAATCAGGTGCTCGATGAGTCACTGCGCAGAAAGTCCGTATGGACGCCGGCTCAGCGCGCCGCTCTGCAGGATTTAAGTTACGGCACGCTGCGTTTTTACGGTCAGCTCAATGCCGTACTCGAACTGTTATTGCATAAGCACATGACCGATCATCGCATCTCGTATTTGCTGCTCGTGGCGTTGTATCAGCTGCAATACAGCCGTGCGGCTCAGCATGCGGTGGTGGATCATGCGGTGCGTTCTGCCGATATTCTGAATCCGAAAATTCGCGGGCTGGTCAACGCGATTTTGCGTAATTTTTTGCGAAATCAGGCGGATTTGCTTTTGCAGGCCGCGCTCAAAGACGAAGGGCGCTACAGTCATCCGCAATGGTGGATAGACGAGCTGCGTGCCCAGTACGGGGATGCGGCCGATGCGATCCTGGTTGCAGGCAACGGGCATCCGCCAATGACCCTGCGGGTGAATGCACGGCGCGGCAGTACGCCGGACTACCTGGCGCAGCTGGCCGACATTCCTGCCCGCTTGATCGGGGCTGAGGCGCTGCAGCTGGAAAAGCCGGTGTCGGTCGACAAATTGCCCGGTTTCTTTGACGGACTGGTGTCGGTTCAGGACGCGGGTGCGCAGTATGCGGCACGCCTGCTGGACGCCAAAGCCGGGATGCGCGTGCTCGATGCCTGTGCCGCGCCCGGCGGCAAGACCGCGCATATTCTGGAGCGCGCGGACGTTGAGTTGCTCGCGCTGGACAAAGACGAAGCACGGTTGTCGCGGGTTAAGGATAATTTGCAGCGACTGACGCTGAGCGCCGCGCTGTTGACGGGGGACGCCGCTAACCCTTCCGGCTGGTGGGATGGCAAGCCGTTCGATCGTATTCTGGCCGACGTGCCCTGCTCCGCCACGGGCGTGGTACGCCGCCATCCGGACATCAAATGGCTGCGCCGGAAAAAGGACATTGCTTCGTTTGCTGAGCAGCAATTTGAGATACTGAACGCGTTGTGGCCTCTGCTGGCGCCGGGCGGTTTGCTGCTCTATGCTACCTGCTCGGTATTCAAACAGGAAAATCAGCAGGTGGTGGACAAATTCCTGGCGCAGACACAGGCGGTGCAACAGCGTGACACCGGGTTGCCGGACGGGATGTTGCTGCCGGATGATGAGCACGACGGATTTTTCTATGCCTTGTTGCAAAAAACTGCTTAAAGTCCTGCTGCTGCTGACTTTGCCGGTGTGGCTATGCGCTACAGCGGTGAGGGCGGACGGCATCGAAGTGAACAAGGCGGAAATTCACGCTTCCGAAGACGGTTACCAGCTGTCAGCCGATTTTAATGTCAATCTCAATAATGTGGTGCAGCAGGCGCTGTCGCTCGGCGTGCCGCTGTATTTTGTTGGTGAATTTACACTCACGCGCTCACGCTGGTACTGGCTTGATGAGCAGGTTTATCAAAACGAGCATTCGGTCAAATTGTCCTATAACGTGTTGACACGCCAGTATCGTATTTCCCGCGGTTCTTTATTCCAGAATTTCGCCAGCCTGGAAGACATGATGAGAATACTCGCGCGGCAAAACTCGGGCTATATTCCCGTGGATGCGATGAAAAAAGACGGCAATTACATCGCCTCGGTACGGCTGCGTCTGGATACCAAGCAATTGCCGAAATTGATGCAGGTCAATGTACTGACAAGCCGCGACTGGGATTTTGATTCGGGCTGGTATCGCTGGCTGATCCGTTCTCAGGATGCCGCGTTGCGCGGGAAGACGGAGTCGCAGTGAAATACCTGATCATTCTGAGTGTCGTTGCGGGAGCAGCATTGTTGTATCTGCTCTCGAGCAGCAGCGTGAACACGGATGTGTTCTCGATCAACTATTACGGTTTGCTCGGATTGATGGGGCTGTTGGCCGCGGGCTTGTTGGGTTTGGTGGTCTATCAGGTCTGGCGCTTGCGTGTGAAGCTGAAGAACAAGATTTTCGGCGCCAAACTTACCTTGCGTCTGGTGTTGTTTTTTACCCTTATTGCGGTGCTGCCGGGTATTCTGGTGTATGCCGTATCTGTTAACTTTTTGTCCAAAAGTATCGAGTCCTGGTTCGACGTGCGCGTGGAAAAAGCGCTGGAGGGCGGTTTGAATCTCGGGCGCAGCGGGCTCGATAACAGCCTGAAGGAATTGACCCAGAAAACGCAGTTTATCGCCCTGTTGTTAACCGAAAAAAATCCTGCTCAGTTTAAATCCACGCTCGATCAGTTGATCGATGAAGGGGTCGCCCAGGAGGCGGCGTTGTTTGGTGCGGGCGATAAGATGATTGCTTTTTCTGCCAGCGACAGTGCTTTGTTACCGGATATTCCCAGCGATAAGCTGATGCGGCAGGTTCGGGATAAAGGTCTGTATTCAGCGATTGAGGCGACACCTAGCCGTGCGCTGAGTCTGAGGGTGCTGGCGTTAGTCAGCGTCAACAGCTACTCGAAGGCGAGCTATGTGCTGCAATTTAACCAGCTGGTGCCCAAGCAAATCGCAGCTGATGCGGAAACAGTCCAGGCGGTTTATCGCGACTATCAGGAGTTGACACTGTCGAGGCTGGGATTAAAACGGCTGTATGGCATTACGCTGACGCTGGCTTTGCTGGTAGTGTTGTTGACCGCGATATCGGCGGCCTTTTTTATCAGTGAGCGCATCGGTTCCTCGCTCGAGGCGCTGGCCGTAGGTACGCGTGCGGTAGCGCAGGGGGATTTTAGTGGGCAGCATCCGATTCGAAGTAGTGATGAGTTGGGCGCGCTGACGGGTTTATTCAACCAGATGACGCGACAGCTCGCTGACGCAAGGCGGGCAAGCGAGCAACAACAACGTGAGGTTGAAAGTGCCAAGGGCTATCTGGAAAGCGTGCTGACCCACTTGTCCTCAGGGGTGTTGGCGCTCGATGACGAGTTTCGCCTGCGCTCGGTGAATACCAGCGCCGCACAAATTTTAAGTGCACCTTTGCAGGAACTGCAGCGTATGCCTTTGCAGCAGATCGCTGATAAATACAGCTTGTTGAATTCTTTTTGTCAGACGATTACCGAAGCCTTTGCGCAAAATGGTGAGTGGCAGCGTCAGATTGAGCGCTTGAGCCGTAACGGCACCCAGATTTTGCTGATGCGTGGTACCAGTTTACCGCAGGGCTCGGATGCGGGTTATGTGGTGGTGTTCGACGATATTAGTCATCTGCTGCAAACAGAGCGTCAGGCAGCCTGGGGCGAAGTGGCGCGACGACTGGCTCATGAGATTAAGAATCCGCTCACGCCGATTCAGCTGTCGGCGGAGCGATTGCAATACAAGTTAAGCAGCAAGCTGGATGAGGCCGATGCGAAATTGTTGCAGCGCGCAACCCAAACCATTGTGAGTCAGGTAGGCGCGATGAAAAATATGGTGACTGATTTTGCCGATTACGCGCGAGGCCCGGTACTGAAATTATCTCTGTTGGATGTGCATAAGCTGATTAAAGAGGTGTTGGGTCTGTATGAGGCGAATGCAGTACCGATTTCCTTGGATTTGAGCGAGGGGCGCGCTGAAGTCAACGGTGATGCAACGCGCTTGCGTCAGGTATTGCACAATCTGCTGCAAAACGCGCAAGATGCGCTGAGCGGTGTCGAACAGCCGAAAATTATATTGAGCAGCCAGATTGTGCAGGGAGAAATTCATTTGCGTGTGCTCGATAACGGCACGGGTTTTTCTGAGAACGCGCTTTCAAGGGTGTTCGAGCCTTATATGACGACCAAAACCAAAGGTACGGGGCTTGGGTTGGCGATTGTTAAAAAAATCATTGAGGAGCATGGCGGACAAATCCGCGTTGAAAACAATGCAAGCGGCGGTGCGTGTGTGAATATCAGCCTGCCGTTGATACAGGGGGTGCAAATATGAGCAAACAGATTTTGGTTGTGGACGATGAGGTAGGCATCCGTGAGCTGCTGGCGGAAATTTTATTTGACGAGGGTTATCAGATTCATCTGGCCGAGAATGCAGAGCAAGCGCGGGCATTTCGCCACGAGCAGGAGCCTGATCTGGTGTTGCTGGACATCTGGATGCCGGATACAGATGGTGTGACGCTTTTGAAAGAATGGGTCGAGCAGGATTTGCTGACGATGCCGGTGGTGATGATGTCGGGCCACGGCACAATCGAAACGGCTGTTGAGGCCACGCTGATCGGCGCAGTAGATTTTCTGGAAAAGCCAATTTCGATGCAAAAATTGCTGAACACGGTAGCGAAAGCAATCAGGGAAGGGGCGCCCAGACCACCGATGGCCGTTACCGAAACGGATGTGTCGCAAAAAATCACAGTAGAAATCGGCGGTGCAACCAAGCAGTTTGCGTTGCCACTGGATTTACCGCTGCGCGAGGCGCGCGAGCATTTCGACGCGATCTATTTTGATTATCATCTGCAAATGGAAGCGGGCAATGTGTCGCGCGTTGCTGAAAAAATTGGCGTGGAGCGTACTCATTTGCATCGTAAACTGAAACAGTTGGGTATAAAAGTCATCAAAAAGAGCGGTGAAAGTGAATCGTAAGCGGGTTTTTTGCTTGTTTGAGTGCTTAATCTGCTGAAGTGGATGCATTAAATTGGTAAGCAGGTTGATGTATTGCAGGGCGTGCGGCATAATTCCGACATTAAAAAATTTCATTCTCATTATAAATATTAGGCGTTAAACATAAACCCATCCCTTTGGGATGTTTCGGAGGAGTCAGTACATGACAGCAGATCGTAGCATTACCCCACCAAAATATAACGACATAACCGGCGCAATTCGCATGCTGGCCGTTGATGCAGTTCAAAAAGCAAATTCCGGTCATCCGGGCGCACCTATGGGCATGGCGGAAATCGCTGACGTACTGTGGAATCACCATCTGCGTCACAATCCGGCAAATCCTAAGTGGCCCGGTCGTGATCGTTTCATGATGTCCAACGGACATGGTTCCATGCTGGTCTATGCGTTGTTGCACTTGTCAGGTTACGATCTGCCGATCGATGAATTGAAGCGTTTCCGCCAAATGCATTCCAAGACACCGGGCCATCCAGAATACGGCTACACGGCTGGCGTTGAAACGACCGGTGGACCGTTGGGTCAGGGCATTACCAATGCAGTCGGTATGGCGATGGCTGAAAAATTGCTGGCGGCAGAATTCAACAAGCCGGGTCATGAAATCGTCGATCATCGCACTTATGTGTTTATGGGCGATGGCTGCATGATGGAAGGGATTTCACACGAAGCGTGTGCACTGGCCGGTACCTGGGGTCTGGGCAAGCTGACCGCATTCTGGGATGACAATGAAATCTCGATCGATGGACATACCAACGGCTGGTTTACTGACGATACCGCAAAGCGCTTTGAAGCGTATGGCTGGCATGTGGTTGCGAATGTTGAAGGGCACGACCCTGAAGCGATTAACGCTGCGATCGAAGCGGCTAAAGCCGTTACCGACAAGCCTAGTCTGATTTGCTGCAAGACCGTAATCGGTGCCGGTTCTCCTAACAAAGAAGGCACCCACGATGTACACGGTGCAGCACTGGGCGATGCAGAAGTGGCCGCTACCCGCGCGCACATCAACTGGCCTTATGCTCCGTTCGAAATCCCGCAACATGTGTATGACGCATGGGACGCACGTACTAAGGGTGCAGGTCTGGAACAGTTGTGGAACAACAAATTTGCCGAATATAGTGCAGCCTATCCTGCAGAAGCTGCAGAATTCACACGCCGCACCAAGAACGAATTGCCATCGGGTTGGGCCGCGCACGCAGCCGCTGCAATCGCAGCGACCAATGCTAAGGGTGAAACTATTGCTACCCGCAAGGCATCGCAAAATGCCATCAATGCACTGGCTTCTGCATTGCCAGAGTTCCTGGGTGGATCAGCCGACTTGACCGGTTCTAATCTGACTAACTGGACAGGTTGCAAGCATGTTCACGGCAAAACCACGGGTAATTACATCAGCTACGGCGTACGCGAATTCGGTATGTCGCACATCATGAACGGTATGGCGTTGCATGGCGGCTTGCTGCCATTTGGCGGCACCTTCCTGATGTTCTCGGAATATGCTCGCAATGCGTTGCGCATGTCCGCATTGATGAAGCAGCGCGTGATCTATGTATTTACCCATGATTCAATCGGTTTGGGTGAAGATGGTCCGACTCATCAGCCTGTTGAACAAACAGCAACACTGCGTCACATTCCTAATATGGAAGTGTGGCGTCCTTGCGACACCGTTGAATCTATCGTGTCGTGGGTTGCTGCCGTTGAACGCAAAGACGGTCCGTCGAGTCTGATTTTCAGTCGTCAGAACCTGCAATTCCAGAAGCGTACTGAGGCGCAAATCGCCGATATCCGTAAGGGTGCGTATGTTTTGTCAGAAGCTGCGGGCGGTAAGCCACAAGCGGTGATTATTGCAACGGGTTCCGAAGTGACGCTGGCTCTCGATGCGCAAAAAGCGCTGGCCGAAGCCGGTATCAACGTTCGCGTGGTTTCCATGCCTTCGACCAATGTATTTGATAAGCAAGATCAGGCTTACAAGGACAGCGTATTGCCGCGCGGCGTAAATCGCGTAGCGGTTGAAGCGGGCGTGACCGGCGGATGGTACAAGTATGTCGGTCTGGAAGGCGCGGTAGTGGGTATGGATTGCTTCGGCGAATCAGCACCTGCGCCAGAGCTGTTCAAGCACTTCGGCTTTACGGTAGCAAATGTTGTTCAGGCAGTTAAGGGCGTTCTGTAACCGGAACCCTTCGGGTGCGCGCGGGTATTTGGCTCGCGCCACCTCTGCTGAACACGAGCAAGATTGCAAGACGATTTTAAATAACTAATAACGGGAGAAAAAACATGGCAATTAAAGTTGGCATCAACGGTTTTGGTCGTATTGGTCGTATGGTATTTCGCGCAGCAACCAAAGATTTTCCAGAAATCGAAGTCGTAGCAATCAATGACTTGCTTGAGCCTGATTATCTGGCTTACATGCTGAAATACGACTCGGTACACGGTCGTTTCAATGGTGATGTGGCCGTGAAGGGCAGCAATCTGGTTGTTAACGGCAAAGAAATCCGCCTGACAGCCGAACGCGATCCTGCAAACCTGAAGTGGAATGAAGCTGGCGTGGACATCGTTATCGAATGTACCGGTTTCTTCCTTGACCAAGAAAGCTGTCAGAAGCACATTCAGGCTGGCGCGAAAAAAGTGGTCATGTCAGCACCTTGCAAAGATACCTCACCGATGTTTGTCTATGGCGTGAATCACGAGACTTACAAGGGCGAAGCGATCGTATCGGCAGCATCTTGCACAACGAACGCTTTGGCACCGGTTGCTAAAGTACTGAACGACACGTTTGGTATCAAGCGCGGTCTGATGACAACCGTGCACGCGGCAACAGCAACTCAAAAGACCGTTGACGGCCCGTCCAACAAAGACTGGCGCGGCGGTCGCGGTATTCTGGAAAACATCATTCCTTCTTCGACTGGCGCTGCCAAGGCGGTGGGCGTGGTATTGCCGGAACTGAAGGGCAAGCTGACAGGTATGGCTTTCCGCGTTCCTACTTCTGACGTGTCTGTTGTCGATCTGACTGTTGAATTGAACAAAGAAGCGACTTACGCTGAGATCGTAGCTGCGATGAAGGCTGCATCAGAAAACGGTCCGCTGAAGGGCGTGCTGGGTTTCACCGCGGAAAAGGTGGTTTCCACTGATTTCCGTGGTTATACCTGCCCGTCCGTGTTCGATGCGGAAGCCGGTATTGCACTGGATCCAACCTTCGTTAAGGTTGTAGCCTGGTATGACAATGAATATGGTTATACCTGCAACCTGATGCGTATGGTTCGTCATATCGCGTAATACGTTTGACAAGGGGCTGGCTGGTGCCAGCCCTTTTGCCTTTAAAGTTAAAGTCAAAGGGAAAAAAATGTCCGTAATTAAAATGACCGATCTGGATCTTAAGGGCAAACGTGTCCTGATCCGTTCTGATTTGAATGTGCCTGTCAAAGACGGCAAAGTGACGTCCGATGCACGCATCACTGCATCGATGTCAACAATCAACGCGGCGATTAAAGCTGGCGCGCGCGTGATGGTTACCTCGCATCTGGGTCGCCCGACTGAAGGTGAATATTCAGAAGAAAATTCACTTAAACCCGTTGCCGATACGATCGCTAATAAATTGGGTAAGCCGGTTCGTCTGATTAAAGACTGGATCGACGGTGGTTTCGATGTCGCAGAAGGCGAATTAGTATTGCTGGAAAATTGCCGTTTCAACAAAGGCGAGAAAAAAAGCACCGATGAGTTAGCAAAAAAATACGCAGCGCTGTGCGATATCTTTGTGATGGATGCATTTGGTACTGCTCATCGTGCTGAAGCTTCAACACACGGCGTTGCAAAATTTGCACCTGTTGCCGCTGCCGGTATCCTGCTGACTGAAGAGCTCGAAGCGCTGACTAAGGCTTTGCTGTCACCTGCACGTCCGATGGTTGCGATTGTGGGCGGTTCAAAAGTTTCCACTAAACTGACCGTGCTGGAATCGTTGTCAGAAAAATGCGAACAGTTAGTTGTCGGCGGCGGTATTGCCAACACCTTCCTGAAGGCGACCGGTCATCCTGTTGGTAAGTCGCTGTGTGAAAATGATCTGGTGCCAACCGCGCAAGCGTTGATCGCCAAGATGACCGCACGCGGCGCGATTATTCCTATCGCAACCGATGTTGTTGTTGGAACTGCCGCACCTTTCATTCCGGGCAATGAAAATACCCCTGCAATTCTGAAAGATGCCAAAGACGTTGCTGATGAAGATATGATTTTCGATATCGGTCCAAAATCAGCCCAGGAAATCTGCGACATCATCATGAATGCCGGTACTGTCGTATGGAACGGCCCGGTTGGTGTGTTCGAATTCGATCAGTTCGGCGAAGGCACTAAAGCGATTGCAAATGCAATTGCCAGCACCAAGGCATTCACGCTGGCTGGTGGTGGCGACACGATTGCGGCAATTCAAAAGTATGACATCTTCGATAAGGTTTCCTACATTTCAACCGCGGGCGGCGCATTCTTGGAATTCCTCGAAGGCAAGACTCTGCCGGCTGTTGCGATTCTGGAAGAACGCGCTAAAAACAGCTAGTAGCGAGTAGTTCAGAACCGGTTGTTAATCCGGTTCTGCTACAAAGTACAAGCCAAACAAAATAAGGTACATATGCTTCGTAGAACCAAAATAGTTGCAACGCTGGGGCCTGCTTCCAGCGATCAAAAAGTCCTGGAAGAAATGATCCGTGCCGGAGTTGATCTGGTGCGTATGAATTTCTCGCACGGTTCAGCTGCCGATCACGTCAAACGTGCTGAAGTGGTACGGGCTGCGGCAACGGCAGTCGGTCGCACCGTGGGTATTCTGGCCGATCTTCAAGGTCCGAAAATTCGTGTTGGCAAATTCGAAAATAGTAAGATCGTGCTTGAAAAAGGCGATACATTTATTCTTGATGCCGAACTCGAAGGCTTGGGTAACCAGCAGTGCGTCGGTCTCGACTACAAGGAATTGCCGGATGATGTCAGTCCCGGCTCGGTCTTGTTGCTCAACGACGGTATGCTGGAATTCGATGTGGTCGAAGTTCAGGGTTCTAAGGTCATCTGCAAGGTTGTACGCGGCGGTGTATTGTCAAACAACAAGGGCATCAACCGTAAAGGTGGTGGCTTAACAGCGCCTGCGCTGACCGAGAAGGATATGGAGGACATCAAGACAGCAGCGCTGATCAAGGCTGACTATCTGGCGATCTCCTTCCCTCGCAGTGGTGAAGATATGCGTTTTGCGCGCAAGTTGATGCATGAGGCCGGTGGTCAAAGCCTGCTGATGGCAAAAATAGAACGTGCCGAAGCGATTCCTGCGCTGGCAGACATCATTGAAGCGTCCGATGCCATCATGGTGGCGCGCGGCGATTTGAGCGTCGAAGTGGGCGATGCGGCCGTACCTGGCCTGCAAAAACGCATGATCAAGATGGCGCGTGCTAAAAATCGCCTTGTGATTACGGCGACTCAGATGATGGAGTCCATGATTACCAATCCAATTCCGACTCGCGCTGAAGTTTCAGACGTGGCGAATGCGGTATTGGATGGCACGGACGCGGTGATGCTTTCAGCTGAAACGGCAGTGGGCGACTATCCGGTAGAAACGATCGAAGCGATGGCGCGTATCTGTATTAATGCTGAGCAGCAGGTGGATGATCATGCGATTGATCAGCGCGCGGTTGCGCATAAATTCACCCGCATCGACCAATCCATTGCGATGTCGGCGCTGTTTGCCGCTTCTCACTTCAAGGTCAAGGCGATTGTCGCTCTGACACAATCGGGTTCCACAGCCTTGTGGATGTCACGCGTCAATGCCGGAGTGCCTATCTTCGCGCTGACGCCAGTGCATGCCACCTTGACTAAGGTAACTCTGTTCAGCGGTGTGCATCCGGTATTGTTCCCTAGTCGTGATGTCAAAAATACGGCACAGGAACTGATCGATGCGGAGCAAAAACTCGTCGAGATGGGTTGTGTTCAGGACGGAGATCTGATCGTTGTGACCGTCGGTGAATCGGTCGGTCAGTCAGGCCACACCAATACACTGAAGATCGTGCGCATTGGCGATCATCACAAAAATAGTCTTTAAGAATAAATCGGTAGCAGATTAAAGTTTGTAATCTAATCATCAGGAGATAAAAATGGCATTAGTATCATTGCGTCAACTTCTCGATCACGCAGCAGAACACAGCTACGGTTTGCCAGCTTTCAACGTCAATAACCTCGAACAGGTTAAGGCAATCATGGAAGCGGCTGACGAATGCAACAGCCCGGTCATCA
This sequence comes from Gallionellales bacterium GWA2_54_124, assembly GCA_001801025.1. Lineage (GTDB taxonomy): Bacteria > Pseudomonadota > Gammaproteobacteria > Burkholderiales > Gallionellaceae > Gallionella. The sequence goes on from MGWO01000003.1 coordinate 212,258, forward strand.
TGCAGGGTTCTGCCGGCGCACGTAAATATGCAGGCGAACCGTTCCTGCGTCACCTGATCGAAGCGGCAGTAGAAATGTATCCGCATATCCCCGTCGTAATGCATCAGGATCACGGCGCGTCAGAAGCAGTTTGTATCAATGCGATCCGTTCCGGTTTCTCCAGCGTCATGATGGACGGTTCTTTGCTGGCTGACGGCAAGACACCTTCCTCATTCGAATACAACGTTAACATCTCCCGTCGCGTGGCTGAAATGTCACACGCGGTCGGCGTTTCTGTTGAAGGCGAACTGGGTTGCTTAGGTTCACTGGAATCTGGCGAAGGCGAAAAAGAAGACGGTCACGGCGCTGAAGGCGTTTTGAGCCACGATCAGTTGCTGACAGATCCTGAAGAAGCCGCTGAATTTGTCCGTCAAACCGGCGTGGATGCACTGGCGATCGCCATCGGTACTTCACACGGCGCGTACAAGTTCACCCGTCCTCCTACCGGCGCTGTCTTGCGTATTGACCGTATCCGCGAAATTCACGAACGTCTGCCAAACACGCACCTTGTTATGCACGGTTCATCCTCCGTGCCTCAAGAATGGTTGAAGATCATCAACGAATTCGGCGGCACCATGGGCGAAACCTACGGCGTTCCAGTTGAAGAAATCGTTGAAGGTATCAAGAACGGCGTTCGTAAAGTGAATATCGACACCGATCTGCGTATGGCATCCACAGGTGCGACCCGTCGCTATCTGGCGCAAAACACCAAAGACTTCGATCCTCGCAAGTTCCTCGCTGCAACGACTGTTGCAATGAAGGCCATCTGTAAGGCTCGCTATGAAGCGTTTGGTTGTGCAGGTCAGGCTTCCAAGATCAAGCCAATTTCACTCGAATCCATGGCTAACCGCTATGCTAAGGGTGAATTGAACGCGATCATCAAGTAAGCAATTGTTGTTCTGAGCAATAAAAAAGCGGCCCTCGGGTCGCTTTTTTATTGCCTGATGAAAGGTGAATCAGGCCTCGTTCAAAAGAAAGTCTTTGAATGCTAACGCCGCACTGGTTAAGCGTTTATTGCTCCGGTGGGCGACGAACCAATGGCGGAGTAACGGAAAGTGTTCAACATCAAGCACCACCAGCCGGTGCGTCTCAAGTTCAAGCTCAATGCTGTGCAGCGATAAAATCCCCAGCCCCATGCCCGCCTGCACCGCTTGCTTGATGGCTTCATTGGTCTCCATTTCCATGCTGATGCGGGGTTGCACGCCGTGTTTCGCGAAAACCCGTTCCATCGCACTGCGCGTACCGGAGCCCTTTTCGCGTGACAGAAAGGTCTCGCTTGCCAGCTGAGCAAATTTAATGCGCTTCAGCGCAGAAAGGGGGTGAGAGGGATTGGCAATGACAACCAGCGGATTATCCATAAACAGTTGTGCGGTGATATCGAGCCCCTCGGGCGGCTGACCCATGATCGCAAGATCCGTGCTGTTGTCCGCGAGTTGACTCAGTACGGCATCGCGATTGGCAACCTGAAGGATCATGTTGATGGTCGGGTGTCGCTGGTTGAATCTGGCCAGTAACTTGGGGGCGAAATAGTTCGCTGTGTTGACAACCGATAAGGTGAGTTTGCCGCGCGCCATTCCTTTCATTTCATCAAACACGACCTCCATTTCTTCGAGTTGCTGTGCGATATTTCGTGCATAGTGGAACAACTCAATCCCAGCTGCCGTAAGATAAATTTTCTTTCCCATTTGCTCGAATAACGGCAGCCCGATATGTCCTTCCAGTTGCTTGATTTGCATAGACACAGCCGGTTGAGAGAGGTATAGTTCTTCGGCCGCACGCGAGTAATTTAAAAGGCTGGCCACTTTCTCAAAGACTTGTAATTGTCGCAAAGTGAAGTGGAGCATGGTCAGGTGACGGTCAAGGCGGTATCAGGATTGCGCGATTATACACAGCTATAAGTTTTTCTTATGGTTCCAATAAAAATAATTGACTATCGCTTATAAGGTTGCGGCCCTATAGTAGCGACCTGTTACACGTTGTTTCGTTGGTAGTTAGTGAATTTATCGTTAACACACAGGAGAGGTAAACTATGGATCAATCTAATCGTTACGCGAATCTGAATCTCAAAGAAGAAGATTTGATTAAAAATGGCAAGCACCTGTTGGTTGCTTATAAGCTGATTCCGGCCAAAGGCCACGGATTTCTGGAAGTCGCTGCTCACGTTGCAGCTGAATCTTCTACCGGCACCAATGTGGAAGTGTCCACCACCGACGACTTTACTCGTGGTGTAGATGCTCTGGTGTATGAAATAGACGAAACTGCATTTGGTGACGACCCTGTTAAGGGTGGCGGCTTGTTTAAGGTCGCTTATCCAGTTGAATTGTTCGACCCGAACCTGACTGATGGCACTTATAACATCTCTCATATGTGGTCTCTGATCCTGGGCAACAATCAGGGTATGGGCGACCATCAAGGTCTGCGTATGCTGGACTTCTTGGTTCCCGAGATGATGGTCAGGAAATTCGATGGCCCGTCCGCCAATATCAGCAACCTGTGGAAGGTGCTGGGTCGTTCGGAAACAGACGGTGGTTACATCGCCGGTACCATCATCAAGCCTAAGTTGGGTCTGCGTCCTGAGCCATTCGCTAAAGCCTGCTACGACTTCTGGTTGGGTGGTGACTTCATCAAGAACGATGAACCGCAAGCTAATCAACCATTCTGTCCGATGGAAGTGGTTATGCCGAAAGTGGCTGAAGCCATGGATCGCGCTCAACAGGCAACCGGTCAGGCTAAGTTGTTCTCAGCTAACATCACAGCCGATTACTACAAGGAAATGATCCACCGCGGTGATTTCGTGCTGGAAACATTTGCCAAGTACAATTCCGCTAGCCATGTGGCCTTCCTCGTTGACGGCTTTGTGACCGGCCCGGCTGGCGTAACCACCGCACGTCGCGAGTTCCCGGACACCTTCTTGCACTTCCACCGCGCAGGCCACGGTGCCGTTACTTCCTACAAGTCACCAATGGGTATGGATCCATTGTGCTACATGAAGCTGGTGCGTTTGATGGGTGCGTCCGGTATGCATACCGGTACTATGGGTTACGGCAAGATGGAAGGTCACGGCAAGGAAACTGTGCTGGCCTACATGCTGGAACGCGATGAGTGCCAAGGCCCTTATTTCTACCAGAAGTGGTACGGTATGAAGGCGACTACGCCTATCATCTCCGGCGGTATGAACGCATTGCGTCTGCCAGGCTTCTTCCAGAACCTCGGCCACGGCAACGTGATCAATACCTGCGGCGGCGGTGCCTTCGGTCACATCGACAGCCCGGCAGCGGGTGGTATCTCACTCGGTCAGGCATACGATTGCTGGAAATCAGGTTCCGATCCTATCGAATATGCGAAGACTCACAAAGAATTCGCCCGTGCGTTCGAATCTTTCCCGAAAGATGGCGATAAGCTGTTCGCTGGCTGGCGCGAAAAGTTGGGCGTGCACAAGTAAGCATCGTACGGCAGCATCGAAGTGACAAAAATGCGCCCCCACACGATGGGGGCGTTTTTTTCAAAGATTCCAATTCCCTTTTTCTTGCAGGAAGAGGGCTAAGCGGTGGTGGTAAAAATCCTCCCCCCTCTCAATTCCCCTTCATAAGGGGAGCGTTTAGGAGTTTAGTGATGACAAACAAGAACCAGTACACTGTTAGCAAAGAACCGTTCTATCAGGCGCAAGGCGATGAAGTTGCTCTCTATGAAGCGGCCTACGCGGCGCGTCTGCCGGTGATGGTGAAAGGGCCAACCGGTTGCGGTAAGTCACGTTTCATCGAATATATGGCGTGGAAACTGAATAAGCCGCTGATCACCGTTGCGTGCAATGAAGACATGACCGCATCCGACCTGGTCGGACGTTATTTGCTGGATGCGAACGGCACGCGCTGGCTGGATGGTCCGCTGACCACGGCCGCCCGTATCGGTGCGATCTGCTATCTTGATGAAATCGTTGAGGCGCGCCAGGACACCACCGTGGTGATCCACCCGCTGACCGATCACAGGCGCACACTGCCATTGGACAAGAAGGGCGAACTGATTGAGGCTCACCCTGATTTTCAATTGGTCATCTCCTACAATCCGGGCTATCAGAGCCTGATGAAGGATTTGAAGCAATCGACCAAGCAGCGTTTCACCGGTTTTGAGTTCGACTACCCGGATGCAGCCTTAGAATCGGAAATCCTGGCTAAGGAAACGGGGCTGGATATTGAGGTGTGCGGCAAGTTGGTGCAGATCGGTCAGGCGGCTCGTAATCTTAAGGGGCACGGTCTGGATGAAGGTATTTCCACTCGCCTGCTGGTTTATGCAGCGATCCTGATCAAGAACGGTGTCGATGCTAAGGCCGCATGTCGTATGGCGTTGGTGCGCCCGATTACCGACGATGCGGATATTCGCGACACGCTCGATCACGCGATTGATGCTTCGTTCGCCTGAATCTCGCGCGATTAAACCTTCGGAGGGGCTGAGCGATGACTGAGATCGTGACACAGAGAACGGAAGAGCTCTCGATGTACTGGGAGAAGCTGGGCTGCAGATTCGCCAGGGTGGATGCCGTCTTTGATGAGTGTATGAAGGAAGCGCAGGCGCTGCTCTCGAAGGCGGGCCTGGAGGCCTATATCGAGAATGCGCGCATCATCGGAAAGATGGGGCGTGGTGCGGAGCCGTTGCTGATCTATCTGGAAGAGGCGCCGGGTGTGGCCAGCATCATTGGGGAGCATGCGCTGATCAGGCTGCGGGAATTCTCTGAGTACCTGTCTACGCATACCAACTTTAAGGCGATCGTGCCGTTCTTGCAGTATAGCGGTGCGGTTGCCCGCCGCTTGAACAACGACAAGATGTACTGGCGCTACATTGAGCTGATCCGCGACATGCTGGATCGTACCTCGGGTTCGATTCATGGTCATCACACGACCTTTGCCAGTCCGGGTTTGCCCGAACTGCTCAAGCAGGCGCCTAAGTTGCTGGGTGTGCTGTCATTGCGGGGATTGCAAAACTGGATCGAATACGGCATCAAGTACTACAACCATCACCCGGAACGGCAGGAAGAATATTTCCGGCTGGAATCTGCCGATGCGGTGGCGGTCATGCAACGCGAGCGGCACGGCACCTTGCTGGTAAACAACGAACGTAAACTGGATACCTACATCCGCGCGTTGTGGAACGACAGCGACTATCTGATTCCCTACCCGGTTGCGTTCGATGAACAGCGCAAGGCGATGCCTTACTACACGGATGACGGCATACGCTTGCCCGATGTTTATGACGATTTTAACGGGGTGTCCGGCATCGACCGTTATCGTGCCGCGCTTGCGCATATGGCTGCACATCGTCGCTGGTCGCAAAAGATGATCGTGGACAACTGGAGTCCGTTTCAGCGCGCTAGCGTTGAAATATTCGAGGACTCCCGCGTGGAGTATCTGGCCTGCCAGAAATATCCCGGCCTGCGAAAACTGTTTCTTGCGCTGCACCCGATCCCAAAAGAAGAAGACCTTCAGCTCGAAGCGCAAGGCATCTCGGTATTCAGATTAAGACTGGCCATGCTGTCGCGTGCCATCCTCGATCCGGCTTACACCTGTCAGAATGAGCATGTCAGTGAATTCGTAAAACGTTTCCATGAGCTGATGGCAGGTGGTGAATCAACCAGCGCGGCGATGGCATCGGTTGCCCTGGCCTTCATTGCGCGCACACGCGGCCAGCGCGATTTGTCGGCCAATATGTATTTCGACAATACCGAAGTGGACTACCGCGACGATAACCGGCATTTGTGGATTTATATCGAAGAGAGCGATGAAGAGGAAATGTTCGAGCATCTCGATCAGCGCAAAAATCCGGAAGTTGAATTGCAGGCGTTGCCCCCTCGTCACTACGACGAATGGGACTACAACACGAAAAGCTATCGCCCGGACTGGGTGAGCGTGTATGAAGCATTGCACCCGCGTGGAAATCCGGCTGTGATCGACAATCTGCTGGCTAAGCATGCGGCACTGGCTAAGCGCTTAAAGAAGATGCTCGATCTTTTAAAGCCACAGGACAAAGTGCGCATACGCTATCAGGAAGAGGGTAGCGAGCTTGATCTGGATGTGGCGATACGCTCTTTAATCGACTTCAAGGGTGGCTCGTCACCTGATCCGCGTATCAACATGAGTCACCGTAATGATGGTCGTAATATTGCGGTGAGCGTGGTGCTGGATCTGTCCGAGTCGTTGAATGAAAAAGCGGCAGGTAGTACGCAGACTATCCTCGAGCTGAGTCAGGAGGCGGTGTCCCTGCTGGCCTGGGCAATCGAAAAGCTCGGTGACCCTTTCTCTATTTCGGGCTTTCATTCAAATACGCGTCATGATGTGCGCTTCATGCACATCAAGGGGTTCTCCGAAAAATGGGACGATGAGGTGAAGGGGCGTCTGGCAGCAATGGAGGCGAGTTATTCAACGCGGATGGGCGCGGCGATGCGTCACGCTTCTCATTATCTGGAGCAGCAGCAGGCCGATAAAAAGCTGATGCTGATTTTGACGGACGGTGAGCCTGCGGATATTGACAGCAGGGACGGTCGTATCCTGATTGAGGATGCGAGAAAGGCGGTCACTGAGCTGGATCAAAAAGGCATTTACGCCTACTGCATCAATCTGGATCCTAAGGCGGATGAGTATGTGAAAGATATTTTTGGCAAGCAGTACACCATTATCGACAAGGTAGCGGATCTGCCAGCCAAATTGCCGCAGCTGTTTATTTCATTGACTAAGTAAGCATAAATCCCTGATTAAGCTGTAGGGTAAGCCGGAAAAGCGGTAGAATCACGAGTCTAAAATTTCATAACAGTACTACTTTAATAAACGAGGAGAAAACATGAGCAAGAGTCTGATTCAATTCATCATTGAAGAACAACGTCATATTCCTAACGCCAGTGGCGATTTTACCGGTCTGCTGAGCGACATCATATCCGCCTGCAAACAAATTGCTCATGACGTGAACAAAGGTGCGCTGATTGGCGTGCTGGGCAGCGCGGGTAGCGAAAATATTCAGGGTGAGACGCAAAAGAAGCTCGACATCATCACCAACGAAGTATTTATCAAGGCCAACGAGTGGGGCGGCCATCTGGCAGCGATGGCTTCTGAAGAAATGGATGATATCTACGAGATTCCTAAGCAATATCCTCGTGGTAAATATCTGATTACATTTGATCCATTGGACGGCTCATCGAATATCGACGTAAATATTTCAGTCGGTACGATTTTCTCCATCCTGCGTTGCCCTGAGGGCGTGACCAATCCGACTGCGGCTGACTTCATGCAGCCGGGCACCAAGCAGGTTTGTGCAGGTTACGCACTGTACGGTCCGAACACGATGATGGTCATCACGACGGGTCACGGCGTTAACGGCTTCACTCTGGATCGCGATGTAGGCGACTTCTTCCTGACTCACCCTGATATGCAGATTCCGGTTGATACGCAAGAATTTGCAATCAACATGTCGAATCGTCGCTACTGGGAAGAGCCTGTTCAGCGTTACATCGAAGAGTGCGTGAAGGGCAAGGACGGCGGTCGTGAAAAGAACTTCAACATGCGTTGGGTGGCTTCCATGGTTGCAGAAATTCATCGTATTCTGACTCGCGGCGGTATCTTCCTGTATCCGTTCGATAACAAGGAAGCCGGTAAAGCAGGTAAGCTGCGTCTGATGTACGAAGCCAATCCGATGTCTTTCATCGTTGAACAGGCAGGCGGCGTATGTTCTACAGGTCGTGAGCGTATCATGGAGCTGCAACCTACCGGCCTGCATCAGCGTGTGCCTGTCATCATGGGTTCCAAGAACGAAGTTGAGCGCGTAGTGGGTTACCACAAGGGCGCGTAATAAACTGCAACGCCCCCGGTAACGGGGGCGTTGCTACGTCTGCAACATAAGGATTAATATGAGCAAACCTTTAGTTTCCATCATCATGGGCAGCAGCAATGACTGGGATATTATGAGTCAGGCGGCTCAGCAGTTAAAAGATTTTGGTGTGGCGTATGACGCGCGCGTCATTTCTGCACACCGTTCGCCCGATTTGCTGTTCGATTACATTAAGGAAGTCAGTGCACAAGGCGTGCAATGTTTTATCGCCGGTGCGGGCGGTGCAGCTCATCTGGCGGGTGTGATTGCAGGCAAGACGACTTTACCTGTGCTGGGCGTGCCGATTCCATCCAAGTATCTTAAGGGAATGGATTCATTGTTATCCATCGTGCAAATGCCTAAGGGGATCCCGGTTGCTACGTTCGCCATCGGTGAGGCGGGGGCCGCGAATGCGGGCCTGTTTGCTATTTCTATGCTGGCATTGAATGATGCTGCATTAGCTGAACGCTTAACCGAATATCGCGCACAACAGGCAATCAAGATTGCCGAAACAATTTTACCCGAATTAGCTTAACGACACCGCTGTCAGCCGTTTACTATTTACAAGGAAACATCATGTCTGCTCTGCACGAATCCAATTTGACCAGTCTGCCGTTGTTGCATCGCGGCAAGGTGCGCGATCTTTATGAAGTCGATGCGCAACATTTGCTGATCGTTCAAACCGACCGGCTGTCTGCATTCGACGTGATCCTGGATGATCCGATTCCGGGCAAGGGCGAAGTGCTGACTACCCTGTCGAATTTCTGGTTTAAAAAATTGGGTCACATTATTCCGAATCATCTCTCTGGCATTGCGCCTGAATCCGTGGTTAAGGGTGAAGCTGAGCAGGCGCAGGTACGTGGCCGCTCTTTTGTCACCAAGAAGCTCAAACCGTTGCCGATTGAGGCAATTGTGCGCGGTTATCTGGTCGGTTCCGGCTGGAAAGATTATCAAAAAACCGGCACGATCTGCGGACTCGCCCTGCCTGCCGGATTGCGTGAAGCACAGAAGCTACCTGAGCCGCTGTTTACGCCTTCCACTAAGGCTGCAGTCGGTGACCATGACGAAAATATTTCGTATGCGCAGGCCGTCGAATTGCTGGGAGAGGCGCGTGCCGCTCAGGTGCGTGATGCCACTGTGGCTTTATATGTGGAAGCGGCAAATTATGCAGCGAGCCGCGGCATTATCATCGCGGATACCAAGTTTGAGTTCGGCGTGGATGAGGCAGGGACGTTGTATCTGATCGATGAAGCATTGACGCCGGACTCTTCGCGTTTCTGGCCTGCTGAATCTTATCAGGTGGGGAGTAATCCACCCAGCTTCGACAAGCAATTCGTGCGTGACTGGCTGGAGTCCTCTGGCTGGAACAAGCAGGCGCCGGCGCCTCGTGTGCCGCAAGAGGTTCTGCAGAAGACAGCGGACAAGTATAGCGAAGCATTGCAGCGTTTGACGGCTGAATGAAGGAAGCGCTGACAATGTCTGAGGAGGGTGATGAAATGAATTCGTCTGCCTTAGCTCATCGCGCGAGCGCAGCAGACCGTCGGTGGCCGCAGCCCTTGATTGAAGGCTTTTTGCGCTTTCGCGACAATCATTTCCCCAGCGATGATATTGAGTATCTCAGGTTGTTTTCAGAAGGGCAGAAGCCGAAGTTTTTGATTGTGGGATGCTGCGATTCAAGGGTTGATCCGGCGCTTATTTTCAACTGCGCACCCGGAGAATTGTTTGTCGTGCGCAATGTGGCCAATATCGTGCCGCCCAATGAAGCGCGCATCGGCCATCACGGTACGACGGCAGCAATTGAGTATGGTGTTTGCAACTTAGGTGTGGAACACATTGTGGTATTAGGACATGAGCACTGCGGAGGTATACAGAATCTGCTGCAAACGCGCGGTGCAGGGAACCCGGATTCATTTATCGATGACTGGATGCGGCTGGTTGAATCTGCGCGCGTGAGCGTTGAGCGAGATTATGTCCATGCAACGGAAGAAGTGCGCGGTCGCGCATGTGAGCAGCGGGCAATTCTGGTTTCTTTGAAAAATTTGCTGACCTTCCCATGGATTGCGCAGCGGGTCGCTGAACGTACACTGCGCATACACGGCTGGTACTTCGATATCAAACAGGGCCAGTTGCTCGGCTACAACGATGCGACCGGAGAATTCGAACCGCTGTAGTTATTTTCCCGTCAGTTCACGAAACCTTGCCTTATCGGCATCGTAACGCATATTGACGGCGGATTTTTCAGTTAGGTATTTTTCCAGATCATCTTGCAAGCGGCGATTACGCTCCTGTGCAGATTTGATGTCTTCTTGCAGTGAAACGGGTATTTTTCCGTTCATTTTATTTCTGTTATCCGCGTCCTTTTGCAGGCCGGCAAGGTTGTTGCCGTTCATTTTGAGCTGTGAATTGATGCTGTTGATCCGGGCGTCAACCTGCTGAAGGCTGCGGGTGCGCGACAACTCAATTTCCTGAACGCTGCTGTAGGTGTCGGTGAGCGACTTGTCGTGCAGTTTTAGGTCGCGCGCGGCGGTTTCTTCAGCGCTTGTTTTTTGCAGTTCAGCTTCTTTTGCACGGCGCTCATCCGGCGTGAGCACATCCTTTATGTTCACGGTGCGCCCCGATTTGTTAAGCTCTGCACGATCTTTGCCGGCGTACTCAGGCGGAATGGTGTCCCCCATGTGAGTGACGCCCTTGTCATCGACCCATTTGTAGGTTTTTGCAAATGCAGGGAGTGAACAGCAGGCTATCAGTGCAAACAGAATAATTTTTTTAGTCATTTTCAACTCCGAAAAGATCCCGGTAGGCGCGCACCGCATCCAGATTGGCCATCATCTCCGGTTCGTTCTGCAAGAAACCGAGCAGGTCGTTAAGAGTCGCGATCGCGATCACCGGAATGCCGTAGTTCTCACGCACTTCCTGCACGGCTGATAAATCACCTAAGCCCCGCTCCATGCGATCGAGCGCGATGACAACAGCACAAGGCTCGGCGCCGGCTGCCCGTATCAGTTCGATGGATTCTCTGACCGAGGTGCCGGCAGAAATCACATCATCGATAATCAGCACGCGACCCTGTAGCGTCGCCCCGACGGTTGTGCCGCCTTCGCCGTGGTCTTTGGCTTCCTTGCGGTTGTAGCTGTACGGCACATTGCGACCTTGTTCTGACAAGGCGATCGCAGCGCCTGTCGCCAGCGGGATTCCCTTATAGGCCGGGCCGAAAATCATGTCAAACGAAATGTCGGATGCGATGATGGCCTGCGCGTAAAACTGCGACAGATTGCGCATCGAGTCGCCATCGTTGAACAATCCGGCATTGAAAAAATACGGGGACAGGCGTCCGGCTTTGGTTTGGAATTCGCCGAAGCGCAGTACTTGTTTTTGGACGGCGAAACGGATGAAATCTTGTCTGAAATTGAACATGTCGTAGGCACGGGTTGGGAGATCACAGAGATAAACATTATAATCAAACGCCCTCACACATTGGATATTTCATGCGCATTATCTCTGTCAATTTAAATGGAATACGTTCGGCCAGCAGCAAAGGTTTTTATGAGTGGCTGGCAGGGCAGGAGGCTGATGTGATCTGTCTTCAGGAGCTCAAAGCGCAGGCCGCCGACATGACGGAACAAATGCTCACGCCGTTGGGGTATCACGGTTATTTTCATTACGCGGAAAAAAAGGGCTACAGTGGCGTTGGCATATATTGCCGTGAATTGCCGAAAAACGTGATTGTCGGGCTGGGCATTGAGCAGTTTGATGCTGAGGGGCGTTACCTTTGCGCGGACTTTGCCGATTACAGCGTGGTGTCGTTGTATTTGCCCTCAGGATCCAGCGGGGAAGAGAGGCAGGGGGTCAAGTTTAGCTTCATGGAGGCATTTTTGCCGCATTTGCGCGAGCTTCGCGCAAGCGGCCGGGAAGTCATCGTCTGCGGCGACTGGAATATCGCTCATAAAGAGATCGATCTGAAAAATTGGCGCGGCAACAAGAAAAACTCAGGGTTTTTGCCCGAAGAGCGGGAATGGCTCACCCAGCTATTCGATGAGGTCGGTTTTGTCGATGTGTTCCGCCGTGTGCATCCAGAGCTGGAAGCCTACACCTGGTGGTCTAATCGCGGTCAGGCCTGGGCCAAAAACGTCGGCTGGCGTATCGACTACCAGATCGCGACCCCCGCTATTGCCGGCCGCGCGACATCCGCTTCTATCTACAAGGAGCAGCGCTTTTCCGACCACGCCCCGCTGATCATCGATTATCTTTAACGGCTCCTCCCGGTCTGAGGCGGTTTGATCTTTGCGTATCCGGGTGTGGGCTGCAATTGCTAGCTCTGCCGAACTGTACATAAGTGCATTAGGCCGAAATATATAGGCTGTCAGGCATATATGGGCGGCAAAATATTTCACGTATATTCCTCTGGCGTCAACGCTGCTTATCAAAAACGGGTGCTCGAATCAATACGGCTCGCGCGCTGAGAAATATTCAGATTAGGTGAGAGGAGAATGTTGTGAGCTATTCAGGATTTAGCAAAATTTCCCGGCACGACAATCTTTTTCAGGAGCGTGTGCATGATGCCTACAAGAGTCGGGGTAAATTACACGAGCCTTCGGTGTGTTCAGAGTGCGGTGCGGTCTTTCATGCCGGGCGCTGGCAATGGCTGCAAGCGCCTGCCGACGCGCATCAGGAAACCTGCCCTGCCTGTCACCGTATTCGCGATCATTATCCGGCCGGATATCTGAGTCTAAAAGGTTCATTTTTTAGTTCGCATCGTGATGAAATCATGCAGTTGTTGCATCACCACGAAAAGCATGAACGTACGGAACATCCGCTCAAGCGGATCATCGCCATTGAAGAAAAACCGGGTGAAACGCTGGTGAGTACTACCGATATCCATTTGGCGCGGGGTATGGGGGAGGCACTGCATCACGCTTATCAGGGCGAGCTGGAATATCACTATAACCCTGAAGAGAATCTTTTGTGGGTGAATTGGGCGCATTGAGTATTGCAAGGAGAATAATCGTGAAACCTTCTATATGCCTTTTCGGGCTGACAGCAGTCTTCGTATCGTCTCTGGTTTGTGCTCAGGAAGTTGCGGATAAGTCGGGATATTTAACGGATAGTGCGGGCAATGTGGTCAGAAATTCCTATGGCGATTGCTGGCGTACCGGATATTGGACGCCTGCGATGGCGATTAGCGAATGCGATCCTGATTTGATAAAGCAGGAAGTCGCCATTGTGCCGCAGCAAAAAGAGATTCCGGTGATCCCGGAAAAAATAGTGTCGCCCGCAATCGTGCGGTTGAGTGCCGGGACGCTGTTCGATTTCGACCGTGCGGAAGTGAAGTCCGAAGGCAAGAGTGTGCTGGATGAAGAAATTATCACCGGCATGAAACTGCACACGGATACAGGGCCGCTTTTGATTACCGGACATGCGGACCGTATCGGCAGCGAACAGTACAATCAGAATTTGTCTGAACGCCGGGCGAATGCGGTCAGAGCTTATCTGGTTGAGCAGGGCGTGGACGCTCAGCGCTTGAGTGTTCAAGGGAAGGGAGAGTCACAACCTGATCCTGCAGCTAATACCGGTATAATCTGCCGCGGAATGAAGGGTGAGAGACTGATTACCTGTTTGCAGCCTGACCGGCGTGTTATGGTCGAGACTACTGCAAAGTAAAGATGCGGCGCATTAAGACATACAGGATTTTGGTTTATTGACCCGAACATCAGCCGGCCCGCTTGCGCTAAAATGAGACTCTTTACGGAGATTCTCAAATGAAAGTTGCTGTTTTGTTGATGTTGGTCTGCGGTCTGGCATTTGCCTCGGGTGCGCCCTGGTATAAATGGCAAAATAGCTACGATCAAACCATTATGTGTTCGCAAAATTCTCCCGGCGATACCTGGCATATCTATCAGGGGCCTTTCATGGAGTCCAATTGCAGACAGCCCGGGAATCCTCAGTAGGTATGTCTAAATACTTACTGGTTTTGCTGCTGGTCTGTACCAGTGCGTCGGCCGCATGGCAGAATCTCGGCGGTGATGTGAATGAGTCGGCTTACGTCGATACCGTTGTTCATCGCGATCGTGACCGCGTCAAAATGTGGGCGCTGTTTGATCTAAAAGCGGCGCATGCCTTTGGTGATATGGCTTATCTGTCGATGAAAATCCAGCGCGAATATCATTGCCGGGACAAAAAATCCCGGATCGTCGCGATGCAGGCTTATGCCAAAAACATGGGTGAGGGCGAATTGATTTACAGCAACAATACGCGTGAAAAATGGCAGGCAGTTCAATCCGACAGCGTTGAAGAAATGCTGTGGAATATGGCCTGTAAATCATCCGCGTGATGTGCTGCCGTGCTCAGTGAGTGGCTGACTTATCTTACCGCCGACTGTTCTGTATTTGCGCGCGAATCAGGCTATCTGAGGGAATGTATCGGAATTCGTGCGCGTTACCGGCGCTGTAAGAACGCATGGCTGTCGCATCTGGAAAATAGCCGGTCTGCCTTGCTTGAATCAATCAATTCCTGTCGCAGTTACCGCACCGCGCTGGTGCTGGGTTCCGGCGTGTTGCTGGACATTCCGATAGCGGAACTGGCGGCTCGATTTGAAAGCGTATGGCTGGTCGATCTGGTGCATCTGCCGGAAGTGCGGCGCGCCGTTCGGCGCTATGCAAATGTGCGCTGCATCGAACACGATGTCACTGGATTTCGGGAGCAGAGGGCGGCGCTTTCGGAGGGGGGATTGGATTTGCCTGATCCCGTGCAGTTTCTTGACGAGGCCAGTATAGACTGGGTGGCGTCGGTCAATCTGCTGTCCCAGTTGCCCTTATTGCCACAGGATTGGTTGCGGGGGAATTTTCCAGCAATCGATGAACAGCAGCTTGAGGCGTGGGGCGACAGGATCATGCAGCAGCATCTGGACTATCTTGCCGCCTTTGGTGTGCCGGTTTGTTTGCTGACGGATTATGAGCAAACGAGTTATCGGCGTAGCGGTGAAATGCTCAGCGTAGTTGATTTTTCAACACGCCTGCGTTTTGCAGGGGTGCTATTAAAGACATGGCGCTGGGATGTCGCGCCGCCGGGGGAAATTTCCGGGGGCACCGGAAGATTTCACCTGGTTGCATCGATTGCGATAATCTGACTTTAGCTTTGCACCCAGGGAAGACCGGCCGCGCGCCAGCCGTCGACGGTGCTGCGGTGTTCATTTTGATCCTTGTCGCCTTCGAACCCTTGCATCACGTTGTAGCAGTCGCGAAAACCCGACTGCATGGCCGCAATTGTCGCCGCGTTGGAGCGTGCGCCGCTGCGGCAGATGAAGAGTACCAGCGCTTCCTTGTCGACTTGCTGCGTCAGGGAAGCGGCGAAATTCGGGTTGGGCTTCATACCCGGATAGGTCAGCCATTCGATTTCGACTGCATCAGGAATGCGTCCGACCCAGTCCAGTTCAGCGCGGCAGCGCACATCCACCAGTTTTGCGCCGGGTGCGGATTGCAGTAACTCAAAGGCTTCATCGGGATACAGCGCGCCCTCGTAAGGCAGATTCTGGTCTTTTGCGCGTTGTTGAGCCGCTTGCAGTATGGAGGTTATCTTTCCCATGATGTCGCTTCCTTTAAAATATAGTCGGATATTGGTTTTGGGTATTCTTCAACGAATCGTACACAAATGTTATGCTGTGCATCACAGCAGCATACTAGCCCAATCGAAATGAAAAATCACACGCATCATTCGCACACTGAAAAAGAAGCTTTCGAACCTGCACATCCGGAGCGCTATGCCGCTGCACAAAAAAGCACCTGGGTCAGCATTGTTATCAATCTGCTGCTGACTTTGCTTCAGGTGGTGGGCGGATTTTTCGCGCACTCGCAGGCCTTGATGGCCGATGGTCTGCACTCGCTGTCGGATTTGCTCTCCGATGTGCTGGTGTTATACGCCAACCGGCACGGCAACCGGCATGCCGATGCGAATCACCCTTACGGACATGCGCGGGTTGAGACCGCGGCGACGCTGATACTGGGCGTGTTTTTGGCGGCGTTGGGCGTCGGATTGCTGGTGGCTGCAGCGATGCGCCTGCAGCATCCTAGCGCTTTGCAGGCGGTGAGCCCGTTAGGTCTGGCGATCGCGGTGTTGGCGCTGCTCGCTAAGGAGGGCATGTTCCGCTATATGCTGGCTGTCGCGATGCGGGTGCGTTCGCAAATGCTGGTTGCCAATGCGTGGCATGCGCGTTCGGACGCTGCATCGTCTCTGGTCGTGGTGGTCGGCATTGTCGGGAATATGTTGGGTTACACCTTTTTGGATCTGGTAGCCGCGGCGGTAGTCGGCGTGATGATTTCGCACATGGGCGGTAAGCTCGCGCTCGAAGCGTTGTCTGAACTTATCGATACAGGGCTCGATGCCGAAGAAGTCGAGGCGATCCGCCAGACTTTGCTCAATACGCACGGCGTGCTGGGCTTGCATGATTTGCGTACGCGCAAGATGGCGGACAACGCGCTGGTCGATGCGCACATTCTGGTTGATCCTAAGATCAGCGTATCCGAAGGACATTACATTGCGGAGCTGGCGCGTCACGCGGTGTTAAACAGTCATCATGTGCTGGATGTCATGGTGCATATCGATCCTGAAGACGATATGCACGCGGGTCATAATGCTAAGTTGCCGAGCAGGCCCGTACTGCTGGCGCAGCTTGCCGAACAGCTCGGCAAGCACGTTGTGCAGGACAGCCGCGTGATATTTCATTATCTGGATGGACAGGTGGATGTGGAGCTTTATTTGACTGCCGGTGAGCTGAATGACGAACAGGCGAAAAGTTTGCAGGCGCGTTGTGACGTGCTGGTGAACGCCTCGTCCTTGTTTCGTGCCATCCATGTTCACAGCAATCATGGTCTCGCGCGCCAATAATATGCACCGCTTTGGGGCGTACTTTGCACCCGTTTGGTGCTATTTATTTTTGTGTTACGTTGCAGGCTTATGGCACAATGCTAACTTGATACGCAGACAGGGTAGCTACGCCATCTGCATCTGAAGTTTTTGTTGTAATTCACTGTTTGATTGATACTTTGGGAGAGAGTTATGTCGTTGTCGGCAAATGATGTGTTGCAAATGATTAAAGACCACGACGTGAAGTTCGTGGATTTTCGTTTTACCGATACGCGCGGCAAAGAACAGCACGTTGGCGTTCCTGCAAAATACGTAGGTCTGGACAAATTTGAAGAAGGTCATGCGTTTGACGGTTCTTCGATCGCCGGCTGGAAGGGTATTCAAGCCTCAGACATGCTGTTGATGCCGGATCCTGCAACCGCTTTCCTCGATCCGTTCACCGAAGACGTGACCCTGATCATCACCTGCGATGTGGTAGAACCTACCGATGGCAAGGGCTATGACCGCGATCCACGCTCTATCGCCAAGCGCGCTGAAGCTTACTTGCAATCCTCCGGCGTGGGCGATACAGCTTACTTCGGTCCAGAGCCTGAATTCTTCATCTTTGATTCGGTAAACTGGAAGATCGATATGTCCGGTTGTTCGGTCAAGATCAACTCCGAAGAAGCCGCATGGTCTTCCGACGAGAAGTACGACGGCGGCAATACCGGTCACCGTCCAGTGGTTAAGGGGGGTTACTTCCCGGTTCCTCCGGTTGACAGCCTGAACGACATTCGCGCAGCGATGTGTCTGATTCTGGAAGACATCGGCATTGAAGTTGAAGTGCATCACCACGAAGTGGCAACAGCCGGTCAGTGCGAAATTGGTACCAAGTTTGATACACTGGTGCGTCGCGCCGATCAGACTCAGGCATTGAAATACGTGGTTCATAACGTAGCTCACCAGCACGGTAAGACCGCAACTTTCATGCCTAAGCCTATCGTTGGCGACAACGGTTCCGGTATGCACGTGCATCAGTCGATCTGGAAAGACGGCAAGAACCTGTTCGCAGGTAACGGCTATGCTGGCCTGTCTGAAACTGCCCTGTACTACATCGGCGGTATCATCAAGCACGCTAAGGCACTGAACGCGATCACCAATCCTGGCACGAACTCTTACAAGCGTCTGGTTCCTCACTACGAAGCACCGACCAAGCTGGCCTATTCTGCAAAGAATCGTTCCGCTTCGATCCGTATTCCTCACGTAGCGAGCGACAAGGCACGCCGTATTGAAACGCGTTTCCCGGATCCTACTGCCAATCCATACCTGTGCTTCGCGGCACTGATGATGGCGGGTCTGGACGGTATCGCTAACAAGATTCATCCTGGCGATCCAGCTGACAAGAATCTGTACGATCTGCCTCCTGAAGAAGATGCAAAGATCCCAACCGTATGTACTTCGCTGGACGAAGCGCTGGCAGCTCTGGATAAGGATCGCGAGTTCCTGACCCGTGGCGGCGTGTTCTCTAACGATTTCCTCGATGCTTACATCGCATTGAAGATGGAAGAAGTCACGCGTCTGCGCATGACGACTCATCCGGTCGAGTTTGAAATGTATTACAGCATCTAATACTTGTTGTGCAGCAAAACGAAACGGGGCCAAGCGCCCCGTTTTTTTCGTTTAGCGCTCGTAGTCAGGAACTGTTTGTCACACACAGATGCATGCCCTATACTCGTTCAGCTATTTTGCGGGAGTATCAAATGAAGTTCTGGATTTTACTGTTGTGCCTGAGTCCTTCGCTGGTGCTGGCGGACATATACAAATCAGTCGATGCAGACGGGCATGTCACCTACTCCAGCGCACCAATTAAGGGCGGAAAACGGATCGTGCTGTCCGCGCCTAATCAATCTGCACCCAATCATGCACGGGCTGTGCCCTCCCCTCATGATTTCCCCCGTGTGACGGATGAAGCTCAGAGGGGGCGCGATGGATCGCGGCGCAAAATTCTCGAGGATGAATTAAAAGCCGAAATTGGCTTGATGGAGGCCGCTAAACAAAGCCTGCAGGTGGCAGAAGCGCATCGTCCAAGAGATGCGGAGAGAGTCAAAGTGCTGACCCGCCAGCTCGATTTGCATCAGGGAAATATTGGCGCACTCAAGACCGAGTTGTCTAAACTCAAATAAATGGCAATCTGGGCATGATTGTTGCTAGATAATACATACTATGCCTGACTCTCATTACCTTACACTCGATTATCTTGCGACTGCCATCATTCTGATGGATGACCAGTCGCGCGTGAGTTATCTAAATCCTGCTGCGGAAAACCTTTTTGAGGTGAGCGGTAAAAATCTGTCGGGCAATCCGCTAAAACATATGTTTAGCGATGCCGGACGGCTCGATATTGCGATGTTGCGAGCCCTTAAAAATAATGCCAGCTATATCGAACATGATCTGATGCTGGTGACACATACGCACAACAAGTTGCATGTGCGCTGTACCGTTACCCCGTTGCAAACCGGGCGGCTGTTGCTGGAATTTCACCCGGTAGACCGACCGCTCAAATTAGCGCGTGAAGAGCAGATGCTCGACCAGACGCAAGCCAACCGGCTGCTGTTGCGTAACCTCGCGCACGAAATTAAAAATCCACTAGGCGGGATTCGCGGTGCCGCCCAGTTATTGGAGCAGGAACTCGATAAACCCGCGCTTCACGAATATACCCAGGTGATTATCCAGGAAGCGGATCGCCTGCGCAGTTTGATGGAGAAATTGCTGACGCCGCAAGGGAACAGGCAGCACAGTGCGCTGAATATTCACGAGGTACTAGAACGTGTGCGTTCGGTCGTGATGGCCGAGGTGCCGGAAGGATTGAAGATTCAGCGCGATTACGACATCAGTCTGCCTGCCCTGATCGGCGATAAGGAGCAATTGATACAGGTGATCCTCAATATCGTACGCAATGCCGTACAGGCGATGCAAGGGCAGGGCAAGATTGTTTTGCGTACCCGTATTGCGCGTCAGGTGACGCTGTTTAAACAGCGTCACCGGCTGGCGGTGATGGTGCAGATCATCGATAACGGCCCGGGCATACTGCCGGAATTGCGCGATAAAATATTTTATCCATTGGTCTCTGGACGTGCGGACGGGCATGGTCTGGGGCTGACGCTGGCACAGGATTTCATCAGCCAGCATCATGGCACGATAGAATTCGAAAGTGAGCCCGGCTGCACGCGTTTTACGGTGATGCTGCCCTTGCAAGCCGCTGGTTAGTGGGAAGTCGCCACTTTTGTTAATGATATTAAAAACTGATCGAGCACCTTATGAAACCTGTCTGGATAATTGACGACGATCGCTCGATACGCTGGGTTCTGGAAAAATCCCTTGCGCGGGCCAACATTGAATTCGAGAGCTTTCAATCAGCCGATGAGGCGCAACGCGCCCTGAGCCACGACGTGCCGCAAGTTGTGGTGAGCGATATTCGCATGCCGGGCATTTCCGGGCTGGATTTTTTGCAGACGTTGCATGAACGTCATCCGCTGATTCCTGTCATCATCATGACCGCCTATTCCGATCTGGAAAGCGCCGTTTCAGCCTTTCAGGGGGGGGCATTTGAATATCTGCCCAAACCGTTCGACATCAACCATGCGGTTGATTTGATACGTCGCGCACTTGAACAAAGCCGTCGTAAATCAGCCGAAATAGGCCAGATTGATGTTGTTGCCGATATTTTGGGGCATGCACCGGCCATGCAGGATGTGTTTCGTGCCATTGGACGGCTGTCGCAATCTCACGCAACGGTACTGATCAACGGTGAGTCAGGAACGGGTAAGGAGTTGGTTGCGCGAGCGCTGCACCGTCATAGTCCGCGTGCTGAAAAATCCTTCATTGCGATCAATACAGCAGCCATTCCTAAGGATTTGCTCGAGTCCGAATTGTTTGGGCATGAGCGTGGCGCTTTTACGGGCGCGGCGGCTGTCCGGCACGGTCGCTTCGAACAGGCCGAGGGCGGTACGCTGTTTCTCGATGAAATCGGGGATATGCCATCGGAGTTGCAAACCCGTTTGCTGCGCGTTTTGTCGGACGGAAACTATTACCGGGTAGGCGGGCATCAGCCGATCAAGGCCAATGTGCGCATTATCACCGCGACGCACCAAAATCTCGAAGAGCGCGTCAAACTGGGATTGTTTCGTGAGGATCTGTTTCACAGGCTGAACGTGATCCGTTTGCGCCTGCCACCCTTACGCGAGCGCAGCGAAGATATTCCATTGCTGGCGAAATTTTTTCTGCAAAAAAGTGCGCAAGAGTTGGCTGTGGAATGTAAACAGTTTGGCGAGGCCACCTTGCAGCACTTGAGCGCGCAAGACTTTCCCGGCAACGTCCGGCAGCTGGAAAACCTGTGCCACTGGCTGACCGTGATGACGCCGTCCCAGGTAATCGAAATAGCCGATCTGCCGTCCGAATGGCGAGAGAATGAAAGCGTGGTAGAAAAATCCGGCGACTGGAGCTCCGTGCTGGCAAGTCAGGTTGAAGCGGCTTTGCAACGCGGAGATGAAAGCATTATGGATCGCTTTGTTGCGCAGTTCGAACGTACGCTGATATTGCAGGCGTTGCAGCATACCAACGGGCGGCGTATTGAAGCTGCCACGCTGCTTGGCATCGGGCGAAACACCCTGACGCGCAAAATACAGGAGTTGGGACTGGACGAGCAGGAGGCATAGCATTCGCATTTTAAGGCGCGTGGCCTCGTTGAAAATATCTGCCCGAAAGCAGGCCTGCTACGCCAGTCTTTTGAGCAGTTTGTCGTGTATGCCGCCAAAACCGCCGTTGCTCATCACCAGAACATGGTCGCCAGACACGGCTGATTTGGCAATGGCGTCGATCAGCGCATCAAGATCATCGATGACCACAGCCTTATCGCCCATGACGGCCAGTGCGCTCTTGGCATCCCAGCCCAGATTGCCCGAATAGCAGAACACCTGATCGGCCTCCTTCAAACTGCCGGGTAAGGCGTCCTTCATGATGCCCAGCTTCATGGTGTTGGACCTGGGTTCGAGCACCGCGAGGATGCGAGCCGCGCCTATCTTGTGGCGCAATCCGGCCACCGTGGTGTCGATCGCGGTCGGATGGTGTGCGAAATCGTCATAAACGGTGATGCCGTTCACCACACCTTTGATCTCCATGCGTCGCTTGACGTTTTTGAACAGCCCCAGCGCCTCCAGCCCCAGCGTAGCAGGAACGCCCGCATGGCGTGCCGCAGCCAGCACAGCCAGCGCGTTCATGCGGTTGTGTTCGCCCAGCAAGTCCCAGTTCAGCGTGCCTTGCGCGATGCCGTTCAGCGTGACCAGATTGGTATCGTCGATGTCCCAGCCGGTGTTGCAGCCGAATTGCTCAACCGGCGTCCAGCAGCCGCGTTGGATGACGCGCTGCAATGAGGCTTCGCGTCCATTTGAGACCACCAGGCCATTGCCCGGTATGGTGCGCACAAGATGGTGGAATTGTGTCTCAATGGCGGCAAGATCGGCGAAGATGTCCGCATGGTCGTATTCCAGGTTGTTTAAAATCGCCGTGCGCGGATGGTAATGCACGAACTTGGAACGCTTGTCGAAGAAGGCGGTATCGTATTCATCCGCTTCGATCACGAAGAAGGGCGATGCGGTGATGCGCGCCGAGATGTCGAAATTCTGCGGCACGCCGCCGATCAAAAATCCCGGATTCAATCCCGCATGTTCCAGTACCCAGGCGAGCATCGACGCCGTGGTCGTTTTGCCATGCGTACCTGCCACTCCCAGTACCCACTTGTCTCTGAGCAAGGTCTCTGACAGCCATTGCGGGCCAGAGACATAGGGCAGGTTGCGGTTCAGTATCTCTTCCATCAGCGCATTGCCCCGCGTGACGACATTGCCGATGACGTAGATATCCGGATTCAGCTCCAGCTGTTCGGTGCCAAAGCCTGTGATCAGTTCTATGCCTTGCGCCTCCAGTTGCGTGCTCATCGGTGGATAGACGTTGGTATCGCACCCTGTGACGCGAAAGCCCGATTGTTTTGCGATCGCCGCGATGCCGCCCATGAATGTGCCGCAGATGCCGAGGATATGGATGTGTGTTGGTTTGCTCATTGTTTTCAATTTCTAAAAATAAAATAAACCGCGCCCATCATGCAAAGTGCGGCATACAGATAATCCCATTTTAACGGTTGGTTCATATATAACACTGCAAACGGCACGAACACGAGCAGCGTGATGACTTCCTGCAGAATTTTCAGCTGACCGAGATTAAGTTCGGTATAGCCGATACGGTTAGCAGGTACCTGTATCAGGTATTCGAACAGGGCGATGCCCCAGCTGACCAGCGCGGCCACATACCAAGGCGATGCCGACATATTCTTTAGGTGGCCATACCATGCGAAGGTCATGAACAGGTTGGAGATGGCCAGCATCAGGATGGTGACCAGCAGCGGTTGAGAAATCAGACTCATCAGGTTTCTTCGGGCACCATTGCAATTGCCCCGCAGGGGCATTCCGCTACGCATAACCCGCAGCCCTTGCAGTAGTCGTAGTTGAACTGAAATCCTTTGCCGGGCCCGAGTTTTATGACCGCATTGTCGGGACAGACGCCGTAGCAGTTGTCGCATTCGAAACAGTTGCCGCATGACAGGCAGCGGCGTGCCTCGAACAAGGCATTGGTCTCGTTAAGTCCGCCCTGAACCTCATCGAAACTGGTCTGACGGCGGATGATGTCGAGTATAGGCTGTACCGTCTTGTCAGCGTCTGAGTAATACCACGGGTTGAGTTTATCGAAGGTGGCGATCTCAGACTTGGGGGCGGGGTCGAAACTCGCACCCTGCAGCCAAGCGTCGATATGGCGCGCCGCTTTTTTGCCGTGACCGACGGCCACGGTGACGGTGCGCTCGGACGGCACCATGTCGCCTCCAGCGAAGATGCCGGGGTGACCTGTCATCATGTTGGCGGCGACTTGTACGGTGCCATTTTTGATTTCAAGTCCTGACACGTTATCCAGCAGGGACAGATCGACGTCCTGACCCAGCGCGAGCACCAGGGAGTCCGCTTCCATGGTTTCGAATTCGCCGGTCGGCTGCGGTACGCCATGTTCGTCCAGCTCCATTCTTTCAACGGTGAGAGTGCCTACTTCGGCCTGTTTGATGGTGGATAGCCATTTGATCATCACGCCTTCTTGCAGCGCTTCTTCCACTTCGAAATCGTGTGCGGGCATTTTCTCGCGGGTGCGGCGATAAACGATGATGGCTTCGGTCGCCCCAAGACGTTTGGCAGTGCGCGCCACGTCGATTGCGGTGTTGCCGCCGCCATACACCACGACGCGGCGACCCAGCATCGGTTTGTCTTCGCCTTCCATCGAACGCAGCACGGAGACGGCATCGACGATGTGCGCGGCATCTCCCGACGGGATATAGGTGCGTTTGGCGATATGCGCGCCGACCGCTAAAAATGCCGCATTGAAATGGCCGTCTTGCATGCTTTGTTCGATATTTTCGATGCGGGTGTTCAGTTTCAGCGTCACGCCCAAATCGAGTATGCGCTGAACTTCGGCATCGAGTACCTCGCGTGGCAGCCGGTATTTCGGAATGCCAAAACGCATCATGCCGCCAGCCAACGGCCCGGCTTCGTGGATTTCCACGCGATGCCCCATGCATGCCAGATGGTAGGCGGCTGACAGTCCGGAAGGCCCGGCGCCGACAACCAGCACCTTTTTGCCCGAAACCGTTGCCGGCGCATCGAATTTCCAGCCCTGCTTGATTGCCTCGTCACCTAAAAAGCGTTCTACCGAATTGATGCCGACTGAACTGTCGAGCTGGCCGCGATTACATGCATTTTCGCATGGGTGGTAGCAGACGCGTCCCATCACGGCCGGTAGCGGATTGTTCTGCACCAGCACGCGCCATGCCTGCTGGTAGTCGCCTGATTCGGCGTGAAACAGCCAGCCCTGAATGTTTTCGCCCGCAGGACACGCGTTGTTACACGGCGGCAGGCGGTTAAGATAGACAGGGCGCTCGGTGCGCCAGGTGCCGGTCAGGTTGGCAAGCGACGTGCCGGGCTTTAAGGTGATCGCAAAAGGGCGGTTGGACATGTCAGTTACTCCCCTCTTCGAGCAGGCCGTATTTGCGGATGTTGCGGTCGGCGATTGCCTGAATGCGTGCCACCGTTTCAGGGTGCGGCGTCTTGCCGAACAAATGCGCAAAGCGCTTTTGCGGCTTTAGATAGTCTTCAACCGGCACTTGATGGCGAATTTTCGATACGCCGGTGACCTCACCATATTCGGCTTCGAACACCGGAAACATACCGCTCTCTTTAGCCAGTCGCGCGATGCGGATGGTGTCGGAAGAGGCGGTGCCCCAGCCTAAAGGACAAGGCACGGACAGATGAATGTAGCGTGCGCCGCGTATTGTCATCGCGCGCCGCACCTTGTATTCCAGATCGCGCAGGTCGGCCACGGTTGCCGTGGCGACATAGGGAATACCGTGCGCCATTGCGATTTCGGGCAAGTTCTTGCCCTGTCCGAAGGGGTTGCCGGGTTCTGCGCCTACCGGCATGGTGGTGGCGGTGCGGGCGGCGGGTGGCGTCGCACTCGATCTTTGCACGCCTGTGTTCATATAGGCTTCGTTGTCGTAGCAGATATACAGCACATCGTCGTTCCGCTCGAACATACCGGACAGGCAGCCAAAACCGATATCCGTCGTGCTGCCATCGCCGCCTTGCGCCACCACGCGTACTTCTTTGCGTCCCTTTACTTTCATTGCTGCTGCGACCCCGGTTGCAACCGCCGGCGCATTGCCGAACAGTGAATGGATCCAAGGCACCTGCCAGGACGATTCAGGGTAAGGCGTTGAGAAAACCTCCAGACAGCCGGTGGCATTCACGGCGATCAGTTGATTGTTGCTCCCGGCCATTGCAGCGTCGATCGCGTAGCGTGCACCGAGCGCTTCGCCGCAGCCCTGACATGCGCGGTGACCGGAGTTGATCGAGTTACTGCGCAACTCGCCGGCCTGTACGCTGCGCTCGGCCAGCAGACGGTTGCCAACGGTGTATGTGCCGGTCTGATAGAATTTTACTGGTTGAAATCCCACGCTGTTCTCCTTAACCGAACTTCGCTGAAACGATGCCTTTGTCGTGCAGAATGTTCTCGGCGACCGGGCCTGAGCGGCGTGTCTGTTTCTCGCGCGCCAGCTGTTTGTTGACAGCATCCCAGTCCAGATCAAGGAATGTCACAGGGGGCAGTGTTTCGGCTTTGGCCTCCCGGAACAGTTTGTGCAGCGAGGCTTTTGTAATTGGCCGACCGCCCAGTCCTGCGATTGCGGTAAAGCCTTTGAGGCCGGTGCCTGTTACCGCCATGCGGACATCGGTCGCAACGATGCCGCCCATACCGACCGCCAGACTCTTTTCGAGCACGACGAAACGGCGGCAGTTGAGCAGTGCCGCTTTGACCTGTTCGAGCGGGAAGGGGCGATAACTGATAATGCCCAGCACGCCGATTTTGTGGCCTTGCGCACGCATTTCATCCACCGTGTCTTTGATGGTGCCGAGCACGGAGCCCATGGCGATGATGATGGTGTCCGCGTCTTCCGTGCAATAGGTGCGGATCAATCCGCCGCTGTCCCGCCCGAAAATCTCGCGAAATTCGCTGGCCAGTTGCGGAATGCGCTCGATGGCTTGCATCTGTTTGGCGTGCGCAAGATAGCGCACCTCCATAAAGGCTTCTGGGCCGACCATCGCACCGATGGAAACCGGCTCGGCGGGGTCGAGTACCTGACGCGGCTCGAACGGCGGCAGATAGGCGTCTACCTGTGCTTGCGACGGAATATCGACGCGTTCGAAGGCGTGCGTCAGGATGAAACCGTCCATGCACACCATGATCGGCATGGAGAGTTCTTCGGCCAGCCGAAACGCTTGGATGTGCAGATCAACGGCTTCCTGATTGGTCTCGGCGAACAGCTGCATCCAGCCTGAATCCCGCTGCGAGAGCGAATCAGAATGGTCGTTCCAGATATTGATAGGGGCACCGATGGCGCGATTGGCGACCGTCATGACGATCGGCAGGCCTAGGCCGGAGGCGTTGTAGACCGCCTCGGCCATGAACAGCAAACCCTGCGAAGCCGTCGCGGTGTAGGCGCGCGCACCGGCAGCGGAAGCGCCGATGGCCACCGACATCGCGGCAAATTCACTCTCGACGTTGATGAATTCGCAGGGCGTGAGTTCGCCTGATTTGACGATCTCGCCTAGCGCTTCGACGATGTGCGTCTGCGGTGAAATAGGATAGGCGCAGATGACTTCAGGGCGGCAAAGCGCGATGGCTTCGGCGACCGCTTTTGAACCTTCAGTTTGCTTTAGCATGTGCGCCCTCCATCATCTGTTTTACCAGCAGATAGGCTTCCGTTGCCGCAGCAATATTGCCGTCTGCAATTTTTCCTGTGAATCGTTCATTGATCGCGAGGACCACCGATTCGAGACGGATGGTGCCGGAGAGGGCTGCGAATCCGGCTAAAAGGGGGACATTAGGGATGGGGCGCCCGACATGTTTGAGGCCTAGCTCAGTGGCAGGGAGGGTGCAAAAACGTTCAGCGCGGCGACCTTGGACAAGTTCGGCAAGTCCTAGGGCTTCGATGCTGTGATGCGAGTTGAGCAGGACATAGCCGTCGGGTTTTAATCCTGCGAAAACGTCAATTTGATGCAGCAGCGTGGGATCTTGAATGATGATCGCATCGGGTTCCATGATCGGTTCACGCAAGCGAATTTCTTTATCTGAAATTCGGCAGAATGCCACGACCGGTGCGCCGGTTCGCTCTGAACCGAAGCTAGGAAAGGCTTGCGCGTGGCGTCCTTCTTCGAACGCTGCAACCGACAACATCTCCGTTGCGGTTACCACGCCTTGACCGCCGCGACCATGAACCCGTATCTGGAACATCTGCCTCTCCCGTTGTGTACTGTCTGGCGCAGGATTCTACGCCAGTTCAGTGCATAACTTGTTACTTTGTACCCAGCAACTCCACATCAAAGACCAGCGTTGCATTGGCAGGAATCACGCCACCCGCGCCGCGAGCGCCGTAACCCATGTCGGACGGGATGGTCAATGTACGCTGACCGCCGACCTTCATGCCTGCAACGCCGACATCCCAGCCCTTGATGACGTGACCTGCGCCGAGCGGAAATTCGAACGGTTGACCGCGATCACGCGAGCTGTCGAATTTTTTACCTTTATGGTCTGCAGCTGCTTCGTCAAACAGCCAGCCGGTGTAATGTACGGATACGTTTTGTCCGGCAATCGCTTCAGCACCGCTGCCCAGTTTGACGTCGTTCTTGATTAATTCACTCATGTTGCTCTTCTCCATTTTAGGGGTAGGTGTTGCGGCTTGTTCAGAGCACGCGGTTGTTGAAAAGGCAGCCGCCAAAAGCAGGGTAATAGTCAGCTTGGAAATCATTTTCATTTATATCTCGAGGTAATCTTAAAAAATTTGCAGTTTATCGCAGGCCGAGTAACTCGACATCGAACACCAGCGTCGCGTTTGCAGGAATAACACCGCCTGCACCTCGGCGTCCGTAACCCATTTTCGGTGGAATGGTCAGTGTGCGACTGCCGCCTACCTTCATACCTTGTACGCCGGCATCCCATCCGGAAATAACACGGCCCATGCCCAGAGGAAATTCGAACGGGTCATTGCGGTCGCGTGAACTGTCGAATTTTACCCCCTTGTTTTCTGGCGATTTTTTATCGAACAGCCAGCCCGTGTAATGTACGGTGACTGTTTGTCCCGCCTGCGCTACTTCGCCTTCACCGATTGCAGTATCTACGATTTCGGTTCTGATTACTTTCAGCAGTTTTACTTCGAACACCAAGGTTGCATTCGGTGGAATATCGTCGCCCGCGCCTTGTGCGCCATAGCCCATTTCAGGCGGAATCAGCAGTGTGCGTGTCCCGCCTTCCTTCATGCCCGCGACACCTTCGTCCCAGCCTTGAATGACGCGCCCGGCGCCTAGTGGGAAGTCGAACGGGTCGTTGCGGTCGAGCGAACTGTCGAACTTGCTGCCCTTATTGTCCGGTGCGGCATCGTCGTACAGCCAGCCGGTGTAATGCACGATCACGGTTTGTCCTGCTTGCGCTTCGGCGCCTTCGCCCAGGTTGTTGTCGATTTTGATGAGTGTATTCATGTCTTATGTTTCCTTATTAGTAGCTTAATACGGGTGCCAGCCAGCGTTCGGCCGTTTCGATGTCCCAGCCCTTGCGCTCGGCATAGCTTGCCACCTGATCGCGGTCGATCTTGCCGGTCGCGAAGTATTTTGCCTCAGGGTGCGAGAAATAGAAGCCGGAAACAGCGGCGGTAGGCAGCATCGCAAAACTGTCGGTGATGGTGATGCCGGCCCGATTCGGGGCATCGAGCATCGCAAACAGCGGGCCCTTTTCGCTGTGTTCCGGACAGGCAGGATAACCCGGTGCCGGACGAATGCCGCGATAGGCTTCGTTGATCAGGGCATCGTTGTCCAGATCTTCGTTGCTCGCATAGCCCCAGAAGTCCTGACGCACTTTCTTGTGCAGCAATTCGGCGAAGGCTTCCGCCAGACGATCGGCCAGCGCTTTCAACATAATCGCATTGTAGTCGTCGTTTTGCGCCTCAAACTCGGCCACGCGCGCATCGATGCCGATGCCGGTCGTCACCGCGAATCCGCCGATGTAATCTGCCACACCCTTAGGTGCAATGTAGTCTGCCAGGCAGTAGTTGGGGATGGATTCCGGCTTCTTGGTTTGCTGGCGCAAATTGTGCCAGGTCATGGCGCATTCAGAACGGGATTCGTCGGTATAGATTTCGATGTCGTCGCTGCCGACCGTATTGGCCGGAAACAGGCCGTACACCGCATTTGCGGTGAGCCATTTCTCATTGACGATCTGCTTTAACATCGCCTGTGCATCGGCGAACAGTTTGCGAGATTCTTCACCGACCACCTCGTCCTGCAAAATCTTCGGATAGCGTCCGGCTAATTCCCATGCTTGGAAGAACGGTGTCCAGTCGATGTATTCAGAAATCTCGGACAAGCTGTAGTCGCGCAGTTCTTTCACGCCGGTAAATTGCGGTTTAGGCGGCGTATAGGCATTCCAGTCGGTTTTCATGCCGTGCGCGCGCGCCGCTTCAAGTGTAACGTAGACGGCTTTCGACTGACGCGCTTCATGCGTCTCGCGCGCCTCAATGTAGTCGGCTTTGATCGATGCGACATAGTCGTCACGTAAAGTGTCGGAGAGCAAATTGCTGCATACGCCGACCGCACGCGAGGCATCGGTGACATAGATGACCGTGCCTGAAGGATAGTTGGGCTCAATCTTCACCGCCGTATGTACGCGCGAAGTTGTCGCGCCGCCGATCAGCAGCGGAATCTTGAAGCCCTGGCGTTCCATTTCTTTTGCGACATGCGCCATTTCTTCCAGCGAGGGCGTAATCAATCCGGACAGGCCGATGACGTCGACCTTGTGTTCGCGTGCGGCGTCCAGAATCTGCTGGCACGGCACCATCACGCCCATGTTCACCACCTCGAAGTTGTTGCACTGCAACACCACGGTGACGATGTTTTTGCCGATGTCATGCACGTCGCCCTTCACCGTTGCCATGAGGATTTTACCCTTGGTGCTGGTGTCGCCCGAACGCAGTTTTTCCGCCTCGATGTAGGGGATCAGGTGGGCGACCGCCTGTTTCATTACGCGGGCGGATTTGACTACCTGCGGTAAAAACATTTTGCCTGCGCCGAACAGATCGCCCACCACGTTCATGCCGGCCATCAGCGAATCTTCGATGACCTCGACCGGGAATTTAGCTGCTAGGCGCGCTTCTTCAGTGTCTTCTACGATATAGGTCGTGATGCCGCGCACCAGCGCGTGGGTTAAACGCTCCTGCACCGTGCCTTTACGCCATTCGAGATCCTCGATGATTTCCTTGCCGCCGCCTTTGACGCTCTCGGCGATTTTGACCAGCTTTTCGCCGGCATCCGGATGACGGTTGAGCACCACGTCTTCCACCGCATCGCGCAACTCGCGCGGGATTTCTTCGTATACGCCCAATTGACCTGCGTTGACGATGCCCATATTCATGCCGGCATCAATCGCGTGGTACAAAAATACGGTGTGTATGGCTTCTCGCACCGGCTCGTTGCCGCGGAACGAGAATGACACGTTGGATACGCCGCCGGAAATTTTGGCGTAGGGCAGATTGGCCCTGATCCACTTGCAGGCCTCGATGAAATCTACTGCGTAGTTGTTGTGCTCCTCGATGCCGGTCGCAATCGCGAAGATGTTCGGGTCAAAAATGATGTCCTCGGGCGGGAAACCGACCTTGTTCACCAGAATGTCATAGCTGCGTTTGCAGATTTCGATCTTGCGGGCATAGGTGTCGGCCTGGCCGGCCTCATCGAAGGCCATCACGACTGCTGCCGCGCCGTATTTTCGAACCAGAGTCGCATACTTGATGAAGTTCTCTTCGCCTTCTTTGAGCGAAATCGAATTGACGATAGACTTGCCCTGCACGCATTTGAGGCCCGCTTCGATGATGCTCCACTTGGAGGAGTCGATCATCAACGGCACTTTGGAGATGTCGGGTTCGGAAGCGATCAGATTGAGGAAGCGCACCATCGCGGCTTCGCCGTCCAGCATCGCCTCGTCCATATTGACGTCGATCACCTGAGCGCCGGTTTCCACCTGCTGCTTGGCAACCTCCAGCGCTTCGTCGTACTTGCCTTCCAGGATCAGGCGCTTGAATTTGGCAGAACCTGTGACGTTGGCGCGCTCGCCGACATTGACGAACAGCGAGCTGTCGCTGATGTTGAACGGCTCCAGTCCCGAGAGGCGGCATTCGACCGGATTTTCAGGGATTTTGCGCGGCGCGATGCCTTGAACCGTCTCGGCAATCGCTTTGATGAACGCGGGCGAGGTGCCGCAGCAGCCGCCGATGATGTTCAGAAAACCGCTCTCAGCCCATTCTTTGATGTGGCCCGCCATATTTTCCGGTGTATCGTCATACCCTGTTTCGGCCAGCGGATTGGGCAGACCGGCGTTGGGGTGAGCAGAAACGTAACAGTTCGCCACGCGCGACAATTCAGCCACGTACTGGCGCAACTCTTCCGCGCCCAGCGCGCAGTTCAGGCCGATGGATAAAGGCTGTGCATGGGCCAGCGAATTGTAAAACGCTTCGGTCACCTGGCCTGTCAGCGTGCGCCCCGACGCATCGGTGATGGTGCCCGAAATCATGATGGGCAGGCGTGTGCTGCGCTCGGTAAACACCGATTGCACGGCAAAGATCGCGGCTTTTGCATTGAGTGTGTCGAAAATGGTTTCGATCAGGATGGTGTCAGCCCCGCCGTCCATCAGTCCGCGCGTCGCGTCCGAATAGTCAGCGACCAATTGGTCGAAGCTGATGTTGCGTGCGGCAGGATCATTTACGTCCGGCGAAATGGTCGCGGTCTTGTCGGTGGGGCCTAATACGCCTGCGACAAAGCGGGGCTTATCAGGTGTGGAATAGGCATCGCACGCCTCGCGCGCTAGACGTGCGCCAGCGACATTCA
Source organism: Gallionellales bacterium GWA2_54_124 (assembly GCA_001801025.1). Classification (GTDB taxonomy): domain Bacteria; phylum Pseudomonadota; class Gammaproteobacteria; order Burkholderiales; family Gallionellaceae; genus Gallionella. The sequence continues at coordinate 244,540 of MGWO01000003.1, forward strand.
GCTCGTAGTTGAGCTCAGACATGCCGTACGCCTTGAGCGTCGTGGCGTTCGCGCCGAAGGTATTGGTCTCGACGATATCCGCACCCGCTGCGAGATATTCGCTGTGTATCGCGCGGATCACTTCGGGTTTGGTCAGCACCAGCAGGTCGTTATTGCCTTTGAGATCCTGCGGCCACTGAGCAAAACGCGCACCCCGATAATCCGCCTCGGTCAGTTTGTAGCGCTGGATCATGGTGCCCATTGCACCATCCAGAATCAGGATGCGTTGCTGGATGATGTCTTCAATCAGGTGTCGGGTCATAGCAGGTAGCGTGCGAAAATGAGTCGGGTATTTTACCACGCGTCGGGCGATGCGGTAAGCCGTTGGATTTGCGCTTGAATTTGGATGGAAGCTATTTGTTCGCAGCGTGTTCGGCAGGTTCGCTGGAGCTGATCAGTTTGTATACGACACCGATGACCAGTAAGGCCGCCAGCAGCAGTCCGTAATGCAGGGGGCTGAAATTTGCGCCGGATCCGTCAGGTGTGCTGATCACTTGTACCGGTTGCACGATCATTTCGCGGATCACCGAAATCATTGCGACTTCGACGAATACGCGTACCGAGGTTCGCCCCGTCTGCAGGTAATGCATTTCCGCTGAAATGAGCGTCGAGAGCGTCCAGAGGATGAACAGCGAACCTAATGCATGAAAAAATCCGCTGGTCGCATTGCCCGCATTCCATGCATCTATGGCGCGCGCGCCGAAATCCCAGATGACCATGATGCAGGCGATTCCCAGCGCCAGTGCCAGCAGCACATGGATGAACTGGTTGAAGTTTTTCATGCTGTTGATCAGTTTTTGTTCGAACACCGGGCGTCTCCTTGTTAAATTTGTTTATCCATGCGCCGGTATTGTACGGCTTCGGCGATGTGGTCTGTCTGCAGGATATCGCTGCCAGCCAGATCGGCGATGGTGCGAGCCATTTTAAGTATACGATGATAAGCGCGCGCGGACAGATCAAGTCGTGTAATCGCCCGTTTGAGTAATGTTTCTCCTTCTGCATCGGGCGCACACAGTTCATCCAGTTCGGTGACGGACAGCTGTGCATTGGATTTATTCTGCCGGTCAATCTGGCGCTGGCGTGCAGCTTCAACGCGAGCCTGAATATCTGAGCTGCATTCGCCTGCGGTTTTTTTCAGCAAATCGTGCTGCGGTACGGCGGGCACTTCAATCTGAATGTCGATGCGGTCGAGCAGCGGACCGGAAATTTTGCCGCGATAGCGTGCAATCTGATCCGGCGTGCAGTGGCACCGTCCGTTGTAGTGGCCGAAATAGCCGCAAGGGCACGGATTCATCGCGGCGATCAGCTGAAACTGTGCGGGAAACTCGGCGTGACGCGCGGCGCGCGAGATGGTGATGTGTCCGGATTCGAGCGGTTCGCGCAATACTTCGAGCACGCTGCGCTCAAACTCCGGCAATTCATCGAGAAATAGCACGCCGTGCATTGCCATCGATATTTCCCCGGGGCGCGGGTTGCTGCCTCCCCCGACCAGCGCGACGCCTGACGCTGTATGATGCGGTGCTCTATAGGGGCGCATTTTCCAGTGTGCGATGTCGAAATTGCCACCCAGAGACTGCAGCGCTGCGCTCTCCAGCGCCTCCTTGTCTGTCATTTGCGGCAAAATGCCGGGAAAGCGCGCCGCCAGCATGGATTTTCCGGTGCCGGGCGGCCCGATCATCAGCACACTATGGCCGCCTGCCGCAGCGATTTCCAGTGCGCGTTTGACCTGCTCCTGACCTTTCACTTCGCTGAAATCGGGATAGTGTGGCGTAACGGTTTGTGGCCGGTTCAGGTAGGGTTCGATTAATTCTCGCCCCGATAGATGGGCTGCTACTTGCAGCAGCGTTTTCGCCGGATAAATCACGGCGTGTTCGACCAGCGCGGCTTCTGCGGCATTCACTTCCGGCAGGATGAATGCGCGTCCTGAAGTGACTGCGCGACAGGTCATTGCCAGCGTGCCGCGTACCGGGCGTACTTCACCGGTTAGTGCGAGTTCTCCTGCATATTCATAAAGGCCAAGTTTGTCGGTGGGAATTTGTCCGCTTGCAGCCAGTATGCCTAATGCAATCGGCAGATCGTAACGCCCGCTTTCTTTGGGTAGATCGGCAGGTGCTAAGTTGACGGTGATTCGTCTGGCCGGAAAATCAAACTGGCAGTTTTGCAGCGCGGCACGCACCCGCTCGCGGCTCTCTTTGACTTCCGTTTCCGGCAGTCCAACGATGGTAAAGCCGGGTAATCCGTTGGCCAGATGCACTTCGACAGTCACCAGATCGGCTTCCATCCCTTCGAGCGCGCGGCTGTAGAGTACCGCGAGGCTCATGTTATTTAGGCGTTTGTTGCGCTTCCAGCGCTGCTACGCGCGCTTCGAGTGCGCTGAGTTGTTCGCGGGTACGCAGAAGCACTTGAGACTGGATATCAAACTCTTCGCGGGTGACCAGATCGAGTTTGTTAAATCCTTGCGTGAGCAGGGCGCGCACATTTTTTTCGATGTCTTTTGCGGGCCCGCTTTCTGCCGCCTGAGTTAACTTGGCGGAGATGTCATCGAAAATTTTCGCATTCAGCATGGTGGAACTCCTTAGGTATGGGTAATGGCTTTTTGATTTCGCAATAACTATGCTACATAGCATCATCCCTGCGCGGGTAAGTCTATTTCAGTTTGAATTGACATTTTTGCCAGTGTAGCAAAACTGGTGCAGGCAGGCACAAAATCAGTGCATATCGGGAAAATACTGTGCGCATATGGTGCGCACAGCGAGTGTAAAATTCAGTCATTTATTTTTAATGTGATGAATTAAAACGAATAAATAATTGTGGCACGCATCCTGCTTATAGAAATGCGCGGGAAATATTTTTTTAAACTTTATGAAGGAATCATCATGTTGAAAAGCAAATTACTGAATACACTTATCCTGGCTGCGATGGCTGTTCCTTGTGTGGCGATGGCTGACGATGCGCCAGCGTCACCGCATACCTTGACTGCCAATGTCGGTGTCGTGAGCGACTACATTTTCCGTGGTATCGCGCAAACATCCCACAATGCGGCCGTGCAAGGCGGTGTTGATTATGCGCATGCCAGCGGGTTTTACGCAGGCCTGTGGGGATCCAACGTGACCTGGATCGCGGATAGCGGTGCGGTTGCGACAGGTAGTGTCGGTGTGGAACTGGATACCTATCTGGGTTTCAAGAACGCCTTCGCGGAAGATTTCAACTATGACGTAGGCTTTATTCGCTACAACTACGTAGGAAGTTACACACCGGCTGCAACTTACGTCAAGGCGGATACCGATGAAGTGTACGGAGCGCTCGGTTACAAGTGGTTCACCGCTAAGTATTCCTACGGTCTGGGCAACTTCCTGACGGTTCCTGGCGCGAAAGGTACCAATTATCTTGAACTGAACGCCAGCTATCCAATCGCTGATAGCGGATATACCGTTGCAGCGCATGTGGGTAAGCAAACTTACAAGGGAACATCGGCTGACGCTTTCACTGCGGCAGGCAATACGCCCACCTATACCGATTACAAGTTGGGCGTCACTAAAGATATCAGCGGTTTTGTTGTCGGTTTGGCTTACACCAGCACCAACGCCAGCCCGTTCTACACCTATGCTACAAAGGGCGGCAACTGGGGCAAGGGTGTTGCTGCTCTGTCTGTGACTCGCGCGTTTTAATTGATATCGGGGCGGTGTAAGTGCCGCCCCTCACCAGGAGAATATGATGAAAATGGTCACAGCGATTATCAAGCCGTTCAAGCTTGACGAAGTGCGTGAAGCCCTCTCCGCGATTGGCGTGCAGGGTATCACCGTCACTGAAGTCAAAGGGTTTGGCCGGCAAAAGGGGCATACCGAGTTGTATCGCGGCGCGGAATATGTAGTGGATTTTCTGCCTAAGGTTAAGCTGGAAGCGGCCATTGCTGCTGACCAGCTGGACAGTGTGCTTGAAGTCATCGAAAAAGCGGCTCAGACCGGCAAGATCGGCGATGGAAAAATTTTTGTGCAGGAAATCGAACAAGTGATTCGTATTCGTACCGGCGAAACCGGTTCGGACGCGCTTTAAGGAGATCGAAATGAGAAAAATATTCGCTTCATTTATGCTGATAGCCGCGCTATGCGGATTGTCGGCACCCGGCTTCGCGGAAGAGGCGGCATCCGCTGTCGTATCGGCTACGGAAGTTGCGTCTGCTGTCGTTTCTGCGACGGAAGCTGCACCTGTGGCTGAAGCGGTTGTGGCGGCAGCTCCCGTTGCTGCACCCGTGCCTAACAAGGGCGATACCTCATGGATGCTGGTGGCAACTTTGCTGGTGATCATGATGTCGATCCCGGGTCTTGCGCTGTTCTACGGCGGTTTAGTGCGCAGCAAAAATATGCTGTCTATCCTGATGCAGGTGTTCAGTATCTTCGCGTTGATTACCGTGCTCTGGGCGATTTACGGTTACTCGCTGGCATTTACCGAAGGCAATGCATTCATCGGTGGCTTTGATCGACTGTTTCTCAAAGGTATCTTCGATCCGATGACGGGTTCCGTGGCGAATGCGGCAACCTTCAGCAAGGGTGTGGTGATTCCTGAGTTTATCTTCGTGGCGTTTCAGGCGACCTTTGCCGCCATCACCGTGGCACTGATCGTCGGTGCTTTTGCTGAACGGATGAAATTCTCCGCAGTGATGTTGTTCTCAGGTCTGTGGTTTACGTTTGCTTACTTGCCGATTGCCCACATGGTGTGGTTCTGGACGGGTCCCGATGCAATCAAGGATGCCGCGACACTGGCGGTTGAAACCGTAAAAGCAGGCTGGTTGTTCCAAAAGGGTGCGCTGGACTTTGCGGGCGGTACTGTGGTGCATATCAACGCAGCGGTTGCCGGTCTGGTCGGCGCATTTATGGTCGGCAAACGTATCGGTTATGGCAAAGAGCCTATGGCACCTCACAATCTTGTGATGACCATGATCGGTGCCGCACTGTTGTGGGTGGGTTGGTTCGGTTTCAACGCAGGCTCTGCGCTGGAAGCGGGCGGAACAGCAACGCTTGCTTTCGCTAATACTCTGATTGCAACGGCTGCTGCGGTACTGACCTGGTTGGCGGCTGAATGGCTGCTTAAAGGAAAGCCGAGCCTGTTGGGTGCCGCATCCGGTGCCGTTGCAGGTCTGGTTGCTATCACGCCGGCTTGTGGTTGGGTGGGTATCGGTGGTGGTCTGGTGATCGGTGCGCTGTCTGGCGTCGTGTGCTTCTGGGGTGTAACGGGTCTTAAGAAACTGCTGGGTGCAGATGATGCGCTCGACGTGTTCGGTATTCATGGTATCGGCGGTATCTTGGGCGCACTGCTCACCGGTGTGTTTAACAGCTGGAGCATGGGCGGCACCGGTATCGCTGACTATGTAAACAACACGGTTGTGGATACAGTCATCGCGGATCAGGTCTGGATTCAGGCTCAGGCTGTGTTGACCACGGTGATCTGGTCGGGTGTGGTGGCTTTCGTCTGCTACAAGATCGTTGACCTGACCATCGGCCTGCGTGTTGCAGCAGAAGAAGAGCGCGAAGGTCTGGATACTTCATCTCACGGCGAACGCGCTTACAACTACTAAGTTTATCCTTTTCCTCCCAGGAGCCATTCCCCGGCTCCATCTTTAGGGCACCGCATGGTGCCCTTTTTTTATGTATGCCCGATTTTGGTGCATGGTGCAGCCGGATCAATTAATTCATCTTGATTGCAGAGGGGTTTTTGTTGGCACGATTATTGCTTTTATTTCTGTACATACCAAGGGGATACTGACATGTTAAAAAGCCAACAGATGAATTTGAGCAACAGCGAGCGATCCTGGCTTCCCTATTTTGGCAAGTGCGGTCGCTTGGCGATGGGGTGGGCGTGTCATTTAAATCAATGGCGATATCCTATTCTTGAAGAAATATTCGACTCCATTGCGACCACGCGGGTCAGAATTTTATCTGAATGGGCAGAGCAGAAGTGGTCCTCACTTTCGGGAATCTCGGCGCAGATTGCACACGACTGGCCAAAATTTGACGCAGAAATACTTGCGGAAAATATGCGGCTGGATGGTGATTTCTCGGAATTATTCGTGATTAACGCTCAGGGTGTCACACTGTATTCGAGTTGCCGTAGCCGAGTCGGTAAAAATGATCTGGACGCAAAGGCGGTCAAGCTGGGACTTGCGGATAAATTTCTGCATGGCCCTTATCTCGATCCTGCAACTGGCGCTCTGGGGGCGACAAGTTCCCGGTTTCACGATGCCGTGACGCTGATGTTCTACTATCCGCTGCAAAAGGACGGGGTTTTGCTGGGTGCAGTGTGCGGCCGGGTGCCGAATGATGTGCTGGGTGACCTGATTCAGCGTGAAGCCGGACATATTTTTCACGAATCCGGGGACAACTATTTATTCATGGTGAAAGCGGGATTTGATACGGCAATCAAAGCGGGCGCCGCATTGTCGCGGTCCCGGTTCGAAGATGCTACTTTCAGTATGGGGGACAACTTAAAGCAAGGTGTGCGTACGGATTTCGGTGTCGTATCGGTTCGGAATCACACGGAATTCGAGCTGATCTTCAATGATCCTGCGACAGGTCAGCTGCATCCCGGTGTGCGGGAGACGATACGCTGCGGTGAGAATACGTTTGTAACCTATCCCGGCTATTCCGATTATCGCCATATTCCGGTGATAGGGCGCGGTATTACTTTTACGCTGCCGGGTTCGATAGATAGCTGGGGGATGATGTGCGAAGCCGATCTCGAGGAGGTGTATCGTTTCCGCAGTCTTAACTTCAGAATGATGTCTGTGTATCTGGTCATGTGGGTCGCCATGGTGGCCGTCATTTCCGGTATTGCAGTGATTTTCAAACCTGATGCGCAGGTGATGGCGGGTATTTGCGGCGGATTATTCTTAACAGGCGGTCTCGTGCTGCATCGCTTTGTTGCAAGACCTGTCGGGCAACGATTGCGCAGCATGGTCAGTGTGGTTCGGAATGTTGCGGAAGGGCATGGCAATCTGTCACAGCGTCTGGACAGGGGCGATGCCAGTCGCGATGAAGCCGGGGTTTTGTCACAATGGATCAATAGTCTGATTGATAATATCGACCGTACGGTCGGCAACGTCAGGCGTGGTACGGACGGCATGGTCAATAATCAGGCACACATGGATGTGCGCAACAAAGAGGCAACCGCCGCGACAGGCGAAGTGCTGATTGCGGTGCAGGATATTTTGCAGGCGCTGGAAAAACAGATGAGCGACATTGAACTGGCAAATCTGACCACCAGTGAAATGCGGCAAGCCATGCAACTGGCAACCGATCGCGCTCGCGCACAAGTCACCATGGTGCAAAGCCGTACGCAGGATATCCGCGAATCGATCAAGGCGTCTTCGTTGCGTATCCGCTCGCTGGGAGAGAGTACCGAAAAAATCGGTGAGATTGCCGAGGTCATCAAGGGCATTGCCGACCAGACTAATTTGCTGGCGCTCAATGCAGCCATTGAGGCAGCGCGTGCAGGTGAATTCGGGCGCGGTTTTTCAGTGGTCGCCGATGAAGTGCGTAAACTGGCTGAACGCACCAGCAGCGCGACACATGAAATCAATCTGATGATTGCATCCGTTCAGGACAAGGCGCGCGATGCGGTCGCCATTATGGAACACGGCGCGAGCGGTATGGAGGAAGGGTTACGGCTGGCTGAGGCCTCTGCCGCTGACAATTCTGGCTCTGCCGAGATTATTGAACGGATGTTTACTACGATTTCGCAGATATCGATGAGTGCAGCGGAGAGCGGCAGCAAGGTGCAGGGCGTTGCACGGACGGCCGACTCGATGAGTGCCGCGGTGGGAGAATTGAATTTTGCTATTGCGAGCAATCGTGAAGGTACACAAAAGTTACGTCTGCTGGTTAATCAGTTTCAGATTACAGATGTTCACAATCAATAAATTAAGATGAATACACATAATTTTAACGCCGTTAACCAGCGGGTCAGCGGCAACACCGGACAGTTCCGTGATTACAGCATAGGCAGTGCATTTCAGCCCATTTTCAGTTTGTCGCACAGAAATCCGGTCGGCTACGAAGCCCTGTGTCGTGCCAAAAAAAAAGATGGACTGCCGGTATCGCCGCTAGCTTTGTTCGGGCAGGTCAAAGATGAGTCGGACAATGTGCTGCTCGACCGATTATGCCGTGCCGTACACGTGCAGAATTTCTCGAAATTTTCAGATGCATCGTGGATTTTCCTGAATGTAAATCCACTGGTCACGGTTCTGGGTAAAAGTTATGGCTCATTTTTCAAGGAGATGCTCGATCAGAACGGCATTTCACCGAGTCAGGTGGTGGTCGAGATTCTGGAAAAAGGTATTTACGATGAATCGATTCTGTCGGCTGCGATTAACTACTACAAAAATCTGGGCTGTCTGGTGGCAATCGATGATTTTGGTGCATCGCATTCCAACTTCGACCGGATTTGGAATATTCAGCCCGACATTGTGAAATTTGATCGCTCGATTATCGTTCAGGCGGAATCGAGTGTCGTCGTGCGCAAAGCCTTGCCAAGTCTGGTCGGATTAATTCAGGAACTGGGCTGCATTGCCCTGATGGAAGGGGTTGAGACTGAGCAGCAGGCCTTGATTGCGATCGATTCGAATGTCGATCTGGTGCAGGGCTATTACTTTGGGTTTCCCCGCGAGCAACTGGTGGAAACGGATGATCCGAACAACATGCTGCTTAAATTGCGCGGTAAACACAACGAGTTTTCAGCGTCGATCAGAATGCGGTATCGCGATGCAGTAGACCAGTGTCTGATCGAATTCAAGGCCGTGCTACAAGCGATTACTGCCGGGTGTACACCGCAAATGTTGGGTTGTGAAAGATTGCTCGCCCTGCCCAATGTGATGCGCGTTTACTTTCTGGATGAGGCCGGCTATCAGATTGGCGACAATATCCAGAAACCGCAGTCGGAGTATATTGATCCTCGTTATAAGCCGCTGGCCGAAGCGGCCGAGGCTAACTGGTCGAGACGTTATTATTTCAGGCAGGCCGTCTTAAATCCGGGGGAAATACAGATCACCCGCCCTTATCGCTCGCTGACCGGAAAAAGTCAGTGCATCACCATTTCTGCGCTGGTCCATACCCCCTGCGGCATGCTGGTTGCTTGTCTTGATCTGGACTGGTCATAACCAATCTGATTTAAACTAACGGGTAAACACGCTCGGGGTTGATATGGAACGCTTGGTAAATTTGCAACTTCGGCAACGCTTTGCCATTTTGATTTTTTGCGTGGTGGCGGGATTTGCACTCTACGGCCTGTGGTCTTTTAAGACGCTGGGTGAACTCAAGGTTAACGGCCCGATTTATAAGGAGATTGCACAAGGAAAAGATTTCGTTGCGGATATCCTGCCGCCACCGGAGTACATCATTGAGTCGTATCTTGTGAGTTTGCAACTTGTCGAGTGTGAGCCATCCGAACAAGCGGGTTTGATTGGACGTTTGCTGAATTTACAGCGTGAATACGCGAATCGACATGAGTTCTGGCAGAAACACCGCTTAGGCGATGAGCTGACTAAGACGTTGCTGGTAGAGGCACACGAACCCGCTATGCAGTTTTACGCGGTAGTGTCCGATGAGTTCGTGCCTGCTTTGAGGCACCAAAACAAGTCCGCGCTGGCAGCGGCGATGAAAAAAATGAAATCGTCCTACGCGCTGCATCGCGAGGCCATCGATCGCGCCGTCAAAATTGCCAGCCATCGTGTTGTGTTAGACGAGGCGCGAGCAAATCAGCAAATTAATTTTGCAACGTATTTAATGCTGTTTATTTTGGTTTGTACGGTCAGCCTGACGGTATTGCTTGCGTATCTGATTTCGCGTTCCGTCACCGGTCCGTTGCAGAGTCTGCAACAGGCGATGAAGGACATCACAAATAGCGGTGACTTTTCACGCCGGCTGGTTGTCAGCAGTGATGATGAGGCCGGGGATACGGCACGGCTGTTCAATGAGCTGATCGAAAGTGTGCAGCAGGCACAGGTTGCAGCGGAGGCTGCCAGTCGTGCCAAGAGCGATTTTTTGGCCAATATGAGTCATGAAATTCGCACGCCTATGAATTCTATTATCGGATTTTCTGAGCTTGCGCTGGATAATCCAGATCCCAAGGATCAGCAGATATTTCTGTCACAAATTCTTGAGTCGTCAAATATGCTGCTGGGGATACTGAACGACATCCTTGATCTGTCAAAAATAGAATCAGGACGGATGATGCTCGAGGTGAGCCCATTTGAACTGGATGAATTGTTATGCAGCATTGACAGGTTGTTTGCGTTGCGCGCTCAAGAAAAAGGGCTTGTGTTTAATCTGATCAGAACGGGTGAGTCGGGGCATGTGCTCCTGGGGGATGCGCTGCGCTTGCGGCAAATTTTGACTATTGTGCTTGGCAATGCTGTGAAATTTACATCGCAAGGAGAGATTACTCTTGAAGTGAAACAAATCCGTGTTCCTGACGGAAAAGCCAGACTCGAATTTTTTATACGCGATACCGGCATTGGTATGAGCGCTGAGACGATCAAAAACTTATTTCAGCCCTTCGTGCAGGCTGATAATTCTATAACGCGGCGCTTTGGCGGAACAGGACTGGGGCTGGTGATTGCGCGTAATCTGGCACAGATGATGCAAGGCCGAATTACGGTCGAAAGTCAGCTGGGCGTTGGTAGTGTATTCCGTTTTCAGGTAACACTGCCAGATGGGCTAAGTGTATCGTAACTTAAAGCTTTCCATGATAATTGCCCCTATGGCATGATACGGCGGGATAGCGTGGTATCCGGTGTTTAATTAACGAAATTAATCAGGTCTATATGAATAATTTATCTATGAAATCCAAGCTCTTTCTGTTGATTGGCATTTTTTCTTCGGGTTTTGTGCTATCTGGTTCATTTTTGTTGCTTACCCTGAATCAGGTCAAGGTAAACGGCCCGATCTATCAGGGTATCGTGCAGCAAAAAGATTTGCTTGCAGACATTCTGCCGCCCCCGGAGTATTTGATTGAGTCTTATCTGGTTACGCAGCAGATGTTAGTTGCCGATAAAGCGGGTTTGCCGGTGTTGATCGATAAGAGCAAAGTGTTGTTAAAGGATTTTGACGACCGTTATCAGTACTGGCAACAGGCGCTTCCGGATGGCGACATCAAAGCGCTGATCGGCGGTGACGTTTACAAGTCCGGTAAAGATTTTTTGATTTTACAGCAATCAACCCTTATTCCCGCTTTAATAGGCGGAGACATGAAAACGGCTGAAAGTTTGCGCCCGCAACTGGAACAAAAATATTTACAGCATCGAACGGCAATCGACAAGCTGGTCGGGCTAGCAAGTGCTCACGCAGGTGTAGAAGAAGCACAAGCCAGAGAGCTGATCGCATTTAAAACCATTGTGGCAACCGCGATTATTCTGGGCTTTTTGTTGTTGGGTATCGTCATTTCATTGCGGATTACTAAAAGTTTGCTGAAACAATTAGGAGGGGAACCTGCCTATGCTGTCGAAGTGGTTGAGAAAATCGCCAGCGGCAATCTTTCGGTTGAGTTGGTTCTTGAAGCCGGGGATACCAGCAGTCTGCTTTATTCAATGAAAATGATGCAGGACAGCTTGCGTAATATCGTCGCAGAAATAAAGAGTATTGTAGAAGCGGCGGCGCAACGCGGCGATTTCAGTGTCAAGATGAACCTGAATGGAAAGTCGGGTTATACTGAGGAATTATCATTTTTGCTCAATGAGTTATCTGGCGTATCTGAAACCGTATTAAATGACTTTATGCGTGTGACAACCGCGCTGGCGAGTGGCGATTTATCGCAGACAATTACCCGTGACTATCCCGGGGTGTTCGGTCAGACTAAAAATGCGGTGAATAGCACGGTCGACGCGTTGACCAGGGTCGTTGCAGAAATTCAACATGTTGTAGAAGCCGCCGCCGCACAGGGGGACTTTAGTGTCAAAATGCAAATGCAGGGCAAGCTGGGGTTTGTACGTACCTTGGCTGAACTGCTCAACCAGTTGTCTACCGTTACCGATACGGGGCTGCGTGATGTGATGCGCGTCTCTCAAGCTCTTGCGGAAGGCGATTTGACCCATAAGATCAGTGCGGATTATCCGGGCTTGTTCGGCCAGACCAAGAGTTCTGTCAACGCAACCGTGGAAAATCTGAAGACGCTGGTGGGTGATATTAAGGTGACGGTCGATTCGATTGAGACTGCCGCTAAAGAAATTGCCTCTGGTAATACGGATCTGTCACAACGCACCGAGGAGCAGGCATCCAGTCTCGAGAAAACGGCATCCAGCATGGAGCAAATTACCTCTACCGTGAAACAAAATGCAGACAATGCCCGTCAGGCAAACCAATTGGCCCTGAGTGCCAGTACGATCGCCATTAAGGGCGGCGGCGTTGTAAATGACGTTGTAGATACTATGAGTGCGATCAATGCTTCATCTCGTAAAATTGTAGATATCATCAGCGTGATCGATGGCATCGCGTTTCAGACCAATATTCTGGCTTTGAATGCGGCGGTTGAAGCCGCGCGTGCCGGTGAGCAGGGACGTGGATTTGCTGTCGTTGCAACAGAGGTTCGCACGCTTGCACAAAGGTCGGCTGCTGCGGCGAAGGAGATCAAAGAGCTGATCAGCGATTCCGTTGACAAGGTCGAAACAGGGACAAAACTGGTTGATAACGCCGGAAAAACAATGCAGGAGGTGGTCATTGCGGTTAAACGCGTTACCGATATTATGGCGGAAATCAGTGCAGCCTCGACCGAGCAAAGTCAGGGTATTGAGCAGGTTAATCAGGCGATCACGCAAATGGATCAAGTGACCCAGCAGAATGCAGCGCTCGTCGAAGAGGCCGCAGCCGCTGCCGAATCACTGGAAGAGGAGGCGAACAGCCTTGTGCGTTCGGTTAGCGTTTTCAAGATGGAATCGCACAGAGTGAAAATTTCCGCCACTACCAGCTTTGCAAAGCCTGCTAACAAGGTAGTTAAACTGGTCGATAAATCCGGCGACGAGTGGCAGGAGTTTTAACGTGTAATGAAGGGGGCTGCAGTTGAATTTCACCCCCCCCCCACGTCGTCATTGCTGCTGACTTTGCTGCATCAACTCGCTCGGACTCTCTGACATTCCTTCCATGATGGGTTCGGGGGCGCGGCGCAGATCCAGCGTCAGCGGGTAATCGGGGTTGCGACCCTCGCGGTGCACATGCATCAAGCCCGGTGTATGACCGTGATTCCAGAACCGCGCAACGCGGCGTGCCTCCGCTTCATTGGCATTGACCGGGAACGTGTCATAGCTGCGTCCGCCCGGATGAACAACGTGATAGGTACACCCGCCAATGGAGCGCCCGCTCCAGCTGTCCACCAAATCAAATACCAGAGGCGCTTGGACTCCGATGGTCGGATGCAGGCCGGATGGCGGAGCCCATGCGCGATAGCGCACCGCAGCGACATATTCGCCCCGCGTGCCGCTTGACGTCAGGGGCAGAGGGCGACCGTTGCAGGTCAGGATGTGCCGGTTGTCATTCATGTTGCGCACCTTCACCTGCATGCGCTCGATGGATGAATCGACATAGCGCGCGGTGCCGCCGGCGGAGACTTCTTCGCCCAGCACATGCCACGGTTCAATGGCCTGGCGCAGTTCGATTTCGATGCCGTGATACACCACCGTACCGAAGCGCGGGAAGCGAAACTCAAGGAAAGGGGCGAACCATTCAAACTCAAAGGCGTAACCTGCACGCTGTAAATCGAGCACGACATCTTTCATGTCATGGGCCACGAAGTGCGGCAACATATAGCGATCATGCAGTTCGGTTCCCCAGCGATTGAGCTTGCCCTGATAGGGGGTTTGCCAGAAACGCACCACCAGCGCGCGCAGCAGTAGCATCTGCAACAGCGACATCTGCGCATGGGGCGGCATCTCAAACCCTCTGAATTCGAGCAAGCCCAAACGACCGGTGGCGCTGTCGGGTGAATAGAGTTTGTCGATGCAAAATTCTGCTCGATGCGTATTGCCTGATAAATCGACCAGCAGATTGCGCAACAGCCTATCGACCAGCCACGGTTGCTCGCTTTCCGCACCGGGTTTGAGATGTTCGGCCATTTGCTGGAAGGCGATTTCCAGCTCGTAGAGGCTTTCATGGCGCGCCTCATCGACACGCGGCGCCTGACTGGTCGGCCCGATGAACATGCCGGAGAACAGATAGGACAGCGCCGGATGATGCTGCCAGTAGGTGATCAAGCTGGCTAAGACGTCAGGACGGCGCAAACAGGGCGAATCGGCCGGCGTTGCGGCGCCCAGTGTGACGTGATTGCCGCCGCCGGTGCCGGTGTGACGACCGTCGAGCATGAACTTTTCCGCCCCCAGACGCGTGAGCCTGGCCGCTTCATAGAGTATCTGCGTGTTTTCGATCAGTTGCGCCCAGCCCGAGCAAGGATGAATGTTCACTTCGATGACGCCGGGATCGGGCGTGATCCGGAATTCTTTGACGCGCGGATCGGCAGGCGGCGTGTAGCCTTCAAGATGGACGGGTAGTTTGAGCGCACCTGCCGTGGTTTCGATTGCATGGATCAGGGTGATGAAGTCTTCGAGCAGTGGAACGGGGGGCAGGAAGAGGCACAATACGCCGGCGCGCACTTCAGCGCACAGCGCGGTGTGGATAATTTCACGCGGATCGTACCGGTCTTTGCGTGCTTGAAATGCCTTTTTTTCAGATGATGCATCGGGCGCGTCGACGGTGCAATCGAACGGGTCGCGGCCGGAATCGTCCTCCTGATCCTCAGGGGGCAGCCAGGGCAGGGAGTCTAGGGGCAGGCGCAAGCCTAACGGGGACTCCCCTGCAATCAGATACAGGTGTTCGCGGCGTAGCGGCCAGGGGCTTGAGCGAAATCCGGCGGAGATCACGCCCCGTGCGGCAAGTGGCGGTTTGTTCGGCGGCAGCGCTTTGATCGGCAACACGTAGCCTGCGGGCTGGCCTAGCCCCTGCTCGAGCAACCGGGCGATCCGGTGCCGCTCATCAGTGCTTTTAAGGGTGAGCGGATCCAGATTGTCCGGCCAGCGCAGCTCGTCATTGATCGCCCGGGTGACGTCTTCATATGCCGTGATCACAAAGCGTTCATCCAGAGCCAATTCTTGTGTTAGACGTTGCATGAAACGTTGCGCATCGGCTGTCTTGCGCGTTCCTTTTTCATCGGAAGTGACGAGCAGGCTGCGGTCATTCCACAGCGGTTTGCCGTCGGTGCGCCAGTAGCAGCCCAGCGCCCAGCGGGGCAGCGGCTCACCCGGATACCACTTTCCCTGACCGAAATGCAGCAAGGCGCCCGGCGCATATTGTGTCTGCAAGCGGGTGAGCAATTCGCCTGCCAGTGCTCGTTTTTTTTTCGACAAGGCGGTGAAATTCCATTCCGGCCCTTCCATATCGTCGATCGACACAAAAGTGGGTTCGCCGCCCATGGTGAGGCGCACGTCATTTTTATCGAGTTCGACATCGACCTGATGGCCCAAATCCAGAATGGCCTGCCATTGCGCTTCGCTGTAAGGCCGGGTGACCCTCGGGTCTTCGTGAATGCGCGTCACCGACATGGAAAAATCAAACCGGCTTTCACAGACTTCGGTGCCGCCGATGACCGGTGCCGCTGAGGAGGGCATCGCGGTACAGGCAAGCGGAATATGTCCTTCCCCGGCCAGCAGGCCGGAAGTCGCATCAAGCCCGATCCAGCCTGCGCCCGGAATGTACACTTCGGTCCAGGCATGAAGATCGGTGAAATCATGCTCAGCCCCTGACGGGCCGTCGAGCGCCTTAACATCGGCTTTGAGCTGGATCAGGTAACCTGAAGCAAAACGCGCGGCCAATCCCAGGTGGCGCAGCGCCTGTACCAGAATCCAGGCGGAGTCGCGGCAGGAACCCAGTTTAAGTTTGAGCGTTTGTTCAGGCGTCTGAACGCCGGCTTCGAGTCTGACGACATAGTTAATGTCGTTTTTGAGTCGCTGGTTGATGCCGACCAGCATGTCGATGGTGCGCAGCGGTTTTGCTAGCAGTTCAAGGCGTGTGCGGGCGAGCCAGTCTGCCAGCAGTGGTGTGGCAGGTTCTGCCTCAAGATAGGGGCCAAGTTCCCGCTTGAGCGCGTCCGGATAGGCAAAAGGATAGCACTCGGCATATTCGTCCATGAAAAAATCGAAGGGATTGATCACTGTCATATCCGCCACCAGATCGACCGTGATTTTCAGCGACTCCGCCTTTTCCGGAAACACCAGACGCGCGACCCAGTTGCCGAACGGATCCTGCTGCCAGTTGAGGAAATGACCTGCCGGTTCGATATTGAGCGAATAGCTTAAAATCGGCGTGCGGCAATGTGCGGCGGGACGCAGCCGGATCTCATGCGGCCAGAGCTTCACGGCACGGTCAAAGATATAGCGGGTCTGGTGATTCAGCGCGACGCGGATGGTCATGGGAAACCTTTCAAGGTTTTCAATAGCGTTAGTAATCAAAATTCGGCAGCTGGGCAAAGGCGTGCCTGACCCCGTCGCCCCAGCTCTTGTGCAGTCGCTGCATGTAGTTGTTTTGCTCGTCGAAGCGATGAACGTGATTGAGCGCTAGCGTCTCTCGTTCGTAGCAGGCCATATCGATCGGCAGGCCGACTGAGAGATTAGAGCGCATCGTCGAGTCGAACGAGACCAGCACCGATTTGATGGCATCGTTCATGCTGGTATCCGCGCGGATAATGCGGTCGATGATGGGTTTACCGTATTTCACTTCACCGATCTGGAAATAGGGTGTCTCGGCGGTGGCTTCGATGAAATTGCCTTCTGCATAAATGAGAAACAGGCGCTGGGCTTCGCCGGCAATTTGCCCGCCCACGATGAAATTCGCGCTGCAATCGACATGGCTCTCCGCCAGATACGGGCCGTCCCGATGGCGAACCTCACGAAGGGCCGATCCGATCAGTTCGGCAACTTCGTACATTGAGCATACGCTCATCAAACTAGATTCGGCGTTGTGCCTGATCTCCTGCTCAAGATAATTGAGCGTGGCCTGAGTGACGGCCAGATTGCCGGAGTTAATGATCACCAGCACCCGTTCGCCTTTTCGTTCGAAGGTTTTCATTTTCCGGAAGGTGGAAATGTTGTCGACTCCCGCATTGGTGCGGGAGTCCGATGCAAAAACGATGCCGGCATCAATCATAGTCGCGACGCAATAGGTCATAAATATCTGCTTTCGTCGTTCAGTTCCCGGCCATCTCAGGCAGGCGTAATTCATCGGTGGACCAGAAATAAGCGGTGTTGATCAGGTTGCCCAGTTCATAAATCTGTTCCAGAAATTCGGAGAGGTATTCATGCAGTCCATAGTCGAAGATGCCGTCTATGGTTTCGGCATGCAGCCGGGTGCGCAGCAAGCCGCAGCGATTGAGCAGTTCGCTGGCGCGCGGCCCGTCGATTTCGTGCAGCAAGCGGTTGACTTCGTCCACGCAGGTGATCAGCGATCTGGCCATGTCGGGTCGCAGGATCAGCAATTCGGCCACGCGCTTAGGGGTAATTTGGTCGCGATACACGCGGCGATAGGATTCAAAAGCCGATACCGAACGCAACACCGAGCTCCACTGGTAATAGTCCGCGGCCCCCCCGACATCCTTCGGGCTGGGCAGTAAAATGTGGTATTTCACGTCCAGTATGCGTGCGGTATTGTCAGCACGCTCGAGAAAATTACCCAGCCGGATAAACCGGAAGGTATTGTCGCGCAGCATGGTGCCGTGTGCGATGCCGCGTGATAAATGCGAGCGCTCTTTGACCCAGTCGAAAAATCGCGACACGCCGTCGGCTGCGATGCCATCGCCTTGTATCCGGCGCATCTCCAGCCACGTGGAGTTGAGCGTCTCCCACATCTCCGACGTGATCGAACCGCGCACGGCGCGTGCATTTTCGCGTGCTTTAAAAATACTGTTGTAGATGCTGCCCGGATTTTTTTCGTCCAGCGCCATAAAGTGCAGTACGTTGTCTGCACTGGGCACATCGTAACGCGCCTCGAAATCTTCATGCAGGCCGCTGATCGACAGCATGGCGCGCCATTCGTGATGCGGCTCGATCAGGGCCCTTTTGAGCAAGGACATGCGGTAGGTAACGTCCAGCATACGCGCGGTGTTCTCCGCGCGCTCCATGCTGCGGGCCATCCAGTACAGGTGATCTGCGGTTGATGAAAGCATATCAGTTGTCTCCTTCGAGTACCCAGGTGTCTTTGGTGCCGCCGCCTTGCGATGAATTGACCACCAGCGAGCCGTCTTTGAGGGCCACGCGAGTCAGGCCGCCCGGCACCATCGTGATCTCCTTGCCTGACAGCACATAAGGCCGCAGATCGATATGGCGCGGTGCCACGCCGCTTTCGACAAAGGTGGGGCAGGTCGAGAGTGCGAGCGTGGGCTGCGCGATATAGTTAGCCGGGTGGGCGGTGATCTTGTCGCGGAACAGACGGATTTCAGCCGCGCTTGCGGTGGGGCCGACCAGCATGCCGTAACCGCCCGAGCCGTGCACTTCCTTGACCACCAGTTCGGGCAGGTGCGCCAGCACGTAGGCTAGGTCATCGGGCTTGCTCAGCTCCCATGTCGGCACATTCGATAAGATCGGTTCTTCACCGCAGTAAAACCGGATCATTTCCGGCACGTATACGTAAATGGCTTTGTCATCTGCGATGCCTGTGCCGACTGCATTGGCCAGCGTCACATTGCCTGCACGGTAAGCCGAAAATAAGCCGGGAACGCCCAGCATCGAGTCTTTGTTAAAGGTGAGCGGATCTAAGAAATCGTCGTCGATGCGACGGTAAATGACATCCACGCGTAGCGGCCCTTCTGTGGTGCGCATGTATACCGTTTCATTTTTAACAAACAGATCGTTACCGTCGACCAGTTCAACGCCCATTTGCTGAGCCAGAAAGGCGTGTTCAAAATAGGCGCTGTTGTATTGCCCCGGCGTGAGCACGACGACATTGGGGTTGGTGATGCCGTGTGGTGCAACCGAGCGCAGATTGTTGAGCAGCAGATCAGGATAGTGTTCAACGGGTGAAATCTTCTGACTTGAAAATAAGTCGGGGAATAATCGCATCATCATTTTGCGGTTTTCCAGCATATACGACACGCCGGACGGGGTGCGCAAATTATCTTCGAGCACGTAGTATTCCCCGAGCTGGCTGCCATGATCGGCGCGCACCAGATCGACGCCTGCGATATGCGCGTAGATGTTCTCCGGCACGTCTACGCCGGCCATTTCCTGACGGAACTGGCTGTTGCCCAGCACCTGACGGGCAGGGATGCGACCGGCCTTGAGTATCTCCTGATCGTGATAAATATCGTGCAGGAATGCGTTCAATGCGCTGACGCGCTGACGCAAACCCTGTTCGAGCCGTGTCCATTCGCGCGCCGGAATAATGCGCGGCACAATGTCGAAAGGGATGAGTCGTTCCTGACTGTTCGTCTCGCCATAGACCGCGAAGGTAATGCCGGCGCGGTGAAAGGCAATGTCTGCGGCTTCGCGTTTGCGAACGATGACATCCTCCGGTGTGGCCTTTAGCCAGTCGGCATAGTTCCGGTAATTCTCGCGCACCGAGCCGTCGGTGGCATACATCTCGTTGTAAGCGGTTTTCATGTTTGACATCACTCGTAGGGGGCGAGCTTATCAAAGCATGAATCATGCCATTTGGATTTTATCTAAAAATCAACTAGATAGATTGCAGGTTTTCACGAGAAAGGCACTGCATTGGTGCGCGGTGCAACAGGGTGGTGCGCCTGTCTGGCAGCAAGAGGCCGATTCGCGGCTATTTTGCGGATTGAAACTCAGTCAGTTCCGGCAAGGCGGCGCTTTCCCAGTAGAACTTGGGTAAATTTTGCAGGGCAACTACCAGCCCCTGATTCCAGGCTTGTGATAATTCCCTGGAGAAGGGATCCGATTCGTTCAGGCAGAGTTGATGAGTGATGCAAAGACTGTCTTTGTCGTAAACCAGCAGTTCGATGGGCGGCGCGACCGTCAGATTGCTGCGCACGGTCGAATTCATAGAAACCAGCGCGCAGCGCGCGGCCGCTTCCAGCGAAATCGTGCGGTTAATCACCCGATCCAGAATCGGTTTGCCGTATTTGATTTCGCCTATCTGTAAAAAGGGGTGTTCGCCGGACTCGTGTATGTAGTTGCCCTGCGGATAGATCAGCAGGGTTTCGTGGCGGGCGCTGCCGATTTGTCCAGCCAGAATAAAGGTTGCTTCAAAATTGACATTGCCGCTGTCCCGGACGACATGCAAATTTTGCACAAGGGTGCTGATGGTCGCAACATAATCGACGGCTTGCTGCATATTGCTCACACTGAGCAGATTGGGAAGTGTGCTGCTATCGAGATCCGCCTGAAGTCGTTTGGTGACCAGTTGCGTGGTAGCCAGATTACCCGCAGATAACAGACCAAACACCCGGTTTCCCGGCCACACAAAGGTGTGCATTTTCGAATAGCTCGAGACGTTGTCAAATCCGGCATTGGTGCGGGAATCGGAGCACAGGACAAATCCCGTTTCGGTGTTGATGGCAAGGCAATAGGTCATTTGAATGTCAGGCGTAGATAGAGGGCGGCAGCGTTGCGAATTCTCGGCAAAACATTAACACGGTTATTGAGAATCGGCAATCGAGCTGTGCGCGATGGCGGCGTGGGATTGAGGGCGTCATGCACGATAACCGTGCAGCGCGGCGGCGCATCGCAAGATGCCGGTGCAGTAGAGGCGGATTTTATGGGGTTAAGTTTCTCAACCAATTGATAATTAATGATATTATAATTATTATGTGCTGGAATTGATATTGCTTGCTATTCATGACGGGCGGGATTGAAAGGGAGAGCCGCAGCAGGGGTGGAAGTCTCCTGATTTAAATCCGCCAAACTGCCGCGAGCGTGTATGCTGTCGCCCCTACTGTTAGGAATTCATCATGGACTACGACATTATCATCATCGGTTCGGGCCCTGCCGGACAGCATGCCGCATGGCAGGCCGCGCGCATGGGAAAACGTGCCGCGATCATCGAGCGTAAACCCAATCTGGGCGGCGCCGGTTTGCAGACCGGCACCATACCCAGCAAGGCGATGCGTGAAGTGGCTTATCAGTTGACGCGCTCGGGCGGAATGCGCCAGGCGCATGACGGGCGCTCACGGCACGGGCTTCTGGCGGATGCGGTGCGCAGGAAAGAAGGCGTGATCGCCCAGCAGGAATCGGTGATATTGCAGCGGATTTTGCGCTCCGGTGTCGCCTTGATTCCGGGCGAGGCTTATTTCGTCGATGCGCATACCATTGCGGTGACCGATCAGGTCGGAAATACGCGCCAGATTAGCGCCGACGTGATCGTGCTGGCGGCAGGCTCCCGTCCACGCCGCCCGGCTGATGTGCCCTTCGATAAGAAGCGCGTCCTCGATTCGACCTCTATCCTGAATTTGCGTCATTTGCCGGACAGTCTTCTGGTAGTGGGCGGAGGGGTGATTGCCTGTGAATTCGTCTCCATTTTTGCGGCGCTGGGCGTCGTTGTCTCGGTCGTGGACAGTCATGCGCAACTGCTCGAATACCTGAGTGAAGACGTGGTCGCTGTACTGGCCGACAGTTTTCTGGATATGGGCGTCAAATTTTATATGCAGGAGCGCGTCGCCCAAATCAGCTGCGATGACAGCGGTACCCTGACGACCCTGGCGGGCGGCCGTCAAATCCGTGCCGATGCCGTTCTGTATGCGCAGGGACGTGAACCCAACAGCGAAGGCTTGCAGGTCGCGCGTGCCGGCATAGAGGCGAAGGATGGCTGGATCGCGGTCAATCAGCATTTTCAGACCAGCGTGCCGAATATCTATGCCGTGGGGGATTTGATCGGGCGTCCCGCACTCGCCTCGACCGGTATGGAGCAGGGGCGGGCAGCCGTGCTGTATGCGTTTGGCGGCGAGGCGCACGTGACGGCAGATAATTTGCCGATGGCGGTCTATACCATCCCTGAAATTTCCTATGTCGGTAAAACCGAGCGGGAAGTGCAGCAGGAAAATATCCCCTATCTGATCGGTCGTGCCTATTTTAAAGACAGCGCGCGCGGACAGATCATCGGCGATGCACAAGGGCTGCTCAAGTTGATCGTCGATACGCGCAATGAGAAACTGCTCGGCGTGCATATTGTCGGCGAGCAGGCGAGCGAACTGGTCCATATCGGCCAGCTGGTGATGAATCTCAACGGCACGGTGCGCGATCTGGTCGCCAATGTCTTTAACTACCCGACACTGGCCGAGTGTTACAAACTGGCGGCCTTAGATTGCACGCATCAGTTGGAACAGCGAAAACTCACCGGGGTTTGATGATCCTAAATCAGTATCCCCTAAGTATTTCATATACGGCCTACATCCCGAGGTCAGTATAAGAACTTGCCAATAGCGCCCAAGGCACTCGCGACGCATAATGCACGGCACAAATTTAATATCCATTGAATTTCGCAGGTGCTGACAATATCAGACGGCAATTAAGCCGACGGTACCAATAGCTGCCTAGTTAATTGGGTGCGCCATTGTTCCCGGTGGTGCGGCGCGCAAATACTGTGCCGGCCAGTGGATCGTTTGTCCCAGCGCTGTTGCCGCATTCAGCGGCCACTGATGATTGCGCAACATTTCACGGCCGAGCAGCACCAGATCGGCCTGCCCTGTGCGGATAACCTGATCGGCCTGCTCAGGTGAGGTGATCAGGCCGACGGCAGCACTCGGAATGAATGCCTCGTTGCGAACTCTGGCTGCGAATTCGACCTGAAAACCCGGGGCTGCCGGAATGATGGCGGTCGGAATCAGCCCGGCGGTCGAGACATCGATCAGATCGACGCCCAGCGCTTTGAGCTGCCGGCATAGCGTGACGGTCTCATCGGCATTCCAGCCACCCGCCATCCAGTCTGTCGCCGACAGGCGAACCAGCAGCGGCAGATGATCCGGCCAAACGCGGCGAACGGCGCTGACCACCTCGCGCACCAGACGGGTGCGATGCTCGAAACTGCCGCCGTAGCGGTCGGTGCGCAGGTTGGACAGCGGCGAGAGGAACTGATGCAGCAGATAGCCGTGCGCGGCGTGGATTTCGACCGCTTCAAACCCTGCGATCAACGCACGCTTTGCCGACGCGACAAACTGGCCGATCACTTCATTGATGCCCGTCTCGTCCAGTTCGCGGGGAATGGCATAGCCGTCGCCGAAACTCACCGATGAAGGTGCGATGACAGGCCAGCCGCCTTCCGCTGCCGACAAGGTATGTTGCGCCTGCCAGCCGAGTGCTACGCTGGCTTTTCGACCGGCATGCGCCAGCTGGAGGGCGGGCACGCAGCCTTGCGACTTTGAAAATTGTGCGATGCGCGCTAAAGGCGCGATCTGTTCGTCATTCCATAATCCAAGATCGCCCGGGCTGATGCGTCCCTCGGGTGAAACGGCGGTGGCCTCGACGATCATCAGCGCCGCGCCGCCCGCTGCCAGACTGCCGTAATGAACGAAATGCCAGTCAGCCGCGATGCCGTCCTGTGCGGAATACTGGCACATGGGTGGAATTCCGATGCGGTTTTTCAGGGTGATGTCGCGCAGTGTGAGAGGTTCGAACAGATGATTCATGGCTAACTTTCCGGAACAATGAGTGCAAGCTGTGGCCTTCGGTGGGCGAACCCCCTGATTTTCGGAGATATTGTCGACATAATTAAAATATATTACCTATATCGCAATTATTGGTGCTAATATTTCGAACAATTGTCGACAATCGGAGTCATTTGATGTTGCCCAACACCCCTCAGCAAGGCACGCTCGCAGATATTGCCTCGCATCGTCTCGCACACAGTATCGTGACAGGTGAATTTGCACAAGGCCAGAAGCTCAACGAAGCTGAGCTTGCCGAGCGCTTTGGCATGGGGCGCGGTCCGTTGCGCGAAGCGCTGCGTCACCTCGAAGGCATGAGGCTGGTCAAACGCATCCCAAATGCCGGTGCGCGTGTGGTGGTGCTCGATTATAAAACCATGTCCGATCTGTATGCGGTGCGCGAGGCGCTCGAAGGGATGGCCTGCCGCCTTGCCGCAACCAAAATGACCACGCAGGAAATCGACCAGTTAAGCCGTCTGCTCGATGCGCACGAAATTCAGATTAAAGAAGAAGGCGGCGGCGTTTATGCGCAGAGCGAAGGCGATCTCGATTTCCATTATCAAATCGTGCGCGGCAGCCGTAACGAGATGCTGATGGACATGCTGGGCAGCGAACAATACCAGTTGCAACGCATGTGCCGTTTTCGTACCAGCCGCAACGCGCAGCGCACCTATCCCGCACTGCAACAACACCGTCAGATTGTCGAAGCGCTGGCACAGCGTGACGGAGAACTGGCCGAGATGCTGATGCGCCGCCACATTCAGGGCGCATGGCGCAGCATCAGTGAAACGATCGCTAAGGAGGAGTAAACATGACACACACAACACCCGGACAGAAATTTCGCCTCGCAGTTGAACAGAATCAGCCGTTACAGGTGGTGGGCGCGGTAACCGCTTACTGCGCCATTCTGGCGGAGAAAACAGGTCACAAAGCGCTGTATTTATCCGGTGGCGGTGTGGCAGCCTCCTCGCTCGGCATTCCGGATCTGGGCATCACCACTTTGCATGATGTCTGCGAAGACGCGCGCCGCATCACGGCGGTGAGTTCGTTGCCGCTGCTGGTGGACATCGACACCGGCTGGGGCGGCTCCTTCAATATCGCCCGTGCCACGCGTGAAATCGCGCAATCGGGTGCGGCAGGTTTTCATATCGAAGATCAGGTGATGCAAAAACGCTGCGGTCATCGCCCGAACAAGGCGATCGTCTCTCAGGCCGAAATGGTCGACCGCATCAAGGCGGCGGTGGATGCGCGGGTTGACCCGAGCTTCGTGATCATGGCGCGTACCGATGCGCTGGCCGTCGAAGGCATGTCCTCCGCGATCGAGCGTGCGCAGGCCTGTGTGGAAGCCGGCGCCGATATGATCTTTCCCGAGGCGATGATTACGCTGGAACAATATGCGGAATTTACCCGTGTGGTGTCCGTGCCTGTGCTGGCCAACATCACCGAGTTTGGCGCAACCCCGCTCTACACGACAGAGCAACTGGCCAGTGTCGGCATCAAGCTTGTACTCTACCCGCTGTCGGCCTTCCGTGCGATGAGCCAGGCCGCGCTCAATGTCTACCAGCACATTCTGGCGGACGGCACGCAGGCGCAGGTGATCGACAAAATGCAGCCGCGCATGGAGCTCTACGATTATCTGGGCTATCACGCGTATGAGCAGAAACTGGATCGTCTGTTTGCCGAGCAAGGCGCCGAGTAATTTATTTCAGGGAGATCAACATGGCAGAAGAATATGTAGCACCTAAACCTAAAAAATCCGTTGCGCTGTCAGGCACCGTCGCCGGCAACACCGCGATCTGTACGGTCGGTCGCACGGGCAACGATCTGCATTATCGCGGCTATGACATCCTGGATTTTGCGGAACAAGCTGAGTTTGAGGAAATCGCCCATTTGCTGATACACGGCAGCCTGCCCGATGCCGCGCAATTGGCCGCTTACAAAGCGAAACTCAAATCGCTGCGCGGTTTGCCCGATGCGGTTAAACAGGCGCTCGAAGCGATTCCGGCTAATGCGCACCCGATGGATGTGATGCGCACCGGTTGCTCGGTGCTGGGTACCTGTGAGCAGGAACCGGAAGCGCACAGCGAGGCGGTCACCAAAGAACTGATCGACCGTCAGCTCGCCTGTTTCGGTTCGATGCTGCTGTACTGGCATCACTTTACGACCGGTGGAAAACGCATCGACGTTGAAACCGACGATGACACCATAGGCGCACATATCTTGCATCTGCTGCACGGCAAACCTGCGAAAGCCTCCTGGGTGCGCGCGATGCATACTTCGCTGATCCTGTATGCAGAACATGAATTTAACGCCTCGACCTTCACTGCCCGGGTGATTGCCGGCACCAATTCCGATTTGTATTCCTGCATCACCGGTGCGATCGGCGCGTTGCGCGGCCCTAAACACGGCGGCGCGAACGAAGAAGCGTTCCGCATCCAGAGCCGTTACAAAGACGCCGACGAGGCCGAAGCCGACATCCGTGAGCGCGTGGCAAGAAAGGAAATCGTCATTGGTTTCGGTCATCCGGTCTACACCATCGCCGATCCGCGTAACGAAGTGATCAAGCGCGTGGCCAAACAACTGGCTGAAGAGGCGGGCGACACATGTCTATTTGACATTGCCGCGCGACTGGAGTCCGTGATGTGGGAAACCAAGAAAATGTTCCCGAATCTCGATTGGTTTTCTGCTGTGTCCTATCACCTGATGGGCGTGCCGACCATGATGTTCACGCCGCTGTTTGTGATCTCGCGTGTCACAGGCTGGGGCGCACATGTCATGGAGCAGCGCGCCGATGGCAAGATTATCCGCCCGAGCGCCAATTACGTCGGGCCTGAGAATCTGGAGTGGGTGCCATTGGCTGAACGCGCTTAAGAAAGCAAAGAAGGAATCTATGAATACCCAATACCGCAAGCCTTTGGCCGGGACCCGCCTGGACTACTTCGACACCCGGGAGGCCGTCAACGCCATCGAGTCAGGTGCTTATGCCAAACTACCCTACACCTCCAAAATCCTGGCAGAACAATTGGTGCGCCGCTGCGAACCGGAAGCCCTGACTGATGCGTTGAAACAGTTGATCGAACGCAAGCGCGATTTGGATTTTCCCTGGTATCCCGCCCGCGTCGTTTGCCACGACATCCTGGGTCAGACCGCCTTGGTCGATCTCGCAGGTCTGCGTGACGCGATTGCCGATCAGGGCGGTGACCCCTCCCTGGTCAACCCTGTTGTGCCGACTCAGCTGATTGTGGATCACTCTTTGTCTGTGGAAGCGGCGGGTTTCGACCCGGATGCCTTCAGGAAGAACCGCGAGATCGAAGACCGTCGTAACGAAGACCGCTTCCACTTCATCGAGTGGACCAAGACCGCGTTCAAGAATGTAGACGTTATCCCTGCCGGTAACGGCATCATGCACCAGATCAATCTGGAAAAGATGTCACCGGTGGTGCAGGCGCGTGATGGCGTCGCCTTCCCGGATACCTGCGTCGGCACGGATTCCCACACCCCGCACGTCGACTCGCTGGGCGTGCTGGCAATCGGTGTCGGCGGTCTGGAAGCCGAAACGGTCATGCTGGGTCTGCCTTCTATGATGCGCCTGCCGGATATCGCGGGCGTCAAATTGACAGGCCAGCGTCAGCCGGGCATCACCGCCACCGACATCGTGCTGGCTCTGACCGAATTTCTGCGCCGTGAACGTGTGGTGGGTGCCTACGTCGAATTTTTCGGCCCGGGCGCGGATAGCCTCACCATCGGCGATCGCGCGACCATCTCCAATATGTGTCCGGAATTCGGTGCGACGGCGGCGATGTTCTATATCGACGCCCAGACCATCACCTATTTAAAACTGACCGGCCGTGAACCTGAACAGGTAGCGCTGGTGGAAAACTACGCCAGAACCACCGGTCTGTGGGCGGATCAGATGGTTGCCGCCCAATACGAGCGCGTACTGGAATTTGATCTGTCCACCGTGGTGCGCAACATGGCGGGCCCTTCCAATCCGCACCGCCGTCTGCCTACCTCCGCCTTGCATGAACGCGGTATTTCTGACGAAGCAAAGCTGGAAGCTGGTCGTGTCAGCGAAGCAGAAGGCCTGATGCCGGATGGCGCCATTATCATCGCGGCCATCACGTCCTGCACCAACACCTCCAACCCGCGCAACGTGGTTGCCGCCGCCTTGCTTGCCAAGAAAGCCAACGAACTGGGGCTGCTGCGCAAGCCCTGGGTCAAGACTTCTTTTGCGCCCGGCTCCAAAGTTGCCGAACTGTACCTGAAAGAAGCGGGTCTGCTCTCTGAACTGGAGAAACTGGGCTTCGGTATCGTCGGATTTGCCTGTACCACCTGTAACGGCATGTCCGGCGCACTCGATCCTAAGATTCAGCAGGAGATTATCGAACGCGACCTGTACGCGACTGCCGTCCTGTCCGGTAACCGCAACTTTGACGGTCGTATTCACCCCTATGCGAAGCAGGCCTTTTTAGCTTCCCCGCCGCTGGTCGTCGCCTACGCGATCGCAGGTACGATCCGCCTCGACATCGAGCAGGATGCGCTGGGCACCGATAAGTCGGGCAAGCCTGTCATGTTGAAAGACATCTGGCCGTCCGACGACGCGATCGACGCGGTCGTGGCCGCCTGCGTGAAGCCGGAACAATTCCGGCAGATCTACATCCCGATGTTCGATCTGGGAAAAATTGAAGTGGCGAAAAGCCCGTTGTACGACTGGCGTCCGATGTCCACCTATATCCGTCGTCCGCCCTATTGGGAGGGCGCACTGGCGGGCGTTCGTACCCTGAAAGGGATGCGTCCGCTGGCCGTACTGCCGGACAACATTACCACCGATCATTTGTCGCCATCGAACGCGATCATGGCCAACTCGGCTTCCGGTGAATATCTGGCGAAAATGGGCCTGCCGGAAGAGGATTTTAACTCCTATGCAACGCACCGCGGGGATCACCTGACCGCGCAACGTGCCACCTTCGCCAATCCTCAACTGGTCAACGAAATGGCCGTGGTTGATGGTGAAGTAAAGAAAGGTTCTTTAGCCCGCGTGGAGCCGGAAGGCACGGTCATGCGCATGTGGGAAGCGATCGAGACCTATATGGATCGTCGGCAGAACCTGATCATCGTGGCCGGTGCCGACTACGGCCAGGGCTCTTCTCGTGACTGGGCGGCGAAAGGCGTGCGTCTGGCCGGCGTGGAAGCCATTGTTGCAGAAGGTTTCGAGCGCATCCATCGCACCAATCTGGTCGGCATGGGCGTGCTGCCGCTGGAGTTCAAGGCGGGCGACACACGCAAGACCTACGTCATCGACGGGACTGAAACCTATGATGTGGAAGGCGAGATTTCCCCGCGCGCCGACTTGGTCGTCGTGATGACCCGCGCCAATGGAGAAAAGGTGCGCATTCCTGTCACCTGTCGTCTGGATACCGCCGCTGAAGTTCGTGTGTATAACGCGGGCGGCGTACTGCAATGCTTTGCGCAGGACTTCCTCAAAGGAGCCGCATAATGTCACGAGTAGCGCAAATCAAAATCCCCGCCACCTATCTGCGCGGGGGCACCTCCAAGGGCGTGTTCTTCCGGCTGGAAGATCTGCCGAAAATCGCGCAGGTGCCGGGCGCGGCGCGTGACCGACTGTTCCAGCGCGTGATCGGCAGCCCCGACCCTTATGCTGCGCATATCGATGGCATGGGGGGCGCGACCTCCAGTACCAGCAAGTGCGTGATTCTGTCGAAAAGCGCACGCCCGGATCACGATGTGGATTACCTCTACGGCCAGATCTCCATCGATAAAGACTTTGTCGACTGGAGCGGCAACTGCGGCAACCTGTCCACAGGTGCGGGCGCTTTCGCAATTCATGCAGGATATATTGATGCTGCACGGCTTGCAGGGGAGGGTGTCTGCACCGTACGCATCTGGCAGGCCAACATCAACAAGACCATCATCGCCCATGTGCCGGTCAGCCATGGTCAGGTGCAGGAAACCGGCGATTTCGAGCTGGATGGCGTGACCTTCCCGGCAGCAGAAATCGTGCTGGAGTTCATGGACCCCTCCGATGACAGTGAAGGCGGCAGCCTGTTCCCGACCGGCAATCTGGTTGACCTGCTCGATGTCCCCGGTGTCGGTAGTTTTCCGGCCACCATGATCACGGCCGGCATCCCGACTGTGTTTGTGAATGCGGCTGATATCGGTTACACCGGCACCGAATTGCGTGAAGCCATCAATACTGATCCTGCAGCACTGGCGCGTTTCGAGAAGATCCGCGTGGCGGGCGCATTGCGTATGGGGCTGATCAAAACCCCTGAAGAAGCCGCGACGCGCCAACATACCCCGAAGATCGCTTTTGTCGCACCTCCGGTCGACTATGTGGCATCAAGCGGCAAGACGATAGCAGCTTCTGAAGTTGATCTGCTGGTGCGCGCGTTATCGATGGGCAAGCTGCACCACGCTATGATGGGCACGGCAGCGGTTGCGATCGGTACGGCGGCCGCAATCCCGGGTACGCTGGTAAATCTAGCGGCGGGTGGCCGGGCGCGCAATGTTGTCACGTTCGGGCATCCCTCCGGCACATTGAGAGTCGGTGCGGCCGCAAGCCAAAACGGCGGCGAGTGGAAAGTGGAAAAAGTCACCATGAGCCGCAGCGCGCGGGTGCTGATGGAAGGCTGGGTACGCATCCCCGGCGATAGTTTTTGACCGTCGTTTAAAAGCGCAGGTCAAGGGGGCATCGTTGCGGATTCCCTGATACAGGTCGGGGATGGGATACATAATGAGAGGAGTTAAACATGAGTTACACAGACGAATACCAGCGTTCGATGAATGATCCGGAAGGCTTCTGGCGCAAGCAGGCCGAGGCGCTGGAATGGTTTAAATTTCCCGAACAGATCCTCAGGACGGAGGCCGACGGTCAGGGCTACTGGTTTGCTGATGGCGAGATGAACACGGCCTATATGGCACTGGATCATCACGTCAACACCGGACGGGGCGACCAGCTTGCACTCATTTTTGACTCTCCTGTTACCCATACCAAGGCGACTTACACCTATTCACAGCTCACCGATGAGGTGGCTTTGACCGCTGGCATGCTGGTAGGTCTGGGCGTCGTCAAAGGTGATCGCGTCATTATCTATATGCCGATGATCCCTGAGGCGGTGATTGCGATGCTCGCGGTTGCGCGGCTGGGTGCGATCCATTCGGTGGTGTTCGGAGGTTTTGCGCCGCCGGAGCTGGCAGTGCGTATCGATGACGCGACGCCAAAGGTGATTATGTCGGCTTCTTGCGGTATTGAAATCAAGCGGACGGTCGAATATAAACCGCTGCTCGATCGCGCGATCAGTCTGGCGGTTCATAAGCCTGAGAGCTGCGTGATCTATCAGCGTCCGCAATGTGTGGCAGCTATGACAGAACGCGATTACGACTGGAGCACGTTGCTGGCGAATGCGACGCCTGTCGGCTGCACCCCTGTGCTGGGCTCGGACCCTCTGTACATCCTCTACACCTCCGGCACGACAGGTAAACCTAAAGGCGTGGTGCGGGAAAACGGCGGCCATGCGGTAGCGCTCAAATACAGCATGAGTGCGATCTACAACGTCAATCCGGGCGAGGTGTTCTGGGCCTCATCCGACGTCGGCTGGGTGGTCGGACACTCCTACATCGTCTATGCGCCGCTGCTGCAAGGCTGCACGAC
The DNA here is from genome assembly GCA_001801025.1 of Gallionellales bacterium GWA2_54_124. Taxonomy (GTDB): domain Bacteria; phylum Pseudomonadota; class Gammaproteobacteria; order Burkholderiales; family Gallionellaceae; genus Gallionella. Next base: position 275,867 of record MGWO01000003.1, read on the forward strand.
GATCGTCTATGAAGGCAAACCGATCATGACGCCGGACGCCGGTGCGTTGTGGCGCGTGTGTGCCGAATACGGCGTCAAAGCCTTGTTCACCGCACCAACTGCGTTTCGCGCGGTGAAAAAGGAAGATCCTGACGCGCTGTTCATGAAAAACTATGATCTGAGTCAGCTGAAAACGATCTTCTCCGCAGGGGAGCGTCTGGATGCGCCAACCGAAATGTGGCTGGGCGAGCACAGCGGCAAACCGGTGATCGATCACTGGTGGCAGACGGAAACAGGCTGGGCGATTACCGCTAACCTGCAAGGCGTCGAATCTATGCCGGTGAAGCTGGGTTCGTCGACCAAACCTGTGCCCGGATTCAACGTGCAGATTCTGGATGAGCACGGTGAGGTGCAGCTGGCCGGCACGCAAGGGTATATCGCGCTCAAATTGCCGCTGCCGCCTTCCTGTCTCAACCGCGTGTGGGGCGACGACAAAAAATTCCGCGATAGTTATCTCACCTTCCTGCCGGGCTACTACACCAGCGGCGATGGCGGCTACGTCGATGAGGAGGGCTATGTGTTCGTGATGGGCCGCGTCGATGACGTGATCAACGTCGCAGGACACAGGCTCTCGACCGGCGAGATCGAAGAAGTGATCGCGAGCCATCCCGATGTGGCAGAATGCGCGGTCATCGCGCGCGATGACGATATCAAGGGACAGACGCCGATGGGGCTGGTGGTGCTCAAAACGGGCGCGACCATCAGCGAGGCCGAGTTGCATAAGCAGTTGGTCGCCCGCATCCGAGAGACGATCGGGGCGATTACCTGTTACAAGGATACGGTCGTGTTAGCGCGCCTGCCCAAGACGCGTTCGGGCAAGACGCTGCGTAAAACCCTGTGTAATATCGTTAACGGACGCGAATACAGCGTGCCTTCCACCATCGACGATACGGCCGTGATTCCGGAAATCATAGAGGTGTTGCGCGGCAAAAAAATCGTTGCATAAAAATGAGTCAGCAGTACACGGGTAGAGAAAATGAGCATTAAAAAAGTAGACGTATTGCTGGTGGGTGCCGGCGTGATGAGCGCGACGCTGGGCAAGTTGCTGGCGCTGCTGGATCCATCATTGAAAATCACCATGGTCGAGCGATTAAGCCGCGTGGCGAGCGAGAGCTCGCACGGGCTGAACAATGCCGGAACCGGGCACGCGGGTTATTGCGAGCTTAATTACACGCCGGAGCAGTCGGACGGCAGCGTGGATATCAACCGTGCGCTGGCGATCAATGCAGCCTACGAAGTCTCGCTGCAATTCTGGTCTTATCTGGTCGAGCAGGGTTCGCTGCCCTCGCCTGAAAAATTCATCAATCCGATTTTTCATCAGAGTTTTGTCTGGGGTGAAGAAAACGTCGAATTTTTGCGCAAGCGTTACCAGGCGCTGCACCCGCATCATCTGTTCGAGGAAATGGAATACAGCGAAGATCACGCCGTGTTGCGTAAGTGGATGCCGCTGGTGATGGAACATCGCGATCCGAAACAGCCGGTGGCCGCGACTCAGGTCAAGCACGGCACGGATGTGGATTTTGGCATGTTGACGCGCAAGCTGGTCAAAGCGATGACCAAACACTCTACCTTTGATCTGAAACTGGGTCATACCATCACCGGCATGAAACAGTTTCCGGACGGACGCTGGCATGTACGGATCAAGGATAATCACAGCGAGCATAGCAAGACGATCGATGCGGGGTTCGTATTTTTAGGCGCAGGCGGCGGGGCACTGCCGCTGTTGCAAAAGTCAGGCATTCCGGAGAGTCTGGGCTACGGCGGATTTCCGGTCAGCGGCCAATGGCTGATCTGCAAGAATCCCGAGGTGGTCAGGCGCCATACCAGCAAGGTTTACGGAAAAGCGCCGACGGGTGCGCCGCCCATGTCGGTGCCGCATCTCGATACGCGGATTATCGACGGCGAGCCGGCCTTGCTGTTCGGGCCGTTTGCCAGTATCACGACCAAATTTTTGAAAGAAGGCTCGGTGCTGGATCTGTTCTCGTCGCTCAAGTCGAACAATCTTAAACCGATGCTCGCCGTTGCACGGGACAATCTGGATTTAACACGCTACCTGATCACCGAGGCATTTAAATCTCACCGCGAGCGTGTCGTCAGTTTGCAGGAGTTTTACGCCGATGCTAAAGAGGAAGACTGGGAGTTAGCCTCAGCCGGACAGCGTGTGCAGATCATCAAGGGCTGTGACACCAAGGGCGGCCGGCTGGAGTTCGGCACTGAGATTGTGACCAGCCGTGACGGTACGCTTGCCTCCTTGCTAGGGGCCTCGCCCGGCGCCTCGACTTCGGTGCAGGCGATGATCGAAGTGATTGAGCGCTGCTTTAGTGACCGGGTGGCAACGGGTCACTGGCAGGAGAAATTAAAGAAGATGATTCCGTCCTATGGCGAATCGCTCGATGAAAACGAGGAGCTGCTGCATCTGGTGCGGGAGCGGACGCTCGCGACGCTAGGGCTTGAGCACAGAGCAGGAAAGCTTGGCAGCAAGCCGCGTTAAACCCGATTTCAGTAAGGCCTGCGGCCTATCCAGTTGCCGGCCGGCTGATACTGGCACGCCCATACCTGTGTGTCCTCGCAGATTGCCATGGCGCAACCGACCATCGTTGTGGTGCGCCAGACCATTTGGGTATAGTGGCCGCACATTTTTCCACTTTGGCAGCGATTGCCGGCGTAATCGTAATCAGACCGCTCGCTCCCCCAGCTGTCGACGACCTTTTTAGCCGAGACCTTTTGCAGTTCACGCCGGCCGTCCGACCAGATGAGTGCACTCGCCCAGTACAAATTTTCTCCGTATTGTCCGGCAGCCTGGCTGTGGCGCATCTGGCAGCGATTGCTCTGTTTGAGGGTGTCGACCCAAATCTGAGCTGAGGCGGCAAGTTCCGGTGAGTAGCGCAGTTTTTCATTGACACCCGCCTCCGCGCGCCACTTGTTATGTGTGTCGACCAGCAAAGCAGTGTCGATTTCACCGGCCCGGGCAGAAAGGACGGTCAGTGCGGTCAGCAGGGGTAGCCATAGGTGAATTTTCATCAGCTTGCTCAACACAAAAAAGTTGCATATGTTAACTTGTCGGTCACTTATCGGGTAATTACTATGAACATCATCGCCGAACAACTGCAGCACACAGGCTACATCGTACTGGACAATCCGCTGCCGGCATCATTGATGACCGCGCTTCGTGAGCGCTGTCAGGAAAGTCAGGCGGGTTTTGAGGCGGCCCATATCGGTCGCGGCACCGATAAAAAACAGATCAATTCGATACGCGGCGATGTGATTCGCTGGCTTGATGAGGGCAACGATACCGATCAGGCTTATCTGGCATGGATGGAAAATCTGCGCTTAAAACTCAATGAAGCGCTGTATCTTGGATTATTTGACTACGAATGCCACTACGCCATTTATGGCGCCGGAACAGGATATGCAAAACATTCTGATGTGCTGAACGGCAAAAAAAACCGCGTACTGACTACGGTGTTGTATCTGAATGAAAACTGGCAGAGTAGCGATGGCGGTGAGCTTGTGTTGTTCGAGCCGGACGGCACAGAGGTGCTTGCCACAGTCGCGCCGAAATTTGGCACAATGATCATCTTTTTAAGCGAGTCATTTCCGCATGAAGTCCTCATCTCTCACAGCACAAGGCGCAGCCTTACCGGATGGTTCCGTGTCAGCGGCAGTTAGTGCGCTGCCCGAATATGCCATTGATCTGGCAGAAAAGAATGTCCGCGACATCCTGACTTTAGCCGTTGAACACACGCAGGCAGCCGTCGTGGTGTGGGATGCGCAGTGCGCGCTCTCCATCGCGCTGGCCAGCGCTTACCGGCGCTGCCTGCCGGAGGCGATATTTATCGATTTCGACAGCGTTGAGCCTGATACTGTGCGCGCTGAATTTGAGCGTTTAAAGCCGGGTGATCTGGTTGTGCTGATTCAGTCCACCAGTTTTCGCCTTGATGCCTTCCGGATTCGCGTGGAGCTCTTTAAACTGCAGCTTAAAGTTATTGAACATCCGCACCTGTCCCGTATGCCGGGCGATCAGGGGCTGCTGTACATCGAATCGCTCGCCTATGACCCTGTCTACGTTCGCGGCACAGGCCATGCGCTCAAAGCGCGCTTTGACAGCGCGCGAGTGGGTGTCATCAACAGCTTCGGCGAACAGCTGGTTTTTTCGACCGGATTTGAGCCTGCCAAACTGAACGTGGGCGACTACAGTCAGATGCACAACGTCGGCGGACAATTTCCGATCGGCGAAGTGTTCACCGAATCGAAGGATCTGGAAGGATTGAATGGCCGGGTGCGCCTGTCGATTTTCGGAGACACCAGTTTTACCGTCAACAAGCCTGAGCGTCCGATCACGCTGATCGTCGATAAGGGGCGCGTGACCGGCACGGTCGATTCCACACCCGAATTCGACCTTGTTTTGGCCAAAATACGCGAAGACGAGGGCGAGATCTGGGTGCGTGAACTGGGTCTGGGGCTTAACCGGACTTTTACGCAGGACAGGCTGGTCAGCGACATCGGTACGTACGAGCGCATGTGCGGCGTGCATCTGTCGCTGGGCGCCAAGCACGGCAGTTACAACAAGCCGCAGATCAAAAAGTCGGCGGCCCGCTATCATGTGGACGTGTTTGCCTATACCGACACCATGACGCTGGATGGCGAAGTGATCTACCGCGACGGGGTGTGGGTGGTTTAGACGCCGTACGATTCAGGCAGGGTGCTGCGCGAAAATCCGCTGCGCGAGAATACGCGATCGGCTGACATATAGCGCGATAACACTGACTGCGTGGACATACTAAAGCCGCGATACAAGTCCAGATCGTAATCCGACATGCGGATTTCATGCGCGGCGTTGCCAAAATCTGCAATGAATTCGTCCCAGTCGGCATAGCGGCGATCACGGTCTTTTTCCATCGCGCGCCCGATGACGTCAATCAGATTTTTGGGCAGTTTTTTGCGATAGGTTTCGATTGGTGTAATCGGATAGTTGTGTATTGCAATGCGTGCATCGAATGCGTTGTCGGCCTCGAAGGTATGACGGCCGGTGAGTAAACGATAGGTCACCGCGCCTAGCGCATAGATATCGGCGCGCTGGTCGAGTGCGTGCCCCTCCAGTTGTTCAGGCGACATATAGGCCAGACTGCCGGCCACCACCGCACCCATTTCGCTGCTCGGCACCGCGCAGCCGAAGTCGGTGAGTTTAGCCAGACCGTTAGGCATCAGGATGATGTTGCCGGGCTTGACGTCGCGATGCACGATACCGAGCGTGGCGGCATAGCGCAGCGCACTTGCGACCTGTTCGACGACCGACAGCACGGTCAGTATCGGCGGCAGGGTGTTGACCTGCTCAGAACGATCGAGCGCGTTGCCGTTGATATATTCCATTACCAGATAGGCGCCGCACGCCTCATGCAGATCGGCATCCAGTACGCGCACGATATTTTTATGCGACATTTTGCGTCCCAATGCAACTTCGGTTGCAAACATATCCAGATAGACTTCCGCCTGACGCCCGCGGCGCAGTTGCTTGATGGCAACCGAGGCCAGTGTTTTGACGTGCTGCGCGTGATAAACATTGGACGTCGCACCTGCGCCGATTTGCTCAACGATGGAGTAACTGCCGATGTGGGTAGGTGACGCTGCCATGCATGAAGTTTATTGAACGGGACGTGCTCTCCGACAAGTTTAGTCGGCAAAGTTCAATTGCTTGAATTTTATCGTTTTGTTTCTCTGGACGCCGTGGATGATAAAAATGGACTTTTCCCGTTTTTATAGGCAGTTTTCAGTTTTCAGTTTTCAGCTTCCAGTTCGTAGCCAAACGCCATGCCGGAAGTTGTCCGGGCGAATTACTTGAATACGATAGTTTTGTTGCCGCATACCAGCACCCGATCCTCGACGTGGTAGCGCAGGCCGCGCGACAGCACGGTTTTTTCGATGTCGCGTCCGTAACGCACCAGATCGTCTACCGTGTCGCCGTGGTCGATGCGCACCGTGTCCTGCTCGATGATAGGGCCGGCATCCAGTTCGTCGGTGACGTAATGACAGGTCGCGCCTATCAGTTTTACGCCGCGCAAATGGGCCTGATGGTAGGGCTTCGCGCCGACGAAGGACGGTAAAAAGCTGTGATGGATATTGATGATGCGTCCTGGATAGCGCTGGCATAGGAAGGGGGGCAAAATCTGCATGAAACGCGCCAGTACCATCGTGTCGCCCTGATATTCATCGAACAGTGCGGCGATTTGTTCAAAGGCGGCGGCTTTATCCTGCATGTCGACTTTGATAAACGGGATGCCGTGCCACTCGACAAAGCTGCGTAAATCGTCGTGATTGGAAATCACGCAGGGGATGTCAACCAGCAACTCACCGCTGCGCCAGCGGTGCAGCAGGTCATCCAGACAATGATCCTGACGGCTGACCAGTATCACCAGTCGCTTGTTCTGTGCGGAGTCGGTCAGTTGCCAGTGCATCGAAAATTCGTTAGCCAGAGGCGCAAAGCGGCGGGAAAACTCAAGCGTATCGAAGGGCAGCGAGTCTGCACGGATTTCCTGTCTCATAAAAAACTGCTGGGATCCCTGTTCGGTGTGATAACTCGCCTCGACGATAAAGCCGCCGTGCTCCGCGATGAAGCCGGTGACGGCCGCGATGATCCCTGCGCGATCGGGGCAGGCAATGGTCAGTGTGTAATGGCGGTGGCTCATGTGCGAATTTCCGGTGCGCTGGACAGCGCTTGCAGATAGCTGATGATTTCTTTGGACTCGTAGAGCCATTGCACGCCGCCTGCGGGGTCAGTGATCTGCAAACAGGGCGTCTGGATTTTACCGCCGCCGTCTAGCAGGTCGGCGCGGTGTTTCGGATCATGCTGCGCGTCGCGCAAGACGATGGGCAGCGACAGTCGCGCCATTTCGTGGCGCACCTTGATGCAGAACGGGCAGGTTTTGAAGTGATAAAGCGCTAACTTCCGGCATTTTGTATCAATTTCGTGTTGTATGTGAGGTGTGCGAACAATGCCGCGCGGTGTGCCTAGTTTGGCCCAGAGCAGCATGAACGGCATCAATATCAGACGCAGTGCTTTAAAAAATAATTTAATCATGGGTAGGTGTTGAAATGGTTGATTGATGAGGCGGCGGGCAGTTGTTGCACGTTGACCGGATGGTGCCACAACGCCGACATGATCGTTGAGGCGCGGGCTGCATCGCCGCTGCTCCAAAATTGCACTTCCGGCCGGTCTGCCGCGCGGTCGGGCAGTTCAGTCTGCAGGCGTTGCCGCAAATGCCGCGCGACGGCCTCGCCTGTGTCGATCAGTTTGATTTCTTTTCCTGCGATGTCACGTATTAAACCGGCAAGAAACGGGTAGTGGGTACAGCCTAAAATCAGCGTGTCAGCGCCCTGCTCGAGTAGCGGGGTCGTGTAGCGTTCGACTAACTCGCGTGTCAGCGGGCCGGTCAGATCGCCCCGCTCCACCTGTTCGACCAGTCCGGGACAGCCCTGTGTGACGATGGTGACATTGCCCGCATAGCGTTCCAGCAAGGCGGAAAAACGCGCGCTCTCCAGCGTGCCGATTGTCGCCAATACGCCGACGATGCCGTTTTTAGTGGCCGCTACGGCAGGTTTGACGGCAGGTTCCATGCCGATGATCGGACAGCTAAAATCACGACGCAAGGTGGCCGCGGCGGCGGCTGTCGCGGTGTTGCAGGCGATGACGATGGCATCCGCCCCTTGCGAGATCAAGAAACGGCTCAGTTCAACCGAGCGTTGTTCGATGTAACGGGCTGATTTGTCGCCGTAGGGCACGTGTGCCGAATCGGCAACATAGATCAGGCGCTCATTGGGCAGCAACTGGCGGATGTGCCGCAGCACCGACAGTCCGCCGACCCCGGAATCAAATACGCCGATGGCCCCCGAAGTGTGCGTCACGACCCATGTCCGCTGGTGTTAAACCGACATGCCCTGATCGCGCAGGTATTCTTCATAGGTGCCGTGATAATCGGTGACGCCCTTAGCGGAAATCTCGATGATGCGCGTTGCCAGTGACGATACGAATTCGCGGTCATGGCTGACGAACACGACGGTTCCCTTGTATTCGAGCAGCGCGGTGTTGAGCGACTCGATGGATTCCATATCCATATGGTTGGTCGGTTCATCCATCAATAACACGTTGTTTCGTTGCAGCATGAGCTTGCCGAACAGTAGGCGACCCTTTTCTCCACCGGACAGCACGCTGACCGGTTTGTGGGCGTCATCCCCTGAAAACAGCAGACGGCCCAGCGTGGCGCGCACGGTCTGGTCATCGTCATTCGGCCCGCGCCAGTAAGTCATCCAGTCGGTCATGATCTTGTCTTCGGCGAACTCGCTGTAACTGTCCTGCGCGTAGTAACCGACCTTGGCCTTTTCAGTCCATTTGATGACGCCGTAATCGGGCGTCAGTTCGCCTGCCAGACAGCGCAGCAGGGTCGTCTTACCGATACCGTTAGGGCCGATGATGGCAATTTTTTCGCCCGCGTCGACGCGGAAATTCACGTTGGAGAACAAGACGCGGTCAAAGCCCTTGGACAGGTTTTCGACTTCGACGGCGGTGCGGTGCAGTTTTTCGCGGTCGTCGTATTCAAAGCGGATGAATGGATACTGGCGACTGGAAGGCTTGATGTCTTCGATCTTGATCTTGTCGATCTGACGGGCGCGCGACGTAGCCTGCTTGGCCTTGGAGGCGTTAGCCGAGAAGCGGGCCACGAAGGCTTTGAGTTCGGCAACTTTTTCCTTGGCTTTGGTGTTGTCAGCCGATTGCTGTTCGCGCGCCTGTGTGGAGGCCAGCATGTAATCGTCGTACGTGCCGGGGTAGGTGGTGATCTTGCCGAAATCCAGATCCGACATGTGGGTGCAGACGCTGTTCAGAAAATGCCGGTCATGCGAGATGATGACCATCGTGCAGGTGCGCGCATTCAGGATGTTTTCCAGCCAGCGGATGGTGTTGATGTCCAGATTGTTGGTCGGCTCATCGAGCAGCAGGATGTCCGGATTGGAGAACAGCGCTTGCGCGAGCAGTACGCGCAGCTTGAAGCCGGGGGCGACCTCGCTCATCGGGCCGTTATGCAATTCAATCGCGATCCCCAAACCCAGCAGTAATTCGCCGGCACGCGCCTCAGCTGTATAACCGTCGTATTCAGCAAACACCGCTTCCAGATCGGCCGCGTGCATATAGTCTTCTTCGGAGGCATCCGGATTCGCGTAAATCGCATCGCGCTCGGACATCACCTGCCACATTTCATCGTGGCCCATCATCACCACATCGAGTACGCGATTATCTTCATAGGCGAACTGATCCTGACGCAGCTTACCTAGACGTTCGCTCTTGTCCAGCATGACTTCGCCCGACGTCTGAACCAGATCGCGGCCCAGGATTTTCATGAAAGTGGATTTGCCGCAACCGTTCGCGCCGATCAGACCGTAGCGGTTGCCGTTGCCGAATTTAACGGAAACGTTCTCGAACAGGGGCTTAGCCCCGAATTGCATGGTGATGTTTGCAGTAGATAACATGTAGTGCCTCACAAAATAAGTCGCGCATTCTACCATTAGCACATCATGTGCACTAAACTGCACGCAGTAAGGGTATGCAAGCTGCTGTTGCGGATTGAAATTTTGCAGTTGTCGCAGCCAGGTCCGGATTACGTTTACATCGGATGTTATGAGTACGCCAGTCAAAGCTAAACCGTTCAAGCGGAAAATCATCGTCCGCAGAATCCGCAAACAGGTGCGTGAACAGCCGCGCGGCGCGTGGAAGATCGCCTATGCAGATTTCGTGACGGCGTTGATGGCATTTTTTCTGATGTTGTGGCTGCTGTCCTCGACTTCGGCGGATTACCGTAACGCCATTTCTGAATACTTTGAGACGCCGCTGATGGTGGTTTTTTCAGGCGGCCAGAGCAATGATGTCACCTCCAGTCTGATTATTGGCGGCTATGGCGAAGACAAAACGCTGGCCTCAGGGCAGGTAAGCAAGGGAGCGGTTGAGGATATCGCCATCACCGCGACCAATGCCGGCCGCCTGTTACATATGCAGGAAGTGGTGCGCCTGAAATCGCTCAAAGCGCAGTTGGAGCAATTGATACGCACCGATCCTAAACTCAATCAATTTAAAGATCAGTTGCAGATCGATCTGACCTCGGAAGGGTTGCGCATCCTGATTATCGATGCCAAAAACAGGCCGATGTTTGAAATCGGCAGTGCGATATTGCAGCCCTACACGGTGGAGATTTTGCGTTCGATCGGCAGGACGCTCAATCAGGTGCCGAATAAAATCGGTTTGTCAGGGCACACCGATGCGGCGAATTATCAAGGCGGCAGTGGGGGGTACAGCAACTGGGACTTGTCGGCAGACCGTGCTAACGCCTCGCGCCGAGCCTTGATTACCGGGGGAATGGCGCAGGATAAAATATTGCGGGTGGTCGGCTTATCCGACTCGGTGCTGTTTAATCCGGCGGATCCCTATGATCCGCATAACCGGCGTATCAGCATCATCGTGATGAACCAGAAGGCGATGGATGCCGTGCTGCTGGAGGGCGAATAACCTCGCCTGCAGCGCATAAACCCGGCAGGCTGCTAGAATGCACACACTATTTTTTGCAGGCACATTATGGTTCCTCATCTGACTACCGCACTGAACGGTCCGCTGCTCGATCTGGAGCGACGTTTTTTATCCGCGATGCCCAACATCGAACACTGGTTTCGCCGCCAATGGCTGGATCACGCTGCGCCCTTTTATGCGTCGGTGGATCTGCGCAACAGCGGCTTCAAGCTGGCGTCGGTCGATACCAACCTGTTTCCGGGCGGCTTTAACAATCTTAACCCGGACTTTCTGCCCCTGTGCGTACAGGCGATGCAGGGCACGGTACAGAAAATATGTCCCGAAGCGCGCGGCGTCCTGCTGATTCCGGAAAATCACACCCGCAATCTGTTTTACCTGCAAAACGTGGCGCAACTGGTCACGATATTGCGGCAGGCGGGCATGCTGGTGCGGGTGGGTAGCCTGTTGCCGGAAATTACCTCGGTCACTGAAATCGCACTGCCCGGCGGCGCGGTCGTCAAACTTGAGCCGCTGGTACGGCGTGGCAACCGCTTGGGGCTGGAGGGGTTCGATCCCTGCGTGGTGCTGCTCAACAACGATTTGTCTGCGGGCGTGCCGGATATTTTGAAAAATCTGGAACAGGCCGTTTTGCCGCCCCTGTCAGCCGGCTGGTATACCCGGCGTAAATCGGATCATTTTGCGGCCTATGATCGTGTCGCGAATGATTTTTCAGAAATGCTCAGCATCGATCCCTGGCTGATTAATCCCTATTTTGCGACCTGCAGTCAGATCAATTTTCAGGAGCGCATCGGCGAGGAGTGTCTTGCGGCCCGGGTGGATGAGGTGTTGCAGAAAATGCGCCTGAAATATGCTGAATACGGCGTAAAACATGATCCCTTCGTGATCGTTAAAGCCGATGCCGGAACCTATGGCATGGGGATTATGACGGTTAAGGATGCCAGTGAAATTACCGGCCTGAACCGACGTCAGCGCAACAAGATGTCGGTGATTAAAGAGGGTTTGCAGGTGCACGATGTGCTGGTGCAGGAGGGGGTGTATACCTTCGAGAATATCAACGAGGCGGTGGCTGAGCCGGTCGTGTATATGATAGATCATTCGGTGGTCGGCGGCTTTTATCGCGTACACACGGGGCGCGGCGTCGATGAAAATCTCAATGCGCCGGGCATGCACTTCGTGCCGCTGGCGTTTGAATCCTGCTGCACCTTGCCCAATCCCGATTGCGGGCCGGACGATACGCCGAACCGCTTCTATGCTTACGGCGTGGTGGCGCGACTGGCCTTGCTGGCTGCCTCCCTGGAACTGGAGGGGACCGAGGATTGAGGATCGAGGATCGCTGCGGTATGGCAATGTGGTACAGGCTTGCCAAACTTCTCCTGCTGTTGCCTGTTTTTTGTCTGCTGGTTTCCTGTGGCAAAGAGCCGCTATATCAGGAGCAGGGCTATGTGTTCGGCACGCTGGTCGAAGTGACGGTTTACGGTGAAGCGGAGCCCCGTGCCAAGCAGGCGGCGGCGTCCGTGATGCACGAATTTCAGCGTCTGCATGAACGCTTGCACGCCTGGAAGCCTTCTGAACTGAGCGAATTGAATGCGGCGATCGCGCGGGGCGAGTCTCAGGTGGTGTCGCAGGAACTGGCTGCGATGTTGCAGGATGCAGCATCCGTTTCAATACAGTCAGAAGGGCTGTTTAATCCGGCAATCGGAAATCTGGTGAAGGTGTGGGGATTTCATGCCGATGAATTTAAACCGCTCGAGCCGGACGCAAAACAGATTGCACAGTTGATTGCGTCTCATCCAAAGATGAGCGATCTGTCTTATGCGCCATCAGGAGCGGGGGTTGCGGTGCGAAGCGCGAATAAGGCAGTGCAGCTCGATCTGGGCGGCTATGCCAAGGGCTATGCGCTGGATCGCGCCGCCCTGCTGCTCAAACAACAGGATATTCACCACGCGCTGATCAACATCGGCGGGAATATTCTGGCCCTGGGCCAGCACGGCAAACAGCCCTGGCGGGTCGGGATTCAGCATCCGCGTAAGGCCGGTGCGCTGGCCGCACTGACGTTACAAGACGGTGAGGCGATCGGAACTTCGGGGGATTATCAGCGGTATTTTATGCTGAACGGTACGCGTTACTGCCACCTGATTGATCCGCGCATCGGGTATCCGATGCAGGGCGTACAGGCGGTGACGATTTTGACGCGAGGCCCTCATGCCGGCGTACTGTCCGATGCAGCCTCCAAGCCCGTGTTTATCAGCGGAGCGCAGGGCTGGCGGGCAGCGGCCGTCCGCATGGAGCTGACGGATGTCATGATCGTCGATGCAACGGGTGCGATTCACATGACTCAGGGTATGCATAAACGGCTAGAATTCACCGATAAAAAAATAAACGTTCAGGTTGAATAGGGGAGAGTGAATTGGTTGGAATTTTACTGGTCACGCATAACGGGCTGGGCGATTGTCTGGCGGATTGTGTAAAGCATGTGTTCGGCGAGATACCCAAAAATCTGCGCGTGTTGTCGGTGTGGTGCGATGATGATCCGCAGCATAAGCTGACGGAGGGCGAGGAGTTGATTAAAGAACTCGACAGCGGCAGCGGTGTGTTGATTCTGATCGATGTGTTCGGCGCGACGCCCAGCAATATCGGCAGACGGTTATGCCATGCGGAGCGGGTCGAGGGGGTGGCCGGTGTGAACCTGCCGATGCTGCTGCGCGTGGTGAGCACGACGAATAAAAACCTGACTGAGTTGGCCAATCTCGCATTCGAAGGCGGCCGCGAATGTATCGTTCATATGGAGCACTAGCATGCAGCAAGACGCACTGATCATTAATAAACTCGGCCTGCACGCGCGCGCGTCGGCCAAACTCACCCAGTTAGCCGGCAGTTTCAAATGCGAAGTCATGCTGTCGCGCAACAACCGCCGGGTCAATGCCAAGAGCATCATGGGCGTGATGATGCTGGCGGCCGCCAAAGGCACGACCATCACCATTGAAACGTTAGGTGACGACGAAGCCGCCGCGATGCAGGCGATCTTGGATTTGATCAATGATTATTTCGGGGAAGGCGAATGAGCTTTACACTGCACGGCATCGCAGTTTCCAGCGGCATTGCGATCGGTTATGCCCATTTGCTCTCGCACCGTTCGCTGGAAGTAGCGCATTACGTTTTACCTAAACAGTTCATCGCAGAGGAAATCGCGCGTTTTGATGCCGCTTTGCTTGCGACCCGGAACGAGTTTTCCAGTCTGCGCAGCAACCGGCCCAGTTATGCAGCGGCCGAGTTTGACGCTTTTCTTGAACTGCACCAGATGATCTTGGACGACCCGCTGCTGAGTGCGGGGCCGCGCGAGATGGTGGAGCGCGAAAACTGCAACGTCGAGTGGGCGATCAAGGTGCAGACCGATGCGCTGGCCGCGCAGTTCGATGAGTTCGAGGACGCTTATTTGCGTGAGCGTCAGGCCGATGTGAAGCAGGTCGCTGAACGGTTGCTCAAACAACTCTCGGGGCAGCCGGGGCATCAGCCGACGCATCTGCGCCACGATATCGATACGATACTGGTCGCGCATGACTTGAGTCCTGCGGACATGATTCAGTTCAAACCGCAGCAATATGCGGCCTTTATCACCGATGCCGGCAGTGCAACCTCGCACACCGCCATCGTGGCACGCAGCCTGAATACGCCCTGCGTGGTCGGTTTGCACCATGCGCGGGAACTGATTTATGAAGACGATCTACTGATCCTCGATGGCGAGCAGGGCGTCTTAATCGTCAATCCGGGCAAAGCCATACTGGCCGAATACAAGTTGCTGCAAAGCGAGTGGGAGCTCGAGCGAAAAAAGCTCAAGCGTCTGCGCTCCGCGCGCGCCAACACGCTGGATGGCGCAGCGATTGAGCTGCATGCAAACATCGAAAAGCCGGAAGATATCGTGGAAGCTAAGGAAAACGGCGCGACCGGTGTCGGTCTGTTCCGCAGCGAGTTTCTGTTTTTGAACCGCGATCAGTTGCCCGATGAGGAAGAACAGTTCGAGGCGTATCGTGCGGCGGCAGCGGGTATGAAGGGGCTGCCCGTCACCATTCGTACCTTTGATCTGGGTGCGGACAAGCAAATTAAGGGCGCGACGCAAGTGTCCAGTAATCCGGCGCTGGGCTTGCGTGCCATCCGACTGTGTCTGGCCGAGCCGCAGTTATTCCGTACGCAACTGCGTGCGCTGCTCCGCGCGACTCACTACGGCAATGTCAAAATCCTCATTCCGATGTTGTCGTCCGTGTCTGAAATCAACCAGACGCTGCAATTTATCAATGCGACCAAGTCTGCACTCGACGATGAGGGCATTCCGTACGACAAAGCGGTTAAGATAGGCGGCATGATTGAAATTCCCGCTGCCGCATTATCGCTGGGTGTGTTTGCCAAACGGCTGGATTTTTTGTCTATCGGCACCAACGATCTGATTCAGTACACCCTTGCCATTGACCGCACCGATGAGGAGGTGGCGCATCTGTACGATCCGCTGCATCCTGCCGTGTTGCACCTGTTATCGCATGTGATCGGCACAGCAAATAAATTACAGGTGCCGGTGTCGGTGTGCGGCGAAATGGCGGGCGAGGCGGCCTATACCCGGTTGTTTTTGGGCATGGGGCTGCGGCAGTTTTCCATGTCTTCGGCTCAAGTGCCCGCCATTAAGCAGCGGGTCTTGTCGACTTGCCTGCCGGAAATCGCTTCGCTGACACAAAAAATATTGCGTACCGAAGAACCGATGAAAATACGCGAGCTGCTGGATAAATTGAACGCATGAGGTGGTGTGGTGAAGCTGGACCGTGAGGAGTGGGAATGACTGAGGGTAAAGTGCTGCGTCAGCGCGCGGAAGCCTTGACTTCCGACTTGCAGTTGTTCGGTGGGGCGGCCACGTCGGAAGTCGATCGGCAGATGCTGCACGAGTTGCAATTGCAGCAGATAGAGCTGGAAATGCAGAACGACGATTTGCGGCATTCGAATATTGCTCTGGAAGAGTCTCGCGCCAGTTATGCAGCGCTGTATGCCGATCTTTATCATCATGCACCGATTAGCTATCTGGCTATTGCTCGTAACGGGCTGATTTCTGAAGTTAACGATACGGCTGCGGAACTGCTGGGCGCCGTGCGCAGCAAGTTGCTGCAGAGTCGTTTTGACCGTCTAATCGCTCCTGAAGATCGTGACCGTTGGCAACACCATTTTGTGTTCATGGCGCAACGTGCCGACCGGCAGAGCTGCGAGCTCGCTTTTCGCAGGCGTGATGGTTCTGTTTTTCATGCCTTGCTCGATTGCCTGCAAGTTGGGGGAGCCCCTTTTTTGCGGATCTCTTTGACCGATATTACTGAGCGAAAGCTGCTTGAGCGCGCGCTGGTGAGCGTGGCAGAAGAACGTCAGCGCTCACTCGGTCAGGAGTTGCATGACAATCTCGGTCAGCAGTTGGCGGCGATTGCCTATCAGGCCAGTGCGCTTGAAAAAATGATCCAGTCATCAGGCAGTGCAGATGCAGCTAAATTTGCCGCATTGATTGCAGTGCAGGCGCAAAGTGCCGTGATGCAATGTAAACAGCTGGCGCAAGGCCTGCTTCCCTTCGAGATTGAGGCAAGCGGGTTGATTCTTGCGTTGCAGGCCTTGGCCGCAAGAGTCGGCATCAATTATCAGATCGGCTGCGAGTTTGTGTGTACAAGCCCTGATGTGTGGCTTGACGATGCAACGCTTGCGCTGAATCTTTACCGGATTGCACAGGAGGCTGTCAGCAATGCCGTTCGACATGGTAAGGCGAAAACACTGATTATCCAATTTGCCTCTGATAGTGAGGGTATGCGTTTGTCAATATTCGACGACGGGCGTGGCTTCGAAGAAAAAGCAGAATGCGCGACCGGCGGGATGGGGATTAAGATTATGCAATACCGGGTCAAGGAGTTGGGAGGGACGTTGGCTTTTTTGGGCCGGGCTGAAGGTGGAACGGAAGTGCGGGTGGACATACGGAGAGGGTGATTTCATGTCGTTTTTGAAGACGCAGGTGATGCTGGTGGATGACCATGCCATGTTGCGGCATGGTATGGCGATGCTGATCAATGCTGAGCCGGATATGGAGGTCTCAGCTGAGGCTGAGGACGGCGGAGAGGCTGTCGCGCTGCTCGAATCTGAACACCATCCGGACATTGTTTTGGTGGATTTGTCGCTCAAAACGCTATCCGGTTTCGAGCTGATCAAAAGCATGCACATCTTGATTCCCGCGCTGCCCGTACTCGTCGTATCTATGCACGATGAAACGGTTTACGCCGAGCGTGCGTTGCGTTCAGGTGCGCGCGGTTATGTGATGAAGCAGGAGCCGGGGGAGGTGCTGATCGCTGCGATTCGTGAAGTGCTCAAGGGTAATTTTTATCTCAGTCAGCCCATGTACACCAAACTGATGGACCGTTTCGTGACCGGAAACTCGCAAGTGGAGTTGCTGATTAACACGCTCACGCCCAGTGAATTTGAGGTGTTGCACCTGATAGGCTCGGGGCACAGCAGTCAGGAAATTGCCAGTTTGCTTAGCCGCAGCATTAAAACGATAGAGACGCATCGCGCAAACATTCGCGCCAAATTGCATTTAAAAGACGGGGCTGATTTGATGCGTTACGCGACGCACTGGATAACTGCAGAGCACTGATTAAGATTTATATGCTGATTTATAAGGGAAATATCGTCTAAGGGAAACCCTTAGGATAAAACAAGGGTTTCTCCAATATCTAGCAAGAATTGCCTCGGTTACGATAAGGAAATTATTATCGCACCAATTTATCATGGCAAAAGATCAAACCGGCGTTGTCTTGCCCGTCATCCGTCGTATCAAGGAAAAAGCTGAATTACCGATCGATTCTTCGGCAGAAGAGCGCAATTTTATTGCCGAAATGGCCAGTAAAAAACCCAGAAAACCTCGCAAGCCGGCGGTAAAAGCGGAAATTCCTGTGGCGCCGGTTGAAGAGCGCAATTTCATTGTCGGTATCGGCGCGTCAGCCGGGGGGCTGGAGGCATTGTCCGATTTGATTGGTTCGCTGCCGGATGATCTCGGTGTCCCTTATATTGTCGTGCAGCATTTATCGCCGACCCACCGCAGCATGATGGTGCCCCTGCTCGCGCGCGAAACGTCCATGCTGGTCAAGGATGCCGAGGACGGCGAAATTCCGCTGGCCAATGTGGTGTATGTCACACCGGCCAACTGGAATATTATCCTGAAAGACGGCGTGATGCGGCTTCTGGTGCCGGGAAAGACGGTGATGCCGAAGCCCTCTGCCACCGCTTTGTTTAATTCGATGGCCGAAGAAAAAGGCGAGGATGCCATCGGCGTGATTCTGTCAGGGACGGGTTCCGATGGCGCGGCGGGTATTGCTGCGATCAAGGCGGCGGGCGGTTTTACATTTGCACAGGATCCGGAAGCGGCCAAATACAGCGGGATGCCGCAGGCGGCAATCAGTACAGGTTGCGTCGAATGGGTGCTGACCTGCCGCGGTATCGCAGAGGAAATCACCGCAATTGCACGTGCGCACGGGCTGATCAATCGCGCAACCAAGCAGGAGAATGCGCCGGCGACCATGAAGGGCTTGCTGCAGATGGTGTACAAGCACTCCAAAATTGATTTTTCGGGCTACAAAGAAGCTACGCTGTCTCGTCGCGTGGAGCGCCGCATGGCGGCTAACCGGCTGAACAATCTGGCGGCCTATTTTGATTATTGCAGCAAAAATCCGGATGAGCTCAATAAGCTTAGCAAAGATATTCTGATTTCGGTTACCGCGTTTTTCCGCGATCGCAATAGTTTTGAAGGCCTGCGCAAAATACTGGCGGACATCGTCGCCCTGAAACAGACTGGCGATGAAATCCGTATCTGGGTTCCGGCCTGTGCGACGGGCGAGGAAGCTTATTCCATCGGGATTTTGCTGTCGGATATTTTAGGCAGCAAACTGAGCGATTATCGCATTCAGATTTTTGCCACCGACATCGACATGGATGCGATGGCGGTTGCGCGCAAGGGCATCTATAACGAAAGTTCGCTCACTGAAGTCAGCGCAGACACCACAGCTCGCTATTTCAGCAAACACGCAGATACGTATGAAATCGCGCGTCCGATAAGGGATATGGTGGTATTTGCCCGTCAGGATCTGGTGCTAGATCCGCCGTTTTTACGGCTGGATCTGGTCAGTTGTCGCAACCTGCTGATTTATTTTCAGCCGCTGCTGCAAACAAGAGTGTTGTCGATTTTTCATTTTGCGCTGCGTCCTGCTGCGTATTTGTTCCTTGGCAAATCTGAGAGCATCGTGCATCAGGATAATCTGTTTTCACCGGTCAGCAAGGAGGCGCGTATTTTCGTACGGGTAGCTTCTAAGGATCAGATGATTCCTATTCCTCTCTATACCAGTCAGGAAGCGGGGGTAAAGCAGCCGATCACGATCGCAGAGCGCACGGCGCGCAAGCCGGAAAGTCGCCTGCAAAAAGCGTTGTCCGAGATTTATGCGCCGCCCAGTGTGTTGATCAATCGAGATATGGATATTGTCGAAGTGCACGGCGACATGCAAAGCTATCTGCATTTTCCGGCCGGCAAGCTAGAGCTGAATCTGGCGCAGTTGCTGCGCCGCGAATGGCGCACTGAAGTGCAGACGCTGGTTCACCACGCTGAACTCAAACGTACTAATGCGATGGGCCGGATCAGGCCGGTCAAGCACAGTGCGGGTCTGAGCGTTCAGATCGAAGTGCATCCGGTGGCCTCCCGCGATGACCAGAAGCTGTTTCTGATCAGTTTTATTTCGCTGGCGGCAGAACCTGGCGAAGTTCATCCTGAGGACAGGATGCCAGTTAATAACAATGAGCTGGAAGATGAGCTGATCGCCACCCGGGAGCATTTGCAAACGGTCATCGAAGAGCTGGAAACGTCGAACGAGGAGTTGCAGGCGCTCAATGAAGAGATGCAGGCGGCCAATGAAGAGTTGCAATCGTCCAATGAAGAACTGGAAGCGTCCAATGAAGAGCTTCAGTCCACGAATGAAGAACTCACCACCGTCAATGAGGAATTGATCGTCAAAGGCGGTGAACTGAGTCTGGTGAATACGGAGCTGGAAAATCTGCAAAACAGTACGGGATTTTCGCTGATTCTGCTCGATCAGGAGCTGCGTTTGCAGCGTTACAACAAAGAAGCTGGGAGTCTGTTCGGTTTTAGCGTTCACACGCTGGGAAAATCCATCCCGGGTCTTGCGGTTCCGGTCATCGATGTGCTCGAGACGGCTAAGCTTGCCATGTCAGACGGCATCAAGCGGCAAAAGCAGATGAGTTTCGGCGGTAAACATTACAACGTACTGTGTTTTCCTTATACCTCGCAGGATCAGACTTTGGGTGGCGTGATTGTCACCTTTATCGATCAGACTGAACTGATGGAGGCTCAACAGGAAATTTTGTCCAGTAAAGACCGCCTGACAGGTGTGATGCAGAATTCTCCTATGCTGATCAGCATCAAAGATCCGGCGGGTCGTTATCAGTTCGTCAACAATGCTTTTGAAAATATCTTTGCGCTGACGCCGGGCAGTGTGATCGGTAATACCGATACGCAGATATTTCCTGAAAATATCGCTGTGCTGTTTGAAAAGCTGCACTTTGATGTGCTGCACAAAAAAAATCGTGTCGAGGCGGAAGAGCGCATCTTGATCGGCGATCAACAGCACTGGTTATCCTTTATTTGTTACCCGATCAATGACGAAAAAGGGTCGGTCGGTGCCGTGTGCAGTCAGGTGATTATCGTGACGGCACGTCGCGAACTCGATGAACAGAAGAAGCTGACGACTAAGTTTTTTGATGCGGCCAGTGAAGGCCTGATGATTACTGACTGCCACCAAAATATCGTTAAAGTGAATCATGCCTTTGTCAGAATGACAGGCTACGATGAAGCGGATGTAATCGGCAAAAATCCGAGCTTACTAAGCTCAGGTAAGCATGAAGACGCGTTTTACAGCGCCATGTGGCAGGAGATCAATCAGCACGGATGGTGGCAGGGTGAGTTATGGAACCGGCGCAAGGATGGTACGCATTATCTTGAATGGCTGACCATACACACGCTGCGCGATGAGCACGGTCATGTGACCAACTACATCGCTATTTTTTCCGATATTACGCTGATCAAAGCTGCGCAGAGGCGACTCGAATATATGGTTGCTCACGATGAGCTGACCTCGCTGCCCAACCGCAATGAGCTCAGGGGGCGGATGGCGCAAACGTTTGCACGTGCTCAGCGCCACGGGGGTACATTTGCGCTAATGTTCATCGATCTGGACAATTTCAAAAATGTAAACGACAACCTAGGGCACGATTACGGCGACGTCCTGTTGCAACAAGTGGCCGAGCGACTCGGGTTGTGTGTCCGCACCGAGGATACGGTCGCCAGAATAGGTGGCGATGAATTCAACGTGCTGCTTGATGATGTGTCAGAAACGCAGATTGCCAATACTGCGCAGCGCATTCTGGATCATGTTTCCAAACCCTATCTGATCAAGGAGCAGCAGGTATTTGTCTCCGCCAGTATCGGGATTGCGGTCTATCCGAAGGATGCTGATGATATTGAGACGCTGACTAAAAATGCCGATTCGGCGATGTATCAGGCTAAAGACAAGGGCAAGGACAGCTATCAGTTTTTTACCTCGGATCTTAAGGAGAAAATCAACCATCGCATCGAGATTGGTAATGCGCTGCACAAGGCGATAGAGGCCAATGAACTCAAACTGGTCTATCAGCCTGAATTCAATCTGCAAACCGGCGAACTGATCGGTGCAGAAGCTTTGTTGCGCTGGCAAAGCAGCTTGTTCGGCATCGTCGGGCCTGACGAGTTTATCCCGATTGCCGAAGAGTCCGATTTGATTCTCGAGTTGGGTGAATGGGTGATCGAGCAGGCTGCACGGCAATTGCACCTGTGGCGCAAAGCGGATACGCCATTGCCCGGCACTTTGTTTGTGAATGTGGCGCCCCGCCAATTGGCACGTCAGCCACTGCTTGCGATTATTACGAGGCAACTGCAAAAGCACCGCCTGCCCTCAGGCTCGCTGGGGATTGAAATCACTGAACGGACATTGGTCAACAGCAGCGAGGATATCTCGGTCAAACTGCATAAAATCGAGCTTGAAGAGATTCCCATTGCGATTGACGATTTCGGTACCGGTTACTCCTCCTTGTCCTATCTGAAATCATTTCCGATTTCGTTTTTGAAGATACCGAATCAGTTTATCGACGGGATCACGACTGATGAGAGCGACAAAGGGATCGCGACGGCCATTCATGGCGTGAGTGTCGCGCTCAAGTTGCAGACCATCGCTGAAGGTATCGAAACTGAAGAGCAGCTGATCATGCTGCGTGAAATGGGGTGTCAGAGCGGGCAGGGGTATCTGCTTGGCCGGCCTGTCGATCCGAACCAATTTGTCGAATTGTTTATCAGTAACGGGAAATCACATGTCTGATAATTCGATTGATCTTGACCGGAAAAATCGTAGCTGGGGTATCTCCAGAGGGGTGCCGCGTAGTGAAGTCAAGCCAGTTGAAGTAGGGGCTGATATTCCGGTTGAGCTGACATATCGCAGGCCTACCCGGCTGGGCTTGTTGATGACGGCGCGGGCTCAAAGGGTACAAGGCAAGGTAGATGATGCAAGCGGGACTGATGAAGAGTGAGGGATTGCGAAGCTGAGCTGCTGGCCTATTCAGGTGCGCTTCAGCCGCATGGCGGACTGCTCTGTCTTGATGAAGTGCCTGATCAATCAGGGTGGCGAAGGGTCATCAAGGCGGCCTGTCAGCAAATGTCAGTCTGGAAATTAAGCGGAGTGACTTATCCCACGGTGGCGGTGAACGTTGCATACTCGCAGCTCGATGCAGGTGTGGCAGATTATGTGCAGCGAACTTTGGCGCTATTTGGTTTGACGGCTGA
Organism: Gallionellales bacterium GWA2_54_124; assembly: GCA_001801025.1. Taxonomy (GTDB): domain Bacteria; phylum Pseudomonadota; class Gammaproteobacteria; order Burkholderiales; family Gallionellaceae; genus Gallionella. The sequence continues at coordinate 298,402 of MGWO01000003.1, forward strand.
TTGTCTTGAGACTGAGCTGACCGAAGGTGCGCTGGAACGCGGTAGTGAGGTCGCGCCGGTGTTGAAGCAGTTACGTGAGATGGGGGTCACGCTGTCCATTGACGATTCCGGCACTGGGTATTCGTCGCTAGGCCATTTAAAAAATTCCCGATCAGCTGTTTCAAAATCGATAAAAGCTTCGTGGAAGTATTCAGGATGCTGCCATCGTGAAGACGATCCTGACACTGGGCGAGAGCCTGAACGTCGACGTGGAGGTTGAGGGCGTTGAACCGCTGGCGCAGCGAGATTTTCTGATTTCAATTGGCGCAAAAATTATTTAAGGCTACTGCTATGATATGCCGCTGTCGGTTGAGAAAATCACTGAACGGCTTAAGAGGGGATATTTTTAATCGGCGTTGGACATGGTGTCGTATACCGATTTTTTCAGCCGTGATTTCTGATTCAGAATACCCCTCAGAGTCAGGTGCGGGGTGTTAACCTGATAATTCAAACACAAAGCGATAAAATTTCTATGCAATGCTATAACCATTCGATTTGCTGGTTTCGCCGCGACTTACGTCTGGATGACCATGCGGCTCTGTATCACGCACTGAAAAATAGCCGAGCTGTACACTGCGTATTCGTGTTCGATAGCGGAATACTGGATGCGTTGTCCGACAAACAGGATCGCCGGGTGGAATTCATCTGGCACAGTCTTTACGAATTGAATGTTGCCCTGCAGCAGCAGGGCAGTACCTTGCAAATCTTGCATGGCAATCCGGTCGAGCTCATTCCGCGTCTGGCGCGCGAATTGGAGGTGCAGGCGGTATTTTGTAATCGTGACTATGAACCTTTGGCGGCGCAGCGGGATGCGGCAGTGGCAGCATCGCTATCTGACATCGATTTTCATCAGTACAAGGATCAGGTAATTTTCGAGCAATCGGAGCTTTTAACCGGCGGCGGCACGCCTTACAGCGTATTTACCCCCTACAAGAATGCGTGGCTTAAAAAGCTGGATGATTTTTATCTGCGCGCCTATCCTGCAGAACGGTATTTTTCATCGCTGGCTAAGTTAGCCCCACAGGCTTTGCCGGCGCTGGCATCGTTAGGGTTTTTACCCGGAAAACTTAATGTGCAGGCTTTACCTGCCGGTGCGTCGGGCGCGGCAGCGTTATTTGAGGATTTTGTCAGTCGCATCGATGCCTACGCTGAGGCGCGCAATTTTCCTGCGGTCAAAGGCGTGTCGTATTTATCGGTACATTTACGCTTTGGCACGATTTCTATCCGCCGGGTGGCATCCTCGGCCTATTATTCAGGTGGTGCGGGTGGGCAGGTGTGGCTGTCAGAACTGATCTGGCGGGACTTTTACCAGATGCAGTTGCACCATCATCCGCAACTCGCGCAAGGCGACGCTTTCAAGGCGCAGTTCAATGACATCCGTTTTCCGAATGAGGAAGGGAAATTCGCTGCCTGGTGCGAAGCGCGTACCGGCTATCCTCTGATTGACGCGGCAATGCGCCAGCTTAATGGCTCCGGCTATATGCACAATCGACTGCGTATGGTGACCGCCTCTTTTTTGGTCAAGGATCTGCATGTTGATTGGCGTTGGGGTGAGCGTTATTTTGCGCAGCATCTGATTGACTTTGATCTGGCGGCCAATAACGGCGGCTGGCAATGGGCTGCCTCCACCGGCTGTGATGCACAGCCCTGGTTTCGTATTTTCAATCCCGTTACACAGTCGGAGAAATTTGATGCCGCAGGGCGCTTTATCCGTCGCTATGTGCCTGAGCTGGCAGGGTGTCCTGACAAGTGGATCCATGCGCCGTGGCTGATGCCGGTGGCTGAACAGCAGCGTTGCGGTGTGCTGGCTGGCAAAACGTATCCGCTGCCGGTTGTTGACCATGCTGTTGCCCGAATTACAACACTTGCGCTGTTCAAGGTGGCTGCAGGATGATGCATGCTTTCTTTTGCCTGCGGCTTCAGATATGATCGGTTTGACGTACTCATCCTTGAATTTGCCTGCCGGCTTCGGGGGCGTGCACATCGCGCTGGGCGAAATGAGTGCAAATTTAACGGGGATCTATGAGTAAAGCGGTTGATCAGCAATTTGAAGCATTCAAGGCGCACGGCAACTTGCCCTCACCGCGCGGGGTCGCGCTTCAGATCATTCAGCTGGCTGACCGTGATGACACCACTATCGGACAAATTGCCCGTCTGATCGGCAGCGATCCGGTGCTGGCGGGCAATATTGTTAAAGTTGCCAATCTGCTCACCCATCGCGGCAGCCGTCCCATCGCTTCTGTCACGGATGCGGTAACCATACAGGGTATCAAATCGGTGCGCCAGCTGGCGCTGAGTCTGTCTTTGGTGGACGCACACCGCAGTGGCGCTTGCGCCGGTTTCGATTATCAGAAGTTCTGGGCGCACTCGGTTTGTACGGGCATTGCCGCGCAGCAGATTGTGGCAAATATGCAGGTTGGCGTGGCCGACGAGGCTTTTTTGCTCGGATTGCTCTCACAGATTGGCCGTCTTGCGCTGGCGGCCGTTTTTCCAGCAGAGTATGCCGGCGTGCTGACTGCAGATAATCTGACGGGCGCGGAGCATGCCGCCTTTGGCATCGATCACAATCAAATTACCGCAGGGATGCTCGCCGACTGGGGTATGCCGAAGTTGTTTCAGGAAATCAGTCTGCATATCGAACATCCCGAAGCGAGCGAGTTTCACGAGGGAGAGCGCAACTGGCGTTTTTTGCAGTTGATGCATTTTTCAGACCGGCTGGCGGCAGTTTGCACAGCGGAGGCGAGTGAGCGCTACCGGTTGATTCCAAGGCTGATGCTGCTGGCAACCCGGGTCGGCATTGAGAGCGGCACGCTGATTGAAATCGGTGATCGGGTGATCGCATCGCTGCGCGAATGGAGTGCCTTGCTAGGGATTTTCGTGCCGGCGTTGCCGCCTTTCGAGGAAATGCTCAACGCGGACTCGATGGCAAGCGAGTTGCTGGGGCTGGATGCATTGCCGGGCAGCTTACCTGTCGGTTTTAAGTTGCGCATTTTGCTGGTCGATGACGATCGCGCGATCCGTCTGCTGTACAAGACGCTGCTGGAGAAATCTGGCCATACCGTGACGACCGCATGCAATGGTCGTGAGGCGCTGGAGTGCCTCAAAGCTTCTCCGCCGCAACTGATCATCAGCGACTGGATGATGCCTGAGATGGATGGCATCGAGTTTTGTCGCGAACTGCGCAAAAATCCGGAGTGGCACAAAATTTATGTGTTTATCGTGACGGCGCAGGAGAGCACGGACAGGCTGATTGAAGCGTTTGAAGCGGGCGCCAACGATTATCTGTCCAAACCCTCAATCCTAAAGTGCTGGCAGCAAGGTTACGTTCAGCGCAACGCATCGTGCAGATGCAGGAGGCGCAGGAAGAAGACCGTTTGCAATTGCGTCAGTTTGCTGATGAACTGGCTCTGTCCAACAAGCGTCTGCAAACGCTGGCGCTGACCGATGTGCTGACGGGGCTGCCCAATCGCCGTTACGGCATGGAGCGACTTGAGCAGGAATGGGCAATCGCGATGCGGGCGGGACGTCCGGTGTGCTGCATGATGGTCGATATTGATCACTTCAAGACGGTCAACGACAACTATGGGCATCAGCTGGGTGATGAGGCGCTCAAGCTGGTGGCAGTCAGCTTGCAACAGGCCGCGCGCAAGCAGGACGTCGTGTGCCGTTTGGGTGGCGAAGAATTTATGGTGATTTGTCCTGACAGCGACGTTCACGCGGGTTATACCTATGCCGAGCGGCTGCGTCGGCATGTCGCGGCACAACCGATGCATGCGCAGGGTAAATCGCTGCAACTGACAGTGAGTATCGGCTTGACCGACAATGCGAATCTTGACAGCACCGAGGCGATGCTGCATCAGGCCGACACCCGTCTGTATGCGGCTAAGGCATCAGGACGCAACTGCACGGTAGTCGGATAAGCTATCTCATCGACTTAACAAAAAAGCCGGGGCTGCATTCCCGTCGACGCATTTGAAGCGCTGTTGATGCAAAAACTGCATAACAGCGTTTGTTTTTTAATAAGGAACCAGCGTATGAAATTGAGTGATTTTTTACAAAAACTGCGCGATACTCCCGGGCAGGTTGAGTTTCCCGATACGATGGCTGTAATCGATGCGCTGTATGAATTTACCCCCGTGACGTTTCGCAACGGCAATCTGGTCAATCAGGCGGGCACAAATTCCGGCTCGTGCAAGTTGTTTTCGTTTGCCGGTCTGCACGGACTGTCTCAGCAGCAAACTCTGGATTGTTTTGGTACTTACTATCGGGACGATGTATTGAAGCATCCTGATGGCACGGATCATCAGAATATCCGCAATTTCAGCGTGACAGGCTGGGAGGGGATTGTATTCGACGCCTGTGCGCTGGCCGAAAAATAATCCTCTCCGCTGTTCTGCTATATTTTAAAGCGCCCCACGGCGTGTTGCATGGAGCTTGCCAGCCCTTTTAGATTCTCGGACTCGGTGGAGGTCTGAGTGGCAGCCAGGCTATTTTCCTCGGTGAGTTGCGCGACCTTTTCAACTTGATTGGACAGCTGATTGTTGGCCAGACACTGTTCGCTCAACGCCGTTGAAATGTCATTGACCACGCGAACCACGTGCTCGGCGCCTTCTCTGATCTGAACAATCGTCGCGCCCGCCTGATTGGCCAGCGCGACACCGCTGTTGACTTCATTGACGCTGTTGCCCATCGCATCCACCGCCGCATGTGCACTTTGCTGCACCAGGTCTATCATGCGTGAAATTTCCTGAGTGGCTTGTGCGGTGCGCTCGGCCAGTTTACGAACTTCATCGGCGACCACCGCAAAACCGCGCCCCTGCTCGCCCGCACGTGCCGCTTCGATTGCCGCATTGAGGGCCAGCAGGTTAGTTTGATCTGCAATTTCCTTGATCAGTTTGACCACCGATGAGATCTGGTTGGAATTCTGGCCGACGTCTTCTATGGTGCGCGAGGTGTCCCGGACGGTGTCAGAGATGCGTGACATTTCCATCGCGGCCTTGTTGATGATGTCAGCGCCCGTGGTGGACAGCTCGCCCGATAATCTGGAAATGCCCAGGGCATCGAGCGCACTGTCAGAGACCTGATGGGTGCTGACGGTCATTTCCTCAACAGCGGCTGCCATGGCAGAGGTGGCAGCGCTCTGATTTGAGGAGCTGCTGGCCAAATGGCTGGATGCTTGCGACAGGCTGAGCGCGGATGCGGAAACCTGATTGGCACTTTGCAGCACCTCTGCTAAGGTTTGTTGCAGGCTGCCCATCAGTTGGTCAAATGCATGGGCGGTTTCCCCGACTTCATCGTTGCTATCAAGTGCAATACGCCGGGTGAAATCGCCGTTCTTTTCAACGTTGGTGATGGTGTTGCGCATCTGTTTGAGAGGTGCTGTGATTGAGCGGATGATCGCCAGTGCGCTAAACACGCCCAGCAGTAAAACGATACCTGCCACAAGGAGCGTGGTCGTGCGCATGCTGTCGGTATTGTGCTTGATTTGTGCGCTGCTATTGTTTACTTTTTCAGTCTGATAGTCATCGAGGTTCTTGATGGCTTTGAGAAAGGGTGCCAGCATCGGGATCATTTCTTCACCGGCAACATAGCTGGCTTCTTCGCGCTTGCCGTTTTTTAGCATTGTCACCACTTTGTCGAGTCCAGCGACATACAAGGTGCGATGCTTTTTCATCTCGGCCAGCAGTTTTGCATCTTGTTCAGAATCTGCCAAATCGCGATTGAGCGAATCGAGCAGACTAGATATATTGTTGTTGCGTGATTCAATCTGGCTGATAATTTTAGCATTGAGTCCGCTGTCAGAATTTAACAACATTTCCATGCTGGAGATAGCATTGTCTTTGACGGCGGTGTTGATGTCATTCACCCGTTCTTTGCTGGATAAATCTGATGCGATGCCTTCAGCATCCTGATTCATGCCGGACAATTTTGTGGCGACTAGCGCCGATAAGATGACGACCAGCAACAAGATCAGGCCAAAGCCCAGCCAAAGCTTGGCGCCGATTTTCAATTTTGAAAGGTTCATTTTTTCATCCCTGATGAAAGCCGGCCCAACGCTGGCCGGCTGATTCATGTCTGCACTCAGTGCAAAAAACGCTTTAATTATCTAGTTCGCTGACCAGTGTCTGGCATTTTGTGATGCGTTCCTTCTGAATGCCGCCGGCGATTTTCTTGGCTTCATCGTCGTTACCCTTCAGGATGGCGGGCACCAGTTCTTTTTCACGGGTTTCCTTGAAAGCTTTCCAGGTTTCAACCAGTTCCTTGAACTGGGCATCCTTGCCTGCCGGCGCTTTCATTTTAGCGAGCTGAGCGCTGACATCATTGGCAGTTTCTTTTACGAGTTTTTGCTGTTCAGGGCCGCGCTTGTCCTTGTTGACCATCATGGAAATCAGTGATTCGCGGGCTGCGCTTAATTTGGTGCGCAGGTCGCCAAATTCGCCGGCAGTGGCCGACATGGTCATTCCGGATAGAGCAATTGCTGCCAACAGCGCTAACAGTTTTTTCATAATATTTCCTCTTAATAGTAATGATCGTAAGGGTGTTGCATCCATGGGCGTTCGTGCTGTAACGCGGTCGATAAGTGGCGCACAACGTGCATATTATCGGCCTAATTGTCCGGTCCGTTAAGGCTATTTATGCTGCATTTTTTCTCGAACAACAATTTTTTCAGTACAAACAGTTGATTATATTAGCTGTATTTTCGATGTTATGATTAAAAATATATATTTAATCATATAGTTATAGTATGAAATGGCGTTATTAAAAAATCCGAGATCCAGCAGTGAGCCGTTAATGTCGTTAGTGGCAATGCGGGCTTAAATTGACATCCCTTGCCAAAACACGGAAACTTCGCACTGTGCCGATTTGACATCAGCTTGCGGGGCACAGGCCACTATTGAAAATCACCGATTTACAATAGTGGCTAAAACATACCAGCTAAAGCGAGGGAACCCGTTTTGGCTAAGCTAAACGGGTTTTTTATTTGGAGTTGCTTTGGCTAATTCTGTCGGAATCGTAAAAGCGCAGCGCGCTGTATTCGACACCCCGCTGACCTTTCGCAGCGGTGCGGTGTTGCCCCACTATGAACTGGTGTTTGAAACCTATGGCACACTGAATGAAGACAAGTCCAATGCGATTTTGATCTGCCATGCTTTGTCCGGGCACCATCATGTGGCGGGCCACTATGAAGGCGAGCCGAACAATACCGGCTGGTGGGACAACATGGTAGGTCCGGGCAAACCGATCAATACCGATAAATTTTTCGTGCTGGGTTTAAACAATCTGGGCGGTTGTCACGGTTCAACGGGACCTTCTTCGATCAATCCGGAGACAGGTGAGCCTTATGGCGCGAGTTTTCCGGTAATCACGGTGGAGGACTGGGTCGAATCTCAGGCGCGTCTGGCCGATATGCTGGGAATTCGCCGCTTTGCCGCCGTGGTCGGCGGCAGCTTAGGCGGTATGCAGGCATTGCAGTGGTCGTTAGCTTTCCCTGACCGGGTGGCGCATGTGCTGGCGATCGCCAGTGCGCCGCGCCTGACCGCGCAAAATATCGCTTTCAATGACGTCGCGCGCAATGCGATTTTGACCGACCCTGATTTTCACGGCGGTAACTATTATCAGCACGGCGTCGTGCCGACACGGGGATTGCGACTGGCACGTATGCTGGGACATATCACCTACTTGTCGGATGATGCGATGGCGGATAAATTCGGTCGCAACCTGCGCACCGAACAATACAACTACGGTTACGAGGTTGAATTTCAGATCGAATCCTATCTGCGCTATCAGGGCGACAAATTCGCTGCCTATTTCGACGCGAATACCTATCTGCTAATGACCAAGGCGCTCGATTATTTCGACCCTGCGCATCTGAGCGGCGGCAATCTGAATCAGGCTTTTTCCCGCGCGAAGGCGGGCTTTCTGGTGATTTCGTTTACCACCGACTGGCGTTTTTCGCCGCAACGCTCGCGCGAGATCATCCGTCCGCTGCTACACAACAAGCGTCCGGTCAGCTATGCTGAAATTACTTCCAACCACGGTCATGACTCATTTTTGATGGAACACCCGCATTACTTCGATGTGGTGCGCGCGTATCTTGCCAATGTCTATCACGAGGTGACAGCATGAGCATCGAATCTTTAGCCGCAGAACGCCCCGATTTTGCGGCGATCGCCGCGTGGATACCAAAAGGCGCGTCGGTACTTGATCTGGGGTGTGGCGATGGCAGTTTGCTGCGCTATCTCAAGGAGACGCGCTCCGTGCGCGGCTATGGCGTGGAGATCAGCGATATGGATATCGTCTCCTGTATCGCCAACGGCGTGAACGTGATCCAGAACGATCTGGACTCGGGTCTGTCGGATTTCGAGGACAATACGTTTGATTTCGTCATTCTGTCGCAGACGCTGCAGGCGACTCGTCATACCGAAGTATTGATCAAAGAAATGCTGCGTGTCGGAAGTGTGGGCATCGTGAGTTTCCCTAACTTCGGTTACTGGAAGAGCCGCATGAACGTGATGCTGGGCAATATGCCGGTGTCGCGCGAGCTGCCCTACCAGTGGTACGACACACCCAATGTTCACCTCTGTACGCTCAATGATTTTGAGCGTTTTTGCCGCAAGTATTGCGTGGACATTTCCGCGCGCAGTGTGATGACAGGCGGACGTGAGGTTGGGTTACTGCCCAATTTGCTGGGCAGCACGGCTGTGTACCGTTTTCAGCGCGGCGTATGAGCGTATTCAGGCAGCTGTTCACCCGCCGCATGCTGATCTGCGTGTTCACCGGGTTTTCTTCCGGTCTGCCGTTGTATCTGCTGTTTAATTTGTTGCCCGCCTGGTTGCGCAGCGAACACGTCGATCTGAAAACCATTGGCCTGTTTGCGCTGATTCAGTTTCCCTATACCTGGAAATTCATCTGGTCGCCGTTTCTCGATCGCTATGCGCTGCCGGTACTGGGCCGCCGGCGCGGCTGGATGGTGTTAACTCAGCTGGGCCTTTTGGCGGTGATCGCTGCCATGGGGGGATTCTCTCCTGCCAGTCAACTCGCTACCATCGCCTGGTGTGCAACGTTGCTCGCCGTGCTGGGCGCGACTCAGGATATCGTGCTGGACGCTTATCGCCGCGAGCTCTTGTCCGACGCGGAACTGGGGTTGGGCAATGCGGTGCATGTGAACGCTTATCGCGTCGCAGGACTCGTGCCGGGTTCGTTGTCGCTGATTCTCGCGGATTTTTTGCCCTGGGATCTGGTGTTTATTATCACGGCGCTGTTCATGCTGCCGGGGATCGCGATGACGCTGATCATCCGCGAACCGCAAATTGCCGCCGCCCCCAAGACCTTGCGTGAGGCGGTGGTTGAACCGTTCCGGGAATTTATCAACCGGCAGGGGTGGCGGAGTGCCGGGCTGATACTGGCATTTTTGCTGTTCTACAAATTGGGCGACAGTCTGTGCACCGCGCTTGCCACGCCGTTTTATCTGGATATGGGGTTTTCTAAGACCGACATCGGTTTAATCGCCAAGAATGCAGGGCTGTGGCCTGCGGTGATCGGCGGGATGCTGGGCGGACTGTGGATGGTGAAAATCGGCATCAACCGCGCCTTGTGGATTTTCGGTGTGGTGCAGGTTTTGGCGATTTTCGGATTTGCCTGGCTCGCCTCCGTCGGGCATCATACTGAGATCGGGGCGCTTGAGCGCACGCAGCTTGCGGTAGTGATCGGACTCGAAGCGCTGGGCGTGGGATTGGGTACGGTCGCTTTCGTTGCCTTCATCGCACGGACGACGCATCCGGCTTATACCGCGACGCAATTTGCGCTGTTCACAAGTTTAATGGCGATGCCGCGCACTTTTGCCAATGCGGCGACCGGCTGGCTGGTGGAATCTATGGGCTGGAGCGGATTTTTCCTGCTGTGCGCCGTGATGGCGATTCCCGGCATGCTGTTGCTGCTGAAAGTCGCGCCGTGGAACGAACCATAACTGAATCCTGAGTCCTTCACTCAGAAACCGGCGCTTTAGCGCCCTCGTTTCGTGGGAATGCACTTGCGGCATGAGTCCTGCCTATATTTTTCTCACGAACACCTTGGATTTGCGCTGATAGTTATATAGCGATTTTTTCTGTGCGGGCAGTGCGGTGACAGGGCTTTCGATAAAACCGCGCTCTAAGAACCAGTGTGCGGTGCGCGTGGTGAGCACGAACAGTTTTTTGAGCTTCTGAGATTTGGCAAGCACGGCCATGTGATCGAGGATGGCCTCGCCATAGCCTTTGTCGCGACACTGCGCATCTACGGCCAGGCAGGCGAGTTCTGCGGCGGCTTCATCGGGGAACGGATAGAGTGCAGCGCAGCCGACGATGCGGTGATCGTGTTCTAATACCACGAAGCGCTCGATTTCCTGCTCAAGCAGTTCGCGAGAGCGTCTGACCAGTATCCCTTGCTCTTCGAGCGGTCGCAGCAACTGTAAAATACCGCCCACATCCTCAATCGACGCATCGCGCAGCGTGTTGAGTGTGGACTCAACCACCATCGTGCCGATGCCATCATCACTGAACAGCTCCTGCAATACGGCACCGTCTGTGTGGCGGCTGATCAAATGGGTGCGCGCCACACCGGCTTCGCAGGCGCGGATTGCGCAGGGCAGGAAAAGGTTGATGTCGTCGCTCTGGATGCGTTTTGAAGCGAGTTCAGACTGAGCCTGAGCGACGGTGAGCTCTTTGAGGATTTCGCCCTGATCGCCCTGCACACCATCCGTATCCATTAAAAACACCAGTTTATCGGCATCCAGCGCGATCGCGGTGGCGGTGGCCACGTCTTCCAGCGTCAGGTTGAACACCTCGCCGGTAGGGGAGTAGCCGAGGGGAGAGAGCAGCACTACTTCGCCGAAGTTGAGGCGGTTTTTGAGTGCGGCAACATCCACTTTTCGCACACAGCCGGTATGCTGCAAGTCTACGCCGTTGATTACGCCGATCGGTTGCGCGGTGATGAAATTTCCCCCCGCCAGACGGATGTCGGCATTGGCCATCGGAGAGTTCGCCAGCCCCATCGAGAGCAGCGCCTCGATTTCTACGCGCACGCGGCCGACCGATTCTTTGACGCATTGCATGGTTTGCGTATCGGTCAGGCGGATCCCTTGATGGTAATTGTCTTCAAGATTTTTGCGCGCCGAATGCTGTTCGATCTGCGGACGTGCGCCGTGCACCAGCACCAGCCGGATGCCTAAGGCAGCGAGCAGGTTAAAGTCGTGTGTCAGCGCGGTGAATTTGCCATCTTCGACCATTTCGCCGCCGAATGCGATGACAAAAGTCTTGCCGCGAAAACTGTTGATGTAGGGTGCCACCGAGCGGAACCAGGCAACGAAATCGGCGGGGGTGGTATTGATATGCATGGTTAATTCCTGTTTGTTATGCATCGCTGTCGAGTAATTTTCCTGCAACAGCCCAGTTTTCCTCTGCCACCTCATCGAAGGTGATATAGGTATAAGAAGCCGGCTTGTGAGCGATGCGTTCGAGCGTGTCGGTGACTTCGCTTGCGATCGCGGCTTTTTGTTCGCGGCTCAATGGGCCTGCGATACGGATGTTGACATAGGGCATCGTGATTCTTTCAGTAAATTAGCAAAAATCGCCCCACAGCGTTTGCAGCACCGCCAACCCTGCTACGGCGGCCGTTTCGGTGCGCATCACTCGCGCGCCCAGACGAGCCGGCGTAAATCCGCACCGTAGCGCGCTGTCGCTCTCGGTTTGGGTAAAGCCGCCTTCCGCACCGATCAGCAAAACTGCTCCAGTTTGAGGTTTTTCCTGCTCCTGTAAGGATTTTGCGCCTTGCGGCAGCAATATGTATTTGTCCATCTTGGATTCAACCATGTATTGCAGCCAGGCGCCGATCTCCATCGGCGGGTGGATTACCGGCAACACATTGCGTCCGCATTGCTCGCAGGCGGAGATGGCGACCTGCTGCCAGTGTTCGGTGCGCTTTGCCGCGCGCTCAGCCGACAATCTGGCGACGCTGCGCTCGGTTGCGAGCGGTTGAATTTCGGCGGCGCCCAATTCGGTCGCCTTCTGGATGACCCAGTCCATTTTTTCGCTGCTGCATAAGGCCTGAGCCAGCACGATGTGCAACGGCGACTCGCGGTCAGCCTCAATTTGGACGAGGTTACCGACCGTCACCTGTTTGCCTGATATTTCTGTGATGACCCCGTGACATTCACGCCCTGCACCGTCGAATAACTGTACGTCATCTCCTTCGCGCAGGCGCAAGACACGGCTGGCATGGTGTGATGCGTCGGCTGGCAAATTGAATGCGCCTTGTGAAGGTATCGGCTGCGGGCAGTAAAAACGTGGCATGAGAACTGGCTATGAGTGGTGAATGGGCGTGATAATATACCGCCTCGCCGCTGCAAGGAATTGCAACGTGCGTTTTATGTCAGGAATTTTGTCAGGAGTAGGATATGGTCAGTTTACAACCGCCGCTGTGCGACTTCGGTTGGAAGGCGCGAGAGTTTGATTTGTTGGGTGTGGATGGCGTACGTTACACCCTTGCTAATGCGCGCGGCCCGAACGGGTTGCTGGTGATGTTTATCTGTAATCATTGCCCCTATGTAAAATCGATCCGCGACCGTCTGGTGCGGGATGCGCGGCAATTAAAGCTGCTGGGTATTAACACCATCGCCATCATGTCGAATGATCCTGCCGATTATGAAGAAGATTCATTCGACAACATGAAACGGGTGGCAACTGAATTTGCGTACCCCTTCCCTTATGTTTGGGATGAGACGCAGCAGATTGCGAAGGATTACGGCGCGGTCTGCACACCGGACTTTTTCGGGTTCAATGCCGATCTTGAGCTGCAATACCGGGGGCGGCTGGATGCGTCGCGCAAGGAGGCAGTGGAGAATGCGCCGCGCGACTTGTACGATGCGATGGTGCAGGTCGCAAAGACCGGGCGCGGGCCTCAGGAGCAGATCGCCAGCATGGGCTGTTCGATCAAATGGAAAACCGAATAATGGAAAAGCACATTCTGTCGAAAACAGGTGCGTTTGGTATGAGTGCCTTGCTCAGGGCAACCATTGCCGCCGTTAAACTGGTTGCAGCAGAAGAAATCATGCCGCGTTATCTCAAGGTGGCGCACAAGCATAAAAGCGATGGCAGTCTGTGTACCGATGCGGATATTGCAACGCAAACCGCGCTCATCCGCAAGTTGCAGGCGATTTGCAATGTTCCTGTGCTGGGTGAAGAAATGCCCGAGGCAGAACAGCAGGCGATTTGGGCGCGCGCGGAAGAAGGACTGTGGTGTGTCGATCCGATCGACGGGACGTCTAATTTTGTGCACGGTCTGCCGTATTTTGCCGTGTCGGTTGCCTTGTTGCGCGAGGGGCGCAGCGTGTTGGGCGTAGTGTACGATCCGGTGGCCGACGAGATGTTTGCGGCGGAAGCGGGCAAAGGCGCCTATTTGAACGGTGAAAAACTGTTCGGCCGGGTGACTGCGGCCACGATGAGCGAGTCGCTTGCCAATGTCGATCTCAAACGCCTCAGCAGCAAACTTGCCGGCACACTGGCTTCAACGCCCCCCTACGCATCACAGCGAAATTTTGGCGCCAGCACATTAGACTGGTGCTATACCGCGGCCGGACGTTACGATCTGTATCTGCATGGCGGGCAAAAACTGTGGGACTATGCGGCAGGTATGCTGATTTTGTCGGAAACAGGCGGATACGCCTGTTGTATCGAGAGCGACGATTTCGCCTCTTGCGATATCTGGCAGCGTTCCGTGATCGCCGCACGCAGCGAGGCGTTGTTCAACGAGTGGAAAGACTGGATACGCGCGCAGCACGCGACCGAAAAATAAGGATAATGCTTTGAAAATATTGATACTGGGTGCGGGGCAGGTCGGTTCTACGGTGGCGGAGAGCCTGGTGAGCGAAGCCAATGACATCACCGTGGTTGATTCGGACAGCGGCAAGCTGGCGCTCCTGCAGGAGCGCCTCGATCTTCGCACGCTGGTGGGAAATGCATCGCACCCTTCGGTGCTGGAACAGGCCGGCATTGCCGATACTGATATGCTGCTGGCGGTCACGCAAAGCGACGAGGTCAATATGGTGGCCTGTAAGCTGGCGGCGAGTCTCTACAATACGCCGACGCGCATTGCCCGCATACGTTCAGCCGATTTTCTGGCAAGGCCGGAGCTCTTCAATAAAGATAATTTCTGCGTGGATTTTTCGATTTGTCCCGAGCAGATTCTGACAGATTACATCAGCAAACTGATTGAGTTTCCCGAAGCGTTGCAAGTGCTGCGATTTTCTCAGGGTAAGGCTTCGCTCGTTGCGGTGCGGGCTTTTAAAGGCGGGCCGCTGGTGGGACAGCCGCTGAGCTTTTTGCACGAGCATATGCCGCATGTGGATACGCGCGTTGCAGCGATTTTCCGCAAAGATAGTCCTTTGATTCCTAAAGGAGATACGGTCGTTGAAGACGGTGATGAAATATTTTTTATCGCTGCGACAAAAAATATTCGTACGGTGCTCAAGGAAATGCGCCGCATGGACAAGCCCACACGCCGGGTGATGATCGTCGGCGGCGGCAATATTGGTCGTCGTCTGGCCAAAGCGCTTGAAGGCGATTATCAGGTCAAGTTAATCGAATACAACAAAAAAGCCTGCGAAAATCTGGCCGGAGAACTGACCAATACTCTGGTGCTGAACGGCGACGGTACGGACGAGAAGCTGATGCAGCAGGAAAATGTCGGCGAGGTCGATGTGTTTTGTGCTCTGACCAACGACGACGAGAATAACATCATGTCGGCGCTGCTCGCCAAGCAAGGCGGTGCGCGTAAAGTCATTGCGCTGATCAATCGCAGTGCCTATGTGGATCTGGTGCAAGGCGGCAAGATCGATATCGCGCTCTCACCTGCTCACGTCACGATAGGTTCCTTGTTGGCTTACGTGCGTCAGGGCGATGTGGCGGCAGTGCACTCCCTGCGCCGCGGCGCGGCTGAAGCGCTCGAGCTGGTGGTGCATGGCGACCGGAAATCTTCTTCCGTTGTCGGGCGTCGCATTGATGAAATTGAACTGCCGAGTGGCGCGACTATCGGTGCGGTGGTGCGCGGCGATGAGGTGATGATGGGACACCGTGATCTGGTGATCGAGAGTGAGGATCACGTTATCGTATTCGTCATCAACAAGGCGATGGTGAAAAAAGTCGAGAAGCTGTTCCACGTTAATATCGGTTTCTTCTGATGCAGCGCACGTTAACGGTTATTCATGCTCTGGGGCTGATGCTGGCGGTTTTTAGCTTCGCTTATCTGATGCCGATCCTCACCGCGATCATATATGGTCAGGGTGAGGTCTTTCAGGACTTTTTACTGGCTATGGTCTGGACGCTCGCGACGGGCGTGCTGATGTGGATGTTGACGCGTCGTTACAAGGGCGAGTTGTCGATCCGGCACGGTTATTTGCTGGTGGTGGCGATGTGGACGGCGATGCCGGCGGTTGCAACGCTGCCCTTGCTGTTGTTGTTGCCGGATCTGTCGTTTACCGATGCCTATTTTGAAACGATGTCAGGACTGACGACGACCGGTGCGACGGTGCTGGTCGGGCTCGATGTATTGTCGCCTGCGCTCAATATCTGGCGTCATGAATTGAACTGGCTGGGCGGCATGGGGATCATCGTGCTGGCTGTCGCCGTGTTGCCGTTGCTGGGTATCGGCGGACGGCAACTGTTTAAGGCTGAAACCCCGGGGCCGATGAAGGATTCAGCGCTCACACCGCGCATTACCGAGACGGCGCGCAATCTGTGGCTGGTGTATCTGGGTATTACCATCGCCTGCATCGTCTCGTTGAAGCTCGCCGGTATGAATTGGCTCGATTCCATTTGCCATGCGTTCGCGGCGATGGGGCTGGGCGGTTTTTCCACCCATGACGCGAGTGTCGGCTTTTTCAATTCGCCTGCCATCGAAGCGGTGCTGATGGTGTTTATGCTGCTGGCGGCGATGAATTTTGCAACCCATTTTCTGGCGTTGCGGGCAAAAAGCCTGAAGCCGTACCGCATGGATGTGGAAGGTCTGGCGACCGTTGGTCTGATTGTGCTCAGCTGTTTTGGAATTGCCGGATTTTTGTGGTGGCAGGGGACCTATCCTAGTTTCTTAACGGCCTTGCGGCATGCCAGCTTCAATCTGATATCGGTGGCAACCGACTGCGGTTTTGCCAGCGTGGATTTTAATCAGTGGCCGATTTTCGCCCCGTTGTGGATGTTGTTGTTAAGTTGTATCGCCGCCAGTTCCGGTTCGACCGGCGGCGGTATCAAGATGATACGCACGCTGGTGCTGGTCAAGCAGGCCGGTCGCGAGTTCGTCAAACTGCTGCATCCTGCGGCGATCAATCCGATGAAAATCGGCGGGCACGTGATTTCAAATAGCGTGGTGTTCTCGGTGCTGGGCTTTATTTTTCTGTATTTCATGAGCGTTGCAACGCTGACCTTTGCGCTTTTGATCAGCGGACTGGATTTCATCTCGGCGTTCTCGGCCATCATCGCTTGCATCAACAATGCGGGGCCGGGGTTGGGGCTGGTTGGGCCCGCCAATAATTATGGCGCGCTGACTGATTTTCAGACCTGGGTCTGTACCGCCGCCATGTTGATCGGCCGTCTGGAAATTTTCACGGTGCTGATTTTGTTTACGCCGCACTTCTGGCGCCGCTAGGGCATGGTGCTGCAGGATGATGTGCTGGTAGAGCTCAACCGACATCTCGCACAGCGTGTTGAATGTGACGATGAGGTGGATGCCGGTTTGTTGCCGGTTTTTCTTGAGGAAGCGGGCGAGTTGCTTGCAAAGATTGCGCTTTGTATGGCTTCGCCGAATCAGGCGCCGTTGCGGCGTTTGCTGCATACCTTAAAGGGCAGTGCACGGATGGCGGGTGTGCTGAGTATCAGTCAGATCGCGCATAAAATGGAAGAGCGGCTGCACGATGAGGCCGCTGTACAGGCCGATTTTGCGAGCATCTCTCGCCTGCTGGATGGCATGCGGAGCGAGGTGGCCTCAGAGGCGGTTGCGACGCCGGGTGAGCGATTTTATCGCACGGTATGGCAGGCCGCTAAAGCGACGGGGCACGAGGTTTATCTCGAAGTTACAGGTCTTGGTGAGAATGCGGCGCTGCTCCGTGCGCTGACGGCCCCGATCGAGCATCTGCTGCGCAATGCGGTCGTGCATGGCATCGAAAGCCCGTTGCATCGGATGGCCTGCGGTAAACCACCCGTTGGTGAGGTGCGCATCACAATAAGCCAGGCGGGTGATGAATTTGTGATCGAGCTTTGCGATGACGGGCGGGGACTGGATCTCGATGCATTGCGGGCCCGTGCAGTTAGCATGGGGGTGTTGAGTGAAGCGGATGGTCTGGTGGGCGACGATGAGCTCGCGCAATTGATTTTTATACCCGGCATTTCAACTGCCAGTGAAGTCACGCAACTGGCCGGACGCGGCATCGGCATGGATGTGGTGCAAGGCTACGTTGCGGAACGGTCAGGTCGTATCGGCGTGAGCACAGCGCGCGGGCAGGGTACGGCATTTACCATTTATCTCCCGGGATGTTAAGTGACGCGCGATTATTTTTGCTGCTAAATGTAATGCCGAATTGTGAAGCGTCTCCGAGCCAGCTACAATGCCGACATGTCAAAATTCGATCTTACCCATCATTTCCTGATTGCCATGCCCGCCATGCAAGAGGGCTTCTTTGCAGGCACGCTCACCTATATCTGTGAACACGATGAAAACGGGGCGTTAGGTTTGGTGGTGAACCGCCCGGTCAGCCTCACGCTGGCCGATATGTTCAATCAGATCAATATTCCGCTGCATCAGCCTAAGCTCGCCAGAATGCCCGTGCATATAGGCGGGCCTGTGCAAACTGAACGCGGTTTTGTGCTGCACGATACGAGTCGCGACTGGCAGTCCACGATGCGCATCAACGACAGGCTGGCGCTGACGACCTCGAAGGATATTCTCGAGGCGATAGGCGAGGGGCGCGGACCGGATAATCTGCTGGTAACGCTGGGCTACTCCGGCTGGGAGCAGGGGCAGCTCGAACACGAGATTAACGAAAATATCTGGCTGACCGTGCCGGCCAATGAACATATCCTGTTCGGTTTGCCCGCTGAAGAGCGACTGGCTGCGGCCATGTCACTGCTCGGGGTGAATTACTCCATGCTGGTCGAAGATGCCGGACATGCCTGAGGGGGCAGGATTGCTCGCTCATCCTGTCGTCGGCACGTTGCTCGCCTTTGATTTCGGCACGCAACGAATCGGTGTTGCGGTCGGCAATACTTTTTCATCCAGTGCAGAGCCCTTGACCACGATCTCCGAAGAGAAAAACGAGTTGCGCTTCGCGGCAATTGCCGCGCTGGTGCGGGAGTGGCAGCCTTGTGCGTTAGTCGTCGGCCTGCCCTGCAGCGATGACGGCACCCCCCATGAACTGACTGCATTGTGCCAGCGTTTTGCCAAGCGATTGCACGGACGGTATGGTCTGACGACCTTGCTGGTCGATGAGCGTTATTCATCGCTGGCCGCCAGCGAACAACTCAATAAACAGGGCGTACGCGGGCGCGAGCAGAAAAGTTTGATCGACCAGTATGCAGCTCAACAAATACTGCAGGCTTACTTCGATGAGCCCGCCGCCTGTGTAATCGTCAATGCCGACAGAGGTATCCATGAAAAATCCGCAACTCAATAAACACGGTGAACTGCAACATCTTCTGACCACGGAAGGCTTGCCGGTGCGCATCATGCGCGATATTCTCGACCGAGCCGCCACTTTCCTTGATCTCGACGAGGGGCGTGAAATCAAGAAAGTGCCGCTCTTGCACGGCAAGTCGGTGTTCAATGTGTTCTTCGAGAACAGCACGCGTACCCGCACCACTTTTGAAATCGCCGCCAAGCGCCTGTCTGCTGATGTGGTCAATCTGAATATCGGTTCGTCCTCCACCAGTAAGGGTGAAACGCTGCTCGATACGGTCGACAATCTGTGTGCGATGCATGCGGATATGTTCGTGGTACGCCATTCGCAAAGCGGTGCGGCGCATCTGATTGCCCGCCATGTTGCGCCGGAAATTCACGTCATCAATGCCGGTGACGGGCGCCATGCACATCCGACGCAAGCCCTGCTCGATATGTTCACCATCCGTCACTACAAGAAGGAATTTCACAATCTGCGCGTGGCGATCGTCGGCGACGTGCTGCATTCGCGGGTGGCGCGCTCGCAAATTCATGCACTGACGACTCTGGGGGTGCCGGAAGTGCGTGTGATTGCGCCTAAAACCTTGCTGCCTACCATGGTCGAAAATCTCGGTGTACGCGTTTACCACGACATGAATCAGGGCTTGCGCGATGTCGATGTGGTGCTGATGCTGCGCTTGCAGAACGAGCGCATGCAGGGTGCGGCGCTGCCGTCAGGACAGGAATATTTCAAAAATTACGGGCTGACCGAAGAGAAGCTCGCGTATGCAAAACCGGATGCGATCGTGATGCATCCCGGCCCCATGAATCGCGGCATCGAAATCGATTCGCGCGTGGCAGACGGCTTGCAATCGGTGATCCTGTCTCAGGTGACTTTCGGCATTGCGGTGCGCATGGCGGTGATGAGCACGTTAGCGGGGAGCAATAAATGAATATACAGATTAAAAATGGTCGACTGATCGATCCTAGAAACAGCATCGATGCGCAACTGGACGTGTTTATCACGGATAAATGCATCGCGGCAATTGGCAGCGCCCCTGAGGGGTTTAAACCTGATGAGGTGATTGATGCAGCAGGGCTGATTGTCTGCCCCGGACTGATCGATCTGGCGGCGCGCCTGC
Organism: Gallionellales bacterium GWA2_54_124; assembly: GCA_001801025.1. Taxonomy (GTDB): domain Bacteria; phylum Pseudomonadota; class Gammaproteobacteria; order Burkholderiales; family Gallionellaceae; genus Gallionella. Next base: position 318,255 of record MGWO01000003.1, read on the forward strand.
GCGAGCCGGGTTTCGAATACATGGCGACGCTCGAATCCGAAATGAATGCGGCGGTTGCAGGCGGCATCACGAGTCTGGCCTGTCCGCCCGATACCGATCCGCCTTTGGATGAACCGGGGCTGGTTGAAATGTTGAAGCATCGCGCCAAAAATCTGCATCAGGCACGTCTGTATCCGGTTGCGGCGCTGACCACCGGCTTGATGGGCAAAGAGCTGACTGAAATGGCGGAGCTGGTGGATGCGGGATGTGTGGCTTTCAGTCAGGCGGATGCGCCGCTCACCGATACGCGCGTGATGATGCGTGCGATGCAATACGCGGCGACCTTCGGCTTTAGCGTCTGGTTGCGTCCGCAGGACAGCTTTTTATCCAAAGATGGTGTGGCACACGATGGCGAAGTCGCAACGCGCTGCGGTCTGCCGGCGATTCCGGTGTGTGCTGAAACCATCGCACTCTCCACCATGCTGACGCTGGCTAAGGAAACGGGTGTGAAACTGCATATCTGCCGCATTTCCAGCGCGGCAGGGGTGGAGATGATCAGGGCCGCGCGCCAGCAGGGACTTAGCGTGAGTTGCGATGTCACGGCCAATCATGTGCATTTGTCGGAAATGGATATCGGGTTTTTCGATCCGAATTGCCGCCTGACGCCGCCGCTGCGCAGCCTGCGCGATCGGGCATCGCTACGCGCGGGTTTGCTGGACGGCACGATAGATGCGATATGCTCCAACCATGCGCCCGTCGATGAAGATGCGAAGCAATTGCCTTTTGCAGAAGCCGAATCGGGTGCAACCGGGCTGGAACTGTTGCTGCCGCTGGTATTGAAATGGGCTGAACAGGATAAGGTTGCCCTTGCCGATGCCTTATCGCGTGTCACGCTGCAACCGGCGCAGATACTGGGTCTTGATGCCGGTCATCTGAGTATCGGTGCGGCAGCCGACGTGTGCGTGTTTGATGCGGATGCCTACTGGAAAGTGGAAGCGGCTGCATTGAAGAGTCAGGGCAAAAACACGCCGTTTACCGGCATGGAAGTTCAAGGCCTCGTGCGCTACACGCTGGTTGACGGCAAAATCGTCTATCAGGCTTAAAATCAAAAGGCCGTCCGGAAGCATTTTCCGGATTGCCTCTTTATCGTCACAATTACCTAAAAAATATCCTATGAATCCATTACTCGATTTTTCCGGTTTGCCGCGCTTTGCCGAAATTCAGCCCGAACACGTCGCCCCGGCAATCGAGACCTTGCTCGGCGAATGCCGTGAACTGACCGCTCGGTTGCTGGCCGAATCGAGCGAGCCTGACTGGGATAATTTTGTTGCGCCGATGGAAGATGCGCACGAGCGCCTCTCACGCGCCTGGGGGCCTGTTGGTCATTTAAATGCGGTGATGAATTCTCCGGAGTTGCGCGAGGCTTATAACGCCACGCTGCCGGTGATGACGCAGTATTACGCGGAGCTTGGGCAAAATCTCGCCCTGTTCAACAAGTTCAAGGCGCTGCACAGTAGCGCAGCCTTTGCGGGCTTGAGTGCCGCGCGTCAAAAAATCATCGAAAACGAGTTGCGCGATTTTCGTCTGGGCGGTGCTGAATTGCCGGAAGACAAGAAAGCGCGCTATCTGGAAATTCAGGAGAGACAATCCGAACTGTCGTCGCGCTTTTCCGACAATCTGCTCGATGCAACTAATGACTACACGCTGCTCGTTGAAAACAAGGATGAATTGAGCGGGCTGCCGGAGGATGTGCTGCAGGCGGCATCCGATGCGGCAAGCGCGCAGGACAAGCCCGGTTGGTTATTTACGCTCAAAGCGCCCTCGTATATGCCGGTGATGCAGTTCGCTGACAACCGCGAGTTGCGCGCAAAGCTATATCGCGCCTATGCCACGCGCGCCTCTGAATTCGGCAAACCGGGGTGGGATAACTCAGCACTCATGGATGAAATCGTGCAGTTGCGAGGTGAGGAGGCGCGTCTGTTGGGTTTTGCCAATTACGGCGAATTATCGCTGGCCGCCAAGATGGCCCAAACGCCCGCCCAAGTCGTGGAATTTATGCGCGAGTTAGCGCAGCGCTCACGCCCCTTCGCAGAAAAGGATTTAACCGAGTTGCGCCAGTTCGCAACGAAGGAACTGGGCTTGGCTGAACTGCATTCCTGGGATGTGACCTACGCCAGCGAAAAGCTGCGCGAGCGGCGCTATGCTTTTTCCGAACAGGAAGTTAAAGAATACTTCCCGGAAGACGCGGTTTTGAAAGGCTTGTTCAGTCTGGTTGAAACGCTGTATGACCTGCACATCGTCGCATCCATCGCGCCCGTATGGCACGAGAGCGTGCATTTCTTCGATATTCGCGACGCGCAAGGCCAGCTGGTCGGACAATTCTATTTCGACCTGTATGCAAGAGCGAGCAAACGCGGTGGCGCCTGGATGGATGACGTGATCACGCGACGTCGTGTGGATGGGCGGATACAGACGCCGGTGGCCTATATGAACTGCAATTTTGCAGCCCCCGTGGGCGATAAGCCTGCCGTGTTCACCCACGACGATGTGATTACCCTGTTCCATGAATTTGGTCACGGTCTGCACCATCTGTTGACCGAAGTGGAGGATCTGGGGGTGTCCGGCATAAACGGCGTGGAATGGGATGCGGTCGAACTGCCCAGCCAGTTCATGGAAAACTACTGCTGGGAATGGGAGGTGCTGAGCGGCATGACGCGTCATGTGGAAACCGGCGCACCGCTGCCGCGCACCTTGTTCGACAAGATGCTGGCGGCGAAGAATTTCCAGAGCGGTTTGCAAAGCTTGCGCCAGATCGAATTCGCACTGTTCGACATGTTGATGCACAGCGACTTTGAAGCGGGCGGGAAAAAATCCATTCTTGAATTGCTGGACGAAGTGCGCGCGGAAGTCGCGCTGCTGATTCCGCCTGAGTTCAACCGCTTTCCGCACAGCTTCTCGCATATTTTCGCGGGCGGTTACGGCGCGGGCTATTACAGCTATAAATGGGCAGAAGTGCTATCGGCCGATGCCTACAGTCTGTTCGAGGAACAGGGCGTGCTCAATCCAGCGGTTGGCGCGCGTTTTCGTGCCGAGGTGCTGGCGGTGGGCGGGTCGCGCCCCGCCATGCAGTCGTTTGCCGCTTTCCGTGGTCGCGAGCCTGCCATCGACGCGCTGTTGCGCCATAACGGCCTGACGGAAGCCGCCTGATGAAACTGGCAACGTGGAATGTTAACTCACTGAAAGTGCGGCTGCCGCAGGTGCTGGACTGGCTGGCCGCTAATCCGCTCGATGTGCTGTGCTTGCAGGAAACCAAGCAGCAGGATGCTGACTTTCCCGATACGGAGCTGGCGGCGGCCGGTTATCACACTGTGTTCGCGGGGCAAAAGACTTACAACGGCGTGGCGATTCTGAGCCGCGAGGCCGCCATCGATGTGCAGACCGGTATTCCGGGTTATGAGGACGAGCAAAAGCGCGTGATTGCCGCGACTTTCGGCGATATCCGCGTGGTGGATGTGTATATCCCGAACGGTCAGAGCCTCGATTCCGACAAATATCAGTACAAGCTGGGCTGGCTTGCCGCCTTGCACGACTGGTTAAAAGAAGAGCTGGTGCGCTATCCGAAGCTCGTGCTGCTGGGCGACTACAATATCGCACCGGAAGATCGCGATGTGCATGATCCGGCCGCCTGGGTCGGCAATGTGCTGGTAAGTGAGCCTGAACGCGATGCCTTCAAAGCATTGCTGGCATTGGGTTTTCAGGACAGTTACCGTTTGTTCGAGCAGGCCGATAAAACCTTCAGCTGGTGGGATTACCGCATGATGGGGTTTCGCCGCAATCTAGGCATGCGCATCGACCATATTCTGATCAGTGCACCGCTGGTCGCGCAATGCAAAAGCTGTATCATCGACAAGGCGCCGCGTAAACTCGAACGCCCGTCAGATCACACGCCGGTAGTCGTGGAGTTGGCGAGTTAACCGTTCGCCCCGAACATCATTCGCTTGGCCACAAAACGCTTGGCGAACGGCAGGCAGTCCAGCGCTGTGAGCGAGGCGGCGCGTGCGGCACCCACCAGAGGCAGGTCGTTGGAGAACAGGCGCACCAGACTGTCGGTGAATGTAATACCGGCTTCGCGATCGAGTTTTCGTCGCTTGCGATAGCCGGCGAGCATCTCATCGGTCCCTAGCGACGCGGGTGCGGCATCCTGTATTTCCTGCGCTAAATCCCACGCATCGCGCAGTCCCAGATTGAAACCTTGTCCGGCCACCGGATGCATGGTCTGCGCGGCGTTGCCGAGCAGTACGACATGCGGCATGGGCGACTGTGCGGGCGCTTTTTTCAGCCCCAGCGGGAAGCAGGTTCTGGTGCCGACCGTCAAAAAAGCCCCGACCCGGTCGCCGAAATGCTGGTGCAATTCGGACAAAAAGCGTGCGTCATCCCACGCCAGCATGGCCTCCATATCCTGATGCGGCGCCGTCCAGACAATTTCGTAGCCGTCTTTGTAGGGCAGCAGAGCCACCGGCCCTTGCGGCGTAAAACGCTCAAACGCGGTGCCGGCTCTGGGAGTTGCGCAAGTCACGTGGGTAATGAGCGCGCTTTGGCCGTAGTCGCGCAGGTCGGGCGGATGGCGTTCTGCCAGCAACTTGCCGCCATCGGCCACCACCGCTAAACGGGTGCTCAGGCTGTGCGGTGCGCCGTCAAGCTGATAATCGATGACCGCATGGTCTTCCTGAGTTAGAAGACCGGTGACGTTCGCACCATATATCGTATCGGTCGTGCCGTCTTGCAGGGCATCGGTCAGCGTGTTTTGCAGCATAGGATAAGGCAGTACATAGCCCAGTTCCGGTACCTGCATGTCGCGGGCTTGCAGAACGGCCCGGCCGAAGCTTTTCTTTTGCGAGATGTGGATGGTCCGAATCAACGAGACATCCTGCAAGGAGTTCCAGACGCCCAGATGGTCGAGCAATAAACGGCTGCCGTAGGACAAAGCCAGCGCACGTGCATCCGTGCTGCCTGCGGACGGGCGGGCTTCGAGTACGCAAACCTGTAATCCGCTGCTGCGCAAGGCCAAGGCAAGCGCTGTGCCGACGGGGCCGCCGCCGATAATGGCGATGTCGTAATCAGTCATGTCGCATGATCTCCTCAATCTCATTGATGGATTTGGGCGCTGCGGCTGTCAGCACCTCATGGCCTGTTTGCGTGATGACGATATCATCTTCGATGCGGATGCCGATGTTCCACAGTGCGAGCGGTACATCGTCAGCGGGTCTGATATAGCAGCCGGGTTCGACCGTCAGCACCATGCCTGCTTGCAGATTTCGCCATTGTCCGTCGACCTTGTAATCGCCAACATCGTGTACGTCCATCCCCATCCAGTGGCCGGTGCGATGCATATAATATTTTTTATAACTCTCGCTCTCCAACACGCCGTCTACCGTGCCGTGACAGAGCTTAAGATCGATGAAACCCTGTGCCAGTATGTTTAAAGCCGCGTTGTGCGGCGCTTCCCAGTTGTTGCCGGGCTGGGCGGCTGAAATGGCGGCATGCTGGGCTGCGAGCACCAGCTCATAGACGTCTTTTTGTGCGCCCTGAAAGCGGCCGTTCACAGGATAGGTGCGGGTGATATCGGAGGCATAGCCCTCCAGTTCGCAGCCCGCATCGATCAGCAGCAGATCGCCCTCGCGCAGCCTGGCATCGTTGGCAATGTAATGCAGCACGCAGGCATTCGCGCCGCCGGCGACGATCGAGGTATACGCCGGGTCGCGCGCCCCGTTGCGGCAAAATTCATGGAGTAACTCAGCCTCGACCTGATATTCAAACTGTCCGGGGCGGGTAAATTGCATCGCACGCCGGTGAGCGGCCGTCGAAATATCAGCCGCACGGCGCAGGATCGAGAGTTCATGCGCATCCTTAAATAAGCGCATCTCATGGATCAGGGCGCTTACATCACGCAGTTCATCCGGTGCGCGGATACCGCTGCGGGCCTTTCCCTGAACGACGCTGCGCAATTTGAGCAGGCGCTGATCCCATGCGGAGCTGGCGCCCAGCGGGTAATAGATGGCGGGCTGATTTCCCATCAGTTCGATGAGCTTTTCATCCAGTTTTTCAATGGGGAAAGCCGCATCGAAGCCGAATTTGTCCTGCGCGGCCTCCGGGCCGTAACGATAACCGTCCCAGATTTCGCGATCCAGATCCTTTTCGCGGCAGAACAGGATAGCCTGATGGCCGCCCGCAGGGTCTGCGATCAGCACCAGCACGGATTCGGGCTCAGCAAAGCCGCTCAGGTAGTGAAAACTGCTGTCGAAGCGGTAAGGGTAGTCGGCATCGGCATTTCGCTGTTGTTCGGGCGCGTTCGGCAAAATACAGAGGCCGTGGCGCATGTTAGCCAGCAGCCGGGCGCGACGCTGCGCGTAGAGGGGTTGGTCAAACATGGGCTTCCTTGCGCAATTTTTCGTCGAGATCCGCTAAACGTTGCGGCGTGCCGACATCGACCCACTGGCCTGTGTGATGTTCGCCGCTGACTTTGCCCTGAGCCATTGCGGCGCGCAGCAGCGGGGCCAGCGGGGCTACCGCGCCGTGAGGAATCGCACCGAATAAGGCCGGTTGATATAGCCCGATGCCGCTGAAGGTCAGCAGCGATTCAGGATTCGGTGCAGTGCCCGGTGTGATGCGATTTCCTGACAGGCAAAAATCGCCCTTCGGGTGTTGCGGCGGATTGTCCACCAGAATCAGATGGGCCAGATCGCCACGGGCTTGCATACCGACGGCGCAGGCGGGCAGTCGGGAAAAATCGTAGTCGCACCAGATGTCGCCGTTGATCACCGCGAAAGGCTCTTCGTTCAGCCAGGGGTGCGCATAGGCGATGCCGCCTGCGGTTTCCAGTGCACGGGTTTCAGCAGAATAGCGGATCTGTGCGCCGAACCGGCTGCCATCTCCTAGCGCGGCTTCAATTTGCGCGCCCAGATGCGCATGATTGATGACCAGTTGGTTTATGCCCGCCGCCACCAGTCGTTCGATATGCCAGTTAATCAGCGCTTTGCCGCCGACTTCGAGCAGCGGTTTAGGCGTGTGATCGGTCAGAGGGCGCATGCGCTCGCCCCGTCCTGCCGCTAATATCATCGCAATCATCGTGCGCCTTAAAATCCGTAACCTGTCGGCGCTTCAACCGGGGGTTCCAGTTCATTGAGCAGGTTGAACAGGGGTTTGAGATCGACGTAACGTGCGGCCGCCGCGCGTAGATAGCTCATCACCAGCGGCATGTCTTTAAGATAGCCGTCTTTGCCATCGCGGTGACACAGGCGCGCGAAAATGCCCAGCACCTTGATGTGACGCTGCACGCCCATCCACTCGAAATCCCAGTAGAACTGCCCGAAATCTTCATGCACCGGCAGGCCGGCACGGCGGGCATTTTGCCAATAGCCGATCAGAGAGTCGATGACCTGAGGCTCTTCCCATTTGATGTAAGCGTCCTTGAAAAGCGATGCCAGATCGTAGGTGATCGGGCCGTACACCGCATCCTGAAAATCGATGATGCCGGGGTTGGGTTCGGCGACCATCAGATTGCGCGAGTGATAGTCGCGGTGTACATACACGCGCGGTTGCGACAGATTGTTGGCGACAATGCGGGAAAACACCGATTCGAGTTTTGCGTTTTGAGCCTCAGTGAGCGTGATATTCAGATGCTTGCTGATGTACCACTCGGGGAACAGGCGCATTTCGCGCAACAATAGCGCTTCGTCATAGGGCGGCAATTCGGCCTCGTTCGAAGCTAACTGAATTTTAATCAGTGCATCGGTGGCGGCGGCATAGAGGGCGCGCGCATTGTCAGGCGTTAAGGCCTGCAAATAGGTAGTGTTACCAAGATCGGACAGCAGTAAAAATCCCTGCTCCAGATCTTCTGCATAGACGTGCGGCACATGGGTGCCGGCCTTTTCAAATAGTTTGGCGACATGCAAAAACGGGTGGCAGTCCTCGTGTTCCGGCGGTGCATCCATGATGATGCGTGTCGTGCCGTCCGTAAAAGTGGCGCGGAAATAGCGGCGAAAACTCGCATCAGCGGAGGCGGGCGCGAGTGTGAAGGTGTCGTCGGGGAATTGGCCTTGCAGCCAAACGGTGAGTTGTTGTTCGCGTTTCATATTTGGGCTATTGGAGTGGTCTTAATGGTAAACTTGCAAAAGTTTACCACCTTAACAATATTATGCGGTTTAGTCTTAAGCCTGTTTTGTTCACTTTGCTGTGCGTTTTTGCCCATTCCGTTGCGGCTGAAGAGCAGCGCGCGCCTGCTGCTGCCGGCGCTGAGAGCGAAGAGCCGGTGTTTGTTGAGGCGGATAATCTGACCGGCGATAAAAAAAATCAGATGGAGGCGACCGGCAATGCCGTACTGCTGAGATCTGATCAGACGGTGCGGGCAGACCGGCTTTTGTATGATCAGGAAACTGCCGATCTGGACGGAACGGGTTCCGTCGTGGTCGAGCAACGCGGCAGCACCATGAGCGGGCCGCATCTCGAGCTTAATCTGGATACGCATGCCGGTTTTATGGAAAAGCCGGTGTTTTTCCTCAAGGAGAATGAGGGGCGCGGTAAGGGCGACATGCTGCACATTCAGGATCAGCAGCATTACACGCTGGACAATGGCACCTATACTACCTGTCCTGCCGATCGCGAAGACTGGCTGATGAAAATGTCCAGTCTGGAAATCGACCGTGAGGCGCAAGTGGGCGTGGCGCGTCACGCCTGGGTTGAATTCAAGGGCGTGCCGATCTTGTATTCGCCGTGGATGGACTTTCCCTTAAATAACCGAAATAAATCAGGTTTTTTGTCTCCCGTCATCGGGAGTACCACCAAGGGTGGCGCCGAACTGACCGTGCCCTATTATCTGAGTCTGGCGCCCAATTACGATTTGACTCTGGCCCCCCGCATTATGAGCAAGCGCGGCGTGATGCTGGGTAATCAGTTTCGCTATCTGCAGCCGGAATACCGTGGCGAAGTTAACCTCGATATCTTGCCCGGAGATGCGATCACCCAAACGAACCGGACGCGTTTCGGTTTGAAGCATGCACAGGCTTTAGGCGGCGGTTTTAGCGGTCAGATCAATTTCAACCGCGTCTCAGACAATGCCTATTACCGGGATTTGTCGAGCGAGATGAGCGTCACTTCGCAAATCAACCTGTTGCAGGACGCATCGGTGAGCTACGGCGGCGGCTGGTGGAACAGCACCGCTCGCGTGCAGCGCTATCAAACGCTGCAAGATCCTTTGGCGCCGGTCGGCGAGCCTTATGCGCGCCTGCCGCAAGTCAATGTCAATGCGGCACAAAATTACGCCGGCGCAAATTTCGCGTTAGCGGGCGAGTACGTGAGCTTTACCCATACCACGGCCGTCAACGGTCAGCGGATGGTGGTGGCGCCCAGTGTCAGCATTCCGCTGCTGCGGACCCCGGGCTATTACGTCACGCCGAAATTTACCCTGCACAGCACAAGCTATGCGATGGGTTCGAACAATACGACGTTATTGCCTGATGCCTCAAGGGTGCTGCCGCTGTTTAGCATTGATAGCGGGGCGGTCTTCGAGCGCGATGTTAATTTGTTCGGCAAGAGTTATTTGAATACGCTGGAGCCGCGCGCCTACTATGTGTTTGTGCCGTATCAGAATCAGGATAAATTGCCGGTGTTTGACTCGGCTCAGGCGCCGTTCAGCTTTGTGCAGATGTTCACCGAGAACCGTTTTTTCGGCAACGACCGTATAGGCGATGCCAATCAACTGACGCTGGCGGTGGTCTCGCGTTTTCTGGGGATGGACGATGGTGCAGAGAACCTGAAGCTGACGGTAGGTGAGCGTTTCAGTTTAGCTGCACCGCAGGTGAATCTGGTCGCACCCACGACGACAACGAATAAATCAGATATTTTACTGGCCGCTTCAGGGCGTCTTAACGCCGCTTTGTCTTTTGACAGTGAGCTGCAGTATAGTCCGGCCTTGGCGCGAATTCAGCATTACAACGTGATGGCGCGCTATCGTCCGGAGGCCGGCAAGGTACTTAATCTGGGATACCGCTTCGTCAGCGAATCGTTAGGCGCGCTGATTCCAGGTGCGGTGACGGCCACCGGTTCCATGGTGATTAACGGTATCGTATATCCCACATCTGGCGGGGTGCCCTACACGACCTTGGGCGGCAACAACTATTCGGTCGCCTCCCCCGGGCTGCGGCAAATTAATGTTTCCGGACAATGGCCTTTGTCCGGTCGCTGGCATGCAGTGGGGCAGTGGAATTATTCCTATCTGGATCAACGCTTGTTAAGCGGCGTGGCGGGGCTGGAATATGAGCAAAGCTGCTGGATGTTGCGTCTGGTTGCACACAGTTTTACCGTCGGCACCCAGCAGACCAGCACCGGCATATTCGTACAGCTTGAGTTGAATGAGCTGGTTAAGGTCGGCTCTGACCCGCTAGTCTTGCTCAAACAAAGCGTGCCTGGTTACAAGAAATTGAATGAAAAACCCGCAAGCCCCGCTGTTTTGCGTTAATTAATCTGAAGAGATCGCTATGTCAAAAATTAAATTCCCTGTTTTGTTCAGCGTCCTTTTGCTGACCTCTATGCCTGTATTGGCCGTTGAAAAGCATGTGATTGGGCCGCAACAGCAGGTCGCGACGATCGATGCGGTTGTAGCGGTTGTCAATGACGACGTGATCACACGTCTTGAGCTTGATGAGCGTATGCGTACCGTGATCGCACAGTTGAAAAAGCAGGGTACGCCGCTGCCGGAGCGTGCTGTACTGGAAACGCAAGTGCTGGAACGAATGATTGCTGAAATGTTGCAGGCTCAGTTCGCCAAGGAGAATGGCGTGCGGGTGGATGATACGCAGCTGGATATGGCGATTACGCGTATCGCTCAGCAGAACAATTTCCCGTCTTTGGTTGAATTCATGGCCAAGCTGGAATCAGATGGCGTGAATGTTAAAAAATTCCGCGAAGAAATTCGTGCTGAAATCGTTTCCACGCGGTTGCGCGAGCGCGAAGTGGAAAGTAAGCTGGTCATCAGCGATACCGAAGTGGATAACTATCTGTCGAATAAATCAAAAATGGGTCTGGATAACGACGAATATCATCTGGCGCATATTCTGGTGGTTGTGCCGGAGCAGGCCAGTGCCGAGAAGATTCGTGCAGCACGTGAACGCGCAGATCAGGCGTTTGCGCAATTGTCCGGCGGCGCCGATTTTTCACAGGTATCGGCAGGTTTTTCAGATGCGAAGGATGCGTTAAAAGGCGGAGATCTGGGCTGGCGTTCGGGGGATCGTATTCCGCCTGCGTTTATGAATGAATTGCAAAATCTGAAGCCGGGCCAGAATACCGCAGTGTTACGGAGTCCGAGTGGTTTTCATATTCTCAAACTGGTCGAAAAACGCGGTGGCAGCGCGCCGGTGGTGATTACCCAGACTCACGCGCGGCATATTTTGATCAAAACCAGCGAAATCGTTACGGAAGCGGAAGCGAAAAAACTGATCCTTGAGATCAAGCAGCGCATAGACAGCGGTGCGGGTTTCGCAGAGCAGGCCAAGCGCTATTCGCAGGATGGCAGCGCGCAGCAGGGAGGCGATCTGGACTGGCTCTCCCCCGGGCAGACGGTGCCGGAATTTGAAGGCGCGATCAATAAATTGCAGGCGGGCCAGATGGGCATGGTGCAAACCCAGTTTGGCTGGCACCTGATTCAGGTGCTGGAGCGTCGCAACACCGACGTCAGCGAGCAGCAAAAACGTCAGCAGGCTCGCGTTTCGATCGGGACTTTTAAGTCTGAAGAGTTGTATCAGGACTGGTTGCGTCAGTTGCGCGATCGCGCGTTCGTTGAATACCGTCTCGAAGAAAAGTGAATGCCCGTCCGCTGGTTATTACCGCCGGAGAGCCGGCCGGCATAGGCCCCGAGTTGTGCGTGCAGATTGCCGCTGCAGGATTGAATGTGGTGGTCGTGGCCGACAGGGATCTGTTGCAACAACGGGCGCAGCAGCTCGGCATAGACCTGAAAATCTGTGAGTGGGACAGGAGTAAGCGGGAAGCGGGAAGCCGTGAGTTGGAAAAAAAGCACTCACCACTCACCACTCAGCACTCACTATTTGTCATCCACGTTCCGCTGGCTGTGCCGTCTGTGGCGGGTGAGTTAAACGCGGCCAACAGCCCCTATGTGCTCGAGACGTTGCGCCGCGCTTTGCTGGGCTGCCAGTCGGGCGAATTTAGCGGCATGGTGACAGCCCCCGTTCATAAAGGCATCATCAACGATGCCGGCATTCCTTTTTCCGGACACACTGAATTCTTAGCTGAACTAACGCAAACGCCGCAGGTGGTGATGATGCTGGCAGGCGGCGGGATGCGCGTGGCACTGGTTACGACGCATATGGCGTTGCGCGACGTGCCTGATGCGATTACGGCGGAACTCTTGGCGCGTGTTTTGCGCATCATTCACCGCGATCTGGCGACGCGTTTCGGCGTGGCGGCACCGCGGATTTTAGTGGCAGGTTTAAATCCGCATGCCGGCGAGGGTGGCCACATGGGGCGCGAGGAAATCGAGGTGATGATACCTGTGCTCGATAAATTGCGTGCTGAGGGGATGAATGTCAGTCCGCCCCTGCCGGCTGATACGTTGTTTACGCAGGAAAAATTATCCGCGTGCGACTGCGTGCTGACCATGTATCACGATCAGGGCTTGCCGGTATTAAAGCACGCAAGTTTCGGGCAGGGCGTTAATATCACGCTGGGTTTGCCAGTGATACGCACCTCGGTCGATCATGGTACGGCGCTGGATCTGGCAGGAACGGGGCGTGCCAACACCGGCAGTCTGCTCGAAGCGATTTTGGTTGCCGAACAGATGGCTCAATTTGAAAGACTTTCATCCGGACCCTTGCATGAGCGCGCATAAAGCTAAAAAGAAATTCGGTCAGAATTTTCTGGTCGACCAAAATATCATTGCCGATATCATCGGTGCGATTCGCCCTGAAACGGACGATAATCTGGTGGAGATCGGTCCGGGGTTAGGCGCGCTGACACGCCCGTTGCTCAAAAGTTTAGCGCATCTTCACGTGGTGGAAATTGACCGGGATATCATCGCGCGTCTCGAAGCGGATTACCCGCAAGATCGGCCTGACCCGAAACTGATTATCCATGCGGGGGATGCACTCAAATTTGATCTGACTTCGTTGGGTGCACCGCTGCGCATCGTCGGCAACTTGCCTTACAATATTTCATCCCCGCTGCTGTTTTATTTTGCTGAATATGCCGACCGCATCACCGACATGCATTTCATGCTGCAAAATGAAGTGGTTGAGCGCATGGTGGCCGATTACTCAACCCCAGCTTACGGGCGCTTATCGGTCATGTTGCAATACCGTTTCTTCATGGAAAAACTGCTGGATGTGCCCCCGGATTCGTTCCGCCCCGCGCCTAAAGTAAATTCCGCAATCGTGCGTATGATCCCGATACCTGCCGATCAGATTGTCGTTAAAAACGAAAAGTTGTTCGGCGAGATTGTCGGTACCGCTTTCGGTCAGCGCAGAAAGACCTTGCGCAACACGCTGAAGAGTTTTTTGAATGAGGCTGAGTTTGAACAGCTGGGCATCAATCCGCAACTGCGCGCCGAAAATCTATCGGTAGCAGAGTTTGCCAGAATTGCTGCGTATGTGGACGATCGGGGTGTTGCTTAGCCCTGTTTTGCGGTGCACAGCGAATTTGTTGGGGGGTTGCTTTACAGGCAGCGGAATGGCGCTATCTTCATGTGATAAAACCAGCGACTTAAATTTTTGTCGATTTCAATTTGCTGGATTCAATAATTTTGCAAAAGACATGCATGAGTTCTGGATCATGTTTTTCACCCGTTTCCCGATGCAATATAGCCATGATTTCCAGATGCGTTCGTGCGTGATGATATGACCTTGTTACAGCCATTGCGTCGTAGCTGTCTGCTATGGCGATAATACGGGAGCAAATGGGGATGTTTTCTCCTGACAGTTGATCCGGGTAGCCTCTGCCGTTGTAATGCTCATGGTGGTGGCGAATCAATCTGGCCGCCTGTTGCGAGCCTTCCAGCTCTGTTGAAAGGATTATTTTCTCGCCGATTTCGGCGTGCTGTTTCATTTGCTCCCACTCGGCGTCGTCAAGCTGAGCAGGCTTCAATAAAATGTGGTCGGGTATGCCGATTTTGCCTATGTCGTGAAACGAAGCCGCAATATTAAGCGCATTAATTTCATTGCTTGGCAGGTTGCAATAGTTACCGATTTCCGCAGACAGTCCTTGTACGCGTTCGGAATGAAGTTGTGTTGAAAGGTCACGGTAACCCAGAGCTGCCGATAATCCTTTGGTGTATTTGAGCAGAGAATTGAAAATCCAGTCTTCCGGTTGCACGTGATCACCTCGGTAAAATAGAATGGCAATGGGTTGATAAGACAGAGTGTTTCTCAATAAAATCGTTGTTTTTCAGTGTGTTCGTTCTGTTGCAACACTCATCGGGTTTGTATCAGTTCGATCTTGTAACCGTCCGGGTCTTCGACAAAGGCGAGGATGGTGCTGCCGTGCTGCATGGGGCCCGCTTCCCGCACGACTTTGCCGCCGCGCTGCTTAATTTTTTCACAGGCCTCATAGGCGTTGTCGACTTCGATTGCGACGTGGCCGAACGCAGTGCCGATCTCGTATTGTGTCACGCCCCAGTTGTGCGTGAGTTCGATCACCGCACCTTCAGCTTCGCCCGTGTAGCCTAAAAAGGCCAGCGTGAATTTTCCTTCCGGATAGTCGGTGCGGCGCAGCAGTTTCATGCCCAGTACATCGGAATAATAGGCGATGGAAGCGTCCAGATTAACCACGCGTAACATGGTGTGCAGTATGCGCATAAAAGCTCCCGTACTTTGAAATTGTTATTCGGTAATCAGTCACATATAGGGTAAAATGCCGGACCCGATGCGCATAATACCATTCTCCTTATCATGTCCGAACCCTTCCCATTAGTTATGAGTTTTGCCGCGACCGATCCTTCGGGAGGTGCCGGCTTGCAGGCTGATATGCTGACCATTTCCAGTATGGGCTGCCATCCGCTGTCCGTTGTGACCGCCATCACGGTGCAGGATACTAGCGGCGTGGAGGATGTGTTGCCGATGGAGGCGGAATGGGTGATCGATCAGGCGCGTGCGATGCTCGAAGACGTGCCGGTCGCCGCTTTCAAGATCGGGATGCTGGGTAGCGTTGAAAATGTCGTGGCGATCGCTGAGATTTTGGCGGATTACCCTGAGGTCCCGTTTGTGCTGGATACCGTGTTGGCTTCCGGGCGCGGCGATGAACTTGCGGATGAAGATATGCTCGATGCGATGTGCGAACTGCTGATACCGCAGGCCACGATAGTCACGCCCAACAGCATCGAAGCCCGCCGTCTGGCGATTGATGACGATGACGAAGAGGATGACCCTAGTCTTGAAGAGTGTGCACGCCGCATTCTGGCGATGGGGTGCGAATATGTGCTGATCACCGGCACGCACGAGCAATCGGCTAAAGTGGTCAATACCCTGTACAGCGATCGGGGTGTGGTGCGCAGCGATAGCTGGGCTCGACTGCCGGGCAGTTATCATGGTTCCGGATGTACCCTTGCCTCGGCGATCGCGGCCTTGCTCGCGCAAGGCGTGGATGTGCCTGAGGCGGTCAAGGAGGCTCAGGAGTACACTTGGCAATCGCTGAATGCCGGATTCAGACCTGGCATGGGACAGTTTATCCCGGACCGGTTGTTCTGGGCGCGTGGCGAAGACGATGAAGAAAAAAAGCAGGATTGAGGATCGTGGATTGAGGATTGATATTAAAGATTTGTATGCGATTACACCGGATCAGGCCGATACGGCGTTGCTGGTGTGGCAGGTCCGGCAGGTGCTGTCGGGTGGCGCGAGGGTGTTGCAGTACCGCAACAAATTGAGCAGTCCTGTGGTGCGCTTCGAACAGGCTTCGGCCTTGCGTCAATTGACGCAGGAGTTCGGTGTGCCGCTGATTATCAACGATGATGCACAGCTGGCGCAGCAGGTGGATGCGGACGGTGTGCATTTAGGCGGTGAGGATGGCAGTATTGCGGCCGCACGGCAGGTGCTGGGCTTTGATAAAATCATCGGTGTATCTTGCTATAATCGCCTGAGTCTGGCGCAGCAAGCCGAAGGTCTGGGCGCGGACTATGTCGCGTTCGGCGCTTTTTTTGCCTCGACGGTTAAGCCTCGCGCGCGAGTGGCAGAGCTCCCCCTGCTGCAGGAGGCAAGACGCGTGATTAAGCTGCCGGTCGTCGCGATAGGCGGCATCACACTGGAAAACGGCGCATCGGTTCTGGAGGCGGGCGCTGATGCGCTGGCTGTTATTTCAGCGTTGTTTAGCGCACCGGATATCACGCTTGCTGCGAGGCAGTTTGCAAATTTGAATACTCAATCATCAGTTTAGGAATACGCGACATGACTTCACACCCGATTTCTCAAAATCAATCTCTTTTCGATGCATCGCAATTGCGCATTCCGGGCGGCGTGAATTCACCTGTACGCGCGTTTCGCTCGGTAGGCGGCACACCGTTGTTTTTTCAGAAAGGCAGCGGCGCTTATGTCTGGGACGCGGATGGCAAGCGCTATACGGACTATGTCGGCTCATGGGGCCCGATGATCGCAGGTCACTGTCATCCCGATGTGGTCAAGGCAGTGCAGGATGCTGCGGCCAATGGTCTGGGTTTTGGTGCGCCAACCGCGTCTGAACTGGAAATCGCAGAACTGTTGTGCAAGCTATTGCCGAGTTTGGAAATGGTCAGGATGGTGAGTTCCGGTACGGAAGCGACCATGACGGCGATTCGTCTGGCGCGCGGGTTTACCAATCGTTCGCGCATTATTAAGTTTGAGGGGTGTTATCACGGACATTCCGATGGTTTGCTGGTCAAGGCAGGTTCCGGTGCATTGACTTTCGGTCAGCCAAGTTCATCCGGTGTGCCTGCCGAGATCGCAGCGCTTACCACGGTGCTCGATTATAACGACGCGGCGGGGCTTGAGCGCGCGTTTGCCGAATCCGGTAATGAGATCGCGGCTGTGATCGTCGAGCCTGTTGCCGGCAACATGAATCTGATTACGCCAAAACGCGAATTTCTCGATGCGTTGCGAAATTTGTGCACAAAATACGGTGCGGTGCTGATACTCGATGAAGTGATGACGGGATTTCGCGTCAGTTTGCAGGGCGCTCAGGGCTATTACGGCATCAAGCCTGATCTGGTGACACTGGGTAAAGTGATGGGCGGCGGGTTGCCTGCGGCCGCTTTCGGCGGGCGACGCGACATCATGCAGTGTCTGGCTCCCTTAGGTTCTGTGTATCAGGCCGGCACCCTGTCGGGCAATCCGGTTGCGGTGGCTGCAGGCATGGCGACATTGAAGCTCGTGCAGGAGCCCGGTTTCTACGAGTACCTGTCGAAGCTGGCAACACGGCTGACGACAGGATTGACGGCGAGCGCCAAAAAACACGGCGTTGAATTCTGCGCGCAATCGGTGGGCGGCATGTTCGGCTTGTATTTCAGTAGCGCTGTGCCAACCAGTTACGCAGAGGTGATGGCCTGCGACAAGGAGGCCTTTAATCGCTTCTTTCACGCCATGCTGGACGCGGGCGTGTATCTGGCGCCTTCCGCATTCGAGGCGGGTTTCGTTTCGTCCGCGCACACTGAGGCAGATATCGATGAGACGATTGCCGCAGCAGACAGCATCTTCTCGGTCTGGAAATAATGGGACTCTTCTCGCTGGCAGCGTTTTACACCACGGTTAATCATATCAAGGATTTGCCGATGCACGGCGGCCGCGAAGTGGCTTTCGTGGGCCGTTCTAATGCCGGAAAATCCAGCGCGATCAACACGCTGGCAAATCACGTTCGCCTGGCCTATACCAGCAAGACGCCGGGGCGCACGCAGCATCTGAATTACTTTTCACTGGGCAACGACGGTTATATCGTCGACTTGCCGGGCTACGGCTACGCCAAGGTGCCGCCGGAAGCCAAGCGTCACTGGGAAGCGCTGCTGAGCACCTATTTGCAAAAGCGCGCAGAGTTGAGCGGACTGATTGTGATTATGGATATTCGCCGCCCCTTGCTGGAACTCGATGAAACCATGCTGGACTGGTTCGCTACCACCGGCAAACCTGTGCACATTTTGCTGACTAAATCGGACAAGTTGAGCCGCCAGCAGTCGACGCTGACGCTGATGAAAGTCAAAGCGTATCTGGCGGAAAATTATCCGCAGTGTTCAGTGCAGCTGTTTTCCAGCTTGAAAAAGCAGGGGCTGGAAGAGGCAGAAGCGGTGATTGCCGGTTGGTTAAAGGCGGACGTAGTCGCAGAAGATGAGCCTGAAGAATAGCAAAAAAAAGCCCCCAACAAGTGGGGGCTAAAATCTTAACAAGGTTAAGACACGCTCAGGGAGGAGAAACGTGGAACGATTCATCATCATTCGCACACTCTGATAACCGCTTTCTGAAATAGTTCCAAAATAAAATAATTTTTTAGGAAAAATCGTGCAGACACTAGGAAAATACCCTAACAAACGCATGCGCCGCATGCGCCATGATGCCTTTTCACGCAATTTGATGCGCGAGAATGTGCTGACATCAGCAGATTTCATTTATCCCGTTTTCGTGCTGGAAGGCACCAATACGGTTGAGGACATCAAATCCATGCCCGGCGTACAGCGCAAGACGCTTGATTTGCTGTTGAAGGATGCAGAGGCTTGTGTAAAACTTGGCATACCGGTGATGGCGATTTTTCCGGTTGTCGATGCGTCCAAAAAATCACTCGATGCTAGGGAAGCCTACAATCCCGAAGGACTGGTACCGCGTGTCGTGGCGACGCTGAAAAAGCACTATCCTGAACTGGGTATCATGACCGACATCGCGCTTGATCCTTATACCAGTCACGGGCAGGACGGCCTGATCGACGAAGCTGGGTATGTGCTCAACGATGAGACCATCGCCGTGCTGACCCGGCAGGCGCAAACGCATGCAGCGGCGGGTGCTGACATCGTCGCGCCCTCCGACATGATGGACGGTCGCATCGGTGCAGTGCGTGCGGCGTTAGATGAACACGGCCACATTCACACCCGCATCATGGCGTACTCGGCTAAATACGCGTCCAGCTTCTATGGTCCGTTCCGCGATGCCGTCGGATCCAGTACAAATCTGGGTTCTGGGAATAAATATACCTATCAGATGGATCCGGCTAATTCCGACGAGGCTTTGTGGGAAGTCGGTATGGATTTGCAGGAGGGCGCGGATATGGTGATGGTCAAGCCGGGCATGCCTTATCTGGATATCCTGCGCCGCGTCAAAGATGAATTTAAAGCGCCCACCTTTGTTTATCAGGTCAGCGGAGAATATGCGATGCTAAAAGCGGCCGCGCAAAACGGCTGGCTGAACGAGGAAGCGTGTGTGCTCGAATCCTTGCTGGCCTTTAAGCGTGCGGGAGCGGACGGGATTTTGACCTACTTTGCGCTGGATGCCGCAAGGTGGCTGAAAAAATAGGATTCAGGATTGAGGCAAGTCAAAATCAGCTCACCGTTTTAACTCCGCACTCAATCCTCCACTTTTCGCTATCCTTTCCTCAATCCTGCATCTCTAGCATCTTAGTTAACGCAGCAATATCTGCATGCGTTTCAGGATGACGGGCGCCGCTATGGCGGGCATTTTCGGGCAGCACGACGATATGAATTTGTGTGCCTGATTCGCCCGTGAGGGTATAACTCGGTACGGTGCTTTCAGTGCCGCCGAGCTTTAATCTCCATTCCCCGTCTTCAAAATCCAGCTTATTCTTGAGCAGGAACAACAGTACTGCCTTGGCATCGTCAGAAAAAAGCATCAGATTGATGTCGGAATTTTCGCCTGCAGCCCCGTTCAATACGGAACCGGTCAGATACGGATTAAAAACCGAGAACAGCCGCATGCAATTCAGGGCTTCGCGGCGCAATCGTTGCAGCACATCCGGATGGCTGTCGCTTTGATACAGTGCGCGGTAGCTTTGCAAGGCATCCAGTATCTGCTTGTTGCTGGGAAGGTGGCGCGTGTCGGTAGCGCCAAGCTGGCGTGCGGCTTTGTGTTTTGCCGAGGCAAAATCAGCCGCACCCGCTTCAGCAATCAGCTTGGCCGCCTGATGCGCTAATTGTTCGCGCATCAGATCTCGTTTAGAAGAACGTTGCATCTCAGAGCAACTGCTCCTTGATGGCCTCTGCGGGCTTATCGCCATCGGGGGTGAGCGGTGAGCCTTGACCGCCCGGGACATTTTCCTGATAAAAATATTCCACTCTCCCGCCATTTTCATCACGGTGCCCGCTTTCATTGATACGGGCTGCCACCATGTTGTCCGGCATGCTGTACTCGGCTTGCGGAACGTTTTTAAGTACCTTTTCCATGTAGTTGATCCAGATAGGCAGGGCTGCTCCGCCGCCAGTTTCCTTATCGCCTAAGCTGCGAGGCTGATCGAAGCCCATCCATGCGATGCCGACCACTGTCGGTTGAAAACCGCAAAACCAGGCATCGATGGAATCGCTGGTCGTGCCGGTTTTGCCTGCCAGATCTTGACGGCCAAGCTGCATCGCGCGGATGGCTGTGCCGTGTTTCACCACATCCTGCATCATGCTGACCATGGTGTAGGCATTACGCACGTCGATGACAGGTTCTGCGTTTGCATTAGCCACGGTCGGAATGGCCTGACTGAGCTTGCGGCCCTGAGCATCCTCAATGCGCTGTATAAAATACGGATAGACGCGGAAACCGCCATTGGCAAACACGGAATATCCGGTCAGCATTTGCAACGGGGTGACTGAACCGGCACCCAGCGCCATCGTCAGATAAGGCGGGTGCTTTTCAGCGTCCAGACCGAATTTGGTGATGTAGTCCTGAGCATAGCGCGGCGTGATGGATTGCAATATCCGTATGGAGACCATGTTCTTGGATTTGGTCAGCGCCTGGCGCATGCGCATCGGTCCTTCAAACTTGCCGTCGTAGTTTTTGGGCTGCCAGGGTTCGCTGCCGGTTTGGTCTGCGCCGAAGGTCAGCGGGCCGTCATTGATTAATGTCGCCGGTGTGAAACCCTTTTCCAGTGCCGCAGAATAGATGAACGGCTTAAAACTGGAGCCGGGTTGACGCCATGCCTGAGTGATGTGGTTGAATTGATTATGGTTGAAATCAAAGCCGCCAACTAGCGCGTAAATTGCGCCATCAATCGGGTTGCCTGAAACAAAGGCGGATTCAACTTGCGGCAACTGGCTGATTTGCCATGTCCCCTGATCCGTCTTTTGTACGCGGATGATGGAGCCGGGCACGATACGCTGATTTAATGCAACTTTGTCGGTTAGTGCGCGTTGTGCAAAGCGCAAAGCTTCTCCGCTGATGCTGATACGTTCGCCGCCTTTGCAATAAGCCTGAATTTGAGTGGCGGAAGTCGCCAGCACAATCGCAGGGATCAAGTCATCATTGTCAGTGGCGTCTTGCAGCGCTTCTTCGAAAGCCTCTTCCCCATGGCTTTGCTGTAAGTCGGTGTATCCTTCAGGGCCGCGGTAGCCGTGGCGTCTGTCATATTCGAGTACGCCACGGCGAACTGCCTGATATGCCGCCAGTTGATCCTGTGACCGGATCGTGGTGTAAACCTTGAACCCTTCGGTGTAGGTGGCCTCCTGATATTTCTGGTATACCGCCTGACGCACCATCTCAGTCAGATAATCGGATTTAACTGAAAACTCCTGATTGCCGTGTTTTGTGGTCAGAGGCTGGTTCTGTGCGATTTTGAATTGCTCATCGTTGATGAAGTGCAGTTCATGCATGCGTCTTAATACGTACATCTGGCGAAGTTTTGCGCGCTTCGGATTGACGACAGGGTTGTAACTGGAGGGCGCTTTAGGCAGGCCAGCCAGCATGGCGGCCTCGGCAACAGAGATCTGATTTAGCGGTTTGCCAAAGTAAATTTGCGCGGCTGAGGCGAAGCCGTATGAGCGCTGTCCGAGATAAATCTGGTTGATATAAAGCTGAAAAATGTCGTCCTTAGATAAATAGTGCTCAATCTTGAAGGCCAGCAACATCTCGTTGAATTTACGCGTAAACGTTTTTTCCTTCGACAGAAAAAAATTGCGGGCAACCTGCATGGTAATGGTGCTCGCCCCCTGTTTTGATCCGCCTGCCGTAAAGTTGGAGAGGGCTGCACGCATGACGCCCATGTAGTCAACGCCGCCATGCTGATAAAATCGATCGTCTTCGGCGGCCAGAATTGCTTTTTTCATTGCGTCCGGCACATCGGCAATCTTGACCAGTGCGCGTCTCTCCTCGCCAAATTCGCCCAGCAGCGAGCCTTCCGCGCTATAAATGCGCAAGGGAACTTTAGGGTGATAGTCGGTGAGTACCTCTAAAGACGGCAGGCTGGGATAAGTCAGCATGACGGCCATGCCGAGCAGCAGTACGGGCAGTGACAGCAGGGTGAGCAGTATGATAGCGGGGAGCAGCCAGCGGCGTGTAGTCATTGAATAGTTGTTCAAGAATAATTAATAATGGTATTGTTCAACCGATGCGTCGATTATACGAGATAAATGCACCTGCAAAAACGTCTTTACAGTGTCGATACTTGTTGCTAGGATTTCAACCACTTTATACGGAAAAGCTCCGAACGGCCTATGCCTAAAGTAAATTTTGATTTTTTTGTGGACTTTATTCAGTCCAAATCACCACCTCTGATCGGGGTGGATATCAGTTCGTCTTCGGTTAAATTAGTTGAATTAAGCCAGATGCCAAATAGTGGCGGTTATGTCGTTGAGCGCTACGTCATCGAAACTTTGCCGAAAGACGCTTTTTTCGACGGCAATATCAATAATCTGGATGCCCTGGCCGATGCGCTGCAGCGCGCGTGGAAGCGTTTGGGTACAAAAATTAAAAATATCAGCGTGGCGCTGCCTGCCTCTGCGGTGATCACCAAAAAAATCCTCTTGCCAGCCGGTATGCGCGACGAGGATCTGGAATTTCAGGTCGAATCTGAAGCAAATCAATATATTCCTTTTGCATTGGATGAGGTGAATCTGGATTTTCAGGTGTTGGGACCGGCTCCCGGAAATGCCGATGAAGTCGAGGTGTTGCTTGCTGCTTCGCGTAAAGCCAATGTCGAAGACCGGGTCGCCGCCGCGCAAGCCGCCGGCCTTAAGGTGTCCGTGGTCGACGTGGAACCCTATGCGGCAGAGGCGGCTTTTTCGCAGATACGCGCGCAGTTGCCTGACAATGCAGAGGACAAATGCGTTGCGCTGATCGACATCGGGGCTACCGTGATGAACGTCAATGTATTGCGCAACGGTCAGTCTATCTACACGCGCGATCAGCAAATTGGCGGTGAGCAATTGACCCAGCAAATTCAGAACGCGTTTGGTATGACTGCAGAGCAGGCGGAAGCGGCCAAGCGCAGCGGCGATTTGCCGGCAAACTATGACAGCGAAGTGCTCTCGCCTTTCCGCGAAAATCTGGTGATGGAAATCGCCCGCGCCTTGCAGTTTTTCTTTACCTCTTCCCAGCACTACAACGAAATAGACTATATCGTGCTGGCCGGCGGTTGTGCCGTATTGCCGGGGTTGGACGACGCGGTGGCCACGCGTACTCAGGTAAGTACGATGGTGGCCAACCCGTTCGCACTGATGACGTTGTCAGGGAAAATAAAGAACCGTCAGTTGCAAGCCGATGCGCCTGCTTTGATTGTCGCCTGCGGACTGGCTATGCGGAGGTTTGACCCATCATGATACGCATCAATTTATTGCCGCACCGAGAGGAAAAACGGCGTATCAAGCAAGTACAGTTCATTACGCTGGGCGTGTTGTCTTTCGTGTTGGGGCTTGTGGTCTGGGGTGTTGTGCATGCCGTCATCAGTGCGCAAATTGGCTATCAGGAACGCCGCAATGATTATTTAAAGCAGGAAACTTTGATTCTGGATAAGCAGATAGCGGAAATCCGCAAATTGCGTGAACAGACCCGGTCTTTGCTGGAACGCAAGGATGCGGTCGAAAAATTGCAAAGTGACCGTTCGAATGTGGTCCATCTGCTCGATCAGATGCTACGCATTCTGCCAGACGGCGTGTATATCAAGTCGATCAAGCAAACCGGGGACGTGATCAATCTGGTCGGTTTTGCACAATCGAATGCGCGCGTCTCGACTTTGATGAGAGCCATCGAGGATTCGCCCTGGCTTGAATCGCCGGCACTGGTGGAAATACATGCCTCAAGCGCGAACGGTGCGAGAGTCAGCGAGTTTACCCTGACTTTCAGGTTGACCAAGTTGCCGGGTGCTGACGCGGCGAAGTCGGCCGAAGGAAGGAATCAGGTGCAATGATGAATCTGGAAGAGCTTAAGAATCTCAATCCTAAAACACCGGGTGCTTGGCCCTGGTCTGCGAAAATATTGAGTTTCGTGATGATGTTTGTTGCAGTTGTCATTGCCGGTGCGCTGCTGGACTGGCAGGAGCAATGGGATAGTCTGAATGCGGCCAAGGCGCAGGAAGAGACGCTTAAAGAAACTTTTTTATCCAAAAAACGTCAGGCGGTGAATCTTGATTTGATCAAGAAGCAGTTGCTGGAAACTCAGGAGTCCTTTGGCGCTTTGCTGAAGCAATTGCCGAATAAGTCAGAAATGGATGCGTTGTTGACGGACATCAATCAGGCTGGGCTGGGGCGCGGTTTGCAGTTCGAGTTGTTCCGTCCGGGCGCCGAGAGCATTCAGGGATCGTTTGCCGAACAGCCCATTTCCATTAAGGTGACGGGCAGCTATGATGATCTGGGCAAATTTTCCAGCGACATTTCAATGCTGCCGCGCATTGTGACGCTGAATGAAATTTCGATTACGCCCAATGCGGGGATATTGACGATGGACGCGATCGCCAAGACCTTCCGTTATCTGGATGACGAGGAACTCGCATTGCAGAAAAAAGCGAACAAGCCTGCGGGAGCCAGCAAATGAAGCTCATCTCTGTTGTGTTAGCCGGCATGCTGTTAACAGGCTGTGTCGGCGAGGAGTTCAGTGATCTGCGTGAATTTGTTAAAAATTCAGGCAATGATCTGCGCGGGAAAATCCCGCCACCCCCTGTCGTCAAAATTTTTGAGCCTTATGCGTATGTGAACGATACGAATCTGGCAGATCCGTTTAAGCCTCGTAAACCCGAGGAAAATCTCGGCGATAAGCGCGGTGAGAATGAACCCGATCGCAATCGTCCGAAAGAGGCGCTGGAAGAGTTTGCGCTGGAAAGCCTTAAAATGGTGGGGTATGTTCTGAAAGCTAAAGTCGGGCATGCGGTGATCCGTGCGCCGGACAAAAAACTTTATCAGGTCAAGGTGGGAAATTACATCGGCATGAATTTCGGTCTGATTAAGAAGCTAACCGATACGGAAATTACGATTAAAGAAGTGGTGCAGGACAGCACCGGAGACTGGTCTGAGCGCACCAGCAGTCTGCAATTGGTTGATAAGGAGTAGGGCACATGACGACAAGAACCGCCGGGATTGCAAAGGCCGTGATATTGAGTTTGCTGATGGTATTTAGTCAGGCACAGGCTCAGACGCAGAATAAAATAACCGCGCTGAGCGTATCGGAAGCAGGCCCGGGTCTGACTGTTATCAAGGTTGAGATGGCAGAACCTTTAAACAATCCTCCGGCCGGTTTTACCATCAATGTGCCGCCGCGTATTGCGCTTGATTTTCCAAATACAGAGAATGCGCTGGGCCGCTCCAGTCAGGATTTTTCCGCAGGGGATTTGCGCAGCGCCAATATCGTTCAGGCAGGTTCGCGTACGCGTCTCGTGATCAATCTGAACCAGATGTTAGGTTATGAAACCCGAACGGATGGCAAAAATATCCTGATTACCTTGCATGCCAAGCAGGCGGCATCATCGGCACCTGGCACCACGCGTTTTGCCGATGCGCGCCCGACAGCGCAGAAGCATACTCTGAGCGCCTTTGATTTTCGCCGCGGTAAAAATGGCGAAGGGAGAATACAAGTCGACCTTTCCGATTCAGGAGTGGGCATCGACATTCACCGTCAGGGCACTCGGCTGATCGTCGACTTTATGAAAACCAATTTGCCCGGCAAATTGCAGCGCAAACTGGATGTCGTTGATTTTGCAACGCCTGTGCAACTGGTCGATACCTTTGCTCAGGGCGACAACATCCGTATGGTGATCGAGCCTAAGGGAATCTGGGAGCATGCGGCCTATCAGACGGATAATAAATTTATTGTCGAAGTGAAGCCTGTTATTGAAGACCCGAATAAACTGGTTAAGGGCGTGCAAGCAGGTTATGCGGGCGAAAAACTCACGCTAAACTTTCAGGATATCTCCGTGCGGGAAGCGCTGAACGTGATTGCGGACTTTACCGAATTGAACATGGTAATCAGCGATACGGTTGCGGGTAACCTGACATTGCGTTTGAAAGATGTGCCCTGGGATCAGGCGCTGGACATTATTTTGCAAAGCCGGGGACTTGCGATGCGCAAGAACGGTAATGTGATTCAGGTTGCCCCGATCGGTGAAATCGCAGCGTCTGAAAAGAGCGATTTGACGGCACGTCAGGAAATTTCTGAGCTGGAAATATTAAGAACTGAAAGTTTTCAGTTAGGCTATCAGACCGCGGCAGCGGTTGCCGATATCCTGACGGGTAAAGGCGCTGCGAAATCAAGTGCTGATGGTTCTGAAGGTGCCGCACCCGCTCCGGTGCAGGCAGGGTTTTCTTCGAGTATCCTGTCCAAGCGCGGCAGTGCCATATCGGATGCACGCACGAATACATTGTTCGTGAAGGATACCTCGTCACGCCTAGAAGATGTTCGTAAAATGATTAAACAGATCGATGTGCCAGCCAGACAAGTTCTGATTGAGGCTCGTGTTGTTGAAGCGCGTGACGGTTTTGCCAGAAATCTGGGTGTTAGATTGGGCTATACTGGACCGGCGTTGCCACCAACGGGTGGTGCTGGCATACGAGGCACAGTGATTTCCGCAGGAGGTCCATTTGGTTCAGTTTTAGCACCTAACACGGGTAACGTAAATCTGCCGGTGACAGCCGGGCAACCGGGTGCAGGTATTTTTCAGTTTTCCCTGTTCAATGCAGCGGCAACTAAAGTTTTGAATCTCGAAATCAATGCGATGGAATCAGATGAGCAAGGCAAGATTATTTCAAGTCCTCGCGTCGTGAGTTCCGATAAGGATACGGATTGGGCGGTCATCGAACAGGGTGAGGAAATCCCTTATGTCACTAACACGGTGACTGCTGGCGGTGTCACCAGCTCCACAGCCTTTAAAAAAGCGGTATTGAGACTAGGTGTCAAGACTAAGATCACGCCGGACAATAATGTCGATATGACGGTTGAGGTCAACAAAGATTCACGAGGTACGGCTGTAGGTACAGGTGTTGCGATTAACACCAACAAGGTGGTGACCAAAGTATTGGTTGAAAATGGTGGAACGGTGGTTATCGGTGGTGTCTATAAGCAGAGCGATACAAATGTTGTCAACAAGGTGCCTCTGTTAGGGGATATTCCTGTATTGGGATATCTGTTTAAGAGCAAGGGTGTTTCAACGACGAAGGACGAGTTGTTGATATTCCTTTCCCCTAAAATTATGCAAGATACTTTGAACTTGCGCTAACCGTTATTAACTTAACCTGCACGATCGAGGCCCGGCTGAGTCCGGGCTTTTGATTGTTATCGTTTACAATACGCACTATGCAAAACAGTCCTACAAATAGCACGCGGAAAATTCAGTCCGGGAATCTGATTCTGGTCGGCATGATGGGGTCGGGGAAAACCACCATGGGGCGGATTCTGGCTCGCCATCTGAACAAGGTGTTCGTCGACAGCGATGAAGAAATTCAGTTTCGCACAGGCGTGACGATTCCGCATATTTTCGATGTCGAGGGGGAGCCGGGATTTCGTCAGCGTGAAACCGATGCCCTCGCCGCCTTAGTGATACGAAATGATCTGGTGTTAGCGACCGGTGGCGGTGCGGTACTTGCACCGGAAAACCGCGCAATGATGAGCGAAAACGGCATCGTGATTTATTTGAAAGCCAATGTGCATGATTTGTGGCTGCGCACGCGCAATGACCGGAATCGCCCGCTGCTGCAGACGGGGAATGTGCATGCCAAATTGGCCGAACTGTTGCAGCAGCGCAATGCGCTGTATCAGCAGGTCGCCGATATTGTGATGCCTACGGGCCGGCAGAGCGTGCATGCGCTGATGCTCAAACTGGTCAACGAAATTGAACTCTACCGGAAGAATAATCAATGATGCAAACACTGACCGTTGGATTGACTGATCGCAGCTATCCGATACATATCGGCACCGGTTTGCTGAGTAACGCCGCACTGCTGGCGGCCAGCATCCCAAGAAAGCGCGTCGCGATAGTCACTAACACCACCATTGCACCGCTGTACTTAAGCCAGCTGCAACACACCTTGCAGGAAATCGGCGTGCAGAGTGTCGAAATTATTTTGCCTGACGGCGAAGTCTATAAGACGGGCGAGACGCTCAATCTGATCTACGATGGATTGCTCACGCATCGCTGCGAACGCACGACGCCACTGATTGCACTGGGTGGCGGGGTCATCGGTGACATGACCGGGTTCGCGGCGGCCAGTTTTTTGCGCGGCGTGCCGTTCATTCAGATTCCCACGACCCTGCTGTCTCAGGTTGATTCCTCGGTGGGCGGCAAGACGGGCATCAATCACCCGCTGGGCAAAAATATGATCGGTGCGTTTTATCAGCCTAAGCTGGTGCTGGCCGATATTTCGACGCTCAACACATTGTCTGACAAAGAGTTATCGGCAGGTTTAGCCGAAGTGATCAAGTACGGCCTGATACGCGATCTGCCCTTTCTTGAGTGGCTGGAGCTGAACATCGAGAAGCTGCTGGCACGCGATACCGCAGCGCTGCAATATGCCGTGCTGCGCAGCTGCCAAAATAAGGCTGAGGTGGTTGCCGCCGATGAGCGCGAAAGCGGTGAGCGCGCGCTGCTGAATTTGGGGCACACCTTCGGTCATGCGATTGAATCCGGTATGGGGTATGGTAACTGGCTGCATGGTGAAGGCGTCGCGGCGGGTACGATGATGGCGGCCGATTTGTCGCAACGCATGGGATGGATCAGTGAGGCAGATGTGTCGCGCATTCGTGCCTTATTTGTGCGCGCTAACTTGCCGGTTGTATCGCCTGATTTGGGCGTTGATCGCTATCTGGACTATATGGGGCTGGATAAAAAAGTCGAAGGCGGCCAGTTGCGCTTTGTGCTGCTGAAAAAAATAGGTGTTGCCGCGTTGGTCGGCGATGTGCCGTTAGCTTTGCTGCAACAAACACTCTCTGCCTGTTGCTGCAAGGGTGGCAGCGAAGTTGCCGGGTACACGCCACCCCCACGAGGATAAGTCATGACTGAGCTTGCGCCTTACGCGGTCTCTGAAGTTAACTCACGAGGTCGCCGGTTTTCTGAAGCCTCCCCGTCAGGCCGCAGCGAGTTTCAGCGCGATCGCGACCGCATCATCCATTCAGGCGCATTTCGCCGCTTAGAATATAAGACGCAGGTATTCGTCAATCATGAAGGCGACCTGTTCCGCACTCGCCTGACCCATAGTATTGAAGTGGCGCAGATTGCCCGTTCGATTGCGCGCCGCCTCAATCTCAATGAAGATCTGGCTGAGGCGATTTCGCTGGCGCATGATCTGGGACATACGCCGTTTGGTCATGCCGGACAGGATGCGTTGAACGGCTGCATGAAAGCCTATGGTGGCTTTGAGCATAATCTGCAATCCGTGCGCGTGGTCGATATTCTGGAAGAGCGCTATGCCACCTTTGACGGGCTGAATCTGTGTTTTGAGACGCGCGAGGGCATCTTAAAACACTGCTCGCCGCAGCATGCCGCCCAGATGGGCGAATTGGGCGAACGATTTTTGGCTGATCGCCGTCCCTCGCTCGAAGCGCAGATTGCTAATCTCGCCGATGAAATTGCCTACAACAATCACGATGTCGATGACGGGCTGCGTTCAGGGTTAATTACGCTGGAACAATTGTCTGCCGTGCCGCTGGTGAATGAGCATTTGTGCGAAGTTCGTCAGGCGTATCCGGAGATAAACGAGCGCCGTGTTGTGCATGAAACTGTGCGTCGTATGATCAATACGCTGGTGACGGATCTGATTCGCCAGAGTGGGGCCAATATCGCCGCGCAAAATTTGTCGACGCTGGAAGATGTGCGCCGCGCCCCTGCACTGATTGCATTTAGCGACGAACTGAATGCAAAGCAGCGCGAACTCAAAAAATTTCTGCATACGCATTTATACCGTCACTATCGTGTGATGCGCATGAGTGCTAAGGCGCAGCGCATTATTCGCGACCTGTTCGGCGTTTTTATGGAAGATTCCCGCTTGTTGCCGACGCAGTTTCAAACGGCGGCTGCCAAAGACGAGGCCAGTCGTGCCAGAGTGGTGGCGGACTACATCGCCGGCATGACCGACCGCTATGCGATACGCGAACATAAACGTATCTTTTCGGTGGAAGAAGACGCGATTTAGATTTGTTACGATTTACTACCAGGCAACGCCATTCCATAGGCGTTGGCCATTTTCACTGATGGTAATGCTGCCATCATTTACTTGACTCTTGCCAGTAATCGGAGTCGCTGTCAGGGTGTAGGTCTGGCTGGGCGTTGTAATGTTGAGGGTCACTGTATATTTTTCGTCGCTGGTTTTTCCACTCGTCACGCCTAGCCCACCGGCGCTGGTGCCATCGTAAGTTGTAGTGACGTTCGGGGAGTAGGCGTTGGAGTTGAGGAAAATCTTCTCTTCCACGCTGGCCAGATTTATCAGTTCGGCTTGCGCAGAAAGTCGTGCGCTGCGTATGGTGTAGTTGTTATAGCTGGGCACCGCAACGGCTGCGAGTATGCCCACGATGACCATGGCCACCATTAATTCAATCAGACTAAAACCTGTAATGCGACGATTGTTCATTAATTGCTCCTTAAAATAGGTGGGAAGCGCTCACTAGTGCTTTTCAATCTAGCGCACTATCGGCCAACCATTCAGTTTCTAATCAGTTCATGCCATGATATGCGGCCGGTTCTGGCTTGCAGGCCGCGCTCGTCACCGCCTGTTTTAACCGAGCCGGCAGCATTGGCGACCACTGAAGTTGTGGCGCTGGCAACTGTGCCATCGGCGTTGAACATGGTAGTGGTGATGGTCACCGTGCCGTTGCTGTTGGCGGTCTGCACGATGGTCTGCCGAGTACCATCGGTATAGTTAATCGCCGTCGTGGTCACGTTGCCGGTTACGGTGGTGGTGGTCGATGTGACCGTGCCGGTGCTGCCCAGCACCCCGAGTTTGGGATCGGTAGAGCCCGCTGCAGGGGTGGAGTTGGCCGTGGAAACCGCATTGTCCTCTGGAGGTGATTTAGTCCAGCCGTTACCTGTCATCAGTGCCACGGTGTTCCAGGCATCGCCGTTGTTATTGGTTTTTTTCCATACCGTACCAGCCGTGTTGTAACACATATTGCGCGGATGGTGCCAATAGAAAATGTATTCCACCAGTACATATTGATAGAAGTTTGCTTGCTTGACCCGGTAACCATATTCTGGCCGACCGGATACGTTCTGTTCGATGGCGCTGTTGGGTGTGGTGTCCTTGATAATTTGTACCGTCAGCGTGCCGCCATGACGTGCACCGCTTGTGGTGCCGTTCGTTCCGGGGCCGTCAACCCCATTGGCTGGCGGTATGACGGGTTGATACATATCGGCACCTACCCCACTGCCGTTCCATGCACATTGCGGAGAGACCGAATGCAGGCCGGAGCGCGCATCGCCAGAACCCCACCAATCCTTGATAGAGAAAGCATCCACCGGCATATTGACTGCCAGACTGCCGATAGTGGTACGGTTATAGGTAGGTTCGGTAGTGATATCAAGGCCGCTGGATGCCTGATAGTTCTTGACCGAGACGTAACCCGCAGCACTGGCCGGGTTGTAAGCCGGATTGCCGATATGCAGACTCACCGCCGGGCTCAGGTACTGGTTCATCATCAGCACTTTAAAGTTGGTCGAGGTGCTGGTGATCGCCTTGGAAAGGTTGTAATTGGCATCGCTGGCATTAAGCATGTTAACGCCAGTCTTGTCGAATTCATCGTCGTATTCGTGATGATGCAACACATAAGTACAACTGGTATTTGAGGTTGATGCCGGCGGGGTTGTGGGGTCTATGCCACCCGTCGCATTTACCACCGAGTTGCTAAGGCCAGTATCACCGGAATAGGTTACTGTGATTGTGCCGTTGTAGGCAACGCCTTGATTAATAGCAGTAATGGTCAAAACACCATTGTTGCTTGTCGCGGTATGGGTGTTCGTGTTGTTTATCTTATCCCGAGCCCATGTAGCCATCTCGCTTGCAGTTTTACCTGAAGGGTTGCTATTGAGGATGGTAATGCCTGCAACGACTATGGTCAGATTGCTAGGATTTTTTGTGCTACCGTAACTGAATGTGACTGTGCCGACGGCCTTGGCGCCACCACTGGCTGCGCCAACGTTCGAGCACTTATTGTTCGTTCCGTAAAAGTTATCCACGTCAAAGTGACCACCGGCTACACCGCGGGAAGCGGCTGTTGTCGGCGGAAAGACGACATCCGGGTTCTGGTTGAACAGGGTGGTGTTCAGCGTTTGCAATTGCACCAGAATCGGTTGGGATTGCACACCGTGCGAAAGCCATTTTCCGACTGGGATGCCGTCTTCATTCGGGCTGAGGATGCGGTCGCCTATCGCTTTGCCAGTCGGGATGGTGTCGCCGGAAATATAGGTGATTCGGTCAGCATCATTGAGTAGTAGATTACTATCCATGTCTAGGAAAGGTGTGGTGCTGCTGCCGCCGGTCAGGTAATTCAGTTCCATCAGCCAGTTCTCACCAAATACGTCGGTGTTGGTGCCGGGCACCCGGTAAGGGGTGACGGTCGGGTTGTAACCGATGAAATAGAAGCGGCCATTCTCGGTAAAGGTGCCTTCGCCCAGTACTCGCTCACCGGCAGGCAAGGCGACACGCCAGCCTTTGTGATTAGAAGCGCCGCTGGCCCAGTTGGGCTGATTGGCGGTGCCGCGTCGTACTCGTGTGGTAATGCCAGCGCTGGTGTAGGAACGTTCGGTCAGCGTCTGACTTAGCAAGGCGGCATTTGCGGCAGGTGCGCCATCCCAGACGCCGTAAACATAGTGCACGGCTGTATCACCCAGATCACCGGTGGCAGAGGTAGTCCATGTGCCTGAAGTTGGATTGTAAGTGCCATAGGTGCCGGAAAAGATCTTTCCGGTGCCGAAGCTGACCATATAGCCGCCATTGGGATGTAGGGCGACGCCGGGAGTAGTAGTGATTGGTTGCGCGGGCGAGGTTACCAGTAACGCGCTGGCAGTCCATGATGAGGCGGTTGAACTGGAAAGGTCGAATTTCCACATCGTGCCGTTCAAATCACCTGCGTAGACACGGTCTGCATAACCATCGCCATCCGAATCGAGCGCGACCGGATTGGACAGGCCATTCGGATTGGCAGCACCGGCCGTGCCTGCACGTATGGCTTGAACTAGTGCACCAGTCGCAGCGTTGATGACGTACAGATAGGATTCTCCGGTAGCGGCAGGGTCATAGCCATTGCCAATGATGATGACATCCAATGAAGAGGCCCCGCTGTGGACTTTGGCAATGGTCGGTGTGCTATAGCTGTAACCCAGCTTGCTGTAGTCCGTGCTGGCGGTACTGGCGCCGCCGAAGTTAATGGCGCTCGGGGTGATCTCCCAGAGGATCTTTCCAGCCACATCCGTATCGCTGGTTGCTGTCAGCGCGTTGCTGCCGGTAAGGTTCAGGGCATACAGGCCCTTGCCGCCGCTGCCCAGTCCGCCGACCAGAATACGGGTTGCACCTGATGCGATGGTGCCGATGTTTATCTGGCCATCTACAAAGTAGTCGTGGGCGTAGGGAAGTGTTGCATCGCTTGGACTGTAAGCTAGTGTCTTGAGTTTGTTGATCAGCATGGAGGGGATATAGGCCCAGCGTTCTGCGCCGTTGGCGGAGTTGATGGCATGCACCATGCCGTCGTTGGAACCGACAAACACGGTGGGATTGGTCGCATCCGCCACGTAATAGGGGCGTGAATGGACGATGTCGCCCAGTACCGAGCTGCGCTGACGAAGTGTGCCGGCACCTTCGTTGCTGCGGTCACCGCGCAGGAAACTGACGATTTGGGTGCTGGTATAGGGCGTACCGTTGATGGTGGCGGCTAGCGAGGTTTGCTGTGCAGCGGACAGGCTGGCGGAGCGGAAGGGAACGGCGGCGCCGCTGGCGTTCATGGTGGCGATGAAACGGCCGGTATCCCAGTTTTGCGTATCTATGTGCGGCGCCGCACCACCTCCCCAGCGATCTGTGCCGGTCTGTACATTTCCGACCGCATCTACTGGATAAGCATACAGGTTTCCACCCCAATAATCTCTTTTATACTCAGTGCGATACAGTGTTTCATTGCCGCCGGTCAGGATGTAGTTGGTTACCTCGTCCTGCGCGACGTAGCCTATCGGTTGATTGGCTGGTGTGAAGGCTGTGATCGCCATGGAAAGCTTGATAACGGCGAGTGTGATACCTAGCAAGGCGATCAGGCCGAGTGTCTGAGTGGATTGCAGTCGTAGAGAAAATTTAGACATGATGTGTCTCCTGGGTTAACAGCTTAAAACGCTGTAGTAAGACTGTACGAATTTGGTTGCACCGCGCGCGCTGGTGCCGCGTGCGGTGATGCGGTAAGTATTGACCTGATTGCAACCCGAGCTGGTGCGACCGCCTACCGTCTGACCTGAGCCGATCAGGCGGTTGTTGGCGGACAACAGTTCGATGAGGTAGCGTTGATTGCTGTTCGTACCTTGCAGTGAGTTGCTGTCGTCCCAGCTCATGTTGAGCGGATCATTGTTTGGTGCGGCGTAGCCAGCCATGCAGGGAATGGCTGGCGTCACGGTGGTGTTCATCGGATAGAGATGATTGACGCTGCGGTTGTTGCAGGTATCGGAGATCAGTCCGGTGTTTTTGTAGTTGGTACCGGTTCTCAGCCAGTTTTCGGCTGTGCTGATGGCAGTTTCGGCGCTGTTCATCGCCGCATCCTCGAACTGTAAATTACCTGCCAGTTGAAATTGGGTATCGGAAGTTTTCATCGCTGTTACTCCCAGCAGCATCAGCAGTATCAGGATGATCATGCTGATGATCAGGGTCGAGCCGCGTTGCTGAAAAGGCAGTTGAAATCGTTGTCTGTTTACGGTTCTCATAACATTCTCTTTCAATTACGCAGTTGTACAACGGCGGTGAAGAGTTGACGGCGAAAGCCGTCGTTTACGGTGTAGGTTTGGTCACCCATTACATAGCTGGAGGTATTGCTGTAACCGTTCTCTATTTTGTTGGTGCGCGCCAGCAGCCAGATGCGTACTGAGTTAACATCGTCCCAGGCATAGCTGGTGAGCGTTGTAGGTGTGTCGGTCGCGGTGCCGCTGATACCGCTCGCATCAAAATACTGGGTGTTGGCCGCAGTATCGAGTCTGCCGTATTGCACCTGCATGTGTTCAATGCCGCTGACCACCATTTCATCCACCATGGCCGAGCCGACTAGGCTGCGTCTGCGTAGTGCAGGAAGGGTGGCATCGTTGTCGTCACTGCCGATGTAATACACATATTCATGTACGGCGAAGTCGGCTTGAGGCGTCGGCGAACCGACCAGTACCGGCACGCCGGCGAGTGCGGCAGCACCCGTGCCCTTGAACAGTTCGCTCACGGCATAGCTTGAGCGCAGGTAGATGCTGTTGTTGGCGGTGTTCCCGCTCAATGGTGCGTTGTCGACATGACGGATGGTCAGCAGGTCTCCGCGCAGATAGCCGGCCGCAAGACAACTCCCGATAAAGGGGTTGCTGTCGTTGGCCCCCCAGATGCCCTGACGGATATTGGTGAGGAAGGCGCCGGAAGCGGCTGTCGCGGGCAGGCATTCATCGGCGATGGGGGTTACTGTCGTGGTGGGTGGATTCGATTCCGCCCACGAATAGCCTTTGTAACCCGCATGCCGGATCTCGCGTTTTAAGTGATCCAGCGCGTAGCGTCCGTTGCCTTGCAGTTCCGCGCCGCGATCATTGGTCTTTGAGTTGCGTGAATTGCTGGTCAGCACGCCGACCAGCGCCGCGATGATGATCAGCCCGATGGTGATTGAGACCATCATTTCTACCATGCTGAAACCATGTTCGGTGTGCGCACAAGTTATGCGTTGTCTGTTATTCATGGCTTCAGATGCCTATGGTTCGGGTTGCAGTATAAGAAAAGGTCTCGCCGTGGCTGGCCTTGTCCGTGCTCCGGTCGGTCCAGCGTACAACGATGCTGTAAGTGCTGGGGTTGCCGGTGGTGGTCTGTGTGATTTGCCAGCTTGGTTGTGGCAGCTGGGTCGCTACGGAGTTTCCCCATTGATTCAGGTCGTAAATGGCCAGATTGGCGCTGCTGCAGGCATTGGCTGAGCAGGCGGTGCTCAAAGCGTCCGGTGTTGTGGTGTTGGCCAGTACATAGCTTCCGTTGACGGCTTCCTGTTTGTTGGCTTCCATGCGTTCTGCGATATCAGAGGCCAGAAAAACGGCTTGGGTACGGAACTGTCCGCCCTGATTCATGCGCATGGCATAGAGCTGTAGCCCTGCCGTGCCGAGCAGTGCGGTTGCCGTGATCACCAGCGTGACGAGGATCTCGATCATGGAAAAGCCGCGCTGTGAATTTTTTGAATAACCACTGGTATGCATGTCGCGCTCCTAGTGTTTGTAGATATTGCCGGTGGCGGCGATATTGACAGTTTGGGCTGTGGAGCCAGACCAGCTGCCGATGATGGTCAGTGTGGCAGCGGTAGTGCCTTGAGTTCCATTCGGGTTGAAGCGGATGGGTGTCGTCGTACCATCGGCGCGGGTAAGGACCATGGTCATGTTGCCTGGTGGCGCATGCAGCACGATCGGGTTGGGCGCTGCGGCTGTGCTGGTATCGCAAACGTCATCATTGTCGGTATCGTAGCATACCAGCCAGCCGCTGGTGTGATACTGCGTGCCATTGATGCAGCCAATGCCAGTGGCGTCTTGTTTGCAGAACAGGACTCGCGAATTGCGCTTGATGGCCTCGCCTCGAGCGCGATTTAAATCACTATAAACTTGGGATGTGATAGAAGATTGTTTGGCCGAGTTGATGAAGCCGGTGAAGGCCGGGGCCGCCAGCGAAGCTAGAACGCCTGCAATGGCAACCACAACGAGCAGCTCCATCATTGTAAAACCAGCTTGTATTTGTTTGTTTGCCATTGCAGTTCCTAATCGGTTAGCGTGAATCTAAGTCAGGTGTCAGGTCAAAGTAAATTGCTGTCCGATGGTCGGTGGATGTTTTTGTATCAGCGGCAGTAATTGAGTGCTAAATGGGTTAGACTTTGATTTGCTCTATCTACAGATGCATTAAGCTTCTGCCCTGTTTTGGCGGGTCAGGCAGATCGAGCTTGAGAAAAATTCAGCATCAAGATAGCGAGGTGAGCAAGCACAGACAGGCTAAGGGCAATCGCTATGCGAGCGGATTCGTTGTGCAGGAATTCCATGAAAAAAGTAAGCCGGCCTGAATCGGGGTGACTTTGACTGGCCGGTGATGATTACTTGATGAGGTTTAGTGATTGCGTAATGATGTTTTGCGTTGCGAGATAAGCACTTTGTGCCGCTTGAGCCGTGATTCCGCCGGGCGTCGATGTGTTGGCGGCGAACGGGTCATTCGTGTCAGTGGTATTGCCGAACATATCCGTAGTTGACGTGCCAGATGCAGAACCTGACATCAGGGAGCTGAGTGTTTGCGTCAGCGCATTTTGTGTGGTCAGAACGGCATTTTGCGCTGCCTGCATGGCGCTGGTCGTGCTCTGCGTTGAGGCGTTGAGCTGGCCTGTGGCGTTATAAGTTAGCGGTGTACTGCTGGTTGATGAGTTGAGCAAACTGACCGTCGAAGGACTGGCGTGGGTCGCTGCGGCCGGGACTGCGCTGGTTTTTTGGGCGGGTGCGCTGTAAGCGGCAATGTTAGAGGACGATAAGCCTGATATGTTTGTCATGATATGTCTCCCACCGTAAATTGCGAATTCTGATAGGCATTCTACCCCTATCAATAAATAATCCAAAAGATTTTCTCGCGGTGATAATGTGTACTGCGGTTGCCGATAGGGCTGATTAAAGGTAAGATTCCAGCCCTTTCGCTTTTGTATTTGAGTACAGGTAGTAGGCATGGCGACGCGTGTCGTCATTTTTTTGCATTAACATCGTGTTAAAAAAGGATGCAGGCCGCGCCGTATAGCGGGCGTGGCTGGCCGGTTTTAGCACCCAGTTTGATTTGATTGAGGAATGCCGTGGTTAACTCTTCTTTGCCGATGCAACAAGGTTTGTATGATCCGCGCCAGGAGCGCGATGCCTGTGGAGTGGGATTTGTCGCCCATATCAAAGGTAAAAAAAGCCATGATATGGTCAGCCAGGGGTTGCAAATACTGGAAAACCTGACCCATCGCGGTGCGACAGGCGCCGATCCGCTGGCTGGCGACGGTGCAGGTATTCTGCTGCAGATTCCCGATGCCTTCTTCCGTGCTCAATGTGCCACGCTGGGTGTAGCGCTGCCGGAAGTGTATGGCGTGGGAATGCTGTTTTTGCCGGCGGATGTCGTAGCGCGTGCTGCGTGCGAACAGATCATTGCCGACAAAATCGCGGCTGAAGGACAGCAGTTGCTGGGCTGGCGCGATGTGCCGGTAAACAGCGACATTCTTGGCGAGAGCGTCAAGCTCGTTGAGCCGACGGTGCGTCAGGTCTTTATCGGTTGTGGCGCAAACTGTGTCGACACGGACGCCTTCGAGCGTAAACTGTTCGTGATTCGCAAGACGGCTGAACATGCCGTGAATGCGTTGCCCAATGTGCAGGGCTTCTATATTCCTTCATTGTCGGCGCGCACTATTGTTTACAAGGGTATGCTGCTGGCCGATCAGGTAGGGAAGTATTACCCGGACTTGCAGGACAGCACGCTGATCAGCGCGCTGGCACTGGTGCATCAGCGCTTCTCCACCAATACGTTCCCGACCTGGAATCTGGCGCATCCCTTCCGCATGATTGCGCATAACGGTGAAATCAATACCGTGCGCGGTAACGTGAACTGGATGGCGGCGCGTCATGCGGCGATGTCCTCTAAATTGCTGGGCGAGGATCTGGAAAAGCTCTGGCCGCTGATCGTTGACGGTCAGTCTGACTCGGCCTGTTTCGATAATGCCCTCGAATTGCTGGTGGCCGGCGGTTATTCCCTGCCGCACGCAATGATGCTGCTGATCCCTGAAGCCTGGGCTGGCAATCCGCTGATGGATGAAGAGCGTCGCGCGTTTTACGAATATCACGCAGCGCTGATGGAGCCGTGGGATGGTCCTGCCGCTGTTGCATTCACCGATGGCAAAATGATCGGTGCGACGCTCGACCGCAACGGCCTGCGTCCTGCGCGCTATCTGATTACCGATGATGACGTGGTGTTGCTGGCCTCAGAAATGGGCGTTTTGAATATTCCTCAGCACAAGGTTGTCAAAAAATGGCGCTTGCAGCCGGGCCGTATGTTCCTGATCGATATGGAAGCGGGACGCATCATCGATGATAGCGAGCTGAAGACTCAGCTGGCTACGGCCAAACCTTATCGTCAGTGGATCGACGAATCGCGTTTCTTCTTGGGCGACATGTCTGCGGTAGTCAGCGAGAATAAACTCAATGCCTCATTGCTCGATACGCAGCAGGCGTTCGGTTATTCTCAGGAAGACATCAAGTTTATTCTGGCACCGATGATCGCGGCCGGCGAAGAGCCGACCGGCTCCATGGGGACGGATGCCGCGCTGGCGGTGCTGTCGAACAAGAATCGTTCCTTCTTCGATTATTTCCAGCAGTTGTTTGCGCAGGTGACCAATCCGCCGATCGATCCGATCCGCGAAGAAATCGTCATGTCGCTGACGTCCTTTATCGGCCCTAAGCCCAATTTGCTGG
Organism: Gallionellales bacterium GWA2_54_124; assembly: GCA_001801025.1. Classification (GTDB taxonomy): domain Bacteria; phylum Pseudomonadota; class Gammaproteobacteria; order Burkholderiales; family Gallionellaceae; genus Gallionella. The sequence goes on from MGWO01000003.1 coordinate 358,284, forward strand.
GGATCGAGGAAACGGTGCCTTCGCTGCGTCTGGAAGTACATCAGCCGGTCTTGTCCAATGACGACATTGCCCGTTTGCGCAATATCGATGAATTGACTCAAGGTCGTTACCGCTCGCTCGTACTGGATATCACTTATCCGGCAACAGAGGGCGCGGCAGGTTGTGAAGCGTCCGTGATGGCGCTTTGTGCCGCAGCCGACAAGGCGGTCGCTGACGGCTATAACGTGCTGATTTTGTCCGATCGCAGCATGTCGGCTGAACGGGTTGCTATTCCGGCTCTGGTTGCCTGTTCGAAAGTACATCAGCATCTGGTGCGTGAAGGGCTGCGTACCAGCACGGGGCTGGTCGTTGATACCGGTTCCGCTCGCGAGGTCCATCACTTCGCATTGCTGGCCGGTTACGGTGCGGAAGCGGTATGCCCGTGGCTGGCGTTTGAAACCATCGTGGCGATGAGCGCAGCGGCGGGCACGGATGCCAAGGAAGCCAAGAAGCGCTTCATCAAGGCGATCGACAAGGGGCTGATGAAGGTGATGTCCAAGATGGGCATATCCACCTATCAATCCTACTGCGGCGCGCAGATCTTTGAAGCCATCGGGCTTAACGCTTCTTTCGTTGCGCAATACTTCACGGGTACGGCAACCCAGATTGAAGGCATCGGTCTGAGTGAGGTCGCCGAAGAAGCGCTGCGTACGCATCGTGATGCGTTCGGCAAAGATCCGGTGTTGGCGAACGCGCTGGAAGCGGGCGGCGAATATGCGTACCGTGTCCGTGGCGAAGAGCACATGTGGACGCCGGATTCGATTGCGAAATTGCAGATGGCTACGCGCACCAATAATGCGTCTACCTATAAGGAATACGCGAAACTGATCAACGAGCAAAGCACTAAGTTAAAAACGCTGCGCGGATTGTTCGAAATTAAGCCGGCGGCAGCTGCCGTGCCGCTTGAAGAAGTCGATTCTGCCGCATCGATCGTCAAGCGTTTCGTGACCGGCGCGATGTCGCTCGGTTCTATTTCGACCGAGGCGCACACTAATCTTGCGATTGCCATGAACCGCATCGGCGGCAAGTCCAATACCGGCGAGGGTGGCGAAGATGCGGCGCGCTTTGCCGTGCTGAAGGGAGGCGAGATGCTCTCCGATATCATCGGCAAGAGCCGTATCGAGGCGGATCGCGAAATGCTGGCAGGGGATTCATTGCGTTCGAAAATCAAGCAGGTCGCATCCGGTCGTTTTGGTGTAACTGCTGAATATCTGGCCAGTGCCGATCAGATTCAGATCAAGATGGCGCAGGGTGCTAAACCCGGCGAAGGCGGTCAGTTGCCCGGTCACAAGGTGTCTGAATACATCGCCAAGCTGCGTTTCTCAGTGCCGGGTGTCGGCCTGATTTCTCCTCCACCGCATCACGATATTTATTCGATCGAAGATCTGGCGCAGCTCATCCACGACCTGAAGAATTCGAATCCATCGGCATCGATTTCAGTCAAGCTGGTGTCCGAAGTGGGTGTGGGAACGGTGGCGGCCGGTGTATCCAAGGCTAAAGCGGATCACATCGTTGTATCCGGTTTTGACGGCGGAACCGGCGCATCGCCCTTGTCTTCGATCAAGCATGCAGGTACGCCGTGGGAGCTGGGTCTGGCTGAAGCGCAGCAAACACTGGTGCTCAATCAGTTGCGCGGTCGGGTTGCGTTGCAGGTGGACGGTCAGTTGAAGACCGGTCGCGATGTGCTGATCGGCGCGTTGCTGGGTGCGGATGAGTTCGGTTTTGCCACCGCTCCGCTGGTCGTGCAAGGTTGCATCATGATGCGTAAGTGTCACCTCAATACCTGCCCGGTTGGCGTGGCCACGCAAGACCCTGAGTTGCGCCGTAAATTTACCGGTCAACCTGAACACGTGGTGAATTACTTCTTCTTCGTCGCCGAAGAAGTGCGCGAATTGATGGCGCAGATGGGCATACGCCGCTTTGTCGATCTGATCGGTCGTTCCGATTTGCTGGATGTCAAACACAGCATCGCGCACTGGAAGTCACAAGGTCTGGATTTCTCCAAGGTATTCCATCAGCCCGCAGTCGCGGCATCAGTGGCGCGTCAGCATGCTGAACAGCAGGATCACGAACTGGACCGTGCGCTCGACAACACGCTGATTGCCGGTGCCAAAGCGGCCCTTGAGAATCAGGTCGCGGTGGTGATCGACAGCCCGATCCGTAACGTAAACCGTACGGTCGGCACCATGTTGTCGCATCAGGTTGCTCGTCGCTACGGTAATGTAGGATTGCCAGCCGATACCATCCGTGTCAATTTTAAGGGAACGGCTGGACAGAGTTTTGGCGCGTTCTTATCGCACGGCATTTCGTTTGAATTGCGCGGCGAAGGCAACGATTACGTTGGCAAGGGATTGTGTGGCGGTCGCATTGCGATCATGCCGCCATTGGACGCGAAGCTCGTGGCATCAGAAAATATCATCGTCGGCAATACCGTGCTGTATGGCGCGACCTCCGGTGAATGCTATTTCAACGGTGTCGCAGGGGAACGTTTTGCGGTGCGTAATTCAGGAGCCATTGCCGTCGTCGAGGGGCTAGGCGATCACGGCTGCGAATACATGACCGGCGGCATGGTGATCGTGCTGGGACAAACTGGGCGCAATTTCGCGGCGGGGATGTCAGGCGGCGTGGCCTATGTGCTCGATGAAACGGGTGACTTCGAGAAGCGTTGTAATTTAACGATGGTCGCGCTGGAGCCGGTTGAGGAAGAGTTGGCAACGCTGGACAGCACTGATGTGCTGCCGTCGAGCCATGGTCGCGTGCATTTCAACCATTTGAACAAGGCGGATGAGCATGCGCTGCGTGAACAGATTGAAAAGCATCTGCTCTACACCGGCAGCGAACGCGCAAGGATGATACTGGAGAGCTGGGCCAACTATCTGCCTAAGTTTACCAAGGTCATGCCGACCGATTATCGCCGCGCATTGCAGGAGCAGGCAGCAGAAAATGTTAAGAATGGGGGGGCTGCATAATGGGTAAGCCAACGGGTTTTATGGAATTCGACCGTTTGTCAGAGGCAAGCTTGCCGGTGGCTGAACGACTTGCGAACTACAATGAGTTTGTGTTGCATCTGACCGATGAGCAGGCTAAGACGCAAGGTGCGCGCTGCATGGATTGCGGCGTGCCGTTCTGTACCTCGGGTTGTCCGGTCAACAACATTATTCCTGACTGGAATGATCTGGTGTTTCGCGGTAACTGGCGTGCGGCGCTCGATGTGCTGCATTCAACCAACAACTTCCCTGAATTTACCGGACGTCTGTGTCCCGCGCCTTGCGAAGCGGCGTGTACACTAAATATCAATAATGATGCGGTGGGTATCAAGTCCATCGAGCATGCGATTATCGATAAGGGTTGGGAAAATGGCTGGGTCGTGCCTCAAGTGCCGGCTCAGAAAACGGGTAAAAAAGTAGCGGTGGTCGGTTCAGGCCCCGCCGGTATGGCCTGCGCGCAACAGCTGGCACGTGCCGGTCACGATGTAACGGTGTTCGAGAAAAACAGCCGCATTGGTGGCTTGATGCGTTACGGTATTCCTGATTTCAAGATGGAAAAATCGCACATCGACCGCCGTGTTGCTCAGATGGAAGCGGAGGGGGTCGCATTTAAAACTTCGACGTTTATCGGCTCCGAGTGCGAGGCAGGCGTCAATAACATGGCCGTTGCGACGATTTCCCCTGAAGCACTTCTCGCACAGTTTGATGCGGTCGTCTTATCTGGTGGTGCTGAAACGCCACGTGACTTGCCGGTTCCGGGGCGTGATCTGTCCGGAATTTACAATGCGATGCAATTTTTGCCGCAACAAAATCGCGTCAATGCGGGCGATATGTTACCGGAACAGCTTCGCGCAACCGGTAAACATGTGGTTGTGATCGGTGGCGGTGACACCGGTTCGGATTGTGTCGGGACATCGAATCGTCATGGTGCACTGTCGGTCACGCAGATCGAAGTGATGCCGCGAGCACCTGAGCAGGAAAACAAGCCGCTGACCTGGCCTAACTGGCCGTTGAAGCTGCGTACCTCAAGTTCTCATGAAGAAGGTTGCAACCGTGACTGGGCGATTGCTACTAAGGAATTTAAAGGCAGTAACGGCAAGTTGGAAAAGATTTGCGCCGTACGCGTCGAATGGCAAAACGGCAAGATGATTGAAATTGCCGGCAGCGAATTTGAATTGAAGGCTGATCTGGTATTTTTGGCGATGGGTTTTGTCAGTCCCGTGCAGAAAGTGCTGGAAGCATTCGGTGTTGAAAAGGATGCTCGCGGCAATATTAAAGCGAATACCGAGGATTACCGCACCAGTGTTGATAAAGTCTTCGCGGCGGGTGATATGCGTCGTGGTCAGTCATTGATAGTCTGGGCGATACGCGAAGGCCGTCAGTGTGCACGTTCTGTTGATGAATTCCTGATGGGATCGTCAGTTTTACCGCGTTAACAGTGCAGGATTCGTCCTGCTCAATGAATACGAACTAAAGGCTACCAAATGAATTTCAAATTAAAGAATGACACTTTTCTGCGTGCATTGCTGCGCCAGCCTACCGAATACACGCCACTGTGGATGATGCGTCAGGCCGGTCGTTTTTTGCCTGAGTACCGCGCAACGCGTGCACGCGCAGGCAGTTTTTTGGGGCTTTGCAAAAATCCTGATTTCGCAACGGAAGTGACTATGCAGCCGCTGGATCGTTATCCATTGGATGCCGCGATTCTGTTCTCGGATATTCTGACTGTGCCTGATGCGATGGGACTCGGTTTGTACTTTGCTGATGGAGAAGGTCCTAAATTTGAACGTCCTTTGCGTGACGAAGCAGCGATTATGGCGTTACAAGTGCCAGACATCGACAAAACATTGCGTTATGTAACCGATGCGGTGTCGCAGATTCGCAAGACGCTGGACGGTCGTGTGCCACTGATCGGTTTTTCAGGTAGTCCATTCACCTTGTCATGCTATATGGTTGAAGGCGGCGGTAGTGACGATTACGCACGCGTGAAAACGTTGATGTACAACGAACCCAAATTGATGCACCACATTCTGGAAGTCACCACGCAGTCGGTGATCGCTTATTTGAATGCGCAGATCGAAGCGGGCGCACAGGCCGTGATGATCTTCGATTCGTGGGGCGGTGTATTGTCGCATTCTGCTTACCATGAATTTTCGCTGCCCTATACACAACGCATTGTGGAAGGTTTGATCAAGGAAAAAGACGGCGTGAGGATTCCGAATGTCGTGTTCACCAAGGGTGGTGGTCTGTGGATCGACAGCATCGCCGCGACAGGTTGCGACGCAATTGGTCTGGATTGGACGATGGATATCGGTGTTGCACGTCAGAAGGTGGGCAATAAAGTCGCGCTGCAGGGTAATCTTGATCCGGCAGTTTTGTTTGCCAATCCAAATGCGATTCGCAACGAAGTAGAAAAAGTACTGAGCAGCTACGGTTACGGTAGTGGTCATGTATTTAATCTGGGCCATGGAATTTCGCAGCATACCAACCCTGAGCATGTTGCAGCGATGGTGGCAGCCGTGCACGAACTGAGCCGAAAATACCACTAGTAATAGAGGCGGAGCGCGCTTTACTAAAGAACCGCAGGTTTTCCCTGCGGTTTTTTTGCAGCTGCAGTTTGAATAGAGAATCCTATGAAAAGAAGCGCCTTATTACGATATTTCAATAATATTACCGAAAAGAGTTGACGTGGTTTTTTAAGTGCCTATAATGCGCACCTCTTCACCGGAACAGTGGTTGAAACGAGGCGGATCTGGCAACGGAAAGTGCTTAAAAATCAATAAAATGATTGAGTTTCCTGAGGTTTTGGATGAGATTGAAATAAAGGTGTGAAGATTTAGTTGACAATGTGTTTTTAGTCTCTATAATGCGCACCTCTTCAACGGAGCGAAGTTTGAAACGAAGCGTTAGGGGTAACCTGAAATGCTTAAAGATCAGAGGGTTGATCGAGTTTTGCTGGTTCGGTTGAGAAATAAAAGATTTAAATTGTAGTTGACAAGAAATTTAAAGTCTCTATAATGCTGGACTCTTCGCTGCAAGGCGAGCGCTCTTTAAAAACATAAATTAAACAATCGACGA
>MGWO01000004.1 GCA_001801025.1 Gallionellales bacterium GWA2_54_124
TAATCTCCATCGTGTTGGAGATTGCTGAATATCGAGGCGAAGCGCACGCGGCTAACGAAGTGCCGCGAAGCTCGCCCGATATTTATTTTCTTCGATCGCATCTGTAGTCCATGTATTTGCTGGCTTTGTTCAAAGCACCCTTCTGGAAGTAAGCAAAAAACTTTCCGCCTCGATGCTCAACCGTCCCGCTTTTTGCCCGAGAGGGAAAAAGGGTTTCGGGCGGTGTTCCCCTGCTGGATGTGACCCGTAGCCCGTAGGGTTCGGCGGTCGTCCCGCCGAAGGTTATCCAGTCAGCGCGCAGCCTGTTTTTTAATCACGGAGCTTTTCGCCTTTGCTTCTCGGCGGTTGTGGTGTTTTTCCACAAAGTTGTTAACGGTTTTTGTTGGTAACTTTCCCAGGGCTTTTTCCCAGGGCTTTTTTGGGCGAAAAAAAACCGCCCAATTTGGGGCGGTCTGTTTTCATAACTACGCATTATGCGTATTTCAGAATAGACCGATTCGGAACGGTTGGCGGCATAGTTTCCTTACTTGCCTGTTCTGCCTTTTGTGAGCTGACCACTTGGATAATCGGTTAAAATTATGCATTGAATCAATTAAGGAAACTATGCGATGAACACACCAAACCGGCGTGCGCTATTTGAGCACTACTGCGCCTCAATGTCGTCCTTTCATCATACGCCCACCTTTGCGGATTATTCTGCCGGTATCGATGCAGGAATGACTCATATGCAGGCAGAAGTTGACGAATTGAAACGCCAGCTTGTAAGTTTGAGGTATAACCAGAAAACTAACGATGAAGGTGGCAACAGGCTCGCAACGCTGGAGGCGCTGAACAAAGCACTCATCCATACACTTAGCGAAATCAATGAGGGAAAATAGACTGCTCTGCGATGTATTTCCGTTGTCGTTACAGCCAGCCGGCACGCTTGAAACGGAAATATAGCAATCCGCAAATGATGATGATCACCAGCAGCGCCAGCGGATAGCCATATTCGAGTTCTAATTCCGGCATATACTGAAAATTCATACCCCAGATCCCCACAAAAGCCGTTGCAACGGCAAAAATCGCCGCCCATGCAGCCAGACGTTTGTTGACCTCATTCTGTTCAATGGAAACTGTCGACTGACTGACCAAAATCGCCGTGGTGATGGTGTCGCGCATCATATCAATCGTGGAATTGATGCGCGTTAAGTGATCGTACACATCGCGCAAATATTCCTGTGTGTTGACACAAATCGGCGGCACGCGCCCGCCGTAGAGTTTGCTTGTTGCCTCCATCAGCGGCATCACGGCATGTTTGAGCACGGAAATTTTTCGTTTGAGTCCGTAAAGCTGCGCGATGGTTGTGAGCGAATATCCCTTATCGAACAGATGCTCTTCAATCGCCTCCAGCTGCAATTCAAGCTTATCAATCAGCGGAAAATAGCGATCCACAACCGCATCCATCAGCGCATAGAGCACAAAGCCCGAGCCCAGTTTCAGCAGTTCCGGCTCCCGTTCGCAACGTTCGCGTACGCCGAGCAAATTATGGGAACTTCGGCTGCGTATCGAAAGAATAAAATTCCGCCCGACAAAGACATTGACCTCCCCTGCCGCCAACTCACCGTCGACATATTCCGGCAAGTGCATCGCAACAAACAGCGTATCGCCATATTCCTCGACCTTGGGACGCTGATGACCGTGACGCGCATCTTCGACTGCCAGATCGTGCAGACCGAACTCTTCCTGCATGGTGTTGAGTTCAGCTTCAGTTGCATCGCGCAACGCAACCCAGACAAAGCAATCAACACGCGCCAGATAATCGCTGATTTCCTCAACGGAAGGTTCAGCAATTTTGACGCCATGATGATAAGCGACGCAATTGAGCAGCATGGTTGTTACAGGTGATCCGGGCGGCGTTTGATCTCTTCGATCAAGACCACTTTGCGGATCACTTCGCCTTCGATGATGTCGCCGGTAAATTCCTCCGGACGAAAGGCCTCTGCATCGTTAGCAGCACTCGCTCTGAATTGGGTGTGTTCACGCAACTGGCGGCGCAGAGCGCGGGTTTTCCACCAGATCCAGCCAAAGATAATCAGCCCCGCGCTCAGAATGAACACCAGCAATACAGCCGAGAACATCAACCCGACAACTAGCAGCGTCGCAGTTGCGATCAGCGCCACGAGCTTGCTTATCAGTGAGCCTTGTTTCAAAATTTAGACCGCCTGCCCTGCAGCGAAACCGGATGCCCAGGCCCACTGGAAGTTGTAACCGCCCAGTTGTCCTGTGACGTCCACCACTTCGCCGATGAAATACAGGCCGGGTACGTCGTTGCATTCCATCGTCTTGGATGATAACGCCTGTGTATCGATACCGCCGCAGGTCACTTCCGCCTTTGAGTAGCCCTGAGTGCCTGAAGGCACTACCTGCCAGTCGTGTAACTGCTGGGCAATAACTTTGCGTTGTTTGTCATTATACTGATTCAACGGATTGTTTTCGAACGGTTTATTATCGGCGCACCAGACATCAGAAAAACTCTTCGGGAACCACTGTGTCAGGAAGTTAGCCAACTGCTTCTTGCTGGTTTTATGCTCAGCTAAAACGCTTTCCATGTCCAGATCGGGCAACAGGTTGATGTGTAACGCCTCACCCGGCTGCCAGTAAGAGGAGGCCTGCAAAATGACCGGGCCGCTTAAACCGCGATGTGTGACCAGCAAATCTTCGCGGAACGACTGTTTGCCGGTAGTGACGATGGCAGGGAATGAGACGCCCGTCAGATCGGCATAAGGCTTCCATTCATCCGGTGCGAATGTGAGCGGTACCAGCCCTGCCCTCAGTTTAGTAATCGGCACGCCAAACTGCTCGGCGACATGATAACCATAGGGCGTCGCACCCGTCTTCGGGATAGACAGACCGCCGGTGGCGATCACCAGCGAGACCGCTTCGAATTCGCCACGCGAGGTGGACACATAGTACTTGGCTTTTTTACCAATGCCCGCATCCGCATCATAAGGCGTATGTTTGATCTCTTCGATTTCGCAGTTCATAAAACGTTTGACGCCTGCCGCATCGCATTCCGTGCGCAGCATGGCAATAATGACTTCGGACTCGTCATCGCAAAACAACTGGCCCAGCGTTTTTTCATGGAATTTGATATTGTGCTTTTGCAACAACTCAATAAAGTCATTCGGCGTGTAGCGAGCCAGCGCGGAGCGGCAAAAATGCGGGTTACTGGAAATGTAATTTTCCGGCTTCGCGTTGATATTGGTGAAGTTGCAATGCCCGCCGCCTGAGATGCGGATTTTTTCCGCCAGCTTCTTGGCGTGATCGAGCAATACCACGGAACGACCGCGCAGCCCGGCCTGGAGTGCGCACATCAGGCCTGCTGCGCCTGAACCGATAATGATGACATCTGATTTCATATTTGTTCCGTAATCCCTGGAACGGGATTGTAAAGTGTTGAGTTAGCGTGCCACGCCGCGTTATATCCGGCGTAATGTCCGGATTATATGGTGTTTTTAACTAATGCGTATTTTTCCTGACGAAAGCGGTCACCGCATCGCGATATTCGACCCAGCCTATCGACCCGCTGTTGTTGTGTTCGCCGCCTTCGATCAGCAGCAATGTCTTAGGTGCGCCTGCCGCCGCATACAGCTGCTTGGCCATTTCAACCGGCACTTTTTTATCCCAGGTGCCGTGAATAAACAGCACGGGAATTTTTAAAGAAGGCACTTTTTCGAGCGAGGTAAAACGCTGATTCAGCAATAAACCGATCGGCAGAAACCCATAGTTGATCTGTCCCATTGCCTGCATCGAGGTAAACGTGCCCTCGGTGATCAGACCGGCTGCCTCTGGGTGATGGGCCGCCAGATCGATGGCAATCGCGCCACCTAAAGAATGACCGTAAATGAAGGTTTGTGCAGGCCGTCTACCTCGCTGCCCGATGGCGTATTGCCAAACGGCCTCGGCGTCTTCAAAGACCTTCGATTCGCTGGGCTTGCCGCCGCTGCTTTTGCCAAAACCCCGATAGTCCGCCAGCAGCACGTTGTAACCCAGCTGGTGCAGGTGTCGGGTATGCTCAAGATTGTTGCCGATGTTGCGGAAATTGCCATGAAAATAGACCAGCGTGGGCGCATCAGCCAACTCGCTCGGCACCCACCAGGCGTCCAGTTCTCCCTTGTCCGTACCTGATCCCACCGGAATGCGCAGCGCCTCATAGTTCATCCCCATACGAGCCGGCGTCGTTTGCCAGTCCACTGTCGGTTCGAAGACCTGTTGCATCTGGGTTGACCACATATAGAAGCAGGCCCCCAGATACAGCACGGCTAGCAACGCAGCAAAACCCGTTAAACGCCGCTTCATGCCGCGCTCTCCAGCCTCGTCCACAGACAGGCGCCTTTGCTGGCTTTGTCGATATCGAGCAGTTGCTGGGCATGGATGGACAACTCCTCGGGGCTTGGCAACAACACCCGCACCGTCGGCCGCGAGGCATCGGTACTTAACACGGCAATTTCCCGCGCAGCGGGTGGCTCATCCTCACCTAGCAGGCTCTCCTGACCGCGCGTCATCGCGAAATACACTTCGGCCAGCAATTCCGTATCGAGCAGCGCGCCGTGCAAGGTGCGATGGGTATTGTCGATCTCGTAGCGGCTGCACAAGGCATCCAGACCGTTCTTCTTGCCCGGATGCATTTCGCGGGCCATTTTCAGGGTATCGACAACCGGATTTTCAAGCGGCGGTAATCCCAACAGGCGCAGCTCGTTGTTGATGAAGCTCATATCGAACGGTGCGTTATGCGCCATCAGTTCGGCGCCGTCCACAAATTCTAAAAAGCTGGCCGCGATGTCGGCAAATTTAGCGCGGCCCTTGAGCATGTCCCAGGTGAAGCCGTGCACCCGTGCAGCCTCCTCGTCGACTTCGCGTTCAGGATCCAGATAATGGTGAAAATGCCGTTTGGAGACTTTACGTCCCTCCAGAGCTATCGCTGCTATTTCTATGATTCTATGACCTTTTCTAGGATCAAGCCCCGTGGTCTCGGTATCGAGTACAATTTTGCGCATCAGCCATTCCCGTTCGATTGTTCTTGTATCATCGCAACCCCGCGATTAGCCAGTTCATCCGCGTGTTCGTTGCCCGCATGACCTGAATGCCCCTTGACCCACACCCACTCGATCTCATGCTGTATCACCAGCGCATCTAGTCGACGCCACAAATCTTCATTTTTAACAGGTTGCCGGCTGGAGGTCTTCCACCCCGCGCGTTTCCAGCCGGCCAGCCAGGTTGTAATACCCTGCAGCACGTATTTAGAATCGGTATGCAGCTTCACCTGACAGCGCCGCGTCAGCGCTTCGAGCGCCGAGATAGCGCCCATCAATTCCATCCGGTTGTTGGTGGTATGGGCTTCGCCGCCAAACAGTTCGCGCTGCACGCCTTTGCTGCGCAGCAGCGCGCCCCAGCCGCCGACGCCCGGGTTCCCCTTGCAGGCACCGTCGGTAAAAATTTCTACAATTTCACTATTCATGATCAAACCTGTTCAAATTAATATCGCGATTGGCCGTGTCGCCGCGCTGCGGATTATTCAGTTTGGGTGCCACCGGCAGCAGCTTTTTAACCAAGGCTGCGTTCCAGCTGGGTTTGAGCAGCCGCATTCCCGGCACGCGTTTTATGGCATGCACAAAATACACCCCGCCGCTTGCCGGCCACCAGCGCTTGCCTGCGGATTCGATCAAATCCGTACGTGAGAGCCATTGCTGAAACGGTGGCGCATAGGCATCAAAGCTGATTTCAGCCACTTCAAAGCCCAGCAGAGACAACCAGTCCCGCAGCCTGTGCAGCGCGATAAAATGACCGCACCACGGATAATCCTGCCGCCTGACTAAGGTGCGGTGCAGCCCCCACAAACTGTGCGGATTAAAACCGCTGATAATCAGACTACCCTCTGGTCTTAACACCCGCTCGACCTCACGCAAAATGGCATGGGGCTGTGCTGAAAATTCCAGCAGGTGCGGCAACAACACCAGATCGAGACTCCCGCAGGCAATGGGCAATTCATCTGCGCACAGCCTGAGAGCCGCACCTGTTTTGTCTTCGCCGCTAAAGCGCAAAGGGATGCGACTGTTGCGCAAAAAATCCTGCGAGGAAAATCCCAGTTGCAGCGCGTTATAGCCAAATATATCGTTTACAGAGCGGTCAAACAAAGCCTGCTCGCGTTCGAGCACATAGCCGCCCGGCGTGGTGGCAAACCACTCGCTCAAACTTCGCGCAGTTGACTTACAATCTGTCATCTCTCAATTCTCAATCTACCCATGTATAAAATCACCGCTATCCCCGCATTTCAGGACAATTATATCTGGGCGATACACAACGACAGCGAAGCGGTTGTGGTCGACCCCGGTGATGCCGCACCGGTACTGGCCTATTTAGCCACAAATCATCTCAAGCTTGCCGCGATTTTCTGCACCCATCGCCACAACGACCATGTCGGCGGTATCGAAAAACTGCGCGCAGTATACAACGTGCCAGTCTATGGTCGTCGACATGAAAAAAATCCTCATATCACCCACGCACTGCTGGAAGAAGATCAGGTCAGGCTGAATGCCTTTGATCTGGTGTTTGACATCATGGAAATCCCTGGCCATCTGGACGATCATATCGCGTTTTATGCCAAAAATTCGACGCCACCCATCCTGTTTTGCGGCGATGTCCTGTTCGGCGGTGGCTGCGGTAAAAGCTTTGAAGGAAGCGTTGCGCAACTGCACCATTCGCTGCAACGCATATCCATGCTACCGGATGCGACGCTTGCGTACTGTGCACACGAATACACCGCGTCCAATCTGCGCTTTGCCGTTGTTTGCGAACCGGACAATGCAGCCTTAAAAAGTCGCGTCGCCGACACGGCCAGACTGCGTGATGCGAATTTATCTACCGTGCCATCCACCCTCGCACTCGAAAAAGCCACCAATCCGTTTTTGCGCTGCACGGAAATGGCAATCATTCAATCGCTACAACAACGGGGTTTGACTGATACGTCTGAATCTGAGGTTTTCGCAGCGCTCAGGCAGTGGCGGGACAGTTTTTGAACTGGCACCGGCATTGCGCTTGATGCGTTATTTCAAGGCATTCGAAAATTGAATCACCGTACGCCCTACCCCTTTGCCTTGCAACAAGGGATCAAACACCTCCGCTAAACGCTTGAAGGGCACCGTGTGCGCTACTTGCGCGAGTTGCTTAGGATAGAGATCCGTTGCCAGACGCTGCCAGACACGCTGACGCAGTGGCATCGGTGTTGCGGCAGAATCGACCCCGATCAAGGTGACGCCGCGCAAGATGAAGGGCAACACGGTGGTATGAAGTTCGACACCGCCGGCATTGCCAAAGCTTGCAATCACGCCGTTTTGCGCCATGGTGCGTGTGAGCCACGCTAGTGTTTCGCCGCCGACTGAATCGACCGCACCCGCCCACAGGGCCTTTTCCATCGGACGCATGCCCATCACTAGCTCGTGACGCGAGATAATTTCGCTCGCACCCAGTGAACTCAAATAGTCGTGCTCACTAGCCTTGCCGGTTAGCGCTGCAACCTGATAGCCTAACTGCGAGAGCATCACAATGGAGAGACTCGCCACCCCGCCTGTCGCACCCGTCACAATTACGCGCCCCTGCTCGGGGCTCAGGCCGTTTTGCTCCATCCTGTGTATCGCTAACGCGGCGGTATAGCCTGCTGTGCCCAGCGCCATCGCATCAAATAAACTTAGCCCCGCAGGCAGCGGCACGACCCAGTCAGCCGGTACGCGTACCGTTTCAGAAAAACCGCCGTCATGCGAGACCCCGAGGTTGTAGCCTGTGACCAGCACCTCATCTCCCGCCTTAAAGCGTGCATCCGATGAGCTTTCCACCACACCCGACACATCGATGCCGCCCACACAGGGAAAGCGGCGTATGACTTTACCCGTGCCGGTTGCGGCCAGCGCATCCTTGTAATTCACGCTCGAGTAATGCGAGCGGATCACCACCTCGCCCGGATCTAAATCATCCAGCGACAAATCGACGAAGCGCCCGGCGGATACGCCGTTTTCTTCAAAAATGCGATAAGCCTGAAAGGTCATTACAGATCCAACAGCATGCGTTCAGGGGATTCGAGCGCTTCCTTGATGGCGACCAGAAACTGCACCGCTTCACGACCGTCGATGATGCGATGATCGTAGGACACAGCCAGATAGTTGATCGGACGAATCACCATCTGACCGTTTTCCACCACCACGCGGTCTTTGGTCGCATGAATACCTAAAATCGCAGCCTGAGGTGGATTGATGATCGGCGTAGACAACATCGAACCGAAGGTGCCGCCGTTGGAAATTGAAAAGGTGCCGCCGGTCAACTCTTCCATCGTAAGTTTGCCCGTTTTGGCTCGTGCGCCAAAATCCACGATCTGCTTTTCAATATCGGCAAAACTCAGTTTGTCCACATCGCGCAGGATAGGCACTGTGAGTCCGCGCTCGCTGCCGATTGCGATGCCGATGTCGAAATAGCCGTGATAGATGATGTCGGTGCCATCAACCGATGCATTGACGATAGGGAACTTTTGCAGCGCATACACGGCAGCCTTAGCGAAAAAGCTGGAGAAGCCAAGCTTCACGCCGTGCTTCTTTTCGAACGCATCTTTGTATTTGGTACGCAGATCGATCACCGGCTGCATGTTCACCTCATTAAAGGTGGTGAGGATGGCAGCCGTCTGCTGCGATTGAACCAGCCGCTCGGCGATGCGCTGACGAATACGGGTCATCGGTACACGCTGCTCAGGACGGCTACCGGCGGGTGCGGCCGGTTGAACGGGCGCTGTTTTCGGCGCTGCTGCACTCAGGACATCCTCTTTGGTCACGCGACCTGCGCGTCCGCTGCCCTCTAAGCTGGCCGCATCGATATCGAGTTCATGCGCCAGTTTGCGTACCGAAGGCGGCACAGGTGCATCGATTTTTGCAGCGACGGGCGCGGATGTTGCGACAGCAGTTGTATCAATCAGCGCAATCAGCTCTTCACTGCCAACCTTATCTCCATCCGCCTTCATGATTTTTGTCAGTACGCCGCTCTTAGAGGCGGGCAGTTCCATCACCACCTTATCGGTTTCAACGTCGATCAGATTTTCACCCTCGAGAACCGCATCGCCCACCTTCTTGTGCCAGGTCAGCAGCGTCGCTTCAGAGACGGATTCGGATAATTGCGGTACTTTAACTTCAATGATGCTCATGACCTGCTCCTGGAGTATTCTTGATATCGAGATCGGGACGGAAGGCGGCTTCGATCACCGCTTTCTGCTGTTCGTTGTGTACCGCGAGATAACCTGCTGCCGGTGCTGCTGAGGAAGGACGCAACGCGTATTCGAGTCGCATACCCTGACGTAAGTGACGCGACAAATAGTGCTGAATGCGATGCCATGCCCCCTGATTGCCCGGCTCTTCCTGACACCAGACCATTTCGGTGGCATTCGGGTAGGCTGCGACCTGTGCTGCGAACGCTTCGTGCGGGAAGGGATAGAGCTGCTCAATACGGATAATTGCCATATCTTCTATGCCCTTGGCGCGGCGTGCATTGACCAGATCGTAGTACACCTTGCCGCTGCACGCGATAATACGGCGCACTTTCTCAACGGCAAGTGCTTCGACTTCCCCGATGACGGCTCGGAAACTGCCGTCCGTGAATTCAGTCAAGGGGGAAGCGGCATCCTTGCTTCGCAGCAAACTCTTGGGGGTAAACACAATCAGCGGCCGGCGCGTCGGGCGCAACATCTGGCGACGCAACAAATGGAACATCTGCGCCGGTGTTGAAGGTACGCACACCTGAATGTTGTAATCGGCGCACAACTGCAAATAGCGTTCGATGCGGCCCGATGAGTGCTCGGCTCCCTGCCCTTCGTAACCGTGCGGCAACAACATCACCAGTCCGCACAAACGACCCCATTTGACTTCGCCTGAGGCGATAAACTGATCGATGACGACCTGAGCGCCGTTGGCAAAATCGCCGAACTGCGCTTCCCACAACACCAGCGTGTTGGGCTCGGCCGTCGCATAGCCGTATTCGAAACCCAGCACTGCCTCTTCAGACAGCAGTGAATCGATCACAACGAAGTCGGACTGATCCGGTGCCAGATGTTGCAACGGGATGTGTATGCCTTCATGCCACACCACACGATTCTGGTCGTGCCAGGTCGCATGACGGTGAAAAAAGGTGCCGCGACCGGAATCCTGACCTGACAGGCGCACCGGATAGCCTTCGGTAAGCAAAGTCGCGTACGCCAAATTTTCCGCCATGCCCCAATCGAGCGACAATTCGCCGCGCGCCATGGACGAACGGTCCTCGACGATTTTCTGTACACGGGATTGCAGAATAAAATTATCCGGGATCGTCGTCAGCACGCGCCCCAGTTGCTGCAGTCGCGCTAAGGATACGGTGGTATCGACCGGTGCATTCCACTTCGTGCCGGTTTTAAGCCCTGACCAGCTTGAAACGGGTTTTTCGGTCTTTTCTATCGCAGGCTGGATCGAGTTGCGTCCTTCATCCATCGCCTGGCGGTAGCCTGCAATCATCGCTTCACCCTCGCCTGCCGCAATCACGCCTTCTTTAACCAGACGCTCGGCATATACCGCACGGGTGCCCGGATGCTGGCGGATAAATCGGTACATAAAGGGCTGCGTGACTAATGGCTCGTCCTGCTCGTTGTGCCCCAGTTTACGGAAGCACACCATGTCTATCACCACGTCGCGACCAAACTGCATGCGGTAATCGAGCGCAATTTCGGTAATCAGCATCACCGCATCCGGATCGTCGCCATTCACATGAAAGATAGGCGCATCGATCATCTTCGCCACATCGCTGCAATACTGACTGGAACGCACATCGCGCGAATCGGAGGCCGTAAAACCGATCTGATTATTGATAATGATGTGTACCGTACCGCCGGTGCGGTAACCGCGCGTCTGGGACATGGCCAGCGTTTCCATCACCACGCCTTGACCCGCAAATGCGGCATCCCCGTGTAACAGGATAGGGATAACCTTTTTACCTTCGAGATCCTTTAAGCGATGCTGGCGGGCGCGTACGGATCCTTCCACCACCGGGTTGACGATTTCAAGGTGCGACGGGTTAAAGGCCAGCGCCACATGCAACCTTCCGCCTGAGGTTTCGATGTCGGCCGAAAAACCCTGATGGTATTTCACATCGCCTGAGGTCAGATGTTCGGCATGGATTCCTTCGAACTCAGCGAACAACATCGAGGGCTGCTTGCCCAGAATATTCACCAGCACGTTCAGCCGTCCGCGATGTGCCATGCCGATGACGGCTTCTTTGACGCCCTGACCGCCTGCTCGTTGCAGCAGATGGTCGAGCAGCGGCACCAGCGTATCGCCCCCTTCGAGCGAAAAGCGCTTTTGCCCGACAAACTTGGTGTGCAGATAGCGCTCCAGCGTCTCGGCTGCGGTAAGACGCCCCAAGATCCGGCGGCGCTGTGCGGCGTCGTAGCCGGCCAGACCGCGTACGCCTTCCAGACGATTCTGTATCCAGCGCTTTTGCGGCACATCGCTGATGTACATGTATTCGGCACCGATACTGCCACAGTACGTCTGGCGCAACAGTTGCAGGATTTCCCGCAAAGTCAGACGTGCTGCCGCGACCAGTGAGCCCGTCTCAAAGATGGTATTCATGTCAGATTCGAGCAGTCCGTAATGTGCAGGATCGAGTTCCGGCACGACAGGCTTGGCATGACGCGCGAGCGGATCGAGATTAGCCACGCGCAGCCCTAAAAATCGATGCGCGTTGATCAGCTGCAGCACCTTGACCTGTTTGCGCTCATGCTCCATATCAGGCGCGGCTGCAACTGAGGTGTGCATCAGTTCAAACGCATTCTGAACCGGGCTGTGCGGCTGCTCGCTCCCCGCCTTGTTCCAGGGCGGCAGCGCGTCAAAGTAGCCCCGCCACTCGTCCGTCACGCTGTCAGGATCGATCAGGTACTGCTCATACAACTCTTCGACAAAGGGCGCCGCAAACAGCAGCGAGCTGTCCTGCATCATCTGGTTAAAATGTGTGCTCACCGTTCATCCACAGGTAAAAAATCGCGCCGTGTCGCGCCGATATAGAGTTGACGGGGGCGGCCGATCTTGCGATCACTGGCGGCCATCATTTCGTTCCACTGCGACACCCAGCCGATGGTTCTGCCTACCGCAAAAATAACGGTAAACATATTGGTCGGAATACCCAGCGCGCGCAGTACGATACCTGAATAAAAATCGACGTTCGGATACAACTTGCGTTCGATAAAATACGGATCGCTCAGTGCAATTTTTTCCAGCTCCATCGCCAGTTTAAACAATTTATCGTTTTCCAGCCCCTGCTCTTTTAACACCTCGTAGCAAGTTTCACGCATCACCGAGGCGCGCGGGTCCATATTCTTGTAAACGCGATGACCAAAACCCATCAACAGGCGTTTTTTGTCTTTTACATCCTGCACGAACTGCGCAACCTTCGATGTGTCGCCAATTTCTTCCAGCATGGTCAGTGCCGCTTCATTCGCACCACCGTGTGCCGGCCCCCAGAGTGCTGCAATACCCGAAGCCATACAGGCAAACGGATTGGCACCGCTCGAACCTGCCAGCCGCACCGTCGAGGTCGATGCATTCTGTTCGTGATCCGCATGCAAAATGAAGATGCGTTCGAGCGCTTTAACCAGTACAGGATTGGGCACATACTCTTCGGCAGGGGTCGCGAACATCATGTACAGAAAATTTTCAACATAGCTGTACTTGTTCTTTGGGTACATGAACGGATAGCCGTTATGGTATTTGTACGCCATTGCCGCGATGGTCGGCACTTTGCCCAACAGGCGCATGGCGGCCAGATCCCGGTGTTCCGGATTATTGATATCGAGCGAATCGTGATAAAAAGCAGACAAGGCACCGACCACGCCGACCATCACCGCCATCGGGTGCGCATCGCGCCTGAAACCGTTGAAAAACTTCATCAACTGGTCATGCACAATGGTATGCGTGGTGACTTTGTGAACAAATTCAGTTTTTTGCGCCGCATCAGGCAAAGCCCCGTTGAGCAGCAGATAACAGACTTCAAGGAAATCTGACTGTTCAGCCAGTTGCTCGATCGGATAGCCGCGGTAGTACAGCAAGCCCGCATCCCCATCGATATAGGTAATCTTCGAGGTACAACTGGCGGTGGAAAAGAAGGCCGGGTCGTAGGTAAAAATCCCTAACTTGACGAGATTGTGTATATCGATCACATCGGGTCCCAGCGTGCCCGACATCATAGGCAGCTCAATCTGGCGGCCGTCATCCAGTGTTAGGGTTGCAACACGTTTTTTGATGCTAACTTCCTGGCCCAGTTCTTTTTCCATCCGATTTCCAATCTTAAAATTACACCGATTTAATTTTTGCAAGCAAGGCGGCTTGTGATTCCGTTTCAGCTTCTTTTCTGCCCGAGATCATATCCCATAGCGGATTGTCGGGCATATCTAAAAACTCATCGAATGTCTGCCGTTCGGACTCTGTCAATTCACCATAGTGCGTATCAACAAAGCGTCCGAATACAATATCGAGTTCAAGCAGGCCGCGCCTGCATCGCCAGCGCACCCGCTGCAGAAATTCAGGATGCAGGATGCAGGATGCAGGATGTAAAACCGGCACACACTTTTCTGAATCCTGAATCCCCGTTCCTATATCCTGATTCTTCATACCATACGCTTGATCATCAAGTCCTTGATATGGCCGATGGCCTCGGTCGGATTCAGTTCTTTGGGGCAAACGTCCACGCAATTCATGATGGTGTGGCAGCGGAACAGACGATAGGGGTCTTCCAGATCATCCAGTCGTTCGCTTGTCGCCTGATCGCGTGTATCAGCGATGAAACGGTACGCCTGCAACAAGCCGGCGGGCCCTACAAATTTATCCGGGTTCCACCAGAACGAAGGGCACGATGTGGTGCAGCAGCCGCACAGGATGCATTCATACAGTCCGTTCAGGTGTTCACGCTGGGCGGGTGATTGCAGTCGTTCGGTTTCAGGCGGCGGATCGTTATTGATCAGATAGGGCTTGATCGAATGATACTGCTTGAAAAACTGCGTCATATCGACGATCAGGTCACGGATCACCGGCAATCCGGGGAGCGGACGCAATTCCACCGGCTCTTTGAGCGATGACAGCGGCGTGATGCACGCCAGACCATTGCGGCCGTTGATATTCATCGCATCCGAACCGCACACGCCCTCGCGGCAGGATTTGCGCAAAGACAAGCTGTCGTCCTGTTCTTTTAACAGCACCAGCGCATCGAGCAGCATCTTGCCACCCGACTCAATGTTTAGATCATAAGTCTGCATGCGCGGCGCGGCATCGGTTTCAGGGTTGTAACGATAGATTCTGAATTTCATAACGTTCCTTAAGCGAAGGGCTTAGTAAACTCGCGGTTTCAGAGGGAAAGAATCCACGGTCAGCGGTTTTAGGCGCACCGGCTTGTAATCGAGGCGATTTCCTTCGGAAAAATAAAGGCTGTGTTTTAACCAGTTCACATCGTCCCGTTCCAGGAAGTCGTCACGTGCGTGAGCGCCGCGGCTCTCTTTACGGGCTTCGGCCGCAATCATCGTCGCCTGCGCCACTTCGATCAGGTTATCCAGTTCCAGCGCTTCGATGCGTGCAGTATTGAATACGCGACTCTTATCGCCAATCTCGGTGTGTGCCACGCGCTCTGCGATTTCCTTGATGTTGACCACACCCGCTTTGAGCAATTCAGGAAAACGGAACACGCCGCAATGCTTCTGCATGTTCCTGCGCATCGCATCGCCTACTTCTGCGACGCGCTCGCCATTCTTTTGATTTTCCAGGCGATCCAGGCGCGCCAACGGGCGATCGGCCGCATCGGCGGGCAACGGTTTCGGATGCGGATTGCTCTTCAAATCTTCGATGATCTGACGACCGGCTTCACGGCCGAACACCAGCAAATCGAGCAGCGAATTGCAGCCTAAACGGTTCGCGCCATGCACTGACACGCAAGCGCATTCACCTACTGCATACAGGCCGTGCACGACTTCATCAGGGCCTGTCTTGTAGGGTGCAACCACCTGTCCGTGATAATTGGTCGGAATCCCGCCCATCATGTAGTGGGCCGTCGGTACAACCGGGATCGGACGCTTGGCAGGATCGACATGCGCGAATTTCAGTGCGATTTCTCGGATGCCCGGCAACCGCTGTTTAATCACATCGTCGCCCAGATGGTCGAGCTTCAACATCACATGATCGCCGTGCGGGCCGCAACCGCGCCCCTCGTTGATTTCAATGGTCATGGCGCGTGAGACCACATCACGACTGGCCAGATCTTTGGCATTCGGCGCATATTTCGGCATGAACCGTTCGCCATCCTTATTCACCAGATAACCGCCCTCACCTCTGACGCCTTCGGTGATCAGTACGCCCGCGCCATACACGCCGGTCGGGTGAAACTGGAAGAATTCCATGTCTTCTAACGGGATGCCGGCACGCGCTGCCATCCCTAAGCCATCGCCAGTATTGATAAAGGCATTAGTACTGGAATGGAAGATGCGTCCCGCTCCGCCCGTGGCGAACAAAGTCGCGCGCGCCTGAAACATCATCACTTCGCCTGTTTCAATTTCCATCGCCGTCACGCCCAGTACGTCGCCGTCTTCATCGCGAATCAGATCCAGCGCCATCCATTCGATGAAAAAGTTCGTGTTGGCCTTGACGTTTTGCTGATACAGCGTGTGCAGCAGTGCGTGACCGGTACGATCGGCCGCGGCACAGGCGCGCTGCACCGGATTTTTGCCGTAATCCTGCATGTGTCCGCCGAAGGGGCGCTGATAAATTTTGCCAGAATCCAACCTATCGAACGGCATGCCGTAATGTTCAAGCTCATAGACGACTTCGGGCGCTGCACGGCACATGAATTCGATCGCATCCTGATCCCCCAGATAGTCGGACCCTTTGACCGTGTCATACATATGCCAGTGCCAGTTGTCCTCATTGACGTTACCCAATGATGCCGCGATGCCGCCTTGTGCCGCAACCGTATGAGACCTCGTCGGAAACACCTTGGAGAGCACCGCAACTTTAAGTCCTGCCTGAGCCAGTTGCAAAGCGGCGCGCATTCCTGAACCACCTGCACCGACCACCACTACGTCAAAGGTTCGTTTTGCAATTGCCATTTTTTACATACCCCACAAAATTTGCACGGACCAGATCGAATACATCATCAGCGCTAACACGACCACAATGTGTATCGCCAGTCGCACAGCGGCCGGCTTCACATAATCCATCACGATATCTCTGATGCCGACCCAGGCATGAAAAAACAGACTGATCAGAAACAGCAGCGCAAAGGCGCGCACCGGTTGGCTGGAAAACAGCCCTGTCCAGCGGTCATAGCCCATATCTGATTGCCACAACAGATAAGCTGCCAGCGTTACGCTGCCAATTGCCATCACCACCGCTGTGACACGTTGAAACAACCAGTCACGCAAACCGTAGTGAGCGCCCACCACCACGCGATTTACCATAATTTCACCCCGATTAATACGGTTAACAGCAAACTTGCGACCATCACGACCTTGCTGCTGCTGCGCGCCTCGGCAAGATTGCCGATGTAATGCAGATCAATCGCCAGATAACGAATGCCGGCGCAAAAGTGATGCAGAAAGGACCACAGCAAGCCCAACAAGACGAGTTTGACAAACGGATGTGATAACACGCCCATCAACGACGTATAAGTCTCAACAGAGCGCAAACTGTATTGCAACATGAGCAGAAGGAGCGGGAGTGCCAGAAAAAGTGCCAGACCGCTTACGCGGTGAAGTATCGACACAAAGCCTGGTAGCGGTAATTTGATGAGATGCAGCGCAAGATGTTTCGGACGTTTTTTTAGCATTGCCAACCTTTTGCGTGATGAAAATTCCGGATGCAATGTTACACCTTTTGCATGGCATGAGAATACTAAAAGATCTATCATGTGCCCACTTCATCACATAAGGAGCAACTCCATGAAAGCACCTGTACGTGTCACCATCACCGGCGCTGCCGGACAAATCGGTTATGCCGCACTGTTTCGCATCGCAAACGGCGACATGCTGGGACGCGAGCAACCTGTCATCCTGCAATTGCTGGATCTCCCGCAAGCACAAGGCGCACTGCGCGGTGTGATGATGGAGCTGGAAGACTGCGCTTTCCCCCTGCTGCAACAGGTCATCATCACCGATGATCCCAAAGTCGCTTTCAAGGATACCGAAATTGCATTATTGATCGGCGCGCGTCCGCGCAGCAAAGGGATGGAGCGTAAAGACCTGCTCGAGGCCAATGGTGCGATTTTTTCAGCACAGGGCAAGTTGCTCAACGAATATGCAGCCCGTCATGTGAAGGTGCTGGTCGTGGGCAACCCTGCCAATACCAATGCACTGATTGCCATGAAAAATGCGCCTGATTTGGATCCGCGCAACTTTTCCGCGATGATGCGGCTCGATCACAACCGCGCGATCGCTCAGGTTGCGCAAAAATTATTCCAGCCGATCCGCGACATCAAAAAAATGATCATCTGGGGTAATCATTCCGGCACACAGTATCCGGATCTGGATCACGCTGAAATTCGCGGCCGTCTGGTACGCGACATTCTGCCGGATCAGGACTGGGTCGAAAATGTGTTTATCCCTTCGGTGCAAAAGCGCGGCGCAGCGGTCATTGAGGCGCGCGGCCTGTCGAGCGCTGCGAGTGCAGCCAATGCGGCCGTCGGTCATATCCACGACTGGATGTTAAGCTCCCATCATAACGACTGGGTCACCATGAGCGTACCGTCCGATGGCAGCTACGGCATTCCGGAAGGCGTACTGTACGGCTTCCCTGTGACCTGTAAAAATGGTCACTTCAAGATCGTACAGGATTTGCCGATCAGCGAGTTAGGTCGCAAACATATGCTGGATTCTCACCGTGAACTGATGGAAGAGCGCGAACTGGTAAAGCATTTATTTGCGTAAACTTCAGTCTGCGTTGATGAAATAAATTGAGCGCCCCATCGCACAGAGCGCTCAATTTTTTATCGCCAAAAAACGCCTAACCTTCAAGCCTTAACGCCGATCCAGATATTGTGCCGATTTCCGCGCTTGGACGCATGAGAGCCGACACGCTGCTCGCTGACATTAAAACCTGCCATGATCATCCTCTGCGTAAATGCAGTATCGGTACTGGCTGACCAGACCGTGAGTACACCGCCCGGTTTTAACGCATCAAACGCACGCCTTAATCCTTGCAAACTGTAGAGCGCATCGTTATCTTCATGAGTGAAGGAACTCGGTCCATTGTCGACATCGAGCATAATGGCGTCGAAACTATTTTTCCGTTCCTGCATCACCTGTCCGACATCGAGTTCCATCACATGGACACGCGAGTCTCTGAGCGGAAATCCTGCAAGCTGTCCGATAAAATCTCGGTTCCAGCGCACCACGGCAGGAATGAGTTCGGACACTGTGACGCGTGCATCCGGCACCGTGTGGGATAACACCGCCGCCAGCGTAAATCCCATGCCCAGCCCGCCCACCAGCAGATGAGGCATTTGACGATTAGCGATCATCCGGCACGCCACTTCGGCTAACACCTCTTCTGAATGATGTGCGCGGCTGTTCATCAGTTCGCCGGCCTTATCCACACGAATGGAAAATTCGCCACCCCGCTGGTATAGCCGCAGTGCGACACCGGCCTCAAAGGCCGTGTCGAGTAATTTGAAGGGGATCATTTTATCCTTGCCCTAATTCGTACGGGCCAAGATGGATGATCAAGTGCGCCCCAGCACTTTCAGATAGACATCGCAGTATGATTTTGCACTGGTCTGCCAGCTAAAGTCTTTGCTCATACAGTTTTTGCGCAGCGCCTTCCATTTTTTCTCATCACGGTACACTTCAATGGCACGTTGTATCGTGGCGAATAAATTCTCAGTCGTCATCCCGCTGAACACGAAGCCGCTGGCCGTTCCGTCCCGCAAGGTATCGGCGTTGCAATCCACCACAGAATCGGCAAGCCCTCCTGTGTGATGCACAATCGGCGGCGTGCCGTAGCGCTGACTGTAAAACTGATTCAGACCGCAAGGCTCAAAACGCGACGGCATGACAAACATATCGATCCCCGCCTCGATTTGATGAGACAGCGCCTCATCGAAACCGATCATTACTGCAACTTTGCCCGGATAGCTTTGCGCCAGATCACTGGCAATTTTCTGCATGGAGGCTTCGCCGCTCCCCAGTATCACCAGTTGCACCGGTAATTCGAGCAGACGCGGGGCAATCTCGAGCAGTAAATCCAGTCCCTTTTGATGTGTCAGACGGCTGACCACCCCCAGCAGCGGCACATCTGAGTTGACTTCCAACCCCATGCGCCTTTGCAGCGCCTCCTTGTTTTGCCCCTTTCCCGCCATCCGCGTGACGCTAAAATAGCTGGGCAAATGCCGGTCTGTTTCCGGATTCCACTCGTCGGTATCAATACCGTTGAGTATGCCTGTCACATCTCCGCTGCGTGAGCGCAACAGTCCTTGCAGGCCGAATCCCAGTTCATCCCCTTGAATTTCCTGCGCATAATTCGGGCTGACGGTGGTAATGTGATAAGCGTAATACAATCCCCCCTTGAGAAAGGACATATTGCCATACAGCTCAACCCCATTGACATTAAAACAGGCCGCAGGTAAGTGCAGCAGTTCTACCTTTTTTGGTCGGAAATTACCCTGAAATGCCAGATTGTGTATGGTGATAATGTTGGGTACGGCACCTAGAGCTTCGCTCAGATAGACACCGGTGAGCCCGGTTTGCCAGTCATTGCCGTGAACCAGATCAGGATGCCAGGATAGCGGATTATCGTGACTGCCCAGCATCGCCGCAATTTTCGATAGCAGGCCAAAACGAATCGGATTATCGATCCAGTCATGACCGGTTGCAGGATCCATATAGGGCCCGCCATCGCGGCGATACAGCGCAGGGCAATCGAGCACCAGCAACGGAACACCGTTATTCATAACCGTAAACAACAGGCGCGATGCCGGGAACCCCGGTAAATCATCGAACGTTGCGACCACTTCGCTGGGCCCCATCTTTGCCATGACCTGAGGATAGCCGGGCAGCAGCACGCGCACATCTACATTTAATTCGCGCAGGGCTGCAGGCAGCGCTCCGCTGACGTCAGCCAAGCCGCCCGTCTTGATCAATGGCGCCATCTCGGATGTTACAAATAAAACTTTAATATTAGCCATCTGAATCCCTTTTTAGCCCGTACAGTTCAAAATATTAACTACAACCAGCGCATCATCCCTAACTCAAACGGATGCGTCAGCAATTCATGGAACGGATAAACTCGGATGCGGTATTCCAGATTTCCGCACTGCTCCGGTTGCAACTCGGTGACAAACACATGTTCGCCGGCCTCATTAACACGGCCGGTCGACTCAAATCGATAATGACGGGCAGAGATCAAATGATCGCTTTTAGTGTTGTAACCGATCAGGATTTCCACCACCACATCAGCCGGGGTGAGTCCGTTTAAGTTTACGGCTACTTCAAAATGCAAACTGTCGCCATAGTTTATCTGCGCGACGGGCAACTGCGTGCGGCTCAGTGATACCTCAGGCCATGCCGCCCTGACACGCGATTTCCAGTCTGCGACAAGGTGTGCATTTTCAAATTCATTTTGCGTATACCGCTCATGCTGCCGGCTAGCCGGCAGGTAACACTTTGCCAGATATTCACTGACCATGCGTTTGGAATTAAAGCGGGGAATAATGGTGGCCATCGAACGCTTTGCCATCTTTACCCAGGCAGGCGAAAATCCCATTTTTCCGTAAGCATAGTAGCCAGGGACAACCTGATCCTGTAACAACTCATAGAGCGTACGAGTTTCCTCGCGCGTGCGAATATCCTCGCTCAATGTTTCTGAGACCGGCTTGATTGCCCAGCCGTTACGGCCATCATAACTCTCCCCCCACCATCCATCCAGCACAGACAGATTGATACAGCCATTCATACCCGCCTTCATGCCTGACGTCCCGCTCGCTTCCAGCGGATACAAAGGATTATTCAGCCAGACGTCGACACCTGACACCAGTTTGCGAGACAAGGCTAAATCATACCCTTCCACCAGCAAAATTTTGCCGGTGAATTCGGTCATTTTAGAAATATGAGTGATGTGTCGTATCAGATCCTGCCCCGGAATATCAGCAGGATGCGCCTTACCGGCAAAGATAAACACCACCGGACGTTCAGGGTTGTGAAGAATCTCACGCAACCAGTCCAGATTGCTGAACAGCATGGTAGCGCGCTTATAGGTAGCAAAACGCCGCGCAAAACCGATGGTCAGAATATTTGGGTTTTCCGGATTGACGTATTTGAGCAATCGGTCAAGATGCGCCTCTGAACCGCGATTACGAAAATGCTGCGCTGTGATGCGTTCGCTGACAGCATTGAGCATTTTAACTTTCAGGGTCTGATGCACGCTCCAGAAGACGTGATCAGGAATGTCGTCCACCCCTTCCCACAATTTCAAATCGTTCATGCGGGCATTCCATTCCGAGCCCAGATAACGCTCCAGCACTTCTATCCATTCGGTTGCCAGAAAAGTCGGTGCATGTACGCCGTTGGTGACATAGGTCATCGGGTTTTCAGCAGGCTCGATCTCAGGCCACATCTGGCGGCAAATCTCGGATGATACGCTGCCGTGAATGCGCGAGACCCCGTTGTGAAAACGCGAGCCGCGCAGCGCCAGCGCAGTCATGTTGAAATCCGGGCTGCTGCCGGTTTGCCCCAGCATCATAAACCTTGCATGATCGAGTTTGAGTTCAGGATAATAGTGCTCAAAATAATGCTGTATCATCCCCTCGCTGAAATGATCGTGTCCTGCCGGCACCGGCGTATGGGTCGTAAAGATCGTATTAGCCGCTACCGCTTCGAGTGCTGTTTCAAAATCATCGGCGCCTGTTTTTTGTCTGCTGCGCTCCAGCATCATAAAGGCGGCGTGGCCTTCGTTGATATGCCAGACGGTGGGTTTCAGCCCCAACTCCTGCAACGCGCGCACGCCACCGATACCCAGCACGATTTCCTGCTCGATGCGCATCGCCGTGTCGCCGCCGTACAAACGATGGGTGATATCGCGGTCATGGGTATTGTTGCTGTCCAGATCCGTATCCAGCAGGTAGAGCATGATATGACCGACACGGGCCTGCCATATCTTGATGTGCACAATACTGCCGGGCAGTTCGATTTGGGTATAGGCCTCAGTGCCGTCCGGGCGCACTGCGGGCGAGACGGGCAGATCATCAAAATTAGAATCGGTATTGCTGGCAATCTGATTGCCTTCGCCGTCTATATTCTGGTGAAAAAATCCCTGACGATATAAAAGTCCGACACCTGCAAAGGGCAAGCGAAGATCGCTGGCCGCCTTGCAGTGATCACCCGCCAGTATCCCTAAGCCACCGGAATAGATCGGAAAACTCTCATGCAAACCGAATTCAGCGCAAAAATAAGCGATCAGATCATCAGAGCCTAACCAGTCGGCACCACCTGACGGTAACCGGTGATCGTGATACGTATCGTAATCGGCCAGTACGCGGTTAAAATTGCCGATGAAAACCTGATCTTCGGCCGCATCGAGCAGCAACTGCTCGTCGACGCGCTTCAAAAAAGCTTTAGGACTGTGAGCGGTCGCCTTCCATAATCCCGGATGCAGCCTCGCAAACAGGCGGCGCGTTGAGCGATCCCACCCGTACCAAAGATTATTGGCTAATTCTTCCAGACGTGCCAGACGCTCCGGAACTTTAGGGCGGACTTGAAGAAAATATGAAGTGCTCTTTTTCACCGTCAATTCCTCTGGTTCATAAGAATGCGACCGAGTGTAACGGGTAAGATTATAGCGCAGCTGTGTTGGGTAACGAGCAGACTATCAACGGAGTTTTATGACAAAAAAGGCCACCTTTGATTAAGGTGGCCACTAATCTAATACCGCGTTGAAATATCCGGTTTAGCTTTGTTTTAAGCTCTTCACATTCCAGACATTATCAGCATACTCCATGATCGTGCGATCGCTGGAGAACTTGCCCATATTGGCGACATTGAGAATGGCGCGACGGGTCCATTCTTCCTTGTCCTGATACAGCAAACTGACCTTGTCCTGCGTCGAAATGTAGCTCGCGTAATCGGCCAGCAACAGGTAGTGGTCGCCATGATGAGTCAGATTATCGAAAATCTGGCGATAGCGATCCGGCTCTTCGACTGAGAAGAAGCCATTGCCTATCATGTCCAGTACCTGCCTTAACTCTTCGTTGCCGTAATAGTGATCCCACGCGCTGTAACCCTTGGTGCGCAGATCGGCTACCTGTGGTGTAGTCAGGCCGAAAATAAAGATATTGTTGTCGCCAACTTCTTCTAAAATTTCGACGTTAGCGCCATCGAGCGTACCGATGGTCAGCGCACCATTCAGTGCCATCTTCATATTGCCGGTACCCGAAGCTTCAGTACCTGCAGTGGAAATCTGTTCGGACAGATCACTGGCCGGGAACAGTTTTTCAGCTGATGACACATCGTAATTCGGTAAAAACACCACTTTGAGCAGACCGTGTACGGCAGGATCTTCATTGACAATGCTTGCGACGTCATTGATCAGGCGGATGATCAACTTGGCAAGCTTGTAGCCCGGAGCCGCCTTGCCTGCAAAAATGATGGTGCGAGGCGTGATCGTATGTGCGTTGCCGCTGCGGATGCGGTTGTACAGCGTAATAACATGCAGCACATTCAGCAGCTGACGCTTGTACTCGTGTATACGCTTAATCTGCACGTCAAACATCGAATTAATGTCGACCGTAATGCCAACCTTTTCCTTGATGTACTCAGCCAGACGCGCCTTGTTTTCCTGCTTGACGGCACGGAATTGCTTACGGAATTCAGCATCCTCGGCATGTGGAATCAGACCCTTGAGCTGATCCAGATTGCGCACAAAGCCATTGCCGATGCGCGATGAAATCAGCTGAGCCAGACTGTGATTACACTGATTCAACCAGCGGCGCGGCGTGATTCCGTTGGTGACGTTGATGAATTTTTCCGGATAAATGCGGTGAAAATCCGCAAACAGCGTCGTCTGCAACAAACCGCTGTGAATGGCTGCCACGCCGTTAACGGTATGACTGCCCACTACAGCCAGATGGGCCATGCGCACGCGACGGCCATGACTTTCATTGATGATGGAAACACGGCTGAGCAATTCGGTGTCGCCCGGGAACAGGTGATTCACCTGCGCTAAGAAGCGGTGATTGATCTCGTAGATGATTTCCAGATGACGCGGCAATACGCGTTCAAACTTTTCCACCGCCCAGGTTTCCAGCGCTTCAGGCATCAGGGTATGGTTGGTGTAGGCAAAGATCTTGGTAACCAGACTCCATGCGTGATCCCATTTGAGGCCATGTACATCGATCAATTGATACATCATTTCGGCAACGCCGACTGCCGGGTGCGTATCGTTGAGCTGAATCGCCACTTTTTCCGGCAGCTGATTCCAGTCGCTGTGCTTTTGCAGGAAGTGATACAAAATATCCTGAATCGAAGCAGAGACGAAGAAATATTCCTGTCTTAAGCGCAATTCCTTACCCACGGCAGAGCTGTCATTCGGATACAACACTTTGGAGAGGCTCTCGGAGATATTCTTGTCCTGAACCGCACTCAGGTAATCGCCGGCATTGAACGATTCAAGATTGAATTCGCGCGCAGCTTTAGCCGCCCACAGACGCAGATTGTTCACGGTACCCGTGTTGTAACCCGGGATAGGCACATCGTAGGCCATCGCCATAACGGTATCGGAATCGACCCAGTGATGTTCGATACCGCCATCGCCGTCGGAAAACTGAACGACGCGGCCAAAGAATTTGACCGGATACATGCGTTCCGGACGCTGAAATTCCCAGGGATTGCCAAAACGCAGCCAGTTGTCGGGGCGCTCTACCTGCTGTCCATTTTTGATGCGCTGATTGAACATGCCGTATTCATAACGGATGCCGTAACCCTGCCCCGGCAGATCCAGCGTCGCCATGGAATCAAGGAAACACGCAGCCAGTCGACCCAGACCGCCGTTACCCAGCGCAGCATCGATTTCTGTTTCTTCGACTTCTTCCAGATCATGTCCCAGTGCTTTCAGACTGTCGCGTAATGCCGGCTCGAGCCCCATATTGAGCGCCGCATTGGACAAGGTGCGACCGATCAAAAATTCCAACGACAGGTAATACAGCCGTTTAGGATCCTGATCCACGCAGGCCTCAGTCGTTTTCAGGTGCTTTTCGATCATCTGGTCGCGCACGGCATGGGCGGAGGCCTCAAACCAGTCACGCTCAGTCGCCGTCGCAACGGACTTGCCTTCGGTATAAATTAAGTGATTCGTCAACATCCTTTGCAACACTTCAGGATTTGATCTGTCAAGCTGAGCAGAATTTGGTTTTTTCGAAGAACTCATAACAACCACCTGTATTTAATAAAGAATTAGTTTTTGCGATAAACATATAACGGATAAAAAGGTGTATTTTCTACCGTATCCAATCGCACAATAGCGCGGCATTATAGCACTACCCCGTGTAATGGCTGTTTGACGACCTATCCGCGCATGCGGAAAAACGCTGTAAACGGTTTATTTTTCCTCTGCGGCGCGCAAGGCCGGGCCATATAACGCAGCCCGGTCATTGAGTATCACTTTTACCGGCATGGCTTCCAGCAGCGGACGCATACGGCCTTTATTCAAAAAAGATTCCATAAATTCGCCGCTTTGCAGCAGCGGCAAAATTTTGGGTGCAATACCGCCGCCGATGTAGATCCCGCCGCGACTCATCAGTTTGAGCGCCAGATTGCCGGCTTCAGCGCCGTACAGTCGCACGAACAATCGCATCGTCTCGGCACAAATTGCATCACGCAAGGCCGCATTTGAAATTGCGGCCGCCGCATCTCCTGCCGCCATCTCGACCTGTAACCAGTCAGGTGCTGCAATACTCCTGTACTGGCGCAAAAACGCATGCAGATCGGCAATCCCCATCCCCGATACCACGCGCTCCCAGCTGACGTGCTGATACTGCTGCTGCAAAGAGCGCAGCAGCGCAAATTCCAGCGTGTTCGAGGGCGCAAAGCTCGCGTGCCCGCCTTCGGTGGCGAACGGCTGATGAAGCTTACCATTCCAGAATAAACCCGCCTCCCCTAAGCCCGTGCCCGCCGCAATCACCGCCCTGTTGCCCTCAGCGTCCGGCGATCCTGCCTGCAAGGTCAGCAAGTCCTCATCGACTAAGGCCGGCAAGCCGCAGGCGGTCGCCTCAAGATCGTTGAGCAAGGCGCAGTGCTTCAATCCAAAGCAGCGCTGCAGGGCATCGGCATCGATAAACCAAGGCAGATTAGTCGTTTGCACAACCCGCCCCTGAACGGGTCCCGCAACACCGAAGGCCGAAGAATCAGGTGCCTTGATACCCGTCAGAAATTCTCCCAGCAGCGCATCGAACGTGTCGTAGGACTGACTGGAAAAACTCGCTTCGTGCTCAATATGTACCTTCGTGCCCACGACATTCGCAATCGCCAGTCGCGTCTTGGTGCCGCCGATGTCCCCGCTCAATACTTTGATCATGATGTTCTGTCCTCAATTTCATCGGCTGCCGCATCAAGCAATTTTTGCGGCAATTGTTTGCTGGGTTTAACGCCGAGCTCTTTTAGCATTTGCGCCTGACGGATCACGTTGCCGCGCCCGCCGGTAAATTTACTGTAGGCGCCGTCATAAGCCTTCTGTGCTTGTTGCAATCTGGCACCCAAGCCGTCCAGATCCTCTACAAAACCGGCCAATTTGTCGTACAACTCCGCACCGCGACTGGCAATTTCCTGCGCGTTGCGGTTTTGCTGCTCCTGACGCCACAAATGCGCAACGGTACGCACGACAAACAGCAAGGTGCTGGGACTGACCAGCAACACATTGCGCCGCCACGCCTCGTGCCACAACTCGCTGTCATGGGCAATGGCCAGCATAAAGGCCGGCTCCACCGGAATGAACATCAGCACAAAATCGAGCGATTTCAAACCGTACAGTTGCTGGTAATTTTTTTCGGACAATTCTTTGATATGCGTCTTAACTGACTCCAGATGGCGCTTCATTGCCGCATCGCGCAGCAGCTCCGACTCGGCATTGGCGTATTCTTCATACGCATTGAGCGATACTTTCGCATCGACAATCAGATGCTTATCTTCCGGCAGATGGACCACCACATCCGGCTGCGCGCGCGTACCGTCGCTGCGGGTATGGCTCTCCTGCACATCGTACTCATGACCCCGGCGCAAACCAGAGGCTTCCAGTACCTTTTCAAGGATCAACTCTCCCCAGTTCCCCTGCGTCTTCGCCTGCCCTTTGAGCGCGGATGTTAAGTTATGCGCATCTTTTGATAACTGACTGTTGAGCGACATCAATTGCTTGACTTGCTCTGCCAGCGCCGATCGGTCCTTGCCCTCCTGAACATAGACCTGCTGCACCTGCCCCTGAAACTCGGTGATCTTGACCTTTAACGGTTCGAGCAACTGGTTCAGATTGCTCTGATTCTGCTCGGTAAAGCGTTTGGTTTTATCCTCGAGAATTTCATTGGCCAGCAACTTGAACTGATTGGCCAATTCTTCACGCGCGCTGCTTAAGATCGCCAGATTTTCGCCTGCCTTCTCGCGCTCGGCGACAAGCTGGGTGTTAAGCTCAGCAATCTGATTGCTCAGACGCTGCTGCTCACCCGTCAACTGGTCGCGCAAAACGGCCAACGCCTCTTTTTCGCGCTGCAACGCGATCAGCTGTTCACGCTGACTGTTGATGGTGGCGTCAGCCGCACCGGTTTTTTCGCGCAAATCACCCAGCTCCTGCTCGAGCTGTTGATTGAGGCCGCCGGCACGGTTGCATGCCGCCTGCAACCTGACTTGCTCCTCCAGCGCCGCAGTCAAACGCTCATTGAGCCTTGCTAACTCAACCTGTGTTTCGCCGTTGCCGCTTTGCCTGACTGCAGCGAGTTTTTCGCGAAAGATCAGCCCGATGAAAGCGAAGCCGATCAAGAGTCCGATCAAAAATGCCACCAGAAGATACAGTTGAGAATTCATGTCGTCCTGACTCTACGTAAAAATATAAGCAATATACCCGGTGGCTCAGTCGGAGAGCTTTACCTGCGTAATAAAGGTTTTCGCCTTCACAGGCAGCATCCGGCCCATGCGGGCGCGTTTGCCGTAATGCGCCAGCAGATCCGCTTCCGACAAACGGATCGCCTGTTCACGTCCGGTGCTCGTTTGCGACATCACCGTGATTTTTGATTTTTCCGCCACCATCAGCGAGGCCAGTGCATCGCCCTCCTCTAACCCCATCACGATCAATCCGCGACCGCCTGAGCTAAGCCGCTTCATTTCAGGTAACGCGAAGCACAGCAGACGGCCTGAACGACTCACTGAAATTACCTGCGCGGATTCACTCGGGGTGTACAACACGGGCGGGAGTATCAGTTCGTCGCCGTCTATCGTGATGAATTGCTTGCCGGCCTTATTGCGTCCGATCATGTCGGACAGCTTGCAGACAAAACCGTAACTGGCCGAGGTCGCCAGCAGCACATTCTGCTCGGCCTCACCGCACATCACGCGGACAATTTTGGTGCCCGCGGCCAGTTCAATCAGCGTGGTCAGCGGCACCCCGTCGCCGCGCCCGCCCGGCAGCACCGAGACGGGAATGCTGCACACCCGGCCGTTGCTTGAAATGACGATGCACTGATCGGTGCTGCGGCACTCGAATGCCGCGAGCAAACTGTCGCCCTCCTTAAAAGCAACCGCCGACAAATCCAGCCCGTGACCGATACGAGTGCGTCCCCAGTACTTTTGCGAAATGACCACCGTGACAGGTTCATCCACCACGGTCGCAGTGAGCGACACCCGTTCGGCCTGTTCGATCAAGGTGCGCCTGTCGTCGCCATACGCCTTGATATCCTCATCGATTTCACGGGCAACGCGGCGGCGCAGCAGGGATTCGGAGGCGAGCATCTTATTGAGATCTGCGCCTTCCTCCTGCAAACCTTTCAACTCGCGCTCGATCTTGATGCCTTCCATCCGGGCCAGCTGGCGCAAGCGGATTTCCAGAATATCTTCGGCCTGACGGTCGGACAGTTCAAAGCGGGCTATCAGCGCCGCTTTAGGGTCGTCCGACTCCCGGATGATACGGATCACCTCGTCCAGATTGAGGAACACCGTCATGCGCCCTTCGAGCACATGGATACGGTCGTTGATCTGAGACAGGCGATAGGCGCAACGGCGACGCACTGTCGCCAGCCTGAACTGACCCCATTCGCGAATGATGTCGGTGATGGCTTTTTGCTTAGGCCGGCCGTCGATACCGATCATCACCATATTGATAGACAGGCCGCACTCTAAACTGGTATGCGCCAGTAAAATCGCCATCAACTCCTCGACTGACTGGCGACCCGATTTCGGTTCAAATACCAGACGCACCGCCTGATCCTTGTCCGATTCATCGGCGACTTTATCCAGCACCGACAGGATCAACTGCTTGTTGTGCGTCTGCTCCGTGGTCAGAGTCTTTTTCCCCAGCCTGAATTTAGGATTCGTCAGTTCCTCAATTTCCTCCATAATTTTCTTGGAGGAAACGCCGTGGGGCAATTCAAATACCGCTACACGCCACTGACCGCGCGCAAGCTCTTCGACACTCCAGCGCGCGCGCATCTTCAAAGATCCGCGTCCGGTACGGTAACACTCGCGAATTTCTGCAGGAGAAGAAATGATCTGCGCACCACTGGGTAAGTCAGGGCCTGTAATCCCGCTTAATATTTCTTCATCGGAACAGTCCGGATTGCGCACGCACAAGGCGGCAGCGCCCCCTATTTCACGCAGGTTATGCGAGGGAATTTCGGTCGCCATGCCGACGGCAATGCCTGATGCGCCGTTGAGCAGCACCATCGGCAGCCGTGCCGGCAGCATGGCAGGCTCCTGAAAATGTCCGTCGTAATTGGGGATCAAATCGACCGTACCCATATCCAGTTCGGAGAGCAGCACCGCCGCGATCGGCGTCAAACGCGCTTCCGTATAGCGCATGGCGGCCGAGTTATCGCCGTCCCGCGAACCGAAATTGCCTTGCCCATCGACCAGCGGATAACGCAAGGAGAAATTTTGTGCCAGACGCACCATCGCGTCATAGGCGGACGAATCTCCGTGCGGATGGAATTTACCCAGCACTTCGCCGACCACGCGGGCGGATTTGACGAAGGTGCTGTTGTGCGTCAGACCCATTTCGCGCATTGCATACAAGATGCGCCGCTGCACCGGTTTTTGTCCGTCGCACACATCCGGCAAGGCGCGCCCCTTAACCACCGAGACCGCATATTCCAGATAGGCGCGCTCGGCGTACTGCGCGAGCGGTACCGTATCACCATCCGGCAGTGCCGGCAACGGGGAAAATTCGCGCGCCATTTTGACCGCGGCGACCGGTACGGGTGCTTTTTCTACCGGCTCAACCGGTACGCCTGCATCAAATAATTCTTCCTGAATCTCAGACATCGCCTGTTACCTCATTGCCGTGATATTCCAGCCATTCGCGCCTGGAACCTGATTCTTTTTTTGCCATCAGCATATTCATGGTCTGCTCTGCAGAATCGAAGGATGCGGCATCCAGTTGGACGCACAGCGCACGCCTCGTATCCGGGCACATCGTGGTCTCCCACAGTTGCAGCGGATTCATTTCTCCCAGCCCTTTGAAGCGCGAGATGCTCCATGAACCTGCCCTTACTTTTTCCTTGCCGAGTCTGTCCTCGATCGAAGTTAATTCATCACTATTGAGTGCATACAGTTTGCGCAGCGGCTTTTTACCTTGAGCTGGCACATCGATACGAAATAATGGCGGTTGCGCCAGATAAATATGGCCGGCTGCAATCAGTTTCGGGAAATGCCTGAAAAACAGGGTCAGCAGCAAGGTCGCGATGTGAGAGCCATCCACGTCCGCATCGGCCATGATGTAAATACTGTGATAGCGCAGCCCCGACAGATCGGCGTTGTCGTTCATGCTGTGCGGATCGACACCGATCGCCACCGCAATATCGTGAACTTCGGCGTTGGAGAACAACCGGTCGCGATCGACTTCAAACGTGTTGAGCACCTTGCCGCGCAGCGGCAAAATCGCCTGAAACTCCTTGTTGCGCCCCTGCTTGGCCGAACCGCCCGCCGAATCGCCCTCGACCAGAAACAGCTCGTTGCGCGCCGGGTTATATTCGGCCGCATCGGTTAGTTTTCCGGGCAGCACCGCAACCGACGAGCCTTTTTTCTTCTCGATTTTCTGCGTCGACTTCATCCGGCTTTGCGCCTGACGGATGGAAATTTCTGCGATTTTTTTGCCGTACTCGGTATGCTCGTTCAGCCACAGCAGCAACGGATCGCTGACCATGGTCGAGACCAGTTTGAGCGCGTTGCGCGACACCAGTTTTTCCTTGGTCTGCCCCTGAAAAGACGGATCGAGCAATTTAGCGGACAACACGAAACTCAC
Source organism: Gallionellales bacterium GWA2_54_124 (assembly GCA_001801025.1). Classification (GTDB taxonomy): domain Bacteria; phylum Pseudomonadota; class Gammaproteobacteria; order Burkholderiales; family Gallionellaceae; genus Gallionella. The sequence goes on from MGWO01000004.1 coordinate 31,548, forward strand.
ACGGCAGAACACATCATCTGAGGCAAGCTTGACGCCCTTAGGCAGCATGCCGTGCAGGTCGATAAAACTCTTGACCGCGTTAAAGATCCCGTCGCGCATCCCCGCGTCATGCGTACCGCCCGACCAGGTCGGAATCAGGTTGACATAGGATTCACGGATAGTCGGGCCTTCTTCTGCCCAGGCGAAAGCCCACGCGGCGCCTTCCCCTTCGACAAAAGTCTCGTCGCCCTTTGCGATATAACGCTCGCCGGTAAAAATGGGAGCGGCCAGTTCCACATCCGCTAATGCCTCCATCAAATACCCGCGCAAGCCGTCAGGGTACGACCAGGATTTGGTCTCACGCGTCTTTTCGATCGTGAGCGTAATGGTGACGCCCGGCAGCAAGACCGCCTTGGCGCGCAGCGCGCGTTCCAGTTGCGCGAGATTGACTAAAGGACTATCAAAATACTTAACATCCGGCCAGGCGCGCACCGTAGTGCCCGACTTGCGTTTACCGCAGGTCGCGACCTGCGCCAGCGGCTCAGTTGCCACACCGTGCTCAAAACGCAGACGATGCTCACCGCCATCGCGAAACACGGTGACTTCAACCGCCGTCGACAGCGCGTTGGTCACCGCGACCCCTACGCCATGCAGTCCGCCTGCGAAGCGGTAAGCGCCGCCGCCCGACTCCTTGTCGAATTTACCACCTGAATGCAGTACGGTAAACGCGACTTCCACGACCGACACGCCTTCCTCAGGATGGATGCCGACCGGAATGCCGCGCCCTTCATCCTGCACCGACACGGAACCATCGCTGTGCGCTATGACATAGATATTTTTGGTATAGCCTGCCAGCGCTTCATCGCACGCGTTATCCACCACTTCGGTGATGATGTGATTCGGATTATCCAGCGTGGTGTACATACCGGGGCGCTGCCGCACCGGTTCCAACCCCCGCAATACCTTGAATGACGACTCGTCGTACGTAGTACTCACTCACACTTCTCCATTTTCAAAGCAATGATTCAATCCCGGCGGCATGATAGCCTATTGCGACGGTCACGCGAATCACTTAAACGCCCAGTGAGCGCGCCACAATTTCCAATACGTCGCGGGAGAGACCCGCATGACCGTGTATTCTTTTAAGCGCTGCGCTGGCATAAGCCTGACGCACAGCATCAAATTTACGCCAGCGGTCGAAACAGCGTGCAAGACGCGAAGCAACCTGCGGATTGATCGCATCAAGTGCGCAGATTTGCGAGGCCAGAAAATGGTAACCACTGCCGTCCGCAGCATGAAAACGCACGTGATTGCCGCCGAAGGTGTGCAGCAGCGCATACACCTTGTTCGGATTGCGCAACTCGAAGGCCGGATGACGGGTCAGTTCTTCAACACGGGCCAGCGTACCGGCACACCGGCTGGCAGCCTGCACTTGCAGCCACTTATCGACCACCAGCGGTTCATCGTGCCAGCGCCGGTAAAATTCCGCCAGTGCAAAATCGGATTCATCGCTCGATCCTTGCGCGAGTAGGGCTAAGGCGGCGAATTGATCGGTCATGTTGTCCGCATGTTCAAACTGCTGCAAAGCGGCCGCGCGGTACGGCACCGTATCGATTTCACACAAAAACCCTAAGCACACCGTGCGCAGTGCACGACGGCCGGCTGAAATCGAATCGGGGCTATACGCCCCTAATGGCGCAAGTCTTACATAACAGGCGAAAAATTCAGCTTCCAGTTGACAGGCCAGATAGCGGCGCAGACTGTTGCGTGCGGCGTGCAGCGCATCAGGATCGACCACCTCCAGTTGCTCGGCCAGTGTCGCCTCGCCCGGCAAGGATAAAATTTCAGCGGCAAAGGCGGCCTCCTCATCTGTACAGGCGAGCACGCCCGATACGATGGCGGCTAAACGCTCAGGCCAGACAGGTTCAAGACCTGCACTGATTGCCTCTGTTGCCTGAATGATCAGGCGCCCTGCCAGACGCTGCCCCGCTTCCCAGCGATTGAAGGGGTCGGTGTCATGCGCTAACAGGTGCGCTAATGCCTCATCGCTGTAATCGAACTCAAGCACCACAGGCGCTGAAAAGTCACGCAACAGCGACGGGGTAGGAGGCGCCGCAATGTTTTCAAAAGTAAATTTCTGCGACGACTCCGAGAGCGACAATACGCGCTGAGAGTCTATGGCCCCCTCGAACGGCAAAGGCAGCCCGTCAGGGCCGATCAGTGCTACCGTCACGGGGATCAGCAAATTGCCGCATACACCGGCTGACTGAGTCAGCGTGAGCACATAGCGCTTTTCTGCCGGATCGTAAACGCCTGATGCGTTGACATGCGGCGTGCCCGTTTGCTGATACCAGCGCATAAACTGCGTCAAATCATGGCCCGAGGCATCGGCCATCGCGGCGACAAACTCATCGCAGGTCACCGCCTGACCGTCGTGACGTTCAAAATACAGATCCATGCCGCGCCGAAATGCCGCGCGACCGATCAGCGTCTGGATCATACGCACGACTTCCGCGCCTTTGTTATAAATGGTCGCCGTATAAAAGTTATTGATTTCAATGTAGGAGGCGGGGCGCACCGGATGCGCCATCGGGCCGGCATCTTCAGGAAACTGGCCTGCGCGCAGCCCCCTGACTTCGTGTATCCGGGCGACCTGCCGGTTGTGCACATCGGCGCCGAATTCCTGATCGCGAAATACCGTCAACCCTTCCTTTAGCGAGAGCTGAAACCAGTCACGACAGGTCACGCGATTGCCGGTCCAGTTGTGGAAATACTCATGTGCGACAACGCGATCGATATTTTCAAAATCAAGATCGGTGGCGATATCCGCACGGGCCAGCACATATTTGGTATTGAATATGTTGAGCCCCTTGTTTTCCATCGCCCCCATGTTGAAGTCGCCCACCGCGACGATCATATAGTGGTCCAGATCGCATTCGAGACCATAGGTCTGTTCATCCCAGTGCATCGATTTTTTCAGTGCTGCCATGGCGTGATCGCATTGATCCAGCCTGCCGGGTTCAACATAAATACCTAACTGCACTTCACGGCCCGACGTGGTGAGGTAGATATCCCTCAGTACGTCAAGTTCAGCTGCGACCACAGCGAATAGATAACACGGCTTGGGATGCGGATCCTGCCAGCGCGCCCAGTGGCGTCCGTTCGCCTCTACCCCGCTCGCGACCGGATTGCCGTTGGATAACAGGCAAGGCAGCAGCGCCTGATCGGCGTGCAGCGTCACGGTGTAACAGGACATCACATCCGGACGATCGGTAAACCAGCTGATGCGGCGAAACCCTTCGGCTTCACACTGGGTAAAGTAGCCGTTCGCCGAACGGTACAGACCGGACAGGCGCGTATTATCATCGGGCCTGATGCGCACCACGGTGCTCAGACGAAATGTATCGGGCACATGACTCAGTTCAAGGGTATTTTCCCCCAGTGTGTAGCGATCGGTCACGACGCCATCGAGGCTGACCGACAGCAATTCCAGTTCCTCTCCATCGAGTACCAGCGATGCCGCGGGTACGGCCGTATTGCGACGCACAGCCAGATGTGCAGTCACTTCGGCGTAATCCGACTGGAAGTTGATATCGACATCCACCGTGTCGATCAGGAAGGCGGGCGGCGTATAGTCGGCCAGATAGATTGTTTTCGGAGTAGATGTAGTCATGTTTAACCGATATCAGAAAAATTTTAGGAACGTGAACAACTGACACAAAAAATCAAAACAGCCGATCCGGATTAAGGATACGGCTGCTTATTAAGGCGCAAGACGTGCTGTGAACCGGGCGAAAACGCTCGGCCACAGCGACAGGAATTATGCTTTCAACGCGCTAAGCACTTCTTCCAGCATTTTCTTGGCATCGCCGAACAGCATGCGGTTGTTCTCTTTATAGAACAGAGGATTGTCCACACCGGCGTAGCCTGATGCCATGCTGCGTTTCATCACGATGGAGGTCCGTGCTTTCCAAACTTCTAGAACGGGCATACCGGCAATCGGACAGGTCGGATCGTCCTGGGCTGCCGGATTCACGATGTCGTTGGCGCCGATCACAATGGCCACATCGGTATCCGGAAAGTCGCCATTGAGCTCATCCATCTCCATCACGATGTCATAAGGCACACGGGCTTCGGCCAGCAGCACGTTCATGTGACCCGGCATACGGCCGGCAACCGGATGAATGCCGAAACGCACGTTGACGCCCTTCTCGCGGAGCAAATTACTGATTTCATTGACGGTATGCTGCGCCTGCGCCACGGCCATCCCATAGCCCGGCACGATAATCACACTCTTAGCGTCTTTGAGCAATTCAGCCGTTTCAAGCGCACTGATAGACACGACCTCACCTGCCGGCTGTGCTTCGCCTTCCGCTTTCTTCGCAGGTTTACCGCCACCGAATCCGCCTGCGATCACGCTGATAAAGTTGCGGTTCATCGCACGACACATGATGTAGGAGAGAATCGCACCTGAAGATCCTACCAGCGCCCCCACGACGATAAGCAGATCGTTGTTCAGCATAAAGCCGGTGGCCGCGGCCGCCCAGCCGGAGTAACTATTGAGCATGGACACCACCACCGGCATATCCGCGCCACCGATCGCCATCACCATGTGGATACCGAACAGCAGCGAGATGACGGTCATGACAGTTAAGGCCGTCATGCCTGAATTCACCGTTTCAGCATGCATGAACTGCCAGCCGAAGGCGATGACAACCAGCAATCCTGCCAGATTCAGGTAGTGACGGCCCGGCAGCAACAAGGGCTTGCCGCCGATTTTCCCCGACAGTTTGCCAAAGGCAATTAACGAGCCTGCGAGGGTGACCGCACCGATCAAAACCCCCAGATAGACCTCGACTTCGTGGATCGCCTTTTCAGCACCGGACAGATTTAAAGCCGCCATCGGGTCTATGTAATTGGCAAACCCCACCAGCATGGCGGCGAGACCGACCATGCTGTGCATCAGCGCCACCAGTTCCGGCATCTGCGTCATCTGAACTTTGCGCGCCGCATAAAGGCCGATGCTGCCGCCTGCAACCATTGCGGCTAAGATCCAGGGCAGACCTGCCGCCGTGACGCGCGGGCCGAACACGGTGGCCAGCACGGCAATCGCCATGCCGATCATGCCGTAGAGATTACCGCGCCTTGAGGACTCCGGATTGGACAGGCCGCCCAAACTTAAGATGAAGAGAATGATCGCACCAATATATGAAACGGTTGCCAAGCTTGCAGACATCATAATTTATCCTTATTTGCGGAACATCGCCAGCATGCGGCGTGTCACCGCGAAGCCACCGAACATATTGACTGCAGTGAGCGCAATACCCGCCACCGCAAGCGCGCGTATCCAGCCGTCCGGACGATCAAGCCCGATGTCCATGGGCGGGGCGATCTGCACCAGTGCACCGATGGCAATGATGCTGGAAATCGCATTGGTCACGCTCATTAACGGGGTATGCAGAGCGGGTGTGACATTCCACACCACCATGTAACCTACGAAACACGCGAGTACGAACACGGTGAAGTGACCAAGGAATGCTGCGGGTGCAAACGCCCCGATGAGTAAAAAGAGCAAGGCGCAAGCAGCAAAGAGGGCCGCCGTTTTTCCAGCTGAAGCCGGCTGACCGCTCGCGCCGTGCGCGGCAGGCGCAGGTTTGGCGACAGCAGCAGGCTTGGCGGCAGGCATTTTCAGCGGAGGGGCAGGCCAGGTAACCTCACCCTCTTTGATGACCGTCAGGCCGCGAATGGCATCGTCTTCCATGTTCACGTTGATGACGCCATCTTTGGTCTTGCACAGCTCTTCCGTCAGACGGAACAGATTGGTTGCATACAGCGTAGATGACTGGCGGGCTAAGCGACTATTCAAATCGGTGTAGCCGACGATGGTCACGCCGTGCTTCACCACCGCACGGCCCGCTTCCGTCAGTTCACAATTGCCGCCGCGCTCGCCTGCCATATCCACAATCACACTGCCCGGGCGCATCGACTTCACCATCTCGGCGGTGATGAGCATGGGGGCTGGTCGCCCCGGAATCAAAGCCGTGGTAATAATGATATCCACTTCGCGTGCCTGTTTGGCATACATCTCGCGTTGCGCCTGCAAGAAGCCTTCGGACATGACCTTGGCGTAACCACCGCCGCCACCGCCTTCTTCTTCATATTCAACTTTAACGAATTCACCGCCCAGCGATTTGACCTGATCGGCCACTTCCGCACGGGTATCATTGGCGCGTACGATTGCACCCAAGCCCGCTGCCGTACCGATGGCAGCTAATCCTGCAACACCGGCACCGGCGATAAACACTTTGGCCGGAGGCACCTTGCCGGCCGCCGTAATCTGACCGTTAAAGAAGCGTCCGAACACATTAGCCGCCTCAATCACGGCACGGTAACCGGCAACGCCGGCCTGTGAGGTCAGCGCATCCATCTTCTGGGCGCGGGACAGTTGGCGCGGCAGTGCGTCGATTGCCAGCACCGTCGCCTTTTTGGCGGCCAGTTGCTGCATCAATTCGGGATTTTGCGCAGGCCAGATAAAGCCGATCAGGGTGAGACCGACACGCATCAGGTCGACTTCAGCAAGGGTCGGGACGGTGACCTTAAATACGATGTCCGATTCCGCCCACAGTTGGGCCGCGCTGGTCACAATCTCAGCCCCGGCAGTGCGGTAAGCTTCGTCATTGAAATCCGCCGCGTCTCCCGCACCCGTTTCGAGTGCCACAGTAAAACCCAGCTTGATGAGCTTCTCTACGACCTCAGGTACCGTCGCGACGCGCTTCTCGCCTGCAAGCGTCTCCGCAGGAATGCCTATACGCATCTGTTTCTCCTCTGGTGTAAGTCGTGCATCAATGCACTTCTGATTAAGCCCGCGATTATACCGATTCTCGCGGAACATAAAACCCCACGTATAATCGCAGCCTGTCGAATTATCAGCGCTCATATCGTTCATGTCTTCATACATCCGGGTCTTGCCCGAACTCCTGATCAACCAGATCGCCGCAGGTGAGGTGATTGAACGCCCGGCGGCCGCCCTCAAAGAACTGCTGGAAAACAGCCTCGATGCCGGCGCTACCGATATCACAGTACAACTGGACAATGGTGGCATCAAACTGCTGCGCATACGCGACAACGGACACGGTATCGTCAGGGATGAACTCGCCCTCGCACTGATGCGCCACGCAACCAGCAAAATCGCCTCTCTGGACGATCTGCAAAGCGTTGAGAGCATGGGGTTTCGCGGCGAGGCGTTAGCCAGTATGGCCGCTGTGGCACAGCTCACGCTGTCCAGTCGCACCGAACAGGACACCCATGGCTGGATGGTCGAAGCAATCAATGGGCACATCAGCGATCCCGCGCCTGCAAATCAGCCGCCGGGCACCACGATCGAATTGCGCGAGTTGTATTTCAACACCCCGGCACGGCGTAAATTTTTAAAATCCGAGGCGACTGAATTCGCCCACTGCGAAGAAGCTTTCAAGCGCATCGCGCTCTCGCGCCCCGATGTCGGATTTTCGCTGCAACACAATGGCCGCACCGTCTGGCAACTGGCTACACCGCCGCGCCTGCTCGATACCTGGCTGCAGGATGCCGCATTAAAGCGTGTCGCAGCACTGCTCGGCGCTGAATTCGGCAATGCGGCAGTCCCCGTGTCCCGCAGCGCCGCCAACCTGACTTTGCATGGCCTGGCCGCACTGCCCGCCTATTCCCGTGGCAGTCGCGACGCACAATATTTTTTCGTCAACGGCCGCTTTGTGCGGGACAAGGTCGCAAGTCATGCACTGCGTCAGGCGTATCAGGACATACTGCACCACCAGCGCCATCCCGCCTTCGTTTTGTTCCTTGAGCTACCGGCGGAGCAAGTGGACGTGAACGTGCATCCTGCCAAGTCTGAGGTGCGCTTTCGCGAGGGGCAAGGCATCCACCAGTTCATTTTTCATACGCTGCAACAGGCGCTCGCCGCCCCCGCCCTGTCGGGAGCTGAGACTCCGGCTACTATCAAAGCCCCGATTCCGACTCAGCAACGCATACCGCTCGCCGCCCTCAATGCAACGTATCAGGTATGGGAAGCACAAACGGGGAGTGGAAAGTGGCAAAGTCAGGACTCAGGATTCAGGATTCAGGATTCAGCAACCCCTCGGACAAATAATGAGTGGGGAGTAGAGAGTGGAGAAGCGGCAAGTGGTGAGTGGAAAGTGGGTAGCGGGCAAACCGCTCCCGCTGAGAGTTCCTCACTGCCCGCTATCCAATCACCAACGACTTCCCACTATCCACTATCCACTGACCATCCTCTGGGTTTTGCCTTAGCCCAGCTGTCCGGCGTCTATATTCTGGCGCAAAATGAGCGCGGCCTGATCGTCGTGGATATGCACGCCGCTCATGAGCGCATTGTCTATGAAAAGCTGAAGGCATCAATGGATCATGAAGCCATCGCCACGCAACCTTTGCTAATTCCGGTGTGCTTTCAAACCGATGCACACGATGTCGCGACTGTAGAGGCCGAGCAGGATGCCCTGCATCAACTCGGTTTTGACATTAAACCGCTCTCACCCACCCAGCTTGCGATACGGGCCATGCCGGTGCTGCTCAAACAGGCGGAAGCGGAAGCTGCCGCGCGCGACATTTTAGACGAGCTGCGTGAATACGGCGGCAGCCGGATGCTCACCGAGCGCCGCAATGAGCTGCTGGCAAGCTTAGCCTGTCATGGCGCGGTGCGCGCCAACCGGATTTTGAGCATACCCGAGATGAACGCGCTGCTGCGTGAAATGGAACAGACAGAACGTTCCGGTCAGTGCAACCACGGCCGACCGACCTGGTTTGCGCTGTCCTTGAACGAACTTGATAAGATGTTTATGAGAGGCCAGTAAGGCGATCTTACCGGCAGCTGCTGATAAAACGCACAACAATTCACAACTTCATGACAACTCTCTCTCCTTCCATCTTGCGTATCGCCTTTGCCAGCTTTATCGGCACCGCGATCGAATTTTACGACTTTTACATCTACGGGTTAGCCGTTGCGATGGTGATCGGGCCGGTGTTTTTCCCTGCCAGCGATCCTGCCACTCAAGCCCTGAATGCCTTTTTGACCTTCGGCATCGCCTTTATCGCACGCCCCATCGGCGCACTGCTGTTCGGCCATTTCGGCGACAAAATCGGCCGAAAAACCACGCTGGCCGCATCCTTGCTGGTCATGGGCAGTTGCACCACGCTGATCGGCTTTCTGCCAGGCTACGCGCTGATCGGCTGGAGCGCGCCCGCCCTGCTGTGCCTGTTGCGCTTCGGTCAGGGAATCGGACTGGGGGGCGAATGGGGGGGAGCTGCCCTGCTGGCCGCCGAATATGCACCTAAAGGACAACGCGGCTGGTATGGCATGTTCCCGCAATTAGGTCCTCCTGTCGGTTTTTTGCTGGCGGTCGGCAGTTTTTTGCTGCTCTCACAACTGCTCGATGACGCACAATTTAGCGCATGGGGCTGGCGCATCCCGTTCCTCGCCAGCGCAATCCTTGTGATCATCGGTCTTTACGTGCGGCTCAAGCTGACTGAAACGCCGGTATTTGCGCAAACCACACAACAGGCCGTAAAACTGCCGGCCGCCGAATTATTTCGCCATCATGCAAAACCCATGGTGCTGGGTGCACTGGTGATGGTGGTGTGCTATGCCTTGTTTTATATCTCGACGGTGTTTAGCTTGAGTTACGGCACCACAACGCTCGGCATTCCCCGTCCGCAATTTTTGTTGATGCTATGCGTCGCCGTGCTATTCATGGCGGCCGCCACACCGCTCTCGGCATGGTTAGGGGATCGTTTCGGCCGCCGTCCTGTCCTGATCACCGCAGGGTTTGCGGCCATGCTGTCGGGATTTTTGCTCGCCCCGGCCCTCCAAAGCGGCTCACTTTTTCAGATTACAGGTTTCCTTTGTCTGGAATTATTTTTGATGGGTGCTACCTTCGCGCCGATGGGTGCCCTGCTGCCGGAACTCTTTCCGACCCGGGTGCGCTATACGGGTGCGGGGGCGGCCTATAATCTAGGCGGCATTCTGGGTGCATCGCTCGCCCCCTATATTGCCCAGCAACTGGTACTGGCAGGCGGCCTGTCCTGGGTGGGTGGCTATATCTCGGTTGCCGCTGCCCTCAGCGTGACCGCAGCACTCTTCATCACAGATGCACGCGACAAGGAACTGACATGACCCAATCCACAATCCTGAATCCTGAATCCTGCCTCCTCGATCCTCGATCCTCGCATCTGCCCCCCGCCCTGTTTTTGATGGGCCCGACGGCCAGCGGCAAAACGGGGGTCGCAGTTGAACTGGCACAGACGCTGCCTGTTGAGCTTATCAGTGTGGATTCCGCGCTGGTGTATCGGGACATGAATATCGGCACGGCAAAACCCGATGCCGCAACACTCGCCCTAGCCCCCCATCACCTGATCGACATCATAGATCCGACTGAGGCCTATTCCGCCGCGGCCTTCAGACGGGATGCGCTGTCCCTGATGGCGGACATCACTTCGCGAGGAAAAATTCCATTACTCGTGGGGGGAACCATGCTGTATTTCAAAGCGTTGCGCGATGGACTGAGTGCATTGCCCGTCGCTGACCCTTTAGTGCGTAGCGAACTTGACGCGGTGATTGCTGAACACGGCATTGGCTACCTGCATCAGCAACTGGCCATCGTCGACCCCGAGACAGCGGCGCGCCTCTCGCCCAACGACACCCAGCGCATCCAGCGTGCAATGGAGATTTACCGGATTACGGGGACATCGATGTCTGCACTCTTCAAACTTCAAACCGACAATGCCGCGCTACCCTACCACATCACCTCAATCGCCCTCGTTCCCGGCGAACGCAGCGTGTTGCACAAACGCATTGAAACGCGTTTTCATCAAATGATCGGGCAGGGATTGCTGACAGAATTACGCGATTTGCGGGAGAAATATGCACTGCACCCCGAATTGCCATCGATGCGTTGCGTCGGTTACCGTCAGGCCTGGCAGTATATGGAAGGGGAAGTCACTAAGGCGCAGTTTGTCGAGACCGGCATCATCGCCACGCGCCAGCTTGCCAAACGCCAGCTGACCTGGCTGCGCTCCATGCCGGAAAATGTACAAATCGACTGCCTGACAGACAATCTGATTGACAAAGTGCGTGGAACATTTCGCTTATAGCCTAGGTATTCATAAACAAATTCCAAACCTGAGCAAAATCTTCTAACGCCTCAGTGGGCGATTGGCCTGCATTGAGCTTAGCCTCCAACACAGTTATCACCGCACAAATCCGGTCTGCACCGAGATTGCCGGCCACACCTTTGAGCGCATGTAATTTACTTCTCGCATCCTCTATCTGATTCGAACCGATCAGCTGGGTGACTTGTTCGACTATTTCTGTGAACTCCAGACGCATGGAGCCAATCAATTCAAGCAGCAATTCGTGATCGCCCAGCAAGGCAACGACCTCGGCGAGTCGCTCGTCATCGAAGCCCTCTATATGCAATACGCCTGAACTGGATGAAACAGGGCTATCCGGCATCAATGAGTCCTTATCTGCATCGACACAAAGCTTAATGAGCATTTGGGTCAGCAGTTCAGAGTCGATCGGCTTACCGATAAAATCGGTCATTCCGACTTCAGAACACTTCTCCTGCTCATCCAGCGTAACGCCCGCGCTCATCGCCACGATCGGCAGACTTGCAAACCGGCTGTCCTGACGGATCAGTCGGGTGGCCTCCAATCCGTCCATCACGGGCATCTGGATATCCATCAGCACCACGTCGTACTGCTGATGCTCAAGACATGCAATGGCCTCTTCACCGTGACCGGCAATATCGAGCAGCATCCCGAGCTTTTTAATGACATGTGTCGCGAGCAACTGGTTCACTTTGTTGTCTTCCACCAGCAGCACTCGCTTGCCGTATAACGCCTGTTTCATATCCCGCTCTTGCGGCACATCCCTGACGACTGATGCCAGCTGCATAGCACTGGCAATTGGCAGCGTTACCTCAAAATGAAACTCACTGCCTGCACCTGCCTCGCTGTCAACCCGGATATCACCGTCCATCAAGCGTGCCAGATTCCGGCTGATCGTCAATCCCAACCCCGTTCCGCCAAAACGGCGGGTAATTGAATTATCCGCCTGCACAAAAGGCTGAAACAGCGTTGCCAACTGCGCTGCACTCATGCCAATACCGCTGTCTTTAACGCAAAAATCGAGTTTTACATCCTCGCCATTCGTCTGAATGGACCGCACATTAAGACTGACGCCGCCCTGTTTAGTGAATTTGATCGCATTCCCCAGTAGATTGGTCAAAATCTGCCTCAAACGCAGCGGATCGCCTCTCAGTATATTCGGCACCCCGGCCTCTCTTGCCACAACAAGATCCAGCATCCTTTCCTTGGCCTGCATGACAAACATACGGCGCACCTGACCTAGCAACTCATCGAGATTGAACACCTCGGTCTCCAGCGTCATCTGCCGTGATTCAATCTTGGAAAAATCGAGGATGTCGTTGAGTATGCCAAGCAGGGAGCGCGATGACTCGATGATCTGATGCAAATGCGCGCGCTGTGACTCGGGATTCGGATCATCAAGCGCAAGCTCCGAAAAGCCGATCACGGCATTCATCGGCGTGCGGATTTCGTGAGACATATTGGCCAGAAAATCACTTTTGGCACGATTGGCAGACTCTGCCTTCTCACGAGCCGCCTCAAGCAATTTTGCATGATGTTTACGCTCGGTGATGTCTTTTACAAAACAGAACAGACGTCCACCTGCAATCGGCGCGTAAGAGACGGCAACCGATACATCCCAGATTCGCCCCTCTTTGGTGCGGTGACGCGACTCGAACTCATCACTTCCCTCACGTCTGATTTTCTCGATGCGCGTCTCAACATCGGCCTCCGAATCGATCACTTCAAGCTGACCGACCCGCATGCTTAGCAACTCGTCCCGCGTGTAGCCTGATGCTTGCACATAGGCATCATTGACTTCGAGAAGATAGCCTTCCATATCTACCGTCCAGAATCCGTCGACCGATGTTTTGATCGCAGCGCTATAAACGGCTTCCCTTTCTTTCATCTGCAGTTCCATGCGCTGGCGTTCGGTGATATCTTCAAACACCACCACAGTGCCTTCAATACGACCATCCCGATACATCGGATATGTTGAATACTCGACAGCGATACTCGTACCATCGCGGCGCCACAACACCTCATTGTTGATCTTGCGAGGTATTCCATCGAGAGATGTTGCATGCATCGGACATATCTCTGCCTCATAACGTGCACCATCCGGATAAGTATGGTGTACAAGACTATGCAGCGGTTGACCTAACAATTCATCCGGCTGATAACCCAGCATTCTCGCTCCGGCGGCATTGATAAAGGTGCAAATACCGCCATTGAGCGATTGCCCCCATATGCCACCATTCACGGATTCTAGCAACAAACGCAGGCGGGACTCACTCTCTTCCACAGTGTGCTTTGCATCCCGCACCGACCGGAAATAATAAATCAAACCACCACCGATCAAAATCAGCGCACCGCCTAATAAGCTAATTAAAAAAAACATATTACGCCGGTCTCGTTCTAGCATCGCAAGGCTCGGCAAATCGCTTTCCGCATAGACCGTCATCCCGTATTCCGGCAAAGAGGTTGCAGCCAGCACATGCGGAAAATTTTCGCCATTGATGCGTTTTAACTGATCAGAACCTTTCCAAGACTCAATCTTCAACGGGGCAAATTCCGTACGCTGATAGAGTTGCTGCTTGTCCTGACTGCTCAATTGGCCTACCGTGGCATCCGGAATCGTCAACATGACCATTTCAGGATCATGCGCCATGATAATAACGCCGTTGCTATCGACAATGTAGGCATCCGCACGTTGCGTTAAAAAGGCCAGCGTGGGCAGATCGATCTTGGCCACTACCGCCCCCTGAAACTTACCGTCCTGCACGATAGGTGTGGAAAAATAAAGTCCGGGAATGTGGGTTGTTTTACCTACAGCATATTGCATGCCGCGAAACCAGGTTTTCGCGTCTTTAAACCACTGACGGTCAACATAATTGGTACCGATGCTGACGCCAGGCTTACTCCAGTTACTCGCCGAAATACAGTCGCCTGCCGCATTGACCAGAAAAATAAGATCAACCCCGAGCGAACGCTGAGTTAATTCAAAATATTTATTCATATCCTCCAGCACGGGATTTGCGGTCCATTGTTTTACCGCATCCGTTTTACTCAACGTCGTCGGCTGAACATCCGGAGAAAATTCTCCCAGCGCCTTTCTGGCGCGCAAGGCATTCTGAAAAGTATCCGGTATTCCTGCGACAAAATGCAAACTGCGTTTAATGCTGTCTGCAACATCGGTCGACGTGGCTTCTGCACTGTGCTGCTCTCTCTCTACAAGCTCAAAAAATTCACTGTCAAAATTTCGTGCTGCCATCACCCACGCCAGCATTACCCAAAACAGCAGCAATACGATGACCCATAGCACGAGATTGCGTTGCACTTTATCTAAAATATGCTGGATTTTCACAGTGTTCTTGCCTTCTTGACGGGATAGTTGGGCGCTCCTTTTCTCCAAAAGGGACAGCGCTTATTTCATGAGGCGGAAGACTACCAATAAACCCTCGCGGTCACAATATGATTATTAAACAGAGGGGATTAATTTAGCCATTTTCGGTCGTTAAAGCTAAGCGTACTCGCGTAAAAAACCCCGGGCATGCCGGGGTTTTCCGGTTACTGAAATCACTTCGTCTATTTAAGCAGCTTTGGTGCTTTGGTTCCGGTCACCCGGGCCTGCAATGCCTTGATAGCACGAATAGTCTGGTTGGATAACTGGAAGAACTCACCGCCGAGTTTCTTGGTGGCTTCATCGAGCTGCTTGTCGTGAACACACTGCACAATTACGCCGACACTGCGATGAAATTCGGCGTGCGAATGTTTCAGGTCGCTATATTCCTGCATCTGCGCGTAGGAGGTCGCCGGTCCATACAGCCATTTACCCAGATCGCATTTATCGTCACAGGACACCTTGGCCACTTCCAGTTCCTCCTGACTGTTCCCCTTGATGTAATCGATCAGCCTTGTTTTCCACTTGATGTGCGCGTTGATTCCATCCCCGAAAGAAAAAGCTGACGGACCGGCAAGCCGCGGTACTGCCAACACAACCGATTTTTTGGGGTGGCCCAATTTAAAGGTCGCCATCATGACCGTCAGTTGCTCGGCCTGCTCTTCCATAGATTCTGCGGCTGCAGCGGCCTGCTCGACCAGCGCGGCATTTTGCTGCGTCATGTTGTCCATCTGGGTGATCGCCAGATTAACCTGATCAATCCCGGTGCTCTGCTCGGCCGAGGCCGCACTGATTTCAGCCATGATGTCGGTAACGCGCTTAACGGCAGCCTGCACTTCCTCCATCGTTTTACCTGCCTGATCAACCAATTGCGTACCCGCCTGTACCTTGTGGACGGAATCGCCGATCAAGTCCTTGATTTCCTTGGCGGCGACCGCGCTGCGTTTAGCAAGATTGCGCACCTCGGTTGCAACGACCGCAAACCCGCGCCCCTGCTCACCGGCACGCGCCGCTTCCACCGCCGCGTTCAAGGCCAGAATATTGGTCTGAAAAGCGATGCCATCGATCACACTGATAATATCCACAATGCGCTTGGAGCTCTCGCTGATCGAACTCATCGTGTGCACCACCTGCCCCACCACCTCGCCACCCCGTACAGCGATGGCTGAAGCCCCTACTGCCAGCTGATTAGCCTGGCGGGCATTAGCGGCATTCTGCCTGACAGTCGAGGTCAACTCTTCCATGCTGGACGCGGTTTCCTGCAAACTGGATGCCTGCTCTTCAGTCCGCTGCGACAAATCGGTGTTGCCGATGGCAATTTCGCCTGCCGCCACGTTGATCGTTTCAGCCGCTTCCTTGATGCGGCTGATGATTTCGATCAGTTGACCGACTGTCGCATTGGAATCATCCTTGAGCTGACCGAAGGTGCCTTGATAATCGCCATCGATGGTTTCATTGAGGTCATATTGAGCCAGCGCACCCAGAACGCGCACCACCTCATTCAAACCAACTTCGCTGGTCTGCATCAGTCCGTTGATAGATTCTGCCAGTTGCAGGAAGAACCCGGTCTTGCCCTCAACCGTTATGCGGCCTGAGAAGTCGCCCTTGACGGCGGCTTCAACGATCGCAGCGACTTCAACTTCAGCCTTGATCTGATCGGTCAAGTCCAGCCACTGACCCACCGTACCCAGACGTTCGCCATCGGCAGATACCACAGGGGTGGTCACCACATCATACTGACGCCCGCCCAGTTTCAGACGCGTGTGAACAGTGCTTCTCAGATTACGCAAACGCTCAATCGCAGCTTGCGGGTCCGCATAAAACACGCCGATGCTGCCGCCTAATACCTTGTCGGCGATAAACGCCGGATTTTCCTGCTGGAACGCCTCTTCGTAACGATGCAGCGTGTCATTGAGTGCGTTGTTGATATAAATCACCTTGCCGTCGTTGTCCGCCACGCGTACACACATGCTGACATTGTCCAGCGCGCACTTGAGCCGCGACATTTCTCGCGCACTGCGCTGCTCTGCCTCAAAGCGCTCAAGCAACTTGGTTTGCATAGTGCTGAGAGAATGCATCAGGTCGGTAATTTCATCTTTACCGTCCGCAATGATGCTATTGTCGTATCGGCCATGAGAGACTTCGTTGGCCAGCGTTGCCGCGACCGACATACGGCGTGTAATATTGCGCGCCATCAGGCTCGATGCTGCGGTCATCACGCCGCCAATCAAAAATACGATCAGCGCCAGTTGCCATGCATGCGTTGTCACCGCAGCATCAATATCATCTACGTACACACCGGAACCGATTACCCAGTTCCATTGCTGATAGCCTTTGACATAAGAAATCTTAGGAACAGGCTTCTCGCTGCCCGGACGCGGCCACTCGTAATTGACAAAACCCGCCCCGTCCTTTTTGACGACAGCGAGCATATCGAGAAACAGAAACTTGCCGTTCGGATCTTTGGAAGCAGACAAATCCTTGCCATCGAGCTCAGGTTTAGTCGGATGCATCACCATGCGCGGCTGCATGTCGTTGACCCAGAAATACTCTTTGCCGTCATAACGCATCGCCTTCAGCTGAGCGATGGCGCGACTTTGCGCCTGTTCGACGGAAAGCTCACCCGATGCAGCCGATTTTCCCAGCGTTTCAACCATCCCAAAGGCCGTTTCAACGGCATAGCGTGTGGCGCGCTGTCGATCATCGGTGAGCGTATTACGCTCTGAAAACAGTGCCACCATTGCCACCAATAGCAAAGCCAGAATGGCTAATCCGTTCATTAACCAAAGTTTTTTACTTACCGTCACCGTAGTTCCCCTTATACCCAATCGAAAGTTGCCACACTCAAAATACCCGTCACATTGCTACTCTCGAATCTACCTACCCTTTGGACGAATCACAATACCACCGGATTATCCACCCGGCTCAGAATATCACTAGATTCTTTCAAATATATTTATGCCTGTCCAACGGCATCCTGTTTTATCAACAACTCAAATGCATCGACAGGAACAGGTTTACTAAACAAATACCCCTGAAAACGCATGCATCCGCACTGCTTGAGTAACCCCAGCTGCACATCCGTTTCCACGCCTTCCGCAATCACGTCCATCTCAAAGTTAACCCCGAGATCGACGATCGTTTTCACCATTACCAGATCTGTTTTGTCAGTCGCAATATCGCGCACGAAGGACTGATCGATCTTGATCTGATCGAGCGGAAGTTGCTTCAAATAAGACAGCGAAGAATAGCCCGTCCCAAAATCATCCATTGAAAAGCTCACACCAAACGCTTTTAACACCTTCATCTTGGCTATGGTGTCCTCTATATTATCAAGAACCAGACTTTCGGTCAGTTCCAGTTTAAGCAAGGCAGGTGAAACTTGATGACGCTGGATGATCTGTTGCACGAGTTCTACAAAATTACTCTGGCGAAATTGCTTGGCGCTGACGTTGACCGCAATCACCAGATTTCGCTGTTCGCCTTGCCACTTGGCTATCTGCGCACAGACCGTATCGAGTACCCATTCGCCAATCGGCACAATCAGCCCGGTATCTTCGGCCAGCGGAATAAATTGTGCAGGCGACACCAGACCTCGCAGCGGGTGACGCCAGCGCAGCAAAACTTCAGCGCCTTCTGCGCGCCCGTTTTTGTCTACCTGAATCTGGTAAAAAAGTTCGAATTGACGCTCTTCTAACGCCGTATGCAAATCGCTCTCTAGCGCAGCTCTATACTCAATCGCAGTCTGCATGACAGGATCGAAAAAGCGAATGACGTTGCGCCCGGCATCCTTCGCGTGATACATCGCCATGTCGGTCCATTTGAGCAACTGCTCAAGATTTTCTTCATGATCGCGAAACAGCGTCACCCCGATGCTGGATGAACAGTGATGCGAGATCATTTCTTCACCGCGTTTGAGCAGATAGGGTGCAGCCAGCGCGCAGCGAATTTTTTCCGCCACCAAGTCCGCCTGATTAACTGCATCGCTCAAATTTTCCGACAAATCCTCGATCATCACGACAAACTCATCTCCGCCAAAGCGTGCCGCACTGTCCTGTTCACGTATACAGCCTAAAATACGGCTCGCCACTTCGACCAAAAGCTGATCACCGATATCGTGCCCGTGCAAATCATTGAGCAACTTGAAATGATCCAGATCGAGAAACATCAATGCACTGTGACGCCGGCTGCGTGCACCGGACACCAGCGCCTTTTCCAGCCGGTCAAGCAACAAACGCCTATTGGGGAGCTTAGTTAACAAATCATAAAATGCAAGATCATGCATTTTTTCCTCGAGATGACGCCGCTCTGTGATGTCATGCACAATAAAAAACAACAGCGGACGGCTATCCACCTCAACGGGCGAAGAATGCACCTCAACCAGCCTTACCTCGCCTGATGCCAGCTGGTGGGAGAAAAAGAAGCAATTCCCCTTAGTCTGCTGCGGACGGCTGTCTTCTTCGGTCTGTAAATTGATCTGTGCGATATTCATCGCCTGCATCTCAGCGATGCGATAGCCATAGAATTCCGCCGCAGCCTGATTGACATCCACAACCGCTCCGCTAATCGGATCAATCAACATCATCGGGGACCCGTGGTGCTCAAACATCTGACGGAAACGTGCCTCACTGATCTGCAGCTCACGGGTGCGCGTAGCCACTTTCTCCTCCAGCGTGGCATTGGCGCTCTGCAACTGATGATCGAGCCGTTCACGCTCACGATAACTGCCTTGCAAACGCCGGTTATTGCGTGCCAGATAAATTGCGGCGGCGAGCAAGAACAGCAAAACCAGCAAGCCGCCACCCACTAATTCGAGCACATATTTACGTGCGACATCCGGCAGGCTGAATTCATGCGCCAGTTCAGGATTCACTTTTAAACGCTGCATCATCGCTTCGACGGCTGCATAATTTCCCGGCGGAGAAAAGCCGAAATAATTACCCCTTTGAGCTGCAATGTCCTGTGGCTGAATATTGAGCAGCGCCAGTGTCACTTGCTTTAGCACTACATCGGGAACGTCGGGCATCGCGGCAAAGGGCCACTCTGGATACAGATCGGTGGAGAGTAACTGAGGGAATTTTCCAGCAGACTGGCGATTGAGCACCTTAAACTGATCGAGGCGTATTTTGCCCTCGCGCGCCATATTCTCAAGTATCCCGGTACGCACAAACGCCACATCAGCAGCGCCTGACTTCACTTCGAGCAAAGCCTTGTCATGCGGCATACCGGTAAAATGTACGCGAGAGACCTCACGGATGCCTATCCCCTGCTTATACAACGTCCAGCGCTGCATCAGATAGCCGCCCAGCGACTGCTCAGCAGGAGAGGAAATAATTTTTCCGCGCAAATCCTGCAAAGTGTTGATATCGGACCTGTCAGCCCGCGTCAAAATGACACCGCCAAACATCGTGACCGGATGCCCTTCAACCATCGGCATCAGTGTGGCAATCGCTGACAAGCCGTGATCACGGCGAACCGACACATAATGCTCCGGATTCGTGATAATGAAGTCAAAGTCATGGCGATTCGCCGCCCGATCGAGATCATTGTAATAGAGCGCTGTGATACTGAAGTGAAAACCCGGCACATGATCGTTAAGAAAATCGGCGGTGGGCTGCCACTGCATGCGGGTCTGCTCCAGAGGCCGGAACGACAGCACACCGATGCGCATTTCCTGATTTTTTGCGTGCGCGCTGAGCGCAATCCCCATCAAGAGGGCTGTAAAAAAAATACGAATCATGGCATTCAGGAAACTTCGCACTGGGACATCCCGTAGCAACGAGTTAAACAACAGCGAATTTCATACATCATACAATACTCAGCGTTCACGGCGTAGCCTGTCGAGGCGAGCTTTGAGCTCCGGCAGAATAACTGCGACCGCTTTTTCCCCCTCCAGAATTGCCAAATGACGGTCATCCAGATTACCCTGAGCAATTTCACGGGTAACCGGGCGTATCACCACATCCGCATTAACCAGCTCATAACGATTGATGGTCTGGCTCATAATATCAAAAGTCTGCATCAGCACGTCGACGGTCGACTCCGTCTTGTTGTTCTTCGGCTGATTGGAAATATTCACCGCGATGACGAAATCCGCCCCCAGTGCACGGGCTTCAGCAGCGGGTACGGGCCTGACCAGACCACCATCGACATAGCTCCTGCCATTGATCACTACCGGCTGAAACACACCCGGTACGGCGCAGGATGCACTCACGGCAACACCGGTATTTCCGGTACGAAAGACAATTTTTTCGCCCGTCGCCAAATCGGTCGCAACCACCGCAAAAGTGCGGCGCAGTTTCTCAAGCGGCACTTGTTTTATCGACTGATTGATGAAAGTCTGCAACGGTTTTCCGATGAACAGGCCCCGGTTGGGCCAGGACCAGTCAACCACCCGCTCCTCCTTCATCGGAATGGACATTTCCTGTAACTGAAATCCGTTATAGCCTGCCGCATACAACGCGCCAATTGCTGAACCTACGCTGGTTCCCACAATAATGTCCGGGACAATGCCCTGCGCTTCGAGCGCCTTAATCACACCGACATGCGCAAAGCCGCGCGTCCCGCCACCGCCCAGCACCAGCGCGATTTTAGGTGCGGCACGAACCACAGCAGGTGCGAGCGATTTTGTCTCAGAGACCGTGCTGCAGCCAGACAACTGCAACACGGCTACGCTCAGCGCAAGTGCCGGGATCCATCGTTGACGGTTAATCCTCCGCATCAACGGGCTTACGTCGCATAAACAGCGCAGGAATCTGGCCGGCCGGGCGGGCGGGTTGAACAGCGGGCGGCGCTTCGACCCGCTGACTTAGCGAGGGTTCATAAGGTTTATTGAACCATGCATCATGCACCGGTCGTTTAATCTGCGGCGTATGCGGAGCACGGATATGCATATGATGCTCAGCACGCGGCTCGTGCGCCGACTCAGCGCGTGGCGCGCGAGAAACCGGTTTCTCACTGACAGGAAGCGCGACGCGCTGAATATTGCACTTAATCAGCTTCTCAATTTCAAGCAGATATTTTTCTTCTTCGGGAGACACCAAGGATATTGCCACCCCAAAGGCCCCTGCCCGTCCGGTACGTCCGATGCGATGCACATAATCCTCCGCCGCAGAGGGAATCTCATAGTTGACCACCACGGGCAACTGATCAATATCAAGGCCGCGGGCAGCAACATCCGTTGCAATTAACACGGTTATCTTGCCGGACTTGAATGCATCGAGTGCCTGCATGCGCTCCAGCTGGCTTTTATCTCCGTGTATCGCATCAGAGGCGAATCCTTCACGCTGTAGCTGACGGGCAATGCGGCTGGCCGTCAGCTTGGTCTTGGTAAATACCAGCGTCTGAGCCGCCCCGGTACCCCGCAGCAAATGCGCCAGCAGGGCATGTTTTTCTTCATGACCGACCAGATACACTTTTTGTGTGACATTTTCAGAGGTAGCATTGCTGCGCGCCACTTCAATCAGCTTAGGGTTAACCAAAAACTCAGCCGAGAGTTTCTTTATTTCGGCGGAAAATGTCGCCGAGAACATCAGATTTTGGCGCTGACGGGGCAATAGCGCCAGAATGCGCTTTAAATCGGGCATAAATCCCATATCCAGCATGCGATCTGCCTCATCGAGCACCAGCATTTGTACCTGATTGAGCTGCACGGATTTTTGCTCGATATGATCGAGGAGGCGGCCGGGCGTTGCGACCAGAATTTCAATCCCTGCTCTCAGCTGCGGTGTTTGCGTCTTGATATCAACACCGCCGAACACAACCAGTGAGCGTAAATGACTATATTTTGCATACGCCTTAACACTGGCTTCCACCTGTATCGCCAGCTCACGCGTGGGCACCAGAATCAGCGCACGCACCGCATGACGGGCAGGAGACGGACTGGAACTGGCAAAGGGCATCAGCTTTTGCAGCACCGGCAACGCAAAGGCTGCTGTTTTCCCCGTTCCGGTCTGTGCGCCTGCCATTAAGTCACTCCCCTCGAGCACCAGAGGAATAGCCTGAGCCTGTATCGGTGTCGGCTTGGTATATCCCGATTCAGTTAGCGCCCTTAAAATTTCAGGAGCCAGATTTAAGTCTGCGAAATTATTCAATATGTTATCTCTTTACATTGCCGGATACGGAAAATAGACCGCATTATACGCTGACCAAAACAAACCTCACAGACATGCAGGCATAGCAAGCTCAGAATTAGGCCTTAAAATGAAAGTCCTGTTCACGAAACACCCGTACGCAGGCTTCAACCACCGCGGCATCGAACAGGCTGCCCTTATTATTTTCAATTTCCGCAAGCGCCGCCTCCAGCCCAAGCCCCGCGCGATAAGGACGATGGGAAATCATCGATTCCACCACATCGGCTACCGTGACAATTCTCGACTCGAGTAAAATGTGCTCGCCAGACAAACCGCGCGGGTAGCCTGAACCGTTCATGCGTTCATGGTGCTGCAAAACGATTTGTGCAATCGACCAGGGGAATTCGATCGTTTTAAGAATTTCAAAACCATTCTGGGCATGTTCTTTGATCAGTCCGAATTCCAGTTCGGTGAGTTTGCCGGGTTTGCTCAGGATTTCAGCCGGTACGCGTATCTTGCCCACATCATGTACCACACTGGCCAGATGTATCCCCTCGATCATTTCATCAGACAACTTCATTTCACGGGCAATCGCAACGGCGAGTTCGGCAACCCGGCGCTGATGTCCTGCGGTATACGGATCGCGCATTTCAACGATCGCAGCGAGCGCGGTAATCGACTCGAGCAAACTGGCCCGCAATTTACGCTCGCTTTCACGCAGCTCGACCGTACGTTCATCTACCAGATCCTCAAGATGATGGCGCAGACGATTCAATTCCAGATGGGTTCGCACCCGCGCGAGCAATTCATCGCGCTGATAAGGTTTCGTGACAAAATCAACCGCACCCAGCTCGAATCCGCGCACTTTTTCTTCTGTCTCAGAAGCTGCGCTGACAAAAATAACGGGCACATCCTGCGTGGCCTGCGATGCTTTCAGACGCCGACAAACCTCAAAACCATCCATTTCCGGCATGCGGATATCGAGCAAAACCAACTCGGGCGGATTAAGTATCGCCGCACGCAGCGCCAGCTCGCCGCTGATGGCCGCACGCACTTCGTATCCTTCATCCTTGAGAATATCAGTGAGCAGTCTCAACGAGGCCGGTGTGTCATCGACCGCAAGTATTTTTCCAGTATTTCTCATGTCACTTTTTCCATTGTGTCCGAGCGCAACGCCTTCAAAATAGCCGGATAATCAAAATTCCCCGCCAGTTGCCTCAGTGTATTTTTCAGTCTTACATCATTGACCTGATCTATCGCAGCATCAACCCGATCGATTTCCAGACTTTCCAGTGCATCCTGCAACCCGCGGCGCAACTCATCTGAGAGCGACACGAGCATATTATCAGTCAATACGGCACCAGCGACAGATTCTTCGTCAACCACGCTACTGGCATAGCGGTACTGCACCCCCAGCAATCGGGACAAACATTCGTAAATTTCATTGAACCGATAGGGCTTACGAACAAACTCATCCATACCGGCATCCAACATTTCGGCACGCTGCTCCATGAAAGCCGATGCCGTCACGGCAACGATTTTAACCTCACGCCCCCCGGGCAGCTCGCGTATCAGGCGCGTTGCCTCTATCCCGTCCATAACCGGCATACGCCGGTCCATCCAGATCAAATCCGGATGCCAGCGGCTGAACACTTCCA
Organism: Gallionellales bacterium GWA2_54_124; assembly: GCA_001801025.1. GTDB lineage: Bacteria > Pseudomonadota > Gammaproteobacteria > Burkholderiales > Gallionellaceae > Gallionella. The sequence goes on from MGWO01000004.1 coordinate 55,814, forward strand.
CACCCAACCTGCCATTTTCGGCAACTCTGACCTCAAAACCCAGCTGTTCCATCAGCCGGCTCATTAACAACTGATTTTCCAGCTGATCTTCAACGATCAGAATACGGTACACCGGCTGCCCTTCGAGCAAACCGATGATTTCGCCCTGTACTATTTTTTCGGTCTTTGCGACATCTGCCGGGGATACCTTTTCAATGGGTAACTCGACGCTAAACACGGTACCGACACCGGGTGCACTTTCTAGCGTGATCAGCCCTCCCATCAGTTGTACAAACTGACGGGTAATGGTCAGCCCAAGGCCCGTTCCCTTTTGTGCAGATAACTCACCGATCTGCACAAAAGCATCAAAGATACGTTGCTGATCTTCGGGTTTAATACCGATACCCGAATCTTCCACCTCAATGAGCAATCTTTCAGGGAGCACATTCGGCTTAATGCCAAAACGCATGGTAATCCCGCCATGCAGGGTAAATTTCACTGCATTGCCGACCAGATTGATCAGTACCTGCCGCAAGCGCGCCTCGTCGCCCATGATGTAACGAGGAAAATCAGACGACTGGTCAACCAGCAACTGCAAGCCCTTTTCATGGGCGCGTACCGCCATCATGTCGCTCACATCGCGCACCAGCGCCCCCAAATCAAACGCCTCATGCACCACCTGCACGCGCCCGGCCTCTATCTTCGCCATTTCAAGTACATCGTTAATCAAGCTTAACAAGTGTTCCCCACTGCGATTAATGATATTTAAGTTGTCACGCTGTACGTGTGACAACATCGCATCGCGACACATCAGCCCGGAAAATCCCAGAATGGCATTCAGCGGCGTACGCAATTCATGACTCATACTCGACAAAAATACACTCTTGGCACGATTGGCCGCTTCCGCGGCATCCCTTGCCAGCACCAGATCAGCGGTACGTTGCTGCACCTCCTCTTCCAGATGGTCCTTATAACGTTTGAGCTCATTTTCAGCTTGTTTTCGTTCGCTAAGATCAAGCACTGCACTGATTAAATACAGTGGCTCGCCACGGCTGTCTCTTTGTAAATAAACAGAAAGGTTAACCCATATCAGACTTCCATCCCGGCGAATATAACGCTTTTCCAGCATGTAGCTTTGCCTATCTCCTGCCAGAAGCTGCCGGATATGCTCATGATCAACCGCGATATCATCTGAATGACTGATGCGCTCGAAAGTAAAGTTCTGCGACAAAACCTCTTCCTGCGTATAGCCGATAATCTTGCAAAACTCCTGATTGATCTGGATGAATTGTCCGGAAAGTGCAATCTGTGCTAATCCGACCGCAGCATTATTGAATACCACCCTATAACGCGCCTCACTATCCAGACGGCCTTTTTCCTCTTCAGATTTTGCATCAAGCATTCTGTATATTTGTCGTGCCAGAATCCCCAGCTCATCCTGTCGTTCACTGTCATCGCGAGCAAAGCTTCGCCCATGCTCCGCATTATCCGCAACGGCCGATAATCGCTGCAAACCACGTGTAAACCTGTCCGCCAACCACGTAGCGATCAGAACGATCATCAGTACCAGTAACAATGCAATTGCAAACCCTGCGGCGGCAATTTTGCTCAGGTTGGCATTCGCCCTGTCACGCGACATCTCTACCCGAACCCAGCCTATCAGACGCGTTCCGGCCATTACCGGCACCGCCACATCGATCATCCCCTGATTGTTTTGCAGGATCTTTGTCTGAGCGACGTCCCCAAGCATGCGCTGGCTGACCGGATCGCTAAAATACCGGTTAATATATTCGGGCCGTGTAGCGGCCTGCACTTCACCGTCCGGTGCGACTACGGCTGCAAATTTAATATCGGTGACCTGAGCCGCCCCGCTGAGTACTTCCTGTAAACCTGCCAGATCGTTGGACAATACCCAGGAACTACTACTGGATGACAAGGCATGCGCCAGTTCAAGTGCACTTTGGGTACCCAGATCGTATTGAAAATTCCGCTGATAGGCATACAGCAAATAACCGAAACTTAATGAAACAAGCAAAGAGGCCAAAGAAAACGACCAGACGAGCTGGCGCCTTATCGAACGGCTCCATTGGCGCTGCAACGGGTGCATATAGTGTGCAAGGAAACTCATGATTACTCGATAGGCCTGACCGAGATGGAAAATTTATCCAGAAACTCGCGCACAGGTCGATAGGTATCGTTGCTTGCGGCTTCAAAATTTGAAACGGGCAATTTTGCCAGTATGGCCCTTCCCTCTACTGTTTTATTCAGTGAAAACAGCACGGCTGCAAATTTGTCGGCATGCACTTTAGAAATATCTGCGCGCACCACCCAGCCATTGTTTGGCAGACTTGCGGTTTCCCATTTTGACTCAAGTTGCATGGCTAAATCGGGATGTTCTGCACTGAAGGTGCGCCAGGGGAGCGGCCAGGTAGCAGCGGCAGCCACATCGCCGCGCACGACATTCATGATTGATGATTCCTGCGAGCCGACATAGCGATTATCGACATCACGATTCACATTGATTCCGTGCGTATGCAGATAATATTGCGGCATCAGGGTCGCAGCCAGCGCCGTGGCAGCCGGGTAGGCGATAGCACGCCCTTTCAAATCCTTCACCACTTTAATACCGCTGTCACGGCGAATCAAAATAATGCCGCGAAAATCGGCATCATCGCCCATTTTTCCGAAAATGAGATAACCATGCTCAACCGACTTAATCGTTTGATATGGATTGGGCATGGCAAAAGAAAACCGTCCGGCATACAGTTTCTTCTCAAACTCTTCATAATTACGCGAGGCCTCAAGTTTAAAATGAGCATCCGGTATGTTGCTATTCAGATAATCGATAATGGGTCCGTAGAGCTCCATCAGTCTCTGAGGATTATGTAAGGGATGAATGCCAACGACGTACTCTGTCAAAGGTTGCACTGGCATCGCACCCAGTTCCGGCTGGTAGCTGCGGTGTTCAGACGGCCCGCAACCGGCCAGCAGCATCAAGCACAGCATCTGGCCTAGCCTGCTATTTAACAATGGCATCCACATCGCTCTCAACCCATCTTAATAATCGATAATTACAGCACGCCGCTTATCACATGCATTTCTAATTTAAATCAGGCCGATACAATTATGCAGACAGCTTACAAAGCGGCCTCTTGCAATAACTTCAATATCACAGGGTAATCAAAGTTAGCTACCAGCGAAATGAGGGTTTCCCGTAATGCCTCGCAAGGCACTTGCACGATCGCATGATTGATTCGATCAACCTCCAGACTTTCCAGCGCCCCCTTCAACTCACTGCGCAACATCACCGGCAGCTCCATCAGCATCTCACGGGTCAAAACTAGATCATTGACACTGGCATCGGGCGTATCGGCATACATGTATTGCAAGCCCAGCTGCATGCTGAGGGATTCATATATTTCGTTGAAACGATAGGGCTTGCGAACAAAGTCGTTCATTCCCGCTGCCAGCATTTCAGTACGCTGCTCCATAAAAGCCGATGCGGTCACGGCAACAATTTTTGTCGCCTCGCCACCGGGTAAGGCACGAATACGCCGGGCAGCCTCAATTCCATCCATCACCGGCATGCGTCTATCCATCCAGATCAGATCAGGATGCCAGCTGCTGAATAACTCAACCGCCTGAGCGCCGTCACTGGCGACTTTGACAGGAAGCCCGAGCCGCTCCATCAATTGACGCAACAATAACTGGTTTTCCTGCTGGTCCTCTACAATCAGAATCCGGTATTCGGGCTGGCCAGGTTTAATGCCAATAATTTCGCCTTGAATCACGCTCTTGGTTTTTATCATATCTTGGGCTCTGACTGTATTGATCGGGAGTTCCACCCTGAACAATGATCCCATGCCCGGTGTACTGCTGAGCGTGAGTACACCGCCCATCAATTGCACAAACTGGCGGGTAATGGTCAGCCCTAAACCGGTGCCTTTTTGCACAGAAACCTCGCCTACCTGCACAAAGGGCTCAAATATTTTCTCCTGATCTTCTAATGCAATACCGGATCCAGTGTCTTCAACCTCAATAAGCAAATGGGCCGGTGTCGTATTGGGCTTCAGGCCAAAGCGCACCGTCACACCGCCTTGCTGAGTAAATTTCACCGCATTTCCCACCAGATTGATCAGTATCTGGCGCAGACGCGCCTCATCGCCCCTAATATAGCGAGGAAACTCGGAAGACTGATCGATCAGCAACTGCAGCCCCTTCTCTTGTGCCCTCACCTGCATCATATCGGTCACATCGCGCACCAGCATACCCAAATCGAGCGGTGCACTGTCCAGCTGAACCCGCCCCGCCTCTATCCTGGCCATTTCCAGCACATCATTAATCAACGCCAGCAGGTATTCTCCGCTGCGGTTGATGATATTAAGATTAGTGCGCTGCTCCTTCGATAAAAGCGGATCTTTACGTAAAAGACTGGAAAAGCCCAGCACCGCATTCAGCGGGGTACGTAACTCATGGCTCATATTTGCTAAAAACACACTCTTAGCGAGATTGGCGGTTTCAGCCGCATTGCGTGCCAGTACCAGTTCGCTGGTGCGCGACTGCACTTCCTCTTCCAGATGGTCCTTGTATTTACGTAACTTCTCTTCGATGCGTTTGAGATCGGTGATATCAAAATTGGTACCTACCATACGAGTGGGACTTCCCGATTCATCACGGTAAACTGTGGCAAAGGCCTTTATTTTCCGGATCTCACCGTCAGGACGAATCACGCGGAATTCAGGTGAAAACTCACGATCGCCGCGCAATGCAGCCTGAATTTCCGCATCGCTGAGCGCGCGGTCATCAGGATGCAACGTGCTGAGCCAGGCATCATAGGCACCGCCAAAATCTCCGGCACAAATGCCGTAAAGCGAATACATGCTGTCATCCCAGGTCAGTACGTTGTCCGCGACATCCCAATCCCAGATACCGATTCCGCCCGCACGGGTAGCAAGCTTTAAGCGTTCCTCATTGATTCTCAGCGCTTCCTCTATCCTTTTTCGCTCGGTAATATCGACCGATATTCCGCACAAAGCGTAGATGCTGCCGTCTTCACGATACAGCGGCAACTTGGTCGACTGATAGAAGACCGTCTTGCCTGTGGCCGCAATCGTATTGACTTCCTCACTATGTAGGGTTTCGCCACCGATGAGTACCCGGCGGTCATTGCTCCGGATATTGGCGACCGTTTCGGCATTAAAAAACGTTTCATCGCCAAAACCGAGCAGCTCATCCATTTCAACCTGCCACAACTCGCGCAGCGGCCGGTTGGCGAACAAATAATGACCTTCGGTATCTTTAAGGTAAATATACGCATCCACCCCTTCGAGTATGCTGAGCATTTTTTGCTCGCTGGCACGCAAACTGGCTTCGCGACTGGCGACGGCTTCCGACATCGTTTTGAATCCGGAAATAATGGGTGCGAACTCCGTATAGGTTTGTGTCAGTTCGATCAGAGGATAACGACCCTCAACCACGTTTTCGATCGCCCCTACCAGATTATCCACCGGCTTTTTAAGCAAACGCGCCAGCATCCAGCGCATTGCCCCGAGCAAACTGATGATCAACAGAGCCGCAGTACCCAAACTGGTCAATACCAACCAGCGATTTTTCTCTTCAAAAGCACGTAAAGACAAACTAATTTCAACTGATCCGATATGCTTTCCTTCATGTTCGACAGAAAACTCACGAAAGATCAACTTGCCATCCCGATGACTGTGCTGATAAATCACGCGCTGCTGATCATCCCGTATCGTCAGTTCCGCAATTTCAGCATTCGCCACAAAAGCGCGTCCAACCTTGCCTATCAGTTCATCATCGATATTCCAAAGAGGCCACTCCAGCGATTCACGTAAATGATCGGTATATGCGGATATTTTGCTTGCCAGCATCGCCTCGGCTTCACGGGAAGAATAGGTGTAATTGAGCAGACTGACGGCGATTGAGACAAGTGAGACCAGCACGGCCAGCGTATTCGTCAGTTCGCGATAAAGTGATTTTGTTTTAACGACAGTTGAAGGGTTCTCGTTTTCCATCATTTACCCCAGCTACTCGCGTAAAACCGGATGAACTGATCAAGCTCCTCTGAATGATTCACAGGTATCTGATCCCGACCATAAAACCGTTCAAGCAAGGCATCGTATTTCGGACTGTGCAGGGTTTTTCCCAGCACCTGCCGGTAACGCTGAGCCAGTGCTCTCCCCTCCTGAGACTCAACGTCAATCATGATCGCAATCGGCCGGTTGAGCCCCGGGATCATTTGCAGCACAAAGTGATCAGTTTCATCGGGAAACAGTTGCTCGATGGTGTATCTACCGGTACCCGCTACCGTGATACAGAAATCAATCCTGCCGCGTTTTAACTTTCTGAGTAACGACTCCACCGAATCGCTCTCTTCAACTTTGATGCCATTTTTGGCAAAGCGGCTCTTGTCTTCCAGCGTACCCCGCAATACCCCCATCGAGTGCCCCTTCAAATCGCGCAGGGAACGATATGCAATCACATCATGATTAGGTTTGTAATAGAAAAAAGCCGATCGAAACACCCCGATAGGGAATATGGCGCGCGGCTTCTGATTGATCAGGATGTCAGGGTCACCCACGATATAAGGCGCATCCGACCTGCGATAGCGCGCTACCGGCAAATAGTCAATTGTATAGGAGATACCCGCTGCTTCGGACACGAGTTTCAAAACTGCGCCTCCCACTCCGTTGTCAGGCAGTTCTGCAGACCAGTAGGGGGGCGTATCCGTTGACTGAAAAACCACCGGTTCGGCATAGGATGACATCGCCCACAACGAGACACCCCCAATCAAAGCACATCGGATCAGAGTGTCATAACTCATTTCCAGCCCGGATTCTGTCGTTTCAAGCGCAGGATAAAGCCAACTGGCAGCTTGTCATGATATTTTTCATATAGTTGCTGGTATTTCCCGCTGCTCATAATTTTCTGCATTCCGTTCGCGAAGGCTTTGTGCAACGCCAGCCCCCGTTGATTGCTGAATATCAGTACAACGGGCTGTTCATCGGCCCCTGCCAGATACAAGGTAACCACGCGATACTGTTTCTTCACCTTGCCGGCCAAATCATCCGGACTACCGATCAGCCCAGCGATGTCATCGTTAAAAAATGAATACACGGCAAGTTGCTTCGCAGGAAGCACATCGACTACCGGCGATTTCCCCGCAGCCTTAAAAGCCTCATTTACAATTTCCAGCACCAGAAGATTATCCCCTTGAGCCGCTGCCGTCTGATAGCTGACAATGTCAGACTGCCTTTCCTCGCCAAACAACTGCGCGGTAATACGCGGCGCAGTGGCTTGAACCGAAAATGAACAGGTCAAAAGAAAAATGACTAAAAATTGCCGTATATAAGGGGAAAATACATAATCATTTTCGTTTTTCATAATGAAACTCCGATCAGTCTGCAATGCTGGCACTCGACATAACCAGCAGCTTATCCCATAAGTCGAAATGATGATGAAATGGATGCGTTTGCGACAAAAATATCGTAATTTTCTCTTCTTTAGGGTTGACGCTAAATCGCGTCGAGTAAAGTCCCGCCCATTCGAAGGTACCGGCATCGCCCGCATCCACATTGTGCTCACGATCAACTTGTATCCCGAGTCCTAAACCGAATTTCCATCCTTCGTCATGCAGGGTCGTCTCGAAAAGTTTGCCGATCTGATTGCGGGTCATCAGCTCGACCGTCTTGCGGCTGACCACCCGCACGCCATCGAGCTCGCCCTTGTTCAGCAGCATCTGGGAAAAACGAAAGTAGTCGTATGGCGTTGTGACTATGCCAACTCCGCCTGAAAGAAAAGTCTTAGGCCCCTGCGTCTGAAAAGTCGGTGAATACACATAATCGCCTTCTTTATGCGGGCCGGGCGTGACCTTGTCGAGCTGGCCGTGCCAATCGCTCTTCCAGACCGCGGAGAGCCTGTTCTGCTTGCTCTCAGGCACGAAAAAATAGGAGTCATTCATTTTTAGCGGTGCAAATATATGTGTACTGATGTAATCATCGAGCTTCTGCCCTGAAACGACCTCGACGAGATAACCCTGCACATCCGCCGCCATGCCGTATATGAATGCATCTCCGGGCTGGCTGGCGATCGGCAGACGGGCCAGTCGTTTGACCATATCCCCTATCGAGCCTTCCGTTTCATACATGCCGCTGCTAATCCCTGCCTCCTCATAAATGAGATGCATCTGATTCAATAGACGGTCTTTCGGATACCACTCGGATGCAAAGGGATAAGGCATCCCTGCTGTGTGAGTGAGCAAATCTTTGATGGTAATATCGCGTTTGGCAGGAATCAGCCTGAAGGGCGGATTAGCCCCTTCGGGCAGCATTTCAATCACTTTGGGGCGGGAAAATTCAGGGATGTATTTGGCAACAGGATCGGACAGCAGTAACTTGCCTTCCTCGTACAACTGAAGAACGGCCAGCGTGACCACCGGCTTGGTCATCGAGCAGATGCGGAACATCGTATCCCGCTGCATCGGCCTGTCCGTATCGGCACGACCAAATGTTTCAAAATAGGCAATTTTTCCATGGCGCGCAACCAGCACGACTGCGCCTGCCATTTTATTCTGCTCAATCTCGCCCTGTATCATTTTACCGATATTACCAAGGCGCGCCGATGACAAACCGACCTCCTCCGGTTTGACCGTTCGAATTTCTTCTGCTTGGGCACTATTAACAAATAAGGCAAGAATCAAAAAAATAAATTTCATGACCGTACTCCCTAAGATGAAGCAGAAATTACACACAGGCGCATATCGTATGCCCTTTTTTATTGACTGAATAGTCTGTTTCAACGCGATGAACAGAAATGTCATCGCAGGATAATTTGGCGGTTGGAGGAAGTTTTGCTAGAGTCTCGCTCTAGCCATCAAATACACACCCGCCATGAGCAACGCTGATCCTGTAGAAATTGAAAAATTCTCCCAAGTCGCCCACAAATGGTGGGATCCGCTAAGCGAATTCAAACCCCTGCACGAAATCAATCCGTTGCGCCTGAACTACATCAACAGACATGCAAGTCTTGCAGAGAAATCCGTGCTGGATGTCGGTTGCGGCGGCGGAATTTTGTCGGAAAGCATGGCCGCCTTAAACGCAAACGTGACCGGCATCGATCTGTCCGATAAAGCATTGCAAGTCGCAAAACTACACCTATTGGAAAGCGGCCGAAAAGTAAATTATCGCAAAATCGCCGTGGAGGACATGGCGGTCGAAAGCCCGGAATCTTTTGACATTATCACCTGCATGGAAATGCTCGAACATGTCCCCGATCCGGATAGTGTGATCGCCTCCTGTGCGAAACTCGTTAAACCGGGTGGCTGGGTCTTTTTCTCTACACTCAATCGCAACCCGAAATCCTATCTGTTTGCGATTTTGGGCGCCGAATATGTGCTTAACATGCTGCCGCGCGGCACGCATGACTACGCGAAATTCCTGAAACCCTCGGAACTCGCGCAGTCCTGTCGCAATGCAGGGCTGAATGTAACCGATCTGACCGGCATGAGTTACAACCCGCTCAATAAGATTTACTCACTCGGCACCGACACCAGTGTCAATTACTTGATTGCCTGCCGACGTGAGTAAACAGGATACATGCCGCAAGGGCATTCCCCGTACAACTAAGGGGAGCAACCCCAAGTTGTTGCGTGAAGGATGCAGGATGCAGGAGTCAGGGCCAGGCAGCGTCAAGGCGGTTTTATTCGATCTGGATGGCACCTTTGCAGACACCGCACCCGATCTTGCCGCCGCGTTGAATCACGTACGATTTACCCGCAACCTCACACCCCTGCCTCTGGAAGTCTTACGCCCTCAGGCGTCCCACGGATCAGCAGGACTGCTCAAGGTCGGCATGGATGTCACGCCCGATTCGCCGGATTTTATCGAGCTGCGCGATATCTTCCTGAATCACTATGCGAACAATATCTGCGTGCATACGGCGCTTTTCGAGGGCATGAGCGACCTGATCAATGAACTGGAATTACGCAGCCTCCCCTGGGGTATCGTTACCAATAAGCCGCATATTTACACGCAGCCACTGATGCAGGCACTGGGCTATGCGGATCGCGCTGCGTGTCTCATCAGTGGCGACACCTGTTCCAACGCAAAACCGCACCCTGACCCGATGAACAAGGCCTGCGAGATCATCAATGTTGCCCCCGAAGCCTGCCTGTATCTGGGTGACGATGTACGCGACATGCAGGCTGCTAATGCGGTCAACATGCGCGGCGTCATCGCACGCTACGGTTACATCAGCGCGGATGCAAAGCTGGACAACTGGGGGGCGCATGCAATGATCAATAACCCGCTAGAACTTCTGAAACTGATCCTGCACTGAATCTGCTATAATCTGCGCTGATTTGTAGCATGACCATCCGGGGGCGACTTGGCTTCGACGTGGGTTGCAAAGCAGAGTAGGGCATACCGAGGACCCGCAACCTCGTAAATCAGCTGGAAAAAACTAGTCGCAAACGACGAAAACTACGCTTTAGCCGCTTAGTCGGTTAGACCTCACACCATGCTGTCTGTGGAGTGGCTCAAAGTCGCAAGACTGAGATGAGTGAGGTAAATTACACAGAATCGTGTCGTGCAGGGTTACTTTGTACGAAGCTAAAATTAAGGTAACTAGTCCCGTACCAGCCCGCCAGTTGGCGTGTCCGGGATTAAATTAAATAGCATGGCTAAGTATGTAGAACTGCCTGTAGAGTGCTTGCGGACGGGGGTTCAATTCCCCCCGCCTCCACCAATATATAAAGGTCAACGGTTATCCGTTGGCCTTTTTTATTTCGTATTGCCGCGTATCCGTGGGGGTTCCTGCTAACTCTTGCGGACTTCCTGTCCCGCAACATAATGCCATTTAGCCTGGATCTACGATGCCTTTCTTCATGGCATATCGTGTAAGACCTGTGACGTCTCGAACACCCAGTCGCTCCATCATCTGGGCGCGGTGAAACTCGACCGTCTTTGGACTGATGCCAAGACTGATCGCAATTTCTTTGTTGGTCTGACCGGAAGCCACCAGGCGCAAAATTTCAATTTGTCTTGGTGTAAGCAAGCTCGACACCACCCTGTCACGATCAGCGCCTGATTGGATTAGACTATCTTGAATTTTTGGGGAAAGGTATCGAACATCACGAAGAATGAACTCAAGTGCTCGAGTCAACTCATCCAGAATAAATTCTTTATGTAAATACCCCATCGCTCCGGCGTTAAGTGCCTGCTCAATAACTTCCTGACGATCGATACTGGAGAGTATGAGTATCTTGATATTGGGTTCGCATTGGTGGATGCGCCGGGCTGCTTCTATGCCGCCCACGCCAGGCATGGCTATATCAAGAATGACCACTTCAGGTCTTAAGCGGCAGGCTGCTTCCACAGCCTGACCACCTTCGGCACATTCGGCCACAACTGTATATTGTGGCATCGTGTCCAATAACGCGCGAATCCCCGCGCGTATAATGAGTTGGTCGTCGGCAAAGATGATGCTTTTTCTGTGCATATTCTTGAAAAAATCCATTTATACGTTTCAAACCGTGCCTGATTTTAGTATAAAACATGATATTAGAGGGACTCTGATTAAGACCTGAACGAATTTACTTCGCGATGTCAGAAGCAAAGTTAGACCAAACCGGTTAAAACAATGAAACCAACGGCACTCTCTGCGTACAGCTTTAACCGGTATACCAAGTCGATGGAACAGGCCGGGATGGATCATGTGGCTGCCCTAATCGAACAGGTCTGCTTCTTCAGCGATTCCCTAGGGAATAACCCAGTTCACACGGCGTGTAACAGCCGCTAAACTGCATTAAGTTGCTGCAATCTCAACCGAACGAACCCGGAGCTAATTCCATGATGGCAAGCATGGCGGCAAGTCCCAGACCTTGCGATGTTGATCACCTACTGAAATCGCTGGCAGGCAACCGCATGGCGACGCAGAAGTTGGCTCAGATGTTCCTGGACATGTACCCCGGCAAAATCGCACTCATCGACGCGGCGCTGCAGGATGAGGATTGGGTCGCCCTGCGTCGCGTGGTTCACGATTTACGCGGGAGTTGCGCGATGTTTTCCGCCACGGCCTGTCTGGCCTTGGCCGGCAAGCTGGAAGATACCCTGCCGGATCATGTCGATCTGGAACTGCCCGAGTATTGTGCTCGCTTCAGGAGCGCGTTGGCCGACGTGGCTGCGGAATTGCAACTATTTCTGGATGAACGGCCAGAGCCCTGTCCTTGATACAAGAAACCAGTCGCACAGGATAAGATCAACCATACCGAAGAGACCCGCCTTCATCACGCGCCGCAGCCTGTGGCTGATTCCGCTACCGGGCACATACTGATTGGCGTATCGCTGCCCATCACCTTGCGGATATCAAGGAGCGTTGCCGCCGAAGGTGCGGATAAAAACGAAGCGATGCACACGGGCAACTGTTGATCGGCAAGGGCAATGCGATTTTTTTTCATATAATGCTCGAATACCCATCTTATATACGCGCGAAGGATAACTAAAGCATGTTGATTTCTTTGCCAGGCAACCCGTTATGTAAGAGCATATGCCTGCCCAATCAGGTCGTGATACGCCGGAATGACGGTGATGCAAACTTTATTCAGGCCGGATCAATAGACTGATTGTGAACGCAATCGATATCCCATGCATACATCTGACACTAAACAATCTCGCTTCTTCATACACCTCTGGTTGACGCTGGCCATGTTCTGCATCTGCATCATCGCCTTTACCCTCTATGTCAGGGCAGATGATCAGGTCGGTCTTGCTACCGAATCCCGCATTCAGTCCTTTCATCTTGCCGATGAGTTGCGCCAGTCGTCTGATGACCTTACCCGCATGGTACGGACCTACGTTATCACCGGGAACCCAACCTACAAACACCATTATCAGGAGATACTCGACATCCGCAACGGGAAGCAGCCTCGACCACTCCGGTATGAAAGCATCTATTGGGATCTGGTGTTCTCAGATGGCCAGCGACCAAGGTCTTCCGGATCGACGATTGCCCTGCTTACCGCGATGAAGAACGCCGGGGTTACCACCGCCGAATTTGCCAAACTGTCTGAATCCAAAGCGAACTCAGACAGGCTCACACGCACCGAATATGCCGCGATGGCTTTGGTAGAGGCAACGCCCCCACTCTCCCGGGAAAACCGTGCCCAAGCGATCGAGATGCTGCATGACGAAAACTACCATCAGGCTAAGGCCAGCATCATGCGGCCCATCAATGAATTCTATTTCATGGTGGACCAGCGCACGCAACAGGCCGTGCAGACGGCCGTGCGCTACAGAGACAGGTTGCGCCTGGTATTCGGGCTTTTGGGCCTGACACTGGGTTTATTTCTCTGGAATGCGCGACGCAGTCTGCACGCCATATTGGGCACAACAGTCGATAAGCTGTATGCGCGCATCGAAATCCTTGGCCGCGGTGATTTTCTGACATCGATTCCAGTCAGCAAGGGCATGGAAGATACCGTGCTTGGCCGGTTGTCAGAAACCCAAAGGAAGCTTGCCCAAATAGACGCTGAGCGTAACTTGGCTAGGCAAGAACTGGAACAACATCACCATGAACTGGAAGTCTTGGTCGACGAACGCACCGCAGCACTCCAGCTTGCCGCAGAAGCATTCAATGCCGCCGAATCCGCCAGCCGCGTCAAGTCCGACTTTATCGCCAACATGTCGCATGAACTGCGCACCCCCATGAACGCCATCATTGGCATGTCGCACCTGCTCCTCGACACCAATCTGAACCCGCGCCAGCGCGACTATCTGCTGAAGGTTCAAAAATCCTCGCAGCACCTGCTGGACATGGTCAATGATGTACTGGATTTTTCCAAGATCGAGGCAGGTCAGATGGTACTGGACCGCGCTCCCTTCTTGCTGGACAACCTGCTCGACGATGTGGTGACACTGAAAGCATACAAAGCTGCCGGCAAACATCTGGCCTTGTCGATTGAGGTCGAACCGAATGTTCCGCATCACCTGATCGGGGACTTCACCAAGCTCAAGCAGATATTGCTCAATCTGCTATCCAACGCCATCAAATTCACCCCGCAAGGCAAGATCAATATCCATGTGCGTTTGGAACCTGATGCAGCCGATAACCTGCGCCTGCGCTTTACGGTAAGCGATACCGGCATCGGCATCAGTCAAGATCAGATGGGCCGGCTGTTCCAGAGCTTTCAGCAGGCGGACACTTCCACCACGCGCAAGTACGGCGGCACCGGTCTAGGCCTCGCTATCTCGAAACGACTGGTCGAATTAATGGACGGCGCAATCAACGTATCGAGCGAACCCGGACGTGGCAGCACATTCTGGTTTACGGTACGCCTCGAACGAAATAAGGACATTGTCCAAACGCCTCTATCGGTGACAGCCAGCGCGCCGACTCCAGATCGGGAATGCCTAGCCGGCATTGCCGACGCTCGTGTTCTGGTGGTAGACGACAATCCACTCAATCAGAAAATGTTGCGACTTCTTATCGAACAGGCTGGTCTGGCGGTTGATGTCGTCGGCGATGGCGCAATAGCGTTGAAAAATCTGGAAGGCCGGAGGCCGGATGACTATGCGCTGATCATGATGGACATGCACATGCCGGAAATGGACGGCGCTACAGCCTGCGCTGCCATCCGCCGCCTGCCCGGCTGGACTGACCGGCCCATCGTCGGCATTACGGCCAATGTCACCCCATCCGAGCGCACGGCCGGCTTACAGGCGGGCATGAACGAGATCATTGACAAGCCCGTCACACCGAACGCCTTGTATCCGATACTATTGCGCTGGATCCCGCACCACCCCGCCCCATCCACATCAGTGGTCGATACCAAGGAACTGGCGCGGGTATGCCAAGTACTAGCGCAACAACTGGCAGGCAACGAATTGCGCGCAAAGCACACACTCGACGACCATGCAGGGTTGCTTCAGGCAGCATCGCCACCGGCCTTTGAGGAAATCAAGGCGGCCATTGACGACATCGACTTCGAACGAGCACTAGCTGCGCTCACGCCCCTGACTCAATCCCATTATTGATATAGGGTTGAATCATGCTGAATTTGCATATGCCAAAACCAGATGGATTCCAGACCTGCGATGGGATTTGAGTCGACCAACGGGATTCCACCTAGTAACTCCCCCAGTATGCACAACACACTTAAAAGCCTAGTATCATGGAGCGTTCGCATCTTGCCTCATTTAGAGCCGTGAACGGGAAAATTGCTCTTCGATAATGTCGGCGACAACCCGCAACACCGAACGATTACCGATGCGAATCAGGACTGCATATGTGTTAAGCAAGCTAGCCTCATTATAAAATGAGACCCATTCCAACTTTAATGACAAGGTATGACTGATGGCGGAATATGAAAATCGATATGCAGGCACGAATGCCCAGCAAACAGTACTCGTAGTTGACGACACCAAGGATAACCTGACCATTATCGGCGAACTGCTGGAGCCGCACTATCGTGTCCGTCTAGCGCTTTCCGGAGAACGAGCACTCAAAGTCGCACAGATTGCCCCGGTTCCCGACCTGATTCTGCTTGATGTGATGATGCCGGATATGGACGGCTATGCTGTACTTGAACGACTGAGAGCCACTCCAGCCACAAGTGACATCCCGGTCATCTTTGTTACCGCCATGAACGCTACCGAGGATGAAGAAAAGGGATTGCATCTGGGCGCGGTCGATTACGTCACCAAACCGATCCGGCCCGCCATCCTGCTGGCGCGCATCCAGACGCACCTCGAACTAAAACAAGCCAGAGATTGGCTCATGGATCAGAATGGCTATCTGGAGAGCGAAGTCAAGCGCCGGATGTGGGAGAACGAACTGATCAAAGACATCAGTCTGAACGCCTTAGCGATGCTGGCTGAAAAGCGCGACAATGAAACGGGCAACCACCTGCATCGCACCCAGTCCTACGTCGAAGCCTTGATGGCGCACCTGTGCGACCACCCCCGTTTTCGCGATCACCTGAATGCTAAGCAACGCGAGTTAATCGCCAAAGCAACACCGTTGCACGACATCGGGAAAGTGGGTATCCCCGATGCCATCCTACTCAAACCGGGTCGTTTGACGCCGGAAGAGTTCGAGATCATGAAGACCCATGCCCAGATTGGCGCAACCGCGCTAGAGGAAGCCATCAAACGCGTGCTGGGCAAAAATTTCGATATGCTAAAAATGGAGAGAGAGGATTCTCCGCTGGCCTTTATTGAGATGGCACTTCAGATTGCCGTCAGCCATCACGAAAAATGGGACGGTTCGGGCTATCCGAGCGGACTGGCAGGTGAAGCCATTCCCGTCAGCGCTCGCTTAATGGCATTGGCAGACGTGTTCGACGCCCTGATTTGCCGACGCCATTACAAAGATCCCGTCCCGATAGAAAAAGTAGTCGAGATTATTCGTGAAGGAAGAGGCAAACATTTCGACCCGGATATCGTTGATGCTTTCCTGAGTTTACAGGATCAGTTTATCGAAATCGCGCACCGTTTTTCAGACATTCCAGAGTCTAAATAGCCAATCAACGAATCGGAGCCATTATGCAGGACGCATTCTATCTTTCTTCCGGCGACAATCTATTAAAGACCGTGACCGCTGCCTGGATGACGGCATGAACGACTCCGTGGCCAAACCGGTGGAGCCCAATCATCTCTATGCGACCTTGCCGCCGCTGACTGCAGCGGCCAGCTCAACGCCCTCTTCCACGACGCCTCCCGCCAAAACCCATGATATAGCGCAATGGCTGGCTGGGATACCCGGCATCGATCTGGAGCGCGCTCTGAAAGTAGCGAACGGAAAGTACGAACGACTGGCGAAATACCTGCGCCATTTCCGCGAGGAACATCAGGACGACCTGGCGCACATCGCTCAACTCCAGACACAGGGAAAGCACGACGAAGCCGTACGTATGGCCCACACGCTCAAGGGACTGTTAGCTACATTCGGACTGACCGAACTGCAAATACAGGCAACGGCACTCGAAGCCGCCCTTAAATCTAACAACGGACAAGCTGCAACGCTTATAAGCGAAATGAAAACCGGGCTGGATGCACTGATGGGGGCAATCTCGCCGGCAGAGCAAAGGGCGATAACGCCGGAATGCAGCGTGGCGGTGAACCCGGAGGAGCTGCGAACCCGGCTCCAGACCTTGCGAGCCAGTTTAGCCGCCTCCGACATGAAGAGTATACGTTTGTTCGAGGAGGTGCGCCCAATGCTCACGCAGTCCATCGGCGCGCCTAGCGACACCCTGGGGAAACTCATCGATAACTTCGAGTTCGAGGGGGCGCTGGCGACACTGGAGCAGATCGACAGTCTGATGCAAAGCGATGGTGATCTTAGAAACGCATGAGACACATTGGATTTTTTATACAGGTGAAACTTGAAAATCTTATTTGATAAAACAGGCGCGCCCACAGCACTGAGCCAGATGTTGCAACAGTTGGATGCAGATGAGAGTGTCGCTTCGGTGCTGGTGTTCGCTGCCGATGGCAACGGATGGACGCCGACTGGCATTGACGACATTCTGCGAGCGGCGGCAAAGCCAGTGTTCGGCGGGATATTCCCTCAGGTACTGCACGATGCAGAACATCTGGAAATAGGCACAGTCATCGTCGGATTGCCGAATGTCGCGCAAGTCGCCGTGGTCGATAGTTTGTCCGATCACGAGTGCGACTTCGGTGCGGCCATCGATACCGCCTTTCCCCAAGCGATGAACCACGGCACAATGTTCATCCTAGTGGATGGTTTTTCACAGCGCATCAGTGCGCTCATCGATGCCGTGTTCAATAGCTTCGGCTTGTCCATCAACTACCTAGGTGGTGGCGGCGGTTCGCTGAGCTTGGTGCAAAAACCCTGCGTCATCACACCATCCGGTCTGCAACAAGATGTCGCCGTGTTGGCCTATATGGACATCAACAGCGGTGTCGGTGTGGCGCATGGGTGGGAACCCATTTCAACTGCGCACCGTGTCACCGAAGCCAAAGGTAATGTAGTCATCAGCCTAGACTGGCGGCCCGCCTTCGAGGTGTATCGAGAGGTGGTCGAACCCCACGCCGCGCAGCGTTTCAATGCAGACAATTTCTTCTCCATCGCCAAGGCCTATCCACTGGGCATCGCCAAGCTAGGTACGGAAGTGATCGTGCGCGACCCCCTCATGCTGGATAGTGACAAACTGGTCTGCGTTGGGGAAGTACCCGTGGGTGCATTCGTCCATGTGCTGCACGGCAACCACGACACCCTGATCGCCGCAGCCAAACAAGCCAGACAAGGTGCTGAAGCCACGTTCTCTAGTGGACAACCGCACATCGAGCTGTTCGTGGATTGCATCTCGCGCGTACTCTTTTTGGAAAAGGAGTTCGACTTGGAATTGCTTGCGGCACGCAGCCCCAACCTACCCATGGTGGGTGCTCTGACCATCGGCGAGATCGCCAACAATGGCCAAGACTACCTTGAGTTCTACAACAAGACTTCCGTCATCGCACTGATCTAAAACGCATCATGAACACGGAAAACTGGTTACAACGCGAAGTCCTGTATGAGATCGCCATGGCGATCGGGGGTGAACTCGACAGTGCTAAGATGTTGAACGCTTGCTTGCCTGTCTTCCTGCGCCGCTTGGGAGGCGCGTCCATCTGTATTCTGGAAGCACGTGCCACCGACAATACGCCTGACTACCATCCGATCTGGGTTCTGCCGCGCAATGCGGATTTTTCCGCAGTCATCCCGCTACTCTCCGCACATCACGCCGCTGCGCCGCTGCCCATCCCTTTGCTCGCGTCAGCGATGCAAAACCAATACGCATGGCGATTGCCCGGATTCGGCGTATTGATCCTGACCCACCGTGGTTTGCCCACCAATCTGGTGCGAGAGATCGAACAGCTTGCCCATAAACTCGCTAACGCCCTATTGGCGTGTCACCAGCATGCCAATTTGCTGGAAGCCCGCGACGGCGCCAATAAAGCCAGCGAAGCCAAGAGTGCGTTCCTGGCGAACATGTCGCATGAGATCCGCACGCCGATGAACGCCATCATGGGACTGGCTCACCTGATCGGACAGGAGGGTGTCAGCGAAAAGCAAAAGGTACAACTGAGCAAGATCGACGGCGCAGCGCGGCATCTGTTGGGCATCATCAACGACATCCTTGATTTCTCCAAGATCGAGGCAGGAAAATTGGAACTCGCCACCAGCGACTTCAAACTCGACAGCATCGCGTCCAACGTTCTTACCCTGATCGGCAACGCGGCCCGAGCCAAGGGGTTGGAGGTGATCATAGATATGGACGGCCTGCCCACCTATCTGCGTGGCGATGGATTGCGCTTGGGGCAGATCCTGCTCAACTTTGCGGGTAACGCGGTCAAGTTCACAGAGCGCGGCAGTATCCGACTGACCGGTCGCGCCCTCCCGCATGAGGGCAATGATGTTTGGTGCCGCTTTGAAGTGCGCGACACGGGCATCGGCATCACCTTGGAACACCAAGCGCGCCTATTCACTGCCTTTGAACAGGCTGATGCATCCACCACCCGCCAATACGGCGGCACCGGCCTCGGGCTGGCCATCTCCCGACGCTTGGCCGAGTTGATGGGAGGTAGCGTCGGAGTTGATAGCTCGGACGGTCACGGTAGTACCTTCTGGGTCGAGTTGCCGCTTGGTTTAGCTGAGGCCAGCACGGAAGAACAAACGGCGGACACCTTCGATCACGGCGACCTGACTCGGCGCCTAGCCCAGCATGGCGGTCATCGCCTGCTGCTGGCCGAGGATAACCCGCTGAATCAGGAAGTCGCGCTGGCGCTGTTGCATGAGGTCGGACTCGATGCAGATGTCGTTGACAATGGCGCACAAGCCGTCGAAGCGGCACGCAGAAGTCCCTATGACCTGATCCTGATGGACATGCAAATGCCCGTGATGGACGGGCTGGAGGCGACCCGCCAGATCCGCGCACTGCCGTGTCATGCGCAGACACCCATCCTCGCGATGACCGCTAACGTCTTCCATGAAGACAAGGCCCGTTGTTTAGCCGCTGGTATGACTGACTTCGTTGCAAAACCCGTGGAACCGGACCATCTCTACACCACCTTGTTGCGTTGGTTACCTACAGTGAATCATGCCACGCCCATACCGACGCTTCCGTCACGTCCGACCGATCAGGCCGAAGTACAAGGTCGACTCGCAGCCATCCCCGGACTTGACTTGGATCTAGCACTGAAAGTGGCCAGTGGCAATGCCGGGCGACTCCTCAAATTTCTGCATCACTTCCAAGATGAACATGCGGAGGACGCGCAACGGATTCGGCAGTTCCTGTTACAGGGTAAATCCGCAGATGCCATGCGTACAGCGCACCCCCTCAAAGGTTTGCTCGGCACTTTCGGTTTGGGGAGACTGCAAGAATTGGCTGCCGAACTCGAGACGACGCTGCGTAGTGGGGACACTACCCACGAGGATTTGCTGGCATGCTTGGAAGCTGATTTCGCATCGCTGATAGGCGAGCTCAAGCAATTGACGACAGCAAAGCTGGCAGCGCCCTCGACAGCGGTCACTCATGATAGAAGGGCTTTGCAACAGCGATTACAGGAGCTTCGCGTTCAGCTCGAAAAGGCTGATTTGGTCAGCTCACGAGTCTATGAGGAAATCCAGCCCTCTCTCTCAGTGAGGGTGGGCGAGCTGGCGAACGACTTGAGTCGTCACATCGAGAACTTCGAGTTCGACGAAGCGCTGGAAGCCTTGGATCGCATCGATCAACATCTTGGAAGCACCGTGAAAATGCATGTCACATTGCCCCCTGCAAACATCGTGTCGGCGTAATGACGATCCCTACTAGGAGTACATAAAAAATGAACACTCACACCCGCGAACATACTTTGGCTGAAGCCGAAGTTGCCAGCACGGGCTTGTCGATATCGCATATCTGGCAGGTCGCCATGCTGGGCATCCTGCTCTCCTTCGCTCTATACTTAATGTTTGAACGGATACAGAACAGTCAGACTGAGGAAGCTTTCAAGCGGATAGCGCAGGATCACGGGACACAAGTGCAAGTCTCCCTGAAAAGCGGGCTGAGCGTGATCGGATCGACACGCGCGTTTTATCAGGCCTCGGACTTCGTCAGCCGCAATGAATTCAAGCGTTATGCCCAAACCCTGCTGGCAGAGCACGCTCAGCTGCATGCCCTAGGATGGGTGCCGAAGGTGTCGCACGCCGAACGGGCTACTTTTGAAGCCTTGGCTCGCAAGGAGGGACTAGCCGGCTTCGGCTTCAACGAACTGGATGCACAAGGCAAGTTGTCGCATGCGACCCCGCACGAAGAATATTTTCCCGTCTATTACCTTGAACCCCAATCCGGAAATGAACGAGGCCTGGGGCTCGATATTTTCTCCGAATCCAAGCGACACGAAGCGATGATCATATCGCGCGACTCGGGTGCATTGATAGCCACCGCCCCGCTGAAGCTGGCGAATAACAATGGAGACAAAGGCGTTCTCGTTTTTGAACCTTTTTACCGCGCACATGCGCGACTCGACACCCCCGCACAACGGCAACAGGCCTTGACAGGGTTCCTCTTCGGAGCGTATCAGCCAGATCGTATCGTTGATGAAGGTCTCCGAAAAATATCGACGGGGGGCGTGGACATTGCCCTGATCGATGAAATGGCGCCAGCGCAGGAGCGCATCCTTCACTTCCATGCTTCTCGTTCGCGCGACAAGCGTACAACTTTCGGCCCGGACGATCAGGCCGCAGAAGCGCGTTTGGGTTTGCATTGGCGTTATGAGTTGAGCATGCCAGGCCGCCACTGGTCATTACTGATTACCCCGGCACCGGCCTTCTGGCAGCAACATGCGCAATACACATCCAGTATCGTGCTTGCAAGCGGCCTGTTACTGACCTTGCTGCTAACCCTGCTGCTCAGAAAAATCCGCAATGATCGCCGGGCGCTGACGGAATCCAGAAGTTTCCTGCGCACCATCATCAATGCCGTGCCGATGCGGGTTTTCTGGAAAGACCGTGAGCTCCGCTATCTGGGTTGCAATCCCTTGTTTGCCAAAGATGCAGGCAAGGCGAGTCCGGAAGACGTGCTAGGCAAAGATGATACTCAGATGGGGTGGGCGAAAAACGCACCACTGTATCAAGCTGATGACCGTGCAGTCATGCAGACCGGTGTGCCACGCTTGGGATACGAGGAGCAGCAGACCACACCGGACGGACAATCTATCTGGCTACGCACATCGAAAGTACCGCTCAAGGATGAGCACGGCCACACCATCGGCATCGTCGGCATCTATGATGACGTGACCGAACAGCGGCAGATGCTGGATGAGTTGAATCTCCACCGTCAACACCTGCAAATGCTGGTCGAACAACGCACGCTAGACCTGAATCAGGCCAAGGAAGCTGCCGAGGCCGCCAATCTGGCCAAAAGCCACTTCCTGTCCAACATGTCACACGAGATACGCACCCCCATGAACTCGATCATGGGGTTCACCCACCTGTTGCAGGCTGAAATCACCGATCCTGAACAGGCGCAGAAACTGGCCAAGATACGCACCTCCTCCCATCACCTGCTGAGCATTCTCAACGACATTCTGGATATCTCCAAGATCGAAGCCGAACGCCTTGCCTTAGAGTCCGTCCCGCTCGCTGTCGAAGCCATTGTCGACCATGTCCAAAGCATGCTCGCTGATGCAGTGCAAGCCAAAGGTTTGGTGCTGACGGTAGAGATCGACCCGCGCCTAAAGGGTGCCTATTTCCTCGGCGACCCCTTGCGATTGCGTCAGATACTGATCAACTTCACCAACAACGCGATCAAGTTCACAGCGTCCGGGCAGATCATCCTGCGCGCGCGCATCGAAGCCGAACACGCGGAAGATGCTGACCTGCGTTTCGAGACCCAAGACACCGGTATCGGCATCGCCGAAGCCGATCAGGCCAGGATCTTCGACGCTTTCGAGCAGGCCGAAGCCTCAACCACACGCAAGCACGGCGGCACAGGTCTTGGTTTGGCGATCAGCCGCAAACTGGCACGCATGATGGGGGGTGACAGCGGGGTCATCAGCCAGCTGGGCGCGGGCAGCACCTTCTGGTTTAGCACGCGCCTGAAACGCAGCAATATCCCAGCTGTTATCCAGAATACAGAGGCTCGCCCGATCAGCACTCGCGCACGCATCCTGCTGGCGGAAGACAATCCGCTCAATCAGGAAGTCGCACTGGCCCTACTACAGAACATCGGCCTCCACGCGGACATTGCATCGAACGGGGCGGAAGCTGTTGAGGCCGCGCGCCGCGTGGACTATGAATTGATCCTGATGGACATGCAAATGCCGATGATGGATGGCTTGGAAGCCACTCGCCAAATCCGCCAATTGCCAGGTTATGTTGAAACGCCCATTATCGCCTTGACTGCCAACGCCTTCAACGAAGACAAGGCTCGTTGCCTGACGGCTGGCATGAACGACTTTGTATCCAAACCCGTCGAAGCTGACCTTTTGTATGCGACCTTGTTGCGCTGGCTGCCGGCACAATCGACGTGCCCCCCAACCGATACTCCGACACCTCAGGCACTCACAGAGGCCGGGGAAGAGGACCGGGTGCTGGCGTCCATCCCCGGCATGGACTTGGAGCGCGCTTTAAAAGTGGCGAACGGCAAGCACGACCGACTGCTAAAATTCCTGCGCCATTTCCGCGAGGATCACCAGGAAGAGTTACAACGCATCACCGACGCGTGCGCGCAGGGAAAACGTGAAGAAGCCGTGCGCATGTCGCATACACTCAAAGGATTGTTCGGCACTTTCGGTCTATCTCAAT
Source organism: Gallionellales bacterium GWA2_54_124 (assembly GCA_001801025.1). Lineage (GTDB taxonomy): Bacteria > Pseudomonadota > Gammaproteobacteria > Burkholderiales > Gallionellaceae > Gallionella. The sequence continues at coordinate 79,601 of MGWO01000004.1, forward strand.
TGCATGCCCAAGCAGCCGAACTGGAAGCGGCATTAAACACGGGGAATGTTCATCCGGACAACTTGCTGGCACGCTTAAATACAGGCATGAACCAACTGATGGATTCGCTACGACTGTTGCCTGAAGAAATTCAGCCTACCCCCTCAGAGATACCGATGAACATCGACTGGGAGGCATTGCGCCACGATCTGGACATTTTGCTCAACAAACTTGGCAACGCGGATATTTCCAGCGCCCGTCAATTCGCAAGGCTGCAAGCGAAGTTGACTGCAGCGGTTGGCGAGGCCGCAGTCAAGCTCGGCGAACAGATCGATAATTTTGAATACGATGAGGCGCAGCAAACGCTACAAGTCATCCTGAACGAAGAACCGCGCCTACACAAAAACAGCGAAGGTGTCTGACGTGAACAATACATCCAAAGTTATACCAACAGAGATTGAAGCCAATCAGCAGGTGACAATCTTTGCCGAACAGGTGAACCTGCTGTACGAGGCCATGCCCGCTTCGGCGTCGGCCAACATCGCCATGACGCTGTTATTTATTTTCACTCAATGGCAGGTCATAGACCATCTCACCCTGATTGTGTGGGGCTGCGCCGGTATCCTTGTTGTCATTCTGCGCTGGCTGCTCTATCTTGCCTACCAGCGCGCATCGAACGAGGAGCGGCGTGAGCAACGCTGGGGGAACTTGTTCATACTGGGTTCCAGTGCCTCCGGATTATCACTCGGCCTCTCGGGAATCTTCCTGTTTCCCGCAGACAACGCTTTGCACCAAACCCTGTGCGTACTGATCCTGACCGGCATGATCTCGGGCGCGACCTCCAGCCTCTCGTTCGTGCTCAAGGCATACTGGATCTATCTCGGCATGCTCTCGACGCCCGTCCTTTTTAGCCTGATGCTGACCGAGACGCGCATTTCCAACCTGCTGATCAGCATGATGTTCATTGCCATCTTGTTCGCGCTCAAACTGACGAAATCCCATTATCGGCGCACGATGAACAACATCAGCCTGCGCCTGAAAGCGGAAGCCAGTGAGCTGGCCTTGTTCAAGAGCGAAGCCGTCGTTACCCGAGAACGTGCGCTGTTGCGCAACGTAATCGATACCATTCCCTACCCGATCTTTATCAAAGACGAGCACAGCTGCTATCTGGGTTGCAACAGGGCAGTGGAAGTGTATTTCCAAGCCCCCGAATCGGAAATTATCGGCAAAACAGATTATGATTTTCTCGATCCGGATACTGCCGAAAAGTTTACCCGGACGGATCAGGAAACATTGCACAAAGGCATCACGCATACCTATAACGAGAGCATTACCCATCCGGATGGTCATTTTGTATTTTTGGAAACGCACAAAATCCCGTTGACGCTGGAGAACGGCAGACCCGGTCTGATCGGCATCGCACAGGACATCAGCGCACGCATGCAAGTCGAAGTGTCGATGCGCGAAGCCAAAGAGGCTGCCGAATCTGCGAACCGTGCGAAGAGTCACTTCATTGCGAACATGAGTCACGAAATACGCACGCCGATGAACGCCATCATGGGCCTGGCGCATCTGGTGGGTCGCGAAGGCGTGAGCGACAAGCAACGACAACAACTGAGCAAGATCGACAGTGCCGCACGTCATCTGCTCCAGGTTATCAACGACATCCTCGACTTATCCAAGATCGAGGCCGGCAAACTGGAACTTGCGACCAGCGACTTCGAATTGTCGCGCGTGACGGACAACGTGACCACGCTGATCGCCGACGCTGCGCATGCCAAGGCGCTCGACATCATCGTAAACATGAACAATCTTCCGCCCTTCCTGCACGGCGACGGCATGCGACTGGGACAAATCCTGCTCAACTTCGCCGGCAATGCGGTGAAGTTCACCAAGCACGGCAGTATCACCCTCACGGGGCGCCTCGCCCGACAGCATGACGACCGCCTCTGCATCCGCTTCGAAGTGAGCGATACGGGCATCGGCATCTCGGAGGAACAGCAAGCCCGCCTGTTCCATGCCTTCGAACAGGCGGACACGTCAACCACCCGGCAATACGGGGGAACCGGCCTCGGACTGACCATCTCTAAACGACTGGCCGAACTGATGGGTGGGCAGGTCGGAATGGAGAGCACGCTCGGAACTGGGAGTACGTTCTGGGTAGAGTTGCCGTTCGCTTTGGCACAGACACTCCATACTTCAGCACCGCTCGGAGACGCCACAGATGATGCATCCCCCACGTCACGTCTATCCGCGCATGCCGGGCAGCGCCTGCTGCTGGCCGAGGACAATACACTCAATCAGGAAGTAGCACTGGCATTGCTGCATGATGCGGGATTAACGGCAGACGTGGTCGAGAACGGCGAAGACGCGTTGCGGACTGCGAGCAAAATAGCCTACGATCTTATCCTGATGGACATCCAGATGCCGGTGATGGACGGCCTCGAAGCCACGCGCCGCATCCGGGAACTGGCAGGTTATCGCGATACGCCCATACTGGCGATGACTGCCAATGCCTTCAATGAAGACCGTGCCCGCTGCCTGGAAGCCGGCATGAACGACTTCGTGGCCAAACCGGTGGAGCCCAATCATCTCTATGCGACCTTACTGCGCTGGCTCCCGCCGCTGACTGCAGCGGCCAGCTCAACGCCCTCTTCCACTACGCCTCCCGCCAAAACCCATGATATAGCGCAATGGCTGGCTGGGATACCCGGCATCGATCTGGAGCGCGCTCTGAAAGTAGCGAACGGAAAGTACGAACGACTGGCGAAATACCTGCGCCATTTCCGCGAGGAACATCAGGACGACCTGGCGCACATCGCTCAACTCCAGACACAGGGAAAGCGCGACGAAGCCGTACGTATGGCCCACACACTCAAGGGACTGTTAGCTACATTCGGACTGACCGAACTGCAAATACAGGCAACGGCACTCGAAGCCGCCCTTAAATCTAATAACGGACAAGCTGCAACACTTATAAGCGAAATGAAAACCGGGCTGGATGCACTGATGGAGGCAATCTCGCCGGCAGAGCAAAGGACGATAACGCCGGAATGCAGCGTGGCGGTGAACCCGGAGGAGCTGCGAACCCGGCTCCAGACCTTGCGAGCCAGTTTAGCCGCCTCCGACATGAAGAGTATACGTTTGTTCGAGGAGGTGCGCCCAATGCTCACGCAGTCCATCGGCGCACCTGGCGACACCCTGGGGAAACTCATCGATAACTTCGAGTTCGAAGGGGCATTAGATATCGTAGACGTCATTCTCAATGGCGTGCGCACATCATAAAATACACAGAGCGATCGCAATTAGCTCGAATGACCAAAGGACATAACATGCCAAATCAAGTCGAAATATTCCCATGGAACGATAATTTCACCACCGGAATTGCACAGATTGATGAACAACACAAACGACTGGTCGAACTGCTCAATGTATTAGTTGGCCATCTCGCGTTTCAATCGGATGCACCCGCGCTCAATAAGATATTTGATGAGTTAAAACAATACACAGCTGTCCATTTTGCTGATGAAGAGCGTATCTGGCACAAATACTTCAACAACGACCCGTGGGAAGAGTGGCACAAGAGTGCTCATCAGGATTTCATCGCCAAGGTGCTTGAACTCAAAGACAAAGAAACCGAAGATACGATGGATGAGGTCATTGAAGAAATTGTCACCTTCCTGACCCATTGGCTTGCCTTGCATATCATTGAATCTGACAAGCGCATGGCCAAGGTTGTACTGGCACTGCCGACCGGGCTCTCGCTGGAGCGAGCCAAGGAAGTCGCAAATGAAGAGATGACCGGAGCGACTCGCATTCTGATTGATACCGTGATGGGGATGTACGACAAGCTGGCAAACCGCACCATTCAGATGACGCGTGAAATCAGCAGACGCATGAAGGTGGAAGCAGATTTGCAGGAGGCGCAATTGGAATTGATTCGCCTGCGCGATGAGGCGGTGTCGGCCAATCGGGCGAAGAGCGCTTTTCTGGCAAATATGAGTCATGAAATACGTACGCCGATGAATGCCATTATCGGCATGAGCCAGTTGGCATTAAAGACGGAACTGACACCAAAACAGAAAAACTACATAGAGAAGGTGCATCTTTCTGCGATAGCACTACTGGGCATTATCAACGACATTCTGGATTTTTCAAAAGTGGAGGCCGGAAAGCTATCGCTGGAAAATGTGGATTTCGAGTTGAGTACGGTGATGGATACGCTTTCCAGTCTAATTGCCTTCAAAGCACAGGAAAAAAGCGTGGAGTTGCTATTCCAGATTGATAGCGATGTTCCCGAGATGATGGCGGGGGATTCCATGCGGCTGGGGCAGATTCTGATCAATCTGGCTAACAATGCCGTTAAATTCACTCAAACGGGTGAGATCGTTGTTTCCGTTGCGCAGGAGGAGCGGACTGAGCAGTCAGTCACCCTGCACTTCCGGGTTCGAGACACCGGCATAGGGATGACGGAAGCGCAGATGTCTCGTCTGTTTGAATCATTCAGTCAAGCTGACGCCTCGACCAGCCGTCATTTTGGCGGTTCCGGACTGGGGCTGGCCATCTCAAAGAAACTGGTTGAATTGATGCAGGGAAAAATCTGGATTGAGTCCGAATATGGGAAGGGATCCACTTTTCACTTTACCGCCAGATTTGGCTGTCCACAAGCACAACCACTGCGCTTTGCCCTGACTGCCAAGGAAATGGCCGAGTTGCGTTTTCTGATCGTAGATGACAATCCTTGTGCTCGCGAAATATTGCAGGTCATGATGGAAACCATGGGAATGCAGGGAGATAGCGCGGCCAACGGCGAACAGGCATTTGTACTGGTGCGACAGGCATTCAGTTCGGCCCGGCCTTACAACGTTATCCTGATGGACTGGCAAATGCCTATCATGGACGGAATCAGTTGTGCAGAGCATCTTGAGCGGGAGTGGGGGCCGCAGTGCCCGCCGATTATTCTGGTAACCGGATTTGGCGTAGATGCGGCAACTGAATTATTAGCGGGAAGAAAAACTACAATTCGTCAAAGCCTGTCTAAGCCGGTTCAGACCTCGCCTCTATATGAGGCCATTGTACAGGTATGCGGAAAAACGATGGTGACACCAACCAATCACAGCATCAAACGCTATGAACTGGAAGCCAGCAAGGCAAGGTTGAGTGGATTTCATATACTTCTCGTAGAAGACAACGCACTCAATCAAGAGCTGGCGTTGGACCTGCTTCAAGAGGTTGGCATCACAGCCGATATTGCCGAAAATGGCGCTGTCGCGATCTCTGCAATGGCGTCATCGGCCTATGACCTGATCCTGATGGATATGCAGATGCCGGTAATGGATGGCCTTGAAGCAACCCGTCGTATCAGACAACTTCCTCAATATGCGGCCATTCCTATTTTGGCAATGACCGCCAATGCATTTGATGAAGATCAGGAGCTTTGTCTGACTAGCGGCATGAACGATTTCATTCCCAAACCGATTGATCCCGATGTTCTATACTCCACATTGGCACGTTGGCTGTTGAGGAGCAGGCTATCCAAATGATGACGTCAATCGCATGTTCAGGGTGAAATGGGCATGCGAAGGAGAAGTAAAATATCGAAAAAGGCAACGAGGTTTCATGTCCGTGTTGCGGCATGATTGGCTTCACCCCCGCCTCTCTCAATAAAAAACCCGCCGAAGCGGGTTTTTTATTGACCTAAAATTGCTAATTACTCGGCAATCGAAGCACCGTTGGCGACAGGCGCATCGAGCAACGCCTTCATCGACAGCTTCATACGACCGCGATCATCCATTTCCAGCAATTTAACGCGCACGACCTGGCCTTCTTTGAGGTAATCGCCTACGCTGTTAACGCGTTCGTGTGCGATCTGGGAGATGTGCAACAGACCATCCTTACCCGGCAGAATGTTGATCAATGCACCGAAATCCAGCAACTTGACCACAGGGCCTTCGTAGACTTTGCCCACTTCAACGTCCATGGCGATGTCTTCGATGCGCTTCTTGGCCAATTCACCGGCTTCTCCGTTGACGCTGGAGATGGTGATATTGCCTGCATCGTCGATATCGATGGTTGTGCCGGTTTCTTCAGTCAGCGCGCGAATTACCGCACCGCCCTTACCGATCACATCGCGAATCTTTTCAGGATTGATCTTCATCTTGATCATGCGAGGAGCGAATTCAGACAACTCGCTGCGCACGCCCGACATCGATTCCTTCATGATGCCCAGAATGTGCAAACGACCTTCCTTGGCCTGACTCAATGCAGCCTGCATGATTTCACGGGTAATGCCGTTAATCTTGATGTCCATCTGCAACGCGGTGATGCCGTTTTCGGAACCTGCCACCTTGAAGTCCATATCGCCCAGATGATCTTCATCACCCAGAATATCGCTCAACACGGCAAAACGATTGCCTTCCTTGATCAGACCCATCGCGATACCTGCGACATGGGCTTTCAATGGAACACCGGCATCGAGCATGGACAGGCAACCGCCGCACACCGATGCCATCGAGCTTGAACCGTTAGATTCAGTGATCTCTGACACGATACGAACAGCATAGCCAAAGTCTTCTTCGCTCGGCAACACGGCAACCAGTGCACGCTTGGCCAGACGACCGTGACCGATTTCGCGACGCTTAGGCGAACCCACACGACCTGTTTCTCCGGTTGCAAACGGAGGGAAGTTGTAATGCAACATGAAACGATCGGTAAACTCGCCTTGCAGTGCATCGACCTTCTGCGCATCGCGCATACTGCCCAGCGTCGCAACGACAACAGCCTGTGTCTCGCCACGGGTAAACAGGGCTGAACCATGGGTACGAGCCAATACACCATTGCGGATCGTAATCTGACGCACAGTCCGCGTATCACGACCGTCGATGCGAGGCTCGCCGGAGAGAATCTGACCGCGAACGATCTTAGCTTCCAGTGCGCCAAACAATTCGTTGACTGCGTTCTTTTCCAGATCAGGCGATACGGATGCCAGCACTTTGGAATGAATCGCTGAAATCGCATCGGTACGTTCCTGTTTGGAGCGAATCGCGTAAGCCGCTTGCAGATCGGCTTCAGCCAGTTCCGCGATCTGAGCGATCAGTGCCTCGTTCTTAGCAGGAGGCGTCCAGTCCCACATCGGTTTGCCGACGGCTTCAGCCATTTCGTTGATCGCATTGATCACGATCTGGAATTGCTCGTGACCGAACATCACGGCACCCAGCATCACTTCTTCAGACAATTGTTGCGCTTCTGACTCAACCATCAATACGGCGCGATCCGTTCCTGCAACAACCAGATCCATCTGGGATGTGACAAGTTCAGTCTTCGTCGGATTAAGCAGATACTGGCCGTCAGCGTAACCCACACGGGCAGCTGCAATCGGGCCTTCGAACGGAATACCGGAAATTGCCAAGGCAGCAGAGGCACCGATCAGCGATGGAATATCGGAATCGATTTCGCTGTCGGATGACATGACCGTTGCGATGATCTGCACTTCGTTATAAAAACTTTCAGGAAACAGCGGACGCAACGGACGATCGATCAGACGCGAAGTCAGAATTTCCTTTTCGCTGGCACGGCCTTCGCGCTTGAAGAAACTGCCGGGAATTTTCCCTGCCGCATAAGTCTTTTCCTGATAGTCGACTGTCAACGGGAAAAAGTCCTGTTCAGGCTTGGCGTCTTTGCGGCCAACCACGGTGACCAGCACCACGGTGTCATCCATACTCACCAGTACCGCACCACTTGCCTGACGGGCGATTTCGCCGGTCTCGATGGTCAGCTGATGTTTACCGAACGCGATTGTTTTTTTGAAATGACTCAAGATAGACCTCTTATGGCATGCATGGCGCGCCATCGCGCCACGTTAAAATAGACGGGACTAAACGACACGGGCCGCAATTGCGACCCGCTTGTAAAACTACTTACGAATTGCCAAACGCTTAATCAGAATTTGGTAGCTCGCCTCATTCTTGCTTCTCAGGTAGTCGAGCAACTTACGACGACGGCTAACCAGACGCAGCAGACCGCGACGGGAATGGTGATCCTTAGCATGATCCTTGAAGTGATCAGTCAGGTAAGTGATACGTGCAGTGATCAGAGCCACTTGCACTTCCGGGGATCCGGTATCGGCCGTTGCACGTTGAAAGTCTGTAACGATTTGCGCTTTTTGCGCGGCGGTAATTGCCATTGGTTTTGCTCTCCTAAAAAAAGTGCTACATTGTACTCTTGAATGCGGTTACTGCTCAACCACTTCCGTCAAATCCGTGCGCGCAGCCAATTTAGCCACGCCCGAAATCAAACGCAAGGGTGAGATACGACGTCCTTGTTTGATACCAACCCCTACAAATCCACCCGGCCCGTACAGACTGACATTGCCATCGGCAAGATCACAGTCGAGCCCCAGACGTTGCCCCTGAGCCATCCGCCTGATCTGCACATCATCTAAAACCAGCTGCGGCATATCCGGCATCAAGGATACCAGCGGCAACACACAAGCATCGCGCTCAGTATCGCTCATTGCGCTCAACTGCTCTAACGTGTAAGCCTCACTGAGCTTGAAATGTGCGATCGCCGTACGACGCAAGCCGGTCAGGTGCGCGCCACACCCCAGCGCCTCACCAATATCTTCAGCCAGCGTGCGAACATAAGTCCCCTTGCTGCAGCGAACGGAAATTTCCATCTCCACATCTTGCCTGCGATTCACGACCAGTTCATGAATGATCACCTCCCGCAGCGCACGCTCGATGGTAATGCCTTCACGAATGTATTCGTAGAGCGGACGTCCCTGATGCTTCAACGCGCTGTGCATCGGCGGCAACTGATTAATGGGGCCGCGAAACTTTTCCAACACGGCGGCAAGTTCAGCATCCGTAAAGCACACCGGACGCTCAGTCAGGATTTCACCTTCCGCATCCCCCGTCGTCGTCGTCTGCCCGAGACGCAACAGCGCCGTATAGGATTTATCCGCATCCAGCAAACAGTTGGAATACTTGGTCGCCTCGCCGAAACAAACAGGCAACAGTCCCGTCGCTAAGGGATCGAGCGTACCGGTGTGCCCTGCCTTTTCGGCCTGAAACACGCGTCGTATCTTCTGCAGCGCATCGTTGGAACTCAATTCCAGCGGTTTATCGAACAGCAAAACGCCATCGATGGCACGCCATTTATTCCGAAATTGCGGCTTACGTGTTGTCGTCAAGATTAAAATCGCTGGCAACAGCCTGATCGATGAGTTGAGACAGATGACTGCCACGCTCAACCGATGAGTCAAACACAAAATGCAGCTGGGGCATGATGCGCAGCTTGATGCTGCGCGCCAGACGGCTGCGCAGGAAACCGGCCGCACGGTCGAGGCCTTCTTGCGCCTCGGCATGCCGGCCATCTAAACGCGTAAAGAAAATTTTAGCGTGCGAATAATCACCTGCCACCTCAACACCGGTAATCGTCACCAGTTTTACCCGTGGGTCGTTGATTTCAAGGCGAACCAGCTGCGCGATTTCCCGCTGCATCTGCTGCCCGACCCGGTCTGTTCTCGCAAAATTAGCCATTACAGAGTACGCGCAACCTCAACGATTTCATACACTTCCAGCTTATCGCCCACTTCCAGATCGTTGAAACCCTTGATCGATAAACCGCATTCAAAGTTAGCGCGAACTTCTTTCGCATCATCCTTAAAGCGCTTCAGTGAATCGAGTTCACCCTCGTGGATCATTTCATTGCCACGCATCACGCGAACACGGCAACCGCGTTTGACCACGCCTTCGAGCACCATACAACCGGCAATTGTACCGATCTTGGAGACGACAAAGACCTGACGCACTTCAACCATACCCAGTATGCTTTCACGTTTCTCAGGTGCCAGCATGCCTGACAAGGCTGTCTTGATGTCATCCGCCATTGCGTAGATGATGCTGTAGTTGCGAATCTGCACGCCGCAGGATTCGGCAAGTTTTCTAGCCGGCGCATCGGTACGGGTGTTAAAGCCGATCAAAATCGCCTTAGAGGCCAGCGCCAGATTGATATCGGATTCGTTGATCGAACCGACACCGCTGTGAATCAGATTAACCTTAACTTCATCGGTCGAGAGTTTTTGCAGCGTCTGCGCAATCGCTTCGGCAGAACCCTGCACGTCGGACTTCACAATCAAAGACAGGGTACGCACTTCACCTTCAGCCATCTGCTCGAACATGTTTTCCAGCTTAGCGGCCTGCTGCTGCGCCAACTTCACGCCGCGATACTTACCCTGACGGAACAAGGCGATTTCACGGGCACGCTTCTCGTCGGTCAGCACCATCAGCGACTCACCGGCATCAGGCACTTCGGACAATCCCTGAATTTCCACCGGAATTGACGGACCTGCCTCAGCAATGCTCTTGCCATTTTCATCCAGCATCGCACGCACACGACCAAATACAGAACCGATCAACACGGCATCGCCGCGCTTCATCGTACCGGACTGGATCAGCACCGTTGCAACCGGCCCCTTACCCTTATCCAGACGCGCTTCAATCACCAAGCCCTTGGCATTGCAATCACGCGGGGCCTTCAATTCCATCAGCTCAGCCTGCAACAGGATGGATTCGAGCAACTGATCGATGCCCAAACCCGACTTGGAGGATACTTCGACAAACATCGTATCGCCGCCCCAGTCTTCCGGCACGACGCCTTCAGCAACGAGCTCCTGCTTGACGCGTTCGATATTGGCATCCGCCTTATCGACCTTGGTGATCGCAACCACAATGGGCACGCTGCCAGCTTTAGCATGGGCGATCGCTTCTTTTGTCTGCGGCATCACACCGTCATCAGCGGCAACAACCAGAATCACGATATCGGTCGCCTTGGCACCGCGGGCACGCATCGCGGTAAACGCTTCGTGACCCGGGGTATCCAGGAAAGACACCATACCGCGCGGCGTCTCAACGTGATATGCGCCGATATGCTGAGTAATACCACCCGCTTCACCGGACACCACACGGGTGCGGCGAATATAATCGAGCAATGAAGTCTTACCGTGGTCGACGTGACCCATGACGGTGACAACCGGCGCACGGGGCAGCGACTCAACATCATGATGCACTTCGTCATCCATCAAATAGGCATCCGGATCGTCAAGTTTGGCCGCCTTAGCAACGTGGCCCAATTCTTCAACGACGATCATCGCCGTTTCCTGATCCAACACCTGATTGATCGTCACCATCATGCCCATTTTCATCAGCACTTTGATCACTTCAACCGCTTTGACTGACAGCTTCTGCGCCAACTCTGCAACAACGATGGTTTCCGGAACTGCCACTTCGCGCACGACGGCTTCAGTCGGCAGCGTAAAGGCATGAGCGGCTTCATCGACCACCTGCTTGCCATGACGACCATGCTTAGGTGCACGAACCGGCATCGCCCATGACTTTTCTTTAGTCGTTGTTTTCGGCGGCACGCGCGTGGTCGTCTTAGCGGGCACACGCTTACTAGGCTTATCTTCACGGGCGGCAGGTGCCGCAGCAGGGACTTCAACCTTAGGTTTTCTGTCCGGCCTGATCACCTTATCGCCGGGACGCATGGTTGGTTTATGCAACGTGCCTTGAGCGACTTCAGCCGCTTGAGGCTTGACGGGCTGAGACACAACCGGCTCGATGTCAGCGACCACCGCTGCGGGCACTTCCGCCGCAGCGTCTTCTTTAACCGGAGCTTGTACGGCAGCCTTTACAACAGGCGCTTCGACTTGCGCCAGTTTTTCAGCGCGACGCTTATTGAACGCCTGACGCGCAATTAATTCCGCCTCCTGACGCGCAGCCAGTTCAGCCTGCAACTTCGCTTCCTGTTCACGCGAATCGAGTTCAGCCGTGCCGAGCACTTTGATTTGTTCCGCGCTGGTTAGCACCACGGGTGCGGCCGCTTGTACGGATTCGATAGACATGGGCGCCACGATGCGGCGCTTGCGCACTTCTACCTGGATGGTACGCGCGCGTCCGGACTTATCCGAACTTTGAATTTCTGTCGTCTCACGGCGAGTCAGCGTGATCTTTTTGGCAGCATTGTCCGCACCGTGCGCGTGACGCAAATGTTCGAGCAACTTGGCCTTATCCTGTTCAGAAACCAAATCTGCTGCATCCGATTGCTTGCCGCCTGCGGCATGCAATTGCTCCAACAATAAAGCTACTGGCAGACCCAGCTCAACCGCAAATTGTGTTACGTCTAATTTTCCCATTACCATCCTTTAAACCAACGGGCATCTCTGCCCCGGTGATGCAAACAATCCGTACATTAACCAGCAAAGTTCTGTAACAAAACTTGCTGCGCGACGAAACTGTTCGCCGCACCTTTGAAACTTTAATTACGCAAACCAGGGCGCACGTGCCGCCATAATCAGCGCATTGGCCACATCCGCATCCAGACCGGACAACTCCACTAACTCATCGACATCCAGATCGGCCAACTGCTCCTGAGTCGTAACACCCTTGACGGCCAGCTCACGGGCCAGTTCGTCACTCATACCGTCCAGCTTGAGTAAACCGTCGATACCGTGCTCGACCTTCTCCTCACTGACCAGCGCAGCATTCAACAGCGCATTGCGCGCACGACTGCGCAACTCATTGACGGTATCTTCGTCGAACGTCTCAATTTCAAGCATCTCTTCAACAGGTACATAGGCAACCTCTTCGAGCGTCGCAAAACCTTCCTGAACGAGAATATCAGCGACTTCTTCGTCAACATCGAGCTTTTCCATGAAAATTGCACGTGTTTTAACGAATTCCTGATCGTGCTTTTCCTGAGCCTGCTCAACGGTCATGATATTGAGCTCCCAACCTGTCATCTCACTGGCCAGTCGAACGTTCTGACCGCCGCGACCGATCGCCTGCGCCAGATTTTCTTCTTCAACCACAACGTCCATGCTGTGACGATCCTCATCGACCACGATACTGGAAACTTCAGCGGGCGCGAGCGAGTTGATCACGTAAGTCGCCGGATCTTCGGACCACAAGATGATATCTACGCGCTCACCTGCCAACTCGTTGGTCACGCTTTGCACACGCGAACCGCGCATACCGACACAGGTACCGATAGGATCGATACGCTGATCATGCGATTGCACCGCAATCTTTGCGCGCGAACCCGGATCGCGTGCCGCACCGACGATTTCCAGCAAATTCTCTTCGATTTCAGGCACTTCCAATTCGAACAGCTTGACCAGCAAATCAGTCGACGTACGCGACAAAATCACCTGAGGACCACGCGGACCGCGATCGACACGCAGCAAATGCGCTCTGACGCGATCGCCGATGCGCATATTTTCCTTAGGAATCATCTGATCACGTGGCAATAAGGCTTCGATTTTGCCAAACTCGACAATCGCACTACCGCGTTCCAGACGCTTAACCGTGCCGGAAACCAGATGCTCCTTACGATCCATAAAGTCAGCCAGAATCTGCTCACGCTCAGCATCGCGAATTTTCTGGAAAATAACCTGCTTGGCAGCCTGCGCGCCGATACGTCCGAAATCAACCGACTCCAATGGCTCTTCAATAAAACCGCCCAGCGCAATAGCCGGATCGCGCTTTAACGCCTCTTCGAGCTTGATATGTAAATCCGGCGTCTCAAACGTTTCATCGTCCATTACCTCCCAGCAACGGAAGGATTCGAACTCACCCGTATTGCGGTCGATTGCAACCCGCACATCGGCTTCATCTTCAAATCGCTTCTTGGTAGCGGACGCCAACGCTGATTCCAGCGCAGAAAAAACAACTTCCTTGTCCACGTTCTTTTCACGTGACAACGCATCTACCAGCAACAAAACTTCACGACTCATACCATCTCTCCGGCTATACGCTCAAGCTGCGAGCATTAAATTCTAAAATGTCGGCACTAAACGTGCCTTGTCTACATTGGTCAACTCGATTGCGACCGGAACACCCTCTACATCCAACTGCATAACACCGTCGTTAATTTCACCGATCACACCGATAAAATTTTTGCGCGCTGCAATCGGCATACGCAACTTAATCTGCGCTTTTTGCCCGACAAAGCGAATAAAATCCGCCTCCTTTTTCAATGCACGATCAAGACCGGGCGAAGACACTTCAAGCCGGTCATAATCAATATTCTCAACCGTAAACAAGCGCGTCAACTGATTGCTGACGACCTGACAATCTTCCACAGCAATACCCTCAGGCTTGTCGATAAACACGCGCAACAAACCACGACCTGCGCGTTCAACATCGACTAACTCATAGCCTAAGCCACTTACCGTCACTTCTATTAGCTTCACAACATCCATGTTCGCAACCCACAAATAAAAAACGGGCACAAAGCCCATCAATAAACCGCGCGGATTATACCAAAAAATACCGCACAAAGGAACTACCAATCAGCCGTTTTTTTGCATCCATACCGCAGGCAGACGTTTTATGGAAAATTCCCCTGCCAGCGGCGTACTGAACACCTCAGAATTCGTCCTGATATCGCACCGTAATAGGATAACGCCAGTCCTTTCCGTAACCCCGCTCAGTAATTCTGACACCCGTTGCTGACTGACGACGCTTGTATTCGCTGCTTTGTATCAAACGCACAACCCGGCGCACATCGGCTTCCTGATAACCCGATGCAACAATCTCAGGAATAGAGAGATTGTTTTCAACATAGCAACTCATAATGCCATCCAGTACCTCGTAAGGCGGCAAACTATCCTGATCCGTCTGATCGTGACGCAATTCAGCAGTGGGTGCACGGGTAATGATGCGCACAGGAATCACCTGACCTTGCGTGTTGCGATAACGCGCCAGACGATACACCAGCAATTTACCCACATCCTTCAGCACCGAAAAACCCCCGGCCATATCGCCATACAGCGTCGCATAGCCCACGCTCATCTCAGATTTATTACCCGTCGTCAGCACCAGCGAGCCCAGCTTATTGGATAAAGCCATCAGCAAATTGCCGCGTATACGCGCCTGTAAGTTTTCTTCAGTCGTATCCTCAGGCCTTCCTGCGAAACTATCCTTGAGCACAGCCATATAACTCTTCATAACCGGCTCGATACTAAATTCATCGTATCTGACACCCAACATCCGGATCATTTCCCGTGAATCATCCAGACTGATCTGCGCGGTATAGGGCGATGGCATCATTACCGCATGAACCTTATCCGCCCCCAGGGCATCCACCGCAATCGCCAGCGTCAGTGCAGAATCGATGCCGCCTGACAGCCCAAGCAAGACACCCTTAAAACCATTCTTACCGATGTAATCCTTCAAACCCAATACCAGCGCCTGATAAACAGCCGCCTCCTGCATCGGCAATACCGCAATATCACCAATGGGCGCACCATCCGAACCGATCGAAATATAGGACAACGCCTCTTCGAAAATTGCGCTTTGCGCTATTAGGCGTCCCGAACGATCCATCGCAAAAGAGCCGCCATCGAACACCAGCTCATCCTGCCCCCCCACCATATTGGCATACACGACAGCCATATCTGTTTCAGAAATACGCTGCCGAACGACTTCATGACGCGACGCCAGCTTCTCGACAGAGTAAGGCGAAGCATTCAAAACCAGCAATACCTCAGCACCTGCTTGCACAGACATCCTTGCGGCCTCTGACTCCCAGACATCAGCACAAATATTGAGCCCAAAATGAATCCCGCTCAATTCAAACACCAGAGGCTCAACGCCACTGGAAAAATACCGCTCCTCGTCGAATACGGCGTAATTGGGCAGAAAGTGCTTGAAATACGTTGCTTCAACACGGCCGTCCCGTAACAGGGATGCCGCGTTGTAATATTTGCCATCCTGCTCGTGCGGATGCCCGACGATCACGGCAATACCCGAAATATTCCGAGCAAGCTCAGACAAGCTGGCCGTGCAGGACTTATAAAACCCACTGCGCAACAACAAATCTTCCGGAGGATATCCGCACAAACTCAGTTCAGGTGTGAGCATCAGTTGCGCACCTGCCTGACAGGCTCGCTGTGCCGACTGTAAAATTTTCGCGGAATTTACCGCCAGATCACCTAAAACACAGTTGATTTGCGCAATAGCCAGTTTCATAACTTCTCAGTCATACATTAGGGGTTCACATCTTATTCCATTTGCCCGCCAAAAAGAACGCGGTTTACCAATCCAGAACGCAAAAAAAGCGGGCTGTCACCAGCCCGCTTTTAACGTTAACTGAAAATATTACTCAGTTACGCGTACTTGCTTTGACTCTCTAACGACTGAGTTGATTTCAACACGGCGGTTCTGAGCGCGACCTGCTTTAGTCTTGTTGTCAGCAACAGGACGAGTTGAAGCTTCACCCTTGGTTGTGATACGAGCTGCAGAAACACCCTTCTTAACCAGATAAGCCTTAACTGATTCTGCGCGTGACAGAGACAGTTTTTGATTTAATTTTTCTGAACCACGGCTGTCTGTATGGCCGGTAACAGCCAGATTAGAGTCTTTGTACTTAGCTGCAAAATCAACCACTTCATTCAATTTCTTGTCAGCCGCAGGCTTCAGTTTAGCAGAGCTGGTATCGAAATTAGCACCTTCGATTGTCACTGGCTTGTCGGTAAAAATGGTCTTCTCAACAACCTTTGGTGCAACAGGAGCAGGCTTAGCCACTTCCTTAACAACTACCGGAGCTACAACTGCTGCAGCAACCGCAGCTGGCGCGATGCTGTCGAAGTAGTAATTCAAACCGATCGTAAAATTGTTGTTATTAAGCTTCTGTGTATTGTTGTTAAATTTGTCAGATACGGTTGTGTACTCACCCGCAACACTCCAGTGAGGTGCGAACTTGTATTCAACGCCCAGACCCAGATGCGCGCCTGAACCTGTACCTGTCACAGCAATACCCTTAGCCGCTACAGAAGCATAACCCAGCTTGGCGTACGGCAACCAGTTGCCTGATGGCAGACCCAGCTTTACGTCCAGACCGAGCGCATCGCTACCGTAATTACGAACAACACCAGGAGTAGCCGTTGCATGGTCAACTTTTTGATTGAAGTCAGCAAAACCATTCACACCCAACAGAAAACCACCCATATCCCAGTTGTAACCACCTTCCAGACCGTATGTGCTGGCGTTCTTTGCAGACGCTGAAGCCGCCGCAGTCGCACCCGTTACATCTGAATTGTTATTACCAGCTTTAACGCCGATCCAGCCGCCGGTGAACTCACCCGCCTGTGCAACAGAAATACTCAACAGCGCAGCGGCCAGAGCAATACTCATTGTGCTTTTTTTCATTTTTTATCCTTCTGGTGTAATTAAAATTTTTAATCGGCATCCAACCGATATTGTTCGCCATTGTATCTCAACAACCCCCAAACCCGACGACTGTTGCATAAATACAACAGCGTATTTTACTAAAGTTTAAGCCGACACCGACCGCTGCCGCCTTGCTTCAAACAGGAAAATTCCGGTACTCACAGAGACATTCAGGCTTTCCACGCTGCCCAGCATCGGGATGCGCACCAGTTCATCACAAGTTTCCATGGTCAGACGCCGCAAGCCCTCGCCTTCGGCCCCCAGCACAATCGCAAGCGGCCCTGTATGCTTAAAGCCGTGCAGATCCTGCTTGGCTTCGCCCGCCGCGCCCACCACCCAGATACCCTGCTCTTTGAGTTCACGCAAAGTGCGAGCCAGATTCGTCACCGTGATATAGGGCACCGTTTCTGCCGCACCGCATGCCACCTTTTCGACCGTCGCCGTAATCCCGACCGCGCGATCTTTAGGCGCAATCACCGCATGCACACCGAATGCATCTGCACTGCGCAGACAGGCACCCAGATTATGCGGATCCTGTATCCCATCCAGCACCAGCAGCAAAGGCGGCTCGGTGAGCGTCTCCAGCACGTCGGACAGATGCTGTACACGTCTGGCTGCATCAACCCTCGCTGCCACGCCCTGATGACGAGCGCCACCCGCCATACCATCGAGGCGCGCACCATCCACCGGAATCACCCGCACCCCGCTGGCTTCAGCCAGCGCGATCAGATCTCTCATCCGCTGGTCCTGGCGCTGCGACTGCAAATAAATCTCCATCACGCCATCCGGATTCTGACGAATCCTCGACGTCACCGCGTGAAAACCGTAAATCAATCTTAAATCAGCCATGCTTTTTCTTCCCCTTTGCCGCCTTCCTTTTTGGCTTACCTGCCGGTTCTTCCTCGACCACATCCGAATGCAGGACGAAGTCTATTTTGGTACTTTCCATATCCACTTTAACCACACGCACTTCGACGCGATCGCCTAAACGATAGCTCTGACCGGTGCGCTCACCCAGCAAATGATGCTTGGCTGCATCAAAATGGAAGTAGTCCTTACCCAGTTCTGAGATATGCACCAGCCCCTCTACATACAAGTCATCGAGCGATACAAACATGCCAAAACTCGTCACTGAAGAGACCGTACCGGTAAACACGCTGCCCAAATGATCGCGCATATAGAAACATTTTAGCCACGCTTCAACATCGCGCGTCGCATCATCGGCACGTCGCTCGGTCATCGAGCAATGAATCCCAAGCTCTGCCCATTTTTGCGCAGGCTTATATTGTTTGCCCTGCAATACCGCCTTGATGGCGCGATGCACCAGCAAATCCGGATAACGGCGAATTGGCGACGTAAAATGCGCATAGGCCTCATAACCCAGACCGAAGTGACCGATATTTTCCGGTTCGTACTTCGCCTGACGCAAGGAGCGCAGCATCACAGTTTGCAGCAAGGCGGCATCCGGCCGCCCCTTGATGCGCTTTAACAATTTGGAGTAGTCGCTCGCCTGCGGCTCGTCGTCTCCTGTCAGCCCCAGACCGAATTCCTTCATAAATTCACGCAAGGCTTCCAGCTTTTCCGGTGTCGGTCCCTGATGAACGCGATACAGCACCGGATGTTGATGCGCATGCAAGAAGCCTGCCGCACAGACATTCGCCGCCAGCATGCATTCCTCGATCAGCTTATGCGCATCGTTGCGTACCACCGGTATGATGCGGTCGATCTTGCCCTGATCGGTAAAGATCATCTGCGTTTCAACCGTCTCAAAGTCAATGGCACCGCGTTTTTCACGTGCCTTGAGCAGCTTTTGGAACAACTCATACAGGTGCTGCAGATGCGGCACGATCGCCGCGTTTTGTTTTGCCAACTCGCCATCGGGTTGCGCGAGCATTTCAGCTACCTGATTGTAGGTCAGGCGCGCATTGGAATACATCACCGAAGGATAAAAACGATACTCGCCGATCTCACCCTTGGTATTGATATGCATATCACACACCATGCACAGGCGATCGACCTTAGGATTCAAAGAACACAGACCGTTGGATAACTCCTCTGGCAGCATCGGGATCACACGGCGCGGGAAATACACCGAATTCCCGCGCGAAATCGCTTCACGATCGAGCGCATCATTGGTATTCACATAGTGACTGACGTCGGCGATGGCAACCACCAGACGGTAACCGCCTTTTTCAGGCGCGCAATACACCGCATCATCAAAATCCCGGGCCGTTTCGCCATCGATGGTGACCAGCGGCAAATTGCGGATATCCTCGCGCCCTGCCCAGTCTTCAGCCGAGACGACAGGAGAAATCGCTTTTGCCTGACGCGCCGCATCGTGAGGAAATTCATAGGGCAAATCGTGCTTGCGCAATGCGATCTCAATTTCCATGCCAGGATCGGCATAATTACCCAGCACCTGCACGATACGGCCAATCGGCTGAGCATGCTTATCAGGATGCTTGATAATTTCGAGCACCACGACTTGCCCCGCCTTAGCGCCCCCGGTCCCGCCTGCGGCAACGAGAATATCCTGCGTGATCCGGCGATTTTCTGCTACCACGAACTGGATGCCGTGTTCCTCGAACAAACGGCCCACCACTTTGCTGTTAGCGCGCTCCAGCACTTCAACGATCTTGGCTTCAGGACGTCCACGACGATCTACGCCCGCCTGACGCACCATCACCACGTCGCCGTTGAGCACCTGATGCATTTCCTTCTCCGACAGGAACATATCAGCGCTGCCGTCTTCAGGAATCAAAAAGCCAAACCCGTCAGGATGGCCCTGTACCTTACCTTTGACCAGATCGAGCTTATCCATCACACAGATCGCACGCTTACGATTGCGCATGATCTGCCCGTCGCGCTCCATTGCGCGCAAACGACGCGAGAACAAATCTTCTTCGTCGCGCTCAATCAGCAACAAATCCAGAAGATCATCATCGATCATAGGCGCACCATGCTCGGTCAAAATCTGCAGAATAAACTCGCGGCTAGGCAGCGGATGTTCGTATTGTTCGCGCTCGCGTTCTAAGAACGGATCCTGTAAACGTAAATTATTTTTCTTTTTCATTGACAAATTTTCCTTTAGCTATAAAATGCGCGCCTTCAGCAAGAAACATTGCTTGCCCAGATGGCGGAATTGGTAGACGCGCACGGTTCAGGTCCGTGTGCCGCAAGGTGTGGAGGTTCGAGTCCTCTTCTGGGCACCAGAAACTAGAAATAGTCAGCGAAAGCTGGCTATTTTTTTTTGTGCAGAATAAACAGAACAACCAAAAAATACGCACTACGGTTACCCATAAAACAAAAACGTGGCACGCTAATGCCACGTTTTTTTCGTTGCCTGCCTGACCTGGCTGTTTAACAGCCAAAGTCGAACCAGGCGTCAGTCCGCGCAGCGTGTCAACCAGACGACTCACCAAGTCACACGCCGGCGGTAATACAGACTGCATCATCAATACCGCATTACTCAAACGGATGACGCAGTACTATCGTTTCATCGCGATCAGGCCCCGTTGACACCATGTCCACAGGCACGCCGCAAACCTCTGCGATACGCGCCAGATAGTTACGGGCCGCCAGCGGCAACGCATCATACTGCTGGATACCTAACGTACTCTCAGTCCAGCCTGGCATCTCTTCATACACGACCTGACAGTCTGCTAGCGCATCAGCCCCAACCGGCAGGATATCGCTATCCACGCCATTAATACGATAAGCCACACCCAGACGTACCGTCTCCATGCCATCCATCACATCAAGCTTGGTAATACACAACCCTGACACACCGTTGATCTGAATCGAGCGTTTAAGGGCTGCCGCATCGAACCAACCGCAACGGCGCGCACGACCTGTCGTAGAACCGAACTCATGACCGCGCCGCGCCAAGCCTTCACCGACCGGATCGCACTTATCAACCGCATCGTACAATTCCGTCGGGAAAGGACCTGAACCCACACGGGTGGTATACGCCTTAGTAATCCCCAGCACGTAATTGAGCATCTGAGGCCCGACGCCAGCCCCTGCGCAAGCCGCCCCTGCGATACAGTTACTGCTGGTTACGAACGGATAGGTGCCGTGATCGATATCCAGCAGCGCACCTTGCGCACCTTCAAACAACAGCCCCTGCCCCGCCTTATTGGCTTCATAGAGCGCGCGCGGCACATCCATCACCAGCGGCTTAATGCGCTCGGCCAAAGCCAGCGTATCGTCCAGCGTCTTCTGAAAATCGACCGTCGGCGCATTGAAATAATTCTTCAGCACGAAGTTATGGTAATCGAGCACTTCACCTAATTTCGCCGCAAAACGCTCTCGGTAAAAAATATCCTGCAATCGAATCGCACGACGGGCAACCTTGTCTTCGTAGGCAGGACCGATGCCGCGCCCCGTGGTACCGATCTTCGCATCGCCCTTGGCCAGCTCGCGCGCTTTGTCGATCGCTTCGTGGTACGGCAGGATCAGAGGACAGGCTTCGGAGACTTTCAATCGCCCGTAGACGTCGATACCAGCCGCTTGCAGCTCGTCCATTTCTTTGAGCAAAGCCTGAGGCGAGAGCACCACACCGTTGCCGATGTAGCACGTCACACCCTCACGCAGGATACCCGACGGAATCAGGTGCAGCACCGTCTTCTTGCCGTTGATGACCAGGGTATGCCCCGCGTTGTGACCGCCCTGAAAACGCACGACACCCTGGGCGTGATCCGTCAGCCAGTCGACGATCTTGCCCTTGCCTTCATCACCCCATTGGGTACCAATTACTACGACGTTATTAGCCATTACGAAGCTTTCAATAAAAATAATTCAAAATTGATAATTAATAACTGTTAATTGACCATCGTGACAACTTGCCAGCGACTGCCGTGCAAAACAAGTTCACGATTGCATTGCAACTCGCCCGGGTAATCAGCACTTCCCGGCAAACTTACGACGACAACCTCGCCCGCGGCACGCAATGTTGCGATTTCACAAGCAAGCGCAGCATCGTCGAGATATGGCGCACGGATGCCCGGCTGAGCAGCACATGCCGGCAGCAGGCGATACAGCAGACGCAGATCCATACTAAATCCGGTCGCAGCGCGCGCACGGCCAAAACTTTTACCCAGATCGTCATAGCGTCCGCCCAGCGCAATGGCATCATGACTGCCCGCATGATAGGCCGCAAAAACCATACCGCTGTGATAATGATAACCGCGCAAATCTGCCAGATCGATGCCCACGCTAGCCACAGCGCCCTGCAATTTTTCCGAGACAGTTTGCAAATCGCTCAGCGCAGCACACACCTCAGGATAATCGGGCAAGGACTTGCGTGCCCGCGCCAGTACCTCGTCGCAACGGCCGTACAGGGTGGGCAAGACCCGCAGTGCATCGCGCAAAACGCAGTCCAGATTTTCTGTCAGCGCCTGTAAACGTGTACCGTCCTTACTCTGCAAAGCGGCGAACAGCTCATTTTCCAGCGCTTTGCTCAGTTGAGCATGCTGAACCAACGCGCGGAATACGCCCACATGCCCAAGGTCCAGATGAACGTGCTCAACACCGATGAGCGCTAACGCCTGCAGCATCAGCTGCTGGATTTCCAGATCGCTCTCAATGCCGCCATGACCGTACAGTTCGGCACCGATCTGCAACAACTCACGGGTACGATTAAGACCTGCGGGGATGGTGTGCAGCACACTGCCTGCATAGCACAGACGCGCAACCCCCTGACGGTTGAGCAAATGCGCATCGATACGCGCCACTTGCGGGGTAATATCCGCACGCAGCGCCAGCGTACGTCCGCTTAGCTGATCCACCAGTTTGAACGTGCGCAGATCCATATCGGCGCTATCGGCAATCAGCAGCGACTCTTCATATTCGAGCAATGGCGGCGCGACCAGCTGATAACCTGATTTTCTCAATAACTCGAGCACGTCCGCACGCATTTTTTCGACACGCCAGGCTTCGACGGGCAGCATGTCTTGTATATATTCAGGCAGTAACCAATTTTGCATTATTTAATAAACTCACTATTTAATCTGATCCGATGCCAACACCGAAAACTTACTTGCCCGCTTTACCCGAACTCTTCAGGTATTTAAAAAACGCGGAACTCGGATCCATTACCATCACATCGCTCTTGTTCTTAAAGCTTTGTTTGTAAGCTTCCAGACTGCGATAAAAGGAATAGAACTCTGCATTCCGGCCAAAGGCCGCAGCGTATATTGAAGATGCCTTCGCATCGCCCTCACCCTTGGTGCGTTGCGCATCACGATAAGCTTCGGCCAGAATCACTTCACGCTGCTTGTCCGCATCGGCCTTGATCTTTTCGCCGTCCGCAGCACCTGATGCACGCAGCTCATTGGCTACGCGCTTGCGCTCCGCATCCATACGGCGATACACGGAATCGCTGATTTCAGACGGAAAATCCACGCGTTTAAGACGGACATCGAGCACCTGAACACCGATTTTACGCGCATCGAGATCCGCCTTAGTGCGCAGCACGTTCATGATTTCCTCGCGCTCACCCGACACGACTTCATGTATGGTGCGTTTACCGAATTCCTCACGCATGCTCGAATTGACCGTCTGCTTCAAACGGGTATTCGCGCGCACTTCATCACCGCCCACGCTGATGTAATACTGCTTTACATCGACGATGCGCCATTTGACAAATGAGTCGACCATCACGTTTTTCTTCTCAGCCGTGATGAAACGCTCAGGTTCCCCCGTATCCAGCGTCAGGATGCGCGAATCAAAATAACGCACGTTCTGTACCAGCGGAAGTTTGAAGTGCAGGCCGGGTTTGGTCTTGACACTGACCATTTCCCCAAGCTGAAACACGATGACCGTCTGGCGCTGATCGACGATAAACAGGCTCAGACTCAGTAAAATCAGTACGAGTACCGCACCGATCAGGATATTAGCAACATTGGTTTTCATTAGCGGGCCTCCCGATCGCGACTCAACAGTGAATCGCGTGCACGCTGCGCGGCATTATTGTCATTTCCCTGCGACGTCACAGGATCCGTCTTAGGCACCACCGGCGCATCGACAGCCGCCCCCGAAGTGCGACTCGATTCGATCAGCTTGTCGAGCGGCAGATACAGCAGACTGTTGCCGTTCTTCTGATCGACCATCACCTTACTGATATTGCCCATCACCTGCGACATCATGTCCAAATACATCCGGTCACGCGTCACAGCCGGCGCCTTCTCGTATTCCACCAGAATCTGCTTGAAGCGACTCGCATCACCCTCGGCATTGGCAATCACGCTTTGTTTGTAGCCTTCGGACTCCTGTATCAGGCGTGCAGCCGTTCCTTTTGCGCGCGGCACGACGTCATTAGCATAGGCCTGACCTTCGTTTTTTTGCCGTTCGCGATCCTGCCCCGCTTTGACTGCATCATCGAAAGCCGCCTGCACCTGCTCGGGCGGCTGCGCATTTTGCATCGTCAGTTTACTGATCACGATCCCTGACTTATAGCGATCCAGAATTTCCTGAATCAGTTTCGTCGCGTTTGCGGCAACCGCTTCACGTCCTTCATACAAAACAAAGTCCATCTTGTTTTTGCCGACCACTTCGCGTATCGCCGTTTCGGCGGCCTGACGGACGTTTTCATCCGAGTTCCGGTTATTGAACAGATATTCGGCCGGATCACGCAGGAAGTATTGCACTGCGAACTGAATGTCGATGATATTTTCATCATCTGTCAGCATCAGCGATTCTTTAGCAACCTTATTTTTAACGTTTTCGCGATAGCCGACCTCAACCGTACGCACCTGACTCAGATTGACGAGTTCAACCGTTTCAACCGGATACGGCATATGCCAGCGCGGGCCGGCCATCGTGACATCCACTTGCTTACCGAAGCGCAATACCACGCCGCGCTGACTCGCGTCCACGATGTAAAAGCCGCTCCCCAGCCAGATCAGCACAGCAATCACGGCCAGCAGCCCCACCCCCCCGCTACCCAGTTTCGGCATATTGCCGCCACTACCGCCTTTATTGGCACCGCCCTTGTCGCCGAGCAAAATGGCTACCTGCGCTTTGAGCTTGCGCAACAGCTCCTCAAGATCAGGAGGTCCGCTGTTGTTCTTATTGTTACCCCATTGCGGGTCATTCAATCCCATGGCAAATTTCTCGCTTGTCTAATTTGATTTTCATTTTGTTCTACAACCAGCTTCGCCTCTTTGGCCGCTGTCAGCGCAAGACGCAAATCGTCCATACCCGCGCCGCTCACCGCGCTCAGAAAAACGCGGGCGATTCTATCACAGTCGTCCCGCTCCGCACCCGCCGGCATCTCAGTTAGATCGACTTTGTTATACACCATTAACTGCGGAATATCCCCCGCATCAATTTCCTTCAGAACCTTGTTGACCTCGGCAATCTGATCGTCGCGATTAGGATTGCTCGCATCAACCACATGCAGCAGCAAGTCGGCCTGTATCGTCTCCTCCAGCGTGCTGCGAAACGCCGCCACCAGACCGTGCGGCAGATGCCTGATAAATCCCACCGTATCAGACACCACAATTTCCCCGGCGCCTTCAGAATACATTTTGCGTGACGTGGTATCGAGCGTTGCAAAAAGCTGATTCGCCACATACACATTAGCCTTGGTCAGGCGATTAAACAACGTCGATTTTCCGGCATTGGTATAGCCGACAATCGACACCGAAAATACGCCCGAGCGATTTCGCGAACGACGCATCACATCGCGCTGCGCTTTTAGTTTTTCCAGCCGCTCTTTGAGCAGATGCACCCGCTTGTCGAGTTTACGTCTGTCCAGTTCGAGCTGAGTCTCACCGGGTCCGCGCGCGCCCACCGCAAATTTTTGCTGCCCCATATCGGTGTTAAGGCCCACCAGACGGGTCGCCATGTACTTAAGTTGGGCCAGCTCTACTTGCACCTTGCCTTCATGGCTTTGCGCGCGCTGCGCGAAAATATCCAGAATCAGCATCGTGCGGTCGATCACGCGTGTCCCCAGCCTTGCTGTCAGATTACGCATTTGCGCAGGCGACAGATCGTGATTGAAAATCACCAGCGGAACTTCTTTTAATTCGACCATCTCGGCGATTTGGGCCACTTTTCCGCTGCCGGCAAATAATGCGGCATCCGGACGGATGCGCTTAGCCTCAAAAGTGGCCAGCGTACGCACCCCGGCCGTTTCGGCCAAAAGTCGCAATTCAGCCAGACTCTCCCGATAATCGGCGCCACCCAAGTCTATGCTGACCAGAATCGCCGCCTGGGTTCCTTCAGATGTTTGCTGCATACTTACGCGTCAGTATCGTCAAAAGCGATATTCACTGAGCGTGCCGGCACGATCGTCGAGATAGCATGCTTATAAACCATCTGGACAACGGAATTATTTTTAAGAAGCACCACATATTGATCAAACGACTCAACCTGACCTTGCAGCTTGATGCCGTTAACCAGATAAATTGCGACCTGTACGTGTTCGCGACGCAGGGCGTTAAGAAAGGGATCTTGCAACTGCTGGCCTTTTGCACTCATGTTATTGCTCTTTTTGTAAGGTTAGGAGCTGCACTTTACTGGATTCAGCTCCTGATGACCAGACACACGTAAAAATTTGAAGCTTATCCGGCTAAATGACATCCACCGGCAAGCAGCGGAATCGGACAATTTCAGCTTATTACCCCATCAGCCACCCACGCCTGAATGCTGAAAGTTCACCAAACAGCACCCGCATCGAAACAGGCCTTTCATCCGGCTTTCCTCCATCGACAACGCCACAGACAACCCGAATGCCGGTCGTATCAACTGCCGCTGACCCGGCGCTGATATTCAAAACACAGCCCCCTCAATCATTAACGATGGCATTCATGCTCCTGTCATATTTCTGGCCTAAGATGAAATTCATGACTCCGTTTAAAAATAGTGAACGAATGGTAATTTTTGACGCCGATGGGACGACCATCGACGCATTTCATGCTATTGAACTGGCTTTTTTGCAGCACGGCATGGATATTGGCGACATCGACCGATTTCAAAAGCGCCGCAAACTGTTCAAATTCCTCGGCGGACTGCGTGAGTTTCCCACCAATTTACGCCACCAGTTTGGTAAACAGAGTCGAAAACGATTGCTGGAAACACTGACTGAAGTCTACCGCAAGGAGGCAGGCTTGTATCCGGGGATAGCCACCCTGTTACGCACGTTGCTGGACACATCTGATATTCGAGTGGGGTTGGTGACACGCAATGTAACGAATGAACCCGAACAAACACTGCGCTGCCTTTTCAGTCGGCATGACATTGATATTGGCGAGTTCGATTACTTTGCCTGTATTCCGCTGAAAAAGGACAAAGCAGGCTATCTAAAAGAGGCTAGACAATCCTTTGCCATCAATCCTGCGCGTACGTTTGCATGCGGCGATGAGTACAGCGATTATCTGGCTGCCGTTGGTGCGGCAATGCACCCCTTTGTGGTGTCTTATGGTTTTGAGGACGGTTCACGCCTCAGCAAAAAGTTTGGCGTGCCGGAAGAAATTATTTCAAACACTCCAGCTGAATTGATTGACCGCCTGGGACAGGCACTGGATTTAAAAGGGAACAAGGTAACTTAACAAAAAATTTCGGTTGTTTTGCGCAATCAAATTATTATTTGAAAGGAATCTCGTGGTTCACTACCTCACTCAGCCGGAAGAAATTGATCGTGTTTTTAATTCAATATGTCACGATGAAGTTGAGCTCGCGAAACCTTATGGATATAAATCTGAGCGCAACAACCTGATTTCTTGGACAAATAATTTCCCCCAACACAGCGCAGAGGTGGGCAGCAAGGATTTGAATGTCAACTGAACACGCAAACAACACCGCTGTGACAGTTGAATACCTGCTAAAAACTATTCCGGCAGTAAATGAGGACGCCAGTTGTATCAAGGTATTGGAGTTATTTCACAGCGATAAAAAGCTCTACGCACTCCCTGTCGTGAACGATAAAAGCAGACCCGTTGGGATTATTGTCCGGCAAAATCTTACCGAGTTCTTCAGCAAGCCCTACGTCAAAGAACTGAAAGGCAAGAAACCCATTTCCACCTTGATGGATGAAAATCCCATCATCGTCGATAAAAACACCAGTATTGATGATATCGCCCGCATCATTTTGGATGCCGGAATTGAACACATGGTGAGTGGTTTTATCGTGACCCGTGAAAAAAAATATTTCGGCATGGCCAACGGCTATGACTTGCTCAAGGAAATAACGCACCGCAGGCAAAAACGTCTCTTTGATCTAGCGCATTTTGATCAACTGACAGGCCTCCCCAATCGAACACTGCTGCTGGATCGACTAAGTCAGGGTATCTCCGTCGCCAACCGGACTGAGCGGGCCATATCGTTGTTATTTATTGATTTGGATGGATTTAAACACGTCAATGACAGCTATGGTCACACCATCGGTGATTGCCTATTGAAAGAGGTTGCAACAAGATTGCTCTCCTGCCTGAGGGAAGGGGATACCGCAGCTCGCATGGGGGGCGATGAATTTGTCGTGATTCTGCTTGAGTCTAATATTGAGCGGGCAGTCAGTGTTGCGAACCGGATACTGAATATACTTCAAGCACACTATGAATTTGGAAAAAAAGATATTTCCTGTATTTCGGCCAGCATCGGTATCGCCGAGCATCCTTATCATGCCGATGACGTAAATGCACTGCTAACCGCTGCTGACAAGGCGATGTATCAGGCAAAAAATAGCGGCAAGGATCAAATTGCCATTTATACGCCGCCCGATTAGTCGCTTATCGTAACCGCATAGTTGCGTTCAGAAGAAATAGTATCGCCTTGCAGGCGATAAGAAAAAAATAATTTAACGCTACAGTAACGAGCCTGAATGCACTCAAGACTGGCCTGTTGTACAAGTTTAGCGCAGCTAATATTACAATAGCCTACGAAAATTATGGTAATTAGAATCCGCTATTAAATCAATTAAGGTAATCAAAAAATGTTGTTTTTTGACTTGTTTCGTCATGAGCCAGAGTTTATTGAAATTCAACAAGGTGAATCACTGTTCAATGAAGGCGATCAAGGTCAGAAAATGTATGTGCTCATCGAAGGGAGAGCTAATATTTCGATCAAAGGCGTTCATTTCGAAGAGTGTAGACCCGGAACTTTTGTGGGTGAAATGGCTGTTATTGATGGCTCACCACGTTATGCGACAGTTTCAGCTATTACCCATTGCAAGTTTGTCGTGATTGATGCTAAACGCTTTCATTACCTGGTTGATGAATCACCCGGATTTGCAATCGATGTCATGAGAGTGATGGCGCAGCGCTTAAAAAATTGCGATCTGCGTATTATTGAGCAAGCGCACTTAAGTTTGGGCGTTCAGGCAACTTATTAAGTCTGATGCATTTTAATGCGTAATCAGAAGTGCCGAAGCCTGAGTATTAAGGTTTGCTTAACAACCGATGCTCGCAGCTAATCCATCCCTGCATTGACAGCCTTCAGCGCCCCGATCAGCCGGTTCGATTTAGACTGAAAATTCAAAGGATGCGATAAATCAAGTACATTCGCATGCTGCCTAATGAAAGAGACATCCGGCGGGAATGCCCCATTTTTCACGGCCAGTACAATTTTATTAAACTCATCATCAGAATCGACCACCACGATGCGTCCCGCAAAACTGTTACTGATGCGCGCCAGATAGTCCTCGTAATGCGGGTATCCCCCCCACAGGTTTACCGCCAGAATACCGCTATCTGCTAAAGCGGCAAAGCAATCATCGTAAAAACGCTGGCTACTCAAGGCCGCAGGCAAACCATCCGTATCAAATCCATCGACGATCAACACATCCGCCACGCCTTGCGCAGCTGCAACCCAGTGAGCGCCATCGCCTGCCAACACACTAAAACGCGCATCATCCGCAGGAATAGCAAACTCGTTGCGCAACGCAATCACATCAGGACTGATTTCGATGACTTTGATTTCGGCAGCGGGTAAATTTCGATAACAATACTTGGCAATAGATCCACCACCCAGTCCGATCATCGCGATGCGTTCCGGGGCAGGATTGAGCAACAAAAAACTCATCATCGCCCGAGTATACGAAATCACCAACTCATCCGGCCTATCGACATACATCTCGCTTTGCACCGACATGGCATCAAAATTAAGCGCAAGAACCCCGTCGCGCTCAGTCAAATAGGGCTTAGCCGCCTGCGCCGCGCAAAGCCGGTCAAACTGACGGCAAACTGTTTGTGCAATATTCTTAGCGTATTTATTTTTAAATTTCATACCGACTGGCAGATTAAAACTTGCGGCGTGCAGGCATAGGCTTGCGGCGTAACGGACGCTTGGCATCGACAACGGGCTTAGGCTTAGGCACCAGCAGATTTTTCCCCGTGTGCATTTTAGACGCCTCATGCTCATGTATAGCCGCGACCATCTGCTCATCTGTCAGCTGAATAACCGGATGACCGCTCTTAAGCGCGTATGCAGAAATAGCCGCCTTGAGGCCGCGCAATCGCTCCTCGTTATCCGCCTTCTTGCGACCGGACGACATCAGCGTCAGTCCAACCGGCGTCAGCGTAAACCCTTCGCCCACTTGCGCAATCAGGCCATGCGAGGAAAGGTTTTTAAATGCCTCTGTCAAGTCCGACTTTAAAGAAACCGAGCCGTGTATCAAATCATTTGCAGCAATAATCTCTGCGAGTTCAGCCGGGCGTCTTTTTGAGGAGATCGCAATGGCGAGTAAAAGAAGTGCATCCACATCATGAACAGCGTGCATCGAATGACTTTCAAATAGTAAATTTTGGAAATAAGCAGAAAAACAGACCGCTAATAGTGTAATGGTTTATACCGAAAAACCAAAGATTTGAAACCTGCAGAAACAAATTGATGCGTAAAGCGCTCAGTCATGCTGTGACTGAAAGTTGTTAGGCACTCACGCTGACATGCTCAACCATATCATCCTCACGTAAGTTTCGACAACGGCGGTGAACACCTGAGCGAAAATCGACCAACACCGGTTTACGCAAAATCCGCTGACAAATTTTCCGCCTGTCGCCTGCAAGCGCAAGTCTGCCATCCTCTTGAAACAAGGCTGATTGTGCCTCAATTGATTTCTGAGTCACAGCGACAAAGTGATTGCGGTATCGCTGCTGACGGCCCAGTCTGACGTCTGCGGCCTCTTGCAAACTCCGCTCACCACTGAAACGCAATTCACGCGGCAAATTCGATAAATAAGACATAGTTCCTCCTTAACAATACTGACCTACTCCTGATTGTTATCGGCTGAACCTGCTAAAAATGAAGTAGAAAAACCACACGTTTTGAATCGAGTGCTTTAAAAAGCCTCTTTTGCCCCCTCCAATGCATCCAATTTCGCAATAAAACTCGCGAGTTCAGCCGGCAGCGGTGCGCTGATGTGCATAGGCTCACCGGTGAGCGGATGCGCGAAGGCGATGCTATGCGCATGTAAAAACATGCGTTTTAACCCTGTCTTCATCAATTCACGGTTACGCGCAAAGTCGCCATATTTATCGTCGCCGGCAATCGGGAATCCCAGATGCGACAGATGCACGCGAATCTGGTGAGTGCGACCCGTCTTTAACTGGGCTTCGAGCAGGCTGTATCCCGGCCAGTTTTTTTGCAAGGAAAAAATGGTGTGCGAGGCTTGCCCGCCCTCACGCACCATGACGCGCTTCTCACCCTGAGGGGTATCGAATTTAAACAGCGGCAGTTTGACATGCTGACGGGCGTTATTCCACTGTCCCAGCACCAGCGTCAAATAACGCTTGTCGCTCACCCCTTCCCGCATAATTTCGTGCATCGCCGTCAAGGCTGAACGTTTTTTGGCCAGCAGCAGGACGCCCGAGGTCTCCCTATCCAGACGGTGCACCAGTTCGAGAAATTTGGCCTGAGGGCGCGCACGGCGCATTTGTTCAATCACGCCAAAGCTCACCCCGCTGCCGCCGTGCACGGCAAGACCTGATGGCTTATTGATGATCACCAGCGCATCGTCCTCATAAATGACCGGCAATTCCAAGGCAGGAATATAGACTTCGTCGACCTCCTGTTTTTGCGCGACTCGCACCGGAGGAATGCGCAACAAATCGCCCAGTTTGAGGCGATAAGTCTGATCCACGCGTTTCTTGTTCACACGAACTTCGCCGCGCAAAATACGATAGACGTGGCTTTTCGGTACGCCTTTTAAGTGACGAAACAGGAAGTTATCGATGCGCTGCTCTTCTCCGCTTTCGTCGATAGTGAGGAATGTGACAGATTCTTTGCTTAAACTATTCATTATGCTTATACTTCGCCGTTCGCGCGTTTTGGATCGGGTAAGTTTGGGATACATTCCCGCCGATAATTCCTGAATTTTTCCTGCGAAAAATATCAGATTGTTGGTACAGGCGCCCTGCGCCCCCCGCCAACCGCAACCCGGTTAATATCGCTCACCGGAACCAGCAGTGATAGTAATTGATTTACGCGCTCAAAGCACCTGTGAATTCCGCAGCGGGGCAAACGAGTTGTAATACGTAGCTGGTTGAGCCAGATTTTGCAAGTGCCGCATGCCGCACTGCAACAGTCCAGGAATCCTCCCCAACGCGTTACAGCGAATGCCGCGCTGCCCAAAACATTTTTGACCAAACTAGTACAGAGAATCCATTTGACCCACCGTTTGTGTAACCAACGCCGTCAGCTGTTCCTCTCTCACGCTTAATCTGCGCGAGTTTGAGTCTTGCCCGTGTTCGAGCGCGGGAGAAAAATAAAAATGAAACGCATGTTATTCAATGCGACACAACCGGAAGAACTCCGTGTCGCCATTGTTGACGGTCAAAAGTTAATTGACCTCGACATTGAAATTGCCGGCAAAGAACAACGCAAGAGCAATATCTATCAAGCTGTTATCACCCGCATCGAGCCCAGTTTAGAGGCTTGCTTCGTCGAATACGGCGGCAACCGCCACGGCTTTTTGCCGTTCAAAGAAGTTGCGCCTCAATTCCATCAACCCGGCTGCGGCCCCCGCCCTTCCATCAAGGAAGCACTGCGTGAAGGACAGGAACTGCTGGTTCAGATCGAAAAAGACGAGCGCGGCAACAAGGGGGCGGCCCTGACTACCTACATCAGTCTGGCGGGGCGTTACATCGTTTTGATGCCGAACAATCCGAATGGCGGCGGTGTATCGCGCCGTATCGAAGGCGATGAGCGCGCCGAATTGCGTGAAGTACTCTCCAATCTGGAAGTGCCGGATGGCATGAGCATCATCGCGCGCACCGCAGGTATCGGACGCAATGAAGAAGAGCTGCAGTGGGATTTGAACTACTTAAATCAGCTGTGGACCGCGATTGCGGATGCGGCAAAATCCGAGAAAGCCCCGTCACTGATCTATCTGGAAAGCTCCTTAGTCGTTCGCGCCATCCGCGACTATTTCAATCCGGAAATCGGCGAAATCCTCATCGACACCGATGAAGTATATCAACAGGCGCATGCTTTCATGAGCACCGTGATGCCGGACAACGTCAATCGCATCAAGCGTTACGTGGATGATGTCCCTTTGTTCTCCCGTTTCCAGATCGAACACCAGATCGAATCCGCTCATTCACGCGAAGTGCGTCTGCCCTCGGGCGGCGCGATCGTGATCGATCACACCGAAGCACTGACTGCGATCGACATCAACTCGGCAAGAGCTACCAAGGGTTCGGACATTGAAGCAACTGCGTTCAATACCAATCTGGAAGCGGCCGAAGAAATCGCACGTCAGATGCGCCTGCGTGATCTGGGCGGTCTGATCGTGATCGACTTTATCGACATGGAAAACAGCAAGAACCAGCGTGACGTGGAAAACCGTCTGCGCGACTCCTTGCGTTTTGACCGTGCCCGTGTACAGACAGCCAAGATTTCCCGCTTCGGCCTGCTGGAATTATCCCGTCAGCGCCTGCAACCGTCACTTGGCGAGAGCAACTACATCACCTGCCCGCGTTGCAGCGGTATTGGCCATATCCGTGGCACTGAATCCTCCGCCTTGCACATCCTGCGCATCATTCAGGAAGAGGCAATGAAGGACAGCAGCGCAGCTATTCACGCTCAGGTACCGGTCGATGTAGCGACCTTCCTGCTCAATGAGAAGCGTGGCGACCTGCACCGCATCGAATCGCGCCTGCGCGTACCGATCACGCTGATCCCGAATCCGCACTTAGAAACACCGAACTACACCATCAACCGTTTGCGTCAGGACGAGCTGACGGGGGATGCGCAGCCTAGCTACACACTGGTCGAAAAACCGGAAGAAAACAAAGCTGATCAAGAGCCGCAAAAAGGCGTACGCGTACAAGCAGCTGTTAAGGGAATCACGCCTGTGGCCCCTGCGCCGACAGCCCCTGTAAAAGCGGAAGCTGCAGCGACTCCCGGCCTGCTCAGCCAAATTGGCGGCTGGTTCAAATCACTGGTTGCAGCTGAACCTGAAAAAGAAGCGCCAGCCGTCAGCCGTCAGCCGCGCGGTCGCAATGATCGCCCGGAACGCTCTGAGCGCGGTGATCGCCCGGATCGCAACGAAGGCCGCAAGCGTCGCGAACGCAATCCTGAACGCAATGCAGCTCAGGGGATTGAAAAATCCACAGAAAAAACGATAGAAAAATCGACTGTAACGGCGGAAGTAAGGCAGCCTAGACCTCCCCGTCCGCCACGTCCGCCTAAAGTCGCAAATGAACAGCGCCCGACAGAAGAAAAGCCGGTCATCGAAACCCTCGCCGCTGATGGTGAAACAGAAGCGGAGAAGACTGAGAAGAGCAGCGCCCGTCGCAGAGGACGTCGTGGCGGTCGTCGCGAACGTGAAAAACGTGAAGTGACACCGGGATCTGAAAACACAGCGTCAGCTGATAATCAGGAAAGCACCTCGACAGCCGTTCAGGCGCAGGCAAAACTCAAACCGACGGAATACATCGCGATGCCAAGCAATATGGCGGCAGCACCTGTTGTAGCAGTTGCAGCGTCTGTTATAGTTGAAGCGGTTACGCCAGTCGTAGCTGAAGTTGTAACTGAAACAGTTGCCGCACCCGTCGTCAATGCCTTCGTTGCCGTTGAAACTAAATCAGCAGGTCTGGTACAAATTGAAACCGCACCGCACAAGGTTTCAACCGAGGTGCCCGTCGAACGTCCCCAGCCGGTGATTCGCCGCCGCCCACGCCAGCTTGAAGTTTACGTTGAGAACGAACCACTGGTTCAAATCGAAACGCAAAACACCAAGTCGTAAGCATCACGCGTCAATAAAAAAGCCTCGCAATTGCGAGGCTTTTTTATTTGCAACGACAAAACACCTATGCAAGCTCACGCAGTCGGATATGTTGCAACAAACCTTGTGCCGCATCTTCCACCATATCCAACACAGACTCAAATCCCTGCGTGCCACCGTAATAGGGATCAGGCACTTCACGTTCGCTGTGATGACGCGAAAATTCCAGAAACAATCCAACATATTTCTTGCATCCGCGCGGTGCCAGATAGTGCAGGATGGCCAGATTGGCCTTATCCATCGCCAACACATAATCAAAGCGCTCAAAATCAAGCGTTTCGACCTGCCGCCCGCGCAGTCCGCTCATGTCGTAGCCGCGCTGCTCTGCCGCCTGCTGTGAACGCTGATCCGGCGCATGACCGATATGGTAATCGTGCGTTCCTGCCGAATCGATCAAAATAAATTCTGACAGTCCGGCACTCTCAACGTAATGACGAAATACCGCCTCAGCAGTCGGCGATCGACAGATATTTCCCATGCACACGAACAAAACTTTAATTTTATTATTATTTATCATATACTTAAACTAGAAATATTTAATTTTACAGTTGGATTTTAGCGCATTTCACAGCGTTAAGAATCAAATAGTTACACCTTAGTTTTGGGGAAGATTTATAGCGTGTTTTAAAAAAATTACAACTTAACTTGCTGCCTGAATTTTCACTGCCCAGCGACTCCCGTAGTACGCTGAACCAATACTCACTCGGCTATGCCCCGCACGCTCCATCAACTTCTGACTCGCCAAATGAAGCTCATCCTTATCCAAAATACTTAAATCACCACCACGCACAGGAGGCTCAATTACCAGTACAAACGCGATCTGGCTAACGTGCTTGAAAAATAGCATGAGAGTTATACTAGAGGGTGTAAATTAGCGCAGCATCGATCTTTTTTATCTTAATTTTAAAGGAGAAAGTTATGGCTACTAAGTCTCTGGATCAATCATCTCTCGAACAAATATTTCTTGAGGCACACACACATAATGCTTGGCAAAGCCGCCCTGTGTCCGACGAATTACTACATCGTCTCTACGAAACTTTCTGTATGGGCCCCACTTCTGCAAATTGTTGTCCGGCTCGCATTGTGTTCGTCAAAACCAAAGAGGCTAAAGAGAAACTCATTCCCGCACTCGCCGAAGGCAACCGTGCCAAGAGCATGGCAGCCCCTGTTATTGCTATTATTGGTTACGACCTGCATTTTTATGAAAAGCTTCCCAAACTTTTCCCCAATGCGCCTGATGCACGGAGCTGGTTCGATAAAGACGAGCAAACAACTTTCATCAACGCCTTCCGCAACGGGTCGCTACAAGGTGCTTATCTGATTGTCGCGGCACGAGCACTTGGGCTTGATTGCGGCCCGATGTCAGGTTTCGACAATGCTCAAGTTGATCAACTCTTCTTTGACGGAACAGCAGTAAAATCGAATTTCATCTGTAATCTTGGTTATGGGGACAAGAGCGGTGTTTATCCACGTAACCCAAGGCTAGATTTCGATGAGGCATGCAGCATCGAATAACCAGGCGGCACACATTCATTGCCGCGTTCCGAGCATCGGTATTGGAGTAAACCGATGCTTTTCTATGCACCATTCCATGTAAGTATCAGCAAGTTGACTTGCTGATAAAAAACAGATTGGAAATCAGATGAAGCTTATTGAACAGGATGAGACGGATGATTTTCAGACAGTATTGAAGCGATTCAACCTTTCTGCTGGAGACTTTGAACTGACTGAGACCGATACTACAGACCCCCAAACCGATGAGATATTTGCGCTTACTGGTTTTGTTGTGGTTATGCAAAAATCCACTGGTCTGAAAATGCAATACCCAATTGGAGATGGATCAAGATGGGTTGAAGAATTTGAGAGAGATATCGAAAAAACTTGTTTGACGAATAATGCTCCGAGCAATTTAATAGAAAATACACCATGACCACCAGGAAAGAATATGATTCGCTAGGTATAGTTGAGATTCCAGTAGAGCGGCGCTGGGGTGCGCAGACGCAACGTTCGCTCGAGCACTTTCATATATCTTCTGAAATCATGCCGGAGGAAATCATCATTGCCCTCGCAAATGTCAAACGCGCTGCTGCTCTGGTCAACAGAGATCTGGGCTTGCTTGATGCAGAAAAGTCGATGGCTATTGTACAGGCTGCCGATGAAGTGCTGGCCGGAATGCATAAAAATGAGTTTCCATTATCTGTCTGGCAAACAGGTTCAGGTACGCAGAGCAATATGAACATGAACGAGGTACTCGCCAATCGAGCCTCTGAACTGCGCGGCGCTGGGCGTGGTGAAGTTCGCAATATTCATCCTAACGATGACGTCAATCTTGGTCAGTCATCTAACGACGTTTTTCCCACTGCGATGCATATGGCAGCCGTTATTGGCATCTCACAAGAACTACTCCCGGCATTAGCTGCGTTGCGCACCATGCTTAAAATAAAATCCGATTCGTTTGCCGATATCGTAAAAATTGGGCGAACACATTTGCAGGATGCTACCCCGCTTACGCTGGGGCAGGAATTCTCAGGTTATGTTGCTCAACTGGATCATGCTAACACAATGCTAGTTAGCAGTTTATCCCCCCTATGCGAACTCGCGGTTGGTGGAACAGCGGTCGGCACAGGCCTCAATACCCATGCTGAGTTTGGTGAGCGGGTAGCAGCTGAACTGGCGCGCAGCATGGGTTTTCCATTCAAGAGTGCAGCTAACAAATTCGCCGCGATGGCTGCCCATGATGCACTGGTTTTTACTCACGGTGCGCTCAAAACACTGGCGGTAGCGCTTATGAAAATCGCCAACGACGTGCGCTGGCTCGCCTCAGGCCCACGCTCCGGGCTGGGAGAAATTAGTCTGCCGGAAAATGAGCCTGGCAGCTCGATCATGCCAGGAAAAGTGAATCCTACCCAGTGCGAAGCACTGACCATGCTGTGCTGTCAGGTATTCGGTAACGACGTTTCGATCACAATAGCCGGCGCCTCGGGTAATTTCGAACTGAATGTATTTAAGCCGCTCATCGCATACAACTTTTCACAAAGCGTACGTTTGCTCACCGATGGCATGACAAGTTTTGAGCAGCACTGCGTACGTGGTATCAAAGCCAATCGACTGAGGCTGACAGAATTGATGGAGCAATCCTTGATGCTGGTGACTGCGCTGGTACCGCATTATGACCGCGCGGCAGAAATTGCAAAATGCGCAGAGCGCGAGGCGTGCACACTAAAACAGGCAGCCCTCAGGCTGGCCTATGTCACAGAAGAAGAATATGACAAATGGATCGTTCCGGCAGCCATGACTCACCCTTTTGCTCTGGACGACTCCTGACTAATACGTGAGTCTCGGTCTTCACCGCGGACTCCAGAGTCTAGGCGGGAGGGTGTCCTAGATTTTGTGTAAACGGGTTTTCTTAGCGCTGCGGTGTCCGATCCTTCAATTTATGGGGGATGAGTAACTCTTGATCGGCCAATGCTGTCGGTCGCGTTGCCTCGAACACAATTGACCATGAGTGACCGCTTTCTGGCATGATATCGAGAGGCGCAATAGCAACTGTGTACCATGACCTGCACGTCACGGTGTGGAGCTTGAGTTGCAGGTTTGATACGAAAATCTGTCACTGGCGAGCAGAATTTCTGGCTTGCAGAAACCGGCTATTATTGCCAACCGCAAAGAGCTGTTTTGCGGCAGGCAACGTGAAGGAACTCTGTGGACGGTGGCTGGAAGCCAACCGACTGCCCTTAGTGTTTTTAGTTGCGTCCAGCCATAACGCCACCATCGACATCCCAAATTGCGCCAGTTACCCAACTCGCATCATCACTAAGCAGGAAGTTGATGGTTTTTGCCACGTCCTCAGGCGTGCCTATCCTTCCAATTGGATGAAAACTGTTGAATGAGGCTAGCACTTCGTCAAGTTTCCCCGGGTCAATGAATGCCTCGTAAATAGGTGTTTTAACCACGGCGGGTGAAACAGAATTTACACGAATATTGTGATCGGCCAATTCCATCGCCATGTGTTGCGTGAGTGCGTGCAATCCGGCCTTCGCCATCGCATAGGCGGAGGAAGGTGTTGCCTTAATGGCTTGTTTTGCCCACATTGATCCAATATGCACAATCGAGCCTCCGCCGTTTGCTGCCATGTTTTTTGCTACGGCTTGTGAAATGAAAAAAGCGGCGCGGTTCAAATCTAGGTAAGTGTCATAGTCCTTGTGCGTGTGCTCAAGGAATGGTGTGGGCTTGAAGTAGCCCGCCGCATTGACCAGATATTTGATGTGACGGCCATGATTTTCGGCAAATGCAACGACGCGCTGCACATCATCAGACTGGTACAGATTTGCTTGAATGGTTTCAACATTGCCAGATGCCAATAGCTCGTGCTTTGCTGCTTCTAGCTTGTCCGCTGAGTTGCCAACAATCACGGTTGTTATGTTACGCTCCAACAAAAATCTCGCAGTTTCGAAACCCATTCCGCTGGAACCGCCCACGATCAGGGCTAAAGGTTGGGTGATGTTTTTCATAAGATTATTTTCATAGGTAGTAGTAAGGTAACGTAGTATATGAAGGGCTGAACCCGCGTGAAAAGCGGGCACAAATTAGTACGGTAGTTACTTTTCGGTACATCTTAATGAATAGCAAAGAGAAATTATTTTCTAGAAAATCTGCTCCAGAACGAAGCGCGCGAATGGTTGAGACCATTTATGGCTGTAAATGGTCGCTTACGGTTTACGCACTTCTGGCAAATGAAATCAATCGGCCCGGTGAAATGGTTCGCAACGTTGAGGGTTTAACGACAAAAGTACTCAATGAATGCCTGCGTAAAAACGTGGCATTTGGTATTATTGAACGCCTCGCTTTCAACGAAGTTCCTCCACGCGTGGAGTACGTGGTTACACCATTTGGAAAAAAATTCATCCGCATTCTGGATGAGCTGGAGAAACTTCAGGACGAAATAGCAAGTTAAAACCGAATATCCGTACATGCAGGATTTAGCCCAATGTTCATGCAGGACTGCCAATAAGTATATTAAAGCAAGTATGAGTTTCTGGTTCTCGATACCCGCCCGTCACGAGTATCCGGTTTGGAGCAGTGAAAATTTATCTTCCGCTCAAAAATTTGGCTGCCCGATACCGGACCGTCGGCTAGTTCGGCAATCGAGACACAGCGGTCGTTCATGCGTGTTTTTGCGCAGTCACACTTGAGCGTAGGGTTAGGCATTTAACTTTCCCATAGCCAATTCCTAAACTCGCCACAACAACAGGTGCCGTCTAACTTAAACAAACCGGCCTCCACGAAACTCCGGTCGATTCACTCGTTTTGAATCCTAGCGTGCTAATCCAGAGCAACATCGTAAATCTGAAAGCGGTTTTTGCCAGACTGTTTGGCTACGTACATAGCTTGGTCAGCATGGCGTAGCAAAGTATCTGGATCTTGCTCATCTGCTGAATAGATACACACTCCGATACTGGCGCTGACAGAAACCGAACTGTTACTAATGCTGATCGGTTCAGCAATCGATTCAAGTAGCCGCTCAAGGGTTACAACACATTCCTCCCTCGTCGAAAGTCCCAAAAGTAAAATTACAAACTCATCTCCTCCCAGACGGGCAACCGTATCGCCACCGCGTATGGTGCCACCAATTCGTGAGGCAATTTCTATTAATACCCGGTCGCCCGCTTGATGTCCCAATACATCATTGACGGGTTTGAATCCATCCAGATCAAGGTAACAGACCGCCATCATAAATTGTTCTCGCTCACTTTGCGAGATGGCTTGCTTCATGCGATCTGCCAGTAGTAGGCGATTGGGTATGCCTGTCAGCGCGTCAAAATAAGCCACTTGAACAAGCTCAGCTTCGTGTTTTTTAATGTTGCTGATGTCTGAGAACACGGCGACATGTCTTATGACTCTACCCTCGCTATCGCGAAGTGCAGAAATTGACAGCATTTCAGGGTATATCTCACCTGATTTTCGCCTGTTCCATATTTCTCCCCGCCAAGAATTGTCACGCTCCAGAGATGCCCACAAATTCGTGTAGAAATCTTTGGCATGCTTTCCGGAGCTAAGTATTTTTGGATTTTTCCCGATGACTTCATCATAACCGTAGCCAGTGATTCGAGTGAAAGCCGGGTTGACATCAATGATGGTGTTACTCTCATTAGTGATCATAATGGCTTCCTGGCTGTTGTGGAATACACTCGCAGTGATGCGAAGGTTATCTTCAGCCATCTTGCGTCCAGTGATGTCCAGCGCGACTCCTCGAACAGCAACCGTGGCGCCACTCACATTCCGAACCGCTTCTCCGCGTGCCAGCATCCATCCGTGGCTTCCGTCAGGTCTGACCATTTCCAGCTCTACTTCGTATGGAGCACCAGATGTGACCGTGCTGGCTATTGCACTGTTTAACCGCGTCCAACTCTCTGGTGTAAATAGTTTTTCATTTTCCATGTAATCGGGTGGCGCTAACTTCGGATTCAAACCCTGCATGAGATAAAGCTCTTCTGTCCAATCAATGGCATTGGTTGCCAGGTCCAAATGCCAACTGCCTACATGGGCGATTCGTTGTGCTTCCTGTAATTCAGCTCGGCTTTGTAGTAGCAACGTTTCTGTCTGCTTGAGCTCGGTGATGTCAATGCAAATTCCTGACATTCGCAGTAGCTGCCCCTGATGATCGTAAGTTGTATTTCCAGAGGCGTAAATCCAGCGAACCTCCCCTGTAGTCCACACAATGCGATATTCATTTCGCAGCATTGTGTGATCCCGTATGGCATCGGCAAATTTTTCTTTAGCAGCCTGAAGATCTTCAGGGTGAAGTGCTGAGCACCATGTGTTGAAATTGGCTTCTGTCGTTGCCGGATCGAGTCCAAATAAAAGGAAAAATTCCGGTGTCCAGACCAGATTGTCGCTATTGACATCCCAATCCCAGAACCCTGCATGAGCATCCTTTTGTGCCAGAGACAAGCGCCCATTGGCTTCGCGCAATTGGTCAGTCGCGGCAGCAAGACGTGCAGTATTGCGTATTTGCATCAAGCTGATGAAGGACAGCAGAAGGCTGATACTCACGCCTGCAGCCAAGACCAGCCGAGTCATCATGATGCCTTCGGCGCGGGGTAGTGCGGATGCGGTCAGGTACCACGGTTGTCCGGAAATCTCCAGTTGCCTGCTGGAATGGAAAGGACTTTTCTGATCGGGCAGCCCTTCCTCAGTCGAAAAAAGCAAGTCAGCCGGGTCTGCGCTTTTCCCGTCGTAAATCGAGATGGAAACTCGGCCTGTAGCACTCGGCAGGTCCCGTTCAATCAGGTTGGACATCAAGTCCTTCATCCGTAGTGGTGAATACACCCAGCCAATGAGTTCATCCAGTCGATGTTGTTCGTCGGTTGGTGTGCCGCTTACCCGGTAGACCGGCAGATACATCAAAACACCAGCCTGAATGTCTTTGTTATTTTCCTGAACGAGTGTTACGCGACTGGACAGCGCAGCCTCGCCCGTTTTTCTAGCACGTTCCATTGCGCGCCGTCGCACCGGATCCGAGTACATGTCGTAACCGAATGCACGCTGGTTTCTCCAGTCGAAAGGCTCAAGGTATACGATGGACGAATAGAGCTTTCGCTCACCGGATGGACGCAGTGCGTAGTCTGGAAATCCTTCGGCTCGAATCGTGCGCAGGTGATTGCCAAGTTGGTCGGGGCGGATCAGTTGTGAAAAGCCCACCCCCTGCATGCCTGGATAGCGCTCTTCCAGTTTTAGCGACGCAATAAAGGTTTTAAATTCGGCCCGGGACACCGCCCTTCCCATCAGATGATTGACGTAGAACATACCCGCCGCTCCGCGCAGAACTTGGGTGTTTGCCTTCATTCGATGCTGAATGGTATCTACCGTTTGATTGACCAGATGCTCGAATTCGAGACGGCTTTTGTCATTTTCGTAATTTCGTATGAGCTGCAAAATCACAACCGTCAGAATGATTCCAACCAGCAGAATGACCATTGGGATAAGGTAGTTGTTAATCCCAGATTTGTGGACGTAATCCGCGCGCGTGTTTTTCGGTAAAACTATGGCCATCAGCTCTGCCTCCCAACTTATACCTAGTGCCTGTTGAACTGAATTCTTGTATGTGATGCCGAATAGCTTATGCTCAATCAGTAGTAAATGTTTAAGACTATAAATTCCACTATCTAAATAAAGTGAAAATCATTTTCAAAAGGTTATCAGTTAACCACCCGCATAGATATTAGAAAATTCTTAGAGACAAGCTTATTTTTTGTTTTTATTAAAACCACTCTGCCCTCCAGTTTATAACCTCGACCGTCAGGTATTGGCACGAAGCCGATGCACAGTTTTAATAATACACCGCCTGCAAGCGGGCATTGGAGGTTTTTCTCCGTTCAATTATTTGGCCTGCTCCGAACCAGTCATTGGCGAATGCGGGCAATCGAGACATACCCGCTATAAGACGCTGAACATCTGGCTGGCTGTTTTGCGTCTGGAAGCAGACGTTGCAATGTGTATAAATCAGCTAGTTTGTACGTCGCCTCCAAACCCAAAGCCGTCATAGATGCTTAGCTTCCAAAGGCGCGGTTAGGTTTGTAT
Source organism: Gallionellales bacterium GWA2_54_124 (assembly GCA_001801025.1). Taxonomy (GTDB): domain Bacteria; phylum Pseudomonadota; class Gammaproteobacteria; order Burkholderiales; family Gallionellaceae; genus Gallionella. Next base: position 123,617 of record MGWO01000004.1, read on the forward strand.
CATGCAGGATGGCATGGCTTTATGCTTTGTCGTGTCGCAACCAGATTGCGATGATTTTATTTTCTCCTTGACTAGCGGTCGACTAATGATTGTCTCGATTGCAGATATTGGCGATGTGCCCCGCTTACTGGCAGCCTGCCCGCAGCGTTTTGTGTATTACGAACAGGCTGCGATTGAGGGCATGTATCCGTCCTTAACAATTTCTGCACGTCACGAGCGACCGGTTTAGAGTGGTGTAAGAGCGAGACTGTTGGCCTGACAATTAGATGCGAAAAGCCAATCCGCGCCAATCAGTATTATTGCTAGTTAAATTATTGATTCTTATGGAGTGCCATAACATCCAAAACAGGTGTCGGACACTCCTTAACAATCAGCGCCATCTACAAACAATATCCGAATCCGGCCCCATAGACTCTAAAATGCATTTTACTCGCTGATTAAGGGCTGACCGTCTTCGACGTTGATCTCTTCGGCGAAAACTGGGAACAGCAGCGGTAGCAACAGCAAGGTAAACAGCGTTGCAGAGATGATGCCGCCGACGATCACCACGGCAAAGGGCCGCTGCGTTTCAGACCCGATGCCGTGCGACAAGGCTGCGGGTAAAAGACCGATACCCGCCATCATCGCGGTCATCAGGATAGGGCGCAGGCGCGCAACAGCCCCGTCCATCACACTCCCGGCGAGGGCCTTCCCGTTACGCATCCCCTCCATGAACTGCTCGACCATGATCACCCCGTTTTGCACCGAAATGCCGGCCACTGCGATAAACCCGACCGCAGCAGACACGGACATATGTAAACCTGCCAATCCCAACCCGGCGAGTCCGCCGATCAGTGTGAACGGCACCATCAAAATCACCAGCAAGGCTTTTCGCATCGATTTAAAGGCCCAGAACAGCAACACGAAGATCATCAGAATCGATACCGGCACAATCACCTTCAGACGTTTGATCGCGCGCTGCTGATTCTCAAACTGTCCGCCCCAGGTCATGGTGTAACCCGGCGGCAAAGTGACTTGTGCATTGACCTTATCCATCGCTTCGGCCACAAAACTCCCCTGATCGCGTTTTAGCAAGTTAGCTTTCACCGCCACCACCCGTCCGCCGCCCTCGCGCCCGACCCGTGCAGCACCTTGCCTTACTTCTATACTGGCAATTGAACCCAACGGAATCGCCCCCCCGTTAGCGAGTGCAATCGGCAGATCACCGACATCATCAACTGCATTGCGATTTCGTTCGTTGATGCGCACCGTCACGTCGAAACGGCGGTCTCCCTCATAAAATACATTAACTGTACTGCCAGCCAGCACCGTCTGTATAGTCGCATTCACGTCACTGATATTAAGCCCGTAGCGCGACATACGCTGACGGTCCAGCGTAATGTTTAACTCGGTTTGCCCGCCCACTTTAATCGCGGCCACATCGGCAGAGCCGCGTATACCTGCAAGAATGCCTGCCACCTGCGTTGACTTATCTTCAAGTATTTCCAGATCAGGGCCGAAAATTTTGACCGAAATTTCCCCCTTCACACCGGACAAAGCTTCTTCGACATTATCCTGTATCACCTGAGAAAAATTGGTCGGCACGCCCGGGATTTCCTGAATTTTTCGAGTCATATCCGCGATCAGCGCCTCCTTGTCGGCAAAACGCCACACATCATGCGGATTTAAATCCGCCATCACCTCGAGATTATTCGGTCCCTTAGGATCCGTGCCGTCATCTGGGCGTCCGACCTGCGTGGCGACATTATTCACTTCAGGATAAGCATTCATAATTTTTCGCACCTCGCGCTCGACCTCCTTGGTTTTGTCGAGCGCGGTCGCCGGCGGCAGGCTGATGGTCAGCCAGATATTCCCTTCATCGAGTTTGGGTAAAAACTCACTCCCCAGCAACGGCGACAAGGCCAGCGTAATGGCCAGCAAACCGATCGCTCCCGCGACGATGGCTTTTCGATAATCTGCCGCACGAACCAACAAGTTGCGATAGCGCTCTTGCAGGCGATGCATCCATTCGCTGTGCTGTTCGGCCAGATCCTTATTTTTAACTGCAAAACTCAGCAGCGCCGGCAACAGGGTGAGGGTGAGCAGGATCGCACCCAGCAGCGCAAAACTCAGCGTAAAAGCCACGGGAGAAAAAATCTTCCCCTCGACTCGCTGAAACGTAAAAATCGGCAAAAAAGCCAGAATAATAATCGCTTTAGAAAACAGAATCGGCGTGCCCATCTCAATGCAATTTTGTTTGATCAGATGGATGCGCCATCCGTAAGAATGGTGCTGCGGCAGTTCATCGGCCTTAGCCAGCGCGAGCTTCACCATCAGCGCCTCGACCAACACCACGGCGCTGTCGATGATAATCCCGAAATCGACCGCACCCAGCGAAATCAGGTTGGCTGACACGCCTCTCGCATCGATCAGAATGAAGGCAAACAGCAAGGCCAGCGGAATGATGGCAGCCACCGCCAGCGCTGCATACCAGTTGCGCAGAAATAGGATCAGGATCGCCACCACCAGCAGCGCGCCGATGATCAGATTCTCCGTCACCGTGCGCACGGTATGTTTGACCAGTTCGGTGCGATCATAGTAAGGCACGATTTTCACGCCGGGCGGCAATTTCATAGTGAGTTCTGCAATGCGCACTTTGAGCGCTTCTACCACCTTGGTCGCATTTTGCCCCTTGGTCATCTGCACGATACCCTGCACCACATTATCGTGTTCGTTAAACGCTACCATACCGGAACGAGGACGGTCGCCGATAGCCACCTCTCCCACATCGCCCACCATCACGGTTTTTCCGTCGCGTGCTACGACTACAACTCGGGCGATGTCATCTAAACTTTGGAACAGACCGATGCTACGCACCACCAGCGACTCATCGCCGCGTTTCAAGATGCCGCCGCCGCCGTTGCTGCTGTTCGCATTCAATGCCAGCGACACCTGATCAATGGTGACATTGAATTTTCGCAAATTCGACGGGTTAACCCTGACCTGATATTCCTTGACCGTCCCGCCAAAACTGACCACATCGGCGACCCCCTGAACCTGACGCAAGGCCGGGCGCAACACCCAGTCCTGCAAGGCACGAACCTCGGAGGGCGCCATATTCTCAGGTACCTCCAGCACATAACGGTAAATTTCACCGACCGCATTCGTCAATGGCGCAAGTACCGGCTGTGTACCGGGCGGCAGATTGACGTTCTGCAATTTTTCCAGCACCTGCTGACGTGCGAAATAATCATCGGTGTTGTCAGAAAAGGTCAGAGTGATGATCGAGAGCCCTGTGATCGACACCGAGCGCAGTTGCGTCATGCGCGGTACGCCGCTCATTTCCCGCTCGATCGGCAGCGTCACACTGCGTTCGACTTCTTCGGGCGCCTTACCCTGCACTTGCGTGACGATCTGCACCTGCACATCCTGAACATCGGGAAACGCTTCGATCGGCAGGTTATCCAGCGCACGCCAGCCGAATACCAGCAGCACCAGCGAGCCTGCCAGCACGAACACGCGCTGTTGCAGCGCGAAGGTAATCAGTTTTTCCAGCATCAGTCGATACCCGCAAGTTCGGCGTTGAGCAGCAATGCGCCTGTGGTCACAACCCGCTCACCCACTTTAAGTCCTTCTTTGATATAGCTCTCGTTGTGCCCCTGCAAGCCGAGCGTGACACGGCGGCGCTGCAGCACCCCCGCGCTTTGTTCGACGAACACATAACTGAACAGTCCTTGCGTGACGATCGCCGTATTCGGCACACGCGGCAAACTGTCATGCACACTGGCGATCGGCCAGACGCGCGCATACATTTCGGGTTTGAGTTTCAGATGTAGATTATCGATTTCACAACGCACCTGCATGCGCCGTGTCGCAGGATCGAGCGCACCGGCGATCACCGTAATTTTTCCGGTAAACAGTTCATTCGGATATGCATCAACCTGCGCCATCATGGCCTGCCCTACACTCACCTTACCCATTTGCTGCTCAGGCAAATCGACCTGTATCCACACATGAGCCGGATCGGTGATAACAAACAAGGGATTTGGGGCATCAGGGCGCACTTCGCTGCCTGAACTGACCTGTCGTTCGCTGACCACACCCGCGTGAGGTGACACCAAAACAAACTGCCCCGGCGCACGACCCGGGTTTCCAGTCAGATTATTCAATCGGGCGCGGGCGCGCGCCGCTTCCGCTTCCGCCTGATGACTGTCGGCTTCGGCATTTTCCAGATCCTTGCGCGCAATCCCCTTGGCATCAAACAACAAACGCGCGCGCTCAAAAGCTTCCTGTTTGCGCAGCAAATCGGCATCCGCACGACTGCTGTCCGCCACCGCCTGCGCATAATCGGGCGAATCGAGCACCAGGATTCCTTCGCCCTTTGCAACCTGACGACCTGTTTCCGCCAAAATTTTCACAACCCGCCCTGCTACAGGCGAAAAAACCCGTGCCGTACGGTTGTCATCATAGGCAATCCGGGCATTCATGGGTTCGACCAATGGTTCGGGAAAAGCTTCAACAGCCGCGATTTTAATGAAAGACAACTGCGGTGCATTGGCATCAAAATGCAAGGTATCCGTTAATTTATGCGCCGCTGGCACTGGCTGCACACCCTCGTCAGTCACATGCGGCCAAGAAAAATAAATCACGAACAGCAATACAACGACTGATACCGCCACAATACGTTTATCGAATTTGATCATGAAGCATTCACTCCCTGTAACGAATTTGGTACAACAGCCTTATCAGCCGGCCAATTCCACCAGCCGCCACCCAAGGCCTGATACAAGACCGCGGTATCACCCAGTCGCGCCGTTTGCGCTTGCACCAGGCTTAATGTGGTGAGCTGATAGGCTTGTTCTGCGAGTAACAAAGCCTGATAACTGACATAACCCAGCTGATATTGATTGCGGGTGAGCGCCAGCACTTTTTTGCTCGCCTGCTCGGAGGCCGCAGCCGCTGCAAGCGTCTGTGCGTCAAATTCGATGTTGTGCAGCGTATCGGCCACATTCTGCAAGGCCGCGATCACCGTGCCGCGATACTGTGCAGCCGCCTGAGCCAGTGCCTGTTCGGCGCCTTTAGATTGCGCCTTGAGCGTGCCGCCGTCAAAAATCGTCTGTGCGACATTGCCTATCACGCTAAAAAACCCGCCACCGGTGCGAAACATCCAGTCGGGTGCCGCCGCCATCCCGCCCATTGCCGCTTGAACCGAAAATTGCGGTAAACGATTAGCGATTGCAACACCATATTGTGCACTGGCGTATTGCAGTTTCGCCTCAGCAATACACACGTCGGGACGCTGTTCAACCAACTGAGACGGAAGACTCAAGGGCAATTCGGCAGGCAACTGCAAGTCGGTCAGTTCAAAGGTTTCAGGCACATCCAGATCGGGCGTATGACCCGAGAGCGCGCGAATCAGATCGCGCGTTTGCTCCAGTTGATTGCGTAAGGTCGGCAATACCTGTTGCGACTGGGCTAAGGCGGATTCTGCCGCCGCCAAATCGATTTCGGCAAGATAACCCAACGCCAGCTGCCGGCGCATGATCTCAACATTTTCATGATTGATTGCAATCACCCGCTCAACTGCAGCCAACTGCGCACGCACACTCGCCTCCTGAAATGCGGCGGCAACCAGATTAGAAGCAAGGGTAATATAAGTCGCCTGCAACTGCATCTGCTGCATTTGCGCCTGCGCCTCGGCCGACTCTACCCGCCGCCGCTGTGAACCGAATACATCCGGTACGTAGCCGATATTGAGCTGCGCGACATGGAAATTGTAATACGCTGGGCCATTGAACTTCGGGCCAGCCGGATTCGAGTAGGTTTGAATCAGCGTACCGTTGCCCTGCATTCCCGGTGAACTCCCCCCGTTATTACCTGCCAGCTTGTTGCGTGAGGGTGAATAACTCACGCCGACAGTCGGATAGAAAAACCCCTGTTGTGCAATCACGCTTTGCTGTGCCTGACGCAACGCCGCCTGCGCCGCTTCGATATCGGGATTTGCAAGAAAAGCGCGTTCAATAAGTGCGTTGAGTTTTGCGGAACCAAACAACAACCACCAGTCCGCCGGAATCTGCTTAGTCGCGCTAAAGAATTGCGCCTTGCCGTGCAAGCTATTGGCTGAGGCAGTCGCAACAATCGCCTGCGGCGCATAAGTAATGGCCTGAGGCGCTACCGGGCGCTTGAAGTCCGGGCCGGCAGTACACCCTGACAGCAGCACGATCAAAAACAGTACTTTTCTAATCAAGATAATCAATCCGTAAAAGTCAGCAAAAATCCGCCAGAGGAAGCAAAGGACGCGAATACTAGCAGATTTATGTGAAGATACTTCCGTCATGGAGTTTAGACAGTCCAAGACAAGCACGTCATCGATTGATGGCGATGCGCTTTGCGTGATTCAGAAAAAAACAAAGTACGCATCCCTGTTGATGCAGGTGTGAATGGCATGACGATTGCCAGCGTGATCAAGTCATGCCGGGATAGTATTGTGAGCCTCTGATTTGTTCACCATTCAAAAAATGCCAATCTTACCCAACCCGGTGATCAGGTCTGGATTGACACCATCTCCCACCGATTTGCAGACACAATGGATATTGCCAGAGTAAAAGGCGAGGAAAGAAAAACCCCGCCATCATTCCACGAGATACGTTCGCTCGCCATCAGATTGTATGCAAATCAATACAACCCGGAGTTTTTCACAGGCAATCGCCGGCCATAAAGACGCATCAATGACTGCTATATATCGTGATGTTCGTGGTGTGGAATGGGTGCAAGTACAAGCTAATATTGGTTGAGGTTTTGGGGGAATTCTGGAAAAGAAAAAATATATTTATAAATCAAAAAGTTACACAATAGACAGATATTTCCCATGCAAACAAATAATACAGAAACGTTGTTATTCATCATTATCACGCTCAATTATGGCTCATAAAAAAACCGGCACAGGGCCGGCTTTTTTAATGCAAAAAGTTAATTACAGACGGCCGATTTTAGGCAACTCCCCCACCAGCGGCGCGACATAGTCGATCCACGCCTGCGTCACATCATTGCCCGCAGCATTGATATACTCGTCCTTCATTTCAGTCGCTTCACGCGCAACAGATGACAGCGGCGTGATGAAGCATTCGCTCTGATAGGGCACACTCGACAGACGGCGGATTGACACGGAACCTGGAACACCCGTTTTCGCCGCATGGTTCACCGCAAAATCGCCCACCTGACGCGCCTCAGTGGCATCAATCGGAGAGATGATGGTCGGGAAAGAGCGTTGCAGATAACCGAATGTATCCGCGCGTACACGCACTTTTTCGCCCGGGAAAGCGGCTTTCACCAGCGCGGCCAGCGTATCGCCCAGTGCACCGCTGCCGGAGAGCTGAATATTGCCGTGTGAATCGCGCTCGCCACTTGTTGAAATCGGATTGCCATCCTTATCGGTGATCCCTTCGGACACCGCGATCACACAGCGGCCATATTTAGCCACCGCATCGCGCACATCCTGCTGGAAAGATTCAACATTGAACACGCGTTCCGGCAAATAGATCAGATGGGGGCCATCCGTTTCAGACTGGCGCGCAAGCGCGGCAGCTGCGGTCAAAAATCCGGCGCTACGCCCCATCACCACGTTAACCTTGATCCCCGGCAGCGCGTTGTTGTCGCGGTCGTCCCCCATGAAGGCCAGCGCAACAAAGCGGGCAGCAGACGCAAAGCCCGGGCAGTGATCGGTCACCTTCAGATCGTTATCGATGGTCTTGGGGATATGCACGGTACAAAAATCGTAATTCGCCTCTTTCGCCATCTCGGCGATAATATGCGCCGTTTCAGCCGAGTCATTGCCGCCCACGTAGAAAAAGTAACGAACGTCGTGCTTTTTGAAGACTTCAAAAACTTTTTCGCATTCGGCACGACCGGGTTTCAAACGCACCGAACCCAATGCAGCAGCAGGTGTTGCCGCAACCAACTCTAATTGCTCAACGCTTTGCGTGGTCAGATCGATGAAATCTTCCTTCATGATACCGGCGATGCCATGGTGCGCACCGAGAATACCGGTAATACAAGCGTGTTTTCGTGCTGCCAGAATCGCGCCTACCAGTGACTGATTGATCACCGCTGTAGGGCCGCCTGATTGACCGATAACCATCTTGCCGATAAGTTGCTTAGCCATAACATCGTCTCCTTAAAATTATAATGAAGGCATTTTAACCGAATACGACACGACTGCGCCGCATCGCTTATAATTGTGCCGTCTTTTCATTACAACTTACACCAAGGAGATGCCATGAGCTTGCTGAACGTCCGTCCCGGAAACAAATTACCCCACGAATGCAATGTCATCATTGAAATCCCGAAACACGCAGACCCTGTCAAATATGAAGTAGACAAGGCATCCGGCGTGCTGGTCGTCGATCGCTTCATCGGCTCCTTGATGCGTTACCCCTGTAACTACGGCTTCATCCCTGAAACCATCGCTGACGATGGCGATCCGGTCGATGTGCTGGTCATCACCCCGTTCCCTATCGTACACGGCGCAATCATCCCCTGCCGCCCTGTTGGCGTATTGATGATGAGCGACGAAGGCGGCGACGATGCGAAAATTATCGCCGTACCGACCGATAAGCTCACTCCGCTGTATCACGAAATCAAAACCTACGAAGATCTGCCTAAGATCACGCTCGAGCAGATCAAGCATTTCTTCGAACTGTACAAGGCGCTCGAACCCGGCAAGTGGGTCAAAATCCGCGGCTGGGAAGGCGTTGATGCTGCACACAACGAAATCACGAACGGTCTGGCCGCCTACAAAAAAGAAGTTGCGGGTAAATAATGACAGCACACATCATTGACGGCAAGGCCATTGCAGCTCAGGTGCGTGCCGAGTGGAAAGTCCGCGCAGACACCTTGATCGCCCGCGGCATCACGCCCGGCATGGCGGTGATCATCGTAGGAAACGATCCCGCTTCCAAGGTATATGTGGCCAACAAAGTACGCGCCTGTGCGGAGCTGGGCCTTTACTCGATACACGTGGAACTGCCCGCGGATACAACGGAAACTGCGCTGCTAGCTGAGGTCGAGAAGTTAAATCGCGATCCGCTGATACACGGCATCCTGGTGCAACTGCCGCTGCCAAAACATCTGGATGCGCATAAAGTCATTGAAGCGATCAATCCCGACAAGGATGTAGACGGTTTCCATGAAAAAAATGTCGGCGCACTGGTGACGGGCCAGACGCCCTTCCCTTCCTGCACGCCTTATGGCGTGATGGTGATGCTGGAAAAAACCGGCATCAGTATTGAGGGCAAGCACGCGGTGATCGTCGGGCGCAGCAATATCGTCGGCAAACCGATGGCGCTGCTGTTGCTGCATAAAAATGCGACCGTCACGATCTGCACCTCCAAAACGGTTGATCTGGCCAAACACACTCGGGATGCGGACATTCTGGTCGCCGCTGTCGGTCGCCCCAACTTCATCACAGGCGACATGGTGAAACCCGGCGCTGTCGTTATTGACGTGGGCATCAACCGCAACGCGGAAGGTAAACTTTGCGGCGACGTGGATTTTGCCAGCGTGAAACCCGTAGCGGGCTACATCACCCCGGTACCGGGCGGCGTGGGTCCGATGACCATCACCATGCTGGTTGCCAATACGGTCAGAGCTGCAGAACGACTGTCGGCAGTGAACAAGTAATTCAACCCGACAGATGACAAAATGACCGCAAGCGGTCATTTTGTTTGTGAGCCGCAGCAGGACACAATTGTTTCCCGCACCCGGCACATGTAGGCATCATTCTTCCACAGAGAAAAAACAAGAGAAGTAACAGCAGGGGGAAACCAATGAGTGCGACAAAACAAAAACTGCCCGCTTTGCTGCTGGGCGCAATCGGCGTGGTCTATGGCGACATCGGCACCAGCCCGCTGTATGCTCTAAAAGAGACCTTTTCAGGCCACCATGCGCTGCCGGTGATAGAAGCGAACATACTCGGCGTGCTCTCGGTCATGTTCTGGACCATCATGCTGCTAGTCTCGCTCAAATATGTGATTGTCATCATGCGCGCAGACAATCGCGGCGAAGGCGGTTCACTGGCATTACTCGCACTGGTCAGCGAACTCACCTCCAAACGCCCAAAAACCCGATGGGCCATCACCGTACTCGGGGTATTTGCGGCCACTTTGTTTTATGGCGACAGCATGATCACCCCGGCCATCTCGGTTTTATCCGCAGTGGAAGGTCTGACGGTCATCTCGCCGCAGTTCAATACCTTCGTCCTGCCCATTACCCTGATTGTGCTGACGGCGCTGTTCTTTATCCAGAAACACGGCACCGGCATCGTAGGCCTGGCCTTTGGCCCGATCATGATCTTCTGGTTCGCTTGTCTTGCGACCTTCGGCATCCAGTCCATCGCACAGACACCCCATGTACTGTGGGCACTCAATCCGGCCTATGCCTGGCATTTTTTAAGCCTTGACCCCTGGGTTTCCTTTCTGGCATTGGGTGCCATGGTACTCGCCGTCACTGGCGGCGAAGCGCTGTATACCGACATGGGGCACTTCGGAAAATTCCCGATCCGGCTTACCTGGTTCTCCTTCGTACTCCCGGCACTGGTGTTGAATTATTTTGGTCAGGGCGCGCTGCTGCTGCAAAATCCGCACGCCATTGAAAATCCGTTCTATCTGTTAGCACCCGCCTGGGCACTGATACCGATGGTGCTGCTTGCGACCGCCGCCACCGTGATCGCATCGCAGGCCGTCATTTCAGGTGCTTTCTCGGTGGCCAGCCAGTCGGTGCAAATGGGCTTTTTGCCGCGCATGGAGATCCGTCAAACCTCAGATAAAGCACAGGGTCAGATTTATGTCCCGCTGACCAACTGGACGCTGTATCTGTCGGTGGTATTTCTGGTTCTGACCTTCCAGAGTTCCAGCAATCTCGCGTCCGCTTACGGCATCGCGGTCACCGGCACGATGATGATCGACACGATACTGATCGCCTTCGTGCTGGTCGCCTGGCGCTGGTCCCCCCCGCTGGTGTTTATCTTGATTGGCACCTTCTTTTGCGTCGACCTAGCCTACTTTTCAGCTAATGCAATGAAAATTCCGCAAGGCGGCTGGTTCCCGCTCGGCATGGCGGTCATTTCCTTCACCGTGCTCACGACCTGGAAGCGCGGACGCCAGTTACTGTTTGCTGAAATTGCCCGCAAAGCCGTTCCTATCCAGGTCGTACTGGACAGTTCAGATTCAATCAGCCGGGTGCACGGCACAGCGGTATTTCTGACCGGCACGGGCGATGGCGCACCCTCCTCCTTGCTGCATAATCTCAAACACAATCAGGTGTTGCACGAACGCAACATACTACTGACGGTGATCGTCGAGGACAAACCCTACGTCACGAAAGGCAACCGCATCCTGGTTAATGATTTGGGAAATAATTTTTACCGCGTGAGGGTCTTCTACGGTTTCATGGAAAGACCGGATCTGCCGGCCGCCCTTGAACTTTGTTCATCCTGGGGGCTGCCGTTCGACATGACGACGACCTCGTTCTTCATTTCCCGCGCGATGATCGTGTCCGCCCCCAACCCCGGCATGATGAAATGGCGTGAACGCTTATTCATGGCGCTGTCCAGAAATGCAATGAATGCGGCCGATTTCTTCAAAATCCCGACTAATCGCGTCATCGAAATGGGCACGCGTGTAGAAATCTGACCCATAGCCGCCTATAATCGCACAGAGTTACTATTCGTTCACCTAAAAGGAGAAGCATCATGGCCAAAGGTCAACAGCGCAAAAATAAGGAAGTAAAAAAACCAAAGAAGGAAGCGCCACCGGTCAAATAGCCCGGGTTTGACCCGGCGGCTGGTTGCGCCGGAAAAAATTCAGTCTGCCTGCAATATATAATTCCCACTTCATCTCGCGTATCCGGAGCCTTTGCCATGTCGCATAATTTGTTCAACACCCGAACTTCTTTCAACCTCGCCAGCGGTGCAACAGGCACGCTGTACTCGCTGCCCGCGCTGGAAGCGGCCGGCATCGGCAAAATATCACGCCTGCCGGTATCCATCCGCATCGTGTTAGAGGCAGTGCTGCGCAATTACGACGACAAAAAAATCGCTGAGTCCCATATCCGTGAACTGGCGAACTGGCAGCCCAATGCACCGCGCACCGAGGAAATCCCCTTCGTAGTCGCGCGTATCGTGCTGCAGGACTTCACGGGTGTGCCGCTGCTGGCCGATCTGGCTGCAATGCGCGATGCAGCCGCAGCCCAGGGGTGTGATCCCAAGATCATCGAACCCTTGGTTCCGGTCAATCTGGTCGTCGATCACTCGGTGCAAATTGACAGCTACAACAATCCGGATGCGCTCAAGGTCAACATGGAGATGGAATTCGAGCGCAACACCGAGCGCTATAAATTCATGAAATGGGGTATGCAGGCCTTCGATACGTTCAAGGTCGTCCCCCCTGGCATCGGCATCGTGCATCAGGTCAATCTCGAATATCTGGCGCGTGGCGTCGTGCAAAAGGATGGCGTAACCTATCCTGACACGCTGGTCGGCACGGATTCCCACACCACCATGATCAACGGCATCGGCGTCGTCGGCTGGGGCGTGGGCGGCATCGAGGCGGAAGCCGGTATGCTGGGCCAACCGGTTTATTTCCTGACGCCTGACGTCGTCGGCGTAAATCTGACAGGCGCTTTGCGCGAAGGCGTGACCGCGACCGATCTCGTGCTGACCGTCACCGAACTGCTGCGCAGCCAGAAGGTCGTCGGCAAGTTCGTCGAATTTTTCGGCACAGGCACAAAATCATTGACGCTGCCTGACCGCGCGACGATCGCTAACATGGCACCGGAATACGGCGCGACCATGGGATTCTTCCCGGTCGATGAGGTCACCGTTAACTTCATGCGCAATACAGGACGCACCGAAGCTGAACTCGATGCCTTCGAGTCCTACTTCAAAGCACAGGGCCTGTTCGGTATCCCAGAGACAGGACAAATTGACTACAGCAACGTGGTCGAACTCGATCTGTCCACGATCACACCCTCGCTTGCAGGACCTAAACGCCCGCAAGATCGCATCGCACTGTCGTCCATGGCGGACACGTTCAACACGCTTTTTTCCAAACCGACTGCACAAAATGGCTTCAATCAGCCGGCTGAAAAATTAACACAGCGCTTCGCGACCGGCCACGATGACGTTGCAATCGGCAACGGTGACGTCTTGATCGCAGCGATCACGTCCTGCACTAACACCTCCAATCCGAGCGTATTGTTAGCCGCAGGACTTCTGGCGAAAAAAGCGGTTGAAAAAGGCCTGTCGGTCAAAAAGCATATCAAAACGACCTTGGCGCCCGGTTCCCGTGTCGTAACGGCATATCTGACCAATGCCGGCCTGCTGCCCTATCTGGAGCAACTGGGTTTTAGCGTCGCAGCGTATGGTTGCACCACCTGCATCGGCAACTCAGGCCCGCTGGAGCCGCATATCGAAGAGACCATCGTCAAAAATGATCTGATCGCAGCGGCAGTATTGTCGGGCAACCGCAATTTTGAGGCGCGCATTCACGCCAACATCAAGGCCAATTTCTTAGCCTCCCCGCCGCTGGTCGTCGCCTATGCGATCGCAGGAAAAATGAACATCGATCTCGATACCGAAGCGCTGGGCACAGACAAGAATGGCAAACCGGTCTTTTTGAAAGACATCTGGCCCACCAATGAAGAAATTCAGGCAGTGAGCCACTTTGCCGCCGACCCTGCCGTCTACCGCGCACTGTATTCCGATCTGACGCGCGATCTGCCGCTGTGGAATGCGATTACCGCACCGACGGGAGAGCTGTACCAATGGGATGATTCTACCTATATCGCCCGTCCGCCGTTCTTCGATGCCGCCGTACCGGTCGCAGGCAATATTTCGGGTGCGCGCGCGCTGGCGATCTTCGGTGATTCGGTCACGACCGACCACATCAGCCCGGCTGGCAGCTTCAGGCCTTCGACGCCGGCCGGTAAATATTTGCAGGAACACGGCGTCAGCATGCGGGACTTCAACAGCTACGGCTCACGACGCGGCAATCACGAGGTCATGATGCGCGGCACCTTCGCTAACGTGCGCGTCAAAAACCTGATGCTGCCGGCGAACAGCGACGGCAGTCGCATTGAAGGTGGCTATACCCTGTATAAGGGTGAGCAGACCGCAATCTACGATGCGGCGATGAGCTACATCAACGAGGGCACGGCCACCGTGATCTTTGCCGGTGAAGAGTACGGCACGGGTTCGTCTCGCGACTGGGCGGCTAAGGGCACGCAACTCCTCGGGGTCAAGGCCGTGATTGCCAAATCTTACGAGCGCATCCACCGCAGCAATCTGGTCGGCATGGGCGTATTGCCACTGCAATTCAAGGGCGACACCTCGATTGCAAGCCTGGGTCTGACAGGCGATGAACGTTTCGACATCGGCGGCATTGCAGGCGTGTTGCAACCACAGCAGGACGTGACGCTGACCATTACCCGCAACGATGGCACAACGCTGCAAGTCCCCTTGCTGCTGCGCATCGATACCCCGATCGAAGTGGATTACTACCGCGCAGGCGGCATTCTGCCGTTTGTACTGAAAGAACTGGTAAGCCGTTAACGCTTACATGACAGGGGCAGGCGCTATGCCTGCCCCGAATCAATTCCGGCGTAGAATGCGCGCTTAACAGGAGGCCTGCATTGGAAAATCTGTACAATATCCTTGGCGTATCACCGACCGCCTCTAGCGATGAAATAAAGAAGGCTTATCGCTCGCTGGCCATGCGGCATCATCCGGACAGAAACGAGCATCCGAATTCGCTGAATCGATTCAACGCCATTCAGGCCGCCTATGATTTGCTGTCAGATCCTGCCAAAAGAGCGGAATACAATCAGAGCATCAACAACAAAATCATCATTGATCCTGAGGAAGCAGCATCCGCATTGTGGCATTCGTTGTATCAGCGGTGCAAAGCCAACTCAGGCTCAGTCAATTAAGATTGCAAATTTATGAAGAAAATACACGCTGAATTCGCCTACCAGTCCCGGGAACTAGGCATACAAATCGAAGATACGCTGGGCGATCCGCCTGACCGTAAAACCTATGCCAAAGTGGTCAAGTCGCTGATCGACGAATTCGCCAACGGCTCGGAAATTGATGACGTGAACCTGCTGGCCTTCGCGCTGGTAGATCACCTGCGCTTTATCGATATCCCCGGCCTGTTCACCCAATGCGAGCACTATGATCAGGGCGATACCGCAAAGGTGCTCAGCATGGTGGCCTGCAACGACGATGCGGCAGGTCGCGCTGTCATCGCGGTAGCTGCGAGCCGGCCCGAACTGGCACGCCGCGCGATTATCACGGCCTTTTTGTACAAAAACCCGAAACGCTGGACAGAAGAAGATCACTCGTTAGAATCGCTGGGTAAAAACGACAATGGCGACGATGAAGAAGAAGATCAGCTCACAGCGGGCCACAATATTGAACACTTATTCGATGGAGAGCAAAATGCCGGATAAAATCAACTACCCCGCGCTGAGCCGTCAGGTCACTGAGATGGTGCTCTCCGGTGCGACTGAGCACGCCGAAGAAGCCTTCAGCGACACCGCAGAACAGTTTGGCGATCTGGCAGTGTCTGAAGTGCTCGAAGCCATGCCGCCGGAAGTGGCCTCAATGCACCTTGCCGCCTTCGACGGTGGAAAGCTGTCGCTGGCAACCTTACTGATTTCGCCCAAAGCCTGGGCTCAGAGTCTGGCCTATTTCCCGGCGGTATGGAATATAGAGCAGATCGAAGATGAACCGGAAATGCTCGCCGAATCGCTATTCGCGCATATTCACGGCGTCCTGTTCGCAAGCGACGATCTGGACCGCCGCACCGCGCTGATCAATGAAGCACTCGCAACAGACTGGGGAACCACGGCCTTTGCCACCCTGCTCTCGACCGCCATCGATGATATCATTGAGCTTGCCAACGATATCGAAGCACGCGGCCCGCATATGGCCGGGCAAACCACCTCGGATCACGACATCATTCCGCTCGCGCTGGCCATCGCCAGAAGCGATACCGATGCCTGGGATCGCGTACTCTTTGAACTCTTCCCCGACTGGCAGCCCGGTGAAAACCAGTTGCACGTACAACCTGACGAAGGTGACGATCCCTACGGCTACGGATATGGCTACGAATATGCAACACCGCGCAGCACGCAAGCCCTGCTGATCCGGCTGCGCAAACAAGTCCCTGTCAGCAAAAAACAGCGCAACCGTCCGAGCATGGGCGAAGATATTTTTTCATAAGCGGATGCTACGCTGATGAAACTCGCAAGCTTCACCAAACGCCAGCCTAATTTGCTCGTGGCCCTGGAAACTTTAGCGCAACGGACGCGCGTCGATGCACAAGCCGATGCACTCATCGAGGAATTATCCGGAATCACGGTGCTGGTCGCTAAAAAATTTACCAATGAGCGCACCGCGGAAGGCCTGCAGGAGGCACTCCATCTGACAACGGGCTGTATTTCGCTGGGGCTCAGTCAGGCAGAAATCCCGCACCACGCCGATTCAGAACTGAATTTCCTGCTGTCACAGGGCGCAGAACAGGTGTTTCAGGCGGGATTCCGGCATATCAAAGCGCTGGCGCTGATGCCATCGCAGACCATGGTCACGGATTTTGACAGCGATCCGTATATCCAGCAGCGCAATATCAAGGCGCTGCTTTCGGAACTGTGCCGTGCAGAACCCAACAGCAACTGGAGTGGCGATGAAGACTACCGCCGTGAATATCGAGCCCGCAGCGAGAACCAAAGCATTATCGATTGCGCAAAATGGTTGCGTAAAAATCATTTCGCAGGCCCAGTCAATGACCGGGAGCTCGATGCCAATGCCGTGATCTCCATTTCGGTCATTTTTGCCATTACAGGGGATGGCCGGATTGTCGCGCGTACCGGACAAAAAGAGATCGAAAACCTGATCCAGCGCGCCCGCAAATCAACGCCTGATGTGAATGGCAACTGGGATAAATTTTTGGCAAAAATTCCAGCCGCGCATCAACCCTGGCTGTCTGCGCGCATGGATGAGTATCGCGATACTCTGGTCAAAAAAATCCTGTCGAAAACCCGAATAAAAACAATGGTTACCGAAATTCAAAACTATCATGCGGGTCTGGAGCAAGACGTCGATTACGACTAATCAGCCCATGCCTGCCGGAACGCCTCTAGACACTCAGCTCTCCCCGGATCAATTGTTCAAGCCGCGTGCGGCCTTGCGGCGTCGTCATCACCATCAACACATCCCCCTGTTGCAAATGGTAATTCGATGAAGGATTGTACTGCCAGACGCCGTTGCGCTGAATGGCCAGCACCATACAATCCTTATTCTCATGATACAAAACATGCAGAGTCTGATTTTCCAGATTCTCAGGAATCAGTATTTCCTCCATGCGTAACTTACTATCCGATTTGAACATCTCGTCCAGAAAATTCATCACATTGGGTCGTACCATTGCAGAAACGAGGCTCAGTCCGCCGCTGTAATCCGGTGAGATAACTTCATCAGCGCCTACCCTGCGGGTCTTTTCCGCATTTTTCATATCGTGGCAGCGCGCCACAACGCGCAAACCGGGGTTGAGCTGTTTAGCGCTCAAACTGATCACGAGATTCGCGCTATCATCGTGCGCCACGGCAAATACGCCTTTGGCATCCATCACACCAGCTTCGAGCAGCACATCGTTATCGGTCGCATCCCCTTGCAGATAAAGCTGTTCCGGGTGCGTATCCAGATAACGCTGGATCACTTTCATGTCACTTTCAATTACTACAAAAGGCCTGCCGGTCAGCTCAAGCTCATGCGCGACATTCCGGCCCACAAGACCTACACCGCATACGATATAGTGATTCTTCAATTGTGCGATTTTTTTCTGCATCTTCTTTCTCCGCCAGGCCACATTAATATCACTTTCGAGCATAAAAGCCGTAAAAGTAGAGAGCACGTAACCCAACACACCGATACCTGACATGCCGATCAATACGGTAAACAGCCGTCCGTAGTGGTATTGAGACACATCGACAATCTCACCGAAACCGATGGTCGAGATCGTGATGAACGTCATATAAAAGCAATCCACCCACGAGTGCTGCCACCCGCCCAGAATATGGTAACCAACCGTGCCAATCACAAACACCGCAACCAATAAAAGCAGTGCAATCAAAAGATTGCGCATCACGCGAGATTGCTGATGTGCCACCATGTTATTCGTCCTGGTGCAAATCGTCGGGGAACAACACGTCCTTATAGCCAAAATTGCGCAGGTCGGTCATGCGCATCGGGTATAAAACGCCATCGAGATGATCGCATTCGTGTTGCACCACCCTTGCGTGAAAACCGCTGACGCTGCGGTCTATCGGACAGCCTTTTTCATCAACACCCTGATAACGAATCGCGTGGTAGCGGGCAACACGCCCCCGGAGACCGGGTACACTCAAACAGCCTTCCCAGTCATCTTCCATCAGGTCATCGATCGGTGTCACAACGGGGTTAATCAGCACGGTATAGGGTACCGATCCAGCGTCCGGATAACGTGCACTTTCCTCAGCACCAAAAATAACCACACGCAATCCCACCCCGATCTGTGGCGCGGCAAGTCCCGCCCCGTTCATCGCCTGCATGGTATCTTGCATATCGCTCAACAATCCCGGCAGTGCAGCAAAATCTGTCACCGGCTTTGCAACCTCCAGCAGGCGCACGTCCCCCATGCGTAATACAGGCTTAATCGCCATAACACCCCTCATCCGTACAAACACGTTCCAAAATTGTGCGCACCCGCCCCATTGCACTTCGGGCCGTCGCATTAACCGACTCCATATTAATCGCGAACTGACTGTCGCCCCGCCCCGCCGCATAATTGACCACCACCGCCATCGAGGCATAGGCAAGATCAAGTTCCCTTGCCAGCGCAGCCTCCGGCATGCCGGTCATCCCGACCATATCGGCACCATCGCGCTCATAGCGATTAACCTCGGCGACACTGTCCAGACGCGGCCCCTGCGTCGCGGCATAGGTACCGCCATCCAGACACGGTTGCTGAACCTGCCGGGCACTATGCAAAATGCGCGCGCGCAGCACCGCATCATAAGGTTGAGTAAAATCGATGTTCTTATAACTGGTGTTGCGGGAGTTGAAAAACGTGCAATCACGTCCATGCGTGTAATCGATCACCTGATCCGGCACCACCAGCAATCCGGGAGTCAGATCGCCACGAATACCGCCCACAGTCGTCACCGAAATCACTTCATTTACGCCCTGTTCGCGCAATGCCCACAGATTGGCACGATAATTCACCAGATGTGGCGGGATGGTATAACCGTAACCGTGACGCGCGAGAAAAATTACCTCATGCTCATTGAGCGTGCCGAACAAAAAAGCACAAGACGGCTCGCCAAACGGCGTGCGCATCACCTGCCGGTGGGTGATTTTCAGATTGGCCAGTTCCGTCAGGCCGCGACCACCTATGATTGCCAACATATAAATACCTTTTTAGGATTCAGGATCTCAATCCTGATTTCTGACCGCATACACTGCAGGCAAATTTCGCCACAGCCCTTCAATGTCCATGCCATAACCGAACACAAAGCGGTCAGGCACAACAAGCCCCACGAAGTCGGCCGCGACAGGTTTAGGCCTGCCGTGTTGCTTATCGGCGAACACCGCGCTGTAACAGGCTTTAGCCCCAAGCGACATGACGCGTTCACGCAAAGCCGCCAGGGTATGCCCCTCATCCAGAATATCGTCTACCAGCAAGACAACACGCCCCTTCACCGACTCATGGGGTGCGACCTTCCAGTGCATCGCACCACCGGCCCGCGCATCCCCGTAACGCGATACGTGCACATAATCGAAATCAAGCGGGAAATTCAGCAGCGGCAACAACTGCCCGGAAAACACCACCGCCCCGCCCATCACCGACAACACCAGCGGAAAATGCCCTGCCAGGGCTGCGTTGATTTCATCCGCCACCTTGTGCAGTGCAGCTTGCACGTGCGCTTCCGGACACAGCAGCTCCGCCTGCTGCAAAACTTCACGGGCGCGCTGATCGTGCATCGTTCAGGACACCTTCAGACTTTTCAGATACTCGGCAAATTGCTCTTTGACTTCCGGATGCACGAGTCCCATCGCAACAGTCGCCTGTAAAAATCCAATTTTCGAGCCACAATCGTAGCGCGTGCCTTTATACCGGTATGCCAGTACGCGTTCTTCCTCAATCAGCGCCGCTATCCCGTCGGTCAGCTGAATTTCGCCACCCGTTCCTTTGCCGACTCTGTGCAGGTGATGAAAAATACGCGGCGTGAGTACATAGCGTCCCACGACAGCCAAGGTCGTCGGAGCATCTTCAGGGCGCGGCTTTTCGACGATCCCTGTCACTTGTTCTAGCTCATGATTCACGCGTGCGCTGCTGACAATACCGTACTGGCGTGTCAATTCACGCGGCACATCCTGCACGCCCAGTACAGAGCTGTGGTGGCGATCAAACACCTCAACCATTTGACGGGTCACAGAGACATCGCTGACCATGAAATCGTCCGCCAGAATCACCACAAACGGCTCGTTCTTGATCACCGGTTGCGCGCAGAGCACAGCATGCCCCAGTCCCAGCGGCTCGGACTGACGGATATAGATGCAATTAACGCCTTCAGGAATAACTTCCTGCGTCAGCCGCAGCAGTTCGAGCTTGCCCTTCTTCTCCAGCTCCGCTTCCAGTTCGTAAGCGGTATCGAAATGATCCTCGATCGAACGCTTACTGCGCCCGGTAACAAAAATCATGTCTGTCACACCGGCGGCAACGGCTTCTTCAACTGCATATTGAATCAGAGGCTTATCCACAATCGCCATCATTTCCTTAGGGCTGGCCTTGGTCGCCGGCAAAAATCGCGTCCCCATGCCTGCTACCGGAAAAACGGCCTTGCGGATGATTTTTAACGGTCTTGTCATTATTTCCCCTCGATCAATAATATAAATTCACGCTCATTCAGCACTGCAACGCCCAACTCCATCGCACGTTCGAGTTTACTGCCGCTGTCTGAACCTGCCACCACAAAATCTGTTTTTTTCGATACACTCCCGCTCACCTTAGCCCCTAACGCTTCGAGTCGCTCTTTTGCCTGCTGACGGGACAAACTCGCAAGCGTACCCGTGAGCACAAAGGTTTTTCCGGTATAAATCCGGTCTTCCATCGGTTCGGGCGTATGCTCATCCCAATGCACACCAGCCTCACGCAGTTGCGCTATCACCGACCGATTATGTGCCTCGGCAAAAAATTCAACCATGCTTTGTGCGACCACCGGCCCCACATCGCGCACCTGCTGCAGGCGCTCGGCATCAGCCAGCATTATCGCATCCAGCGCACCAAAATGTTGTGCAAGATCCCTGGCCGTTGTTTCACCGACATTGCGTATTCCCAGCGCAAACAGGAAGCGGGCAAGCGTAGTCTTACGGCTGGCCTCGATCGCATCGAGTAGATTAAGCGCCGATTTCCCCCCCATCCGTTCGAGCGTAACGATAGAGGACATACCCAGCGTATAAAGATCTGCCGGTGTGCTGATCCGCTGAGCATCCACCAGCTGCTCGACCAGTTTATCGCCCAGCCCGTCGATATTCATCGCGCGACGTCCGGCGAAATGCAGCAACGCCTGTTTGCGCTGTGCAGGACAAAACAAACCACCCGTGCAGCGCCACGCCGCCGCATCTTCCTCACGCACAACGTGAGAGCCGCACACAGGGCAGGCCTGCGGCATCGAAAACTCCCGGGCATCGGGCGGGCGGCGATCTAGCACCACGCGCGCAACTTCAGGAATCACATCGCCTGCGCGGCGCACGATGACCGTATCGCCGATACGCACATCCTTACGGCGTATCTCGTCCTCGTTGTGCAGCGTCGCATTGGTCACCGTCACACCGCCGACGAAGACGGGCGCAAGCCTGGCAACGGGCGTCAGCGCACCGGTACGACCTACCTGCACATCGATATCCAGCAGCGTAGTCATGGCTTCTTCGGCAGGAAATTTATGCGCGATGGCAAAGCGCGGGGCACGCGAGACAAACCCCAGCATCTGCTGCTGGGCGATGTCGTTGACCTTGTACACCACACCGTCAATGGCAAACGGCAGCGCGGCGCGCAACGCGCCCATTTCTTTGTAATAGTTAAGCAAACCGGCGACGCCTTGTACTGTGCTGCGCTGAGCGGCAACCGGTATCCCCCAATTGGCCAGCTGCGCCATTTGCAAATCGTGCTTACCGGACAAATTAACGCCATCGCACAATCCAACACCGTAGGCATAAAAACTCAGATGACGCGTCGCTGTGACGGCAGAATCGAGCTGACGCAAAGAGCCGGCTGCTGCATTGCGCGGATTAACAAATTCTTTTTCGCCGTTCAAACGCTGCTGTTCATTCAACAAATCGAAATCGCGGGTAAACATCAGCACTTCACCGCGCACCTCGACATCGGCACACAGCAGTTCGCCATCCCTGTCTTTGAGTCTTAACGGGATGCTGCGCACCGTACGCAAATTTTCTGTGACGTCCTCGCCGGTACTCCCGTCGCCGCGGGTCGCTCCCTGCACAAAAATGCCGTTGCGGTAACTGAGATTAATGGCCAGCCCGTCAAACTTCAGCTCGACCGCATACTCCACCACATCGATACCCAGCGCATCGCGAACGCGCGCATCGAAAGCAATGACCTCATCGGCGCTGAAAGCATTATTGAGCGAGAGCATCGGCGTGCGATGCGGCACCTCGGCAAAATATTTAAGCGGTGCGGCACCCACCCGCTGGGTGGGCGAATCTGACGTTAAAAACTCGGGGTGTTGTGCTTCAAGCAGTTGCAGTTCACGAAACAACGTGTCGTAACCGGCATCGGACACCGCGGGGGCATCCAGCACGTAATACCGGTAATTATGCGCTTCGATTTCGCTGCGCAACGCCTTAATGCGTTGCTGTACGACTGACGCCATCAGGAGAATAACCGGAGCGCCTGCGTGCTGCCGGGAATCAGATTATTCTCACACATTTTCGCTTCGACCTCGACGATCTGAGCACGTATCTTTGCCAATCCCGCATCAGTCAACTGCACACGATGATCGTCAACCAGATTG
Source organism: Gallionellales bacterium GWA2_54_124 (assembly GCA_001801025.1). GTDB lineage: Bacteria > Pseudomonadota > Gammaproteobacteria > Burkholderiales > Gallionellaceae > Gallionella. The sequence continues at coordinate 146,720 of MGWO01000004.1, forward strand.
ACTTGTAAATCGCGCGCCAGATCGCGGGCGATCTGCACCATCAAATCAAAGTTTGCGGCAGGATTTTCCACCCGTGGCACATCCAGCATCAGCGTAATTCCACCCGTGGTGAACTGCGCCAGACTATGGTGCTGAAAGGGTTTAGTATCCTTGTTAATCAGCGTAAGCAGACTGTTTCCCGAACTGTTCGACAAATGAAAAGCGCCATCAGATTCAAGCGTCATGCCATGCAGTGCGACGGCATCGGCAATTTTTTCGCCATTGAGCAAGCGCTCGCCCGGCGGCAACAAATTAATGCCGACCATCTGATCGAGCTCGGCACAAAGCGTATCTAAACCCTGTGCGGCGCAATGCGTCTCCAGTATCTCCGGCACCGTCGTATCGGCCCCGACAGATTTTGCAATACCCAATACCAAATCACGAAAATCGCCCAGTTTAGCGACGCTGATGACCCCGCTCCGGTCAACCAGTTGCAGCGCAATATTGAACTGCACATACAGCATCGGACTCTCAGCGATAACACGCTCCCACTGCCCCGTACGCGCACTCAGCCCGACTACCTGCAGCGGCTTACGAAAATCAAATTTTCGCTGCCACAGTCCGTCCAGAATCGACGCAAATGAAGGTTCAGCGGGTCGCAAGCTGATAATAAAATCACTGCGCCCGTCGAGCAGGGGACAAGGTTCATTCACATTTGGCGTGACCTCAGGGGGCATCTCAACCGCGACGGGCACCACGACTTCGTCAGGAATCGCATCGTCGTTGATCATGACGAGTTCATCCAGCGCCTCGGGTGTCGGTTGGGGGGCATTGGTCTGATACAGCGCATCGTCGTGACTTTGCCGGAAAGCCGCCCCGAATTTCCGGTTGTACTGGCGCTGTTTCCACCAGCCAAACAGATATACCGCGACCACGACACCCACACCGATTGCCAGCAACGCTGCTTGTAATTCACTCATGTTATCTATACCTGAATGCTATGACGAATTTCGGGCGCTCATTATCTCAAGCACCATGGGAAAAAGCTATGCCAATGGCAATTCGGGGGAACTGACCCCGATGCTCGCGACTTCCTGTAAGGCTTTTAAGAACTCAGGATGCTCATGCAAGCTGGCCATCGGTACAGGATGGTGGGCACCGCGCATATGGATGATGCGTGCGCGACTCACCGCTGGCATATCCCAATGCAAGCCGGCCAGCAGTTCATCGGCCGATTCAGGCTTATTGCACACCACCACCATGTCGCATCCTGCATTTAAAGCCGCTGACGCGCGCTGCACGATACCGCCGGCAACCGTCGCTCCTTCCATAGACAAATCATCGCTGAAAATGCAGCCTTCAAACCCTAACTGCCCGCGCAAAATTTCCTTCAGCCAGACAGGCGAAAATCCCGCAGGACGTGCATCGACCTTAGGATAGATGACATGGGCCGGCATCACCGCAGTCAGGCCGAAATTGATCATTTGCCTGAACGGCACAAGATCACACAGCTCGATATCGACAAACTCGCGCTCATCGACAGGAATCGCCAGATGCGAATCGGCCGCGACGAACCCGTGTCCCGGAAAATGCTTGCCGACGGTGTGCATACCGCCTTGTTTTAGCCCCAGCAGCAAGTGATGCGCCAATTCAGCAATTGCCTGAGGATCGCTGTGAAACGCGCGATCGCCGATGACTCCGCTTTGCTCATAGTCCACATCCAGCACCGGCGTAAAACTAAAATCCACGCCGCACCCGCGCAACTCTGACGACATCACAAAGCCTGCCTGCTGCGCCAGATGGCGCGCGCGCTGCGGATGGCGGTCCCAAATCCGGCCCAGTTCGCGCATCGGCGGGATGCGGGTAAACCCGTCCCTGAAACGCTGCACCCGACCGCCTTCATGATCCACGGCAATTAACAAAGGTGTTGAGCGCAGCGCGCGTATCGATGAAGTTAACTCGATCAGTTGCGCCGGCGACTCGTAATTGCGCTTGAACAAAATCACCCCGCCCACCAGCGGATGCAACAGGCGGACTCTATCGTCATCCGTCAGTTGCGTCCCCAACACATCCAGCATTACCGGCCCTAAACCCATAACCACTCCAATATTTAAATAGTTTCCAGCACGACAAAGGCAACGATGGTGTTGCGTTCATCGCTGATGGACAGATGATGCGCACAAATACCCAGCTGCGCGAGATACGCACGCAATAGCGTATCGAATTGCAGCACCGGCTTGCCCAAGCCGTCGTGCGTCACCGAGATACGGCTCAAGCTCACCGGATGCCTCAACCCGCTGCCCGCAGCCTTAGCAAAGGCTTCTTTGGCTGCAAATCGCTTGGCCAGAAAACGGGCGGGATGCGCATGGGCATGAAACTCCGGCATTTCAGACTCACTGAGCAAACGCTGCGCCAGCCGTTCACCGTGCCGCTGCCACATCGCAGCAATACGATCGTATTCGACGATGTCCGTTCCGATACCAAAAATCATGACTGCGTGATCAACGCCTTCATTTTTCGCACTGCGGCATCCAGGCCGATAAACACGGACTCGGCGATAATCGCATGGCCGATATTGAGTTCGATGATATTGGGAATGGCAGCGATGGCCTGTACATTATGGTAATGCAAGCCGTGCCCTGCGTTGACCTGCAACCCTTGCGCATGAGCATATTCAACTGCGGCACGGATGCGTTCCAGTTCATACGCCCGCGCCGGCACGCTGTCCGCATCGGCGTATTTGCCGGTATGCAGTTCAATCACGGGCGCACCCGCACGCACCGCCGCGTCGATCTGCGCGTTATCCGCATCGATGAACAACGACACCCGAATACCCGCGTCGGCACAGCGCTCGCAAGCCGACTTTACTTCATCGAAATAGCGCAGCACATTCAGCCCGCCTTCGGTCGTGAGTTCCTCGCGGCGTTCAGGCACCAGACACAGATCGTGCGGCTTGATGCGCAACGCGTTGGCGATCATCTCTTCCGTTACCGCACATTCGAGATTCATGCGGGTTTGCAGCATGCCGCGCAAGACCTCGACGTCCGCATCCTGAATGTGACGGCGGTCTTCGCGCAGATGGATCGTGATCGCATCCGCGCCCGCTTCCTCGCAGATCAGCGCTGCGCGTACCAGATTCGGATATCGCGCCCCCCTTGCCTGACGCAAGGTGGCGACGTGATCGATATTCAGTCCTAATTTGATCATAATTTTTGCAGGTCCTTAATTAATTCTCGCGTATGCAGTTGTTTTCCACCCAGATGATGGCCCAGCAGCATGCGCATCAGTTGTTTGCTCTGTTGCGCCACAACAGGGTCGCTGTAATCATCTACCGCCATGGACAACAACGTGTGTCCGGCAATTTTCATCCCGCTGTGATTGTCAGGCGTATCGGCTGACGCACCCCGCTCGACAAAATAGCGGTAAGTTTTTTCTGCCTGTACCGGACTGCCGCTAGCGGCGTCAGTTTCAAGATCCAGCGCATACCCCAGTTCCTGCAGCAAATGTTTTTCAAAACAGCGCAAGGTCGCGGCATGGTCTGTCTCGTGCGCCAGCCGATACAGCGTCGCACGGTAATAATCGAACAGCTGCTCATGCGCATCGTCCCGCGCGAGCAGGTTAATCAGCAACTCGTTGAGATAAAAGCCGCACATCAGCGCCCTGCCCTGCAAATAAGGCTGACCGCCCTGCCACTCCGCGCTGTGCAGCGTGCGCACTTCCCCCTTGCCGAACCACGACAGCCGCAGCGGCTGAAAACTCATCAGCACGCCGCGCAATGCCGATCTCGGACGCCGCGCACCGCGCGCCACAATCGCCAGCCTGCCGTATTCCCGGCTATAGACATCGAGCAACAGGCTGGTTTCCCTGAACGGGTGGCTGTGCAAAACAAACGCCAACTCATCCTGATGCCTGTTTTGCCGGGTTGTCATTCTAAAAACTTATCAATTATCAATTGATTTATTCGTATCCTAAGGTTTGCAGGATGCGCGAGTCGTCGGCCCAACCGCTGCGAACTTTGATGAACACTTCGAGAAACACCTTGCCGTCGAACAATTTTTCCATATCAAGACGCGCCTGAGTCGCGATTTCCTTGATTTTCTCGCCTTTTTTGCCGAGCAGCATCGCCTTGTGCGCTTCCTTATCCACCAGAATGGCGGCACTGATGCGGCGCAGTTTCTTGTCCATCTCGAATTTTTCGATCACAACGCTCACAGAATAAGGCAATTCTTCACCGGTGAAGCGGAAGACCTTTTCACGCAGGATTTCTGAGGCCAAAAATCGTTCACTGCGATCGGTGACATCATCCGCATCATAGATCAGCCCGCCTTCAGGCAGGAAGCTGCGCAAGGTATCGCGTAACTCTTCGATCTTTTTGCCGAATTTCGCGCTGACCGGTACGATATCAGCGAATTTAAAATCTTTTGCGATGCGCTCGGCAAAATCAAACAGCTGCCCCTTGTCCGCCACTTCATCAATCTTGTTGATCACCAGCAACACAGGACGATTATCCGGCAACAGTTTCAAGACTTCCTGATCCCGCTCATCGTAGCGTAACGCTTCCAGCACATACATTACGACCTGAACATCACGCAAACTGCTGGTCACCACGCGATTCATCCCGCGATTGAGCGCATTGAGATGCTTAAGCTGAAAGCCCGGCGTATCGACAAACACGAATTGCGAATGATCATCGGTGTAAATCCCGTTGATCCGGTGACGCGTAGTTTGCGCCTTGCGCGAGGTAATGCTGATTTTCTGCCCGATAAGATGGTTGAGCAGCGTGGATTTACCAACATTCGGGCGACCTACGATGGCGATATAGCCGCTGCGATAGGAGTCATCCGGCGCGTTTGTTGTTTCTTCAGTCATTGTTTTTTCCAATTAATTGATAGGCAGCAAGTGCCGCCTGTTGTTCGGCGTTTCGGCGGCTGGTACCCGCTCCCCGTGTAGATATTTTGAGCGATGGAATCGTGCATTCCACCTGAAACAATTGCTCATGTGCGACCCCCAGCGTATCGACCACGCTGTAGACAGGTAAAAGTTGCCGCCTGCCCTGCAGATATTCCTGCAACAACGTCTTTGCATCCTTGCCCAGTGTCTTCATATCCACCTTCGCAAGGTAGGGCACAAACAAATTTAACACCGCCGCCTCAGCCGCGACATAACCGCCATCGATAAAAATGGCGCCGAACAGGGCTTCGACGGCATCGGCCAGGATCGACGGACGTTTATGACCGCCGCTCTTCAACTCCCCCTCGCCCAGTTTCAACTGAGCGCCCAGATTGAGTTGCTGCGCAAATAACACCAGGGTGGATTCCTTGACCAGATTGGATCTTAAACGCGACAAATCCCCTTCGGTCAAATCCGGATGTTCGCTGAACAGATGTTTGGCGATCACGCAGCCTAAAATGCTGTCGCCCAGAAACTCCAGCCGTTCGTTGTGATCGGGTGCAAAACTGCGATGCGTCAGTGCGCGCTGCAGCAATTGGGGCTGTATAAATACATACCCCAACTGGCGGCACAGCGCTGTGTAGCCTTTATCTGGACGCACTGTTAAAGTCAATTAAGAGACTGATATTAGCGGCCAGCGGAATTTTTACCGTATAACTCGCGCTCAAGACAGGACGTCCCGAACTGGTATCGATTTCGATATCCTCAGCCTTAATCGCAGTGATATTATCGATCGAAGCACGCCGGCTAAATGACAGCCGAATATCCCGCATCGAAGCTTTTTGCATCTCCGGATCGTTAGCTATCGTGGCAAACAACTTGTTGATTTCACCGTTTTGCATATACACCGGAATCAACTTAAGACCCATTGTGCTGACCAGCACCAGCAGAAAAGCGCCGAAAATAAATCCGGAAAAACTCAGACCGCGCTGCCGCTTCAACGTATTCATAGCATGCTCTCCTGTTGATTAAATGGGCGAACCGATACGCTTCAAATCCGAAAAATTCATCCACACCAAAAAGGCGCGGCCGACAATCTGATTATCGGGCACGAACCCCCAATAGCGACTATCGCGACTGTTATCGCGATTATCACCCATCATAAAATAATTTCCCGCAGGAACCGTACAGCGCACCGTTGATTCGCTGTAAGTACAGTTTTCATGCCCCTTGAATTCGGCCACAGAATTCAAGTGCACATTCGGCATGCCCGGATTGACCAGCAACGCGTGTCGGCGTTCGCCCAGCGTCTCGTCGCGCCGCTCGGTATGCACAAAATTAAGACCGCTTTCGACGTAATTGTAGTCCCCGTCGGCAACTTGTACCTGTTCCACCCCGTTGATCGAGAGATGCTTGTCGCGGTATTCGACCACATCCCCAGGCAGACCGACCACGCGCTTGATGTAATCAATCGATGGATTTTCCGGATAATGAAATACCATCACGTCCCCCCGTGCAGGATTATTCAACTGCACGATTTTCTGGTTGATGATCGGCAGCCGAATGCCATAGGTGAACTTATTCACCAGAATAAAATCCCCCACCTGCAAAGTCGGAATCATCGAACCCGAAGGGATTTTGAACGGCTCAGCAATAAATGAGCGGATGCAGAACACAATCAGAATAACAGGGAAGAAACTCTTGGCATACTCAACCCACCACGGCTCGGCAACCCCGGCAGCGCGGCTATTCGCCAGTGCGAAACGGTCCAGCAACCAGATACTGCCTGACACCAGCAACAGCACAAACATGATTAAAGCAAAATCCATTTTAATTCCCTAAGTCAGGCAAGACAAAACCAAAAAACATCATTCACGCGGAGATTGCAGTAATTAGTCATCCACACGCAAAATTGCCAGAAACGCCTCTTGCGGAATTTCCACATTGCCGACCTGCTTCATGCGTTTTTTACCGGCTTTTTGCTTTTCCAGCAGCTTTTTCTTGCGGGAGATATCGCCGCCGTAGCACTTGGCCAGCACGTTCTTGCGCATGGCCTTGACGTTCTCGCGCGCAATGATATTCGCACCGATCGTCGCCTGTATCGCCACATCGTACATCTGGCGCGGGATCAACTCGCGCATTTTCGCCGCGACTTCGCGACCGCGATACTGGCTGTTGGCACGATGCACAATAATTGCCAGCGCATCGACCTTTTCGCCGTTGATCAGCATATCGACCTTAACCACGTCAGCGGGACGATACTCCTTAAACTCATAATCCATCGACGCATAGCCGCGCGACACCGATTTGAGACGGTCGAAAAAGTCCATCACGATTTCCGCCATCGGCATCTCGTAGATCAGTTTCACCTGTTTGCCGTGATAGCTGATGTTGATCTGCTGACCGCGCTTCTGGGTGCACAGGGTGATCACAGCACCGACGTACTCGTTCGGCATGTACAGATTCACCGTGACGACGGGCTCCCTGATCTGATCGATCTTGGACGGATCTGGCATTTTGGACGGGTTATCGACCGTGACGACCGACCCATCGCGCAGCACCACCTCGTAAATCACGGTAGGCGCGGTGGTAATGAGATCCATATCGAACTCGCGTTCCAGACGCTCCTGCACGATCTCCATGTGCAACAAGCCCAGAAAACCGCAACGGAATCCGAAACCCAACGCTTGTGAGACCTCAGGCTCATAATGCAGCGCAGCATCATTGAGCTTGAGTTTTTCCAGCGAATCGCGCAGCGCTTCGTATTGATTCGACTCTACCGGAAATAAACCTGAAAAAACCTGCGACTGCACTTCTTTAAAGCCCGGCAACGCCTCGGCAGCGGGTCTTGCCTGATGTGTAATCGTATCGCCCACACGCGCAGATTTAAGTTCCTTGATCCCTGCGATAACAAAACCTACCTGCCCTGCACTCAGTGTTTCACGCGGCTGCGATTTTGGCGTAAACACACCGATATGCTCAGTCAGATGGTGCGCACCGGTCGCCATGAAGAGGATTTTTTCCTTAGGCTTCAACGTGCCGTTCATCACCCGCACCAGCATCACGACACCCACATAATTATCGAACCACGAATCGACGATCAGGGCCTGCAACGGTGCCGTCACATCCCCCTTAGGCGGCGGCACTTTGACGATCAGCGATTCGAGCACATCTTCAATGCCGACCCCCGTCTTAGCCGAACAATGCACCGCATCGTGCGCTTCGATACCGATAACCTCTTCGATTTCTTCGATGGCATTATCAGGGTCTGCAGAAGGCAAATCGATCTTATTCAACACCGGCACCACTTCAACGCCCAGATCCAGCGCGGTATAGCAGTTGGCTACCGTCTGAGCCTCAACCCCTTGAGAAGCATCGACCACCAGCAGCGCGCCTTCACAGGCGGACAGAGAACGCGACACTTCGTAGGAGAAGTCGACGTGTCCCGGGGTGTCAATCAGGTTCAGGTTATACACCTTCCCGTCACGCGCCTTGTAGCTTAAGGCTGCCGTCTGTGCCTTGATGGTAATACCGCGTTCGCGCTCGATATCCATGGAGTCAAGAACTTGCGCATCCATTTCACGATCTGAGAGGCCGCCGCACAAATGTATGATCCGATCGGCCAGCGTGGACTTGCCGTGATCGATGTGAGCAATAATAGAAAAATTACGGATTAGCTGCATGAAATTCCAAATTAAAACTGCCGACTCCGACAGCCTGAGCACATCAGGAAGCCTGCAGTATTTTGCAAAAGGCGAATTCTAGCCGATTTAGGCAATATACGCAGGACTGTGATCGTCGAGCCCCAAAAAAATTACCGGCTTGAGGCTCGCGGCTGATTATTTTTCATCCAAGCGGATCGCAAAATAGGACGCACTGTCGCCCCGGCGCACCAGCAGTGCAATATTGCGCCCTGCCGGTAATGGCCGGATGATCTCAATGAGCTGATTTAATGAGCGCAGCGGCGTATTGCCGAGCGCTAGCAGCACATCGCCTGCCTGTAGACCAGCGGCTCTGGCGGCGCTGCCTTTTACCTCAAGCACCTGCAAACCGCTGCGCGACTCAGCGCGACCGGAATCAGTCAAAACCAGCCCAAGGCGGTCAATCAAACGCCCCGCTCCATCAGCCCGGTTTGCCTCTGCCACGCCCTCATCCTGCATTCTGACCACTTCGACGATGACCTGCCGGGTAGCCCCCTTGCGCCACAACTCAACCTTCACTTTGCCCCCCGGCTTGCAAGCCGAAACAATACGCGGCAAGTCAGCAGAACTCGCAACCGGCTTGCCGTCAAACTTAAGGATCACATCGCTCGGTTCAATGCCCGCCTTATCCGCCGGTCCACCCTTTTCAACGCTGCTGATCAGCGCACCTTCAGGCAGGCTCAAACCGAATGAATCGGCCAGCTCGCGCGTCATTTCCTGTATCGTCACGCCAATTCGTCCGCGCGCCACACTGCCCGTCCTGCGTAATTGATCCGCCACTTGCGTTGCCACATCGATAGGGATGGCAAAAGATAAGCCCATTGATCCGCCTGAACGGGTGTAGATTTGCGAATTGATACCGACCACCTCGCCGCTCATATTGAACAGCGGCCCGCCCGAGTTCCCGGGGTTAATCGCGACATCGGTCTGAATGAAGGGAACAAAATTATCCTGCGGCAGCGAGCGCCCTTTGGCACTGACGATACCGGCAGTCACGCTGCTGTCGAAACCGAATGGCGAACCAATGGCGATCACCCACTCACCGACTTTGAGCCTGCCCGGATCGCCCAGCACTACTTTGGGCAAGCCGGCCGCCTCTATTTTCAGCAGCGCCACATCAGAACGTTTGTCAGCGCCGATCACCTTTGCACTGTATTCGCGCTTGTCGGTGAGCCTAACGGTAATTTTATCGGCGTGATCCACCACATGCGCATTGGTCATGATGTAACCGTCTGCACTGATGATAAAGCCGGAACCTAACGACTGCGACTCCTGCGCACGCGGCATTTGCGGCGCAAAGCGCCTGAAAAATTCGAAGAAAGGATCGCCTGCAGAAAAATCAGGCTGCGCGATGCGCTGCGTGGTACTGATATTGACAACCGCACCGGCCTGTTTTTCAACCAGCGCCGTAAAATCGGGAAAACCGTTCGCATAAACCGGAACAACACACAAAACACAAGCAAGCAATACCAGCCGATTAAATAACTCTTTTAGCATGCGCAACTCCTCACAATAAAAAAATCAAAAATGACACCACTCACTCGATAAATAAACGGGTGATATAAGGCTGCTGACGCGACGGATGAATTGAAATCCATTTGGCAATCGCAAACCCCGCGATCACCCCCGACAAGGCACCCGCTGCGACATAACCATCCTGCCCGCCCGACCAGACACTGGCCAGCGTTGCGGCAGCAAACATCAATGCCAATGGCAGCAGATATACGAGACTGATGCCACGCAAAACCGTACCGTCAACAGTGGCGACGATCACCTCGTCACCGACCGCGGCATTGATCCGGTTTTCCACCTGAAATTCACGGGGTTTATTGCAAAACAGCTGCGTCACTTTGCTAGAGCCGCATCCCTTACCCTCGCACACTGAGCACCCGCTGGCGCCGTCGGCCCGCACCAGCGTCACCCCGGCTTCATTTCGCACCACAACAGCCCGTGTCTCCAGCATCATTTATTACCGTTAAAACGAATAGAGTCCAGCACCTGCATAACCGCACGGGGAGGCACTTCACCCACCACATTGTACAAATGTTTATCCACAACCTTGTGATACAGGTTGACCGCACCGCGGCTGGTGATACCCTCGTTATCATCCTCGTCGGCGTCGGCAGGCTCAATAAACACCGAAATCGCACTTAGCCCATCCGAAAACACCAGTTGCGACACCGGCGCATGCTTACCACGCATCGGACGCATGATTTCCATCGTCTTCTTAAAACCGCCCGGCAGCGCATCGACAACCCAACCGCTGCTAACAACAGGCTTGTTCTGCACCGGTTTATTCCGACCAAATCCCGGCAGCGCAGCACTACTGACCACCCAGCTTCGATCAATATCACCGCCGATTTTCAGCTCGGTAAATGCGTATTGTTCGACAACCTGATTTTTTTCATTCAACACAGCCGATTTGAGCAGCAATCCGGATTCGGTATGCACCCAGATTTTATGGGCATAACGCAGACTATCCCGAGGCTGGTACAAGACAACCTGCGCGTTGTAACCTGCCACCCGGTCCGTGCCCAGCTCTTTAGCCTGATAATTTTCATTCAGTGCCGCCAATTGATCCGGCAGCAGAAACGGAAAACGCCCGGCCTGCTGACTATCTACCTGCACCATTTTATGATTTTGATAACACCAGACTTGCCCGTGATGGCGAATAATTTCGCGCTTTGGACCATCCAGACTCTCCAGCTTTTCATACTCACTGTCGGTTTCTACGACATGCGATATTCTAGACGTCTCAACATGGTTACCGTACTGATAAACGAACACACCACTGTAATTGGTCTGATGACCTGCAAAAGCAGCCGTTTTCAACCACTCCGGGATAGAGGCGGCATCAGCCGTTCCGGCTGCAAGACACAGACCTAACAAGCCTGCCCATACTTTCATTGCGACTTTTCCTCAGGACTGAACGTCACCGTGCGTATATACGACGCACCGCCATTCATATCGTTGCTGGGAGAAAACTCCTGATGCGCCATCAGGTAATCGTTAGACTTAGGTTGAATCTGCATATTGACGGGGCGAATATTGGACTGCTGCATCGCCATCTGCGGCGCAGTTTCAGGGCTGATCTGCAAAGACATCCATGACACAACGCCGACCGCCAGCAAGGAAGCGGCCGCCGACAGCGCAAACACGCGCGCCTTTTGCTTGAGCGCCCGACTGCGCGGCGCCAAAATGGTGGGTTCATTCTGCAAGCGTTCACGTACGATGGCGCTGATGTCGCGATGAACATATTCCGGCTGACGCAGCACATCACCGATCATATGATAAACGGCCCAATCGCTTTGCGCCGCAGGCTCGCGTTTAATCTGTCCCAACACGCTATCCGCTTCGTCTTCGAACAACTCGCCATCCATCAGAGCCGAAATTTCATGTTTCATCATTACCACCTATTATCTTGACTGGTTTCCAACAACGGGCGCAGCTTCTCAGCAACCGCTTCACGTGCCCTGAAAATTCTAGATCGCACCGTGCCGACAGGGCAGTTCATCACGCTGGCAATTTCTTCGTAGCTCAAGCCCTCGATTTCTCTTAAGGTGAGCGCACTGCGCAGATCTTCCGGCAACTGTTGCAACGCTGCTTGCACGACACTGACAACCTGTTTGCTCATGAGTTCATTTTCAGGCGTACTTATTTCATGCAACAGTCCTGCATCCTCAAACGATTCGGCTTCTTCAGCATCAAAAGGCGTACTGGTGGGTGCGCGGCGCTTATTCGCCAACAGATAGTTTTTTGCCGTGTTGATGCCGATGCGATACAGCCAGGTATAAAACGCACTGTCGCCGCGAAAGCCGGGCAAGGCACGATAGGCCTTGATAAAAGCCTCCTGCGTGACGTCCTCCGCCTCGCCGGTATCGCGCACAAAGCGTGAAATGAGGCGCCCCAGCTTACGCTGATATTTTGCAACCAACAGATCGAAGGCGTGCTTATCCCCGCGCTGCACGCGCTCGACCAACTGCTGATCAACTTCCCGATCACCCATCCCTGACAATTCCGATTGAAATAGCACAAAACATGCCACAGCGCACAGTATAACCGCTCAGAGCACACTCGTCAGCCTGCCGCACAATCACAGGAATTCTGCCGGCAAAAATAAATCATATTCTTTCTATGCGACAGTTTGCTATAGTTCGTCAATTGAAATGGACGAGAACCCAATTGCTTCAATTTGACACTCTGATTATCGGCAGCGGCCTCGCAGGACTGACTCTGGCACTCAAACTTGCCGACGGGCAAAAGATCGGCCTGATTACCAAAAAAGCATTGCTCGACGGCGCGAGCGGCTGGGCGCAAGGCGGAATTGCCGCCGTTTTATCAGGAGAAGACACTCAGGAAGCGCACACTCAGGACACCTTGCTGGCAGGCGCCGGCCTGTGCGACGAAGCCGCGACCCGTTACGTCGTCGAACATGGCAAGCGCTCAATCGAATGGCTGATACAGCAGGGCGTGCCTTTTACCCGCGACAACACAAGCGATACGGGCTATCACCTGACGCGTGAAGGCGGACACGACCGGCGGCGCATCTTCCATGCCGCCGATGCAACCGGTCATGCCGTACAAAAAACGCTGATCGAAAAAATCCTCGAACACCCCAATATCACCGTACTCGAAGCGTATATGTCGGTGGATCTCATCACCGGAAAAAAGCTGGGTTTAACAGATAACCGCTGCTACGGCGCCTATGCGCTGAACACAGCGACTGACGAAGTCGTCACCATCAGCGCCCAAAACACCATACTGGCCACCGGTGGCAGCGGCAAGGTATATCTGTACACCACAAACCCGGACACGGCGACTGGCGACGGCATCGCCATGGCGTGGCGCGCCGGTTGCCGCATTGCCAACATGGAGTTTATCCAGTTTCATCCCACCTGTTTGTATCATCCGCACGCCAAATCATTCCTGATCAGCGAGGCGGTACGCGGCGAAGGCGGCATCCTCAAGCTGCCCGATGGCACCCGCTTCATGCCCAAACACGACACGCGCGCCGAACTTGCACCGCGCGACATCGTAGCGCGTGCGATAGACCACGAAATGAAAAAAGGCGGCTTCGATTGCGTCTATCTGGATATTTCGCATCAATCGGTCGAGTTTTTACAGGAACACTTCCCCAATATCTTTGCCCGCTGCCTGAAACTGGGCATAAACATCAGTCAGGAGCCGATTCCCGTCGTGCCCGCAGCACATTACACCTGCGGCGGCATCGTGACCGACCTCTGCGCGCGCACCGATGTCAGAAATCTGTATGCGATCGGCGAAACGGCTTACAGCGGACTGCACGGCGCAAACCGGCTGGCGAGCAACTCGCTGCTCGAATGTCTGGTGTTTGCCGATGCCGCAGCACAGGATATTTTAAGCCGCCCGAAACAGTCGGCACCGTTGCTACCCGAATGGGATGACAGTCAGGTGAGGGATGCGGACGAACATATCGTGATCTCGCACAACTGGGCAGAACTGCGCCACTTCATGTGGGACTATGTCGGCATCGTACGCACCAATAAACGCCTGCAGCGCGCGCAGCATCGCGTCCAGTTGCTGCAAAAAGAGATCGATGAGTACTATGCAAACTTTCACATCAGCGCCGATTTGCTGGAGCTGCGCAATCTGGTCACCAATGCCGACCTAATCGTCCAGAGCGCACTGTCTCGTCACGAGAGCCGCGGACTGCATTACAGCCGGGATTACCCTGAAACGCTAGAGCTCCCGAGCCCTACCATCCTGACTCCCCACTAACGGTCCAGCCTCAGGCGCACGCGCAGATCACGGAAATCGTCAGCATTCATTGCATCAGCAAAGATCACCTGACAAACCGGCAATCTGCGCCCGGCCTGCCTCACGCACAACACGACACACAAGGGCATCACAAGCGTAGAAGCACACAGCTCACCTGCTACGGCATCGCCTGAAGAATCGCTCACAAGAAGCTGTGTTTTATCCAGTGTAAAACTGCGTTGCGTGGTACGCTGCTGCAACAAAAAATTGGCCGTTACCGCAAGGGTCAGCCCGGCACACGCCCAAAGAGGGAGAGAGGTCAGAATAATCGACACGACGGCCAGCGCATGAATCGCTGTCAAAAGCAGGAAGTAGGTTCGGGACGGTTTAAGGGAAAACGACTTGAGCACAGGCGCCCGGAGCACTACCGTTGGGTATAAATCAGCACAAGCAACACCAGCACAATCAGCAGCATGACCAGCAGCTTAAAACTGCCACCACCGTCGGGTGCTGCCGGACGCGCCTGAATCGTTGGACGCGCTTTATTCAAGGGCGAAACAGGCGCTCTCATCCTCAGCGTTTTAGACAACTCGTCCATATCCTCGGATGTCGTAGTCAACGCGGCCAGCCGCATGGTCGCTTCATTCGAATCAAATGCCCGTGACAATCCCAGTGTGGCGACAGCAGGCTCCAACTGCTCGGTATCCTGACGCAGCTCATTGACCACGATGCCGGCGAGTTTTTTGCCCTGCGGTATCTCGACAGGCTGCTCAGAGCGCGGCAAGGTATCGCGACAGGCACGCAAATCCGTCGCAAAATCCTTCGCATTCTGGTAGCGGTCATCGAGTTCTTTAGCTAACGCTTTCGCCACGATGAAATTCAGCATATCCGGCACACGCGGATTGAGTTTTCCGGGGGCCACGGGCACCGTATTGAGGGTCTGAAACATGATGGCGTTCACGTTATCCCCCATAAAGGGCGACTCACCGGTGAGCATCTCGTACAACATCACGCCCAGGGAAAAAATATCGGAACGCTGATCGAGGGTTTTACCCAAAACCTGCTCAGGCGACATGTATTTTGGCGAGCCCAGCACCATACCCGTCTGAGTACGGACGGCGGAGGACGCCATACGCGCAATGCCGAAATCGGTGATTTTCACATGTCCGTCGCGTATCACCATGATGTTGGAAGGTTTAATATCACGATGCACAATTTCGTGCTCGTGAGCATAAGCCAAACCTGCGGCAACTTGCGCGACGATATCCAGCACCTGATCTACCGGCAGCATGCCGTTGTCGCGCATAAGATCGCGCAACTCGCAACCTTCGAGGAACTCCATGGCGATATAGGCGATATCACCGCTTTTGCCCACATCGTAAATGGTGACGATATTCGGATGATTCAGACGACCTGCGGCACGCGCCTCCTGATAGAAACGCCCCTCGTACTCATCCTTTTCTTCCTGAGCAAGCCCGAGATTGATCGTCTTGATCGCGACAATGCGGTCAATCAGAGGGTCGCGCGCCCGGTAAACGACGCCCATCGCACCCTGCCCCAGCTCTGAGATCACTTCATAGCGTCCCAAATGGCGTGTCATCTCAGCCACCTAGAAGTCGCGATTTTATTTATCCGGCTAAGCATTGCTAATTACATACCTTAGGCTTAAAACTGTGAGTCTTACCCGGCTCAATAGTGACTTCCTCACTGTAAATACCGAAGCTCGTATGTGTCAGAATAATTTTATGCTTGCCGGGTTTGACCGTAACCGACAAACGGCCCGAAGAAATTTTTCCCTTGTTAGCGCTGTCCACAAAGAGCTGGACATCATCCTTATCTTTGCACATAACGGAAATCGTAGACTCCACAACCGAATCGGGCTTTCCGTCAACAGCTTCGTCGCCGCCCTTCTTAGCCTGCACGCGCTCAGCGCTCCGCTCTACGGCAATCTGCTTTTTAACGGCAGCCAGATCAAGCTTTTGTTTTTCCAGCGCTTTAGAACTGGATTTGTCGCCCGATGCAAGCTTAACTTCGTGCGTTCTGGGCGATGCGGCTGCGACAGCGGATTTAGCAACAGCGCCTTTATCCATCAACGGCGTCGCGGCAACCACCCCTGAGGCTTTTGCCGGCTCAGGCTGAACAGCAACAACCGCGCTCTCAGACGGCATGATTTCGACCACAGAGGGAGGGGGCGCTTCCTTTTTATCGGGTATGAGCACGAACATCCCGACAAGCAGCAGCAACGGCACAGCGACCAAACCGATATAAATCCGACGTTGCCGGGCATCCGGCTGTTTTATTTTTTCACTCAAGACCATCGGTTTAATCGCGACCGTACGCCCTATCGCACGAACCTTGCCCAGCAACGCGCCAACGCGACTGCTGCCAGCGGGAGGAGTGAAATGCTCCGCCTTGCCGGTCTGATCGCCCGGATAGCCGATGGCATAAATCTCATGCTCACGCACATGTTTGTCGGTACGCGACCCCTGATAATGGAACATCCCGGTGTATTGATCGGAAAGTCTGGATACGGCATCGAAATACGAACGGGTCACCAGAATTTGACTGGGATCTGCAAAAGCCATTACGCGTTGCGCGACGTTGATGCCATCGCCGACGATATTGGGCTGACCATTGATATCCCGCACCAGACGGACCGGACCTAAGTTGATGCCGATACGCACCAGCAAAGGAGGATCGGTCGCAGGATCTTCGGCGAGCAAACTGGCGCGCAGACGCAGCGCAGCGGTCAAAGCAGACTCGACATCGCCTAAAAAATTCACTGCGGCCCCATCACCCGTATCAAGAATGATGCGATCATTGACGGGAACGTCATGTATCGCCTCTGAAAGATAGGTATTGAACCTGTCCTTCAGAGAAATTTGCCCGGATACCGCCTTTTTTGAATATTCAACGATATCCAAAAACAGCACGCTGCAAATGATGGTTTTATTGCTGCGATCTTCCATTCAGCTTTTATTCACTAATAGTAACTGGGTTAATTCGTTAACCGGACGTTCAACGCTTAACACCACGACTCCCGCTGCTACGGCTACCGCTACGACGATTTCCGCCACCGGGATTACGGGTTCGCCCCGGCACAGACGGCTTAGGCGCGACAAATTTAGGGGCGGGCGGCTCGACTTCATCGGTGCTAATGCCGACCCAATCGAGCACTTGCGCGATTTCTCCCTCGCCCAGTTCAGCGCTCATCCCGCGCTTTAACCGCGGCGGCAGGTTGATTATACCGAAGCGCACCCGCATCAGTCGACTCACCGGCAAGCCCAGTGCATCAAAAGTACGCCGCACGATACGATTGCGCCCTTCTTTCAACATCACCTTGTACCAGTGATTGAAGCCTTCGCCACCGTTATCCTCCAGTTTATCAAAGGTCACCGGCCCGTCTTCGAGCATCACGCCTTCTTTGAGCACTTGAGTGACCTGTTCCTCGGTCATGGTGCCCTGCACGCGCACGGCATATTCGCGCTCGACTTCAAACCGGGGGTGCATCAGACGGTTAGCCAGTTCACCGGAAGTCGTAAAAATCAGCAGCCCGCTGGTATTAAAATCCAGCCGCCCGATGGCGATCCATTTCTGACCGCGCAATTTAGGCAATTTATCGAACACGCTCGCGCGCTTTTCCGGATCATCTCGGCTGACAATTTCGCCTTCCGGCTTGTGGTATAGCAACACGCGCGCAGTGTGGTCGCGCTCACCGACGCGTATCGTGCGGCGTTCGGTTTTCACCAGATCGCCCGGCACAACGCGCATACCCAGCGTTGCAGGCTCACCGTTCACGCTCACGCGTCCCGTGGCAATCCACTCTTCCATGTTACGGCGCGAACCGAATCCTGCCTGAGCTAATACCTTCTGCAACTTCTCGCCGGCTTCCGGCTGGTATTCCGCTTCAATTTCCTGTTCTATCATAACTCACGTCTTTCTAGCACGGCTTGCGCCAATGTCCCACTATCTACCTGCTCCAGCTCGCCGCCAACCGGCAAACCACGCGCAATACGCGACACTTTAACACCTAAGGACTGCAAAAGGGTTGCCAAATAATGCGCAGTCGCATCGCCCTCTACCGTAAAATTGGTCGCCAGGATCACTTCGCAAGGGTGTTGCTGCACACGCCTGACCAGATTATCCAGTTGCAATTCCTTCGCGCCGATGCCGTCGAGGGGGGATAACCGTCCCATCAGCACGTAATACATCCCGCGAAAACACTGCGTCTGCTCTATCATCAGCTGGTCAGCTGGCATCTCCACAACGCACAACAAATTCTCGTCGCGGGCAGCGGAGGCACACAAACCGCACACCGGCTGCTCGGAGAAATTATTGCAGCGAGAACAATGCTGGACATTTTCCGCGGCCCTTTCAAGCGCCTCGGCCAAATGCAATGCCCCTTTGCGATCGCGCTGCAGCAAATGATAGGCCATGCGCTGAGCCGATTTTGGACCTACGCCCGGCAGACAGCGCAACGCGGAAATCAACTCATCGAGATGCGAGAGCGCCATTAAAAGGGCAGCTTCATCCCGGGCGGCAAGCCCATGCCTGCACCAAAACCACTCATGCGCTGCTCTGTCGTCGCGGCGACTTGTTTAACCGCATCGTTAAGCGCCAATACGATCAGATCTTCGAGCATTTCCTTATCCGCCAGCACGCTGTCATCGAGCGCTACGCGGCGCACTTCATGTGCACAGCTCATGGTGACTTTGACCAGCCCTGAGGCTGCCTGCCCGACAACCTCGATGGTCGCCAATTCGGCCTGCGCCTGCTGCATATTTTTCTGCATTTGCTGCGCCTGTTTCATCAAGCCGCCCAATCCGCCCTTCATCATACGAAACTCCTATTGATTAACATATTTGATTGATTCGGGCACCACCGTGGCACCCAGCTCAGTGACCGCACCTAAAACGAAGGCATCCGAGGCGACCGAGTCGAGCGCCTGCTGCTGCCTCGTCTCACGCGTTTGATGCTCGATCTTGGCAGGCGTCGCCGCTTCCACTTTTCCCAACACAACGGATAGTTTCAAAGGGCGCGCAAAATAATCGCTTAACGCCGTTTGCAAATTATCCGTCGCCATCTTGGTCTGCAGATGTTTATGCTCCTGCGCCAGCCGCAACACAACCTGCTGCTCGGACACCGAATCCAGCACGCAGTGCTTGGCCAACTGCTGCGCCATCGCCTGCACATTCAACCTGCCCAGCAAATAATTCCAGTCGGGCGGCGCATCATCCGCATACCGGACGGGTGCCGCAGTTGAAACGGGTACAATCTGTTCCAACACAGGCACCGCGACAGCGGCCGGCACAACTGGCGCCGGGGGCGTTGCGACAGGCGCTGCAACATGAGCCGCACGAGACTGAACGGGTTGGGCTGCTTGAACCACCGGAGCGGTCTGAACGGCAGCTTGCGTAAAGCCTTTTACGGGTAACGCGACACGCGAAGGTGCAAACGCCAGCATGCGCAGCAGCGTCATGCTGAATCCGGCATATTCATCGGGCGCCAGTTCGATTTCGGCACGCCCGTGTATTGCAATTTGATAAAACAGCTGCACTTCTTCAGGTGTGAAACTCGCGGCAAGTTCAAGCACACGCACACGCTCCGGATCGTCCTCTGCAATCGCCTGCGGCACGGTCTGCGCCAGCGCAATACGGTGCAGCAAAGAGGCCAATTCCTGCAAAGCGGCATCGAACGCGATGCTGCGAGTCGCCATCGATTCGGCAACGCCGAGCAAGTCTGCACCATTTTGCCGGTGCAGTGCATGCAGCAATTCGAAAAGATATCCCTGATCGATCGCACCCAGCATGCTGCGCATCGCGGACTCTTCGAGCTTACCGGAGGAAAAAGCGATCGCCTGATCAGTCAGACTCAGTGCATCGCGCATACTTCCCTGCGCTGCGCGTGCCACCAGATTCAGCGCGCCCAGTTCAAACTCAATGCGTTCCTCCGTCAGCACATGTTGCAGGTGAGCGACGATCAGTGCGGGCGGCAACTGCTTCAAGTTGAACTGCAGGCAGCGCGACAACACGGTGACCGGGATTTTTTGCGGATCGGTGGTCGCCAGTATGAATTTCACATGCGCGGGTGGCTCTTCGAGCGTTTTCAACATCGCATTGAAGGCGGATTTCGACAGCATGTGCACTTCGTCGATGATATACACCTTGAAGCGCGCGGAGGTCGGCGCATACAACGCGCTCTCCAGCAACTCGCGCATGTTGTCGACCTGCGTATTGGACGCCGCATCAAGCTCAATCAGATCGACAAAGCGCCCGCTGTCGATTTCCGTACAGGCACTGCACACACCGCACGGCGTGGCGGTAATGCCGGTCAGACAATTGAGAGATTTGGCGAAAATACGGGCAATCGTGGTTTTCCCCACCCCGCGCGTACCCGTAAACAGATAGGCGTGATGCAGGCGATTTTGCGATAACGCGTTGCCCAGCGCCCTGACGACATGCTCCTGGCCTGCCAGTTGCGCGAAATTTTTAGGGCGCCATTTACGGGCGAGGACAGAGGTATCGGACAAATTATGCCACGTCAGAAAAGATTAACACCTGATTCAAACTGATGCGCGCATTTAATTCTAAACTGCCGCGCAACAACTGAAGACGACTGGCCTGCGCGAGGACTATCACACCCCGCATCACAAGCCAAAACACAGCCATGGAAAAATTCTGCGTAAAAAACTTCTTCATCGCGCCCTCCCATGACCACACATAAGGAGGCGAGCCTTACCCCCGGCACTTGCAGTAATTAGCTGTGGCTGCTTCCTTCCGGACCTGACCAGATTCACTACCCTGCAATGCGGGGAGACCCGCCAATTCGTTACCAAGCGGGCTTGCGCCGCACTTTATTAAACTTTGATTTCCCGCACCGGTATCATACCGATGCGCTTCTTCCATTCTGCCGGCCCCGTCGTATGCACCGAACGCCCTTGCGTATCGACTGCCACCGTCACCGGCATATCCACCACATCAAATTCGTAGATCGCTTCCATCCCCAAGTCGGCAAAAGCGACAACCCGGGCACTGCGTATCGCTTTCGACACCAAATAAGCGGCGCCGCCTACTGCAATCAAAGACACCGCAGCGTGCTTTTTGATCGCCTCAATTGCCACCGGACCCCGCTCTGCCTTACCCACCATCCCCATTAAGCCGGTTTCTGCCAGCATGGTTTCGGTGAATTTATCCATCCGCGTCGCGGTGGTAGGACCTGCAGGACCGACTGCTTCGCCGGCGACAGGATCAACCGGCCCGACATAATAAATGAAGCGACCATTAAAATCCACGCCCTCGGGCAATTTTTCTCCGCGAGCCAGCATTTCGACGATGCGTTTGTGCGCAGCGTCGCGTCCTGTCAGCAACTTTCCGGAGAGTAACACGGTATCACCCGGCTGCCACTGACTAATTTGCTCGCGCGTCACGGTATCAAGATTCACGCGCAGCGCATCCTTTGCCGGCTGCCAGTGTACATCGGGATAATCGGATAAGGCCGGCGGCGTAAATTCCGCACGTCCGCTGCCATCGAGCTCGAAGTGAATGTGCCGCGTCGCCGCACAATTAGGGATGATAGCAATCGGTTTAGACGCCGCATGGGTCGGATAGTCGAGAATTTTGACATCCATCACCGTAGTTAAGCCGCCCAGTCCCTGCGCGCCGATGCCGAGCGCGTTGACCTTGTCGTACAACTCGATGCGCAGCGCTTCGAGGGTGTTTTGTGCACCGCGCGCCTTGAGCTCATGCATATCCATCGGTTCCATCAGGGACTCCTTGGCCAGCAATACCGCCTTTTCTGCCGTGCCGCCGATCCCAATCCCCAGCATGCCCGGCGGACACCAGCCCGCCCCCATGCCTTCGACGCTCTTCAAAACCCACTCGACGATATCGTCGCCCGGATTGAGCATCTTCATCACCGCCTTGTTCTCAGAGCCGCCGCCCTTAGCCGCGATACGCACCTCGACACGATCGCCCTGCACCAGTTCGACGTGCACCACCGCCGGCGTATTGTCATGGGTATTTTTGCGACTCCCTGCAGGATCCGACACGATGGAGGCGCGCAGCACATTGTCCGGATTCAGATAAGCGCGCCGCACCCCTTCATTGACCATGCCAACGATATCAAGCTCAGCTTCCCAGCGCACCTGCATCCCGATGCGCACAAACGCGACGACGATACCGGTATCCTGACAGATGGGACGGTGACCTGCCGCGCACATGCGAGAATTAGTCAGTATCTGCGCCATCGCATCCTTTGCCGCGACCGATTCCTCGGCGTTATATGCGCGTGCCAGCGACTGTATGAAGTCGGCGGGATGGTAATAAGAGATGAATTGCAACGCATCAGCGATGCTGTCAATGAAATCCTGCTGGCGAATGATAGTCATGGCAAATCCTTTTGAATGCAACGGTGCGATTATAGCGTGCTAACCGGCAATACCGACATGCACACCGGCAATCTTTCGTACTTCGGGATCGCGACGATGATGTGACGAAAATCCTGGCAAGCCATCTTGTCCTTGCCATTCCGCAAATATCGCTGCTTGCGGAGCATGAAACACCCGCCCTTCACCGCAGGTAACAAATCACATGTCCAGAACCCGGCTTTCAGCCCGAAACCTGTTCGCAGCATTTTTGCCTTGCCAGACGCAAGCACCCAACTTAAACTTGATCAACTTATTGATCAAGTGAGAACATCATGAAAGTTGTTACCTATTCGTATGCGCGCAATTCACTCAAATCTGTTTTGGATGGTGTTGTTCAGGATGCAGATGTGACAATAATCAGCCGACGGGATGCCGAGGGGGATGCGGTGGTCATGTCACTGGACAGCTACAACAGCATCATGGAAACATTGTACCTGACAAGCAATCCGGCAAATTCAGCTGCATTGGCCCGTGCAATAGCGCAAGACAAAGCAGGCCAGACACAGAAACGTCAATTGCTTGAGGTTGAGTAGATATGCGTGCCATCCAGTTTGTGCCGGACGCATGGGAGGCTTACCTTTATTGGCTCGGGCAGGACAAGAAAACACTTAAGCGGGTTAATGCACTCATTACCGCGGCTTCACGCGATCCTTTCAGTGGCATAGGCAAGCCGGAACCACTTCGTGGCGATTTATCTGGTTACTGGTCGCGGCGCATAGACGATGCGAATCGCTTGGTCTATCGCGCCACTGATTCCGAGTTGGTAATAGTCGCCTGTCGTTTTCACTACGATAGTTAGTTGATTATGGCCCTACGCGAAAGGGGGAACCCCGGCAGCCAGAAACAAATTCACACATCGACTACTGCCACTCAGTCATACCGCCGTTCACATAGCCCTGATATCCTTCGATACCCAATTCCTGCAGCAACGGCAGTACGCTGACATCCTCGACACCCAGAGCGAACACGCGAATATCGAGCGAGCGCGTAATATTGACCACCGACGAGATGAAAAACTGATTCTCAAGGTTGCCATGCAGATTGCGGATATAGGCAGGACTCAGTTTCACATACAGCGGCTTTAGTCGCTGCAGATATTCAAAAGCCGAATGATGCAGACCGAAATTATCCACCGCAAACTGACCGCCTAACTTACGCATATCGGCAACAAAGCTCTCGATACCGACCCGGTCCTGCACGATGCCAAATTCGGTAAATTCGAAGACCAGACGGCGCGCCACCGAAGGATGCGCGTGCATCGCCGTGCTCAACCAGCTGAGCAGCTCCACATCATGGATAGAATGAATCGAGAAATTGATCGCGACCAAGTCATCGCCGCCCGACGCCTGCATGCGCCCGAACAAACGCTTTAACACCGACAGATCGAAGGCGGGCGTTAACTGGTAGCGATTGGCCATCGGAATAAAATGCTCGGCGAGCACCATCTCGCCCTCCGGATTGATCAGACGCCCGACCACCTCCGATTGCAGCTTGAGTTCGCCGCCAAAATACATGACGGGTTGAGCGAGCAACATCACGCGCTCGGCCGCAATCGCATCCAGAATCAACTCCTTCCAGTATTGCGAGCCTTTGATTTTTTCCTCGTCGCGCAGATTTTGCAGCTGACTCAAACCCGCCCCCTGCGAGATGGATTGCAGCAACTCCATGTCGCACTGCGACAGCAAGGCATTGAGCGTCACCTTTTGCCCGGCGAAATACACCCCGCCACACCCATAGTTCAGGCGCGCTTCAGATCCTATATTGCCCACCGCCGAACCCAGCGCCACACACAAGGCATCGCCCAGCTGCACCGCCTGATCGCGCGTAATATTGAACGCCATCACGGCAAAAGTCGGGCCGTTAATACGGCAACGCAACAATTCGCTGTCAGGCCAGACCCCGCGCAAGCCCGCGGCAACATCTTTGAGCAAGGCATCTCCGTCCTTGTAGCCGTTTTTGACGTTGTAGGCGTTAAAATCAGCCACCTGCAACAGGAACATCGTACCCGAGACCATGTCAGCGCCGTTTTCCAGCAGGGCATGCACATGCTGCTCGAAGCCGCGCCGGTTATCCAGACCCGTCAGCAGATCGCGCCGCGATTCATCGCGATAACGCGTCGCCTGTTTCACTTCGTGCTCGATGATGGCAAACAGCTTGACCGACATCGAATTGATCGCTTTGACCACCCGCCTCAATTCGCGTGCGGCGGGCATGGTCTTGATCTGCTGAAAATCGCGTTCGCTGATGGCGTGTGCGACGCGTTCGATCTCATGCAGCGGTCGCAATATTCTCGACAAAAAGGCGTGCACCGCAAAAAGGGACAGCCCATACAGCAGCAGCATTCCCAAAGTAGCCTCGACCGTGGTGCGCCACAACTGCTTATAGGCAAAATTAGGATGGCTCGTGACGACCACCCGCCCCAACTGCTGCCAGCCTTTGCTGATCAGCGACTCGGCAGACGGCGCATTCAAGGCAAACACGCGCGTGAACCAGACGGGCACGCCGACCGGTGCCGGCGCCAGCGTCTTTTCGATCAGTTTGTCGCCTTTGGCGCTCACCACCACGATGGACTGATAAAAACCGCGGTCGAATACCGCATTGACGGTAATTTCGGCACGCAACTCGTCCTTGTCCGCTAAAGCCGGCGGCAATACCAGCCCGAGAGAGGTGGCCACATCCTGCGCATGCGAGGTCAACTGCTCCTGCATATACACGCGCGCATTCACCAGATAGATGCCCTCCACGAGGGCCAGCAACACCAGAAAGGCGATGGACGTGCCAATAAACAACTGTCTGAACAAAGTCATGCCATTCTCCTGCGGCAACTTAAAGCCCGCGAATTTACCGGTGTTTAACGAATAACGGCAGCGTCTGATCAACGCCCGTAATTGTCATCGAAACGCTCAATATCATCTTCACCCAAATACTCGCCCACCTGTATCTCAAGGATGTGCAACGGAATTTTCCCCCTGTTTTCCAGACGATGTTTAGTTCCCATCGGAATATAGGTACTTTCGTTTTTGTTCACAGTAATGATCTGCTCACCTTTCGTGACCGTCGCAGTACCGGAAACCACGACCCAATGCTCAGAACGGTGAGCGTGGCTTTGCAAACTCAACCTCGCGCCCGGCATCACGGTGATCCGTTTGAGTTTAGAACCCTCCTGCCCCTCTTCAAGCACGGTATAAGTACCCCATGGACGATTAACAGTCAGGTGACATAAATGTTCGGAAGCACCGCTACCGTGCAATGCATCCACGACTTCGCGCACCCGCTGGGTTTGATCGCTGCGGGAAATCAGAATGGCATCCGCGGTTTCAACGATGCAAAGATCTTCAACCCCGATGGCGGCCACCAACCGCTTCTCAGAACGGATCAGTGTGTTTTTACATCCCAGCGCAATCACATTACCCTGCAATGCATTACCGTCTGCATCCTTTTGTGAAATTTCATGAACGGCGTGCCAACTGCCGACATCATTCCAGCCAAAGTCACAAGGGATCAGCGACACACGGCTTGATTTTTCAAGAACACCGTAGTCGATTGAAATGGAGGGCATTGCCGGGAATATTTTCTCGACCGCCTGCTGGAAATCGCCCCCCGCCCGGCTCTCGGCCAGCACGGACTGAACTAACTGATACACTTGCGGTAAATGCTGCTCAATTTCAGCCAGAATAACCGAGGCACGCCATACGAACATGCCGGAATTCCAATAATAGCCGCCCTCTGCTAAAAATTGTTCAGCCGTAGAGTGATCGGGTTTTTCGGTAAATCGTTCGACTTCCAGAACGCAGGATTCAGGATTCAGGATGCTGCCGTCATTTTTAGTTTTAATGTAGCCGAAGCCGGTATCCGGACGAACAGGCTTGATACCGAAGGTAACAAGCCTACCTGTCGCAGCAACCTCGATGGCCGTTTGCAAGCAACGGCTAAAAGCCGGCACATCTTTGATCACATGATCAGCCGGCAACACCACCATCACAGAATCCCCCCCGTTGACAACGCAGCGCGCTGCGGCGATTGCAATCGCGGGGGCCGTATTGCGGCCGACCGGTTCAAATAACGACGGATAGGCAAGCAAAGAATGGTAGGCCTCGCCCTTAGCGTGCGCTTCCTGCGTAACAATCAGAATATTTTGCGGCGAGATCATAGGAGACAGCCTGTCTATGGTCGCTTGCAGCATCGTCGCATCGCCATCGAGGGCTAAAAATTGCTTAGGCAAACTCTGCCGGGACAGGGGCCACAAACGACTACCGCTACCCCCCGCAAGAATTACCGCAAAAACTTCATTTTCACTCATCACATTCACACCCAAGAATTGATACCAATAGATTTCCCGTACATGCAGTGTTACATCGTGCGCTCTTTTTCCATCTTATCCAGCAAATCCCGCCACAAACGGATCTGACTGGATTTCCCGCCCGCCGTCGTGGAACCCGGCAGCCAGACGTCTTCGTCGTTGAAGCTGTACACAGGCACCAGATCGGTGCGTTCGGACGCCAGCAGAACATTCTTGTTCAAATTATCCAGAATATAAGGGTCTGCATCCACCGTCGGATAGTAGGCCAGCACCATGTGCGCCTCGTTCCAGCGCAAGGCACGCACATAGGTGATGCGCAGATTTTGTACAGGGATCCCCAGCGCTTTTAAACTAAAATATTTGCCGATCGCATAATCTTCACAATCGGCCCCTTCGGACGCCAGGGATTCAACAGGAGTTGCCCAGTAATCCGGCGTGCCCCAGTGCCTGGCATCGGTGTAGTATCTCACCCGATTCCAATACCAGTTGAAATCCTCCAGATCACGGGATATATCAGATGCCGACAGTGCCATTCCCCGCTGTTTTGCAGCATGCTTGCTCTGCTCGCCTCGCCAGTCGATCAGCCGCTCGGGCGCATCGTTTCCCCAACGAGATGCGACATAGCGCATCAATCCGGGAGAAAATTCTACGACAGCCCCCGTCACGACGCTCGAGCACAGTAACAACAACCCACAACAGATCGCTTTGACAAGCCAAGAATATAAAAACAGACGCGGCACCGGCATGCCCTCAATCAATAAATTTAGTACAGCTCAACAAAAAAAGGGGAGCATGCGCCCCCCTTTTATATACATCAACTTATTATGCAATGCTGACCGGAATCACAGAGTTTGTCGTAGCTGGAGCACCTGGAACGACAGGAGCGGCCGCACCCGCAGCGGTTGCGCCCGCATTCGCTGCAGAAATAATTGCCGCCGTGTAGTTCAAAGCGCCAGGGGCAGCCAAAGCCGCATTGGAAACCAACGCTGCGGCGGCATTTATCGAAGCTGGCGTAGCACCAGGTGCAGCTGATTCAACAGCGACGGCAGCTCTAACAGCAGCGGAGGTAACATCAGAAGCTGCGAGACTAATTGACTGCGTTGTTGCGCCAGGCGCAGCAGTAGCCGCTGTGATGACAGCCGCTACTGCAGACGACGTAATAGCCGATGTAAATTGTGGTGCAGCTGTGATCGCAGCAGAAGTAATCAATGCAGCAGAAGATGGCGCAGCAGCAATAGCAGCAGAGACGATCTCAGCGGCGGCCGCTGTGGAAGTTGATCCAGCTACGGCAGCAGCGACTATGCTGGCCAATGCTTGCTCAGCCGCGAGTTTAGCAGCAGGTGTCGTAGCACTTGCAACAGCAGCAATGGCACTTTGTACATTAGCTGGAACAGCAGCAACGGCCAACCCCGATGAGGACATCAAAGCTAAAGCCAGAAACAGCGAGCTGATTTTAAATTTTTTGTTCATGATAAATCTCCAAGTAGTTTTAAACAATTAATTAATAAATACATATTGTTACGCGATCATACAGAAAAAACAAAAAAACATCATCACATATTGATTCTCATCTGTTTTGCCCTCGTTATTGCCTCTTCGACCTGCAACCTGCTTTCCTGTTGAAAATCCAATAAACGTAATTTTCCTACTGTAACAACTTGTCGCAATACCGAAGGGCCCCATGGATCCAGTATTGCAGCACGCTTAAGCGCAAATTCCACCCGGGCAAGCTCTTCATGATCAACAGGTAACGCTAATTTACGGTTAAGCTGCAGAAGCCAATCACCGGTCGTCATTCTGGCCGCCCACAAATAAGCCGAATTAGGACGCAACGTGATTGCCAGATCAAGGTTGACAATTGCCTTGCGCAAAAAATCAGCCTGCAACGCAGGATTAAAACCCAACATCTGCGCCAGTATAAAATCAGTCTGAGCAAGGTATTCCGGCACCACCGGATTTCCCGGATCCCAGGTTCGCGCCAGCAACAATAGTGCTCTGGACTGATCCAGAGTGACCGGATCCAACTGTACCGAACGCTTGGCCAAGCCATCTATATACGCGCAAGGCCTAAGCCTTATAAAGTCGGCCACACCGACCCGTGCCAACCAATATAAAGATGTCAAAACCAGCAAGGTCAGTGTTGCTTTAATAAGCAAACCCGGCTTCAACATTGCAGACGGCCCTGCCCAATTCCCTCTTGAGTCACCCCAAGAATTTTCGCCGGATTCAAACGTGTCAACTGCTCTGCGATCCCCGCGCCAAAGTTTTCAAACAGGCATTGTCTCGCTGCCTTCATCTTCGGTGCACGATGTGTCAAATTATGCGCATCACTGGCAATGACATGCACCCACCCCCGCTCCAGTAGCAAAGCTGCACTTTGCCTGGCGGGCACACCAAAATCCCCAATTACAGAAGCCGCAGTAACCTGCAACAAACAACCAATATCGATATATGGCGCAATTGCTTCGACGTTCTGCATGATCACTTTATTGCGTTCCGGATGCGCGATCAAAGGCCGGATATTCTGTGCTAACAACCATCTTGCCAATTTCTCGGTCCCCAAAGGGATATGACCGTACGGAAACTCAAGCAACAATATACGAAACCCATTCAGCGTGCCCAGAAACGGCAACTCATCCTGCTCCAGCAACTCAATGACTTCGGATGATAGCCTGACTTCACCCGCAGCATAGATCTGCAACGGGATCCCCGCCTGCTGCAGCGCCCGACGAAACTGTTCAGTCGCTACAACCGCCGACGAACGGATATTTTCGTATCGCCCGGGATGAATATGGGGCGTCATTGCCGCATGGGTAATGCCATCTAAAACTGCCACACGCGCCAGATTTAGCGAGTCTTCCATCGACTCAGCACCATCATCAATGCCCGGCAAATAGTGGCAGTGCAAATCGATCATTACTTTTAAGCGCCAGCCTTATCCGCATCTTCACCATAGTAGGCATGGTAATTATATTTCCCATAACCACCATAGTATTCTTCATTCTTGAAGTTTGCCTGATTGAGCACGACACCAAACATCGATGCCCCACCGCGCTGCAATGAGCGTATCGCTATACGTGCCAACTGGAATGGCGTCGCATCAGCTCTCAGCACGAACACCACCCCAGTCGCCATGCTGGACAAAATTACCGCATCGCTGACCAATTTCACAGGTGGTGAGTCGATGATTATGGTGTCATAAGTCTCGCTCAATTTCGCTAGCAGCTCCTTAAATTTCTCGGACAGCAACAACTCAAGCGGATTGGGCGGAATACTCCCGGCTGTCAACACCTCCAGCGTACTCCCCTCAATCTTGTAAACACACTTGTCTATGGTTTGCATACCCAACACCAGCATGGATAAACCTGGATGTGTATTATCCAAACCAAGCACCTTGGCAACCGAAGGACGGCGCATATCCGCGTCGATCAGCAGCACGCGTTTGGTCTGCGCATGCGCCAGTGCAAGATTAATCGCCACCGTGGACTTACCTTCACCGGGAACAGAGGATGTCACCACCAGCGTCTTTTTAGGATGATCTATTCCAGACAACAGGATACCGGTTCTGATGGTTTTTATTGCCTCTGCAAATAAAGATTTTGGTGCATCCCTATAATGCAGGCCGGCGCTCTGCCCGGCAGTCAAGTCAAGCAGAGGGACCGCCGCCAACATCGGCAAACCGAGTTTCCGCTCCGCATCCTCCGCCGAACGTACGCTGGTATCCAAACGCTCAAGCAAAAATGCAATGCCAATCCCCAGCAGCAAACTCAGTATAAAAGCAGAGCCGATAACGATTTTCTTTTTCGGTTTCACCGCATAGTCACTGACAATCGCAGGATCTACCACCCGCGCTACGACGGTCTGCATATCACCCACAGCACTGGTCCCCTTTAACTGCCCCATGAACATGTCATAGAGTTCACGATTGGTTTTAACCTCACGTTCCAAAGAGGTGAGTTCAAACTCCTTACGGTTTGACCCCTGAATAGCCTGCTTTGCCTGCGCTACTGCACCGGCAAGGGCGGCCTCGTTAGCTCGAGCCACTTCATACTCGCGCTCTAACCCTGCCACTGCCTCAGCAACCTTCAGTCGCAAATTTTCACGGGTTTGCTTCAACTCGGCTTGCGCATCAAGCAGCTTTGGATGCTGACTGCCATAGCGA
The DNA here is from genome assembly GCA_001801025.1 of Gallionellales bacterium GWA2_54_124. GTDB lineage: Bacteria > Pseudomonadota > Gammaproteobacteria > Burkholderiales > Gallionellaceae > Gallionella. The sequence goes on from MGWO01000004.1 coordinate 177,913, forward strand.
TTTGCCAGTTCAGAAACCTTTCGTTCATGGTCGGCGACAGCACTCATCATGCTAGCCACTTGCGGATTACGCTGAATAATCGGATGAGCAAGCTCAGATCCCTTAGCACGTCTTACCTGTTCAACATTAGTCTGAGCCTGGGCGCGCACCATACGAGCTTCGGTTAAACTGCCTAATGAAGAGCCGAGCTGACTGGTAGCCCCGCCAAGATCCAAGCCTTTTGCTTCAATGATATTATGCTGCTCTCGATACTCTTGCAGCGCGCGTTCTGACTTATCAAGATTGTCTTTTAAAGCCACCAGCCGAACATTCATCCAGCTCGTTGCCTTCTGCGTCATCTTATATTTTGCATCAAGGTCCAGCTCGATATAAGTTTCAGCCACTGCGTTCGCAATGATGGCAGCCATTTCGCGGTCCGCTGAAATCACCGATATCGTAATCATCTGGCTGGTTCGTGAAGGCTCTATCGCAACCATGCCAGCCAGCGCGGTAGCAGTATTTTTTCGAACCTTTTTCTCGTCTTTTGCCACACCACTGTCTGATCCGATTCCCAGACTAACTAAGGCACTATGGATAAAAGAACTCTTAACCGGCGCATTGAATAACGGATGCGTAGTCAACTTCAATTTATCAACAACCGCTTCCATCAACGCACGGGATTTAAGCATTTCAACTTGAGTTGTGTAATACCCCTGATCCGATCCCGCCCCACTATAGGCCGCATCCATGGAGGCCAACTTCGATTTATTCTGCTCGACCAGCAACGTCACCGAGGAACTATAAATCGGCGTCATCATGAATACAATCACGGTTACCAGCAGCGTGATAAAGAATGCCAGACCGAGTATCCCCCACTTACGCCGCTGAATAATTCGCAAGTAGCTTTTAATATCGAGCGGAGCGGACTCTTCATCCCCGTCAGGGGTTTCAACACTGTACATATTACTTTTGAGTCTGTGCATTAGAAGAAGCTTTCTTCAACTGTGATTGTATCGCCGGGAAAAACGGGGCCGTCCATACTGATTTTTGTTTGTTTGTGCTCCGCATCCGTTTCACGCATCACAAAAATTTTGCTTTCTGAAGCCCGCTCTTTCAGGCCACCAGCAAGTGCAACGGCCTTACGAACGGAAATACCCGGCTGATACGGATAAGCACCGGAACTATTGACCTGACCATTGATAAAGAAGGGGCGATAGGCTTCAATACTAACTGAAACACGTGGATTAATCAGGTAGCCGCCTCGCAAACCGTCTGCAACCCTATTTTCCAGCTCGACTAAGGATAAACCTAGCGCCCTGACCTCACCAAAGGGGAACGTGATCAGCCCGGAATCAGGCAGCCTGTAATTACGACGGGATAAATCATCCTCGCCATAGACCGAAATATTAATCACATCTCCCGTACCCAAGCGGTAACCGCGACTATCATTTACAGACGAGTTGTCTTTGGCCAAATCGGCCGCAGTTGCAACCGCTGGCAGCATCGCCAAACCAGCGATCAACAAACTGCATTGAAAAACACGTCGCACAATAAACATACGATTACTATTCGTTAAAGCAGTCAAATCACCCCCCGTTAGATCAACAAATAAACTCGCGGCCAGACTTAAAGCGTGCCATCCAAAAACAACATTGAAATCGATTGCGTATTCGTCAAAGCCGCATTGGTCGAATTACGTTTCGAATTTTGATACTCAACCCCTGCATTTAACCAATGATTGACAGCATAGGACAATTTTGCACCATAGGTCTGGCGCTTATTGACCTGAGTAGAATTTCCCTGATAGGTATCCAGACCATCACCCACCATCAATGTCGACTTAATATGGCTAGACCATTCATGAGACCAGTCAACTTTCGAATCACGCATGATCACAAAACTGCCTACACCGCCGGATTCAGCCGCTTTTTGCGACAAAGTCAAATTCACGACAGAATAGGTTAGCGGCGACCAGGAAACATTTGCATCCCAAGCCGTAGCACTTGTCGTCGGTGACGTGCCCATATTGAATGATTTGCTGACCTTACCGACCCTGACATTACCGGTCGTTTTGGCCGTTGCTTCCCATTTCACACCGACCATGTACTGCTGCTCTTTACTGTCGCGAGTCTTAGACGCCGCATCAAGATAACCAATGCTGGTAGTTCCAGCCTGAAGAATCATGCTGGTTGCAGGCGCAACTCGATAATAGAACGTTCCGATCAGATTGGTCTTATCGTTATTGAGCAACTGAGTCAGCGTACTCTTGTTGGTGTCATAGCGCTTGTAATCCTGACCTGCCGCCAGTTCAAACTGCCCTTGCGCGCCATCTGCACCGTAGTGCACCATGCCCTTAATCCCAGTGGTATGCCACAGTTCGACCAATTGACTCGGGACAGCACCATTTTTGGTTTCATTCCGGCCGTCATGCCCTTTGATGTAATCCACGTTAATCAGCGAGTTAACCCGGGTTGACCAGTCATTATTGGCTGCCAAGCCAAAGTTATGGTCGTAAAAATTATCGATCGTACTACCTGTGTAATTGGCATAGGTACCAGAATAATTCGCGCTGTACACCTGACCGTGAGTCGGCATCTCAATTGCGAGCTTAGGCGTCAAACGTGTAAAATTGGATGATGTTCTGGCCACGCTTGCCATACCGACGTTATCATTACGGCCTAGCGCTAGACCCAGCGTTGGCTTAATCTCGAAGCCACCCGCATTGATGGCCCCAGAATCAGCACTTTGTTTGGCATTTTCCTGTCCATCGGCAGCAACAGCATTGGCGGTCAGCATGACACTGACGATTGCAATCGACAATTTAGAAAGTTTGAGCGACATCATTTTCCCCTTGGAAAGAATTCAATAAAAAAATTTTTAACACATTACCAGATAGTGCTACTTCTTTACCAGCAATTTGAGCAAATAAGGCATGCTCAATAAAATCAAAAACAACATTGCATTGGCTGGATTTTGAAAATTAAAATCAACCATGCCATGTATCAGCAACGAGGTTACCCCCATCAGACCTGCAAAAAGCATCCCGCGAGTAAACTGATCACAAGGATTAAGTAACAATTTAAAGGATTGCCAGAGACTGTGGATCAACAGCATTGCCAGCAGCAGCAATCCTGTCAAACCCGTTTCACTTGCGAATTCGACAAAATCATTATGCGGATGATCAAAGTAGCCCCGAACATCTGCGGGCCGGTAATGCGGGAAGGCCAGATGATATGTCCCTCCCCCCGTACCTAACCACGGATAATTTCGCACTATCTGCAATGAAGGAATAGCAGCCTCCCCTCTCTCTTCAACCGATTGCTCCTGCTGCTGCACCGCTCGCACTCCAGATGGCTGAATAACTGCAGCCTGTTTTTCCAAATTGGTGCTTTCAATACGTTGAACGACCTTTTCTACCCCCACCACACCGCCGATAATGATGACATCCAGAACAATTAGGCTGGTAATAAACACCACTGTCGAATGTAATCTTTTCGTCGCATGCTTGTCGGTCAAATTCCGCGACACCCACTTAGATAAGATGACCGTCACCACACCGATGATCAGCAAACTAGCGAAAAAGGCAGAATTTCCGCCGCGCGACCGGCTTGCAACTAACCCCACCACCATGATGATCAAAGACAACCTGAGCATCGCCTTACCTGTCAGTAGCACAGCCAGCCAGCCATGCAGACGCTGCCGCCAGTTCATTACAGTATGTCCATCCAGCTTAGCGATCATCAATCCTATGCCCATGGCCAGCGTCATTTCAAGATAACCGGCATATTGATTAGGCGATACAAATGTTCCGTGCGCTCTGGCCGACTCCATATCCACAAAAAAAATCTGGAATGTTGTGCCACTCGCCATCAGAACCACGCCTGTCAATGCCTGCAACAAGCCTGAAATTACTACAACACGTGCGAGCAATTCAATTCGCCTTTGCGTATCTATCAACGTTACAACCAGCCAAAATGCTGCAAATAAAATTAAGGCCTTAGCCAGATACAATCCCGTTGAATAAGGATCAATCGAAAGCGTGGCGATCTCGGCAAATGGCGCTCGCATACTCAGCAAAGCCGCCGGCCACCCAATCAGTTGAACACCTAGCAATCCTATCCACAACCCCGACAAAATGATCGGCGACTTCGCCCTTTTCCAGGCAATTTCAAGCGCATTACCTGCAGGCAGCCAAACAACCCAAAGCAATATAAGTCCTGTCAACAATCCCAGCAGTGCCAGCGCCCAAGGACGATTGCTCGCCAATGGCAACGGTGTATAAACGATCAATGCCAGCAACGCCCAAAGCTGCCCGCGAGGTCTGGAATCTGCGTGCCGCAATCGAGAAGTGCGACTGTCATAACGATGACCGCTGCTCTCAATATCTGTTAATAAGTGATGACTCATAGTGTCTTTTACAGATGACTTAAAAATAGCCCAAGCCGCATTACAATTAGCTTCGGCACTCAACTCATTAACGCGGTTTGCGCCGCTCGCACTCGAACGGCCTGAAAATTTTAGTGCCGGTTATTTCATGGCGGCGGTTGCGCTTATGCAACCGGAAAGGAACCGGTACAGGTATTCCGCCCAACTGAAACTGCGGGCGCCGGTCACGTCTGCCGCCGGTACGCTCGGCGCGCCGCTCGCGCTTGACCATCCAGCGCGGCGTTTTAAATTTGACAATACTCCAGTACAGCCAGACATAGACGAAGACAAAAGCGAGCGTTGCCAGTATCAGCAACGTGGAATTATCCCAGAACAGCACCGCCAGCAATGCCGTCACGGCCTTTAAAAACCAGAAATAAGGCGCGGTCATCGAATTGCATTGCACCTTGTGGCGGGGATCACTGGAGGCCCACTGCCGGTGATTCAAGCGCCTGAAAATCAACGTGTGCAGATGCATGCCGTCCGGATTCCAGGGCGACTTGCCGTGCAAAAACTTTCTGCGGTAAATCGAAAACAGCGTTTCGCAAACCGGATGAACCAGCAGCAAGGCCGCAAACCACGGCGACACCTCAGGGTGTCGCGCCACGATCAGCACCGCGAGCTCTGCAAGCCAGAAGCCAATCAGATAGGATCCGCCATCCCCTAAAAATATCTTGCCATGCGGATAATTCCACAGCAAAAACCCTAACAGCGACCCCAGCAACGCGAGCGATGCATTCAATAAAAAGTAATCCTGCAACTCAAAAGAGACCAGCGCGATTGCCGCCAGCATAAATCCCGCAAATCCGCTGACGATGCCGTTAAAGCCGTCGATGATATTGATCGCATTGACCACACCGCCCACCGCAAAGAGTGTCAGCACAATGGCGACAAGCGGCCACTGCAACAACCAGTCCAGCGGCGCGATGCCCAGATGATTGACGATAGCGCCCAGCAACCAGACACCGATACCGGCTGAGACCATAGACAAGACCAATCGCTTGCTGACGCTGACCCGCTTGGTCAAATCTTCGACCAATCCACCCGCGAAGGCAGGAATCGCTGCCAGCATCAGCAAACCGAACTGACTGATCACATTCACATCGGGATTGATAACCCTGTCAAACGCATACGCCACCAGCAACCCCAAGGCAATCGAGACGCCACCGATGCGCGGAGTCGGTTGTGCGTGAAATTTTTGCGGCCCGGCATCGGTATAGTCGTTGGACAGATGCGCGTGCAAGCGATTGAAGCGCACTAACAGGTAGCACGCAACAAAGGACACGAGTAAGCCGGGTAAAACTATCAACATTGATTAAGCACCATTTGAATCGACAATTGCGACTTGCATCGACAATGACACAGTAGCGTGACAATTTAGCGACATCAGTCGCGGATGTATATAGGCCAAAAGGCCTATACCGAACAGTTATTACTGATTTAATTCGTTTTTATATTCAACACAATCCAAATAAACTCGAAAATGCAACGACGAATGTACTGAATTGCGTCAATACACCTCGTAACACGCTCTCACACCCAACCTTTCCGTTCAATTTCATCCCTTATCAGCCGTGGCGATAAGTGCCGCCACCTCATCGAGCACTTGCCTGTAACGCCCAATGACAATCTTTTCATCAAACTCAAGCTCCATTTTTCTGCGCCCCGCCAGCCCCATGTCCGCCCGTACAGAATCAGTCAGTTCCAGCATTGTCTGCATTTTTTCCGCCAAATCATGTGCATCGGCCACACGACAGAACAAACCACTCACCCCATTTTCAACCGCATCGCGGCATCCAACCGTATCCGTCGTAACGATAGAGCGCCCCATCGCAGCCGCTTCCAGCAGCGAGCGCGGAACACCTTCACGATAGGAAGGAAGAACCACACAGTCGGCTGCAGCCAGATAGGGTTTGACATCATCGGCCACCCCCAGATATTCAACGATCCCTTCCTTAACCCATTCATCCATCTGCTCAGTAGATACCGCAGTTTTATTTTGCACATCCAGAAAGCCCAGCATCTGAAATCGGGCGGTCGGATATTGATTACGAATCAATCGGGCTGCTTCGACGTACTCCCCCACCCCTTTGTCCCACAACAATCGGGCGACCAGTAAAAAACAAAATGGTCGATTTCCTGACGGCAGCGCAGGTGTACAAACAAAGGTCTCAAGATTAATTCCAGAACCCGGCAAACGACTGACTTTATCAGCAGACACCAGGCCATTTTCAACAAACAGCCCCAGATCTTCATTATTCTGAAAGAAAACGTGCCGTGAGCCCGACATAGCCGCCTTATATAATCCGCGCACCAGCAGGGTCAGCAAGTTGTCGCGAATAAATACCGTTCCGAGCCCCGCGATATTGTTTACCACAGGAATTCCCAGCACATGGGAAGCCAGCGAACCATAGATATTGGGTTTGATCGTATACCCCAGATAGACGTCAGGTTTTTCACGATACAGCAGGCTTGTAAATCTTAAAAACAGCAGCAAATCCCGACCGGGATGGGTCCCCTTATTATCCATAGGTAAAGCGACAAAGCGGCAACCCAAGTCCGCTAAGCGTGAAGCATAGTCATCGTAAGGCGCAACAGCCACGACCTCATGACCATCCGCCACGAGCGAGCGGATTAAACCGGCACGAAAATTAACCAGATTCCAAGCCGTGTTCAGCACAATCATGACTTTCATAAACTCACCTTAATATAACTCCGAACTCAGCACTCTGTTGCATTCAGTGATTAGCTTCCAGCCACGCCTGAAACATCAGCACGCACCAAAGACGGGCCATCCAGTTCCGCTTACCGCTTAAATGCTCGGCCCACATTTGTCTGATTGGAGCGGGATGAAAATAGCCTTCCCGTTGCAGACGCACCTCATCCAGCAGCTCCTCTGCCCACTCGCGCAAGGGTCCGCGCAACCAGTCATGCAACGGAACACCGAAACCCATTTTCGGGCGATCGATCAGCTCACGCGGCACATGGCGATACAGCACCTGACGCAAGGGCCATTTTGATTGCCCGTCACGCAACTTATATTCCAGCGGCAGACGCCACGCGAACTCCACGAGCCGGTGGTCCAGAAACGGCACCCGGCCTTCCAGCGACACGCCCATCCCGGCACGATCAACTTTGGCCAGAATATCATCGGGCAAATAACTGATCGCATCGAGCAGCATCATTTGTTCGACTTCTCCCATCCCTTCCAGATCCGGGCGCCCACCCGTCAAGCGAGTTGCCGGCTCTTGCCCGCCGATGACCCAGTCAGCCGGATTTTCAAGGTGAGAGACCATCCCCAGATACAGCTGATCGACAGTGCGGCTCGCCAGCACTCGCGCCCCCTTGTGCAACTTATCCCCCAACATACTCCAGCGCGCGCCACCCGGAATCCGATGTGCCAGCTTATCCCAGGTATCAGGAGATAGCGCCGTAATCCCGCCAGCCGCCAAGACCCGCAGCGGCACCGGCACGGCTGATAACTTTTTCCACAAACGCTGAGTCAGCACATAGCGGTTGTAACCGCAAAACAACTCGTCTCCCGCATCCCCCGACAATGACACCGTCACATGCTGTTTTGCCAGCTGACTGACCAAAAAAGTGGGAATCTGCGATGAATCGGCAAACGGCTCGCAATACAATTCGGGCAAGCGCGGAATCACATCCATCGCCTGACGGGGCGTCACGTACAGCTCTGTGTGCTCGGTTCCCAGGTGACTCGCGACCGCGCGGGCATGTTCAGCCTCGTTATAGCCCGGCTCATTAAAACCGATCGTGAATGTTTTGACCGGACGCGACGACTGCGCTTGCATTAAGGCGACCACCGTACTTGAATCTATCCCGCCGGATAAAAACGCACCCAGCGGCACATCCGCCATCATCTGCTGGCGCACGGCGTCTTTAGCCAGCGACTCCAATGCATCCACCGCCTCATCAGCCGTACCTGAGTAGGGCTGCGCAATACCTGCCTTCGCCACACTGACCATATCCCAATATTGACTATGGACAGGCTCAGATTCCATCAACGAGACAGACAATAAACAACCGGGTTCGAGTTTATAAATGTCTTGATAGATCGAATGCGGGGCGGGAATATAGTTGTGCCTGAGCAATAAGCACAATGCCCCCCGATCAATGTCCGCCGAAAAATCCGGATGCGCCTTGAGGGACTTCAACTCCGAGCCGAATAAAAACACCCGCTGTGCACCCTCACCCTGCCAGCCGTAGTACAACGGCTTTTCGCCCATACGATCGCGTGCAAGTGTCAGCTTATTCTCGACGCGATCCCACAGAGCGATCGCAAACATCCCGATACACTTTTTGAGTGTCGCCTCCAGTCCCCACGTCTCAATTCCAGCCAGCAAGGTTTCGGTATCCGAGTGCCCAATCCACTCCGCACCCGTCTTTGTATTTCTTTCCTCAGCACTCAGTACTTGGTTTTTATGCTCAGCACTCGTTCTTTCCAGTTCTGTCCTGAGTTTAAGATGGTTATAAATTTCCCCGTTAAACGCTATGACATAACGTCCCTGCGCAGACAACATCGGCTGATGACCTGCCGGCGACAAATCCACGATTGCAAGTCGACGATGCCCCATATTTATTTTCTGAGCGGCATCGCTCCAATATCCTCCATCGTCAGGGCCGCGCAAATAAATCTGGTCAGCCATACTTCGCAAAACAGCATCATCAGCGTTCCCGCCTAAAAACCCGGTCAATCCACACATCAGCAAAGCCCTTTACTCACACTAAGGATTGAATATCTCTACACCGGCAGGCTCAAAATCAGCCACATTCTTCATTCCCCTCCCCTTTTACAGAATCTTTAAGCCCTTTAGCTTTCCTCAGCACTTGTTTTCCCTCAGCACTATCTTTTATTCTGTACTGTCTTTTTAACTGAGGCTCTGAGACCGCCAACCAACCGAGCAACCTCCTCAGCCAGCACAAATATCTCATCGAATGTAGCCCGGTCAATGTAGCCAACATCAATAGCGACATAAAGCTGACAACGTACTTCAGCACAAGAGGCTTTCGCAACAACCAGAAATTGATGAAACTCCGCCGAACTACTGCGCTCGAACCCCTCGGCAATATTCGACATAACAGAAACAGCAGCTCGCTGAATTTGATCTTTCAAACCGTAATCTTTAGCGAAAGTACCATGGGTAGAAATACGATAAATCGATGCGGAAAGCATTCTGGCCTTTTGCCACGCAATCAAATCCTCAAATCGCGAAACCCCCATACACCCTCCCGGTTTACAGAATATCTACGCCCTTTGTTTCGCCTTTGCACTCAGCACTTGCCTTTTACTCAGTACTCTGTACTTTGTTTTTCTCAACACTTGCCTTTGTCTCTGTACTTTGTTTTTCTCAGAACTGTTTTTACTGCCTTTGTCTCAGTACTTGTTTTTTATCCTTTAACAATCCAGCTAAAGAAATCCACCCAGTTAAAATCCGGAAACACGATGTACGGCGGATACAGTTGGCCTTTGCGTGAATACATCCCGCGTATCGCCCACCAGGGGTCATTCAGATAACTTGGCATCCCATCAAACTCGGCTGTTCGTTTCCATACATCATCTGCATTCACGACCTGACCATCACGCGTCAGCGCAATCCACTCCGTATTTGAATCGACAAACATCCAGCCATGACTGGTTTTTACCTCCGTAATGGCATGTGAGGGCTGCCCGTAATGGAACAACGCATTCAAAAATCCACGATCCGTCCGATATAGCAGGTACGCGTGCCTCGCGGGCATCCCTATATACTCAAAGGCCTTATCCAGCGTCCGGCTGCGATCAAAGCACAAACCTTCCCGACGCATCATCAAATCAGATGGTTCACGAGGCTCAAAATCTGGGATACCCGCTCCAACCGGTGCTCTTTCAAACACACGATGTTGAATTGTTTTAATGGCTTGAATTTCTTCTGAAAAGTTTTTTGGATGCTGCAACCCGTCGATCTTCAAAAAATTCTTGAATACGACATTATCTGCGGCCTCAAGATTAGTCGGCACATTGGTTATAGTCGCAAAAAATGCAAAAAGGCATCCTATAACGATTATTTTGATTCCAACAATCCATGCAGATTTTTTTGCAACACGGATAATCTTTTGTTTCATATGAATATATTTACCTGGCACTCATAACTAGTACACATAATATGGGGTGGTGCATTAGAACAATTTAATCACACTAGATATATAGGCCTAAATGCCTATGCATTTTGGCCTAGTTTCTCGGTGAGAATATTTATTTCTGAAATATTTTTTTATCATATACAGCCCTTATCGTAGCCGCCATCACCGGCAGCGCCACTTGTAATGAATATTTTTGCTCGACGATACGTCGTCCACATTCACCCATGCGGACTCTCAGCGTGTTATCACGCAAAATGGGGGATGTCCTGAATTTTGTGCAAGCCAAATTATCAAATAAACAGACTTGGATGGCGGATCGGTTCAACCCACTTGCACTTGCCTTTGCTTTTGTCTCAGCACTCAGTACTCAGTTTTTCACTCAGCACTTGCCTTTGTAATTTCTCGGCACTCAGAACTTTTTTGACTCAGCACTAAGCACTTGTTTTTTACTGAAACAGCCAAACAAATGGATAAAACTGATAAGGCAACCAAGCAAAAGCAGTTTTCGCAAAGAACAACCAAACGAATAATACGGCTGCACTATAGGCGACCACAGCGTACACCCACTCTTTATTTTCTCCCTTAGGCTTACCGATTGCATTTGGCAGGCGTGACAAAACAAATAATTGCAGAGGAATCCAGTACAACGCAACCCGATCAACTGCTGTGGAGGACGGTGATACTAGCAGCAGAATAACAAATCCCAGCGCAGCAAATGACATCCATGTCCAGAACGCGCGATCTACCTGCGGCATTTCAAATCGTTGTTTGAACCATAAAAATAAAACTGCTGGCACCGCATTCATTGCAATACGTATGGCTGCACCTTGCGACTGATATTGCGCTTCTAGATAGCCAGATTTCAATCCTTCAACGGAGCTATCCAACATTAACAAGTAAAAAATTACACTTGCCACACACACCCAAGCCAGCGTCCAAATTCTGCGTTTCGTCCCGGCCAAAATAGCCAACGGCATCAAAATAACAGCTGATTTATGAAATGTCGCGGCTAACACCACGAAGATCACGAATCTTAATGTGTTGCGGTTAGACAACGCCACTAAGCCCAACATCGCCAAACCGATAGCAGTGCCTTGACGCGTGTAGCCCATCGCCACGACAGTCACTAAATAAGGAATAGCCACCACCAGCGCCAACCAAGGACGAGGTTGCGCACGGCAAAACACCAGTAATCCCCAAGTGAATAAGGCCGCACACACGGTGTTGGTAAAGTAAATCCATAACCCAGTTTCTGCCGCCAACCAATTCAGCAAACAATAAGCGGGATCTCCTAGAGCAAGCGCTTCTTGCAATGGAATATTTGTAACAGAATCGATGTGCTTTAAATAAGTCTCCCAGTCCCCTCCTACTTCAAAGCGAAAACCAACCATAAACGTCAATAAGAAAAATATCACGAACCATCCACCTGTCCATTGCGCAGAACGCTTTATCTCAGGTCGGAGATGCGTAACAGTCAGCCACGCAGGCAGCAAAAACAAAAACAAATAAGGAATCAAAACTTAGCCTCCAGCAGCACATTAAACTCATAAAAATCTGAGGGAATTCGAAAAAACAGTCATTCCACGGGTATCGTTACTGACCGAAAAATTTCTGCCAACCGAGGTGCAGCAACTTGCAATGAATAATTTTCTTCCACTATTTTTCTACCTTCCTCACCCATGCGCTTGCGCAGCACGGCATCTCCGCAAAGCTTATCAAGCGCTTCGCACCATTCGGCAACAGCATTTGCTAAAAAACCATTTTCACCGTGCCGAACAATAATATTATTGACGCCAATTGGCGTAGCCACAACGGGCTTACCACACGCCATATATTGAATAAGTTTATAACCGCACTTACCTCTTTCCCAAAGACTTTCCGATAAGGGCATGATACCTATATCAAATTTCTGAATATCGGCAACCTCGGTGTCTTCAGCCCAAGGCTTAACGACAACAGGCAGAAACTGAAATTGCTCGGTTTTAGGTCCGATTGCGACAATACGCGCCCCATGTTTGGCTAGGATTCCATTAAGTTCAGGCACAAGTTGACTTAAGTACTTAGCCGTTGATGGCTGACCTATCCAACCGATGGTCACAGCTTGCGCATTGACTTTCTCAACCACGGCATAGCGAGTAGCATCCACCACGGTGGGCAACACTACCACGCGTTTTGCACCTGCCTGCCTAGCTCTATCACCCAGATATTCATTACCGACCACCACCACAGCAGCGCGCCGCATCACCGCATCAATTTTATGACCAAGTAACTTTCTAACCAAACGGAAACGATGTTGATCGTAACGATGAAAAATTGCATCATCGTAATCCACCACTAGCGGTACATTTCTAGGGAATAAAGTCAATTCAAGCCAAGCGGGCAACCAAGGCAATAACTCGTATTCCAGCCAAACCAAATCAAACTGTTTTGCTTTAAGAATAAATCGCAAACGTAACCAATAAGCTTTCAATATCGAAAACTTGGAAATAGTCCCGCTCGATAAACCGCGCACATAGTCATCATCAAACAAAGGAGCGACGGTTACCGCAAAACCGGCTTGCTCTAAATAAGGAAGATACTGAAATGAGCGCAAACGACTACTGGCACCCAATCTGGCGTAACGGCTAAGAAGAAGAATATGCATCAAATCCCATTCGAGAGATATTTTTGGCTATGCCAACACAAAAACGAATCATCATTCACGTTCTCTAGAACTCTTAACAGTACGTACAGTGTCAAACACAAGGACATAAACCATACAGGAGTAATCAGCATTAATAGCCGGCATCCGGTTGACTCATAAAAACTGGTAAAAACTGCCCCTGCGCTGCTGCGGCTCCCGCATCGGAGAGATGCCCTGCATCTCTATACCATGATTTATCATCCTTTCCACCGGGACAGTTCACCTTACTGCACAGATCGACAGATGGGTCAACGATACGAATATTACTAAATTTGTGAGCAACTGAATCAAAAAATGACTTTTCCCGTTGTTGCAAAGGCATATATTCACTGAAAGGTATATTTCCAAACTGTGGGTTTACCGGGTTTTTTTCGTAGGCGTCAATGGGATCTAGTAAGTTACTATTAGGCACGTCAATAACAATCCATGTTCGCACCCCTCGCTTCGCCAGCTTAAAAGCGACATCGTTTATCTGTTTTATGAATACATCATCGGGAATGTTATATCCACCAAACCAGGTCGATGCGAGGACAACATCAGTAACTTCGTGTGAATCGATAAAGTTGAAAATATTTTGCTGAACCTGTACACCACAAAATTCGTGATCTGTGGTCGCCCTGCAGTTCCGAGCGTTGAGATAAAACGCGGCATCGTGTTTTTTCGCAAGATCATAGAAAAGTCCTGACCACATATCCGCGTGGCTATTACCCCACAGCAGGACGCGCCGTTTTACACCAGTCGCTTCACGTAACGCACAAACCTGATCTCGAGGGTGAAGCGCTTTAAATACAAAACCACAACGATCACTACGCGCAAACATAGGGGCGGTGAGAAGAGAGCGTGCAACCGGAGCATAACGATACGCGGCTCCATCCGTAGCCCAGACATGCACACCAAAAGCAGCCAGAACCACAAATCCAAAGCCTGTAGATATTAGCAAAGGCTTCGTAGTCGCAAACCACCTACGCTGGCGAATCGGTAGCTCAACAAATCGATAGGTTATCTCAGCCAGAGCAATGGTCATTAGAACAATAGCAACTGCATAGATGGGTTGTGCCGGATCAAGCTTGAATTGACGCAGCAATGAGGTAAGCGGCCAATGCCACAGATACATGGGATAAGAAATAATCCCCATTCTCACAATTAACGGGAGAGTAAGAAATCGTCCAATAACAGTCGTTGATCCTATCCCTGAGACAATTAGAAAAACCGCACCCAACACAGGTAACAGTGCAGATGTACCGGGAAAAGGTGTTTCTGAAGTAAACATGAATACAGAAAAAAGTACAGCGAAGAGTCCCGAAAATGCCAGAATTGCTCTAACTTTGCTTGTTAAACAGCTACGAAACAAGACCTTTGTTTCAAGCAAAGCGGCCAATCCGCCGGCACCTAATTCCCAAGCGCGCGATGGCAAAAGTAAAAAAGACGCCTTTGGGGAGATACTCATCAACGCGAGGTTAAGTGCAAACGAGCCAAACATGATTGCACCGATCAACATCATCTTTACTTTAAAGGTGACTTTACGTGTAAAAAGTATTAGCAATGGCCAGAGCAGGTAAAACTGCTCTTCCACAGCCAGCGTCCACGTATGCAATAGAGGCTTCATATCAGCCCCCCTAAAGTACTCACCTTCTGAAAGAAAAAGCACATTCTGTAACGATACAAACTGAAGCGCGAGCGACAGTCCGAACGAGCGCAAGTCCTCCGGCTTGAGAAGAATATAAGCCGCAATTGAAACTGGCACAGACATTACCAGCAAAGCGGGTGCGAGTCTTCTAACTCTGCGCAGGTAGAAAGCCTTTAAGGAGAAAGTGCCGCGCTGCATTTCTGCATTAATAAGGCCCGTGATGAGATAACCACTGATAACGAAAAACACATCAACACCGACGTATCCCCCTGAAAAACCGGTCACATGAAGATGGAAGAAGAGTACCGAAAATACGGCAACTGCGCGTAGCCCATCAATATCGGCACGATATAAAGTTTTATTCATACTGTGCAACCAACATGATTAGGTGCCAAAAACTCGGAAAATATATCAAGCAGTTCAAATTTAATAAATAACGAAATCAACATTCAAAAAAGCTCCCGATAAATCTGATCATAATTTTTGACGCCTTGTTCCAGCGCGAAATATTGATTCGCCACATTGATACAACGAGGTTTCACATCGACATCCGCCACAAGTTTCAGCAATATCTCAACCCCTTGCACATGGGCTGCATCATCAAAACTATCCAGCACCACCCCGACATTCTCGCCTTTAAGTATGGATTCGGTATCACCTACCCCGCTATTGCTGATACAAGGCACGCCGCAGCCCAGCAATTCACCGAATTTAGTCGGTGCGCTAGCACGCTTGGAAAATGCCTGTTTAATATAAAAAACACAGGCATCCATTTGATGGATCGCCTGTACCACTTCATGATGTGCAGCCGACTTTAGTTCCACTTTTGCAGCATCCACACCAAGGACTGTCACTCGTTCTCGAATGAAGTCGTGTTCGTTACGATTGATAATCAGTAAGCGCGCATGCGGTTTAAGCTTGACCAATGCAATAAAGGTACGCAGCGCCTCATCAAATAGATACCAAGTTCCAACCGACCCTACATAACCCAAAACAAAGTCATCTGCATGACGCTTGATGGTTGTTACAGCGGGGTGAAATAAAGCTAAATTGACGCAGGTCGGAATAACTACAAATTTTTGTTGGATGCCCTGCATATATGAAAATGAGCACATATCCTGAACAGCGGTTTGGGTTAGTGACACCACCACATCAGCATTGAGCAGAAATTTTTGCTCAAACCATTTCGCCACACGATACAACCGCGAACCTTTCGGCCAGATACCGCCATCAATCCGCTCATCCGCCCAGAAGCCGCGCATATCAAAGATATATTTAATGGACAACAATTTCTTCAGAGATAATGCAATCACCGAAGACACATAGCTTCGGGCATGAACGATCTTGATACGGTGTCTCACCACCTGATATGAGCCAACCACAATACCCGTGATAATATCAAATAAGGTAGCCAGCGCGCTCGGTTTACTGTGATAGCGCAAGGGAACCCAAATCACACCCTTTGACTTGACCTCCGCCTTGATTCTAGATTTCTCAGTCTCATTTTCCCAGTCAACCTGTTTTTCAAAACTCATCAATACAATTTTGTGATTAACACTTAAACCCGCTAAGTATTGCCAAACCTGAGACTGGCCAAGCGGCTCCATCAGTCCATCGTAGGTTATGTAAAGTACCGATGCACCTGTCATTCCGTTTTTCCAAACTTATTTAAGATCATGTCAGCATTCGGTTTAAATAGCCCGATAAAGAAATCTAAAGCGCCAGAAGCTGCACACCAGAGATGCGGCGTATTTGCGATCTCATTTCTGTAAAATACAAAATCATCAAGATTGTTAAAGCCGTGACGCGTTATAAAAACTCGTCTATAAACTCGTCTTAGTTCATCCAAGTGACGCTCATGAAACCGCCCCCATGGAAAAGCGAATAACGCTATAGGCATGCCCATCTTTTGTTCAATATTAACTTTGGCATCAACAGCATCTTTGCAACCCTCTTCAAAAGGTAACTTTGAGTAATCCAAATGATTTTGCCCATGTGATCCAATCGTCATGCCCATGACAACCATTTCACATGCATTTTTTGCTGAGAAAGTACCATAGACTTCATTTATGGGAAGTTGACCCAAACGAGCTTTAATAAATGAGGGTGTACTACCGTTCTGCAAACATTCGCCAATCACAAAAAAAACTCCAGACAAACCAGACTTTGCAAGAATCGGAGCTGCCGTAATAAAATTATCTTTAAAGCCATCATCAAAGCTAAGCAACACATTCACCCGCTTAGGGTCGTACCCAGAGAACTCACCTTCTTGAGTAACCTTCAATACGGCGTAATATTTAGATAAATGATCTATCTGTTGTGCAAAGCCTGCTTCAGAAATAGCATTATCAAAATACTGACCGGGCTGAGATATACTGTGAAACATCAGTACTTTTATTCGCCCCCTGTTGATGTACCGGAACAAAATATTTATTCCACACAATTCAATTACAAAGAAAAAAATAGTTTTTAAATATTTTTTCATAGCGCAACGCGAAATTTCTTGTAGATATTCTTAGCGAGCATCAAAAAGGTTGGACAACGATAGTACTCTGGCCCTAAATCAACCCCATCACCACCAAAGCTCTTTTTAAAACGACATATACCGTTTAAGTCACTCAACTCCGGCACTCCGCCCAAATCATACCAACTCTGCCCTATCTGCTTCAGATGTTCAATTATTTTCCATTGAACCAATTGAGCGGATCCATCGTTTTTTTGATCGCCAGATACCCCATACAGAAAAATAGACTTGGAATCTGCTGAATAAACAAGTGCAATAGTACATATAGTCTCTCCATTACGTACGTAATACATGCACAAACGACCATCCTCAAACATTTTTCTGATAATTGTTTCATTGGGTATTTCCAATGAGCGCTCAATAGCCATTTTGGAATAACGCTCGTAAAATAAAGTAAAAAGCTCTTCGTTTAGCAAAGATATTGACTCGACAACCATACCGGAAGCGATAGCTTTGCGACAAACGCGCTTGTTATCAGCATTCATATTAGACCAAAGCTTATCGACCTCTAGGCTAAGATCTACAACGAAGGTGTATTTATTAAACAATCTTTCGCTATCAACAACCTTTGCAACACGTAATCCATCAATCAACATCTCGTTACAAAAATCTTGGGTTTGATTTGCAAAATCTTTGATCGTAATCATCGAAAACGGTCCAAAAATAGAAAGTTTGAGCAACTCACTATGTAACTTATCTTGAGTGAGCTGAGACAAAACTAGGGAACGTTTTATGGGGCCAAAATTCTTTATAAGAACTTTAAAATCAGCACCTTCCACAGCGAGTTTCCAGCCATAGTATTTACTCAAAGTCCATTCTGGTTCCAAAAAAATTGATTGGTACTTATCTAACGAGTCAAATTTCATCTAGTACTTTCTCAAGATTTTCAATATAGCTTTTCATAATTAGGCCTTGATGCAATGGGAGAAATATATAGCTGCGCAGTAGATCTACGGCCCCGTGCAAGTTAGACTGCTGAATCTCAGCAGGTAGTGAAGGCCATGCATAAGCATCAATATCTCCAGACCTTAAATACTGAAGAAGTTTCGACTGCGAGCAAATAGTTCTAACCATCAAAGGGAAGGCCAGCGGAGTATTTCCAACTTCGAGTAAGGAATTTTTCACTGATAAAAATTGATAATTTTTGTCAGCGAAAAAATTTTCTAGCAGGTGATAATTTTCTCGTCTAGCGTCTCGGATATATGATTGATTGCACGACTTCATCAACTTCTCCCCCCAAAAACTAGCTCTCAAATATTTCTGATCATTATCTTCAATCGATAACACATCTGTATATTCCGGTAACTTATTTCGAATCCGAAATCCACAAATATTGATAAGTGTCTTAACAAAATACTTCAAATGATTCTCATTATTCTGTTGATTACTATACTCACTTATCTGCTCAAACAAATGTGAATAACGCTTGGTATTAATAGCAACATAAGCACCATTCAGTACAGGAATAGTTTTACGAAATGATGTGATTGAAAAATCGCCAAACTCATCTAAATTCTGCCCATTATGTAGGCTAGAAAAACCATGTGCATTATCATTTATCCAAATCCAACCTCGAGATAAAATCAGCTTTTTAGCAGACTCAATCCCAACACCAAATCCAAAATAATTAACCGTTAACAGCACGCTAATATCATGATCAACGGGTATAGAGGTTAGATCAATTCGAAAAGAATCATCTACTTTATAATAGACAGGTACTAACTGAAGTGTAGCTAAAGGTATGAGCACCACATTACAAACATAGGATGGAATTAAAACTTTGCTGCCTGGTTTAAGCTCCAACGCCTTCAATATATTGAGTAGTGCAAAGCGTGCATAACCAGTAAAGATAACTCGATCATTATTTTGTGCGCGCCGAAAACCACCGCACCACAGGCTTTTAAAAAGTTCTGTCCTACAAATTGTCGGCGAGCGTCGCACCATAAATTTCAATCAGCCCCTAAAAATAAAACATAGCCTACTAGCATTTTTTTCTGTTCAATAACAGTTGTTGATAACGGTCCAAATGTCGCCTCGCGACAATCTGAATTGACAACTCACGTTCCGCACGGACAAGCGCCTTCGCACCTAATGAAGTACGCTTCCCTGTGTCATCTAATAACTGCAAAATATTTGACGCTAATAAATCTGAATTACCAGACTGAAACAATAGTGCATTGTCATCCCCTCCAACAACTTCGCGTATAGCTTTAATATCACTACAGACGACCGCAACACCAAGAGCCATTGCTTCAGCAACAAGCAATCCATATCCTTCAGAGAGAGAGGGTATAACAACAACATCTGTTGAACAGATCAATGCGAATAGATCTTCCTGAGAAAGACCCGGCATAAATTTAATATTATTTATAACCTTGGTATCTCTTGAATATTTTATAAGCTCATTAAGCAACGGGCCATCGCCAACTATCAAGGCAAGTGCATCTGGATAAAATTCAATAATTTTTATCATAGAACTAATAAAAATTTGATGCCCCTTTTCCCAAACTAGCCTACCAGGCAGGATGATTACAGGACCCTTGGTAATTACTTCAAATTTTTCCCACGTCTCAGAATGTGACTGGGCACGAGCGACCACCGCACACTTCAAGTCAATACCATTGTGAATCACTTCAACTTCTAAATGTCCATAGTGATATTTATATGAGTCAGCTGCAGCAGAACTAACAGCAATCCAGTGATCAAAAAAAGATCTAAATATTAATCCCTCTGCGAACCGCCTAATTTTTTTATAAATATTTTTGGGCGGATATGCTTCGTATCCCAAATTATGGTAAGTCATAACGGTTATAGCTTTACTACCCATCACTTGGGAACAGACAACACGCATAGCAGCAGAAAATGAATGAGCATGAATAACGTCAATTTTTCTATCCTGAACAATTTTGCTAATTTCATAAGCAGAGGTAAGGAAACTGAATCGAGCCTTTCCTAAAGAGTGAATAACAACACCAGCAGCTTCAAGTTCGTCAGCTAAAAATCTTGATTCGTCAAAACATGCAATTTCGACAGTTGCTCCAAAATTAGTAATTGCGATTGAAATATTTTTGGTAAACACCTCCGCGCCACCAATACTTAAATCTCCTATTACGTACAAAATCTTCATAAAACACCGACTTCCAAAAAATTGTCCCCCCCCAATGCTACTCACGCAAACCGCACTTGTAATCAACCCACAAACAAACACTATCGGGATTTAATTGCACGAGCAGGCACACCAACAGCAATAGAAAAGCTTGGTATATCATTAGTAACTACAGCATTCGCTCCTATTACGGCCCCCGTCGCAATCATTGAGCCTGCCGTCACCACAGCATGCGCACCCAACCAAACGTCATCCCCTATTTTAATCGGCGCACTAACTTGCTTTTGCTTAAACATAGGAATGTCACGATGCATTCCATGATTGGCATCTCTAATTACACAATAGGCAGCAATCAGACAATTTTTCCCAATTTTGATTGACTCAACTGAAACAAGGTGACTTCCAACGCCAATAAAAGTGTTATTGTCAATTTCGATACTTCCTTCTTGCGCACATAACAAAGTAAAGTCTTGAAGAGTTACGCCGTCACCGATATTAATTTTTCCGCCATCAGTTACTTGAATCTGAACCATGCGCCCAATAGATACATTTTCCCCAATGATGATATTGATACCACATAGCCTAAACTTGATTCGGACCCACAAAATTCGCCACTTAACGAACAATGCAATTAACAAGCTATTGGCTTTTCTAAAATAAATATTCATTTAAATCAAATAGTTAAAAAATTAAAGACGATATCACCATCTTCATGGTTATCGTAAAATATCTTTAATCAAGCTTTTCCAACCCTGGAAGTAATCATAGTCGCCATGAAGATAATTGCTCACAGCAAACCAAGGACGGACAAAACGAGCGCAGCCCAATAACTCACACCTACGAAGAATTGCAGCTTGTATTTTTTGTATTTCCGCCACTTTTTCTGAAAAATAAAAATTCTCAGTTTGGAACATTTCTAAATTTTTGCACAATGAAATTCTCTCAGAGATAAGTTTTAACTTCTCTATCTCTTTGTAATACCCTTCTCGGGGATCTATTCCTTGATATTTTTTATATTCATCCAGCCAAGAAACTTTGGATAGCGAGGCGGCAAGTGGCTGTGAAGTATTACTATTATGACGACGATACAACTGCAATACATCTGGAATAACTTTCCTGCACCCCAGCCAATAACCCAAATCGTGTATCCATCCATCGTGTGCATTTGGGATCATAGTGGGAATTGGCAACATAATATCCAAGAATTTTTTACTGATCGCAGAGCCGCAGCCATTAACGAACTGCCGATCAGTAACACCACTGCTTCGCAATTGCCCAGAGATAGTTAGTCCACTTTGCAATAAATTTTCGTCAGCCAAATCAGAATCATTAGCCACCAGCAAACAGCCCGGATAACTTTGAAAGTAACGGACTACCACATCAAGCTTATTTGGATACCAAACATCATCCTGATCACTTAGAAAAATAATGTCACCTGAACACAAGCTCATCGCTTTGGCAAAGTTCTGCACATAGCCTAAATTTTGTGGGTTCTCAAAAATGCGCACAGTAAATGGAGCTTGATTTTCAAATTTGCGAAGTATGTCCAGAGTATTATCAATAGAGCCGTCATCACACACAACCAATTCATCCGGCACCCGTGACTGCTTCGAAAAGCTATCAAGTTGCTCCTGAAGATACTTTCCACCGTTATAAGTTGCCAGCGCTATGGATATCTTCATGCAGTCTTTTTCCTTGCTGTTAATGTAACAAACTCATGATGAGAAGAATTGAATCTTGAAAGTATCAGTTTGATGCGATGTGTCAATGGTAGTTTGATAGATTGACTACTATAGGGCGAAAGTCCTTCCACCATCCTCATACTACTTAAATACATTCCTTTCTGAACAGTGGTTCGGCACTGAGGAAAAACGTGATCGAAACCCTCGTCAAAAAGTAATTTGGTGAGGCTATTAGGTGTAAATAGAACAAGATGACGTGGTGTTTCAAGCCCCCGCCAGTTTTTTCCAAACAAACGTGCGCCAGAGCTTTCGATGTTCGGGGTGTCAATAAAAACAATCCCACCCGGCTTCAAAAGGCGATGAATATGTTGCAAAAACTCCCTTGGTTCATGCACATGCTCGATTACATGACTTACTGTGATCACATCGAAAAAGTTGGCTATGTGCGACAAGTCATCGATGGTGCCTACTGTGACTTCGAGGCCACGATCATGCGCGACCTCAGCTGCTTTGGCATCTGGCTCTATGCCCGACACCTGCCAACCCGCTTCTTGTGCACTGACCAAAAAATTACCATTGCCACAGCCTACGTCGAGCAAACGCTGCCCACATACTGGTTTAGGCAAGTAACGAAATCCAACGTCTAAGGCTTGACGTTGACTGGGTAACAGCCTCGCTAGCCAAATACCAAACACACTAGCGTGTTGCCGCTGTGTGCCATAACGATGATTCAAATATCCGTTAGCTAACATCCGCCTTAACCTTCGCGAGTAGCCAATTTTGGATGTATCTTCCGCAACAAAACCGGCCTCATGCGTGTAATATGTCCCATACGCCTTACCAATATTTTCAAGATTGGGACGTGGATCCAGGTAAGCACTATTACATTGAGTACAGCAATACAAAGTCCAGCGACCAGGTGCAACAAAGAATACATTGTCCACCAGATTTTCGTGTAACACCTCACGCTTCTCCCCGCCGCACACAGGGCAGTTTTTCACTTGTTCCAATTCATGGGATGGCCAATCGTTTAACAAAACATCTTTCATATTGATCCTCTGTGTTGCTTAGCTCTGACAAATGCTATTTGTTAATTGCAAATTTTTCTATAAAACAACTGATATCGTTATCTAGAAACTGAGGCATTGCGGCTTTAATTTTAGCTTCGCTCCAATTCCACCACGCGATCTCAAGCAATTGCTCAATAACTTTTTCTTCGAAACGATATTTAACGACCTTCCCTGGATTGCCCGCCACCACAGAATAGGGCGGCACATCTCTTGAAATCACTGCTCGTGCTCCAATTACAGCACCATCACCAATTTTCACACCAGACAAGATAATAGCCTCTGTACCAATCCATACATCATTGCCAATTATCACATTCCCCTTGGTCTTTGGATGCCCCTCTAACTGACTAGCGGATTCCCATAAAACATTGAAAGGGTAAGTCGTTACCCAGTCGATACGATGCTCACCACCCAGAAAAACTTTTACTCCAGAAGCAACTGAAGTAAAAGAACCCATAGATAGAATAGCCCCTTCCCCCCAAGAAAGCACGGTGAGATCACCGTAAGTTCCCTGACCAATCTGGTATTCCGGATACCTTTGGGCCAAGTACTTCGGTGGACTAGGATAAAGTAGCTGGTGAAATTTATTGAACAATCTACGAATCAATTTAACGATCATGATTTTTTTCTTTGCGAAGTAAGATGGCTTGCATTACGTCAATTAAGTGTTTTCTATCTTTAAATAGCGCAATGCCAATTAATACTATTCCGATCATCCAATGAACAAAACTAGGCAAGTTAGTTAGAGTGATTCCGAAAGCTGCGACTGCTATGAGCAGCATAGATCCAGATGCTAGCTTGAGCGTTTTCAGTAAGGCATTATTTAATCTAAGCAGCATGGTGGTATCTATAACAACTCGCAAAGCCCAAGCAGCAGCAGCACCTGCAACGCCGAAATATTGAATCCCCACCCAAAGCATAAAAAGATAAATTGGAATTTGAATCAAATAAATAATAACGACAGTTCGTGGATTACATGTTGCCATGTATCTTGCATTATGGGGTATCACCATTGCATTCACCCATATTCCCAACAAAATTAGCTCACCTACACCAGCACTTCCTTTTGCCAACTCCACTCCGAGCCAAATATTTAAGAAAGGTTGAACTAAAAAAAAACCTGCAATTACAACCGGCGTCATGACGGCAAGCAGTATTAACGTAGCTCGCTCCGCCAACTCACGTGACTCGTCTGCGCCGGTCGATGCCAAACGAGGAAAAAGTGCTGATGATAAGCTACCTGGTATCACCATAGCTCGTGTGACCAAATCATATGGAACGGTATATAACGCTACTGCCTTGGCGCCACTCAGGGTTGCAATAATAAGCCTATCGACAGTCACCAACAGTGGTGCAAGGAAGGACATTACCGAAATCCAACCGCCATATGCTACTAATGCCTTGAGATCATCACTGTCAATCATAGGCCTGCCCACTAATGGAACATGCAAACGACTTTGATGGAATAGCAATACTGCTGTCAGTATTCTGGATACAAGCGCAGCAGGTACTAAGACCTCCAGCTCAACATGACCAGATGCAGCTACAGCGAGCGGTAACAATTGGCTAATCATGCTGGTAATGAGTTGAATGGCATTAACCTCCGCAAAACGCAAACGCGCCTGAAGAGCCCCCTGCATAACGGTGCTTGGCAATAATACGGGGAGGGCTAAGAGCATCCAAGCAAGCGCACCAGACACTTCTGAACGACTTGTGATAGACATATCAATCTTATTCAACAAAATATAGTCAGAAAATATCCAGACCACCGTACTTGCCAGAATGCCGAGTACAAACGTACTTAGCAACGCAGTCCATAATAATTTACTGCGCTCAGCATCATCCGCTTCAGAAAGACGCGCCATACGCTGAGTGACTGCTCGACCAAAACCAAGATCGAAGAAGCTAAAGTATCCCAATAGAGCCCAAATGACGGCAAGTACGCCATATCGCTCTGTGCCGATGTAGCCTATATATAGAGGCACAGTGGCTAGCGCAATCAGCATCGGGATAACTGCACCTCCGAGATTGTACAAGGTGTGACGGCCTATGCTCATAGCAAAACCACGATAATTGAATCGCTCGTTGAAGTGAAATACATTCTATCTGTCATGTAATTTTTTTAGTTTTTCGATCAAGGCCAAGTTTAAAACTCAAAGTAAATTTTGAAAAAAATATCTCAATTTATTTCAAGCTGTCAAACAAACAATTCCGCTGCAGCGAACAACTTTCCTTGCAAATCCTTACTGGACAAAGCTGGCTCCACTTGCAACTGCCAGTCTATCGCCAGTTCTGGATCGTCCCAACGAATGCTACGCTCATATTCTGGCGCCCAGTAATCGGTGGTTTTATAGAGGAATTCCGCCGTGTCGGACAAAACGACGAAGCCATGCGCAAAACCCTCTGGTATCCAGAACATGCGCTTGTTCTCCGCAGACAATTCCAGCGCCACATGCTGCCCAAAGGTTGGCGAGCTCTTGCGGATATCCACCGCCACATCTAGTACGGCACCTTGTGTCACGCGCACCAGCTTAGCTTGCGGGTGTTGAATCTGATAATGCAGACCGCGCAATACGCCTTTTACCGAACGGGAATGATTGTCCTGCACAAAGTCCACATCGCGTCCGGTCAGCTCGGCAAACTTTTGACGGTTGAAGCTCTCATAGAAGAAGCCTCGATCATCGCCAAATACCTTAGGCTCGAGGATCAGCAAATCCGGGATTGCAGTTTGAATCGCTTTCATATAAAAATCACAATGCGGTTAATTTTATGCGCTTTAAATAAAAATATAACTACTGCCCTACCCCTGAACAACATCCTTCTGGATTGTCACCCGCCACGTCTCTACGAGACTCCTGCCTCCCGCTACGATGTTGTCTCGCGGTCGCAGCTAACGGCATTAGGCTAAAGGCCAATCCTCGCAAGCCCGCAAGGGGTTTCGCCTAAAAACATAGTCGCGCTTTGCGCTCGTTGTTTTGAGCGAATGACGGGCTCAGAGCGAAGTAATCTCTTTCACGAAATCAACAGGCAGGTTTAAGGTGTCGGCAATAAACTGAGCATCTAAATTTCGGGCTGACAATGCCAAAATTGTCTTGCGCTGTTCATCCCGCCGGCCTTCCTCTCGCCCTTCCTCTCGCCCCTTCGATTCAGCCAGCAGAAGCGAACCACGTTGCAAAATAATGAAGTCACGACGTTTAAATTGGATTTCCAGCTCTTCACGGGTCATAGCGGCTTCGTTTGCAAAACCGAATGCCTGATTTATGCCGGGATCACTGCCAAGCGCATCAGGAATATATTCCAAACTGCCGGCATTTCGAATGAAATAGATCCACTTATCCTGGATATTTTTTAAATCCTCAAGCGCGAGGGTAAATTTTGGCAGCTCAACAAAAATCAGTTCGACTTCATCGCTATATTCAATGAAGCGGTCGCGTTCGATCAACCTGAACCGACTAATATAGTCGTCACTGTCGTCAAACATGGAAAAATCGGTGAACGTTATCGCAATCACTGGATTGAGCAAGGTGTAATCGTCGCCCTTTTGCAACTGACTGGCATATTCTTTGGCCGCATTATGCAAAATACGCTTCTCAAAACCCGGCGCATTGAGCACCTGCATTTCGATAATCACATGCTTGCCGTTCGCCAGTACCGCTTTCACATCAACATAGGTATCCTTCATCCCTTCCAGGCGGGGAATTTGATAAGGATCAACGATAGTCAATTCTACAATGGCGTGCTCGCCCTGATAGTCGAGAATGGCATTCAAAAATCCGATCAGCACAGGTTTGGAATTTTCAGAGCCGAATACGCGCTTGAAGGCGTAATCTGTTTTCACATCTAAAAATCGCATTACATAACTCCTTGAATCATATTGGCATTACTTTAACACATCTGTTCATTACATCAGTTACATTCTGGGTTGCCACCCGCCACACGTCTTGGATTGCCACCCGCCACGTCTCTGGATTGCCGCGTCGGCGACAGCATCCCGCCACGTCTCTGCGAGACTCGCGGCTAAAGGCTCATCCTCGCAAGCCCGCAATTCCGCAAGATCACAGGGATCTTCCCTCGGAATACAAGGCGACAAATCGCCTATTCCTGAATGAAGGGCATTGATGCAGCAACTAAATTCAACTAGGCTCGACAAAACATAAGCCAAGTTTACATTTATCTCACGCAACTAAACGATGAGACCGTTAAGTTGCTGAATGATAGTCGCGCTTTGCGCTCGTTGTTTTGAGCGAATGACAAACCATATCATTTTTCCCTGAGCACCTGCATCAGATAGGCACCATAACCACTCTTGATCAAGGGGGCGGCAAGTTTTTCCAGTTGCGCCGCGTCGATAAAGCCGTTGCTGTAGGCAATTTCTTCCGGACAGGCGATTTTCAAGCCCTGACGATGTTCAATAGTCTGGATAAACAAACTGGCGTCCAGCAAAGATTCGTGCGTACCGGTATCCAGCCAGGCAAAGCCGCGCCCCATGGTTTCCACCGACAAACGGTTTTTCTCCAGATAGATGCGATTCACATCGGTAATTTCCAGCTCACCGCGCGGCGAAGGTTTTAGATTTGCTGCGATGTCCAGCACGTCGTTGTCGTAAAAATACAGCCCTGTGACGGCGTAATTGGATTTGGGCACCAGCGGCTTTTCTTCCAGCGAGACCGCGCGGCCCGCCTTGTCGAATTCGACCACGCCATAGCGTTCCGGATCGCGCACGTGATAGGCAAAAATGGAAGCTCCTTCCTTGCGCTGTGCGGCATTGCGCAGTTGAGTCTGGAAATCGTGACCGTAAAAAATATTATCGCCCAGCACCAGAGCCGACGGGTCGTTGCCGATAAAGTCGCGGCCGATGATGAAGGCCTGCGCCAGCCCATCAGGCGTCGGCTGCACCGCGTAGCGCAGATTCAGCCCCCACGCGCTGCCATCGCCCAGCAATTGCTCGAAGCGCGGCGTATCCTGCGGTGTCGAGATAATCAGGATGTCGCGTATCCCCGCCAGCATCAAGGTGGAGAGCGGATAGTAAATCATCGGCTTGTCGTACACCGGCAAGAGCTGCTTGGAAACCGCCAGTGTCACCGGATGCAATCGCGTACCGGAGCCGCCCGCGAGAATGATGCCTTTACGTTGAGTCATTTTGATCATCAAACCTTGGTTAATCGGGCACTAAAACAATCATCTATTGGCTACCATTCCGGAAAATCACCCGCAAGGTGAAATTCAAGAGCTGGGAAATATAATCAAAATACACAGCTGAGCATATAGGCCATATGGCCTATATACATATTAACTATTTTAAAAACAATCACTTATTAAAAAAAACAATTCCAATTAGGCTGATTTATTCATCAAAGCGGTCATTAGAGGTTAATTTTACGTTCCCCCCTTTGAAGAATATTTTTCGGGGGAAGCTCATTTATAAAACAGCAGGTACGCTAGATAACTCGCCTGCCGCCATCAGACTCTTCGGGCCTTTGCAGGAAATTCAATGTGGCACGATCGCCACAATTTGTACGAACCTTAACGCTGCAGCAAAACCGGAATGCCGCCCGCCACGTCTCTGCGAGACTCCTACCACCCGCCACGACGTTGTCTCGCGGTCGCAGCTAGCGGCATTAGGCTAAAGGCCCCACACGTTAGGCTTGTTGCTTTTCAACAAAACCGACATACCAGTCCATCGCAACTTTTAGTCCATCCGCGATACGGTGAGTGGGCTGATAACCCAACAAAGCTGATGCTTTGCTGATATCAGCTAACGAATGGCGCACATCCCCCCCGCGAAAATCGCGATAAACAGGGCCGACATCCTTCAGATGCGGGTAAGCTGACACTAGATTCAGATGTAGTTGCTCATAGAGCTGATTGAGCGTGGTGCGATCACCGACGGCGACGTTATAAACCTGATTCGTCGCATCAGGATTTTCACAGGTCGCCGCAAGTAAATTAATCTGGCGGACATTCTCGATAAAGCAGAAATCACGACTGGTTTCACCGTCCCCGTTGATATACACCGGTTCGCCCTTGATCATGCTGGCAATCCACTTTGGAATCACAGCGGCATAAGCGCCATCCGGTGTCTGGCGAGGACCGAACACATTAAAATAGCGCAGACCTATCGTCTTGAAATCATAAGTACGCGCAAACACATCGGCATACAGTTCATTGACGTATTTGGTCACGGCATAAGGCGACAGCGGCTTACCAATTTTATCCTCGACTTTGGGCAGTGCCGGATGATCGCCATAGGTCGAACTGGAGGCGGCATAAACAAAGCGCTTCACTTTTGCATCGCGCGCCGCAACCAACATATTCAAATAGCCGCTGATATTAGTTTCATTGGTATTGATCGGATTTTCGACCGAGCGCGGCACAGAACCTAAAGCGGCCTGATGAAGCACATACTCTACAGGGTGCTGAGTGCTGAGTCCTGAGTGCTGAGTGCTAAGACCGCAGGAGTCTTCCCCTAAAAACATAGTCGCGCTTTGCGCTCCTTGTTTTGAGTGAAAAGTCATTGCACGACGGCAATCGTCCAGATTGCGGATATCGCCTCGAATAAAATTAAAATTTTCCCATTGCGCTGGCGTCACTAAGGATTCGACCTCATCCAGATTCTGCTGGAATCCAGTTACAAAACTATCGAGTCCGACGACACGCTGATTCAATTTCAACAGCGTTTCCAGCAGATTGCTGCCGATAAAACCGGCGACCCCCGTGATCAACCAGGTATGCGGCTCGTTAATCAGGCGGGATTTTAGTTGTTCGTATTTAGTAGATTGGGTCATTAGGTACGTTTCTTTTTTACTGTATGCTTAAATTTCAGGACAGCAAAGTTAAGTTCGATCGTCGTTTCGGCATCACTGGTTTGCAGATCATCGTCTAGAATTTCGGTGATCAATTCACCGCTGCGCTGCATCAGTGACTTTTGTTGTGCTTTATCTTGTATCACGGACAGCTCTTTGACATTTCTCGACAGCTCGCGAATTTTAGTAAAGGTCTCAATTATTGCAAAGGTGGCATTCATGGCCTGTTTACTATGCAAAATAGTCGCTAGCATATATAAACCCTTTTCACTAAATCCTTTTGGATTCACCGTAGAATGCTTGAGTTTATTGAACCGGGGGAAATTTTCCACCAGTTCAATCTTTTCACTCTTTGTAAGTTCGACAATATATCCGACGGGAAACTTATCCGGATTATTAGAGACTGCCTTGTTAATATCCCTTGTTTCAACACTATAGATGCTTGCAACATCGCTATCGAGAAGCACACTAAGCCCCTGAACCTCAATAATTAGATCCTTCAGGTTCTCGATTTTAACTATTTCGTTCATTTACAGGCGCCATAAGGCAAAGCCGGCCGATTCAATCATCTGGGCAGAATAAGCCGACTTGATATCGATAAACACGCCACCTGGCTTCAAGATTGCCAACAATTGCTCGATAGGCTGATCAATGTATTGTGCGTGAGATACCGCCGCGACAATCGCATCTACCTGTTTTGGCAAGGCATCCCATTCAGTCAGGGTAATGCCATATTCGTGCTGCGCTTCATTCGACGCAGCCAGCGCATCGTGCACACTGACATCACAACCGAACTCCTGCAATTCCTTGACCAGATCCGCTACTTTGCTGTTGCGCAAGTCCGGACAGTTTTCCTTGAAAGTCAGACCGAGCACAATCACCTTAGAGCCTTTTACACAACCGCCCGCCTGAATAATTTTCTTGACGGTTTGCTGCGCAACATAGGCGGCCATCCCGTCATTGATACGACGCCCCGCTAAAATCACTTGCGGATGATAGCCCAACATATCCGCCTTATGGGTCAGATAGTAAGGGTCGACGCCGATGCAGTGACCTCCGACCAGCCCCGGACGGAATGGTAAAAAATTCCATTTCGTGCCGGATGCTTTGAGCACTTCCAGCGTATCGATGCCAATTTTATTGAAGATGATTGAAAGTTCGTTCATCAAAGCGATATTCAGATCGCGCTGCGTGTTTTCAATCACTTTAGACGCCTCGGCCACCTTGATGCTGCTGGCTTCATACACACCGGCCGTGATTACCGACGCATACACTTCGCTCACTTTTTTAAGTGTCTCTGGTGTATCTCCGGATACGACCTTGACGATCTTGGTGACGGTACGTTCCTTGTCGCCCGGATTGATACGCTCAGGGCTGTAACCTACAAAGAAATCCTGTTTCCACTTCAGACCGGAATGTTTCTCAATTAAGGGTATGCACACCTCTTCAGTCGCGCCGGGATAGACAGTCGATTCATAAACGACGATTGCGCCGCGTTTGATATATTTACCGACACTCTCTGAGCTCTTGATCAGCGGAGTAAAGTCAGGCTGATGCGCTTCATCGACCGGGGTAGGCACGGCAACAATAATGAAATCCGCGTCGCTCAGAACAGAGGGATCGGTGTGACAAGTCAGTTGTGTAGCCGCGCGCAAATCGTCTTCACTCACCTCACCTGTCGGATCGATGAAGTTGCGATATGCGGCAACCTTTTCGACCGACAGATCAAGACCGACAGTAGGAAATTTTTTACCAAATTCAACCGCCAAAGGCAGCCCTACATATCCAAGACCAACGACTGCAATTTTCATAATTTATTCACTTATCTAATCTAATACAAATAATAGTACACAAATTTTACAGCCCTGCGTCAGCTCTCAATGCAGCCGCCTTATCGGTGCCTTGAGTCGGCAAGCCTCCTCGAAACACTTATCTGTCGCTCCGCGAGAGTACTTATAAACCGGCATCTGCGCGAAGCGCAGCCGCCTTATCAGTGTTTTCCCAAGTGAATTCCGGTTCTTCACGGCCGAAGTGACCATAAGCGGCAGTCTTTTCGTAGATCGGACGCAGCAGGTCGAGCATGTTCACGATGCCTTTCGGACGCAGGTCGAAATGGCGCAACACCAGTTCGGTCAGCTTGTCATCAGAAATCTTGCCGGTGCCGTAGGTGTCGAYCATCACGCTGGTTGGCTTTGCAACACCAATCGCGTAGGACACCTGCACCAGACATTTGCTGGCAAGACCCGCTGCGACGATGTTTTTCGCAACATAGCGACCTGCGTAAGCGGCCGAACGATCCACTTTCGAGGGATCCTTGCCTGAGAATGCGCCGCCGCCGTGAGGGGCTGCACCGCCGTAGGTGTCCACGATGATTTTACGACCGGTCAGGCCGCAATCGCCTTGCGGGCCACCGACCACAAAACGGCCGGTCGGATTCACCAGGAAATTGATGTTGCCCTTGACGAATTCCTTAGGCAGCATCGGCATGATGATGTCTTCGATTGCAGCTTCGCGGATTGCTTCGAGCGTCATATCCGGCGCGTGCTGAGTCGAGAGCACCACGGTGTCGATCGAATGCGGCTTGCCGTCCACGTAGCGGATGGTGACTTGCGATTTTGCATCCGGACGCAACCACGGCAGGCGACCGTCGTGGCGCAATTGCGCCTGACGTTGTACAACCTGATGCGCCAGATAAATCGCCAGCGGCATTAAAGTCGGTGTTTCGTCGCAGGCGTAACCGAACATCAGGCCCTGATCGCCCGCGCCTTGATTCAGGAAGTCGTCGGAGGCGCGATCCACGCCTTGTGCGATGTCCGGGCTTTGCTTGTCGTATGCAACCAGTACCGCACAACCCTTGTAATCGATGCCGTATTCGGTGTTGTCGTAACCGATGCGTTTGATAGTATTGCGCGCGACCTGGATGTAATCGACATTGGCGGTGGTGGTGATTTCACCGGCCAGAACCACGAGTCCGGTATTGGTCAGCGTTTCTGCCGCTACCCGCGCATAGGGGTCTTGCGCTAGAATCGCGTCCAGAATGGCATCGGAGATTTGATCTGACACTTTGTCAGGATGGCCTTCGGATACAGATTCGGAAGTAAACAGAAATTCGCTCATGGTTGTCCGTTAATGCAGCCTTACGTAAGGCATTATTTTAAAAATATTGAATTCCAATGAAAAATTCTGGATTGCCACAGCCCTACGGGCTACGCAATAACAGACTGACAGGATTTTCAATCCTATGCTTTTATCCTGGGGCAGTATATAGGCTAAACAGATCGATTTATATAGGCCAAAAGGTCTATATTCGCCCGAGCGTCAATCACAAAAAACAGAGCTGTCGTCATTATTTCCTGCTCTCCAAAACTTTGCTCAGCATTCTTGTTACGCCGACCTGACCGTTTTTACCTGAAAGAAGAATTTTCATCTGACTTGACCGTGTTTGTCTTACCACTCACCACTCACCACTTTGTACTCACCACTTCCTACTCCCCGTATTGCTTTTCGACCCACTGGCGGTAATTTCCCGACAACACGTTGCTCACCCAGCCCTGATTATCGAGATACCATTGCACCGTCTTGCGTATGCCCGTCTCAAAGGTTTCAGCTGGCTTCCAGCCCAGTTCGCGCTCAATTTTCCGTGCATCGATCGCATAGCGGCGGTCATGACCGGGACGATCCGTCACAAAAGTGATCAAAGAGCGGTATGAAGAGGATTGAAAATTGAAGATTGCGGGCTGTACGGCCGCACGTGGACGCAGTTCATCCAGCAGGTCGCAGACGATATGCACAATGTCGAGATTGGCTTTTTCGTTCCAGCCGCCGACGTTGTACACCTCGCCCAGACGACCCTTTTCCAGCACGCAGCGGATCGCACTGCAATGATCTTTCACATACAGCCAGTCGCGGATCTGCTGGCCGTCACCGTACACCGGCAGCGCTTTGCCAGCCAGGGCATTGACGATCAGCAGCGGAATCAGTTTTTCGGGGAAATGATACGGGCCGTAGTTGTTTGAACAATTGGTCGTCAGTACCGGCAGACCGTAGGTGTGGTGATAGGCGCGCACCAGATGGTCGCTGGCCGCCTTGCTGGCCGAATAGGGGCTATTGGGTTCGTAACGGTGCGTTTCGGTGAACGCGGGTTCGTCTTTCGCCAGCGAGCCGTACACTTCGTCCGTAGACACATGCAAAAAGCGGAAGGCGGATTTTTCGGCGTCAGGCAATTCGCCCCAGTAGGCGCGCACGGCTTCCAGCAAATGAAACGTGCCGACGATGTTGGTCTGAATGAAATCCTCCGGGCCGTGTATCGAGCGATCCACATGGCTTTCCGCCGCGAAATTGATCACTGCGCGGGGGCGATGTTCCGACAACAGGCGAGCTACCAGTTCCGCATCGCCGATGTCGCCCTGCACAAAGCTATGGCGCAGATTAGCTTGAAGCGAGGCCAGATTTTCCAGATTTCCCGCATAGGTGAGCTTATCCAGACTCAACACCGGCTCATCGTGCAGCGCGCACCAGTCCAACACAAAATTCGATCCGATAAATCCCGCACTGCCGGTTACTAAAATCATCGCTCGCCTTATAAAATCATTATTACGGAAGTGTTTAGGTAATCTCACCGCATATCGTCTTTTGCGTAGTTGTGAAGATCAGCAATTTGTAGAGGCTGAGCATTCTATAGGCTAAACAGATCGATTTATATAGACCCAAAGGTCTATATACGCCCGATAATATCTAAATTAACCTGCCACACCATGCTGCAAAAGCAGATCAAGAATCTGAAAAATGCATAAATCCAGATCCGCCGCACCTGTATTCACACTCAGTTCGGCCGCTTCCGGCGCTTCATAGGGCGAAGAGATGCCGGCCTCCATAAACAGCCTGGCAACCTCAGCTTATTTATCCGGGTAATAGCGTAATTATCCGCGTCAGTCCCTCGAATTTTATAAGCCGCGTCCCGTTTGAATTTTTATGCACATACAATGCGCATAGCAAATTTAGGTATGATTGTCATGACCACATTACAAACCAGTTCTGTTCGTAAGCGCGCGGTGAATTTGACGTTAAATGAAGATATTGTCGCTAAGGCACTGACGCCCAACCTGTCCGCTGTGGTGGAGAGCTTATTAACTGCTATATTGTGCCGAGACAGCGTGCAAAGCTAAGTCGTCAGGAGCAGGCAAAGCAAGTCGCCGGGATGTGGAACGGATTTAATGAGCGATCAGGTTCGTTCGCTGATGAAGACACCGCACGGTAAATATGGCTCAGTTCGATTTTTACCGAAATACAGGAAGTCAGCAGCAGAGCATACCGTTAGTTGTCGCGGTTCAATCGTCACTTTATGACCATTACCGGCGCAGATGTGCCATTGGTGCGGCGCAACACCGGACAGCGCTGCGCGAAAATCAATCGCTGCCGAACAAGTCGCGGGTATAAACCTTAGCCTCCACATCCGACAAATCCGCACTCATGCGGTTGGCGACGATCACACCTGCCTCTTTTTTAAATTGCGCCAGATCATTCACGACACGCGAATGGAAAAACTCGGCTTCGTGCAGTGCGGGTTCATAGACGATAACTTCAATTCCCTTAGCCTTGATCCGCTTCATGATGCCCTGAATACTCGACGCCCTGAAGTTATCTGAGCCGGCTTTCATGATCAGGCGGTGGATACCTACAACCCCAGGATTGCGGATCGAAGATTTAGAATTGAGCGATGCGTCCGCATCCAGCTTCTTCAAAATCTGGGCTGCCACAAAGTCTTTGCGGGTGGTGTTGCTATCCACAATGGCTTGCATGATGTTTTGTGGCACGTCGTTGTAGTTCGCCAGCAGTTGCTTGGTGTCTTTAGGCAGACAGTAGCCGCCGTAACCAAATGATGGATTGTTGTAATGGTCACCTATGCGCGGGTCAAGGCAGACGCCATCAATGACTTGTTTGGTATCCAGGCCGTGTGTGGCAGCATAGGTATCGAGTTCGTTGAAATAGGCTACGCGCATTGCAAGATAGGTATTGGCAAACAGTTTGATAGCCTCGGCTTCGGTCGAGTCCGTGAACAGCGTGTCGATATTCTGTTTGACGGCGCCCTGCTTGAGCAAACCGGCGAAGATTTCGGCGCGCTTCGAACGCTCGCCGATGACGATGCGCGAGGGATGCAGGTTGTCGTGCAGCGCGCGACCTTCACGCAGGAATTCAGGCGAAAAGATCAGGTTTTCGCAACCGGTCGTTTGTTTTAGCTTGGCGGTATAGCCCACCGGCACGGTAGACTTGATGATCATCACGGCCTGCGGATTAATCGCGGTCACGTCTTTGATGACCGACTCGATCGATTTTGTATTGAAATAGTTAGTTTCAGGATCGTAATCGGTAGGCGTCGCAATAATCACGTAATCGGCACCGCTATAGGCATCCACTTTATCCAGCGTCGCCCTGAAGCTGAGTGTCCTGTGCTGCAAGTAATCCTCGATTTCAACATCTTCGATAGGCGACTGTTTGCGGTTGAGCATCTCAACCTTTTCAGGGACGATATCGATAGCCACCACTTCATTATGTTGGGAAAGCAAAATCGCGTTGGAGAGCCCAACGTAACCTGTACCGGCGATAGCAATTTTCATAGATATAATTTCAAAGTTTAAGGCTGCGAGAGGCTTGGCAGAGACGGCGGAGATCCATTCCTGCACCTGCCCCCTAAATTTCTTCCTGCCAGTGCAAGATGCACTCAGGTCCGGATTCTGATTCGAAGCAACATTTTAGTCAATGAATTAACCCGAAAACCGCAGCACCCGGAGTAACCTCAACGCCCGGCACCTCAGTTACAACGCCGGCCTCGCGCATCTCCCCAGCGCAAATCCGTGCCTTCGTCGCCCAGATAGTAAGTCTCGCCGCTGCAATGGTCGAAATAGTATGTTGGCGACACGATGGTCTGATCAAAAATCATGCCGGCGCTGATACGCGTGTAATTGAGCAGAATGCTTCGTAGCACCTGCGCGTCCCGGCAAATATGGGAGCCGTGAGAAATCCAAGCCGGGCCGGCAATTTTTGCACCCGCCTCAATGCAGACACCCGAATCGATATACACAGGACCGGAAATTTCCACGCTACCCCAGTCAATACGGGTGTTAATACCCACCCAGACCCCCGGCTTGACTTGTGTGCCCGGCATTTGCATATGGGGTAATTCTCCCCTGAGCACGCGCTGCAGAACCGTCCAGTAATCCGACACCTGGCCGATATCAATCCAGTTGAAAAAGCGCTTTTGCGCATAAAATGGAATACCCCTCTCAACCAGCATCGGAAACAATTGACTGCCAATATCAAAGACCTTGCCCTGCGGAATCAGATCGAGCGCCTCGGGCTCAAAAATATAGATCCCGGTGCTGGCAAAATTCGAGCGGGCCATCTCAGGCGCAGGCTTTTCCTGAAAGGAAATGATGCGACCATCCCCATCTGTTTCAACCACACCGTAGTTACCGACTTCGCTGTTAGGAACTTCAAGCGTAACGACGCTGACCATCGCCCCCTTGGCCTTGTGCTCAAAAACCGCCGCACCGATATCCAGATCAATCAGCGCATCACCGCAAATCACGATCGTCGTGGTATCGAAAAATCCGCCAAAATCCTGAATCTTGCGCATACCGCCGGCAGAGCCCAGCGGCTGCGCGGTAATCTCGCCGTGATCGTACACCCCTTCGTATGAATAGCCGATCTGAACACCCCAGCGACTGCCATTGTCGAAATAATTTTCGATTTTCCAGTGCTTGTGGGCCACATTGACCATGATTTCATCGACGTTATACTTCGCCAGATGTTCGATCAGGTATTCCATCACCGGCTTGCCGAGGATCGGAATCATCGGCTTGGGCAGGTCCTGAGTTAGCGGTCGAACACGGGTGCCCTTGCCAGCGGCAAGGATCATGCCTTTAATTTTCATAAAACAACACGGTGATCAGAGTGACGCCGATTATACATTCCACAAGACTCATATCTATAGACCAAAGTAGCTAGATAAAACGATTTCGTGAACCGGCCGATTGAAAGGTCTCAGGTCTGACTCGTGTACCCAACGCACCTCGACCAGCTCCCCGTGGATTGCCCGGCATCCAAGCCGCGAGTCGAGAAACTGATGCGAGAGAACGATACACGGACTACGTTTCGAGACACGAGCACGAATGACGGCGATGAGCTTACCTTACCAAAATTTTGCCGCAAACGCCCCGCGTTCGGCGCGGCTGACATGCAGCACCTCAAATTTTATTCAAATACATAATTGCATTTTTAATAGATAAAAAACATAATAGTAACAGTTAAATTTTAATCACCAGCGCGAGGATTTCATGAGCAATACGATAGACACTGCTTTAGCTCGAAAAATGGTAGAGGCTTGCGCCATTCGAGGCGCGTCCATAATCGGCCAACCCGGTGGTTGGTCAATCATGCTCAAGCTGGGGTTGACCGAGAAGCTGCTAGGAACACAAAGAACAGACAAGCCGCGCAAGTGGCGAAGTCTCGATGCCTGCATGGGTTACGTCACCAATGAGCTGCGAATTTTTAGGCTAGATAGTCTCGATGCCAGCAACTTCAGCAGGGACGATGTTATGCGCCAGTCGCGCCCAGACTCTGCCGAACGGTTGAAGCACGCTCACGAGGCCGCGGCCTATGACACATGGTTCCGGTCGCAGATAGCTGATGGCATCAAAGAAGCCGACGATCCAAACACGAAATGGGTTTCTAATGAAGAAGCTCAACAACACTTTGCAGCCAAGCGCCGGGCGTTGGAAAAACGCCTTGAGGCTGCTGCATGATAATTGCATGGCTACCCAAGGCAATTGCGAACAGGGATGAGCTGATTGATTACATCGCAGAAGAAAATCCAAGGGCGGGTATTGAACAAGATAGTCGCATCGAGGCGCAAGTTAACCATCTTGTTGCGCATCCAGAAATAGGCCACGTTGGGCGAAAAAAAGGCACTCGCGAGTTAGTTATTGCAAGGACAAATTTTGTAGTGATCTATCGGGTTCGCCCAAAAGCCAAACGAATTGAGATTATTCGCATATTACACACATCACAGGCATGGCCTGCTTAAAGGAATCCGCTGCGACCTCATGCAGCTCGACAGCAGCGCAATTTTAGCTCACTCACCATGAAATGGATGGATTCAAGAACTGCCTGCCCATGAGTAATTTTCTATCCATCTCGTTTCGCTTCATCTTGCCTGTCTCGATCATGACTTTCGGGCGCGCACCACCAATCGAGGTGCTATGCTGTAACGCATGATCCATGGCTTTGCTGATAGGTAATCCTTCCTGCACACTTTGGGCCGCTTCCATAAGCGCCTCAGGGGAAGCATGGTTGCCCAAGCGGGGAATATACTCAGTCGGAGACAGCTGAAAATCCAGCGCACCGACCCGATCACTGCCTGATTCCAGATGCGGTGAGGCTCTAATGGTTAGGTTTTGGCTACGTTCCGCAGAAAATAAAAAAGCCTTGCATTTCTGCAAGGCTTAGTTTATTTGGTGGGTCGTGCGGGGATCGAACCTGCGACAAACGGATTAAGAGTCCGCTGCTCTACCAGCTGAGCTAACGACCCGTTTTGACTTAATAAATCATCAAAATGGTTAGTACTGAGTGCTGCTTTACACAAAAGCCCTCTTTCGAGGGCTTAGTGTTTATAAGGAGTCTGACGATGACCTACTTTCACATGGGTAATCCACACTATCATTGGCGCGGAGTCGTTTCACTGTCCTGTTCGGGATGGGAAGGAGTGGGACCAACTCGCTATGGTCGTCAGACAAACTGGTAAGTGTCTTGCGGTGCTCTGCAAGTCACTGTGTTTGTTGTTTCTTGCCGCCATTATACATGGTTTCAAGAAACATTATCTGGAAGAAGTAAAGTAAGTCTTTGATTGTACTTGCGTTACATATATAAGATCGATTTCTCAATCATACTTAATGTTATAGGATCAAGCCTCACGAGCAATTAGTATTGGTTAGCTTAACGCATTACTGCGCTTCCACACCCAACCTATCAACGTCCTGGTCTCGAACGACTCTTTAGAAGGCTTAAAGCCTAGGGAAATCTTATCTCAAGGCGAGTTTCCCGCTTAGATGCTTTCAGCGGTTATCTCTTCCAGATTTAGCTACCCGGCAATACCACTGGCGTGATAACCGGTACACCAGAGATCTGTCCACTCCGGTCCTCTCGTACTAGGAGCAGGTCCCTTCAAATTTCCAACGCCCAAGGC
>MGWO01000005.1 GCA_001801025.1 Gallionellales bacterium GWA2_54_124
AGAATAAACGCTGCGATTAGAAATAAAAGATTTAAATTGTAGTTGACAAGAAATTTAAAGTCTCTATAATGCTGGACTCTTCGCTGCAAGGCGAGCGCTCTTTAAAAACATAAATTAAACAATCGACGAGTGTAGGTGCTTGATTTTTGGTAGTTATCGTCTCCTTATGGAGCTTAAAAAGATAACGACTTTAAAATATAGTAGTGCTTACGCAAAGTCGAAAAAAATCATGTTATGTGATTTTCTTTGAGTAAGATCGGTTCAGCAGTGAACCAAAACAGGTATTGAACTTAAGAGTTTGATCCTGGCTCAGATTGAACGCTGGCGGTATGCTTTACACATGCAAGTCGAACGGATTAAAGAGCTTGCTCTTTAGTTAGTGGCGAACGGGTGAGTAATATATCGGAACATATCCGGAAGTGGGGGATAACGTAGCGAAAGTTACGCTAATACCGCATATGCCCTGAGGGGGAAAGGGGGGGATCGCAAGACCTCTCGCTTTCGGAGTGGCCGATATCGGATTAGCTAGTAGGTGAGGTAAAGGCTCACCTAGGCGACGATCCGTAGCTGGTCTGAGAGGACGACCAGCCACACTGGAACTGAGACACGGTCCAGACTCCTACGGGAGGCAGCAGTGGGGAATTTTGGACAATGGGCGAAAGCCTGATCCAGCCATACCGCGTGAGTGAAGAAGGCCTTCGGGTTGTAAAGCTCTTTCAGCCGGAAAGAAATTGCTTCTATTAATACTAGGAGTAGATGACGGTACCGGAAGAAGAAGCACCGGCTAACTACGTGCCAGCAGCCGCGGTAATACGTAGGGTGCGAGCGTTAATCGGAATTACTGGGCGTAAAGCGTGCGCAGGCGGTTTTTTAAGTCAGATGTGAAATCCCCGGGCTCAACCTGGGAACTGCATTTGAAACTGGAAGACTAGAGTATAGCAGAGGGGGGTAGAATTCCACGTGTAGCAGTGAAATGCGTAGATATGTGGAGGAATACCAATGGCGAAGGCAGCCCCCTGGGTTAATACTGACGCTCATGCACGAAAGCGTGGGGAGCAAACAGGATTAGATACCCTGGTAGTCCACGCCCTAAACGATGTCAACTAGGTGTTGGGGGAGGAGACTTCCTTAGTACCGTAGCTAACGCGTGAAGTTGACCGCCTGGGGAGTACGGTCGCAAGATTAAAACTCAAAGGAATTGACGGGGACCCGCACAAGCGGTGGATTATGTGGATTAATTCGATGCAACGCGAAAAACCTTACCTACCCTTGACATGTCAGAAAGATCGCAGAGATGTGATTGTGCCCGAAAGGGAATCTGAACACAGGTGCTGCATGGCTGTCGTCAGCTCGTGTCGTGAGATGTTGGGTTAAGTCCCGCAACGAGCGCAACCCTTGTCATTAATTGCCATCATTCAGTTGGGCACTTTAATGAGACTGCCGGTGATAAACCGGAGGAAGGTGGGGATGACGTCAAGTCCTCATGGCCCTTATGGGTAGGGCTTCACACGTAATACAATGGCGCGTACAGAGGGTTGCCAACCCGCGAGGGGGAGCTAATCTCAGAAAGCGCGTCGTAGTCCGGATTGGAGTCTGCAACTCGACTCCATGAAGTCGGAATCGCTAGTAATCGCGGATCAGCATGTCGCGGTGAATACGTTCCCGGGTCTTGTACACACCGCCCGTCACACCATGGGAGTGGAATCTGCCAGAAGTAGGTAGCCTAACCGTAAGGAGGGCGCTTACCACGGTGGGTTTCATGACTGGGGTGAAGTCGTAACAAGGTAGCCGTATCGGAAGGTGCGGCTGGATCACC
This sequence comes from Gallionellales bacterium GWA2_54_124, assembly GCA_001801025.1. Lineage (GTDB taxonomy): Bacteria > Pseudomonadota > Gammaproteobacteria > Burkholderiales > Gallionellaceae > Gallionella. Next base: position 1,817 of record MGWO01000005.1, read on the forward strand.
TCCTTTCTAGAGAATCCGGAAATTGAGTGCCTACACTCATCGATTGTTTAATTTAAGAGTATTACCTGGGTCTGTAGCTCAGCTGGTTAGAGCACTGTGTTGATAACGCAGGGGTCGTTGGTTCGAGTCCAACTAGACCCACCAGTTAGAAATAGTATTGCCGGGGGTTTAGCTCAGCTGGGAGAGCACCTGCTTTGCAAGCAGGGGGTCAACGGTTCGATCCCGTTAACCTCCACCAACAAAAGCCAGTCAGTGGTGAGTAGGAAGTGGATAGTGGTAAGTGGTTGCAAGAACCCATATTTAAACCTTGGTGGTTTCGATATTGGCTTTTGCCGATAAGATGTTCTTTAACAATTTGGAAGAAGTAAAGAAGTAATTCATGTATGAGTCAGGTTGGTTAACTCCATTCTTACAATTACATGTTTAACTTAAATGGGTTTTTGATTGTATCAAGACAAGCCGTGATTAGTCATCATGGTTTGTACACAAACCTTTGCGAAATCAGATCCTTAAATCAGTCTGATGTAACGAAGATTTAAATTGCGAAACATATATAACGCCTTAGTGGCAACACTGAGGACTTAACGTTATAGGGTCAAGCGAATAAGTGCATGTGGTGGATGCCTTGGCGATTACAGGCGATGAAAGACGTGATAGCCTGCGAAAAGCTACGGGGAGCTGGCAATAAGCTTTGATCCGTAGATATCTGAATGGGGAGACCCGGCCCTTCGGGGTCACTCGAAGCTGAATACATAGGCTTCGTAGAGCGAACTCAGGGAACTGAAACATCTAAGTACCTGAAGGAAAAGAAATCAACCGAGATTCCGTAAGTAGTGGCGAGCGAACACGGAGCAGCCTGTAACTTTTAGCATCATTGTTAACCAAACAGTCTGGAAAGTCTGACCATAGTGGGTGATAGTCCCGTAGGTAAAAACAGTGGTGTGGAACTAGGGTTACGACAAGTAGGGCGGGGCACGAGAAACCTTGTCTGAATATGGGGGGACCATCCTCCAAGGCTAAATACTCGTAATCGACCGATAGTGAACCAGTACCGTGAGGGAAAGGCGAAAAGAACCCCGGAAGGGGAGTGAAATAGATCCTGAAACCGCATGCATACAAACAGTGGGAGCCGACTTGTTCGGTGACTGTGTACCTTTTGTATAATGGGTCAGCGACTTACGTTCAGTAGCGAGCTTAACCGAATAGGGGAGGCGCAGCGAAAGCGAGTCTGATAAGGGCGATAGTTGCTGGGTGTAGACCCGAAACCAAGTGATCTATCCATGGCCAGGATGAAGGTGTGGTAACACACACTGGAGGTCCGAACCCACTAACGTTGAAAAGTTAGGGGATGAGCTGTGGATAGGGGTGAAAGGCTAAACAAACTTGGAAATAGCTGGTTCTCTCCGAAAACTATTTAGGTAGTGCCTCATGTATCACTCTCGGGGGTAGAGCACTGTCATGGCTAGGGGTCTATTGCTGACTACCAAACCATTGCAAACTCCGAATACCGAGAAGTGCGAGCATGGGAGACAGACATCGGGTGCTAACGTCCGGTGTCAAGAGGGAAACAACCCAGACCGCCAGCTAAGGTCCCCAAGACATGGTTAAGTGGAAAACGAAGTGGGAAGGCTAAAACAGTCAGGATGTTGGCTTAGAAGCAGCCATCATTTAAAGAAAGCGTAATAGCTCACTGATCGAGTCGTCCTGCGCGGAAGATGTAACGGGGCTCAAACTATGCACCGAAATCGCGGATATCGAACACTCTACGGGGTGTTGATATGGTAGGAGAGCGTTCTGTAGGCCTGCGAAGGCAGCTGGTGATGGCTGCTGGAGGTATCAGAAGTGCGAATGCTGACATGAGTAGCGATAAAGGGAGTGAAAGGCTCCCTCGCCGAAAGCCCAAGGTTTCCTGTTCAACGTTCATCGGAACAGGGTGAGTCGGCCCCTAAGGCGAGGCAGAAATGCGTAGTCGATGGGAAACAGGTTAATATTCCTGTACCTCAATATAATGCGATGTGGGGACGGAGAAGGTTAGGCAAGCCATCTGTTGGAATAGGTGGTTCAAGCGTGTAGGGAGATCTCTTAGGCAAATCCGGGAGGTCAATTCTGAGGCGTGATAACGAGTGCCCTTGTGGCGCGAAGTTGCTGATACCAAGCTTCCAAGAAAAGCCACTAAGCTTCAGTTGTATTGAGACCGTACCGCAAACCGACACAGGTGGGCAGGATGAGAATTCTAAGGCGCTTGAGAGAACTCGGGTGAAGGAACTCGGCAAATTTGCACCGTAACTTCGGGAGAAGGTGCGCCCCGGTAGAGTGTAGAGACTTGCTCTCGAAGCTCGATGGGGTTGCAGTGAAATGGTGGCTGCGACTGTTTAATAAAAACACAGCACTCTGCAAACACGAAAGTGGACGTATAGAGTGTGACGCCTGCCCGGTGCTGGAAGATTAAATGATGGGGTGCAAGCTCTTGATTGAAGTCCCAGTAAACGGCGGCCGTAACTATAACGGTCCTAAGGTAGCGAAATTCCTTGTCGGGTAAGTTCCGACCTGCACGAATGGCGTAACGATGGCCACACTGTCTCCACCCGAGACTCAGCGAAGTTGAAATGTTTGTGAAGATGCAATCTACCCGAGGCTAGACGGAAAGACCCCATGAACCTTTACTGTAGCTTTGCATTGGATTTTGAATAGACCTGTGTAGGATAGCTGGGAGGCTGTGAAGTAGGGACGCCAGTCCTTATGGAGCCAACCTTGAAATACCAGCCTGGTGTGTTTGAGATTCTAACCTAGACCCCTTATCGGGGTTGGGGACCGTGCATGGTAGGCAGTTTGACTGGGGCGGTCTCCTCCCAAATTGTAACGGAGGAGTACGAAGGTATCCTAGGTACGGTCGGACATCGTACTGATAGTGCAATGGCAAAAGGATGCTTAACTGCGAGACTGACAAGTCGAGCAGATACGAAAGTAGGTCATAGTGATCCGGTGGTTCTGTATGGAAGGGCCATCGCTCAACGGATAAAAGGTACTCTGGGGATAACAGGCTGATTCCTCCCAAGAGTTCATATCGACGGGGGAGTTTGGCACCTCGATGTCGGCTCATCACATCCTGGGGCTGTAGCCGGTCCCAAGGGTATGGCTGTTCGCCATTTAAAGTGGTACGTGAGCTGGGTTTAAAACGTCGTGAGACAGTTTGGTCCCTATCTGCCTTGGGCGTTGGAAATTTGAAGGGACCTGCTCCTAGTACGAGAGGACCGGAGTGGACAGATCTCTGGTGTACCGGTTATCACGCCAGTGGTATTGCCGGGTAGCTAAATCTGGAAGAGATAACCGCTGAAAGCATCTAAGCGGGAAACTCGCCTTGAGATAAGATTTCCCTAGGCTTTAAGCCTTCTAAAGAGTCGTTCGAGACCAGGACGTTGATAGGTTGGGTGTGGAAGCGCAGTAATGCGTTAAGCTAACCAATACTAATTGCTCGTGAGGCTTGATCCTATAACATTAAGTATGATTGAGAAATCGATCTTATATATGTAACGCAAGTACAATCAAAGACTTACTTTACTTCTTCCAGATAATGTTTCTTGAAACCATGTATAATGGCGGCAAGAAACAACAAACACAGTGACTTGCAGAGCACCGCAAGACACTTACCAGTTTGTCTGACGACCATAGCGAGTTGGTCCCACTCCTTCCCATCCCGAACAGGACAGTGAAACGACTCCGCGCCAATGATAGTGTGGATTACCCATGTGAAAGTAGGTCATCGTCAGACTCCTTATAAACACTAAGCCCTCGAAAGAGGGCTTTTTGTTTTACGCTTACTAAATAGTTGACCTGCTTGAACCTGGTGCAAGGGCTGCACGACGGCTCTTATGCTGCCCTTGTGGCGAGACGAATGAAAATTACGTTGGACGGATCAGCGTAGGTCATCGTCAGACGCCTTATATGCATAACCCCCTCCGGTAACGGCGGGGGTT
>MGWO01000006.1 GCA_001801025.1 Gallionellales bacterium GWA2_54_124
CGAAATGGTTATGCCAGGCGATAACGTCAGCATCACGGTTGCACTGATCAACCCGATCGCGATGGAAGAAGGTCTGCGTTTCGCGATTCGCGAAGGTGGCCGTACCGTTGGTGCCGGTGTCGTTGCAAAAGTTATCGAGTAATAGCAGGATCGGGATTGTGGATTGAGTGTTTGGATTGAGCGGATTTATACTCGGACCTCAGCCATCATCCGCATTCCTGATTTATCTTGCATTTAAGTTTTATTACGAATACAATGCGCCCCCTCACTTGATTAAGTTCAGGTGAGTTTGTTCTTTAATTAGCGGCATTGCCGCACAAAGCCAGAGAAAATTTATGCAAAGTCAAAAAATTCGCATTCGCCTCAAAGCGTTTGATTATCGTTTGATAGATCAATCCGCTGCACGCATTGTAGAAACAGCAAAGCGCACTGGCGCTGTGGTTAATGGTCCTGTTCCATTGCCGACAAAAATTGAGCGTTTCGACGTTCTGCGTTCACCACATGTCAATAAGACTTCGCGTGACCAATTCGAAATTCGTACCCATCTGCGTTTAATGGACATCGTTGACCCGACTGATAAGACAGTTGATGCGTTGATGAAGTTGGATCTGCCTGCTGGCGTAGACGTAGAAATCAAGTTGCAGTAATAATTCAGGTTGGCGGTGCAGGGTTTTTATAACCGTGCGCTGCTTGCTTGTTTTTGTAGTATCTAATCGGCTGACCAATTGTAGTTAGCCCCTTAACAAGAGGAAATTAAAATGAGCTTAGGACTTGTCGGTCGCAAGATTGGCATGACCCGCGTATTTACCGAAGACGGATCATCGTTGCCGGTAACTGTGCTGGAAGTGTCTAATAATCGTGTTACTCAGGTTAAATCCGTTGCTGTAGATGGTTACACTGCTGTGCAAGTTGCACATGGTGTACGTCGTGCAACCCGCGTCAGCAAAGCTGCCGCAGGACATTACGCTAAGGCGGGTGTGGAAGCCGGTAGTACACTTAAAGAATTCATCGTTACGCCTGAGCAGTTGGATGGTTTGGCATTGGGTTCTTCTGTCAGTGTTGAAATTTTCCAGGTGGGTCAGCTCGTTGACGTAACGGGTACGACTAAGGGTAAGGGTTACGCAGGTACTATCAAGCGTCACCATTTCAAATCAGGTCGCGCATCTCACGGTAACTCAAAGTCACATAACGTACCGGGTTCTATCGGTATGGCGCAAGATCCGGGTCGTGTATTTCCTGGTAAGCGTATGACGGGTCATCTCGGTGATGAGCAGCGTACCGTTCAAAATCTACAAATCGTGCGTGTTGACGTTGCGCGTCAATTGTTGCTGGTTAAGGGCGCCGTTCCCGGTTGCACTAACAGCAAAATTATCGTGCGTCCCGCAGTGAAGGCAGGTGCCTAATGGAACTCAAAGTCATCAATGATAAAGGTCTGTCAACCGCAAATCTCGTCGCTTCCGACGAAGTGTTTGGTCGTGGTTATAATGAAGATCTGGTGCATCAGCTGGTAACAGCTTATCAGGCTAATGCGCGTGCTGGTAACAGCAAGCAAAAGAGTCGTTGTGAAATTGCCAAGAGTACTCGCAAGCCGTTTGCCCAAAAGGGAACGGGTCGTGCGCGTGCCGGTATGGCATCAAGCCCTCTGTGGCGTGGTGGTGGTAAGATTTTCCCGAACACCGGCGAAGAAAATTACACTCAAAAAGTTAACCGTAAGATGTATCGCGCAGGTTTTGCAGCGATTCTGTCCAAGCTGGTAGCTGAGAGTCGTCTGGTTGTAATCGATGATCTGACTGTAGATGCGCCAAAGACTAAGCTTCTTGCCGATAAGATCAAGAATCTGGGTATTGCGGGTCGCGTTCTCGTGATCACTGACAGCATGGATGAAAATCTGTACCTGTCTTCACGTAATCTGCCTAACGTGCTGGTTCTGGAAGCCTATCAGGCTGATCCTGTCAGTCTGGTTCGCTTTCCGAGTGTTGTTGTGACACGCGGTGCGGTAGCTAAAATTGAGGAGATGTTCGCATGAGTGCACAATCATTTAGTCAAGAGCGTTTGATGAAAGTGTTGATCGCGCCACAAATCTCTGAAAAAGCAACTTATGTCGCAGACAAGTACGAACAAGTTGTTTTCAAGGTTTCTACCGACGCGACCAAGCCGGAAATCAAGGCTGCAGTTGAGTTCATGTTCAAGGTCAAAGTTGACAGTGTCCAACTTGCAAACGTTAAGGGCAAAGTAAAGCGCTCGGGTCGTTTCACTGGCCGTCGCAATAACTGGAAGAAAGCCTATGTTTGTCTGGCTTCCGGTCAGGAAATTAACTTCGCTGTAAGCGAGCAAGGATAATTATCATGGCATTGATTAAACTAAAACCAACGACACCGGGACAACGTGCTGTATTGCGCGTTGTTAACAAGGAATTGCATAAGGGTAAACCTGTTGCAGCCTTGCTGGAAAAGCAAACTAAGACAGCCGGCCGTAACAACAATGGCCATATTACGACTCGTCACATGGGTGGCGGTCACAAGCAGCATTATCGTCTGATCGACTTTAAGCGTAATAAGGATGGAATTCCTTGCACCGTTGAACGTCTGGAATACGATCCTAACCGCAGCGCGAATATCGCATTGTTGTTGTATGTGGATGGTGAGCGTCGCTACATCATTGCGCCTAAGGGTATTTCAGCGGGTGCAGCACTGATCAGCGGTTCAGAAGCACCGATCCGTAACGGTAATGCAATGCCTTTGCGCAACATTCCAGTCGGTTCGACGATCCACTGTATTGAAATGCTGCCAGGCAAGGGTGCTCAGTTGGCGCGCTCAGCCGGTACTTCGGTTCAATTGCTGGCTCGCGATGGCAGCTACGCTCAATTGCGTTTGCGTTCAGGCGAAATCCGCAAGGTTCATATCGACTGCAAAGCAACGCTGGGCGAAGTGGGTAATTCAGAGCACAGCCTGCGTTCTATCGGTAAAGCTGGTGCGATGCGCTGGCGCGGTGTTCGTCCTACCGTTCGCGGTGTGGTCATGAACCCGGTCGATCACCCGCACGGTGGTGGTGAAGGTAAGACTGCAGCAGGTCGTCATCCGGTCAGCCCATGGGGTGTTCCGGCTAAGGGCTTCCGCACTCGTCGAAACAAGCGCACAAACAGTATGATCGTGCGTCGTCGTTTTAAGGCTTAAGGGGTAATTAAACATGGCACGTTCCATTAAAAAAGGTCCATTTGTTGATGCACATCTGCTCAAGAAGATTGAGACAGTACGCGCAACGAATGATAAGCGCCCGGTTAAAACCTGGTCTCGCCGTTCTACGGTGTTGCCTGAGTTTGTCGGTTTGACGATTGCGGTACACAATGGTAAGCAACACATTCCCGTGTACGTTTCTGAAAACATGGTTGGTCATAAGTTAGGTGAATTTTCCCTGACTCGTACCTTCAAGGGTCATGCTGCTGATAAAAAAGCAGTGAAGAGATAAGGGAGGCATGATGACTTTAACTACCGCAGTTGCAAAAAATATTCACCTCTCCGCACAAAAAGGCCGTCTGGTCGCGGATCAGATTCGCGGATTGCCGGTTGCTCAGGCGCTCAACATTTTGAACTTCAGCCCTAAAAAGGGTGCTGGAATCATCAAGAAGGCGCTGGATTCTGCAATCGCTAATGCCGAGCACAATGATGGTGCTGATATTGACGAATTGAAAGTCAAGGTAATCTATATTGACAAGGCTTCCTCGCTCAAGCGCTTTATGGCTCGTGCGAAGGGTCGCGGCAATAAGATCGAAAAACAGACTTGTCATATCACTGTTAGCGTCGGAAGCTGAGGATAAATTATGGGACAGAAAATTCACCCAACCGGTTTCCGGTTAAGTGTTCGCAAGAACTGGGATTCTAAGTGGTTCGCTAGCAGCGCTAATTTCGCTGACATGCTGCTCAAGGATATCGAAGTTCGTGCTTACTTGAAGAAAAAGCTGGCATCGGCAATGGTCTCCAAGATCATTATCGAGCGTCCTGCTAAGAGCGCAAAGGTTACGATTTACACCGCGCGCCCAGGTATGGTTATCGGTAAAAAGGGCGAGGACATTGAAGTGTTGCGCGCTGAGTTGCGTCGTCGCATGGGTCTGCAATCTGTAGATCTGGCAATCGAAGAAGTACGCAAGCCGGAAATCGATGCTCAATTGATCGCTGATAACATCACAGCTCAGTTGGAAAAGCGCATCATGTTCCGTCGCGCGATGAAGCGTTCAATGCAAAATGCAATGCGTCTGGGTGCTCTTGGTATCAAGATCATGAGTGCAGGCCGCTTGAACGGTATTGAAATCGCCCGTACCGAATGGTATCGCGAAGGCCGTGTGCCATTGCATACATTGCGTGCAGACATTGACTACGGTACCTCGGAAGCTCAAACAACCTACGGCATCATCGGTGTCAAGGTTTGGGTCTACAAGGGTGATATCGGTCAGGAAGTTGCAGCACCTGCAGCTGCTGAACCGGAAAAACGAGTAAAAAAGCCAGGAGCTAAGCATGCTACAGCCAGCTAGAAGAAAATACCGTAAGGAACAAAAGGGCCGCAATACCGGGATTGCCACACGTGGCAACAAGGTTAGCTTCGGTGAATTTGGTCTGAAATCGGTTGCGCGCGGTCGTTTGACTGCACGTCAGATTGAAGCCGCACGTCGTGCAATGACGCGTCATATCAAGCGTGGTGGTCGTATCTGGATCCGTGTATTCCCGGACAAGCCTATTTCCAAGAAACCAGCTGAAGTTCGTATGGGTAATGGTAAAGGTAATCCTGAGTACTACGTTGCCGAGATTCAGCCCGGTAAGATGTTGTACGAAATGGACGGCGTCAGTGAAGAATTGGCTCGTGAAGCGTTTAAGCTGGCATCTGCAAAGCTGCCGCTTGCGACTGTGTTTGTTGTCAGACAGGTAGGTGAATAACATGAAAGCTAGTGAACTCAAGCTTAAGTCGAAATCAGAGCTGCAAGAAGATCTGCTTTCTCTGACTCGTGCTCAATTTGGCCTGCGTATGCAAGTCGCGACGCAACAAATGACCAAGACCAGCGAAGTGCGCAAGGTTCGTCGTGACATTGCGCGCATTAAAACCGTAATGAAGCAGAAGGATGTTCAGTCATGAGCGAAACTACAGTTAAGCGTACCCTGACCGGTACAGTAACAAGTGACAAAATGGACAAGACGATTACCGTCTTGGTTGAGCGCAAGGTGAAGCACCCGTTGCTGGGTAAGATCATTCGCGTATCCAAGAAGTACCATGCTCACGATGAAAATAATGAGTGCCACACAGGCGATGTAGTTACGATTGAAGAGTGTCGTCCTCTGGCAAAAACTAAAGCCTGGCGTGTAGCTAAAGCCGCTTAACATTTTTGTTTGCAATTTCAGCTTGCAAATTATTTTAATTTGCATATAATACGCGGCTTCGTTACATCGCCGCTTGCGGCGTCCTTAACCCGAACGGGTTCCAAAACTGGCCGCCGTAAGCGGAAAAAGTTGGAGATTAAATAATGATACAAATGCAGTCTGTTTTAGATGTGGCTGACAATACTGGTGCGCGCTCTGTTATGTGCATCAAAGTTTTGGGTGGTTCTAAGCGTCGTTATGCTTCCGTTGGTGATGTTATCAAGGTAAGTATCCGTGATGCAGCTCCGCGTGGTCGTGTAAAGAAGGGCGAGGTTTACAATGCTGTAGTCGTTCGCACGGCATACGGTGTTCGTCGTTCGGATGGTTCACTGGTTAAGTTTGATGGCAATGCGGCAGTGTTGTTGAACGCAAAGCTGGAACCAATTGGGACTCGTATTTTCGGACCAGTTACACGTGAGCTTCGCACTGAAAAGTTTATGAAGATCGTTTCGCTTGCACCTGAAGTGCTCTAGCGTTAACGGGTCGATCGAGGAAAAACATGCGTAAGATTAAAAAGAACGATGACGTAATTGTGATCGCTGGTAAAGACAAAGGTAATCGCGGTAACGTTTTGAGCGTTTCAGGCGATTATCTGCTCGTTGGCGGTATCAATAAAGTCAAAAAACATCAGAAGCCGAATCCGGTAAAGGGTGAGGCTGGCGGTATCATCGAAAAAGAATCGAAAATACATATTTCAAACGTGGCTTTGTTTAATGCCGCTGCGAATAAGGGTGATCGGGTCGGTATTAAAACGCTGGAAGATGGACGCAAAGTACGCGTTTTCAAGTCCAACGGCGAAGTTGTTGACGCTTAAGGGGTATAGGGCATGGCTCGTTTGTATGATATTTATAAGGAAAAGATCACTGCAGATCTTATGACGCAATTCGGTTATAAGTCAGTGATGGAAGTACCGTGTATCGAAAAGATCACCTTGAACATGGGTGTGGGTGAAGCGGTTGCTGACAAGAAGGTTATGGATTTCGCGGTTGGTGATATGCAGAAGATCGCAGGTCAAAAGCCTATCGTTACGATGTCTAAGAAGTCGATCGCCGGCTTTAAGATTCGTGAAGGTTATCCGGTTGGTTGTAAGGTCACGTTGCGTAAAGATCGCATGTATGACTTTCTCGATCGTCTGATTTCTGTTGCAATTCCCCGTATCCGCGATTTTCGTGGTATTTCCGGGAAGTCTTTTGATGGCCGTGGTAACTACAACATGGGTATCAAAGAGCAGATCATATTTCCAGAAATTGAATATGAAAAAGTCGATGCATTGCGTGGTATGAACATCACGATCACGACTTCCGCGAAGACTGACGAAGAAGCTCGTGCTTTGTTGTTGGCTTTCAAACTCCCATTAAAGAAATGAGGGATTACTAATGGCTAAGATGTCATTGATTAACCGTGACCTGAAGCGTCGCGAGATCGTCGAAAAGTTTGCTGCAAAGCGCGCTGAGTTGAAAGCTACGATTTCAAATATGAGTGCATCTGATGAAGATCGTGCTGCTGCTCGTTTGAAGTTGCAAGCTTTGCCGCGCGATTCAAGTCCGGTTCGTTTGCGTAATCGTTGCGCTTTGACTGGTCGTCCTCGCGGAACATTCAGGAAGTTTGGTTTGGGTCGCATTAAGGTTCGTGAATTTGCGATGCGTGGTGAGATTCCTGGCATCACTAAGGCTAGCTGGTAGGAGTAATAATTATGAGCATGAATGATCCAATTTCCGATATGTTGACGCGCATTCGCAATGCGCAGATGGCTGAAAAAGCAAGCGTATCAATGCCATCTTCAAAATTGAAGGTTGCAATTGCAGAAGTTCTTAAAGAAGAGGGCTATGTTGACGGCTTCAAAATCGAACAAGGCACGCCTGGTAAGGCTACTTTGGAAATCGGTCTGAAGTACTACAGCGGTCGTCCTGTAATCGAAAAAATTCAGCGCATCAGCCGTCCGGGATTGCGTATTTACAAGGGTAACACCGATATTCCTAAGGTTATGAATGGTCTGGGAATCGCGATTGTTTCTACTTCCAAGGGTTTGATGACCGACCGCAAAGCACGCGCCAATGGTATTGGTGGCGAAGTATTGTGCGTAGTCGCGTAGTGAGGTAAGTATGTCTAGAGTAGCCAAGAATCCTGTTGTAGTCCCTGGTGATGTTGAAGTTACTATGGCTGCAAATGAAATAACTGTAAAAGGCCCGTTGGGTGTTCTGAAGCACGGTTTGACTGCCGACGTGAGTGTTGTTCGCGAAGGCGATGCGCTCTTGTGTTCCGCTACCAGCGGATCCAAACAGTCAAATGCGATGTCAGGAACCATCCGTGCTTTGCTGGCCAATATGGTGCATGGCGTGAGCAAGGGTTTTGAGCGTAAGTTGCTTCTGGTTGGCGTGGGTTACCGTGCACAAGCCGCAGGCGACACGTTGAACCTGACGCTGGGTTTTTCACACCCTGTTAATTACGTGATGCCAGATGGCGTTGTCGTGACAACACCGACTCAGACCGAAGTGGTTCTGAAGGGTGCTGACAAGCAACGCGTAGGCCAGGTTGCCGCAGAAATTCGCGCTTTCCGTTCACCGGAGCCTTACAAGGGCAAGGGCGTTCGTTATAGCGATGAAGTGGTGGCTCTGAAAGAAACCAAGAAGAAATAATTGAGGCGGATATGTTGAATAAAAAAGCATCTCGTCAGCGCAGAGCACGCAAAACCCGTGCCCGCATTGCTGAACAAAGAACCGTACGTCTGGCAATTCACCGTACAAATATGCATATCTACGCTCAGATCATATCTGCATGCGGCGGTAAGATTCTTGCAAGTGCATCCAGTTTAGAAGCGGATGTTGCCAAGGACCTGGCTAATGGTGGAAACAAGGCGGCAGCTAGCGTCGTGGGTCAACGTATCGCTGAGAAGGCAAAGAGTGCAGGTATTACTCAGGTCGCCTTCGATCGTTCCGGTAATCGTTATCATGGTCGTGTTAAGGCGTTGGCAGAAGCTGCGCGTGAACATGGTCTGCAGTTCTAATTGGAGTTGAGCAATGGCTAAGCCGCAAGGAAAAATGCAAAAAGAGGAACGCGATGATGGCATGATCGAAAAAATGATCGCCGTTAATCGCGTCACCAAAGTCGTTAAGGGTGGCCGTATTATGGGCTTCGCTGCTCTGGCTGTCGTTGGTGATGGTGATGGTCGTATTGCAATGGGCAAGGGTAAGTCCAAAGAAGTTCCGGTTGCTGTACAAAAGGCAATGGAAGAATGCCGTCGTAACCTGTTCAAAGTGAATCTGAAGAATGGCACATTGCATCACGCCGTTGTTGGTACTCATGGTGCAGCTAAGGTTCTGATGCGTCCGGCTGTTGAAGGTACTGGAATTATCGCCGGTGGCGCGATGCGTGCTGTTTTTGAAGCGGTCGGTGTACGCGACGTTTCAGCTAAATGCCTGGGTTCTAGCAATCCATACAACGTCGTTCGTGCAACATTGAATGGCTTGAAGGCTTTGAATGCACCGTCTGAGATTGCTGCTAAACGCGGCAAAAATCTTGACGAAATTTTGGGGTAAGAAATGACACAAGCCAAAACTATTAAAGTGACACAACTCAAGAGCCAGATTGGCACTAAGGAATCGCATCGTGCTACGTTGCGCGGTCTTGGGTTGCGTCGTATCAATCACACTGTTGAACTCGAAGATACACCTTGCGTTCGCGGCATGATTAACAAAGTGTTTTACCTGGTTAAGTACGAGGCTCAATAATGCAACTTAATACTATTCAAGCAGCACCAGGTGCTAAGCACTCCAAGCGTCGCGTTGGCCGTGGTATCGGTTCGGGCCTCGGCAAGACCTGCGGTCGTGGTCACAAGGGTCAGAAGTCTCGTGCAGGCGGTTTTCATAAGGTCGGTTTCGAAGGCGGTCAAATGCCTTTGCAGCGCCGTTTGCCTAAGCGTGGTTTCGTTTCCTTGACTCGCAATGATACTGTTGAAGTTCGTCTGTGTGATCTGGATTCATTGCCAGTTTCTTCCATCGATCTGTTGGCGCTGAAGCAGGCGGGTATCGTTCGTGCCGGTGCGTTGGGCGCTAAGGTTTTCCTTTGCGGTGAAATTACTCGCGCAGTTGCGTTGCAGGGTCTGCTGGTCACCAAGGGTGCCCGTGCAGCGATTGAAGCTGCTGGCGGTAGTATCGCTGAGTAAGAAGGCTGAACGTGAGCAAAGTTGCTAAGGATGCACCTAAGGCCAAGTACGGTGATTTAAGCACTCGTCTTTGGTTCTTGCTGGGCGCACTGGTCGTATTTCGTATCGGTGCGCACATTCCGGTTCCGGGAATTGATCCGGTTGTACTGGCTGATTTGTTTAAAACGCAAAAGAACGGCATTCTGGGCATGTTCAATATGTTCTCAGGTGGTGCTCTGTCGCGTTTTACCATTTTTGCTTTAGGTATCATGCCGTACATTTCGGCGTCCATTATCATGCAGTTGGCTTCTATCGCTGTGCCTTATCTGGAACAGCTGAAGAAGGAGGGTGAATCGGGTCGTCGCAAGATTACTCAGTACACTCGCTACGGAACCCTTGGTCTGGCTGTGTTCCAGTCGTTCGGGATTTCTGTTGCGCTTCAGGCTCAGCCGGGTCTGGTGCTTCATCCGGGATCAATGTTTCAGATGACTACGATGATCACGCTGGTGACGGGGACGATGTTCCTGATGTGGTTGGGTGAACAGATTACTGAGCGCGGTTTGGGCAACGGGATTTCTTTGATCATCTTTGCGGGTATCGCGGCGGGTCTTCCTAGCGCGATTGGCAGTACGCTCGAATTGGCTCGTACCGGTGCATTTTCGATTCCGCTGGTTCTGTTCCTGTTTGTTGGTGCGATTGCTGTGACTGCTCTGGTTGTCTTCGTTGAGAGAGGTCAGCGCAAGATACTTGTGAACTACGCCAAGCGTCAGGTCGGTAACAGGGTGTATGGCGGGCAGAGTTCTCATTTGCCTTTGAAGCTGAATATGGCAGGTGTGATTCCTCCGATTTTTGCTTCGAGTATCATCCTGTTTCCTGCGACGATTGCTGGCTGGTTTGGTAACTCGCAAGGCATGGGATGGCTGAAAGATGCAAGTCAGATGTTGTCTCCGGGTCAGCCGATTTATGTACTGGCTTATGCGTCTGCGATTTTGTTCTTTTGCTTTTTCTATACGGCGCTGGTTTTCAGTCCTAAGGAAACAGCGGATAACCTGAAGAAGAGCGGTGCATTTCTGCCTGGTATTCGTCCGGGAGAGCAAACGGCCAAGTATGTTGAGAAGATTATGTTGCGTCTGACGTTGATCGGCGCGGTGTATATCACGCTGGTTTGTTTGTTGCCTGAATTTTTGGTTGTCAAGTTCAACGTGCCGTTCTATTTTGGTGGTACGTCGCTGCTGATTCTCGTTGTCGTCACTATGGATTTCATGGCACAAGTGCAGTCGTATCTGATGACGCACCAGTATGACAGTTTGCTGAAAAAGGCTAATTTTAAAGGTGGGTTGTCGCGCTAATGGCAAAAGAAGATGTAATTCAGATGCAAGGTGAGATTGAGGAATCGTTGCCTAATGCAACATTCCGCATCAAGCTGGAAAATGGTCATGTTGTTCTAGGTCATATCTCAGGTAAAATGCGCATGCACTATATTCGCATCTTGCCTGGTGATAAGGTGACGGTTGAGTTGACACCTTACGATTTGAGCCGTGCTCGCATCGTATTCCGTGCCAAATAGTTTTTAGTTAGGAGAAGTAAATGAGAGTTCAAGCATCAGTAAAAAAGATCTGCCGTAACTGCAAGATCGTTATTCGTAAACGTGTTGTGCGTGTAATTTGCACTGAGCCACGTCACAAGCAACGCCAAGGTTAATTTTTAAACTTTGGTTTTTGATGATATAATTTTCGTTTTTTAAAGATAGGGTAGCTGCATGGCACGTATTGCAGGGGTAAACATCCCAAACCATCAACACGCTGTAATTGCTTTAACGGCAATTTACGGTATCGGACGAGTTCGTTCGCAAGGTATTTGCGCGGCAGCAGGGGTAATTCCCAGCGTCAAAATGAAAGACTTGACTGACGCAGAAGTTGAAAAACTGCGCGAAGAAGTCGCCAAATTCACCGTAGAGGGTGATCTTCGTCGTGAAACAACGATGAATATCAAACGTCTGATGGATCTGGGTTGTTATCGCGGCGTGCGTCATCGTCGTGGTCTGCCTTGTCGCGGACAGCGTACTCGCACTAACGCGCGTACACGTAAAGGTCCGCGCAAAGCTATTTCCGGATCTAAGAAGTAAGTTTGCTTTAACGCATTAGAGGATTTAATCATGGCTAAGCCAAGCACGAAAGTGCGTAAAAAAGTTAAAAAGAACGTAGTTGAGGGTATTGCTCACGTTCACGCTTCCTTTAACAACACGATCGTCACGATCACGGATCGTCAGGGTAATGCTCTGGCTTGGTCCACGAGCGGTGCGAACGGTTTTAAGGGATCGCGTAAGAGTACTCCGTTTGCTGCTCAGGTTGCTGCTGAAGTTGTCGGTAAGTCTGCTGCTGAATGTGGAGTTAAAAATATTGAAGTGCGTATCAAGGGCCCAGGTCCTGGTCGTGAATCTACAGTACGTGCATTGAATGCAGCTGGTTTTAAGATCACAAGCATTTCTGATATTACGCCGGTGCCGCACAACGGTTGCCGTCCGCCTAAAAAGCGTCGTATCTAATTTATTTGGGAGTTGATCTTGGCTAGAAATCTTGATGCAAAATGCCGTAAGTGCCGTCGTGAGGGCGAAAAGCTCTTTCTGAAGGGCGAAAAATGCTTTACTGACAAGTGCGCTGTAGAGCGTCGTGCGTATCCACCTGGTCAGCATGGCCAGCGTCGTAACACACGTTTGTCTGAATACGGTGGTCAGTTGCGTGAAAAGCAAAAAGTTCGTCGTATCTATGGCGTTCTTGAGCGTCAGTTCCGCCTGACATACAAAAAGGCTGAAGCTTCACGCGGTATTACCGGTGAGTCTCTGCTGCAATTGCTTGAGTCGCGTCTGGACAACGTGTCGTACCGTATGGGTTTTGGCGCATCTCGTGCTGAAGCGCGTCAGGTTGTGCGTCACAATGCCCTGCTGGTCAACGGCAAGCGTGTGAATATTCCTTCCTATCAAGTGCGTCCCGGTGACGTGGTTGAAGTGGCTGAAAAGTCTAAGGCTCAATTGCGTATTAAAGCCGCTGTTGCAGCTGCTGAAACTCGTGGTTTCCCTGAGTGGATTGAAATGGACACTAAGGCATTCAAGGGTACATTCAAAGCCAACCCACAACGTGCTGAACTGCCTGCAACCATCAACGAGCATCTCGTGGTTGAGTTGTATTCTAAGTAATCCACGCGGAGTAGCTTATGTATAACAATGATTTTTTGAAGCCTCGCATTATTGAAGTTCAAAAGATTTCCGAGACCCAGGCTAAAGTGGTCATGGAACCTTTTGAGCGTGGTTTTGGCCACACTTTGGGTAATGCATTGCGTCGCATTTTACTGTCGTCTATGGCCGGTGCTGCACCGACTGAAGTCAAGATGGCTGGTGTGTTGCATGAGTATGCAACGATCGACGGCGTGCAGGAAGACGTTGTTGATATCCTGCTGAATCTCAAAGGCGTTGTGTTGCGTCTGCATGGCGTTAAGGAAGTCGTTCTGACCTTGAAAAAGGAAGGTTTCGGCGTCGTTACCGCTGCGGATATCAGTGCAAATGCTGAAGTTGAAGTGTTGAATCCTGAACACGTGATTGCTCATCTGACTGCAGGCGGTAAGCTGGACATGCAGATCAAGGTTGAGCAGGGTCGTGGTTATGTTTCAGCAATTTCACGCCAGTTGCCAAATGAAACGCGTGCTGTAGGTCATATCGCGCTGGATGCTTCTTTCAGCCCTGTGAGCCGTGTCAGCTATGCGGTGGAAAGTGCGCGTGTAGAACAGCGTACCGACCTTGACAAGCTGATCATGACGATCGAGACCAACGGTGCAATTGATCCGGAACAAGCGATACGCAATGCAGCGCGTATCCTGGTTGATCAGTTCTCTGTGTTCGCGGCATTGGAAGGCACTGAGCCTGTTGTTGAAAAAGAACATGTTCCTCAGGTTGATCCTATCCTGTTGCGTCCGGTCGATGATCTGGAGTTGACACCACGTTCTTCGAACTGTCTGAAGGCACAAAGCATTCATTACATCGGCGATCTGATTCAATACAGCGAAAACGATCTGTTGCGCACCCCGAATCTGGGCCGCAAGTCTCTGAATGAGATCAAGCAGGTTCTTGCCGAGCACAATTTGTCGCTGGGTATGAAGCTGGAAAACTGGCCCGTCGCTGTTGCATAGGCCGTTAGTAGAATAACTGAAGTTTAAGAGAGGCAAATTATGCGTCACCGTTTAGGTTTAAGAAAACTCAACCGTACCAGCAGTCACCGTCTGGCAATGTTCCGCAACATGACAGTTTCGCTGTTGCGTCACGAAGTCATCAAGACTACCCTGCCTAAGGCCAAGGAACTGCGTCGCGTTGCAGAACCTATCCTGACGTTGGGCAAGACTCCAACACTGGCTAATCGCCGTCTGGCATTTGCCCGTCTGCGTGACCGTGAAATGGTTACCAAGTTGTTTGAAGAACTGGGCCCACGCTATGCAACACGCAACGGCGGTTATTTGCGCGTTCTGAAGTTCGGTTTCCGTCAAGGTGACAATGCTCCTATGGCATTGGTTGAACTGATGGATCGCCCTGCTGATGCTGAAGTTGTTGACGCTGAGTAATCGTTGTTGATTTATCTGCGTTAAACAAAAAGCCGGATTATTCCGGCTTTTTGCTATTATGCGCATAGCTATGCGGTCGCTGCTGAGAGCGTCGCTTATTTACTCGGGAGTCAGTATGTCAAATTGGTTTGAAGATAATTCCAAGTCTGTCGGTCACACCCCGCTGGTGCGTCTCAATCGTGTATCTGACGGAGCACCTGCTACGATACTGGCAAAGATTGAAGGCCGTAATCCCGGCTACTCGGTTAAATGCCGCATCGGTGCGGCGATGGTCGATGATGCAGAACGGCGAGGTCTGCTAGGCCCCGGTACGCATCTGGTTGAACCTACCAGCGGCAATACCGGTATCGCGCTGGCTTTTGTGGCAGCAGCTCGCGGCATTCCGTTGACGCTCACCATGCCTGAGACGATGAGCATCGAACGTCGTAAATTGCTGCTGGCCTATGGCGCGACACTGGTCCTGACGGATGGCGCTAAGGGTATGAGCGGGGCAATTGCAAAGGCCGAGGAAATTGCGGCATCGAATCCGGCTAAATATCTGTTGCTTCAGCAATTCAAGAATCCCGCTAATCCGGCTATCCATGAGCAGACCACCGGTCCTGAAATCTGGCAGGATACCGATGGCAAAATTGATATTCTGGTATCGGGCGTCGGCACGGGCGGCACGATTACGGGCATTTCACGTTATATCAAGAACACTCAGCGGCGTGCGATTACAACGGTGGCTGTTGAGCCTGCCGCAAGTCCCGTGCTGACTCAACGGCGCGCGGGCGAGCCGCTCAAACCCGGGCCGCATAAAATTCAGGGCATTGGCGCAGGCTTTGTGCCTGACACGCTGGATCTGTCGCTGGTCGATATGATTGAGCAGGTAAGCAATGAGGATGCGGTCCTGTATGCACGTCGTTTAGCACGCGAGGAAGGCATACTTGCCGGTATCTCCTGCGGTGCAGCAGTTGCGGTCGCGGTGCGTCTTGCGCATCTGCCGGAAAATTCAGGTAAAACGATCGTTGTTATTTTGCCGGATTCCGGTGAGCGATATCTAAGCTCGATTCTGTTCGAAGGACTGTTCGACGATAAGGGCGTGGCCCTCTGACACCTCCAGTCTGTGAAGTCCTCACAGCCAGTTCAGGTTGGTTGTTACATATAGAAATCAAGGAAATTAAATGAGTTTGAAATGCGGTATCGTAGGTCTTCCCAATGTGGGTAAATCCACCCTGTTCAATGCGCTCACCAAAGCGGGTATCGCGGCGGAAAACTATCCCTTCTGTACCATTGAGCCTAACGTCGGCATCGTCGAAGTGCCGGATCCGCGTATGGAAGAGCTGGCCAAGATCGTAAAGCCGCAGCGTATGCAACCGGCTATCGTCGAATTTGTCGATATCGCGGGGCTGGTGGCTGGCGCATCCAAGGGGGAAGGGCTGGGCAATCAGTTTCTGGCCAATATTCGCGAAACCGATGCCATCGTCAATGTGGTGCGTTGTTTCGAAGATGAAAATGTCGTCCATGTCGCCGGTCGCGTTGATCCGTTGTCGGATATTGAGGTGATTCTCACAGAGCTTGCGCTCGCTGACATGGCGGTGGTTGAACGCACCTTGCATCGCGATGGCAAGAAAGCCAAGTCTGGCGACAAGGATGCCATCAAGATGGTGGCGGTACTTGAAAAACTGTTGCCGCATCTGAACGAAGGCAAACCTGTGCGTACCTTTGGTCTCTCCGATGAAGAGAAGGAAATCGTCAAGCCGCTGTGTATGCTCACCATCAAGCCCGCGATGTACGTGGGTAATGTGATGGAAGATGGTTTCGAGAATAATCCGCATCTGGATAGGCTGCGCGAATATGCGGCCAAGGAGGGCGCGCCGGTCGTGGTGTTGTGCGCGAAGATCGAAGCCGAACTGTCCGATCTGGAGGATGCCGATCGTCTGGAGTTTTTAGCTGATCTGGGATTGGATGAGCCCGGTTTGAATAAACTGATCCGCGCAGGGTACGACTTGCTGGGGCTGCAAACTTACTTTACTGCCGGAGTGAAGGAAGTGCGTGCGTGGACGATCCATAAGGGCGACACGGCTCCTCAAGCGGCGGGCGTCATTCACACCGATTTCGAACGCGGTTTTATTCGTGCTCAGACAATCGCCTTTGCTGATTTTATTGCCTGTGGCGGCGAAGCCGGTGCGAAGGAAAAGGGCAAGATGCGCGTCGAAGGTAAGGAATATGTCGTGCAGGATGGCGATGTGTTGAATTTCCTGTTTAACGTCTAATCGAATGGTGA
This sequence comes from Gallionellales bacterium GWA2_54_124, assembly GCA_001801025.1. GTDB lineage: Bacteria > Pseudomonadota > Gammaproteobacteria > Burkholderiales > Gallionellaceae > Gallionella. The sequence goes on from MGWO01000006.1 coordinate 16,415, forward strand.
GTTGTGAGTAGCGAGCAGTTTTCACCACTTGCCACTTGCCACTCGCCGCTCATTCTATGACGCCTCGTACCTGGCAGCTGCTGCGACTGTTAGCAGACGGAGAGTTTCATTCCGGAGTCGCGTTGGCACATCAGTTGGGGGTCTCGCGCGCGACGGTGTTCGCTGCGCTGTCCTCCGTTGCTGAATTCGGCGTGCAGCTGCAACGGATACGTGGCCGTGGCTACCGTCTGGTGCCCGTCTGGCAGCAGCTCGATGCTGGTCAGGTTAATCTCGCGTTAGCGGCTGACGCGGCGTGCTTTCAGCTTGAAATTCTGCAGCAGGCCACTTCCACCAATACCGGGTTGCTGCGACGTGCCGCACAGGGGGCTGTCAGTGGCAGTGTGCTGGCGGCAGAACTGCAAACCGGCGGGCGCGGTCGTATCGGTCGCAGCTGGCACTCCGGTTTAGGCAATGCGCTGACTTTTTCGCTGTTGTGGCGTTTTAACTGCGGTCTGAATGCATTGTCCGGACTGAGTCTGGCGGTGGGCGTGGCTATCATGCGCGCGTTGCAGCGCTTTGAGGTGGCAGGCGCGGGTCTTAAGTGGCCCAATGACATCCTGTCATCCGATGGCAAGCTGGGTGGTGTGTTGATCGAGGCGCAGGGCGATATGTACGGACCTAGTTGTGTTGTGATCGGTATCGGTCTCAATTGCAGTCTGCCGCCGGCGTTGAGTCAGCTCATCACCCAGCGTGCGTCAGCGCTTGATCGTTTGTGTCCGGCTGTGCCCGGCAGAAATCAGTTGCTGGCTGCGATTTTGCAGGAATTGGCGGGCGTTTTGCAGCAGTTTTCCTCAAGCGGCTTTGCCTGTTTTCAGGAAGAGTGGCAGCGTTACCATGTGCAGCAAAATCTTCCCGTCCGTCTGGCTATGCCTGATGGAAGCAGCGTGAATGGCATAGCGCTGGGTGTCAGTGATTCGGGCGAGCTTAGGCTGGCAGCAGCCGGCGGTGTAAGGCTGTTTAACTCAGGGGAGGTGGGCGCTTGTTGAGATTGCTGATCGACGCCGGCAACACCAATATCAAGATCCAGCAGGTCGAGGGGGATCGGTGCCAGCCTGTGAGCGTGTTGCCTGTCATTCGTGCTTGCGAGCTCGAAGCGTTTTTTCCGGCTGCCGGCCTTGTGTGCGAGGTGTGGGTCAGCAACGTGGCGGGTTCTGTGCTGGGCGAGCGCATCCGTTTGCTTTGTGCGGCACGCGGCTGCAAAGTAACCTTTATCGCGTCACAGGCTGCGCAGTGCGGCGTGCACAACAACTATGCGCAGCCGTTGAGTCTGGGTACGGACCGGTGGGCGTCACTGATCGCCGCCTGGTCGTTGCAAAGGCGCACCTGTCTCGTGGTGGGAAGCGGGACGGCGACGACAATCGATGCCCTGTCTGACAGGGGCGAGTTTCTCGGCGGACTGATACTGCCTGGCATTGCGTTGATGCAGCAGGCGCTGGCCGGCGCGACGGCGCAGTTGCAGGTTGCAGGCGGTAAATATGTCTCTTTCCCGCTCAATACGGCCGATGCGATGTTCAGCGGCGCGCTTCAGGCGACGTATGGTGCGATCCGCTTGCAATATGCGCGGCTTGCTGCCGACGATGCGCAGGTGTTGCTGTGCGGGGGCGCTGCCCGTTTGTTGTCTGAACACTTAAATGTACCGCTGCAGATACAGGATAATCTGGTCTTGCAGGGCTTATTGATAATCGCTCGTGAAAGGGGTGGCGCATGAAAAAGATACTCTGGGTATTGATTGCTGTAAATGTGATTTTTTTCGCGGTCATGAAATCCGGGCTTTTTGAAGGCAGACCCGATGCGCCAGTGCTGGCGGCTATCAATGCTGACAAGATTACGCTGGCGATCCCGTTCGTTGCCGCCTCCGCCGTGCAACCCGCCTCAGAACCTGTTGCCGCCTCCGCCGTGCAGCCAGTGCCAGCTCCTGTAGCGTCGCCTGCTGTGGCTGCACCTGTCGCGACTCGCTCATGTTTGGAATGGGGCGAGTTTACCGGGGCTGAGTTGGATCGTGCGAGTGCCGCTTTGAATAAACTGTCGCTAGGTGACAAGCTCAGTCAGCGCGAAGTTGATCGCATCATCGGTTTCTGGGTTTATATCGCACCCTTAAAAGATAACGGCGCGGTCATTCAAAAGTTGGCTCAGCTCAAGGCGCGCGGTGTGACGGATTTTTTTGTTGTGCAGGAAGCGGGGGAGTGGCAGAACGCAATTTCCCTCGGGTTATTTAAAACCCGCGAGGCGGCGCAAAGTTTTATTGAAGGTCTGCGTAAAAAGGGCGTGACCTCGGCGAAAATGGGCGAGCGATCCAGCAAAAACAAGACGGTAATATTCATATTCGATGGTATGGATGTCAAAATGAGTACGAAATTAACCGCTTTGCAAAAAGAATTTGCTGTAAGTGAGCTAAAGAGTGTTTCTTGCCATTGACACGGGGCGCTGAAATCTGGACAATGCTGACCTCTTCGGTGATATAGCTCAGGTGGTTAGAGCGCAGCACTCATAACGCTGAGGTCGGTGGTTCAAATCCACCTATCACCACCAATAAAAAGGCAATGTAATCAACAGGTTACGTTGCCTTTATTCTTTTCTGCTGTACTCAAGTACTCCTGCTGATCACAAGCTGATCACGCCGGGGGAATGCCCTCAGCATCGTGAGTTGCGCTTTGATGCCATCGTCGCTAATCCGCCGTTCTCAGCACAGTGGTCGGCCTCCCGGTTGCACAGGAGCGATGACCGATTTTCGGTGTATGGCAAACTCGCACCGAGCAGCAAAGCTGATATGGCCTTTGTGCAGCACATGGTTTATCACCTAGCCGAAGAAGGGACGATGGCTGTGGTGTTGCCGCATGACAAGCGATGCGACCATTGCAGCGTTCTGCAAAGAGTTAGGCATTGCACTCAGGTTTAATCCGATGCCTAGTCAAGCCGATCAACAAAATCTCATCATTTACCACACTGCTGACGGTCAAGCAGCTGTCTCGCTGTATGCGCGCGATGGCAATATATGGATGAACCAAGCGCAGTTGGCAGAACTTTTTACCACCTCTGTACCTAACATCAGCATCGACATATCTAATATATTAAAAGAAAAGGAATTAGATAGACATTCAGTTATTAAGGATTATTTAACAACTGCCGCCGATGGCAAGGATTGGTTCAAGCCTTCTCGCGGACCAATCGCATCCTCAACGACAAGAAATCGCAGGGAAACATCATCTGCTTCCGCAATTTGAAAGAAGTAACGGATGAAGCCATTGCGCTGTTCTCCAACAAGGATGCCAAGGAAACCGTACTGCTGGAGCCGTATGAGGATTACGTGACGCAGTTCAACGAGGCAACCGAAGCACTGTTAGCGCTGACACCGACCGTTGCCAGTGTGGATGCACTACCTGATGAAAAAGCCGAGCTGGAATTCGTCACCAAATTCCGCGCCCTGCTGCGCCTGAAAAATATTATCACCAGCTTTGCCGAATTCAGCGAAACTGACCTGGCAATGGCAGAACAGTTATTTGAAGATTTCAAGAGCAAATATCTCGACATCCACGACAAGGTGAAGAAGCACACCGATCCTGAAAAGGTCTAGGTGCTGGAAGAGGTAGATTTTGAATTGAGCCTGATCCACCGTGATGAGATCAATGTGGCGTACATCCTGAACCTGCTGGTCAACCTGAAGAATCTGCCGCCAGAAGAGGCCAAGAAACGCCAGAAAGCCATCCTCGACCTGCTAGCAGGTGAATTACAGCTGCGCAGCAAACGCAAACTGATCGAAGCGTTCATTGAGGAAAATCTGCCCAAGCTCAAACCGGATGACAATGTAATCACCGAGTTTGAAAGCTACTGGACGCAGCAACGACAAAACGCCTTTGTGCAGCTGTGTAGCGACGAGAAAATCGAACCTGCTCAGTTTGAAAAACTGCTACAGACCTACGCGTTTGCCAACCGCCTGCCCAGAGATCAGGAAATCGTTGAATCCCTGAGCTTCAAGCCAAAGATACTGGAACGAAAATCCATCCTTGACCGTGTCGGCGAGAAAATACAGGCATTCATCAACACCTATGTCGAAGGGGTGGGCGGCAGCGTTTAGGGGGCAGGGGCCGCCCTGCAAGCCAATCCCTTTGCGTATGTAGATATGGTGTAGTGCGGCCGCTGACTGTGTTTCGGGCGTAAAAAAACCAGCCGGAGCTGGTTCTTTTATGCTGATGCCTGCTTAGTCTTTGCTGAACAGTTGTGAAACCATCCACAATGCAAAAGCAATTGCCATAATCATGGTGCCTACAGATGCTACGGTTGCGATAATTGACATCTTTACTCCTCCCGAGAGTTACTAAATTGAACATTAAAAACAACTGTGCGAACTTTAGCACAAATTTTTTTTAAGTAAAATATTTTTGTTCATAGATCTGCAAGCCCGGCGCTAATCAGCGCAGGCAAAGGAGGGTAATCTTGGGGGTGTTAAGGAGCGCTGCAGCGCCCCGGGCGGAATGGATTTATTCGCCCTTTACTAATTGAGTGATCATAAAGATAGAAAAACCAACAAATATGATGACGGTGCCTAATGAAGCGATCGTTGCGATAATAGCCATTTTTATTTTCTCCCTGATAGTTTCATAGCTCAATTATCGAAAAATAGTTGACTGAAACGTTGCAGATTATAATAGCAAATTTGTCGGAAATGTGAATTTTTTAACCGTGCGGTCATAAAATTTTTGTAAGCTGTACAATTTTTTATCATCGCTGATTGCTAGCGGGAATTTAGCCAAATAGCTTTCCGGAGGTGCTTTTATGAATAAGGATGTCGTTGCATTCCATTTTGCAAAAGCTTAGGCTTACGACCGTACCAATAATGTTCCCCGGGTCTGACGGTACGGGGACATTTGATAGTCGCTGTGAACCGTGTTGAAAATCAGGCTATGTAGACTTTAAACTCATGCTTAAAAAGGGATCTTCAAATGAGCATCAGAACTAAACTTAGAATTTTAGGCTTCGTGACATTGAGCGGGCTGGGATTAATTTTAATGGTGACTATTTTCGGATTGAACGCAATTCGGGATGCTGAGGAAACGGCTCATCGCAGGGAATCCTATGTGATCGACCTGCTTGAAGTTAAAGGAAGTGCACTCTCTACAATCATGTTGGATCCCAGTTTGCAGGAGACAAAGGACGTGTTCACAGCGGCAGCTCAAAATATCGAGTTGCATGGCGCGGTTGCAGTTAAGACAATTAAGCGCGCAGCTCTGCGTGATGAGTTGAAAAGCATCCTCGTCCAATGGGATCGCTACAACAAGGATTCGCAATCACTCATCCAGTTGGGTCAGAGAGACATGAAAACGGCCACTGAAAAATTGGTTCCTTTGTATAACGGTGAATTTAAACCCTTCCAGTCTGCGCTGGAGAAATTCGTCAGCGTGCGGCAGGAAGAGGCCGGACAGGCAAGAGAAAAAGCAAATGAAGTTTCAGGCAGAATTTTCTGGCAGTTGATTGCGCTTATCGGGCTGATCGCTGCCGTGAATGTGTTTGTGGTGCTGAATCTTGCACGCTCATTGCAATCGGGTTTGCTGGGCATCCAGCAAAAAATCGTTTTGTTGAAGCAGGGAGATCTGACTCAGCGCCTGCCTGCCGGTATGAACGATGAGCTCGGTGAAATTGCGGGCGGGGTGAATTCATTTGTCGATGAGTTGCAGCATATTGTCAGAAACACGCGCGATTCTGCCAATATGGTGGCCAGTTCAGCCCGTCAGCTGGCAGGGGCGGCAGCGCAAGTGCTCGATAATGCCAATCATCAGGGGGAAGCGACGGCCTCCGTTGCCGCTTCTGTAGAAGAATTCTCTGTCAGTATCGATCAGGTTGCAGATAGCGCGGCGCAGGCTGAGCAAAAGGCGGCCATATCGGGTGAATCCTCTCGTCATGCCGGGACTGAAGTCGCTAGTGCGGTGGAAGAAATCAGGAATATCGAAAAGGTGGTTAACGACGCATCCGGTCAGATTGAGTCGCTGGGTAAAAAAGCCGAGGAGATCAGCAGTATTATCAATGCGATCAGGGAAGTGGCGGATCAGACTAACTTGCTTGCGTTGAATGCGGCGATTGAAGCGGCCCGTGCCGGAGAGCAGGGCCGCGGTTTTGCAGTTGTGGCCGACGAGGTGCGTAAGCTGGCTGAACGCACGACGCAGTCCGCGCAGGAAATTACCAGCATGATCGGCTCGATTCAGGTTCAGGCAAAAAATTCGACCAGCGTGATGCGCCGCGGCAATGAGATGGTCACGCAGGGTGTGGTGCTGGCGGAGAATGCCGGCGGCTCTATGGTTCAAATCAATGAGGGGGCATCCGGCGTGGTGAAGGCGATCAGCGATATTTCCGATGTGCTGCGCGAGCAAAAAAATGCCAGTGCGGAAATCGCCAAAAATATCGAACAGATTGCGCAAATGAGCGAGGAGAGCGTCAGTGCCGTCTCTGAGGTGTCATCGGCGGCCGGGCGCCTGGAGCAGCTGGCTGCGCAATTGCAGCAGGAAGTCGCTAGGTTTACCGCCTAGATTTTTTTGTAATTTGCCTAGATTTGAATTAATGTTTTTTCCATATGCAGGTATCATCGCCCTGCTATGAAAAAACTCTATATTAAAACCTATGGCTGCCAGATGAACGAGTACGACTCGGACAAGATGGCGGATGTGATGCGTGCGTGCGACGGCATGGAGCAGACTGACAAGATCGAAGAGGCCGATGTCATTCTGTTTAACACCTGTTCGATACGCGAGAAAGCGGAAGAGAAGGTATTCTCTGATCTCGGGCGTGTGCGTCCGCTCAAACTGGCGAATCCCAATCTGGTGATCGGCGTCGGTGGCTGTGTCGCCAGTCAGGAAGGCGATGTGATCATCAAACGCGCACCTTATGTGGATGTGGTGTTCGGGCCGCAAACCTTGCACCGTCTGCCGGATCTGATCAAGGCGCGGCGCGATACCGGGCGCGCTCAGGTGGACATCAGTTTCCCCGAGATTGAAAAATTCGATCATCTGCCAACGCCAGTGACCAGTTCCGCTTCCGCCTTCGTGTCCATCATGGAAGGGTGCAGCAAATACTGTACGTTCTGCGTGGTGCCTTATACGCGCGGCGAAGAAGTATCGCGCCCTTTGAGCGATGTGATGAAGGATATCGAGGAACTCACGGCTCAGGGCGTCAAGGAAGTGACGCTGATCGGTCAGAACGTCAATGCCTATGCCGGGTTGACGGAAGATGACGATACGGTCGACTTCGCGTATCTTATTCAGGCGATTGCAGCGCTGCCTAAGATTGCCCGCATCCGCTATTCGACCTCGCATCCACGCGATATGAGTCAGCGTTTGATCGATGTCTATGCCACGACGCCAAAGCTGGTGAGTCACTTGCATCTGCCGGTGCAATCGGGTTCCGACCGGGTGTTAGCGGCGATGAAGCGCGGCCATACGGTGCTCGAATATAAATCGGTGATCCGTCGTGTACGCGCGCTGCGTCCCGACCTGTGCGTCACCTCCGATTTTATCGTCGGTTTTCCCGGCGAGACCGAAGCTGATTTTGAGGCCACACTCAAACTGATCGACGACATCGGCTTCGACAACAGTTTTAGTTATCTGTACAGTCCGCGCCCCGGCACGCCAGCGGCCGAAATGCACGACGACACGCCGCTGGAAGTGAAATCCGCGCGCCTGAAACGCTTGCAGGATAAGTTGTCCTCGCTGGAGGATGGCGTGGGCCAGGCGATGCTGGGATCGGTCCAGCGCGTGCTGGTGGAGGGGATCTCGAAAAAGGATGTGCTGGAAATGGCCGGGCGCACCGACAACAACCGCGTGATCAACTTCCGCGGTTCGCCCGGCATGATAGGCCGCTTTGTCGATGTCAAAGTCACCGAGGTCGTCAGGCACACGCTGCGCGGCGAACTGGCGGGGAGTTTTGAATGACAGCGAAAAAAGTCAGTCCCGCACTCTCGCTTGCGGTGCAATATGTCAGCGAATCCGCTAATCTGCCAACCCGTCCGCAATGGCGGCGCTGGATCAAGGCCGCGTTGCAGCGCGATGTGAGCCTTGCCCTGCGCATCGTCGATGAGGCGGAAGGCCGGGAGCTGAACAAGGCGTACCGGGGGCGGGACTATGCGACCAATGTGCTGACCTTCGTTTATGACGAGGACGATCATTTATCGGGCGATGTGGTGATCTGTGCGCCGGTGGTGGAGCGCGAAGCCGCCGAGCAAGGCAAGGATTTACTGACCCATTATGCCCATCTGGCGATTCACGCCGCGCTGCATATGCAAGGCTATGACCACGAAGTTGACGACGAGGCCGAGGAGATGGAGGCGCTCGAAACAACGCTGATGTTAAAATTGGGGTATCCTGATCCCTATATAGAAACCTGACACACAAAACATGGACGAGCCTGAGAGTCACAAACCCACCTTGCTGGAACGTTTATCTGCGCTGCTGTTGCGCGAACCGGAAGATCGAGAGCAGTTAGTACAACTGCTGCACGGCGCTTACGAAAATAACTTACTCGATGCAGACGCCCTGTCGATGATGGAAGGCGTGCTGCAAGTCTCCGAACGTCAGGTGCGCGAAATCATGATCCCCCGCGCGCAGATGGATGTCATCGACATCAGTCAGCCACCCGAAGACTTTATCCCCTTTGTCATTGAAACTGCACACTCGCGTTTTCCGGTCATAGAAGGCGACAAGGATCACATCATCGGCATACTGCTGGCGAAAGATCTGCTGCGTTACTATGCCGGCGAAGAGTTCGATGTGCGGGATATGCTGCGGCCGGTGGTGTTTGTGCCGGAATCGAAGCGCCAGAACGTGCTGCTGCGCGAGTTCCGCAGCAATCGCAATCACATTGCGCTGGTGGTCGATGAATACGGCGGCGTGTCGGGTCTAGTCACCATCGAGGATGTGCTGGAGCAGATCGTCGGCGACATCGAGGACGAATACGATTTTGACGCAGATGAGGACAATATCATTGCCGATGGCGCGGGCCAGTATCGCGTCAAGGCCGAGACAGAAATTGCCGACTTCAATGCGGTGCTGGGTACGGATTTCAGCGATGAAGATTGCGATACGGTAGGGGGGCTCGTGCTCAAAGCGGCCGGCCGCCTGCCTAAATGCGGCGACCGTGTGCATCTGGACGCCTTTATTTTCACGGTGCTGCGCGCGGACAGTCGCAGGTTGTATACCCTGCTGGTGAATCAGCAAAAAACGGAGAATTAATCTTCGTCTTGCGGCTTATTTCTCATTGATGGGTTTGCCGATCACCCGCGAGTAAAAGCGCTGCGCCACTCGCGTTGGGTAGACCATCACCAGCAACGCGGTGAAGGTGATGCTGATCAGCACGACCATGTAAGTCGTATCTCTGATGATCTCGCCCCCCGCTACGCCATATTGCAGCGGCAATGATGCTAGCACGGCGGCGGCCAGTCCCTTGGGGACCATCATTGAGGTGATAGCGGTATCGCGCAGGCTGTAGTCGGGATCGCGGAACACGGCGCGGGTCAGCGCGATGCGCATCAGATAGATCAGCAGCACGATGAGCGCTGCGGTCAGCGTCAGATTCACCGCGCTAAAGTGGATGGAGATGCCAAGGTATACGAAGAAGTAGGTTCTGAGCAGGAATACCGCTTCGCTGTAAAAAGCCAGATCGATGTCGTTCAGCGGCACGATGTTCCGGTCTATGCTCGGGATGCGGTGTAAATTGAACTCTTCAAAATTGCTCAGTGTAAAACCTAACGCCAGCGCTGCGATGGGGCCTGAGAATCCCAGCCCTTCGGTCGCGCCATAGACGATGAACACATAGGCCAGTGTCGATGAGATGGTGTTGGGAAAATCGCGCACGCGGCCTAATACCAGCAGCCAGCCTATACCGCCGATCACGCCGATCACGGTTGCAAACACCATCGCGGACAGCACGTTGCCGACCAGCTTACCGGGCTCTACGCCGCCTTGTGTGTAGATATGCAGCAGCGCAAACACGCCGATAATGCTCAGTACATCCGTCAGCGCGGATTCAAGGATCATCACGGTGGCGGGCTTTTCGGATACGCGCAACACTTTCACCAGCGGGATGATGACGGCAGGTGAGGTGCTCCCCAGCGTCAGCCCCAGCATCGTTGCGGGCAAGATGCTGAGCCCCAGCGCGTAGATACCGACTAAGGTTGCGATGAGCGCGGTCAGCACGAAGCAGCCGATGGCAAGTTTACCCGTGGTAGTGAGGGAGCGACTCAGCACATTCATCTCAAGCGAGGTGCCGCCTTCGAACAGAATGACCACCAGTGCGATGGTGGCAAACAAGGAGCCTACCTTGCCGAAGTCAGCTGGTGAGACGAAACCCAGCACAGGGCCCAGCACGATACCGACGATCACCAGCACCAGTACATCGGGGATATTCGTTTTGCGAAATTGCAGGGAAAGGAAATGGGCAAAGAACACCATCAGTCCGATGAACAGTATCGTTGTGGACATTTTTGCACCTTAGTTTGATAGGCTGCGGATTATACATGATGCTCAATGGCTCGGCCGGTGTGGGGATTACAGGCAAAAAAATGGCAGCCGTTTTCAGGCTGCCAACTGAGCGCGTTACACAGTATTAAGGCGTATCAATGAAACAGAATCACCGCTTTATTGAAGGTGATCCACAGTCCAATTGCAATCGGAATGCCGACAGCAGTCCAGGCGAGCGCCGCCGCTGTATCGAGGCCGCCGTGCGTGATGCCAAAAGAGCCTGTGACGAGTTCTTCGTTCACTTCCTTTTGGTGGTGAGCCGCTTCGATTTCGCGCATTTCCTGTTCAGTCAGATGCCACTTCTTGTCCACCGGTTTGATCAGCCAGTTGGCGATAAAGCCCAGCACCAGGAAGCTTGCCAGAATATACATGGTGAAATCGTATACCTGTTCGCGCGGTACGCCCGCATTGATCTGTGCTTCTCTGATGTAATTCACCACCACCGGGCCGATGATGCCGGCTGTCGCCCAGGCTGTTAGCAGGCGGCCGTGGATTGCGCCGACAAAGTGGGTGCCGAACATGTCTGCCAGATAAGCCGGTACCGTGGCAAAGCCGCCGCCATACATGGACAGAATCACGCAGAAGAACGCGACGAACAAGGCCTGATGGCCCGAGTGGGCCGCCCAGGGTGCGAGCGAATACATCGCGATGCCCAGTGCGAAGAATACGAAGTAGGTATTTTTGCGCCCGAGCTTGTCTGAGAGCGAGGCCCAGAAGAAGCGCCCTGCGATGTTAAACAGCGAGAGCAATCCTGCAAACCCTGCGGCCAGCGCTGCGATCGATTTTTTCTGATCGTCGTTCAGGTGGGCAAAATCGACCTCGGGCAGGCCGAGCAAGCGGCCGCTGAAAATTTCCTGCAACATGGGTGAGGCCATGCCGAGCACACCGATGCCGGCGCTGACGTTCAGGCACAGCACCGCCCAGATCAGCCAGAATTGTGGCGTTTTGTGCACGTTCTTCACATGCACGTTGTTGTCCGAGATCAGTGCATGCTGATTTTCAGGCCGGCTCCAGCCTTCCAGTTTCCAGCCGGTCGGCGGCACGCGGTAACCGAATGCGCCGCAGGTCATGGCGATGAAATACACGACGCCCATGGTCGCAAAGGTCTCCCAGACGCCGATGCTGGTCGCGGTGTGGAAATGCTCCATCAGCATGTTGGCCAGCGGAGCGCCTATCATCGCGCCGCCGCCGAAGCCCATGATGGCCATGCCGGTCGCCATGCCGCGTTTATCCGGAAACCATTTGATCAGCGTGGAAACGGGTGAGATATAACCTAAGCCCAGACCGATGCCGCCGATGAAACCGGAGCCTAGCCACATCAGCCAGAGCTGGTGGATATATACGCCGTAGGCGGAAATCAGCAAGCCACCACCCCAGCATACGGCGGCGGTAAACCCTGCGCGACGCGGTCCTACGCGTTCGAGCCAGCCGCCCCAGATAGCGGCAGAAGAACCCAGTAACAGGAAGAACAGCGTGTACATCCAGCCAAGATCGCTGATTTTCCAGTCGCAAGACGTGGCGAATAAGGCATCGATCAGTCCCGATTCTGCCGGGCAGGCAACCTGCGTTGTGATGCCGATGGCTTTGGAGAGCGGCAGCCAGAATACGGAAAAGCCATAAGCCATGCCGATACACAGGTGGATGGCGAGGGCGGCGGGAGGAACCAGCCAGCGGTTAAATCCCGCGCGGGCGATGGTGCGGTCACGTGAGAGCCAGCCGGAGTTCACGGCTGATAAGTTTTGAGTGGTCATAAGCAGCTTTCTTGATGAAGGTTAAAGTGTTGAATGTTGTTTAGCACGCGTTCAGATTGCGTAGCCGGAACTGGTTGATGACGCGATTTAACAGGTCGGCTGAGGGCGGCTGAACGGTTTTTAACTGGTAGGGGTATCCCAACTCCTCCCATTTGTGTTCGCCCATTTTATGAAACGGCAACACTTCCACGCGCTCTACGCCCTCCAGTGTGGCAACGAAATCTGCCAGCTTTTCCACGTCGTCAAATGCATCGGTGTAACCGGGTACCAGCACGTAGCGTATCCACATCTTTTTGCCCATCGCCGACATCCGCTGCGCAAAATCGAGCGTCGGCTGGACGGGATTTGCGGTCAGTGCCTGATGTTTTGCCGGGTCGATGTGTTTGATGTCGAGCAGAATCAGATCGACATTGTCAAACCAGTCGTCTTGCAGGTGCGCGCCTAAAAATCCCTGCGTGTCGAGTGTGGTATGCAGGTGTAGCTCGTGTTTTGCGCGGTAGAAGATTTCGCCGATGTAGTGAGCCTGCATCAGCGGTTCGCCGCCTGAAATAGTCAGCCCGCCGGTAGCGCGAAGAAAGCGGGCGTATTTTTTTAATTCGCTGATAATGTCGTCCACTTGCATCAGTTTTCCGTTGTGCAGCTTAACGGTATCGGGGTTGTGGCAATACAGACAACGAAACTGGCAGCCGGAGACGAAGAGCACAAAGCGCATGCCGGGGCCGTCGACGGCACTGCCGGTTACAAATGAATGCACAAAGCCTGACAGTCGACCGTTTTCGTCGACGCAGGCAGGGGCAATATAGTTAGGGTGTCTTGATTCGCTTTGCATGAACGGGTATCGCCATCATCGATGGACTGAGTTTTTAACAGTGCAGATGGAAGGTGCGGTTAATGACATCGAGCTGTTGTTCGCGGGTCAGTTTGATGAAATTGACTGCATAGCCCGAGACGCGCAGCGTTAATTGCGGGTAGTTTTCCGGATGTTCCATCGCGTCGAGCAGCGTTTCCTTATTCAGCACGTTCACATTGACGTGAAAACCGTTTGAGGTGCAAAACATATCCAGGCAGTTGGTCAGATTGTCGATGCGGTCTGTCAGGGTGCGGCCCAGTGCGTCCGGTGTGCAGGTCGCGGTCCATGAAATGCCGTCGAGTGCAGCCAGATAGGGCAGCTTTGCGACGGATGCGCCGGAGGCGACAAACCCTTGGGTATCACGACCGTTCATCGGGTTGGCACCGGGTGCGAAAGGCTCGCCGGTTCTTCTGCCGTCCGGTGTGTTACCCGTCTTCTTACCGTACACCACGTTGGAGGTGATCGTCAGTACCGACTGGGTCGGCACACTGTCGCGGTAGGTCTTGTGTTTACGGATTTTATCCATGAACGTCTCGACCAGCCACACCGCGATCTGATCGACGCGATTGTCGTTGTTGCCGTAGGCCGGATATTCGCCTTCAATGGCAAAGTCGGTCGCGATTCCCTGATCGTTACGGATTACTTTGACGGGGGCGTATTTGATCGCGGACAGCGAATCGGCGACCACTGACAGCCCGGCAATGCCGCAGGCCATGGTGCGCAGGATATCTCTGTCGTGCAGCGCCATTTCGATGCGTTCGTAATGGTATTTGTCGTGCATGAAGTGGATGGCATTCAAGGCCTTGATGTAGGTCGTGGCAAGCCAGTCCATCATCTGCTCGAATTTATCGACCACCTCATCATAGTCCAGATAGTCGCCGGTGATTGGGGTAAAACCGCTGGCGATCTTGATGCCGGATTTTTCATCCACGCCGCCGTTGATCGCATACAGCATGGTCTTGGCCAGATTGCACCGTGCACCGAAGAACTGCATCTGCTTGCCGATGCGCATTGCCGAGACGCAGCAGGCGATGGCGTAATCGTCGCCCCAGTGTTCGCGCATTAAGTCGTCCGATTCATACTGGATCGCGCTGGTCTCGATGGAGGCTTTGGAACAGAAATTCTTGAAGCCCTGTGGCAGTGATTTTGACCACAATACGGTCAGATTGGGTTCGGGGGCAGGCCCCAGGTTGTACAGGGTGTGGAGGAAGCGGAAGCTGTTTTTGGTGACCAGCGTGCGCCCGTCTTCGCCCATGCCGCCGATCGCTTCGGTGACCCACGCAGGATCTCCCGAAAACAGCAGGTCGTATTCAGGGGTGCGCAAAAAGCGCACGATGCGCAATTTAATGACCAGATCGTCCATCAGTTCCTGTGCCTGAGATTCGGTGAGCAGGCCTGTCGCGATGTCGCGTTCGAGGTAGATGTCGAGGAAGGACGAGATTCGGCCGATCGACATTGCCGCGCCGTTTTGTTCCTTGATTGCGGCCAGATAGCCGAAATAGGTCCATTGCACCGCTTCGTGTGCAGAGGCGGCAGGCGTGCCGATGTCGAAACCGTAGGTCGCCGCCATCTGCTTGAGTTCTGTGAGCGCCCGGATCTGTTCGGATAGCTCTTCGCGCACGCGCAGTACGTCTTCGCTGAACACGGCGCTGTCGAGTTCTGACTTTTCGCGCTGCTTGTCGCGGACCAAAAAGTCGATGCCGTACAACGCGACGCGGCGGTAATCCCCCACGATACGCCCGCGCCCGTAAGCGTCGGGCAGCCCTGTGATGATGCCGGATTTGCGGCAGGCGAGAATGTCAGGACTGTAGGCGTCGAACACGCCCTGATTGTGATCCTTGCGATACAGCTGGTAGGCTTCTTTGACTTTCGGGTTCAGCGTGAACCCGTAGGCTTCAAGGCCGGCTTCTACCATGCGCAATCCGCCGTTAGGGATGATGGCGCGTTTGAGCGGCGCATCGGTCTGCAATCCGACGATCAGTTCGAGCGTCTTGTTGATATAACCCGGTTGATGGGCGGTGATCGATGAACCGATGTCGGCTGAGACGTCCAGTACGCCCTTGATGCGCTCTTCTTTGATGAGTGCCGAGAGTTCGCGCCACAGTTGCTGCGTGCGCGCCGTGGCAGGTGCTAAAAATTGCTCGCCGCCTTCATAGGGCGTGTAATTGCGCTGGATGAAGTCGCGCACGGCCACGCGTTGTTGCCATTGACCGCCGGTAAATCCGGTCCAGCAGGCAGGCTGCAAATTATCTTGGGGGGCGTTCATAAACACTTTCAATTTCATCGCTATTCGGGCGATTAGGCTATTTATTCAGGGCAGTTGTTTTGCAAGGCACAGTGAATATATAGGGGAAATATTGAAATTTCGTTGCAGTTGCGAACAAACGGCAAGTAAATCTCGATACAATGCGCATCAGTTTATTGCTAAACCTAGGATTGTGTGGTTTTCACGGTCGCAATTATAACTCATCGAGTCGCTTACGACCAAAACGCGTGCTGCGGGCTCGATTTTGTTGCGGCGGCCTTAAATTTTTGCCTTTATCTAAATGACAACGTCCCGTTTCCCCGCATTGCAGTGGTTGCTTTTTGTTGTGCCGGCCTTGCTGTTGCTCTACTGGCTCAGCCCTATCCTGACTCCTTTTGTGGCAGCGGCGATACTCGCCTATATCTGCAATCCGCTGGTGCGTCGTCTCGTCGTATTGAAGTTGCCGCGAGCGGCTGCGGTGGTGATGGTGATGGTTTTTTTGATGCTGTTGTTCGCGGGTCTGCTGCTGATTATGCTGCCGCTGCTGGAAAAGGAAATCAGCCTGTTCATGGTGCGCCTGCCCGACCTGATCGAAATGCTGAGGGCCAGTCTGCTGCCGAAGTTGCAGCTGTGGTTTGGTGCAGAGTTGCAATGGGATAGCACGCTGCTGAAAAACTGGCTGTTGAGTCACTGGCAGTCGGCAGGCGGAATGGCTGAAAAGCTACTGCCCTGGCTGTCGAGCAGTGGCGGAAAAATTCTCAACGTGGTGATGAACCTGTTGCTGATTCCGGTCGCGATGTTTTATTTTTTGCGCGACGGCGGATTAATGGCCGCAAAATTTGATGCGCTGATTCCCCGTCACTGGCACGCCAAGGTGTGTGAGATCAGCGCCGAGGTTGATCGTGTGCTGGCGGAATTTTTGCGCGGACAAATCTCGGTCATGTTGCTGATGAGTGCTTTTTACAGTCTGGTGTTATGGGCTGTGGGACTCGAATTTGCCTTGCCGATCGGCATTGTTGCCGGAATGCTGGTGTTCATTCCCTATCTTGGTATGGTGATCGGCCTCTTGCTGGCGACGCTGGCCGCTGCGATGCAATTTACTGAATTGAGCGGCGTGTTATGGGTGTGGGGGGTATTCGGCGCAGGACAGATGCTGGAGGGTACCTTGGTCACGCCCTGGCTGGTCGGCGAACGTATCGGTCTGCATCCGCTGGCGGTTATTTTTGCGCTGCTGGCTTTCGGGCAATTGTTCGGCTTTTTCGGCGTGCTGCTGGCGCTGCCGATGTCGGCCATCCTGTTAGTTGCGCTGCGCCACGGTACGATCTGGTATCTGTCCAGCCGGATGTACGGTAAACAATGAATCAGTTACTGCTCGATATTACGCCCGACTGGTGGCCGACCTTCGACAACTTTGTCGCGGGCGGCAATGCCGAATTATTGTCTGTACTCCATCAGGCCTTGTCCGGCGAGAGCGCGGAGCGGTGTGTGTATGTATGGGGGGCGGACGGCAGCGGCAAGAGTCATTTGCTGCAAGCCTGTGTCGGGGTTGCGCAAAACGCGCATCTGAATGCGATTTATGCGCAAGGCTATGTGCCGGAACCGGCCGAAGTGGTGGCTGTTGACGATGCCGATACGCTCGATGAAGCAGCGCAAATCGAGCTGTTCAATCTCTACAATCACATGCGTGACAGTGGCGGAATGCTGCTGGTTAGCGGGCTGAGTTCTCCGCTGCATCTGAATGTGCGCGCTGATTTACGCACCCGTTTAGGCTGGGGGCTGGTATATCAGGTGCAGGGGCTGAGCGATGAAGAGAAGGCCTTGGCGCTTATCGGACATGCCCAGGGGCGGGGGTTTGCGCTGGCACCGGAAGTTGTGCAGTATCTTTTGCGTCACGGGCGTCGCGATCTGCCGAGTCTGCTGGCGGTGCTCGATGCGCTCGATGAGCATTCGCTGCGCCTGCACCGTGCGCCTTCGATTCCCTTGCTCAAGGAAGTGATGCAATTCGAAATAAATTAGGGAAGCTTGAGATGAATTTAGCCTTATTTGATCTGGACAATACGCTGCTTAACGGCGACAGCGATTTTGAGTGGTCGCAATTTTTGATTCGCATCGGCATACTCGACCGCGAACTGTTCGAAGTAAAAAATCAGGCCTTTTACGATCAGTACAAGGCGGGTACGCTCGATATTCATGAGTTTTTAGATTTTCAGCTCAAACCTTTGTCGCGCCATTCCCGTAAGACGCTCGACGCCTGGCACGCGCAGTTCATGCGTGAAAACGTGATGCCGATGGTGACACAAGCCTCGCGCGATTTGGTGCAGCGGCACCGGCAGGCGGGGGACATCTGCGTTATCATCACCGCGACTAACAGCTTTGTCACCGCACCGATTGCCCGCGAGTTTGGTATCGAGCATCTGATTGCGACCGAACCTGAACAGATCGAGGGCGAATTTACCGGTCGGGTTGCCGATGTGCCGTGTTTCCGTGAGGGAAAAATCACGCGGCTGACGAACTGGTTGAGTTCACGCGGCTGGAGGCTGGATAGTTTCGAGAACAGCACGTTTTACAGCGACTCCCTCAACGATCTGCCGCTGATGTGCAAGGTGAAAAAACCTGTCGCCGCCAACCCCGATGAAACCTTGCGCGCCCATGCGGCAGCGCATGGCTGGGACATCATCAATTTACGCTAGCCGGGCTGGATTTCTTGTACAATTTGGCGGTAAAAGGCTGTATATTGAAAAACTGCACGAAATCATTGCTTAAAAGGGGACTGTTATGAAGCCACATAACTATATCGGGTATGAGAAGGTCATGCACGAAGCGCTGGTCGCGGCGCGTGGTGAGAAGGTGAACACCAATGAAGATAAAATTCATGCGTTAGAACGCAAGCTCGAAACATCCAAGCTGTCGAATCTGGAAATAGCTGAAATTCATAAGCAGCTCAAGCACTTGCGTTCACGTTAAGTCACAGCCACTCAGGGCCTGAGTGGCTGATTCTTGTCCTATTTCAGTTCGTTGATGAAATTTCTGATTGCCAGCACCCGCTGATTTAAATCTGCCTGTTTGAGCTCGATGCGCAGTTTGTCCTGTCCGATCATTTTGATATGGCGGCGGCTTTGAATCAGCGTGATGATTTTCATCGGGTCGATCGGCGGATTGTGCACAAACTGAATCTGAATCGCTTCATCGGATGCATCTACTTTGCAGATGCCTAAGGGTTTGGTGGCAATGCGCAGGCGATGGCAGTCGAGCAGCGTTTGCGCCGTCTCAGGCAGCAGGCCGAATCGGTCGATCAGTTCCTGATGCATGGAGTCGAGTTCGGGTTGGCTCGTGCAATTGGCCAGACGTTTGTAGATCACCAGTCGCTGGTGGATGTCGCCGCAATACTCATCGGGCAGCAGGGCGGGGCTATGCAGATTGATTTCGGTGGTGACGCCCAGCGGGTGGGCCATATCCGGCTCACGCCCCTGTTTGAGAGAGGCCACAGCCGCGTTGAGCATCTCGGTGTACAGCGAGAATCCGATCTCTTGCATCTCGCCACTTTGCGATTCGCCCAGCACTTCACCCGCGCCCCGTATCTCCAGATCGTGCATCGCCAGAAAAAATCCGCTGCCCAGTTGCTCCATCGCCTGTATCGCTTCCAGACGTTTTTTCGCCTGTACCGTTAAACCGTCCAGACTGTCCACCAGCAAATAGGCGTAAGCCTGATGGTGCGAACGTCCGACGCGGCCTCTCAACTGATGCAGTTGTGCGAGGCCAAAGCGGTCGGCGCGGTTTATGATGATGGTGTTGGCCGTGGGGATATCGATACCGGTTTCGATAATCGTGGTGCACAGTAAAATATTGAAACGCTGCTGATAGAAGTCGCGCATGACGGCCTCTAACTCGCGCTCGCCCATCTGGCCGTGTGCAGTGCGGATGCGCGCCTCAGGCAGCAGTTCAGTCAGCTTTTCCGCCATATTGGCGATGGTGTCCACCTCGTTGTGCAGGAAATACACCTGACCGCCGCGCTTGAGTTCGCGCAGCACCGCTTCGCGGATCACGCCCTGACTATAGGCGCTGACGAAGGTTTTAATGGACAAGCGCCGCTGCGGGGCGGTTGCGATGATGGAAAAATCGCGCAGCCCTTCGAGAGACATCGCAAGCGTTCTCGGAATCGGCGTGGCGGTCAGCGTCAGGATATCCACTTCGGCGCGCAACGCTTTCAGGCGTTCCTTCTGCTGTACGCCGAACCGGTGTTCTTCGTCGATGATCAGCAAGCCCAGATTGTCGAATTCGATGCCTTTCTGGATCAGTTTGTGGGTGCCGATGATGATGTCGAGTTTGCCCTCGGCCATTTCCTTTAACGCCTGCGTCTGTTCTTTTGCTGAACGGAAGCGCGACAGCTCGCCGATGCGGATCGGCCAGTCGGCGAAGCGGGTGGAGAAATTCTGGTAGTGCTGTTCGGCAAGCAGCGTGGTCGGCACCAGCACGGCAACCTGTTTGCCGTCCATCACGGCGACGAATGCGGCACGCAGGGCGACTTCGGTTTTTCCGAACCCCACATCGCCGCAAATCAGTCTGTCCATCGGTTTTCCCGATTGCAGATCTTCGATCACGGCGTTGATGGCGGCGGCCTGATCGGGCGTTTCTTCAAACCCGAATCCGGCGGCGAATTCTTCATAATCGCGCGGAGTGACTTTAAATGAATGCCCCTTGCGGGTCGCGCGCTGGGCATAGATGTTCAGCAGTTCGGCAGCGGTGTCGCGTACCTGTTGCATCGCACGGCGTTTAGCCTTGTCCCATGCGCCGTTGCCCAGTTTGTGCAGCGGGGCGGTATCATGCGCCCCTCCGCTGTAACGGCCGATCACATGCAGCAGCGATACCGGCACGTATAATTTATCGGAGCCTGCATATTCGAGCAGCAAAAATTCGCCCATCCCTTCGCCCAGATCCAGATTGACCAGCCCCTGATAGCGCGCGATGCCGTGCTGTTCGTGAACCACCGGGTCGCCGACCTTGAGTTCGGACAGGTCGCGCAACATGCCTTCGATGTTGGTTTTTTTAGCGATCCGCGCCGCGCGGTTGCGGGGCATGGAGGCATACAGCTCGGTCTCGGTTACGATGGCTAAGCGTTCATCCGGCAGCAAGAAGCCGTTTTGCAGCGGCGCAATGCACAGCATGAATCGGGCTTTTTTCTGCAAAAATCCGGCGAAATTTTCGCATACTTCCGCCTTCAGTCCGTATTCCTGCAAATAGCCCGACATGATTTCGCGCCGCCCCAGACTGTCCGCCAGCAGCAGCGTGCGTCCGTCATACGTTTGTAGAAACTGTGCGAACGCCTGCGTCGGCATCTCGGCGTGACGGTTTACCGCGATGTTGGGCAGTTTTTCGGTCGCGCAAGGGGTGAGATTGGCGGAGTCGCCATCCGGCGCAATATCGAGCCTTGCGAATGCGCGGGCGGCAATGAAAAATGCCTCGGCATCCATGAACAAGTCGGCCAGCGGCAGCAGCGGGTGTTGCGGGTCACCCCGGAGCAGGTTGTAGCGCGAGGCGGCATCCACGCCGAACTGCGCAATCGCCGCATCCACATTACCATGCAGGCACAGCGTGGCATTTTTCGGCAGATAGTCGAATACGGTGGCGGTCTTGTCGAAGAATAGTGGCAGGTAATACTCGATCCCTGCGGGTGCATTGCCTTTGCTGACTTCTTTGTAGATGCGCGATTTGGACGGGTCGCCTTCAAATACATCCCGGAAGCGCTGGCGAAAGTGCGCCTGACCTTTGTCGTCCAGCGGGAATTCGCGCGCGGGCAACAGGCGAATCTCCGGCACCGGATACAGCGTGCGCTGTGTGTCCACGTCAAAGGTAGAGATGGTTTCGATTTCATCGTCGAATAAATCGATGCGATACGGCAGTACGCTGCCCATGGCAAACAGGTCGATGATGCCGCCTCTGACGCAGAATTCGCCGGGCGATAAGACTTGTTGCACATGACTGTAGCCGGCGAATGTCATCTGTTCGCGCAAGGCGGGCAGATTGAGTTTCTCGCCGCGTTTGATAAAAAAGGTGAACGCGGACAGATATTCAGCCGGTGGCAAGGGGTAGAGCGCGGTCGTGACCGGCACCACTAGCACGTCGCACGACTGGCTGCGCACATGGTGCAGCGTGGACAGGCGTTCTGAGATCAGGTCCTGATGCGGTGAAAAATGGTCGTACGGCAGCGTCTCCCAGTCAGGCAGCAGATGTACGCGCAAGTCGGGCGCGAAGAACGGGATTTCCTCGATGAGTCGCTGGGCCTCATTCGCATTTGCCGTGATGACCACCAGCGGCGTATGTTTATCAGCAAATTGCGCCAGTGCCAGTGCGTCTGAGGAGCCGACAAGGCGGGTGTAGCGGGGGCGGGTGTGGGTCGATGTGAACAGCATGGCTGAAATCTGAAGACGAATAGCGCTGCATTATAAGTTAAAGGTTGTCACGCGGTTAAATGTTGAAACTCCATCAGAGGAAAATTCACAGCCCTATTCACGGGGAGAAATCTCCGTTATAAAACTTGAAAGTCGCAACATCATTCGAGATGACGAATAATTGGCTAGGTTTGTTTTTCTCCGCGTCTCCGCGCACTCCGCGTGAAATCGCTTTTTCATGGATGGCTTGTTTCAATTACAATTCGTCCATGACTGAATTCTACGCATTAGTTCCTGCCGCCGGTTTTGGCGCGCGTATGGGACATGAGTTACCCAAACAATATCTGCCGCTGGCAGGTTATCCGATGATACATCACGCGATTGCCACGCTATGCGCCTGTGCGGAAATCACGACCGTGTTTGTGGTGTTGTCTGTTCATGACACATTATTTGATACCTTTGACTGGAGCCGGTTTGGCGATAAGCTGCAGCCTTTGTACTGCGGCGGCGAAACCCGTGCGGATACGGTGCTTAACGGTCTGCTCGCATCGGAACTGGAGCCGGATGACTGGGTTCTGGTGCACGATGCGGCGCGCCCTTGTCTGGCGAATGCGCATCTGATAAAGCTGATCAATGAATTAAAGGATGATCCGATAGGCGGCATTCTGGCAGTGCCCGTCGCGGATACGTTAAAGCGCGCGAATGCAGAGGGGCGCATACAGCAAACTGAAAACCGCGAGCAGTTATGGCAGGCGCAGACGCCGCAAATGTTCCGCGCAGGCCTGCTGGCGCAAGCCTTGCAGCAATGTAAAACAGTGACCGATGAGGCGTCCGCCATCGAGGCGCTGGGGCTGCATCCTAAGCTGGTTTCGGGAGATTCAACCAATTTTAAAGTGACCTATCCGCAGGATTTGAGGATGGCCGGATTGTTGCTGGGAGAGAAAAAATGAGGATAGGTCAGGGGTTCGACGTGCATCAGCTGGTGGAGGGACGAGCGCTCATCATCGGCGGCGTCACCATTCCGTATGAAAAGGGTTTGCTAGGGCACTCGGATGCCGATGTTTTGTTGCATGCGATTTGCGATGCGCTGCTGGGTGCTGCTGCACTGGGCGATATCGGACGGCATTTTTCCGATACCGACGCACAATTTAAAAATATCGACAGCCGTATCCTGCTGCGTGAAACGCTGCATTTGGTGCGCGGGGCGGGATTCCGCGTTGGCAATGTAGATGCGACCATCATCGCGCAAAGTCCTAAGATGGCACCGCATATTTTTAAGATGGTTGAACATATCGCAGCGGACCTGCGCATCGAGAGGAGTGCCGTGAACGTGAAGGCCACCACCACCGAGAAGCTGGGTTATACCGGACGCGGGGAGGGCATCGCCGCACAGGCGGTTGTCTTGCTGATTGCAGAACAATGAAAATACTGGCTTTAGATACTTCCACCGAATATTGTTCGGTGGCGCTCTGGCAGGAGGGTGCGGTGGTTCAGCATTGCGAACTCGTCGGGCAGAAACATTCCGAATTGCTGATAGAGATGATCGATGCGTTACTTCAGGAGTCGGGGCTGAGGATTGCGGATCTGGACGGCATCGCCTACGGTTCTGGGCCGGGTTCGTTTACCGGCGTGCGCATCGCGTGCGGCGCGACACAAGGACTCGCGCTGGGGGCTGATTTGCCGGTATCCGGTATCTGTACCCTGCTGGCGCTGGCCCAAGCGTCGGGCCGGGATCGCGTGATTGCGGCGCTGGATGCGCGTATGGGCGAGATTTATTGTGCCGCCTATCAAAATCAGGAGGGCGAATGGGTTTCCGTGTTTGAGCCCTGTCTTTGTAAGCCGGAAGTGGCGCCAGCCGTTGACGGTGCGGACTGGTTTGGCGCGGGCAGCGGATTCGCCGCGTTTGCGGATGCCTTACAGGCGCGCTATGCAGGGCAGTTGAATGGTGTGGATGCGGCGGCCATTCCGCAAGCCGCTGCGATTGCAAAACTGGGTGCCGGGCAGTTTGCCGCAGGACTCGGTGCGGATGCCGCAGCCGCGCAGCCGTTTTATCTGCGTGACAAAGTGGCTTTGAAAACGGCTGAACGGCTGCAATTAGCCCAAGCCTTGCGGATCGATTGTTAGTCTTGCCACCTGTATAACACCATGCGATTATTCCGTTTTTGTCTGTTGATATTGCTGCTCTGTGCGGGGCTGATATCGTCATCGTGGGGGCAGGAAAAGCCACATGTGCTGTTGTTAAATTCGTATCACTACGGTTTAAACTGGACAGATGATGAAACGAAAGGGGTTCGGGACATTCTCGACACGAGCGCGCTCCCCGTCGAATTGCATGTCGAGTATATGGATAGCAAACGGCTGAACGATGACGTGCATTTTAAAAATCTGCGCCAGTTGCTCAGCTACAAGTACCGGGGGACAAGATTTTCCAGCATACTGGTCACAGATAACGACGCGTTTAATTTTCTTCGCCAATATCGGAACGACCCGATTTTCGCCGGAGTTCCGGTGATTTTCGCCGGGATAAATTTCTTTCATCAGGACATGCTGTCAGGGCTGCACGGGTTTACCGGTGTTGCCGAGACCTTTGAGGCGGGGCAGACGGTCGGGGTGATGCAGCGATTGCATCCGGACGTGCGGCGCATCGTCGTGATTATCGATGCAACGACAACGGGTGAGGCGATTCGCAAAGAGATGACGCCTATGATCGCGCCTTATGCCCGCCGGATCAGCTTCGAATTCTGGGATAAGTTATCGCTGGATCAGTTGCGTGCACGTTTGGCGACGCTGGATAAAGGCACGCTGGTCCTTTTGATGCCGTACGCCAGAGATAATCTTGGCACTTTCATCAGCTACCCTGATCTGGCCGGGATGGTGTCACAAGCATCCCCGGTACCCGTCTATGGAACTTACGACTTTTATATGGGGCACGGCATCGTCGGTGGTCGTCTGACCAGCGGTGAAGCGCAGGGGCGTGCGCTGGCCAAAATTCTGCAACGCGTGCTGGGCGGTGAAAATCCCGATCTGATTCCGGTAATCAGGGTGGCACCCAGTGAATTTAAATTTGACTCACGCCAGTTGCATCGCTACGACATAGGCCGATCCCAATTGCCATTGGAGAGTCGAATCCTGTTTCAAACCTGGTATGAAACCTATCAAAGTCGGGTATGGGCAGGTGTGCTGGCCGCTTTGGTCATCTTTTTTCTGGGTTGGGGCTGGATACGTTCCTCCCGGCTCGAACGGCAAAGCGCAGCAGCCCTCAAGCAAAGCAAGGAGCAACTCGAAGCTATTTTGAATTCCACCTCCGAGAGTATTTTTCATGTGGACGAGAACGGCAGAATTCTGGCTATCAATGAGATGGGCGCTCATCGTATCGGTCAAAAACCGCAAGCGATGATAGGCGGGAATGTGTTTGATTATTTTCCGCCTGAAGTGGCAGCCGGACGGCGTGAAAGCCTGTTCGATGTGTTTCAGACCGGCTTTGAGGCGCACACCGAAGACAGGCGCGCTGATCACCATTTTTCGCTGAATTATTACCCTATTTTTGATAGCAGGGGCAAAGTCAGTTCGGTTGTGCTTTATGCGGCCGATATTACTGAACGCAAGCAGGCGGAAGTTGAACTGGGCATTGCGGCGACCGCTTTTGAATTGCAGGAAGGCATACTGATTACGGATGCTGAATGTGTGATTGTCAGGGCAAACTGTGCTTTTACCGCGATTACCGGCTACACGATTCATGATGTGGTCGGCAAAAAACCAAAAATGCTGAGCTCGGGACGGCATGATGCAAGGTTTTATGATGCCATGTGGCAGCACATCAAAGAGAAGGGCACATGGCACGGAGAAATCTGGAATCGCCGCAAGAACGGGGAGATTTATCCTCAGAATTTGACGATCACGGCCGTGCGTAGCCAGCAGGGGCTTGTCACAAATTACGTTGCAGCTTTTTCCGATATCACCGAAATTAAGGGAGCAGAAGAAAAAATCAGGAGTCTGGCCTTTTATGATTCCCTCACCGGGCTGCCTAATCGAAGGCTGTTGCAGGACAGGCTACAGCAGGCGCTGTTGTCCGTCGGGCGTACGGGTAAACAGGGTGCGCTGCTGTTTATCGATCTGGATAATTTTAAAATATTGAACGATACGTTAGGGCATGGCTTTGGCGATTTGTTATTGCAGCAGGTGGCGCAGCGGCTGGCATCGTGCGTGCGCGACGGCGATACGGTGGCGCGTCTGGGCGGGGACGAGTTTGTCGTGATGCTGGAAAACCTGAGTCAGCATGCCATCGAAGCTGCCGAACAGACGGAGATGATAGGCAGTAAGATTCTTGCTATGTTAGGTCAGACTTATCAGCTCAATCAGCATGAGTTCAGGAGCACCGCCAGCATAGGCGCAACGCTTTTTATTGAACATCAGTCTATCGAGACGTTGTTGCAGCAGGCGGATATCGCGATGTATGAGGCCAAAAAGGCCGGGCGTAACACCCTGCGTTTTTTTGATCCGATGATGCAGGAACTGATCAGCGAGCGCGCCGAGATGGAGAGCGAATTAAGGTGCGCACTTGAAAAGCGGCAGTTTCAGTTGTACTACCAGATTCAAGTGGATCGTGAGAATCAGCCTATCGGTGCCGAGGCGTTGTTGCGCTGGAATCATCCGGAGCGAGGCCTGATTTCCCCGGCGTTATTTATCCCGCTGGCCGAAGATACCGGAACGATACTGCCCGTCGGGCTCTGGATACTTGATGCGGCGTGCGCTCAGCTCAAAATTTGGCAAAACCAACCGCTGACACGCGATCTTGTGCTTGCCGTCAACGTCAGTGCACGGCAGTTCCGTCAGTCCGATTTTGTTTTACAGATACAGGAAACGGTTAACCGGCATGGCATACGGCCGTCGCACCTCAAGATAGAGCTGACAGAGAGTGTGGTTTTGACGAACGTCGATGATACGATCGCTAAGATGATGGACTTGAAGTCGTTCGGCGTAAATTTTTCGATGGATGATTTTCGAACCGGCTATTCTTCGTTGCAGTACTTAAAACGCCTTCCGCTCGATCAGCTGAAAATCGATCAGTCTTTTGTGCGCGACATTGCCACCGACAGTAATGACAAGTCCATCGTGACGACGATCATCGCCATGGCACATGCCTTGAATCTCGACGTGATTGCCGAGGGTGTTGAGACGGAAGCGCAGCGGGAATTCCTCGAGCTCAGCGGTTGCAGGCATTTTCAGGGCTATCTGTTCAGTAAGCCCTTGCCGATTGAACAATTTGAGGCCTTACTAGCCCATTAAAGCACGCTGCTTGTAGCGAAAAATGGATCCGCTTGGGTGCGGCGAATCAGGACACGGCTAATAGCAGACTGCCGGCTTATAACGTGCCGTTTCGTATGGCATCGATTGAATTTTTAACCGGGAAAAACAATAGAATTGCTCACAGATAATACCTAATTGCGCAGCACACGTTTTGTGGATGGAATATGGAAAAAAAAGCATGGAAGGGCGATCTGGTTGGCGGTGTCATTTCATCTGTCATGGGGATACCGAAAGCCATCCCCTGGGGAATGATGGTATTTGCCCCGCTGGGGCCTGCCTTTGTAGCCGCGGGTACGTTCGCAGGTTTAGTTGCCATCATTTTTTCGAATTTTGGCGCCGCCTTTGCACGGGGTGCCCCTGTTCTCAACAGCGGGCCATTCTCCATTACGACCATCATGTTGGCTTCTGCCGCACCGGTTATTTTGAGTCACACACATTCCGATCTGAGCGATCCGGCGACGGTCACTTTAGTTGTCGAACTCATTTTTTTCACGGTGTTTTTGAGCGGTGTTTTTCAGGTCGTTTTCGGTTTTGCCAGGATAGGCACGCTTGCAAAATATATTCCGTATCCTGTCATTGCAGGTTTGATGAACGGTGCGGGAATCGCGATCATACTGTCGCAAATTCGTCCGATTACGGGGCTGGGAAAAGACATCGCCCTGAACGATTTTACCGCTGTTTTACCTCATGTTTCGATTGCCAGTCTTTGCCTCGGGGCTGCAACGTTGCTGCTATTTTCGCGTGGAGACCGGCTGGCGCGCTGGATCCCTACCGCTTTTATCGGACGTGTTGATTCAGCGCCTCAGGTAAATCGCAGGAAGTCTTACCGGATACCGCCTGCATTTTTAGGGATCATAGGCGGGACGGTTCTTTATTACCTTATGAATTTCTTCGGCTACGGTAACCGCATCGGAGGGACGATAGGGCAGGTTGCAGGCGGTTTGCCGACGCCGCAGCATTTATTCGATTTTATCGGTATTGTATTGAGCGGCGGGCAGCTCGGGTTGCTGGCAGATCTCGCTGCCATTGCAATGAGTATCGCCATCGTCAATTCGCTCCGCTCTTTGATCGTGGTCATGGCGGTCGACAACGTGACTTATGAACGTTCTGATTCGAATAAGGAACTCATCGGTCAGGGGGTGGGGAATATGCTCTCGGCCGCGTTTGGCGGCATCTCGTCCGCGGTCAGCCAGTCTACGACCATTGCCGGCTATCGTAACGGCGCGACGACCCAGGCGACCAAAGTGTATTGCGCTCTTTTTTCTCTTCTCGTCCTGTTGTTGCTTACGCCGCTCATCTCGCTGCTGCCTAATGTGGTACTGGCCGCCTCATTGGTGATGATGGGTTTTGAAGCGCTTGATGCATGGAGTATTAAGCTGCTGCGCAACGCATTTGCAAAGCATGGGGCTTCAGGTGAGTATCTGGACGTGATTGTTGTGCTGTCAGTGACGGGTATCTCAGTTTTTTATGGCACTAACGAAGCGCTGGCAATCGGTATAGTTCTTTCGGTTGTGAACTTTATCTACCGCATGGGGAAGGACATCATTGCACGCGATTACGATGCGACCAAAATCAGATCCAATATCGTGCGACCCGTGGAAGAAATCACTTATCTGGAAACCGAAGGCGTAAAAATACGGGTAATCGAACTGCAGGGGGCCTTGTTTTTTGGTACGGCAGACAATTTAGCCAGTAATTTAGATGCGATCCGGAATAAGGCGGGCGGACAGATTCAATTTATTATTTTAAATTTCAGAAATGTCAGCGAGATAGACGGTTCAGGGGGCAATATTCTGGGGCAGATTCGCAAGCGGTGTAAAAAATCCGGCGTTCAGGTTTGTTTTTGTTCGTCAGGATTCCCTGACATGGCGTTGCGGCTCAAGGCGTTTGGTATTCATGACCTGATAAACGGCGTCGATCTGCACGACAGCGTAGATTCGGCGTTGGGATATGCTGAGGACAAATTGCTTGATGACGGATTCGGCTTGAAGCGGCATCAGCTAGAAAAAACGCTGGCAGAAATTTCTGTGCTCAGCGTATTTACCGGTGATGAGTTAGCGGTTTTTTCGACTTACATGAAGCGCGCAGTTTTTGCAGACGCTCACAGCGTGTATCGTCAGGGTGATTCAGGGGAAGAATTGTTCTTCATGCTACGCGGGCGCGCCAGAGTTGAACTGATTCCGGCTAATTCAACGGTGGCGTTTACGATCTGTATTCTTTGTTCCGGCATGATGTTTGGCGAAATGGCGATCATCGATGGCAGTCCGCGCTCGGCTGGTATTGTTGCCGAAGGTGAGCTGGTCTGTGTTTCAATCAACAGAGACGATCTTTCCGCCTTGTTTACAGCGCATCCCGAGATTGCCAAAAAACTATACCATGGTCTCACGCTGACGCTGTTGCAACGGCTCCGGACGGCGGATCGTGCGATCAGCAAGCTGCGCGACTAACCTTTATTAACGGTTCGTTTTATCCCTCCTTGGTCTTTTGGGACCATATCAAATGTATTTTGTGTCAGGTAGAGTTTAATCAGGTGTCATGCTGGCTATCCAAACACTCTGTCTGGGTTGTACGGTTGCCGCGCCGGAAATTTAAATTTTTATACTTGGGCTTATGGCACAAAATAATTCAGAGCTGGACCGTATCTGTGACATGTTGCTCGACAGTACGATGTTCAGGCATATGAAAGCGCCCGAAATCATCGGCGCTGCGCCGTATTTCGGCATCCACAATTACAGCAAAGGCGAGACGATTTTTAACGAAGGAGATCAAGGTACTTTCATGTGCTTTGTGCAGCAGGGGATTGTGTCGGTCGTGAAGGTGGACAAAAAGGGCGAAGCGGTGGAGATGGGCCGCGAGGGACCCGGGCATTCGTTTGGTGAAATGGCGGTATTCGATGGCGAGCGGCGTTCCGCCTCATGCGTTGCTGCAACCGACTGTGAGCTGCTAACGCTGGCCAAAACCGCGATGGATGACATGTTGAAAGATAAGCCGCGTATTGGCGCTGAGATTCTGCGTGCCATTGCAACCAGTTTGTCGCGCCGTATGCGGGCTTCGGCTGGCAGGCTGGTTGATCATCTGGCAGAAAGTGAAGAGTGAATCGCGGGTCAGGCTGGCTGGTCTTTAGAGACCATATCAAATATGTGGGATGTTGGATAAAGTGATTGCGTCTGTTGGTCGTCGCAGGCCAGGGATCTTACTTAAAATTTTTGGAGAGCATTATGTTGACTCAGAAGTACGGAATGAAAACGATACTGCTAGGCGCTGTGGTCGGTTCGCTGTTCAGCCAGACTGCTTTTGCGCTGGCCACGGTGACACCAACGCTGGTGAGCAAAACGCTTTCCAACACGGCTAAAAGTTCTGTTTCCACCTATCTGGTAAGTAGTAACGGGACGCCTTATTACGGCTCTTGTACTTCCAGCGTTGCAAATTCAACGGCAACCTGTTCGCTCAACAGTTCCACTGCAGGGTTTCAGGTATGGGCCAGTCAGTCTCACACGCCGGCCGCTGTCGCACATAATTATTACATCCCTGTAAAGCCGGCGCTTGCTGCTGGCACAAGTTCGTCGCCTTTATACACGCCGTTGGGTGTCGCCGACTCGCTCGGTGTCGCATTGGATGGGATTCCTTTTGATCCGTTGACAGGTGTGTGTGCTGAGAGCAGCAGCAGCGTAGTCGCTAATTCTTCATCTTTAAAATGTAATTTCCGTGTCGAGGGCCGTCTTCAAACGACTCAGAGCACGTCCGTGATGCCGTCGAGCAGTGCTTATACGACGCAGCGTTTAGGTTTCGATCCTCACAACGGGCATAATCAGGCATCGGGTGCCTATCATTATCACGGCATTCCGTGCGGTATTGCGCTGGGTGGAGCTCCCTTTGTTACGTGTACGCCGATGAATTCGACCAGCCCATGGACTGCGCTGCCCTCTGCCGCAACCGTTGTCGGTTACGCGCGCGATGGATATCCTATCGTTGTAAAAGCAGGGGTTTATTCCAGTTATTCCACGGTGACTTCCGCATCGAGTTCAAATCGCCCTGCGATAGGCAGCAGTTCCGGTACCACCACGACTTATTTTCCCTACGGCGCGTTCTCGATGGATATGAGTGTTTTGCTGAGCGGCAAGAGTACCACGTTTTCAATGCCTTCCAGTAAGACCATGGGCGACTTCGTTTATAACGGTCCGAGTGGTTACGGTACGGGAACGGGCACTAACAAGCTGGGACTGTGCAATGAAGCACCGAACACGGACGCCTCTATTAAGTCTATCAGCGGTGATACGGCGGGCTATGTATATTATCTGACACCTAACTTCCCAATGATTCCGCGCTGTCTGGTCGGTGTGACCGATGCGGCCAATGTGAGCACGGGCGGTCTGGGTTTCTATCATACCGGTACCGATTAACAGGGACTTATCTTGTCTTGAACCAAGGGTTCACCCGGATAGTTTGCCGGGTGAATTTTTTATTTCTGGCAGTGTGACTGCAAAATTTAAGTTTAATCACAAGTCAGGCGATATGACTTTATTTGAACGATCAGGGGTGGATCTGAGCATGCGAATACGACACCTGTCAGAAAAGTCAAATTCGAATCAACGCGTTATGTCGGGTAGGCTTGCCGTAATATTCAGCGTATTACTGCTGTGCGCTTGTGGATCCGGGCGGGCGGACGACGATATTTTTCGCGACAAACTGATCTCGCTGGGCACGGCGACGATCAACGGCACGTTTCATCTGGTCGGTAGCCGGCTTTGCGATCAGGTGAATCAGGATCGCAGCACGAATCTGATACGTTGCGTTCCGTATAACACCGTCGGCTCGGCATATAACGCCAAGGCGGTTGCCAACGGCGGCTTGACGATGGCACTCAGCAGTTCTGAAGTCGCTTATACCGAATTCATGCTGAGTGAGTCGCGCGGGACAGGCGCATCCCAGCTGCGTGCAGTGATGTCGCTGTACGCAAAGCCGATTATGGTGTTAGCGCGCAGGGACGCGAACATTGCCGATGTGACGCAGTTAGCGGGGCATTCGATCAACCTTGGCAACATCGGCTCCGGGCAGCGCCATCTCGTTGAGATGCTGATGAAGACCTTGGGCCTCACGGTCAGAGATTTTAATGAGGTTAGCGAACTCAACGCGTCCAGGATGGGAGAGGCTTTTTGTCAGGGGCGCGTGGATGTAATCGTCGAGTCGCTGGGTAATCCTTCGCCCTTTTATAAGAAAATGATCGAGGACTGTAATGGCGTGATCGTGACCTTTCCGCCAGAAGTGATCGCTAAGCTGCTAGCCGAAAATCCGCTGATGACCCAACAGTTTATTCCAGGCGGGTTGTATCGCGGGTATGCAGAGCCCGTGTCTAGCTTTGGCGATGTGACTCTGCTGGTCACGAATGCCGGGGTCAGCGATCAGGCTGTGAGCCGCTTTGTCGACAGCGTAATGAATAATCTGTCTGTTTTGAAGCGTACGACACCTGAACTTAGCACGCTTGAACCTGAGACGATGTTTAGTGCAGGCATCTCCATTCCACTGCATCCGGCCGTGACGGGCTATTTAAAAACACGGAAAAAGAGATAAATTATGCCTATCCTCCATCAGTCGCGCAGACGTTCTGTCTGGAATGACACTCAGGAATCGCGGGTGTCTGGTCGCTGTCTTTTTCATGCGCCGGCAAAAAATCATAACGACCGAGTTGATTTTTCGCTCACGGTAAGCGATTGCAGCGGGTTTCCTGCGTTCGTCGTCCGTCGTTTATTGCCGGCCGCCCTGTTTTTGGCGGGCTGTTCTGCATTACCGGCTTGCGCTACCGCCTATTCATCTGGGGAATCCACACAGATCTTTGGCCGGGATTTTGCCAAACTGATCGCGGCGATCCCGCCTGAGCGTGTCAATAACGAACCCAGAGAGAAAGCGTTGCAAGGACTTGAACTGATAGGAAAGTCAAGGTTCGATGAGGCGTCTGCCCTGCTCAATTCCGCGCTGCGCCTTGATCCTTCGAATTCGTATCTGCAGTTTTTTAATGCGTTTGACTATCACATGATGGCCAGAGGGGGGGATACGCAAAAATTCGCGCTTGCAGAGCAGGGATATGCGTTAGCGATTAAGTTCGACACTTCAAATTGGGTGGCACATTATTTTCTTGGGACGCTCTATTTCGAACAGCGCAATTTCAGTGCGGCTCAGCGCGAACTGGCAGAGGTGCTGCTTTTTCTGGAGGACGATCAGGAGGTGTTGTTCAGAATGGTGGCAGCGTCCTATTATTCGCATGATCCGGTGACCGCAGCCGCTTGTCTTGATCGTCTGCGCGCTTTAAATCCGCAGGATGCTCAGGTGCTGAGGTTGTCCGCAATTATCAGTGCTGCAATCGGGCGGGCTGAGGATGCCAGCCACTGGCTGGCACTTTATCAGGCGAGCCACCCAGATGCGGACGAATTAGCCAGTGCGCAAGAGCGTGTCAATCACTGGAAAGTCGTCTACCAAAAGGGCCTAACGTCCGGCAATGCTTCGGGAATGAGTGTCCCGCTGTCCGGCCCGGATGCCTTAAGCTTTGATAAGCCGCACGCATTGAGCGGCGGGATGATGCCAGCCCAGTTTACTTTTCCCACCCAGCAACCCGGACAGCCCTTGCCCGGACAGATGCAACCGTTAGCGCCGGCCGTCGTGGCGGCTCCGGTTGTTGCCAGCGATGGACAGATGGTGCTGGTCGATGTGGTTTTGATGTACACGGAAGACACGTTGACCAGCAACAAAGGGGTGAATTTACTCAATGCGCTTACGTTGCAATTCGGCAGCAGCACAGCGCCGGCTTTTTCGAAAACGTTTTCAGGCTCAAATACCGATGGCGTGTCGACCGCGACTACGGCGGTCACGAGAGCGATTACGGTGCCGGCTCTGACCTATTCAATGAATATTGCTAATGCCGGTGCTAATCTGAATGAGGTGCTGGCACGGCCTACCCTCGCTGCGCTCAATGGCATGAAGTCGGAGTTTTTTTCGGGCGTATCGCTCAATGCGGCCGTGGTGTCGAACAACGCGACAGGCGGTGGTTCTGTACAGATCGAAAAGGAAATCGGCGTCAAACTGACCATCACGCCGGTTTTTATGCCTAAGGGAAAAGTTCAGATGTCGGTTGTCGCCGAACGTACCTTTTTGAAACCGCCCAGTCAAAATGTCGGCTTTACCTATAAGGTTGAAGTCACGAAAGTGATGATTAACGCCAATGTGATGATGAATTTGGGAGAGACGCTGGTATTGGGCGGGCTCAGCGAAAAAGAAACCACCAACACGCGCGAAGGGGTGCCATTTTTACAGGATATTCCCGGCTTGCAGTATCTGTTTTCGACAAAATCCACCAGCGATTATCAGCATTCTGTCCTGATGCTGATCACGCCACGCTTGCCGCAATATACCTATCGGTCTGATGAAGTGTTGCTTGCCGAAGCGGGCAGCAGCACCGATGTCGCGCAGAGCGTGAAAGAACTCCGCGCACGTTACGGTGACTGGTTTTCCCCTTATCCGAATATGTCTTCTGTTTTTCATCAACTGGACAGTTCTTCTATCTACCGCGAGTTTCGCACAGGCGATGTGACGCTGGAAAAGTGGGATAAGCAGGTAACAAGCATGCAGCGCTTAAAAAAGGCGCTGAGTTTCCTTTTCTACTGATTTTGAAGCCGCATGAAAAATTATTTATTTGAAATAAAAAAAGCGTTGGCGACGTGGCTTGTAATGCTGCTCTTTGCGCCGGTTTGCTTTGCCAGCGAATCTGAGTCAGTCGCCGAATTTAAGCGCAGCCATCACTGCATACAGTGCGACTTACGTTATGCGTCATTTGCCGGTAGCCGTCTGGACGATGTCAATCTGACCGGCGCTTATCTGTTCAATGCCAATTTTAAAAAATGCCTGATGGGTGATGCGGTCATGAGAAGCGCAATTCTGACCAATGCGCAATTGCAATACGCCGACTTGACGCGCGCCGATCTGGAAAAAGCCTCACTGCAGGATGCTGATCTGAACGGGGTTACTTTGCTGGGCGCTAATCTGACGTTTGCCAATCTGGATGGCGCGAAAATGGAGGCGGCGGAGTTGTCCGATGCGATTTTGACCACGGCCTCGATGGTGGGCGCGAATATGCCGAATTTATTTGCGGTTAATGCCCAGTTTCGCAATACCAATCTGTCGCGCGCCAATCTCAAATCTGCCAGGCTTAATGGTGCCAATATGGAAGGGGCTAATCTCAATGGCGCCCGGCTGGTTAATGCGGTGTTAACCAACACAGATCTGCGTGGTGCGCAGTTAAAGCAGGCCGATTTATCTGGTGCGTCGCTTGAGTTTGCCAATTTGAGTCAGGCAAACTTGCAAAATGCCATTCTTGCCGGTGCCATTTTGAACGGTGCCAATTTACAGGATGCGGATTTTTCAGGTGCTGATTTGAGTAAAATCGATCTGAACGGGGTCTTTTTCGAAGGTGCTAATTTGTGTCGTGCCAAAATGCCTGATGGTTCTTCCGGGATTTGCGGGCATTGATCTAGGTTAGAATGCGGCGGCAGGACCGGGATAACTATTTTCGAACAAAGGCGGGATGGACGATGACAATTTCTGATGAACTGGCTCAAACAGAATTGTTCTATGGGGTTTCACAGGAAATTCTGAGTTTAGTGCTGGCGCGTGCTCAGCCCTTCGATTTGCCGGCGGGCGAATTATTGCTCGAACCCGGGCGCGATAATGATTGTGTTTATGTGCTGCTCACCGGGCGGTTGGGTTTGCATTTTGAGTCGCTGGATTCCCCGGAAATTCGCGAATTGCCCCAAGGTGTTTCGGTGGGGGAAATGTCCATTATCGATGGAATACAGCCGTCGGCTTATGTCGTTGCTAAAGTCGATTGCCGGATTTTACCGGTGCAGCGGGAGCTGTTGAAAAGCCTGATTGCTGAAGCGAGCCCGATTGCAGATAACCTTTTGAAACTATTATCTAAGTGGATACGCGACAGCACGCAGAGGATTGTGCAGGATCGCGCCCAAATCTGGGAATTGACCAATCACGCCAATGTTGATCCGCTGACTCGTTTGTATAACCGGCGCATGCTGGACAATGCCTTTCCGCGCCTCTTGGAGCAGACCGTCAAAGGGGCGCTGCCTTTGTGCGTACTGTTAATCGATGTCGATAATTTCAAAAAATACAACGATACGCAAGGTCATCTGGGCGGCGATCAGGCGCTGGTTGCGATAGGCGAGGTGCTGAAGAATTCCGTGCGGCCTTACGACTTTGCTACGCGTTACGGGGGGGAGGAGTTTCTGGTTATCCTGCCTAATACGGGTCTGGAGGAAGGAATTGCTGCCGCTGAGCGGATACGCAATCATGCACAAATAAAGTCAATCACGTCAGTCGACGGGGCGGCTTTGCCCGGTATTACTATTTCGATCGGGCTTGCCATGAGTGTGACCGAATCTACCCCGCAGACGCTGGTCGCGGCGGCGGATGCACAGTTATACCGTGCAAAAGAAGCGGGGCGTAACTGCGTCAGGTATTGAACGGCCCAAATCGCCGGCATGATAGAAGTGTGCGGCGGTAAGTCCCCCGTTTTCACTATTTTTCCCGCATTATGACCGTGCTGCCCGTCTCACCTGCAGCCAGCCGGTTCGCATGATAAACAGCCAGCGGGTCGTCTGGATATTTAGATGCCAGCCTTTCGAAGGCTGCCCGCGCATCTGGGGAGTTGGCGTCCATCAGTTCGTAGGCGGCGAGATATTCGGTGATATGAGGCTGTCTTGCCTGCGCTTCGGTTAACGGCTCGAAGGTTTCTGTCGTTTCGCGCTTGCCTTTTAACAGTAAACGTCCGGATGGACGTCCGGTAAATCCCGTGCACTGATCAACCACGCTTTTGCTGACGCAGATGCGCGTGCCCAGTCGTTTGTTAATGCTTTCCAGCCTCGCTGCCGTGTTGATCGGATCACCCAAAGCGCGATAATCCAGCATGGTTTTGCCGCCGAAGTTGCCGATCAGAACATTTCCCGAGTTGATGCCGATTCGTGTGCGGCCGAAGGGTATGCCAAGTTCTCGCTGGCGGAGGCTGCATCGTTGCGAAAACTCGTCCATTTCCAGCGCACAGGCCAGCGCACGTGCGGCATGATCGGGCTGTACCAGCGGGGCTGAAAACATAGCCACGACCGCATCGCCGACAATACGGTCGAGTGTTCCATCGTGCTTGAAGACGATTTCAATCATTCCTTCCAGATATTCGTTGATTAAACTGGAGAGCTTATCCGGTGTGTACTGCTCTATCAGCGGTGTGAAACCTTCAAGATCGGTCATCACGAAAGAGCATTCCCGGTATACGGCGCCCAGTTCCAGTTGTTGCGGATTTTCTTGTAAAAATTTGACCCGGTTGGGAGAGACATAACGGGAAAATGCCTTGCTAATCCAACGCTGCTCCCGTTCAGTTTGCAGGTATCTTGGCACCATCATGCTAATAAATAATGCGCTTACTGCGAGGGCCGGATAGAAAGGATCGAGCAGCAGATGCTGGTAGATGAACAGCCAGACTGATAAAGCGAACAAGCCCGTCAGCACAAGGACGGTGAGCAGCACTGACCACACCGGACGGTAACGCGCCAGCAGCCATTCCAGCAACAGGCCTGATGCGCAGAGCGTCGCGAGCAGCAGGTCATTTTCCCATGCCGGGCGTAGCAGCGTATCGCCTGTCATTAATTGTTCCACCAGCTGGACATGACCTTCGATCCCCGGTATTAATTCGCCGAGCGGGCTGTAAATCGTATCACCCAGCCCTTTGGCCGTCGCGCCGATGAATACGATATGATCTTTGATCAGTTTATTATCGGCTTTCCCGGTCAGCACGCTCTGCGCCGATAGATAGCGTTCGGGAGCAAGCGGTCTGAAATGCAGCCACACGCGCCCATCGGGTGCGGTCGGAAAAAATACCTCCTTATCAAGACCAACGCCTGCTATGCCCGGTGTCCGGCCGGTTGCCGGCGCCGCAATTTGCAGCGTGAGATTGCTGACGCCGCCGGACAGTCGCAATGCTTCCAGTCCCAAGCCGGGATACAGTGTGTCCTTAACATGGTATAGCAGCGGGACTGCGCGCAATACGCCGTCACTCGACGGTTCCAGCGAAATGGCCCCGCTGCCTTGAGCGGCGTCAGTGAGCACGGGCAGACTGGCTAAACCGCCGCCGTAGTGAGGTAACCAGTCTGCGGCATTTCCGCCGAAACTCAAAAAATGCGCTTTGGCAGGGGGAGGAATGGTGCTCACCGCAACGGGTTCAATCGGAAAGCCGATAACGACATTGCTGCGCGAAAAACTGTTAGCCAGCGTCTTGTCATGTGACGGGATGTTTTTGAGTGCATTTTGCAAAGCCTGATGTCCGGGCCAAAATGCGGAGATCTGTTCGGGGGACGTGCGATCCGCTTCGGAGAGCAGCATGTCGAGCACGATCACTTGTGCACCCATGTCCGTCAGTCTGTCGATCAAACCCGATAATACGGTGCGAGGCCAAGGCCATTGGCCGATGGCAGACAGGCTGGCATCGTCAATTGCAATGATCCTGACAGGAAGTTCGCTGCGATAGGGCAGTGGCGCGATGGATTGCAATTGATCGAAGGCATTGTCGCGTATTCGTGCGCGAAACTGAGGATCGGCATATTGAATGACCAGTGCGGCGACAATCACGGCAAGCGGCAAAAAAATGCGGGTGATCAGGGGGCTGATGCGTGGCAAGCGTTGCCGCTTGCTGTCAGGATTTGTCATTGCAGACTCAATTTAAAATGGCTATCTCGGCTGCCAACACTGAAGAGGCCGCTGTACTTAAAATTTTCCGGTGCCAGGTGGCGGAGGTGCACCGGCTGTGCCGCCTGCCGCCCCCCCTGAGGACGCTGCGCCGCCGCCCGGTCCGCCATGTCCTCCGCCGCCATGTCCTCGGCCCGGCCCGCCTTGTCCTCCACCCGGCCCTGCCCGGCCAGTTACGACGGGTGCCGGCATCGAATTCGCACCTGTGATGAGGATGCTTTGTCCGGCACCCACAAGGACCGATCCGGCGGCGTTGGCAAGTTGTACCTGACCTTGATCCACGCTGACGTGCAGCGCTTCGTCGAGTTGCATGGAATACTCCGTGCCGCGTACGCCGAGATTGGCGAAGCGCGTTTTAAGCAGATAATTTTTTTTGTCTATTTTCCCCGTGAGTGTGTGCATCACGCCGTTGACCAGACTGAACTGAGCACGGTCGCTTTTGTCTTTCCCGTAGTGATAATCGTCGATCGCAAACTGGGTGTCCCGGTATAGCGTCAGCAGGGTGCCATCGGCGAAGCGGATCTGCGCCTGGCCATTCCCGGTGACGATGCTCTCCCCGCTGTATAGCGCGCCATGATTTCCCGGCGGGCGTTTTTCCAGCCCTCGCAGGATCTCGACTTTGCCGGTGAATGACAAGATCGTGCCCGCTTCTTCGGCGGCTTGCGCGGAGGCGCTCATCAATGCGCTGGCTAACAGAAAAAAAGCGAGGCGTCGTGATTTATGCATCAACAGGTGAAGCATCGTGCCGGTGAGGTCATTAATCATTATCGAAGTCCCGTTTGAATTGTAGTTGGTAGCTGTTGCGGGTATAGCTGTACAGCTGGGTGTTGGAAGCGTTTCGTGTGTAGGTATAAGAGGGAATCACATGCCAATTCTTGCCTGACTTGTAGTCGAGTGATGTTCCCGTTATCAGTAATGAGTCGCTCCGCGTAATCAGGTATAGCGCATCCGTCGTATTGTGCGCGCGCGGTTCATAATTGGCAGCGGCGGAAAGCGTCAGCACCGGACTCAGGTCTATGCTGCCGGACAGATTTGCGCCCCACAGGCGAAAGGCAAAATGAGGCTTGCTGGGATCATGTACATCTTCGCGGCCGCTATAAATTCCGAACTGTAATCGTCCGGTGTCGCCCACCGCCGATTGTACAGAGGTGCCGGTAATGTGCCGCGTTGTATTGTTTATTGGGCTGGTCGGATAGAAAAAGTTCAGCTGCTGCACATATCCGGTGAGCGAAATTTTGTTGTCGAAAAAGTGTGTCCAGTTCAGGTTTGCACCGAAGGAATTACGATAGGTCGTACCTGCCACCTGATAGCTTTGTCCCAGCAAGGCCGCGCCGAATGAGTCGCTGCCGCGGTAGGTGAGAATGCCTGCATTCAGATTGGCGTAACTGTAGTCAACATCCGAGCGAATATTATTCGTGCTTTGGTGGAGGTTGATGTCACTCGTCAGCCAAGTGTCTTTGCCGACTAATTTTTGCAGCGACAGTCCGGCTTCCGCCATGCTCACGGTGTCTTGAGCGCGTGTCGCGGCGCCAAGCTGAACAGGTTTGGGGGGGAGTGGCGGCGGTTGCCGGCTCAAGACGGGGATGATGAGTGACGACTGATTAGGTCCGCTGCTGACATTGCTGTCACGGCCTATCCCGCCCAGGAAATATCCATGCGCTGAGAGTGCGACCCAGTTCGACGTGTTGTTGGCGTAGGCCTGTATATTTATTTTTTCTTGTCGTTGCTGATGATTGAGTGTTTCGTCCGGCAGGGCTTGCAGCAACTCGAGTGCATATTCGGTATTGCCGCGTTCAATGTTGAGCCTGGCCGCTTTAAGCCTGGCATCGATGTTGTCCGGATTGCTCATCAGCACCCGCTCAAATGCAAACATTGCCTCGCCGGTTTGTCCGGACTGATATAAAGCCAGCCCCAACAGATAGTCGTATTCGGCATTGCCTGCATCGTTGTTAATTTTTGCTTGTAAAAGTATCGCGGCCTGTTCTGGAAGTCCTTCATTTAAAAGGCGCTGTGCTTCGGAAAGATCAGCCGCCTCTTCGGCGGAGGACAGGTTTGCGAAGGTCGTCAGCGCGACGGCGAGCAACGATACGCGGCTTACTCTTTTTAAATTAAAGCGCATTACTATTTTCTCTTTTCTGGACCGGGATTCGCGTCCCTATACCGATACATACCTGTTCGAGGCTCATTGTCATTCAATAGTAATCTGAGTTGAAATGGTCTAAAAGGACCAGGTGTGCTGATTTTGCTTGCGATAATACAGGCTAAACAGTTTAATGCCGGCCATGACCACCGCACATATTTTATTGATCGATGACCATGCCATGTTCCGTAGCGGACTGCGCATGGTGCTGAATGCCGGAATACCTGACTCGGTGATATTGGAAGCTAACTCAATCGAGAGCGTGGGCGACGAAAAAAGAGTGGATGTCGTTGTACTGGACATCAAATTACCCGGCACTAGCGGCATGGAGGGGATTGCCCGGATCAAACAAAAATGGCCTCAGACGCCGGTGTTGATGCTGTCTTCGCTGGATACGCCGGAAACGGTAAAGCTCGCGTTTGCACACGGCGCGACAGGATTTATATCTAAGGCCGAGACGGCAGAACGGATCATCGAAGCGATCACTCAGGCCTTGTGTGATATTTCGGTCTGTGAAGCGGGCTGTACACGGCCGAAACGTTTGACGATCCGTCAGCACGAGGTGCTCGATCTGCTGGGGCAGGGGCTGTCGAATAAGCTGATTGCCCGGCAGTTTTCGCTTTCCGAAAATACCGTGCGCAGACATGTACAGGACATCCTCGAATTTTTTCAGGTCGCAAGCCGTGCGGAGGCGGTGTGCGCTGCGCGTCGCCAAGGTCTGCTCCATTGAGGGCGTTGATGCGAATACAAAATCCGTTGCAGCTTGCTGAAGGGCGCATT
Organism: Gallionellales bacterium GWA2_54_124; assembly: GCA_001801025.1. Lineage (GTDB taxonomy): Bacteria > Pseudomonadota > Gammaproteobacteria > Burkholderiales > Gallionellaceae > Gallionella. The sequence goes on from MGWO01000006.1 coordinate 58,199, forward strand.
CTGGTTGAGCAGTTGCGGCTTTTGCTCGGCCATGTGAATGGCTTAGTGGTTATCGCCTGTATCTTGTTTATCCTGATGGCGTGGCTGTTGACGAACGACAACAATCAGGTGCAATTGTGGGTGTGGTGTGCAATAGCGATCTTGTCTCGTTTGAATCTAGGCGCTTATGCGCGGCGGAATCTTGCCACAGGGCTTTGCCCGGAGCGGGGGCATCGGCTGGTATGGACGCTGATTGCTTTGCAAATTGCCGATGGGGTCATCATGGGCGCACTGGCCTGGATTACGCTGGATTCGACCTCTGTTGCCGGCAGTATCATGGTTATCGCAGTGCTGTCGAGCAGCTTAGGCAGCGCCATGTCCCAGCTGTCGCCCGTGCTGCCGGTATTTATTGTTAAGGCGACCGTGATGCTTGCCATGTTGTCCTCCAAGCTTTGGCTGATGGACAATACAAATTACAAAGGCTTGGGTATTGTCGGAATTTTGTATTTGATCAGCATCCTGATGCAGGGGCGAGACAGCGCGAGCGCGACCCGTCAGGCAATCGAGCTGCGTTTCGAAAATCTCGACTTGCTCGAAAAGCTGCGCATCGAGACCGACAACGCTCAGGCCGCACATCTCAAGGCGGAGCTGGCAAGGCAGGAGGCCGAAGATGCGAATGCGGCCAAGTCAAAATTTCTGGCCGCGGTGAGTCACGATCTGCGTCAGCCTATCCATGCGCAAGGCTTGTTTCTCGGTGCACTGGCACTGACTAAGCTCGATGCGCACCAGCAGGAAATTATGTCGAATGCCAGTGCCGCCTCAAAATCATCGGTGGAAATGTTAAATACCCTGCTCGACTTTTCGCGTATCGAAGCCGGTGTGATACAGCCGGATTATCAGTCGTTTTGCCTGCAACCGCTGCTCAATAAGATAGAAAGAGAATTCGTCTCACAAGCAGATGCCAAGGGTATCGTCTATCGTTCGCGTGAAACCTCTGTCGCGGTATATTCCGACCCGATGCTGGTGGAGTTGATTCTGCGCAATCTGGTGTCGAATGCGATTCGCTACACGGAGCGGGGCGGCGTGTTGGTGGCCTGCCGGAAAAAAGGGGCTGAGATCGTGCTTGAAATATGGGATACCGGTGTCGGAATCGCACTCGTTCATCAGCAGGCGGTGTTTCGCGAATTTCTTCAGCTGTCTAACCCGGAGCGCGATCGTCAAAAGGGACTCGGCTTGGGGCTCGCTATCGTACATAGTCTGGCTCGCGTACTCAAACTTGAATTGTCTTTGTCTTCCCGTCCCGGGGTCGGCAGCGTGTTTCGTCTGTCGTTGCCTGTTGCAGCGGATATTTCGTCCGTTGAGGAAACGCACTTTGACGACTCGGGGGCGCAGTTGAAGGGGATGTCTGTGCTGGTGATTGAGGACGATGATATTGTGCGCAACGGCATGCGGATACTGGTGCGCGACTGGGGCGGCAACTGCGATACGGCGGGTTCTATTGAGGAGGCGCTCGAACTTGCGCAGCGTCATGCGCCGGACGTTGTTATTTGCGATTATCGTTTGCGTGAACACAGGACGGGGATACAGGCGATACAAGCCTTGAGGGATCTGCTGGGCGACTCATTTTCGGTGCTGCTGATTACGGGCGATACCGCGCCTGATCGATTAAGGGAAGCTCTCGCCAGCGGTATTCCACTGTTGCATAAACCGGTTCTTCCTAATCAGCTGTATCAAAAAATAGTAGAAATTTCAAAAAAACGCTGAAGGTGGCGCGCCGGAATGTTAAATTTCATCGGTACAATGGCGTTTGCGTTGTAGACTGAGCGCCTGTGTACGCATTTGAGAGGGATTCAAATTGCGTTAGATTAAACCGCCGGTTTGATTTGCTGTTTTATTTTTTCTGTCGTATTCCCGTAACAGGTTGACCTTAGTGATTTAAATGAGAACGATGACTTTGGCGGATCTCGACGCCGTCCTGACCGTTGAGCAGGACGTGCAGGCCTATCCGTGGACGCGCGGTAATTTCAGCGATGCACTGAACTGCGGCTATCTGTGTTTTATAGATGAGTTGGCGGGCGAAGTGCGCGGCTACGCGGTGCTGATGCCGGGAGTGGGGGAGGCTGAATTGCTCACGATTGGAGTCGCATTGGCACATCAGCGCAAGGGATTGGGCCGATTGATGCTCGTTGAATTGTTAAGGATGGCGGCTGAGAAACAGTTGTCACGGGTTTTTCTCGAAGTGAGAGCGTCTAACAGGGCGGCGATTGCCCTGTATTTGCGCGCAGGGTTCGCGCAAATTGGTTTGCGGCGCGGGTATTACCGGAATGCGGCAGGCAGTGAGGATGCGTTAGTGATGGCATGCGACAATTTTTCAGGTGAAAAAAATGGATAGGCGCGAGGCAATGCTGCGCGAATTGAATCTGTATCCTGTGTGGGTACGGCGCGATCCCGCGCCGAGTGATCAGCCTGTTGCTGAAAGCGCGGTGAATGCGGCACCGGTTGATGCAGTTGAGGCAGTTGAGGCAGTTGAGGCAGTTGAGGCAGTTGAGGCAGTTGAGGCAGTTGAGGCAGTTGAGGCAGTTGAGCCGTCGTTTGTGTCTGATGCCGTGACGGTTAGCCAGTATGCCGCTGAGATAATCGAGGCTCAGGTGCCTGTCGCCGACCTGTTTGCCAGCGATTTTCAATCCGCCACGCTGGGTGACGCAGCAGACAACTCATTGCGCGAGTTTCAGCTCAAAAATTCAGGGGGGCTGTTAGGCGCGACCGACTGGCCGGAGCTTCAGCAAAAAGTACAGGAATGTGCAGACTGTAAGTTGCGTGCCGAATGTACGCAACCGGTATTCGGGACGGGGGATCTGCATGCGCGCTGGCTGTTTGTCGGTGAGGCGCCCGGTGCTGAGGAAGATGAGCGTTGTGAGCCCTTTGTCGGGGCATCGGGACGACTGCTGGACAATATGCTGTTGGCGATCGGTTTGCAGCGCAGCGAGGTCTATCTGGCCAATGTGATTAAGTGCAGGCCAACGGATGACCGGCATCCTCATGTTGGCGAGATTGCTGCCTGTCTGCCGTATTTGAAGCGCCAGATTGGTTTGCTGCAGCCCGCAGTGATTGTCGCGCTAGGCAAGACGGCAGCCTCTGCGCTCTTGGAGACGGATGCGACGATTGCCAGTTTGCGGGGGAGTGTGCATGACTACAAAGGGATTCCGCTGGTGGTAACTTACCATCCGGCTTATTTATTGCGTAGTCCGCTGGAAAAAGCGCGCGCCTGGCAAGATTTATGTCTGGCGGTGCAAACGATGGAGGGTTGTTCTGGTTAGGTTTTGCCGGAATCCTGATCGTGGCCGTGCCGTTTATACAGCACGGTCATGATGCCAGAGAGCATCAGGCCAAACACCAGAATAATGATGTAGATGGAAAACTGCAGCTTTTCCATCACGGCATACAGCGCCAGCATCGCGAAGATGCTCAGGTTTTCGTTGAAATTCTGCACGGCGATCGAGCTGCCTGCACCCATCAGAAGGTGGCCGCGATGTTGCAGCAGCGCATTCATCGGTACCACAAAATAGCCGCCCATGGCGCCGATAACGATCAGCAGCAGGATGGCGAGCGTGCTGTCGGTGACCGGGATCATGAACAGGACGACGATACCCATTGCGATGCCGATCGGCAGTACTCTCACCGAATTTTCCAGTTTGACAAATTTAGCCGCCAGCACTGAACCGATCGCGATGCCGATCGCAACCCAGGCGGTGAGCTTGGCGGCAGTGGCGATGTCGTAGTGCAGCGCGACGGCAGCCCAGCCCAGCACGATCAGGCGCAAGGTCGCACCAGTCCCCCAGAATAAAGTGGTTACGGCCAGTGATACGCGGCCTAACGGATCTTTCCAGAGCAGTTTGAAGTTATGCCAGAACTCGGAGAGCAGGAAAATCGGATTGTGGCTCAGCGGTTTGTGATCGAGTGCGACGCGCGGGATATACAGATTGAAAAGGGCCGCTAAAAAGTAAATCAGCACGATAGCTGCGATGGCCAGTTCAGGCGAGGTGTCGATGCCGGTGTTGATGAAGGGTACGTCCCACCATTGCAACAGGGGGCCGCCTATGTTCGGGCTGATCAGCACGCCGCCGACCACGGCACCCAGCACGATGGCCAGAACAGTCAGACCTTCCATCCAGCTGTTGGCCAGCACGAGTTTTTCGGGCGGCAGATATTCGGTGAGGATGCCGTATTTTGCAGGCGAGTAGGCTGCAGCGCCGAGGCCTACCAGTCCGTAGGCCAGCAGCGGATTGACGCCGAGCAGCATGGCGATGCAGCCCATGATTTTGATGTTGTTGCTGACAAACATCACGCGCCCTTTGGGCAGCGAGTCGGCAAACGCGCCGACGAAGGGTGCTAATACGATGTAGGAGAAAATGAAGGCTTCCTGCAGTACAGGGGTATGCCAGCTGGGCGCCTGCAGGTCTTTGAGCAGTGCAATTGCGGCAAACAACAACGCATTGTCTGCGAGCGCTGACAGGAATTGCGCCGCGAGTATGATGTAGAAGCCGATATTCATTAAATCTGACGTATTTTTTATCAGGGCGATTTATATCATGAAAGTATCCCCCCTGCTATCATTACATCTTTCGAATATAGCCAAAGCCTACGATTCATGCCGCGTCCCATACAAGCACTCATCGATCAGAATGCGCTCGAAAACAATTTACATGTCGCGCGCCGTGCGGCGTCATCGCGCATCATGGCCGTTATCAAGGCCGATGGCTATGGACACGGGCTGTTGCGCGTAGCCGAAGCGTTGGCGGCGGCAGAGGGGTTCGCGCTGCTCGATATACAGGACGCCGTGCGTTTGCGGGAAGCCGGCTATCGCCAGACGATATTGCTGCTCGAAGGTTTTTTTGATGCGGCCGATCTGGAACTGATTGCCGCCTACGAGCTCACGACGGTGATACACAGCGAGTGGCAGATCGCGTTGCTCGACGCCTATCCGGGGCGCGGGGCTCTCGATGTCTGGCTTAAAGTGAACAGCGGCATGCACAGGCTGGGTTTTTCACCTGAAGGAGTGGGTGCCGCAATGGCGTCGTTGCGTCGTCATGTTGCGGTGCGCGAAATCACGTTAATGAGTCATTTTTCTCATGCCGATGAGCCGCGCGGTGTGTCAGCGCAACTGGCGCTGATCAACGAGATTGCCGCAGAATATCGGGTGGCGCGCAGTCTGGCTAATTCGGCCGCATTGCTGCGTTATCCGGCAACTCATGGCGACTGGGTACGCCCCGGGATCATGTTATACGGCGCATCTCCGTTTGCCGACACCAGTGCACAGCAATTGGGATTGAAGCCGGTCATGACGCTATCGAGTCGGATTATCGCCATTCAGAATTTACAGGCCGGCGACGAAATCGGTTATGCAGGTCAGTTCCGTGCGGACAGGGCTATGCGTATCGGTGTGGTCGCCTGCGGTTATGCGGACGGCTACCCGCGTCACGCGCCCAACGGCACGCCCGTGCTGGTCGACGGGTGCAAAACGCAGTTGCTCGGGCGTGTTTCAATGGATATGCTGTGTGTCGATTTGACCGCTCTGCCGCATAGCGGCGTCGGGGCAGAGGTGACGCTGTGGGGGCAGGGGGTGCCGGTTGAAACGGTTGCTGCTGCTGCGGGTACCATCAGCTATGAGCTGATGTGTGGGCTGACGGCACGTGTGCCTGTCCGGCTGTAACGGGAAGATGATATGAACGATAAATTTCAGCCGGTTAAAGCTGCCGACATTCCCCTGGGGATTCCGCTGGCCTGGTCGGTATACGATAAGCTCGGTCACTTATTGCTGCGCGAAGGGGTGATGGTTGAATCGCAGCGTCAGCTTGACGGACTGATCGAAAATGGTCTGTTCCGTGAGCGCCGTAGTGTGCATGTCGCCAAAAAAACCGCCGTTGCTGAATCTGACGAGGCAAAGTCGAAAAGTCCGGATAAAACGGAAGATTTGCTGTCGGTCAAACTCGTCATCGGCGACACGATACAATTACAGGACTTTTCTTCGGATAAGCAACGCTATTTTGTGAAACTGATCGGTTTTATGAATAAAAAAAGTGTGCTGGTCTCCCATCCCCGTCAGGACGAAAAGTTGAGTTTCATCAAGGAAGGGCATGGATTCATGGTGCGCGGCTTTGCCGGCACCAAAACATTTGAATTCAGCAGCAATGTCATCAGCGTTTGCCTGACGCCCTATCCTTACCTGCATCTGGCATTCCCGCCCCAGGTTAAAACCACTTGCATGCGCAAAGCGGTGCGTATCAAACTCAAACTCGTGTGCTCGGTTGAGTCTCCTGTGCTTGGGGGTAAGCTGCCTGCCATTATTGAGGATATGAGTATCTCCGGCGCACGCATTCAAGCGGGGAAATCATTTGGTCAGGTGGGCGACACGGTGTCAGTCAGTTTGCGTATGCAGGTCGCTGGCGAAACTCAGGTATTTTTAGTGTCTTCGGTGATACGCAACGTGCATGTTGAAAATGATAGCAAGAGCGGTGAGAAGATCGTGATGCACGGCATGGAGTTTGTTCAGACGCTGAGTGTGGATCTGACGCTGCTGCAAAACTTTATTTATAAATCGATGTTGGAGAATTAAATTATGCTGGGCATTATCGGCGGTAGCGGGGTTTATCATATCGAAGGACTGGAGAATCCACGCTGGGTGAAGGTAGAATCCAGTTTTGGCGAAGCTTCGGATGAGATTTTGCTCGCCGAACTGGCAGGGCAGCACATCGCATTTTTACCGCGTCACGGCAGAGGACACCGAATTTCCCCTTCGGATATCAACTTTCGCGCCAACATTGATGCGATGAAGCGTCTGGGTGTCACCGACATCATTTCGGTTAGTGCGGTAGGCTCGTTGCGCGAAGATCTGCCACCCGGCACCTTTGTCATCATCGATCAGTTTATCGACCGTACTTTCGCCCGCGAGAAGAGTTTTTTTGGCACGGGTCTGGTCGCGCATATTTCGATGGCGCACCCGGTCTGTACCCGGCTGGGCGATCATCTGTTTGCGGCGGCTGAGTCTTTGAATATACCGGTTGCGCGCGGCGGTACGTATCTGGTGATGGAGGGGATGCAGTTCTCCAGCCTGGCTGAATCTGAACTGTATCGTTCGTGGAAATGCGACGTGATCGGCATGACCAATATGCCGGAAGCGAAACTCGCGCGCGAAGCCGAGATTTGTTACGCCACCGTGGCGATGGTGACGGATTTCGACTGCTGGCATCCGGATCACGACAATGTGACGGTGGATGCGATCGTCAAAGTGCTGCTGGCTAACGCCGACAAGGCCCGTGCGCTGGTCAAGGCGGTTGCAAAGCCTGTGCATTCGGATGTCTGTGCCGACACCTGCGCCTGTCGCAGTGCGTTGCAATACGCGATCCTGACCGCGCCTGAAGCGCGCGATGCCGCGATGCTTGAAAAACTCTCCGCTGTGGCGGGACGTATCCTTAATCCTCAATCCTGAATTAATCATGCTCAAATCTCTTATTCGTACTGTTCCTCATTATCCTCATCAGGGCATCATGTTTCGCGACATCACCACCTTGCTCAAAGATCCGGCAGGCTTGCGCGATATGGTGGCCAGAATCGTTGCGCGCTATCAGGATATGCAGATTGATGTCGTCGCGGGTATCGAGTCGCGCGGCTTTATCGTCGGCACGCCTGTCGCCTATGAGCTGAATCTGGGCTTCGTGCCGATCAGAAAACGCGGCAAATTGCCGTCCGAGACGGTCGGGCGCGACTACGAACTGGAATACGGCAGTGACCGCATCGAAATTCACGTTGATGCAATCAAGCCGGGTGATCGCGTGTTGCTGGTGGACGATCTGATCGCAACTGGCGGGACGGCGGAGGCGGCCACCAAGCTGATCGAAGATATGGGCGGAATTGTCGTCGAATGTTGCTTTGTGATCGATTTGCCCGATATCGGCGGGCGTGCCAGGCTGGAAGGGCAGGGGCAGAAGGTATTCGCTTTGTGCGAGTTTGAGGGTGACTAAAGGCAGTCGTTAGCTGTTAGACGCAAGTGTGCGGAACATGCGAGCTGCACATCATCCTCTACCCGCCGCCGGAATAAATAAAGAATAAAGGTTTAAAGGGAATCTGAATAAAGGGTCAGGAAATTAGGGGAAATTAGGGTCAGACTCGAATTAGGGGAAATTAGGGTCAGACTCGAATTTCGAACGAATAATCAGTTAGAAATTAATCAATAATAATTCGAGTCTGACCCTAATTTGTGATACTAATTTGTGATAATTCGAGTCTGACCCTAATTTGTTGGAGCCTAATTTGTTGCTATTAGCAACTTAATAGTTGGTGCATTGGACCATGGCGTCTGGCTTGATGAAACAATTCTTATGATGGATTTTATGTAATGAAAATTAACAACATCCCTTGTCGCACGATCTGGCCAACAAATGACGGGGCGGTCGAAATCATCGATCAGACGCGCTTGCCGCACGAGTTTGTCACCGTTCGTCTCGAAACCATGCGCGATGCAGAATTCGCGATCCGTTCCATGCAGGTGCGCGGCGCACCGCTGATCGGCGTGGCGGCGGCCTATGGGGTGGCGCTGTCGATGAAGCACCATGCGACGGATGCAGCGCTAAAAGCCACCTGCGATATGCTGGCTAAGGCGCGTCCCACGGCGGTGAATCTTGCCTGGGCGATCGAACGGATGCGGGCGTTTTTATCGCCGTTGCCGGCTGATCAGCGCGCAGAGGCGGCCTGGCTGGAAGCGGGGCGCATCGCAGATCAGGATGTACAGATCAACCAGGCCATCGGACGGTACGGGCGGGAACATATTCAGGTTATTCACCTGGAAAAGGGTGATACGGTAAACATCCTCACGCATTGCAATGCCGGCTGGCTGGCAACGGTGGACTGGGGTACGGCGCTGGCACCGGTCTATACCGCGTTCGAGGCAGGCATCCCGCTGCATGTGTGGGTGGACGAGACCCGTCCGCGCAATCAGGGCGCCAGCCTCACCGCTTGGGAGCTCGCGCAGCACGGCGTTCCGCATACCGTGATTGTGGATAACGCAGGCGGACATTTGATGCAGCACGGCCTGGTGGATATGGTCATCGTAGGATGCGATCGCGTCACGGCGCATGGTGATGTATGCAACAAGATTGGCACGTACTTGAAGGCGCTGGCGGCATTCGACAACGGCGTGCCATTCTATGTGGCGATGCCGACCTCAACGCTGGATTTGACTCTGCTGGACGGTGTGCTTGAAATTCCGATCGAGGAACGGGAGCAGGAAGAAGTGACGCATGTGTCCGGGCTTTGCGATGACGGTCAGGTGCGCCGTGTGCGTCTTACACCTGAAGGGTCTAAAGCCGCCAACTACGGATTCGATGTGACCCCGGCGCGTCTTGTCACAGGTCTGATTACCGAGCGCGGCTTGGTGGCAGCAAACACGGCGGCTATTCTCGCCGCGTTAGCCGCTTGAGGTCTGACATGAACGAACAACAACTGCGCGGGGAGCTCGTGCGCATCACCCAAAAACTCGACGCGCTGGCATTGAGTCACGGCACCTCGGGTAATCTCAGCGTGCGCTCAGGCGAGGGGTTTTTAATCACCCCGTCCGGTTTCGGTGCGGAAGGGCTGACGGAAGAGGACATCGTGTTCGTGCATCTGTCGGGTGCATCGACGGGGCGCTGGCAGCCGTCGAGCGAATGGCTGTTTCACCGCGATATCTATGTTGAGCGCCCCGAATTTGGCGCGATCGTGCATACCCATTCGAATGCAGCGACGACGCTGGCCTGTCTGCGGCGCGACATCCCGCCCTTTCATTACATGCTGGCACTCTTGGGCGGCGATAATCTGCGCTGTGCGACCTATGCGACTTTCGGCACGCAAGCCTTGTCGGACAATGCGCTGCGGGCGATGAAAGACCGCAAAGCCTGTCTGCTGGCCAATCACGGCATGATCGCGGCGGGGAAAAATCTGGATGAGGCATTCAAATATACCGTCGAAGTAGAGAATCTGAGCGAGCTATACCTGCGCAGCTTGGCAGTCGGCGAGCCGGTGCTGCTCACGACTGATGAATTCGCCGATGCGCAGCGTCAGTTTGTCGGCTACGGAAAACCCAAGGCGTAATGAATCCGCGCAGTTGTGACATTTTTTGCAACGTCATTGATAACTACGGCGATATCGGTGTGAGCTGGCGGCTGGCGCGGCAGCTGGCAAATGAGTTTGGCGTCACCGTTCGGCTTTGGGTCGACGATCTGGCCAGTTTCGCTAAGCTGTGTCCGGATGCCGATGCTGCGCTGGATAACCAGACCTGTCGCGGCGTGGAGATACGGCAGTGGCGTAACGTCTTTCCCGAGGTGTTGCCGGCAGCTTTGCTGATCGAAGCCTTCGGCTGCAAGATGCCGGCCACTTACCTTGCCGCAATGGCGCAACAGGATGATCCGCCTGTGTGGATAAATCTTGAATATCTCTCTGCCGAAGACTGGGTCGAAGGGTGTCATAAGCTGCCTTCTCCCAAGCCACCGCTGACCCGCTATTTTTTCTTTCCCGGTTTCACAAAAAAGACCGGCGGACTCTTGCTGGAGCGCGATCTGCTGGCAAGGCGCGATGCATTTTTAGGCGATACCGCACAACAACAGGCATTCTGGGGTGTCATCGGCATGGAGGTGCCTGCCGCCGGGACACTTAAGATATCCCTATTTTCCTATGAAAATGCGGCGCTGTCGGGCTTGTTTGATGCGTGGGCTAGCGGCGACCAAGTTGTCTTGTGTCTGGTGCCGGAAGGGCGCATTCTGCCGCAGGTGGCGCAATACTTTGCTGAGGGATCGGGGGGGGGCTGCAGTTATTCGCGCGGCAATCTCACCGTGTGCGTGTTGCCGTTCGTGGCACAGGAAAATTACGACGAGCTGCTGTGGGCTTGCGATATTAACTTTGTGCGGGGCGAGGATTCCTGCGTTCGGGCGCAGTGGGCGGGCAAGCCGTTTATCTGGCAGATATATCCTCAGCATGATGCCGTGCACTGGCAGAAGTTGCAGGCCTTTCTTGATTTATACACCCGGCATTTGACACCGGCCGCGCGTGAGTCTGTGCAGGGGGTGTGGAAAATGTGGAACGGCAGTCAGTCGACGGGGGATGAGTGGGGTCGGTTTGCGGCGGTGCAGAGCGAATTGAACACTTGCGCCATGGCGTGGGCGCGTGAATTATCACAAAACACTCTGGCATTGAATTTGCTGGCTTTTTTTCAGGAAATCGGTAGAATGCGCGCCTTCGAAATTGATGAGCAGTGAACATGAAAACAGCACAAGAACTACGCGCCGGCAACGTTATTATGGTCGGTCCAGATCCGATGGTAATCCTGAAGGCAGAATACAGCCGCTCCGGTCGTAACGGTTCGGTCGTCAAAATGAAGATGAAGAACCTGTTGACTGAATCTGCTAAAGAAACCGTATTCGCAGCCGACGACAAGTTTGACCAGGTTATCCTTGATCGCAAGGAAGTAACCTACTCCTACTTCGCCGAGCCGATGTACGTATTCATGGATGAAGAATACAACCAGTACGAAATCGAAGCGGAATGCATGGGGGATGCGCTCAACTACGTTGAAGACGGCATGCCGTGTGAAGTGGTGTTCTACAACGACAAGGCGATTTCTGTCGAGCTGCCAAACACCATCGTACGCGAAATTATTTACACAGAACCCGCAGTGCGCGGCGATACCTCAGGCAAGGTGATGAAGCCTGCCAAGATCAACGGCGGATTCGAGTTGCCTGTTGCGGCATTCGTTGAAATCGGCGACAAGATCGAAATCGATACACGCACCAACGAGTTTAAAAAGCGCGCTTAATCCCCCGCTTGTGTTTTAGTCTACTGCCCGGCCGAGAAATCGTCCGGGCAGTTTGCTTTTATATGGCGTAGAATTATCGATCTCATGCCACGCATGCGAAAAATGCTGCCGTGACCAACTCATTGTTTGGAAAACCAATGAATGCTGAACAGGGGTATTTGAAAAAGAAATATCGCTGCGCCTCCAGTGCGCGGCCTTCTGTTGATCAGCTCACCAAAAATACCTATGCGATGGTGTTAGCGGGCGGTCAGGATTGTCGATTGCAACAACTCACCGAATGCTGTGCCAAGGCTGCCGTGCCCTTCGGCGGAAAATTCCGCATCATCGATTTTGTGCTATCCAACTGCATGAATTCCGGCATTCGTCACATTGGCGTCGCGACACAATACCGTTCGCAAAATCTCATCCAGCATATCAAGCGCGGCTGGTCATTTTTAAACGGACACTTCAGCGAATTTGTCGATTTGCTGCCAGCACAGCAGCGCGTTAGTGCGGGACACGGCTACCGGGGTACCGCGGATGTCTTGTATCAAAATCTCGATATCTTGCGCGCTCAAACGCCTGAGTTCGTGCTGATTTTGTCCGGTGATCATGTCTATAAAATGGATTACGGCAAACTACTGGCTTTTCACGTCGCAAACCGTGCCGACATGACGATGGCATGCGTCGAGGTGCCGGTCAGTGGTGCATCAGCCTACGGCGTGCTCGGTGTGGATGAAAATGACAGGGTAGTGGCGTTTTCTGAAAAGCCCTCCCGGCCCGCCGCGTTGCCGGATAATCCGGATAGTGCATTGGTTAACATGGGCATCTATATTTTCAATAGCCGGTTTTTGTTTGATCACCTGTTGCGTGATGGAGAGGATCTGCACTCATGCCATGACTTCGGGAAAAATCTGATTCCGCACATGGTTAAAAATCATGCGGTGTTCGCGCAGAATTTTAAGCACAGTTGTATGGGGCAAAGTGCCGAGCCTTATTGGCGCGATGTCGGCTCGATTGACGCGTATTGGGCGGCCAATATTGCATTGACCGATGTGACGCCGGATTTGAATATCTACGACAGACTCTGGCCGATCTGGACACGGCATGAGCAAACGCCGCCGGCGAAGTTCGTGTTTGACGATGACGGGATGCGCGGGATGGCGATTGATTCGCTGGTGTCGGGTGGCTGTATCGTCAGCGGGTCGATGGTGCGCCGTTCACTGTTGTTTTATGACGTGCGGGTGGATTGCTACAGCCGCATCGAAGATTCGGTGCTGCTGCCCAACGTGGATATCGGGCGTCACGTTGTCTTGAAAAAGGTGATTGTGGAAAAAAACTGTCACATTCCTGATGGATTCTCAGTCGGTGTCGATCAGGAGGAAGATCGCAGGCATTTCTATGTCAGTCCGGGCGGCGTGACGCTGGTGACTTGTGCTGCGCTGGAAAAAATCGCCCGTGGGCGCGCATAAGCTTTTATTGAGTGACTTTACCGCGCAAAGTTTTGATCTCGCCGCGCCGTGTTTTTCCTTCGAGGCGCTTTTTCTTTGAACTTCTGGTGGGTTTGGTCGGGGTGCGCTTTCTGGCCGAAATTCCCGCACTGATGATCAGTGTCTGCAGTCGCTCGATCGCATCGGCACGGTTCTTATCCTGAGAGCGAAAGCGTTGCGCCTTGAGGATAATCACGTCGTCGTTGCTGATACGCCGGTCGGCTAGCTGCCTTAATTTTTCCTTATACTCTTCAGGAAGGGAAGACGCATTGATGTCAAAGCGCAGGTGGATGGCGCTGGATACCTTATTGACGTTCTGCCCGCCTGCGCCCTGAGCCCTGATCGCATTGAGCTCGATCTCGGTGTCCGGGATTTCGATCTGGGCGTTTATCTGCATGCAGCTAGTACGGGTTTAAGATACACACCTGTTACGCTTTTCTTGTTTTTGGCGATGTCCTGCGGTGAGCCCTGAGCGATGATCTGACCGCCGCCACTGCCGCCTTCAGGGCCTAAATCAATCACCCAGTCGGCGGTCTTGATGACATCAAGATTGTGCTCGATAACAACCAGTGTATTGCCCTGATCGCGCAGCTTGTGTATCACGCGCAAAAGCTGCGCGATGTCGTGAAAATGCAGGCCGGTGGTGGGTTCATCCAGAATGTACAGGGTGCGGCCGGTATCGCGCTTGGAAAGTTCCAGCGACAATTTGACGCGCTGCGCTTCGCCGCCTGACAGTGTCGTGGCCGATTGACCCAGCGTGATGTAGCCTAAGCCGACGTCGAGCAATGTCTGGAGTTTGCGCGCAATGACCGGAACCGCCTTGAAAAATTCATGCGCAGTTTCGACCGTCATCTGCAGGATCTGCTGGATGTTTTTGCCCTTGTATTGAATTTCCAGCGTTTCGCGGTTGTAGCGCTGCCCGTGACAGACATCGCACGGCACATAGATGTCCGGCATGAAGTGCATTTCAACCTTGATCACGCCATCGCCTTGACAGGATTCGCAGCGGCCGCCTTTGACATTGAACGAGAAGCGCCCCGGGCCGTAGCCGCGTTCGCGTGAAGACGGTACGCCCGCGAACAGATCGCGGATCGGTGTGAACAGCCCGGTATAAGTGGCAGGATTCGAGCGCGGTGTGCGCCCGATGGGGCTTTGATCGACGTTGATCACCTTGTCAAAAAATTCCAGCCCGGAAATTTCGGCAAACGGCGCCGGCTCAGTGTTACTGCGATACAGATGCTGCGAGATGGCTGGATACAGCGTGTCGTTGATCAGCGTGGATTTACCCGAGCCTGACACCCCGGTGACGCAGACGAGCAATCCGACCGGCAGATTCAGCGTGATGTTTTTCAGGTTGTGGCCCGATGCGCCCACGATGCGGAGCATGCGCTCGGGATCGGGCGCCAGGCGTTTGGAGGGCATCGGGATTTGCAGGCGGCCGGTCAGGTAATCCCCAGTGAGCGATTCGACATTGTTGCAAATCTCTGCCGGCGTACCTTGGGCGACGATCATGCCGCCGTGTTCACCTGCACCCGGCCCCATATCCACCACGTAGTCGGCATGGCGGATCGCGTCCTCGTCGTGTTCGACTACGATCACGCTGTTGCCCATGTCGCGCAGCTTATAAAGGGTGGTCAACAGGCGGTCGTTGTCCCGTTGATGCAAGCCGATTGAGGGTTCGTCCAGTACATACATCACGCCCGTTAAGCCTGAGCCGATTTGCGATGCGAGCCTGATGCGCTGCGCCTCGCCCCCTGAAAGCGTTTCGGCTGAGCGCTCCAGCGTCAGATAATTGAGCCCGACGTTGTTCAAAAAGGTCAGGCGGGATGCGATCTCATGCGCGATCTTTTCGGCAATGGCGAGTTTTTGCCCACTCAGTTTGAGCGTCTGAAAAAAATGCAGCGAGTCGCTCAGCGGCAGCGCACTGATCTCGTACAGATTCTTGTCCAGAAAGCGCACATGGCGGGCTTCCAGTCGCAAGCGCGTGCCGTTGCATTCCGTACAGGTGCAACTGTTCAGATATTTGGACAGCTCTTCCCTGACCGTGGGGGAGTCGGTTTCCTTATAGCGGCGCTCCAGATTATTCACAACGCCTTCGAAGGCATGTTCGCGCAACATGGGGCGACCGCGCTCGTTGGTGTACTGAAAGGCGATCTCAACTTTGCCGCTGCCGTACAGCACCGCCTGCTGAATGTGATCGGGCAGGCTTTCGAAAGACTGTTCCAGATCGAAGTCGTAATGGCGTGCGAGCCCTAAGAGCAGCTGGTAGTAGAACTGGTTGCGCCTGTCCCAGCCTTTGATTGCACCTGAGCTCAGCGACAGCGAGGGGAGGGTGACGATGCGCTTGGGGTCAAAGAAACTGATCACGCCTAAGCCGTCACATTTCGGGCAGGCACCCATCGGGTTGTTGAACGAGAATAAGCGCGGTTCGAGTTCAGGCAGCGAATAATTGCAGATCGGGCAGGCGAATTTCGCCGAAAACAGATGCTCGGTGCCGCTATCCATTTCAACCGCAACCGCCCGGCCGTCCGCATGGCGCAGCGCGGTCTCGAACGACTCGGCCAGACGCTGCTTGGACTCAACGTTCACCTTTAGTCTGTCGACCACGATTTCGACGGTGTGCTTCTTGGTTTTTTGCAAAGCGGGCAGCGCGTCGATCTCGTACACAGTGCCGTTGATGCGCAGCTTGGTAAACCCCTGTGCGCGCAGTTCGTCGAACATATCCAGTTGCTCGCCCTTGCGATCGACCACCAGCGGTGAGAGGATCATGACACGGGTGCCTTCGGGAAGTTCCAGCACGTGATCGACCATCTGGCCGACACTTTGCGACTGCAAGACCAGATCGTGCTGCGGACAATACGGATCGCCCGCACGCGCGAACAGCAGGCGCAGATAATCGTGAATTTCTGTGACGGTCCCGACCGTTGAGCGCGGGTTGTGCGAAGTGGCTTTTTGCTCGATTGCAATCGCAGGCGATAAGCCTTCGATCAGGTCAACATCGGGCTTTTCCATCAGCTGCAAGAACTGGCGCGCATAGGCGGACAGTGATTCGACGTAGCGGCGCTGGCCCTCTGCATACAGGGTATCGAATG
This sequence comes from Gallionellales bacterium GWA2_54_124, assembly GCA_001801025.1. Lineage (GTDB taxonomy): Bacteria > Pseudomonadota > Gammaproteobacteria > Burkholderiales > Gallionellaceae > Gallionella. The sequence goes on from MGWO01000006.1 coordinate 74,578, forward strand.
CCAGCGATGATTTTCCCGAGCCCGACAGGCCTGTAATCACCACCAGTTTGTGGCGAGGCAGGTCGATGTCGATGTTTTTCAGGTTGTGGGTGCGCGCGCCGCGTATCTTGATGCTTTCCATGATGGTCGGAATGTGTGGAGTTGACCTGTCAATATACGCGATTTGCGACGCAATCCCAAACGCCGTTAGCCTGCCAGCCCCACATAGACATTTTGCACATCGTCATCCGCGTCGATTGATTCGAGGAACGCCTCGACTTCTTCACGCTCCGCATCGGTGAGTTTCACCGGATTTTTGGCGCGGTAGCCTAACTGGGCTGATTGCACGGTAAAGCCTTGTTCCGGCAGTGCGCGGCAGACGGCATCCAGATCAGTCAGATCGGTCAGGAACAGCGTTGCACCATCCTCTGCCGGTTCGAAATCCTGAGCACCGGCTTCGATCGCGGCCAATTCCGCATCGCTGTCAGGCCTCGCAGGCAGTGCTTCGATCATGCCCAGATGATCAAAATCCCATGCCACGGAACCCGAGGCACCCAGTTGACCCTTGCGGAACAACACGCGGATGTTAGGGTAGGTCCGGTTAGGGTTGTCTGTCAGGCATTCGACGATGACAGGGACACGATGCGGCGCAAATCCCTCGTAGGTCAGGCGCTCCAGACTCATGCCTTCATCGAGCAATCCTGCACCTTTCTTGATGGCGCGCTCTAATGTTTCTTTGGGCATCGAGACTTTTTTTGCTTGTTCGACGACCAGTCGCAGACGCGGATTCATGTCGGGGTCGGCACCGGCGCGGGCGGCGACCATGATTTCCTTCGACAGCTTGCCGAAAATTCGTCCCTTTGCATTTGCTGCGACTTCTTTATGTCTGGCTTTCCACTGTGCGCCCATATGTGCTCTCTATTTATTTAACCTGTCGGGTATCTAAGAATGGCATGCTTTATCTGCGTGCCTGTCGTGCGGTAACTGTATTAGTCTGCGCCTGTGCGTATTATCCCTGATAAAATAGCCGGCTGGTAAGGCCTGCCGCACCCGCTTGCAATATTTTCAATCATACCCGGGTGTAAAGGCTCAAATCGGCCGGACTTTATCCGCCATACGGGGCAGTCAAGTAACAGGAGAACGCGCATTGCAACCCAATAAAAATTCTGCAGACGACTACGGAATTTCAGATGACAAACTGGCAAGTTTCGCCTCATCCATAGAAATACCGGCTTGCCCGCGTGTCATCGTAGAAATGACACAGGCGCAAAATGCATCCTCTCCGGATATGCGCGAAATCGCGAGGCTCGCGGAGCAGGATCCTGCGATGACGGCCGCGCTGCTCAAAACGGTCAATTCGCCTTTTTTCGGCTTGCGCGCGAAGATGCTGTCCGTGCAACAGGCGGTGATGTTTCTCGGTATGCGCAATGTGATCAATATCGTCACGGCGATCGCTTTGAAAAATGCCGGTGGTGATGTGCACGGCGATGGCGTGCGGTATTTTTGGGATCAGGCCTCGGTGACGGCGGCTTTCGCAGCGGATCTGGCTAACCGTATTGTGGGGCTCGCGCGCGATGAGGTTTATATTCATGTGCTGTTTCGCGATGCGGCGATTCCTTTGATGATTGCGCACCGGGTTAAATCAGGCCAGTTAAGTCAGGCGGTGCAGGCTGACAGGCGGCTTTATATGGCACAGGTTGAGATTGAACAGCGCAGCATCGATCACGCCGTGATCGGTTATCACTTCACGAAAAAATGGCTGCTGCCTGAACGCACACAGCAATCGGTGCGGATGCATCTGAATATCGAAATGTTTCTGGGCGGTGCGCAGAAGGAAGAGATCGCTAAATGGGTATCGCTGCAAATCGCCATCGGCTATCTGGCTGAACATATCATGCGCGAGCATTTCGGCCTTCCGCATAGCGAACTGTGGATGACATCGCAGATCGACGCATTTTTGCGCTATGTCGATATTGGTCGGGCAGAGTTCGATAAAATTACCCTCGAGATGCTGGATGAGAAAAAAGGCAGTTCAATGTTGGACGATCTGGTGTCTATGTCCTAGCGCGCCGGGCCGGTATATCCCTGTTGCCGGCGGCGCTTATATTTGTTGGCTGTGAGGCGACCTGCTAAAATGCGATTCTTTTCAGTCTCCTCAACATACCCATGCAACCTATATCCGAATCAATGACCGCAACCGAGAAACGCGCCAGCTTCGGTTTGGCAGGCATCTACGGGCTGCGCATGCTGGGGCTGTTCATCATACTGCCGATTTTTGCGCTGTATGCCGAACAATTGCCGGGTGGCAGCAGCCATCTTCTGATGGGGATTGCGCTGGGTGCGTATGGTCTGACGCAGGCGGTATTGCAAATTCCGGCTGGCTGGATGTCCGATCGCTATGGCCGCAAGCCTATCATTTACGCGGGGCTGATCATTTTCGCTATCGGCAGCTTCATCGCCGCTTCTGCCGATAATATCTACTGGGTGATTGCCGGTCGCGCGATTCAGGGGGCGGGCGCGATCAATGCCGCCGTGATGGCGCTGACTGCCGATCTGACCCGCGAAGAGCATCGCACTAAGGCGATGGCGATGATCGGTATGACGATCGGCATCACTTTTTCGATTTCGCTGATTTTGTCACCGCTTTTAAACGGCGTGCTGGGCGTGCCGGGCATCTTCGCGATGACGGGTGTGCTGGCCTTGCTGGCAATGGCGATCGTGCGCTTTGTGATCCCGAATCCTGCCATCACGCGTTTTCACAGCGATACGGAAGCGAATGGCAGCAAATTCGCCGAGGTGCTGAAAAACCCTGAATTGCGCCGTCTGGATTTCGGTATTTTTTCGCTGCACGCCATTTTGATGTCGGTTTTCATGCAGGTTCCATTCGTGCTGCAAAATGACGGCCTCGAGGCCTCAGCGCACTGGAAGGTGTATCTGCCTGTCATGCTGATCGCCTTTGTGCTGATGGTGCCGCCTATCATCGTTGCCGAGACCAAAGGAAAACTCAAACCCGTATTTATCGCGGCGGTAGCCCTGGCGATGGCAGCCCAGCTGATGCTGATGCTGATGCAGGACAGCCTGTGGGGCGTGGCGGCGGCTTTGCTGATTTTCTTCACCGCGTTTAACGTGCTGGAGGCGACCTTGCCATCGATGATTTCCAAGATTGCGCCGCTCGCCGCCAAGGGGACGGCGATGGGCGTTTACAGCAGCGTGCAGTTTCTCGGCGCATTTTTTGGGGCGGCCGTGGGGGGCGCGTTGATGCAGTATGCCGGGCACAATGCGATATTTTTCTTTGCGATCGCTTTGCTGCTGGTCTGGCTGATCGTGGTGTCCGGTATGCAGCCGCTGGCGGCGGTGCGTACCAAGATGTATCACCTGAATGAAATGAGCGACTCGGAAGGGGCCGCATTACAGCTGCAATTGGCGCAACTGCAGGGGGTGCGCGAGGTGCTTGTGGTTGCGGCGGAAGGCATGGCCTGCCTCAAAGTCGAGATGCAGGGATTTGATGAGGATGCCGTTGAGCGATTGGTCGCCCCTGCGGTATAACTTATTTGTTTGGCGCGGCGTGCGCCAGCGCGATGTCACTAAGCTCGGTTGTATAGCGCGGTGATACGTTGCCGCGCTTCATGGCCCAGCTTTTTGTGATTCCCTCTCCCAGCAAATGTATGGTGCCGCTCCCCATGCGGCGATTGATCAGGTCGAGTGTGGACATCAGCGTGGCGGATTTTTGTTGCGCTTCGGTGTCATCGAACAGGGAGTGAGGCCTGTTATCGCATGCAATGATGCCGGACAGGATGATGCCGGCTTTTTGGTAAGCGTAGCCTGTGCGATAAATTTGCCGCAATCCTGACAGTGTGGCGTGACATAACGCGCGCGTATCATCGCTGGGCTCTGCCAGGGCTAACGTGAGCCCTGGCTGGTATTGCGGCGCTTTGAGCTGATTCGGGTTGGTGCGGATGGCAACCTGCACGCAGCAGGCCATCGACTGCTGGCGGCGCAATTTTTCGGCGGCACGGCTGGTGTAGCTGATCACGGCTTCTTCTAGGTCAGCCAGCTGTGTGACCGGAATAGCGAACGAGCGCGAGCAGATGATTTGTGCGCGCAACGTAGTGTGTTCGTCTAGCGACAGGCACGCGGTGCCGCCCAGTTCCGCCACGGTTCTCGCAAGGGTGATGCCGAATTCGGCACGGATGCGCTCACCGGGTGCGCATTTGAGTGCCAGTGCCGTGGTGATGCCCATTGCCTGTAACCGGCTGTGTGTACGCCTGCCGACCCCCCAGACTTCACCGACCTCGATGCGGCTCAGCAGATGGTTTAATTCGTCCTCCGCGAGCGCATTGAAATTGCATACGCCGGAGGAGCGTTTTTTGGCGACATGGTTGGCCAGCTTAGCCAGCGTCTTGCTCGAAGCAATGCCTACGCAGACCGGAATGCCGACATGCTGCTTTACTCTCTGGCGCATCGCTTGAGCGTAGCGGGTGAGTTCGTTTATCCCTGTCACATCGAGGAAACATTCGTCTATCGAATAGATTTCCTGCTCGGGCGAGAACTGCGCTAGCACCCGCATCACCCGGTTGGAGAGGTCGGCGTACAGCGTGTAATTGGATGACAGCGCGATAATGCCGTGTTGCCTGGCGAGTTCTTTTAATTTGAACCAGGGGGCGGCCATCGTAATGCCCAGCTTTTTGACCTCCTGCGAACGCGAGACCACGCAGCCATCATTGTTGCTCAGTATCACGACAGGTTTTCCTTCCAGCGCCGGCTGGAACAGACGTTCGCAGGAGACGTAGAAGTTGTTGCAGTCAACCAGTGCGATTGCGCGCTGCATACGGTTAATTTTTTCGGCTAAACCGGTTTAATGCTTGTGTACGTTCCAGCTCACCACGCCCCAGATGGAAAAATCCTGTTCTGGCTGGATGTGCATATCGTCATAGTCAGGGTGTGCTGCGCGCAGCACGGGGCCATCGCTCGTGTGCAGCAATTGCTTGACGGTAAATTCGCCATCGACCACGGCAATTACTACGCAGCCCGAGGTGGCGGGCAGTGCGCGGTCGACTACCAGCAGATCGCCGTCGAAGATGCCTAAACCCCGCATCGATTCGCCCGCGACGCGCATGAAAAAGGTCGATTCGCGCCGTCCGATCAGGTGTTCATCCAGACTGATGCGCTGTTCGACATAATCGTCGGCAGGAGACGGGAAGCCTGCCGGTACGGCGCGGCGCAGCAGGGCGCGCTGGCGATAAAATAATTCCTTGTTCGGCGATGTCATAGAGAGCAGAACGGACGGGGCGGTGCGGCGCGATGAATGCAGTTGCATGGTGTTTATCTCCGGTATTTGCGAACGAGACCGGTCAGCACGCCGAATATTTCCAGCGTGCCTTGCGGGCGGATGATAGGGAACGCGGGATTGGCCGGGCGCAGAATGAAGGCACCGTGTTCGCGATCGAGTGTTTTGAGCGTGAAGTCATCATCGACGATCGCCACCACGATATCGCCGATATTTGCCGTCATGCGTTTTTCGACTACGGCGATATCGCCATCGTGTATGCCCGCATCGATCATCGAATCTCCCTTGACCGTGATGAGCGTAGTTTTGGAGGGGGTATCAATCAGCATTTCGTCGATCACGAAAAAATCACCCTGCGTGGCGGTGACGGATACCGGCATGCCTGCCTGAACCGTCGATTCGGCCAGCGGGCGCGCGAAAAATTGTCGGGTCGGTATCCATGCGCCGTCCGGCGTGCGTTCGATGAAGTCGGCTTCCCCGAGTCGGGTCAGGATGGTCTTTACCCAGGATTTCGAGGCGATGCCGAAAATTTCACATAAACGGGCATAGGACGGAATGCTTTTCCAGTCTGCGTAGTAGTCTTGAAGCTTGTTCAAATACTCGGTATCTTTAGGGTTGAAGTCGGTCATGGTAATTTCCTTGAGAACGAACGTGCTGTGCAATATAAAGAACGTTCGTTCTGTTGTCAATGAGGTTCGTTGATATGACTTTGGCTTGGGGGGATCGGCGTTGTGTGTTATGCGCATTTAAAATGTATTTTTCAATTCAAACATGAGTCTGCAATCAGTTAGAATGAAAACATGAATGAAAAATTAATTTTTGTCAGGACGGAAAGCGGGGAGGGTGAGGCGCGTGGTCGTACCGCGCTTCTGTCCAAGGACATTAAGCGCGCATTGATGATGGTGGACGGTACGGCTTCGGTCGCTGAGATCATGAAGCGCTCTTCACCCAGTTTGCGCGGTATGTTGCAAGACATGTTTCTTGAGTTAGCGCGCGGCGGTTTTATTCAGGATAAAAGCAAGGTTTCCAGTTCGTCTAAACTGGTTGCGCCGCAGAGACAGGTAGCGCCAAAGTCTGATACCGCAGTTGAAGAGCTTGATTTTACCGCGGCTTTTCGTGTGCCCACCTCTGCCATGATGGCTGAGGAAGCGGCTAAGCTCGCGCGTGAAAAGTCCCGTCTCGAGGCAGTTGAGCTGGCCAGTCAGAAAGCGGCAGAGCAAGAAGTTGTGCGGGTGAAGGCTGAGCAGGCCGCACTCGCAAAAGCACAGGCGGCAAGCGCGCAAGAGCATGCCAGGCTGGAAGCGGAAGTCGCACGTTTGAAGTCGCAGGCAGACGCTGAAGCACGCGCGCGGCATGAAATCGAAGCGGCGCAGCGACGGGCTGCTGATGAGGCCGCACGCGTAAAGGCAGAGCTGGAAGCGGCACGGATTGTGGCGCAAGAGCGTATGAAGCTGGAAGCTGAAGTGGCGCGCTTGAAGGCGCAGGCAGACGCTGAGGCACAGGCGCATGCGCGGCAGGAAATTGAGACTGCACAGCGCCTGGCAGCTGAAGAAGCCGCACGCATAAAGGCAGAGCAAGAGGCCGCGCGCGTTCGCGAAGAGGTTGAGCGGGAGCGTGCCGCAGTGCGTGAACAGGGGGCGCTTAAGGCTCGTGAAGCGGCAAATGCGGCGCGCATTAAAGAGCAGGCGGCTGTTAAAGCCGCCTTGCGTGCAGAAGCTGAGCGTCACGAGGCCGCAGAAGCCAAGCTGAAAGCTGAGCAGCATGCAGCGCAAGTGCAGGCCGAAGCTGAAGCGCGTGCGTCGGTGCTGGCTCAGGAGCGCGCGAAGCTTGAGTCGGAAGTGGCAAAGCTTAAGGCGAATGCAGAACTGGATGAGCGTGCGCGCATCGATACGCTGGCTAGGCTGGAAGCTCAGACGGTCAAGGCGCAGCAGGAGTCCGAGCGTCTGGTACGGGATGCGGAGGCCCGGCGTATCAAGGCTGAGGAGGAAATCAGTCTGGTGCGTCGGGAATCTGAACAGCAACTGTTACAGGCGCGTGTGGAAGCTGCCGCACGCGAACATGCTGAAAAAGTCGCGGCGCAGACAGAGGTGCAGGCCGAATTAATCAGTCCGATTCCCGATGAAGATGCCAGTAAAACCGTACCGAATGACCCTGTGCTGGCTGCGGTCGTCAGGTTGAATGCGAGGCATGCCGACGAAGAAAGGAGCGTAGTTTCTGCGCTGGATGAATTGACTCAGGCGGCGGCCGCCGCCGCGTTGCGTGATTCATCTCAGTGGGTGGTGCGCAGCAGCGATTCCGCACCCGCGACAGACAGGCGGCAGGCCGCGCCCGCAGTGCCCGGTTGTGACAGTCGGGGCGGGAACAACGGCGTGCCGGTGGTCGAGCGCAGAACGACAACGGCAGCGGTGCTGTTTTTCGATATTGTGGGCTATACCAAACTGTCTGATCAGCGGCAAATTGCCTTGAAGCAGCAGTTTAGCCAGCTGGTGAGCAACAGCTTAGACCCGCTCGATGCCGGAGAACGCATTATTCTGGATACGGGGGATGGTGCGGCGATCGGTTTTTTGCAACACCCGACCGATGCGCTTGAATCTGCGATTCATTTTCGTGCAGCCCTGACAGCTAACAGTCATTTTGATTATCCTGATTTACGCGTGCGTCTGGGGATACATTTAGGGCCGGTCAGTCTGGTCAAGGATATGAACGGGCAGATCAATATGCTGGGCGATGGCATCAACAGCGCACAGCGCGTGATGAGCTTTGCAGGTCACGATCAGATTTATGTGTCCCGTGCCTATTTTGAATTTGTCTCAAATCTGAGCGATGAGTACAAGGACTTGTTCCGTTATCGCGGTGCGCAACAGGACAAACACGGACGCGAGCATCAGATTTACGAGTTGCTCGATGCGAATGCTGAGCTGGTATCGCCTCAGCCGGAAGGTCCGTCGTCCGATGGCTTCGAGGGTTTTGATCTGGATGCCTTTGATCTGGAGACGCCTGCAGGCGTGCCCGAACAGACGATGGAGCTCTCGCCGCAGCTTAGTGCGGCGGATCAGCTGCTGCTGGATGCAGCAAGCTTGGAGCTGTCGCCTATCGTCGCGCCTGTTGAGGAAATTGCCGTGACGGTTGCACCTGTGACCGCTCCGCCTGAAATCGAGGCGCAGTATTCCGGGCAGGAAGCACAACAGCTGGCTGATGCGCAGGCTAAAAAATGGCGGGAAGCGGAAAAACGTGCGGCGGAAGACGCGCGTAAAACGGCGCCTTCACCTCAGATTGTAACCGAGCCGCTCGTCAGACTGCCTCGTGTGCCTCGTAAACCGAAACCGTGGGGTAAACTCGCGGCCGGACTGGCTGCCGCCTTAGTTGCGACCTTATTCGTATTGCCGGCCGTGATGCCAATGCAAGGATATCTGGCGGGCATCGAGCAGGCGCTGAGTGCGAAATTGCAGCAGCCTGTGCACATAGCTCGCCTGTCAGGTCGGATACTGCCTGCGCCGCGTCTGATTTTAAGTGAGGTTTCCATCGGCGGCACACGTCAAATTCAGGTGGATCAGGCACAGGTTAACTTTTCCTACGCTGCGCTGTTCGGCGCGACACGCGCGATTGATAGCCTGAATCTGGAGGGTGTGCGGGTGAAAGGTGATGCTTTGCTGCAGGTGGCAGACTGGCTGCAGCAGACGGCGAGCGATGCGCATTATCCTGTTGCACACATCGGCTTTATGCAGGCTAAATTCGAATCCGACAGCGTGCAATTTTCCGATGTGGGCGGCGAGGTGGATTTTGATGCCTCGGGCCGGTTTGCAGAGGCAAAATTCAACGCAGACGGCCATAAACTGGCGCTGGAGCTTCACGCCGGCCCCAAGTTGCCGTTCAGCCTTACGCTGCACGATCGGGCACTGCCGTTATTTCCTAACTGGATCTTCGAGGATTTAAAGGCGACCGGCGAGCTAAGCCGGGATGAAATGCGCATCAGCGATCTGGATGGCAGGATCCGCGGCGGTGTATTGACAGGTGATGCGCGCATCAATTGGCGTGAGGGCTGGCGTGTGCAGGGTGCGCTGGAGGCTAAAGTTATTCCGTTGCAGAATATCAATAAACTGCTCGGCGGTGATCTGGATGGTACGGCGCGCTTTCAAATGCAATCGGGGAGTCTGGCAAAACTTGCCGATGCCGCCGTGTTTAATGGCGTTTTTAACGTCAACAAGGGCATCGTCAACGGCGTGGATATTGTTGAAACGGCGCGTTTGCGCAGTCGTGAAAATCTTCCCGGTGGCAGAACCCATTTTGACACGCTGAGCGGCGAGTTTAACTATGCCGGCGAGTTATACCGGTTTAGTCAGCTCAAGATCAATGACAGTGTGGTCAAGGCTGCGGGGACGCTGGCGGTGAATCGCCAGAAATTGTCCGGCATGCTCTCGGCAGATTTGTCGATGCGTGCTGGAATGGGCACCGCCATGTTGCAGGTTGAAGGGACAACGGAGAGTCCGTCGCTGCATGTGGTGCACTAGATCTGACGGGCTTTAATGTTCAGCCAGATAGTGTGCGACTTGCTCGGCGCCATTGGGCGTGACGATATTAACGGCAGGGGCATTGAGTATTTGCGTCAGCGCATCGGAAAAATCGCCGTTCTCCAGTGCCTGTTGAGACATTTCACGGCAGGTGCCCTGTTGCTTCAGCCACGCGATCAATGCGGGGGATTCTGGCCAGTCGGGCCGGTTGACGTAGAGCACCGGCACGCCGGAACCTGTGGCCTCAACGAAACTGCCATAGCCGGGTTTGCACAGCAGTACGTCCGAGCTTGCCAGTAAATCGCTGAAACTGAACGGGAGTGCTTCGAAATTGATGGCGTCCGGATGTTGCTCCCAGCAGTTCGCCTGCATCAAATAGCGCCCGCCCGCCAGTCGGGGCCAGTTTTTCACGGGCAACCGGCTGCTAATGCCTCCCATGCTGACCAGCACCAGTTTTTCATGTGCTGATAATTTAAGATGCCGGTTCAATTCAATGCGCCGGTCGATGCCGATCGAGGCAATCGGCGCGACCGGTGTCACATTGACAAGGTTGCTCATCGCCATGCCGGGCGTGGCGCGCCAAAACACATCCGCACCGGCGTAGCTCGACTGGATTTGCGCGGCGATAATTTCATCGCGCGTGTCTGTCCCATCGCAGCAGTAATGGCGGTAGATGTCCGCCCAGTTGAGCGAGCACAGTGCGACATTCGGAATGCCCGCGCGTTGTGCGCCCGCCAGCGGCAGATAACCTACGTTGGAAAATACCCTGTCCGCCCCCAGCGATCTCAACAGGTGCGCTTCCTCGGTGACGCGTGCATCCCAGTCGGCGTGAAAGGCATGATAGGCGCTGCGGCTTTTTTCGACGTCGACGGCCAGCGCGGATGACATCATCATGCCGATATCGCCGGTGCTGTTAAGGTAGTCAAAAGGCGCGTGGATGCGTGAGCGCAGATGCGATTCCGGAGCCGACGAGCGTACGGTGATGCGCAGTTGCGGGCAGCGTTGGTGCAAGGCGTTTAAGATCGGCGCAGTTTGTGCGACATGCCCGAAACCGTGACCGGAGACGGATACGACCAGATGGCGGAGTTTGCTCATGGTGTGAACGAGAAAGTCGGGTGGGTGATTATTTCATATTGACAGGCGCGGGGCTGATTAACGCTCTGTCGTCGTTGCCTGTTGAAGCTGGAATTTAGATTTGGAATATCTCACGCGGAGGCGCGGAGAAGTTCAAAACCATATCAAAAGCTAATTCGCTTTCAATGGGACGATTGGTTGAATTTTGCATCATGGTTTTTTTAATATTTAGTTTTTCTCCGCGTTCTCCGCGCATCCGCGTGAATATCGTTTTTTAGTGCTATGGGATTACTGTCAACAGTTAATCTCGACATCGTATTGATTAAAGTAGTTTTTTTAACTGATACAGGGTTTCCAGCGCTGCTTTCGGGCTCATGTCATCGGGTTGAATGTCGCGTATTGCTGCCAGTAGCGCATGTTCTTCGGGTTCCGGCGTATCCGGTATCGCCGCGAATAAATCGCCCTGCGGACTTTGTGCCGCGCTATTTTGTTCCAGTACGCGCAGCTGCTTTTTGGCGGTTTTGATGACTTGTGCCGGCACGCCTGCCAGCGCCGCAACCTGCAAGCCGTAACTTTGGCTCGCCGCGCCTTCATTGACCGAGTGTAAAAAGACGATGCTGTGCTGATGTTCAATGGCGGTCAGATGCACGTTGGCAAGCTGGGCGAATTCTTCCGATAAACGCGTCAATTCGAAATAATGCGTGGCGAACAAGGTATAGCTCTGATTCTTGTTCAGCAGATGGCAGGCAATCGCATAGGCCAGTGCGAGTCCATCGAAGGTCGAGGTGCCGCGCCCGATTTCGTCCACCAGCACCAGACTCTTAGCGGTGGCATTGTGCAGGATATTGGCCGCCTCCGTCATTTCGACCATGAAAGTGGAGCGTCCGCTGGCCAGATCATCCGATGAGCCGATGCGGGTGAAAATCTGGTCGATCTCGCCTAAAATCGCTTGTTGCGCTGGCACAAAACTGCCGACATGAGCCAGCAGCGCGATGATGGCAACCTGACGCATATAGGTGGATTTACCGCCCATATTCGGGCCTGTGATTAAGAGCATGCGCCGCGCGTCAGATAAGTCGGTGTCGTTGGGCGTAAAGCGCTCAACTTGTGCTTCCACGACCGGATGGCGTCCGCCGCTGATACGGATTGCGGAATCGCCGGTAAATTGCGGTGCGGTAAAGCGCAGCGTGCGGGCACGCTCGGCAAAGGTCGCCAAGACATCCAGTTCCGAAATCGCGCCTGAGATGCGTTGCAACTGTGCTATGTAGGGCGCTAATTGTTCGATTAACTGATCGTAGAGAAATTTCTCGCGGGTCAGCGCGCGGTCGTTGGCGGAGAGTGCTTTATCCTCGAAGGTTTTGAGTTCCGGCGTGATGTAGCGTTCGGCATTTTTGAGCGTCTGGCGTCGTCGATAATCATCCGGTACATTGGCGCTTTGCGCGACCGATACTTCGATGTAGAAACCATGTACGCGGTTATATTCCACTTTTAAAGTAGAAATGCCGGTGCGCGCTTTTTCGCGGGCTTCCAGTGCCAGCAAAAAGTCGCCGCAATTGGTCTGTATGCCGCGCAATTCGTCGAGTTCTGCATCGAACCCATCGGCAATCACGCCGCCTTCGCGTATCACGGAGGACGGGTCGCTGCGCAGCGAATTTTGCAGCAGGGCTGTGAGATGGACATCCGCCTGCAGGGCATCGGTCAGTGCAATAACCCGTGGCGTGTCGCAGGCACTCAGTGTCGCGTACAGCTCTGGCAGTGCGGTGAGTGTGTCGCGCAGGCCGGACAGATCGCGCGGGCGGGCTGATTTCAAAGCGATGCGTGCGGTGATGCGTTCAACATCGACGCAGGATTTTAAGTGTGTTTGTACCGCATCCGACAGCTCGGTTAATTTATCGACCGCATCGAGGCGTGCGCGCAAAATATCGCGGTCGCGTAACGGATGGTGCAGCCAGTGGGACAGCAGCCGGCTACCCATGTTGGTCGAGCAGATATCGAGTAAAGAGAGCAGGGTGGGAGCGGCCTCGCCCCGCAGGGTCTGGGTGATTTCCAGATTGCGCCTTGTCGCGGCATCCATACGCACGTAGTGATCGGCGCTGTAGACTTGCAAACTGCTGACGTGATCCATCGTCCGGCCTTGGGTGAGCCGGACATACCCTAGTAGCGCACCGGCAGCTTCGAGGCCTGCGGTGTATTCATCGCAGCCGAATCCTGCCAGATCCAGCGTGGCAAATTGCTGGCACAGGGTGCGGCGCGCGGTGTCGAGTTCGAAATGCCAGGAGGGCAACTGCCGGCAGGATGCGGCCGGGAGCAGATTTGAGTTCTCCGCTTGCAGAATTTCCGAGGGGTGCAGGCGTTCAAGTTCGGCGGAAAGATTATCAATAGTCGTCTCGCAGACATAAAACTGCCCCGACGCCAGATTCATCCAGGCCATCCCCAGCAGGCCGTTACGCTGTTGCAGGCTCAGCAACAGGTTGTCGCGTTTTTCGTCAAGCAGGGCCGAATCGGTCAGGGTGCCCGGGGTGACGATGCGTATGACTTTGCGCTCGACTGGCCCCTTGCTGGTTGCCGGATCACCCACCTGCTCGCAGATTGCGACCGACAGACCCAGCTTGACCAGCCGCGCCAGATATTGTTCGGCGGCGTGATAGGGGATGCCGCACATCTTGATCGGCACGCCGTTTGATGTGCCGCGATGTGTCAGTGTGATATCGAGCAGTTTTGCGGCGCGCTCGGCATCTTCGAAAAACATCTCATAAAAATCGCCCATCCGGTAAAACAGCAGTCCGTCCGGGTGTTCGGCCTTGATGCGCAAAAACTGCTGCATCATCGGCGTGTGATTGGCTTTGTTGATTTCCATCGGATGCTCGCGGTTAATTTGCTTTTGCAATCTGGTAGAGCTGGTATCTGGATTTACCCAGATTTTTTGCCTGATACATCGCCGAATCAGCATGTGCCAGCAGCATGTCCGCCTCGCCTCTGTCATGCGGAAACTGGGTAACGCCGATGCTGCCGGTAACGAATACGTGCTGCTCCCTGATGCCGATCGGCAGGCAAATCTCGCTGAGTATCCTCACCAGTAGCTCCTCAAAATCATCCGGTTTGTGCAGATCGTTGAGCAGAATGACGAATTCGTCACCGCCGACTCTGGAGACTGTGTCATTCAGACGCAGGTGGCTTTGCAGGCGTTTGGAAACCTCCCGCAGCACCAGATCCCCCGCCGTATGACCGAGTGTGTCGTTGACGGGTTTGAAATTATCCAGATCCAGATAGCAAATTGCCAGAAAACTGCCGGTGCGTTCTGCGTGAGCCATCGCCAGTTCCATGCGATCGGCGAGCAGCAGCCGGTTAGGGAGCCCGGTCAGCGCATCGTGATTGGCCATATGTTGCAGTTCGTGCCACTGTCCCGACAGGCGCGAGAAGTTGGAAAAAATTCCGACGTAATTGCTAATAGCGCCATACTCATCCTTAATTGAGGAGAGCGTCAGCCAGTCTGTATAGGTTTCGCCTGCTTGAGAACGGCTCTTAACTTCACCGCTCCAGTGCCCTTCTTCGGCAAGTGTTGCTATGATGCCGGTGAATAATGGTTCATTATTGAGGCCGGATTTAAGCTCACGCAGATTTTTTCCGATCAAAGCATTGAGCGACTGCTGGGTGATTTGCTGGAAAGCGGGGTTGGCATCGATAATGTTTGCACACTGATCGGTAATGCAAATCGCTTCCAGCGTATTTTCGATGGCATTGGCGGCAAGGCGAAGTTTAGCCTCGGCCTTTTGGCGGTCGATGACTTCTTTGATCAGCTCCAGCGTGCGGCTGGAGAGTGTGTCGTACATCGAGAGCACGGTTTCAATCAGCACTTTCATCGAGCCGCTCATGTCGGCTGCCGCCTGCAGCTTTGCCTCGGTGAGCGTCATGCCCGATTGCAGTCCGAGGGCTACTTTTGACATGTGTTTGTCGGACTCGAGAATATGAAAAGCCAGCCAATGGGTCAGGAAGGACAGCACATCTTTGAGTGTTTCATTGACCGATACATGATCTTTTTTACTTTTCAGTTCAATCAAGTCGGCGACAAAACGGTTGTGTGAGTTCTTATGTTCCTCTTCCCATTCGTCGCCTGCGAGATGGTTATGCCAGACGGCTTCCTCGGTCTTGAAATGATAAGCAGCATAGTCGGCAAGCTCGCTGAAAATGCGATCCAGTTCTGCAGTGTCGGACTGATAGGCAAGTCCGCAGGCGAGCAGGTTGATCAGATGGATGAGCCTTTTATGCTGCTCATCAATCAGCGGGATGCCGGTGGAGAAATTATCGTTCCAGGGGAAAACTTCAATCGATTCATTCATTAAATTCATGTTCTGCTTAACGGGTCAGATCTACCTTAAATGTATTTTAATTTTCTGAATTTGAAGTTAACGGTATGTCTCGCGCAAGGCACCCGGTGAAAAACGCATCCAGCCATGCTGTTGCATAGTGGATGCGGATGTTTGCAGGTTATTTCAGGCCTTCGGTCAGATGCGGTGCGATGACTTCGAGTAATTTAGGGTGGATCTCCGCATTGCCCGCGCAGATGTGTCCGGTCTTGAGGAAACTGTCTCCTCCTGCCAGATCGCTGACCATCCCCCCCGCTTCGGTAATCAGTAAGGTGCCGGCGGCAATGTCCCACACTTTTAAGCCGGTTTCAAAGAAACCGTCGTAACGGCCCGCTGCCATCCAGGCTAAATCGAGCGCTGCAGAACCCGGGCGACGCAGTCCGGAGGACTGTTGCATCAGGTCGCGGAAAATACCGAGGTAGGCATCCATGTGTTCGAAATTTGTGTAGGGAAAACCGGTGCCTATCAGTGCGTCCGTCATGTGGATGCGTTTGGATACGCGCAGGCGCTTGTCGTTGAGAAAGGCGCCGCGTCCGCGGGTGGCTGTGAACAGCTCGTTTTTGGTCGGATCGTAAACGACGGCCTGAGTGATCACGCCTTTGTGCTGCAGGGCGATGGAGACTGCAAATTGCGGGAAGCCGTGCAGGAAGTTGGTGGTGCCGTCTAACGGATCGATAATCCAGACGAAATCGGACTCGCCGTGAGCGCCGCTCTCTTCTGCTAGAATCGCGTGGTCGGGATAGGCATCCAGCAGTGTCTGGATGATGGTTTGCTCGGCGGCGCGATCGACTTCACTGACGAAATCTGCATGGGATTTTTTGGTAATGGTCAGGTGATCGATCTTATCGGTACTGCGGTGGATCAGGTTGCCGGCGCGACGTGCGGCCTTCACCGCGATGTTGAGCATGGGATGCATATTTACGACCTTTTTGATGAAATTGCCTTGCGCGTACGGCCCTGTTTCGGGCAACTTTTGCGGCGTGGCGGTTTTCGAGTTTAATGAGCGGTAGAATCCAGTACCGTATTCTAGTTGGAATTGAGCTTTGTATAAACAAAATCATTTAAGTAATATCCGGGTCGTCTTAAGTCACACCACGCATCCGGGCAATATTGGCGCTGCGGCGCGCGCGATGAAGGCGATGGGGCTGAGCCGTCTTTATCTGATCAACCCGCGTCACTTTCCCGATCCGCAGGCCTCTGCGATGGCGGCGGGTGCGGATGACGTGCTGCAAAATGCGGTGGTGTGTGCCTCGATCGATGAGGCGCTCGACGGGGTGGTGCTGACCGTGGGGATGACGGCAAGGCAGCGTGATATCTCAAACGAGGTGAGCGTGCCGCGCGAGGCGATGCCGCAGGTGGTGGTGCAGGCTCAAACGCTGCCGGTGGCTTTGCTGTTTGGTACCGAGATGTCGGGACTGACCAATGAAGAGGCGAGCCGCGCGCAGATGCTGGTGAATATTCCGGCCAATCCTGAATTTTCTTCGCTTAATCTGGCAGCTGCAGTGCAGGTGATTTCCTATGAATTATCGGTCGCAGCGCAAAGTTATCAGCCGGTCGAGCAGTCTTTGCAGCCCGCTGCCCACCAGCAGGTCGAAGGCTTTATGAATCACCTTGAAAAAACGCTGCATGAGATTGGGTTTTTTACTACGCAAAATCCGGCGCGTATGATGCAGAGGCTGCGTCGTCTGTATGCCAGAGCACGGCCGGAAGCCGATGAAATCAACATTCTGCGCGGTATATTGAGCGTGACAACCGAGTACAATGGCCGCCTCAAGGCGCGTTACCAGCAAGAGAAAGATGTTTAGTGTTTAAAAATCTCAGAGAAGATATCCGCAGTGTATTCGACCGTGATCCGGCTGCGCGCACCACGTTCGAGGTGCTGACCTGCTATCCCGGTTTGCATGCGCGCGTGCTCCATCGTCTGGCTAATACCCTGTGGCATGCCAATTTTAAATGGCTGGCGCGTTTTTTGTCCTATTTGACGCGTGGACTGACCGGCATCGAGATTCATCCGGGGGCGACGATAGGCCGGCGTTTTTTCATCGATCACGGCATGGGCGTTGTGATCGGCGAAACGGCTGAAATCGGCGATGACGTGACGCTGTATCACGGCGTGACACTGGGAGGTACATCGTGGCGGCACGGCAAACGCCATCCTACGCTGGGCGACGGGGTGGTGGTCGGTGCGGGCGCGAAAATACTCGGGCCTATCAGGGTGGGCGCAGGTGCCAAGATCGGATCGAATGCCGTGGTGGTCAAAGATGTCCCTGCGGGGGCTACGGCTGCGGGTATTCCTGCACGGATACTCGATGAAGAGAAGAAGAAAACGGCAGGATTTGATGCCTATGGTATCGGTAACGACCAGAATGATCCTTTGTCGAAAGCGATCCACGGGTTGCTGGGGCATAGCGTGACCGTTGATCAGCGCATTGATTTTATCTTGCAGCAGCTTGAGAAGATGGGTGTTTGCGTCGAGGAAGAGCGCGCGACCGCGGATAAATTTGACCCTAACCACTTGAACAAAATAGTTGATTAAAATATTCGGGTATTATATTATTCTCTCTACTTGAGAACTGAGAATTACTGGAGATAACATGCGATTGACTACCAAAGGGCGTTTTGCGGTAACTGCAATGGTTGATTTGGCGATGAACGGCGGACGAGGCCCTGTAACCTTGGCATCGATCAGCGAACGGCAGAAAATTTCGCTGTCTTATCTTGAGCAGTTGTTTGGCAAGTTGCGCCGCAGCAATCTGGTTGAAAGTGTGCGCGGCCCGGGGGGTGGTTATTACCTTGCCAAAACAGCGACAAAAATTAAGATTGCCGAAATCGTGGTCGCGGTGGATGAGCCCTTGGATGCGACCTATTGTGCCGAAAAAGGCGATTGCCGTGACGGTCAGCCTTGCTTGACGCACAATTTGTGGATGGGGCTCAATGAGCGAATTTACTCCTATCTGGACTCAATTAATCTGCAGCAGCTGGTCGAAGGTCAATCGAAAACAGGATCGGGTGTTACCGCGATTTCGATTAATAAGCAGGCAGTCAGATAGTTGTTGCGACAGACGACAAAAGGTTAATGATGAAATTACCGATTTACATGGACTACTCCGCCACCACGCCGGTTGACCCGCGGGTGGCAGAAAAAATGATCCCTTATTTATGCGAAAAATTCGGCAATCCGGCTAGCCGTTCCCATGCCTTTGGCTGGGAGGCGGATGCAGCGGTAGAACTGGCACGCGAACAAGTTGCCTCGCTGGTGAATGCGGACCCGAAAGAAATCGTCTGGACCTCGGGTGCGACCGAATCGAACAACCTTGCGATCAAGGGCGCGGCGCATTTCTATCAGGGTAAGGGGCGTCATATTGTCACCATGAGGATTGAGCACAAGGCTGTGATCGATACGGTGCGTGAACTTGAGCGTGAAGGTTTTTCGGCGACCTATCTCGATCCTGAACCGAACGGCTTGCTGGATATTGAAAAATTCAAAGCGGCCCTGCGTCCTGATACGATTATTGCCTCCATCATGCTGGTCAACAACGAAATCGGCGTGATTCAGGATATCGCTCAGATCGGTGAAATCTGCCGTGAGAAAGGCATTCTGTTTCACGTGGACGCCGCGCAGGCGACCGGTAAAGTCGCGATCGATTTGCAGGCACTGAAAGTGGACCTGATGTCGTTTTCGGCACACAAGACTTACGGGCCTAAAGGTATCGGCGCGCTGTATGTGCAGCGTAAACCGCGTGTGCGGTTAGAGGCGCAGATGCACGGCGGCGGTCACGAGCGCGGGATGCGTTCCGGCACGCTGGCGACCCACCAGATCGTCGGCATGGGCGAAGCGTTTCGCATCGCGAAGGAGGAAATGACGACGGAGAATGAGCGCATTCGCACCTTGCGCGACCGTCTGATGGCAGGTCTGATGGATATGGAAGAGGTGCACCTGAACGGCGACATGGTGCAGCGCGTGCCGCATAACCTGAATCTGAGTTTTAATTTCGTTGAGGGCGAATCGCTGATTATGGCGATTAAAGATGTCGCCGTGTCCAGCGGTTCTGCGTGTACCTCGGCGAGTCTCGAACCTTCCTATGTGTTGCGTGCGCTGGGGCGCAGCGACGAGCTGGCGCACAGCTCTATCCGCTTTACGGTCGGGCGTTTTACCACCGTCGAAGAAGTGGATTATGTGATCGCGCTGATGAAGAGCAAAATCGACAAATTGCGCGAATTATCGCCGTTGTGGGAAATGTACAAAGACGGTATCGATTTGAACACCGTGCAGTGGGCGGCACATTAACAACAGGATAGAGGATGCAGGATTTAGCCT
The DNA here is from genome assembly GCA_001801025.1 of Gallionellales bacterium GWA2_54_124. GTDB lineage: Bacteria > Pseudomonadota > Gammaproteobacteria > Burkholderiales > Gallionellaceae > Gallionella. The sequence continues at coordinate 94,108 of MGWO01000006.1, forward strand.
GAACCGGCTTTCCTGAATCCCGAATCCCGAATCCTGGAGAATAAAATGGCTTACAGCGAAAAATTATTAGATCATTACGAAAATCCGCGCAACGTCGGCTCGTTCGCTAAGGACGACGAAGGGTTAGGTACCGGTATGGTAGGTGCGCCGGCTTGTGGGGATGTGATGAAATTGCAGATCAAGGTCGGTCGTGATGGCATCATCGAAGATGCTAAATTTAAGACCTATGGTTGCGGTTCGGCGATTGCATCCAGTTCTTTAGTGACCGAATGGGTCAAGGGCAAGACAGTCGATCAGGCATTGCAGATCAAAAACACCCAGATCGCCGAAGAGCTGGCACTGCCGCCGGTGAAAATTCACTGCTCGATTCTGGCCGAAGATGCGATCAAGGCCGCGGTGGCCGACTACAAGGCCAAGCACGGCGAAAATGTTGAAACTTCGGCCTGCACGGGCAGTTGTTAAGCGGAGAGAAAAATGGGCGTAACGCTTTCTGAAGCAGCGGCAAAACATGTGAAGAACTTTATCGCCAAACGAGGTCGTGGCATCGGCTTGCGCATCGGGGTTCGTACCAGCGGGTGTTCCGGCATGGCTTATAAATTGGAATTCGCCGACGCCCTTGAGGCAGATGATTTGCAGTTCGACAGTTTTGGTGTAACGGTACTGGTCGATCCTAAGAGCTTGCCGTATATCGAAGGAATGGAGCTCGATTACACCCGCGAAGGATTGAACGAAGGATTCAAGTTTAATAACCCGAACGTCAAGGACGCATGTGGTTGCGGCGAGAGTTTTCAGGTTTGATGCGGAATTTTGACGCAGCAAAAAATCACTTTGAGTTGTTAGGATTGAGCGAAGTTTTTGAGCTCGATGCCGCGCAACTTGAACTCAACTACCGCGCCTTGCAGGCGAAGGTTCATCCGGACAAATCGGCCAGCCTGTCAGATTCCGAACAGCGGCAGGCGATGCAGCGCTCCACACGCGTTAACGAAGCTTATCAGACGCTGAAAAGCCCGATACGACGCGCGCGCTATCTATTAGGACTTAAGGGCGTCGATACGCAGGAAGAAACCAATACGGCCATGCCGGTTGAGTTTCTGATGGCGCAGATGGAGTGGCGCGAGGCGGTCGTGGATGCTGAAAAATCGCGTGATATCGCCGCCCTCGACACGCTTGATGCTCGCATGAAAATTGAAACGCGTGAACTGGAAGCCGAGCTTCGCGATAAAATAGATACCGAACATGACTATCCGGTTGCTGCCGGCCTCGTGCGCAAGCTGCGTTTCATGGAAAAACTCGCGGAAGAAATTCATTCCGCTTACGACGAACTAGATAACTAAAACGGGTGAGTGGAGAGTGGTTAGTCGTGAGTTGCTAAAAACGATCAACCACTTACGACTCACTACTGACTACTCCACATGGCGTTACTACAAATTTCCGAACCCGGTTTGAGTACGGCCCCGCACCAGCACAGGCTGGCCGTGGGCATTGATCTGGGAACCACTAATTCTCTGGTCGCGACCGTGCGCAATGGCATCAGCGTGGTGCTGAACGATGAGCATGGCCGTGCGATGCTGCCGTCTGTAGTGCGTTATGGGGCTGATGGCGGTGTCGTCGCAGGTGAAGCGGCGCAACTCGCTCAGAGCGAGGATCCAGTCAATACCATCGTGTCGGTAAAGCGCTTTATGGGACGCGGCCTGACGGATGTGGGGGATACCAGCCGTCTGCCTTACCGTTTCGTGGAAACCGGTGAGCCGGGCGGCATGGTGCAACTGCGCACGGTGGCGGGCGTCAAGAGTCCGGTCGAAGTGTCAGCCGAAATTTTGAAGGTATTGCGACAGCGCGCCGAAGCGTCTCTTGGTGGCGAGCTGGTAGGGGCCGTGATTACGGTGCCTGCCTATTTTGACGATGCGCAGCGGCAGGCGACCAAGGATGCCGCAAAACTCGCAGGAATCAACGTGCTGCGCCTGCTCAACGAGCCTACTGCGGCGGCGATTGCCTATGGTCTGGACAATGCCTCGGAAGGCGTTTACGCCGTGTACGATTTGGGCGGTGGCACCTTCGATATTTCCATTCTGCGTCTGTCGCGCGGGGTGTTCGAGGTGCTGGCGGCCAATGGCGACTCGGCGCTGGGGGGAGATGATTTCGATCAGCGCATTCATTGCTGGCTGCTGGAAAAAAATCAGCTCTCCGCGCTCAATCCCCGCGACACGCGATTGTTGCTGACGCTTGCGCGTACTGCCAAGGAGCAACTCACTGACTATCCGGAGGCACGCATTACGGCGGTGCTCTCAAGCGGTGAATTGATTGACAACGTGTTGACGCAGGCTGAGTTTCACTCCCTGTCGCAAAATCTGATTCAGCGCACCTTGCAACCGTTGCGCCGTGCGCTGCGCGATGCAAAACTCACCGTTGCCGATGTGAAGGGCGTGGTGATGGTGGGGGGCGCGACCCGTATGCCTCAGGTTCAGCAGGCGGTGGGCGAGTTTTTCGGGCAGACGCCGCTGACGAATCTCGATCCTGATAAGGTCGTGGCGTTGGGAGCTGCGATACAGGCTAATTTGCTGGCCGGTAACCGTACCGGAGATGACTGGCTGTTGCTCGATGTGATTCCGCTGTCGCTGGGATTGGAGACCATGGGCGGGCTGGCTGAAAAAGTGATTCCGCGTAACAGCACCATACCTACGGCGCGCGCACAGGAGTTCACCACCTATAAGGACGGACAGACGGCGATGAGTCTGCATGTCGTGCAGGGTGAACGGGAACTGGTGAGCGATTGCCGCTCGCTTGCGAAATTCGAGTTAAGAGGCATTCCTGCCATGGTGGCCGGTGCCGCACGCATTCGTGTGACCTTTCAGGTTGATGCGGACGGTTTGCTTAACGTGGCGGCACGCGAGATGGCAAGCGGCATCGAGGCGGCGATCGTCGTCAAGCCGTCCTACGGCTTGTCGGATGCTGACATTACCCGCATGCTGCAAGAGTCCGCACAGCATGCCGTCGATGATATGCAGGCGCGAGCACAACGCGAGCAGCAAACCGAGGCGAATCAGCTGTGCGAGGCTGTGCAAAATGCGCTGGCGCAGGATGGCGATTTACTGGATGTTGTCCAGCGTGCGCATATCGAAGCCAAAATCGCGGGCGTGCGTGAAGCGCTGCAAGGTGGTGGTCAGCAGTTGATTAAACGCGCCATGACAGCCTTGAATGAGGCGACCGTCAGTTTTGCTCAGGCCCGTATGGATAAGAGCGTGACCCGTGCACTGTCCGGCAAAAATATTTCTGATCTGGATATAAAATAATGACGCAAATTATCGTATTGCCGCATGAAGAATTGTGCCCGAGTGGTGCGCTGTTTAATGTTGATGCCGGGATTTCCATTTGTGATGCGTTGCTGCAGAATGGTGTCGACATCGAACACGCCTGCGAAAAATCCTGCGCCTGCACCACCTGTCACGTCATTATTCGTGAGGGATTAAATTCACTTAATCCGGCCGACGAACTTGAAGACGACATGCTGGACAAGGCCTGGGGGCTGGAGCCGAATTCGCGCCTGTCCTGTCAGGCGCTGGTGGACAATACCGATCTGGTGGTTGAAATACCGAAATATACGATCAACATGGTGAAGGAGGGCTAGCATGAAATGGATAGACGTGCGCGACATTGCCATTGCGCTGGTTGAAAAATATCCCGACACTGACCCGCGTACCGTGCGCTTTGTCGATTTGCACAACTGGGTCGTCGATCTGGAAGGATTTGCCGATGATCACGGCCATGGCGGTGAAAAAGTGCTCGAAGCGATACAGGCGACCTGGATAGACGAGGCTGAATAACATGTTTAATTTCTGGCGGCGTATTTCGAATAGCTGGCTGTATCTGGCAGGTTTCCTGTATGCAAGTGGTTTGATGGGATTTGGCTTTTATCTGCAATACGTCAAACATCAGGATCCCTGCCCGTTGTGCATGGTGCAGCGCGTGATTTTTATCGTCATTCTGGCGCTGTATCTGATCGCGGCAACCCACGGCCCTAAACGTCCGGGTGCACGCATTTACGCCGCGCTGATTACGCTGTTCTCGGCATCCGGTATTGCGGTCGCTGCGCGCCATATCTGGATACAGCATCTGCCATCCGATCAGGTTCCCGCCTGCGGACCGGGGCTCGATTACATGTTAGAAACCATGCCGATGGCCAACGTATTGAAAGAGCTGATGCACGGCTCCGGTGAGTGCGCAGCACGCGGCTGGACATTCCTCACGCTGGGCATTCCAGAGTGGTCACTGCTGTGCTACCTTGCGCTGGGCACATGGGCGGTGCTGATCGCATTGAAGAGCAAATAACCCGCACACAACTTTCGGTTTAGTGCGCCGGGATGGACCAGTTGTAGCCTTGCACGATGCCGCGCGTGTCGTATTTGATTTGCAATGATTTGAGCTGCGTTCCAGATACATTTGAGAGCGTACCCGCAGCAAAATAATAGGTCCATTCTTCATAGCGTGCGCCATCGGTTTCGACTCTGACGCCCGTACTGGCCGGTACACCGAGCCAGCTGCGTACCTCCGTCTGTGAGGTCGTGCCTCGCGTGACCCTGTTCGAAAAGACCATGACGTCAAAATCATTGCCGACGTGGAAGGCGGTTGCACTGCACGCGGTGAGCAGCAGCGTGATTGATATGAAAATAGTTCGCAAAGCGTGTGTCATGGCGTTCCCCTCTGTTTTACTGATCCGTGCCGGTCAGAATACTCTGTTTTTGTGGCTGCTGCAGGCGATTTTCAGGACGGCTTGTGCCAGCTGGCGCACGAAAACTGTATCCGTTGCCGTACAATATGCGGCATGAACATCAAAACTTTCCCGGATAGTCCCTATCGCTTGCATCAGCCGTTTGAGCCTGCAGGCGATCAGCCGACCGCCATCGAACAACTGGTCGAAGGTATCAACGATGGTCTGGCATTCCAGACGCTGCTTGGGGTGACAGGCTCCGGCAAAACCTACACCATGGCCAATGTGATCGCGCGTTGCGGGCGTCCTGCGATGGTGATGGCACCGAACAAGACGCTGGCCGCACAACTGTATTCCGAGCTGCGCGATTTTTTTCCCGAGAATGCGGTGGAATATTTCGTCTCCTATTACGACTATTATCAGCCTGAGGCCTATGTGCCGTCGCGCGATGTGTTCATCGAGAAGGATTCGGCGATCAACGAGCAGATCGAACAGATGCGGCTGTCAGCCACTAAGGCGCTCTTGGAGCGTGAAGACTGCATCATCGTCGCAACCGTGTCGGCGATCTACGGTATCGGCGATCCGGTCGATTACCACGGCATGATTTTGCATCTGCGCAACAACGAGAAGATGCACCAGCGCGATATCATTAAACGTCTGATCGAGATGCAGTACGAGCGCAACGACATTGATTTTACGCGCGGGCGGTTTCGCGTCAGGGGCGATGTGATCGATGTGTTTCCGGCGGAAAGCAGCGAGCAGGCGCTGCGCATCACCCTGTTTGACGACGAGGTGGAAACGTTGTCTCTGTTCGACCCTTTAACCGGACATATTCAGCAAAAAGTGCCGCGCTACACGGTTTATCCTTCCAGTCATTACGTCACGCCCCGTGCGACCGTGTTGCAGGCAATCGAGACCATCAAGGTGGAGCTGGCCGGGCGCATTAAATATTTTATCGGGGAAAACAAACTCATCGAGGCGCAGCGTATCGAGCAGCGTACCCGTCACGATCTGGAGATGCTGACCGAGATCGGCTTTACCAAGGGGATTGAAAATTATTCACGCCATCTGTCGGGCAGAAATCCCGGCGATCCGCCGCCCACCTTGCTGGACTATCTGCCGCCCAATGCGCTGATGTTCCTGGACGAGAGTCACGTGATGATTCCTCAGGTGGGGGCGATGTATAAGGGGGATCGGGCACGCAAGGAGAATCTGGTGGTGTACGGATTCAGGCTGCCCTCCGCGATGGACAATCGTCCCTTGAGGTTCGACGAATTCGAGCACATCATGCGCCAGAGTGTATTTGTCTCAGCGACCCCGTCCGTGTACGAGGCTGAACATGCGGGGCAGGTGGTCGAACAGGTCGTGCGCCCGACCGGGCTCGTTGATCCGGTGATTCTTGTGCGGCCTGCGATCAATCAGGTGGACGATTTGATGTCGGAAATCCGCTTGCGTATTCAAGTTGGCGAGCGCGTGCTGGTGACGACTTTAACCAAGCGCATGTCGGAGGATCTGACGGACTATCTGTCCGAACACGGCATCAAGGTGCGCTATCTGCATTCGGACATCGACACCGTCGAGCGCGTCGAAATCATTAGGGATTTACGGCTGGGCGAATTCGATGTGCTGATCGGTATCAATTTGCTGCGCGAAGGACTGGATATCCCCGAGGTGTCGCTGGTGGCGATACTGGACGCGGATAAGGAAGGTTTCTTGCGCTCAGAGCGATCCTTGATTCAAACCATCGGCCGCGCGGCACGGCACCTGCACGGTACGGCGATTTTATATGCGGACAGAATCACCGATTCGATGCGGCGGGCGATGGATGAAACGGAGCGTCGCCGTACCAAACAAGTGGCGCACAATCTTGAACACGGCATTACCCCGCAAGGCGTTCAAAAACGCATCAAGGACATTATTGAGGGGACCTATGAAATCGATGATGCAAGAGCGCACCAGAAGGCGGCGCAGGAGCAGGCTAAGTATCTGGCGATGAGCCGTGCGCAAGTTGCCAAAGAAATAAACCGGCTGGAAAAAGAGATGCTGGCCGCGGCGAAAAATCTGGAATTCGAGAAGGCCGCCGATTTTCGCGATCAGCTGAAAAAGTTGCGCGACAACGTACTGCTCTCGCCGCTGTAACGGCTGTCAATAAGCAGTAATTGATCAGTAAGAATAAGAAGAATAAGGGTCAGACTCGAAAAGAAAGAAGAATAGAAAATTAAATCGACTCTGACCCTATTTGTTCTTGAAACCCTATTTGTTCTAATCGACTCTGACCCTATTTGTTTTCTATTTGTTCTAATCGACTCTGACCCTATTTGTTTTCTATTTGTTTTTTAAAGCAACGGGACGATCATCAGGGCGACGATGTTGATGATTTTAATCAATGGGTTAATTGCAGGGCCTGCCGTATCTTTGTATGGGTCGCCGACGGTGTCACCCGTGACTGCGGCCTTGTGGGCTTCAGAACCTTTTCCGCCAAAATTCCCTTCTTCGATGTATTTCTTGGCGTTATCCCATGCGCCGCCGCCGACCGTCATGGAGATTGCGACGAAGATGCCGGTGATGATGGTGCCGACCAGCACGCCTCCCAGTGCCTGCGGGCCTAGCGTCAGGCCGACGACAACGGGGACTGCAACAGGCAACAGCGAGGGAAGGATCATTTCACGGATGGCGGCTTTGGTGAGCATGTCGACACAGGTGCCGTATTCCGGTTTCCCGGTCCCTTCCATGATGCCGGGGATTTCCCTGAACTGGCGGCGCACTTCAACCACCACCGCACCCGCAGCACGGCCGACGGCTTCCATGCCCATGGCACCGAACAGATAGGGGATCATGCCGCCGATAAAGAGCCCGACGATCACCATGTGGTTGGATAAATCGAAGCTCGTCACCACACCCAGATGCGCTTCCAGTGCGTGGGTGTAGTCGGCGAACAGCACGAGGGCGGCAAGCCCTGCCGATCCAATCGCATAGCCTTTAGTGACGGCCTTGGTGGTGTTGCCCACCGCATCGAGCGCATCGGTAATAACGCGCACTTCATCGGGTAGTTTGGACATTTCCGCGATGCCGCCGGCGTTATCGGTGATCGGGCCGTAGGCGTCGAGCGCGACAATGATGCCGGTCATCGAGAGCATCGCGGTGGCCGCGATGGCAATGCCATAGAGCCCCGCCATCGAATACGCGCCCATGATCGCCATACAGACCACAAGGACGGGAGCTGCGGTGGACTTCATCGAGACGCCTAAGCCTGCGATGATGTTGGTGCCGTGAGCGGATGCGCCTTCCTGAATGGCGGCGGCGATTTCCCGCATTCGCTCACTGCCGGTGGGTTTGGCGAGTATCCATTTGATTGAAAATACGCCATACAAGATTGCAACAACGGAGCACAACAGCGCAAAGCCTAGGCCATCTGACATGATTTTCTCCCTGAGTTGAACCGCTATAATTAACGCCACCCGGTCAGTGTTTCCTGACGGACATAATCATAGCAGTATCGGAGCGCTGTGCGAAACTATGTCATCTGATTTAAGGCGGTCAGACCTGCGGCTGCGATTTGTCCGTCTTCGGATGAACGCACGCCGCTGATCCCTAAAGCGCCAACCACGATGCCGTCGATCAGCAACGGTACGCCACCCTCGGCCGGAATAACGCTGGGCAAGGCCAGATGAATCAGGCGTCCGCTCAGAACGGCATCTTCCGAGGTTTTGGTCGCGCGCCGGAAGGCAATTGCGGCATAGGCCTTGGCAATCGCCGTTTCGATGCTGCCGAACTGAGTGTCGTGACTGCGTTGCAGATACAGCAAATGACCGCCGTCATCCACCACCGCAATGACCACGCGCCAGTTATTGCGCAACGCTTCTACATCGGCCGCCGCCGCAATGCGTTTGGCATCAGCCAGCGTCAGAACAGGTTTGGTTGTCATAATCATCGTGTCAGTGCGGCGAAGATGTTGTTGCAGATGTCGTTTACGCTGCCGACGCCGGCAATTTTGACCGATACGGGCGCCGCGGTATCGCCCGTTGCCGCCCAGGCTTGATAATATTCCACCAGCGGTTTTGTCTGGTCGTGGTACACGTTCAGGCGTTTGATCACGGTTTCTTCAACGTCGTCCGGACGCTGTACCAGTTCTTCACCGGTGATGTCGTCGCGTCCTGCGACTTTGGGCGGATTGAATACGGTGTGATAAGTCCGGCCTGACGCCGGATGCACGCGGCGACCGCTCATGCGCTGAATGATCTCGCTGTCGGCTACGTCGATTTCCACCACGAAATCGATCGGGATGCCGGCGTCTTTCATTGCCTGTGCCTGCGGGATGGTGCGCGGAAAACCGTCGAACAGGAAACCGTCTTTGCAGTCTGCATCCTTGATGCGCTCTTTGACGAGATTGATGATGATGTCGTCGGAAACCAGGCCGCCCGCATCCATAATGCTCTTGGCCGCCAATCCCAGTGCAGAGCCTGCCTTGACCGCTGCGCGCAGCATGTCGCCGGTGGAAATTTGCGGGATGTTATATTTTTCCTTGATGAAAGTAGCTTGAGTGCCTTTTCCGGCTCCGGGTGCACCTAAAAGTATGACGCGCATGGTTAATCCTTTCTTGGTAAGTGGTGAGTAGTCAGTGGGGTGAGTTTTACGTGCTACTCACTACTAACCGTTCTTTTAAATATTTCTATGGCTGCTTGCAAATCTTCTGCGGTGTCAACGCCCGCGGGCGGCGCGCTGTCTGCAATAACGACGCCGATTTTGTAACCGTGATACAGCGCGCGTAATTGTTCGAGCGATTCGTATTGCTCCACCGGGGTCGTCCAAAGCTGACCGTAATCGCGCAAAAAACTGGCGCGATAGGCATAGATGCCGATGTGTCGGAGGACGGGTAAGTCGGCCGGTAAGCCTTCTCCGGCGGCAAAGGCATCGCGCGGATAGGGGATGGGTGCGCGGCTGAAATACATCGCATTGCCTTGTTTGTCGAGCACGGCCTTGACGATGTTCGGATTGCGCATCGACGCTTCGTCGTGCAGGGTGTGACAGGCGGTGGCTATCGCGCATTCAGGATGTTCGTGCAGATGCTGCGCGACCGCGCGTATCAGCTCCGGCGGCATCAGGGGTTCATCGCCCTGCACATTGACGACGATCGTGTCATCCGGCCAGCCCTGACGCTCAACCACTTCCGCAATACGATCCGTGCCGCTGATGTGGGTGTCGCGCGTGAGGCAGGCCTTAAAACCATGCTCATGCACTACATTGGCGATGGCGTGATGGTCGGTGGCAATCCAGATGTGCTGTGCGCCGCTTTTGGCTGCCTGTTCGGCGACACGCACGACCATGGGCTTGCCCGCGATGTGGAGCAGCGGCTTGCCGGGCAGTCGGGTGGATGCATGGCGTGCCGGGATGACGACATTAAACGCGATCATGGTCGTCTCAGCTTAGAGTGCTTCGGCTTCTTCGGGGGACAGTTTGCGTGCTTCATCGGCCAGCATCACCGGAATGCCGTCGGCAATTTTGAAGGCCAGGCGGTCTGCACGGCAAATCAATTCCTGTTCGTTCTTGCGATAAATCAGCGGGGATTTGCACAGCGGGCAGACCAGAATGTCGAGCAGTTTAGCGTCCATGAGTGGCAATCTTTCGCAGTAGGTGTTCGGTCAGGGCTGGGTCAATCTGGGCATCGACACGCAATACCCAGTATTTGTCATCAGCGAATGCGGCGCATTTTACCGCATCTTTTTCAGTCAGGAGTAGTGCATCGCAATCAGGATAGATCAGTTCGTCCTGTGTGTAGGGGTGATGGTCGGGAAATGCGTGGGGCGTGACGGTCAGTCCCAGTGTGGACAGATGGTCGAAGTAGCGTTGCGGGTGACCGATGCCGGCGATTGCGTGTATGCGTAAATTCTTAAAATCGAGCGCCGTCGCGGTTTTTTTCGGGTCGTTCAAATGGTAGAAAATGTCGCCCGACAAGTGCATCGAATATTGGCCCGGGGTGTTTTTTCCGCCGTTGATCACCACGGCATCGACTGATGCCAGACGTGAAACGGGTTCGCGCAGGGGGCCTGCGGGGAGCAGATAGCCGTTACCGAAACGGCGTACGCCATCGATGACGACAATTTCCACGTCGCGCTGCAGGCGGTAATGCTGCAGGCCATCGTCGCACAGGATAACATCGCATAAAGGATGTGCCTGTAAAGCGGCCTGCGCGGTGGCAACCCGGTCACGCCCCACCCAGACGGGGCAGATGCCGCGCTGTGCCATCAGCTTGGGTTCGTCGCCGACTTCCTCTGCGCTACTCCCGGGGGTGACCGCCTGCTGCGCTTTATTTCCGCCGAAGCCCCGGCTGATGATGACAGGATGACGGCCGGCATTGGACAGTTGTTGTGCCAGTTTTAGGGTCAGCGGGGTTTTTCCTGTGCCGCCTACGCTGATGTTGCCGATGACGATTACCGGTACGGAGAGCTTAAAACTGCGTAAGACGCTGTGTCGGTACAGTGTTCGGCGCAGGGCTGCCATTGCGCCGAACAGCCAGCTTGCAGGCAGCAGGAGCAGGTGTCGCCAGTTACGCTGATACCAGAGCGCCTCGATTCCCGCCATGCCGGCTAGTTCGCTTCGTTCTGTGTGGCGAAGGTAATGCGGCCAAAGCCTGTCTTGCGGGCGGCTTCCATCACGTTAATGACCGCCTGATGCGGGGTCTTCGCATCTGCATTGATGACGATCACAGGATCGGTCTGCGATCCTGCCGCTGTTTTAAGCGCGGCAGCTAACGCGCTGATATCGGTGAACTTCAGCGTGGCATTGTTGATTGCATAATGGGCGGTGGCATCGATGGCGACGTTGACGGGCTGTGCTGTCTGAGCTTCCGCGCTCCCGCCCGCCTGCGGCAGGTTGATCTGCAATTCGGAATATTTTGCATAGCTGGTGGTGACCATCAAAAAGATCAGGATGACCAGCAATACGTCTATCATCGGAATCAGATTGATTTCCGGTTCTTCACGAGTGCGTCCGCGTTGAAAATTCATTGTTTAACCTTTGCGCTGACCGTGCACGATTTCAACCAGCTTGATGGCCTGTTGCTCCATCTCTATGGTCAGACTGTCGGCCTTGGCGCGGAAATGACGGTAAAAAATCATGCTCGGGATTGCAACGATCAGGCCGAAGGCGGTGTTGTACAGCGCAACAGAAATGCCGTGCGCCAGAATCGCCGGACTGTTGCCGGCCGCCGTTTGAGCGCCGAAAATTTCGATCATGCCGACCACGGTACCGAACAAGCCCAGTAAGGGGCTGATCGACGCGATGGTGCCGAGCGTGGTGAGAAAATGTTCCAGATCGTGCGAGGTCGCGCGTCCTGCTTCCTCGATCGACTCTTTCATGATTTCAGGCGTGCTTTTGATGTTCTTGAGGCCGGCGGCAAAAATGCATCCCAGAGGTGAGTGTTTGGCAAGTTTAGCCAGCATGCCTTCGCTGACACCGCGCTGCTTGAGTTCCTTGACCACTTCATCGAGTAATCCCGGCGGCGCAATGCGGCTGCGGCGCAGATAGATGAGACGCTCGGTGATTAAACCGGTGGCAATGATGGACGCAAAAATTAAAAACCAGATCGGCCAGCCAGCCGCTTCTACGATTGCAAACACGGGTATTCTCCAAATGTGCTTAAATTGTCGAATCTGCGCCGTTTCCAACGATGGACGGCGGATTTTTCAAGGATTGATAACGCGTAACTGTAGCGTGTCGCGACCCGTTGAGCAAGACATCTCAAGCACTTGTTAATAAGATTGCGCTAATCCCGCGTTATCAAAGCGTATTTTAGTTTACCCACAATATCTGTGGATAACTCTGTGGATAAAGCTGCGTGCTTCTGCTTTAAAGCGGTGAGTCATAAGGGTTTTTCTTATGCTGCCTGTTTTTTAGTAAGATAAATTATCTTTTATAATCAATATGTTGATGTAAGTGTTGCGGTTTTGTTGCGGATGACTGCTCGCTATGCAGCGTGTTTTCTGGGTTTGTGAATAATTCTGGATTGTCAATATGTCTGAACACCTTTTTTTAGATACAAAACCGCGCGTAATGCGTGTTGCTGAACTCACCCGTGCAATCAATCAGTTACTGGAAGGCAATGTGCCGGCGCTATGGGTGCGCGGCGAAATATCCAATCTGGTCAAAGCCGCTTCCGGACACTGGTATTTCGCGCTCAAGGACGAACAGGCGCAGGTGCGCTGTGTGATGTTTAGGCACAAAAATCAGTCGCTGGATAACACGATTGCGAACGGAAGTCAGGTTGAGTTGCTCGCGGTTGCCTCCCTCTACGAGGCGCGCGGTGATTTTCAGCTGACCGTCGAGCAACTGCGTCCGGCAGGATTGGGGGTGTTATATGAGCAGTTCGCCAGACTCAAACAAAAACTGGAGGATGAAGGACTGTTCGATGCGGCACGCAAACGTTCGTTGCCGGCGTTTCCCCGGCGTGTCGGCATTATTACCTCTCCTCAGGCTGCCGCACTGCGCGATGTGTTGACGACCTTAAAGCGGCGTCTGCCCGGTGTTCCGGTTATTTTGTACCCCACGCCGGTGCAAGGTGCGGGCAGTGCGGAAAAAATTGCCGCAGCCATACAGACGGCCTCTGATCGCAATGAATGCAGCGTGCTGATCCTGTGCAGGGGGGGCGGCAGCATCGAGGATTTGTGGGCATTCAACGAGGAAGCGGTCGCCCGTGCCATTTTTGCCAGCGCGATTCCGATCGTCAGCGGGGTGGGGCATGAGACGGATTTTACCATTGCCGATTTTGTGGCCGATGAGCGGGCACCCACGCCGACCGCCGCAGCGCAGCGCGTTGTGCCCGATCGCGAGACGCTGCTCAAAGGGCTGCGGGATACCGCGCAGCATTTGTTACGCTCGCAGCGTAACCGTCTGCACAACGCCATGCAATCGCTCGATTATCTCCAGCGTCGGGTGGTTCATCCGTCAGAGAAATTAAAGCAAAAATCGATGCAGCTCGATCAGATTCAGCAGCGTTTGCAGCGTAATTTTTCGCACGGACTGCAGCAGGAAATGTGGCGTTGCAAGTCTTATACGCTTCGATTGCGCGGTGCGGGCAGCGATTTTCACCGCATGCAGGATAAGCTCGCGCATCAGGCGAGCCGTCTGGTGCAGGCGATGCAAACCGGGCAAAGCCGCAAACAGGTAAGGCTAGCGACGGCAGTGCAGCATCTGGGATTGCTCAATCCACAACAGGTGCTGGCGCGGGGCTATAGTCTGGTACAGGACGGCGAGGGGCGTCTGGTCTGTGCTGCCGAGCATCTGGCGATGGGTGACGCCTTACGCATTACCTTCGCATCCGGCTGGGCAAAAACTGAAGTGACTGAGCGGGGCGTCTGAACCTGTACCGGCTGAATTGATGGATAATTCGCGACTGAATCGAATAAACTGCTGTCAGGAGTGCATATGAAACTGAGTCTGTGGCCAACGCCCTTTTACTATAAATTCGAAGAAGATTTAGAGTCTTTCGACAGCGAACCTTGCCTGATTATTGCCAGTGACGGACAGGAGTATTTTGGCGACCTGACGCGCTTTGCACCTGAAGAGGGTGTGTTCAAAATTCAGCCTTTTAACGGGGGGATTTCCAGGCTGAAGGAGGAGTCAGTCAATTACCTGCGGCTGTTGCATCCGGTACACCTGATTAAAATTTCCGGCCTGATCAATGATACCCATACTGTGTTTGGCGCGTCCGAGAAACAGGCGTGCTCGATCGTGTTCGTCAACGATAAACGACTGGACGGGGAAACCGTCGGTTTCGCCATTGATAAAACCGGACTTTATCTATTTTTGGTGCATACCGATGAATCGGTGATCCGCTGTTTTATTCCTGCCGTTTCAATCAAACACTATCAGATAGGCAAGAAAATCGGTCAGATGCTGATTGAGGAAAAAATTGCCACTCACAAAGAAATCAATTCCGGGCTAGAGATGCAAGATCAGTTACGCCATCAGCGACTAGGCGAGTATCTGACCAATGAGCAGATTGTCAGTTCCGAGCAGCTGGTTGCCGCACTGGGGCGTCAGTCGGGTACGGTGCTGAAACTGGGCGACATGCTGGTCAATGAAAATCTGATTACACCTGAAGTGTTGCAAGAAGCGCTGACTAAACAGCGCACGGATAAAAAAGTTGCCCTGGGCGAAATTTTGATCAACATGGGCGTTGTGAACACGGAAGTTGTTCAGAGCATGCTGGCCAAGAAACTCGGCATTCCTTTTGTCAACGTACGGAAGTTTTTTGTTGAACCGTCCACCTTTCATCTGGTGCCGATCAATTTCGTCACTAAATATTCTATTTTGCCGCTCTACCACACGGATCACTCGCTGATCGTGGCGATGGAAAATCCCTTGTTGTGGGAGCCGCTCAATGAGCTGCGCGTCATCACCCATCTGACCGTCGTGCCGGTGCTGGCGGCACGCGAGGACATTGTTTTTGTCATCAATGAGTTGCGCAACGACAAGGTCAGCCGGCAGCGGATAGACGAGCTGGCTGTCGGCATGACCTTCGATGGCGGCGGCGAGGAGTCAGGTGAGGAGCTGGTAGCTGAAACGGACAATACCCTGGTAGGACTGGTCAATAAGATGATGCTGGATGCCTATAATCAGGGCGTGTCGGATATACACATCGAAACTTACCCGGATAAGCGCAATACGCAGGTCAGGTTTCGCCGTGACGGGGTGATTAGCAAGTATTTTGAATTTCCGCCCTCCTTTAAAAAGGCGCTGATTTCCAGAATTAAGATTATGGCGAAACTCGATATTTCCGAGCGCCGCCGCCCGCAGGACGGCAAAATCGAACTTAAACTGAGTCAGGATCATAAGGTCGAATTTCGCGTCGCGACCGTGCCGACGGCCAACGGGCTCGAAGACGTCGTTTTGCGCGTGCTGACAGGGGCTAAGCCTATGCCGCTGGAATTGATCGGGCTGCCGGCCGATGTATTGGCACGCATGAAAGAACTGGTGGAAAGGCCCTACGGGCTTTTCCTGATTTGCGGGCCGACAGGCTCCGGCAAGACGACGACCCTGCATTCGGTGCTCGGCTTTATCAATTCGCCCGAGCGCAAGATATGGACGGCGGAGGATCCGATCGAAATCACTCAGGAGGGGTTGCGTCAGGTTCAGATCAACGCGAATATCGGCTGGACCTTTGCCGCTGCCATGCGCAGCTTTTTGCGCGCTGATCCCGACATCATTATGGTCGGTGAAATACGCGATGTTGAAACGGCAAAAATCGCTATTCAGGCATCGCTCACCGGACATATGGTGTTTTCTACCCTGCACACCAACAGCGCGGCCGAGTCTCTGGTGAGACTGCTGGATCTGGGGATGGATCCGTTTAACTTTTCCGATGCGCTGGTGGGTATTCTGGCGCAGCGCCTGACACGGCGCTACTGTCAGGAATGCCGGGAAATTTACACCGCGACCGATGAAGAAATTCAGTCGCTGGCGGAGGAGTATTGCACAGGAACACCGCAGCTTCCCGAGCAGGTGATACAGAGCTGGAGAAAAAAATATCTCAATGCCGATGGGGGATTTTCTCTCTACGCCGCACACGGCTGTCGCGAGTGTGAAGGGTCGGGCTATAAAGGGCGGGTGGGGCTGTATGAATTGCTGGAGGCAACGCCCCCCATTAAAAAACTGATTCAACATCAGGGGACGGTTGAGCAGATTCAGACGGTGGCGGCAGGGCAGTGTCTGCGCACCTTAAAGCAGGCTGGCATTGAACTTGTATTGCAAGGGCAGACGAATATTTTGCAGATCAGGTCCGTCTGTAATTAACGCCGGATAATACAGTCTCCGCCGCATAAAGTTGGAGCATTGGTGCCGGACGCGTTAAAATCCGACTTTGCTATCTTTTTGGCTTTTTGCCGCGAATGAATTCATGAAATTTTGTCTGGCCTGCCAACAACCCTTTAACAGTAGCGACTGGCGCTGCCCTGCATGCGCAGAAGTTCCGAGTGAACGCGGCGGCTTTATGGCGTTCGCGCCGGACTTAGCCGGGCAGAACGACGGGTTTAACCCCGATACCTTTCAGCGCTACGCGGCGGTCGAGGCCGGACACTTCTGGTTTATTGCCCGCAACGCGATTTTACAGGACTGCATGATGCGCTATTTTCCGGTTCGTCAAAATATCCTGGAGATAGGCTGCGGTACCGGTTTCGTGCTGGCGGGTACAAGACGAATTTATCCGGATGCTGCACTCTCAGGCAGCGACATCTTCACCGAAGGGCTGGATTTTGCTAAACAGCGCGTGCCGACGGCCACTTTGTTTCAGATGGATGCCTGTGCGATTCCCTTTTGCGATGAGTTCGACCTGATAGGCAGTTTTGATGTGCTCGAACATATCGAGGACGATCAGGCGGCGCTGGTGCAGATGCATTTGGCCTGTCAGGCAGGCGGCGGGCTGATCTTAACCGTGCCGCAGCATCGCTGGTTGTGGAGCAGCACGGACGATTATGCCCATCACAAGCGCCGCTATACGGGCGCCGAATTACGGGATCGCGTGACCCGCGCCGGATTTAAAGTCGAGTATACAGGCTCCTTTGTGGCGCTTTTATTGCCTGTCATGCTCGCGTCCCGCCTGTTGCAAAAATCGGCGGATGCGGCGGATCAAATGGATGCCGGATTTAAAATCGGCAAACTGGCCAATACGATTTTAGGCGGTGTGATGAAGCTGGAGCGCTGGTTGATTGCGTGCGGAATTTCATTCCCCTTGGGCGGGTCATTATTGCTGGTAGCCAGGAAAATACGATGAGTCTTTTTGCGAGCAGGAAATTGTGGTGGCTGGTGGCGGTGGTCGGGGTGATCTGGTTTGCCAATCTTGAATATCGTACGCTGATTAAACCCGATGAAGGACGCTATGCCGAGATTCCGCGCGAAATGGTGGCATCCGGCGACTGGGTGACGCCGCGGCTGAATAATTTAAAGTATTTCGAAAAGCCGCCGCTGCAATACTGGGCGACGGCTGCCGCCTATACCGTGTTTGGCGAACACCAGTGGACATCGCGCCTGTGGGCAGGCTTGACGGGTTTTGCGGGGATCTTTCTGGTCTGGTTCGCAGGTTCGCGGCTGTTCGGGAGGGAGGTGGCCGGCTTTGCGGCGGTGTTGCTGTCGGGCAGCATGCTGTATGTGATGATGAGCCACATCAATACGCTCGATATGGGTGTGACGTTTTTTATTACCCTGGGGATTTTTTCCCTGCTGCTGGGGCAAAGTGAGTCGGATGTCAGGCTGAGGCGTAACTGGATGTTGCTGGCATGGGCGGGTATGGCGCTGGCCGTTTTGTCCAAAGGTTTGATGGGCATTATTTTGCCGGGGACGGCGGTGTTTATTTATTGTCTGGTGCAGCGCGATTTTACCGTGTTAAAGCGCATGCACTGGTTAGCCGGTTTGTCGGTATTTCTGCTAATTACCGCGCCGTGGTTTTATCTGGTGATGAAGGCGAATCCCGAATTTTTCGGTCGCTTCTTTATCTATGAGCATTACACGCGTTTCACCACCAAAGATTTGGGGCGCTATCAGCCGTGGTATTACTTTGTGCCGGTGTTGCTGGCCGGTATGCTGCCCTGGACGGTGCTGATGATCGATGCGGTGCTTCGTGCTGTTTTCGGTGCTAAAGAGCAGATTCTCGCTGACGGACGCGCGTTTAATGCCGCACGATTTCTGCTGGTCTGGGCGGTGTTCATCTACTGCTTCTTTTCAATTTCCGGATCCAAGCTGCCCTCCTATCTGTTGCCGATGTTCCCGGCACTGGTGCTGTTGATGGGGCAGCGTCTGGTGCAGATGCGCGAGCGCGTGTTGTTCTGGCAAGTCTCGCCCATCGTGCCGGTCGCGATTGCCTTTCTGGTGTTGGCGCTCAATGTGGATCGTTTTGCCGATACGCCGACACAGATTGCCCTGTATCCGGAATATCGGCCCTGGCTGGTGGCGGCCTCTTTAATGCTGTTGTTGAGCCAGTTGTCAGGCATGGCGCTGTTGTGGCGCAATAAGAAGTGGCCTGCGGTGCTGGTGTTGTCCTTAGGTACGTTGCTGTCCGTGCAGTTGGGCGTGTCAGGCTATAACACGCTGGCGGGCGAGCGTTCTGCGAAGCATATCGCAGAGGCGATCCGCGCCGAGGTCAAACCTGACATCCCGTTTTATTCGGTGCTGACCTACGAGCAGACGTTGCCCTTTTATTTGCAGCGTACCTTTACGCTGGTGCAGTTTCAGGATGAAATGGACTTCGGCATTAAACAGGAACCTGAGCGCTGGATTCCGACGCTGGACGCCTTTTTGCCTGTCTGGGAGGCGCAAGCTGAAGCGCTAGCCATCATGCCGCTGTATGCTTATCCTCAATTGCAACAAATGGCCGGTGATGGCAAAAAGCTATCCATGCAAATCATCTTCCAGGACGGCCAATATATCGTGGTGAAAAAAATATGAATCTGGTGAGCTTTAGCATGATTATGGCGGGGGTGATGCTCAATGCGGCCGCCCAGATCTTGATGAAAACGGGGACGAACTCGATCGGTTATTTCGATTTTAGTCTGGCCAATGTGATGCCTATCGGCTGGCGGCTGGCAACGGAACCTCACATCATCGGTGCGATGGTCTGCTATGTGTTTGGCGTCGTGATCTGGATACTTGCGTTGTCGCGCGTACAGGTCAGTATCGCCTATCCGCTGCTGTCGATGGGCTATGTGGTGAATGCCGTTGCGGCCTGGTATTTATTTAACGAGTCCTTCAACCCCGCCAAAGTGATCGGCATGGGTGTGATTATTCTCGGTGTTGTCATTATTTCGCGAGCCTGATATGAACAATAGTTTCCTGCCTTTTTCCAAGCCGACGATTGATGAGGCGACGATCGCCTCGGTTGCCGATACACTGCGTTCCGGCTGGATCACCAGCGGCCCTAAGGTTATCGAATTCGAAAAACAACTTTCAGCCTACTTTGGCGGTCGTCCGGTGCGTACCTTCAATTCCGGCACCTGCACCATGGAGATTGCGCTGCGTATCGCCGGAATCGGGGCGGGGGATGAAGTCATCACCACGCCGATATCGTGGATGGCGACCTCCAATGTGATACTCGAAGTCGGCGCGACCCCGGTGTTTGCCGACATTGATCCGGTGACGCGCAACATCGATCTTGACCTTGTGGAAGCTGCGATTACGCCGAAAACCCGTGCGATTATTCCGGTGTATCTGGCAGGCCGTCCGCTCGATATGGATCGCTTGTATGCTATTGCGGCCAAATATAAATTGCGTGTGATCGAAGATGCCGCGCAAGCTATCGGTTCGACTTGGCATGGCCGTCCTATCGGATCCTTTGGCGATTTCGTCTCGTTCAGCTTTCAGGCCAACAAAAACATCACGACCTCCGAAGGCGGTTGTCTGGTATTGAATAATCCCGAAGAGGTGCTGCTTGCCGAAAAATACCGTTTGCAAGGCGTGACGCGCAGCGGTTGGGACGGCATCGATGTCGACGTGCTGGGTGGCAAATACAATATGACCGATATCGCAGCGGCGATCGGGCTGGGGCAATTCAAGCATTTGGACGAGATTACCTCGCATCGACGCGCTCTGGCGCAACACTATTTCAAGGTGCTGGGGCCGGATTTCGAAGCGCGCACCGGTGCGCAATTGCCGCCTGCCGAATTTGAAAACACCAACTGGCATCTTTTCCAGATCGTGCTGCCCGATACCATCACGCGCGCTCAGTTTATGGAGCGGATGAAGGCCTTCAATATCGGTGTGGGCTTCCATTACGCCCCGATACACCTGTTTACGTTGTACCGTGAGCTGGGTTTCAAGGAGGGAATGTTCCCGATTGCCGAGCACGTCGGGCGTCAGATCGTCTCGTTGCCGATGTATTATTCGCTGACGAAGGCAGATGTCGAACGCACCTGTGCTGCGATGATCGCGGTGCTGGGATAATTATTTTTCTGGCGCGAAACGACTGGATACGCACGTTGCCCGTTGTTGCACGATTAAGATGAACAGTTCCATCCCTGCGTTAAAATTACAGGCGAATGCACACGGCGGGCAATTATTTTGAATTTATCAGCTCACACGCCTATGCGTATCAGTCATTTAAGCAGGCGATTGCGCGAGCTTGGCAGTAAACCTTGCCACGAAGACCGTCTGCTGCGCGGCTGGAGCCAGATTGCATCGTATGACAGAAAAAACAGCCCGGCGGATAATTTCTTTCCAGCGGCGCTACGCGCCCAATTGCCCGCCATTGAAGCGGAACTGACCGGCTTGGCGAAGCTGCACGGCGAGTATCCGGCAGGCGAGGGCGTCGCCCGCCTGCTGGTTGAATTAGCCGACGGTCAGATGGTGGAGAGCGTATTACTGCCGCGCGGCGGACTGTGTATCTCGACGCAGGTGGGCTGTGCGGTGGGGTGTGTGTTCTGCATGAGCGGTCGCAACGGTTTGATCCGCCAGTTGGGCAGCGCGGAAATCGTTGCTCAGGTTGTGCTCGCGCGTCGCCGCCGCGAGGTGAGCAAAGTGGTGTTCATGGGCATGGGGGAGCCGGCACACAACCTCGATAATGTATGTGAAGCGATCCAGTTGCTCGGCACGCAGGGCAATATCGGACACAAGAATCTGGTTTTTTCAACGGTGGGGGACTTGCGCGTGTTTGAGCGCTTGCCGGTGGAGGCCGTTAAACCCGCCCTTGCGTTATCCCTGCACACGACTGATGCCATCTTGCGCGCCAGATTGCTGCCCAGTGCGCCGGTCATTGCGATCGAGGAACTGGTCGCGCGGGCAGAAGACTATGCGCGTACCACCTCTTATCCCGTGCAATACCAGTGGACGCTGATTGAGGGCGTTAACGACAGCGATGCAGAGTTGGACGGAATTGTCCGGCTGCTGGCCGGAAAATATGCGGTGATGAACTTCATTCCGTTTAACGAAGTGGACGGGCTGGACTATCGACGCCCGTCGACTGAACGCATTGCTGCGATGGCCCACACGCTAAAACGGCAAGGGGTTCTGGTTAAAATCCGCGATTCTGCCGGGCAGGAAATCGAAGGGGCGTGCGGGCAGTTGCGCGCGCGGGCCGTGAAAGTCATCTCGTAAGTTACTCTTTGAAATTTAATTTTTCGATCTGTTGTTTTAACGAAATTTATCACGCGTAGGCGCAAAGAACGCGGAGAGAAAATCAGTTAAAGAAAATCACGCAATAAGTTGCGCCGCGATTTCGCGAATTTTGCCCTGTGCGGTAGAATGCTGTCCTATGAATACCATACAACTTTCCGTCGTTATTCCGGTTTACAACGAAGAAGCGGGTCTGCAGACCCTGTTTGACCGTCTGTATCCGGCACTCGACAAACTGGGCATCTGCTACGAGGTCGTTTTTATCAATGACGGCAGTCGCGACCGTTCCGCTGCTATATTGCGCGAGCAGTTCCAAAAGCGTGCGGATGTGACGCGCGTGGTGCTGTTTAACGGCAATTTCGGTCAGCATATGGCGATCATGGCAGGCTTCGAACAGTCGCGCGGGCAACGCGTCGTGACGCTGGATGCCGACTTGCAAAATCCGCCCGAAGACATCGGTCTGTTGCTGGCCAAAATGGATGAGGGGCACGACTATGTCGGCTCGATCCGTCGTCAGCGCAACGACAGCTGGTGGCGGCATGTGGCCTCCCGTGCGATGAATAATCTGCGCGAGCGGATTACCCGCATCAAAATGACCGATCAGGGTTGTATGTTCCGCGCTTACAGCCGGGATATCATCAGTGCGATCAACAGCTGCCACGAGGTGAATACCTTTATTCCCGCGTTAGCATACAGCTTTGCACGCAATCCAGCTGAAGTCGTCGTGGGACACGACGAGCGGCTGGCCGGGGAATCGAAATATTCGCTCTACAGTCTGATCCGCTTGAATTTTGATCTGATGACCGGATTTTCGCTGGTGCCGCTGCAGATGTTTTCGATGGCTGGCATGCTTATCTCTGTTTTTTCCGGTCTGTTCTTCGTGTTTCTGGTGGTGCGCCGGCTGATTATCGGCCCAGAGGCGGAAGGGCTGTTCACGCTGTTTGCGCTGGTCTTCTTCATGATCGGCATCACGCTGTTCGGTATCGGTCTGCTGGGCGAATATGTCGGGCGCATCTATCAGCAGGTGCGTCATCGGCCGCGCTATCTGGTGGAAGCGGTATTGGAAAGCAGGAGCGAGGATTGAGGAACGAAGATCGAGTTAAAACAGGGGATGAAATTTAATGAGTACTCATCACGTTAAAGAGGGTGCGGCAGGTTTACCTCCATCCTCAGTACTCAATCCTGCACCCTCTGCGGTCGTCTTCGCTTATCACAACGTCGGTGTGCGCTGCCTGTCCGTGATGTTAGCTCACGGTGTGGACGTAAAACTGGTGGTGACGCATACAGATAATCCCAATGAAAATATCTGGTTTGACAGCGTCGCGAAACTGGCGGCCTTGCACGGTATCCCTGTGATTACGCCGGATAATCCGAATGAATCGGCCGTCGTTGAACAGATTCGCGCGTTGCAGCCTGATTTCTTTTTTTCCTTCTACTATCGCGAAATGCTTAAAGCACCGTTGCTGGCGATCCCGCATCGTGGGGCCTTGAATATGCACGGGTCGCTGTTGCCGAAATACCGCGGGCGCGTGCCGGTAAATTGGGCGATAATTAAAGGCGAAACCGAAACGGGTTCGACCCTGCACTACATGACCGAGAAACCGGACAACGGCGATATCGTTGCGCAACAGGCCGTGCCGATTCTGCCCGACGACACGGCGCTGCAGGTGTTTCAGAAGGTGACCGTTGCGGCGGAAATTGCGCTAAGCGGCGTGTTGCCGGCATTGCTTGCGGGCAGTGCGCGCGCAGTGAAGCAGGATTTGAGTCTGGGCGCCTATTTTGGCGGACGGAATGCGGCGGATGGCGTGATTGACTGGCAGCAAAGCGCCGTGCAGATCCATAATCTGGTCCGTGCCGTGGCGCCGCCTTATCCGGGCGCTGCGACGCAGTTGATGGGGCGTCCGATGCGTATTTTGCAAACGCTGGTGACGAAGTGCAGGGCCTCGAAGGATAGGCCTGCGTTCTACGTCAAAGAAGGCCGCGCCTACGCAATCTGCGGTGAGGGCGTGTTGCGGGTGCTGCGTTTTGAACTGGATGGCGCAGAGTTAAGCGCTGAAGAATTTGCCGGACGTTACGGTGTGCAAAGATTTGAATTTAATTGTTAAGGAAATGAAATGAAAAAAGTACTGATCCTCGGCGTGAACGGTTTTATCGGTCACCATCTGTCCAATAAAATACTCGCGACTACTGACTGGGAAGTTTATGGCATGGACATGAGCTCTGAGCGTATTTCAGACCTGATCGGCCACGAGCGTTTCCATTTCTTCGAAGGCGACATCACCATCAATAAGGAATGGGTCGAGTATCACGTCAAAAAATGCGACGTGATCCTGCCGCTGGTTGCGATCGCAACGCCGTCTACTTACGTCAAACAGCCGCTGCGCGTGTTCGAGCTGGACTTCGAGGCTAACCTGCCTATCGTGCGTGCCGCTGTGAAACACGGCAAACATCTGGTATTCCCGTCTACTTCCGAAGTGTACGGCATGTGCCATGACGAAGAATTCGACCCGGCAGAATCAGAACTGATCTGCGGTCCGATCAACAAGCCGCGCTGGATTTATTCCTGTTCTAAACAATTGATGGATCGCGTGATCTGGGGTTACGGCATGGAAGGGTTGAATTTTACCCTCTTCCGTCCGTTCAACTGGATCGGTGCAGGGCTCGATTCCATTCATACACCGAAGGAAGGCAGCTCACGTGTGGTCACGCAATTTTTGGGCCATATCGTGCGCGGCGAAAACATCAGTCTGGTCGATGGCGGTCAGCAAAAGCGTGCGTTCACCTATGTGGATGACGGCATCAATGCGCTGATGAAGATCATCGAGAACAAAGATGGCGTCGCGACAGGAAAAATCTACAACATCGGCAATCCGGTCAATAATTTCTCGATCAAAGATCTGGCTGACATGATGTTGAAACTCGCCAACGAATATCCTGAATATCGCGAATCGGCACAAAAGGTAAAGATCCTCGAAACGACAGCCGCCGCTTACTATGGCAAGGGTTATCAGGACGTGCAGAACCGCGTGCCGAAGATCACCAATACCTGCGAAGAACTGGGCTGGGCTCCGGTGATCAATATGGCTGACACGCTGCGCAATATTTTTGATGCGTATCGCGGTCAGGTCGGCGAAGCGCGCAAGCTGATGGACTAATGGCGAAACAGATCGCGCTTAAAATTGATGTGGACACCTATCGCGGAACGCGCGAAGGTGTTCCGCGTCTGGTTGATGTATTGCAGCGCTACCATGCGCAGGCGACGTTCTTCTTTACGCTGGGTCCGGATAATATGGGCCGTGCCATTTGGCGCGTGTTCCGTCCGGGCTATCTGAAAAAAGTGTCTCGGATGTCGGTGGTCGAGCATTACGGCATTAAGACCTTGTTGTACGGCACTTTGCTGCCAGCGCCCGATATCGGCAAAAAGTGTGCCGGGATCATGCGCAGCGTCAGGGATGCTGGATTCGAAGTGGGGATTCATTGCTTTGATCATGTGCGCTGGCAGGATCATGTGCTGGACAAGGATGCCGTCTGGACGCAACGTGAATTGCAGCGTGCGATCGACCGTTACACGGAAATTTTTTCTGAGCCGCCTCATGCTCATGCAGCTGCCGGCTGGCAGATGAATCGCCATGCAATGCGTTTGATGCAGCGTTCAGGTTTTGACTATAGTTCTGATTCGCGCGGTACGCACCCTTTTATTCCGACCTGGCAGGCCGAGATTATCGCCTGTCCTCAGTTGCCGACCACCTTGCCGACGCTCGATGAGCTGATCAACCGGGACGGCATTACGCTTGATAATATCGCCGAACATTTTTTAACGCTGACGGCGGATGCGCCCGCAACGGGGCATGTCTATACCTTGCATGCTGAACTCGAAGGCGGCAAGTGGATGCCGGTATTCGAGCAGTTGTTGCAGGGCTGGCAGGCGCAGGGCTATGAGCTGGTTTCTATGCAGCAGTATTTGCAGGGGCTGGAAGCTGAGGCGCTGCCGCGTCATGAGCTGTCGATGCGGGAGGTTGAGGGGCGTGTAGGCCGGCTGGCAGTTCAGGGGGATTAAGCGCGGATGCGTTTTGCATTGCGTTGAAGATAAGCGTAGAGTTGTCCATAAATCGGGTTGAGAGGTGATGTGATGGGAGATAACAAGGCTTTGAATAATTGGGTGATTTTGCTCAGTCAGAGTGAACTGCCTATTTTAAAGCACACTGCCAGAGAGTTAGCGTTGCTGCGTGAGGATGATAATAAACTCTCTGCGCATGAAATTGCATCGGTCATCGCCCCTGATCCCATCATGACGGTGAAATTGCTGCGTTATCTGCAGAGTCATAAACACAAGGCGCAAACGATGGAATTGGTTCAGGTTGAGCAGGCGTTGCTGATGCTCGGCATGGAAACGTTCTTCAATAAGGTGACGGCGGAGCCTTTGATCGAAGATATGCTCAAAACGCATACAGTTGCTTTGCCGCCGCTGTTGCGCGTGGTGCATCGCTCTCATCGCGCTTCCGGATATGCTTTCGACTGGGCGGTACAACTGCACGATCTGCATTACGAAGAGGTGCGCATCGCTGCGCTGCTGCATGATATTGCCGAGATTCTGATGTGGTGTTTTGCGCCCGATTTGATGCTGGAAATTCGCGATTTGCAGTTGCACGACAAAGCGCTGCGCAGCAAGGATGTTCAGCAGCAAGTGCTCGGCTTTACGCTGGCTGAATTACAAAAAGAGCTGATTGCCCAGTGGGGCTTGCCGCAGTTGTTGTTGCATCTGGTCAATGACTCGAGTTCGCAGCAGCCACGCGTGCGCAATGTGATGCTGGCGGTCAATCTGGCACGGCATTCGGCCAACGGCTGGGATGATGCGGCCTTGCCTGATGATTATAAGGATATTGCCGGCTTGTTGCGTATGACGCCTGAGCAGGTGTTTCTGAGGATAGGCAGCGATGCGGGTATTTTGTGCGATTTGAGCCGGCAGCACTGAAAACCTTGCTGTTATGAGATAGGGCATAACCTGCTAGTTGCGTCAGTTCACAGTCGCGTCAATGGTAAAGTGCAGTTGGCCCGTTTTGATTTGCAATTGTTTTCATTACAGGTGGCTTTAAATAATCAAGGTGTGCATTAATGTCGTAGTCTCGACGATATCCCGGTGGGTGACTGATAAAAATATACTGTATATTCAATCGAATGCGTTTTTTTCTATGCGTATGGTTTGGTTTTTTTAGCGATGCATTACTGTGCTGAAAAAAATATTTTTTAAATAATTGAAATTTTATGTTGACCGAATCGACAATGTCTATATAATGCGCACCTCTTCATTCCCTGATAGCTCAGTCGGTAGAGCGACGGACTGTTAATCCGCAGGTCCCTGGTTCGAGTCCAGGTCGGGGAGCCATATAGATAAAGCCTTGCAGCGATGCGAGGCTTTTGTCTTTTTAGCATACCGTAGCCAAAACGTAACCATTTAGAGCCTGATTGAATCCAATCTTGCCGCCGCCGCACTTAAGTGGTCAGACGCGAGGTGGGCATATCGCTCCACCATCACATTGCTTTTCCATCCACCCAACTGTTTCAGCTCATGCGTCGGTGTTCCATTCATCCGGTGCCAGCTCGCCCAAGTGTGCCTCAAATCGTGCCAACGGAAATTTTCAATTCCCGCACGTTCCAAAGCAGCCCTCCAAGATCGCGTATTGGCAGAAGCAAGCGGCTTTCCGTTGTAAGTAAAAACTCGAACAGCATGCTTACCCTTTTGCCTATGCAGCACCTCCATAGCCTGAATACTGAGCGGAACTGAAATAAAGTCGCCGTTCTTCGATTCATCAGCCAGAACCCACATGTGCGCTGTGTCCAAATTAATGTTTGACCATTCCAGCATCAAAACATTATTTTGGCGAAGTCCTGTTTGTAATGCGAACAAGACCATATCGCGTTGATGCAGGGGAAGTTTACCTAACAACACTTTCACCTGATCCGGCGTAATAAATCTCACCCGACCAGTTGGTTCCTTATATAACTTCACCTTGGGTACTTTGTCGCACCATTCCCATTCGTCACGTGAACGGATAAGAATTGAACGAATCAGTGCCAAATAGCGGTTGGCCGTTGATTTGGTGGCTTCCTTAATGCGAGCATCCTTGATGTCGGAAATTACCTGTGGGGTAATTTGATCCAGCATCAATGAACCGAGATAACGATCCAGCCATTTAAGTTTGGATACATCATCACGGTGACTAGCTTTGTCAGAGGTTTCTTTCAACCAGCGGACAACCGCTTCCTGCCAGGAATGCTTAGGCTTGACTCCCAATCTGCTTTGCTCCCACAGCTCCACCTTGCGGCGGTCGTGGTACTCTTGGGCTCTTAGCGGGTCGGCAATGCCAGTGCTTTCCTGTACTGTTCGTCCGTTGACTGTGATTTTGATCCAGTAGACGGACGAGTCTTTACGTTGGTAGAGTGACATGGGGTTTTCTCCTTTGTGTCACCTTGCACCATTCGCGTGACGTATTTTGATCTGATATAGCTTAGCAAGTCAATCTGCACGAACACCCAGGATCGCCCAACCTTCGCACCAGGAACTTCACCTGATTTCGCCTTGCTCTGCAGCGTCACCGGATGAATTTTCAAAAGTGCTGCCGCATCTTTGAGATTGAGTGTGTCGACCATGTTCGTTAACTGTGGATTTTGATAACTAATTTTCAGACATTTCAAAAAAAATCTTGCCCGAAAAGCACGCTTTTTATGAACTCCTCAAGGAAATCGTATGAGTTTCGCTATTTTGTATAGACATGTTCCACATACCAGCCCCGGCCATCCCCATGCCCCAGATCACAACTGACTGCAGCAAGTGCCTCTTCTTTGCTAAATCCCTGAGATTCGTAGCTGTGCAACTGTCGACATGCATATGCATATCGCAAGGAGTGAAGGGAGTTCTTGCCAGTCAACCCAAGTACTCGCGCCTCATTGTGAAATTTATTTAGAGCTGATTTCAAATCAGGCTTGTCGATCAAACAGCCATTTTGTTTTTCCGCAATACTACGTGCGAAATTTACACTGGCTATTATTGCCGCCCGATTTTCTGGGAGTATGGTTACATCGCGAGGGCGTCCGCCCTTTGTGCCGAAAATGACTCGAATGCTGTATTTACCTTCATTCAATTGCTTTGCCCATGTGTTCACCGATTTGGCGGCTTGTACCGATTCCTCACTTCTCAGGCCTAGTTCATAAGCCAATCGAATGCCTGCTGCCACCCCTTCATCACGTTTCATTGCGTTTTCGAGTACCGATTGATATTTTTCGTCCGTGATCGCGGTTTTAGTACCCTCTCGTGACGCACCGGATAAACCCAGTACTTTATTGCTCAATCGATCCTGTTTGACGAATTGTTCACGACCTGAATTTGTCAGCGTAACGCGCAGAGCTGACATCTCATTTTGCAGTGACCGTTGTGAAATTCCTTCCTTAAGACGATGGGCGATATAGGTCTCTATGTACTTGACCTTAATTTGCTCAATCGTCCGGATTTGAATGTTTAGTTCATTTTTGAGGTGATTTGCAAATCGTGCGACGATATTTTCCCTATCTGAACGAGTTTCAAAACTACCGCCTGAACGATGTGCTGATGTAACTAATAAATCTTTTAATGCCATGGTAACTCCTTAATAAAAAACCAAAAACAGCTCCGCGCGCGGATCAAAATCCCCCCTATATGAAAGAAGTTTGGAAAATTTAAAGAGAGGAAGAATGATGGGGGGAAACGATCACAGGCACGGAGCGCAGTGGTTGAGGTGTTGTGGCACAGTGGTTGTCTTGCGACAGGCTGCCTGCGAACAGGAAATGCCAACTGCTGAAAAAGCAGCAGTCCTCAGTGAAACGTCGAAATCCTCCTTCCTTTTCTCTTTAAATTGGCAGCTAAATTGCTGCGTCAGTTAGTAATGTCCAGCGAGAAGCCTTAAAGAATAAGGCCTGCTGGTGGTTTAAAATCCGCGTCACTTTGTACCTGGCGGTTCAAAGTGACGCGGATGGGGCTTTGGGATGCTCACCGAATTTACGAATGAAAATGTGATGCGGTGATATGTTTTGGTGTGATGTTTGACGAGTATGGCAGACGCCATAAGTTTGAAATGCAAAGCGCAAAAGAAGGCCATGCGAACTGTCGCCGAGACGGCGAAGAAAACGGAATGCGTTTGCGCTCAATGCAAAAAAGCGCAAGCGGATTCGTTTTGTTGGTTTGCAAGCAGCAGGCGGATTTATCCTGATGGTGCTAGAAATATATCGAAATGCTGTGCGTCTTTTATGCCGTCAGCTGCGGCAGGTACTCATTCGATCTGTGTATTGCTTTGAACAAATATGAACTTGATTGATAGATTAATCCAAGTTTTGGAATAAAGTCATTTGAGAAATGGCAGTTTTAGTGAATCCTCGTTTTTTTGCTGAATTTTTTATAAGTTTCAGCGTGGGGTGTTTTCGAGGCTGCGCACTGAACGCGCTTATCTGCACGCCTACGACAGCGTGAATGATGCAAAACGGGGGCTGAAAGAATATTTCAGGCTTTACAATCAGGAGAGACCGCATTCGTCGCTTGACGACAAAACGCCGGATGAGTTCTACTTCGACAACCTGCCTGAGTTGCCAAAAGCGGCTTAGGCTTTAACCGCAAGATTTCCACTTAAGAAATGGAAAAACTGTCCAGTTAGGCGGGGCCACCTCTAGGGTTTAAGATTTCAAAATCAAGTGGTCAGCGAGGAATGGTGGCGTTGCCCCCGACCCCGCTTTTTTCCCTTTGGTCAAAAAGATTAAATCCGACTAACTTTGATCAGTTCGGGTATGCTACGAATGACTGGAGTCTCCCCATTATTTTTGCTCATGCCTAATAAAAAATCTCTCTCCGAACGCGACATCTGCACCAAATTTATCACACCGGCCATTATCGCTGCCGGTTGGGATTTGCATACTCAGATTCGGGAAGAGGTCAGTTTTACCAAGGGGCGGATCATCGTGCGCGGCAAGTTGCATACCCGGGGCGAACTCAAGCGCGCCGACTACATCCTTTACTACAAATCCAACATTCCACTGGCTGTCATCGAGGCGAAGGACAACAGCCACGGCGTCGGCTCTGGTATGCAGCAGGCGCTGAACTATGCTGAGACGCTGGCCGTGCCGTTCGTGTTCAGCTCCAACGGCAATGGTTTTTTGTTTCACGACCGCACTGGGATGTCGGAACAAACCGAGTGTGAATTGCGGCTGGACGAGTTCCCATCTCCCGCCGAGCTGTGGCAACGCTATTGTCAGTGGAAGGGAATCGCGACTGAGCAGGCGCTCAAAACGGTTGAAATGCCGTATTACGATGATGGTTCGGGTCGTGCGCCGCGCTACTATCAGGCGAATGCCATTAACAACACGATCGAAGCTGTGGCCCGTGAGCAGCAACGCATCCTGCTGGTCATGGCGACCGGCACCGGCAAGACCTATACCGCGTTTCAGATCATCTGGCGACTGTGGAAGTCGGGTACCAAAAAACGCATCCTGTTTCTGGCCGACCGCAACATTCTGGTCGATCAGACCAAGAACAACGACTTCAAGCCGTTTGGCGCGGCGATGACCAAGATCAGCAAACGTGAGATCGACAAGAGCTACGAGATTTACCTGTCCCTTTATCAGGCGGTCACCGGCAGCGAGGAAGACCAGAATATCTACAAGCAGTTCTCGCCGGATTTCTTCGACCTGATCGTGATCGACGAATGCCATCGCGGCAGTGCATCGGAAGATTCTGCCTGGCGCGTGATTCTCGACTATTTTTCCTCCGCCACACATATCGGACTGACCGCTACGCCCAAAGAAACAAAGGATGTTTCCAGTATTTATTACTTCGGCGAACCGGTTTTCAGCTACACGCTGAAGCAGGGTATCGACGACGGATTTCTGGCACCCTATAAAGTAGTGCGTATCGACATCGACAAGGATCTGCAAGGCTGGCGTCCGAATAAAGGTCAGGCTGACAAGAACGGCCTGATGATTGAAGACCGGATTTATAACCAGATCGACATGGATCGCACGCTGGTGCTGGAAAAGCGCACCGAGCTGGTCGCCCGTAAAATCACCGAGTATCTGGCGGCGACCGATCCCTATGCCAAGACCATCGTGTTTTGTGATGACATCGATCACGCCGAACGCATGCGTCAGGCGCTGGTCAATCTCAACCCTGAACGGGTGAAGGAAAGCCGCAAATATGTGATGCGTATTACCGGCGACGAAATTGAGGGTAAGGCCGAGCTGGACAATTTTATCAATCCGGAAGAACGCTATCCGGTGATCGCCACGACATCCAAGTTGATGACCACCGGTGTGGATGCGCAAACCTGCAAGCTGGTGGTGTTGGATCAGCACATCAAGTCGATGACCGAGTTCAAACAGATGATCGGTCGCGGCACCCGCATCAATGAGGACTACGACAAATACTGGTTCACCATCATGGATTTCAAGAAGGCGACCGAGCTATTTGCCGACGAGGCATTCGATGGCCCGCCGATTGTGATTTATGAGCCGGAACCGGATCAGCCGCCGGTGCCACCCGACGAGCCGCCACTTGATGAAGAGGGCAATCCTGCGCCGGAAACTACAGCCGTACCGGGCGAGGGCGGTGAGATTAGCGAACCCGGTACTGGCCGCGTCAAATATGTAATCGGTGACGTCACGGTGTATGTGTTGTCTGAACGTGTGCAATATCTCAGTGCCGATGGCAAGCTGATTACCGAATCGCTCAAGGATTACACCCGCAGCACCGTGCGCCGCGATTATTCGTCGCTGAATGATTTTCTGTTGAGTTGGAACAAAGCAGACCGTAAAGCCGCGATTCTGAAAGAGCTGGAAGAACACGGTTTGTTGCTGGAACCCCTGGCGGATGAGGTCGGCAAGGATTTCGATGCGTTCGATCTGATCTGTCACGTCGCGTTCGACCAGCCGCCATTGACGCGCCGTGAACGCGCAGAGCAAGTCAAGAAACGCAATTACTTTACTAAATATGGCGAGCAGGCACGCAAAGTGCTGGAAACCCTGCTGGAAAAATATGCCGATACCGGCATACAAAATATCGAAGACATCAAAATCCTCACGCTCGACCCGTTCAAAAACATGGGGACAGCCAGTGAACTGGTGTCAGCCTTTGGCGGAAAACCCGCCTACATGGCAGCCCTTCATGAGCTGGAAGAACACCTCTACGCCTAACCTTTACCGAGAAGCAGTCCATTTATGAGTATTTCCTCCACCATTAAATCCATTCAGGACATTATGCGCAAAGACGTCGGTGTCGATGGCGATGCGCAACGTTTGAGTCAGTTGGTCTGGATGCTGTTTCTGAAAATATTCGACGACCGTGAAAGCGAGTGGGAACTGTTGCAAGACGATTATCAGTCGCCTCTGCCGGAAGCTTATCGCTGGCGTAACTGGGCGGACAACCCTGAAGGCATGACCGGTGAGGCGCTGAAGCAGTTTCTGGATAACGAGATGTTTCCGGCGTTACAAACACTGGAAGCCCGTGGCGGCGACCAGCGCGCCTATGTGATTCGTTCGGTGTTCGAGGGGGCCTATAACTACATGAAGTCCGGCCAGTTGATCCGTCAGGTGGTCAACAAGATTCAGGAGGGCGTGGATTTCAACAAGGCGCAGGAGCGTCATTTGTTCGGCGATATGTACGAGCAGTTGCTGCGCGACTTGCAGGCAGCGGGCAATGCGGGCGAGTTTTACACCCCGCGCGCCGTCACCGAATTCATGGTGCGCATGACCAATCCTCGCCTCGGTGAAAAGGTGATGGACCCTGCCTGCGGCACGGGCGGTTTTCTGTCCTGCTCAATTGAGCATATCCGCCGTCAGGATGTGAAAACGGTGGACGATGAGGCTGCATTGCAGGCCAGCATCTTCGGTATCGAGAAGAAGCCGATGCCACATTTGCTGTGTACCACCAACATGATCCTGCACGGCATCGACGTGCCGAGCAATATCCGCCACGACAACACGCTGGCGCGTCCGCTGATCAGCTGGACACCGAAAGAGCGTGTCGATGTGGTCGTCACCAATCCGCCGTTCGGTGGCATGGAAGAAGATGGTATTGAAACCAACTTTCCGGCATCCTTCCGCACCCGTGAAACCGCCGACCTGTTTCTGGTGCTGATCATGCAGTTGCTGAAAGTCGGTGGCCGTGCAGCCCTCGTTCTGCCGGATGGCTTTCTGTTCGGCGAAGGCATCAAGACGCGTATCAAGGAAAAGCTGCTGGAAGAATGCAATCTGCACACCATCGTGCGTCTGCCCAATGGTGTGTTCGCACCCTATACCGGCATCAAGACCAATCTGTTGTTTTTCAGCAAGGGTGCGCCGACCCAGCACATCTGGTTTTATGAGCATCCGTATCCGGCAGGCGTAAAGAGCTACAACAAAACCAAACCGATGAAGATCGAAGAGTTTGATGTTGAGGCGGCATGGTGGGGTGTGGAATCCGATGGTTTTGCGCACCGCGTCGAAAATGAACAGGCGTGGAAAGTCAGTCTGGCCGACATTAAGGCGCGCAATTACAACCTCGATTGTAAGAATCCGCATGTTGGCGAACAGGAAATTCACGATCCCGACGTGCTGCTGGCACAATACGCAACCATGCAGGCTGACATTGCCGCCTTGCGTAATCAGTTGAAAACGATACTGGGCGCGGCGCTGCAATCGCCCACACAAAACTCCGAAAGCGATCAGGCATGAGTGCCATCCAGCAACTGCTCACCGATCATATCGACATCTGGACGGCAGCGGAAACTGAAAAGAAATCGGGTCGCGGTCGTGCGTCCGGTAATGCGGGCAGCGTCTACGGCATCAAGAAACTGCGCGAGCTGATTCTGGAACTGGCGGTGCGCGGAAAACTGGTACCGCAGGATCAAGAATGGAAAAATCTAAAGCTCATTGATCTTGGGTTTTGGGCGATAGGGAGTGGCTTTCCAACTGCTGAGCAAGGATGTCAAAACGATGAAATTTTATTCGTTAAAGTCAGCGACATGAATCTGGCTGGTAACGAAAAATTTATCGTTGTCTCTAACAATACAATTTCCAATGAAACGGCTAAAAGGCTTAGGATCAATGTTCACTCAATCGGCACCGTTATTTTTCCAAAAATCGGCGGTGCGATTTCAACGAACAAACGACGAATCCTGACAAGAAATACTGCAATCGACAATAACTGTCTCGGGTTGTCGCCAAAGGCTGGAGTTTCAACTGATTGGCTGTATTTGTTGTTGAGCAGTATTGATTTAAGTAAGTATCAGGCTGGAACTTCTGTTCCAGCTTTGGCACAAGGTGTATTACAAGAAATTCCTGTGATACTTCCCTGCGAGGAGGAGCAGCACCGCATCGTTGGGAAAGTCGATGAGTTGATGGCGCTGTGCGATCAGTTGGAAAGCCAGCACAGCAACGCCGCCGAAGCGCACGAAAAACTGGTGAGCCACCTCCTCGGCACGCTCACTCAGTCGCAAAACGCAAAATACTTCAGCGCTAACTGGCAGCGCATCGCTGCGCATTTCGATACCCTGTTCACAACGGATGCCAGCATCGACGCACTCAAGCAAACCCTGCTGCAACTTGCCGTGATGGGCAAGCTCGTGCCGCAGGATGCTAACGACGAACCGGCCAGCGAACTGCTAAAACGCATACAGGCTGAAAAAGCTAAGCTGATCGCCGAGGGTAAGATCAAGAAAGACAAGCCGCTGCCACCTATTACTGATGATGAAAAGCCGTTTGAATTACCTGACGGTTGGGCCTGGGTGAGATTTAATGATTTGATTAACCCCGCATATCTGATTTCCTATGGTGTTCTTGTACCCGGTGCTGATGAAAAAGACGGTATCCCATTTGTGAGAATTGCTGACCTTGATATTCATAATCCTCCCGAAAAGCCAGAAAAGTCTATAAGTAGGGAAATTGATTGTCAGTTTGAAAGAACCCGCCTTGAAGGTGGAGAAATACTTATGGGAGTTGTGGGAAGTATCGGAAAGTTAGGAATTGCTCCAAATAGTTGGAAAGGTGCAAATATAGCCAGAGCTATATGCAGGATTAAAGTGAGCGATTCGTTGAGCAGAGATTACGTGGTAATTTTGCTGCAAAGTCAGTTCATGCAGAGTAGTTTTCTCGGTGATACTAAAACTTTAGCTCAGCCAACCCTTAATATTGGATTAATTCGACTATCTTTAACGCCATTACCAACGATGTCAGAGCAGCACCGCATCGTCACGAAAGTCGATGAATTGATGGCGCTGTGCGATCAACTCAAATCTCGCATCACGGACGCCAGCCGATGGCAGCAGAAGCTGGCGGATGTAATGACCGCAGGGGCCATCTCGTCATGACAAAATCAGCGGTGATTGGAGCTGGAGGTCTTACAAAAATCGCTGAGATGATCTGTGGTGATTCGCCGTTTGATTTTTTTCCTTACCGAAGTTCATCCTATCTAACAAGGTTTTTTATTGATCTTGACTTTGATTATGTTCACGACGGCTCAACTCGAAGGCACTGGGTAAATGACGTCCTAAAAGAGTTGAATAGCAAGCAACCTGCCGCGCAAGGCCTGCCATCAAGAGAGATAATAAAAATTGTTGAGAGCGTATTGCACCCAGAAAGCTTTCTATTCAATGACAAAGTTGATAGGGAAAAGGCCAAGGATGCAATGAAGGTATGTTTGAAAAGCTATGGATTAACAATTGCCGAATTGCCAAATGGATTAGTTAAGCTCTGTCCTCTTCACGGAGAGTTTGTATCCACTGACTATCAGGAAATACCTGCCGAAAAGCTACTTACTTTTAAGCCTAGCATTTTTCAAGTTCCCAGTAAGCCACAAAACCCTCGTCTGGTATCCGTCATGATGCCGTTCAGTGCTTCGTTCAATGGAACATATGACGCTATTAAACGTGTTACAGATTATATGGGGCTGGAATGTTTAAGAGCTGATGATATTTGGGAGAACTCGACGTTCATTCAGGATATTTTCGATTTAATTTTTTGCGCTAAAGTTGTTGTCGTTGACTTTACTGCTCGGAATCCGAATGTGATGTATGAAACAGGAATTGCACACACACTTGGAAAAACGGTCATTCCAATTACTCAGTCAATTGACGATATTCCATCAGATTTAGGTCATCACCGTGCATTAAAGTATCTCCCTAATGAGCAAGGCTATAAAGATTTGAGTAATGAGCTGTATAAAAGGTTGAAAAGCATCGTAGAGAAATAAACCGCTTGTGGCGGATCGAAAATTAAAGCCCCCCGCTTGTGCTGGGGAGTCCTAATCAGGAGAGATGCAATGAATTATTTCAGTGCATTCATTATTGAGTGAAGATGATGGATATATTAACTATTCAAGACCCGAAAACATTGTTAGATACCGAAAAGGCAATTTCTGAAATTTGTGCCAATCTGGGTATGCCTCTTCAATTGCCAAGGGATTGTTTTGGTGCGCGGCGAGGGGCTATGTACGATGCTGCACGCTTGCAAATGTTGGTGACATGGGCAAGGCACGCAAAAGATTCATATCTCCATTTTCACAAAGAAAATGATGTTGCAAAAGTGCTAGAAGAACTTTGCAGTTATTCTCCAGGTATTGCCGCTATCCGTCTGTCCAAGGGAATTAAAGTCGGTGATACGGTGGTATCCAGAAGGAATGCACTTGTTCCTGCTGCAAGAAAAATGCGTGCAACTGATGATGAGTCATTTACTGAGATTATCAAGGGAAGAAGTATTGATATGATTAGCGTCAGTGGGTCATTAGTTCAGTTTCTCCGTCCGCTATTTTATGCAAGATCGGAAGATGCCGTAAAAGACAAGTTTGGTATGCAGAAATTAATGCAGAAACTTGTTGATGAAATGACTAGAACTAAACAGGACAAGGAACAAATTTCCGATAGTTTAATAAAAGCTTGTGGCATATTTACGAGTGAGCTTTTTCAAAATACACAACAGCATGCCGTCAGCGACCACCAAGGTATTCCATATACAGCCCACGTTGAAGGCCTGTTTGTAAGCTGGGTTCAAATCGATGAGCGGATATACGCAGCGGATTTTAATGGGCATGATAGGCTGAAAGCCTTTTGGAACAGGGAATTGACGACTACAGGCAATAAAATGTTTAAAACATCGTTGCGTTGTCTGCAGATAAGTTTTTTTGACTCTGGGCCTGGATTGGCAAGCCGAGCAACTGGTCAGCCCACTATAGATATTGGGTTGGCGGATGAAAGGCTGGCTCTTGTTGAGTGTTTGAAAAAAAATGTAACCACCAAAGGTGAGGTTGGTGCCGGACAAGGACTGCCAAACGTGCTTTCTGAACTGAGAAATGTTGGAGGGATGATGCGTATTCGTTCTGGTCGTCATTCAATTTTCAATGCATTTCGCCCAGACGATGACACGATAGATTTATTTGATTTTCAAGACTGGGGAAGTACAAAGCTTGATTGTGTTGAAGGTGCTGTCATTTCAATTCTGATTCCGCTGAGGAAATGATCATGGCCAGATTTTTCTCTTTCAATGCAATCGATTCCTGCCAAACGACTGGAATACATTTTGATGCGTTGTGTCTTACATATGGAAATGACGAAGATGTTAGTTCACTCCAGTTTTTTGGAGATTTGGAATCCTCAATAAAGAAATGCAAAGTTCTTCCCGATTGTCTTGTTGTGATGGCTAGTGCAGCGTTGGCAACTAAACTCCATGATTATTGGTGCGCTGATCATACTCAACAAAAAACTATAGTTAATCGCGGTACTAAGAGTGAATTCTTATTCATCAAGAGCTATTATTTTTATGCTTGGTGTGTCACTAAGCTGGAATTGATAGCAAGTCACGTGCTTGCTACACAGTCATACGATATTTCAATTGAAAAATTAATTCAGCAGGGTTTGCGTTACTTATTAGAAGTGAACGAAGTGATTCAGATAGCACCTGCTGGCCATTTGTTTAAGCACCCATCCGGAACAAGAAGTAAAGTGTTTATTCAAGCTCGTGAAATGGCGCGGAGTGAGCCAGAGCTGTTTTTTGTGGCGAATGCAATTTGCTTGCGTATGGGAAGGGTGCTACAGGATGCAGAGATGGTTTTTATCGACACCATGGGTATCTATCACTATGTTCGGGAAGCGTTAAAGGCGGCTGGCAATAAAGCTCGAATTGAAAGTTTCCATTCTTATGGCGAGGAGATGAAAAAATTATCTCCCCCGATAGATTCGTACATATGTGTTATTTCAGCATCTACATCGGGAGGAATGGCAGGGGAGTTGGTTAATAATCTGGGATTTGATCCAAATAAAGTTGTTACGCTAATTGACGTAACTGAAAAAAATCGCTGTGGATCTGTCTTGATGCCATTGGACACTCTTGGTGAGGTCTATGTCGGGCTGTTAGAAAAGGGGATGGGAACTGAAACCGAGATCGAATTAGTTGGAGAGCATTTCTCCTCTAAGGCGAAGCCGCCAAGAACAGTCGCATTAGGAGTTCCTCATCAGCCAAAGTTGCTAGGGGAATTTCTAAATCACTTTGCTCTTTTGGGAGTTGGTAAGCTTAATTCTAATTTTGGTAACGGTCCAGCAAATCCAAAGTTGCTTTGTTTGGATGCGTCGCCATTAACAAATAATCTCGAGTTTACTCAGTGGTTAGATGACGAGGTCGCTTGGTGTATTACTTTGGCAGTGGATCATGTTATTCATGCAAGCGATCCAACATCAAAGGTGATTGCTGAGTTGGCGGCAAAAAGGATTCAGGAATTCAGGCAAACTACCATCCCACCTGCGGTGATTTCACATGATGATCTATGCAAAGAGTCGTTAGGAAATGCAAAAGGGATATTGGTAGTAACTGCTGTTGCGGGAGATGGTGGGGGATTGCGTGAAATAAGTCGCGATCTTCGTGAGTATATTTGCACAGAAACGCCACGCCATTTCTTGGCTGCGGTGGGATTGCCGCAGACTGCAGAATCTTGGGCGCGTTTGAAACAATTCTTGGAACGAAACCCTACTAAAAGAAAGTATGGTTTTTCCAATTGGTTGATGCTCCCGGTTGGATACGATGGTAAAGACAGTGCATGGGAACAGTTAAATAAGTTGGCTAAAAAAGCCGAAGGGGGTGAGACTGCTGCCGTCGAAGGCATAGATCAGGAAATTGTTAATGAATCTCTTGAACAGCTTGCTCAGCTCGTTTTTAAAAGCCATCAGGGTTTTCTTCCAAAACATAATGGAGGTGAGTTGGCTTTAACGGAAGGATTCGTGTTTTTTGGGGGAAAGTTTGAAACTGAAATACAGGAAATGAAGATTGCTTCGAGTGTTGTTTATTTAGCGATTGCCTCTGCACTTCAGTGCGCGAGAGAGCTTAAGGATGTAAATAATCAGTTAAAATCAACTGGTTATGAATCTGTTGTTTTAGCTCCGGAGTGTTTTTTGCGGTTTAATGACAATATTTTACAAGCTTGCTTACTTAGAGCTTGTCATTCTTCTGAGTTGGACTATTCAGCCAGCCCACATTTGAGTAAGTTAATGCAAGAGTTTTTAACAAAAGTTTTTGATCGGCACAGTCATAAGTATGGTGATGCCGCGCTTGAATTCGCCGCTGCGTTAGCTATCGGTAGGTTAAAGCTTAAGAAGGATGATCTGGACGATGTAATAAAATTCGCAATTGCGCGGCTTAAGCATCAGGCTTCACCGTTATTAGGATTCTTGCTTTTAGCGAGGAGATAGCATCGAAACATCTCGGACAGACTTGCTTCAACGGTCTATATACCAAGGGGGGGGCAGGCTGATTTGCATGTCATCTTCACATGAGATTTCACATTTATGCTAACATCTGCAGATGAACTGGCGAATAATTTACTTTTCTGAACGTGTGCGATCTGATGTGCTTGCGTTGCCTCCCGGCATTCGTGCTGACTATTTGCGTTTGTCTGAACTGATGGAAGAGCATGGCGCAGACTTGAGAATGCCTCACTCTAAGGCAATGGGGAGTGGTTTATTTGAATTGCGCCCTAAAGGTCCTGAGGGAATTGGACGTGTGTTCTACTGCACTTAGGTGGGGCAAGTGATCGTGGTACTGCACTCGTTCATCAAGAAAACACAAAAAACGCCTAATAATGAATTGGAAATTGCAGTTCGTCGCTTGAAGGAGGTCAAAAATGCAAAATGAAAAATTTAATCCAGTTGCTCACGATAATGCATTTGTTGCTCAGATGTTGAGTGATCCTGAAACCAAACATGCTTATGATGAGCTTGAGGATGAGTATGCTGCGCTCAATGCTGTGCTACGCGCCCGACGTGAAGCTGGCTTGACTCAATCCCAGATTGCTCAACGCATGGGTACAACAACCAGTGCAGTATCTCGTCTGGAGTCATCCCTTATAAGTCAGAAGCATTCACCCAGTTTTGCGACATTGAAAAAATATGCCCATGCTTGCGGAAAAAAATTGGTAGTTAGCCTCGCGTAAATATTTTGCCGTAGCTAAAACGTAGCTACGGTACGCTGTAAACCGCTGTTTTTGACTCATTGTAGCTGTAAATCGTAATGCGCGAATTATGCAAGGTATTGTTTATTAATAAGTATTTGTTTAAATGGCTAGACTGTTAATCCGCAGGTCCCTGGTTCGAGTCCAGGTCGGGGAGCCAATTAGGTACAAAGGTGGGCACTACGGTGTCCACCTTTGTATTTTCTAGCATAGCAAATGCTAAAGCCGAGTTTTTTCCTGTGATTGTCGCCTGATTTTCCTCGATACGAATTTCATTTATCAGCAGCCGCAAGTAAGCTTTGCCTGTTGTGTTTCTGCGTTCTGTCATTATGCTGCGCATCACCTTGGCAAACTGATCAACCTGTTTCGGGTTCAGCATATCCAGCGGCATAGCCTGTCTACGTTTTAGCCCTGCCAGTTCGAGCATGATTTCTTCGCGTCTTGC
The DNA here is from genome assembly GCA_001801025.1 of Gallionellales bacterium GWA2_54_124. Taxonomy (GTDB): domain Bacteria; phylum Pseudomonadota; class Gammaproteobacteria; order Burkholderiales; family Gallionellaceae; genus Gallionella. The sequence continues at coordinate 135,826 of MGWO01000006.1, forward strand.
TTTGAGTTTTTGGGCGCGTTGTTGTAAAAACTCATCCTGCGGCAATAGTCCCTTTTCAACGGCCTCATATAAGCGAGTCGTGCCAGCTTGAATTTCTGCGAGTTCCCTATTTAAAGGCTTTTGTAATTCCTCCTGATCGTTCGCCTTCGTCTTTTGTAGCTTGCGCAGTTCTGTCAGCATAAGTTTCAGGCGATCCGGCACAAGGATTTTTTCAAGCATGGCATCCATCACTATGCCATCCAGCTTGTCCATAGGTATCGCAGGCGTGCTGCATTGCTTTGCCCCTTGGTTGATCCTCGTATTGCACTTGTAATAGCGGTATAAGCCTCCCTTGCCTGTTGCGGTGGTTAATCCCGCGCCGCAGCAGCCACACTTGAGTAAACCGGTCAGTAAAATGAGGGAGGTGACAAGGCGCGGCGAAATTTTGGCTGGCGAGCGAGATTCGCACTTTGCGCGGGTGGATTCAAAAATTGCGCTGTCGATAATGGGTTCGACATTAAGCAATATCCATTCAGACTCATCTTTCAGGGTTTTGGTTTTATGGTCGCGCTTGTTGAAATAATACTCGCCAATATAGGCGCGATTCGATAACACCTCATGCACTCGGCTTTTGTTCCATACATTGCCGCGAAGACTGATCCCTGTTGCGTTGAGGTGTAAGGCAATGTCTTTTGCACCCATGACTTTTCCCTGATGCCCGTTCAGGTAGTAGTCGAAAATGTGCCGAACAGTGGACGATTCGGACGGGTCAATTTCTGCACGTTTTTTCTTGCGGGTGTTGTCACCTTCCATGAAGCACTCAACCGCTCGATAGCCGAAGCACGGGCGCGATCCGTTAAAAAATCCGCGTCTAGCGTTTTCCTTCATGGCGCGTAGTGTGTGCTTGCCATTTTCCTTGCTGCTGTACTCATCGAACAGACTAAACATCTTGCTCGCCATTTCTCCAGCAGGATCGTCGGAGGTTTGTTGCGTAATAGATATGACCCTGCATTCTGCCCGTTTGAGTTTCTTCTCATACATCAGAAATTCAAGCAGATCGCGAAAAAATCGTGAGCGACTATGAACAATGATAGCTTGATAGGGCGGAGGAGAGGCCAGAGCATCAGAAAGCATCTGCTGAAACTCAGGCCGCTTGTCGTCCGTGGCAGACGCACCTGCTTCGATGTATTCTTGAACGATTAGATGACCGTTTGCCTTGCACCATTCCCGCATTTGGTTGAGCTGGTCTGGAATAGATAAATCCTTTTCAGCTTGGCGCGTTGTCGATACTCTTGCATAAAGTGCCACGTGCATAATGTTCTCCGATATATGGATGCACGTCGCATTTGCGTAAATGCAACGTGCATATGGTGATGAATATTATTCTATGCTTTCAGGTATGGATTCCCGACTATCATTTTCAGCCTGCATGGCCTGTAATAAATTGGGCAGAATCGATTCAAGCAGGGCTAGTTCGTCGGCAGAAATTTCCGCCGACGAAGTTTTGAAACGAATATCTACTGATATGGATTCGTTCACTCATTTGGCACCTCCTTTCTTGCTTGAGTATTCCGGCCCGCTCCATTCCGATCTGTGTGTTGCGATAGGATTTTTTCCAAATCCCGCTCAAAACCATTGCGTCCTAGTGCATTAAGAACTATTGTTCTGTACGCTTTAAATTGGCTATCGGCCATGCCCACAGCGGCGACTTGTAACAAGTGATTTTTATGTTCATCAAGTTTTTCAAGAATTTTCGGCAATACACTATTTATACTCATAAGCTGAACGTGACAGTTAAGACGCTGTCATTTTCTGTGATGTCAAAGGCCACTTTTAGCCAAGAAGAGCAGTTTTTCGTTGCTTCTCAAAAAAAATTGGCGATACAATTTAAGCTTGCATAACAAGGACGGGTGTTATTGTGGATAAGGCAACTGGAACGATTCTTCTGCTACTGGCGGTGGTTTTCTGTGTTTCGGGCGTGACCTGGTTTGTCGGCCGACTGTTTGTAAAAGATCAAAACTAGGCAAAGATACAGCCTAGTCAGATTGAAGGATATTTGGCGGCTGCAGGAGGCGCTGTGACTCTGTGAAAGTCTCACGGCGTTTGCTTATTGGCAGTAACGTCTTGTGATAAACGTGGTTTTGGTGGTTCGCCAGACTTGCCAGCAAGCGTCCAAAGATGTCTGATTGAGTACCAGCGCGACATCAGCGTGGCATCTGACAAGTGTCTATTTGCTTTCCAGTACTGAATTACCTGTCTGGCACCGACCTGCCCCAGAGACGTAGGCCCTAAAGTTTCTACGTCGCCAGCAAAATCAAGCATTATGCGGACTTGTTCGCGCCGCCCTATTTTGCCGCCTTTTCTAACCCAGCCGAAGGTTAACTCACGGACTTGGTCGATAAGTTTTCCCATTTTTCGCTCCTTTTTTGATTTGTTCACGCGTGAACACAACTCATTAAAATTACCATCGCCCAATATAAGCAGCCACGATTTCCGCTCGCCCGTGTCCTAACTCAGCGCTGATTTGTTTGCGCGCACCAAGATCGGTTACTTTGTCTGGACGTTGGCCGCCACAGATCGGCGCATGGTGTCCTGTCAGTTCTTTGTAGCGTTCACAGGCCCAGGCAGCACGCAGGTCGTGAAGACTACCGCCGGTGAATTGCTGGACGATCTCGCGGGCTTCGTGAAGCTCCACATTTCGCCACTGCGCCCAAGACCGATTGGTGGGGATCATGGAGCGATCATTACCTTGTTGTGCTGCTGCGTTTTTTAAGGATTGCAAACCTCGCTCGTCGATTGGAACCTCACGCAATCTGCCTCCTTTGCTACCTTCAGTTATAGTTGCAATGCCAGCTTTTATGGCCTCATTGAGGGCCGATTTTGCGTCGAGTAAGCTTGCTTCTTTGGATCTCAAGCCCAAATCACGGCACAATGCCACCACAGCACCTGTGCGTGGAGGAAGGACTGCAATAGCATCTGCGACGCGTTCACGGTCAATTCCACCTGGCATGGTTTCACGTGAGTGTTGGCGCTGAGCAATTTTGCAGTCTTTCGTCGGACTGACGGGTTGCCATTCATTTTTTGTCGCAAGCTTCATCACTGAATTTATGGCCGAGACCAAATTTTGTGCATAACTGGCTGAAAGTTCACATGTGACTACCTCTTCCGCAAGCTCTCTTCCGAATTCGACAACCATTGAGGTTTCAATTCGCTCCATTCGCCCGATGTCCGTATTTTCTTTAAGCCACACGACGAATTTCGACCACCTTTGGCTGACGCTTGCTGCGCTTGAAAACGACATCAAGCCCCGCCTGACCGCTTGATCGCAAGCCATGCGGCCGGCATCGGCCATGTTTCTGCTCCCCAAACCAAAATTTCTACTCATACAAAACTCCTTATATATGTGCGCAATAAACTTACTTGTTAATTCTTGTTGAAAAATTAACAAGTAAGTTGAGCGAGCTTTTTGCCCGCTCAACATTCCCCATGCCGCCCCCACTTCCATAGGGGGAGATCCGGGTGCGCTGTACGGTTGTTGCCGTGGCGCAAGCCAGATGTCAGTTGGGCAGCATGAGGCATCCCGGACCTCCCCCCGAAGTGGTGAGTGATAATGCGCGCGACAAAGCTCGCGGCAGGCTAGGGATGGACAGATTTCAGTTCGTTCTGTCAGACGTATAAGTTACGATTTTTCTTTGCATCGCAGGTGCTGGTCAGGCTTGGATCACAGCCTTGCGCTGTGTCTCCCCGGTCCTCTGCATGGAAAAATCGCTTTCGAAAAGTTTCCCCCATCGAGGGGGTAACTTTTCGTTCAGGTTTGCTTCTTTGTGCCAATTTGTGGCGGTTCGTTTGCCCCGCAAGCCAAGCAGTGCTTGGCTTGCGGCTCAGTCTATCCGTCCGTCTCTGTGCGGGACACAGAGACGGACGATGGAGCTCCGATGAAAATTAGGTGGGAATGCAAAGTGCGTAAAAACACGTCGCGTCGCGCCCTGCTGTGGGCGGCCGGATTATTTTCGAGGGGGTGGTTGTGAATTACCTAACCTGAATTGCTATGCAATCCAAGTCAGGTAATGCGTTCAGGGTGCTGCGTTTAAAATGCAAAGCCGAGAGGCCTTACGGTCTGTCACCTTGGCGGTGACGGAAACCAAATGCGTTTACGCTTGACGCTATCAAGCGTAGGCGGATTCGTTTTCTTAGTTTGATTTTGGCAGACGGATTTTTCCCGTCGGGTGCTGCTGTGCCGTTTGGCTGGATATGCTGTGTCTCTTTAAAGCCGTCAGCTACGGCTGGTTATTCATTCAATTTGATGGATGCACTAAGATTTTACTGCTGCCACATCTGAACTTGACTCGTATTTTAACCATTGTTTTTGAGAATAGAGATCAAGAAAGAGCGATTTTCGTGAGTATTTGGATATTTTCATTGAAAACTTGACTATTGCGACATTGAAAACAGTGAGGCGATTGGCACATTAAATGCGCGTGCAATTTTTTCTATGTTATCAAGTGATATGTTGCGTGCGCCTCTCTCGCAATGTGCAATGAATGTGCGATGCAAGCCCGTTTCAAATGCCAGAAATTCTTGTGACCAGCCGCGTTCAGCACGAAATGCGCGCATATTCGTCGCAAGAGTTTCGCGAGCAAAGCCAATAGGAAGGGTATTGAAAGCCATACCACGAGTTTCACCCTGTTGACGTGTTTAAGTCAGCCGCGTATAAGTCACATTTGCATGGGAAACTCGAGTTTTCAAGGGGATTTCCAACCCATTTGAAGACTCTTACGAAGTCAATCACGGACTAATTCGTAATGTTTTAACGTGTTTGTTTCATAAATCAAGTAATTTTTAAGCTTTTAAGGATATTTAAACATGAAAAAAATAGTACTTTTGCTTTCCTGCTTGCTAGCCTCTGGCTTGGCCGCAGCCTCCGTACAAATTACACCCGGAAATGTTTTGCAGCCATCTTGCGATCTTGGGCATTTTCCAAATCTTCGCGCTCTTGGAACCATTACTTCCCCTGAGGGTAATTTAGTTAAAAATAGAAAAATATCGACGGGTAAGTCTATAGCCGTGGGTGATATGGTTTTTTATGTTCAGCTTGAAAAATCAAATGTTACTTACGTATCTGAGAAAGCTGCGGAAATTTTGAACAAAAGTATTTTTACACCTGATCAAAAGCTTGACGCAAATCGTAAATATCCGGTTTGGGGCTTTTTTTCAATGCCTGATGGTCGTAAGTTTGCAATTTTGACGGGGGTAGAAGGCGTTACGTTTCCGCTGGTCAAAGAAGATGGAATGTTGTGTTCCGATGAGGCTTACTCTAGAGATGGTTATCAGGTTCAACTCGCTGGTTTTCCCCAAGCATATCAGGAATTACCTTTTAATAAAGTTGAAGAGCCTGTTAATGATGGAAATTCAATTGCTATTGCCATTACACTGAAGGAGCTGGATTCCGTATCATTTACCTTGGATGTCGCCGTGTTAAAAAATGGAAAGTTAGTTTCGCGAAAGTCTGTTGGTTTTGATTTGATGTCCGGCGAGGCAAATATTGGCGGTTTGATTGTGGATGTTGAACCTGCAGGGAAAGGTTTTGTTAAAGTTAAATCAATCAATGAGCCTACCGATTTTTCTCTTTGGATGAAGAAAGTTTTTAATATTTAGTTTGTTAAACTGCAATCTCCCCCTTTATTAGTTAGAGTGAGAACTCGAGTTGGTTAAAAAAGCCAGCTTCTGTTTCGGGGGGGGATTCAGTCTAGCGCTATGTTAGGGCATTCGTGATTGTGGACCCACATTCATTCGGTTGCAGAGGTTCAGCACCTCGCCAATCGATTTCAATGAAAGTGGCCCAGCTAGTCGTAGCGTATCGCGCGGTTGTGCATTTAATATAGGCGTTTTGTTGTGGGGTGCCGGGTTTGATTATCCAGCCGAATTCAGTGCAGCTCCGCCCAGTTTGTCAGGGTGGAACTGATATACTCGGGGCTGTAGTGACTGCGAATAGACACGGGCTTGCCGCACCATTCAATAACCTGGCCCAAGTGACCGCACTACCTGATCCGCCTCCGCCACAATCAGCGTAACTTGGATTTGGACGGTGGTTATGGTTGTGTAATTTTCAGGTCAATAATTCAGATTGACTGACAAGAAAGCCAACGATGGAAATTTTTGAAACGTATTGCGAAGACCTCAGACGGGTCGTCGAAATCTACGAAGCGCAAGAGGAATACTTCTCTCAGCCTACAGGCAATCGGCACCGCTTTGAGTTCCGTTGCTCAGACACCGCGTGCCGTGCAGAAAAAAATCCGCTCGTTGTTGGAGTGAATTATGACAAGAATGCAGAGGAGTCGGACAAATACCAGCAGCCTCATTTTAAGTCGCACACTAAGCACCCACACATTGATGCATGCATATGGATGGTAGGCGATGCAGGCAGGCATGAAAAAGATCCAAGCAGAAATGAACGCGATGTTCGTCATCCCCGTCCGAAAGCAACAAACGTCGTTGATGTCTTCGAACCACGCCACTCAGACACCTTGCTGGGCAGCGCTGTCGCAGATATTTGTCCGCCAGCAGTCATTTCTGGCGACGCTGTGCAGGAGGATGGTGGGCAAGCAGGCGGTCGTTCAGGAATTACGACCACGTCACGTCTGGAAAAGCTGATTGATTGCTGGTCACAGTTGGAACCAGAGGATCGCCGCAACCATCGCATTGCCATCAACGGTCGCACGCTCACCTATCATCAACTATGCCTTCGCGTAAACATATTGTCAGAAGAAGAAAATGGCGCGCGGATTGTGTACGGTGGCGCTCGTGTCAAGGCTTGGCCTATCGGTGAGCCTACCCATTACTACGTAAACTTCATCGACGGATGTGATCGTTATCCAGAAGTGGCGGGCGGGAAATCGCTGACGATTACTCTGCCTATCAAGCGCCTTAAGCAATCACGGCGAGGGGCCTTGCTGATGGATCGCATTGAGCAAGCGTCGCAGTCAGATCACTATTTGCGGGTCTACGCTTGGGGAGACATCGTGGCCCGCATCAGTGGCAAGACAGGCTACGAACTGGATTTGTCTGCTTTGGACAACCTCGTACTCAAGGCTGTCAAAAAAACAGGTAGGATAAAAGCAACCGCCGACGATATTACACCGGACTAGCAGCCCGTCGAGAGATATGGGGGGGAGCATCAAAATTCCTCTCAATGGTCAATTGTGCTCAGGTCAACGTGACCGACTGTTTAAACAAGGCGGATACCCTCGTTCAAAATCGACTTCCAAGTCAAACCCACCTTGACATGTGCTTTTCTCTAAGTTGTCGTATAGTGCAGCTCAAATATTTTCAGCATTTCTTCTTCATGCTGCTTAATCTTATCAATCGACCAATGATCATTACCCATTAACTCGAACATATGCTTGAGCTTAAGGGAGTCATATCCAGGTTTAGATAAAAAATCAATTTTCTTTTTTTCAACTTTTTGATTGCTGTAGGACGAATTTTGACCAGGATTTAGCAAAACCAGATTCCCGAAGGAATCCAGATATTTATTTTCTAAAATCTGTTTGTACTCTTCATTCTGAGGATGAACATGCTCGACTGAATTTCTCGAAACAATGCGGTATTTAGCCAGTTTTTTATCTTTTGTTTTATCACCATTCTTCCACAGCAGATATTCCAACTTTTGAAACCAATAATGTTCAAAGTGGGTTCCTTTTGGGGCAGCGAGATATTGTTTTACTTCTTCGAACGGTTCCTGCTCATCAAGGACATCACTCAGCAGTTTAAAACTTGCCTCTTTTTGAGTTTCAACTGCAAGTGAGAGTTGATTATCAATATCTTCTAGTAGATCAAGAACTTGATCTTCTTTTTTATACTCATCAGTTATTAACCAGCCCAAAAAAGATGTTAGCCAATACTGGGCACTTCGCTCACCCGTGAAGTAACGTACACTTTGAAGTAAAGCCAGAGCAGAATTTTCTTTATGACTTCTTTGGAGATACCATTTGTTTTTTGATTTGCTGCGAGTAACAGAAGTTAGCCCAAGATGCTCTTCATCATCGGTATCAATTTTTACCCACTTGACCACCCACTGATCGAAATAATAACGAACCTGCCACAAGTACTCGATAAACGTTTTAACAGATTTCTCATCAGAGTGGATTAAATCACTAAAACTCTCAATCAATCTATCACTATGAAGGCGAACACTTATGTCTTCTTGCTCCCATCTGTAAATACGATAAGTATGCATCAAGAGCAAGGGAAACCTAATGATTGAGCGGCAATAAGCTGGCTCATCGTCTTCTACTTCATCGCTAGAATGTGTGTTTTTATTGGTACTTGTTTCAGCCGAATATTGTATAAAATCTCCTGCCAAATCATTAATCGTCAACCGTTGGACTTCTCCACGTTTCAACGAACTGACTTTGTTTGAAAGTAAAAAAACGTTCCCATCAAACATTTTTAAATCTTGTGGTTTAATCTTGTTCCAATCTGACCTAGAGAATATCTGCCGAACATTACGTTCAAAGTAATTCTCCATCTGTTCACACGCCTGCCATATTCCCTCATATTTGGCTTTATTGCTCTTAACCTGTTTCAACAACATCGACTTGAGAATATCAGCCTGTTCAAGCTGCATTCCGCTGGTATTCATGGTGGCAAATAAGCGATTGAGATCCATACCGTTCGGCACAATATTGCAAACCCACTGAACTCGTTCATGAATATAGTCAGCAAGTTCTTTACACTCGCTTTCGTTGAGTTTATTAAGCTTTTGATAAAGTGCTCGCAATGCGCCGTAGAGTCGAGTTAGATATGGGTCATTCTTAATTGCGTCTTCACTCGGGATCTGACAATTTGGCAGGCCAGACCAGGCTCCAAGTAGCGATTGAACTTGGTTACGAATTACAAAAGTCAGCCGTGATTCATTATTTACCGTTGCAATTGTAGACAAGGGGGAATCTACCTGTAACTCGCGCATAGCTAACGCAATTAACATTAGCGTCGTGGCACGTTGTTGGCCATCAATCAATTCAAGAATCTTAACCCCATCCTGCCTGATTACATGATGCTCTGCTGTCAGCAAGGTGCCTATGAAATAATGAGGTTCGTTTGCTTTTTTGGCTGTATGTATATCATCCAACAACTTCAATACATCCTCATCGGGCCACACATAGGGTCGCTGGTAACTGGGTATTACAAACGCGATATCATTTCGCAAGAGGTCGGCGGGTCGCTGCACTGCTGTTTCAACACGGTTATTCATGACTCAATCCTATGTCCAAGACCTTCTTAGCAATCCCGCCCTTTAGACCTTCATCATACAACTGAGCCAGTTGCTCATTCGGCAGACTCAAACCAAACCAGGCATCAACTTTTTCTATAAAACGCTTTTTCACGCTCTTTTCGTCTGGGCCTAGATTTTCTGGAGTGACCTCAACCTTAAACTCTTTGAGTTGTTTAATGCACTGCTCGTGGATATATGATGACAATATCCAGTCATAAACAGGGCTCTCACGCACCAACGCGCCAACAGAATCCTCTTTCACCGTCTTTTTATTAGTGACTCTGCGTGAGTAAACCATCCTGAAAAGCCACAGAGAAAACTCATACAATTTCTTTTGTCCGAAATGACTGACGTATACCAGAAGGCAACTGTCATAAAGGTCTTTCAGATAGCCGCAGCCCTCTACCTTACAAATCAACTCTTGATAGAACTCATGAAATGGTTCTAGCCCGGCGATCTTGTTATGTGAACGTAGCTGCTGACGCAAAGACTCAAAATAATGAAGATAGTGAATAGTGTTCACACCCGCATTAAGCGGTTGCCGCATCGCATAACTTCCAGCCTGCGTATCCTGTTGCGTTCTCCCGTCCTCAGTGTGAGTGACAGTAAGTTGCTGATAGGCGATGTCGCCTTTATCTTTCCCTGTTCTATCAGCCAGTTCATCTACCACCGCCGAACGAATCAATTGTGGTTGCCGATGGGAAGGGAACTCACGAAATCTCAAAGCCTGCCAATAACGAGCCTTAAGTGCTGCACTAACTACAGGATTTAGATCCCCCATGCCTTCCCACAAGCGAGCAAAGTCGTCCTGTCGATTACGAGGTGTGGCTCGCAAGTGATGGGCTTTGATAATGTCAGGGCCACTCAGTCGCACGCCTCCAGTATTCTGAGTCTCGAAAAACCGGTAGGCATCATCTTCACTGTGCGTCACCACCAAAACAATATTTACCCGCCGAAGATCAAGCGAATCCAGTGAAAAATTCTGCTCACGTAACCAGGCAATATTCTGACGAATTTTTTGCCGACTAATTGGAGATTCGTAACTGAGATCTGGTTCACTGCCGCGTTTCTTCATCCAGGCTAGTAACCCCATTGTGGTTAAACGCTGCTGGCCATCAATGATGTTGAGGAGAGCATCATCCTGTTGATGCAAGATCACACTCCCCAGAAAGAAACTATACCCCGGATTTAGGGTTCCCTTAGCCGGTTCAAAATAGTTTCGGAGGTCATCCAGCAAACGCCCCACCTCAGCTTCTCCCCACCGATAGGGTCGTTGATATTCGGGCAGATGCAACTTGCCGCTTATCAGACTATTGTCACTTGCACGGACCTTCTTGCCAGAAAACAAATCAGCTATTGAGCAGCTAGCGACGACAATGCCATTCGTTGACGCGGGTACTAATCGAGTACTTACAGTTTTGCCCATCATCCCATCTTCTGCTCGCTGGAGCGTGTTCTGATTTTTTTAGGTGGATCGGAAAAAGAGTTTTTCAACATAATCGGCGCGCCATCGTCACTCAGGTTGAGAAAATTATACACGCTTCCAATGGTCGGATTTTCCGCCAAGATGCCGTCTACGACCGGCAGGTTTAGCCCGCACTTGCTGTGCAGGCTCTTATGATTGAAAAGTTAGAATCTATTCGGCCAGTGAAATGCGTCTGAAATGCTTTGCAGCTTGGCGCTTTTTTGGTTATTGCAAGTACCGCAGGAGATAACGAAATTTGTCGGGTCATTTGTTCCTCCTAGAGCGAGGGGAACCATGTGATCGATTTGAAAATCCTGATTCTGGACAAGTGGAGACGCAACTAGAGTGCCGCAGTAATGACATGAGCCTCGATCTCGATGCAACAAGGCATCTCTCAACCATTTGGGGATGTAACTGGGACGATGGATTTTTCCATCGCTAGCTAATTCTGGATGCACGTTCTTCAAGAGTGGAGAAATTTCTCGTGATAATTTCAAGTTGAAATCATGGAGAAGTTGCTTCCGCATCCACAGATACGCAAATGCCGAGTTGACGATCTGAGTTATTCCGCCAAGAAACATTTTCGCGTATTTTTCCCTCGCAGCATGGACAATTTCCTTATCTTTTAAGGTGAACTCAATAGGTGTTGCTATGTTCATCCAAGGAAACATTTCTGCTGCGTAGTTGGCAAAATCAAAAATATTTTCGCACCAATCGATGTCGTCATATAGATACAAATAGAAATCAATATACGCCAATTCATTCAGGATTTTATGTAGAGCCGTTGTCTCTGAAATGACAGATGATTGAAGTGCTATTTCCCGTAGATTCAGATCGCTAAAGTGAAGTGCTTCATTGGTGCATGATGGATTATCATAGACATATCTTTCGAGAGTGGCAATCAAATTGTTTGCAGGGCCACCCGAGATTAGAAATTTTTGATTCTTCTTTGCGCTCATTCTGTGTACCGCAACAAATGTTATTGAAGAGTGTGGGTAATCCCCCCATTTTTAGTTGGGGTCAGAAGTAGAGTTTGTTAAAAAAGCCAACTTCTGTTTCGGAGTGATGCCGCCTAACGCCATGTGAGGGCGTTCGTGATTGTAGGTCCACATCCACTTTGTTGCATAGTCCTGCACCTCGCCAATCGACTCAAACAGGTAGTGGCTCAGCCAGTCGTACCGCACTGTGCGGTTGTAGCGTTCAATATAGGCGTTTTGCTGTGGATTGCCGGGCTGAATATAATCCAGTCGAATTGAATTACGCTCTGCCCAGTTTTTCAGTGTTCCGCTGATGTACTCGGGGCCGTTGTCACTGCGAATGGACGCCGGCTTGCTAGGTTCGTGGTTCGCGCCCGGGAAGTCTGCTGTCGCCGCGCGGAGCAGCAACAGGCTGCTTTACGGGACCAAGAAATCAGAAGCAGCCAGGTGGTCGAGGAACGAACCCGACTGGATCAAGGGCCGCATCTGCAAGTCGTTCCAGAATCGCAATTCGGCTGCTCAGGTCAGGAGTTTCTTCAGCGCGGCTAAGCGCTCCGTGTATTCGATGCGATATCGACCGAACGGATGGGACATCGTAGTTCCTTGCTTGATCCACTCCGCGATGTCCCAGCCTGCCTCGATCAGGTCTGAAGCGGCGAAGACAAATTCAAGCGTATCGGTGAAAAAGGTGGGCTGATCGGCGTGGACTCCGTAGCTGAACTTGCCCGGTGTGCCGTGCACATAAAAGTTCCTGCAGTCGACCGCTTGGTCAGTGACCAGCTCTAAATCGGGGAACTTCGCACCCACAGTGTCCGTGATCAGCTTCACACGGCTGCGGATCTTGCGCTTGAGGGTCGGCTTGCCAATGCGGCCGAGGGCATTGAGGACACTCTCCCGCTCTGGACTTGACGGCAAAGCCTTAAACGCCCTTCGTGCCTCGTTCCTTGCGCCCTCCAGCGTCGGCGACAACTCCACGACGGCCGGGCAAGCCGAGGCCGGCATGATGTCAAACATGTTGGCTGTCCCGACCAGCCGATCCGTGTCGTAGCGATTCTGGTATGCCGATGCAGTAGCGTACCGTGCCCGCGCATTGCGCCACTCGTCGTGGCGTTCAAGCCAATGGGCTAGGATGGTCGCAAACTTGTCAGGGTCTCTGCCTGCCTGCAGTGGAAGGTCGGCGGGATGAGGCTTCCGGGACTCATCATCCTTGTTCCTACGCGGCGGCAGGCACCAGTATGCGTCGAGGGTTCGCGGACGCTCATCGGTCGAAGCCGCGAGACGGAAAACCATCTCAGCTATGTTCTGCGGCCGGCCCGCGATAACTTCCAGAAACCGCAACGTGTCGATGACAGCCGCAATGGCCTTGTCCAATGTCTGTGCGCACGGAAAAGTGATGTTCAGACGGATTGTGTTCTGAACGTGAATCCCCGCGGATCCTGGATTAGTGTAAGAGATACCATGCGTTGCCGATATCTTGCCCAGCACTGTGCCGACCGAAAAGATGTCGTGCTTACCGGTGAAGTAAAAGAGGAGCGGGTGTTCTCCAATCTCAATCGTCCGACCGCTCTCTTTGGCTTCAGCAATCCTTTCCATGTGAGGGCGTGCATCGATGACCGAGCCGAAAGCATCGAAGTCATAGAAGACTGCCGGCGCGTCATCGACCGCAAAGCTGACCTCGACGATTTTTCGGTCGGCTGACGTGATGTGCTCATCGCCGAAGAGGGCGAAGTGCGGAAAGACACTGGAGAAGTGGTAGTGCTCATCGCCTCTAGTGCCGCTACCTGGTCCGGACATCGTGATGCAGTTGATTAACGAGACTTTCATCCGGTCATGAAACGTCCCGGCGATGTCCTCGCTCGTATGTGTATCGAAGAACGAAGTGGAGTAGAGATCGAGCGAGGTTGCGCCGCCCTTGAGCGAAAGCTCGCCGGGGACCTCGACATCTGATGAAACTCTAAACAACCCTGATTTTCGAAAGTCGTTGAACTTTTCCATGGCGGTTAGCCTTTCTGCGAAGATGGACAGACAACTGCTGGCGCAGTTGCGCACAAACACGCCCGCATTGTATCGGAAGCAGACTTAATCATCGGCGTGCGCCACCGGCAGCAATGGCCGAAGACCTGACGGTTACGGAGGGGACGACAAAATTCCACTGTATCTCGTTGACGGATGTAGGGGGGTGAAAATCGCCTGTCCTAAAGCCGATGTTCACAGCAGAGCGATTTCTGTTTCTCGGTGCTGTGATATATCGCTCATTGCGCTCTATTGTCAAATTTGAACCTCGATAATCCAGTTCTCAGTTTCGACCGAACCGGCGAGCCAGACAGATAAAGGGTTGGTACTAACGTGCCAGCCCTTTTTTCTCGTCCAAAATTTGGCTCGGTGGGACGCAGGCGGTCGGTATAGATTTCGCCTAGTGTGGCAGGAATTGCACTCGATTTGGCACAGGTCGCAGTTGTTCCCTTTCAAATTTCCTTCGCAGATGACGCTATGCGCTCGCTGGTGCGATTGCTGTGACGATTTGAGGTGAGGCCTGAACGGAGGTGTCGCGTCGTCGGGGGTGCTGTTCATCGGCTTCTGATTGACTATCCCTATCGGACGTGGGTAGTTTGTTTTCACATGGCTCTTGCCGTGCCGCAATCCGATACTTTTTGCTGTGTTACAGTAAGTCAGGCTGGGAAGGTGCTGCAGGAAGCCTCAATGGACGTGTTACAATTCCAACTCAACCATAGTTGGCCGTAAATCCTTCGAGATCAGCTGAACAATTGGCTCCCTGTAGCGTCCGCATAATAATTTGGGGAAAAGAGAACGCGAACAGTTATTACTTTTCAGCAAAATTAATCTAATGAATCTTGTAGCCAATACCATTGAGAGCTTCAACGCACACAAAGGCCGAATACTTAATTCCCTACTCGCCATAGCATCGATCTCACTTGCGCACTACGCAGGATTTGTTATGCAACTCCCTTTGCAAATCATCGCGGCAGCAGGAGGTACTATGGCTCCGGGTGTGACAGCTACATTTCTCTTTTATGTCACACTTTGCGCAGTTCTTGCTCGCGTTACGATTGGTTTATTGCAGTTATTTATCCTACCTTTTCTACTCTTAACCGATCGAGTTGAGCATGGATTTAAGCTGCAAATCTTAGGAAAAAAGCGAAAATATATTCGTACATACAATAATCTACTCCATAACGAGAGTTATATTTGGTTTGGTCTGCAGGTTCTTATATTCGCTATCTCTTTGCTGGGGCTTTACATCGACTTCAAGTTAACATTACTGTCTGGGGGGGCGATATTCGTAGTGCTTTTCTTCACAGGCTTATCTGGAGCATTTCGATCGCGCTTTCTCCTCATTCTCAGCTTTTCACGTTTCATAAAGCGGATAAAACATAGAAATTCCTTCCGACTAAATGCTGCATCTGCGGCATTTATGACCTTCGCATCTGCCTTGGTTGTTACGTCGTTTATTACCGGTTCAATGCGTATGGCAATGCTTAAGGAAGAAAAACCACAGCAAGTAACAAATCAATACTTTGCTGGATATGCCAAACTGCTTGAGAGCTCGGGAACCTCCACACTGCTATTTGAAGAGGACAAAGACAGAGCTCGGTACATTTACACAACTGCAGAATATGCTTTAACCATTGAGTCGAAGCCCAATGCGTTTCCTATGTTGTCACGCCGATAAACGGGTGGTTTGTGATGTGCATTTGCGCTGAAAAAACTTCCCCGAACACCCGTCGCACCCGACGACCTGACGCCACGTAGTTGCCGCAACGGGGGCTATAGGGGGGCTGGCGATGCAGCATGGTGCCGAATGGGTCAAATTTTGGATGCAGGGTGCGGCGACGGGTCGTCGATTGCGTCGAGTGGGGTCGGGATACAAAAGCTGGGGGGATGAGAATTAGGGGTTGGAAGCTTTTGTTGAGTGGACGTCCTATAATTCGCGTCTGAAAAAACTATTCGGGGTGTTGTGATGGCGGATTTTGGTTTGGATATGAATGCTCTAACATCTTCAGGTTTGGGGGCTGTGATAGGCAGTGCATTGACGCTTGTTGCAACTATGGTGAGTCATCGCTTGCAACAGAAAGCTATTTCTGACGCTGAATCAAAGCACCTCCTTGGATTGTTGCAGGGTATCCATGATGAAATAGAAACTTTATGGGAAGGATATAGCGATTCGGCAGGAGTGCAGCTTGAGGCATTGCAAGTAAATCAGCCATTATTGATGTATTGGCCAATTACACAAGACTATTTCACCATATACAACGCAAATGCATTTTCCATAGGGAAAGTTGCTGATCATGATTTGAGAAAATTGATCATTTCCACCTATTCAAAGTCGCGCGGCTTGATTGATACATTTCGTATGAATAATGAACTGGTACAGAAATATGAATATGCATATTTTCTTTTTCAACAAACACAAGATCCAATTCACCAGAGCAATATGAATATGCACTTTCAGGCTTTGGCCAATTATTCGGTTCAACTTAAGAAAAGACATGTCGAATTAAAGCAAATGGTTTCTGAGTTGTTACGTAATCTTAGAAAGGAAGGAGTCTTGTCTTCTTCGTGACAGAGTTCGTGGATAATCGGTTTGTCAATCCAGTGCCTGAACTGCCTCCATTTTGGCCGGGCTCGCCTCGAGTTGTTCAAGTGCTTGATCGCATCAGGTTCCAACTGGAAAGTGGTGATACCGTTGATGACCCGCGATTGGGTGAGTTCACTTGGTGGGCACGGGAGTATCCGCGCTGCTATCGTCATCACCTCAATTGTGCGGAATTCCGTCTCCGAACAATTCATGCTCTGATGAGTGAGATTCACGCTGAGCTCGCGCCAGAGCTGGCAAACAATCGGTACACGTTCGAGAGTGCCTTGAGTGACATTCGTGTCAGCCGGGTTTATTGGGACTTTGAGTCATACCTGTGCGAGGTCAATAATGCTCTTGATTTGCTCGCGCGCATTGCTGGTTTGGTATATCGCCGGCAGACGCCGCCCAACTTCAATCGGTTCTGCAAGTTCACGGAGGATTCCGAAATGCAAAACATCATGAAGGAGGCGCAATTCCGCTGGGTCAACAAAATGAAATCCTACCGAGATTGCTTCACACACTTTACGCCTGTCGATACGATGCTAAGTGTGGGGCTGAAACACTACCACGATGGTTTTCACATTCGTGCAAAGTTACCCATAAATCCAGACACTAGAGAAATCATGGGTTTTAGGTACTCACGTCGTGTAGAACTGCTTCGCTATGCTTCGACTGTGTGGCGACATATGACCGCTCTGGACCGAATTATTGCGAAGCAGATAGATGCCGATTATACGGCTGGCGTATATCCACGAAGGACAACAGGTTTGTTCTTCGTTTCCGGGTGATCGCGATTAAACAAACAGACTGGATGTAGTCAGAATCAGCATCGGTATATTGTTATGTCCACATTTTTTCAGAACGGACTCTCTGTCTACACCTGAATTTTCTGCCAGCCCCCGCCGGGAAAATTGCATGCGCAGAAAATAATTTCCCCCGGCAACCCGTCGCCCCCGACGCATCGACGCCAGCCACTTGCCGGAACGGGGGCTATAGGGGGTGAGTGCGATGCAGCATGGTGCCGAGGTGGCCCAGAAATGCACCCAGCCGGAGCCGCTACGGGGCTGGGGTGGCTGCCCCCATCGGGCGAGGTGGCGGGTGCGAGGTGGGGCGGATTTTGGATGCAGGGGGTGGCGACGGGTCGTCGGGTGCGTCGAGTGGATCTGCGAAGATTTATTTTTCCGGCAACGGTGGGTCGATCTGGAATGCGTTGTCCACAAATTCTGTGGATAAGTCTGTGTAAACTGGCTGAGTTATTGCGGTATGTGTTTGCAGGGAAAGAGATTGTTTCAGTTGGCGACATATTTGAGCATGTACAAAACAGCACGATCACGGATTTGCTGCTATCTCCCGCTGTTCTCCGTGTGCATCAGTTGCACCATACCTTCCACGATGCGTATGTCTCTAGCTGACAGTTTCAGCAACTTTTCCAGGAACGGCGCAAGTTCAGCATATTCCTTTCCCAATACGACGACACTTGCCTGCTGAGTGGCCTGTTCCTGCTTTTCCACTGAGCCATACCGTAACCATTGCGCCGACACTCCCAGCCATGCCGACAACGCCAGTAACTTCGGTTGCGTAGGTACTGTCTCCGAGTGCAGCCATTTTCTGACCGTTTGTGCGCTGACAGGCTGACCTGAAAAGTGCTGGTTGAATTCGCGTGCAATCTGAGTTGGGCTTCCGACAGGCATACCCATTCGCTTCAGCTCTTGAGTGAGCCTTTGGCTGAAATCAATTCGTTGCTGTGCCCCATCCATACGACGTCGTTTACACCACTTCCTTTCGCACCCGCCTTAATCATCAAAGCTCTGCCATAGGCGATCCCAATACCGCACTTAATGGGCTGATACCCCTTCTTTACTAGACGGTAGTTCAGCAGCTCGACACACGAACTGAGCTTTCCGGCTGTTTCGAATGCGCTGACAATTTGAGACTGATACCAAAGGTCAATGCCATTGTGTTTAAAGGTACACGCCATTGGTACGAGAACTTGGTCAAATTCAGCTAAAGGTGAACGCCACATGCACAGGATGGGCACTCTCATAAGTAAAAATAGCTACGCTGATGCGTCGGGTCAGTCGAATGTCTTGTACATAATATTTCACATATATGCTAATATCTGCGCATGAACTGGCGGATAATTTACTTCTCTGAACGTGTGCGATCTGATGTATTGGCATTGCCTCCCGGCATTCGAGCCGACTATCTGCGCTTGGCTGAACTGATGGAAGAACATGGTGCCGACTTGAGGATGCCTCACTCCAAGGCAATGGGGAGTGGTCTGTTTGAATTGCGTCCCAAAGGCCCGGAGGGAATCGGTCGTGTGTTCTACTGTACTCAGGTCGGGCAAATGATTGTTGTGCTTCATTCATTCGTCAAGAAGACACAAAGAACACCTAATAATGAGTTGGACATTGCGACCCGTCGCTTGAAGGAGGTTAAAAATGCAAAATGAACGATTCAATCCTGTAGCCCACGATGATGCGTTTGTTGCTCAGATGTTGAGTGATGCTGAAACAAAACATGCCTATGATGAGCTTGAGGAAGAGTATGTGGCTCTGCATGCTGTGTTGCGTGCTCGTCGTGAGGCTGGCTTGACTCAATCCGAGATTGCCCAACGCATGGGTACAACAACCAGTGCAGTGTCTCGTCTGGAGTCATCTCTGATCAGTCAGAAGCATTCACCGAGTTTTTCGACATTGAAAAAATATGCTCATGCTTGCGGGAAAAAGTTGGTGATCAGTTTGGCGTGAGTTTCAGGAATACAGGATTTCAGGTTTTCACGGCAGGGCAGATTCGCAGGATTTCAGAATTTCTGCCTCCCTCCCACCCCCTGAAATTCTGCAAAGAAAATTCCCCAGCCACCCGTCGCACCCGGCGTATCGTCGCCACCCTGTCCCTTTTTTTTGGGGGGGGGTTAGGGGGGGGAGCCACTCCGGCAGGAACCCGCCTTGGCCCAGAAACTGCCCGACTGCGACCCGTTTTGGGGCCAGGATCACTGCCCCCATCCGGCAGGCCACCGAGTCCGCCTTGGGCCACTTTTTGGGCCACTGCCGGTTTCCACCCGTCGCCCGGTGATGCGAAATCGACGCCAGTTCTGTGCAGTTCTGTTTTCGTTCGGTGAAACTTTGTGGCAAGCCGTTGACGCTGTTCGGGAAATATTTTGGCCAGAAAGTCGGTTCCGAAATTCAGTTCGGGATAGGTTCGGTGCAGGGGCGGTAATGCAAATTGCAGAAAAAATATCGTTACTTTTCTTCAGGATATTTACGCAAAAACAAGGAGTTACTGGTGCTGTTAATCCGCAGGTCCCTGGTTCGAGTCCAGGTCGGGGAGCCAGTATTCAAGCCACTTCTGTAAAAGGAAGTGGATTTTTACTTTGTGCCTGCAGAGTGTGTCATTATCGGCAAAACTCAGGTTCGGCAAAGGTATTGTCTTTCCCGTCTTCAAAGTATTCACGAATTACCATTCACACATCAAGTCAGGACGATCCCATGCAACAAATCGAATTTCAATTGAACGGCGAATACGTCGAACTTAATCAGCTGCTCAAGATGGTCGGCCTGTGCGACAGCGGCGGTGCAGGTAAGGCGATGGTGGCCGACGGTGTCGTCTCTGTCGATGGTCAGCTGGAGCTGCGCAAGACGGCCAAGATACGGGCCGGTGCTGTGGTGACGCTGGGTGATGTGCAGATCAGTGTGGTTGCGTCGGCTGAGGGTGGTGCGGGGTTGTGCTGACCTTCCGGCATGGAAGCATTATTTTGGATTAATTTGAACTGATCTTGAGCATTTTGGTCAACTTGCGCACAAAGCAATTTACTTTGTGATTTCATTATTACGCGAGGACAATTATGCAACTTCAAATGGCTGTATCAGCATTATTATTCACCAGCTTGTTTGTAATTCCTGCCGAAGCAATTGAGGATGATGAGTGCAAGAAAAAACGTGAGGCTAAAATAGTGCAAGGGCAAGAATCCGTTTCGTCCAGCCTGCAGGCAGCAGAAAAATCGTTCAGTCAGCGGATGCAGCCAGGCTCTAGCAAAGCGAGTCAAGATGTTGAGTTTGAAGGTGTTCCTGCTGATTATTACAAAAAACTTGATCTAAATAGTTTTTGACCGGTGCAATAGCGATCTATCTCAACGAGTTGAGTGCTGGAATTGTTCAATTATTTGGCGTTTTTCATCCATCCTCTGACTTTTCTGCATGACCCGCTTGGGAAATTGGCATCTGCTGAAAATAGAGTTCCCGTCAAACCGGCCGCTATGCCGTTGCAGGCACGGGGTAGTGGCGTCGGATGTTAATCTGGAAAGTGTTGCTCGCCTGGACTGTTATGAAAAAAGCATACTGGCATGGTGCGCGCGTGCCGTGATTCTGCCGAACAAGGAAATAAAATCCGGACGTGCTTCGCAGCCCCAGATTAGCCCCAGTTTTTCGCATGCGGCTGTTGAAATAAACGTCACACGACTTCCCTGGCCTCGGCGGGCAACCAGAGCGTAACGGATGTGCCTTTGCCTATCGTGCTTTCGAGCATGACCTGTCCGCCGTGCAGCAACACGATTTCCTGCACGATGCTCATTCCCAAACCGGTGCCGGTAATTTTTCCCGACGAGTCGGCGCGATAAAACCGTTCAAAAACGCGGGCCTGTTGCTCGGGTGTCATGCCGATGCCGCAGTCGGTAATGCGGATGCCGACGGTAGGGGGGCTGGCGGGTTGCGGGTCGTTCATCAGTTCGATAATGACCTCGCCTGACGAATATTTGTAGGCATTCGACAGTACGTTAAGGATCGCCTGATAGGTTTTTTTGTGATCGGCAATAAGGAAGAGCGTTGTAGCGGGCATTTTGAGTGTCGGTGTGCAGCGGCCTTCGGGCAGAATAAAACTGCGCACTACCTGTGTAATTAAGGCTTGCGCGGGCAAAATTTCAATGACGAAATCCTTGCCCCGTCGCGCCTCGATGCGGGCAAGATCCAGCAGTTCATTGAGGATAGAGGTCATGAGTTCAGACTGTTTTAAAATAATCGTCAAAAATTCCCGGCGACTTTCCTCGTCAAAGTCGTGTGACAGCAGCAGTTCTGCAAAACCGTAAATACTGGCCATCGGGGTGCGCAGTTCGTGTGCGGCCGTCGAGAGGAATTCGCTTTTGAGTTGATCGAGTTCTGTCTCGTGAGTTATTTCGCGGAAATAGAGAATTTGTGACACAGAACTGGTGGTGCTGCTGCGTAAACCAACTTCGAGTATGCGTTTGCCAACATGTGACAGTTCAATGATTTGGCGTGTGTCAGGCAGCTTGTCTGAAGCCGTTTCCCGCAATTTCTGTACGCCTTTGAAATGAGTGCCGGCCACACAAAGTCGTGTGAGTAAATCGCTGAACTGTTCCTCGTTCATTCCCTGCAATTGTGAGGCATGCAGGCCGCTCATCCGGGTGAAGGCCGGGCTGACATAGCTGATGCAATGCGCCTCGTCGAACGAGATAAAGCCGTCCGGACTCAGTTCAAATATCGCATCGAGTAATTCGGTACGCACGCCCAGCGCCAGTTCAATTTCTTTGCGCTTGGTGATGTCGACAAAACTGCCGACCATGCGCAGCGCTTTGCCCTCGCTGTCCCGCTCAACCACATCGCCGCGGTCCAGCACCCAGACGATCCTGTTTCCGTGCAGATGCATACGGTGTTCGCTCTGATAGTGTCCGTGTCCGTCGAGGCAGTTTTGCAGCGCTTCGAAGACACCGGTGCGGTCATCCTTATGCAGCAGCCTGCCGAATTCTTCAACCGGATGCTGCAGGTAGTTGTCGTCCAGCTCTGCAATTTTGCACCACTGACTATTGTGGGTCACTATGCCGCTTTTGATATCCCAGTCCCATACGCCTTCGCCTGTTGCATCCAGAACGTAGCGCAGACGGCGCTCGCTCTCTTCGAGTTTTTGCTGTGCCAGCTTCAATTCGGTCACGTCATTGGCGATGACCAGAATCTGTTTTTTGCCGTCGGCCGAGACGAGGGGCTTTTTGATCGACTGGTAATAGTGAGTTTCGCCGGTGGCGTTGTTGGTGGATTCCTCCATCACGATTTGCGTTGCAGATTGCGACATGATTTCGCGCACGTTTTGCAAATAAAATGCGACCTGTTCGGCATTCGGATTGAATGCGCCGTCATCTTTCCCTTCCAGATTTTCCGGCGTCGTACCATACAGATTGGCCAAAGCACGATTACCGATCAAAAATTTGCCGTCCCAGTCCTTCATCAGGATGATATTGGGATTTTCATCGATCACTGTGCGCAGTAAATCGTATGCGCTCATCAGCTCTGAGCGGAGTTTCTGCTCGTTCAGTGAGTTAATTTCGGTTTCATGCTTTGTCATGATGCGTCTTTCATAAAAGGCGTTGTCAATCTGTTGTTTTCGCTGCCGGGATCCACAAGGTGACCACAGTGCCGGTACCCGGTTGGCTCTCTATGTCAATGTGGCCGCCATGCAAGCTGATGATTTCCCGTACGATGCTCATGCCCAGCCCCGTGCCGGGGAACTTTCCCGAGTCGTCAGCACGATAAAACCGTTCGAAGACGTGGGTTAACTGTTCTGCTGTCATGCCGATGCCACGGTCACTAATCCGCAGTCCGATCAAGTGCGCCGACAGCTCGGAAGTGACGAACTCGATTCCAACTTCATCGGAGGAATATTTGTAGGCATTTGAGAGTACGTTGGATATCGCCTGAGTGAGTTTTCGCCGGTCGCCTGCGATCCAGAACGGGGTTGTATGTTGCGGTTTTTGCGGGCATTTGCGTCCCGTGGGCGGTTTGCAGCCGGCGAGGATTTCGCTCAGTAAATCATATAAGTCGATCTGCGTGATCGAGAAATCCAAGCTTCCGCGCGCTTCAATGCGGGCAATATCGAGCAGTTCGTTGATAATTGAGATCATCAGTTCGGATTGACGATAAATGGTGCTCAGGAATTCGTGCTGCTCATCAGGGTTAAATTCACGAGCCAGCAATAATTCAGAATAGCCGTAGATGCTTGCCATCGGGGTGCGAAGTTCATGTGCCGCTGTGGAGAGGAATTCACTCTTTAAGCGATCGACTTCAGTTTCGTGGGTAATGTTGCGCAGATAAAGAATTTGCGAAACCGTCTGGCTTTTTGATTCGCGCAGTCCAATTTCAAGGATACGTCCGTCTGACAGTTCTATTATCTGGCGCTGCTGTTTTTTGACGGATGCTCTGTCGGTGAGACTGGTTTGATTGTCGTGCAGTCGGGCAAAATCAGGAAAATCCGCGTCTTCGATGCAGCGTCCTTTCAGTCGGTCGAAAAACGCAATTTCGTTGATGCCGATGACATCTGCCTCAGTAAGGCCTGTCAGTCCGCAGAAGGCCGGGCTGACATATTTGATGAGGTGTTCACCATCAAAAGAGGCAAAGCCATCCGGGCTGAGTGTGAAAATTTCTTTGAGTTGAGAGGCGATATCTTCAGCCCGTGCTTGTGCTTGTTCCGCACTCTGCTGCGATTGGATACGCATTAGATTTTCGTTGATCAGCTGCACATGGCTTTCGCCGATTTGTTGTGCCATCAGGTTAAAGGCGGTTGCGGTCTGGGTGAGTTCGTCATCACCGCTGATCGGTAGACGGTGTTCAAAATTGCCTGTTGAAAAGGTCTTACTCGCCTCCCTTAACGCAATGAGTTGGCGGGTAAGATAGCTGCCGAGCAGCCAGGAAAACAGGGCAACGAGCAACATCTCGAGGCTGGCAATTCCCGCTGCCCAATGGCGGGCGGAGTTGAGCAGGGCGGTCAGCGGGGCGATGGCGATACCCAGTTGTACCTCTCCGTGTTGCATGCCGCCTGCACTCACTGGTGATGCCCAGTCCAAAATTCCGTCATTGACAAGGTCCGGGTGTGCTTCCTTATGGAAGGGGCGGGCGAGTATGGCTGCATTACCGCGCTGTGCCAGAATCATCCCGTTTGCATCAACGATGCGCACCATGTCAATCTGCCCCGAGTTCATTGCTTCGATAACCAGACTGTCGAGTGTGGCCAGATCCTGACTAATCACCGCATCCTTGGCCGCACTGGCCAGCAGGACGCCGCCCAGTTGGACGCGGCGCATCAGCTCCGCTTCGTTGGATTCGCGTAACACCGACAGAGCGCTGCCAACCAGGATGGCGAGCAGCACTAATTCGATGGTGGCGATTCCTAATATTGTTTTTGTGCGGATGCGCATGACGTTAAGGCTGGTCGTGGCGTTTCAGAAGCCCGATGTCAAGTGCGCGGATGTCATTCCACTCCTTGTCCTGAGCTGCGGAGATCCCCTTGAATGCCAGCGGAGCCAGCAGGCGTTGTCCGGTTTCGTCTGAACCTAATGAAATCATTGCCGCTTGCACGCGGGCTAACACCTCGGCGCTCACGCGGGGATGGGCGGCGAAGGCATGCGGGGTATAGGCCTTTGTTTCTGACAGAATGCGCAGGGAGTCGCAAATTTCCGGCGGGCAGGCCTCAAAGGTGCGCTGGATACCGCCGCCTGCCTCTTGCAGTCCTGCGGCAACGGCACGATAGACGGAGTCATGGGAGGCGACAAATTTTGCCTCGACGGGAATGTGTAGTCGGCCGAACTCAGCCTGCGGCAAAATGCTGGCCGCGAAGGCCGCCGGTGCGGGAAATACCACGGTCCGGCCTTTTAGATCGGCCAGCTGATGGTAGCTGCTGGCCTTTTTGACGACCAGTATGCCGCGGATTTTCCGATTCTGCTCTCTGGCAAATGCCTGATAACCGTTTGCTTTATGGAAAACAACGTAATGATAGGGATTCATATAGGCCAGATCGTAGTCCCCCTGTGCCAGCCGTTCCTCAAAAACAGGGATGCCGGGTGCGGTGCGGAACACCAGCGTCACGCCTGCGCGGCGGCCAACTTCGGCTAGCAGCGGCCCCCATTCTTCAGCCAGACGGCTGACCGATTGTTGCGGCACGATGCCCATGCTTAATGTTTGCTCGGGAGGGGCGGCGCGCGCCAAGCTGATTGCGCTGAGGAGCAACGCGAGACTGCCTATTTTTTTGATCATACGATTCTCTCTGATAAGGTGAGCTCTGCCGCATTTGAAGAACGATGTCGGGTGAAGGTTACGATATTAAGTTTGATCATGGCTGCAGCATCTGGCCTTGGTCCGTCATGCCGCTTGCTTGTTGGCGCTTTTGCGGGGTTCGTGTGCTCATCGGGATTTACCGGCTGAGTTGTTTTTTGATGGCAGCAACCAGGGCGAGCGGGCTGAACGGTTTGATGAAGTAGGCGTCCGCGCCGCGTTGCATACCATCTTCATAGTCGCTCACCTGACCGCGCGCGGTGACCATGATGACATGGGTATGCTGCAGTTGAGGCGTGCTCTTGATTGCGTCCAGCACCTGAAGTCCATCCAGAGCGCCAGCCATCATGACATCGAGCACAATCAGATCGGGGATGATTTTTAAGGCGAGCTGCAGCGCCGTTGCGCCATCTTCAGCTTCAAAAATATCAAAATTTTGTCCCAGTGTAATGCGGACAAGGCGACGGATGTCGGCGTGATCGTCGACGAGTAAGACTTTTTTCATGCTGCCTCCCGCGCTTTGAGTAATTTTATTTGGGCTGTTTTTTCAGCGATCGCGAGTAAATGGCTAAACGGGACGGGTTTAGACAACAGCGATATGCCATGCGGTATTCCGCCGTGTGCGCTGATCGCAGCGTGATCGAGTCCACTGACGGCAATAATCTGCATGTCGGCGAGTTCGGCGATATTGCAAAGCCTGTTTAGCATGCGAAATCCGTCCATCCCTGGCATCTGCAAGTCGGTAATGAGCAGGTCTGGTTTGTCGTTCCCTA
>MGWO01000007.1 GCA_001801025.1 Gallionellales bacterium GWA2_54_124
AAAGTGCGGCGGTGCAGGAGATCAACGCCAATGTAAGCAATCTTAACCAGATCGGTCAGAGCAATGCGGCGGCCTCGGAAGAGATTACGGCGACGGTGGTCGAACTGGCAAAAATTGCAGACAACACCCGCCGCGAAGTCGAAAAGTTCAGAGTTTAACCGGGAACGCGGAGCCGGAGGCCTGTTCCTGGCTCTTCGGCGATGCTCGCCGCCACGCCACTTTGTAATGAATTGGCCTGGCGGCTTTTTTGAGCGATAAAAAATGAGGCAAACATGAACCTGATGATTATAGAAAGCGGGATGCAGCGCTATGCGCTGCCCACCGGAAACATCCTTGAAGTCGTGGAGCCGCAAACGGTCAGCCCTTTGCCGCATATGCCGGGCTACGTGGAAGGGCTGGTGCGCGTTATGGGGCAGGTGATGATGCAAATCGACCTTGCCGGCCGCGTTGGCGGACACAACGGAGCACGCGGCGCGGGAACCCTGGTGATTTTGCGTGACGAGCGCGGTATGGATTACGCGTTGCGCGTCGATCGGGTCTTATCCAACGGTCATGTCGACGAAGCTGGAATCAGCTTTTTCCTGGCCGGAGGAGAGCAGGCGGATGTCGCAGGCGACCCGCAAACGGCGGCAAGCGGCATGATCGCCGGAGAATTTGAAGCGGACGGTCACACTGTGCTGATGCTCGACACCAACAGTCTCCCTCCGGAAGGAATCGTCATGCAAGAAACTTTGCTGCAAACCGCCGCGCAGACACAGAGTGCGCAAGCAGATTCGGCGGGCTTCGTTCTCATGGAGTCGGGTGGAGAATGTTACGCGCTCCGGCTTGGCGAAATCGCCGAAGTGCTGGAGGTGACCGAGCCGGTAAAATTGCCGCATGCCCCGCCGGAAGTTGCGGGCGTGATTACCTTGCGGAAAAGCGTCCTGCTCGTTCTGGGCCTCAGCACCCTGCTGGGGCGTTATGCCGATGTTAAGGTTGGCTCTGCCATCGTCGTCATCCACCACGGAGGTCAGCGCTTCGGCCTCATCGTCGATAAGATGCTGGGCATCCGCAATTACACACAGAACGACCTGCACTTGATCGAGAGCTTCGGTGCGGTGCTGGCGGGCTATATTGCAGACACCTCCGTCGGAGCGGAAGGACACCTGACCGGGATAATTTCGCTGAAAGGATTGCTACCGGAGGCCCGGCTGGAAGAATACCGCAAATTCACCCTTGCCCAGACCAGCGATGTCAGTCCGGTCGAGGAGCATGACGCACAGGGTCGCACGATCAGCATGCTCACTTTTAGCGTCGGTAATGAAGACTGCGCCTTGCCGCTGGAATGGGTTGAGCGTATCGAACAAGCCGGCGAAATCACTGCCGCCGCCGGACAAAACACGGCGGGCGCGGCACTGGTGTTGGGCGAAGTCATGCCCGTCGTGGATCTGGCTGATGCGTTTTGCATAACGCAAGTGGAAACCGCCGGTGTTTGGCTGGTCGTCCGTCAGGACGGTCAGGCATGGGCGCTGGCCGTCAAACAAGTCGGACGGGTCGTCGAAATGCCGTGTGCCGCGATTGAGGACGTCAAACGGGTCGCCACCGACTACGTGGAGAAAATCGGGCGTGTTGGCGAAAAACTTTTCTCGATACTCACGCTGGAG
Organism: Gallionellales bacterium GWA2_54_124; assembly: GCA_001801025.1. Classification (GTDB taxonomy): domain Bacteria; phylum Pseudomonadota; class Gammaproteobacteria; order Burkholderiales; family Gallionellaceae; genus Gallionella. The sequence goes on from MGWO01000007.1 coordinate 1,644, forward strand.
CCTTTACGGACGGCAGGAGCGTGCTTAACCTAATCCTTGGGAGGCTGAATTGGAAAGCTATTTACTGGTAGAGGCTGGGCGCATCAGAATTTTGCTGAATGCGATAAATGTACGTGACGTAATCGACGGGTGCCCCGGTGGCGCGGGAGACGAAGCGGCGGGGTATCGCCTATGGCGTGGGCAGATATTGCCCGTCAAGCAATTGCGCGAACTGATTGGTTTGGAACGCAGAGAGGTGCGCGTGACCGTGGTCTATAGCGGGCAAGAGGATGGACAGCTTGTTTTGCTCGACGTGGATTGCGTGACGGGACTGCGGCGGATAGATAAGAGCGAGTGGAGTTCGCTGCCGCCCCTGCCGGACGGAGTGGGCGGCCTGTTCGATTGGCTGGTGACAGATAATTGCTCGGGTATTCAGTTGATGCATTTGCGTGATGGGGTGCTGGCGGGATAGCACTGGCGGAATAACTGCTTTTGCGCCGGCAAGCTGGAGTAGAATCGCCGCTTTATTTTTGGAGGATGGGTCAATGGTGAACACTGTATTGGTCGGCATGCTGGCTGGTTTGGGATTCGTGGCCGCTGTGTGGGGATTTGCGGCCGGGCGACGGTTGCGGCGGGAGTTGGGCGAGTTGCGCGATGCGATGAATGCTGTGGCAGTTTCGTGCGACCTGACCGTGCAGCTTGCCGGGGATAAGGGCGAATGCGCTCGCTCGTTCAACGCCATGATGACGGCGCTCCGTTTGGCGGCTGCCGATGCAGAAGCGGACTGGACATCCTTGCGGACGCAAATTGAGCAGGCGATAACGCGTTCGCAAGCTTTCAGTGCGGGCGACAGTCAGGCTGGCCTGATGCCCGCGCTGGTGGCAACGATCAGCCATGTTTCATCCAGCAATGGTTGTGTATCCGAACGCATCGGAACGATGGAGGATACAGTCGAGGGTGTGAACCTGTTCTCGCAGGAGGGGGGCAGTGTTGTGATGGAGACGACAAAGGCGATCGACGCGGTGAGTCTGTCGATCGACGAGGTCGCGCTGAGTATCACCCACCTCGGGGAACACTCCCGGAAAATTACCGGCCTGGCCAATACGGTCAAGGGGATCGCCGACCAGACCAACCTGCTTGCGCTCAACGCGGCGATCGAGGCTGCGCGGGCGGGCGAATACGGGCGGGGGTTCGCCGTGGTGGCGGATGAGGTGCGCAAGCTGGCCGAGAGCACGACTCAGGCGACCCAGCAGATTTCAGATACGGTGTCGGTTATCCAGACTGGTACTTTAGAGGCGGTGACGCGGATGCGTGGCGCGAGCGAAGCGGCACAGCATTGTGACAAATACGCGCATCTGGCCGAGGGGGCGATGAGCCGCATCGGCAGCGGGGTGCAGGAGATGCTGGTGATGGCGCACGCCATCGCCAGCGATACGCGGGCACAGCACCAGTCCATCGGTGAGATGCTAGACTCTATTGGGAATCTCATGTCCGATGGTATGGAAAGCGCAAGCCGCGCGGGATGCGCCGAGGAGATTCAGGCGCTGCTCGTGGCGACGGATGATCGCGTGGTGCGATTCAAGGTGTAGGGCGCGGAGCCTGCCATCGCAGAATTATGCACCGCCGAGAAGACCGGGTCCAAATCCAGATATGAGCCTGAGCAAAGCTGATTAGTGAGGAGGTTGTCAGGGCGTTGTTGTGCGCGAAGCGCACGAACTGTTAATGGCCTGACAGTCGGATGAGCGGGGTGTGAGCCTTGATGGCAAGCAAGATGCAGAAGCGGCGGGTCAGCTCACCTTATTGTATTCCTTAGGCCTTGTATCTGTGCGCGCAGTCGTTCAGTCAACATGACTTTATTGCCTATAAATCATTAAGTTTGGGCAGAAGGTATAATAGGCAATTCGTTTTTTACATCAAGCACAACTACGTTTTTTAGAATTAACTGGATAAGCATGGATTCCTGGTATTGGAGGGTTTCCGTTCATGCCGAGGACGACATTCGTTTCGCATTCAAGGTTCTGGGGTATTCTACTGCTGATCTGGTCTTGCTGTTCGACAGGGCGCTGCCAATCGGGAGGCGTTGCGATATCCGGGTCATTGCCCCGAAGGCCGGTCAGTTAGGGCATGCCGCGAATCGTGTTCCGGGCGGAGGTGGTTCTGGTAGTTTTTGGGGCGATAGGCGTTCGGGTGACATTCAGGATGCATTCGCTTAGCGAAGAGGCTATAAGCTTGCTTGGCAAACAAACGGCAGAATCACCAAACGTAATTTTGTAAGTGACTGATAATTCAGGCATAGATATTTTATGATGTGCGCAGTCTGTTTGGCATGTTGAATAGTAGAGGGCGCTTGCCTTTGCGATACATGTTGATTGGCGTCTTAAGTTTCGCTACGGCGGTTGTCGTTACGGGTGTCATCAGTCGATGTGAAGCGGACACGGCCTGATTATGAGAGCATGTCCAGTCATTGTTCACATGCTATTGCCTTGACTTCGGGCAACCAAAGTATGACTTGTGTGCCCTTGCCAATATGGCTGCGCACCTCACAGCACCCGCCGTGCATTAACATGATGTCTTTCACCAGCGACATTCCCAAACCCGTTCCAGGGATTTGCGCCGTATTTGTGGCGCGATAAAATCGTTCAAAGATATGGACTAATTGTTGAGTGTCCATTCCGATTCCTGCGTCACTTACCCGGATACCGACCCAGTTGGTTGATTCTCTCTTTTCAGGCTCGTTTGAGAAGACGGTATTTCCACATTCTTGTTCGTGCGCTCCAACGGTATTCTTTATAGATCCTTGTCGATGCACATAGTCAATAAGTACTTGGCCTGTACCTAGTGAATATTTATGAGCGTTGCAGACAATGTTGAGCAGCGCTTGAGCTAATTTAGTGCTGTCCAGCAATGCGAATGAAGTTCTATGGGGTAATTTAATCTGTATTTGGTTTGTCGTATATGAAAGTGAGTACTCTTCAATAACACGGTTAACGACCGATAAAAGTGACGCTGTGCGTGGATCAAAGTCCATGCCAGCGATGGCTTCTATTCGTGCTACATCAAGAAATTCACCCAGCATTTTAATCAGCTCGTCAGATTTAGAATGAATAATGCCTAGAAATTTTTTATTGTTAATGTTGCTTGTTTTTTGTGAAAGCAATAATTCAACAAAGCCACAGATGCTGGACAATGGAGTCCTCATTTCATGAGCAACAGTTTCAAGAAATTCACTCTTCATTTTGTCAATGTAGGTTTCCCGGGAGATATCCCTAAAGAAGAGAATATTACGTAATTCGGGATCGATGACTTGATGTGACTCCCATTGTATTGTTCTGGCAGGATCGGTTAGTCGCAATATGCCTTTTTTATCGCCAGAAAAAGCGGTAAAAAGACCAGATTGACCGCTCATCTCGATTTTTTTACCGACACTTTCTGAAAAAGACATCATGGAAAGGCGTTCGCCATGTTTGAGGTCGATACTAAATAAATCAAGCAGGTGTTGATTATAGAATTGTATCTGGTTAGTTAAACTAAAAGCGAGTAACCCCTCGGGGAGAGATGAGAGCACTTGAAGTAACTGTTGCTCTTGAATTTTAAGTTGATGATTTACTGTTTTTACTTGAGTTACATCGGCGAATGTTCCAAGTATGCGTAAAGGACGTCCGTCTGCGGATCGACTTGCGGTCACTCCTCGTTTTAGAATCCACTTGTAGTTTCCATTTTTACATTTAAAACGACAGGAGCTGACGTAGGCATCATTTTTCCCGAGCAAAAAATCTGACAAGTCAGAACGATAGATTTCAATATCTTCTGGATGTACGAGTTGGCTTAATTCCGTAAATGAATCACTAATTTCATTTTTGTGAAACTGCAATATTGTCCACCATTGGTGGGAATGGGTGACAACATCTGATTTAACATCGTAATCCCACACGCCATCTTTTGTGCCGCAGAAGTTATTTTTAATGCGGTGATTGCAATCATCACTCATGATTTTATTTGCATGAAGTTTTTGTTGGCAATAGATTGGATTTTTTTCTGTATAAGTGCAAATGGCACAGGTTTAAGAAATACAGATACGCCTTTTGGAACGCCGCCGCGACTCTGAATCTGCTCTCCATCCAGTCCGGAAATCACAATAATTTCTACGTCAGTTAATTTATCATCCGCACGTATTTGTTGGAGCATTTTTATTCCATCCACTCCCGGCATGCCGATGTCAGTGATAAGGATGTTTGGAATGTTTCTCCCGAGCGATATTAGTGCTTCAAATCCATTCTTTACTATTTCGATTTTAATGGGAATTCCCCAGCCGAGAATAACCGTTTCGTATAACAGGCAAAGCGCCTCATCATCTTCAGCAATCAAGATTCTTATCTCTTGGTTGTTGGCGCTGGCTTGATTTTTGTCGCTGACTTGGTTTTTATCGCGTGCTTTCAACATCGTTTCGAGAGAGTCCGCGCTAATTCTTCGATGACCCCCTTGTGTGCGCCAAGCAGACAATGAGCCATTCTCAACCCACAGCTGAACCGTTCGTATTGTGACCCCAAGTATTTGCGAAGCGGTCTTTGTCGTATATACTTTTTCCACGAAGTCTCACTTAAAAATTCCGGATTCAATTTTAACTCAAGTTTGGACTTTCGGTATCGCCATTTATTTGTGTTTTTACGGTGGTATTCGAGCTGATTTCCGGTCTGTGATTCCCCCGAAAAATCATCTTTCAAGGGTGACGTAAAATTAACGTTGTTTTTGAAAGGGGAATGATGAAAATACCGAAGCAGGAATATACGACTGAACAACTCGGTGAAGTCAGCCTGGATTGACGAACGACGTGAGGAATTTGGTCTGGTCGGTGTGCTGTACTAGCATCAGTGTGAGTGGCTATCGAGCTTGGAAGCGTGGCGGTAAGCCGGAGAGGACGCGATGACGGATGCGCAGTATTGATCTGATTCAGTCTATCCATGCCGAGTTGAGAGAAATATACGGCAGCCCTTGCGTGGAGTTGTGTGAGTGCGGTTTTCCGGCATTCAAGCAGAGAGTCGAGCGACGTGCTGGTGGAGGATGAGACCTCGATAATCAAGGGCCGCTATGCTGGGCATTGCAAATGCGATGCATCAAATGAAAATAGGCACTAATAATCTAGTGCCTACTACCGAATTGGTGCGCTCGGCGGGAGTCGAACCCACGACCCTTGGCTTCGGAAACCAATACTCTATCCAGCTGAGCTACGAGCGCGTATGTGAAAATGACAGCGTGACATCCGATAACGGTGCCTGACTTAAACGAAAGCACGTCAGGTCAGTTTCAGAAGAGTGCGCAGCATAGCGGTTTTTGGCTATTCCGTCCATGAGGATCAACTGGTTTATTACTGAGCCAGCCGTTTTCTGAACAGCACCAGCGAGACGTAATAGCCGGCCAGTGCATACGCTGTCAGCACCGCAGCGTCCGCCAGTATGTTGACTGGAATATTCCCGTTCAACAAGGGGCGCGCCAGATTGACAGCATGAGTCAGCGGCAAAATGGACGATACCGTTTGCAGCATGGCTGGCAGTTGATCGACCGGGAAGAACACGCCGCACAGCAGGGTCATCGGCGTGATGACCAGCGTGAAGTAATACATGAAGAATTCATAGCCCGGTGCCAGCGCCGTCACAATCAGTCCTAGGGCTGCGAAGCACAGCCCGACCAGTAGGGCCAGCGGAATGATCCACAGCGACATCAGCGAATGCGATAAGCCCAGCACCCAGATCACCATCAGCACCGCGATGCCCGATAGCAGGCTCTTGCTCGCCGCCCAGAACATCTCCGAGAGCACGATATCGTCCAGTGTGATCGGGGTGTTGAGGATGGCCTCCCACGTGCGTTGTTCGTGCATGCGCGCGAAGCCTGAATATAACGCCTCAAAACTGGCGCTGTTCATCGTGCTGTAACAGACCGTGCCGGCAGACAAAAAGGCGATGTACGACATGCCGCCGATCTCGGGCAGCATGCCGCCCAAGCCGTAACCTAAACCCAGCATGTAAATCACCGGATCGGCCAGGTGTCCCAGAATGGAGGGGCCTGCCATCTTTTTCCAGACCATGTAATTGCGTCGCCAGATGGGGAAAAAGCGCAGGCTAAATTGCGGTAGTGCGAAGATATTCACTTTCATTCCCGCATCTCCCGACCTGTTAGTTTTAAAAACACGTCTTCGAGATTGGCCGGTCGATGCACGTAGCGCAATTCGGCATATTGCTGCAATTCGAGTAGCAGCGGATGTGCGTCATTTACATAGCAAAACACCGATTCGCCGCTGACTTCGAAGCGTTGAGTGTGATGTGCCGCATGGCTTGTTGCCCATGCGGCCGCCTGTTCGCCGAACACCTCGACGACTTCAGGCTCGATGTTTTCGGCGATCAGTTCGCGTGGCGAACCTTGACTGATGATGCGCCCGTTGTCCATCACCGCCAGACGATGGCAAAGCCGCTCGGCTTCATCCATAAAATGCGTGGTCAGCACCAGCGTCTTGCCGCGCGCCGTCAGTTCGCGCAGTCGCTGCCAGATCAGATGGCGCGCCTGCGGGTCGAGACCGGTGGTCGGCTCATCGAGAAAAATTACATCAGGATCGTTGACCAGTGCGCGCGCGAGCGTCAGACGCCGCTTCATGCCGCCTGAGAGCGTCGGGACTTTCGCATCGGCCTTATGCGTCAAATTGGCGAACTCCAGCAGTTCCGGCAGACGCGCCTTGATCTGCGCATCCGTCATGCCGAAGTACCTGCCGTACACCATCAGGTTTTCCGTCACGGTAAAGTCCGGATCGAGATTGTCCATTTGCGGCACGACGCCGACGCGCAACCGCGCTTCACGGGCGTCTCCCGGTATCGCGTGATTGAGCAATTCGATATGGCCGCTATCAGGTGCAATCAGGCCCAGCAGCAGGCGCAAGGTGGTCGTCTTGCCCGCCCCGTTCGGCCCCAGCAGCCCAAAACATTCGCCGCGCACGATATTGAGACTGATGCCATCGACGACGCGCTGCCCCGCGTATTGCTTCACCAGATTTTCGGCCACAATGACGCGGTTCATAGACGACACCCGTTAAATTCGCGAACGACAGTTTGTTTGAGCTGTTGCAATCTGCCGTGAAAAAAATGTCCCGCCTCGGGAAATACCACCAGCGGCAAATGCTGCGGGCGTGCCCAGTCCAGCGCATCGCTGAGCGGAATCACTTCGTCCTGTTCGCCGTGGATCACCAGCGTATTGTGCGCGACGGGCGGCATCGCGAAACGTACGACGGCAGGGGCGATCAATACCAGCTTGTTTGGCTGCGGCTGAATATGCTGGGCTGCGCGCGCCGCGACATAGCCGCCGAATGAAAATCCTGACAAAACCAGTGGCAGATGGCCGAAGGCATCCCGCGCGTGCTGCACGACCGCCAGCAGGTCTTCCACTTCTCCGTTGCCGCTGTCGAACTCGCCTGCGCTCTCGCCTACGCCGCGAAAATTAAAACGCAGCGTGGCAAAACCCAGCTCTGCGAAAGTCTTGCACAGAGTCGTGACGATCTTGTTATCCATCGTGCCGCCCATGGTGGGCAGAGGGTGCGCCACCACCGCAATGGCGACAGGTTCAGAGTCTGGCAGGTGCAGCATGCCTTCGAGCTGGCCTGCCGGGCCTGCGAGGGTGATTTTGCTTTGCGCCACCATCAAACCTTCAGTCGCTCGACGATCCGGCCGTTTTTGAGATGTTCTTCGATGATTTCATCGAGATCCGATTCATCGATAAAGGTGTACCAGATGCCTTCAGGGTAAATCACCAGAACAGGCCCCTCGTCGCAGCGGTCGAGACAGCCGGCGGAATTGATCCGGATGCTGTTCTCTCGGTTGGAAATGCCCAGTTCTTTGACCTTGTTTTTGACATAGTCCCGCGCGGCTTGCGCGCCGTGATTGCCGCAGCAATCGCTGCCGTCTTCACGCTGATTGGTGCAGAAAAAGACGTGCTTATCGAAATGACTCATCGTTCGACTCCAAATTAATATCGGCTGATTATACGTTGCGTATCCGCCACAGATGAAACAACAGTAGCACCGGGAAAATCAGCGTGATGGTTTGCGCCAGTCCGTTGTAATTGAGCAAGTGCCCGTAATGCCAGTGGTACACGGACATCGCGGCGGCAGGCGTGTTGCCATCCACTATGAAATTCACCATCACAAAATAGCTCAGTGCCACCAGCGCACCTGCGGCATTCACGGTCGCCCGCGGTATCCATAGCAGCAGAATGAGGATCGCGAGGCCCAGTAAAATACCCAGCATCGCCTCGCCGTTGATCCAAAGCAGCAGCGCCCAGGATTTGAGCAGTACGGCAGCGGCGATAAATTTTATCAGGGCGACCATGCTCAGTACCACCAGCAGGGATGATGCGACGCGGCGCGGTGCACGAAGCAAAGACAGCAGCAAGGCGCCTAACATCAATAAATTGAGGGTGACGACGCCGGTTTCCCACCAGCTGAATGGCTCAGGCAAGGGCGCTGCAAAGGGCTGATGTACCGCCTCGGTGATAAACACGTTACCCAGCATTGGCAAGGACGGGTTGATCTGTCCGAACACCCAGAGTGCGAGCAGGGCTAAGCCAAAATCCATCTCGCGGCCGTGGTGAAACTGGCTGCTGCGCCAGCGCATCAGCCCCAGACGAAACCAGCTCCAGGAGGCGACGTTTACCGCCAGCAAGGTGCCGATTAAGGTCCCGCTGCTGTTGGTCAGCACATCCAGATTGGAACTGGTGCGCGAGGGTAAATACATTTGCAGAAACTCCATGCTCGCCGACAAGCCGATGCCGCAGGAGAGCGCGACGAGTAAACTGACCGCCACGGCAAAACGCGCCCGCAGCGCAAGACCAACCAGAAAACCGAAGGGAATATATGCCAGCACATTGACAACGGCGTCAAACGGGGTAAATGTCGACAGCAGTGGTATGCTGAGCACATCGTTGAAACGGAGTCCCTGGTCGCGCCAGCCGGTAAAAGGCGACAGGCTGACGTAGGCGATGAACAGCGCATATCCTGCCGCCAGCAGCGTGCGCAGCCGTGCACGGGATTCGGAGATAAAAAGTTCGCTCATAGCGGTGCGAGTTTACTCTATTCGGTGGCAAAGTGATGCATACGCCCGGACGGCACTTAACCTCTGGGGTGATGTTTCGCGTGCAGTTGTTTCAATCGTTCGCGGGCGACATGGGTGTAAATCTGTGTGGTCGAAATATCGGCGTGTCCCAGCAGCATCTGTACCACGCGCAAGTCGGCGCCGTGATTGAGCAGATGGGTGGCAAAGGCGTGGCGCAGGGTATGCGGTGACAGCGGCTTGTTGAGTCCGCCCTGTTTTGCGTGTTTTTTGATCAGATACCAGAACATTTGCCGCGTCATGCCGGAGCCTCGGGCGGTGACGAACAGATCGTCGCTGATGCGCCCTGCGAGCAAACTGCTGCGACTGTTATCAAGATAGCTTTGCAGCCAGTCCAGAGCGACTTCGCCCAGCGGGACGAGCCGCTCCTTATTGCCTTTGCCCGAGACACGCACCACGCCCATATCCATGTCGAGCTGACCGATGCCGAGGGATACCAGTTCCGATACGCGTAAGCCGGTAGCGTACAGCACTTCGAGCATGGTGCGATCCCGCAGGCCCAGCGATGTTTTGATGTCGGGGGCGGCTAAAAGCTGCTCGACGTCCTGTTCGGTCAGCGACTGCGGAAGACTGCGCGGCAGTTTGGGGGTGTCGATTTTCAGGGTGGGGTCGGTCGCGATTTTTCCCTGACGCAGCAGATAGCGGAACAGGCGCTTGAGGCTGGACAGATTGCGTCCGGCGGAGCTGGGTTTTGCCTTTTGGACGATGAACAGATCGGCGATATAGCCTTGCAGGTCGGCATGCGTGGTCTGCAACAGATCCCGGCCGCGCTGGTTTTGCAGCCAGTCAGAAAATTTGTTCAGGTCGCGCCGGTAACTGTCCAGCGTATTGCGCGACAGGCCGTCTTCGAGCCAGAGCGAATCGGAAAATTCATCGAGCAGTTCGGCGTTGTTCAGCATTGGTTTGCTTCATGCGCCAGCAACCAGCGTTTGATATCCAGCATGGTATTGCCGGTGTTATGCATGAAGCCGCCTAATCCGGTACGGCCCACGACACGATGACAGGGAATGATGACGGGAATCGGGTTTGCGCCGCACGCTTGACCGACCGCTTGTGCGCCTGAATGCAACTGACGGGCCAGCTCTCCGTAGCTGCGCGTCTGGCCGCAGGGAATCGCCGATATTGCTTGCCAGACGCGTTGCTGGTGCGCTGTTGACGGGTACTTGAGCGCAAGGCTAAATTGCGCATCGGGGTTGTCAAAATAACGCGTCAATTGCCCGCATACAGCTTCGGCAAACAGGCAGCTGGCAGGCTCTGGCGAGTCCGTTAAGGGTAAAAAATCGATTCCGGTCAGCGCATCGTCCTCGCAGCGGATGCCGAGGATACCAAACGGAGCGGATAGTTTTGCCTGATAGTTCATTTTGCCATCATATCGGAAAACATCCGGCCAATTTCACCTCGTCAATCGGCCGCCGGTTTTTTACGCTGGCATCCTTCGCAGAAACGCTTCAAAATTCCTCCCAGGTCTCCTTGTCGTTTGAGGGTTTCGGGAGCGCACGGGGCATGGATGCGGTGCGTTTTACCGGCTGCTTTGCAGTCTGTTTGGCCGGAGAGTGCGCAGTCTGTGTGCGCGCGTCCAGTACAAACGAGAGCATAAGACGATTGAGTTCTTGTGCCTGCTCTTCCATCGATTCAGCAGCTGCAGCGGCTTGTTCTACCAGCGCTGCATTTTGCTGGGTGACGTCGTCCATTTGGGTTATCGCACGGTTTACCTGCTCTATTCCCGTGCTTTGTTCATCGGAGGCCGCGCTGATTTCCGACATGATGTCGTTTACCCGGTTGACCGCACTGAGAATTTCGCCCATGGTTTGACCGGCTACCCCGACCAACTGGGTTCCTTCGCTCACTTTAGCGACCGAATCGGTGATCAGTTTTTTAATCTCATTCGCGGCCACGGCACTGCGCTGAGCAAGGTTACGCACTTCTGCTGCGACTACCGCGAAACCGCGCCCCTGTTCGCCTGCGCGTGCTGCTTCAACGGCGGCATTGAGCGCGAGTATATTGGTTTGAAAAGCAATGCCGTCGATCACGGAAATAATATCGACGATTTTTTTCGAACTTTCGCTGATAGATTCCATGGTGTGCACGACATGCCCCACTGCTTCGCCGCCACGCCGCGCAATTTCCGAGGCGCCGTGCGCGATCTTATTGGCCTGATGTGCATTGTCGGTGTTGTGTTTAACGGTCGAGGTAATCTGCTCCATGCTCGAGGCCGTTTCTTCCAGACTGGCTGCCTGTTGTTCGGTGCGCTGAGACAAATCGGTGTTGCCTGAGGCGATTTCCTTCGAAGCCATATTGATGGTTTCTGCGGCAATTTTTATCTGGCTGATGATATCCGTCAGTTGTTCAGATGTTGTATTCGCATCTTCTTGCAATTTCCGGAAAGTCCCCTGGTAATTCCCCTTCATGGTTTGTGTCAGGTCGCCTTTTGCGAGTGCGCCCAATACGCTGACGACTTCGTTTAAACCACTTTCGCTGGCAGACAAAAATAGATTGATATCTTCGGCCAGCTTGAGGAAAAATCCTTCTTTTCCGGTCAGTTCGATACGGTGCGCAAAATCTCCCGCTGCGGCTGAAGCGACAATCGAGGCAATTTCACGTTCCACAGCCATTTCAGCCGTGCGGTCAGTCCATTGGGTGACGCGCCCCAGGTAAGTACGCTGGCTGTTGTAGATTGGACAAGGCTCAAGTCGCATGTCGCGTCCTGCCATCGGTACTTCAAATCGTTTCGGAGCATCCAGCGGCGCGGCATAGGCCGTGCGTAAGTCCTCGCTCTCGAAGAAGTTGCCGACACGCTTGCCGATGATGTCTTCCGCATTAAAGTCCGGGAACAGTCGCTGCATTTGAGGCTGCATCAGGTTGATTTGTTTGCGCATCGCCTCGTTAAAATAGATCACTTCGTTGCGCTCATCCGATACGGTCACGCATGAGGAAACGGAGTCCAGTGCGCTTTTGATGCGTAGTGCTTCAGCGGTATTTTCTTCGGCGTGCTTGATCGAATACCCGGTCCTGATCTGCATCACTTTGAACTCTTCCAACATCTGTCCGAGTTCATCCGTGCGCCCTTCCGCATCAATTTCATGGTTGTATTCGCCTCTGGAAACAGCCTGCGCCGCACGCGTTGCCTTTCTGACCGGGAGCAAAATGCTTCTGGCCGTCCAGAGATTGAGCAATCCGCTAATGGCAAAGGAGACGCCGAGCAGTATCAATAAAAGTCGGGTTGCTGATGTAATGCCGGAGGTTACATTTTCAGTTTGCTGACCTGTGTCATCCTTAATGTGTTGACTGAGTTTGTTGAGTGCGCTGCCCATCGCTTTGTCCGCGCCTTTGATGCTGCTGTCAATTTCGGCGATGCTTTTTCCCATCGATTTGAGTCGCGCCATTTCATCAATTGCAGCTAAATAGCGCGTTTTCCCCTCACGCAGATTTGTCAGCGCATCAATCTCGTCGCTTGTGATGCCCGGCACCTGACTGAATGCTGCGATGGTTTTATCCATTGCAGCCATGTCAGCATAAAATTTTTCTTTGTATTCGCCGCCCCGGATCAGATAATTCTTGAAATGGTGTATGCCGTCGCCCAGCTCGATATGTGCCTGTTCCAGATAAGTGCGCTTCTGGTTGACGGTCTGCTGGTAATCTTGCCATTGCTGACCAAATCCTGCGATGCCTCTGTACGAAGTAGCACCGATAATCGCCAGCAATAGCATTATCAGGCTAAAGCCGAGAGCGAGCCTTTGTCCGATAGACAGTTTTTGGAGTTGTGTTTTCAGTGCGCTCAAAAGCGTTCGGCGAACGATTTTGCCGGCTTGTATGCGCAGGTTTTTTGTATCACCTGCAAGGAAATTTCGGTAGCCGGCTTCAGCGGTCGCCACCTGTTCGCGACTGGGTTTGCTGCGTATTGACATATAGCCTGTGGCAACTCCGTCATTGTGCAAGGGCGTAACATTCGCCATAACCCAATAGAAATCGCCGTTTTTGCGGCGGTTTTTGACGATGCTCGACCAGGACTTGCCATTTTTTAAGTTTTCCCACATATCTTCAAATGCTTCTGCCGGCATGTGGGGGTGCCTGACTAGATTGTGTGGTTGTCCCAGCAGCTCTTTTTCGGAGTAACCACTTGCTTCGATGAAATTCCGGTCGCAAAAGGTAATCACGCCATTCAGGTCGGTACTTGATACCAGCATTGTGCCGTCTTGCAGTAAATATTCATGGTCTGTTACGGGCAGATTTGTGCGCATTACCTAATACTCCAATCGTTAGTGTGTTGTCTTGATGTGACAACACGTTTTGAGTGCGGCAGGGGGAAGTTAGAACAATTCAATTTTTTTGGGCGCCTCAAGGAAGTTTGTTCCGGCAACAGCTTGATGTATTTCCCTTTGACTCGCCATGACATATTCGGAATAGATATTATCAAATTGCGCTTTGATTGAGGGGGCGTCGGTAAAATGCGTATTCCGCATCATGCCAACCATGTCTGATACGCGAGAATCAAGCTTGTTGAGTGACTTTTGGACCTGTTCTACCTGCTGTCTTGTGATATCTTGAAACTGAATGCTGGACATTACATCAATAAACATCGATGACAAGGTCTGGCTTGTTTTTTCCAGATGCGCGATCATCTCTTCGTCACGTATTTTTAACTGAAGGTAGCTCTCGCGCATATTATCCAGATGGGCGGAAAATTTTTCGAGTAGCTGTTGTTGCTTGATGATGCAGCCGTCTTCCAGTTTGCTGCCAAATTGCGCCTCGATCAATTCGATCACATTGCTGATGCCATCTTGAATTTTTGCTACGGCCAGTTCAGTTGACCCCGATAGTTTACGCACCTCGTCTGCCACCACGGCGAATCCGCGGCCAACCTCACCGGCACGGGCCGCTTCGATTGCCGCATTGAGCGCCAGCAGGTTGGTCTGAGCAGAAATGTCCCTGATCATATTGACCAGCGCTTGCATTGATCTGGCCTGCGCAACCACGATAGCAATGCTGTCCCTGTCCTCATTTGCCTTGATCACACGGTTTTGAATATATTGATTGAGATCCTGAATTAATTGAATATTTGATCCTGTGTCTGTCTCTTCCGTACGGCTCGACATTTCCTGCGTGCCGGCTGTTACGGTCTGCAGCAAGTCATCGATCACACGCTCTATCAGTTGCAGTCGTTCCATAATTTGAAAGGCGGATCGCTCCGTTTCAACCGTGACAGATTGCAACTGTTCATTGAATAAACTGGTGAGAGACGGGAGTTCATTGAGTTCATCCGCAACGCACCGTATGATTTTTTCGTTGCAATTCAATGATGCCGACAGCGTTTCCTGAGTCGCTGCCATGCCTAAAATAATATCTTTAAACAGGGTGATGGAAACCAGATTGCTGACCATAAAACTGATCAAAACAATGATTGCGGTGCCTGTCGCATCGGCGATTGGGTCTGATAATCCTGATGCCTGATGCAGCCAGTCGTGAAATGGCATATGCATCAGATAGACACCGCTTGCGCAAATCATTGCCGTCAGCAACGCCACGGTCAGCTGACGTTGTCTGATTTTGCCGGTTTCTAATGGCATTGCAACTCCTTTTTTGGATGTATGGCAGATATAGATCTGAGCGTCATTTTGCGCGCTAACCTGAAGACAGGGCGACCTCATCGCTAAATTTGATTGCTGCGCGAATTTATTATCTACTTAGCCGATAGTGAAATGTAGTCGGTTAATTCTGATTTTTACAGGCACTATCGCTTACCTGATTGTAGGATTTATCCTGTACGTGAAAGCAGAATCGGTCAGCCCTACAATTAATCAGCGCTAGGTGTTGGTTTTTCAGATTATCTGACATTGTTCTGGGATAGAATCGGTTCAGCATGAAGAATCTGTTACCGCATGATTTTCCTGTACATCTTGTTTTTTATTTAAAAATCTCTGTGCTCCCGATAGAAATTAAACAATAGCCATGTTCATTCAGACCATCCTTGAAAATCGGGTTTGTGCGCTTGAATTGGAGACGGCGGAATCTTTCAGCGAAACTGAGCAATTGCGCAGTCTCTTTTTGCGGGACGGGCGGGTTGATGGTGCGGGCTCTCGGCTGAAGACGCTGTTGTCAATCCTGAACAGTATGCCTGCGATGATAGGCTATTGGGATAGTAGCTTGCACAACCGCTTTAGTAATCGAGCCTATTCGACCTGGTTTGGCGTGTCACCCGTCAAATTGCTGGGTAAGCATATACGTGAATTGCTGGGCGAGCAGATTTATCAGCTCAACTTACCTTACATTGAAGCCGTGCTGCAAGGAGTACCGCAAAAATTTGAACGTACGATTCCTGTGCCTGACGGGACGGGGGTTAGGCACTCATTGGCCGAATATATTCCTGATATCGTCGATGACAAAGTCGTCGGTTTTTTTGTTCAGGTATCGGATATTACGGCGATCAAGCTGGCAGAGAAAGAGCTTAGGGAAAATACCCGCTCCCTGCAGCAAAGCGAAGCGCGCTATCGTTCTATCGTGCAGGAGCAGACTGAGCTTGTTTCACGGGTACGTGTCGATGGCAGTTATATCTTTGCAAATGAGACTTTCCTGACGTTTTTCGGCAAATCTTCGGTGGAGCTGCTCAATTCAGGATGGCATCCCATCGTATATCAGGACGATTTATCAAGGGTTAATGCAGAGCTTTTCAAGCTGAGTCTGGAAAATCCGGTCGTCATGATCGAAAACAGAGTCTACTCGTCTGACCGGCAAGTTCGCTGGATGCAGTTTAGCAATCGAGGTCTGTTTGATGCTGACGGACAACTCGTCGAGATTCAGTCGGTCGGTCGGGATATTTCCGATCGCAAGCAGATCGAAATGAATCTCCGCGAGAGCGAGGCGCGCTTTCAGGTGATGACAGCGAATGTACCCGGTATGGTTTTTCAGTGTACTCAGCGGGAAGAGGGCTTTAATTTTACTTACATCAGCAATGGCGCAGAATGGTTACTGGGTGTCAGTGCAACGGCCATCGAACAAGATGCTAAAGAATTTTTTGGACGCATCCTGCCTGAACATGTCGATGCGTTTAATTATTCATTAGCGCACTCTCATCGTGAAATGACGCTGTGGAATTGGGAAGGACGTGTTTTAGCGGCCGATAATAGTATCAAATGGATTAATTTACGTGCCACACCGAGAATGCTGGCGGGCTGTTGTATCTGGGACGGGGTGGCGGTCAATGTCACAGAGAGCAAAGGTGTTGAAGAAAAACTGTTACATTCCCAGCAGATGTTGCGCGAGCTTTCAGCCCACCTGGAAAATATCCGTGAAGAGGAGCACCGGCATATTGCCCGCGAAATTCACGATGAGCTCGGTCAGGCGCTGACCGCACTGAGGATGGATGTTTCACTTGCGCGTCTGAATTTTGGGGAGGCCAACCCTGAATTACTGTCGCACCTGCAGTCGATGAGTCAGCGAGTGCAGCGCACCGTCGATATTGTCCGTCATATTACATCGAGTTTGCGCCCGTGCGCTCTGGATATGGGGATCGTTGCTGCGCTCGAATGGCTGGCCGAGGAGTTTACCGGATATACCCAGATTCAGTGTGAACTGGCACTCAATGATGGCAATATCGCGCTGGATGAATTCTCTGCAACGGCTGTGTTTCGTATCGTTCAGGAATCGTTGACCAATATCGCACGTCATGCGCAGGCGACGCAGGTGGAGGTGATCGTAACTCGAAGCCAGAACAAACTTTGCTTCGAGGTATGTGACAATGGCAAAGGGTTCGATCCCGGCGCAATTGAAAATTGCAAATCATTCGGACTGATCGGCATCCGCGAACGTGTCGCCATGCTCAGCGGATATTTTGAAATTGAAAGCAGGCAGGGGGCAGGAACATGTCTTCGTGTGCATATTCCCGTGGCGTAACTATAATTTTTTAAATTTTCACTATGATCAGACTTTTTATTGTCGATGATCATGCCATTGTCAGGCATGGCCTTAAGCAACTACTCTCCATGGTTCCCGATATTCGTGTTGTCGGCGAGGCCGGCTGCGGCGAAGAATTGCTGCTTGCACTGGCGTCAGCGTCATGCGATGTTCTGTTGCTGGATATGAATATGCCGGGACTCTCCGGTGTAGAGCTCATTTTACAGTTGCGTGCAAATCATCCCGTGCTGCCTATTCTTGTTTTAAGTATGCATATTGAAGGGCAAATTGCCAGTCGGGCGCTTAATGCAGGGGCATCAGGTTATCTGACTAAAGATAACGAACCTGAGATTCTCATCGATGCCATACGAAAAGTTTATTCAGGGGGAAATTATATCGATCCTGTTTTGGTTGAAACGCTGGTGTTCAACCGGGAAGTGGGTATTCCCCATGAAAGCCTGTCCGCCCGTGAA
The DNA here is from genome assembly GCA_001801025.1 of Gallionellales bacterium GWA2_54_124. Lineage (GTDB taxonomy): Bacteria > Pseudomonadota > Gammaproteobacteria > Burkholderiales > Gallionellaceae > Gallionella. The sequence continues at coordinate 19,126 of MGWO01000007.1, forward strand.
TATCAGGTCTTCATCATGCTGGTGTCGGGTAAATCCGTTGGGAAGATAGCCAGTGAACTTTGTTTGAGCATTAAGACGATCAGCACCCACAAGTCGAGATTCATGCAAAAAATGAATATGCATACGAAAACCGAGCTGGTTCGCTATGCGATACGACACAAGTTGATTGAAGGCTAAGCCGGCAAATTGAAGATAAAAAAACGGGAGCCGAGGCTCCCGTCTTTTCAGATCATGCAGGCAACTTACGCCGCTGCAACGGTCTTTACTTTGCGCGCTGGCAATTTTTCTTTGATACGTGCCGACTTGCCTGAACGATCGCGCAGGTAGTACAGCTTAGCGCGACGAACTGCACCGCGACGCTTGACTTCGATTTCAGCGATCACTGGGGAGTAAGTCTGGAATGTACGTTCCACACCTTCACCGGCAGACATCTTGCGCACGATGAAGCTGGAGTTCAAACCGCGATTGCGCTTGGCAATCACAACGCCTTCGAAAGCCTGAACGCGCTTGCGCTCACCTTCGACCACGTTTACGCTGACAACAATGGTGTCGCCAGGTGCGAATGCAGGAATAACTTTACCCAGACGGGCGATTTCTTCTTGTTCTAAAATTGCGATTAAATTCATTTACTGCTCCTTAGTTGTCGGATCTTGTTCCTTCTGAAACGATGCCAGAAGACCAGATTCCTCTTTTGTCAAAACACGCCCTGCCAGTAAATCCGGACGGCGTGTCCACGTTCTGCCCAACGACTGGGAAAGCCGCCAGCGCTGTATGTCTGCATGATTGCCAGACAACAACACCGGGGGCACGGCTTCACCATTAAACATTTCAGGGCGGGTGTAGTGCGGGCAGTCCAGCAAGCCTTGCACAAACGAATCCTGCTCTGCCGAGTCGGCATCTCCCAATACACCGGGCAGTTGCCGTACCATGCTATCCATCAATACCATTGCGGCTAACTCGCCACCGGACAACACATAGTCGCCGATGGAAATCTCTTCATCCACCATCTGGCGGATTAAACGCTCGTCGATGCCTTCGTAACGGCCGGTCAGCAGAATCAGCCCTACTTCGGACTGCGCGACCATTTCCTTGACCACGGCATGCGTGAGCAAACGGCCTTGCGGCGATAAATACACCACGCGACTTTTCGCAATGCCTGCGGCAGCCTGACGCTCACGGGCCGCATTAATCGCAGCCGCCAGCGGTTCAGCCAGCATCACCATTCCGGGACCACCGCCGTAAGGGCGATCATCAACCGTGCGGTGATTATCCGTCGTGAAATCACGCGGATTCCATGTTTTCAGGACATAGCGTCCCTGCTCAGCCGCGCGACGGGTGATGCCGCATTGCGTTAGCGCATCGAACATCTGCGGAAACAGCGTGATGACGTCAAAGATCAAAGCAAAAAGTCCGCTGACCAGTTGACCTGTATGGTTCTGGCAGCCATGTCGACCGGCCCGATGACGCTGTTCAGAAACGGAATTAACACATCCGGACCGTTGCCTCTGACGATGAGTACATCGTTAGCGCCGGTTTCCAGCAGTTCAATCACCGTGCCCAGCGTTTCACCTGCGCCGTTGATCACGGACATGCCGATCAGATCAGCCCAGTAGTATTCGCCTTCTTCTTGCGCTGGCAAACTGCTGCGCGGCACGGCAATCAGCAAACCCTTGAGTTTCTCAGCTGCTGTACGATCAGGGCAGTCCGGAAACTGAGCCGCCAGAGTCTTATCATGTGCCTCGCACTGAGCGACCGTCACTTCGCGCCACGGGCCATTTTCATGGCCCAGATACCAGGTTTTATATCCCAGCAGGCTATCGACATACTCACTGAAGGGCTGGATTTTCACCCATCCCTTGATTCCGAATGCTGAAGCCACGCGACCCATGATAACCATGGGTTCGGAGACCTTAGGCTGCAACAACTGCACCGGCAGCGCGTTTAACCAGCTTTGCAACAGCGTCGCTCAACTGCGCGCCACGGCTTTGCCAGAAGGCAACGCGTGCCAGATCCAGACGCAATGCTTCTTGTTTTTCATTGGCGATCGAATTGTAGAAACCTACGCGTTCGATGAAGCGACCATCGCGACGATTGCGTGAATCGGCAACAACCACATTGTAGAATGGACGATTCTTTGAACCGCCGCGGGAAAGACGAATGATGACCATAAAAAACCTATCTAAATTATCAGTCTAAAAAGAGACTTGGGTTGCAAAACTTTACTAGCAATTTCCGTTGTGCGGGAGGGTTGCTATTCGTCAGCAAATGGACTCGCCTGTGCGAACCCTATCGCCACGAAAGGGCGCGCATTCTACGACACAAGGCCTGTTGATAGCAAGGACCTTGATAATCAAAGAGTTTGGAGTGCGTCCGGACAGCGTTTAACGATGCAGCAATTGCTCCAGCACAAATTTACTGCCCAGATAAGCCATCATCAAAAAGACAAAGCCGCTCACCGTCCAGCGCACGGCGATTTTGCCGCGCCAGCCGTAGAAATAGTGCCCGCCCAGCAACACAGCAAACACGCACCATGAGATGAAGCCGAACAATATTTTGTGATTGAACTGCCAGACTTTGCCGAAAATCTCTTCTGAAAACAGGATGCCCGACACAAGGGTCAGCGACAGCAGAACGAAGCCGATGCTGATCATCCGGAACAGGAGCGTTTCCATGGTCATCAGGGGAGGCAGATTGCGCAACACGCGCGGCAGTGTGGCATGACGCAGGCGTTTTTCTACTAAAGAGATCAAAATGGCATGCACCATCGCGATGGTGAACAGGCTGTAAGCGAGCATCGCGACGGCAATGTGAACTTTAAAGGCCAGCATGTCTGTGTGGGCTAACTGGTGATCGGCAGGAAATACGCCGGGCAGCAGCAGCGTCACAGCAGCCATCGGCAGGACCAGCGCCTGTAAACCGCCGATCGGATAGAAAAATCGCGCCACCCAGTAAACCAGCAAGGTGAGCCATGCAATCAAAGACAGTGCGTTGAACACCCCCAGATCGAATCCGCCGCCGGCGAAGATACCATGCCAGAGCAAATAGCCGTGCAGGGAGATGGGGATCAGCGTTAAATGTCCAACTGCACCGCGCCAGCGCGCATCGCAATCGGCACAGGCATTCGCGCGCCAGAAATAAGCGGCCAGCAGCACGTAAGCGACAAAGGCAACAAAAGACAGGAGAAGATTCGGCATTTTTCTTCGTGATGTTTTAGACGCTTGAATTCTACCTCATTTGCTTTGCGAGTTGATGTCCACCGGACATCATCCCTGCTAAAACCACTTGCGAGTTGGCGTTTAACTGGACATCATCCCTGCTAAAACCACTTGCGAGTTGGCGTTTAACTGGACATCATCCCTGCAAAACCACTTGCGAGTTGACGTTCAACGGCTCGCATCACTGCTAAAATTGCTTGCGCATCGAGTTGCTCCGGACAAAATTTCCACTTTAACCGCTTGCGATTTGATGTTGATCGGACGCAACCCTGCTAGAATCTTTCAAATTATTTAGGCGTGGTTTTTTGCTATGCCGGTTTGATTAGCTATTAAGGACGGATATGCTGGACAATTTGACGCAACGCCTCTCCGGTGTCATTAAAAACCTGCGCGGTCAGGCAAGGCTCACCGAGAGCAATATTCAGGACGCGCTGCGCGAAGTGCGCATGGCGCTGCTCGAAGCTGATGTGGCGCTGCCGGTTGTAAAAGACTTTGCGGCTCAGGTTAAAGAAGCCGCTCTGGGACATGAGGTGATCGGCAATCTGAATCCCGGTCAGGCCTTCATTGGCGTGGTGCACCGCGAGCTGACCCGCTTGATGGGTGAGCACAACGATGCGCTCAATCTCACTACGACACCCCCTGCCGTGATTCTGATGGCGGGTCTGCAAGGCGCGGGTAAAACCACCACCTGCGGCAAGCTGGCTAAACTGTTGCACGATCAGCACAAGAAAAAAATCCTTCTGGTCAGTTGTGATATCTATCGTCCTGCCGCGATTGAGCAGTTGCGCACGCTGTCCACGCAACTCAGTATCGATTTTTTCGCCTCTGATATTACTCAGAAACCGCAGGATATTGCGCTGGCCGCGCTCGATTTTGCGCGCAAGCACCACCATGATGTGCTGATCGTCGATACCGCCGGGCGTCTGGCGATCGATGACGTGATGATGGCTGAGATTCAGCAGCTGCATGCCAGCTTAAAGCCGATTGAAACGCTGTTTGTGGTCGATGCGATGACCGGGCAGGACGCGGTCAATACCGCTAAAGCGTTTGGCGAAGCGTTGCCGCTGACCGGTATTATCCTCACTAAAATGGATGGCGACTCACGTGGCGGTGCGGCATTATCGGTGCGGTACATTACCGGAAAACCGATCAAATTCATCGGTGTCAGCGAAAAACCGAACGGCCTTGAAGCTTTCCACCCTGAGCGCATGGCCTCGCGTATTCTCGGGATGGGCGATGTATTGTCGTTGCTCGAAGAAGCGCAGCGCGGCGTGGATCACGGTGAAGCCGAAAAGCTGGCCAAAAAAATGCAGTCCGGCAAGGGCTTTGATCTGAACGATTTCAAGATGCAATTCGTGCAGATGCGCAAAATGGGCGGGATGTCGGCGCTGATGGACAAACTGCCCGCGCAATTATCACAAGCGGCGGCCGATTCGAAAGTCGATGACAAATCGATCAACCGTCTCGAAGGCATCATCAACTCCATGACGCCGCAGGAACGCAGTCATCCCGAACTCATCAAGGCGCAGCGTAAAAAACGCATTGCCGATGGCGCGGGCGTGAAAGTGATGCATGTCAACCAGCTGCTCAACCAGTTTGAACAGACGCAAAAAATGATGAAAATGTTCTCCAAAGGCGGCGGCATGGCTAAAATGATGCGTAGCATGGCCGGTAAACTGCCCGGGATGCGCTAAAAAAATCAGCCAGAGGCAAGTAGCTAGTAACATTTGTCACTGACCACTAACTACTTACGATTGACCTAAATTATGATTAAAGCGATTATTTTCGATGTGGATGGCACGCTGGCCGATACAGAAGACGGACACCGTTTATCTTTTAATAAAGCGTTTGCCGAATGCGGTCTTAACTGGAACTGGGATGTGGCGCTGTACGACAAGCTGCTCAAGGTGACTGGCGGTAAAGAGCGAATTAAATACTTCGTCAGTGACTTCTTGCAAGGCTACAACAAACCAGCTGACTTTGATGGTTTCGTCAAAAATCTGCACGTCGTCAAGACACGCCACTACACCAGCATGATCAGCGAGGGCGGCGTGCCGCTGCGTCCGGGCATCAAACAGTTGATCCTCGATGCACATGCCGCTGGCATTACGCTTGCCATTGCAACCACGACGACTCCTGAAAATGTGTCGGCACTGCTGGAAGTAGGTCTTGGTCGTGACTGGGCGGATTTATTTTCTGCCAATGGGTGCGGCGACATCGTGCCGCATAAAAAGCCGGCGCCCGATATTTACTTCTGGGTGCTTGAAAAGTTGGGGCTGCAGGCTGCCGACTGCATCGCGCTGGAAGATTCCGAAAACGGGCTGCGCTCGAGTTTAGGTGCCGGAATTAAGACTTATGTCACAATCAACTACTACACACGCAATCACGATTTTACGGGGGCTGCTGCCGTTTTCGACGACCTGAGCGACTTGGCAAAATTCTACAAGACGGCCGGACTGACGCTGCCCAAATAACCACTTAATGGCACATTCGGTTTAGAATGCGCCTTGTGACTATCAATTTTAACGAAGGAAACATCATGTATCAGATCGCTCCAAGCATCCTCTCTGCTAATTTCGCCAAGCTGGGCGAAGAAGTCGACAACGTATTGGCCGCAGGCGCGGACATCGTTCACTTTGACGTAATGGATAACCATTATGTGCCTAACCTGACGATCGGCCCTCTGGTTTGCGATGCATTGCGCGCGCACGGCGTAACAGCGCCCATCGACGTGCATCTGATGGTGAAGCCTGTGGATCGCATCATTCCTGATTTCGCCAAGGCCGGCGCGACTTTCATCACCTTTCACCCTGAAGCATCTGAACACGTTGACCGTACCATCGGTTTGATCAAAGAATCCGGTTGTAAGGCGGGTCTGGTATTCAATCCGGCCACCCCGCTCGATATTCTCGAATACATGCTGCCTAAATTGGACATGGTTCTGCTGATGTCGGTTAACCCCGGATTCGGCGGTCAGAAATTTATTCCTTACACGCTCGACAAGGCGCGCAAAGTTCGCGCGATGATCGATGCGGGTGGTTATAACTGCCTGTTGGAAATCGACGGCGGCGTAGGTCCTGCCAATATTCGCGAAGTGGCTGCTGCCGGCGTGGACACCTTCGTTGCCGGTTCTGCGATTTTCAACGCGCGTAATGCGGCTGACAAAAACCAGTTTGACTCCGTGATTGCTGCGATGCGTGCTGAGCTCGCAAAAGTATAAATATCATGCTGCTCCGCCACGCCATCGTCTGGCTGTTGATCGCTGTTGCAACCACCGGTTGCGACCAGATCACCGGTGCGGCTGAGCAAAAGTCATCCGATGCGGAAGCGATAGGTTATGCCTGTCGCGTCTCGCTGAAAAAACCCGAAGACTGCATGAAAGAAAACGAGGCGCAGAGCACGGCCTCTGTTCTGACCGGCTGGAAAGCCGCAGACAAAGATATACAGGAAAAAACGCTGGATCCTAGCATGGGTTCTGACCCCTCTATGGCGATACAAGCGGCATCAGCGCCAGATGAAACGAAAGACGAAAAGTCCGCCAAAAAAGGCGAAGAAGCGACCGCTGGCAAAGCAGAACCTGCCGAGCCTGAAAAGAAACCTAAAAAATCGCATTGAGGGATAGCATGCCTAATATCAAACGATATACAACACCGGTCAGCATCAAGGCCATCGTCATCGATCTGGACGGCACGCTGCTGCACACGGCGCCTGAATTATCCGAAGCCGCCAACCGCATGTTGCGCGACATTCACTATGCGCCGGTCTCACAAGAATTGCTGGCAAGCTACATCGGCAACGGCATCAGCTGGCTGGTTAAGCGCGCGTTAACAGGCGATATGCACGCGACGCCGGATGCGGCTTTATACGATCATGCGCTGCCGATTTTCGAAAAGCACTACACCGAACTGTTGCTTGAGAGCAAAGTTTTCGACGGTGTCATCGAAGGTCTGGAGGCCATGAAGGCCGCGGGTTACCGCTTGGGTTGCATCACCAACAAGGTCGAGCGTTACACGACGCCGCTCCTGGCGGGCATCGGCCTGTCCAAGTATTTCGAAATCGTGCTGGCGGGCGATACGTTGCCGGAAAAGAAACCGCATCCGATGCCGCTCTTGCATGCGGCTAAATTCTTCGGTGTGCCTATCGAGCAGTTGTTGTTGATCGGTGACTCGCTCAATGACACGATCGCAGCACGTGCCGCTGAATGTCCTGTGTTCTGCGTCCCTTACGGCTACAACCACGGCGAACCTGTCGAGACGCTGGATCTGGATGCGGTGATTGCTAATCTGCCCGCCGCTTTGCCATTGATGAAACTTGCCTGAAAATGAATAACCTCCTGCATCAATCAGTTTATTGGCGATGGTGTTAATCGTACTGAATACGATAGTGCCGGGTAAGCGACCGGCCGATAGCACAACAACACAGGAGGTTTTTCATGCTGCACCCTATTTCCGAACAAGAATTTAACGCATTAGCATTGCAGGGTTACAACCGCATTCCGCTGGTCTCTGAGACTTTCGCTGATCTCGACACGCCGTTGTCGCTCTATCTGAAACTCGCCAACCAACCGTTTTCCTACCTGCTTGAATCCGTACAGGGCGGTGAGCGTTTCGGCCGCTATTCCTTTATTGGTTTGCCTGCTGATACCCGCATCACGGTGCGCGGAAAGCAGGTCACGCTGACCACCTGCAATGATGAAACTTCGCTCGAAGTCGGCAATCCGCTGGATTTCATCGAAGAGTATCAGGCGCGCTTCAAGGTCGCTCCCTTGTCCGGACTGCCGCGTTATACCGGTGGGCTGGCAGGTTATTTCGGCTACGAGACCATCCGTTACATCGAGCCCCGCCTGTCTGGTGTGCAAAAGCCCGATGTCATCGGCACGCCTGATATTTTGCTGATGCTCACTGAGCAGTTGGCCGTGGTGGACAATCTGTCCGGAAAACTGACTTTTATTGTCTATGCAGACCCTGAGCAGGACGACGCGTATTCTTTAGCGTGTGAGCGTTTGCGCGAACTGACCGGCATGTTGCGTCGGCCGGTGGATATCCCTTTTGCGCCTGCTGTACAGCGCACCGAAGCCGAATCCGAATTCGGTGAGGCGCCGTTTAAGGCGGCGGTCGAAAAAGCCCGCCAGTATATTTTTGACGGCGACATCATGCAGGTTGTGCTGTCGCAGCGCATGGCGCAGCCTTTTTCTGCCGAACCGCTGGCGCTGTATCGCGCACTGCGCAGCATCAATCCGTCGCCTTATATGTTCTATTACGACATGGGCGATCACCACGTTGTGGGCTCTTCACCTGAAATACTGGCGCGTCTCGAAGGCGACATGGTGACGGTGCGCCCGATCGCAGGTACCCGTCCGCGCGGCAAAACGCCGGAGCTTGATGTCGCGCTCGCGCAAGAGTTATTAGCCGATCCGAAAGAGCTGGCCGAACACCTGATGCTGATCGATCTGGGGCGCAACGATATCGGTCGCGTGGCGCAAAACGGTACCGTAAAATTAACCGACAAGATGGTGATTGAGCGTTACTCGCACGTAATGCATATCGTTTCCAACGTCGAGGCCAAATTGAAACAAGGCCTGTCCGCGATGGATGTCCTCAAGGCCACATTTCCTGCCGGCACCGTGTCGGGGGCGGCAAAAGTGCGCGCGATGGAAATCATCGACGAACTCGAACCCTCCAAGCGCGGCATTTACGCGGGGGCGGTCGGTTATCTGGGTTTTAACGGCGATATGGATGTGGCGATCGCCTTGCGCACCGCCGTGATTAAGGACAAGACGCTGTATGTACAGGCGGGAGCCGGCATCGTCGCCGATTCCGTGGCGGATAGCGAATGGCAGGAAACGCAGAACAAGGCGCGCGCCGTGTTGCGTGCGGCTGAAATGGCGCTCGACGGACTGGACGCACAGGCGCACCGCTAACATGCTCAGACTGACCGAAATAAAATTGCCCATCGGACATGCCGAGGGGGAAATCAAGGCGGCGATACTCAAAAAACTGGGGATGGCCGAGGCGGACTTGATACGTCACAGCGTATTTAAACGCGGCGTCGATGCGCGCCGCGCGCATGCAATCCTGTTTACCTACACGCTGCTGGCCGAAGTGCGTGACGAAGCGGCGATTCTTGAGCGATTTAAGAATGATCCGCACGTCAGGATTGCACCCGACACCCGCTATCATTTTGTCGCGCAGGCACCGGCCGGTTTATCCGCGAGACCGGTCGTGGTCGGTATGGGGCCGGCGGGGCTCTTTGCCGCCCTGTTGCTGGCTCAAATGGGCTTCCGTCCGCTCATCCTGGAACGTGGCAAAGCGGTTCGCGAAAGAACGAAAGATACCTTTGGACTGTGGCGTCAGGGCGTGCTCAATCCGGAATCGAATGTACAGTTCGGCGAAGGCGGCGCGGGTACCTTTTCAGATGGCAAGCTGTATAGTCAGATCAAGGATCCGCGTTATCTCTCCCGCAAGGTGCTGGAGGAATTTGTCATCGCGGGCGCTCCCGAAGAAATTCTGTATGAGAGTCATCCGCACATTGGCACGTTTCGACTGGTGGGGATGGTCGAAAAAATGCGCGAAACCATCTTGTCTTTGGGCGGTGAGATTCGTTTTAGCAGTCGCGTAGATGATATTGAGATCACGGACGGTCAGGTGAGCGGCGTAGTGCTGGCGAGCGGCGAGCGCATTGAGACTTCAAATCTGGTGCTGGCGGTTGGTCACAGCGCGCGCGACACCTTCGAGATGATCCATAAACGCGGCATTTACATCGAAGCGAAGCCCTTTTCTATCGGCTTTCGTATCGAACATCCGCAATCCCTGATTGATGCGGCGCGTTTCGGCAAGAACGCCGGCAATGAGTTGCTGGGCGCTGCCGACTACAAGCTCGTGCATCACGCCAGCAACGGCCGTTCCGTGTACAGTTTTTGCATGTGTCCGGGCGGCACGGTGGTTGCGGCTACCTCCGAAATCGGGCGCGTGGTCACCAACGGCATGAGCCAGTATTCACGCAACGAGCGCAATGCCAATGCCGGCATTGTGGTGGGCATCACACCCGAAGAAGATTTTCCCGGCGATCCGTTAGCCGGCGTCGAATTCCAGCGACGCTGGGAGTCGCAGGCTTTTAAACTGGGTGGCGAAACCTATCAGGCGCCGGGGCAACTGGTCGGCGATTTTATCGCGGGTCGTGCTTCAACTAAGTTTGGCGAGGTGCAACCTTCCTATACGCCCGGCGTGCATCTGACGGATCTGGCCACTGCGCTGCCCGAGTATGCGATCGTCGCGATTCGCGAGGCACTGCCCGCTTTTGCCAAACAAATCAAAGGATTCGATATCAGCGATGCGGTACTGACGGGCGTTGAGACACGCACCTCGTCGCCGGTACGCATCAAGCGCAATGCGGACGATTACCAGAGTATCAATACCCGAGGTCTGTATCCGACCGGCGAAGGCGCAGGCTATGCAGGCGGGATACTCTCGGCGGCTGTAGATGGCATTGAGGTTGCTGAAGCGGTCGCACGCGCGATGCTGGGTAACAAGAACTAAGATAAGGAATCAACATGCTCTTGATGATCGATAACTACGACTCGTTCACCTACAACCTGGTGCAATATTTTGCTGAACTGGGCGCCGATGTGGAAGTGCACCGCAACGATGAAATTACCGTTGCGCAAATTGCAGCCATGAATCCGCAACATATCGTCGTCTCGCCCGGCCCCTGTACGCCGAATGAAGCGGGGATCTCGGTGGCCGCGATTCAGCATTTTGCCGGAAAAATTCCCTTGCTGGGCGTATGCCTCGGTCATCAGAGTATCGGTCAGGCGTTCGGCGGAAAAATTATTCATGCCAAACAGCTGATGCACGGCAAGACGTCGTTGATCCATCACACCAGTCGTAGCGTATTTACCGGCCTGCCTAATCCGTTTACCGCGACGCGATATCATTCGCTGGTGATCGAACGTGAAACGCTGCCCGAGTGTCTGGAAATCACCGCCTGGACGGATGACGGCGAAATCATGGGCGTGCGTCACAAGACGCTGGCGGTGCACGGCGTACAGTTCCATCCCGAATCTATCCTCACCGAACACGGTCACGATATGCTGAAAAATTTCCTGGAAGGCCAGCCATGATTAGCCCTCAACAAGCCCTGACCCGGCTGATTGAACAGCGGGAAATTTTCTACGACGAAATGTTGTCACTGATGCGCCAGATCATGAGCGGCGAGGTATCGGCTGCTCAAATTGCTGGGATTTTAGTCGGCCTGCGCGTCAAGAAGGAAACGGTGGGAGAGATTTCCGCCGCCGCATTTGTGATGCGCGAATTTGCGACCAAAGTGCCGGTCATCAACCGCGAGCATCTGGTCGACACCTGCGGCACCGGGGGCGATGGCATCAGCACCTTTAACGTTTCGACCACCAGCGCTTTTGTTGCCGCCGCTGCCGGTGCACGCGTCGCCAAGCACGGCGGACGCTCGGTATCCTCGACGTGCGGCAGCGCGGACGTGCTGGAGAATCTGGGCGTCAACCTCAATCTCACCCCTGAGCAAGTAGCCCTTTGTGTCGATTCCATCGGCATCGGCTTCATGTTTGCGCCTAATTTTCATGGCGCGATGAAGTATGCCGCTCCTGTGCGGCGTGAGTTGGGGGTGCGTACGATGTTTAACGTGCTGGGGCCGTTGACCAATCCTGCCGGTGCGGACAATCAGGTGCTGGGCGTTTTTCACCCTGATCTGGTCGGCATCATGGCACGCGTGCTTCAGCGTCTCGGCAGTCATCATGTGCTGGTTGTACACGGCATGGACGGCATGGATGAAATCTCGATCAATAGCGAGAGCTGCATCGCTGAATTAAAAGATGGAGAAATCCGTGAATATACGGTCACGCCTGAACAGTTTGGCATGAGCCGGGTGTCGAACGACTTGCTGCGCGTGGCGAATGTGACGGAGGCCTGCGCCATGCTGCGCTGTGTGCTGGACAATCAACCCGGTGCTGCGCGCGACATCGTGCAGCTGAATGCCGGTGCTGCCATTTATGCCGCGGGCTTGAGTGCAACGCTGGGCGAAGGCGTCAAGCGTGCCGGCGAAGTCATCGCTGATGGTTCGGCGCAGGCCAAGCTTGAACAACTGATCGCGTTCAGCGGGCAGTTTTCGCCCAAGGTTTAAACTCTGCCGCTCCCGATACTCTACTCATTTCGCCGCTGCCCGTACGCAATCCGTGCACGCATGGCGTTACACGCGAGTGGCGTCGCGTTCACAAACAATTAGGGTCAGACTCGATTCCCGACAATTAGGGTCAGACTCGATTCCCGATTCCCTAAAAAATCGAGTCTGACCCTAATTGTCCTGACCCTAATTGTCCCTGAGTCTGACCCTAATTGTCCCTGCAAAAACAGCCCATCTGGCAAGCAAATCCTGCATCCTGCATTTACCCCTCTTGAAATCCGGAAAATCTGCCCCATCTGTCCTCCACTCTTTCAAAACGTCAAAGGACAGAATATGACTGCAAGTACGAATCGCGAAACAATGGGATTTCAGACAGAAGTAAAACAGCTTCTGCAATTGATGATTCACTCACTGTATTCCAATCGCGAGATTTTCCTGCGCGAACTGGTCTCCAATGCATCGGATGCCTGCGACAAGCTGCGCTTCGAGGCGCTGCACAATGATGCGATGTTCGAAAACGACTCGGATCTGCAAATTACCCTGAGTTATGACAAAGAAGCCCGCACACTGACGATCTCCGACAACGGTATCGGCATGAACCGCGACGAAGTCATCAACAATCTGGGCACAATTGCAAAATCCGGTACCCGCGAATTCTTTTCCAAACTTTCCGGCGACCAGCAAAAAGATGCCGGACTGATCGGCCAGTTCGGCGTCGGCTTTTATTCTGCGTTTATCGTGGCCGATAAGGTTGTCGTGACCACGCGCCGTGCCGGTGAAACGACGGATCAGGGTGTCTGCTGGGAATCCGATGGCGGCGGTGAGTTCGTCATTGAGATGGTCGAAAAAGCCACACGCGGCACCACGATCGAACTGCATCTGCGCGAAGATCAGGACGATCTGCTCTCAGGCCACAAGATTCGTTCCATCATCCGCAAGTACTCGGATCATATCGTCCAGCCTATCGTGATGAAAAAAGAAGAGTGGAAAGACGGCGGACAGGTCATTACAGAGGAAGACGAAACAATCAATCAGGCGTCCGCCTTGTGGGCCCGTTCCAAGAACGAAATTAGCGACGACGAATACAAGGCGTTTTACAAGCACGTCGGCCATGACTATGAAGACCCGCTGGCATGGACTCATGCGCGCGTCGAAGGCCGTCAGGAATACACGCAGTTGCTCTATGTGCCGGCACGCGCGCCGTTCGATATGTGGGATCACAAGGCGCAGCACGGCATCAAGTTATATGTGAAGCGCGTCTTCATCATGGACGATGCGGAGCAGTTGCTGCCGTCTTACTTGCGCTTTGTGCGCGGTATCGTCGATTCGAACAATCTGCCGCTGAACGTCTCACGCGAAATTCTTCAGGAATCCAAGGATATCAAGGCGATTCGCGAAGGCTGCACCAAAAAGGTGATCGGTCTGCTCGAAGACATGGCTGCCAACGACGCCGAAAAATACACCACCTTCTGGGCTCAGTTCGGTCAAGTCATCAAGGAAGGCGTAGGGCAGGATTTCGCCAACAAGGATCGCATCGCGGGTCTGCTGCGTTTCGCCTCCACCCATACCGATACGTCGGATGAGACCGTCTCGCTCGCCGACTATATCGGTCGCATGAAGGAAGGTCAGGACAAGATTTACTTCATCACGGCTGATAGTTTTAATGCCGCGAAGAACAGCCCGCATCTGGAAGTGTTCCGCAAAAAGGGCATCGAGGTGCTGCTGCTCTCGGCCCGCGTGGATGAATGGGTGGTCGGTTCATTGACTGAATTCAAGGAAAAATCGCTGGTGTCCGTTGCTAAAGGTGGCTTGGATTTGGGCGCATTGGAAGACGAAGCCGAAAAGGAAGCGCAGGCCAAGCAGGCCGATGAGCACAAGGAACTGACGGAAAAGATTGAAGCGAGTCTGACAGGTCGCGTTAAAGAAGTGCGGATTACGCATCGCCTGACCGACTCGCCAGCCTGTCTGGTCGCGGACGAAGACGATATGAGCGGCAATATGGCGCGTATGTTGAAGGCCGCAGGGCAAAAGATACCGGAATCGATGCCGATTCTGGAAATCAACCCGCAGCATCCGGTGGTGATTCGCTTGAGGGCTGAATCGCAACACTTCGACGATTGGGCGGCGGTGTTGTTTGATCAGGCTTTGCTGGCCGAAGGCGGTCAGCTCGACGATCCCGCGGGCTTCGTCAAACGCATCAATCATCTGATGCTGGAAATGCGCGCAAGCTAATCAACTGTATCATCACCGCGCAGGGAGTCAGTAAAAGGCCGGAGCAATCCGGCCTTTTTATTTGCGCCGCTGTATACTCATACTAATCTCAATACGCACCTCTACACGCCATGTCCGCAATCCGTTCCGAACGTAACGCCGCCCTTGAGCTAATCGACTTTATTGACGCGAGTCCCAGCCCCTGGCATACGGTGGCGAGCGCAGAGGTACGGCTGCAGGCTGTGGGATATATCCGGCTTGAGGAGGGAGAACGCTGGCAACTCAACGCGGGCGGGCGCTATTACGTTGTACGCGGTGGCGCGTCTATGATCGCCTTTGCGCTCGGTCAACAAGCGGAGGCGGGCTATCGCATTATCGGCGCGCATACCGATTCTCCCGGTTTAAGGCTCAAGCCTAAGGCGGGCATCGCCAGCGACGGGCTCATGCGTTTAGCGGTCGAAGTTTACGGCGGGCCGATACTGGCTAGCTTCTCTGACCGGGATTTGAGTCTGGCCGGGCGGATCGTGTTGCGCAATCAGGAAACACGGCTTGTTCGCTTTGAGCACCCTCTGCTGCGTCTGCCTAATCTTGCGATACACATGAACCGTGAGGTCAATGAGCAGGGGCTGAAATTCAACAAGCAGACTGAATTGCCGCTCATGCTGGGGCAGTTGGGTGAAGGGGCAGACGCGGAGGCCAATTTGCGACAGCTGCTGGCCGGTGCTGCAGGGTGTGATGCCGCTGATCTGCTGAGCTTCGAGATGAATGTCTATGACGTACAAAAGGGCTGTCTGTGGGGTGCGAACGAGGAATTCATTGCGGATAGTCAGTTGGATAATCTGGCGTCCTGCCATGCCGCGCTGACCGCACTCATTGCGGCGGCGCAGACTAAGGCCACCTGCATGATCGCCTTCTTTGATCACGAGGAGGTGGGGAGCGAGAGTGCGACGGGTGCGGGTGGCAGTTTTCTCTCGGATGTGCTGAGTCGCATCAATTTTAGTGCAGAACTGGATGAGGAAGATAGAGTCCGCGCCATGTCGCAGAGTTTATTTATCAGCGCCGATATGGCCCATGCGTACAACCCGAATTTCCCCGCCGCCTATGAACCCGGTCACAAGGTGCTGGTCAATGGCGGCCCCGTCATCAAGACCAACGTAAATCAGCGCTATGCGACCAATGCGGAGTCAGCGGCGCGCTTCATGGGATTTTGCGAAACGGCCAGTGTGCCGTATCAGCAGTACGCACATCGCAGCGATCTGGGCTGCGGCAGCACCATCGGCCCCAAGGTAGCCGCACAGTTAGGCATTGCCAGCGTGGATGTCGGATCACCGATGTGGGCCATGCACAGTGCGCGCGAGAGCGCAG
Source organism: Gallionellales bacterium GWA2_54_124 (assembly GCA_001801025.1). Taxonomy (GTDB): domain Bacteria; phylum Pseudomonadota; class Gammaproteobacteria; order Burkholderiales; family Gallionellaceae; genus Gallionella. Next base: position 35,067 of record MGWO01000007.1, read on the forward strand.
GCGCACACGATCACGCGTACCTGATTGCGGCGCTGAAAGCTGCTTTCGAAAGCTGATACGCGAGGCTGATTCCGGATTTGCACCTGAAATTCTTCAGGTGTTAAAAAATGCGTTTAGGGTTGGGTAGCGTAGCACAACCTTTAGCTCCAGCTTCATGCGCGTATTGCTCAGCCGTCTGGATTCATTCATAAATGACCACATCATCGGCGACACGGCCGTTTTCACCTCGGCGCGCGATAGGCGCGGTGCGCGCGGCAGTGTGTGGGCATCGGCCACCGCGTCAAAGTAGTCGCCCATTTTCATTTCATCGTCATCGGTCGCATGATAAATGCGGCAGGGTTTGCCCCGCAGCAAGGCCGCCACGGCGATACGCGCCAGATCCTCCGCATGGATGTGATTGCTGTAGCTGTCCTCATGTGCATTCATGACAGGTGCGCCTGATTTCAGACGGTCAAGCGGCAGGCGTTCTGCGGCATAGATACCAGGCACCCTGAGGATATTTGCGTTCACGCTGTTAGCCCTAGCCCAGGCACGGATTCGCCGCTCAGCATCGACCCTCAATTTTCCGCGCATCGAGGCGGGGTTCACCGCGCTCGTTTCATTGATATGCGCATCATGACAATCGCCGTACACGCCGCTGGTGCTGATATAAACCAGACGATTAGGGCCGCTGCCGGCAGAGAGCACGCTGAGCAGGTTACGTGTACGGGTATCCGTTGTTCCATTGGGCGCAGGCGGTGCAAAGTGCAGCACTGCATCGGCCAGCCCTTTAATGCGCGACAGACTCTGCCGGTCATCCAGATCACCGATGACAGGGATCGCGCCCAGTTTACGCAGCGGTTCGCAATAGGCCGGATTGCGGACGAGCGCATACACGCGGTAGCGGCGGGTGAGGTGAGGGATAGCACGCCGTGCAATGTCCCCGCAGCCTGTAATGAGTATTCGTTCCATGATCGAATTATGCGTTAAAATTCAGCCTTTCGCGTAAAGCACTCTAAAACGGCACAGATCATGAACTTTCAAACCACGATACAGCCCAGCGGGCACCAGTTTTCCATCGCCGACAACGAAACTATTCTCGAAGCCGCGCTTAAAAACGGCTATACGCTGCCTTACAGTTGTCGTGACGGCGTATGCGGGGTGTGCAAGGGGAAAGTGCTGCAAGGCGAGGTTGATCACGGTCATGGCAGCGCACTGACGGAGGCTGAAAAAAATGCCGGCATGGCCTTGTTTTGCTGTGCCAAGCCGCAATCGGATCTGATCATCGAATGTCAGGAAGTCAATGCGGTCAGGGATATTCAGGTGAAGACCATGCCTTGCCGTGTGCACAGTATGGAAAAACCCGCGGAAGACGTGATGGTTTTGAAGCTCAAGCTGCCGGCTAATGAGCGCCTGCAGTTTTTAGCCGGCCAGTACATCGACATCCTGTTGAAAGACCAAAAACCGCGCAGCTTTTCGCTGGCCAATGCACCGCATACCGATGAGTTTCTCGAATTGCATATCCGCAACATCGCCGGCGGCGCATTTACCCATCACGTATTTGAAGAAATGAAAGCGCGCGATATCCTGCGCTTTAAGGGGCCGCTGGGCACCTTCTTCCTGCGCGAAGATTCAGACAAGCCGATTATTTTTGTCGCTTCGGGCACCGGCTTTGCGCCGATCAAGGCGATTATCGAACACGCGCTGTATATCGGCATCAAGCGCCCTATGCATTTCTACTGGGGCGCGCGTAAGCTGTCCGATCTGTACATGCTGGAGATGGCAAAGCAGTGGGAGGCGCAAGGGATACAATTCACACCTGTGCTGTCCGATGCGCTGCCGGAAGATCACTGGCAGGGGCGCACCGGGTTCGTGCATCGTGCCGTGCTGGAGGACTACAGCGATTTGTCGGCGCATGTGGTTTATGCCTGCGGCGCGCCGGTCGTTGTCGAAGCCGCTCACACCGACTTCACGACTACCCGCGGCCTGCCGAACGATGCGTTTTTCTCGGATGCCTTCACCTTCACACCCAAGACGCCGATCGTGGCTTCTTAATCCGCCACTCTTAGTAGCAAGCCCTTCAGGTACGCGCCTTCGGGGAAACTGAGCAATACAGGATGGTCGCCGCTTGCATGCAGGTGGCGAACAATCTGCGCATCGACCCCCGCATCGAGTGCAGCACCGGCGATGATTTTCTGGAACAGTTCCTCGCTGATGCCGCCCGAACAGGAGTAGGTAAACAGCAAGCCGCCCGGACGCAGCAGTTTGAAACCCAGCAGATTGATGTCCTTGTAGCCGCGCGCGGCTTTTTCGGCAAAGGCGGCGGTCGGTGCGAACTTCGGCGGATCGAGGATGATCATGTCGAAGGTTTTTCCCTGATCGCGCAGTTTACGCAGTGCGACAAACACATCCGCCTCCTGCCATTCGGCACGTGACTCATCCAGATCGTTGCGAGTCAGGTTATCCGTCGCGATATGCAGGGCTTCGCCTGAGGCATCCATGGACAGCACGGATTTTGCGCCGCCGCGTAAGGCATACAGCGAGAAGCCGCCCGTGTAGCAGAAACAATTGAGCACATCTCGACCTGCGGCCAGCGTTTCAGTCAGTTTGCGATTGTCGCGTTGGTCCAGATAAAAGCCGGTTTTCTGGCCATCGGCCACATCCACTCGAAAACGCAGGCCATGCTCAATCACTTCGACCGTATCGGGTAGCGTGCCGCGCAACACGCCGCAGCGCAACTCCAGCCCTTCGAGCGTACGCGAATCGGAATCGGAGCGCTCATAGATGCAGGCGGGATGGCACAGTTCCTGCAAGATATCGGCGATCTGTTCGCGCCAGTGTTCTATGCCGGCGCTGCCGATCTGCATGACCAGCACATCACCATATTGATCCACAATTAGCCCAGGCAGTCCGTCCGATTCGGCATGGATTAAGCGCATGCCGCTGCTGTCTTTTTGTAAATTGAGTCCGGTGCGGCCTGCAATCGCAGTTGCAATCTTGCGGCGGAAAAAGTCTGTGTCGATTGCCTCCTCAGGATTCCATGACCAGACCCGTGCGGTGATTTGCGAACCTGCGTTGTAAGCGGCTTGCGCGACAAAGTTCCCGCTCGAGTCCACAACTTGCAGTGTGTCGCCGCTCACGGGTGCGCCATCGATGCGCTCGATCGCACCGGAAAATACCCAGGGGTGGCGGCGCAGCAATGATTTTTCACGGCCTTCTTTTAAGATGATCGCCGCCTGTGCCATCGCATCACCTGCAACAGGTACGCTGCGCGACTGGGTGGCAGGTCGCGCCTCACGCTGGGTGCGTTTGCGAAAATCGCGATTGCCCTGGGAAGTGCGGTGCGGGGTCGAAGGTGATCTGGAATTCGTAGGTTTGCTCATGGTTTTCTCTTAGCGCGCGGATGTGCGGCATCGTAAATTTTGCTCAAATATTGGAAATCGAGGTGGGTGTAAACCTGCGTGGTGGAGATGCTGGCGTGTCCTAGCATTTCCTGGACGGCGCGCAAATCTCCCGAGGATTGCAATACGTGGGTGGCGAACGAGTGGCGCAGCATATGCGGATGTACGCTGCTGGTGATGCCTTGCTTGATGCCCCATTGCTTCATGCGCAGTTGCACCACGCGCGGTGAAATGCGTGCGCCTCGCGCGCCGACAAACAGTGCGGCTTCACCCCCATTGGCAAGTTGAGGCCGCACAGCGAGCCATTCGTGCAGGGCGCTGATGGCACAGCCGCCAAGCGGTACGATGCGGGTCTTGTGGCCTTTGCCGGTCACGCGCACTTCGCCCGCAATGATGTCTGAGCGCATCGATTCTGCGTCAAGATCGATCAGTTCCATTAGACGCAGGCCGGAAGAATAAAACAGCTCGAACATCGCCTTGTCGCGTATTGAATCAGGCGTATCGGTTGGCAGATCGACCATGCGGACCGCCTGATCGGGAGACAAGGCCTGAGGTAATGCTTTGGCCGACTTGGGCGCGCGCAAGCCTACACAGGGGTTATCGGTAAAGCCGTGATCGCGCAGCAGATAGTTGTAAAAGCCGCGCCAGGCCGATAGCAGGCGGGCGAGCGAACGGCCGCCCAATCCCGAACTGTGCAGTTGCCCGATGTAGCGACGGATATGGCCGACTTTCAAATCGGCCAATGCGTGTCCTGCGCTCAGTTCGAACAGATGTGTCAGATCGCGCGCATAACTCTCCGCGGTCAGCTTCGAGTAACGGCGTTCCCCCTGCAGCCATGCCAGGTACCCTTGCAAATAAGCATGGTTAGGGTCCTGGCTCATGGATCAGTGATCGAGATAAGGGTGCAGCGCGCTGCCTGCCGCATCGGCGATGCGTTGCAGGAAGACGGTGCCCATTTCAGGATAGAAGCGCTGTTTTTCCTCGGAAGCTAATACCAGAAGTCCGACCGATACGCTGCCGGCATGCAGCGGCAGATAGGCGAAAGAATGCAGCAGTGCGGCATTTTCGCCGAACCAGCTGGCCGTGTCGTGTGCGGCCTGATGCAGGCAGACGGGTTTGACCTGTTCGTCGGTAAACATCAGCACTTCCATGCTAGGCGGGGTCACCTGCCACAAATGCAGGGCGACATGCGGGACGGAAAAAATATCGCGCAACAGATGCGGGATCATTTCCTGCAATGTGGTCAAATCACGCGCGGCGAACAAAGAGACCGTGAATTCATGTACCTTGTTTTGCAGGGCTTCGTTTTCCCGGGCGAATTCGAGCATTTCGTACATCTGTTTTTCCAGCACCCTGTTTTTTTCGCGCAAAGCCAGCAGTTGCCGTTCTCCCAGTGAAATCGTGCGGCCGCCATGCGGATGTGCCAGGGTAATTTGCGCGAGGGTTTCGAGATGCTCTTCAAAAAATTCCGGGGTGTTCAGCAAATAGTGTGCAACGTCTTCTGAATTCATGCTCATGCCTTATAAGTTAATTTCGCCTGAAAATACGCTGATCGCAGGCCCTGTCATCAGTACCGGAGTCTCTTCGCCGCCCCACGCGATGCTGAGGGTGCCGCCATGGGTGGCCACGCTAACCGGGCTGTCCAGCTGTCCGCGACGAATGCCGGCGACCACAGCAGCACAGGCGCCTGTGCCGCATGACAGGGTTTCGCCTGACCCGCGCTCATAGACGCGCAACCGTACGTGCTGACGATCCATGATCTGCATGAAGCCTGCGTTGACGCGTTTGGGGAAGCTCGCGTGATGTTCGATCAGCGGGCCCAGCGCTTCCACCGCCGCGCTCTCGACATCGTCGACGACTTGCACGGCATGAGGATTGCCCATTGAGACAATGCTGATCATCAGCGTTTGATCTGCAACGACCAGCGGTTGCATCACCTCAATCGCGCCGCCCGAAAAGGGAATCCGTGCCGCATCGAATACCGGCGCACCCATGTTGACGACCACGCGCCCGTCGGCTTCCAGGCGCGGTCTGATCAGGCCGTTGTGGGTTTCGACGATGATTTCAGCTTTATTCGTGAGCTTCTGCTCATGCACGAAGCGTACGAAGCAGCGCGCGCCATTGCCGCACTGTTCGACTTCGCCGCCGTCTGCATTGAAAATGCGATAGCGAAAATCCGCGCTCGTATCATGCGCCTTTTCGACCAGTAAAATCTGGTCGCAACCGACGCCGAAATGACGGTCAGCGAGCAGGCGCAATTGTTCGGTGGTCAGCGAAATTCGCTCGCGTACGCCGTCCAGCACCACAAAATCATTTCCCGCGCCGTGCATCTTGGTAAATTTCAACCGCATTTTTAAACTCCCGCTCTATGTTCTACGTCGTGCCTAAAACAGTCCGTCGTGTGATCGTTGACCATGCCGGTCGCCTGCATCAGCGCGTAGCAGATCGTCGTGCCGACGAACTTAAAACCACGGCGCTTTAATTCGCGGCTCATCGCATCTGATTGCGCGGTACTCGCGGGTACCTCTGCGAGGCTGCGCCAGTTGTTCTGTACCGGTTCGCCATCGACGAATTGCCAGAGAAAACGGTCAAAGCTGCCAAACTCTTCCTGTATGCGGAGAAACTGCTGTGCGTTTGTCACGGTGGATTGCACTTTCAGGCGGTTTCTCACGATGCCTGCGTCGAGCAACAGCGATGCTATTTTATCAGTGTCATACGCTGCAATGCGCGCGGCATCGAAATTATCGAAGGCGATGCGGTAGTTTTCCCGTTTGCGCAAAACCGTAATCCAGCTCAGCCCCGCTTGCGCACCTTCCAGAATCAGAAATTCGAACAGGCGCTGATCATCGTGCAGCGGAACGCCCCATTCTGTATCGTGATAGCGGCAGTATAAGTCATCGCTGCCCGCCCAGGCGCATCTCACAGTCATGACAAGGCTGCCCGGTCGCGCCACAGGCAGCGGTCCATCACCACCGTCATCCCGGCTTGCTGCGCACGTTGTGCCGCAGCATCGTTGATGATGCCCTCCTGCAGCCAGATACGTTTTATGCCGAGCCGGATGCAGTCCTCGACGATGGCGGGGGTGTGCTCGGCGGCACGAAACACATCGACGATATCGGGCAGCACAGGCAGGCTGTCCAGATCAGGATAGGCGGCCTCCCCCAACACGGAAGTTACCCCGGGTCTGACCGGGATAATCCGGTAACCTAGTTGCTGCAATCCTCGCGCGACGCGAAAACTGGGGCGTGATTCATTGGCTGACAGGCCGATGATCGCAACCGTGCGGATTTGTTGCAGCATCTGAGCAATCGTTGTGGTATCCGGATTGGTAAACATGGCGATCGTATTGATATAAATGGTGTGTTAAGTCATCTGCAGGTGGTGGGTGCCGCTCATCACGTCGCGGTCAGCGGTGTGGCGGCTTTCCAGCTTGATTTTGAGACGCAAGTCATTCACCGAGTCCGCATTTTTGAGCGCTTCTTCGTAGCTGATGGCGTGAGACTCATATAAATCAAAAAGTGCCTGATCGAACGTCTGCATGCCCAGTTCACGCGATTTGGCCATTACGCCCTTGATCGCATGGACGTCGCCTTTGAAGATCAGATCGGAGATCAGCGGCGAGTTGAGCAGAATTTCCATGGCGGCTGAGCGGCCTGAACCATCCTTTTTGGGGATGAGGCGTTGCGAGATCAGCGCCTTGACGTTCAGCGACAAGTCCATCAACAACTGTTCACGACGCTCTTCAGGGAAGAAGTTGATGATACGGTCGAGCGCCTGATTGGCGCTGTTCGCGTGCAGCGTGGCCATGCACAAGTGGCCGGTTTCGGCGAAGGCGACCGCATATTCCATGGTTTCCCGGTCGCGGATTTCGCCAATTAAAATCACATCGGGCGCCTGACGCAGCGTATTTTTCAGCGCCGCCTGCCAGGACTCCGTATCCACGCCGACTTCGCGGTGCGTGACGATACAGTTGCCGTGTTCATGCACATATTCGACTGGGTCTTCGATGGTGATGATGTGGCCATAACTGCTTTGGTTGCGATGTCCCAGCATGCCCGCCAGCGTGGTGGATTTTCCGGAACCTGTTGCGCCCACCAGGATCACCAGACCGCGCTTGGTCATCACGATGTCTTTGAGGATGTCGGGCATGCCCATCTCGTCGAGATTGGGGATCTTGGTGGTGATGGTCCGCATGACCATGCCGACATGCTGCTGCTGCATAAACACGTTGACGCGGAAGCGGCCGATGCCATGCGGGCTGATCGCGAAATTGCACTCATGCGAGGCTTCGAACTCGGCGGTCTGGCGGTCATTCATGATGCTGCGCGCAAGTTCGCGGGTATGCTGGTGTGACAGCGGCTGGCTGGAAACCGGCGTCATCTTGCCGTCGACCTTGAACGCGGGCGGAAAGCCTGCGGTGATAAATAAGTCAGATGCTTTCTTGCTGGCCATGCCGCGTAACAAATTGTGTATCAGCTCGGTGGCCTGATCTCTTTCCATGCTAATACTCCTGAATTCTGTTGATTGCGCTACTCACAACGACTAATGACGCCTATCCCGGGAACATATCCTTGTTCATCGCTTTGGTGCGCGCTTCAGCGGGTGAAATCATATTGCTTTTCACCAGATTGGTCAGGCATTGATCCAGCGTCTGCATGCCCATGCCTTGCCCGGTCTGAATCGCGGAATACATCTGCGGCACTTTGGCCTCGCGTATCAGGTTGCGGATAGCAGGCGTGCACATCATGATTTCATGCGCGGCCACGCGGCCTGTGCCGTCCTTGGTTTTGAGCAACGCCTGGGAAATCACCGCGCGCAAGCTTTCGGACAGCATGGCGCGCACCATTTCTTTTTCATCGGCCGGAAAGACGTCGATGATACGGTCTATCGTTTTGGCCGCTGAACTGGTGTGCAGGGTGCCGAATACCAGATGGCCGGTTTCCGCCGCGGTCATCGCCAGACGTATGGTTTCCAGATCGCGCATTTCACCGACCAGAATCACATCGGGGTCTTCACGCAGTGCGGATCTGAGCGCCGCATTGAAGGACAGCGTATCGCGTCCGACTTCGCGCTGATTGATCAGGCATTTTTTTGATTCGTGCACGAATTCGATCGGATCTTCGACGGTCAGTATATGGCCCTGTTCCTTTTCATTGATGTAATTGATCATCGCGGCCAGCGTGGTGGATTTTCCCGATCCGGTAGGGCCTGTGACCAGCACTAGGCCGCGAGGGAAGCTCGAAATGTCGGTAAAAATTTTCGGCGCATTCAAGTCCTCCAGGCTGAATACCTTGGAGGGAATGGTACGCAGCACGGCCGCCGCGCCGCGTTGCTGGATGAAGGCGTTGACGCGGAAACGCGCCAGATTAGGAATCTCGAAGGAAAAATCGACTTCTTTATTTTCCTCGTAAAACTTGCGCTGCCCGTCGTTCATGATGTCGTAAATCATTGCGTGAACCTGCTTGTGTTCCATCGCGGGCAAATTGATACGGCGCATATCACCGTGTACACGTATCATCGGCGGCAGTCCGGAGGATAGATGCAGGTCGGAGGCTTTGTTCTTGACGCCGAAGGCAAGCAGTTCGGTGATATCCATTATAATGTTCCCGGTGAAAAGGCTGACAGCGGCTAGCCTTGATGAAAAAGCGGATGAGAGATTATGGCAACAATAGCTTCTAATTTGCAAGCTGTGCGCGCAGCAATGGCGGGGGCGGCCGTTTTGGCAGGTCGGGCGACGGATGAAGTCAGTCTGCTCGCCGTCAGTAAGACGTTTCCCGCGGCCTTCGTGCGCACCGCATTTCAGGCGGGGCAGCGGCGTTTTGCCGAAAGCTATCTGCAAGAAGCGCTGGAGAAAATGGCCGCATTGCAGGATCTGGCGATCGAGTGGCATTTTATCGGGCCGGTGCAAAGCAACAAGACGCGCCCGATTGCAGAGAATTTTTGCTGGGTGCACAGTGTGGATCGCTTAAAAATTGCCGAAAGGCTCTCTGTGCAACGGCCGGTTAATCTGCCGCCGTTGCAATGCTGCTTGCAGGTCAATATTAGCGGTGAGGTGAGTAAAAGCGGGGTTAGTCCTGATGAGGTCAGTCAGTTGGCACATGAAATAGCCCGCTTACCGAATTTACAATTGCGCGGACTGATGGCGGTGCCGGCACCTGCCGATGATCCGCTCGTTCAGCGCACCGATTTTGCTATGTTGCGCGCGCTGTACGATCAGTTAAAAAATGAGGGGTTGCCGCTCGATACGTTATCGATGGGCATGTCGCATGATTTTGCGGCCGCGATTGCCGAGGGTGCAACCATGGTGCGCATCGGATCGGCTATTTTCGGCGAGCGCGATTACGATTGAATTTTTAGAATGGACAGGAATTAAGATGAATATTTGTTTTATCGGTGGCGGCAACATGGCGACGGCGCTGATCGGCGGTCTGCTGGGCCGGGGGTTTAGCGCCTCGCTTATCAGCGTGGTTGAAATTAACCCGGACAATCGGGCGCGCTTGCAACAGGAATTCGCAGTGCGTGCCGTTGATAATCTGGCGGACGGCGTGGCGGGCAGCGAGCTTATCGTGTTTGCGGTAAAGCCCCAGCAACTAAGGGATGTGGCGCAGCAGTTAGCGCCCCTGCTGACAGGGCAGTTGCTGCTCTCGATTGCAGCGGGCATTCGCGCCGTGGATCTGGCGCGCTGGGCGGGCAGCCAGAACATCGTTCGCGCAATGCCCAATACGCCGGCGCTGATACAAAGCGGCATGACCGGGATGTATGCGATGCCGGCGGTGGATGCCGTTCAGCGCGAAGCGGCACAGAGCGTCCTGGCGGCGGTAGGCGATACGTTGTGGCTGGACGATGAGGCGATGATCGATGCGGTCACGGCGATTTCAGGCAGCGGTCCGGCGTATGTGTTTTATCTGATCGAGGCGCTGCAAAGCGCGGCGCAGGAATTGGGCTTTGCGGCGGATGACGCGCGCCGTTTGAGTGTGGCGACCTTTCTGGGGGCGAGTAAACTGGCAGCGGCAAGTGTTGATGAGATTTCCGTGCTGCGCGAGCGCGTTACGTCTAAAAACGGCACGACTGAGCGGGCATTGCTGAGTCTGGCGGAAAACGGCGTTGCTGCACACATTGCACAGGCGGCTCAGGCTGCTGCTGCCCGCTCCCGTGAAATGGGCGATGAGTTGGGTCGCGCATCATGATGAGCGAGGCACTGCTGTTTTTGCTGGATGTGGTATTGCAGTCTTTCGCTGCGATCTTGTTGCTGCGTTTTCACCTGCAATGGCTGCGTGCGCCGCTGCGCAACCCGATAGGCGAATTCGTCATGGTGTTCACCGACTTTATCGTGTTGCGCGCGCGCCGCTATGTGCCTTCCGTCTGGGGATTCGACAGTGCGACGCTGCTGGCAGCTTTGCTGGTTGAGACGGTTTACCTTGCAGGCGTGATGGCGATACAAGGCTATATCGGACACTTTTTCCCGCTGGCAGGTTTGTTGCTGCTCGCCGCAGTCAAACTGCTCAAAATCAGTCTGTATTTGCTGATGGGGGCCGTATTTGCTCAGGCGATTTTGTCGTGGGTGAATCCGCATACGCGCGTGTCGGCGGTGCTCGATGTGATTACACACCGGTTTTTGGCGCCGCTGCGTCGTATTGTTCCCATGGTCGGCAATGTAGATTTGTCATCAATGGTGCTGTTGATCCTGTGTCAGCTGGTCATGATGGTGCCTCTCGCATTATTTGAACGTCTTGCATTAAGTCTCTTCTGATGGTGGCATGGTATCGCCGCAATGGTGAGGTGATCACGCTGACATTGCATGTGCAGCCCGGCGCCAAACGCAGTGAAATTTGCGGTCTGCACGGCGAGGCGCTGAAGTTAAAACTGGCCGCACCGCCTATCGACGGACGCGCCAATGAGGCGCTGTTGAAATATATTGCTGAATTGTTCCGTGTACCGGTAAGGCAGGTTGAGCTTAGGCAGGGCGCTCAGTCCCGGCATAAGGTTGTCGCGGTCACAGGCAGCGCAATTAATCCCGAAAGCCTGCTGACTGACCAATGAAAACAGCCCCTGCAACAGGGGCTGTTTTGTGTTGCTACACCGATTGTGAAATCTACTTGATTTCGGACAGCAAACTTGGTGTCGTCACCAGTTTACGCACGCCGTGTGCATGATCTTCCTTGAACGCATTACCCTTGCACCACTTGGCGACGGAGTTGATATCAAGTTTTGCACAGCTCGGACGCACACTCCAGGTTACCTGCAGGGGAGAGCAGGTTGCTTCGCTGTATTTTGGACCCGTAGTCGAACCCGCAAACACGACAGGCTTGCCTGTATTGCTTGGGATTGCGTCAGCCTGCTTGTAGCCATTGACTGTCTTGCCGTGGTAGTCCAGCGAATTGAAGTCTAGGGCTTTAGGATCGTTTACCAGTGTGAATACCTGTGCTTCTACGCGCAGGTCAGGATTCTTGACATTCTCGGACAAACAGGCGCCCAGTGTGGGGCCGGGTATGACAGGTGCTGAAGAGTGTACCCAGTGTACTTCGATGGTATCGCCAGGCTTCAGTTCGCCGTGCTCGCTCGGGCAGACAGGCTCTGCGGTTGCTGTCAGCTCGGCTTTGCTCAGGTGTTTACTCATACTGCACTGATAGCCGCCATCTGCACCGTGCTCGCCTTCAGCATGAATCGCGTAATCCTTGGCCTTGTGCTCTGCATTCACGTGGAAGTGAAGATTGCATAGATTCATGTCTTTGTAGCTTGGTGACAAAGAAAATGCGAGCTTGTTATCGCCATGATGACTGTCAATATCACGTGGTGTTTGCGGGCCGAAACCGGTACAGGCAGGAGCGTCAACAGTGTGTTCAGCATGCTCGACATCGTGGCCATGCACGTCAGCAAACACCGATGAGGACAGGAAGGTTGCCGCAAGGGCAATCATAATTCTGGTTTTGAACATATTTTCCCTGAGTATAGTTAATTATTAATGATTAAGATGCGCAATGAGGTCACGCGCAAAGATTATACTAACGCGCGTAACTTGCATCAACCTTACATCAGAATAACATCGTATTGCTCTTGGTTGTATTGATTTTCAACCAGCATCGAAATGGGTTTTTCTATAAAATCAGACAGTCCGGCCAGTGCCTGAGACTCTTCTTCCAGAAATAAATCAATAACTTGCTGGGAAGCTAAGATGCGATATTCGCGCGCATCAAACTGGCGTGCTTCCCTGACGATTTCGCGCAAAATTTCATAGCATACGGTCTGGGCAGTTTTGACTTCACCGCGACCTTTGCAGGTCGGGCAGGGCTCACACAAGACATGCGCCAGACTCTCACGGGTGCGCTTGCGTGTCATTTCAACCAGTCCCAGAGATGAGAAATTGTTCACGCTGATGCGGGTATGGTCGCGCGCCAGTGCCTTCTTGAATTCCTCCAGCACGGTATCGCGATGCTGCAGATTATCCATGTCGATGAAGTCGCAGATGATAATGCCGCCCAGATTGCGCAGGCGCAATTGCCGGGCGATGACTTGCGTCGCTTCCAGATTGGTTTTGAAGATGGTGTCGTCGAAATTGCGCACGCCGACAAAGCCGCCGGTGTTCACATCGACCGTGGTGAGCGCCTCGGTCTGATCGATGATCAGGTAGCCGCCGGATTTCAAATCCACGCGCTTGGATAGCGCGCGCTCGATTTCCTCTTCGATGTTGTACATGTCAAACAGCGGACGCGCACCGGTATAGTGCTCCAGCAATTGCGCCGCATCGGCGTTGTAGTTATCGGCGAATTCCAGCATTTTATTGCGGGTGCTGCGCGAATCGACCAGAATCCGGGCGGTATCTTCGCTGACGAAGTCGCGCAGTACGCGCAGGCTGATGTCCAGTTCCTGATACAGCAGTTGCGGTGCGCTGGCTGTTTTGGCCGCCGTTTGCAGGTTGCTCCACAGCTTGTCGAGATAGGCGATGTCGATTGCGAAGTGCGCGTCGTCCTTCGCTTCGGCAACCGTCCTGATGATATAGCCGCCGTGGTGATCCGGCGGCAAGATCGCCTGTAATTTGGCGCGCAAGGCATCGCGCTGCTCAGTCCCTTCGATGCGCTGCGATACGCCGATGCGCATTTCCTGAGGTAAAAAGACCAGCAAACGTCCGGCAAAGCTCAGTTGTGTGGTGAGCCTGGCACCCTTACTGCCGATCGGTTCTTTAATGACTTGCACCAGCAGATTCTGGCCCTCAAACAGGATTTTTTCGATCGGCTTGGCCTCGATACCGCTGTTGCTATTCTCCCAGATGTCCGCGACATGCAAAAAGGCGGAGCGCTCAAGACCGATGTCGATAAAGGCTGACTGCATACCGGGTAAGACCCGTTTGATGCGGCCCAGATACACATTGCCGGCAATGCCGCGGTTGCTGCCTCTTTCTATGTGCAGCTCCTGCACGACGCCCAGTTGCATCACCGCGACGCGCGTTTCCTGCGGGGTGACGTTGATCAGTATTTCTTCGCTCATGTGTTTTTATATTGTAATCTGCTGCAAAGGGCGTTTTTTAAGGTGCCGGAAAATCGAATCGCTGCAGCATCTCGACGGTTTCAAACAGAGGCAGACCCATTACACCGGAGTAGCTTCCGTTAATGCGTTCAATAAAGGCGGCGGCTTGACCCTGAATGGCATAACCGCCAGCCTTATCGATATATTCGTGCGTTTGCAGATAGCGCTTAATGCGAGCTTCATCGAGTTTTGCAAATTGTACGGTCGAGGTGGAGAGCGTCACTTCAATATGCTCGGATTTGGCTATCGCCACGGCGGTCAGGACTTGGTGTTCACGCCCGGACAACTCGCGTAGCATGCAGGCAGCGTGATCACTATTTTCAGGTTTGCCGTATATCTTTCCGTCGAGCGTCACGGTCGTATCCGCTGCTAATACAGGTTGCGGCTGTAGGTTTCGGTATTGCAGGGCATCAAAACCGGATCGGGCCTTTTCACGGCTCAGGCGTTGAACATACAGCTCGGGAGTTTCATTTTCCCGCGGTGTTTCGTCGACATCGACCTGACGGCGTGCATCCGTGCGCAGCAAAAGCAGTTCAAAGTGGACGCCGATCTGTTTGAGCAGTTCGCGGCGGCGCGGGCTTTGCGATGCCAGATAGAGGTAGGGGTGTCTGGTACTCATGGTATGACCTATTCGCGGTGATAAGGGTGATTGTGCATCAGACTGTGGGCGCGGTACAACTGTTCGGCAAGTAGTACGCGCACAAAGGCGTGTGGCAGCGTAAATGCAGACAAGGCCATTAATTGTCCTGCCGATTGTTTTACGGAGTCATGCAGGCCGTCTGCGCCGCCGATGATGAATGCAACGTCGCGCCCCTCACCCATCCAGTCCTTCATCTGACTGGCCAGCTGTTTGGTGGTGGGCATTGCGCCGTGCTCATCGAGTGCGATGCGGCGGCAAGTCGGTGGCAGCGCGTGCAAAATGCGCGCGGCTTCCGCTTCCATGATCTGCTGAGTGGACTTTCCCGTGGTGCGCGGTTCTGGCTTGATTTCCAGCAGTTCGATCTTCGCTTCGCGTGGCATGCGCTTGGCGTACTCGTTAAAACCCGTCGTGATCCAGTCGGGCATTTTGTGCCCGACGGTTACGATCAACAGCTTCATGCTTATTCTGGCAGTTGTGCCAGTTTAGGGCGGGCGGCTTGTGCGCGGCTCCACAGTTCTTCCAGATTGTAATAGGCACGCGTAGCAGGTTGCATGATGTGCACCAGCACTTCGCCTAAGTCCACCAGCACCCATTCGCCGCTTTCTTCGCCTTCGCGGCCATACACGTCTTCGCCCATTTCTTTGAGCTTGACGACGACGTTGTCGGCCAGCGCCTTGGTTTGACGGGTCGAAGTGGCGGAGGCGATAATCATGCGGTCGAACAGCGAACTGAGTTTGCTGGTGTCGATGACGGTGATGTCGGTGGCCTTGATGTCTTCAAGTGCGGCGACAACTGCGAGAGTTTTTTCTTCGGTAGTTAACATGATGTGTATAAGTTATGTTGATAAATGTAGTTTGCCACAGTTGCGGGCAATAAATAACGGATGGTGCGATTTTCTGTCACGCGTGAGCGGATCAGCGTGGCGGAGATTTCCAGCTTGGGAATGGCCAGTTCCGCAATGCCGCCACAAGGGTGTTGCGATAAATAATCCACGCTGCACAAGCGCTGCTGGTAATGCTCGCGCAGCTTAGTGGTTGCGCTGTGTATGCGCTCTTCGAGCGTGAAGCCCGGCCGATAGCCGACGACGATATGGGCAAGATCCAGAATCTGTTCCCATTCGTGCCAGGTGTGCAACTGCAAAAAAGCATCGCCGCCCATCAACAGGCACAACGGTTGGTGCGCGTCTAATTCAGCGCGTAATTCCCGCAGGGTGTGTACGGTAAAGCATTTAGCGCTGCGCAGTACTTCGCGTTCATCGAGAACGAAGGCCGGCTGATCGGCGATTGCCAGTCGCACCATCGCGCTCCGATCCCGGGCAGATACTTGCGGCGTGTCGCGGTGCGGCGGGTTGCCAGCCGGGATGAAGCGGATGTGCTGCAAGTTGGCCAGCTCCAGCATTTCCTCGGCCAGACGCAGGTGACCGTAATGGATAGGGTCAAATGTGCCGCCGAGGATACCGATGGGTTTCAACTACAGCGCCAGCCGGCGAATGTCGGACAGTACCTGTGCCAGGTAGGCGGTAAAACGTGCAGCAGCAGCACCGTCGATGACGCGATGATCGTAGGAAACCGACAGCGGCAGCATCAGACGCGGCACAAATACGCCATCCTGATACACAGGTTTCATGGCCGAGCGCGAAACGCCCAGAATCGCCACTTCAGGTGCATTGATAATCGGGGTAAACGCCGTACCACCGATGCCGCCCAGACTGGAAATCGTGAAGCAGCCGCCCTGCATGTCGTTCGCCGTAATTTTCTTCTCGCGCGCTTTCGCACTGATCTCTGCTAGCTCGGTTGCCAGTTGTACGATGCCTTTTTTGTCTACGTCCCGCAGCACCGGCACCATCAGCCCATCCGGCGTGTCGACCGCAACGCCGATATGGAAATATTGCTTCAATATCAGATTGTCGCCGTCCAGCGAGGCGTTGAACTTGGGGAATTTCTGCAAGGCAGCCACGACCGCTTTGAGCATAAAGGCCAGTGGCGTGATCTTGATGTTTTGCTTGGCGTATTCGGCGCCCAATTGCTTGCGGAACGCTTCCATATCGGTGATATCGGCTTCATCAAATTGCGTGACGTGCGGGATCGTCACCCAGTTGCGATGCAGATTTGCGCCGGAAATTTTCTGGATGCGTGACAGCGGACGGGTTTCGATCGTGCCGAACTTCGCAAAATCGAATACCGGCATATCGAGCACCTGCAGGCCGTTACCGCCTGCCGCGCCGCGCGGCTGTGCCAGCGCTGCCTTGATGAAATTCTGCACATCTTCCTTGGTGACGCGACCCTTTTCACCGCTGCCCTTGATTTGTGCGATGTCTGCACCCAGTTCGCGGGCAAACCGACGGATGGCAGGGCTTGCGTGCGCTTTGCCTGAAGAGACCACGGTCTGCACCGTTTGCGCGGCAACGGCAACCGGAGCTGATGCCGCAACGGGTGCCGCGACTGACTCAGGTGCTGCCTGTGCTGCTGCCGGCTGAGCATCGCTGCATTCCATAACCAGAATCAGCGAGCCGCGTGATACTTTGTCGCCGATCTCAACGTGTAATTCCTTGACGATACCGGAATAAGGAGACGGCACGTCCATCGCCGCTTTATCTGTTTCCAGTGTCAACAGGGTATCTTCCTCGTTGATTGTGTCGCCAACTTTCACCATGACTTCGATAACGCTGACACCCTTGTAGTCGCCGATATCCGGCACTAATACCTGTTTCATTTCTGCCACGTGTCTCTCCTAACCTTAAACCGTCACTGGATTGGGTTTGTCTGGATTGATGTTGTAAAGCGCAATCGCCCGGCTGACTTCGGAGGCATCCACGGTGCCTTCATCAGCCAATGCTTTGAGTGCCGCAACGGTGATGTAGAAGCGATCGACTTCGAAGAACTGACGCAAGTTTTTACGCGTATCCGAACGACCGAAACCGTCTGTGCCCAACACCTTGAAGTGATTAGGCAGGAAGCCGCGAATCTGGTCGGCAAACGAGCGCATGTAATCGGTTGCCGCGATGACCGGGCCATCCCTGTCCGCCATGCATTGCTCGACATGACTAAAGCGTGGTTGATCTTCCGGATGCAGCATGTTCCAGCGTTCGCAGTCGATACCGTCGCGACGCAATTCGGAGAAGCTGGTGACGCTCCAGATGTCTGAACTGACGCCAAAGTCGTTTTCCAGCAATTGAGCTGCTTCAATGACTTCGCGCAAAATGGTGCCGCTTCCCATCAGTTGAACCACCGGTTTTGCCTGACTGCTCTCGGCGGCCTCCTGAATGACGGCCTCTTTGAGCAGATACATGCCTTTGAGAATGCCGGCTTCCGCGCCTTCCGGCATTGCAGGATGGGCGTAATTTTCGTTCATCAACGTCAGGTAGTAGAACACATCTTCCTGTTCGATATACATGCGACGCATACCGTCGTGAATGATGACAGCCAACTCGTACGCGAAGGTCGGATCGTAGGACACGCAGTTCGGGATCATCGCCGACATCAGATGACTGTGACCATCCTGATGCTGCAAGCCTTCGCCGTTGAGCGTGGTACGTCCGGCAGTTCCCCCCAGCATAAAGCCGCGTGCACGCATGTCGCCTGCCGCCCAGGCCAGATCGCCGATGCGCTGGAAGCCGAACATCGAATAGTAGATGTAGAACGGCAGCATCGCTTTGCCGTGGTTGGCGTAGGCAGTCGCCGCAGCGATCCACGAGGACATTGCGCCGGCTTCGTTGATGCCTTCCTGCAGGATCTGACCTGTTTTGTCTTCCTTGTAGAACATCAGCTGATCGGCATCCTGCGGGGTGTACAACTGACCCACTTGCGAGAAGATGCCTAACTGACGGAACATGCCTTCCATACCGAAGGTGCGGGATTCATCCGGCACAATAGGCACGATTTGACGGCCGATATTTTTGTCCTTGACTAAAATGCCCAGCATGCGCACGAAGGCCATGGTGGTGGAAATTTCGCGGCCCTCTGTGCTCTTGAGTAAAGAATCAAAGGCGGACAGTTCAGGAATTTTCAGCGCTTCGGTTGCCGGATTGCGCGCGGGTACCGAACCCATTTGACCCATGCGTTCCTGCAGATATTTCATCTCCAGGCTGTCAGCGGGCGGACGGTAGAAATTCAGGCTGGCTACTTCCGCATCGTTCAATGGAATATTGAAGCGGTCGCGGAACTTGAGCAGCACTTGTCCTGCCATCTTTTTTTGCTGATGGGTGATGTTCTGCGCTTCGCCTGCCTCTCCCATGCCGTAACCCTTGACGGTTTTGGCCAGAATGACGGTGGGCTGGCCGGTGTGACGGGTTGCCGCCGCGTAAGCCGCGTAAACCTTGTGCGGATCATGACCGCCGCGATTCAGGCGCCAGATTTCGGCATCTGACATGTCGGCCACCATTTCCAGTAATTCCGGATATTTGCCGAAGAAGTGTTCGCGCACATAGGCGCCGTCCTTCGATTTGTAGGTCTGGTACTCTCCGTCCACGACTTCCTGCATGCGTTTTTGCAGCAGGCCGTTTTTGTCTTTTGCGAACAAGCGATCCCACTGGCCGCCCCAGACAACTTTGATGACGTTCCAGCCGGCACCGCGGAATACGCCTTCGAGTTCCTGAATGATCTTGCCGTTGCCGCGCACCGGGCCGTCGAGACGTTGCAGGTTGCAGTTAATCACAAAAATTAAGTTGTCGAGCTTCTCGCGTCCTGCCATCGAGACTGCACCCAGTGATTCCGGTTCGTCCGTTTCACCGTCGCCCAAATAGGCCCAGACCTTGCGCCCGTCGGTTTGTACCAGACCGCGATGTTGCAGGTAGCGCATAAAGCGCGCCTGATAAATCGCCATCAGCGGGCCCAGACCCATCGAGACGGTCGGGAACTGCCAGAAATTCGGCATCAGCCACGGGTGTGGATAAGAGGACAGGCCATCGCCCGACGCTTCCTGACGGAATTTGTACATCTGCTCTTCAGAGATGCGGCCTTCGAGATAGGCGCGTGCGTAAACACCGGGGGAGGAGTGACCCTGGAAATACACCAGATCGCCGCCGTGCGTGTCGGTCTTGCCGTGGAAGAAATGGTTGAACGCCACGTCGTACAGAGTTGCCGCTGACGCGAAGCTGGCGATATGACCGCCTAATTCCGATGAGTCGCGATTGGCATTGAGTACCAGAGCCATCGCGTTCCAGCGCATCAGCGCGCGGATGCGGTGCTCCAGTTCGCGGTTGCCGGTTGAGCGTTCTTCATCGCCCAGCGCAATGCTGTTGCAATAAGGCGTTGTGGCGCTAAAGGGTACGCCGGCGCCGGAACTGCGCGCTTTGTCGATCAGCTGGCCCAGCAGAAAATGGGCGCGTTCTGCGCCTTCATTTTTCAGTACGGATTCCAGCGCATCGAGCCATTCTTGGGTTTCTTGCGGATCATTGTCAGGTAAGTTCGCCATCTTCCACTCTCTCACTTAAAGTTATTCTTATGGAACTATCCGACCCGTTAAAAATCAGGACGGATAAACTCCCTGTTACAGTCTATGGTTTCAGCTTCGGTGACGATCCGGTCGACTTTGATATCCGTCGCTTCTTGCGGGATAGATGTCACGATTTGCAGCCCATATGCCGCAGTCACCAGCGCGGTGCGGTGGGTGATATGCGCGAGCAGCTTGTCGTAAAAACCGCCACCGTAACCCAGTCGCGCGCCGTTTCGGCTAAACGCAATTCCGGGCAACAGGGCGAATTCTACCTCATTTATGTCAATTAGCCGTTCGCAGCGTTCGATGACAGGTTCGCGTATCCCCCATAATCCGTATGCGAGCTGTTTTTCAAGGTTGTTCACCCGGTACAAATCAAGTGTGTTGGTCTGGCGGTTTACGCGGGGCAAAGCCAGTTGCTTCCCCTCGGCTAACACACGTTCGATCCATAGATCGCTGGCATATTCGCTGCCGAAATTCATGTAACCCAGCACGGTGGTGGCTTGCCGGTATTCCGGCAACTGGAGCAGGTGCTCTGTGATCGCGGCGTTGTACGCAGCGCGCACATCTGCGGGCAGTTGCTCGCGGGCGGCGAGTATGCTTTTGCGGATAGCTTGCTTAATTGCCTGCATTTTTGTTGCACATTTTGGCTAGCCCAGAAACAGCTTGTAGGCCGGATTGTCGGTTTCGTCGTAATACGGATAACCTAAGGTATCGAGAAATTCGGTGAAGGCTAATTTGTCGTGATCGGGCACCTGCATGCCGACCAGCACCCGCCCGTAATCCGCGCCGTGGTTGCGGTAGTGGAACAGGCTGATGTTCCAGTTGTGATTCATGCTGTTCAAAAACTGCATGAGCGCACCGGGACGTTCAGGAAATTCGAAACGGAACAGGATTTCGTTCTTTGCATCGGGTGCATGGCCGCCGACCAGATGGCGCAGGTGCAGTTTGGCCATTTCGTTGTCGGATAAATCCAGCGTCGGCAGCTTGTGGGCTTGCAGCTTTTCCACCAGTTCATTCGTTTCCTGCTGGTTGCGCACCTGTATGCCGACAAAAACCTGCGCGGCTTTCGGATTGGCGAAGCGGTAGTTGAATTCGGTGATATTGCGTTTGCCCAGTTGCGTGCAAAATTTGCGGAAACTGCCCGGCGTCTCGGGGATGGTCACGGCCAGTATGGATTCGCGCTTCTCACCGATGTCGGCGCGTTCAGCAACAAAACGCAACCGGTCAAAATTCATGTTCGCGCCGCAGGCAATCGCCACCAGCGCCTCGCCCTTGATGCCTTCGCGTGCGGCATACAGCTTGGCGCCCGCAATCGCCAGTGCGCCCGCAGGTTCCAGAATCGAGCGGGTATCTTCAAACACATCTTTTAAGGCCGCGCAGGTCTCATCGGTGTTCACCAGTATGATTTCATCGACCAGTTCTTGGCACAGGCGGAAAGTCTCGATGCCGACCTGCTTGACGGCCACGCCATCGGCAAACAAGCCGACATGATCGAGGGTGACGCGTTTTTTTGCCTTGAGTGACTGTGACATCGCATCCGAGTCGACCGGTTGCACGCCGATGATCTTGATGTCGGGACGCAGTGCTTTGACGTAGGCTGCCACGCCGGAAATCAGCCCGCCACCGCCAATCGCGCAGAAAATCGCGTGGATAGGTTGAGTGCGCTGGCGCAATATTTCCATGCCGATGGTGCCCTGGCCTGCGATGACATCCGGATCGTCATAGGGATGAACGAAAGTCATGCCGTTCTGTTTTTCCAGTTCCAGCGCGTGCGCGTAGGCATCGGAATACGAATCGCCGAACAAAACGACTTTTGCGCCCCGGTTAGCGACTGCCTGAATCTTGATTTGCGGCGTGGTGGTGGGCATGACGATCACCGCTTTGCAGCCGAGTTTGTGCGCGGAGAGCGCGACACCTTGCGCGTGATTGCCGGCTGAGGCTGCAATGACGCCTTTTTTTAGTTGTTCAGCGGTGAGCTGAGCCATCTTGTTGTAAGCGCCGCGCAGCTTGAAGGAAAATACCGGCTGCATGTCTTCGCGCTTGAGCAAGATGGTATTGCCGGTGCGTGCCGACAGATTTGGTGCGAGCTCCAGCGGGGTTTCAATCGCCACGTCATACACGCGGGCGTTCAGGATGCGTTTTAGATAATTGTTCATGTCGTGTTTATTATGCTTTTCAGGCGCGAAGATTAGCATAAAAGCGCGCTTATCTCTTGCGAGCCGGGGTGAAATCGGTTCAAATGCGATGCATGGAAAAACAGCATGGCATCATCATACAAACCGAAGTGAAATACCTGCCGGATCAGTCCGATGAAAAGGCGGATCGTTTTGTATTCTCCTACACGATCAGCATCACCAATCTGGGGACGGTCGCGGCAAGACTCATCAGTCGTCACTGGGTTATCACCGATGCGTATAACCACGTTCAGGAAGTGCGGGGACAAGGCGTGGTGGGCGAGCAACCGATGTTGCAGCGAAATCAGAGTTTTGAATACACCAGCGGCACGGTGCTGGCAACGCAGGTTGGCACGATGCGCGGCAGCTATCTGATGCGAGGCGATGACGGAGAAGATTTTAATGTTGAAATTCCAGAGTTTGTGTTGAGTGTGCCGCGTGTTCTTCATTGATCTTTCTGCGCGTACGCGCGCTGCTGTTGTAACGCTGCTGTTGCTGGCAGCCTGTACGGTCACACCCAAACCACCGGTCGTTGTGCCGACCATACCCTCTGTAATTCCGGTGGTCGCAGCGCCTGCGGCGCCCTTTGCGGTCAGCAAATGGGAGATGCTGCCCGACTGGCTGAAAACCGATTTTCAGCCAAGTTGGACGGCCTTCATGCAAGGCTGTCACGCGCTGAAAAACAAGCCGGACTGGCGGGATGTGTGCGGGCGGGCGGGCGAGCTGGTCAAGCCGGATAACGAGACGGTGAGGTTGTTTTTTGAGGATGCTTTCACGCCCTATCAGGTGTTCAATCCGGATGGCACTGCGCACGGCTTGATTACCGGTTACTACGAGCCCAGATTGTCCGGCAGTCGCAGCAAGACCGCTCGTTTTAAATATCCGCTGTATGCCGCGCCTGAAGATTTGTTGACGATCGATCTCTCCGGGGTTTATCCGCAACTCAAAGATCTGCGTCTGCGCGGTCGTCTGGAGGGGCGCCGCATCGTACCGTATTACAATCGCGCCGGGATAGACGAAGGCCGTGCTCAGGCGCGGGTTTTGTTCTGGGTGGAAAATGCAGTCGATCTGTTCTTTTTGCAAATACAGGGGTCGGGGCGCATCGAGCTGGCGGACGGGCATCTAATCAAGGTCGGTTATGCCGACCAGAACGGGCATCCTTATGTTTCCATCGGCAAGAAGCTGATCGAGGCGGGCGAATTGAGCGCCGATCAGGCGTCCATGCAGGGTATCAAGCACTGGGCCGAGAAAAATCCCGCCAAATTGACGGCATTGCTGGAACAGAATCCAAGTTACGTCTTTTTCAGGGAGCTGCCGGAAAATTTGTCTGCACCATTAGGTGCGCTTGGTGTGCCGCTGACCGAGCAATACAGTATTGCGATTGATCCGCGCACCATCCCGCTGGGCGCGCCGGTGTTTTTGTCCACCACCTATCCGAACACCCCTGAGCCTTTGAATCGCCTGATGCTGGCGCAAGATACCGGCGGCGCGATCAGGGGGGCTGTGCGTGCTGATTTTTTTTGGGGTTTCGGCGATCAGGCAGGCGCACAGGCAGGTCGCATGAAGCAGCGCGGTCAGATGTGGGTGCTGTTTCCCAAAGGCGCGGAGCCCGTGCTCAACTGACGATGCATTCGCAGTCGTGGCCCTGTTGGCCGGCCTGATGAACCGCCGCATAGGCGCGCTGGAGCAGGTCCTCTGCCGTTGTTTCCCGTTGCGGAATCAGCGTGATGCCGCCGATGCAGATGGTCAGTATGCCTTCGGGTGAATCGCTGTGCGGGATATTCAGCGCGCGTATCTGATCGCGAAGTTTAGTCAGATGTTGTTTCATGCCTTCTTCGCTGTCGCCCATCGATGCGATGGCAAACTCATCGTTGTCGTACCGGGTGACGCAGTCCGAATTGCGCGCAAACGATTTGATGATGCGATCGCCTACCATGCGCAAGCACGCATCGCCGGCAGCGCGCCCGTACCGTTCGTTAAATCGCTTGAATTGATCAGGATTAACCATCAGTACCGAGAGCAGGCTGTGCGTGCGCTGTGCGGTTTGCAGCATGCCGGCGAGCCGCTCATTAAAATGCAGCCGATCGCTGATGTCAGGCACCGGGGCGGTTTGTTGTTTTAGCGCGGCATGCAAATGCAGGTTCGACTGGCGCAAATTTTGCTCTTGTACCACGCGTTCCGTGACGTCCTTCTGAATGCCGACGAAATGGGTTAATTCCCCCGCCGGGTCGCGTACCGGAGAAATACTCAGTTCGTTCCAGAACAGGGTGCCGTCGCGGCGATAATTGCGCAGGGTTACAAGACAGCTTGCGCCCTGATGGAGCGCCTCGCGCAGTGCGGCGATTTCAGCCTGATCGGTGTCCGTTCCCTGCAGAAATCGCACCGGTTTGCCGATCAGTTCTGCGGCGCTATAGCCCGATAATTTCTCAAATCCTGCATTGACATAAATCAGCGGCCAATTGTGTTGCCGCGCATCCGCAATGGTGATGCCATCGTGCAACTGGTCAACTGCCTGTGCCAGTAAGTCGGGGGAGATGGACTGAGGAAGATTCATGCTGCGGCTCTATTTTTTGGCGGCCTCGTTCAAATGTTTTTCCAGTTCTTCGGCGGGCAGGTATCCCGGCACCTGTGTGCCGTCAGCAAAAATCAGGTTAGGCGTGCCGTTGACCTGTTTTTCGCGGCCAAACGCGGTGACCTTGTCGGTGGGCGTTTTGCAGGTGATGCTCGCTGCCGCCACGCCTTTTAGCATCAAATCATCCCAGGTTTTGGCAGGATCTTTCGAACAACGTACATTGCGTACAATTTCCTCCGAGCCCGGGAAGATCGGATACAAGAACATATACAGCGTGACGTCACTGACTTTGGAGAGTTCCTTTTCCAGCTTCTTGCAATAGCCGCATTGCGGATCGGTGAAATACGCCAGTTTGCGTTTGCCGTTGCCTTTGATTTTCTTAATAGCCAGTTCCAGCGGAAGCTTGTCGAAGTTAAACAACTGGCGGCGACGCTGTTCTGTTAAATCGGTGCGGTTCTTAACATCAAAGATGCTGCCATCGATCAGGTAGAGGCCGAGTTCATCGGTATACAACACCTTGTCGCCGACCATGATTTCGTAAAGTCCCGCGTAAGGGGTTTTGACGATGTGTTCCAGCTTGCCGACTTTCCCTTGCAGGGACTGGCGGATTTCCGCCTCACCGGCATGTGCGGGAAAGGTGGCGAGCAATAAGAGTAGTGACAGTATTTTATTCATATTATTTAATAGGTTAGTTAAATGCGTGCCGCATCAGGGCTTTTTTCAGAGGAACGAGATGATTCGTGGCATTTAAACCTGTGTTGCGTAAGGTGCGCAGCAGCGGGTCGTCGTTGCAAAACAGATTTTTAAGTGCATAAGTGGTGCCCTGCATCGTCGCGATGTCTTCGCGTCGTTTGCGATCATAGCGGCGCAGCAGTTGTGCATCGCCGCAGTCAGCACAGCCGCCGCGATTGATCAGGAGGTCTGCCAGCTGGCGCGCATCGCGAAAACCGGTATTAACGCCTTGTCCTGCCAGTGGATGCATATTGTGTGCGGCGTCTCCTATCAGTGCCACACGTGGCGCGCTGATATGCGGCAGCGTCAGCAGTCTGAGCGGAAACGCCGCGGCAGCGGTGACAACGGTGAGTTTGCCTAAGGTGTGTTGAGAGGCTATCTCGACATGTGTGCAGAGCGCTTCGCTGGTGAGCGCTGTCAGCTGGGCCGATTTCTCGGGTGTCACCGACCATACCATTGAGACCTGGTTGCCCGGCAGCGGCAGCAACGCTAAGATGCCGTCAGGTGCAAACCACTGGTGGGCAATGCACCGATGCGGCAATTCGCAACTGAAATTGGCAACCACGCCGTGATGCTGATAATCGACGGGGGCAGCAGTGATGCCCGCCTGATTTCGCACCCAGGAATTGCGTCCGTCTGCCCCGACAAAAAGGCCTGCGCTTAAGGTTGTGCCGTCTTCAAGGGTGAGTTGGGCGGCATCTTGTGCGAAGGTGAGCGCAGCGCAACGCGCCGGGTGAATAAAATCCAGATTGTCCTGCGTCTGCAAAACCTGCCAAAGCGCGTGTTGCAGGTGGCGATTTTCCAGGATGCAGGCAAGTTCCGTCACGCCCATCTGATAGGCGGAAAATTCCAGTTTTGAGTCGATGTCGCCAAACACCCGCATTTCTTCAACGGGTTGGATGCGTGCACTATCCAGAAGTGACCATGCGCCGGAGTGCTCGAGAAACGTGCGGCTGCCCGGGCTGATCGCGTAAATCCGGCTGTCCCAGTCGTCGGTTGCCATCGTCGTATCAGGCGGCATGCCCGCTTCGACCAGTGCCAGCGTAAGGTCGCTGTCCTTCAATGCAGCCGCCAGACTGGCACCCACCAGTCCGCCGCCAACGATTACCACATCGTATTTTTTCGAGGTTTTCATAGGGTCGAATCATAGCGATATTTTCCATGCTTGTCCGCTTGCTTTATAATCCGCAACCCACTTGGAAATATATCAATGCGCATCGGTCCTTACGAACTCAAAAACAACCTCATCGTTGCCCCTATGGCAGGGGTCACTGACAGGCCGTTTCGCATGCTGTGCAAGCGCATGGGGGCGGGCATGGCTGTGAGCGAGATGGTCGCGTCAAACTCCCTGTTGTATGGCTCTGAGAAGACGAAGCGCCGCGCCAATCATGAGGGTGAGGTCGATCCCATCTCGGTGCAGATCGTCGGTGCGGATCCGAAAATGCTGGCGGAAGCCGCGAAATACAACGTGGATCACGGCGCGCAAATCATCGATATCAACATGGGCTGTCCTGCCAAAAAAATCTGCAACGTGATGGCAGGATCGGCTTTGCTGCAAAATGAGCCGCTGGTCGCGAAACTGCTCGAAGCGGTCGTGGGTGCAGTCAATGCGCCGGTGACGCTGAAAATTCGCACCGGCTGGGACACGCATAACCGTAACGCGGTGCGCATCGCACAAATCGCGGAAGCGTCAGGGATACAGGCGTTGGCGATACACGGGCGCACCCGTGCCTGCGCCTATACCGGGGACGCCGAGTACGACACAATACGTGCGGTGAAGGCCAGTGTGGCTATTCCTATCATCGCCAACGGTGACATCACTACGCCTGAGAAGGCGCGTTATGTGTTGCAATATTCGGGGGCGGATGCGGTGATGATCGGCCGTGCAGCGCAGGGGCGTCCCTGGCTGTTCCGAGAAATTGAACATTTTTTACAGACCGGCGAGCATATGCCTTCGCCTGATGTATCGGAAATCCATCGCGTACTGCTGGCGCATGTGGTTGAATTGTATAATTTTTATGGCGAACATACCGGGCTGCGCATCGCGCGCAAGCATATCTCCTGGTACACGAAGGGATTGGCGGGATCAGCGCATTTTCGCCATCAGATGAATCGGCTGGAGAGCGTGGCCGAGCAGCACGCGGCAGTTGACGAATTTTTTGCGGAGCAGGCAGCGCGCGGATTGCAGTTGCGCTATCTTGATAATGTGGGTCTGGAAGGGTTGGCGGCATGAGCGCAATTAACGAAAACGAGATGGCGCGCTATGTGCGGCAGGCGCTGACTGAATACTTCAGCGATCTCGACGGCGAGGAGCCCGGTTGCGATGTCTACGACATGGTGATGAACTGTGTCGAAAAACCGCTGGTTGAAATGGTGCTGGCGCAGGTCGGCGGCAATCAGTCTCAGGCCGCTGCAATGCTGGGCATCAATCGCAATACATTGCGCAAGAAAATGACACTGCACGGCATTGAATAAAAACAGGATTTAGGGTTGAGGATTCACCACTCGCCACTCACGATTTACCAAATTTATATTAACTGGAACCATCATGGCAACGATCAAACAGGCACTCATCAGCGTATCGGACAAGTCCGGCGTACTCGAATTCGCAAGAGGTTTAGATGCGCTCGGCGTTAAAATTCTCTCGACCGGCGGCACGGCCAAACTGTTCGCAGACAACGGCATTCCGGTCACGGAAGTGGCCGATTACACGGGTTTTCCGGAAATGCTGGACGGTCGCGTCAAGACGCTGCAACCTAAGGTTCACGCAGGTATTCTGGCGCGTCGCGATCTGCCGGAACACGTCGCAACATTGGCCGCCCACAACATTCCTACGATCGACCTCGTTGTGGTGAATCTGTACCCGTTCGCGGCCACCATCGCAAAACCTGATTGTTCGCTGGAAGATGCGATTGAAAACATCGACATCGGCGGCCCGACGATGGTACGCGCCGCAGCCAAGAATCACGGTCACGTTGCCATTGTTACCGACCCATCGGATTACACCTCGGTGCTGGCAGAAATGCAGACCAACGACGGCACCGTGTCGGATGCGACGCGCTTCGATCTGATGAAAAAGGCCTTCTCGCATACGGCCGCGTACGATTCGGCGATCAGCAACTACCTGACCACGATCGGCAGCAACGGCAGCAAATCCGAATTCCCGGATCAGATCAATTTCAATTTCGCCAAGGTGCAGGATATGCGCTATGGCGAGAATCCACATCAGAATGCGGCTTTCTATCGCGAACTTAACCCGGTTGCCGGCAGTATCGCCAACTACACTCAGGTGCAGGGCAAAGAGCTTTCCTACAACAACATTGGTGACGCGGACGCAACGTGGGAGCTGGTCAAAACTTTCGATCAGTGCGCCTGCGTGATCGTCAAGCACGCGAATCCCTGCGGTGTGGCGATTGCAGACACCCCGCTCAACGCTTACAAGCTGGCTTATGCGACTGATACGACTTCCGCGTTTGGCGGCATCATCGCCTTTAACCGCGAACTCGATGAGCAGACTGCAAAACAGATCACCGACAACCAATTTGTCGAATTGATCATCGCGCCGAGCGTGACGGATGCCGCGCTGGCAATTACCGCTGCCAAGCAAAATGTGCGCGTGCTGATCGTGCCGCTGTCGAATGCGCATAACCAGTACGATATGAAGCGCGTCGGCGGCGGGCTGCTGGTGCAGACGCCGGACATTCTGAATGTGCAGGCATCGCAATTCAAAGTGGTCACTAAAGCGCAGCCAAGTGCCGAACAGTTGCAGGATCTGCTGTTTGCCTGGCGCGTCGCAAAGTATGTGAAGTCCAACGCGATCGTATTCTGTAAAGGCGGCCAGACACTGGGCGTGGGCGCGGGCCAAATGAGCCGCGTGGATTCGACCCGGATTGCTGCGATCAAGGCGCAGAATGCAGGGCTTAGCCTGATCGGTTCAGTGATCGCCTCCGATGCGTTCTTCCCGTTCCGCGACGGTTTGGATGTACTGGCCGAAGCAGGTGCCAAGGCCGTGATTCAACCGGGCGGTTCCATGCGCGACGCGGAAGTTATTGCAGCGGCGGACGAGCACGGTATCGCGATGGTGTATACCGGATACCGTCATTTCAGGCACTAAAGGCAGAATCGAGGATTGAGACCGCAAGGGTCTTCCCCGCACAACTAAGGGGCTACGCCCCAAGTTGTTGCGTGAAGGATTCAGAGTGGAGCGTCATTCTGAAAGTTGTGCGGGTTCATTTGGCGATATTGTATGCACTTTAATCTTACACGAGCTTTGAATTTAAGTTTTTGGTGTTTTGCATGAAAAATTTTCATAAAACAGAAAGCATTAACTGGACTGTAAATCTAACAGTTATTGCTGCTATTCTATGGACTGCATTACTTACACTGATTTACTTGAGCAAATTTAATGGTGGGATAACTTCTGATTTGACACGTTGGGGACAAACTGGAGATTTTTTTGGTGGTGTATTAAATCCGATGTTTGGCCTTTTAAGCTTATTGGCCTTATTAACTACGTTAAGACAAACCGAAAAGTCGCAGCAACAATCAGAAGAAGAATTGCGATTATCTAGAGAGGAAATGAAACGATCTGCGGATGCACTTTCTGAACAATCCAAGGATTTAAAACAGCAAACCTTTGAAAGAACTTTTTTTGAGTTGCTACGCTTTTACAACGAGATAGTTGACGGTTTTGTGACAGAGTCTAACTGGCTTGCAAGTAGAGTATTTAATCAACCTGAACGATCACCAGGCCTCGGACGTGATGCATTATTAAGTTATTGTGGACAATTTAAACGCAGGTTGCTTTTGCACATGGAAGAGAATCAGGATGAAGAGCAATTAGAAGCCATTAATAAAGTCTGGCTTGAATATTACAAGGATAAGCAGAATCAACTAGGACATTGGTTTCGTTCCTTGTACAACATACTCAAGTTTGTAGATCAGAGTGGAATTGAAAACAAAAAATTTTATACAGACCTTCTTCGTGCACAACTTTCTAGTCCAGAGTTATTGGCAATTTACTACAATGCAAATAGTGATATGGGAAGAGATAAGCTGTTGCCACTGATTGATAAATACAATTTATTAAAGCATTTAGATAAATGCCAAATCATGTTTGATATTGGTGAGAGATAGGGATTGCGAGTAAAACTTGTCAGGTAATACAGGTGATAGCTCTAAGGAATAATGACCCAGTCGCTTATGTCATTCCCGCGAAAGCGGGAATCCAGTGTAATAGATATTCCGCAAAGCGGACAAAGCCTTGTATTTGCCACGCTACGCGGGGGGATTGTACAAATAACTAGATTCACGCTTTCGCGGGAATGATGGTGCGAATGAAAGTTGACGCTCTATTTTACAGGAATGGCCTAATGAGAGGGATGGCTGACACAATGAGGGCAAGGAATGCGATGAAATTTACTCGTTTGGAAAGAATAATTGCTTTTTTGGTACTCAAACGATTTTCAAGTTCAGCTTCTGACGCGGGATTCCGAAAGATGGAGTAAGCACCGGAAGATTGTTCCAATGAATTGTCGACGTGGATTGGAATACCTCGTTTTGTGCACTCTTCAAGTAGTTGCTGCTTGTGTGTTTGCGGCGCTTTGGGTAAAAATATTGAAAAATCAAAGGATTTCTTAGTGACCTTTGTTTTGAATAGATATTTTATTGCATTACGGAACATTTTTTTCTCCTTTAGATAGATACCGGCTGATTCGCTGGTGAAGTGTTAATTTACAGAATGAATCCCCATTGCGTAAAGAGGGGGAACAGGGCTTGTTGTTGTGGTTAACTAGGTGATATCTGGAGGGAAGTTAGTTGCCTGTGCACAGCTTATTATTTACCGCTCGTTCATGGCCTAGTGGCTACGATGCAAATTTATAACTTGTAAGTTGCATGTTCTGTAAGAGTGCTAAGTTAAATAAAACTTAGTATTTGAAATCAACTTACTACAAGGGGGGTGAGATTGAATAAGTTGCTGAGACAGGCGTTGTTGATTTGTATATGTGTTTTTACATTGAGTGCGCAAGCAGCCGTTGATTCGTTATCAGAGGCAAAAGATGCTTACGCTGCGGGCAATTACACAGAAGCTGAAAAACTGTATCGACTCGCCGCAGAAAAGGGGGAAGTGTCTGCGCAGATCGCCCTTGGGAGTATGTATTACATCGGAAAAGTTGTTCCTGAAGATTACAAAGAAGCGTTGAAGTGGTTCACGAAAGCTGCTGAGCAGGGTGATCGCAAAGCGGAAACCAATTTAGGGATGATGTACTTCACCGGACAGGGGGTTTCTGAAGATTACAAGGAGGCCATGAAGTGGTATCGGCTGGCAGCGGCACAGGGCGGTGCTTTTGCGCAATTTCAAATTGGGTTGATGTATGCCGAAGGGTTAGGGGTGCCTCAAAACTACCAAGAAGCTGTAAAGTGGTATAAGCCGATAGCAGAGCAGAATTTTGCATTAGCACAAATAAATCTTGCGGTGATGTACCAGCATGGGCAAGGTGTACCACAAGATTACAAAGAGGCCATAAAATGGTATTCGCTGGCCGCGGAGCAGGGGGACGCATCGGCACAGTTCAGTCTTTGTAGTATGTTTTTAAAAGGGCAAGGTGTTCCGAAAAATATTGTTCTGGCTCACATGTGGGCAAACATGGCCGCAGCAAATGAAACCGATGTTAATAAACAGAAGATTATTATTGATGTGCGTAATAAATTGTCTGCAACAATGACTGGCAGGCAGATTTCTGAAGCGCAGGAGCTTGCCAGAAAATGCACAGCAAACAATTTCAAGGGATGCTAGAACCCAAGGTTTTCTTATGATCACCGAACAAACCATACGCCATGCGGCTTAACTATTGGGCGAAGCTGCCAAACCGTCCAGAGTGATTCTGTTCGGCTCGTATGCGCGTGGTGACGCGCAGGAGGATTCCGATCTGGACTTTTTGGTGGTTGAGCCGACGTTGCAGGACAAGTTTTGTGAGATGGTGCGCCTGAGGCAAGTGCTGCGCCCGCTTCGCGTACCGGCTGATGTACTGGTTTGTTCGCAGGCGGATCTCAATCAGCAGCAGGATTCATGTCCCACGGCGGTTTACTGGGCGTTTGTGAAGGTAAGGTGTTATATGATGTGGCAGCTTGAGTACAGCCCCTGTGCGCCGCCGAAGAGAGTCACAAATAAGCGGTGACTTTGGGCGAGCACTGTTTGAGCACTTGGACGCGCAGCGGATCGTGCGAGTTGCGCAGCCCCGCTTGTTTGTGAATATCGAGGGTACGCCGAAGGCGCGGCAAACCGGGGTCGCCTTCTTTTTGGTTACTTGTTCTTGGCGACGCAAGATAAAGTAACCAGCTGCCGGGCTGCCCCCGGCAGGCACTGAAAATATGCAGCAAAATTTGAAGAGGGAAAAACATGAAGATATTAGTGATCGGTTCCGGTGGTCGTGAGCACGCAATGGCGTGGCGTCTGGCGCAGGCTCCCAAGGTGCAGAAGGTGTTTGTTGCGCCCGGCAATGCCGGTACGGCGCTGGAAAATGGCATTGAAAACGTCGCGATCAGCGAGGTGGATGCGTTGCTCGAATTTGCGCTGCGCGAGAATATCTACCTGACGGTGGTAGGGCCTGAAGCGCCTTTGTCTCGCGGCGTGGTGGATGCGTTCCGCCGTGCGGGTCTGAAAATATTCGGGCCGACGAAGGCGGCGGCTCAACTCGAATCCTCCAAGGATTTTGCCAAGGCCTTCATGGTGCGGCACAACATTCCTACTGCATTTTATGAAACCTTCAGCGATGTGACGGCCGCTCACGCTTACGTCGACAAGCACGGTGCGCCTATCGTCATTAAGGCCGATGGTCTTGCCGCGGGTAAAGGTGTGGTGGTTGCGATGACGCTTGATGAAGCGCATCACGCAGTCGATATGATGCTCTCGGATAACAAGCTGGGGGACGCGGGCGCGCGCGTGGTGATTGAAGAGTTTCTGGCCGGTGAAGAAGCCAGCTTTATCGTGATGGTGGATGGAAAAAACATCCTGCCGCTAGCAACCAGTCAGGATCACAAACGCCTGATGGACGCAGATCTGGGGCCCAATACTGGCGGTATGGGCGCGTATTCGCCGGCGCCTGTCGTCACCCCTGAAGTGTATGCCCGCGCTTTGCGCGAAGTGATCCAGCCTGCCGTTCAGGGGATGGAGAAGGAAGGCCATACTTACACCGGATTTTTATATGCCGGACTGATGATTTCTCCTGATGGGCGCATCAAGGTGCTGGAATTTAACTGCCGCCTGGGCGATCCTGAGACTCAGCCTATTATGTTGCGTCTGAAGACTGACCTGTTGTCGATGTTCGAACACGGGGTAAGCGGCACGCTGGATACGGTTGAGGTGGAATGGGACCGACGCGTGGCCTTAGGCGTGGTGATGGCCGCGGCCAATTATCCGGATACACCGCGTACTGGCGATGCGATCAGCGGTTTACCGGCGCATGGTGAAGAAGACGCGCATGTATTTCATGCCGGTACAAAACTCGTGGATGGCAAGGTCGTCACCAGCGGCGGTCGTGTGCTTTGCGTGACCGCGTTGGGCGACAGCGTGCGTATGGCGCAGCGTCGTGCCTATCAGGTGGCTGATGGCATTTCGTTTGGCGGGTGTCAGATGCGTCGTGATATCGGTTACCGGGCGCTTAAGAGCGTCAAGTGACACGACTGCCGTACCGCCGCATTGCCGCGCATTTAAAGCGTGGCGGCCTGATCGCATATCCGACGGAATCGTGTTACGGCTTGGGGTGCGATCCGGATAACCGCGTTGCGGTGTTGCGTCTGCTGAAATTGAAGCAGCGTATGCAGCGCAAGGGCTTGATTGTAATTGCGTCAGATTATCGGCAGATAGCAGCTTATTTGCAGCCGTTGAGTGCAGTACAGCAACAGATGTTGCGCGATGCCGGTGCGGCAGCGATTACTTATCTGATGCCGGTGAAAAAAACGGTACCTCGCTGGCTGCGCGGCGAGCACGATACGCTGGCCGTCAGATTGACGGTGCATCCGGTCGCGCGTCAGCTTTGCCGGGGAGTAAAGAGCGCGCTGGTATCGACCAGCGCCAATCTAAGCGGTATGCGTCCGGCAAAAACCTATGCTCAATGCCAGCGCTTGTTTGGTAATCAGGTATGGGTATTGCCAGGCTGCGTGGGCGAGCGAAAAATGCCTTCAAGAATACTCGCATGGGCAGACGGTCGTATCATCCGCTAGTTGCAATAAATAATCAGGGTGCAGATACACCCCAGAGGAGAAAATATGAGTGTTAACAGCGCAGCCGTAAAAGAATATTTGCTGGAGTTGCAAGATTTGATCGTGACCCGTCTGGAACAAGTGGATGGCAAGAAATTCATCCGCGACAAGTGGCAGCGTGAAGCCGGGGGTGTCGGAATCGGCGCAGGCGGCGGTATCAGCTGCATACTCGAAGAGGGTAATGTGTTTGAACGCGGCGGCGTGGCGTTCTCGCACGTTAAGGGCGACAAGATGCCTGCATCGGCCACCGCACACCGGCCCGAATTGGCCGGATGCAGCTGGGAGGCGATGGGCGTGTCTTTAGTGATGCACCCGCGTAATCCCTATGCGCCGACCACCCATGCGAATGTGCGCATGTTCATGGCACACAAGCCTGACGGCGAAGCGGTGTTCTGGTTCGGCGGCGGCATGGATCTGACGCCCTATTACGGCTTCGAAGAAGATGCGGTGCATTTTCATCAGATCTGCAAAAATTCTCTTGCGCCGTTTGGTGACGATCTGCATCCAAAATACAAGAAATGGTGCGATGAATACTTCTTCCTGAAGCATCGCAACGAACCGCGCGGGATTGGCGGCATCTTCTTCGACGATCTTTCCGTACCGGACTTTGACACTGCGTTTGCGATTCAGCAAAGCGTGGGCGATCACTTCCTGTCGGCCTATGTGCCGCTGCTGGAAAAACGCATGAACACGCCTTACGGCGAGCGCGAACGTGATTTTCAGCTCTACCGTCGCGGGCGCTACGTGGAATTCAATTTGGTTATCGACCGTGGCACCATCTTCGGTTTACAGTCCAACGGGCGCACCGAATCCATCCTGCTGTCCATGCCGCCACTGGTGAAATGGCGCTACGACTGGCATCCGGAAGCGGGTACGCCGGAAGCTGAACTGTACGACACCTTCCTGAAACCCAAAGATTGGGTGTAAATAAAGCCCGCGAAAGCGGGCTTTATTTATGTGAATGGCGGATTGTAGGTAAACAGCTGAAAATTAAGCGCACTGGGCTGTTATTTATCTGCTGTTAAGGATGTCTCCGTCGCAGAGGTAGGGGTAAGATGTAGCGCATCGTCAGGGTGATTGGTCAGATCACTGTTTTGACGAATCAAACAACAGGCTATATATGATCCTACGCAGCAGACCGTCCGGGTTCCGTTTGTTTTTCATTTTTCGCGGTTCTGTGCTGTCGCAAATCACCGGTGTTTTGCTGGTTAATATTGCACTGGCCACGCTGGTCACCTGGACGCATGGCGATATTTACAGCCAAAAGATCACACTGACCGCGATTCCGTTTACGCTGATCGGCTTGCCGTTGGCTATTTTTCTCGGTTTTCGCAACACGGCCGCCTATGATCGCTATTGCGAAGGGCGCAAGCTGTGGGGCGAAATTGTCTTGCAGTCGCGCAATTTTGCACGCCAGTGCCTCACGCTGATCGAGCATGCCGGGCCAATCGCCCCGAATGCCGGATTGGAAAATGTGCGGGTCAGGATGATCGTCCGCACCATCGCGTTTTCGCATGCGCTGCGCCATCTTCTGCGCAATAGCGATGCCGTCAGTGAGCTCAAACCGTTGCTGGTGCCGCAGGAGTGGCAGAAAATCAGCACGGTTTCAAATATTCCTGATTATCTGATGCATCAAATGGGGCGCGACTTGCGTCAGTGCATGGATGAGAAGCGGCTCGATGGCTGTCTGGCAGCCGTAATCGATACGAGTATGTCTTCAATCACGGCGGCCGCAGCGGCCTGTGAGCGGATCAAGAGCACGCCGATTCCCTTTTCTTATACCCTGATGTTGCACCGGACAGCCTATTTATATTGTTTCCTGTTGCCGTTTGGTCTGGTCGATACTATCGGTTTTATGACGCCCTTTGTGGTCGGTATTGTCGCCTATACGTTCTTCGGGCTGGATGCGCTGGGCGATGAAATCGAAGAGCCGTTCGGCGACTCACCCAATGACCTGGCACTCGATGCGATCTGTCGCGGGATTGAAATTAACTTGCGCGATGCGATCGGTCAGAAGCACGAATTGACGCCGTTATTGCCGGTGAATTACTGTCTGATGTAGCGTTTAAGGCAGGCCTTTTTTGGTCAGTACGATTCCTCTGAACCAGCCGCCTGTGAGTTGACGGGGGCTTTGCAATTATTGCGCAAACCAGTAGCCGTTCCCCTAGAACCGTTCATTTTCATCCGGCATGAAGGCGAACGGCACGACAGAGTCCCCCCCGAATCAAACCTTTTGACGTACGTATGAACCTCACGCAATGGGTTGATGGGAGGGCGCGCGAGGGTTGATTCGCGCAGTTCCGCTTGAACTCAGAGTCAGATTGGTGTTAAGAGCGCCTTGAATTCAGGTTCTTTTATCAACTTGCCAATAATGTTCTGAACTGCTGGCAGGTAAGCTTCAGCAGTTTGTTTGCAGGCAGTATCGGCAATAAAACCACTGTGGAATTCATAGTGATCTGCAACAGAAATTGACTTACCATTTGATGAATTGACGCGCAAACTTATATTCCACTCCCCGCCCGTGAGCCCGCGCGATGATGAGAAATTCAGTTGCTCGATAGCGCCGGTGAGTGTCGTTTTTGGCGTCTTCTCATCAAACATTCCTGCAACCTTTAATTCATCTGCAAGTGCATTTTGAATATATGCCTCAAAACTCATATTATCTGGAGGCGCGATTGGTCCCGCGCCTCTGCATGCTTTATCGAAAGCAGCAGGGCCGGAAAACGACCCAACGTTAATATTGCCAACCCCAATTGCTTTTAAGGCTACGTTGTTATTGGCAGAAATACTGTAGCGCTGTGGCGTAAACGTTGAGCATGCGCTAAGTGTAAGGACGTAAAGCAAAAGCATGCTTTTTTTCATATGGGTTTCCGGAAGAATAATAAATTTAACGTTGAAATGAGTGGCAAGGTCATTCGGAACAATGGGCGATGGATGCTATTGGGTTCTTAACTACTGCACCACCGATGCTGTTACGCCAACTTCATTTTGCCATAGAAAGAATTTATTTAAAACCTAGCCGAAGGGATAGGTTTTTCGTCAAAATGCTGTGCTTTTGCAGCTGCACTCTCGAGTGAAAGGGGAGCTCGTTTTGTGGTATGAATCGATGTTAGAGATCAGCCGGTGCAAATAGGTGAGTTCGTTCGACAGGAGCTAACTTCAGGACTTCGGCACCCAGAAAAATGGTGCTCTCAGGCATGATAAATTGCGCTCAGCCGACAATGAGATATTAATTCGGAGAAATCAATGGTGTGTTTTTGAGCCAGTTTTGGGCGTTTCCCGCTTCGGGGCTGTCGGATGATCCGGAAACAGGTATTTACCGCTGCCCTCCTATTTGTTAAACCGTCTTGCGCAGCAAAATACCACGAAACCAGCCGCCTGCTAGTAGCGGCTCGTCGCTCAGCACTTCAAGGTCGGGCGCATCCTGCAACAGATCCTCGAATACCACGTCCATTCTCGTGGCGAGGCGTCCGGATAAGGGCGTAAGCAAGCGGCGCAACGGGGCCGCTTTGCCGGGGCGCAGGAACTTGTCGAACAGGATGATAGAACCGCCGGGTTTTAGCACGCGGGCGGCTTCGGACAGGCAGCGCGCAGGATCAGGTACCACGGCGGTAATCAGGTGCAGCACGATATGGTCGAAATGATTGTCGGCAAACGGCAGGGCCATACTGTCGCCCAGCACAAATTCCACATCCAGTTTCTCGCCTCGGGGCCGGGCGCGGGCGAGCATCGCCGCATTAAAATCGAGAGCAGTGTAATGATGCTGCGTTGGCAGATGCGGTAGATCAAGTCCCGTACCGACGCCACTGACCAGCACATGACGAGACACCCCCGCCGGCAAAGCGGCCAGTGACCGCTTGCGCGCCGCGCGCATCGGGCGTTCTATGACTAAATCATAGACGGGTGCGATCAGGCTGTAGCTCAGCCGCAACAACGGATTGCAACGGTAGTCAGGCGTCATGCCAGATAATCCAGCAGGATGCCTGCAAATACCGCAGCACCAAACCAATTATTGTGCAAAAAGGCCTTGAAACATTTATCGCGCTGGCGATGCTTGATCAGTTGGTAGTGATGCAAGGTGATGGCTGTTGCGACAAGTAAGCCTGCAAAATATGCGGTACCAAAATCCTTCATGAGTCCTGCTATCGCCAGCAAGGCGAGCGTCGTCGTGTAACAGCACATCACCGCCAGCACATCGTATTTGCCGAAAAATAGTGCGGAGGAGTGAATGCCCAAATGAATGTCGTCGTCACGGTCCACCATCGCGTACTCGGTATCGTAGGCGATCGCCCAAAATACATTCGCGCTTAGCAATAGCCAAGCCACGGGTGGCACGCTGTTCAGCTGAGCGGCGAAGGCCATGGGGATGCCGAAGCCGAAGGCGATCCCCAGATAGGCTTGCGGAATGACGAAAAAGCGTTTGGTGAACGGGTAGCTGGCGGCCAAAAAAACGGCAGGAATTGACAGCAGCAGGGTGAGCGTATTGAGCGGCAGGATCAGCGCAAACGAAATAAGCGTGAGTACGCTTGCCAGCAACAACGCTTCCTTGTGCGAAATGCGTCCGCTGGTAATGGGGCGATCGCGGGTGCGCTCGACGTGCAGGTCGATGTGGCGGTCGGCATAATCGTTGATCGCGCAGCCGGCTGAGCGCATCAGCACGGTGCCGAGCGTGAAGATCAGCACGATAGGCCAGGCGGGTGTGCCGTTTCCTGCAATCCAGATGCCCCATAGCGTCGGCCAGAGCAGCAGCAGGATGCCGATGGGCCGGTCGAGGCGGGTGAGCTGTATATACAACGACAGGCGTTCAATGAGCTTCATTTTTATTAGGATTGAGAATCTAGGAGCGGGGCTTGAGTAGCGCGGTGAAAGTTTAACAGAAACTGGTTTTTGCTCAATCCTAAATCCTGTAATTAAGAATTTCAGGTAAAAATACTTCGGTTACCAGTAGCGGTGAATTATTTAAATAAAACAATGACCTGCGCGCCCATAGGCGATCGGGTGGGGCGTCTAATACGCTTGCTGCACGTCGATGCAGCGGATGGTGCGGATGCAGCGCTTGGTAATGCAGCGGCTGGCGCACGACCTGCGGGTGGGTAAACAGCAGCGCACCCAGCGGCTTGTTGCCAAGGTTGCGTAACCCTTGCCACGCGCCACGAAGTTGGCGGGCGGCGCAGGCGCTGTGGGCAAATACCACCGGCTGCCCGTCGGCACAGAGAAATACTTCACGCGACCAGGCAAGATGTTGGGGGGCGATAGCCAATAGGGCTGATTCATCCAGCGCGATGCGCGCCAGGCCGCTGCGCACGTTACGCACGGAAAAGTGTTCGCAGCGTTGCGTAATACGCTGCGTGAGCGAGCCGTGATCGCGCAGCCAGGGCTTCAATTCGGCGCTGGCACCCCACGCGGCGGCGTTCCAAAAGTTGTCCTTATACGTGCAAATAGTCATGTTTGTTTGCCATCCAGCGGTGCAAATAGGTGCGCGCCGCATCCGGATAATCGCTCAATAATTCATCGGCGACATCGCGTGCGTATTCCAGTAAATCTTCATCGGCTTCAATGTCGGCAAAGCGCAGCATCGCCACGCCGCTTTGTCTGGCACCCAGCAATTCGCCAGGGCCGCGCAATTGTAAGTCCTGTTGGGCGATCACGAAGCCATCGGTGTTCTCGAAGATAACTTTTAGGCGCGTGCGTGCCAGCTCGGAGAGCGGTTTGTGATACAGCAAAATACACAGGCTTTGCGCTGCCCCGCGTCCTACCCGTCCGCGCAGTTGATGGAGCTGTGCCAGTCCCATGCGCTCGGCGTGATCAATGACCATCAGGCTGGCATTCGGCACATCCACGCCGACTTCAATGACGGTGGTGGCGACCAGCAGCTGCAATTCGCCTGCTTTGAATGCCGCCATGACGCGTACCTTTTCGGCACTTTCCATTTTCCCGTGAACTAAACCTACGCGCATATCCGGAAAGGTTTCCGTCAGTAATTCAAATGTTTCCTGTGCATTTTGCAATTGCAGTATTTCGGATTCGTCGATCAAGGGGCATACCCAATAGGCTTGTGCACCGGTCATGCAGGCTGCACGCACGCGTTCGAATACTTCCTCGCGGCGGGAGTCGCTGACCAGTTTGGTAATCACCGGTGTGCGTCCCGGTGGCAACTCGTCGATCACCGACACGTCCAGGTCCGCGTAATAGCTCATCGCCAGCGTGCGCGGAATCGGCGTTGCACTCATCATTAGCTGGTGCGGCTCAGCGGATTTTTCATCCGCTGTAACGGGCTGTTTACCTTTCGCGTGTAGTGCCAGACGTTGTTGTACGCCGAACTTGTGCTGTTCATCGACAATTGCCAGCCCTAATTTATGGAAGGTAATCTGTTCCTGAAACAAAGCGTGCGTACCGATGGCAAGCCACGTTGCGCCCGATGCAATCAACTCGGCGGCCACGCGCTTATCTTTTTTCTTCAGGCTGCCTGATAACCAGACGGGCGTGATGCCCAGCGGCGCTAACCAGTCCGTGAGTTTTATATAATGCTGTTCGGCGAGGATTTCGGTCGGCGCCATCAAGGCGACTTGATAGCCATTTTCGATGGTTTGCAAGGCGGCTAACGCGGCGACAATGGTTTTTCCGCTCCCCACATCGCCGAGCAGTAAGCGCTGCATCGGGTGTGGTCGGGCAAGGTCTGCGCTGATTTCCGCGTAGACTTTTTGTTGTGCGCGGGTTAACGAAAACGGCAAAATTTTTAGCAGGTCATCGGTGTAATGGCCCTGTGGCGGTAGCGCGGGCGCCATGCGCCGGCTGCGTTCTTTGTGATGCACGCGCATGGACAGTTGCTGCGCTAATAATTCATCGAATTTGATGCGTCGCCAGGCTGCGTGACTTTTATCCGCCAAAGCGCATGCGGCGATGTCCGTTGTGGGATTGTGCAGCAGTCGGATGCTGTCAAAAAATCCCGATAAATTTAAATTATGGCGAAATTTTTCCGGTAGCGGATCAGCTGGATTGAGTACCTCCAGCGCATTGGCAATCAGCTTTTTTAAGGTGAGTTGCGACAGTCCTGCCGTGGTCGGATAAATCGGCGTGAGGCTGGTTGCCAGCTGCGTATTGTCGCCCACCGTCCGGCATTTTGGATGCACCATCTCCAATCCGAAATAACCGATTCGAGCCTCGCCGATCGCGCGTATTTGTTTACCTACCGCCAGCAATTTGATCTGGCTGGGATAGAAATTCAGAAAGCGCAGATACAGCTCATCTTCCTTGTCCTGCAAGCGGCAAACCAGTATTTTTCTCGGCTTGTACAGGACTTCTGAGTGCGTGATGACGCCCTGCACCTGCACCGTCTCGCCGGGTTCGACATCGGCAATTGAGACGAGCTCAGTCTCATCCTCATAGCGCAAGGGCAGATGTAACAACAAATCCGCCCGATGGCGGATGCCCAGCTTTGCCAGCTTGGTAAGGGTCGCAGCAGAGATTTTGAGCGGTGTCGT
Source organism: Gallionellales bacterium GWA2_54_124 (assembly GCA_001801025.1). Classification (GTDB taxonomy): domain Bacteria; phylum Pseudomonadota; class Gammaproteobacteria; order Burkholderiales; family Gallionellaceae; genus Gallionella. The sequence goes on from MGWO01000007.1 coordinate 77,264, forward strand.
CAAATCGCCCTCTTATTTAAAGGGGGCGGCATGTGGCTCATGCTGGTTAGTCCTGAACGACCAGTACGCCGTCCATTTCGACCAGTGCGCCGCGCGGGAGTGCAGATACCTGGACTGCGGCACGGGCGGGGTAGGGTTGCTGGAAATAACTTGCCATGATCTCGTTCACTTTGGCGAAATGTTTTAAGTCGGTTAAAAATATATTAAGTTTAACGATGCCGTCGATATTGCTATTCGCGGCGACAGTCACCGCACGCAGGTTCTGGAATACGCGGTGGATTTGATCGTCGATGCCCTCCACCATCTGCATGGTGGCGGGGTCCAAGCCGATTTGTCCTGAAAGGTACACGGTGTTGGCGACCCGGATCGCTTGTGAATAGGTGCCGATGGCGGCGGGTGCATCAGGTGTTTGAATGAATTGTTTGTTTGCCATGATGAAATCCTGTCAGTGAAATGGTTAGCAGCAGGCATGGATTATAACCGACCGCTGCATTTCAACGGCTATACGGCGATCTTGAAGATCACCTTGCGGATTGGACCTGTGCCTACCAGCGGCGCGTGGGCGTCTTCCGGAAAGAAGATGCAGAAATGATCGGGCGGGACAGGGATCCAGGACGCGGGTGCATCGAGAAAAAACAGGATGTCGTGCTCGATGCTGTGTTCGCCCACTGGGTTGTAGCAATCCGTCAGCGGTTTCCAGCCCATCGTTTCATCGCCGTCCAGCACCAGCTGGATGTCGATATAGCGCTTATGTGCTTCGAGTCGTGCCATTTCCTTGGGACGCCCTGTGACGTGTTCCACGATAGCGATCAGATCATCACCTTGGATGTTGTAGCGCCCGGGTGGTTGCGCATACAAGTCAGTCGCGCGGATATAGTCAAATGCGCGGGAAAACAGCGGATGAAGTGACGCGTAACGGTCAGATTGCGAGAGCGAGGAAAAAATCATACGGATAACTTTCTCTTGAGGATGGGGTTATTTTCGTCCCGGTAGCATACGGGTTAGTGTGTTGTCGCGCATCAGATAGTGATGGTACAGTGCCGCCGCCGCATGCATCCCGATCAGATAATAGCCTGCTGTGCCGAAAATATCATGTACTTCCTTGATTTGTTTGGCTATTTCTTTGCTCTCCCCGATCAGCGCCGGCAGTTCAAAGCCGAAGAAGGGGATCGGTTTTCCTGATGCGGAAAGCAGCAGCCAGCCGGTGAGCGGCATGCCTATCATCAGTGTGTACAGCGCCAGATGCATCAGTTTGGCCGAGAGGTTCTGCCATTTTTCCGGTTCCGGCCGGATAAGCGGGGTCATCGTGGAGAGTCGAACTGCCAGACGCAACCAGACCAGTGCGAAGAGCAGCAGTCCCAGCATGAAGTGCCAGGTTTTCAATCCCTCGCGCAGCTCGCTTCCTTTCGGGTAGAAGACGCGCAACTCGATACAGGCATAGACCGCGATGAACAACAGCAGCATCATCCAATGCAGGCTGATAGTTGCCATGCCGTAGCGGGTTATCGTGTTTTTCCAGTTCATCGCTGATCTCCTCGCATCTGTCGGCTGTCCTAAGACTGCATGTTATCAGAGAAGGTTTCCCCGGATGACTGCCGACAGAGCACGATAGTACACCTGCAAGCCTATAAAAAGCGTGCGATCATCCCGCCTGACAGATTGCCTGATAAAGGGATCTGAACTTTATGTCCGCTGCCAGGGGCGACCGTGATGCTCTGGCCATGCTTGTCGCGCATTCCGGCAAGATCGATGATCTGGTTGCCTGACGGGTGAATGATCTCCAGACGATCTCCAACGGAAAAGCGATTCTTTACGTCGATTTCGGCCAGATCATTCGCGCACGAGACGATGTCACCGACATATTGCTGGCGCGAACTCTCCGAGTGGCCGCGCATATAGTTTTGCTGCTCATGGGTGTGATGGCGCTCATAAAAACCGTCGGTATAGCCGCGATTCGCCAGTGCATCCAGCGCGCCTAATAAGCCGTAGTTGAACGGTCGTCCCGCGACCGCATCGTCAATGGCCTGACGATACACTTGTGCGGTGCGTGCGACGTAGTAGATGGACTTGGTGCGGCCTTCAACTTTGAGCGAATCGATGCCGATTTTCGCGAGCTTTTCGACGTGTTCGACTGCGCGCAGGTCCTTGGAATTCATGATGTAGGTGCCGTGTTCGTCTTCCATCACCGGCATCAACTCATTCGGATGATCCTGACGGGCAATCACGTACACGCGATCGGCCATCGGATGGCGTTTTTGATCGCCGCAGTCGGATAAAGCCGACTGGCTCAGCGCCTTGTCGAAATCGAAGTCCAGCTTTTCAATGTCGCCGGTGCCGTTCTCTTCGGCGTTGTCGATCTTGTAATCCCAGCGGCATGAGTTGGTGCAGGTGCCCTGATTTGCATCGCGATGATTGAAGTAACCGGACAGCAGGCAACGCCCTGAATAGGCGATGCACAGCGCGCCGTGCACGAACACTTCCAATTCCATGTCAGGACACTCCTGACGAATTTCTGCAATTTCATCGAGCGATAACTCGCGCGACAGGATCACGCGAGTCAGCCCCAGCGATTTCCAGAATTTCACCGCCGCGTAATTGACGGTGTTGGCCTGTACCGACAGATGCACATCCACTTCCGGCCAGCGTTCACGCACCATCGCGATCAGGCCGGGATCCGCCATGATCAGCGCGTCAGGCTTCATGGCGATTACAGGTGCCATGTCCTCCATATACGTTTTTACCTTGGCGTTGTGCGGCATCAGGTTGCTTGCGACAAACAGCTTTTTACCCAGTGCATGTGCCTCGGCAATTCCTGTTTGCAACTCTTCGAGTTTGAATTCGTTGTTGCGCGCGCGCAAGGAATAGCGCGGCTGGCCTGCATACACGGCATCCGCGCCGAAGGCATAGGCGGCACGCATTTTATCGAGGGAGCCTGCGGGTAATAAGAGTTCTGGTGCTTTCATGTGTCGCCTTGTGCGGTAATTTTCCCGATGCGTTGCTAAATTGCCCGGCTTAAAAAATAAGTATGCCGGATTATACCGGCATACCGAGCAATCTTATCCACAGGCGGGGATATTGTGCTTAACGGTTGTATCGGCTCTTTAGGCGGAGACGATTGAGTTATTTAAGTCTTTCAACAATCGCTAGGCAAGGTGCCGCCTGATTCAGCGTATAAAAATGTAGTCCCGGTGCTCCGCCGGCCAACAGTTTTTCGCACATGGCGGTGACGATGTCGCGACCAAAGGCCTGTACCGATTCGTTATCGTCGCCAAAGCCTTCCATTGTTTTACGCATCCAGCGCGGAATTTCTGCGCCGCAGGCATCCGAAAAGCGCGCCAGTTGCGAGTAGCGCACGATGGGCATGATGCCCGGCACAACGGGTGCGGTGATTCCCAGTTTCTGGCATTCGTCGACGAAGTGGAAATAGCTGTCGGCGTTATAAAAATACTGCGTAATCGCTGAATCCGCGCCTGCATCAATCTTTCTTTTAAAATTGATCAGGTCGTCGCGCGCCGATTTGGCTTGCGGGTGCACTTCGGGGTAGGCTGCGACTTCCAGATGAAAGTGATCGCCCGTTTCAGTGCGGATAAATTCCACCAGTTCATTTGCATACTGGAATTCGCCTGCGGTGGCCATGCCGGAGGGCAGATCGCCGCGTAAAGCGACGATGCGGCGGATTCCGGCGTCCCTGTAGGTTTTCAGGATTGCGCGGATGTTGTCGCGGGTAGAGCCTACGCAGGACAGATGCGGCGCCGCATCAAAACCTTCCACCTTTATTTGTGTCACTGTTTCCAGTGTGCGGTCGCGGGTAGAGCCGCCCGCACCGAAAGTGACCGAGAAAAATTCCGGATTGAGCGTTGCGAGTTTTTCGCGCGCAATCGTCAATTTTTCCACGCCTTCAACCGTCTGAGGCGGGAAAAATTCAAAACTGATATGTGAGATGCTCATTATTTCCTCATCAATTGTGTGGCCGCCGAGGTCAGCGCCATTGCATTCAGTATCCAGATCAGCAGCAATTCTAGGATTGCTTCCTGTTAATGACGAAAGCCGCCTCACCCGTGAAATCTGAGCGAGACGGCAATCTGTGCAACGTTTATTGCTTAGTAGCGGTAGTGATTGGCCTTGTACGGGCCATTCTTCGGCACGCCGATGTAAGCTGCCTGCTGGTCAGTCAGTTCGCTCAGTTGCGCATTCAGAGTCGTCAGTTGCAGGCGCGCAACTTTTTCGTCCAGATGCTTAGGTAGGGTGTAAACGCCGATCGGATAGTCGCTGGTGCGGGTGTACAGTTCGATCTGCGCAATAGTCTGGTTCGCGAAGCTCGACGACATCACGTAAGAAGGATGGCCTGTACCGCAGCCCAGATTGACCAGGCGACCTTCAGCCAGCAGCAGGATACGCTTGCCGTCCGGGAAAATCACGTGATCGACTTGCGGCTTGATGTTTTCCCACTGATATTGCTTGAGGGATGCGACGTCGATTTCGTTGTCGAAGTGACCGATGTTGGAGACGATGGCGTTGTTCTTCATCTTGACCATGTGGTCATGGGTGATGACGTGGTAGTTGCCGGTGGTGGTGACAAAGATGTCGCCGTGTTCACAGGCGTAATCCATGGTCACGACGCGGTAGCCTTCCATCGCCGCCTGCAGTGCGCAGATAGGATCGATTTCGGTCACCCAGACCTGCGCTGACAGTGCGCGCATCGCCTGAGCAGAACCCTTGCCCACGTCGCCGTAACCTACGATAACCGCGATCTTGCCTGCGATCATCACGTCGGTTGCGCGCTTGATTGCATCGACCAGCGATTCGCGGCAGCCGTACAGGTTGTCGAACTTAGACTTGGTGACGGAATCGTTGACGTTAATTGCAGGGAATTTCAATTCGCCGCGCTCATGCATCTGGTACAAACGATGTACGCCGGTGGTGGTTTCTTCGGTTACGCCAAGGATTGCTGCCAGACGGGTTGAATACCATGCGCCGTCCACAGCCAGCTTGGCTTTGATCGAGTTGAACAGACAGATTTCTTCTTCGGAGCCCGGGTTGTTCAAGAGTGATGCGTCTTTTTCAGCGCGCGCACCCAGATGCAGCAGCAAGGTCGCATCGCCGCCGTCGTCCAGAATCATGTTGGACAAGCCGCCGTCTTTCCATTCAAAAATACGATGGGTGTAGTCCCAGTATTCGGCCAGTGTTTCGCCCTTGACGGCGAAAACAGGTACGCCGGTTGCGACGATGGCAGCGGCAGCGTGATCTTGTGTGGAATAGATGTTGCAGGAAGCCCAGCGAACTTCAGCACCAAGGGCTGTCAGTGTTTCGATCAGCACGCCGGTCTGGATGGTCATGTGCAGTGAGCCGGTGATGCGCGCGCCCTTCAGAGGCTGGCTGGCTGCGTATTCGTTGCGGATGGCCATCAGGCCCGGCATTTCGACTTCGGCGATAGCCAGCTCCTTGCGGCCCCATGCGGCTAAAGACATGTCTGCGACGATATAGTCGGTGAATCCGTTATCAACAGCGTTCATAAAAACTCCATTCATTGTATTGGTTAATGAATAGGTGCCGTTGATGCGAAAAACCGAGCCTGACGGGGGCGTTCAAACCCGCTGCAGCACCTCTCGGAAGGAGGCGATTATAAACGCAAATTTTTTTTTTTGGCTAAAAATACGCAAATAATCTGCGCTTATTTGGGGCTGGTCGGCAAGCCGCTCCACAATTCCAGCAGGTCTGGAATGTTCCATTTTTCAGGATCTTCAAAGGAGGTGATTTTGTCTGTGCAACCTGGCAGCGCCAGATCCATCAGTTCCGGCATGATACGGCAGTTCGATTTGGTCGAGAAAAACACCTTAACTTTGGGCGCGAGCAAAGACTTGTCGGATTGCTCCATGACGACAGCCAGGCGGCTTGATGAGAGCTTTACCAGAGAGCCTGTTGGATAGATGCCAACGCTGCGCACGAAGGCCTGAAAAATCCGCTGATCGAAATGACCGTTGCTCCACTCGGCCATTTTACGGATCGATTCGGCCGGTCCCCAGCCGCTCTTGTAAGGACGGTTCGAGGTGATAGCGTCATATACGTCACATACGGCAGACATCTTGGCAAACAGGCTGATCTGCTTGTCGGAGAGTTGCTCGGGATAGCCGCTGCCGTCGACCTTCTCGTGATGATGCAGGCAGACATCCAGCGAGATATCGTTGATGCCGATACCGCCCAGTAAAAGTTTGTGGCCTTCGCCGGGATGGTTTTTGACCATCGCAAATTCGGCATCGGTCAGCTTTCCCGGCTTGTTGAGGATTTCAGGCGGGATCATCATCTTACCCACGTCATGCAACAGGCCGGCTAGGCCTGCCTGTCGAATTTGTTCGTCGTCCAGATTGAGCTGTTTTCCGAGTGAAACCATCAGGGCACAGACGGCCACCGAGTGCATATAGGTGTAATCGTCTTTATCTTTGAGGCGTGCCAGACTAATCAGCGCGCCGGGATTGCGTATGACAGAATTTGAGATTTCTTCAACGATGGGGAGCGCTTCTTCCGAATTGAGCGCGCTGCCCATGCGTGTTTCCTGAAACATCGAGGCGACGGCATCTCTCGATTTAGCGCAAATTTGCACGGCGAGTGCCGCTTCTTGAGCTAGGCTGATGCGCTGCGTTGATTTTAGCTGCGTGTCGGCAAGGGCCAGCGTGGATTCAATATTGTCATTGACTTCCTCTTCCGTGTCGCACTCGTCTATCGCTTCTTCATCGACATCGGCACCTTTGCTCGTATCGATCCACACCAGCTTGATTTTGGTAGCCAGTATGGTTTTAAGATCGTTCGGATCATCCAGCAGAAAGGTCTTGCGCCAGAACGGGTGATCCATCCAGGAGCATCCCAGTTCATGGATGTACATCCCCAGACGCAGTTGCTCGACTGAAATACGTTTATGCATACCACAATCAATTTGCAATTAGGTCGCAATTCTAATACAAAAACCGCACCCTGTATGAGATACGGGTGCGGAATATTTTGTGTGTGACAAGTGAGGCGCTAAGCTTGGGTTTACAGCCCTGCGTCAGCGCGCAAGGCGGCAGCCTTATCGGTGCGTTCCCAAGTGAATTCCGGTTCTTCACGGCCGAAATGGCCGTAGGCTGCGGTCTTTTCGTAGATCGGACGCAGCAGGTCGAGCATGTTCACGATGCCTTTCGGACGCAGGTCGAAATGGCGCAACACCAGTTCGGTCAGCTTGTCATCAGAAATCTTGCCGGTGCCGTAGGTGTCGATCATCACGCTGGTTGGCTTTGCAACACCAATCGCGTAGGACACCTGCACCAGACATTTGCTGGCAAGACCCGCTGCGACGATGTTTTTCGCAACATAGCGACCTGCGTAAGCGGCCGAACGATCCACTTTCGAGGGATCCTTGCCTGAGAATGCGCCGCCGCCGTGAGGGGCTGCGCCGCCGTAGGTGTCCACGATGATTTTACGACCGGTCAGGCCGCAATCGCCTTGCGGGCCGCCGACCACAAAACGGCCGGTTGGATTCACCAGGAAGTTGATGTTGCCCTTGACGAATTCCTTAGGCAGCATCGGCATGATGATGTCTTCGATCGCCGCTTCGCGGATTGCTTCGAGCGTCATATCCGGCGCGTGCTGAGTCGAGAGCACCACGGTGTCGATCGAATGCGGCTTGCCGTCCACGTAGCGGATCGTGACTTGTGACTTTGCATCCGGACGCAGCCACGGCAGACGACCATCGTGGCGCAATTGCGCCTGACGCTGCACCACCTGATGCGCCAGATAAATCGCCAACGGCATTAAAGTCGGTGTTTCATCGCAGGCATAGCCGAACATCAGCCCCTGATCGCCCGCGCCTTGGTTCAAAAAGTCATCGGATGCGCGATCCACGCCCTGAGCGATGTCCGGGCTTTGCTTGTCGTACGCGACCAGTACCGCACACCCCTTGTAATCGATGCCGTATTCGGTGTTGTCGTAACCGATGCGTTTGATGGTATTGCGCGCGACCTGGATGTAATCGACATTGGCGGTGGTGGTGATTTCACCGGCCAGAACCACGAGCCCGGTATTGGTCAGCGTTTCTGCCGCTACCCGCGCATAGGGGTCTTGCGCTAGAATCGCGTCCAGAATGGCATCGGAGATTTGATCTGACACTTTGTCAGGATGGCCTTCGGATACAGATTCGGAAGTAAACAGAAATTCGCTCATGGTTGTGCGCTCAAAATATGTTAAAAGAAGGTCATTCTATCAAATGCTGTAAAACTTGCCAGTATTGCAAACCATGACTACTTTTATTTTTAATGTTGTTTTTCGCATGCTCTCGGCTTTACCGCTGAGCGTATTGCATCGTCTGGGCTCCTTGCTCGGGCGGCTGACCTATGTTATGTCACCTCAGTATGCGGCACAGATGCGGGAAAATTTACAGCATGCCGGTTTCTCACCGGAGGGAAAGTTGCTGCCTGAGGTGATTGCGGAAGCCGGCAAAAGTATTGCCGAATTGCCGTGGATTTGGGGGCGACCTTATGAAGAAGTGTTGGGCGCGGTGTTGGAATGTCGCGGCATGGAACACGTTGAGGCTGCGCAGGCGCAAGGTCGCGGCACGATCATGCTGACACCGCATCTGGGGTGCTTCGAAATTGTCGGGCTGTCTGTTGCCAGATACATGCCGTTCACCATGCTGTATCGCCAGCCAAAATTGCGCTGGCTTGAAGGTGTGATGTGCAGGGGGCGCGAACGCGGTCAGGCGAAGTTGGCCAAAGCCGATTTAAGCGGTGTGCGCTTGCTGTACAAAGCGCTCAAGCGCGGTGAGGCGATCGGCTTGCTGCCCGATCAAGTACCCAGCGGCGGGGAGGGCGAGTGGGCAGATTTTTTCGGCCGCCCCGCCTACACCATGACGCTGGTCGGACGACTGGCGCAAGCCAGTAATGCATCCATATTGATGGTCAGCGCAGAGCGCCGTCCAAACGGTTATGTGATCAGTTTTGAGCCGCTGCAGCTGGATTTTTCTCAGTCTGTCCCCAGACAAATCAACATTGCGCTGGAAAAAGTGATACGTGCCTGCCCGGCACAGTATTTGTGGAGTTACAACCGTTACAAAGTTGCGCGCGGCGTGCTGCCGCCGGATAGCGGCGAGGGAAAATAGTGCTGGTACGTTTCGGTGTTTTAATTTTGTGGCTGATTCATTTTCTGCCGTTCCGCCTCATTGTCGCAATTGGCAACGGGCTGGGCGCATTGCTTTATCTGTTAGCAGCCGAACGGCGGCGTATCGGCGATATTAATCTTGCGCTGTGTTTTCCGAATATGAATGAATGTGAGCGCAAAAAATTGCTGCGGGCACATTTTGCAATGTTTGCGCGCGGTTTGATCGAGCGCAGTATTTTGTGGTGGGCGAGCGCTGAACGTATTCAGCGTCTGATCCGCGTCGAGGGGCTTGAGCACTTCGAGGCGATAAAAGGCCAGCCGGCTATTTTGCTCACGCCGCATTTTGTAGGTATGGATGCAGGCGGGCAATGGGTGGCGCAGCATGCCGATACGGTATGTATGTATGCCAACCAGAAAAATGTTTATCTGACGGAGTTGCTTTTAAAGAAGCGGGCGCGTTTTCGCACGCAGTTGCTCTACTCGCGTCAGCAGGGCTTGCGTCCCATCATCAAAGGGATGCGTGTCGGCATGCCGTTTATTTATCCGCCTGATCAGGATCAGGGCGTGAAGGACGGTGCGTTCATTCCATTCTTTGGTGTGCCCGCGGCCACGATGACGTCGGTGTCGCGCATCGCGCAGATGACAGGCGCTAAAGTCGTGCCCAGCATTACCCGTGTGTTGCCGGGGTGCGAGGGCTATGTGCTGACTTTTTATCCTGCGTGGGAAAACTATCCGAGCGGCGATGAGGTTCTGGATGCGCGACGCATGAACGAATTTATCGAGCAGCGTATCCTGGAAATGCCCGACCAATATTTCTGGCTGCATAAACGCTTCAAGACCCGTCCTGAAGGCGAAGCGAAATTTTATTAGCAAGTGGGGAGTGGACAGTGGTAGGTAGTCTGTCGCTTTAAGGGGAAGAAATGAAATACCGTGATTTGCGCGATTTTATCGCGCAGCTGGAAAAAATCGGCGAACTAAAACGCATCAGCGTGCCCGTGTCGACGCATCTGGAAATGACGGAAATTTGCGACCGCGTGCTGCGTGCGCAAGGACCTGCGATCCTGTTCGAAAATGTGACCGGGCACAGCATGCCGGTGCTGGCCAATCTGTTCGGCACGCCGCGCCGCGTGGCCTTAGGGATGGGGGAAGAGTCTGTATCTGCGCTGCGCGAAGTGGGCAAGCTGCTCGCTTATCTGAAAGAGCCCGAGCCGCCGAAGGGGTTGAAGGATGCCTGGGATAAGTGGCCGGTGCTAAAGCAGGTGTTGACCATGTCGCCTAAAGTTTTATCTTCCGCACCCTGTCAGGATGTGGTGTGGGAAGGCGATGAAGTAGATCTTGCAAAGCTGCCGGTTCAGCACTGCTGGCCGGGCGATGTTGCGCCGCTGATCACCTGGGGGCTGGTGGTCACGCGCGGCCCCGAAAAGTCGCGGCAAAATCTGGGTATTTATCGCCAGCAGGTGATTGGGCCGAATAAAGTGATTATGCGCTGGCTGGCGCATCGCGGCGGTGCGCTGGATTTTCGCGACCACTGTAAAAAATATCCCGGCGTGCCTTATCCTGTGGCCGTGGTGATCGGCGCAGACCCTGCGACGATACTGGGGGCAGTCACGCCTGTGCCCGACTCCTTGTCCGAGTACCAGTTCGCCGGATTATTGAGAGGCAGCAAGACGGAGCTCGTGAAGTGTCTGGGCAGCGATTTGCAGGTGCCTGCCTCCAGCGAGATCGTGCTCGAAGGCGTGATACATCCGGATGAAATGGCGCTGGAAGGCCCTTACGGCGATCACACGGGTTACTACAACGAGCAGGATAGCTTCCCGGTTTTTACCATCGAGCGCATCACCATGCGCCGCGATCCGATCTACCATTCCACCTATACCGGCAAGCCGCCCGATGAACCGGCGATGCTGGGCGTGGCGCTCAACGAAGTGTTCGTGCCGCTGCTGCAAAAGCAGTTCCCCGAGATCGTCGATTTTTATCTGCCGCCTGAAGGCTGCAGCTACCGGATGGCGATCGTCAGTATCAAGAAGCAGTATGCAGGACACGCTAAGCGCGTGATGTTCGGCATCTGGAGTTTCTTGCGCCAGTTTATGTACACTAAGTTTATCGTGGTGGTGGATGAGGACATTGATATTCGCAGCTGGCAGGAAGTTATCTGGGCGATCACCACCCGCATGGACCCGGTGCGCGATACACTGCTGGTCGAGAATACGCCGATCGATTATCTGGACTTCGCGAGTCCCGTGTCGGGCTTGGGCGGCAAGATGGGGCTGGATGCGACCAACAAATTCCCCGGCGAAACCAATCGCGAATGGGGCACGACCATCGTCATGGATGAGGCGGTTAAAGCGAAAGTCGATGCGATGTGGGGAGAGCTAGGGCTGTAGGTCTGCTGTTCGCCCTGTCGAAGGGTGAAGCGCTAATAATCAAAACGAAGAAAAGGCGACCCCGGTTTGCCGTGCGGTTAGTCCTCACACATGCGGACTGACCGCATGCCCTTGATAGTTTACAAACAAGCGGGGCTGCGCAACTCGCACGATCCGCTTCGCGTCCATGTGCTCAGGCAGTGCTCGCCCAACTGCACCGCTGTTTGTGAACTATCTTCGGCGGCGCGCAGGAGAGTTAAAAATCGAGTCTGACCCTAATTCCCACCTGACCCCCTAACACCCCCTATTTAAATTTAAGCGCGAAAATTAGTTAATGTGCGCGCGCATAAAGGATTTAATGGCGGTTTTTTAGCGCTCAAAAACTTGCGCTTTAATCTCAAGTTCATAGGACGCAATAACCAACGGGTATTGCGCCGGATGATTCAAGGATAAAACCATCGGAGGCGAACTCGAATTAACAACAAGGCATGGCGAGCTACCGCCATGCCTTGTGCTTTTGACTTTATAGAATGAGAGCAACATTTCAATGAATGGAGGGCTATTTCCCTCCATTCATTGACCGCTTTGTTTTTCCATCCCCTGTGCGCCGCTGAGTAGCGCAGGCTGATCAGGGGATTTTGGCGAGGACTGTTTGAGCGCAGCGAGTTCCGCAGCCGCCTGAACAGACGAGCAACGGAGGGGACCGCGCAGCGGCGGCAAACCGGGGTCGCCTTTTCTTTGGTTTCTTTCTTTTGGCGAGGCAAAAGAAAGAAACTTGCCGCCGGGTAACCCCGGCGGTTTTGACTTTAAGGTTTAGAGCCAGAAACAAAAACTGTGCTACTGCCCTTGCAGCCACTCTATCAGCGCATCCTGTGCGGGCTGGGCGCGTTTTGCGTTCGGGTGATTGATGAAAAAAACCACGCTCCACGGTTTGCCTGATTGAGCCTGCACGTAACCTGCCAGCGTTTTAACGCCATCGAGGGTGCCGGTTTTTAAGTGTGCGTGACTGGCGGCAGGGCTATTTTTAAGGCGCTTTTTGACCGAGCCATCGATGCCTAAAATAGGTAGCGAGGCGATCAGTTCAGCGCTGTACGGGCTTGTCGTCACGCTCTGCAACAGTTGTGCCATGTGCTCCGCGCTGATGCGCTCAAGACGAGACAGCCCAGCGCCGTTTTCCAGTACCAGTTCAGGAAACGCCAGCCCTTTTGTTTTTAGCCAATCGCGCATCGCGGCGCTGCTGCGCGGAATGTCGGTGGCAGTCGTCGCGCCTAACGTCAGAAACAACTGCCGCGCCATCACGTTATTGCTGAATTTATTGATATCACGGATGATCAGGCTAAGGGGTTCGGAGCGATGTGTCGAGTATAGTCGTGCGCCTGCATTCAGCGAGCCGTCGCGTTGAATGCCGCTCAGGCTGCCGCCTAATTGATGCCAGACTGCGCGAAACACGGTATCGACATAGCGTGAATGTGATAAAAGTCTGAGGTTGTGTTCCCGTTCACCACAGGAAGCAGGATAGCCGCCTTGTAGCAAAATGCGCTCATCGTTCGCTTGTACATGTATCGTGTCGTCCCAGTCCTCGCAACTGCCAGCCTGCGGTGCTAACTGGCTGTCCAGCCGTACGCCTTCCAGCATCGGTTCGATGATCACGCGCAGGTGGTTTCCTTCCGGAATATAGCGCAGACGCAACGTGTTGAAGTTCAGTAGCAACGCATCCGGGGTTACGTTATAGGCGCGCACCGGATCGTTGTCGAAGGCGCCTGAATCAATCGGCGGCAGGTCGAAAAAACTGTGATCCAGTACCAGATTTCCGCGTATTTCACGCAAACCCCGGGCGCGCAATTCAGCCATCCAAAGCCAGAACTGCTCGATGGTGAACTTGGGATCGCCATAGCCCTTGAGGATCAAATCGCCCTGCAGCACGCCGTTTTCCAGTTTGCCGTCCAGATAGGCTTCGGTCTTCCAGGTATAGGCCGGCCCCAGCAATTCCAGCCCGGCAAAGGTGGTGAAGAGCTTCATGGTGGAGGCCGGATTCATCGGCTGTTCTGCATTGATGCTGATGGCCGCTTTTTGCGCGCCGATCTCACGCACGCTGATGCCTGTCGCGCTGAGCGGAATGCCGGCGCTTTTCAGTTCACGCAGCACGGCAGGCGGCAAGGGGACTGCAAGCGCATTGAGCGAAACTATCAACAGGAAACCGAGAACGAGCCTCATGTCAGGTTTTCAACGATATGTAGCGTCCGATTAACCAGCATATCCATCTCGGGTTCGCCGATGACATAAGGCGGCATGAAGTACACGGTCTTGCCCATCGGCCTTAACAGCAGTTCTTTAGAGAGCGCCATGCTAAAGCAGCGCTGTGCAAAATCCGCGTGGGGTGTGTCGACTTCGAATGCCCAGATCATGCCGGTATTACGGAAGTTTCTGACCTTGGGGTGGTTTTTCAACGGCGCAGCGATACGGTTGAGATAGGCGGCTTTGCCGAGATTGGTGTTCAGTACATCGTCCTGCGCAAAAATGTCCAGCGTGGCCAGCGCCGCGCGGCATGCCAGCGGATTGCCGGTGTAGGAGTGCGAATGAAGAAATCCGCGCGCGGTCTTGTCGTCATAGAACGCCTGATAGATCGTGTCAGTGGTCATGACGATGGACAGCGGCAGGTAGCCGCCGGTGATGCCCTTGGAAATCAGCAGAAAATCGGGCGAAATACCGCCCTGTTCGCAGGCAAACATCGTCCCGGTTCTACCCATGCCGACCGCGATTTCATCCGCAATCAGATGTACGTCGTATTGATCGCAAAGTTCGCGCGCCCGTTTAAGATAAATCGGGTGATACATGGCCATGCCTGCGGCACCCTGCACCAGAGGTTCGATGATAAAGGCGGCAAGTTGTGCGTGATGCTGTTGCAAATGGGATTCAAGTGCGCAGGCGCAGCGCAGCGCGTACGCTTCGCTTGATTCGACGGCTTCTGCTTTTCGCCAGTCGGGGCTGATCACGGTTGCCTGTTGTCGGATCAGTGCGCCGTAGGCGTCGCGAAACAGTGCGACATCAGTGACCGAGAGTGCGCCTAGCGTTTCACCGTGGTAGCTGTCTTGCAAGCTGATAAATTGACTCTTGTCCGGCTGACCCGTATTTCGCCAGTAATGCGCGCTCATTTTGAGGGCGATTTCGGTGGCCGAGGCGCCATCCGAGCCGTAGAAACAATGTCCCAAGCCCGGCGGGGCAAGTTCACGCAATTGTTCGGAGAGCTTAATCACGGATTCATGGGTAAAGCCCGCCAGCATGACGTGTTCCAGTTTTTCCAGTTGGTTGCGCAATGCGGCATTAATGCTGGGATTGCTGTGACCAAACAGATTTACCCACCATGAGCTGACGGCATCCAGATATCTGTTGTTATCGAAATCATAAAGCCACGCTCCGCTGCCGCGCGCAATCGGCACTAGCGGAAACGATTCGTATTGCTTCATCTGCGAGCAGGGATGCCAGACCGCAGATAGCGAGCGACTGATCAGATCCTGATTGGTTTGGATTTTCATGAGTGGATAGTAGCGAATTTTTTACTCGTGGCGCTGAACTAAAATGTGCGCTGAGATGAGCATATTATGATTAAACATGGGATTTTTGTCGTTAAATCTTACAATTCATACTGGCAATACTTTGAGTATTGCTCTATTTGTGGCATGCTTGCGCCCTTATATGTACCGAAATATAACTATTTATAACGCTCTGATTTTTAAATCCAGAGTGACAGTTGGAGGATGGCAGTAATGAAATGTGTAGATGATTTCCGCCTGCGCTTTGGAAAGCGTGAATTAGTGCCGATCATGATTGGCGGTATGGGTGTGGATATTTCCACCGCTGAACTGGCGCTGGAAGCGGCGCGTCTGGGTGGAATCGGGCATATTTCCGATGCCATGCTGCCAACGGTGACAGACAAGCGGTACAAGACCAAATTTGTCAGTGAGAAGCAGAAGCAATACAAGCTGAATATTCTGGAAACGGACAAAACGATCGTAAAATTCGATCTCGAGCAGGTTGCCGAAGCCTCTCGTCTGCATGTGCGCAAGACGATGGATGCCAAGCGCGGCGACGGGATGGTGTTCATCAACTGCATGGAAAAGCTCACCATGAATGCGCCGCGCGAAACGTTGCGCACGCGTATGCTGACCGCGCTGGACGAAGGCATTGACGGCATTACGCTGGCAGCGGGGCTGCACTTGGGTTCCTTTGCTATGATGCAGGATCACCCCCGCTTTCACGATGCGAAGCTGGGTATCATCGTCTCTTCAGTGCGTGCGCTGCAGTTATTTTTGCGCAAAAATGTCAAAACCAATCGATTGCCGGACTACGTTGTCGTAGAAGGCCCTCTGGCCGGTGGTCACTTGGGGTTCGGTATGGACTGGGCGCAGTATGATCTGCGTACGATCACTGCCGAAGTCATTCAGTTTTTGAAAAATGAGCAATTGGATATTCCTGTGATTCCGGCTGGCGGTATCTTTACCGGCAGCGATGCCGTGAGTTATCTGGAAACAGGTTCTTCCGCCGTGCAGGTTGCGACGCGTTTTACGGTCGCCGAAGAGTGCGGTATTCCGCCTAAGATTCAGCAGGAATATTTCAAGGCCAGCGAAGAAGATATTGAGGTGAATACCCTGTCGCCGACTGGTTATCCGATGCGCATGATCAAGGGGTGTCCGGCGATCGGTTCAGGCATACGCCCTAACTGCGAAGCATTCGGCTATGTGCTCGACGGCAATGGTCGTTGCGGCTATATCGATGCTTATAATCGTGTAGTCGCAGAAAATCCGGATGCAAAGAAATTTTCCGTTCCGGATAAAACCTGTCTGTGTACGCATATGCGGAACTACGATCTGTGGACTTGCGGGCATTATGCGTATCGCCTGAAGGATACTTCACACCGCAACGAAGACGGTACTTATCAGTTACTGACCGCAGAACATATCTTTTTGGATTATCAGTTCAGCAAAGATAACAAGATCGCTTTGCCTGCTAAAAAATAAATTTCACCTCCGCCCTTGAAATTGCAAGTTGCTATCCCCATTGTTAGCGCTTGCGGGCGGAGCGGTTTCGCCTCTGCATTTAATTCAACCAAACTGATTCAGGAGATATAAATATGAAGATTCGTCCTTTGAGCGACCGCGTGATCGTCAAGCGTATGGAAGAAGATGTCAAGACTGCGTCCGGTATCGTGCTGGCAAGCACAGCAGTCGAAAAGCCTGATACAGGTGAAGTTGTCGCTGTCGGCAATGGCAAAGTGAATAACGACGGCAAATTGCAGTCCATGAGCGTCAAGGTTGGCGACAAAGTGTTGTTCGGTAAGTATTCCGGTCAGACGTTCAAGATGGACGGTCAGGAATACCTGACCATGCGCGAAGATGACATCATCGGCATCGTAGAAGCCTAATTTCGTTATTTTCAGCGAGAATAATTTTTTATAGCCGTGTTCCGGGGCTTTGCCGGAATAGCGGTTTCAAACAATTCAGGAGCATAAAAAATGGCAGCTAAAGACGTAAAGTTCCACGATGCAGCACGCAGCAAGATGGTCGTTGGCGTAAATATTCTGGCTGATGCGGTTAAAGTTACGCTGGGTCCTAAAGGCCGTAACGTCGTTCTGGATCGCTCGTATGGTTCACCTACCATCACTAAGGATGGTGTATCTGTCGCTAAAGAAATCGAACTGAAGGACAAGTTCGAAAATATGGGCGCGCAAATGGTCAAGGAAGTCGCATCTAAGACTTCTGATGTGGCGGGTGACGGTACGACAACTGCAACTGTCCTGGCACAATCAATCGTTATGGAAGGTATGAAGTTTGTTGCTGCCGGCATGAATCCGATGGATCTCAAGCGCGGTATCGATCAGGCGGTTATCGCTGCGGTTGCTGAACTGAAAAAGCTCTCCAAGCCATGTACGACCAGCAAGGAAATTGCACAGGTTGGTAGCATCTCTGCAAATTCTGATACCGTTATCGGTGAAAAAATCGCTGCTGCGATGGAAAAAGTTGGCAAAGAAGGCGTGATTACCATTGAAGATGGTACCGGTCTCGAAGATGAGCTGGACATCGTTGAAGGTATGCAGTTTGACCGCGGCTATCTGTCGCCTTACTTCATCAACAATCAAGATCGTCAACTGGCATTGATGGAAAATCCGTACATCTTGTTGCATGACAAGAAGATTTCCAACATCCGTGATTTGCTCCCGGTACTGGAACAAGTTGCTAAGGCAGGTCGTCCATTGCTGATCATCGCTGAAGATGTTGACGGCGAAGCGCTGGCAACACTGGTTGTAAACAACATTCGCGGTATCCTGAAGACCGTTGCAGTTAAGGCGCCTGGATTTGGCGATCGTCGTAAAGCGATGCTCGAAGATATCGCTATTTTGACCGGCGGTACCGTGATTGCTGAAGAAGTCGGCCTGACACTTGAAAAAGCAACGCTGGAAGATCTGGGTCAAGCCAAGCGTATTGAAGTGGGCAAAGACAACAGCATCATTATTGACGGCGCAGGTAAGGAAGAAGCGATCAAGTCACGTATCGGTCAGATCAACAAGCAAGCCGAAGAGTCAACCAGCGATTACGACAAAGAAAAACTGCAAGAACGTAAAGCCAAGTTGGCAGGCGGTGTTGCAGTGATCAAGGTTGGCGCTGCAACTGAAGTCGAAATGAAGGAAAAGAAGGCGCGCGTGGAAGACGCATTGCACGCAACCCGTGCTGCTGTTGAAGAAGGCATTGTCCCTGGCGGCGGCGTAGCTCTGTTGCGTGCTAAGGTTGCAGTAGCTGGTCTGAAGGGCGACAACCACGATCAAGATGCGGGTATCACGATCGTATTGCGTGCTATGGAAGCGCCTTTGCGCGCCATCGTGCAAAATGCCGGTGACGAGCCATCTGTTGTGGTCAACAAAGTATCCGAAGGCTCTGGCAGCTACGGTTACAACGCAGCGACCAGCGAATATGGCGACATGTTGGCGATGGGTGTGGTTGATCCTACTAAGGTAACCCGCGTTGCATTGCAAAATGCAGCTTCTATCGCCGGTCTGATGCTGACAACCGCTTGTATGGTTGCTGAATTGCCAGAAGACAAGCCAGCTGGCGGTGGCATGGGTGGTGGCGATATGGGCGGTATGGGCGGCATGATGTAATTTGATTTGGCGCTTATTTAGCTGATCAGACAAACCCCGCGTAAGCGGGGTTTGTCATTTGTGTTGCGGTTCTTGATAAAGTCGGTATAATGCGCACCTCGCAAGGGCGTTAGAGCATTAATAGTCCTGCGAAATGTTTAAGATGGCCTGATAGCTCAGTCGGTAGAGCAGAGGATTGAAAATCCTTGTGTCGGTGGTTCGATTCCGCCTCGGGCCACCAAATAAAATATGAAAGGCTTGCCGAATATTGGCGAGCCTTTTTGCATTCTGGTGTAAAAAAAAATGATTCAAACCTCTGAAGAAATTCGTACCGGCGACGTGCCTGTAGGTGCTGATGGCATCGCGCGCGAGGTTAAACGCCGCCGCACCTTTGCGATCATCTCTCATCCGGATGCAGGTAAGACCACGCTGACTGAAAAACTGCTGCTGTTCGGCGGTGCGATTCAGATGGCAGGTACAGTCAAGGCGCGTAAGAGCGGTCGACATGCCACATCAGACTGGCTTGAAATCGAGAAGCAGCGCGGCATTTCCGTCGCGAGCTCGGTGATGCAGTTCACTTTTGATGATTGCGTGATCAACCTGCTTGATACGCCGGGTCACCAGGACTTTTCGGAAGATACCTATCGCGTACTGACGGCTGTGGATGCCGCCGTGATGGTGGTCGATGCAGCCAAGGGTGTGGAAGAGCAGACGATTAAGCTGCTGGAAGTTTGCCGTTTACGCAACACGCCTATTATTACCTTCATCAACAAGATGGATCGCGAAGTGCGCGAACCTCTGGAAGTGCTGGATGAGATCGAATCCGTCCTTAAAATTAAATGTGCGCCGGTGACCTGGCCCATCGGCATGGGTAAGCGATTCCAAGGGGTGTATCACCTGCTCAACGATCAGGTGCTGCGCTTTGTGCCCGGCGAAGCGAAGGCCGGCCAAGACGTTGAGACATTGCAAGGCGGCGAGATTGATCAGCTTGCGAAACAGTGTCCGTCCGAGATGCAGACGATGCGCGATGAGACCGAACTGGTGATGGGGGCGGGCGCGTCTTTTGATCTGGAAGAGTTTTTGCGCGGTCAGCAATCTCCGGTGTTTTTCGGTTCAGGGGTCAATAATTTTGGCGTGCGTGAAATTCTGCGCGCGCTGGTCGACTGGGCGCCGCCGCCTTTGCCGCGCGCGACCGATGTGCGGCTGGTTTTGCCGACCGAGCCTGCTTTCACGGGTTTTGTATTCAAGATACAGGCGAACATGGACCCGAATCACCGCGATCGCATTGCTTTCATGCGCGTGTGTTCAGGACGATATTCGTCGGGGATGAAGGTCAAGCATCGTCGCACCGGCAAGGATATGAAGCTTGCCAATGCGGTGACGTTTATGGCGAATGAACGCACGCGCATGGATGAGGCGTATGCGGGCGATATTATCGGGGTGCACAACCACGGCCAGCTACAGATCGGCGATGTGCTGACCGAAGGCGAAGCGCTGACTTTCAAGGGAATTCCTTATTTCGCGCCTGAGCTGTTCAGTCGTGCGCGTCTGCGCGATCCGATGAAAGCCAAACAGCTGCAAAAGGGCTTGCGTCAACTGGGTGAAGAAGGTGCTGTTCAGGTATTTGAGCCTTTGATCGACACCAGCAATCCGCTGATTGGCGCAGTCGGTCAGTTGCAGTTTGAAGTGGTTGAACACCGGCTGAAGGCGGAGTATGGCGTCGATGCCGTGTTCGAGCGCGCAGGGATACAAACGGCACGCTGGGTGACCTGTACGGATGCGGGCCATCTGTCCGAATTCGTCAAAGCGAATCAAAGTCGTCTGGCAAAGGATGTGGACGGCAACTACGCCTATCTTGCCGACAGCGGCGTGAATTTGCGTCTGGCGCAAGAGCGCTGGCCGAAAGTGCAGTTCTTCGCAACGCGCGAGCACGGACAGCAACTGAGCTGATTGCCATATCGTGTCTAGCCTCTATCGGCTGGTAGGATTGTTCTTCAAAGACCTTAACAACCAGTGCGGGAGGCATGCCATGTTTAAATATTTTTCCGGATCGGGCTTGTTGAAAACCGTGTTGTTGAGCTTATTCGTGTCTGCCGGATTGGCATGCGCAGCAAGCAGCAGCGCGTCCGCTGTGCCGCCGGTGATACTTTTTATTGGCGACTCCCATTCGACCGGCAGTTTCGGGATGCAGCAAGATGTCTTACTGCGTAGCGTCAAAGGCTTTCGCGTCGCCACCTATGCGATTTGCGGCAGTTCGCCCGACAACTGGTTTTTGGGTGATAAGACCAGTTGCGGATATTTTTTCAAGGATGTGGACGGGCGGGAGCAGCGCGGGGTGGAGGCTGCGACGCCGTTGGTCGCCAATCTGATTGCACAGTATCAGCCGGCTTATACGGTGGTGGAACTGGGTGCGAATATGTACGGGCGCCCGCTCGAGTGGGTTGAAAAAACCTCGCACGAAATGGCGATGGCCATCGTCAATTCAGGCAGCAAGTGCATCTGGATCGGCCCGCCACATGCGCGTATCCAGACTGAGGCCGGCGTGGCGCAGGTGTTTGATGCGCTGCACGCTGGCGTTGGGGCATATTGCCTGCTGTTCGACAGCCGAAATGTCACCCGTTATCCTGCCGTTGGCGGCGATGGCATCCACTTCAATTCACTGGGTGAGCCGGGTGCGCGCATCGCCGAAAACTGGGCACTCTCCGCCTATTATGCATTTAGTCCCTTGCTGAAGGCGGGAAAGCCGTCAAAGTAGCGGCCTGCAGGTGTTTAGTCCGGTTCGATGCCGCAGGGCTATAATGTGCCGCTACGTCATAGCGAGGTGATCCTTTGAGTGCCCTTCATACTTCACAGTTGGCTTTTTTTGCCGCACATGCGCCGTTCGACCGGATGGAAATGGCGCATCTGCTATGGATGACCGAGCGGTTAAAGCTTGGCTATTACGCGCAAAACGAGGTGATCGTCTCGCCCGAACAGGGGGCGGTTGAACGGTTCCTGGTGATTAAGCAGGGATTGGTGCAGGGTGAGCAGAGTGTCGCGCATGTCAGCGATACCGACACTTGGCTCGAGTTGGCTGAAGGCGAATGCTTTCCATTGGGTGCGTTGCTCGCACATCGACCGGTGGCCAGTATTTACCGTTCCGTTAAAGATACTTTCTGCTATGAATTACCGCTCGAAGATTTCCATGTTTTGCTGGGCATGAGTGCGCCGTTCCGCGATTTTTGTACGCGGCGCATCGCCAACCTCCTCGAACACTCAAAGCAAGTCATACAGGCGCAATACACCCAATCCTCGTCTGAACAGCAATCACTGACGAGCCCCTTGTCTGCCCTTATCCGGCGTGCGCCCGTGACCTGCGCGCCTGATACGACGGTACGCGAGGTGCTGGCCCGAATGCACGAATCGCGTGTCGGATCGATGATCGCGGTCGATGATCAGGAGCGCCCGCAAGGCATTCTGACGCTACCCGATGTGCTCGAACGCATCGCGCTGCCGCAGATTAATCTTGATCAGCCGGTGATCGGTATTATGACCACGCAGCTGACTTTCCTGCCGCCGCAGGCGTTAGCCTACGAGGCTGCGCTGACCATGGCAAAACAGGGGTTTCGTCATGTGCTGGTAGTGGATAACGAACGGCTGGTAGGCCTGGTGTCGGAAAAGGATCTGTTTGCCTTGCAGCGGGTCGGGCTGCGGCAAATAGGGTCGGCGATACGGCATGCGAACAATATCGATGAATTCAGGCAGTCAGCCGCCGATATTCGCCGCATGGCGCACAACATGATGGCGCAGGGGGTTGCTGCGGAGCAGCTGACTCAGTTTATTTCAACTTTCAACGATTTGCTGACGTCGCGTGTCGTCGAGCTGGAATATGCGGCCAGCGGCATTGGAGATCTGTCCGAGCGGCTGTGCTGGATAGCGCTGGGGTCTGAAGGGCGCTTTGAGCAGACGCTCAGCACGGATCAGGACAATGCGCTGATTTTCAGGGTGCCCGACAGGATGACCGCTGACGGAGTGCGCGAAGTGATGTTGCCGGTCGCGCGCCGCATCAATGAAACGCTGGCTTTGTGCGGGTTTCCGTTGTGCCGTGGCAATGTGATGGCATCGAATCCGCAATGGTGCTTGTCGCTGGATGAGTGGAAGCGTACGTTTTCTAACTGGATCAGTAACGGCACGCCGGTGGCGCTGTTGCACGCCTCGATCTTTTTTGATTTTCGAGCGGTGTTCGGCACAGGGGCGCTTGCCGAAGAATTACGTCTCTGGCTGGTCAGAGTGGCTACTGAAAATAGCCGTTTTTTGCACCAGATGGCACAAAATGCGATGAGCATACGTCCGCCATTGGGCGTGGTGCGCGATTTTGTGGTCGGGAAAGAGCATACGCTGGATCTCAAACTCAACGGTATCACGCCATTTGTGGATGCAGCGCGTATCTTCAGTCTCGCGGCAGGTGTGACGCATACCAGCACGATACAGCGGCTGCGCGCCAGCGCTGCCAAACTGAAAATTCATCCTGCCGAAGTCGAGGCGTGGATAGACGCATTTTTGTTTATTCAGGTGTTGCGCATGCGCCACCACGATGAGGGGCAGGCGCAGGGCTTGAGTGACGATCAACTGAACAACCTGATCGATCCGGAGGCGCTGCACGAACTGGACCGGCGCATCCTCAAGGAGGCGTTTCGTCAGGCGCGAAAATTGCAGGCGAGGCTGGCGCTGGAGTATCACCTGTGATCCGTTCGGTATTGCGCTGGTTTCGCCGGCCTGAATTGACGGAGGCGCAGCAGCGCAGGCTGTCGCTCTGGCGCGCTCTGCCCGCCGTGTCGGCTCATCAGCCAATAAGAACCTTGCGTTGTGTGGTGGTGGATGTGGAGACCAGCGGTTTGAACCTGTGGGAGGACAGGCTGATTTCCATCGGAGCTGTCGCCGTGGTCAACGGAAAAATTGAGCTGGGGGATAGTTTTTATATCGTATTGCAGCAAGAGACCGTGAGCGAAAAGGAAAATATCTTGCTGCACGGGATTGGTGGCGCAGCACAGGCAGAAGGGGTGCCGGCAGCCGATGCGTTGCTGGCCTTTTTGGCGTTTTTGCAAAAGGATCCGCTGATCGCCTTTCATGTCACGTTCGATCAGACCATGATTGTGCGTGCGATACGCAAGTATCTGGGGGTTTCCTTCAAGCACGCCTGGTCCGATATGGCCTATGTGATGCCCGCACTCAATCCTGAGTTAGCCGCCCGTTTTCGTTCGCTGGATGACTGGATTGCACATTTTGATATTCGCAACGATGCCCGTCACAATGCGCTGGCGGATGCGCTGGTCACCGCGCAATTGTTTCAGGTTGGCGTCTCGCAGGCATCGAGCCGGAATATTACCGATTTTGCTGCGCTGCGCGATCTGGAAAAGGCGCAGCGCTGGGTGAGTGAAGTCGGGTGATGTCACCTGCCGGCACGGATTGTCGACAATCCGTTTGCTGGCGTAAGGTTGAAACGGTGCAATTTGTTCAATAAAGCATCGCTAATTCGCTGATGATTCAGGATGTGCGTGATGAAATGGATAACCCTCTCGTCAAAGATGTTGACAATAGAGGTTGATAAAAACAGCCGGCAAGCATTGCATTACCTCGCGCCTTAACGTAATCTCGCATCTGTTGTTAAGAGTGGGTCAGAATGTGCATGTTCTGGCTTGTCGATTGTCTTCAGGGAGGAAGTATGTCAAATCCAACTATTAATTGGGCGGCCATTGATGCCAACCCAAAATTTCAGGCATTGCATCGTAAGAAAACATTTTTCTTGTGGGGCTTGATGATTTTTTCCATCATTTATTATTTCATGTTGCCCATAGGCGCAGCGTATTTTCAGGAACTGTTCAAAACTAAGGTTTGGGGCGTCGTCAATTTCGGCTTGCTGTTCGCATTGTCCGAATTCGTCGTGGCCTGGGTGATCGCATTCATGTATTCGAAGAAGGCCAATGCTGAATTCGACGCGATGGCGCAAGAAATCATTAACGAAACACAGGGAGCATAAGCATGACGAGGCTAAATAAATTGGCTGTATCCGTTGCCGCCTTGTGCTGCAGCGGGGCGGCCTTCGCAGGTGCGGGCGCGGTTGCCGATGAGTTCAAGTGGATGACCTTCGCGGTGTTCGGTGTGATTATCGCGATCACGATGGCCATCACTTTCTGGGCAGCGCGTTCTACACACACCACGTCCGAGTTCTACGCGGCGGGTCGTTCGGTGTCCGGTATTCAAAACGGCTGGGCGATTGCAGGTGACTATCTGTCGGCCGCTTCCTTCCTGGGGATCGCAGGTCTGATCTCTCTGTACGGTTATGATGGCTTCATGTATTCAGTGGGTTGGCTGGTGGCGTACATCACCGTGCTGCTGGTCATCGCTGAACCTTGCCGCAATATCGGCAAGTACACCATGGGCGATATTCTGGCGTTCCGTAACGATCCTAAGAAGACTAAGACCGTCGCTGCGCTCTCGACGATCACCGTGTCGACTTTCTATCTGACAGCGCAAATGGTCGGCGGCGGGGTGCTGATCAAGACGCTGATCGGTATCGATTACGAAATTTCCGTGATCGGCGTCGGTATCCTGATGCTGGCTTATGTGGTATTCGGCGGTATGAAGGCCACGACATGGGTTCAGATCACAAAGGCTGTACTGCTGGTGATCGCGTCGTTGATCCTTGTATTTTTGGTATGGTCGCCTTACGGCTTCAGTCTGCCGGCCTACCTGCAAGCGGTTGTAGGCGATGAAAAAGTGGTCGCACAAGTCGCTAAACTGTTGGGTGATTCTGCTGCCGGTATGAGCAAAGAAGAACTCGGTCAGCGTTTCTTAGAACCGGGCCTGTTCCTGAAAAACCCGATCGATCAGATCTCGTTAGGATTGGCACTGGTGCTGGGTACCGCAGGTATGCCGCATATTCTGATGCGTTTCTTCACGGTTCCTACGGCACAAGCTGCGCGTACTTCGGTAATCTGGGCAATGGGTATCATCGGCGGTTTTTACGTCTTGACTCTGTTCCTGGGTACAGGCGCTGCGATGCTGGTCGGTTCTGCCAAGATCGCATCCGTTGATGCGGGCGGCAATATGGCAGGTCCTTTGCTTGCGCAATATCTGGGCGGTGGCGAAAACTCGATGCTGGGTAATTTCTTCCTAGCTTTCGTGGCTGCCGTTGCCTTTGCAACGATCGTTGCGGTGGTTGCAGGTTTGGTTCTGGCTGCGGCTTCTGCGATGGCGCATGACATTTATGTCGGCGTTATTCGCGGCGAAAAAGCGACACCTAAAGAACAGGTTGTTGCGGCACGTGTGTCCTCAGTGCTGGTTGGTGTGATCGCGATTACCGTTGGTATCCTGGCCAAGGGGCAGAACGTGGCTCATCTGGTTGCGCTGGCGTTCGCAGTTGCGGCATCGTCAAACTTGCCTGCTGTGTTCCTGACACTGTACTGGAAGAAGTGCAACACGACCGGCATTATCCTCGGTATGTTGGTGGGCTCTCTGACAGCGATTGGTCTGGTGATGGTTTCTCCTAACATGACTTATCCTAAGGCTGTGATTGCATCGGCCAAGAAGGTTATCGAAGGCGAACCAATGCAGGCTGCTAAAGAAGCGAAGCCGGCTGTTGTGGCATCGAGCTTTATGTGCGAACTGTTTGCGCTGGATGGCTGCGTCAAGTCTGAAGCGGCGAAACCTGCTTCTCCAGAAAAACCCGCCAAATTGCCTGCAGCTGAGAAACTGGCTAAGCTGAACGAAAAAGTGCCGGCGCTGGAAGCGTCACTGGTCGCCCTCGCTGCGGATCCGGTAGCGCTGAAGAAGGCTCAGGACGATCTGGCCAAGGTGAAGAAGGATATCGCCGCAACCGAGAAGGCTAAGGCTAAGGCAGAGGATGACCTGAAGAAGTTTGACGGTCAGACCACCAGCATCATGGGCCTGGAAAAACCCTTCTTCCTGCTGAAAAACCCGGGGCTGTTGTCGATTCCTTTGGGCTTTCTGATGGTGATTTTGGGTTCTATCTTCACACGTGACAAGCGTGCGGAAGACATGTGGGATGAGTTGTACGTTCGCCAGAACACCGGCATCAACTCTGAACAGGCAACGGCTCACTAAGCTTTTGCATCGGCTGGACTAAAAAGCTCCCGGGGGAAACCCCGGGAGCTTTTTTGCGTTTAATAGTGCCGAAATTTTCGTTGCCGGGGTGCGGCAATTTGTCGCGCGACAATTTGCCGCATTCCTAGTCCGGTAATACACCCGTAAAATCAGGTGATTCCACTCAATTTGTAGGTAGGTATATGTTAAAAAATATATCAAAAATCGTATTGTCCACGGCCTTGATGGTCGGGTACGCCAGTGTTGCTCAGGCCGAAATGAGCCGTGAAGACTACGCGATCAAGTTTAGGCGTGGGGGATACACGGTGCTGGGGTGGTATTACGGTCCGTTGTATCGGATGGCGAAGGGTGAGATGCCCTACGACAAGGCGCTATTCTTGCGCAATGCAGACTATCTGGCCGTGTTGAGCAAGTTGCCTAAAGATGGTTTTATACCGGGATCGGGGGCGGGAGAGACCAAGGCTAAGCCTGAAATTTGGTCGAAAAGCGATAAATTTAAAGAGGCTAACGACCGTCTGGAAAATGAGTCAGCCAGACTAGCCGAGCTGGCGAAAACGGGCGATTTAGATGTCATCAAGGTACAGTTTGGCAAGTTACAGAAAAGCTGCAAAGCCTGCCACGATGATTTTAAAAATAAGGCTGATTGACGTTCGTGTTGCCGAATTTTTTGCAAAGATAAGCGCTTATGCCATTTTTAACAGCAGCCAGACCGCAACCGAAGCGATGCAAAATAGCAGCAAAGCCAGCCAACTGCTGCGCAGGTGAATGGTCGGGACACTCACCTCTTGCGGCAGCTGTTTGATGCCGGTCAACATGGGGCGCAGCAGATTTTCTTGCTTGAAAAACAGGTAAGCCAGTATCGCGGCGATATGCAGTGCTACCAATCCCAGCAGGCCATAAAAATTTTGTTCGTGCCAGGCTGTCGCCAGATCGCTGATAGATTTGCCGACATCGTTGGCGAAGGGGCCTTCCAGCATCATGTCGTCGTTGGACAACAGACCGCTGACGACGATAAAAAATACCGTGCCGATTAGCGCCAGTACCATCCAGCCCGCGGCCGGGTTGTGGCCGATGTGATGTACGGCATCCTTGTTTTTGATACGCACCAGATAAGACAGTACCGCGCGAGGCGATGCAATAAAGCCGGCAAAGCGCGCACTGCTGCTACCCATCACCCCCCAACTCAGGCGAAACAACAAGAGTGCGAGCACCGCATAGCCGCAGCGGAAATGTAATGCCATATCGCCATCTTCGGTCGATGACCACCAGCCGACGGCAATCAATATCAGCAATGACCAGTGAAATAAACGTGTCGGTAAATCCCAAAGTTTTACAGCTTGTGTTGTAGGGTTTTGCATCATGGTTAATCTTTATTAATCGGTGGTGCATGGTATCAAAAGCATTTGTACGCGGGGTGCGACAAATTGCCGCGCGACAAAATGCCACATTCCTGAAAGGGTGAATCGTCTCTAAAATCCGCCCGGATAAAAATCATAACGATATCTACCGTGGGGTGAGGAATGAAAAATAAGCCGTTATTTGCACTCAGCGTCATGACGCTTGCGTTGAGCCAGTCCGTTTTCGCGGCAAATCAGGATGCCGACACGCTGGATGATGTGGTCGTGAGTGCATCGAAGATTCGCCAATCGATCAAGGAGGCACCCGCGAATGTGTCGGTGGTTAATACAAAGAAATTGGAAGCCGGCAATCATTTTGTCATCGGCGATGCGCTGACAGCAAAGGTGCCGAGTTTGTATCTGCGCGGTGGTGCGATAGATGGCGGTCGCGCCGGAACGACGATGCAACTCAGTTTTCGAGGTCAGGGGATCAACCGCAACCTGTTGTTGGTCGATGGTCAGTCACAGACGGATGCCTTTGCAGGGCAAATGAACTGGTCCGCCATCTCAATGAATGATGTTGAGCGGATTGAAGTGATCCCCGGCGTCGGATCGGCGTTGTATGGCAGCGCGGCGCTGGGCGGCGTGATTAGCGTGATTACCAAAGCACCGACTAAGCGCGAAATGACCGTCAAGTTGACTAAAGGATTTTCAGATGGCAGTCGCCAGAAAGTAGAAGCGGGCTATCGCGACAAATATGAAAATGGTTTGGGTGTAGTGTTCAATTTCGCACAGGATGATCGTGACGGCTATGCCGCCGATCTGGTGACGCTGGCTAATCCGGCAGGTGCGCCGTTGGCAGGTGCAAAAGTGGTGACTGGCATTCAACCGACCACGACCACCACGGGGGCGGCAACCAATATCATTGGTGACAAAGGATTTAATGCCTCAAGGGCCGTCAATGCCAATGCCAAACTGTATTTCGATGTAAGCAGCACGACCAAATTGCACGCAGGTGTGGCTTATACCGACGACAAGAATTTAATGACGCCTTATCACGTCTATCTGACCGATGTGGCAACGGGGCAGCCGCTGGCGCTGCCTGCATCGAATGTCTTAGCGACTAATCTCAGCATCAGCGGGCTGAAATCGTCGCTCAAAGAATCGGCATTTTTCGGCACAAATCCGGGCGGGCGCACGTCAATGCGTTATTTTGCAGGCGCGGATACCGAGATTTTCGGTGACTACAAGCTGAAAGTGAAGGTGGGTAAAGTCGATCAAAACGGCTGGTCTGTGGGCGCGGCCAGTACAACGCTCAACACGATGACGAGTGGTGCCGGTACATTAACGGATTCGCCTAACAGTAAAACCGACGCATCGGCTGAGTTAAGTTTTGGCTTAGGCGAGAAGCAGTTCATTGTGACCGGGCTGGCCTATGAGAGCGGCACGCTGATGCAAAAGAAATATGCGCTGGCTAACTGGACGGATCTCAATTCTAAAACCCGGGTGAATACCAGCTCCGATGGCGTGAGCGCTACAACCTCATTGTTCTTGCAGGATCAAGTTTCGCTAGGGAATGCGTTGACGGTGTATGCCGGAGGTCGTTATGACTCATGGCGTTCACACGGCACAGCGCGGGATTATGTGACGCCCGCGAATACGATAATCAGCCCTGAAAGAACGGCAACTTCATTCAATCCAAAACTGGCGGCGGTTTATAAGCTGAATGAACGCCTGACGCTGAAAGGTTCTCTGGGTACGGGTTTTAGAGCGCCGAATAATTATGAAATGTACGCCAATCCGACTTTTTCCGGTGCGGCTGCACCTAACGGCAAACTGATTCTGGCGAATCCGAATCTAAAACCTGAAACGGCGCAGTCCTGGGATATTTCAGCGGATATGGATTTTGAGCGCGGTGGAAATTTCAGAGTGGCTTACTACCAAACCCAGATGAAGGACATGATTTACCAAAAGGTCACCGCAGTACCCCAATATATTTTGCCGGGTACGACCAGTCAGATTAATTTCTGGGGGCAACAATCCAATGTGGCGGGTGCCGACATTCGTGGTATCGAACTGAGCGGCGAGACACCGATTACCAGTTGGTTGAGTCTTAATGCCAGCTATACCTACACCGGTGCCATTGTCACCAGCGATGGCGGTACCAATTCCGGTATGGTGGGTAAGCGGCTCTCTAATGTTCCTAAAAACATGGCCAGTATCGGTTGGGATCTTAAAAATGGTGACTGGTCTGGCATGGTAATGACCCGTTATACCGGTGAAGTCTGGGGTTCTGCCGATAATCTGAATACCGATAAGGTCAAGGATGTCTGGACGGGTTACAGCCAGTACTGGCTGACCGATATGAAGGTAGGCTATCAGATCGACAAGACGTTCAAAGCCAACTTCGCCGTTGGCAACCTGCTCAATAAAACATACTTTAGCTATTACCCGATGCCCGGTCGCAGTGTAACGATAGATCTGGCAGCTAAATTTTAATTGTACTTCGTGCCATGTTGAGGGGGAATTATGCGTAAAGTCGTTGTTTATCTGCATCGCTGGGTGGGGCTGGCTGTGTTGTTGTTTATCGGGGTTGCGGCGGTAACTGGTACGGTTTTGTCATTCGACAAAGAGCTGGATCGCTGGCTGAACGACGACTGGTATTACGTTAATCCGCAAACGGCGCGTCTGCCGATGGATCAACTGGTTCCGCGTGCTGAAACCTTTGTCGCGGGTGCCCGTGTGACGTTTGTTCGTATGGATGCCGATCCTGCGCGTGCCTATCATTTTTTTCTGAAAAGCCGGCCCGTGGCGGGTGAGGAAAAAGGTCTGATGCATAACGTTTTTGTCGATCCTTACACGGGTTTGATTCTGGGCGGGCGTGAGAGCGGTGCGTTTGGCGTGGATAAACGACACCTTATTCCGATGCTGGTGAAGCTGCATTACACCTGGTACATGGGCGACTTCGGCAAGTGGCTGATCGGCATCGCGGCGGTGTTGTGGCTGCTGGATCATTTTGGTGCGGTGTATCTGTCCTTCCCGAATTTGAAAAGCTGGAAAAAATCCTTCCAGTTTCGCTGGGCGGCGGGCGGTCACAAACTCAATTTCGATATGCACCGCTCGGGCAGTATGTGGATTTTGCCTGTGCTGCTGGCGTTGGCCTTGTCCAGTATCTATCTGAATTTAAACGCGCAGTTTAAGTGGGTGGTGAACAAGTTCTCGCCGGTGACGATGGTGGAATGCGCCTGTCATGTCGACCCGAATGCGAAATGGCTGGCGGATACCGCTTCATGGGATGGCGCGATCAAATTGGCGCAAGCCACTCAACCTGAGCTCGCGGTGGCGGCGATGACCTTTATGCCGGATACCCGCAAGTTCATTGTCTCGATGAGCGGGCCGGAGGATTTAACCCGCGAGGTCGGTATGACCAAAGTGTATGTAAATGCGATGACGGGGGAGCTGATGCATGTGCATGATCGCCATGCTGAAACGGCGGGAGATACGTTCAACGCCTGGCAATTGCCGCTGCACAATGGACGCGTATTTGGCCTGTTTGGTCAGATCATTATTCTATTGAGCGGCATCGTGATCACGCTGATTTGCGTAACGGCATTTTTGATTTACGCCAAAAAAGCGCGTGCCCGTAAGGCAAAAAATGCTCAGGTTATTGTTGGTGAGACAGCGCGTAGCGCCGACGTATTTAATCAAACACAAAGCATCAATCCATGACGTTGCGGGTGTGACCCGTTGCGTAATGAGACGTTCAGATCGTCATGTTATCAATCCGTTGTTTAGATATATTTTTTTTTCACCAGAGGCGGTTTATGAAACGATTATTTAGTTTGCTTATTTTGTCATCAGGCGCGGCGCTGGTTTGTGCCGAAGAGATTCAAACACTTGATGAAATCAAGGTAACGGGTAAACGTGACGATGTCTCCGAGCGCCGGGAATCCAGTACGCAAAAGGTGGTGGTAGATCGCCGTGAGATTGAAAATATGAGTGTGATGACCATCGCGGATGTGATCGGTAAATTGCCCGGCGTCGAAATTAAAGGCGATGCGCAGCGCGCGCGCGGCATGACGCGGGATTCGGTGAGTGTGCTGATAGATGGGGAACGGCAATCTTCTCAAGCCGTATTGGGCGCGATGGGACGTTTGCCTTCCGGCGATTTGGAGCGCGTGGAAATTTTGCGCGGATCGTCGGCTGAATATGGCGGCGCATCGTCTGTTACCGTTAATCTGGTGATGAAAAAAGCCATCCCTAAGCGTTCTACCGAGATGCGTGTCGGGGTCGGCATGCGCGGCAATGAGCTGAATGAGCAATTGGCGTGGACCAAAAACGGTGGCGAGGGCGGCTTTGCCTGGTCTTTGCCGATTGGTTTAATTTGGAATAACGCACCGATGAGTATGCAACTGGATCGACAAAACTCTACTGCGGGGGTGCGTAATCTGTGGCAACAGGAAAGTGCCAGCGCGCTGACTAAACTGGGTCATCATGCGATTAGCCCGCGCCTGAGCTGGAAAAACGGTAGCGACAGTTTTACCGTGTTGCCGATGTTTTTTTACGGGCCGATGACGCGTAATACCACCAGCAATTTGAGTGCATTTACGAATCCTGCTGCCGGTACGGGGCAGGCTTACAACGGTGAACGACTGACGCGGGAAAGCGGTTTGAGCCGTACCTTGCGGCTGCGGGTTGAGGGCGAAAAAAATCTGGGCAATGCCAAACTGACCGCGCGTACTTCATTGAACAATAACCGCCGCAGCAGCGATACCTGGCGCGATGTCTACAGTGCGACCAATGTGTTGAGCAGTTTCAGCGATCATCTGCTAAGTCAGGATAATGAATGGAACTCGGCACTACGCTGGGATCAGTCTTACGGCGTGAGTATGATGTCAGTCGGTGCAGAACTGGTGCGATTGCAACGCGACGATCAGCAGAATTTCAGCGGCGCTCAGGCCAGTTTTCTAGCTTTATCACGCGATGGAATTTTGTGGGTGCAAAACGATTGGTCTCCGCAGGCGTCTTTTACCTTGACTACCGGTTTGCGTGCCGAAAACAGCGCGCTTAATTCCAACGGCGTATCTCAGCAACAGACGAGTTGGCTGCCGTCGCTTGCCGCGCGCTGGGAGCCTCTGGATAAATGGGTGGTGCGTTCCTCGCTGGGGGCGGGTTTAAAGATGCCAAGGCTTGATGAAATCAGCAATGCCGCCGTTCCCAGCATAGGCGCAAACACGCCGGTTGAAGCAGATAAACGCGGTAACCCTAATCTTCGTCCGGAACGCAGCGTCAATTTTGAGGCCGTGCTGGAGCATTATCTGGCGGAGAATGCGGGCGTGCTAGGTGCGAATTTATATGTTCGTTCCACGCAGGATTTCACCGAACGTCATGTGTTGCTCGAAGGCGCGCGTTGGGTGGACAGGCCGTATAACGCGGGTTCAGCGCAGCATTGGGGCGTCGAATTGGATGGGAAAATTAGGACTGACAGTCTGGGCTGGAAGGGTGCAAGCGTCAAAGCTCACTTGACGTTACCGCATGCCGAGGTGAGTGACACGCAGTTGGGCGTCACACGGATGGCACGCGACACGCCGAGCTTTGTGTTCTCGATGGGGCTGGATCAAAGCCTGCCGAAACTTAAATCCACCTATGGCGTGACCTTGCAGCATTCGGGGCGCAGTGCAACGGCAATACCGGGCGAGCAGTGGGGTTACACCCGTGCACGTAGTCAGTTGGATGCATTCTGGTTGTATCAGATCAGCCCTCAATATAAGGTTCGCATGGCAGGTCAGAATCTTCTCGCCGCCGATACGGTGCGTCAAAATAATGTTACATCGGCAGGGAATGCGTATCAATTGAGCAACAGCGAACGCGGCTATCGCGGCGTGATGCTGACACTGGAAGGGCGTTTGTGACATGTCCGCGCTGACGCTGCCATCCACTACGCCGATGACCATTCAACGTTCATTTGCGATTCATCCTGACAATCAACCGCAACGACTGGTTGTGGTTGCGTGGGTGCTGCTGCTGCATGTCGCTTTGGCGGGTGCATGGAATATTCTACCCGTGGAATCGACGCCGGCAGTCAAGGAAATGACCGTGTCTATGGTTTTGCCGCCGCCCACAGCACTTCAGCCTGAAGTGCCACCGCCCAAACCACTGCCTAAAATCGAACCTTCAGTGCAGCCCGTCAGCAAACCGCTGGTAAGGGATGTGGCCGATGTGGCGCCGATGCCGCTTGCGGCGCCTGTGGTCGTCTCACCTGCAGTCTCTGTGCCAACGGATACCGAGCCTGATTACAAAGCCGGTTACCTGCACAACGTCCGTCCGGCGTATCCGATGGTGGCGCGCAAAATGGGTTGGGAGGGCAAAGTCATTCTTAACGTCGAAGTGCTGGCCGAGGGGGCGTGCGGGGCGATCAGCGTATTGAGCAGCAGCGGACGTGATGTGCTGGATAATGCCGCAATTCATGCTGTTAAAGGCTGGCATTTTAGTCCCGCACGTCATGGCGGGCAGACGGTGACGAAATGGTTCAAAGTGCCGATTAATTTTTCTCTGGAGGATAGCGAAGTATGACTCTTCTATCGCTGTCGAAGCGGGGAAATTTCGAGGTGGAGATTAATCGGTGTCTGTTGTGTTGCCAATCAGGACAGGATGAATAACTCAATGTCACCTTCTTCCTGACCGCACCGCTTGATGCAGGCTTGTACGGCGTCGGCGAGTCTTTTTTGCGAAGCCGGTTTAACGATGAAGCCTGCGGCACCGCCTTCGCGTGCAGCGCTTACACGCTCAGACGTTAAAGAGGCGCTGATCATGACGACCTGGGTTGTGATGCCAAACTCTTTGATTGCGCGCAGTGTGTCGATGCCGTCGAGGTCGGGCATTTCGATATCCAGAAAAACGATGTGAGGTTTCAGAACGAGGAATTTCTTGAGTGCATCGTGGCCGTTCTTTGCGGCTTCGACATTCTGGTAACCCTCGCGCCTCACCATTGAAACGTGCAGATTCAGTGTGAGATGTTCGTCATCGACGATCAGGATACGAATTGCTGATTCTGGCATGGAATTTTCTCGCTGGTTGCCTGAAGGGGCCGGCTGCTATGCCGGATTAAATACCTTGACTGTAAGGCAGGAAAGTACGCAGTATCCTGTAACGGTTCTCATTATAATCCCGAAATAGCTTGCAAGCGTCTGATGTTGATTGTCTGTTGCTGCACATCAACGGGCTATTAATTATGTTAGCTTGCCGAATGATTCATCCGACGCCGGTTTTCTGGAAAATACTGACTGGAAATTATGAGCCTGCACCCGATAGAAAAACTCTACACGCATCTGCATAGCTCAGCGCAGGGGCTGACGCAAGCTGAGGCGGTCCGGCGTCAGGCGCGGTATGGCGCTAACCAGCTGGAAAAAATAGCGGGCACGCCACTTCTTATCCGGTTGTTCAGGGAGTTTACCCATTTTTTTGCGCTGATTTTATGGTTTGCCGCAGGGCTGGCATTTTTTGCCGAATGGCGCGATCCCGGGCAGGGCATGGCGACCTTAGGATATGCGGTGTTAGGCGTGATCCTGATCAACGGGATTTTTTCGTTCTGGCAGGAATACCGTGCGGAAAAAGCACTGGCGGCCCTGAACAATCTGTTGCCGCATCACACGACAGCACTGCGCGACGGGCATGCGGTGCAGTTGATGGTCGCAGAGCTGGTGCCGGGGGATGTGATCCTGCTGGCGGCAGGTGATGACGTGCCGGCAGATTGCCGGTTGATCGAAGCCTTCGGGGTGCGGGTGAACACCGCCAATCTCACCGGGGAGTCTCGGCCTCAGTCGCGCGACGTGCAATTGGCGTCCGGGGGGCAGAATAGCCTTCATGCGGGCACTTCGCTGATTTCAGGGGAAGCGCGCGCCATCGTCTACGCTATCGGAATGCACACCGAGTTCGGCAACATCGCACGCCTGACACAAACGGCCGCCGAGCCCTTGTCGCCCTTGCAAAAGGAAATCATGCGCCTGTCGCGACTGATTGCCTTGTTTGCGACCTTGCTGGGTGTTTCCTTCTTCTTTATCGGACAGGCGATCGGTTTGTCCTTCTGGGCAAACCTGGTGTTTGCAATCGGTATCATCGTTGCGAATGTGCCTGAAGGCTTGCTGCCTACCGTCACATTGTCGCTTGCGATGGCGACGCAGCGCATGGCGAAGAAAAACGCGCTGGTACGTCATTTACCCGCCGTTGAAACGCTGGGTGCGGCGAGTGTGATTTGTTCGGACAAGACCGGCACGCTGACGCAAAATTGCATGAGCCTGAGACAGGTCTATTGCTCAGGTGAGCGCTTGTCGCCTGAGGAACTGCCGGATGACGCGCCGATGTTGGACGTGATGCAGTATTGTCATGATCTGCGCAGCATTGAGCAGGAGGGCGGCGCGGTGTGGCAGGGCGACCCGATGGAAATTGCCTTGCTGATGAGTGTGAAGGCTGTGCGTGAACCTTTGACGCGGCTCGATGAAATCCCGTTCGATACTGAACGAAAACGCATGTCGGTGATCTGCGCTACACCGCAAGGTGCGACCCTGTATTGCAAGGGGGCACCGGAATCTGTTTTGCCGCTGTGCAGCGCGCTGTGGTCAAACGGCGAGGTGGTGCCGCTCGATGAAACAGGCCGCGCCGGCTTGCTGGCGGTTCAGGAGCAAATGGCCGAAAAAGGCTTGCGCGTGCTGGCGCTGGCCTATCGCAGTTTGCCGGCCCTGGTTGCGCAGGAGTCGCGGGATTCTGAATTGATTTTCGCAGGGCTTGCCGGCCTGATTGATCCGCCGCGTGAAGCGGTGCCTGCGGCGATTAAAATCTGCCATGCGGCAGGGATACGCGTGATCATGATTACCGGCGACCATCCGCAGACGGCCTGTGCGCTGGCGCGTGAAATCGGTCTGGCGGCTGATCCTGTCGCAGTTACCGGAGACCGGTTGCGCCAGATGTCGGATGCGGATTTGCAATTGCTGCTCCATGAACCTGAGTTGATCTTTGCGCGCACCGCCGCCGATCAGAAAATGCGCATTGTGCAGGCCCTGCAGCGCGGTGGCGAGGTCGTTGCCGTGACGGGCGACGGTGTGAATGACGCGCCGGCGTTGAAATGCGCTGACGTCGGAATTGCGATGGGACTGTCCGGCACTGATGTCGCAAAAGCGTCTGCCGACATCATCCTGCTCGATGATAACTTTGCCTCGATCGTTGCCGCAATTGAGGAGGGTCGCGCGGTGTACGACAATCTGCGCAAGTTTTTTACGTATATTTTGACCCATAACGTGGCGGAGCTCGTGCCTTATCTGGCCTTTGCGTTATTCAAAATTCCGCTGCCGCTCACGGTCATTCAGATACTGGCCATTGATCTGGGAACCGATACTTTGCCGGCGCTCGCGCTCGGTGCGGAAAGGCCGGATCCTGACACCATGCAGCGTCCGCCGCGCGCTAGACGCGAGCGATTGCTGAGTTGGGCGGCCTTGCTGCGTGCTTATTTGTTTTTAGGGGTGCTGGAGGCGGCGGCAGCGATGGCGGTATTTTTCTTCGTGCTGCAAGGCGGTGGCTGGCAATGGGGCGTTATGCCTGGGTTGCACGACAAGCTGTATTTGCAGGCCACCACGGCTTGCCTGTCAGCGATCATTGCGATGCAGGTGGTGAATGTGTTTTTGTGCCGCCATGCACAGGTGTCTGTCTTTAGCCGTACGCATCGGCGTAATCGCCTGATCTGGTACGGGGTCGCATCTGAGATTTTGTTGTTGCTTTTGATCGATTACACGCCGTGGGGCAACGCGCTGTTCGGGACGATGCCGATAGGCGTTAAAGTTTGGCTGCTTATCATCGCCTTCATGCCCGTCATGCTGCTGATGGAGGAACTGCGCAAGGCGGTGGTGCGCAGAAAGTAAGCCGGTGGGCTTTTATTTCGACAAGGCGTTGGCGATGTCGCGCTTGTGTTCTTCTTCCTGAATCAGGATATCTTCCAGTACGCGCCGTAAACCATATTCTTTGAGCGCTTCTGCCTGTCCGATCCGTTCCTTGTAACGGGCGATGGCGTTTTCTTCGCCTTCGAGATCTTGTTTCAGCATCTCCAGGCTATTGGAGGATAGCTCGCGCTTTTCGACATCAACCGTGGGGGTGCCGCCCAGATAGTCAATTTGCTCGGAGAGCATCACCGCGTGCTGCATTTCCTCCTGAGCGTGGATGAGCAATTCTTTCTGGATCGAATCGAATTGTGCGCCGTTGATGGTAGCGGCATGTTGCACATACTGGATCGCCGCTGCATATTCCCATTCCAGATCCTTGTTCAGTTCCGACAACAATTTTTTCAGGGTGATTTTCATTTTAACGCTCCGGTAGATTGTCAAAAGCAGCGCCTCATCTTATCAAGTCGCCACGCATCGCGCTACTCATACCCTTGAGTTTCAGGCGGGGGAATTTGTCAGGCGGATCGTTGACCCTATCCCAAAGTAGGGCGCGATCGGTTAAGCTTGGAGATATTTTTAATTCATCGAAAAAACATCATGGCTCAATATGTAATGTCTATGCTGCGCGTCAGCAAAATCGTACCTCCTAAGCGTCAGATTATTAAGGATATTTCTCTTAGTTTCTTTCCTGGTGCCAAGATCGGTCTGCTGGGTTTGAACGGTTCGGGTAAATCGACCGTACTGCGCATCATGGCGGGTGTGGATAAGGAGTACGAGGGAGAGGTGCAGCATTTGCCGAATATCCGCATCGGTTATCTAGCGCAGGAACCGCAGTTGAATCCTGAAAATACCGTGCGTCAGGAAGTCGAAGAGGCGCTGGGCGAAGTGATGCAGGCGCAAGCGAAACTGGACGAAGTGTATGCCGCGTATGCTGAAGAAGACGCCGATTTCGATGCACTCGCCGCCGAGCAGGCGCGTCTGGAAAATATCATCGCAGCAGCAGGTTCAGGTTCCGATCAGTTGATGGAAATCGCCGCTGATGCGTTGCGTCTGCCTGAATGGGATGCGGTTATCAAAAACCTCTCCGGCGGTGAAAAGCGCCGCGTGGCCCTTTGCAAACTGCTGCTCGACAAGCCCGATATGCTGCTGCTCGATGAGCCGACCAACCATCTGGATGCGGAATCCGTCGAATGGCTGGAGCAATTTTTGGTGCGCTTCCCCGGCACCGTGGTGGCTGTCACCCATGATCGTTACTTCCTCGACAATGCGGCCGAGTGGATACTGGAGCTGGATCGCGGCCACGGCATTCCGTGGAAGGGTAATTATTCGTCGTGGCTGGAGCAAAAGGGCGAGCGTCTGGCGCAGGAACAGAAGCAACTGGATGCTCATTCCAAGGCGATGAAGCAGGAACTCGAATGGGTGCGTCAAAATCCGAAGGCGCGTCAGGCCAAATCCAAGGCGCGTATCGCCCGTTTTGAGGAACTCAATTCGCAGGAACATCAAAAGCGCAACGAGACTCAGGAAATCTTTATTCCGATTGGCGAACGTCTGGGTAATGAAGTGATTGAGTTTGACGGCGTGTCCAAAGCCTACGGCGACCGTTTGCTGATTGATAATCTGAGCTTTAAGGTGCCGCCAGGTGCCATCGTCGGTATTATCGGCCCGAACGGTGCGGGTAAATCGACCTTGTTCCGCATGATCACGGGTAAGGAAGTACCGGATTCAGGCTCAGTCAAGATCGGTCAGACCGTCAAAATCGCCCACGTCGATCAGGCACGCGATTCATTGGATAACGAGAAGACCGTGTTCGATGCGATTTCAGGCGGCAATGAAATTCTCACCGTCGGCAAATACGAAACGCCTGCGCGCGCCTACATCGGTCGCTTCAACTTCAAGGGCGGCGATCAAGGAAAACTGGTCGGTCAGTTATCCGGTGGTGAACGCGGTCGTCTGCATCTGGCGCAAACCCTGATTGCGGGCGGTAACGTGTTGCTGCTGGATGAACCGTCCAACGATCTGGACGTGGAAACTTTGCGTGCGCTGGAAGACGCGTTGCTGGAATTCGCCGGTTGCGTTGCGGTGATCTCCCATGATCGCTGGTTCCTCGACCGTATCGCGACGCACATTCTGGCCTGCGAAGGTGATTCCAAATGGACGTTCTTCGACGGTAACTATCAGGAATACGAAGCTGATAAGCGTAAGCGCTTGGGCGAAGAAGGCGCGAAACCAAAGCGCATTCGCTACAAA
The DNA here is from genome assembly GCA_001801025.1 of Gallionellales bacterium GWA2_54_124. Taxonomy (GTDB): domain Bacteria; phylum Pseudomonadota; class Gammaproteobacteria; order Burkholderiales; family Gallionellaceae; genus Gallionella. Next base: position 117,492 of record MGWO01000007.1, read on the forward strand.
CCTATTAGCCGATAACGTTTTGCTGAGCGGGTATGTTTAGTCTGGGCGAAGCGCCCATTGGGATATGCCACTGAGGAGGTAAAGATGGGTGGCGTTCCGCGTCCCAAACCATGTTTTTTGGATGGTTGTGAGGTAATAAAAATAATTGGCGCAAAAAAAGTATGGGCGAACAAGGAACGAACCCGATTTTTTACTTGGGATAGTTTGCATGGTGAAATCGAAGCATTTGATAAGCAAGGTAGGCATCTTGGCGCATTACATTCGGTAAACGGTGACTTGATGAAAGAGGCTGTTCGTGGGAGAAAACTTGATGTCTAATTTTATTGACGATTGTCTTAATGGAGACGCTTTTTTCTCTGATATTGATTCTGTCGTAGATCGATGGCATCAAGGAGAAATTAAAGGCGATATCAGTCTGCGTGAAGCTCTTGGTATGACCAAGGATGAGTATGTGTTGTGGATGAAAGATCCCGATAACATCAATTTCATCATACATGCTAGGCAAAGACGCATACCAGTCGAAGTGGCCATAGATGAATTTTTTTCCTTGCCGATGGCTGCTAGAGGGTCAAGTAAAGACGAAATCAACTCAATTGTTAAGTGGTTAAAAAAAGAGCATGGCATCTGTTAACTCTGCGGAGGAAAAGTTGGCTAGGCTAGTAATAAAAAGGCATAAACTTAAGCCGGGTTTTGATATTGCCGAGTTTTTGTCAATGCAAGCTGATTTAAGGTATGGAAGTATTCCCGGTGATGTTGATGGAATATCCATCAATTTGAAATCTAAAGATAAGCAGCCTGTCGTTATTATTTCTACCAGTTTGCCACCTACCAGACAGAAATTTACGATGGCTCATGAGCTTGGACATATTTTCATACCTTGGCATATAGGTACCATTTTTTCTCATACGGATGAGAATCATGCTTATGCCAATAGCCTTTATCACGACGGCGAAGTTGAGGCCAACCGGTTCGCAGCAGAGTTGTTGATGCCATCAGAGTGGGTGGAATTATTGCTAAGCACTCAGCATCCAGCAGATGCGCTTGAAACGATACAAAAAACGGTGGGAACTTCTCTTATTGCTACATTTTATAAAATTGGCTCAAAAATCTCCTCTGAATACATTGGTATTCTTACCAGCCTTAATGGAGAAATTATAAGCTCCACATCTAACAATCCCCGCTTGGTAAGACCTCGTAAGGGTGAGCTCATTGAGGATCAGGCTATATTTAAAATCGCATCAGAAGTTATATTTTCAACCTCAACTCAGAATAAAATTTACTGGCTAACCTTCCCGGAAGGTGTTGCTGTTATACCAACTGACGACGACCCAAGAAGTTGGAAAGAAATTCTGTACCCCATGCTTGAAGAGCTAAATCTTGATAAGAAAATTGGGATAAGAATTGTGGCGTGTATATCTGCGTTGAATAAATCTGGTGTCATGCATCTCGAATTTTTTCTAAAAGCACGCCAGCGCATAGCTAGCGACAATAATTTTTTTGAAGTATCAAAACACCCTGATTTTGAATTATTCTTGGCAAAAAGAGTTGACGAGCAGATTCGAAACAGAGGCAATAAGTAGCCAGAGTCCAGTTAATCCGCTAATGGGGTCAGCTTCGCCAGACGGTGGAGCAAGGAAATAAAGAGGAGTTATTCGAATATGGGAAATTGGATGGCATTTAGAAATCCAGAAGATGTAAAAGAGCAGAAGTCTTCCATATTCAAGGATTACGTTCTCCCAATCGGTGCGCTGTTGATACCAACGATATCCTTTCTGGCACAGAACAATTCATCTTGGTGGGGTAGTCTGGCGATAGCTGCATATGTGGTTATCGTACTTATCTTTCTTGTCGTGCCAGCAATTATTCAAGGAGTAAAAAAATGGAATGCATATTTGAAACGGAGGCAATTTGAAAGCAATTACCTTCCTGAAATTTTTGCATCTCTTCGTAGATTTCAGCCTCTGATGGAACCTAATCATTCAGATACTGTTTGGGGTGTTTGGGATAGCGCATCACGAACATCGGAAATGCAGAAGTTTATCCGCCCCAGCCACTCTCACTATTACACCTTGTCGGCATGGCTCGAACATCTGCAGCCAACTATTAGTACTAGCACGTCAAAAAATTTCAAACTAGTTACGTCAGAGACATCAGCGTGGGTTCAGCAATATGTGTCATTTTGTCGTGATGGCTATTATCAATTTGAGTTCCTTTTGCAAAGTGGTCAATTTGATGAGTCTAAAGTTCGCGAAATTAAACAAAGCTGGAACAATGCTCGTGATGAACATAATCAAGCAATAACTAATTGGAAAACTTTGTGCTTGGAAGTTAATACATCTTTTGGGGAAAATATTTTCAACGCTCATTATGAAACCCTGAAGACGTTGGAATAAATAGTAATTGGGGATAGACCACGGTTTTTGTTCAATGATTTCAAAATCCTCGTCTGTCTCCCGTTTAGTAATTATGGGGGCGGTCCCCGTGTTCTCAAGATTATGAATTTTTCAATTTAGATTAGCAATTAGCATAAAAATGCGTACCAAATTTACTCGAAATAATCTAAAAGAAAGTGTGCATGGTAGGCCGTGTTGGGTACAACGTTGCAAGCCATTAAATTGCTGTGCGAGAAATTTTCAAGATGCTCCTCATGTAAGTGCCAAGTTAAATATTGAATATATTTCCAAAGTTTTTTTGGTGGTAATTTCAAGCCTTGGAATACTTATGATGTTTTTTGGTTTTGGTGTCGCTCTCGCTCTGGAGGGGTTTGGTGTTGATATTCATCAAGTGTTACATGGGCCAGGGGATTATTTAGCCGCCGCAGCTTATGTGGTAGCGGAATTGATTATTCGTATAGGTGATGAACAAAAATGGTCAATTTGGTTTGATCAGGTGTTCATTTTTACCTGCTTTGGAGCGATTTTTGTCTTGGTGTTATGGGGCATTTTTTTGTGTGTAAAGAATTTGAGATCTTTGGTAGTTAATAGCCTCAAGACCGCTCATCCCAAGGTGAAGAGTTTTCTTATAAGACGAATATCTTATTGGAGGCCCGCTGCTCTTTGTGCTGGTGTAGGTGTTGTGGGTGGGGGGATTTGGCTTGTTCCATATCTATTTTTAGGCATGCTGGTACTTTGCATCATGCCTTTCTTTATTGGAATGGGTCTGGCAAATCATTATTTTTATGATAGCGTAATTGAACCAGTAAGATGCAGCCCATTCGAATCGGTAGATGCTCGACGTGCAGCGCATTTTTCATTATTGGCCAATCAAAATAAGAATGAAAAAAATAGCGCTAGCCCGTACTTCGCGACATGTCTGAAGGTAACAAGCAAGGATGGTAAGACCCAATCTGGCCGAAGAGTGATTGCGACTTCAGAATATATTGTTCTCATCGCCCCTGAAACTGGCATTGTTAATATTGTTCCTTCAAAGGATTCTATTGTTTCGTTGTTGGACAAGCTTGAATGACATTAATGAGATTAGTTCCACCATAGCTTTTTCAAACGGAAGATCGCTGAGCGATGATTGAGGTATCTACGGAGATCAAGCCATGAAAATCGACCGGATTCACTCTCTGACAGATAACTTTGAAGCTCACGCGCAACGGACCGATGGCGGGGTTGAATTTTGGCTTGCGCGCGATCTTCAGTATCTTTTGGGCTATGCCGAGTGGCGAAATTTCACCGCTGTTATCACCAAAGCAAAAATCGCCCGTGAAATGTTGCAGAACGCTGTTTTGGATCATTTTGTTGACGTCAACATCGATCAATGACCGATTCGGTCACGCGACAGGAGATGCCGTGCTGCGTACCGTGGCGGCGAGTATTGTCAACAGCTGCCGCGAAAGTGATATTGTGGGGCGGATCGGCGGAGAGGAGTTTGTGGTATTTTTGCCGAACACCGAGGTCAGTGGTGCGATGCTGCTGGCAGAAAAAATACGGCAAAGCGTGGAGGTTTTGACGCTGGTCAGTGCTGACAACGAGCCTTACCGGATTACGCTGAGCATCGGCGTGGCACACAGAGTCCCTGCCGACCAAACCATTGCGGACATTCAGCGACGCGCAGATATCGCGATGTACGACGCCAAAAAACAGGGCAGGAACCGCGTTGTTCTGGCGGCTGCCTGAGTCGCTGCAACAATCGCTTGGGGGTGTCGACATCAATACATGCACGGTCATTGCACGGGCACACGGGGCACGAGTGTTCAGGGGCTGGTCTTGCATTAGCGCATCGTCAAATTTGCGGGGGCGCATCGCATTAGTCGGACTGAAGCGAAGTTAATGCCGCATTATCACTTGATTCGTCTTGCCTTTATTGGTGTACTCGTTAAAATGCCCGAATTCAATCCTTATTCGGTTATCTATCGTGCAAGAGAAAATCATCAGTCTGACCGACTTTAAAACTTCTGCCAGTCGTCTGTTGCAGGAAACGCGCGGCGGGGCCAATATCATCCTGACACAGAATGGTTCGGCAAGCGCGGTGGTGCAGGATTACGCAACCTACCGCGCCCAGCAAGATGCTTTTTTGATGCTCAAACTGATGGTTCAGGGCGAGGCGGACGTGAGTCGGAATCGCCTAACTTCGCAGTCTGAGGTGTTCAGTTCGATGCGTGCCTCCTTGCTGGCGGGGCAAAAGCAACATGGCTAAAACGCATCAGGTGTTGTGGACGGACACCGCACAGCAGGACTTAACCGGGATCATCGACTACATCGCGCAGGACAGCGTTGAGAATGCGCTGGTGATTCTGGATAAACTGGAGGCTAAGGCCGGTCAGCTTGCCACCTTGCCCAATCGCGGTCGCATAGTGCCTGAACTGCTGCACACTGGCATATCGCAATACCGGGAAATCATTAGCGCGCCCTGGCGCATCGTTTACCGGATTGAAAGTCAGCGCGTGCTGGTGATGGCAGTACTCGACAGTCGCCGGGATTTGCAGGTCGTTTTGCTCAACCGGCTGGCGCACTGACGGCAGTGCTGTCCTTTGAATATTCAAAACGAATTCTGGACTTAACGATGGACATGAAAAAAATTAATTCGGGTAAGTTGCGTGCGATAGGCTACGATGCGCGGGCCAAAATATTGCAGGTGCAACTCGATGACGGAAGTTGCTTACAGTACAGCGCGGTGAGTGAGGATTTGTGGCGTCGCTTCAGTTCATCGGGCGCGGCGTGGAGTTTTTACCGCGACAATATCGAAGAAGAATTTGCCGCCAGACGCGTTTCCGGAAAAGCGCCCGCGACTCTCAATCCGCTCGATGCGTTGTTCGGCGATGTGAATGGCTAAGAAGACCTGGCTCAGCTGGAGCAGCGGTAAGGACAGCGCCTGGGCGCTGCATGTGTTGCGTCAATCCGATGAATACGAGGTGGCGGGGCTCTTTACCACCGTTAACGCGACCTTCGCGCGCGTCGCCATGCATGCGGTGCGTGTCGAATTGCTGCGTGAGCAGGCGCGGGCGGTCGGTTTGCCGCTGCACCTGATTGAAATTCCCTATCCGTGTTCAGATGCGCAATATGCTGACGTGATGACGGCCTTTATGGCGCGCGCCAAGGCGGCGGATGTGCAGTGCATGGCATTCGGGGATTTGTATCTGCAGGACGTGCGAGATTACCGCGAGCAGCGTATGCAGGGCAGCGGGATAGCGCCGATTTTTCCGTTGTGGGGGAAGCCGACGCTGGAATTGCTAGAAGAGATGCTGGCCGGCGGGCTGCGCGCCTGCCTGACCTGCATCGATCCTAAGGTACTGCCCGCAGCGTTCGCCGGGTGCGAATTGACGCCGGAATTGCTGGCCAGTTTCCCGTCCGGTATTGATCCTTGCGGTGAAAACGGCGAATTTCACAGCTTTGTGTTCGATGGCCCGATGTTCACCCGTGCACTCGATATTGAGACGGGCGAAGTGGTGACGCGCGATGGTTTTGTGTTTGCCGATTGTCAGATCAGGCGTTGAGATTGATGAACAGATTTCGTGCTGCGGCACTGCAATGCGACTTATGTGATGCAACAGAAATGGGCGAGCCGGTGAGAATAAAATGATGACAAATAAAACCGTTGCCGTGATAGGCGGTGGCCCTGCTGGGCTGATGGCCGCTGAAGTGCTGAGCCAAGCTGGCGTGCGGGTCGATCTGTATGACGCGATGCCGTCTGTCGGGCGCAAGTTTCTGATGGCGGGCAAGGGCGGCATGAATATCACGCACTCGGAACCGCTGGCCGGATTCGTCTCCCGCTATGGGGCGCGCAGCAGCCACATCGCGCCTATGCTCGACGTGTTTGGGCCGGACGCGCTGCGGGCCTGGGTGCAGGCGCTCGGCATCAACACCTTCGTCGGCAGTTCGGGGCGAGTATTTCCTGAGGATATGAAGGCGGCGCCTTTGCTGCGCGCCTGGCTGCACCGGTTGCGCGAAGCGGGCGTTAAATTTCATATGAAGCATCGCTGGTGCGGATGGGAGGGGGGCGACCTTCGTTTTGAGACGCCTGACTGCCTCGTTGTGGTGCAGAGCGACGCCGTGGTGCTGGCGCTGGGTGGCGGCAGTTGGGCGCGGCTCGGTTCCGACGGCGCATGGGTGCCGTTATTCGCTGGCCGGGGCGTTGCGGTCGCGCCGCTTAAACCCGCCAATTGCGGGTTTGAGGTGAGCTGGAGCCCTTATTTTGCCGGCAAATTCGCCGGCGAGCCGATGAAATCAGTGACGGTGAGTTTTACCGACAGCAAGGGCATCTTGCATACCAAACAAGGCGATCTGATGGTAACGGAGCACGGGGTTGAGGGCGGGCTGATCTACGCCTTGTCCGCTTTGCTGCGTGAGCAGATTTTGGCCGAGGGCAGCGCCCTCGTTCATATCGATCTTTTGCCCGCCAAATCGCTCTCGCGTCTGCTCGGGGAGATCGCTCATCCGCGCGGTTCGCGCTCAATGTCCAGTCATTTGCAAAGCCGCGCGAATCTCAAAGGCGTCAAGGTCGGCTTGCTGCGCGAACAGTTGCCGCGGGAAGACTTCGACTTGCCCGAAAAACTGGCCGCAGCGATTAAATCTTTGCCGCTTACGCTGGTCGCAACCCGCCCTCTGGATGAGGCGATCAGCACGGCCGGCGGCGTGGTTTTTGAGGCGCTCGATGAGCGATTGATGTTGCGAGCTTTGCCCGGCGTCTTTTGCGCCGGCGAAATGCTCGATTGGGAAGCCCCTACCGGCGGGTATCTGTTGACCGCCTGTTTTGCCAGCGGACGGCGGGCAGGTGAGGGGCTGCTGGCGTGGATGAAACAGGAAAAATAATGCTGACAAATTTGAAAGCTCTTGAACCTCAATCCGTCTGGGCGCATTTTGCCAGCCTGTGCGAAATTCCCCGTGCCTCGAGGCATGAAGACGCTCTCATTGCCCACCTGATTGCGTGGTCGGCCTCGCGCGGCATTGCCGCTGGGGTCGATGGCGCGGGCAATCTGATTCTGAAAAAGCCGGCGACGCCCGGCTGTGAAGCGCGTCCCGGCGTGATACTGCAAGGGCATCTGGATATGGTTTGTCAGGCCAATGCGGGCACGTTGCACGATTTTTTGCGCGATCCGATTTTCGTTGAGGTGCGTGACGGCTGGGTGAGTGCGCCGAACACCACGCTGGGCGCAGATAACGGGATCGGCGTCGCGCTCGCACTGGCCGCATTAGACGAACCCGGTTTGAAGCATCCCGCGATCGAGGTGCTGCTGACGGTGAACGAAGAGTCGGGCATGGATGGCGCGCGGGGGCTGGCACCCGGCACCTTGCAGGGGCGCACGCTGATCAATCTGGATACCGAGGAGTGGGGGCATTTTTATCTGGGCTGCGCGGGCGGCGTGGATGTGGAGGTGCGCAGCGAATGCGAGTTTGACGCGGTGCCGCCCGATTACGTGCTGGTGCGCTTCGAGGTGTCCGGTTTGCGCGGCGGACATTCCGGTATCGATATTCATCTGGGGCGCGGCAATGCGATTAAATTGCTGGCAGAGGCGCTGCGCGATCTGTCGGCGCATACCGATGTCAGGTTGATGCGTCTGCAAGGGGGGGCTGCGCGTAATGCGATTCCGCGCGAGGCGTATGCCGAGTGTGCGCTGCCTGCTGCGATTGCCGTGAATATCGATGAATGGGTACAGCATCGCCATCAGGCGTGGCGCACGCGCTTTGCAACGATTGATCCGGCGGTGGCCTTCTCGTGCCAGCATTTCGATACGATCCCTGATGCCGCTATTTTGCCGGCGGATCAGCTGCGAGTGCTGGCCTTTCTCGACACGGTTGCCAACGGGGTATCCTGCGTCAGCCAGGATTTTCCAGGTGTCACCGACACGTCGAGCAATCTGGGTGTGGCGACCTTAGCGGCCGGTGAATTTAAAGTCACCTTCAAGGTTCGTTCACTGCGTGATGAAAGCGCCGATGCGCTGGCGGATAAACTCATCGCTTACGCGGCAGCACACGGCATGAACGCTTGTAAGGACGGCGCGTACCCCGGTTGGACACCTAACCCGGATTCGCCGTTGCTGGCTTTGTGCCAGCAGGTCTATATGGCTCAATTCGGTGAGGCTGCCGGTTTGCAGGTGATTCATGCGGGGCTGGAATGCGGTCTGCTCGCATCCAGTCACCCCGACTTAGACATGATTTCATTCGGGCCCGATATACAGGGGGCTCACGCGCCCGGCGAACGTGTCGAAATTGAGTCGGTCGGGCACTGTTATGCCCTGCTCAAGGCGTTGTTGCAGGCGCTGGCGCGATGAGCGCAGCACGTCGACTAGTGAACAGAATTCAGCGTGGACGCTAAAATCGCTTCCGAGCTTTTCGGCAGTTTAAATTTGCTAAACGCGCGGTGTATCTTCTTTTCATCTATTCTGTGGCCTTTGTCCTCAAAAAAGATGCCCGCACGGTGACCGTTTGCCAGCATGGTGGTAAAAGCAAAGCGCCAGTTATGCGCCTCGGCCATGCGTTCGCGTAAGTCGTGCTCGTTAAAAATGACGACGCCCGCTTGTTTAATTGATTCTAGGAATTGTTCAAACGAATCCGTGTCCAGCTTGCCCATTTTAGTCACCTTCGATATTTCGGCCAGTGTTAGCCATGCTGCCATTAACGCGGCAAAATGGGCTTGGTTGACAGCAGGAGGCGATTGCCGTTTTTTTTAGCCGGATTTTTAAGATATTTAATAAAAATTTTACTTGTAAATCATAGGGATGTATCGCTAAAGCGAAATATATAATTTATGCTCACTCATCATCAAACAATTCAGCTTGTCCGGCTGCGCTGGACTGCCTTTACCATTGTCGGGCTCGCCTATGTGTTGTCGTTTTTTCATCGCTTTGCGCCGGCGGCGATATCCAATGATTTGCAGCAAACTTTCCATGCCACTGGCGCGGAGTTGGGCGGGCTGGCGGCGACCTATTTTTATGTTTATATGGTCATGCAGATTCCCACCGGGATTCTGGTCGATACGCTGGGGCCGCGTAAGGTGGTGGCTGCGGGCGGATTGATTGCGGGAGCGGGTTCGCTGTTGTTCGGTATGGCGGATACGCTGGCTGCCGCTTCGGTTGGGCGTCTGCTGGTGGGACTGGGTGTATCGGTGACTTTCATCTCACTGTTGAAACTCAATGCGGCCTGGTTTCACGACCGGCATTTCGCCACGATGACGGGGCTGACTATCTTGCTGGGCAATGTAGGCTCATTGCTTGCGGCCGCGCCTCTGGCCTGGGCATTGAATTTTATTTCATGGCGCAGTGCGTTTGTTGTTGTCGGTGTGGTGTCGCTGGTTTTTGCGTTGCTGGACTGGTATTGGGTGCACGATCATCCGGGCCGTGCAGGCTTGCCCAGTATGCGGGAACTCGATGGGCGTGCGGCACATGAGGCTCATGCCGGGCACTGGTATGACGGACTGCTGGTGGTGCTGAAAAATCGTGCGACCTGGCCGGGACTTTGGGTGAACATGGGACTGGCAGGCTCACTGTTCGCTTTCGCCGGCTTGTGGGCGATCCCTTTTTTGCGCGATGTGTATGGCATGGATCGCTCGCAGGCGGCTAACCATACGACCTTGCTGCTGGCAGGATTTGCGATCGGCGCTTTTTTTATCGGCATGCTGTCTGACCGGATCGGGCGGCGTAAGCCTGTCATGATCGCCGGTGCGCTGGCGTATTGCCTGTGCTGGCTGCCCCTGTTGTTTGGCGTGACGATGAGCGGCATGACGGGGTATGCATTATTTTTTGTGATGGGGCTGTGTGCGCCGAGTTTCACCCTGAGTTGGTCTTGCGCCAAGGAGGTCAATCCGCATGCGCTCTCCGGAATGGCGACCAGCGTGGTCAATATCGGCGGATTTCTCGGCACCGCGATTATGCAGCCGCTGGTAGGCTGGGCGATCGACCGGGCGGGTGGTGGCGGTCTGGCTGCTTATCAGCCGGGCATCGCAATTTTGCTGGGATTTTCGCTGGCAGGATTGCTCGCCACGATGTTCATCCGCGAGACCTATTGCCGGTATGTTCAGCCGGGCTGAAAATCTGCGAGTGCGGCGCACTTTCGGATAGAATCACACCGTTAATTAATTAAGAAGAGAGTCGTCGTATGAATTTAGCGCAGTTGTTTCGACATGAGACCGAATTGAAAACATTGGCAGCCGGTGAAGTGTTGTTCAAAGAGGGGGATATGGGGGGCGTGATGTATGTGTTGATGTCAGGCGCGACCGAGATTGTCGTACACGGCCGGATCATGGAAACCTCTGAACCCGGCGCCATATTGGGCGAGATGGCGATGATAGATAACGTGGCACATTCGGCAACCGTGATTGCCAAAAGCGAATGTGCTTTTTTACCGGTAGATCAGAAGCGCTTTAATTTCCTCATTCAACAGACACCTAACTTTGCGCTGCATGTGATGCGCGTTATTGCCGGCCGTTTGCGTAAAACGGATGCCTGCTTGTGAGATAAAACATCGTTAATCACAGTCATCTGATCTGAATATGAAACATGGGAGCAATCAACAAAATTGTGAGCCGATTGTGCTGCCTGACGGTCTGTTAAGGCAGAACGACGGGATTTTCGTCGATGTGTCTCAGTGCCCGTCCGCGAGTGAATTTGCAAATGTGGTCAATAGTCTGTTTACTGACGGCGCGCGATTTAAGGGGCTCGATTATTCGATTTTTTCCAGTTTATTGTACGACTTTGACCGCACATTAGTCGGGTGCGGCAACCCTGAAAAATTGCGGCTGGCCAGTGAGGTTGTCGATTTCTCATCAGACAGGCGTGCGTTATACAAAGCGGTGAAGCTGGATGCGGATAGCCGGCATGCGGTCTATTTTTTTGAGCCTGTCGAGATTGAGGCGGTTGTTGAAGAGCCGCTCTATGGCGAGGATGCCGGCGCACAGGTCATTGCGGGCATGGCGCGTAAAAAAGTCAGACAGGCAACACGGCTCGATCTGGATGAATTTATCACCGATATGTGGCTCAAGGGGGTCCGTTATGGACTTGATGTTGAAGCTGTGAATGACGTGATTGTTCGCGGTAAGACGGTGCGCATGGAGATTGCCGCTCAGCTTGATGCGATCGCAGGTGCTGATGCGGAAATAGTAGAGGCGTGCGATGCTTTGCACCGTGATAATTCGCCAAAACTGCTGTTAAATGGCAAAGCCGATCTGCGTAAGTTTCAGGATCGTTTTCCGCAAATCGTGCAGGGAGCCCGACTCCTCAAAAAGAAAAACAGAATCTTGGGCAGTCACGGGTACACGGTCAGCGGCGAGCTGATCCCGGTTGATTTACCGCAAGATGCGATCGACTTGTCTGCGCTAGCCGGTAGCGGTACTCATGTTGAAATTCAGGACGGGTGCGAATATATCGTCGCGAGTCAGGACGGATTTTTGTCGCTGAGTCTGGAAACGAATCACATTGCGGTTACGGAATCCATCGAAAATAAGGCGGGGGTGAGTCTTAAAACGAGCGGTGATTTGTTGCTGGCCGGGAACGAGTTTATTGAGCATGGCGAGGTGCAGGAGGGGCGGGTTGTCGAAGGCAAAAATATGACCTTCCACTCCGATGTCTACGGGGATGTGATATCGCAAGGTGGATTTATTCTGCTCGAGGCGAACCTCTCGGGTGGCAGCGCTAAAAGTTACGGCGGGGATGTGACCTCATGCGGTCGGGCCTTCAATTCGGTCATTGAGGCGTGTTCAGGACAGGTTTCCTTGCAATATGCCGAGAGTTGCCTGATCGTGGGCGAGTCGGTTCTTATCGACCGCGCGGTCAATTGTGAGATCGTCGCTCAAACGCTTCAGATCGGTTCTGCAGAAGGATGCAATATCGCAGGGCTTAATGTTCAGATCAACTCGAGCGGTGCGCGTCGCGGAAAAGAGACGCTGATTTTTATTCTGGTGCCTGATTTGTCGGTGCTGGAAGCGCAAATACAACAGATGAATTGCGAAATCGAGGGCTGCAATAAAATCGTTGAGGCCAAGGAGGCGGAACTGGCACAGCTTAAATCTGATGCAGAGTTCGCCAAATATCTTGCGCTGGCAACCAGTATCCGGCAGGGGAAGATTCAGCTCAGCGCGGTGCAGCAGGAGGGCTGGCAAAAAATGACGGCCCGATTTACAGGTCAGATGGGCGCTGGCAGTCGTTTGACCGCTGAAAAGCGCGAGCAGGTTGCGCGGGCACAGGTTTTTATTCGTGAGCAGGTGCACTTGCTGGAGGCACGGGAAAAGTTGTGTGAAAAAATTGGCTGTGAGATTACAACGGTAGTCGGTGATACGCGCGTGCAAAGCCGGATTGCAACCTTAGCCTCGTTTCAACAGGCAAAGCCTAGTGAAATCAGAGCAAGATTGCGCGAGCAGGACATTAAATTTCAAAGTGTTTTTTCAAATGACTCCGGCGCGTTTAAGTGGAATTTTCATGACTCGGTCGCTTCTTCTGCTTGACGTGTAAAATCCGCACATTGAGTTAATTAAGGCCACGAATTGTGGCCTTCTTTGTTGCAACGCATTTCATCGGAGCATTATGTATTTGCCTGCTGCCTTTATTTCGGTTGTGCTGATCTGGTCGACGACGCCACTCGCCATAAAATGGAGCGCGCTGGGGGCGGGATTCAGCTTCGCGGTGCTCTCGCGCATGACGATAGGCGTTGTGTTGTGCGCGCTGTTGCTGCTGCTGTTTCGCGTTCGATTCCCGCTGCATCGGCGCGCGCTGCATAGCTATCTGGCGAGCGGATCCAGCATGTTCGGCACGATGGTGTTGGCTTATTGGGCGTCTCAATATGTCAGTTCAGGCATGATCTCGGTGTTGTTCGGCATGTCGCCGCTGATCACGAGTTTAGGTGCCATGGTGTGGCTCAAAGAGGAGGCCGTGACACGTCATAAGCTGGCGGGCATCTTGCTCGGGCTATCCGGATTGCTGATGGTGTTTTGGGGCGCGCTGCATTTGGGCGAAGGTACGGCGCTTGGCCTGGCAGCCTTGGTGCTCGCTGTGCTGATTCAGGCGCTAGGGCTGGTCTGGATCAAGAAAGTGGGTGATAACAGCCCGCCGCTGGCGACTACTTTGGGGAGCCTGAGTGTGGGCCTGCCGCTGTTTTTTCTCGCCTGGTGGCTGTCAGGTGAGTCGTGGCCCGCTTCGGTTGAGGCGCGTGCGCTGACGGCGATCGTCTATCTGGGGGTGGTCGGTTCTGTGTTGGGGTTTATGCTGTATTACTACATGATCAAACATATGGATACGGGGCGCATTGCCCTGATCAACCTGATTACGCCGGTGATGGCGCTGCTGCTGGGGCACGGACTGAATAACGAGGCGGTGTTGCCGCAAGTCTGGTTCGGTACGGTCTTTATCTTGCTCGGACTGTGTGTGCACCGCTGGGGTGAGCGCTACGTCCCGCTCTTGAGCACGTCTCGTACAGAGTGAGTAGCGCTGCCGTGATAAAATCGACGCTGAAAATTATTCTGTGGTGTTTCTTGAAAAAACCTGCCCTGTTGCGATTAGTGAGTATGCACCAATCTGTTGCCGTGTCGATGCGGAGGTGCGCGTGACTGTCCCGTTATCCCCTGCCGCGCTGCGCCGCAAGTCGCGGATTGATGCGCTGACGGGTATCGAGTTCCCGGCCGATCTGCCTGTCGTTGCAAGGCGGGAAGATCTGGCGTGTGCCATTCGCGATAACCAGGTCGTCATCGTTTGCGGGGAAACCGGTTCCGGCAAGACAACACAGTTGCCGAAAATCTGCCTGACGCTGGGGCGCGGCGTGCTGGGTGCTATCGGGCATACCCAGCCGCGCCGGGTGGCGGCACGAACGGTTGCGAATCGCATCGCCGCCGAACTTAAAACTGAACTCGGCGGCCTGGTGGGTTACAAGGTGCGCTTCCACGACAAGGTGTCTGCCGATACCGTGATCAAACTGATGACGGACGGCATTTTGCTGGCTGAAATTCACAGCGATCCGCTGCTGCGCCGTTATGACACGATCATCATCGATGAAGCGCACGAGCGCAGCCTTAATATTGACTTTTTGCTGGGTTATTTAAAACAGTTGCTGCCAAAACGCCGCGATTTAAAACTCATTATCACCTCGGCAACGTTAGATGCTGACCGGTTCGCCAGACATTTCGGCGCGGTGGTGATCGAGGTGTCGGGGCGCAGTTATCCGGTCGAAACACGCTACCGGCCTTTGCAGATCAGCGATGAGGGTGAGGTGCAGGACGTACCGAAAGCTGTGAGCACCGCGCTCGATGAATTGGCCGCCGGCGGTTTACGCGGCGATGTGCTGGTGTTCCTGCCCGGTGAGCGTGAGATACGCGATACGGCGGAAGCATTGCGTCGCCATCACCCCAAAGGCATTGAAATTTTGCCGCTGTTCTCGCGCCTGTCCGCTTCCGAGCAGGATAAGGTGTTCAAGACCGGACATGGCCGGCGCGTGGTTCTTGCGACGAATGTCGCTGAAACGTCGTTAACTGTGCCTAATATTGGCTATGTCATCGATTGCGGGCAGGCACGCGTGAATCGTTACAGCATCAGGCAGAAGGTCGAGCAGCTGCATATCGAGAAAATTTCCCGTGCGGCGGCCAATCAGCGTTCTGGGCGCTGTGGCCGTGTGATGAGCGGTGTTTGCATCCGTTTGTACGACGAAGCCGACTTTTTGCTGCGAGATGAGTTCACCGACCCTGAAATATTCCGGGTGTCGCTGGCCACTGTGATCCTGCGTATGAGCGCGCTGGAACTGGGCGAAATTGCCGAATTCCCGTTCATAGAACCGCCAACACCGCGCATGATTGCAGACGGATATCAGCTGCTGTCTGAGCTGAACGCAATTGATGATGAGCGAAATTTAACCAAATTAGGTCATGAACTTGCTAAATTGCCGTTAGATCCAAAAATTTCACGACTTTTGCTGGCGGGCAGGCAATATCAGTGTCTGACGGAAATTTTGATCATTGCCAGTGCGCTATCGGTGCAGGATCCGCGTGAACGTCCGCTGGATCGTCAGGAGGCGGCCGACGCCGCGCATAAGCGTTTTGCGGATGAGCGATCCGATTTCTTGGCGTTTATTAAAATGTGGGCGTGGTTCGAGCAGGCGCTGGCGCACAAACAATCCAATCGCTTGTTCAGCGAAGAGTGCCGCAAGAATTTCCTCTCGCCGCTGCGGTTGCGCGAGTGGCGCGAGTTGTATCAGCAGTTGCACACGCAGGTGACCGAAATGGGCATGCGAGAAAATGAGTTGCCGGCCAGCTACGAGCAAATACATAAGGCTCTGTTGTGCGGCCTGCTCGGAAATATCGGCATGAAAGGCGTGGAAGGCAATGAATATATGGGGGCGCGCGGCATAAAATTTTTCATCGCGCCTAATTCAGTGCTGGCGAAAAAAGGCGCGAAGTGGGTGATGGCAGGAGAGTTGATCGAGACGCATCGCCTGTATGCGCGCTGTGTGGCCCGAATCGAAGCCGAATGGCTGGAGGAGGTGGGCGATCATCTGATTAAGCGGCATTATTACGATCCGCATTGGGAGAAAAAGCCTGCGCAAGTGGTGGCCTTTGAGCGCAGTACTTTGCATGGTTTGCTGCTCAACGCCAAAAAACGCGTGCATTACGGGCCGATGAATGTGCCTGAATCCCGCGAGGTGTTCATCCGTCAGGCGCTGGTGGAAGGCGAATTCGATACGCGTGCGCCGTTTTTTGCGTTCAATCAAAAATTGATATCCGAGATCGAGGCGCTGGAGCACAAGGCGCGTCGCCCCGATGTGCTGGTGGATGACGAGCTGATTTTTGCGTTTTATGACAGTCGCATTGCGCCGCATATTCATAACGGCGCGACCTTTGAGTCGTGGCGTAAAGAAGCTGAGCGTATCGACGCCAAGCTGCTGTATTTGAAGAAGGACGATTTGATGCGTCACGAGGCGGCGGGGATCACGACCGACCAGTTTCCGCCGCAAATGAAAATCGACAACGTCAGTTTTGCGCTGAGTTACAACTTTTCGCCGGGTAAGAATGACGATGGCATCACCTTGACGGTGCCGCTGGCGCTGATCAATCAGGTGACGGCTGCCCGTTGCGAATGGCTGATTCCGGGCCTGTTACCCGAAAAAATCGTGCAACTGGTCAAGACCCTGCCGCAAAAAATTCGACGCAATCTCGTACCGGTGCCGGAATTTGCCGCGAGATTTGTGCGCGATGTGCCGCCTGTCAATCTCTCTTTGCTACTGGCGCTAGTCCGCTATATCCGCGAACAAAAACAACTGGATGTGCCGCTGGATGCGTTTCGTCTTGAACAGTTGCCCGCCCATTTGCTGATGAATTTTCGTGTGCTGGATGAGCACGGCCGGCAGCTTGGCATGTCGCGCAATTTTGCCCAGTTGCACAGTGAACTGGCACCCCACGCCACCCCCGTGATTGCTGCTGTGACAGTGGACAAGCAGGAACGACTCACCGAGCAGCGGCATACGAGTTGGGGGATAGGCAGCTTTGTCGATACGCGCGAGGTCGACCGTGCAGGGCAAAAAGTGACTTTGTATAATGCGCTGGTGGATGAAACAGATGCGGTCGTGCTACGCGCATTCGATACACGCGATGCCGCAGAGGCTGCCCATCGCGCAGGTTTACGCCGTCTGTTCATGCTGGCCTTGAAGGAACAGGTCAAGTATCTGGAAAAAAATCTGCCCGATGCGCAGCGATTGGGGATGTTGTTTATGCCTTTTGGCACGCAACAGGAATTGCATCAGCAGATTCTGGCGATGGCGTTCGATAAGGGCTGTCTCAACGATCCGTTACCGGTCAATGAAGCCTCCTTCACAGCCCGTGCAAAAGAGGCCAAAAACCGTTTGCTGCTGATCGCGCAGGAGTTGGCGCGTCTGATCGCACAGGTATTGAGCGAGCATCAGGCACTGCAAAAAAGTTTGCCGCAGATCAAATCCAGCGCGCAGGCGAGCGCCGATATCCGCGCACAACTTGAATGGCTGCTGCCCAAGAATTTCGTCGCCGGCACGCCCTATGAGCGATTGCAACACGTGCCGCGTTATCTTAAAGCCATCACGCTGCGTATCGAAAAGCTGCGCAGCAATCCGGCCCGCGATGCCCAGTGCATGACGCAGCTTCAACCCTTGCTGCAGGCCTTACAAAAACAGACTAAGCAGGGCAAGCCTGATCCGCGTTTCGTCGAGTTTGCCTGGTTGCTGCAGGAGTTGCGCGTGTCCTTTTTTGCTCAGGAACTAAAAACGCCGGTGATCGTGTCGGTAAAGCGACTCGAAAAAATGCTGCTGGCGATGAAGTGACGGTGTCATGAAATCAAGGTTTGCGGTGTAGTATGAGTATCGTGCCGCGCCATTTTTGGCGATTCAACTTTTAGGGAAAAGTCATGGACAAGCAATTTCGCGAAGCCGCGCTGCAATATCATCGTCAATCCCCAGCGGGGAAAATATCGGTAAATGCAACGAAACCGATGATTACGCAGAGGGATCTGGCGCTTGCGTATTCTCCGGGCGTGGCCGCTGCGTGCGAATTGATCGTCGAAAATCCGCTCGAAGTGCGCAACATGACGGCGCGCGGCAATCTCGTCGCGGTAATCACCAACGGTACGGCGGTGCTGGGGTTGGGGGCGATCGGGCCTCTGGCGGCAAAGCCTGTGATGGAAGGCAAAGGCGTTTTGTTCAAGAAGTTTGCCGGTATTGATGTGTTCGATCTGGAAATTGATGAACTGGACCCTGACAAGCTGGTCGATATTATCGCTTCGCTTGAACCCACCTTTGGCGGGATCAATCTCGAAGACATCAAAGCGCCGGAGTGTTTTTACATCGAGCGCAAGTTGCGCGAACGGATGAAAATCCCGGTGTTTCACGACGATCAGCACGGCACCTCGATCATCGTGGGAGCGGCCTTGCTCAACGGCTTGAAGGTGGTCGGTAAAAGCATCGATCAGATCAAGCTGGTGGTGTCGGGGGCCGGTGCTGCGGCCTTGGCCTGTCTGGATATGCTGGTGGGACTTGGTGTGCGCATGGAAAATATCGTCGTCACCGATATCGCAGGCGTGGTCTATCAAGGCCGGCTCGAACAGATGGATGACAACAAGGCGCGATATGCGGTGGCAACGGCTGCACGCACGCTGGGCGAGGTGATCGCAGGCGCTGACGTATTTCTGGGACTGTCGGCGGGCGGGGTGCTCAAGCCTGAGATGGTCGCGCAAATGGCTAATCAGCCGCTGATTTTCGCGCTGGCTAATCCGACACCTGAAATATTGCCGGAACTCGCGCGCGCCGTGCGCTCGGATGCGATTTTGGCCACAGGGCGCTCGGATTACCCGAATCAGGTCAATAACGCGCTGTGTTTCCCTTATATTTTCAGAGGCGCGCTGGATGTCGGCGCATCGACCATCAACGAGGCGATGAAGCAGGCGGCGGTTTATGCAATTGCAGAGTTGGCGCAGGCTGAGCAATCTGATGAAGTGGCGACGGCTTATGGCGATGAAGAGATGTCATTCGGCGTCGATTATCTGATTCCCAAGCCGTTTGACCCCCGGCTGATTACGCGTATTGCGCCGGCTGTGGCTCAGGCTGCGATGGACTCGGGGGTGGCTGCCAGACCGATTGCCGATATGGATGCCTATCGCGAACAGCTGCAGGGCTTTTTGTATCATTCCAATATGCTGATGAAGCCGGTATTTGAAGCGGCCAAGCGTGCACCTAAGCGTCTGGTTTATGCGGAGGGGGAAGATGTGCGTGTGTTGCATGCGGTGCAGACCGTGGTCGATGAAGGCATCGCCTATCCGATCCTGGTGGGGCGTCCTGCCGTCATTGAGCAGCGCATCGCGAAGCTTGGCTTGCGCATCCGTGCAGGCGTCGATTTTGAGCTGGTGAATACCGAAAATGATCCGCGTTACCGTGAGTTTTATACCGAATACCATAGGCTGACCCAGCGCCGAGGGGTAACGCTCGATTCTGCCAAACGCGAGATGCGCAGGCGCACTACCCTGATCGCGGCGATGCTGGTGCGCACCGATCATGCCGATGCCATGCTGTGCGGCACGATTTTTCAGCCGCTGATGCATCTGCTGTATATCGATCAGGTCATCGGTCACAGTCGCGGTGTGTCCGTGTATGCGGCGATGAATATTCTGATGCTGCCTCATCACACGCTGTTTATCTGCGATACTCACGTCAATCTGGATCCTACCGCGGAAGAGATCGCTGAGATGACGATGCTGGCCGCCGAAGAAGTGCGCCGTTTTGGTCTGCAGCCTAAGGTTGCGCTGCTGTCGCATTCGAGTTTTGGCAGTCACGATAATCCGTCTGCACGCAAGATGAGCCGGGCGCGTGAATTGCTCGAGCAAATGGCGCCGGATCTTGAGGTCGAAGGCGAATTGCACGGCGATGCGGCGCTGTCCGAGAGTCTGCGCTCAGAGATATTCCCGGCGTCGCGTTTGAAAGGCTGTGCAAATTTGCTGATCATGCCGAATTTGGACGCGGCGAATATTTCTTACAATTTGCTGAAAATGGCGGGAAGCGATGGCGTGACGATCGGCTCAATCCTGCTGGGGGCAAACAAGTCGGCACATATACTGACCTCGACTGCAACCGCGCGTCGCATTGTGAATATGAGTGCGCTGGCGGTGGCTGCGGTTAATACGCATTAACGAATTAGATTTTTGGAGAAAAAAATGAATAAACAGGAAGTGGCCTTGCTGGCCGAAGAAGTCGAAATGCTGATGCAGGAACGCGCATCGTTATTAAAGGTCGCGGGCGTGGCAGCCGGGTTGATTTCGCACGCGAATGCGCAAGATTTGCCGCACGAGGTCGTGGAAGATGCGGAGCGGCTGTCAGAAGCCCTCAATGCCTTGCGTGAAGAGACGCTGAAGGATGCGCTGGAGGCCGTGCACGGCGAGGTAGAATAACTCACCGGCTATCTTCGCTGATTAGAGGAAATGTTTAATTGAGCGGCCTTTTAGTATTTGATTTGTCGCACCGTTTGTCAGTTAACAAATTGGCAAAAGTTGCCATTGGTAACCTGCGGTAAGCTGCCTGAGGGCATCGCTTGGCACTAAAACTGGCTGGCGACTTATTTATGCCTGACAGCCTTGTGCCTTTTTTGGAATCGAAGGGGATAGCTATGTTGAACAACCTTTCAGAAGTGCAAAGTGTATCGGTCGCTATACGAGATGCGGTAGCCCCTGTCTTTTTATTAACGGGCGTCGGTTCGATTCTGGCTGTTCTGGTCAATCGGCTTGGCAGGGCTGTTGACCGCGCTCGCATACTCTATGCTATGAATGACGCGGATGTTTTGAAGTATCAAGGTGAGTTTAATATCATCGTAAGAAGAACGGCTTGGATTCGGCGTTCGATCGGCTTAATCACGCTGGCGGCACTGTGTGTCAGCGTGTCTATCGTCTCCCTTTTTGTCGAGGTGAAGTTGGCGTTGAATGCGCCGGATTTTATCGCGCTGCCGTTTATTGCAGCGATGACTTTTTTAATTAGCGGGCTACTCTGTTTCTTAATGGAGATATCCTTGGCTTCCAGAGAAGTCACTTTTCTCAATCCCCATAAATAGCCTAAGTGCGTTGTTGACCGTTGCGGTATATTCAGTCTTGCTCCAGCCAGCTTAGCAAAAAATCCCATTGCTCCAGTTCGCGAAAAGCCAGATAAGGTGGCAGGTCAAACAGCGACTTACCTTCAAAGGCCGCGTTGACATAGACCTGTGTTTCGCGCAGATAAGCTAAAACAGGTAGGCCTGATTCGGCAAGAAACTCTTCGAGTGCCGTCGCGGCGAGGGTGCGCGCATTCATGCGCATGCCGACGATACCGATCTGGCAACGGCCGGCGCGGATTTCTTTTTCCTGAGCCAGTATTGTCAGGAAATCGCGGCTGGCGTTCAGATCAAACACCGACGGCGAGATCGGTACGATGATTTTGCCAGATAGTCTCAGGGCATGGGCAAGATTTTTTCCGTGCAATCCGGCTGGGCTGTCGATGACCAGATAGTCGTTGAGGCAGTCTTCACCTTTGCTCGATTCGAGGGTGACAATTTCCGGCAAATCTTTAGGGCGGGCCGCCACCCACTGGGTGGCCGACTTTTGTCGGTCAAGGTCAAGCAGCGCGACGCGTTGCCCCTGGTTCGCCAGAAATCCCGCGATATTGACGGATAGCGTGGTTTTTCCGCTGCCGCCTTTCGGATTTGCAATCAGTATCGTTTTCATGTTTTCCCGGATTGAGGGTGAAGCAACTTCTATTTTTAGCCGCGTTTACACCGTGCACTGATGTCATCTCGGAGCCCCTGACTATCTGTTTTGCAATGAGCCGTATTGGGTTGTGCCGGTGGAAATGATAACATCAGGCGATAATTATTTGGAGAACAGCATGGCAGGTCACAGCAAATGGGCAAATATTCAGCACCGCAAGGGCAAGCAGGATGCTAAACGCGGCAAAATTTTCACCCGTCTGATTAAGGAAATCACCGTGGCAGCCCGTATGGGCGGGTCAGATCCGACCGGCAATCCGCGCCTGCGTCTGGCGATGGATAAGGCCTATGCCAACAATATGCCTAAGGATAACGTCGAGCGCGCGATCAAACGCGGTGCGGGCGAGCTAGAAGGCGTGCAATACATGGAAATCCGCTACGAAGGCTACGGGATTAACGGAGCTGCGGTGATGGTGGATTGCATGACCGACAACAAAATGCGTGCGGTGGCCGATGTGCGGCATGCCTTCACGAAATATGGCGGCAATCTCGGGACGGACGGCTCGGTGGCCTTTATGTTTGCCCATTGCGGACAGATGATCTTTGCGCCCGGCACGGACGAAAACGGTCTGATGGAAGTCGCGCTCGATGCGGGTGCAGAAGATATCGCCACTCATGACGACGGCAGTATCGAGGTGATTACTGCGCCTCATGATTTCATTAACGTCAAACAGGCGCTGGAGACGGCGGGCTACAAGCCGGAGTTCGGCGAAGTCATTATGAAGCCTGCCAGCGAAGTGCTCTTCACGGGAGACGATGCCGTCAAGATGCAGAAATTGCTCGATGCGCTTGAAGATCTGGATGACGTGCAGGAAGTGTATACGACTGCGGTGATAGAGGATTAAGGGACTAGGAGTGAGGCTTGAGTTAGAGGCGGGGTCGCAGGTGTTGCTCAATCCTCGCGCCTCGATCCGTATTTTAGGTATCGATCCCGGACTGCGCATCACCGGTTTCGGGGTGATCGACAAAGTCGGGCAGCAGTTGCATTACGTTGCCAGCGGTTGCATTAAGACGCCTGCCGGTGACTTGCCGGAGCGGCTGAAAGTCATCTTAAATTCGCTGGGTGTAGTTATTTCGCAGCATCAGCCGGATCAGGCGGCGGTTGAAAAAGTGTTCGTCAATGTCAATCCGCAATCGACTTTGCTGCTGGGGCAGGCGCGGGGGGCAGCGATTTGTGCGGCGGTGCTGGCGAATTTGCCGGTTGGCGAATATACCGCGTTACAGGTCAAGCAGGCTGTGGTCGGCAACGGTCATGCCGATAAGGAGCAGGTGCAACTGATGGTACAGCGTTTATTGAAATTGTCCGGCACGCCCAGTCCCGATGCGGCCGATGCGTTGGCCTGTGCGATTTGTCATGCGCATGGCGGTCTGGGGCTCGGTGCTTTGGCGACAAAAGGATTTCGCGTGCGCGGCGGGAGGCTGGTTTGACGCCGCAGGAGCCGTCGGTCACCGCGTTTAAAAATCCGTTCGCGCGCTATTTTGCGGCGACGCGGCCTGCATTTTTGACCGCAAGCCTGATGGGTTGTCTGATAGGTCTGTCCGTGGCGGGGCTGGGTGGCGCATCCTTTGACGCGCCGCTTGCGCTGGTCACTTTGTTGTTTGCCATGCTGGCTCACGCGGCGGCCAACGTGCTAAATGACTATTACGATGCGCAAAATGGCACCGATGCGTGCAACGTGGAGCGCATCTTTCCTTTTACCGGTGGCAGTCGCTTTATTCAGAACGGCGTGCTGACCCCTGCACAGACGCGTAATTTCGGCTTTGCTTTGCTAACCGGGGTCGCGCTGGCCGGATTGTGGCTGATGTTGCGCACTGACTTTCAACTGGCATACATTGGCCTGGCCGGTCTCTTTATCGGCTGGGCGTATTCCGCGCCGCCGTTTCGTCTGAACAGTCGGGGCTGGGGTGAGCTGTGCATTGCGGGGGGATTCCTGCTGATTGTTGTGGGTGCCGATTTCGTGCAGAGGCGGGGATTTTCGGCTGCGCCCTTTATTGCCGGACTTTCATACGCGTTGCTGGCGGCAAATTTGCTCTATATCAATCAGTTTCCTGACAGGAACGCAGACAAGGCCGTTGGCAAGCTGCACTGGGTTGCGCGCCTCGACGTGCCGCAGGCCCGCTGGGGCTATGTTCTGATCGTTTTGTTCGCCTACCTCTGGTTAATAATGAGCGTGGCGATGGGCGGGCTGCCGATGAGCGCATTCGCGGCGTTATTGGCGTTGCCGCTGAGCGTGAAGGCGGCGCATATTTTGTTGCGCCATGCCTCAGAACCTCAGCAACTGGGGGGGGCGATTAAGCTCACGATTGCGGCGATGTTGCTGCACGGCGCTTTGTTGTCGCTGGCTATTTTAATGGTTAACTAATTTATTTATAAGGGATTTGTGTGATCGGTCGTTTGTCGGGTATTTTGCTGGAAAAAACGCCGCCGCAGGTTTTGCTGGACGTGCAGGGGGTGGGGTATGAAATTGAGGTGCCGATGAGCACCTTTTATAACTTGCCTCCGCTACACGAAAAAGTGGTGTTGCACACCCAGCTGATCGTGCGTGAGGATGCTCATCTGCTGTATGGCTTTGGCAGCACTGATGAGCGCGCAGCATTTCGCTTGTTGCTTAAAATCAGCGGTGTCGGTCCCAAGCTCGCCTTGTCGGTGCTGTCCGGGCTGACTCTGAACGATCTGGCCGACGCGGTCGCGAACAAGGAGGCGGGCCGTTTAACCAAAATTCCCGGCGTAGGCAAGAAGACCGCCGAGCGACTGCTGCTGGAATTAGAGGGTAAATTCACCGTAATGGGCGTCGTGTCGGCACAGGGTGTGCTGAACTCTTCGGCTAGCAGCGATATTGTGAATGCCTTGCAGGCGTTGGGCTACAACGATAAGGAAGCCGCTCTGGCAGCAAAGCAGTTACCCAAAGATGTGAGCGTCTCTGACGGGATCCGTCAGGCGCTCAAATTTTTGTCACGGGCGTAATTTATCTGTTTAACGCGCGCTAGGAGTACGCAATGAAACCGATCCAGGCATTGAGCGAGGCTGAAATTGATGAGTTGGATGAATTTTTGCTGTCTGACGATGTGCCGGAAAACTGTATGGATATTTCCAGGCTGGACGGATTTTTTGCAGCGCTGGTACTCAATCCGAGGCTCGTCATGCCGAGCGAATATCTGCCGTGGATATGGGATAGTGAAGAGGGTGAGGATGCTCCGGGGTTCGCCTCGATAGAACAGGCTAACCGTATTATGGCTTTGCTGATGCGCTATTACAACGGCGTGCTGGATGCGATTGCTGGCAATCGATTTTCGCCGCTGTTTTATACTTTGGCGCAGGAGGACGGCAGTAAAGTTTACGAAGCGGAAGGTTGGGCTGAGGGCTTTATGCTCGGTGTATTTCTGTTCATCGAACCCTGGCGCGCGGTATTTGAGCGTGAGCAGGAATCTCTCTCTCCGATGGTGTTGCTGGGGACGCAACAGGGCGCTGAGTTGCTGGGTAAAAGTGCCGATGTTAAACAGGCCAAAAGGGAAGCTTACAATACGATCGCTGATGCGGTAGCTATACTTTATGATTATTTTACCGCGCAGCGCGAGGCCGAAACCGCTCAGCGCAGGGTGTCGCAGGCCGTCTCTGTCAAAGTGCCGCCCAACGAAGAATGTCCGTGCGGTTCGGGCCTGAAATTCAAGAAATGTTGCGGCGCATCACCGACACTGCATTGAGTACGCTAAAATGTGGCTCACTTCAGAAAAATACCTATGATCCATAGCGACAATCTCACTGCCGAACCTCGTCTGACTACGCCTGCCGTTGCATCCCGTCAGGAGGAGGCGCTGGAGCGCGCCCTGCGTCCCAAGCAGCTCGACGAATATGTCGGTCAGGAAAAAATCCGCGAACAACTGGAAATCTTTATTCAGGCGGCGAAGCAGCGCCAGGAGCCGCTCGACCATGTGCTGTTGTTTGGCCCTCCGGGCTTGGGAAAGACGACACTGGCGCAGATTATTGCGCGCGAAATGGGCGTGAATCTGCGTCACACTTCAGGGCCGGTGCTGGAACGCGCAGGCGATCTGGCAGCGCTCTTGACCAATTTAGAGCCCAATGATGTGCTGTTTATCGATGAAATTCATCGTCTGTCGCCGGTAGTTGAGGAAATTCTCTATCCCGCGCTGGAGGATTATCAGATCGACATCATGATAGGCGAAGGGCCTGCGGCCCGTTCGGTGAAGCTGGATTTGCCGCCGTTTACACTGGTGGGTGCGACGACCCGCGCCGGTATGCTGACCAATCCGCTGCGAGACCGTTTCGGCATCGTATCCCGTCTTGAATTTTATACGCCTGAAGAATTGCAACGCATCGTGATGCGTTCCTCAGGCTTGCTGGAAATGAATCTGTCCCATGACGGTGCGATGGAGATTGCCCGTCGCTCGCGCGGTACCCCGCGTATCGCCAATCGCCTGCTGCGCCGGGTGCGCGACTATGCGGATGTGAAGGCGGGCGGCGACGCGACGCGACGCGTGGCCGATGCCGCACTCACCATGCTGGATGTGGATTCGCAAGGGCTGGATGTGATGGACAGGAAGCTGCTGCTGACCATCATCGAAAAGTTTATGGGCGGTCCTGTCGGCGTCGATAATCTGGCTGCTGCCATCGGCGAGGAGCGCGACACGATCGAGGATGTATTAGAGCCGTATCTGATTCAACAGGGTTATCTGCAACGCACGCCGCGCGGCCGCATGGCCACCGCCAATGCCTATCTGCATTTCGGTCTGACGGTGGCGAGTCATTTGGGCAGCGGAGAGTTATCTGATGAGTGAGCGCGCAATTTTTAACTGGCCGGTCAGGGTGTATTTCCAGGATACGGACGCGGGCGGCGTGGTTTATCATGCGAGCTATGTGAACTTTATGGAGCGCGCACGGACTGAGTGGTTGCGTGCCTGCGGTTACAGCAACGCGGGGCTGATGAAAGAGTTCGGCGTGATGTTTGTGGTGCGAACCATGAAGCTCGATTATTTGAAGCCGGCAGAGCTGGACGATATGTTGAACGTCACCGCGCAAGTGATGGATATCGGGCGCTCTCGCCTGACCTTGCAGCAAAGCGTGCGCCGTCATGATGAATTGCTCACAACAGGTGAAGTGCATCTGGTGTGCGTCTCAAGGCAGACGTTCAGGCCTGTCAGGGTGCCTGACGCGCTGAGCTCAAAATGGAAAATTTAGGAAAGGCAGCTATGGAAGTGACTCAGGATTTATCGTTTATACATCTGATCAGCAATGCCAGCGTGCTGGTGCAATTGGTGATGGGCTTGCTGTTATTTGTATCCATGATGTCCTGGTGGTACATCTTCATGAAGATGTTTGCCATCCGGCGCGAAAAGCGGTTGACCGCCGGATTTGAAGAAGCCTTCTGGCGCAATCCCAATCTCAATGACGTATACAAAACGGTCAGCAATACCTCGCGATCCGATCAGGGTGCGCTCGAACGGATTTTTGCGGCCGGCTTTGTTGAATTCGTCAAACTGAAGAAACAGCATGGCGTGGATGCGGCCGCCGTGATGGAAGGGACGCGTCGTGCGATGCGCGCCACCTATCAGCGTGAGATGGACCATCTGGAATCGCATCTGGCGTTTTTGGCGTCGGTTGGCTCAGTCAGCCCCTATGTCGGGCTGTTCGGTACGGTGTGGGGAATTATGAATGCATTCAGAGGATTGGCGAACGTGGGGCAAGCCACGCTGGCGCACGTCGCGCCGGGGATTGCTGAGGCGCTCGTTGCAACTGCGATGGGGTTGTTCGCCGCGATTCCGGCGGTGGTGGCGTATAACCGCTACGCGCACGATATCGAACGGCTATCGACGCGCTTTGAGAGTTTTACTGAAGAATTCTCCAACGTATTGCAGCGCCAGCCATGAGATCCGGTATGCGTAGTAAAAATCGTCTGATGAACGACATCAACGTCGTGCCGTATATTGACGTGATGCTGGTGTTGCTGGTGATCTTTATGGTGACGGCACCGATGATGAACCCGGGGCAGGTCGATTTGCCGCAGGTCAGCAAGTCCTCCGCGCCCGCTCCTGCGCCGCTGGAAGTTATTATCAAAAAGGACAGTACGCTGGCGCTGCGCGACCACGCTAAGGGCGATGAGGAAACCCGGGTGTCGCGCGAGGAACTGGTGTCTATTCTCAAATCGAGACAGGCGATACAGACCGAGCAGGCGGTGGTGATTTCGGCTGACAAGAGCGTGCGTTACGAAGAAGTCATCAATGTGATGGACGTGCTGCAACAGCAACACATCAAAAAAGTTGGTTTGTTGACGCAGGCGAAATGAATACGGCTGTTTATCAGGACGCTTACCGGCTTCCGGCCTGTCTGCTGGCATTGCTGGTGCACGGCGCTTTTTTGGCGTTGCTGTATTTCGGTTTTTCGTGGCAGACTGAACCGCCCGTTGTGATGAGCGTGGAGTTGTGGCAGAGCATGCCGGAAACCGAGGTCGCGCCGCCGGTGGCTCAGGTCAAAGAGCCGACCCCTGTCGAGCCTGAGGTGGAAATCAAGCCTGAGATTGTGGTGCCTGATAAGAAGCCTGAAAGAAAGCCCGAAAAGAAACCGGAGATTAAGCCTCCGGAAAAAAAGCCGGAGATTAAGCCTGTGGCGAAGCCCGAGGTAAAAAAGCCGGCTGATGTAAAAAAGACCGCCCCTCAGCCCTCAGCCGCAGAAATGAAAGCTGCTCAGGATAAAATTGATCAGGCCGCATCGACAGGACGCGTTGTCGATGAATTTGTCGGCAAGATTCAGGGCAAGATCAGGAGTAAATTGGTCGAGCCACCCGATGTGTCCAAAGATGCTCGGGCTGAATTTCTGGTGACGGTGCTGCCGGGCGGTCATGTGCTGCCGCCCAGATTGCTAAAGTCGAGCGGCAATCCCGCTTATGACAATGCGGTCGAGCGGGCTATTTTGAAATCAGAGCCGTTGCCACTGCCGGCGGATGCGGCGCTGTTTAATCGTTTTCGTGAATTAAAGCTGGGTTTTCAGCCGGATAATAAATAGGGGTGTGTATGTTGAAAGTATTGTCTGGTCTGCTGGGCTTGTGGATGTTGGCGCATACGTCGATGGCGAGCGCTGCGTTGAATATCGAAATTATCGGCGCGGGTGAACATCAGATTCCGGTATCGCTGGTGCCGATGGGCGGGGATGCGAAGCTAGCGCAAGAAATCAACGAGGTGGTGAGCGGTGATTTGCTGCGTACCGGCTTATTTCGTCTGGTGGATACGACGGGTAAGACGCCGCACGAACCGGCAGAGGTGAATTACACTGACTGGCAATTGCGGGGCGCTGAGGCGCTGGCGATAGGGACGGTCAGTTTGCAGGCGAACGGACGGATAGAGGCGCGTTTTCGCTTGCTTGACGTGCTCAAACATACCGAACTGGTCGGGCAGGCGGTGTCAGTCGGCAACGGTCAGGTGCGTGCTGTAGGGCATAGGATCGCTGATCTGATCTATGAGAAACTGACTGGCAATCCCGGTATTTTCAGCACCCGTATTGCCTATGTAAACCGCCAGGGGCGTTCGTTTCGTCTGATCGTCGCCGACAGCGACGGGTATAACGAGCAAGTCGTATTGAAACAAAATGAGCCCATCATGTCCCCCTCATGGTCGCCGGATGGCAGTCATCTGGCTTATGTGAGTTTTGAGACCGGGCATGCTGCCGTGTTCGTACAGTCTTTGTACACTAATTTGCGCAAAATTGTGGCCGACTATCGCGGCAGTAACAGTGCGCCTGCCTGGTCGCCGGATGGCCGGCAGCTGGCGGTTGTACTGACTCGTGATGGCGGTTCGCAGATCTATCTGATGCGCCCCGATGGCAGTGAGCTGCGCCGGATCAGTTTCAGCGGCGGGATTGATACCGAGCCTAATTTTTCCCCTGATGGGCAATCTTTGTTGTTTACCTCTGACAGAGGCGGCAGTGCGCAGGTTTATCGCATGCCAGTGGAAGGAGGGGGTGCGCAGCGAATTACCTTTGCCTCTGGCAGCTGTTTTTCACCTCGTTACAGTCCGGACGGAAAGTCATTTGTGTTCACGCATTTGAGCGGTGGTCGTTTTTATATTTCAGTACAGGATTTTCAGACCGGGCAAACGGAAGCATTAACTGAGGGGGGCTGGGAGAAAAAACCGAGTTATGCGCCAAACGGAAAACTCATCCTGTTTGCCAGCGAAGCGCGTGGTCGTGGTATATTGGCGACCGTGTCCAGCGATGGCCGTGTCAAGCAGCATATGTTTACGCAAAGCGGCGATGCACGTGAGCCAGTGTGGGGACCCAATCTTTAAATTAACCAAAACTTAAGGGAAATTGCCATGAAGAAACTAGTTATCAGTATCGTATTGTTGAACTTGCTCGCCGCATGTGCAAGCCAAAAGCCACACGAAACAGCAGCACATGCTCCTGTCGCTAAGGCTGCAGATGTTGCGACGGCACCGGCAACATCGACTTCGACAGAGGTTGATGCGCTGAATGATCCAAAGAGTATTCTGGCTGGTCGCAGTGTGTTTTACCCGTTCGACGTGTCTGCAGTGCAAGATGCTGACAAGCCACTGGTTCAGGCACACGCCAAATATTTGAGTGAGCATGCTAACCGTACCGTCAAGCTGGAAGGAAATTGCGATGAGCGCGGCAGCAATGAATACAATCTGGGTTTGGGGCAGCGTCGTGCTGACGGCGTGCAAAAGATGCTTGAATTGGGTGGTGCGAAAGCCACTCAGGTAACCAGCGTTAGCTATGGCGAAGAAATGCCTAAGGCTGCCGGTCACGATGAGGCATCATGGTCGCAAAATCGCCGCACTGACCTGAACTACAAGGCCAAGTAATTCCATGCAAAAGCTACGCGCCTTGATGTTGCTGGGTTTCTGTATTGCGTCTCCCGTTCAGGCGGGGTTGTTTTCGGACGACGATGCGCGAAAAAGTATCCAGCAGGTCGAGGCGCGTGTGCTTGTGTTAGAAGAGCAGGATAAGTTACAGACCAAGTCCATTTTTGATTTGCAAGGGCAAATCGATATGTTGAACGGTGAACTGCGTAAATTGCGCGGACAGAACGAAGAAACAGCGCACGGCTTGCAAGACGCCGAAAAGCGGGAAAAAGATTTTTATGTGGATTTGGATACGCGTTTGCGTCATTTCGAATCACAAGAAGTATCGGTTCAACCCAAAGCGGAGCCAGCTGTATCCGGCGATCCCGATGATCCGGCAGCTGAAAATCGTGCCATTGAAGCGGCTTATAGTCTGTTTAAAGCGGCGAACTATGCAAATGCCGCAAAAGCATTGCAAGAATTCCTCAAGAAATACCCTGCATCTGTACATGTCCCGAATGCCGCCTACTGGCTGGGAGAGACGCAGTTTGCGCTGAAGGATTATAAAGGCGCGCTTGTCACTTATCGCGCCATGCTAAAAGCTTCGCCTGAAGCGGCCAGGGCGCCCGATGTGTTGTTCGGTATCGCCGGATGTCAGCAGGAGTTGAAGGCGGTAATGCAGGCCGCCGCGACACTGAAGCAATTGGTCAGCAAATATCCCGACAGCGCTGCCGCTGTCAAAGCAAAAAAAATACTCGCTAAGTAGTTTCTATGCCAGAACAAAATTCAGCTGCGCAGCTGCGCATTACCGAGATTTTTTTTTCCCTGCAAGGTGAGACGCGTCTGATTGGTTTGCCGACGGTGTTCGTCAGGCTGACTGGTTGTCCGTTGCGCTGTGTGTATTGCGATACCGCTTACGCATTTACTGGCGGGAAAAACCATACCCTGACCGACATTCTTCAGCAAGTTGCGCAATATAAGACGCGCTATGTCACCGTGACAGGCGGCGAGCCATTGGCGCAGCGTAACTGTTTGCCGCTACTCAAGGCGCTTTGTGATGCCGGTTATCACGTCTCGTTGGAGACGAGCGGCGCACTGGATATCAGTGCGGTCGATGCGCGTGTGATGCGGGTCGTGGATATCAAAACGCCCGCCTCTGGCGAAGTCGATAAGAACCGTTGGGAAAATCTGAATTTCCTGACGCCGCAGGATGAAATCAAATTCGTGCTGTGCGACGAAAACGATTACGAATGGGCTTGCCAGATTCTGGCGCAATATCATCTGGCCGACCACTGTCCGGTGTTATTTTCGCCGGCGCAGGGTATGCTGGATCCGACGCAGCTGGCGGACTGGATTTTGCGGGATGGGCTGCCAGTGCGTTTTCAGCTGCAGCTTCACAAAATACTTTGGAATAATGAGGCGGGGCATTGATGAAAAATGCGGTCGTATTGTTATCAGGCGGACTCGATTCAGCAACCGTGCTGGCGATGGCCCACGCTCAGGGCTATACCTGCTATGCGCTCAGCGTGGATTACGGTCAGCGCCATCACTCAGAGCTGGCGGCAGCGCAGCGTGTAGCCGAAACACTGGGGGCGCGCGAACACCGGGTAGTGAATATCGATCTGACCGGTTTTGGCGGCTCTGCGCTGACGGACAATAATATTGATGTACCTGAACACGCGTCCGCCGGTATTCCGCTGACCTATGTTCCCGCACGCAACACCATCATGTTATCGCTCGCGCTGGCCTGGGCTGAGGTGCTGCGCGCGCAGGATATTTTTATCGGCGTGAATGCGGTAGATTACTCTGGTTATCCGGATTGTCGCCCGGCTTATATAGATGCGTTCGAACGCATGGCGAATCTTGCAACGCAGGCGGCCGTCGAAGGACATCCGTTGACCTTGCACGCGCCTTTGCTGCATCTGTCCAAGGCTGAGATTATTCAAAAGGGCAGTTCGCTGGGCGTGGATTATGCCGCGACGGTTTCCTGTTATCAGGCGGATGATCTGGGGCAGGCATGCGGTGTGTGTGATTCGTGCCGTCTGCGCAGTGCGGGTTTTTCGGCTGCCGGAGTGAGTGATCCGACCCGTTATCGTAAAATAAATTGAATTATTGAATATTCTTCGTTGACAGCGCTCTCCTAATGCGTATAATTCGGCCTCCTTGCAGCGGGTCGGTAGCTCAGCCGGTAGAGCAGCGGACTTTTAATCCGTTGGTCGCGAGTTCGAATCTCGCCCGACCCACCAGTTTGCAAATGATGTATCGTTTCACCACGCCGCCTTAGCTCAGTTGGTAGAGCAACCGCCTTGTAAGCGGTAGGTCATCAGTTCGAATCCGATAGGCGGCACCAATAAAAACAAGGGCTTACAGAAATGTAGGCCTTTGTTGTTTCTGACGTTTGAAGAGTTGTAGCCAGTTTGTAATTATACTTTTTCAATACTGCAGGGTTCAGCGCGCCTGACAATGATATTTCGCATACCTGCGGATTGACCGAATGAGGCCGAGAGTCAAAAGGTGCGACAAAATGCCGCATTCCTCGCTTAAAAATATTCGTGTAAATTAACATATGCCAATCGACAGGTGTTATTGCCAGATTTTCGTCTCCTCCCAAATGAGCTTGTCTAACTGTTGATTGGCGTCTTCATTTTCTGTATTGAGTTAGGGCATACGAGGTCGGGTATGTCTGTAAATTGCACGTTACTGTTTTCAGCACTTCTGTTCGAATTTGTCCTCACGTTTAAGTCCCTATTTAGTTAAGCTTAGCGTGGCACGGACAGCACGGGGGCGCATGAAAAGGGTTTAGCCATTAACTGCAAAACTTTTACTTCTCAAATAGAAAAATGCTCCAGGTGGGCTGAGCTGCCTCTGTATATTCACGATTCACGGTAAATAACTTAAATTTATCGATATTTTTACTTGCCCTGTCTGACTTTATCGATTATCTGTGTCAAAATCCCATCGCGAAAAGTTTTTGTTTGGCATGTTGCGATATTCAAATATAAAAACAGGGGGTGTCATGCAAATCGGTCAAATCGGGTGGTCTGGTAAGTCAGGTTGGGAGTCAGCTCCCGGTTTTTCAGCGACAGCTGATCTGGTTTTGGTGTTTGCCGATGATGCGGCATTTCAAACCGAAGCTTGCTATAACGAATTACGCAGCCTGTTTCCTGCTGCGCATATCATCGGATGTACTTCATCAGGCAGTGTGATGGGTGTTGAGATTAGCGATGGCAATATGGTCGCGACTATTGTAAAACTGCAAAATTCCAGGGTTCGCTTGGCAACAGTGGACGTCCAGCAGCAAGAAAGCGTTCAGGCGCTAGGAGCTGCGCTGATGGCTGATCTGGACGCTCCCGATTTGCGTCATGCATTTATCTTGTCAGACGGACTGCAGGTGAATGGCAGTGAGCTGGCCAAAGGTTTGAATGCAGCGGGGATCCCTGTCACGGGCGGGCTGGCAGGGGATGGCACGCGTTTTGGACAAACCTGGGTGATGGCAGATGCACCCGCCAGATCAGGACGCATCGCTGCGCTCGGCTTTTATGGGGACGTGACTGTCAAGAGCGGTTGTTTTGCCGGATGGGAAGAGTTCGGTGCCGAGCGCATCGTTACAAAGTCAGCGGGTAACGTGGTGTATGAAATCGACGGCGAGCCTGCGCTGGCGCTGTATAAAAAATATCTGGGCGAGCAGGCTGAAAACCTGCCTGCCAGTGGGTTGCGCTTTCCATTGAGCATGCAGGCGAGCCGCTCCGACAAGGCGCTGATCCGTACTTTGCTGGCGGTGAGCGAGACCGATCAAAGTCTGACATTTGCCGGTGATGTTCCTCAAGGATACCTGTGCAAACTGATGCGTACCAATCTGGATAACCTGATTGACAGTGCCGGGCTTGCCGCCGAGGCCGCGCAGCCCGCAAGCGATGGTGCAACCGGTTTGTGTCTGGTGGTCAGCTGCGTGGGCCGCCGTTTGGTGATGGGACAGCTGACCGAGGAAGAATTGGAAATCGTTCAGGAGACGCTGGGCGATGCGACTGCAATTGCCGGATTCTATTCGTATGGCGAATTGGCGCCGTTCAGCGATGTGATGCAGTGTCAGCTGCATAATCAAACCATGACGCTGACGACCCTCTACGAATAGGCTACCCATGCACCGTTTGCTCGAGCGTCAGCTGAGGCGTCAATTAGGCAGGGACTTTCAGGCCGATGCAGCACTGGCATCCTTTCTGGATATCGTCGATAGCTATTATCACGAAGTAGATAAGGAGCAGCGCCTGCTGCAGAACTCGTTGTCGATGAATACAGCCGAGCTCAACGCGGTGAATGAGCGTATGCGTATTCAGAACACGGAGATGACGCGTACGTTGCTTAACACGCTGAGCGATGGTGTGTATGCCACCGATCTTGAAGGTCGTCTGACCTTTATGAATGCGGCTGCCGAAAAAAAGCTGGGCTGGTCAGAGCAGGAGCTGATCGGACAGCCAGTGCAAGAGCATGTGCAATGCCTACTCCCCGATGGTTCAGCGCAACTCGCGGAAGACTGTCCCCACTTGAGATCGATTCGAGACGGTGTTTCACTGCAGGACAACGGTATTTTTTCCGGCCGTAACGGAGAGCATATCCCGGTTGAATTCCGCTCCAGTCCGATTGTGCAAAATGGTAAGGTCAGCGGGGCGTTAGTGTCGTTTCAAGATACGAGTTTGCATATTGAAGCGGCCAATAAATTAAGACTGGCTAACGATAAACTGAGCTCCGCGTTAAGAGAGCTCGAATTTCAGCAGCTGGCGCTTGATGAGCATGCGATCGTCAGCATTGCAGACAAACGGGGTTGCATTGTCTACGTTAACCGTAAGTTCAGCGAGATAAGCCAATATGCCCCCGATGAGTTGATGGGGCAGGATCACCGGGTTCTCAATTCCGGTTATCACTCAAGAGCGTTTTTTACCGACATGTGGCGGACAATCGAGTCCGGTCAGGTGTGGCATGGCGAGGTGAGAAACCGCCGGCGGGACGGAACGTTTTACTGGGTCGAGTCGACCATTGTGCCGTTTATGGATGAAGAGGGGAGGCCGGAGCGATACATCTCCGTCCGTACCGATATTACTGCCCGTAAAATGCTTGAAGAGCAATTGTCCGAGCAGCGCGCGTTTTATGAGCGGATCAGCGAGACGATGGGTGAGGGCTTGTATGTGCAGGATAGCGCAGGTCGCTGTACTTACATGAACTCAGAAGCTGAACACATGTTGGGCTGGACTCGCGAGGAGTTGTTAGGTCGTCCTGTGCATGACACGATTCATTGCTTCACTGCAGAAGGGGAAGCATTGCCTGCTGAGCAATGTTCTATCATGCTGGCGGTCCGCGAAAATGGCGACTGGCAGGGCGATGATCAGGTATTTGTGCGTAAAGATGGCACTACTTTCCCGGTTGAAGGAACTTCTCGGGCGATCATTCGCGATGGCGTTAGCTACGGATCGGTCGTTGCATTTTCCGATATCTCAGAACGAAAGAACAGCGAACGGATCGTTCGGCTGGCTCAGGAGCGCCTCAATCTTGCGCTTGAGGGGTCAGGACTCGCATTGTGGGACTGGGATGTTGCGCACGATCAGGTTTACCTGAGTGATCGCTGGTCATTGATACTGGGAGATGAACTGCAAGAGGTGGTCATTACCAGTGCGCAGTTGTTCAGTTTGGTTCATGTGGACGAGCGCGCGAATGTTGAAAACAATCTGGTTTCCGTACTCAAAGGCCAGAATGAATTTTATTCAGTGGAATTCAGGGTGCAGCGCCGGGACGGGGAGTGGATCTGGATTCATACGCATGGCAAAGTCGTCGATCGCGATAGCAACGGGCGTGTGACGCGTATGTCCGGAACGAATGCGGATATTACCGCGCGCCGGGAAGCCGAAGCTGCGTTGCGGCAGGCAAAGGAGGCGGCGGAAGCAGCCAGTCGCGCCAAAGGCGATTTTCTCGCCAATATGAGTCACGAAATACGTACGCCGATGAACGGAATTATCGGTATGACCGAATTAGCTTTGGATACCGAGCTCAATTCTGAACAGCGCGAGTATCTGGGGCTGGTTCAATCGTCCGCCGATGCGCTGCTGACGATACTGAACGATATCCTTGATTTTTCTAAGATCGAGTCGGGCAAACTGGACATCGAAAATATTGAGTTTTCGCTGGAGCACATGCTGCGGGAGACGATGAAATCGCTGGCGGTACGCGCACACCAAAAACAGCTTGAGCTGTTGCTGCATGTCGCGCCGGACGTGCCGGATCGCCTGCTGGGTGATCCGGGACGTCTGCGTCAGGTAATCGTCAATCTGGTCGGCAACGCGATCAAATTTACTGCGAGCGGTGAGATCGAAGTCGATGTGCAATGTCTGAAGGGTGCGCCCGAGGGACAAATGCGTATGCAGTTTAGTGTCCGCGATACCGGTATTGGGATTGCGCGCGATAAATTTCAGACTATCTTCGAGTCGTTTTCTCAGGCCGATACGTCGACGACGCGCCGGTATGGCGGTACGGGGCTCGGGCTGACTATTTCTGCGCAACTGGTCAGTCTGATGGGCGGCAGCATCGCGCTGCAGAGTGAAATCGGGCAAGGCAGCAATTTTTACTTTACGCTGGATATGCTGATGCTGTCCGTCAGTCCTTTGGCTGAGTATCAGCAGACCGGACGCATCGCGGGTATGTCTGTGCTGATCGCTGACGATAATGCGACTAACCGTCGCCTGTTGCAGGAGATGTTAACAAACTGGAAGATGCATCCCGTCGTGACGAGCAATGGTCAGGAAGCGCTTGATGAACTGGCACGCGCAACGGCTAGCGGACATCCTTACGGGCTGGCTTTGCTGGATTTGCAGATGCCGGATATGGATGGGTTTGAATTGGCAGAGCGCATCCGTGAACATCCTGAATATCTTGTTAAAACGTTGATGATGCTGACATCCGAGGGGCAGCGCGGTCACGCGTCACGCTGCCGCGAACTCGGTGTCGCCGCTTATCTGATGAAACCGATTGCACAGTCGGAGTTGTTCGATGCAATCATGACGGCGTTGGGCGTGTCCGAGCAGCAGCTGACGACACGACATTCGCTCAAGGAAATGCGTCGCCGGTTAAATCTGCTGCTGGCCGAAGACAATGCGGTGAATCAGACGCTGGCGACGCGCCTGCTGACTAAGCTCGGGCATACCGTGACTGTGGCGAATAACGGTATTGAAGCGGTGCAGCTTTGGCAAAATGGCTCATTCGATGCAATTTTGATGGATGTGGATATGCCGGAGATGAATGGATATGATGCGACGCGTTGTATCCGCGAGCAGGAACAGCATCTGGGAGAAGGGGCACATATACATATCGTGGCGATGACCGCTCATGCGATGCAGGGTGCGCGCGAAGAATGCCTGTTAAATGGTATGGATGGCTATCTGACTAAACCGATCGACACCGAAGCGTTGTGGCAGGAGCTCGACAGTCTGGTGCAGCGTGCCGAAGTGGATGTCGTGGCACCGGCGGCCGTACTTGCTGTGGCCGATTTTGAACAGGCGCGGCAAATCATGGACGATAGCCGTGAACTGTTTGATGAGATTTCAAGTTTATTTCTGCTCGATGCGCCATCGCATATGCAACAGATCAAAGAGGGGGCGCTGCGCGGCGATTCTGCTGCCGTGCGACACAGTGCGCACACAATTAAAGGCATGGCAGGAATTTATGCTGCCGAATCGACGATGCATTTTTCAGAACGGGTGGAAAAAACAGCGGGCGAACCTGAATGTGTGGCCGCGGTCGCACAGATGGAGGTTGCACTGACGGAATTGATTGCCGCGATTAAAGCTTACCAGTGGTAGGCGGCGGGATTCTTTCTTCCAACGGATTTACATGCCTCCTGAATCAGCGCCAAATTACCTTGCCGCTTATCCGGCTGAGCTGGTAGAAAAAGTACAGAAACTCATTAATCAGCGAACGCTGGCTGATCGCCTGCTGCAAAAATATCCGACGGCACATAGCGTCCGTAACGATCGTGCGCTGTATGAGTTTGTGTCGGAAGCCAAAGGCCGGTATCTGCGCAACACGGGTTCGCTGAGCCGGGTCGCGTTTGACAGCACGCTGCATGTGGAGCGCCGCGCACTCGGCATGCACACGACGATTTCAAGGGTGCAAGGCGGCGGGCTCAAGAGTAAACGAGAAATTCGCGTTGCCGCCGTATTCAGGGACATGCCTGTAGCCTTTTTGCAGATGATCGTGGTGCATGAGTTGGCGCATTTTAAAGAGCCGCAGCACAACAAGGCGTTTTATCAGTTGTGCCTGCATATGGAGCCGGAATATCACCAGTTTGAATTCGATCTCAGGGCCTATCTGACCTGGCTTTCCGCAACGGATCAGCCGCTCTGGGCAGGCGGCGCTTGATGAATAAGGGTTGCTAATTTATTCGATAATCAGGCAACAGCGCAACTATCGCCGGCGGCGAGCCGAAAATAAGGACAGGCGCGAAAATCAAAGGTTTGAAAGTTGAATCACATCGCCAGGGAAGAAAGTACATGTCGGACATCACGTTTGAAATTCAAAAAGGCTCGGTGATCGCTGGGTGAACTGGGTACAGTCAGCACGATCTTTCCAGATGGCTCAAGTAATTTTCCATGTTTTCCTCCTCGACAGAATGACCAGCCTTCTCGAACAAGCGCTTTAACCAGCGCATTGATTTCCTTGCATGAGCAGTATTTCATGAGGCTTAACGGATGTCAGAGCCATTCGCCGCGTTTGTTAATAAATCCCCATTTCCCGTTCTGACGCACAGCAGCTCTGCCACCTTGAAATTCACGGGTATCTTCAAAACGTGGTTGAATCACCCACTGTTGGCGTTCATTCATAAACCCCCATCGTCCATTTGATATTTGAACCGATGCCAATCCTTCACTGTAGGAGCGGACATTTTGAAATCTTGGGCCAGCTGGCGATTCGCAGGCAGTGATGGCGGGCATGATAAGCAGTGCAAGTAATATAGTTTTGAGCATGATGGCCTTTCGCATATTGATAAAATGGCAGACGCCGCTGGATAAGCGTCTGCCGACAATCCGATTACTTTCCGGGAGGATTGTTGCCACGGCCCGAACCTGATGGATTTCCTGTTTGGCTAGGGGCATTGTTGAGTTGTGCATACATAGTGGTTTTCCTTTTTTCATTAAATCCTCGGAATTGTTTCGTTAGGCGGGCCCGAGGCATACCACGCTTTAAATCGGTTCAAATCTTGGAATTTGGTCATCTTCGTCGGGAGGCGAATAGGGAGCTTGTAACCAGTCCTCGATTTTCTTCTTCTGAGCATCTTTATCTTTTTGTCGCCATGGGACACGAACAAATTCTTTAGGTGAAACTTCCTCGACCAATGTGATGCAATACTGGATTTCGTCGGGGATGATTTTGCTACGAGTCCTACGTGATGTAAGACGGATGGAAATTCCGTCATGGGCAGATATTTCCCAGCACTCAGAGGGATGCTCGGTGAGATGGGGCATAAGGGCATACCGTAGATCAGTAATTAACCAGCTTTCATATAAGTTATGAACAGCGCTTTCACGTAGAAACCCTTCTTTGGTTGATTCTGGAATCTCATCTAGACGACCTGAGATCATCATTCTTCGCTGACTATGAACAACGGGACCGTCCTTCACTGATACCACGTTCTCTGTAACGAGCAACCGCAACCGCTGCATATTGAGTGGCGACTGTTTTCCTTCGAAATCAGTTATTAAATTTGCAGCAGAGTAAGACCAATTTACAAAACTATCATAGAGGAAGAACTCATCACGCCAGGATGCTGGAGACCAGCAGAGACCCTTGGCATCGGGGTGGCAGCGTACGAAGTCAATATGCATTGATTGGCGTGCTTTAATTTCCATGCGAAACCACGAACCATCACGCCACATTTGAATAGAGCTATCAAGAGGGAAGTGACTTAGGTGTTCATCGATTTTCTTCTGTATCTGATAACTAACCTCACGCGCATCATGAAAAATATAGGATTTTTTTCCCTGATATGATTTCACTGTTACAAACCAGTGTCCCAACACATTTGCTGGCTTTAACAGTTCATTCTCTGGTAGCCCGGTTAGTTCGATAAGTTCAGTAATTTCTGAAGGATTGCGTTCAAGTTGCACAGCCTCAATCTTTTCGCAGATTTCTTCGACCAAATACGGTAGTGGGTCGTCATTCCCTTCCTCTGCCAATTGTTCAAACCTGCGTTGCAAGGCTGCGTTTTCTTTGTTTTCAATCTGAATTGTTAGCAGTGTCTTGATCCTCTTGAGGTAATCAAGTGGCTCAGGTTGTTCACTTCCCTGAAGTAACTCAACAGAAACACCGAGAACAGTGGCCAGTGCAGCTGCTCTTTCCGGGCTGGTCTTTCCGTTGCGCTCAATGCGTTGATAGGTGGTGAGCAGCGTTTGAGGAGACGAACTCTCTTTGAGCGGTTTGTTGGAAGACTGATTTTTTTCTAACAGAAGCGCATTGAGTTTATCGGCAAGTTTTTTTTGTGTAAAACCATGTTCTATACGCAGACCGCGCAAACGCTGCGGATTAATTTGAAATGTTGGTCTGGCCATATGCCCTCCTTATAAAGTAAGAACATTATTTCAATAATAATAAATGCTGCATAGCGGGCATAAACACAGCATTTATTATTTTATTCTGTGAGTAAGGCGAATGGATAACGGGGCAGACTACGAAATTCGGTTTTTCGTATAACTTTTGGTTCAATAGACCAAAAGTTAATGTTGAAAATCGAATTTCCGTTCAGTCTCGCCAAAGGTACGTTGCACTCTGGCGTGTGTTAACGAGTTTGAATGGTCGCAGTGGGGTAGTGGTCAGTATGAATTGTGATGTGCATCTGAGTTCCACTCGCATCTCCTGTGCGCCGCCGAAGATAGTCACAAACAAGCGGTGTATTAAGGCGAGCACTGTTTGAGTTCCCCAATAGGGAGCGATTTGTGCGCACTATCAGGGCGAGTTGCGCAGCCCCGCTTGTTTGTGATTATCGATGCTCAGGGCATTCCCGCGAAACAACGGAGCTGAAGCTCCTGTTTCTGAGTGAAGGGAACCTTGAAGGTGCGGTGTAGCGAGGGGCGATTTCTTTCGGTTACCTTTCTAGGCAAGGCAAGAAAGGTGACCAGGCGCCGGTCTGCCAACGGCCAAAAGATTACAGTGCTCTGACCTTGACCGTTTTGCCTTTGACCTTGCCGGCATTTAATTTTCGGACTGCTTCATGGGCGATATTGCGCACGACAGCCACATAGGTTGAAAAATCCGTCACAGCGATTTTGCCGACTTGTTCGCGTGTGTACCCTGCGTCGCCTGTCAGCGCGCCCAGCACATCGCCCGGCCGGATTTTCTCTTTGCGACCGCCTAAAATTTGCAGGGTCACCATCGGCGGCACCAGCGGCGCTTCGTCCTCATCTTTCAGTGCGGAGAGCTCGTGCCATTCCGGCACGCTGCCGCTCATCTTGGCGATGCTGATGACGCGGTGACGTTCGCTAGGACCGACCAGACTGAGCGCCCAGCCGTCTTCACCCGCGCGTCCCGTTCGTCCGATGCGGTGGACATGAACCTCCGGATCGGGGGTGACATCGACGTTAATGACGGCTTCGAGCTGGGTGATGTCTAAGCCCCGCGCGGCCACGTCGGTTGCCACCAGCACCGAACAGCTGCGATTGGCGAACTGGATCAAGACTTGATCGCGGTCTCTTTGTTCCATGTCGCCGTTCAGGGTCAGCGCGACTATGCCCTGTGCGTGCAAAACTTCAAGCAGCGAGCGGCATTGCTGTTTTGTGTTGCAAAACGCCAGCGTGCTGACCGGGCGGTAGTGGCGCAGCAGGGTGCCGACCGCCGCCAGACGTTCTTCGTTGCTGACTTCATAGTAGCGCTGGCGGATTTTACTTTCTTCGTGCTGTTCTTCGAGCTTGACCTGCTGAGGCTGACGCATGAACTGGCGCGCCAGTCGCATCACGCCATCAGGATAGGTCGCCGAAAACATCAGCGTCTGGCGATCCCTGGGGCAGTGTTTGACTACATAGGCTAAGGAATCGTAAAACCCCATGTCCAGCATGCGATCGGCTTCGTCCAGCACCAGCGTGTTCAGCGCGGATAATTCAAGCGTGTTGCGGTCGAGGTGATCCATGATGCGACCCGGCGTACCGACGACGATGTGCGCGCCGTGCTCCAAACTCGCGATCTGCGGGCGCATGGTAGCGCCGCCGCACAGTGTGATGATTTTGATGTTGTCTTCCGAGCGCGCCAGACGGCGTAATTCTTGCGTGACCTGATCGGCTAATTCGCGTGTCGGG
Source organism: Gallionellales bacterium GWA2_54_124 (assembly GCA_001801025.1). Taxonomy (GTDB): domain Bacteria; phylum Pseudomonadota; class Gammaproteobacteria; order Burkholderiales; family Gallionellaceae; genus Gallionella. The sequence goes on from MGWO01000007.1 coordinate 160,277, forward strand.
CACAAGACCATCGCCTGTACCGCGAAGCGGCGCGGATTGAGGCGCGTGAGCAGCGGGAGCGCAAAGGCCGCGGTCTTGCCGCTGCCGGTCTTGGCTTGCGCGATCAAATCATTGCCTGCCAGCGTGATCGGCAGACTTGCCGCCTGGATCGGCGTCATTTCAAGGTAGCCTAGCTGCTGCAAGGTGGAGAGCAGTCCCGGCGACAAGGGGAGTTCGTTGAAGGCGCGGGCGGATGAAAATGGGTTTTGGATAGTATCGTTCATAGGCGGGATTATCCCAGCTTGCGGCAGAGTCTGCACGGGTTGTTGTATTTGCGGTCAAATTTTGCACTATCGGTCAGATTGCACTCGTATAATCTGAGCTTGCCAAATTGTGAGGTCTGCCATGAATGGTCGCACGATCATCTTCGTCTCTGATGGAACCGGCATTACCGCCGAAACGCTGGGCAACGGCCTGCTCTCGCAATTCGAAGGGATCGAATTTCGCCATGTGAGATTCCCTTTTACGGACAGTCTGGACAAAGCGGATGATTGCTTAATGCGCATCGCCGAGATCGCCCGGACAGAAGGCCAGCGACCGCTGATCATCATGACCATGATGGATATGAACATTAGCGCCCGGCTCAGGCAGGCGGATGGGCTGTTTTTAGACTTGTTCGAAGCGTTTATCGCACCGCTTGAGCAGGAGTTGGGGCAGCGTTCCACGCACCGGGTCGGACGCAGCCACGGTCAGGAAAATCGCGAATACACCAAACGCATCGCGGCGATGAATTTTGCGCTGGCGCATGACGACGGCGTATCGGATACCGATCTTAAAAACGCAGATATCATTTTGGTCGGTGTGTCGCGCAGCGGCAAGACGCCGACCAGTCTGTATCTGTCATTGCAGTTTTCGCTCAAGGCGGCCAATTATCCGTTAATCCCCGAAGATTTTGAACGCGACGATCTGCCGTCCAAGTTGCTGCCGTATCGCGACAAGTTGTTTGGTCTGACGATCGCGCCCGAACAGTTGCACCGCATCCGCAATGAGCGTCGTCCGAACAGCAAATATGCCTCGCTGGATAATTGCCGTTATGAAGTGGCAGCGGCTGAACGCATGATGAGGCTGAAAAATATCAAGTGGTTCGACACCACGTCGCGTTCGATAGAGGAGCTTGCCGTGCAGTTGATGCAGGAGCTCAACCGTTGACGATGCTGTAAACCTCGTTGAGGATTTCAACGAAGCGGCGGGCTTGCGGCGACAGAAAACGTCCTTTGCGAAACACCAGCCCATAGCCGCGTTGCGGGAAATACTGGCCCAGCGGGATGCGTGCCAGATTTTCGTTGCCGGTGAGGCAAATGTCGGTCACAACCGAGATGCCCATGCCCAGTTCCACATATTTTTTGATGACTTCCCAGCCGCCCGCTTCCAGCGTCACAGTAAAATTCAGGTTGTGCTGCTGGAACACATATTTGACCATGCGCCAGGTCGACAGGTGGCGGGGGGGCAAGATCAGTCCGTACTGACTGATGTCTGATAAGGTGACTTCGGGCAGTTTGGCCAGCGGGTGATCGGTCGGCGTGATCAGCACAGGGTCGTAGGTCACCACCGGCTGGTAGGTGATGTCATCGGGCACATCCAGCAGGGAGCCGACAGCAAAGTCGATTTCATCGGCGCGCAGCATCTTCAATCCATCTCGTCCGGTTTCGTTGTGGATTTTCAGGGTCACGCCGGGATAGGCGGCGACAAAACGGCGCACGGCTTCAGGCAAAATATACAGGATGGTCGATTCGCCTGCGCCGATATTGAGTTCGCCTGATTCGAGTTTGTCGTGCAGCGCGGTAAAATTTTGTTGCAGGCTGTCGATGCCTTCGACCAGTGGCTTTGCCAGTGCATACAGCACGTCGCCATCCGGGGTGAGTTTGAGCACCGGGCCGCGCCGTTCGAACACCGTCACGCCCAGTTCGCGCTCCATCGCCTGTATTTGCAAGGTCACCGACGGCTGGCTCAGGAACAGCCGCTGAGCGGCGAGCGTCATGCTGCCGGTGTGAACGACTTCACAAAATGCGCGCATTTGTTTTAAGCGATTATTTTTGTAATAGCTTTGCTTGTCTGTGTTCATGATGAGTGGGTGCGCATGGCTGATTTAGTATTCGATTAGCCAATAATTATGATTAAAACAATTGATTGGTGAAATGATTGTAGCCTGATTTAGTCTGCGCTCGAGAATAAAATTTGAGTGGCAGATCAAAGGTGTATGCATTTCTGTCGCAGAAGGTTCACAATCGCCGTTGTACGGCACTGATAGCAAAGTTCATATACTCAGGAGACGATCATGCAAGCTTATGTCATTCCATTTCAGTCGTTGGGCCTTAATGACATCCCCGAGGTGGGCGGCAAAAATGCCTCGCTAGGTGAGATGATTGCCAATCTGAGTTCGTCCGGCGTACAGGTGCCGGGGGGCTTTGCGACCACGGCGCAGGCTTACTGCGATTTTCTGGCAAACGGCGGCCTGGATAAGCGCATCGAAGCGGTGCTTGAAAAACTGAATGTGGACGATGTCACGGCGCTCGCTGAAGCCGGACGCACGATACGCGGCTGGATCGTCGAAGCACCCTTGCCGGATCGCTTAGAGCAGGAAGTGCGATCGCATTACGCGTTGCTGGCGGGCGAGTCCGATGCCAGTTTTGCGGTGCGCTCATCGGCCACAGCGGAAGACCTGCCCGATGCCTCCTTCGCCGGGCAGCAGGAAACGTTCCTCAATATCCACGGCATCGACAATATTCTGCATGCGATCCGCGAGGTGTTTGCCTCCCTTTATAACGACCGCGCCATTTCCTATCGCGTACATAAGGATTTCACGCATGCCGATGTTGCGCTCTCAGCGGGAATACAGCGCATGGTCAGATCGGATCTGGGTGCGTCAGGTGTGATGTTTACGCTGGATACCGAATCAGGGTTTCGCGATGCGGTGTTCATTACCTCGAGCTACGGTCTGGGTGAGATGGTGGTGCAAGGTGCCGTCAATCCGGACGAGTTTTACGTACATAAGCAGCAGTTAGCGGCAGGCTTTCCCGCCATCATCCGGCGCACGCTGGGTTCAAAACAGCTGCGCATGGTGTTCGATGAACAGCGCTCTGCCGGACGCTCGACTAAAATCGAGTCGATTCCTCTGGTTGATCAGGCGCGTTTCTCGCTGACGGACGAGGACGTTTTGCTGCTGGCACGCTATGCGATGTCGATCGAGCAGCATTACGGGCGTGCGATGGATATCGAATGGGGTAAGGATGGCTTGGACGGCCATCTGTACATTCTGCAGGCGCGCCCCGAAACCGTTAAATCCAACGCGGGCAACGGCGGTACGGAAAAATATCAACTGCAACAGCGCGGCGATGTGCTGGTCGAAGGGCGCGCGATCGGTCAGAAGATCGGTTGCGGGCGGGTGCGTATTATTTTGAGCGCCGACGAAATGAGCAAGGTGCAAGCAGGTGACGTGCTGGTCACCGATATGACCGACCCGAACTGGGAGCCGGTGATGAAGAAGGCCTCCGCGATTATCACCAACCGGGGCGGCCGTACCTGTCATGCGGCGATCATCGCACGCGAGTTGGGAATTCCTGCCATTGTCGGTTGTGGACATGCGACCAGCGCGCTTCGGGAGGGTGAAATCGTCACGGCAAGCTGCGCCGAAGGGGATACCGGTTATGTGTATCACGGCCGTTTGCCGTTTAATGTGGTCGTGCACAGCGAAACGCTGTTGCCGCCACTCCCCGTCAAATTGATGCTCAATGTCGGCAACCCCAATCTGGCGTTTGAATTTGCCCATCTGCCGTCCGCCGGTGTCGGACTGGCCCGTCTTGAATTCATCATCAACAATCTGATCGGCATACACCCGAAAGCGGTGCTCGAATACAACAAGTTGCCGGGAAAACTGCGCGAGGCGGTGTTGCTGCGCTCGGCAGGTTATGCCGATCCGGAAGAATTCTATGTCGAAAAAATCACCGAGGGTGTCGCGACTTTAGCCGCTGCATTCTGGCCTAAGCCTGTGATTGTGCGTCTGTCAGACTTTAAGTCGAACGAATATCGCAAACTGCTGGGCGGCGAAATTTACGAGCCGATGGAAGAGAATCCGATGATAGGATTCAGAGGTGCCGGACGTTATGTGGCGCCGAATTTTTCCGACTGTTTCGAGCTTGAATGCCGCGCGATGAAACGGGTGCGCGAAAAATTAGGTTATACCAATGTGGAGCTGATGGTGCCGTTTGTTCGTACCGTGCAGGAGGCGCGCGAAGTGGTTGCCTCGATGGCAGCGCATGGCTTGACGCGCGGCGAGCAGGGTTTGCGTTTGATCATGATGTGCGAGATCCCGTCTAATGCGCTGCTGGCTGAAGCGTTTCTCGACTACTTCGACGGTTTCTCGATCGGTTCGAACGATTTGACGCAGCTGACGCTGGGGCTGGACCGAGACTCCGCTTTAGTCGCAGACCGGTTTGACGAGCGTGACGAGGCGGTCAAGATGTTGCTGAAAATGGCGATCACCACCTGCAACCGGCTCAACAAATATGTCGGAATTTGCGGGCAGGGGCCGTCGGATCATTTTGATTTTGCCCAGTGGCTGGTGGAAACAGGTATTCAGACCTTGTCGCTCAATCCGGATACGCTGCTGGAGACTTGGCGCAGGCTGGGTGCGGTCGAAAAATAAACGTACACCCCGGCATCAATGAGCGGGTGCCGGGCCGTTTATTGAGATGCTGCTCGTCTGCATTGCGCTTAACAGCATGGCGCGAAAAGCGGCGAACAGCTTTTGCATCGTCGCCTGTTTGTAAAGGTAGAGGTCCACCGGGTCGGTGGCATGCACCCAGCCGCGATTGTCGGCTTCGAATATCAGCAAGTCGCCACACATCGTTTCGGCGCAGTCGATCACGACGTAATCCAGTTTTAGCCGCTCCGATACCGAGCGCAATGCATTCTGGTGACGCCGCGCGAATCCGGCGTCAAAATCACGCATAAATTGCGCTTCTTCTTCTCTTCTTTCGGGGTGTTCATCCATCTGCGCCGAACCGTAATGCACGATCCAATAGTCGCTGATCGCCAGATGGCTGACATAGGGCGCGCCGTCGATGAGTGCGATGCGCACCTTGCGATACAGGCCGTCCTGATTGCGGTAGTCGATAAATTTTGAGGTATAAAATTCCTGTGCGTCAGATGTGGCGAGATACGCTGCCAGCGCCGCGGGGCTGTCTATTTTGGCCAGGCCATTACCCGCTTGAGAGTCTAGCGGCCTGACGGTGCATGGGTAGTCGCCCGATGCGCCCGCGTTGGATAATTCAAGCAGCGCCTGTCGGGTCGCGCGCCGGGTGGGGGGAATGATCAGGCCGGGCAGGTCTTTGAGCTGCTGGTAGACGCCATTTCTTGAGCAATTTAGGATTTGTTTGGCCGGGTTTAGCACCGGGCGCGGCCAGCATTCGATCAGCTGGTCTATGACTTGTAGCACCGCACGGTTTTTGCTCGATTCACCAGCCGCCACCATCATCACGTCATGTTCGGGGATGGCGGCTGGCAGCGGCTTCCCCGGGATGATATAGAGCAAATCCAGCTGGATGTCGGTGTGCTCGATCAGATAATCAAGCGGTGCATTGTCGGTCGCATCCCCCGGCGCCATGAGCGCCAGCAGCCGGATCAAAGGCGTGTCTGTGCCGGCTATCCGGTAAATTGTGCGCTCTTGCAATGCCAGCGCCTGCATGTCCAGCGCGAACGACTGGTTGCCGAAAATCGAAAACAGTTGAAACTGATTCATGTGTAAATTGGCGTTGCCGGGCCGGCTGATGATCTGTGTGATCAGTTCGGGTATTTTTTCGTCAGGGGTGCGTGCAAGCGCTGCCATGGACAAAATCGGCTCGAGGTGCATCGGAGTCAGTGAGTAGGTCAATTCAGTGGCTCGTCGTTGTGATCGGCACAGGTCAGGCAAAGATATTGATCGACGGGGGCGCCGCCTCGGCAGGCGTTAAGATCGCCGTGACACTTTTTTCGATCTGGGCGAAGGCTTCGCGCATTTGGGCGCGCTCGCCATCGGTTGCGGAGGCCTCGCTTTGTTGCAGTCGCATCTCTTGTTGCTTGGCAAGGGCTTTGAGTTGGTTCGCCAGATTGACCACCTCTGCGGCAAACTTGCGGTCAGCCTCTGTAACGGATGATTCTTGTGCAGGCGTGACCGCTTTTAATTCAGCTTGCGGGTTAGCGTTTTGTGTCGTGTCATCCGTTACATTTGTTGTGCCTGCAGGGACATCGGTTGTGTCTGATGGTTCGGATGCGTCGCTTGTCTTTGCCGTCGTGTCCGAGGGGGGCGCACTGGCGGCCGAAATGTCGCTGCAAGCCGAGGCATATTCGCGTGCGGCAGCTGCTAACTCTTTGGATAACTGGGCAATTTGTCTGAGATTGGATTTAGGGTCGCCGATGCCGCCCATCATGCGGAGCATTCTGATTTGATCCTTGAGGTGCTGGATCTTTTGGGCTGCATCCGCTTTCTTCCATTGCGCACCGTCCTGTTCGCTGCTGCGTAACTGGGCAATCGCCTGACGTGATTCGTCGCAGCGTTTCTGGTAGGCATCCAGTTGCGCTTTTATCGTGTCGGCAGCGCTCGTATTGTCAGGCGTGGCAATATCGGGTTGCTTGACGGGCGCCTTTAAATACGGCGCCATAAAATTGTTGCGTTGACTGATCGTGAGGTTCATGAGATCTCCTCTGTGCGAGTGCTGATAGGGAGCGTTGTTCAGTATTGATATTCTGCTTATCGGCAGGCGGGAGATTTCCATGAACTGTCTCAGGGGTAATCATAATTAATTTTGGTTGTGACTATCGTTCGTGCGTATATGCGGCCTCATCCGCACAGCACAATTTGGCGCTTATCGTGCAAATCTCTCCACTCAAGCAGATAATTCGGTAAGATTGCGACTGCGTGCAAAACTGGCAGGCGTATCGTTCGGGCGATCAATATGAAAATTCACGAATACCAAGGTAAAGAAATTCTGCGGCAGTTCGGTGTACCTACACCGCGCGGGGTGGCGTGCTTCAGTGTAGATGAGGCGGTCGCTGCAGCGGAAGTGTTGGGCGGTGCGCTCTGGGTGGTCAAGGCGCAGATTCATGCGGGAGGCCGTGGCAAAGGTGGTGGCGTCAAAGTCGCGCGTTCACTCGACGAAGTGCGACAGGCTGCCGGACAGATCCTCGGTATGCATCTGGTGACGCATCAGACGGGCGCGGACGGTCAGGTGGTGCGCCGTTTGCTGGTCGAAGAAGGCGCGCAGATTGCGCGAGAATTCTATTTAGGTATGGTGGTCGATCGCGATTCGCAGCGCGTGGCGCTGTTGGCTTCCAGCGAAGGCGGTATGGAAGTCGAAGAAGTCGCCAAAAATACGCCGGAAAAAATTCATACGCTGCGCATTGATCCGGCGCTGGGGCTGGTCGATACGGAAGCGGCAGAGGTCGCGCGCCGGATCGGCATTCCGGAAGATTCAATTGTGCGTGCCGTTACCGTGTTGCAGGGACTGTACCGGGCGTTCGTCGAAAAAGAGGCGATGCTGGCCGAAATTAACCCGCTGGTGCTGACCGCCGATGGTCGCGTGATCGGGCTGGATGCGAAGTTTAACTTCGATTCCAACGCCTTGTTCCGTCATCCCGAAATCACCGCGTACCGCGATCTGGATGAAGAGGATCCGGCCGAAATTGAGGCCTCCAAATTTGATCTCTCCTACATCTCGCTGGACGGCGATATTGCCTGTCTGGTCAACGGCGCGGGACTGGCGATGGCAACGATGGATATCATCAAACTGTATGGCGGCAATCCGGCCAATTTTCTCGACGTCGGGGGCGGGGCGACGCGTGAGAAGGTCACCGAGGCCTTCAAGCTGATGCTGAAAAATCCCAATTTAAAAGCGATTCTGGTCAATATCTTTGGCGGCATCATGAAGTGCGATGTGATTGCCGAGGGGATCGTCGCTGCCGTGCGCGAAGTGCATTTGAGCGTGCCGCTGGTCGTGCGCCTTGAAGGCACCAACGTCGATCTGGGTAAAAAAATCCTCGCCGATTCGGGGTTGCCGATTATTTCAGGCGCCGACATGGCGGATGCCGCTCAAAAAGTTGTTGCCGCTGCGAGGGGTGAATAATGTCTATTCTGATCGATAAAAACACACGGGTGATGACTCAGGGTATGACCGGTAAAGTGGGGCAGTTTCATACGCTGGGTTGTCTGGGTTATGCCAATGGTGCGAACTGCTTCGTCGCAGGCGTCACGCCCAATAAAGGCGGGCAAAATTTTGAAGGCGTGCCGATCTATAACAGCGTGCTGGAGGCGAAACAGCAGACGGGTGCCACGGTTTCGGTGATTTATGTGCCGCCGGCTTATGCAGCCGCCGCCATCGATGAGGCGGTTGAAGCCGATCTGGATCTGGTGATCTGCATCACCGAAGGTATTCCGGTGCATGACATGATCCGCACGCGCGACAAGATGAAGGGTAAACGTACGCTCTTGATCGGGCCGAATTGCCCGGGTTTAATTACCCCCGATGAAATTAAGATCGGTATCATGCCGGGTCATATTCATAAGAAAGGCCGTATTGGTGTCGTCTCGCGCTCCGGCACGCTGACCTATGAAGCGGTTGGGCAACTCTCGGCGCTGGGGTTGGGGCAGTCTTCCTGCGTCGGCATCGGCGGCGATCCGATCAATGGCATGAAACATGTGGATATCCTGCGCCTGTTCAATGAGGATCCTGAAACGGATGCCGTAATTATGGTAGGCGAGATCGGCGGCAGCGATGAGGAAGCGTGTGCCCGCTGGATCAAGGATAATATGAAAAAACCCGTGGTCGGCTTTATTGCCGGCATCACCGCGCCTGCGGGTAAACGCATGGGGCATGCCGGTGCAATTATCTCAGGGGGGCAGGGGGGGGCTGACACCAAGCTCGCTGTCATGGAAGAATGCGGCATTCATATCACGCGCAATCCGGCTGATATGGGCCGCGTGATGAAAAAAATACTGGGGAGTGGTAAGTAGGGAGTAGGTTTTTCACTCACTACTATCCACTTCCCGCTTACGATTTTATAGGGTACTCAATGATAGAAATGTTTGCGACCACCTCGTTCTGGGTGGATGTGTTAAAGATCATTATGATCGATATCCTGTTGTCGGGCGACAATGCGGTGGTCATCGCATTGGCATGCCGCAATCTGCCGGCGGCGCAACGCAAAAAGGGCATCTGGTTCGGGATGGCCGGAGCGGTGGGTTTGCGTATCGTACTGACCTTTTTTGCGGTCAGTCTGCTCGCACTTCCGTATCTTAAGCTGGTCGGTGCATTTTTGCTGATCTGGATCGGCATCAAGCTGATTTTGCCGGAAGATGAGCACGACGAAGGCAATATTAAGGCGGATGCACGGCTGATGGGGGCGGTCAAAACGATTATCGTCGCCGACTTCGTGATGAGTCTGGATAATGTGCTCGGCGTGGCGGCAGCAGCCAAGGGTAATGTCTCGCTGCTGGTGTTCGGTCTGCTGATCAGTATTCCTCTGATCGCCTGGAGCAGTCAGCTGGTGCTCAAACTGATCGACCGTTTTCCGTATATTATTTACGGCGGAGGTGCACTGCTGGGCTATGTGGCCGGAGAGATGCTGGTAACTGAGGTTTTGTTTACGAGGCTTTTCGATGCACATCATTATTTGCACTGGCTGGTGCCGGGTGTTTGTGCGCTGCTGGTTTTAGTGATCGGCAAGTGGCTGGCTTTGCGCCAGATCAGCGATATTAAAGCGGTTGATCTGCTTGACGGGAATTCTGTCATGCCGGATCAAAAAGGCTAAGGGGGTAAGATGAAAATATTGATTCCACTCGATGGTTCGGCAGATTCCCTGCATGCGATTACTTACGTTGTCAGCCACCGGCAATTGTTTGGCGAGTCGCCTGTTATATTGCTGCTGAATGTGCAATGGAAAGTCGCGACGGGTAACGTCAAACTTTTTATCAATCAGGATACGATCAACGATTACTACCGTGAGCAAGGCATGCTCGCGCTGCAACCGGCGCGCGATGCACTGGATGCGGCAGCGCTGCCCTACCAGTATCACGTCAGCGTCGGAACCCCCTCGGATGCCATTGCACAATATGCATGCGAGCAGGGCGTGGATCAGATAGTGATGTGCAGGCAAGGTCAGGGCGGCTTGCAGACTTTCCTGTTAGGCTCGGTGGTGACTAAGGTTTTGCATCTGGCTGAATGTCCGGTGTTGCTGGTCAAATAAAGGCTGGGTTATGAAACTGGAAGAAGCGCTGGAAATCGTAGCCCAAACCAATTCGGGCATGGTGCGTGCGCACAATGAAGATAGCATCGCCGTTGATGCGGCTTGCGGTCTTGCGGTGCTGGCCGATGGTATGGGCGGCTACAATGCCGGAGAGGTTGCGAGCGGTCTGGCCGTGGATGTCATGATGGCTGAAATCATTCAGTCACTTAAGAACGTCAATCCTGTGGTGCGCGATGAGAGGACGGGCGAAGAGAACGCAGTCGCTTTACTCGCCGGCAGCATACACAGCGCAAATACCTCAATTTTTCAGGCTGCGCAAACCCATGAGCAATATGCCGGCATGGGCACAACCATTGTGTCGGCCTTGTTTTACGACAATCGCGTGGCGGTCGGCCATGTCGGTGATTCGCGCATGTACCGCCTGCGCGGCGAGTCGCTGAGTTTAATTACCCGCGATCACTCCTTGTTGCAGGAGCAAATCGACTGCGGGATGATCAGCGTTGAGAATGCACGTCACTCGCAAAATAAGAATCTGGTCACGCGGGCGGTGGGTATCGATGCCGATGTGCTCCCGGAGATTCATGTGCATGATGTGGAGGTCGGTGATGTCTATTTGCTCTGTTCGGATGGTCTTAACGATATGGTGGAAGAGGATGATATTCAGTCCATACTGTATGCGATGCAAGGCAATCTGCTGCTTGCCGCAGAGCAGTTGATACAGACCGCGAACGACAACGGTGGTCGCGACAATGTATCGGTGATTCTGGTCAGAGTAAAACAGGTATTTGCGCAGCCGCGCAGCTGGCTGTCAGGGTTGCTCGGCTGGTTCAAGGAATAAGAGGGGCATTACGATGACAGGAAAATTGATCTTGAGCCTGGACGGCGAGCTCATAGAAGAATATTCGTTGAATAAAGAACGAATGAGGATAGGACGCAAGCCTGACAATGATGTCGTGATCAACAATCTCGCTGTGAGCAGCCATCATGCCGAGGTGATCACCATCGGACATGATTCGTTCATGGAAGATTTGGATAGTACTAATGGGCTTTCCATTAACGGCGTGGCGGTCAAAAAACATTTTCTGAAAAACAATGATGTGATTGAAATCGGCAAGTACATGCTGAAATATCTGAACGATCACGTAAGTCAAACGAGTCCTGAAGATTTCGAAAAAACGATGATTTTGCGCGCTCCGGTAGGAGTCTTGAACCCTCAAGCAGAAAAGCCGGGCGATACGGGATATTTTCAGAAAGTTGCATCGCAGTCGGGAGCTTATGAAAAACTGGTGAAAGTCGATGCGCGTCCGGAAGTCCTTCCGGTTATCGAGCCTGCACCGGTTGTAGTGCAGCTGGCAGCCATTCAGATCCTGAATGGTCCGAATGCAGGTAAAGAGCTCGATTTGGTCAAAGGCCTCACGACGCTGGGTAAACCCGGAGTGCAGGTCGCGGTATTGACCCGGCGGCCGCAGGGATTTTTTATCACTCATGTAGAAGGTGCTAGTTTTCCCGTCGTGAATGGCGAGGCGCTGGGCAACCAGCCGCGACAATTGCAAGATCATGATTTGATTGAGCTGGCGGGCGTCAAGATGGAGTTTTATTTTAAGAACTGATAGTCGGCAGAACCGGTATTTTCTGCAGAGAGTGGGCAGGCATGAGGTTTAAGGTACTAGGGTGCAGTGGAGGAATAGGCGGTAATCTTCACACGACGTCGTTTTTGATCGATCACGATATTCTGATTGATGCCGGAACCGGTGTTGGCGAACTCAGCTTGAAGGAGATGAGTGCGATCGACCATATTTTTATCACGCACGCGCACATGGATCATATTTGCAGTCTGCCTCTGCTGATGGACAGTGTCGGTGGTATGCGCGACCGTCCCGTGATGGTTTACGCTGCACAGGCGACGCTTGAAATGCTTCAGCATCATATTTTTAACTGGAAAATCTGGCCTGATTTCAGCGAAATTCCCGATGTGGCGCATCCGGTGATGCGTTATCAGGCGATGGAACTGGGCGAGCTTATCACATTGCAGGGGCGCAAGATCAGCTCAGTCCCTGCCGTGCACGCAGTTCCGGCGGTGGGGTATCACATCGACAGCGGTGAGGCGAGCCTCGTATTCAGCGGGGATACCTGTAGCAATGACGCTTTGTGGCGCGTGGTTAATCAAATTGCGAATTTACGCTACTTGATTATCGAAACGGCTTTTTCAAATGCGGAAAAGGAACTTGCTGTTCTGTCGCAGCATCTGTGCCCTAGTTTATTGTCGGAGGAGCTGGCCAAGTTCACAGGTCAGGCGGAGGTATTTATTTCCCATTTGAAACCGGATGAGGCCGAACTGATCATGCGCGAAGTCGAGATGTGTCTGGGCGGTAGCGGGGCAAAAATGCTGGTCAATAATCAGGAATTTATATTTTAGTTGTTCGGCAAGCGGTAAGTCAGGAGCAGGAATGAGGTCAGCAGCAAATAATGACGAGGATATCAGTGCCAGGCTTGAGTTCACCAAGAACCTCAATCATGTCATCAACAAGATTCATGCGACGAGCAATATCGATGAAATCATGCTGGATGTCAGTCGTGATATCTGTGCCCTGTTCAATGCGGACCGGCTGACGATCTATGTCGTCGGCGATGACAGCGTGTCGTTGATTTCCAAGGTCAAGACAGGACTCAATTCGTTTAAGGATTTGAAATTGCCGATCGCCGAACAGAGCGTGGCAGGTTATGTTGCGGTCAATAAAAAACTTCTTAACATCGAAGATGTGTATGACGAACAGGAATTGTCGCGTTACAGTTCCCATCTGCGTTTTTTGCAGGAAGTAGATCGCCGCACCGGTTACCGCACCAAGCAGATGCTGGTCGCACCTATCTTGGATGCGGGCGGTAATGAGTTGGTGGGCGTCATTCAGGTCATCAATAACAAGGCTGGTGTTCCTTTTTCTTCGTTAGTCGAAGACGGTGTGCTTGAGTTAGCGCACACGATGGCGGTCGCATTGCGTCAGCGTCAGGAAAAAGCCGCCGTTAAGACAAAATACGATTATCTGGTGGCGGATGCCGTATTGTCTGCTGCCGAGTTTGAGTTGGCAACGCGTACGGCCAGACGAAAAGGTGTGGATATCGAAGAGGTGCTGCTGGACGAGTTTCAGGTCAGTGCAGCGCCTTTAGGCAAAGCTTTGTCGAGTTTTTTCGGGGTCGCGTACGAGCCTTATAAGGCCGAGCGTATCAAGCCTGCGGACCTGTTGCGCAATTTGAAGCGCGAGTACGTCGAGAGCAGTCACTGGCTGCCGATTGAAGAAACGCAGGAAGGCGTGGTTATTCTGACGACGGACCCTGAACGGATTCAGACTTCCCGCGTCGTCAACAATATATTTCCGCGCAACCGGTTGGTCTACAAGGTCTGTTCGCAGCGTGAATTCAAAAAAACGCTGGATTTGTTTTACGGTGGCGGGGAAGCAGGATCTGCCGGCGGTATGGATGAGTCATCGATGGATGATTTGCTCTCCAGCATGGGGGGTGATGAAGAAGAAATTTCTTCGCTCACGCAGGACGATGTCAATGCGGCGGCGGATAACGAGCTGGTTAAGCTGGTCAACAAGATCATTGTGGACGCCTACCGGATGGGGGCGTCCGACATACACGTCGAGCCGCAACCTGGAAAAGCCAAGACGCAGATTCGCTTGCGTAAGGACGGGTCATTACTCAATTACATCGAAGTGCCCTCGACTTACCGCAATGCGCTGGTGACGCGGATTAAAATCATGTGCGATCTCGATATTTCCGAGAAGCGCAAGCCGCAGGACGGCAAGATCAAGTTCAAGAAATTCGGGCCTCTGGATATCGAGTTGCGCGTTGCGACCATTCCGTCGCAGGGCGGCGTCGAAGATGTGGTGATGCGTATTCTGGCTTCAGGTGAACCCTTGCCGCTGGAAAAGATGGGCTTTTCAGAGCGAAATAGCGAACTGATCAAGAACACAGTCAGCAAACCGTATGGATTATTTTTCGTCTGCGGGCCGACCGGTTCCGGTAAAACGACCACTCTGCATTCGATTTTGAAGTTCATCAACAAGCCTGAGACCAAGATCTGGACGGCTGAGGATCCGGTAGAAATCACCCAGAAGGGCTTGCGTCAGGTCCAGATCAATAAAAAGGCGGGGCTTGATTTTCCAACCATCATGCGCGCTTTTTTGCGGGCCGATCCAGATGTGATCATGGTCGGCGAAATGCGCGACAAGGAAACGGTGTCGATCGGTATCGAAGCCTCGCTGACCGGGCATCTGGTTTTTGCGACCTTGCATACCAACAGTGCACCCGAGTCGATTTTGCGGCTGCTCGATATGGGGATGGATCCGTTTAATTTTGCCGATGCACTGTTAGGGATCTTAGCGCAGCGTCTGGCCAAACGGCTGTGCGGGGATTGCAAAAAACCGCATCTGGCAAGCGAAGATGAGATTGCGGCGATGCTCAAAGAGTACAGCGAAGAGCTCAAATACACCGTCAGTTGGAAGATGGACGCGGCGGGCGCTCGTGCTGCGCTCTTTGAGCAATGGCTAAAGCTGTTTGCCAACGATAAGAAGCAATTTACGCTGTATACCCCGGTGGGCTGCGAAAAATGTGCCGGCACCGGTTATCGGGGGCGGGTCGGTTTGCACGAACTGCTGATTGGCAGCGATTTGGTGAAAAAGGCTATACAGGAGCGCGCACGCGTTGCGGAATTATTGGCAATTGCGCTGGACGAAGGAATGCATACCCTGAAGCAGGACGGTATGGAGAAAGTGCTGCAGGGGATTACCGATATGCATCAGATCCGTGCAGTTTGTATTAAATAACAATGCTCAGTGAAAAGCTGGACAGCGTTCTGACTCGCCCCTTCCACTTACGGTGTTCCACTTTCCACTCACCACTGATTATTCATTATGTCCGCTAATACGAATTTAGTTTCACGGCTTAAAGAAATCAATGAAATCGGCATTGCGCTGTCGTATCAGCAAGATATCAATAGTCTGCTTGAACTTATTCTGGAGGCTTCCAAGCGGATTACGCACGCGGATGCCGGGACGCTGTATCTGCATGATCCCGTGCATAAAACCTTGCGTTTTGAGATCGTGCGCACCGACTCATTGAGTATTGCGATGGGCGGAGTCGGGGGGGCGCCTATCAGTTTTATGCCGGTTGATTTGTATGACAAGGAGGGGCGGCCTAATCATGCAACAGTGGTGAGTCATACTGCGTTGAGCGGAGAGACGGTGAATATTCTCGATGCTTATACCGCGCAGGGCTATGATTTTTCGGGCACAAAAAAATTCGATGCAAAAACCGGCTATCGTTCGAGGTCGTTTTTGACCGTGCCCATGATCAATCACGAACGCGAGGTGATCGGTGTGTTGCAGCTGATCAATGCGCAAGACCGCGAATCGGGCGAGATTGTGTCCTTTTCAACGGAAGACCGTCAGCTGGTTGAGTCGCTTGCATCTCAGGCCGCGATCGCGCTGACTAACCGGCGTCTGATCCGGCAGATGGAAGAGCTGTTCGAGGCGTTTATTCAGCTGATTAATACCGCGATCGATGATAAATCGCCCTACACCGGGGGACATTGCGAGCGTGTTCCGTTGCTGACCATGATGATTGCCGATGCGATCACACGTACACAAACGGGGCCGTTAAAAGGCTTTGTGATGACCGAGGAAGATCAGTATGAATTGAAAATCGCAGGTTTATTGCATGACTGTGGAAAAATCACCACGCCGGTGCATGTGGTGGATAAGCCGACCAAGTTGCACACGTTATTTGACCGTATCGACCTGATCGTTACGCGTTTCGAAGTGCTCAAGCGCGATGCTGAAATTGAAATGCTCAAAAAGCTGGATGCTGGGCGCAGGATTCAGGATACAGGATTTGGGATGCCGGATGCGGAGAGGGATTCTATTCGTGCGGAATATGAGGCGCGTATCCGGCAACTCGACGATGACCGGGAATTCTTGCGATTGAGCAATATTGGCGTGGAAAAAATGCCGGAGGCAGACCGGCAGCGCGTCTTACGCATTGCCGCCTATCAATGGCGTGACAGCAGCGGAAAGATGACGAATTTTTTGACTGACAACGAGGTCGAAAATTTAAATATACTCTTTGGTACGCTCACCGGTGCCGAGCGTGAAATTATCAACCGTCACATCGATGTGACAATCAAGATGCTCGAATCACTGCCCTGGCCCAAGCATTTGAAAAACGTGCCCGAATATGCGGGCGGGCATCACGAGCGTATGGACGGCAAGGGCTATCCGCGCGGCTTGAATCGCGAGCAGATGTCGCTGCAGGCGAGAATTATGGGAATAGCGGATATATTTGAGGCGCTGACTGCCAAGGATAGACCTTATAAATCGGGTAAGACGCTGATCGAATCGCTGACTATCTTAGGCAGGCTCAAGCTTAACGGACATATCGATCCGGATATTTTTGACGTATTTATCCGTGAAAAAGTGTATGTCGAGTACGTCAAACTGTTTCTCTCTCCAGAGCAAATCGATGAGGTTGATTTAAATACCATTCCGGGTATCAATCCTGGGGTGTAAATTTGCCTCGACTGACAAAAATGGTCACCTTTCTGACGATATTTGTCTCGAAAGGTGATGCTCATGGCTTCAAGTTATCAATTATTCCTTATTAATGATCAATTTATAATGTTGGCACGGCTATTGCTTTTATACAGGCAACACACAGTGTGTTAACCAGACGTAATTAAGTTTGGATGGCCTCACAAGTTAAACTTAAAACAGGAGCTTCAAATGAAAAACGTACAAAAAGGTTTTACCCTGATCGAACTGATGATCGTTGTCGCAATTATCGGTATCTTGGCTGCTGTTGCGATCCCGGCTTACAGCAACTACACCAAGAAGGCTAAGTTCGTTGAAGTAACGCAGGCAACGGCTGCAGCTAAGACCGCAGTGGAAATTTGTGCAACTGATTTAGGTGCGTTGACTAACTGTTCTGATGGTTCTAACGGTGTGCCTCCGGCAGTTGCAGCTACTAATACCAGCAAGTATTTGGCGACTCTTAGCACAACTGGAGGCACAATTACAGCAACTGCACGTACTACCAATGGTCTAAATGGCGAAACATATACTTTGGCACCAGCAGTTGATGCTGCTGGTGCTGTTACATGGACTGTTGGTGGTAGTTGTTTGACGGCACCGGCAATCTGTAAGTAATACAGTTAGTAGTTAAAAAAGCCCCTCACAGAGGGGCTTTTTTTATGTCATTTGGATATAAATAATGAGAGCAGCATGAGCGAATCTAAAAAAATGACATTGTGGCTGGCACTGGCTGGCGCGCTAATCGCAGCGCTGTACGGGCCGTTTTTGCACAACCCGATCGTATTCGACGATCTGTACTTTTTTTTGCTGGACAACGACCGACACTCGGCGATTGAAAAATTTTCGTCTGGTATGCCGTGGGAGTTGCGCGCCTTGCCTTACGCCACGTTGGCGTGGAATGCAGCGCTGTTCGGTTTTGATTTGTTGCCGTTCAGAATTGAGAATTTATTGCTGCACTGGGCTGTCGTGGCAGCGATGGGGCTGTTTGTTTTGAGTTTGTATCGCGCCGTGTTGCCCTCGACAGGCTCGTCTGGCGAAAAAACCAGCACACTGTCCGCTGTGTTGATCGTTGTCAGCTTATTCGCGGTGCATCCGGTTGCGGTGTATGCGGCCGGCTACTTAGTGCAGCGCACTATCGTGATGGCGACCCTGTTCAGCATACTGGCCTTGTACGCCTGGCTGCGCGGATGCCGAGCGCAAAACCGAGTCTGGCTATGGGGTAGCGTTGTTCTGTATTTTCTGGCCACGCACAGCAAGGAGCATGTGATCATGCTGCCGGCGGTGATGGTTGCGATGACGGTGCTGGTTCACGCTGACTGGCGCGCGCGCGTTCTGCGCAACTGGCCTGTTTTTGCGGCCTATTTTGCGATTGCATTGTTGACAGTTGCTCAGATTCGCGGGGTTCTCGGACATTCCTATGAAATCAACGCAGGTGAAATGCTCGATAGCGCACAATCTGAGCATGCGTGGTTTTATAGTCTGCTGACGCAATCGTGGCTTTTTTTCAAATACGGATTGTTGTGGTTGTTGCCTAATCCAAATTGGATTTCCGTCGACATGAGAGAGCCGATGGCGCAGGGTGTATTTTCTGTTTACGGTTTGGCGTTATTGGCCTATTTGCTCTACGGTTATGGGGCGATACGCTTGTTGTTCAAGCGAGGCCGATTGGGATTGATCGGCTTTGCGCTGCTGTTTCCGTGGCTGATGTTTGCAACGGAGTTCTCCACGGTGCGTCTGCAGGAAATTTTTGTTTTGTACCGCAGTTATATCTGGGCGTTGGGCGGCGTCATCGTCTTGCCGCTGCTGTTGATGCCATTGAACGCACGGTTGGTGTTGATGCTGTCCGTCTTGTTTGCCGCGACGCTATTTATGGTTTCAATGGAGCGGCTTTCCAGTTTCTCGCATCCGGTATTGCTTTGGGCGGATGCGGAAAAGCTGGTGAAGGACAGGCCGGAATTGCCGGGTGCGGGCCGTATTTATTACAACCGCGGCACGGAGTGGCTGAAACTGGATCGTCCGGACCAAGCGATACCGGATCTGCAACGGGCAACGCAGTTAACACCGAAGCTGTCGGCGGCCTTCGGCAATCTGGGGCAAGCTTATGCGGCTGTGAAAAAATATGAGTTGGCGATAGCAGCATTCAGTCGTGCGATAGAATTGGATCGCCAACTGGCCGCTCCCATGAACTACAAGCATTACTACGGGCGTGCCATCGCCTTAGAGGCGCAAGGGCAGATAACGGCGGCGGCAGCCGACTATCAGGTAAGCTGCAGGCTCAACGGCAAGCGAGGATGCGACAAGGCGGCTGATCGGGCTGCGCCGCAATAGATTGATTGGGCCGCGGGTGAGTAATCGCTCGCGCATGCTTGAAAGATTAGCCAGCAGAGCGGTCGTGGGCGATAATCTGCTACCTGAATTTAGCGGAGTCTGGCATGTGCGGCATTTGCGGTGAATTTCGATTTGATCAGGCGTCACCTGACAGGGATGCGCTGCAGCGCATGACAGCTCGTCTGTCCCGGCGCGGCCCCGATCACGAAGGCTTTTTTAGCGACGGGCCGGTGGCTTTCGGCCATCGCAGGCTTGCGATCATCGATCTGAGCTCAGACGCTGATCAGCCCATGGTGGATCAGGAATTGCAGCTGGCGCTGGTGTTCAACGGCACGATTTACAACTATCAGGCGTTGCGCGCAGAACTGATCGACATGGGCTACACGTTCGTCTCTCAAGGTGACAGCGAGGTCATCCTGAAGGCCTATCACGCCTGGGGTGAGCATTGCGTGCAGCGCTTCTTCGGTATGTTCGCTTTCGCAATTTTCGATATACGCGCCCAAACGCTGTTTCTCGCGCGTGACCGGATGGGGATCAAGCCGCTGTATCACACGTTAGATGGCGACAGGATGCGTTTCGCGTCCACGCCGCAAGCCTTGCTGGCCGGTGGCGGTATCGATACCCGCCTCGATCCGGTTGCGCTGCATCAGCATTTCACACTGCATGGCGTCGTGCCGGCGCCCCGAACTCTGCTGCAGGGCATCAAAAAACTGCCGCCCGCTCATACGCTGAAAATTTCTGCTGCCGGTGAATTGACGCAGCGCTGCTACTGGCAACTGGATGCGACGCGTCCGGCTCAGGCACTTTCCGAGGAAGACTGGCTGACTGCCACCCGTATCGTGCTGCGCCGCGCGGTTGAGCGCCACCGTCTGGCAGCCGATGTGCCGGTGGGTGTGTTGCTGTCAGGGGGCTTGGATTCGAGCCTGCTCGTCGGGCTGCTTGCCGACCATGTGCAGCAGCTCAATACCTTTTCCATCGGTTTCGAGCCTGTTGCCGGGGAGTTGGCCGACGAGTTTGAATATTCGGATCGGGTGGCGCAGGAATTTAATACCCGTCATCACAAATATGCCGTGCCGAATGCGGAGGTGTTAAAGCGTCTGCCTGAGGCGATTGCTCAGATGTCCGAGCCGATGGCAAGTTACGATGTGACGGCATTTTATCTCCTGAGTGAAAAGGTCTCGCAGGAGGTCAAAGTGGTGCTGGCTGGGCAGGGCGCAGATGAGGTATTCGGCGGCTACTTCTGGTATCCAATGATGGAGGCCGAGACTGGCTCGCCCTTGCAGCGTTTTTCCTCGCATTACTTTGATCGCGATCACGCCGAATATCTGGACATGATGAGCGATGCGTACGCGGTGCCGGATGTGACTTCCGCATGGGTCGAGGCGCAACTTCAGATGCCGGGTGCGGATGAATTTCTCGACGGGGTGCTGCGCCTTGATGTCACGCGGCTGATGGTCGATGATCCGGTGAAACGCGTCGACAACATGACGATGGCGTGGGGATTGGAGGCGCGTGTGCCGTTTTTAGATCACGAACTGGTCGAGTTGGCGGCGAAAATGCCGGCCTCACTAAAACTGAAGGAAGGCGGGAAATTTCCGCTCAAGGCGGTCGCGCGCGGCATCATCCCGGATGCGGTGATCGATCGACCGAAAGGCTATTTTCCGGTGCCGGCGTTGAAATATATACGCGGTGAGTTTCTGGTGCGGATGACGCAGATTTTAAATTCCGATGCGTGCATCAAGCGCGGATTGTATCGTCGCGACTATGTGGCAAAGCTGCTCGCCGATCCGGAAGCGCATCTCACTCGCATCGGGGGCAGCAAGCTGTGGCATCTGGCACTGCTCGAGTGGTGGCTGCAAATCAACGTGGATTCCATCACGCCTAGCTAGTTTTTGCTGCTAGTCTCCAGAGCGAAGTGAGTTCAGCCGTTCTCGCCGCATGCAACGGGTCGCTGCTGTCAGCGGCTTTGGGGTGATGAGGTTTGACGTCGATTTTACCCAGCATTTGCAAGCCTGAAGCGTCGATCAATGCCAGCAGTTCATCCCGGGTGCGCAGTCCCAGATGTTCTGCCAGATCCGACAGGATCAGCCAGCCCTCGCCTTCATCTTCCAGATGTGCGGCAAGCCCGCCTAAAAAACCTTTGAGCATGCGGCTTTCCGGATCGTAGACGGCGTATTCCAGCGGTGAACTGGGGCGGGCGGGCAGCCAGGGCGGATTACACACGATTAGGGCTGCGCGCCCCTCAGGGAATAAATCGGCCTGTACCACGTCGACGGTGCATCCCAGGCGGGTCATATTTTCGCGCGCGCAGGCCAATGCGCGTTCATCCTGATCGGTCGCCGTGATGTGCTTAATGCCGCGTTTGGCCAGCACGGCTGCTAGCACGCCGGTTCCTGTACCGATGTCGAAGGCGACCGATTGCGTTTTGGTCAGGCAGGGCAAAGGCGTATTCGCCACCAGATCCACATATTCGCCGCGTACCGGTGAAAATACGCCGTAATGCGGGTGTATGCGCGCTTGCAGCGCCGGAATCTGTACGCCGTTTTTGCGCCATTCGTGCGCGCCGATGACGCCCAGCAGGCCGCGTAGAGAGAGCACATACGCCTCTGTTCCGTTGCCGTAAGCCTCAAGGCAGGCGTCAATCACATCGGGGGCGCGGCGCAGCGGGATCGTGTGATCCGCGTTGAACGGTAGCAGCAGCATGTTCAGAGTGCGCGAGCGCTGCGATTGCGCCTGACGATGCAGGTTGAAGGCGTCGGTGTTAGTAGCAGGTGGCGATTTTGCCTTATGCGGTTTGGCGCGCCGTGCCATCGCCTGCAGCAACTGACGTGCGTTCTGATAGTCGCCGCGCCACAGCAGGGCGGTTCCTTCGCAGGCTAACCGGTATGCGGCGTCGGCGGTCATCGTGTCGTCAGCGATCACAACGCGCTTAGGCGGTGTGGCGCCGGACTCCGAGCGCCAGCGTGCCGACTGTTCTTTGCCGGCTTCAATCCATGTCACGAGTGGATGCATTTATCGGCCTTCTGCGCGTTTGATTTGTTGGTAGCGCAATTTGGCTTCGTGGTCATCTTGAGCGGTGGTGATTTCACGCATCACGGAATAGACGTCTGCCGCCTTGTGGCTTACGCTGAATTTTCCCGTCAAAGGCGTATCGGGCAGCAATTCGCCTGTCTGGTAGATCGCCCAGATTTCTTTCGCATATTGGGTCGTGAGCAGTTCAGGGGCGAACTGGCCAAAGTAGTTAGCCAGATTTTCCACGTCGCGATCCAGCATGCGCGGCGCGTTATTGTTAGCGGCGGCATCTACGGCTTGTGGGAGATCGATGATGACCGGGCCGTGTGCATCGACCAGTATGTTGAATTCCGACAAGTCGCCGTGAATAATACCGGCGCACAGCATCAGCACCACCTGCCGGATCAGCATCGCGTGAAATTCCAGCGCCTGCTCACGGGTGAGTGTCAGATCGTTGAGGCGGGGGGCGGGCATGCCTTCCTCGTCGGCGACCAGTTCCATCAGCAGCACACCTTCGTAAAATCCGAAAGGAAGCGGCACGCGCACGCCCGCTGCCGCGAGTTTGTAGAGCGCGTCGACTTCGGTGCGCTGCCAGGCGGATTCCTGCTCTTTACGTCCGTAGCGTGAGCCTTTTTCCATCGCGCGCTGTGAGCGGCTGTTTTTGACTTTGCGGCCTTCGGTATAGTGTACCGCCTGATGAAAGCCGCGCTGGTTGGCTTCCTTGTACACCTTGGCGCAGCGGATTTCCTCGCCGCATTGCACGACATAGACGGTCGCCTCTTTGCCGCTCATCAGCTGCCGCAGGACGACATCGACCAGACCATCTTCGACGAGCGGTTCGATTCGTTTAGGTGTTTTCATGGTCGGCCATGGTTTCGGTCGGATCGCCGCGTAGCGAATGGATGCGGGGTTTGACCGGATTATCGATCGCGTCTTGTATCATTGCGGCGCGTGAGGCGGGTGACTCGAGGCTGATGCGGCCGAGTTTTCCCGCGCGGTATTCCGTCAGCAGGATGATGGAGGCTTTTTCCAGATCCAGTTCGCCGCCGCGTCCCTTGAGCAGGCAGCCGCGTTTTTTGGCGACCGCTTCGATGACGCTCACGCCGTCCATGCCGTTGGTGTCAAAGCCGAAGCGTTCGGTTAACCGGTCCGGATAGCGCGCGAGCAAATTATTCGCAAGATGCTCGGCGATTTCTTCCTCGATCACCGCATTGCGTCCGATGGCGTGAATCGCGGCCAGAATGAAGCCGTCCGCATCGTGTTCGATCTTTGGCCACATCAGTCCGGGAGAGTCGGTGAGCGTCATGTGATCGTTGATCTTGTGGCTCTGCTGCGATTTGGTCACAGCGGGTTCATCCCCGACTGCGGCGACGCGGCGCTTTAACAGCATATTCATCAGCGTGGATTTGCCGACGTTGGGGATGCCCATAATCATCAGGCGCAGCGGTTTATGCGTGCTGTCGCGATGCGGGGCGAGCGGGTGGCACAGTTTGGGTACTTTCGCCGCATCGGTCGCGCTCTTGCAGCTCAGTGCAACGGCTTTAACACCCGGCTGAGCATTGTAAAAATCCAGCCATTGTTGCGTGATGACAGGATCTGCCAGATCAATTTTGTTGAGGATTTTCAAACAGGGGCGCTGGCGGTGTTCGCGCAGTTCTTTGATCATCGGGTTGCAGCTCGCCTCGGGGGCGCGCGCGTCCAGCACTTCGATGATGACGTCGGTAAACTCCATCGTCTCCGAGGCTTTGCGGCGGGCGGAGGTCATGTGACCGGGAAACCACTGTATGGCCATTATTGCTTTCTTAGTTCGTGAAGGGCGGTTTTAACAGCGCCAGTTGTGCGTCATTCAGGTAACACCATTCGCCGGGCGCTAAAGCCAGCTCGGCCAGTTTCAAATTGCCGATCTGCGAGCGATTAAGCGCGGTGCAGTGATTGTCGGCTGCGGCCAGCATGCGTTTAACCTGATGATATTTTCCCTGTTCCAGCACGAGCTCCAGATGATGGTCGTCTATCCTCCGGCAGGTTTCGGCGGCCAGCGTGCCGGGTTCGTCGTGCAGTTTCACGCCGGCGAGTAAGCGTTCGATCAGCTCGTCTGTCACCGGTGCGTAGGTGGTGGCGACATAGACCTTGGGGACGTGATGCTTGGGGGACGACTGGGTATGGATGAATGCACCATCGTCCGACATCAGCAGCAGACCGGTTGTGTCGTGATCTAATCGCCCGACGGGTTGGACGTCGCGACGGGTGAACTGATCCGGCAAAATGCTCAGTACGCCCGGATGGTGGCTGGGTTTTCTGGAGCACTCGATATTGGCCGGTTTATTCAGCGCGACATAAATCTGTGCGCGGAAAAGGCAGTGCTCATCATCAACGGTAAATTCCAGCCCGTCAGTTTCAATCGGTGTGTTGGTGTCGGTGATGACGTCGTCGCCGATGCGGATTGCGCCGGCATCAATCAATTGACGGCAATATTTGCGCGTGCCAAAGCCTTGCGTGTGCAGGATGCGGTCTAAAGTTAATTTGCTCATGGGACCGATTTTAACAGAATCAAGACGTTAACGCCTCGATGGGAAATGCTATCTGCGATTTTCCATGCGAGGCGTAAGTAATAACAGGCGGGAAAATTCCCTGCTAGTTAAGAGGTTATGTTGATCGCATCGACAAGCGATGTGTGATTTTCCCCAATGCGGCAATGGCTTCCTCTATCTCATCGTTCCAGAGGTGCCCATAGTTCAGGCGCAAATAATCCGTAAAGCCTTTTTGTGCCGAGAATATCGGCCCGGGCGCAATACTGATGCCGAGATTTAATGCGGCGCGATGTAGCTCCAGCGAATTGATTCCGTCAGGCAATTTCACCCACAAAAAATAACCCCCGTTCGGCGCAGTGAGGTGCGTGCCCGGCGGGAAGTGACGCTCTACGGCTTCGACAAATTTGATCTGTTGCAGTAACAGGGTGTGGCGCAGGCCGCGCAGGTGTTTGTCGTAGCCGCCTTTGTTCAGGTAGCTGGCAAGCGTGATTTGTGCGGGAACAGAGGTTGCCAGCGTGGTGGCAAGTTTCAGGCGTTCGACTTTTTTTGCATAGCGTCCCGGCGCCGCCCAGCCGACACGGTAGCCGGGTGCAAGACATTTTGAAAAAGAGGAACAGTGCATCACCAGCCCCTCGGTATCAAAAGCTTTGGCAGGTTTGGGGCGCTGGTCACTGAAATACAGTTCGCTGTAAACGTCATCCTCAATCAAGGGCACGTCGTAGCGCGTGAGCAAGGCGACCATGTCTTTTTTCTTGTCATCGGGCATCAGGCTGCCGAGTGGGTTTTGGAAGTTGGTCATCAGCCAGCAAGCAGCGGGTTTGTGAAACTCAAGAGCACGCTGCAGCGCGTCTAAATCAATACCATCGCGCGGGTGGCAGGGGATCTCAACCGCCTTCAACCCGTTGCGCTCAATTGCCTGCAATGCCGCATAAAAGGTGGGCGAGCCGATCAGCACGGTATCGCCGTGTTGCGTTACCGCTTGCAAGCAGAGGTTCAAGCCTTCCAGCGCGCCGTTGGTAATCACGATTTCGTCGGGGGATACCTGCAAGCCGTCGATCATATAGCGCAATGCAATCTGGCGGCGCAGTTCGGCGTCCCCGGGGCCGATGTCTTCCACGCTGCGCCAGGGATCCATTGCTTGTACGCAGGCGGCCATTGTTTTTGCCAGGCGCGCCATCGGAAATAACAGCGGACTGGGGAATGCAGAGCCCAAGGGCACCACTTTGCGGGCACGGGTCGATTCCAGTACTTCGAAAACCAATTCACTGACATCCACGGGTGCCGCTTCGGAGTTGCGAGTGATGTCGGGTTCGGGGAGCTGCGGCAGATGCGACGCCCCGCCGCAGACGTAGTAGCCCGAACGCTCGCGCGCCGAAATCAGGCCGCGCGCCTCTAACAGGTAGTAGGCCTGAAACACGGTTGAGGGGCTGACTTTGCGGGCGGTGCTGGTCTGCCGTATCGAAGGCAGCTTTTCGCCGCGCGCCAGCAGCCCCTCTTTGATGGAGTGCGCGAGGTCGCGGGCCAGTTGTTCGTATCGTTTCATGTCGGAGATTCGCAAATTTTCGGTGATGATAAATCTGATACGGTCTTTTTTCCAGTTTCTGATTCTGTAACTCATGTCACAAACTGCCTACTATAACGACAGAGCATCAATCAGTATAAATATTCAGAGGAGAGGCAGCATGCAAAAGGAAGTCGGCGCCATTACAGCGCTCTATCAGGAACTGGCGTCATATCCGGTCAATACCGGCGAGAAAACCGTTCACGCTAAACGCATGCCGGGTTTTTTTCGCTCACTCAGAACTTTTACGCAGATGGGCTTGTGGCTGCCGCTGCTGTTGCTGCCCTATCTGCGCTGGAACGGCAGGCAAGCCATCCTCATCGATATTGACCACAGCCAGTTTCACGGCTTCAACCTGACCGTCAGGCCGGACGAAATCTGGATGCTGATGTTGCTCTCACTGGGCGGATCCGTGCTGATGTTCATGGTGACCAACATCGCATCGCGCGTGTGGTGCGGATATTTTTGTTTTCAGTCGACATGGGTAGACTTGTTTACCTGGATCGAAGGAAAAATTGAAGGCAAGCCGTCTGCACGGCGCAGTTTGGCGGACGCTCCGTGGAATGCGGACAAGATTGTCAGGAAGGTTTCCAAGCACGCGATCTGGTTCGGTGTGTCGTTGTTCACCGCCATCAGTTTTTCCATCTGGTTTGTTGATGCGTTTGAATACTGGCACAAGCTGCTTCATCTCCAGTTGCCGAAAGCGGGCTGGGTTGCGCTGGCTCTTATCACGGGAGGAACATATCTTTATGCGGGGTTGATGCGCGAACAGATGTGTCAATGGATGTGTCCTTACGCCCGGTTTCAGTCTGTCATGGCCGATGGGAAAACCGTCATGCCCATTTACGATTTCAATCGGGGCGAGCCGCGCGGCAAGTTGCGCAAGGGCGATTTTGCAGAACAAGGCGATTGCATCGACTGTTATCAGTGTGTGCAAGTCTGTCCGACGGGCGTTGATATTCGTCAGGGACATCAATTGGGCTGCATTACCTGTGGCTTGTGTATTGACGCGTGCAATTCGGTGATGGACAAAATCGACAAACCGCGCGGCTTGATCCGCTACGCATCAACGGATGAGATTGAAGGTAAACCGGTGACGACGCGATTCGAGAATCCCTGGCTTTGGATCAATGCAGCCATCTTGCTGGCGTCATTTTTGGGTGTCATATACGGTCTGACTCACATGTCATCGGTGACACTCAACGTCAGGCCGGAACGCCAGCCCTTGTTCGTGCGGATGAGCGACGGCGCTATCCAGAATCGCTATGAGTTCAAGTTGATGAACAGAACGGGCAAGGATATGCAGATCAGAGTGACGGCCGAAGGGGGCATAAAGGATCAGCTGCTTTTGGGTTCCGAAAAACCAATCGCAGTTCTCCATGAGCGAGGAGTCTCTTTTACAGTGTTCGTAAAAGCGCCTGCCCGGAACATTGCCATGGCTGTCACGCCCATTAAATTTCATGTGGAGAGCTTGGGAGATCCGACTATTTCGGCAGACTACAACACGCTGTTCAATGCCCCTGCACTCTAAAATAGGGCTGCGGCTAATAATGCTATAAAGGAGACGAGCTGTTGGCTGGCAGAGCGTCGGAGGACGAAGCCGGAAACTCTCCGTCCAGATAGAACCAGCGGCCGTCTTCAAATACGAATCGGCTGATCTCGTGCATGCGATGGGCACGCCCGCCGATTTTGTAGCGCGCCACAAATTCGACAGTGTTCGATTCAGTGTTGTGCTTTCTGATGTCCAGCCCCAGCCATTTTTCACCGGTAAAATCGAGCGAGGTCGGGCGCGAGCTTGTATGCCAGGTTGCGAGCAGATAGTCCTCAAGTTTCAATACATAGGCGCTGTAGCGCGAGCGCATCAAACGCTGCGCATCGGGTGCCGGATTGCCTGCGTGGAAGGGGCCGCAGCACGCGGCGTAGTTGGCGCCACCGCAGGGGCAGGGCATTAACTTTGCCATGTGAGTCCGGATGACGGGCTGCCGTGCCAGATGACGGGTTCGATTTCCACCACGCCATCGTCGCTGGTCATCATCAGATTGCCTTCCTGTATGGTGCATTGCAAACTCATGTTGCGTTGTGCCAGTTTGGCCAGTGCTTGTGTACTCGCAACAGGCAGATTGATAATGGTAAGGTTCTTTTGTCGTGCAAACAGGCTCTTGTTTTGCGCAAACCACAGGTCGGCCACACGGCCGCCATAGCAATACACCACGACGTGACGGGCGCGGCCGCAGGCTTTTCGAATCAGTTTTTCATCGGGGACGCCCACGTCTATCCATAATTCAATCGCCCCGGTTAAATCTTTTTGCCATAAGTCCGCGTCATCATCGGCTGTCATGCCCTGGCCGAATTCCAGATACTCATGTGCGTGCAGCGCAAAGGCCAGCAGGCGCACCATCAGGCGCTCATCCGTTTCTGACGGGTGTCTGGCCAGCGTTAAGACGTGATCCTGATAATAGTGTCGGTTCATATCTGCAATTTGCAGATTGGCTTTGAAAATAGTTGCTTTGATGGCCATTTAATTGCGGCTCTTGGTGGTTGGGCAGGCCTGTATTCTAACAGGGCATGCCGCCCGGATGGCATTGCACCGCTGTTACGACTATAATTCGCCTTCTTTAAGTCAGTCATTCATCAAATACACGATGCAGTTGTTCGCCTTTGGCCTAAATCATCAGACTGCGCCGCTTGCCGTGCGCGAGCAGGTTGCGTTCAATGTGGACGGGATAGAGAACGCGCTGCGCGATCTGGTTGAAAACGGCGCCGCTAAAGAAGCCACGATCCTGTCCACCTGTAACCGCATGGAACTTTATTGCAATGCGGCCAAACCCGAGCATGCAATCGACTGGCTGGCGGAATATCACAAGCTGCCGCGTCAGGAATTAGAACCCTATCTGTATACCCTGCCGCGGGATCTGGCCGTTAAGCATTCGTTCCGCGTGGCCAGCGGCCTCGATTCGATGGTGCTGGGCGAGCCGCAGATACTGGGGCAGATGAAGCAGGCGGTGCGTCAGGCCGAGCAGGCCGGCACCATGGGTATCTTGCTGCACAAACTGTTTCAGAATACATTTTCGGTCGCCAAGCAAGTGCGCACAGAAACTGAAATCGGTGCGAATCTGGTGTCGATGGCCGCCGCCGCCGTGCGACTGGCGGAGCGCATCTTTCCGAGTATCGAAGACCAAAACGTGTTGTTTATCGGCGCTGGCGAAATGATCGAGCTGAACGCGGTGTATTTTGCCGCGCGTAACCCGAAACGCATCACCGTGGCCAACCGAACGCTGGAGCGCGCGCAGACACTGGCAAGACAATATAACGGTCACGCGATCACCTTGTCCGATTTGCCTGAGCAATTGGCGCAAAACGATATTATCGTGACCTGTACGGCCAGTCAGTTGCCGATTCTGGGTAAGGGGATGGTCGAGCGGGCATTAAAAGCACGCCGCCACAAACCGTTGTTTATCGTTGATCTGGCCGTGCCGCGCGATGTGGAAACTGAGGTTTCCGAATTGAACGACGTGTTCCTGTATACCGTGGACGACATCGCCGAAGTGGTCAAGGATGGTCTCGAGGCGCGTCAGGGTGCGGTCAAGGAAGCTGAAGTCATCATCGAATCGGGCGTTTCAGACTTTTTGCACTGGATGGAATCGCGCGATGTGGTGCCGACCATCCGCGCTTTGCGCGAAAGCGCGGAGCAAAGCCGCCGTCAGGAACTCGAAAAAGCGGTGCGTCTGCTGGCGAAAGGCGAGAGCCCCGAAAAAGTGCTCGAAGCGATGAGCCGCGGCCTGACCAATAAATTTTTGCATGCGCCCACTCATGCGCTTAATCAGGCGCACGGCAAAGATCGCGATAATTTTCTCGATGTTGCCCGTCGCCTGCATCACCTCCATAACGACGAATGAAACCAAATATCGCTACAAAACTCGGACAGCTGAGCGAGCGTCTGCTCGAAGTCAATCAGCTGCTGAGCACCGAAGAAGCCACCCGCGACATGGACACCTATCGCAAGCTCAATCGCGAACGCGCAGAGCTCGAACCTGTGGTGGAATTATTCCACGCCTATCAGGCCTGCGAGGGCGATATAACCGCTGCGCGGGAAATGGCGGAAGACCCTGATATGCGGGAATTTGCCGATGCCGAGATCAAGGAAGGCGAGGCGAAACTGGCGCAGCTGGATAAAGAGTTGCAGACGCAGTTATTGCCTAAAGATCCTAACGATGAACGCAGTGTGTTTCTCGAAGTGCGTGCCGGTACGGGCGGCGATGAGGCCGCCTTGTTTGCGGGCGATCTGTTCCGTATGTATTCGCGTTTTGCCGAGCGCCGCCGCTGGCAAGTCGAAGTAGTGTCTGAGAGTCCGGGCGAAATGGGCGGTTACAAGGAAATTATCGCCCGTATCGCGGGGCAGGGCGCCTATTCCGTGTTGAAATTTGAATCGGGTGCGCATCGCGTGCAGCGCGTGCCGGCGACCGAGACGCAGGGGCGCGTGCATACCTCGGCCTGCACGGTGGCGATCATGCCGGAAGTTGATGAAGTGAATGATGTGGTGCTGAACAACGCCGATCTGCGCATCGACACCTTCCGTGCCTCCGGTGCGGGTGGACAGCACATCAACAAGACCGACTCTGCAGTGCGTATCACGCATATTCCGACCGGGGTCGTGGTCGAATGTCAGGATGGCCGTTCGCAGCACCAGAACAAGGCGCAGGCGATGCGCGTACTGTGTGCCCGCATCAAGGATGCGCAGGTGCGTGCACAGAACGCCGAGACGGCGGCAACCCGCAAGAGTCTGGTGGGTAGCGGAGACCGTTCCGAGCGCATTCGCACCTACAATTACCCGCAAGGCCGTGTGACCGATCATCGCATCAATCTGACGCTCTATAAGATGGACGCGATCATGGACGGCGACATCAGTGAGCTCACCGGCGCGCTGATGGCTGAACATCAAGCAGAACAACTCGCCGCGATGGCGGAAGATGTCAATTTCTGATTCGACTCCTCTGTTAACGCTGGGTGCGCTGCTAAAACAGGACAGCCCGCATCTCGAAGATGCCCTCCATCATGATGCGGTGACGGCGCGGATCGAAGTGCAATGTCTGTTGCAGGCAGTGTTAGGTGTTAATCGCGCCTATCTGCTGACCCATCCTGAACGTCTCCTCACCGTTAATGAGACGGCTCGCTATGGCGACCTGTTTGCGCGTCGCCTCAACGGAGAGCCGATCGCCTATTTACTGGGGGAACGAGAATTTTTCGGCCTGAGTTTTAAGGTCACGCCCGCCACTTTGATTCCGCGTCCCGATACCGAATTGCTGGTTGAACTGGCTTTGCAGCGCATTCCTCATGGGGGCGCTGTACTGGATATGGGCACGGGGAGCGGCGCGATTGCCCTCGCGATTGCCCATGAACGACCCGATGCTCTTGTGGTGGCGGTGGATGCCTCGGCGGCGGCGCTGCTGGTTGCGGCTGAGAATGTGCAGCGCCTCCAAATAAAAAACGTGCACCTGCTGCACAGTGACTGGTTTTCCGCCTTATCGGGTGAGCGCTTCGATCTGATTGTCTCGAATCCGCCCTATATTGAAGCTGATGATGTGCATCTAGAGCTGGGCGATGTGCGTTTCGAACCGCTGAGCGCACTGGCCTCAGGCGAGGACGGGCTGGACGACATTCGCCGTATCCTACTGGAGGCGAAAAATCATCTTAAGGCGGGCGGCTGGCTGATGTTCGAGCACGGCTACAATCAGGCCGCGCGCGTGCGCGGTCTGCTTCAGGACGCCGGGTTTTATTGTGTTTCATCGGCGTTAGACTTGTCCGGAATCGAGCGTGTGACATTGGGGCAGGCTTGACCCTGAGACCGTTGTTCAGGGATAATACCAGACTATTAAATTAAGGTAATAATCATGACTCAAGACATTCAGCAGCGCATCCACCAGCTCGTTACCGAACATGCCGTCGTATTGTTCATTAAAGGTTCGGCTAAATTTCCCCAGTGCGGTTTTTCTGCCAATGTGGTGCGGATTCTGAATTTGCTGGGCGTGAAAGAGTTTTTGGCAGTCAACGTATTCGAAGATCCAGAGATGGTGCCAGGTCTGGTCGAGTACGCCAGTTGGCCAACGCTGCCTCAGTGTTACATCCGGGGTGAGTTCATCGGCGGCTCGGACATCATGACCGAGATGTATCAGAGCGGCGAGCTCAAACAGTTGCTGGGTGAGTTGGCGACCGCGGCCTAGTCCTATCGGGTTAGGCTATTTGGTCTATATCAAAAAAAACGGGGGGCGCATATAGTTGCGCCGGGTGATGAGGATTAAAGCTGGTAACAGTTCGATTTCTCAAACTCTCCTCCTTTAGGGCGATCTGATGATCGCCCGTTTTTTTGCTTCAATTAAGTTTTTGAGCGAGAAACAGGCGTGCCCGTGCAATGGCGGCTTTTACCTGATTGGGGGCGGTACCTCCGATGTGGTTGCGGCTGGCGAGCGAGCCTTCGAGAGAGAGCACCTGATAGATGTCATCCTCAATCAGCGCTGAAAAAGTTTTCAGTTCTGCGAGGCTGATATCGCTCAAATCAACGCCGCGCTGTTCGGCGAAGCGAACGGCGAGCGCAACCGCTTCGTGTGCATCACGGAAAGGCAGCCCCTTTTTGACCAGATAGTCCGCCAGATCCGTTGCGGTGGCATAGCCTTGCAGTGCGGCACGGCGCATGGCGTCCGGTTTGACTTTGATGCCGGTAATCATATCGGCATAAATGCGCAGCGTTTGCGTCAGCGTATCCACGGTGTCGAACAGGGGCTCTTTGTCTTCCTGATTGTCTTTGTTGTAAGCCAGCGGTTGCCCCTTCATCAGCGTTAAGAGCGCTACCAGATGACCGTTCACGCGACCGGTTTTACCGCGTACCAGCTCAGGCACGTCAGGGTTTTTCTTCTGGGGCATGATGGATGAGCCGGTGCAGAAGCGATCGGCAATGTCGATGAAGCCGACCATCGGGCTCATCCAAAGGATCAACTCTTCCGAGCAGCGCGACAGGTGCGTCATGATCAGGGCGGCGCAAGCGGTAAATTCGATGGCAAAATCACGATCCGAGACGGCATCGAGCGAGTTTTCGCACACGCCGTCAAAGTCAAGCAGCTTTGCAACCATCTCGCGATCGATCGGGTAGCTGGTGCCGGCTAAGGCGGCAGCGCCCAATGGCAGGCGATTCACTCGTTTTCGGCAATCCTGCAGGCGCTCAGCATCGCGTTTGAGCATTTCGTAATAGGCCATCAGGTGATGCGCGAAGCTGATCGGCTGTGCGACCTGCAAATGGGTGAAACCCGGCATGATGGTGTCGGTGTGATTTTCTGCCAGATCGAGAAAGGCGCTTTGCAGGGCGCAGATCAGCATCAGCAAATCATCAATTGCGCTGCGCAAATAAAGCCGCACATCGGTTGCGACCTGATCGTTGCGTGACCGTCCCGTATGCAGGCGCTTACCGGCATCGCCGACCAATGTGGTCAGGCGCTTTTCGATATTCAGATGGACGTCTTCCAAATCCAGCGACCAGATAAATTCCCCGCTTAGGATTTCGGCCTCGATGGTAGCCAGACCGCGCCGGATGTCGGCAAGATCCGCATCGCTGATGATGGTGCGTGCGGCTAGCATCTGCGCATGCGCCAGCGATCCCTGAATGTCGAACAAAGCTAGTTTGCGGTCGAAATCGACTGAAGCGGTGTAACGTTTGACCAATTCTGCGACAGGTTCTGAAAAACGCCCCGACCAGGTGTCATTATCTTGTATGCTTGCCATTGTTAAAATCCAGATGCTAGTTAAGGCAGAAAGAGACGCTTCGCCATGAATAAGGCGCGCAGTATAAAACAAAATTACCGCCTCGACGCGTTGCCCGATTTTCGCAACCTTGGTGTGACACTGCGAATTCTGTTACTGGGCAACGGGATGGCGCTGATTGCAGCGATTTTTCAGGCCAACGGATGGTCTGATATGGCGTTGCAGTTCATGCAGATCGAAAGCTTACTTACCCCTGTCATGTTCGCCAGTTTGTTGTTGTTGTGGGTCGGGTGCACGCAGCTTAACAGGCTGGCATATTGGCCCGGAGTATTGATCGTCAATATGGCCGTCGGCGTGATTGCGGTGAGTATCTATATTTTAGGCGGGGAGCTGTATCGCCCTGTATCCGGCACGCAAATAAATTTTGAGATGATGCGCTGCCTGTTGCTCAGTCTGATCCTGTGCAATGTATTGCTGGCTTATTTTCGACTGCGTGCTCAAGTGTTGTCGCGCGCACTGGATGACGGGCGGTTGCAGGTTTTACGGGCACGGATACGGCCGCATTTTTTATACAATACGATCAATGCGGTGCTGGGGATCTTGCGCATGCAGCCGCGCCGGGCTGAAACCGCACTGGAAGACATGGCGGATTTATTTCGCATGGCCATGTCAGATGAGCAGGATCTGGTGCCGCTGGGCAACGAGATACAATTGTGCCGGCAGTATATCGCGCTCGAACAGTTGCGCATGGAAGGGCGGCTGCGCGTCGAGTGGATCATCAAGGATCTGCCTGATGAGACGCTGATCCCGGCGTTTTTGTTACAGCCTTTGCTGGAAAATGCGGTGTATCACGGTATCGAGCCCTTGATTGATGGCGGATGTATTCATATTATGCTGCAACGAAGCGGCTCGTCATTGCAGATACGCGTCGATAATCCTTGCCTGGGAAATAATGAGGTGCGCAGTCATGAGGGAAACCAGATTGCACTGCAAAATATACGGGAGCGGCTGGCGTTACTGTTTGACGCTGAGGCCGGCTATCAGGTGCTTAGAAGCAACAATACCTATCGGGTGGAGATTAGCTTGCCCTATTTGAAAGAGATGTTATGAGTACGATCGCGCGGGCATTGCGTGTATTTATTGTCGATGACGAGCCGCCCGCGCGTAACCGGTTGCGTGAATTACTCAGCGATTGCAATGAGCAGTTGCCGCTGGAAATTACGGGTGAGGCGGGCAACGGTCAGGAGGCACTGGATAAGTTGATGGCGGAGTCAGCTGACGTTGTGCTGCTGGATATTCGCATGCCGCAGATGGATGGGATTGAGCTTGCACAACACTTGCTAAAATTGCCCGTACCGCCGGTCGTGATTTTTACTACCGCCTATGATGCCTATGCGATCAAGGCTTTTGAATTACACGCGATCGATTACCTGCTTAAACCGATCCGGCTGGGTCGATTGTTCGATGCGCTCAGTCGTGCGCGCGTTGCGGTGCCGGTCCAAATGGAAGTGCTGCGCGATCTGTTGCCCGAGCCGCGTCGTCATCTGGCGATACACGAGCGGGGCAAGATTCATCTGATCGCTATCGAACAAGTGCTTTTTTTGCGTGCTGAATTAAAGTACATCACGGTGCGCACCGGCGAGCGCGAGTATCTGATTGAAGAGTCGCTGACTGCGCTCGAGAAGGAGTTTATCAGCCGCTTCGTGCGCATCCATCGCAATTGTCTGGTTGCACGGGACGCGATAGAAGGATTTGAGCGCGGCGGCGATGAGGGGGAGGGGAGCGGCTGGCTTGTGAAGCTCAAAGGGTTGCCGGAAGCGCTGCCTATCAGTCGCCGTCAGCAGCATATCGTCAAAGACTTCGGCTGATGTTTTAAACTGGCGGATGATAAAAATATAAAGGAATCGTGCAATGCAGATGTGTCCTTGTGGTAGTGGTCTGAATTTGGAGTCGTGCTGCGGGCCGATTATTGCCGGTGCGAATGCACCGACTGCTGAGTCGCTGATGCGTTCGCGCTATTCGGCATTTGTGTTGGGTAAACTCGATCATGTCGAGCGCACCCATGCGTCGGAGATCGGCGATGATTTTAACCGTGCCGAAGCCGAACGCACGGCCTCCGATGTCGAATGGCTCGGGCTGGAGGTCTTGGCATCCAGCGAGACGGAGGATACGGGCCTCGTTGAATTTTCCATCCGCTTTCGCCGCGATGGTCAGGAGTTTGGACAGTATGAGCGGGCAAGTTTTCGCCGCGAGCAGGGGCGCTGGTTGTATGTCAGCGGTCAGGTGGGCGCGAAACCGCCGCCGCGTCAGGTGGTTAAAATCGGTCGTAATGATCCGTGTCCCTGCGGGTCAGGAAAAAAATACAAAAAGTGCTGCGGTGCATGATCAGTAATGATGGAATCCAGATTTAGTTGCACCTCGTGCGGGAAGTGTTGTTTTGGCTGGCTGCCATTGACGCTGGAGGATGCATTAACGCACGCAGGGCGTTTTCCTTTGGCGTTTATCTGGTCGGTCGTGCCGCCCGGCACGCGAAATCACGCTCTGGCAAAGCAGTTGGGCGTCACCTTAAAGTCAGGCCGGCGCATTGCAGTTGTCATTATGCCGACTGCCTATATCCCAAGTGCACTTCCTTGTCCTGAACTGAGCACCGAGGGCTTATGCCGGATTCATGACAGCAAGCCTAGTCGCTGCAAAACGATGCCTTTTTATCCGTACCGGGAAGAGTCGGATCAGCACGCCCTGCTGATGCCGCGTAAAGACTGGCTTTGCGATATTACGCCTGCGGCGCAGGTGGCCTATCGTGACGGGAAAATCCTTGCACGTCAGGATTTTGAGCTGGAGCGCCGTGCACTGTTGGCGCAAAGCGATATCATGAGGCAGTATGCCGATTATATGTTCAAGTATTCGCCGTGGATGGTCGACAGCCTCAATGCGCTGGCATCGACGCCGGATGGGACACTGCTAACCAGTCTGTCGTCCTTTTTAACGGCAATCAAGCATTTAGATTCCAGAAGTATTGCGGCACAGCAACTGCCGGTTTTTATGGCATTTGCGGACAAGACTAAGGGGACGCCTGAGCTTGCCGAATATCATAAGCACTACACGGGTTGGGCCAAGGAAATGAACTATCTGGCAAACCGCGCTATGGCCCGTGCGGAATCGGCTTGAGTCAAAATGGTTCTGTGTGATTTGTAGTGGGTAACAGAATTCATATTTTAAAAATTTGCCGGTGGCAGACCTGCGGCTGGTTACTTTGGCTGCGTCCTTTGTTTACTTTTGATGCGCCCAAACTGCGTTTTCTTTTACCAAGTCAAATCCAAGACAACGAAGTTG
Organism: Gallionellales bacterium GWA2_54_124; assembly: GCA_001801025.1. Lineage (GTDB taxonomy): Bacteria > Pseudomonadota > Gammaproteobacteria > Burkholderiales > Gallionellaceae > Gallionella. The sequence continues at coordinate 197,623 of MGWO01000007.1, forward strand.
CAGTGAGGTATTGCTAAGCAATACCGAAACTAAAAGGCGACCCCGGTTTGCCGCGTCGGCCTATGGCCGACGTACCCTTGATAGCCTGCAAACAACGGGGCTGCGGAACTCGCACGATCCGCAAGCGGCCACGTGCTCAAACAGTCCTCGCCCAAAAGCACCGTTTTTGCCGGCTCTCTTCGGCGGCGCGCAGGGGCTGCTGGCGGCACGGAACGTGTTATCTCATCGCAATATTCCCGTTGCGGTTTTCGAACTACCCACTGAATATCATATAGAGCCGTCAAAATCCAGATAGGTTATTTTTTGGCTCTCGCATCCATCATCTCATGCAGTTCGCGTAAATCGGTTTCGATGGTTGAGAGCTGATAAAAACTGCCGCCTACCTGTTTTGCCAGCTCCAGTTGCTCGATTGCACCCATGATGTTTCCTTGCCAGGCGTAGCTGTAGGCCAGCGCCTGATGCTGTTCAAAAGGCCGGTTCATTTGATGGTAGCTGCGCGCCTGTAAATTGTAGAGGATGGTATCGCTAGGGTGGCGTGCGATTTGTTCAATCAGCAATTTAGCAGCGATTTCCGGCTGCTCGTTTTGCAGCAGCAACTCGCTGTAGTCGTAAATCAGTGCGCGATGCTGCGGAAATCTTTGTACCGCCATACGATAAAAATTCAGCGTGTCGGGCGATTTTGTTGCGCGTTTTACCTGACCTGTGAGCATTTCGAGCATCGCGTTGTTTTGTGCCGCTGGCATTCTTTTAACCTGTGCTTGCAAGGTGGTCAGTTCTTCGCTTGCGCGCTCCGTTTCACCGGCGCGTAATAGTGCGCTGATCAGGCCGTATCGTTGCGCAATCGGGTTGCCGCGCTTGTGTGTCGTCAGTGCATCTTCAAAATAGATGAGCGCATCGGCATACGTTTTTTGTGCGCCGATGAGTTTAGTACGCACCAGATGAAAGTCCAGGCTGTCAGGCATTAAGCGATAAGGCTGTTTGCTTACCCGGTTTTCGATGTCGGCTATCCGGTCGCTGGTAACAGGATGGGTACGCAGATAGTTAGGAGCATTCCCTTCCATCAGCCGGGTCGCGCGTTGCAGGCGCTCGAGAAACTCCGGCATGGCGTGGGTATTGAAATCCGCTTTTTGCAATATCTCAAAACCGACACGGTCTGCCTCCTGCTCGTGGATGCGGGTAAAGTCGAGTTGTTTTTGCACTGCGCGCGCTTGTACACCGGCAATCGCTGCTTGCGAGGTCTGACTGTTGTTGCGTGCGGCAAGAATTGCAATGGCAATGGCGGCCATCGAGGCGAGCGAGTCACCCTGTTGAGCCGCCAACATGCGCGCCAGATGGTGCTGGGTCACGTGGGCAATTTCATGGCCCAGTACCGAAGCCAGCTCAGATTCACTTTGTGTGGTGAGCAGCAATCCTGCGTTGACGCCGATAAATCCGCCGGGCATGGCGAAGGCATTCACGCTGTAATCGTTTAGCGCAAAAAATTCAAAATCGAGAGAGGGTTCGCTGCTGAACTGAACGAGTTTATAGCCTAACTGATTGAGATAATCGCTGATTTCCGCATCGTTCAGATATTGTTTGCTGGCGCGAATCTGCATCATGCTCTGCTGGCCGACCTGACGTTCCTGAATCGGATTGAGCACGGTTTGCGAAATATCGCCCAACTCGGGTAGACCGTCAGCGACGGTGCAGAGGGGTAGGCATAACAAGAGTGTCAGCGTCAGTTTTTTCATAGCCGGTATCTTATCAGGATAGCTGAATGTGGATCGGGGATTGAGTAAAATTCGGGAGAAGTTATTTCTATCTGGTCTCGTTACCAGATTCCGGACTGTTATGGCTATTGCTGGACTTTACTGCAAAAATTGCGCAAAATCCGCGCCCGGACAAATGTACCTAAGGATGATAGACGTGGCTGATTTTAAAAATATAACCGTTGCCGAATTGGTGTTGATGTTGCAGCAGGGCGGGCTGAAACTGATCGATGTGCGCACGGATGCCGAAGTGGCACGCGGCAAAATTCCTCAGGGCGATGTGCTGCCCTTGCACTTACTGCCCTTGCGTATGAGCGAGCTCGATAAGTCGGCGACCACAGTGTTTTATTGTCAGATGGGCGGGCGCTCAGCTCAGGCTGCTGCGTTCGCTGTTGGTAACGGTTTTGCCGATGTATATAACCTGCAAGGCGGCATCACAGCATGGGCGCATGCAGGTCAGCCTCTCGCATGACGATGTTTGATGTTGAGCTGGACGCGCGCTGCTTAGTCTGTCCGCTGCCGATATTGCGCACCAAAAAATCCCTGTCTGCAATGAGCAGCGGGCAAGTATTAAGAATACTCGCGACCGACAAGGAGACGCCGAAAGATTTTGAAGTGTTCTGCCGGCAGACCGGAAACGAGTTGTTGAGCTCGGAAGAAAAGGACGGCGAATATACTTTTTACATTCGCCGTCGTTAATCACTTAGGGACGTTACGCACTTGAAAAAACAGTTGTGCGCAGTCATTTGCTGTGGTGCTTATTGCGTTCCGCCACATTCCTCTGAGCGCCGCCGAGTAGTGCAGTCGGGTCAGGGGATGTCGGCGAGGACTGTCTGAGCGCAGCGAGTTCCGCAGCCGCCTGACTTGACGAGCAATACAGGGAACGCCGAAGGCGCGGCAAACCGGCGGCGATCTCTTTTCATGCAACAACTTGGGGCGCAGCCCCTTAGTTGTGCGGGGGCACCCCTTGCGGGCGCGCTTACCTTTCTGGCCAAGATCAGAAAGGTAAGCAGCTGCCGGTCTGCCACCGGCGGTTTTTCACTGCAAAGACCAACTTTCTGTGAACAACTCCATCTGCGTGATGATGGTGCGTAACATCAGTTACTTAGGGACCTACGGTAACTTTTTGAACCGGGCTAAAATCACCATTCGGCTCACTTTTATCCCACCAGCGCAGGCGGTATTCGCGAATTTCCGGTACATTCGGTTGTGATAAGGGGCGCTCGTCGTACCAGGGTTTCACCGTCGTCACACCTAAAAACTCCCAGTTGCCGTCATTGCGGCGGCCTTCTATCCAAATGCCGTCATGTCCGTGTTTTTTAAACATGAGCTTGACGCGATCTCCATTGCTGCCTCTGTCTTGCGAAAAAACAAATTCGACAAGCAGATGAGCCGTGCCATTTTTGCTGCTGATGATGCCCAGATCCTGGCCTATTGATTCGCTATAAGCGCTGCTGAGTTTGATGAGTTGAGTAAAGTTAGCGAGGCGCCTGAGCACGCCGGGCAGTCGTACGGCCGGCAGTTGACTAAAAACAGGTGCTACCGGAAGAGGGCATGGTTCAGTGCCTGAGCCGTTTGCAATCAGGCCTTTGTAGGCCGTCGATTCAAGAGAATAATGCTGTATCGCAGGATGTTGATGTTGTAATACCCACAAGTAAAACTGAACATCGGAAATAATGCCGGAGACCTGATCGGCCGGTAGCTTCAGCGTGCTGCTGTGTGAGGGTAATTTGTTGATAAAATTGCTAAGCCATTTTATTTCTCCAGCCTCGCTGGTTGGATAGTAGGGTTGGTGTGACATGACCGTCTCCTTTTTGTTGTTGAGGACTGCACGGTAGAACAAAAAAATAGGCCTGGGGAGTATAAAAATTTTACACTTGCACGATATTTTTTTTGATGATAGGGATGCGAGGCGAATTCGTCAGAGATCCGGTGGCAAACCACCGCGATAAAAATGCCTTTGTCAGATCATTTTTGGCCTGCGTTCGTAAGGAATATGCAGGTAGCGCAACGCTGTTGGTGGGTGCTTTTCATTTTTTGCCTTAGTTTATATACGCTGCGCCTTTATTCGTGTTCTCTGTACCTCAGCGCTTATGGGCTATGCCTCGATTTTGAGGTTATGCACGTCAGTTTTTATTCCATACAAGGCACAGAGTCGGAAAGATGAGGCTCGCAGCAGATAAAGCCGGGCACAGAGGAACTGCGCTCGGGCAAAACGCAAGTGAATTTAGGCATAAAACAATTATTACCCGTTGCGACGAACCTCACGCGAGGCCAAACAAGGCTGATGGCCTGATTATTAAATTCCAATGCCCCGGTATCGCTTTAGTCTATCGCACAACCAGACTGCTGCCTTAGGTGAATTCTACCCGCCAACGGTTCTGTACTATAAAAACCGGGCGGCTAAATTCTGCGCTGTGACAGTCTGCAGAGGGCCCATTCTGACGTATCACGACGGTCGTATTTTTTGCAGTGAATTTTACGCTTGGGTCAATATCAATTTGTTCTTGAAGGGCAGGCGGCGAAGCAAATTCGCCGCCTGTTTTCAGTTAACCCAGCTTGGCGCGTTGTGCGTGCAGTTGCACCAGTGTTGCGCCAAAGTCATTCATGCGTTTTTTCTCCTGCTCAACAACGGCAGCGGGGGCGCGTGCGACGAAACTCTCATTGCCTAGTTTGGCTTCCGTTTTGGCAACTTCATTGGTCAAGCGGGCGATTTCCTTGTCCAGTCGCTCGCGTTCGGCCGCCACGTCGATTTCGACTTTGAGCATCAGTTTATAGCTGCCGACGATCGCAATGGCCGCATCGCCTTCTGGCAATTCTGCTGCGATCTGCACCTCGCTGAGTTTTCCTAAGCTACAGATGTAAGGGGCCAGCACGGCGAGCGTGGCGGCATCTCCGGTTGCGATTAACGGTACGCGTGCGGCAGGCGACAAATTCATCTCGCTGCGCAAGCGTCGGCAGGCATTGACCATTTCCTGCAACAGCGTGATTTGCGCGATGGCATCGTTGTCTATCCGGGCTAAATCAGCCTTAGGATAGCTTTGCAGCATGATGCTCCCGCCGCTCATTCCTGCCATAGGTGCGACGGATTGCCACAACTCTTCGGTGATGAACGGGATAATCGGGTGCGCCATACGCAGAATGGTTTCGAGCACACGCACCAGATTCCGGCGTGTTGCGCGTTGCTGCGCCTCGTTGCCGTTGGCAATTTGCACCTTCGCCAGCTCCACATACCAGTCGCAATAGGTATTCCATACCAGTTCATACACGCAGCGGGCGGCCATGTCGAAACGATAAGCGGCAAAATGCTGCGCCATTTCGGCTTCAGCCTGTTGCAAGAGGCTGATCATCCACTGATCCGCTGCGGAATACTCAAGCGGCAATGACTCGTCCAGCCCGACGTCATGCCCTTCGCAGTTCATCAGCACGAAGCGCGTGGCATTCCACAGTTTGTTACAGAAGTTGCGATAGCCTTCGCAGCGCTGCATGTCGAATTTGATGTCACGCCCGGGTGAGGCGAGCGATGCGAATGTAAAACGCAGTGCATCGGTGCCGAACGCCGGAATGCCATTCGGGAATTCCTTTTTGGTGCGTTTCTCGATTTGCTCCGCCTGCTTGGGGTTCATCAGGCCGGTGGTGCGTTTCTTGATCAGATCTTCCAGCGCAATGCCGTCGATCAGGTCGATCGGGTCGAGCACGTTGCCCTTGGATTTGGACATTTTCTGCCCTTCCGAGTCGCGGATCAGACCGTGCACGTACACGTCCTTGAACGGGATGCGGCCGGTGATGTGTTTTGTCATCATCACCATGCGAGCTACCCAGAAGAAGATGATGTCAAAGCCGGTTACCAGCACGGTGGAGGGCAGGTAGCGCTTGACGAATTCATTCTGGGCATCGAACGGTTGTCCTTCGACCCAGTCCAGCGTCGAGAACGGCCACAGCGCGGAGGAGAACCAGGTATCCAGCACATCGTTGTCACGGTCGAGTTGTCCTGCGTAGCCGGCTTTGTCGGCCAGCTCGCGCGCTTCCGCTTCAGTGCGGGCGACGAACACTTCGCCGTTGACACCGTACCAGGCCGGAATCTGATGTCCCCACCACAACTGGCGCGAAATGCACCAGTCCTGAATGTTGTTCAGCCACTGGTTGTAGGTGTTCACCCAGTTTTCCGGATGGAACTTGATTTCGCCCGAGGAGACGCATTCGAGCGCCTGTTCGGTGATGCTTTTCCCTTCCGGGCCCGCCTTGCTCATCGCGACGAACCACTGATCGGTGAGCATGGGCTCAATCACCACGCCGGTACGATCGCCTCTTGGGACTTTGAGTTTGTGTTTCTCGGCTTTGTCGAACACGCCGGCCGCTTCCAAATCAGCACAGATGCGCTTGCGCGCGTCGAAGCGGTCGAGGCCGCGATAGGCCTGTGGCGCCTCGTCGTTGATTTTGGCATCCAGCGTCAGGATGCAGATCGGTGCGAGCTTGTGGCGAAGTCCTACCGCATAGTCGTTAAAGTCGTGCGCCGGCGTGACTTTCACGCAACCGGTGCCGAATTCACGGTCCACATAGTCGTCCGCAATGACCGGAATCAGCCGGTCGCACAAAGGCAGACGCACCATCTTGCCGATCAGATGCTGATAACGTTCATCTTCCGGATGGATCATCACTGCGACGTCGCCCAACAGCGTTTCGGGGCGAGTGGTGGCGACTGTCAGATGCGTCAGTCCGTGCAGGGTATCCACTTCTGCCAGCGGGTAACGGATATGGTACATGAAACCGTCTTCTTCTTCCTGCACGACTTCCAGATCCGATACCGCGGTGTGCAGCTTCGGGTCCCAGTTCACCAGGCGTTTGCCGCGATAGATCAGGCCTTCGTTGAACAGGCGCACAAAAGTTTCGGTGACCGACTGCGACAGTCCCTCATCCATGGTGAAGCGCTCGCGTGACCAGTCAGGCGAGGTGCCCAGACGGCGCATTTGGCGGGTGATGGTGTCGCCCGAGAATTTTTTCCACTCCCATACTTTTTCGATGAATGCTTCGCGTCCCAGATCATGCCGCGATATGCCCTGCGCATCAAGCTGGCGTTCCACGACGATTTGCGTCGCGATACCCGCATGATCGGTGCCCGGTTGCCAGAGGGTGTTGTCGCCGCGCATCCGGTGATAGCGGGTCAATGTATCCATCAAGGTCTGGTTGAAACCGTGACCCATGTGCAGCGTGCCTGTCACATTGGGCGGCGGCAGCTGGATGCAGAAGGATTCTTTTTTGGCAGGATCTGTGCCCGCGTTGAAATAGCCTGATTCCTCCCATTTGGGATACCAGCGCGCTTCGATTTCTTTGGGTTCAAAACTTTTGGTCAATTCCATGGCAATACCTTGATGGCTGGATTACAGCTTTTATGAAGGGCGGGATTATACAGGCAGTAGCAAGTGGTGAGTTGTAAGTAAAACCCGGTACACACTTCACACTTGCTATTTGCTGCTTTCATCCGGTTTTGACAGTGCTTCGCGCAGCAGTTTTGGCAGTTCTGCCTTAAATTCGCTGACGGCCAGATCAACGGCCAGTCGTTGCAGCTCTTCCAGGCGGCTGTTGAGTTTGCCTGCAAACACGGTTTCTAAGTGCGTTTCGAGTTGCAGCAGTAGGTGTGACATCTCCTCTGCATTCAGTGATCGTGGCGGGGCCGGTTTTTCCTGCACCAGATCAGGTTTCGGATCCTCACCGGGGTCTACGATGATCTCAAACAGGATAGGCAGGTCATCGGATGAGGTATCCGCCACCTCGGTCAGCAGCGGAAGTTCCAGATCGGTGTCGGTCATGAGGGGTTCGCCTTCGCAAGGTCAAAATGTCGCATTTCGTAGCCGCGATCGCGGTAAAACTTGAAGCGTTCGCGACCTTTTCGGCTGTCGTCTTCATCGGTGCCGATAATTTCGATGACGCGTTCGAAGCGGCTGAAAAAAGGCGTGCATTCGTTGTGCAGGGTGATCAGCATGTCGTGGTGCGGAAAATGCTCGCCGCCATAGTGCAAGACCACCGGCATGCTTTCAGCCGCCGCTTCATCGCTTCTGCAGTGCGGGATAAAAGCGGTGTCGGGATATTGCCACAGCAGCTTATCGAGCATCTCGCAGTTTGTCGCATCAGGCAGGCTGATGACGGTGCGCAGGCCGTGCTGCATGGCCTTGTGGCTTAGCTGGCAGGCGGTGCGCAGTTTGTCGGATGAGCCGGTGTAAAAATCGACCTTAGTCATGGTGTCGTCATGCGTCTTTAGCATTCGCGCGATTGATTAAATATCGTGCAAGCAAGGGCACGGGCCGGCCGGTCGATCCCTTGTCTTTTCCTGATTTCCAGGCTGTGCCGGCGATATCCAGATGTGCCCAGCGATAGTCCTTAGTGAAACGCGACAGGAAACAGGCGGCCGTCACACTACCTGCCGCCCGCCCGCCGATGTTCTGCATATCGGCAAAATTGCTGTCCAGTTGTGACTGATATTCGTCCCAAAGCGGCATGTGCCATGCCTTGTCGTTCGCGTATTCGCCCGCATCCGCCAGTTCTTTTGCCAGCGCATCCTGATTGCTGAACAGGCCGCTTGCTACACCGCCCAGCGCAATCACGCAGGCGCCGGTGAGCGTTGCGATATCGATTACCGTATCCGGTTCGAAGCGCGCGGCATAGGTCAGCGCATCGCACAGGATCAAGCGGCCTTCGGCATCGGTGTTGAGGATTTCGATGGTGAGGCCGGCCATGCTCTTTACGATGTCGCCCGGACGGCTGGCGGCGCCGTCCGGCATGTTTTCACTGCTCGGAATGACCGCGATGACGTTGAGATTAAGCGACATTTTGGCAATTGCCAGCATGGTGCCCAGCACGCTGGCCGCACCGCACATGTCGTATTTCATCTCGTCCATTTCGGCGCCGGGCTTGAGCGAAATGCCGCCCGAATCGAAAGTCAGGCCCTTACCGACCAGTACCACGGGTTTTTGTTTTTTGTCTGCGCCGCGATATTCCAGCGTGATCAGTTTTGCAGGCTCGCGGCTGCCGCGCGTGACGGACAGCAGGGAATGCATGCCTAGTTTTCCCATATCCTTTTCTTCGAGTATGGTCAATTTTAGCTTGTGTTCATCAGCCAATTTACTGGCCTGCTCTGCCAGATAGGTCGGTGTGCAGATGTTGCCCGGCAGATTGCCCAGATCTTTGGCCAGTCTCATGCCTTGCGCGATGGCGCTGGCCTGCACAACGGCGGTTTGTGCGGCGTTGCCGGGTTTCTTTGCGCAGCCTAGCAGGATTTTTCGCAGCAGCGGTTTGTCGGCCGGTTTGCTCTTGAGCTGGTCGCACTGGTAGGCGGATTCGGCGGCGAGCAGCACGATCTGGTTGATTTTCCATGTTTCATCGCGCGCGATAACAGCAAGGTCTGACAGGTACAGCGCAGCGTCTTTGCAGATGGATTTTTGCAGTGCGGCGAAGGTTGCGCGCAGCATGTCGAGAAAGCGTTTGGTGTCGAATTCTTCGATCTTACCCAGTCCTACCAGCAAGACGCGTTCGGCTGTGACGCCCGGCAGTGTGTGCAGCATCAGGCTGCTGCCGGACTTGCCTGTCATGTCGCCGCGCGCCACGAGCCGGCTTAGCTGATGATCGGCGGCTTTATCGAAGATGTGCGCGGCGGGAGACAGTTGTCCGCCTTCAAAAACGCCTAAAACCACGCAAGCGCTGCGCTGATTTTCCGGACTGCTTTGTTTTATGCTAAATTCCATGCGTTGCCCCTATATTTTCAATCCGATGCCCGATTATCCGCAAACTGCCCGCATAAAGTCAAAGTTGTTTCGCCAGAGACAATTTCAACGCGCCTTAGTGCTTGAATTTGCCGGCAACGGCGTACTGGTGTTTGCGATTTTGCTGGGTATCGTCGTAATTAGCCAGCTCATTCGATTTTTAGGCGAGGCGGTCAGCGGCAAGCTGGCAGTCGACGGTGTTCTGGCGTTGCTGGGTTTTAGTGCGCTCAATTATCTGCCCGTGCTGCTGTCGATGAGCCTGTTTATCTCTATTTTGCTGACTTTGTCGCGCTGTTATCGCGACAGCGAAATGGTCGTGTGGTTTTCTGCCGGCATAGGGCTGACGCGCTGGATACGACCGGTTGCGCTGTTCGCAGCGCCTGTGGTGACCGTAATCGCGCTGCTCAGTCTGGTGTTATCGCCCTGGGCGATGAAAAGAGCGGATAATTTTAAGGCGCAGCTGGAGAGCCGCGATGAGTTGGCGACGCTGACGCCCGGCGTTTTTCGCGAATCAGGGCAATCAGATCGCGTGTATTTCGTAGAAACAGTCGATGTTGGAAATGGACGAATCGGCAATATTTTTGTGCGTTCGGTGCAAAATTCGCAAATGGGTACGATGGTGGCACGCGAAGGCTTGCAGCAAACCATGCCGAACGGGGATCGTTTTCTGGTTTTGCTCAATGGCACGCGTTACGAGGGGACGCCAGGCGAGCGCGATTACCGTATTGTTGAGTTTGAGCGCTACGCGATGCGTATTGACAGTGCGGCGAGTAAACAGCTGCTGCCAAATGTGCGTACGCTGTCGACCCTAGAATTATGGCGCAATCCGACGCGCTGGAACTTATCCGAGTTGGAATGGCGTTTAGGGTTGCCTATCAGTGCGGCGGTGCTCTCCCTTCTGGCGATTTCGTTAAGTTATGTCAATCCGCGTGCCGGGCGTTCGTTTAACCTTGTTCTAGCGATGGTGTTGTATATGCTGTACAGCAATATGATCAGTGTGACGAATGCCTGGGTGGGGCAGGGTAAATTGTCTCCCGGTATCGGACTTTGGGGGATTCATGCTCTGATGCTATTGATCACTGGACTATTTTTCTACCATCGCATTTCGCTGTTTTCCTGGCGCCGGGTGTTTAATAAATGAATCTGCTGACTCGTTATCTGGCGCGGGAAATCTACGCCAGCATCGCACTGGTGTTTGCAGCGCTGATCATGTTGTTTGCTTTTCTTGATTTTATCGGTCAGCTGGGGACCATGGGCTACGGACAATACAGTCTGGGTTATGTAGTGTTGTTCGTGCTGCTGACCATCCCCGGCCATATTTATGAATTGTTTCCGGTGGCCGTTTTGATCGGCACGATCGTAGCGCTGGTACAAATGGCGGCGCGCTCTGAACTCACGATTTACCGCGCATCGGGTGCATCAACCGGGCAGATGCTGGGAGCGCTGTGTAAGATTGCTGTGCCGATGATACTGCTGAGTTTTATTTGCGGTGAGTTGATTGCGCCGCCCAGTGAGCGTCTGGCACAGAAGCTTCGTCTTAAGGCATTGAATACGCAGGTGTCTTTGCAGGCATTTCGCTCAGGTGTCTGGGTTAAGGACGATGCCAGTTTTGTCAATGTCAGAAGCGTGATGCCCGACACCAGTTTGTCGGATATCGACATTTATACCTTCGATCAATCTTTTCATATGAATTCAGTTATCCGCGCGAAGCGGGCAAGTTATCTGGAGCCGGGTGTTTGGCAGTTGCACGATGTGCTTGAAACAAGTTTCGCCGCGCAGGGTGTCAGCACTAAATCCATGCCGATGCGGGAATGGCAGTCTGCGTTGACGCCCGGAATACTCAGTGTGATGCTGGTTGTACCTGAACAAATGTCCGCGCTGGATCTGTATAAATATGCCAGCCATTTAAAGGAAAACAAGCAGCAGAGCGCGCGCTACGAAATCGCGATGTGGAATAAGCTGGTTTACCCGTTTGCGCTGCTGGTGATGATGGTGCTGGCGCTGCCGTTTGCCTCGTATCAGCGGCGTGCAGGCGGCGTCAGTATCCTTGTTTTTATGGGAATTGTGCTGGGGTTGGTGTTTCACTTTGCCGGACGACTTGTGGGTAGTCTGGGGTCGCTCAATGACTGGCAGCCCTTGTTCAGTGCGACTGCAATGACGGGCGTGTTTTTACTGATCGGTGCGTTTATGTTGTGGCGAGTGGAGCGGCGCTAAAGGCGTTCCGTTTTGTTACGGCTGGACGGCAGCGGGTGCAACGCCGCTGACCGGTTGTTGTATTTTAACCGCCTGATTCTGTTTAACCATCTGTTTGATCTGTTCGCGTTTTTCTGCGGGAATCTGGCTGAACGCGCGATATTTTTCGCGGGCCGCCTGACGCTGTGCCGGCGTGAGTTGGGCCCAGGTCACCAGACGATTCTGGAAACGGCGCTTCTCATCCATTTTGAGCTTGGGATAATGCTGCGCCAGTATGCGCAAATTGTGCTGCTGCTTTTCCGGCAGGCTATTCCATTGCGGATGCAGCGGCGCCAGTGCTTCGCGCTCTGCCGGTGGCAGGGCGGACCAGGGCTCGGGGGCTGCGGCAGCGGTTTGTGCGGTAAGCGTACAAATAACGGCCATCGCGACGATCAGTTTATTCATGCTGATCAACAAAGACCTCGATTGGCAGATCATCCGTCAGTATTTCCATATCGACGGGCATTTGGGCGTCTTGCCAGTATCCGATCGCGCCGATGAGGATGGCTGCCAGTATGATGCTCGTTGCGATCCATTGATGGGTTGAGTGGGGCATCAGATGATGCGCACGATGGCCAATTGTGCTGAGCGAAAATACAGGTTCTGCAACGCGTTGTTTATCCAGTGCGACGGTATGCGCCTGACGCAATGCGGATAAAACGCTGTCATCCAGTTGATCGGTGCTGCTGCTCAGCAGTTTGGCGATGTGCTGGTGATTGATGTGCTGCGAATATTTTTTCATGGTAGTTCTACTCCTAATGCTTTGAGCGCAGTTGCCAGCGCGTGATTTGCTCTCGAGCAGTGTGTTTTAACGCTGCCTTCGGTGCAACCCATAGCGATTGCTGTCTCGGCTGTATCTAATCCTTCCCAGTAACGCAGCAGGAAGGCTTCGCGTTGACGCGCAGGAAGATTACTTAATGCATTTTCAATCAGCGCAATGGTCTGCTTTTGCCCGAATGCAGCATCGGGGATGGCAGGTGCACTTTGATTGTCGCTGTCTTCGAGTACATCCAGCGGATCAAATTCCTCTTCCGCGTGTTTCGAGCCGAAGGCGGAAAACAGCGTGGTCCATTTTGACCTGACCTGCTGGCGACGGCAATAATCGCGTATGGTGTTTTGCAAGATGCGATGAAACAGCAGCGGCAACTCTTCCGCTGGCTTATCGCCATATTTTTCCGCCAGCTTGACCATCGCGTCCTGAACCACGTCCAGTGCGATGTGGCTGTCGTGCATTGCAAACACAGCATGTTTGTAAGCGCGGCGTTCGATGCGGCTTAAAAATTGGCTTAATTCGACTTGAGTTGCCAGTTGATACTCCTTGCATTTGAGCACGAATGTTAGCAAATTATATGGAGTTCTGCTAAAAATCATGCGGATATACGCGGCAAATGGTTGACCAAAAGTCCGCTTGCCATTATCTTACGCAGTTCTTTTGAATTAATCATAGGGTGTTTGTCATGGAAATGACCGGCGCGGAAATAACCATCCGTTGTTTGCAGGAAGAAGGGGTCGAATTTTTATTCGGTTATCCGGGCGGTGCGGTGCTGCATATATACGACGCGCTTTTTCAGCAGGACAAAGTCAAGCACATCCTCGTGCGTCACGAACAGGCAGCTGTACATGCGGCTGACGGCTATGCACGCTCATCCGACAAGGTCGGTGTGGCGCTGGTGACCTCAGGCCCCGGTCTGACCAATGCGGTCACCGGGATTGCGACTGCCTATATGGACTCCATCCCCATGGTGGTCATCAGCGGTCAAGTGCCGACCTATGCGATCGGCGAGGACGCGTTTCAGGAAGTCGATGCGGTCGGCATTACGCGTCCCTGTGTGAAGCATAATTTTTTGGTCAAAGACGTCAAAGACATCGCCTCGACCATCAAGAAAGCTTTTTATCTTGCGAAATCGGGACGTCCGGGGCCAGTGCTGGTGGATATCCCTAAAGACGTTTCAGCACACAAAACTGAGTTTGTCTACCCGGCTACGGTCAATATTCGCTCTTACCATCCGCAAGGGCGCGGCGACAGCCAGCAGATCAGGCAGGCGGCGCAGCTGTTACTGGAGGCTAAACGTCCGATGATCTATGCAGGCGGCGGGGTTGTGCTCTCCGGTGCAGCGGCTCAGCTGACCGATCTGGTTCGTCTTTTGGGTTTTCCTTGTACCAACACCCTGATGGGATTGGGTGGCTATCCGGCTAACGACAAGCAATATGTCGGCATGCTGGGGATGCACGGCACCTATGAGGCCAACATGTCGATGCAGCATTGCGACGTGCTGGTGGCGATCGGCGCGCGTTTCGATGATCGCGTGATCGGTAATGTCGAGCATTTCGCGCAGGTGCCGCGTAAGATTATCCATATCGATATCGATCCCTCATCAATCGCCAAGCGCGTTAAGGTTGATGTGCCTATCGTCGGGGATTTGAAACTGGTGCTCGACGAATTGCTGAGCGTGTTGCGCAGCAGTCGTCAAAAGCCGGATGCGGGTGAGATGTCTGCCTGGTGGAGTCAAATCGAAGAATGGCGCGGGATTGGTGGCGGATTACACTACCGGAATTCGACGGAAATCATCAAGCCGCAATTTGTCATTGAGACGCTGCACAAACTGACCGGCGGCGATGCGTTTGTCACATCCGACGTCGGGCAGCATCAGATGTGGGCGGCGCAATACTACAAGTTTAATCATCCGCGTCGCTGGATTAATTCAGGCGGACTGGGCACGATGGGATTCGGCTTGCCTGCCGCGATGGGGGTTCAGTTGAAGCATCCGGGCGAGACGGTTGCCTGCGTCACTGGCGAGGGCAGCATTCAGATGAACATTCAGGAGCTCTCAACCTGTAAGCAGTATCACTTGCCGATCAAGGTGCTCTCGCTCAATAACGGCTATCTGGGGATGGTGCGTCAGTGGCAGGAATTCTTTCACGGCAACCGTTTCTCCGAGTCCTATATGGATGCATTACCTGACTTTGTAAAGGTTGCCGAAGCCTACGGGCATATCGGTATTCGTATCGATAAACCTTGCGATGTGGAACCTGCGATTATCGAAGCCTTGTCGCGTAAAAATGATCTGGTGTTCATGGATTTCAGAACCGATCCGACCGAGAATGTGTTTCCTATGGTGCCGGGCGGCAAGGGGTTGTCTGAAGTCGTTTTGTCGGAGGATTTATAATGCGCCATATTATTTCCTTATTGATGGAAAACGAAGCAGGTGCGTTGTCGCGTGTGGCGGGATTATTTTCGGCGCGCGGCTATAATATCGAGTCGTTGACGGTAGCGCCGACCGAAGACGCAAGTCTGTCGCGCATGACCATCGTTACCAGCGGTTCAGACGCCATCATCGAGCAGATCACCAAACAGCTCAATAAGCTGGTCGATGTAGTGTCGGTGATGGATCTGAGCGAAGGTGAACACATCGAGCGCGAACTGATGCTGGTTAAATTGCGTGCTGAAGGGGATGCGCGCGATGAACTCAAGCGCATGACGGATATCTTCCGCGGGCGGATTTTGGACGTGACCGATCATACCTACACCATTGAGCTGACGGGAAGTCGTGTCAAACTGGACAGTTTTATCGATGCCATCGGGCGTGATCTGATACTGGAAACGGTTCGTACCGGTGCTTCAGGTATCGGGCGTGGTAACCGGATACTGAGTTTGTAGAGTTTTTAATCACTTGATTTTATTAATTTAATTATTGAAGAGGGCAACATGAAAGTTTTTTACGATAAAGATGCAGACCTGTCATTGATCAAAGGCCGTCAGGTCACCATCGTGGGCTACGGCTCACAAGGGCACGCTCACGCGCAAAATCTGCGCGATTCTGGTGTGAACGTCACCGTCGGTTTGCGTAAAGACGGCGCATCATGGGCTAAAGCTCAGGCTGCAGGTCTTAACGTGGCAGAAGTGGCAGATGCTGTTAAGGCCGCTGACGTCGTGATGATCCTGTTGCCGGATGAAACGATTCCTGAAGTCTACAACCGTGATATTGCACCTAACATGAAGGTAGGCGCTGCACTGGCATTCGCTCACGGCTTTAACGTTCACTACAATCAAGTCGTTCCCCGCGCAGACGTGGACGTCATCATGATTGCACCTAAAGGCCCTGGCCATACTGTGCGTTCAGAATACCTGAAGGGCGGCGGCGTACCATCACTGATCGCGGTATTCCAGGATAAATCAGGTAAGGCTCGCGACATCGCATTGTCTTACGCTGCGGCAAACGGCGGCACCAAGGGCGGCGTAATCGAAACTAATTTCCGTGAAGAAACTGAAACTGACTTGTTCGGTGAGCAGGCTGTTTTGTGCGGCGGTGCAGTTGAGCTGGTTAAAGCCGGTTTTGAGACACTGACCGAAGCCGGTTACGCCCCTGAAATGGCGTACTTCGAATGTCTGCACGAATTGAAGCTGATCGTTGATCTGATGTACGAAGGCGGTATCGCTAACATGAACTACTCGATCTCCAACAACGCGGAATACGGCGAATATGTCACAGGTCACCGCGTGATTGCTGATCAGGCACGTGCTGCGATGAAGGAATGTCTGACCAATATTCAGAACGGTAACTACGCTAAACAGTTTATTTTGGAAGGCCGCACCAACTATCCTGAAATGACCGCTCGTCGCCGTCTGAATGCTGAGCATCCGATCGAAGTGGTTGGCGGTCAGTTGCGTGCGATGATGCCTTGGATTGGTAAAAACAAGCTGGTTGATCAAAGCAAGAACTAAAAAGTAGCTAGACGTCAGTGGTCAGCGGGGAGTAGTCAGTGGAGAGCGATTTTCACTTGCTATTCCCTATTTTTTTGCCATGAAATTTCCCGCTTTCCACTGACAACTTCCGAGGCTTCTGCAGGATACCCATTATTTTCATTCCCAGCTAAGTCTTGTGCTGGCAGTAATGGCATAAAACAGGTAATCTTCTGCTATGGACGAATACACTACACGCAAACCAATGAATTTACGCAGACGCGGCATTTATCTGTTGCCGAATCTGTTTACTACCGGTGCGCTGTTCGCAGGTTTTTACGCCATCGTGCAATCGATGAACGGGAAATTCGAATATGCGGCTGTCGCTATTTTTGTTGCGATGGTGCTCGATGGCTTAGACGGCCGGGTGGCGCGCATGACGCACACGCAGAGTGAGTTTGGTGCACAGTACGATAGTTTGTCCGATATGGTGTCCTTCGGTGTTGCGCCGTCCTTGGTCATGTATGAATGGGCCTTGAAAGGGCTCGGAAAATGGGGCTGGTTCGCCGCCTTCATCTACTGCGTTGCCACGGCTTTGCGTCTCGCACGCTTCAATACCAATATCGAGGTCGTCGATAAAAATTATTTTCAGGGTCTGCCCAGCCCCGCAGCGGCAGCCTTAGTGGCGGGGTTTGTCTGGGTGATGCTTGACTACGGTTATTCGGGCGAGTCCTTGCGCTGGTATGCGGCAACCCTGACGGTGTTCGCAGGTTTGAGCATGGTGAGCAATCTGCCTTTTTACAGTTTTAAAACAATCAATATGCGCAAGAGTGTGCCGTTTCTGGTTGTTTTTCTTGCCGCGATGTTCTTTGTGCTGATTTCGAGCGATCCTCCGCGCGTACTGTTTGCAATTTTTCTTTGCTACGCATTGTCAGGATTTGTGATGTGGTTTTTGAAGCGGAGCAGCAAGCCCATTGCGTGAGTTGCCAAAACTCGTTATATTCGCGACATGCATTTTTCACGCCAAATATCTCAGCTTCATTCCACGTTCAGCCTGATGGCGGCATTGCTGCTGCGCGGCGCGCGCTAATCCTCTGCCTATAATGTTTACGTATCAAGTGCGATAACCCCGTGAGGTTACGCAGGTTAATCTATTTTCTTAGGAGTTTTGCATGGCCGATAAACTAATCATTTTCGATACCACATTGCGCGATGGCGAGCAAAGTCCGGGTGCTGCGATGACCCGGGAGAAGAAAATCCGCATTGCACGCCAACTGGAAAAGCTCGGCGTGGATGTCATCGAGGCGGGATTCGCGGCTGCGAGTCCGGGGGATTTTGAGGCGGTTAAAGCGGTTGCCGAAACCATCAAGGAATCGACGGTGTGTTCCTTGGCGCGCGCCAGCGAGAACGATGTACGCCGTGCGGGTGAGGCAATACAGCCCGCCCGTTCGGGTCGTATCCATACTTTTATCGCGACCAGCCCTATTCATATGCAGCATAAGTTGCGTATGAACGAAGATCAGGTGATTGAACGTGCGGTTCAAGCCGTCAAATGGGCGCTTGAATATACCGACGATGTCGAATTCTCCGCAGAGGATGCGGTACGTTCAGACATGAATTTTTTGGTGCGCGTATTTGATGAGGTCATCCGTGCCGGTGCTAAGACCTTGAATGTACCCGACACGGTTGGCTATTCGATTCCTGCAGCCTGGGGCGAGCGTATCAAGCAGTTGATCGCGCAGGTGCCGGGTTCTGATAAGGTAGTCTGGTCTACGCACTGCCACAACGATCTGGGGCTGGCGGTGGCCAATTCGCTGTCTGCTGTGATGAACGGCGCGCGTCAGGTCGAGTGTACGATCAATGGACTGGGGGAACGTGCTGGCAATGCGTCCTTAGAAGAGGTCGTCATGGCGGTCAAAACCCGACGTGACGTGTTTAATCTCGACACGCGTATCGATACGACTCAGATCGTCAACACGTCCAAGCTGGTGTCTAGCATTACCGGATATCCGGTGCAGCCTAACAAGGCGATCGTGGGTGCAAATGCTTTTGCGCATGAGTCAGGTATACATCAGGACGGCGTGTTGAAGCATCGCGAAACTTACGAGATCATGCGTGCAGAAGATGTAGGCTGGAATGCCAACAAACTCACGCTGGGCAAACTTTCGGGGCGCAATGCACTGCGTTCCCGCTTCACCGCTTTGCATATCGAATTCGCCTCGGAAGACGCATTTAATGCGGCTTTTGCCAGATTTAAGGAGCTGGCTGACCGCAAGCATGAAATTTTCGACGAGGACTTGCAGGCGCTGGTCAGTGATGAAGCCATCGCGCAAGTCGATGAGCATTACCGGCTGGTGTCTTTGCGCGCCCATTGTGAAACGGGCATCTTGCCGGTTGCTCGCGTTGTAATGAGCATCGGTTCAGAGACACGCGAGGCGGAGCTGCATGGCGGCGGGCCGGTGGATGCGGCCTTCAAGGCGATCGAGAAGATCGTGCACAGCGGTACCGAATTGCAGTTGTATTCGGTCAACAACATCACCAGCGGTACCGATGCGCAGGGCGAGGTGACGGTGCGACTGGCCAAGGGTGGCCGGATTGTCAACGGGCAGGGGGCGGATACCGATATCGTGGTGGCATCGGCCAAGGCCTATTTGAATGCGCTGAACAAATTGCACGGCAATTCGGAGCGCGCACATCCGCAAGTTTGAACTAATTTCAAATTGCGTGTCTCATGAAGTGCCGCCTTGTGCGGCACTTCTTATTACCGGAGATTAACTTGAAAAAACTGCTGCTGGGTTCCGCTGTATTGCTTGCCATGATCAACTCGAGTTGGGCTTGTACCTTGAAACCCAATACCAACTGCTATCAGGCTTCACTTTCTGGACAAAAAATTGAGCAGCTTGATTTGCATGGCATTCTGCTCGGGGGCGCCGATTTAACGAAGGCGAATCTGAGTAAATCCAATTTGACGCGTGCCAATCTTAACGAGGCGCGCCTGAACGGTGCGAATCTGTCTGGTACGGATTTGAGTTATGCCACGATGTTTTTCGCGAATCTGACGGGTGCGAATCTGACGGGTGCTAATTTTTCAAATGCCGGCCTCAAAGGGGTCAATTTTAGCGAGGCGAATCTGACCGATGCCAACTTCACTGGTGCCAAGCTGGAAGAAGCAACTTTTTCTAAGGCGACGTTTTGCCGGACCTTGATGCCAACCGGCATGACGAACAACGCCAACTGCCCGGCAGAAAAAGCCGCCGGGGCCGCTGCGACGGACGCGCTGTCGATCAACGGTTGCGTGATTGCACCGCGCACCGTGTGCCTGAATGCATCTTTGGTTGAAGCCAATTTGGGCTCAGCCAATCTGGCAGGCGCACAACTCTACATGGCGAATCTGGCACAGGCGAATCTGTTCAAGGCAAATTTGGGTCGTGCTAATCTGACTGAGGCTAATTTGGCGCGCGCTAATTTGACCCGTGTCAATTTGTCTCAGGCTAACTTGACCGATGCGAATCTGAACAAGGCGATTTTGCGCGGTGCTCAACTGGTTCGTGCTAATTTGAACGGTGCTGTGATGTTGAATACAGATCTGACCGATGCAGATTTGTCTGGCGCTAATATCGCGGAAGCGACGCTGACGGGTGCAATTTTTTGCAATACGCTGATGCCGGATAGTCGGGTGAATAACAGTAGCTGCGTACTTGAAAAACCTGCGGCTCCTGTCGAGGTTGCGACACCGGCTGTTCAGGAAGCGACTGAGCCTGCAAAGGCTAAACCACGCCGCAGATAAAAAATTGCTGGCGCAAAAAAATGGCACGCTTGGCGTGCCATTTTTTTGATGCGAAGACTTGCTTGGGAGCTGCTACTTTTAACCGCTGTTGCGCAAGCCGGTTGCGATGCCGTTGATGGTCAGGTGGATCGCCCGTTTGACCAGTTCGTCGGTGTTGCCGGCACGGTGATGTTCCAGCAAGGCGACTTGCAAATGGTTGAGCGGGTCGATATAGGGTGTACGGCTGAGCAGGCTGCGTGCAAAGGACGGATTTTCCTGCAACAGCGTATCGTTGCGCGTCACGGAAAACAGCAATTCGACCGTGTCCTGCCACTCGCTGTGGATAGCGCCGAAGATACGTTCGCGCATTTCTACATCTTCAACCAGCGCCGCATAGCGCGATGCAATGCCCATGTCGGTCTTGGACAGCACCATGTCCATGTTCGACATCAGGCCGCGGAAAAACGGCCATTCCCGGTACATCGTCTGCAATTGCGCTAGGCCATCGTCGCCTTCGCGTGCGATGAACTGCTTGACTGCGCTGCCGAATCCCAGCCAGCCCGGTAGCAGCGTGCGGTTCAGTCCCCAGCTAAAGACCCAGGGGATTGCCCGCAGATCTTCGATGCGGTCGGAGGCGCGGCGCGCCGAAGGGCGGCTGCCGATATTGAGTTCTGCAATTTCGCGTATCGGCGTGGCGGTGAAAAAATATTCGGTAAAGCCGGGCGTCTCATAAACCAGCTTGCGGTAAGCGGCAAAGGCATCGAGGCTTAATGCTTCCATGATGCGGTGAAATTCCGGCATCGCGCTGTCCGCACCGTGATGATGCAGCAAGGTCGCTTCCATGGTGGCAGCCACCAGTGTTTCCAGATTGCGCTGCCCGATTTCAGGGTTGGAGTATTTGCTGGAAATCACTTCACCCTGTTCGGTGATGCGGATCTGGCCGTTTACGCTGCCGGGTGGCTGCGCCAGAATCGCTTCATAGCTCGGGCCGCCGCCGCGACCGACGGTGCCGCCACGGCCGTGGAACAGGCGCAGTTCAACGCCGTATTTGGCGAATACTTTGACCAGCTCCAGTTCGGCCTTGTACAGTTCCCAGTTCGCCGTGATGTAACCGCCATCCTTGTTGCTGTCGGAATAGCCCAGCATGACTTCCTGAGTGTTGCCCCTGCAGGACAGCAGCTGGCGGTAGTAGGGAATGGCGAACAGCTCGTCCATGATAGGTCCGCAGCTGCGCAGATCTTCGATGGTTTCGAACAGAGGAATGATGTTGATGTGCAGCGCGTTACGCCCTTCGAGCAGATTGACCTGTTGCAGCATCAGTGCCAGCTCCAGCATATCGCTCACTGCATCCGCTTTCGAGATGATGTGATTGGGCAGTGCGGCACGGCCAAAGCGCTGATGGATGTCGGCTGCGGCCTGCATGATGCGCAATTCGCTCTGCGCGATATCGGAATACTGGTCGAGCTCGCCTATCAGCGGCTTTGCGGCCTGCAAGGTGGTGAGCAGTATTTCGCGGCGCGCAGCTTCATTAAGTTCGCTGTAGTTCGCGATTACGCCGCTGTGAGCCAGCAATTCGCTGACGGTTTGTTCGTGGATGGCGCTGTGCTGCCGCATATCCAGCGGGGCCAGATGAAAACCGAAAATTTCTGCCGAGCGGCGCAAGTTGGCCAGGCGGCCGCGCGCCAGATAGATCGCGCCATGGCGATTGAGTGATTCGATCAAGACATCCAGGTCCGCGATGAACTGAGCGGGTGTCGCGTAAGGCGCTGCCGCTTTATCGACAGGGGGCAGATGGGAGATGGTGTGACCCAGCGTCGTCACGGTAGCCGACAGGCGCGAATAAATCATGATCAGCGCGCGGCGATACGGTTCATCTGTCCGGCTCACAGCCGTGTCGGGGGAGGCATCCGACAGGGCGCGCAACTCGTCACTGACATCGACCAGTCGGTCGGTGAGTGACAGGCGGGTGCCTAAAATATGGGTCTCGTTGAGGTAGTGTTCGAATGCGAGTTCGGAGTGTTGTTGCACCGCATACTGCATCACATCGTGGGTCACGAAAGGGTTTCCGTCGCGGTCGCCGCCTATCCAGCTGCCGACTTTGAGCAGTGCCGGTATTTTGATGTCTTTGTCGAAGCGCGCTTCCAGCTGTTTTTCCAGATTCGCATACAGTTTTGGAATTTCGGTCAGGAAGGTGTAGCGGTAGAACTCCAGACCGTTGCGAATTTCGTCGCGCACAGTCAGTTTTGCAGTGCGCAGCATGCGCGTCTGCCACAGAATCAGTACGAAGCGGCGCAGCGCATTTTCGTTTTCCGCCAGTTCATCAGGCGTCATCTCTATCCGGTCGCGGCTGGACAGCAGGCTGGAGATGATCAGATGGCAGTCCAGTATGCTTTTTCGCTGTACTTCGGTCGGATGCGCGGTCAGCACCGGAGAAATCAGTGCGCTGTCCAGAAAGGCTTGTATCGCTTCAGGGCTGACCTGTTTTTCTTCGATACGGTCGAGCGCGAGCATCAGGCTGCCGTTTTTTGGTGACGAACCTGCTTTCAGATGGGCGCGATGGCGGCGGTTATGGTGCAAATCCTCGGCGATATTGGTCAGTTGCGAGAAATAGCTGAAGGCGCGCACCACGGCCAGTGTTTCGCTGGGACTTAACGCATCGAGCATCTGCTCGAGCTGTTCTCCGTCGCGTTCGTCCTGAGTCTTGCGAAAGCGTACTGCTGAGCGGCGCACGTTTTCGACCAGCTGGAAGGTCGCTTCACCCTCCTGTTCGCGCAGGGTATCGCCTAAGATTCGGCCTAGCAGGCGCACGTCTTCGCGGAAGGGCAGGTCTTTACTGGAAATGTCGGCAGGGGCAGAAAATAAGTTCATCACTTTTATACACAAAAAAGCGCGGCAGCCTCCGTGTTAGAATGCACCGCGTAATCAATCACAAGGAAAAATCGATGAGTCCAGCTTCCTCAACTTTACCCACTCCACCGGCACGTCTGGTCATAGCATCGCGTGAAAGCGCGCTGGCCATGTGGCAAGCCGAACATATCAGAGACAGGCTGCGTGCATTATATCCGCAAACTGACGTCAGTATTCTGGGTATGACGACACAAGGCGATCAGATTTTAGATGTCAGCCTGTCCAAAATTGGCGGCAAAGGTCTGTTTGTGAAGGAACTAGAGACCGCACTGGAAGACGGGCGAGCGGATTTTGCGGTGCATTCGTTAAAAGACGTGCCCATGGTTTTGCCTGAAGGTTTTGTGCTGGCGGCAATCGGTGAACGCGAAGATCCGCACGATGCGTTCGTCTCGAACAACTATGAAAATCTGGCGGCTCTGCCGGCCGGCTCCGTGGTGGGTACATCCAGTCTGCGCCGCGAAAGTCAGTTGCGCGCTCGTTTTCCGCATCTGGTGATCGAGCCGCTGCGCGGCAATGTGCAGACCCGTCTGCGCAAGCTCGATGAAGGTCTGTATGCTGCGATTATTCTTGCGGCAGCAGGCTTGAAGCGGCTGGGGCTGGCTGCCCGCATTCGTGCTGTGATTTCCAGCGAAGACAGTCTGCCGGCTGTCGGGCAAGGTGCGCTGGGTATCGAATGCCGCGCGGATCGACTGGATGTGATTGCCGCATTGCAGCCCTTGCATCACCCTGATACGGCCGCCTGTGTGCTGGCTGAACGTGCGATGAGTCGTGCGCTCAACGGCAGTTGTCAAGTGCCGCTGGGCGGGTTTGCAGAGGTACAAAACGGTCAGTTGCGTATGCGCGGTTTTGTCGCCAGTCCCGACGGTCAGCGCGTGATGCGTGCCGAAGCGGTGGGTGAGATCGCAGCACCCGAAGTGCTGGGCGGGCAAATCGCCAAATCGCTCTTGGCGCAAGGGGCCGGAGAAATTTTAGCGGCGTTGAATGGCTAAGGGCGTGCTGGCCGGTTTAAAAGTGCTGGTGACGCGCCCGCGTGATCAGGCTTCTAGGCTGGCACAGGCGATCGGGCAGCAGGGCGGTACAGCCGTGCTGTGCCCTTTGCTGGAGATTGCACAGGTGTCAGACTTGCCGCGTTTGCAAGCGCAGGTGTCGCATATTGAGCAGGCGGATCTTGCGATCTTCATCAGCCCGAATGCCGTGCAATACGGCATGGCGGCCACCGGCGGCAGAGTGCCGGCTCGTGTTGCGACGGTGGGCGAGGGGAGCGCGAAAGCGTTGCGCGCGTTGGGCGTCGCACACGTGCTCGTGCCCGTTGAGCGATTCGATAGTGAAGGCCTGTTAGCACGGCCCGAATTACAAACTATCGACGGCTGGCATGTGATGATCTTTCGCGGTGACGGTGGTCGCGAATTTCTGGGTGATAGCCTGTGCGCGCGAGGTGCGCGCGTGGAATATGTGACCTGTTATCTGCGCTGCAAGCCGCAATGTCCGGTGAGCGATATTGCAGGTGTTGATTTGATGACCGTGACCAGCAGCGAGGCGCTGAACCATTTGTCTCACATGATTGCTGATTCAACAGAACTATTTGACAGGCCGCTGTTTGTCATACATCCGCGTATCGCCGAACTGGCGAAGCGTTTGGGATGGTCGAAAGTTTATCTGACAGAGTCGGGGGATGACGGTTTGTTGAAAGGTTTGCAGGCATGGGCCGCATCCATGAATAGGGACAAGGGGGCGACATGAGCCAGGGATCAAGTGATATCGAACGGGATGTTGTGCCGGATAGCCGGCTTTCGGTAGCGGATTTGTTTGCGAAGATCAGTATCACGCAACTCACGCTGGCACTGCTGGTGATGATTTTTCTCTGGCAGTGGCTGGACGGGCATCGTGCGATTGCCGACATGCGCGAAGAACTGGCGAAGAAAATTGCCGAAATGGACGGTGCAGCCCAGGCCAATGCCATCCTGATTGCAAAGAATCAGGATGAAGTGCGCGAAATGTCGGTCAAGGTGACGACGCTCGAAGCTTATTACACTCAGGCGCAAAATCAGCGCGCGGCGCTGGAGACCCTCTACAATAATTTCTCCATCAGTCGTGATGAAACCGCGCTGGCCGATGTCGAGCAGTTGCTGCTGATTGCAGGGCAGCAATTGCAATTGTCGGGAAATATCAAGGCGGCGCTGATTGCGATGGAAAGCGCCGATGCGCGCTTGCAGCGCATGGAGCGTCCGGCTTTAAACGGATTGCGCAAGTCGATTGGACAGGATATTGATAAGTTGCGCGCGCTGCCCCGTGTCGATGTGGCAGGCATTAATCTTAAGATCAACAGATTATTGGCATCCGTCGATGAGCTTCCTCTGGTTGACAGGCATCGACCGACCGAAAATGCGTCAGCCAAAATTGTCTCGCCTGTGTCTGATGAGGCGGCATGGCAAAAGGTGTTGAATGCAATCTGGCTGGAAGTTAAGCAGTTAGTCAGGATCGAAAATACAGGTCTGACGCAGATCGTTTTACTGCCGCCTAAACAGGAATTTTTTCTGCGCGAAAATCTGAAAATGCGTCTGGTGTCGGCACGGTTGGCGCTGTTGTCGCGCGATGAAGACAGCTTTAGTCAGGAACTTAAAACGGCGCAGCTTTGGACGCGGCGCTATTTTGATGTGAAATCGGCAGAAGGCGTGCATATGCTGAGCGAATTGGGCGAGTTAGCGGCTGCCAGTATTGAGATCGAACTGCCCGACATCGGGGGGAGTTTGCAGGCGGTGCGTACCTATCGTTTAAGTCATGACAAGGCGGCAGAAAACCTGCGTCCGCAAAAGGCTGTCAAATGAAATATCTGATTTCGATTCTGGTACTGTTTTCGGCGGCGGTCGCACTGGGTACACTGTTGCAAAACACGGCTTACGTGTTGCTGGTCTATCCGCCTTATCGGATCGAATTATCGCTAAAGCTCTTTGTGGTGTTGTTTGTGCTGGTATTCGGATTCGGTTACTGGCTGATTCATCTGCTGCTGGCAACCTCGCAATTGCCCAGTGTAGTGCAGAAAATCCGTTCAGATCGCGCGAAAAACAATGCGCGCAAGTTACTTGATGTCGCGCTCAGAGCCTTTTTTGAAGGACGTTACGCCGAAGCTGAAAAGGCGGCCGCACGCGCGATTAAGCACGGAGAGAGTTCGGTGTTGTATGAGATTATTGCCGCGCGTGCGGCGCACGAATTAAAGGCCTTCGAGCGGCGCAATGCTTATGTGTCGTTAGCTGAGAGTCATACGCAGGGTGAATCGACGATGCGCATGCTGGTTGCCGCAAAAACCAAGTTTGAGCGGCAAGATCAGCAGCCATAATTTCTGCCGCCGGCAGCTTATGTGATGACGGTCGGCGCAACCCGTCCGGTACGCGCTGCGAGTTCGGAGAGCTCGTCTGCAATGCCGATCAGCTCGGACAGTGCGACCTGTGCGTCCAGATGGTGGTTGGTGACATTCGGGTCGTAGGCTTCCAGATAAATTCGTACGGTTGCGCCTTCTGTGCCTGTGCCTGATAAACGATATACGATGCGGGAACCGTCTGTGAACAGGATGCGCAGGCCCTGGCCCGTGCTGATGCTGCCATCGACCGGGTCGGTATAGCTAAAATCGTCGCAGACGTCCACGGTGTAACTGCCGAATTTTTGACCGGGCAAGGTGGCGAAACTGTCTTTGAGGTGTTTCATCACGCCGTTGGCTGCGTTCGATGGAACCGCCTCGAAGTCGTGACGGGAATAAACATTGCGGCCGAAATGCGCCCAGTGCTCGCGGGTGATTTCTTCGACCGACTGGCGGCGCACCGCGATGATGTTGAGCCAGAACAACACGGCCCATAGCCCGTCCTTTTCACGGATATGAGACGATCCGGTGCCAAAGCTCTCTTCGCCGCACAGGGTGACTTTGCCTGCGTCCATCAGATTGCCGAAAAACTTCCATCCGGTCGGCGTTTCAAAACAGGGAATGTCCAGCTCGCGAGCTACGCGGTCCACCGCTGCACTGGTCGGCATCGAGCGGGCAACCCCTGCCAGACCTTCACGGTAGCCGGGAGCGAGTTTCGCATTCGCGGTCAGTATGGCCAGACTGTCGGACGGATTGACGAAGAAATGACGGCCCAAAATCATGTTGCGGTCGCCGTCACCATCGGAGGCGGCACCGAAATCGGGCGCGTTATCGCCATAGAGGATTTCGACCAGTTCGTGCGCATAGGTCAGGTTAGGATCGGGATGGCCGTTGCCGAAATCGGGCAGCGGCACGCAGTTCATGATGCTGTCGGCCGGTGCGCCTAAGCGATTTAAAAATATTTCGCGCGCGTAGGGGCCGTTCACTGCGTGCATCGCATCGAATTTGATGCGGAATCCGCCGGCAATCAGTGTGCGAATCGCGTCAAAATCAAACAAGGATTCCATCAGTTCTGCGTAGTCGCTAACCGGGTTGATTACCGACACGGTCATCTTGCCGATGGCATACTCGCCCACGGTGTCGAGGGCGATATCCGCTACATCGAGTATGCGGTACTGAGTCATCGTTTTGCTCAGTGAAAAAATGGCTTCGGTAATTTTTTCAGGCGCAGGTCCGCCGTTGGCCGTGTTGTATTTGATGCCGAAATCGCCCTCCGGGCCGCCTGGGTTGTGACTCGCCGACAGAATAATGCCGCCGAAAGTCGCATATTTTCGGATCACACAGGAGGCTGCAGGCGTCGACAGGATGCCGCCTTGTCCTACCAGTACACGACCAAAGCCGTTGGCTGCCGCCATTTTCAGGATAATCTGGATCGCTTCGCGGTTGTAATAACGGCCGTCGCCGCCTAATACCAGCGTGGCGCCTTGAGGCGGTGAAATGCTGTCGAAAATGGCCTGAACGAAATTTTCCAGATAGTGAGGTTGCTGGAAGGCCGGAACGCGTTTTCTCAATCCCGATGTTCCGGGCTTCTGGTCGCTGAACGGGGTGGTGGTAATCGTTACAGCAGCGGACAAGTATTCTGGCATGTTCATTCCTCCCGACGGTTATAAATTTTATGCGTAATCTTACCACCAGCGATCTGACTGAGTGATGTATATAGCGACTGATTCGATCACTTTCCCCAAAAATGAATTTTCCTGCAATAATTACGAAACTTTGGGAGGAAAAAATGATGAATCAAGATGATTTAAAACGTGCAGTAGCGCAGGCCGCCATTCAATATGTGCCTGCCGATTGTATTGTGGGTGTGGGAACAGGTTCAACCGCCAATTTTTTTATTGATGAATTGGCCAAAATAAAGAACAAAATTCGTGGTGCGGTGGCAAGTTCTGAGGCTTCCGCAAAGCGTTTGCAGGGGCATGGCATTGAAGTTATGTCGCTGAACGATGCGGGTGCGCTTGAAGTGTATGTAGATGGCGCGGATGAGATCACGCGGCATATGCATATGTTAAAGGGCGGTGGCGGTGCCTTGACACGCGAGAAGATCGTGGCGGGTGCGAGTCGAAAATTCATTTGCTTGTGTGATGCCAGTAAATTAGTCGATGTGCTGGGAAAGTTCCCGTTGCCGATTGAAGTGATTCCGATGGCACGCAGTTCTGTTGCGCGTCAGTTGGTGGCCTTGGGCGGGCAGCCTGTGTTGCGCGAAGGTTTTACGACCGACAATGGCAATATCATTATCGACGTGCATGGCTTGAAAATTATGAATCCGGTTGAACTGGAATCTGAGCTTGATCATATCGCCGGTGTTGTGACCAACGGACTGTTTGCGCGTCGTGCAGCTGATGTGTTGTTGTTGGGTACCACGGACGGCGTGAAGACGATGACGGCCTGATAGCTTAACGATTCCCTTTGGTTGTAAGGGGAATCGCTGTCACAAACCCTTCACATTTGTATTATAGAATATACCGTTTAACATTCTTAAGGTCATCCCATGAATACCAGTGATCACACCTCCAAGCAGTTCGATGTCGAACTTGAAGCGATACGCGCCTATGTGTTGCAGATGGGCGGACTGGTAGAGAGCCAGATTAAAAGTGCGATTGTCTCTTTAGTGGACGGCGATGTGGCCTTGATGAACCGGGTGATTGAAGACGATCATCGGGTTAATGCGATGGAGGTCAAGATCGACGAGGCCTGCTCGCAGGTAATTGCGCGCCGCCAGCCGACAGCCAGCGATTTGCGTCTGGTGATGATGGTCGTGAAAACGATTACTGATCTTGAGCGTATCGGCGATGAGGCAGAAAAAATTGCCCGTATGGCCAAGATGTTGTCGCAAAAACACGGGCTGGCGATTCCACGCTACAACGAAGTGAAACACGCGTCTGAAATAGCCGTGGATATGCTGCGTAAATCTTTGGATGCCTTCGCGCGTCTGGATGTGCAGATGGCGGCCGATGTGGTGCGTCAGGACGATCTGGTGGATGATGAGTTTCGCTCTATCATGCGCTATCTGATCACCTTTATGATGGAAGACCCGCGCACGATTTCGACCTCGCTGGAAATCTTATTTGTCGCCAAAGCCATTGAGCGCATCGGAGACCATGCCAAAAATATTTCAGAGTATGTCATCTATATGGTCAAGGGGCGTGATGTGCGTCATGTTACGCGCGATGAAATAGAGCGGGAAATCCAGTAGCAATGGAACAACATCCAGTTCTTGCCGCGGTCGATTTAGGGTCAAACAGCTTCAGACTTCAGGTAGCCAAAGTAGAAGGCGAGCAGTTGTATATGCTGGACGGATTGCGCGAACCTGTGCGTCTGGCAGCTGGCCTCACTGCCGATAATTATCTTGATGAGGCAGCACGGCAGCGTGCACTGGCCGCGCTGGCGCGTTTTGGCGAGCGTCTGCGCGACTTGCCGCCGGAAGCTGTACGCGTTGTAGGTACCAACTCGTTGCGTGTAGCTGAAAACGCCGCTGAATTCATAGCCGAGGCTGAGCAAGTGCTGGGCTTTCCAATTGAAGTGATCGCAGGCCGCGAAGAGGCACGCTTGATTTATATGGGGGTCGCACACGGCCTGCCTCAGTCGGACGATCAGTTGCTGGTGATGGATATCGGTGGCGGTTCGACGGAATTTATTATCGGTCACGGGCTCACGCCACTCAAACTGGAGAGCCTGTACATGGGCTGTGTCAGTTTCAGCAGCCGGTATTTTCCGATGGGGAAAATCACCAAGAATAATCTTGCCCGTGCAGAACTCGCGGCGCGCAGCGAGTTGCAAAATATCGTTGCTGACTATAAAGGGCAATGGCAAAAAGCGATTGGTTCATCGGGTACCGCTAAGGCAATCGCCGAAATTCTGGAATTGAATGGCTGGAGCCGGAGCGGGATTACGCGCGCAGGCCTTGAGCTGTTTCGCGCGCATCTGCTTAAGGTGGGCGATGTGCACAAGTTGACGCTGTTGGGATTGCGTCCGGACCGTCTGCCTGCGCTCGCGGGCGGCTTTGCCATTATGTATGCCGCGTTTGATGAGCTGGGTATCGAACACATGCAGCTGGGTTTGAGCGCGTTGCGCGAAGGCGTGCTCTACGATTTGTGGGGTCGTTTTCACAACAACGATATGCGCGATGTGACTGTCAGGCATTTTATGCGCCGCTATCACGTTGATGTCAAACAGGTTGAGCGCGTGACGAGGCTGTCCGATGTACTGGCAAGGCAGTTTTTCGGTTCAGAGGTCAATGCGCAGGCGTTGCAGGTGCTGGGCTGGGTTGCCAGTTTGCACGGCGTGGGTATCCGGGTCGCGCACAATGGTTATCAAAAACATACCGCCTATATTCTCGCCAATGCCGATATGCCCGGATTCTCCAAAAAGGAGCAAAACCGGCTGAGTTTGCTGGCCTTAGCGCATCGGGGGAGTCTGAAAAAACTGCAAGGGCTGCTGACGGAAACTGAGGACTGTCTGCTCGTAATGAGTTTAAGACTGGCTGCGCTGTTTTATCGTAACCGGAGCGATGTCGTGCTGCCTGATATGTCTGCCAGTTGTAACGGTGCTAAGTTTATTCTGGCCATCGATGCCGGCTGGCTGAAGCAAAATCCACTGACAGAGACCGCTTTGCAGGAAGAGGTGAAGCAGTGGAAGTCGCTCGGTATTGCCGTTCAGCTCATCAAAAAATAAATTTCAGCGCGCTTCGGTGGTAAACTCCGGCATGAAGCTGGCCAGACAGTCGCCGCGCACCCATGGTGCGGGGAGGAAAGTCCGGGCTCCAGAGAGCAGAATGCCGGTTAACGGCCGGACACCGTGAGGTGATGGAAAGTGCCACAGAAAATATACCGCCGATGGCCCGGTTGCCCGCAAGGGAGGCCGGGATCAGGTAAGGGCGAAATGGCGAGGTAAGAGCTCACCGCGCTGGTGGCAACATCAGTGGCAGGGTAAACCCCATTCGGAGCAAGATCAAATAGGCTGACTATGGCGTGGCTCGCGTCGTCAGCGGGTAGATTGCTTGAGCGTCAGGTAACGAAACGCCTAGAGGAATGACTGTCCACGACAGAACCCGGCTTACCGGCCAGCTTCACCTTCTCTTCATTAAATTCCCCAAATTAAAGCGGCGAACCTGTGGTTTTTTTATTCAGGCATCGTGCTAATATCCTCACCGCGAGCGGGTTTTGAATCTGAGATACCTCAGTTGAAACGGGATGAGTGATGAGAATATTAAAAGCTGTGTTTTTCGTTTTAATGCTGATGCAGGCGCCGTGGTCAATTGCGGCAGAAAAAGTCTATACGTTTGGCGTGGTGCCACAGCAGGCTGCCTCTGAAATGGCCGAAACCTGGTTGCCGTTTTTGAACTGGCTGTCTGCTCAAAGCGGGGTAAAACTGCGTTTTGTGACCGCACCTGATATTCCCTCTTTCGAAAAAAGACTGGCCGAAGGCGCATACGATATTGCCTACATGAATCCGTATCACTACACGGTGTTTCATAAAAAATCTGGCTATGAGGCTATGGCCAAGGAGAAAGATCGTAAACTCAAGGGGATACTTGTGGTGCGCCGCGACAGTCCAGTCAAGGACATCAAGGATCTGAACGCTGCAACACTGGTGTTTCCGGCGCCGGCTGCTTTTGCTGCGAGCATTTTGCCCCGCGCCGCGTTGCGCAAGGCGGGTGTGAGCTTTACAGCAAAATTTGTTTCATCTCATGATTCTGTTTATCTTAATGTGGCGCACGGTCTTTATCCTGCCGGTGGCGGAATCGTGCGTACATTTGACATGCTGGATGAGTCGGCAAAAAAAGATCTGCGCGTGCTGTGGACGACACCCGCTTACACGCCTCATGCCATTGCAAGTCATCCAGGTTTGCCGAAAGAGGTTGTTAAAAAACTGCTCGCAACGCTCTCATCTATGGTCGATGATTCAACCGGTCAGGAGAAGCTCAAACTGATCGGTCTAAAAGGGATTGAGGCGGCACATGATGCGGATTGGGACGATATTCGTCAACTGAATATCTCTGAGCTCGACACACGGACCGAGTGATGTCCTTCAGGCTTAAAACCATACTGGGCATCGCGCTGATAGAAGCTTTGCTGCTTGCCGCGTTGATTTTCAGCGTAATGGGTTTTTTGCGCGATTCCAACGAAGTGCAGCTGCAGCGCCATATCACGACCACGACTGAAACGTTTACCTCCATGGTCAAAGACAGCCTGCTGGGGATGGATCTGGCCCGGTTGCAATCTTTCACGGCAGAACTGGAGCGAAATTCGGATGTTGCCTATGTGCGCATACGCGACATGGAGAATCATATGCTTGCCGCTGCCGGCCCTGCCAGTTTACTGGAGAGGGCCTTCATTGCCGACACTAATCTCGTGACGGTGTCGGATGGCATCTACGATGTTCAGTTCCCCGTTAAGGTGGGGGGAGAAACATTCGGGTACGTCGAAATGGGGATCGATGTCTCCTATCTTCAGGAAACCTTTGCGCGTGCCAGGCAATGGAGTTTGTTGATCGCGGCGATTGAAATGGCGCTGGTGGCCCTGTTCTCCTTCATGCTGGGTACCTATCTGACCCGGCAGCTGGCGCGTCTCGAAGAGGGGGCGCGCAGGCTGGCCTCCGGTGAGTTGGGTTATCACGTCGCGCTCACAGGCAATGACGAGTTGGCCGTCACGACACGCAGCTTCAATCAGATGTCGAGCCAGCTGTTCGAAGATCAGTTAAAGCGGCGCGAATACGAGCAGCTGCTGAT
This sequence comes from Gallionellales bacterium GWA2_54_124, assembly GCA_001801025.1. Taxonomy (GTDB): domain Bacteria; phylum Pseudomonadota; class Gammaproteobacteria; order Burkholderiales; family Gallionellaceae; genus Gallionella. The sequence goes on from MGWO01000007.1 coordinate 230,853, forward strand.
TAAAGCACGTGAAGCTGCCGATTCGTCCAGTCTTGCCAAAAGTGAGTTTCTTGCCAATATGTCACATGAAATTCGCACACCGATGAATGGCGTGCTGGGCATGAGCGAATTGCTGATGGATACGGAGCTCAATTCCGAACAGGCCGAGTATGCCCGTATCATACATAGCAGTGCGGATGCCTTGCTGACCGTCATCAATGACATTCTTGATTTTTCAAAAATTGAAGCGCACAAGCTCAGCCTTGAGGAAATCGACTTCGATCTGAGGGGAATGATCGAAGACACGCTCGATATCTTTGCAATCCGTGCACAGGAAAAACAGGTTGAAATGACCAGCGATATCGCTGCCGATGTGCCTGTTCGCGTGAATGGTGACCCGGGTCGTTTGCGGCAGATACTGAGCAATTTACTGGGCAACGCGGTCAAGTTTACCCAGCAGGGCGAGATCGCGCTAGCCCTCAATTTAACGCATGAGAATGAGGAGCGTGTGCTGCTGCGTTTTTCGGTGCGCGATACGGGAATCGGCATCGCTGCCGATAAACAGGCACAGATGTTTTTGGCATTCAGTCAGGCTGATAATTCGGTTACAAGAAAATACGGCGGCACAGGGTTAGGGCTTGCCATTAGCAAGCAACTGGTCGACTTGATGGGCGGCGACATTGGGCTTGAAAGCAGGCCTGAGGAAGGCGCGACTTTCTGGTTCACGATTTCACTGCGTAAGCCTCTGAATGAAGCAGTACCGGCGGTAACATTTGATGAACTCGCAGGCTTTGCGCATACACGGATGCTCATCATCGACGATAATGCGACTAACCGTCATGTGCTGGCTGGCTTTCTCAGCCGCTGGGGATTTCGTCATGATGAAGCCGAGGGGGTTGAAGCAGGCTTCGCAAAGCTTTTACAGGCCGCGGATAACGATCCTTATCGTCTGGTGATTGTCGATATGTGTATGCCGGATTTGCATGGGGAAGATCTGGCCGGGATGGTCAAGGCCGAGCCCAAACTTGCCGGGCTGCGTCTTGTGATGATGACATCCGCCGGGCAGCGCGGTGATGCGAGCCGGCTGCGTGCGATGGGTTTTTCAGCCTATCTGGCAAAACCCTTGAAAAGCCATATTCTGCACAATACACTGCTGTCTGTGCTCTCTACACCCTCTTTAACCGGTGAAGAGGAGACCCCGCTCATTACGCGTCATTCAGTCAGCGAACAGCTGAAAAAATATGATCGACTGCTGCTGGTGGAAGATAATCTGGTCAATCAGAAGGTGGCTGTTGCCTTGCTCAAAAAACGCGGCTATCAGGAGGTTGTGGTGGCGAATAACGGTGCGGATGCGATCGCCTGTTTGCAAAAAAATCGTTTTGATCTGGTTTTGATGGATTGCCAGATGCCGGTGATGGATGGCTTGGCGGCGACTCAGGCGATACGGGCTGGTGCATGCGGCGAATCAAACCTGGGTATCACAGTCGTCGCGATGACTGCCCATGCAATGGCAGAGCAGCGTCAGCAATGTATGGATGCCGGGATGGATGATTATCTGGTCAAGCCGGTTCAGCAGGCGGAACTCGATAGAATTCTTGGGACGTGGCTCAAGCGCGATGAAGTCGTGCCGGATTACGGGATGCAGCCATCCGCTGAAGCGTTGCCTGTCTCTCAGATACTCGCTACGATTAAAGGGATGAATGTTGAGGCGGGTTTGCTGTGTGTCGATGGCGATTACGACCTGTATTTTGTATTGTTGCAAGAGTTTGTGCTCTCGCATCGCGATGACGGGGGCGCCTTGCAATTACATTTTGCGTCACGTGACTGGGTTGCGGGTGAAAGACTCGTGCATAGCGCAAAATCAACGCTGCAAACGCTGGGGTTTCTGACGCTTGCGGACATCAGTCGTGATCTTGAATCGGCTTTTAAACAGAAGCTGACCGATACGCCAACAGAGGCGCTCATCGCGGTTTTTGTTCGTGAGCATCTGGCCGTTGTAAATGAAATCGATAAAGCGCTTGTCAGGGTCGAAGCATCATGCTGATTGGTTTTGTCGCTGTTTACCTGTTGTTATCGATTGGCATCGGGATATATGCCTCGACGCGTGTACACAATGCGCGGGATTTTGTGGTGGCCGGGCGTAATCTGCCTCTGCCTGTCGTGACGGCGACCGTTTTCGCCACCTGGTTCGGCGCGGAAACGGTGCTGGGGATTTCCGCCGCGTTTGTCAAAGACGGCTTGAGCGGCGTGGTCGCAGACCCGTTTGGCGCGAGTCTGTGTCTGATCATCGCCGGCTTGTTTTTTGCAGGGCGTCTGTACCGCATGAATCTGTTGACCATAGGGGATTACTACCGGGCGCGCTACAGCCGGTCGGTCGAGTTGATCATGACGCTCTGCATCATGATTTCCTATCTGGGCTGGGTGTCTGCGCAGGTCACCGCGCTGGGGCTGGTGTTCAGTCTGGTGAGCGGCGGGGCGATCGATCAGTCGACTGGTATGGTGATCGGCACGGCGATTGTGCTCGGTTACACCATGTTCGGCGGGATGTGGTCGGTCGCGCTGCTCGATTTCGTGCAGATGACGGTCATTATGGCGGGCATGCTGCTGATCGCGGTGCTGGTGAGTCATGATGCGGGCGGCGCGGCTCACGTTATCAGTCATGCACAGGATTCAGGTCGATTGCAACTGTTGCCGCAGGGCGGCTATGAGGTCTGGATTCCCTTTGTCGGTGCGCTGTTGACTATGATGCTGGGTTCTATTCCGCAGCAGGATGTATTTCAGCGCATGACCTCGGCGAAGAATGAAAAAACGGCCGTGACAGGCTCGGTGTTAGGCGGCGTGCTGTATTTCGGCTTTGCCTTTGTGCCGATGTTTTTAGCTTATTCAGCAACGCTGATCGATCCTAAGGTATTCGGTGATTTGATCTCAACCGACTCTCAGATGGTGCTGCCGACCCTGATTTTGACCCATACGCCGATGGTCGCTCAGATTTTTTTCTTTGGCGCACTTCTGTCGGCGATTATGAGCACAGCGTCCGCCACGTTGCTCGCGCCGTCCGTGATGTTCACGGAAAATATACTCAAGCATTTTGCCTTAAAACACATGAGCGACAGCCAAATGCTGCGCACCATGCGCATTATCGTGGTGACTTTCGGTTGTATCGTGCTGTGGTTTGCGCTGCATTCCAATGCAAGTATTTTCAAGATGGTTGAAAACGCCTACAAAATCACGCTGGTGGGCGCGTTCGTGCCCTTAGCGTTCGGACTTTACTGGAAACGCGCCAATAATCGCGGTGCGCTGCTGTCGATTGCGCTGGGCCTGATTTCCTGGCTGCTGATGGAAAAATTTTACAGCGGGGTAGTCTGGCCGCCGCAACTGGTCGGCTTGCTGTGCAGTGTGGCTGGCATGCTGGCAGGGTCGTTGTTGCCGAAACGGATGCTGCGCCATCGTCCTGTCCGCCAGATAAGCTAAACAGTGTCATCATACTGTCATAAATTCTTCATACTCTGGCAACCTCAACCGAAGGAGTTATGATGAGTGCAAAGATTTTGATTGTGGAAGACGAACCCGCGATACAAGAATTGCTGGTTTTTAATGTAACTCAGGCAGGCTTTGTGGCATTACGCGCAAGCGATGCAGAAGAGGCCTGGCAGCAGATACGCGATCATGCGCCGGATTTGATCTTGCTCGACTGGATGCTGCCATCGACCAGTGGCGTGGTGCTGGCAAAACAGTTGCGCTCGGAAGCACGCACCAAGGATGTGCCGATTATCATGCTGACGGCGCGCGGCGATGAGCGCGACAAGGTGCTGGGATTAGAGTCGGGAGCGGATGATTACATCACCAAACCGTTTTCGCCGCGCGAGTTGATGGCGCGCATACGCGCCGTGATGCGCAGGCATATTCCGACCTTGTCTGAAGATAAAGTTGCCGCAGGGGGGCTTGAGTTGTCACCGACGTCACATCGCGTGACGGCAAAAGGACTGACGATTGAACTCGGGCCGACCGAATTTCGTCTGTTGCATTTTTTTATGACCCATGTCGAGCGCGTGTATAGCCGCACGCAATTGCTCGATCAGGTGTGGGGTACGCAGGTGTTTGTCGAAGAGCGTACCGTGGATGTGCATATCCGGCGTTTGCGTGCCTCACTCGAAGTCAGTGGTCTGGACGGGTTGATCCAGACGGTGCGGGGCAGTGGTTACCGTTTTTCAACGAACAGTTGATTTTTTAATCGTTCAGACAGTTATATCAGGGGGTTGTTTGCGGGAATTCTGGATACGGGTGAGCATGCCGATTATTTTCAGCGCCTTGGTGGCGCTGTTATTGTGGGGCATTTTTTCCGCCAATATTGCGCTGATTTTTCTGCTAGTAGTGATGTTGTTTGTCATGATGCGCCATGCCAGACAATTGTATCGTCTGGGCGAGTGGCTTAAGGAAGCACGCATCGAGACGATACCGGAAGCGGGCGGGATATGGGATGAATTGTTCTCGCGGCTGTACAAAATGGTCAAACGGCACAAACTGACCAAGCAAAAATTAGCCAATGAACTTCTCAATATCGAGCAGGCGACTGCCGCCTTGCCCGAAGGTGTGATGAGTCTGAATGAAGCGAACCGGATTGAGTGGTGCAATCCGCTAGCCGAGCATCACTTTGGTCTTAACGCACAACGCGACATCATGCAGGACATCACCTATTTGGTGCGTCAGCCTGAGTTTATCGATTATCTTCAGGCGGGTGATTTTTCAGCTCCCCTGATGATGCGGTCTGCCCGTCACGACGATATGGTGCTGTCCATCAAGCTGGTTTTTTACGGCAGCAACAAGCGATTGCTGATCAGTCGCGACATTACGCAGCTCGAACGCATCGAAACGATGCGGCGCGACTTTGTCGCAAACGTTTCACATGAATTGCGCACGCCTTTAACCGTGGTGAACGGCTTTGTCGAAAACCTGCAGGATATGCCCGATCTGTCCCACGATAAAATACAGCGTGCCTTGCAACTGATGGCTGAACAGACGCGTCGCATGGACCATCTGGTGTCGGATTTGCTGACCTTGTCGCGTCTGGAAAGCGATCAGAGTCCATTGAAAATCGAGATAGTCGATATGTATTCTTTACTTGGAGAGGTCAGTCAGGACGGGGAAATGCTGAGCGGTGGGCGCCACCAGCACAGTATGGATGCGACCGGACCTGCCAGACTGTCGGGTAACCGTGACGAATTGCGCAGCGCGTTTTCCAATCTGGTCAGCAATGCGGTGAGATATACACCGGACGGCGGTACGATCAGCTTGCGCTGGTCGATTCGTGCAGGACAGCCGGTGTTTTCAGTGCAGGACAGCGGTATCGGCATCGATGTGCATCATATTCCAAGATTGACCGAGCGATTTTACCGGGTGGATCGCAGCCGTTCACGCGAGACAGGCGGCACGGGATTAGGGCTTGCGATCGTCAAACACATTGCGCTGCGCCATCAGGCAAAACTTGAAGTTTTCAGTGAAGAAGGGTGCGGCAGTACCTTCTCTCTGGTGTTCCCGGAAAAACGGATCGTCTGAAAGGGCGTTAGTTTTTCAGGGTGAAGCTGACGCGTTCGAAATTGAAACCCTGCTCGACGCTAAAGCCCAGCGTTGCCTGCAAAATCCGGCCGTCCTGATGCATCAGGACGATGACTCTGCCAGCCTCAAACCAGTTACGCGGAAGAATCAGGCTGGCAGGCGTTTTGAGGGCAGGTAAGGCGGGCAGCAAAAAAGCATACTCCGCCGGGATGGACTGGTTAACAGCGCGGATGCGTATCGGTTCAGGACGTCCCGGGAAATACCTCACACCCGTTTGCAGGCGTCCGTCTTGCATGACGCGAATCCACACCGTGGCCGCCAGCGCTGCGTGATGTGCCGTACGCAGTGCGATGAGTTGCCAGCGCTTTAATTTTGCACCGTCCGCATCGGTGCGGATCAGGCAGGCACCCATAATGCTTTCGTCTTTCATCTGCCAGTTTTCTGGTTTCGATGCAGTCGGTTGGGTATCAGCGCCGAAGAGGTTTGTTTGAAAGATGCGCGCCGGCTCGCCAAAAACAGCCGTCGGTAAATTAGCCGGGCGTCTTACGCACGCCCTAAGATGTTTTTTCTCACAGCAGTTTTGATGCACTAAGGATAGCAGCTCCAGACAGGCGTGACGGTCTGATTGATTGCCTAAGCCGATTTGCAGCGGCGTCTGCCCTTGTTGCAATAAAATAATTTTGACACGCAGCAGTTTGCTCAGCGGCACCATAGGCAGGTAACGCATCGATGCATGACTTGAGATTTCTGTCGTGCTTTGCAAGCCCTGGCTGCCTGATAAATCAATGGCCAGTGGCGGTGCGTCGTTAACGCTGGTGGCATAATGATTTGCAATGGTGAACGTGTTGCTCCAAAGCGAGAGCCAGATGTCGATTTGCTGCAATTGCCAGCGGGTCAGCTGAGCCGGATCGGCATAACAGACCAGCAGCGTCTTGATATAACTGGCCGTGCAACTGGACTGTGCGTCTGTTTCGGTATGCTGAAACTCCTGCTGTTCTGCATAGGCATAAAGCTCATGCAGCTGATGCCAGAGTCCGGGCGGACATTCGTAGCCGGTGCGCAGATATTCAAGTATTTCCAGTCCGGTGAAATGCAGGCAGCGCTGGCATAACAGCGCACCGTGTCCGGCCAGTTGTTTTTCGCCTGAGATGAAAGATTGCAAGCCGCGCTGATAACCGGCAATCATCGCCTGCCAGAGGTGTAATAGGGATTTGAAGGTCAGTAATTCGGCGTCATTTAAAGGCAGCGCTTTATCGACCAGTTTTTTGGCTAGATCTGTCTGTATGAACCCTGCTGTTTCTTGCAATAGTTCAAGGATGTCCAGCCTGTCCTGACCGCGCATCGGGTAGCGGTTCAATTCGCACAGTTCTTTGAGCAGACGGCCGTGAGCCTGTTGCAGGTTGGTCAATTGCAGCTGATTCAACCATGTCGCGCAACCGACCGCATCCTTGAAAATCGGATCGGCACGATCGTCGGTCGGTTCCAGCGGCAGGGTCAGCATAAAGTTCAGGCGTCAGGATTGAGTAAAAATCGGAGCCCCGGTTTTATCCGAATCCTGAGTTTCATATTTTGAATCCTATAACAGCACACGCTCAATGCCTCCATTGTTCGCCTTGGCAACAAAGTCAGGCAGCCAATTTTCACCCAGCAGGTGTTTCGCCATTTCGACGACGATGTAATCTGAGGTGGTGCCGCTGTCATCGTTGTAGCGACTCAAACCCTGCTGACAGGCGGGGCAGGACGTGAGGATCTTGATGTCGCCGGTAAAGCCGTCAGCGCGCAATGCATTGGCCCCTTTTCTCATTTCTTCTTCTTTGCGGAAACGCACCTGAGTTGCGATGTGCGGCTGGGCAACGCCGAAGGTGCCTGACTCACCGCAGCAGCGCTCATTGATCGGCACCGTGGTTCCCATCAGCGTGTCGATCACCTTTTGCGTCTGATGCGTCTTCATCGGTGAGTGGCAGGGTTCGTGGTACATATAGCGCGTGCCTTCAACACCTGCCAGGGCCACGTCCTTTTCCAGCAGATATTCGTGGATATCCAGCAGGCGGCAGCCGGGGAAAATTTTGTCGAACTGGTATTTGAGCAACTGATCCATGCAGGTGCCGCACGACACGATCACCGTCTTGATATTCAGATAGTTCAGTGTATTGGCAACGCGATGGAACAGCACGCGGTTGTCGGTGGTGATCTGAGCTGCTTTGTCGCCCTGACCTGATGCATTTTGCGGATAACCGCAGCACAGATAGCCTGGCGGCAGCACGGTGATCGCACCCGTTTCATACAGCATGGCTTGCGTGGCAAGTCCCACCTGTCCGAACAATCGCTCCGAGCCGCAACCGGGGAAATAGAACACGGCATCGGACTCTTCGCTGGCGCGGCGCGGATTGCGGATGATCGGTATCACGCTGTTGTCTTCGATATCGAGCAGCGCGCGCGACGTTTTTTTCGGCAGATTTCCCGGCATCGGTTTGTTGATGAAATGGATCACGCGCGACTGTATTGTCGGCTTGCCGACCGTGGCCGGCGGGTGCGCGACTTGTTTCTTGAACAGCCCGAGCCGCTTGCCGATACCGTGAGCGATGCGCTGAGCCTTATACGACCATTCGATCAGTACTTTTCGCATCAGTGCGATTGCGACAGGATCGGTGGTGTTCAGATACAGCATCGAGGTGGCGGCAATCGGGTTAAATTTTTTCTTGCCCTGCTTGCGTAAAAAATTGCGCATCGCCATCGAAACATCGCCGAAATCGATGTTGACCGGGCAGGGATTCAGGCACTTGTGGCAGACGGTGCAATGGTCTGCGACATCGTTGAATTCGTCGAAATGCTGGATGGAGATGCCGCGCCGCGTTTGTTCTTCATACAGAAACGCCTCGACCAGCAAGGATGTGGCGAGAATTTTGTTGCGTGGCGAGTACAGCAGATTGGCGCGCGGCACATGGGTGGTGCACACGGGTTTACATTTTCCGCAGCGCAGGCAATCCTTGATCGAGTCGGCAATTTCGCCCAGTTCGCTTTTCTCCAGAATCAGACTTTCCATCTCCATTAAGTTGAAGCTCGGGGTATAGGCGCGGTCAAGGTTGCTGCCGGGCAGCAGTTTTCCCTTGTTGAAGCGGCCTTCCGGGTCCACTAGCTTCTTATAGGCGATGAACGGCGCGATTTCTTTTTCGTCCAGATAGTCGAATTTGGTGATGCCGATGCCGTGTTCGCCGGAAATCACCCCGCCCAGATCCTTGGCCAGTTGCATGATGCGGTCAACTGCCCGGTAGGCCTGTTGCAGCATCTCGTAATTGTCCGAGTTCACCGGGATATTGGTGTGCACGTTGCCGTCGCCCGCGTGCATATGCAGCGCGACGAATACGCGACCCTTGAGCACCTGCTGATGAATCGCCGTGCAACGGTCGAGCACCGGCTGATAGGTGCTGCCGCTGAAGAGGTGGCGTAATTTTTCTCGCAGTTCCTGCTTCCATGAGGCGCGAATGGAGTGATTTTGCAGGGCTTCAAAGACATTGGTTTCTGTCGATTCAACGCCGGGCTGATCCAGATTGTCGCGCAGCCATTCCCATCGTGTGCGCACCCCGGTCAGCAGTTTTTTAGCGTCCTCCGCGCGGTTGCCTAACAGCTCTGCATCGCCCAGCTGTTTGTCGTCCTGATAATAAAGCGGCAGGTCGCCTGCAAAAAACGCATCCAAGGCATCCAGCAGTTCGATTTTGTTGGAGAGCGACAACTCGATGTTGATGCGCTCAATGCCGTCGCAGTAATCGCCCATGCGCGCTAGCGGAATCACCACGTCTTCGTTAATCTTGAAGGCATTGGTGTGTTTTGCGATCGCTGCGGTGCGCGCGCGGTCCAGCCAGAATTTTTTGCGCGCGTCATGAGAGACGGCGATGAAGCCTTCGCCGTGGCGCAGATTGGCCAGTCGTACGATTTCAGACGCGGCCTGTGCTGCCGAATCCGCATCGTCGCTCACCACATCGGCAATCAGCACCATCTTGGGGCGGGTGCCGCGACGGGACTTGGTCGCATAGCCCACCGCCTTGAGATAACGCTCGTCCAGATGTTCCAGTCCCGCCAGAAAAACAGGCGCGTTAAAGTGTGACGGTTTTGCGCTGTTGAGCAGTTCGGTGATTTCGACGATCGCGGGTACCGCTTCTCTGACCTGTCCGAAGAACTCTAGGCACACCGTGCGGGTGTGGGTATGAGCGCGGTGCAGAATGAAGCGCGCCGAGGTGATGATGCCATCGCACCCTTCTTTTTGTATGCCCGGCAGGCCTGAGAGAAACTTATCCGTTACATCCTTGCCCAGTCCAGCTTTTCGGAAGGCGCTGCCCGGGATGGTCAGCAGTTCGGGCGCGCCGTGCGGCGTTTTGCCGTCCGCCTCAAAGCGGCTGATGCGGAAGGTGGTGCTGGCGACATCGTGAATCTTGCCCAGATTGTGGTTCAGTCGTTCAACGGTCATCCACAGGCCGTCGGGGGTCACCATGCGCCACGAGGCCAGATTGTCCAGCGCAGTGCCCCACAGCACAGCCTTTTTGCCGCCCGCGTTCATCGAGACGTTGCCGCCGATGCAGGAGGCATCCGCCGAGGTCGGGTCGACCGCGAACACCAGTCCGTTGTTTTCCGCAGCTTCCATCACGCGGCGCGTCACCACCCCTGCGCCGCAATGGATAGTGGCGTAGGGTGCGTCAAGACCCGGCAGGATGGTTTGCTCGATGGCTGAGATCGCATCGAGCTTTTCGGTGTTGATCACGGCCGAGAATTTATCTAGCAGCACGGCGCCGCCCGTGTAGCCTGTGCCGCCGCCTCTGGGCACGATGGTGAGACCCAGTGCGATGCAGCAGCGCACCAGCGCCGCGATTTCAGCTTCCGTGTCAGGATGCAGCACGACGAAAGGATATTCCACGCGCCAGTCGGTTGCATCCGTGACGTGTGAGACGCGCGCCAAACCGTCAAACTGGATGTTGTCCGCGCGGGTAATGCGGGTGAGTTCGCGTAATGCGCGTTTGCGTAATCGCAGGGTTTGCTCGAACTCTTCTGAAAACTGGTTCACCGCAATGCGCGCCAGTTCGAGCAGGCGTTTGACGACCGCGTTGTCCTGCCGCCGGTCGTCGATCGCATTGAGCCTGTGATGCAGTGCGTCTATCAGTGCGCCGCGCCGCTTTTTGTTGCCCAGCAGATCATCCTGCAAATACGGATTGCGCGTTACGACCCAGATATCGCCCAGCACTTCGTAGAGCATCTGAGCAGAGCGCCCTGTGCGTCGCTCGCCTCTTAAGGTGTTGATGATGTCCCAGGCTTCAGAACCTAACAATCGTTGGACGATTTCGCGGTCGGAGAATGAAGTGTAGTTGTAGGGGATTTCACGTAAACGCACGGTCATGATGTTCCTTGCGGCAGCCTCTAGGGGTGGCAGCCGAATTTAAGATTTGTCTGGCGCGTATTTTACCTTATTGCAGCGACACGCTCGACCCTGACCTGATTGCGGATAAAATATCGCATGGAGACGAACGACAAAACGGTGCGCGTTTTTTTCGCGCTGTGGCCCGATAGGCGAGAGCGGGACGGCCTTGCCGGCTGGCAGTCGCAGCTTTTAGCCCTCTGTGGCGGTCGGGTGATGCGTGCCGATACGCTGCATACCACGCTGGTGTTTCTGGGCGAAGTCGAGGTTGTTCGACTCGAGGCGTTGAAACTGGCGGCGGCTGAAATCCGTGTCGGGCGCTTTGAGCTCTGTTTCGATGAGGCACATTACTGGGGGCACAATCACATTGTTTATGCCGCACCCCGCACCGTGCCGCCTCAACTGATAGAATTGGTGCGTGAGCTGGAGCTAAGTTTGCGCTGTCACCGCTTTGCGTTCGAGCGGCGTGACTATAAGCCCCATGCCACCCTGTTGCGCAATGCGCATTGGACGGATGATCCGCTGCCCGGGATGTTGCAAATTTGCTGGCCTGTCCGTGAGTTTGTGTTGCTGGAGTCTGTCGCGTCCAATTACCGGATACTGGCGCGTTTTTGTTTGATGTGAACCTTATGAAAAATAAATCAAAAATAGTGGCATTCGTGCTGTTGAGTTTAACGCCACCGGCTTATGCCGATGCTTTTTCGACCTGTGCGCAGACTTTTAAAAATGACGCGGAGCAGCGCCTTAAATGTTTCGATGCTGCGTTGATGCCTGTGCCGGCAAGCGCGACCGAGGCGGCCCAGCAAATGGCGAAGCAGGGCGTGCAGCAAATGGCTGAGTCGCCACTGCAAAAGGCTGATGCTGTGATTCAGAAGGATGCGCCGGTGAGTCAGAAGGGCGAGCGCTCTTATCTGACAAGGGTATGGAATCTGGACAACCGTATGCGTCGCGATTCGAGTGCATTGGATCGCCTGCAGCCGCACAAGCAAAGCTATCTGATCGTGCGCGATACTAGCAAGACGAATGCTCAGCCAGCCTCGCCCGCACCCGCTCATGCCGTCTTAACGCCTTACAATATGGATGCGCTGGAAGCCAAGTTTCAGCTTAGTTTCAAAACAGATATTGGCTCTCTGGAAAATCTTGATTTGTGGGGATTAAAAACGCTGCGCGTGTGGGGGGCATATACACAGCAATCGCACTGGCAGGTCTTTAATTCGCGCAATTCATCGCCGTTTCGTGAAACGAATTACGAGCCTGAACTGATCGCGGCCTTTGGTACGGGCAGAGAGTCGGGATGGAAACTGCTCAATCTGGGGTTTGTCCATCAATCCAACGGGCGGACAAATCCGGAGTCGCGCAGCTGGAACCGGTTGTATGCGCAGGGCGGCTGGGAGTGGGATAATTTTTCCCTGCTGGCGCGCGGCTGGTGGCGCATACCCGAAAAGGCGGCGACGGATGACAATCCCGATATCGTGCATTATCTCGGACGCGGGGATCTGGTCGCGCGCTGGGAGCCGGACAGTAAATCGCAGGCCGTTGCACTGCTGGTACGCAACAACCTCAATCTTAATCAGAATATCGGATTTGCTCAGCTTGACTGGTCTATTCCCGTTTCACTGGGCCATGCAGCGCGGTTGCATGCGCAATTCGGCACGGGCTACGGCGAGAGCATGATCGATTACAATCACCGTCAGACGACATTGGGTCTGGGCGTTTCATTCAGGGAGTGGTAACGATGTCAGATCAGGAAATATCACACTATCAGCGCATCGGCGGGGCGGTGAAAGTTCGCGAACTGGTCGCGCGCTTTTATCAGTTGATGGACGATTTGCCCGAAGCCTACGGCATACGCAAGATGCACGCGGAGAATCTGCAAAGCGCGAACGATAAGCTCTTCAAATTTTTATCCGGCTGGATGGGCGGGCCGCAGTTGTTTGTCGAAGAGTACGGTCATCCGATGTTGCGCCGCCGCCATCTGCCGTTTGCGATTGATGCTGCTGCGCGGGATCAGTGGATGCTGTGCATGAATCAGGCGCTTAATGACGTGGTGAGTGATGCAGCCTTACGTCAGGAATTATCGGATGCGTTCACCAAAGTTGCCGACCATATGCGCAACCGGTGAGGGTGGTTTTTGCGGGGAGGCCGCTTTTTGACGGTGACAGATTTACTTGATCAACTCGTGTTGAATGCGACAAAATGATAAGCTGGTGTGGTCAGTCTGCGCTGAAAATGCGCGTTCTAGCGCCGCCATTCAAGGCACGAAATTGCTTGCTCTTTAATCAGGTGCGTTGATTTGTTCGTGCCGGAAGTTCTACGGTTTTCCTTATAAACTATTTTGCCAGCGGAAGCCTGACTCGAAAACAGGCACCTTTGCCCGCTTCGCTGACAACATCAATTTGGCCGCCCTGCCTGTGAGTAATGATCTGTGCCAAGTAAAGGCCGAGGCCTGCACCCGGTACCGACTGGGCGTCACCGGCGCGGTAAAATTTGTTGAATATCTTATTGATAGCTTCCGTAGGAATGCCTGTGCCGCAATCTTCAACTTCAATTGAGGCATGGTTGTTGGACTTGCGGACACGCAAGGTTATTGGACTGCCGGAAGGCGAATATTTCAACGCGTTGTCGAGCAAATTAGATAGCACCAGCACCATCATTGTGTGGTCAACTAACGCGATCACAGGCTCGTCCACTAGTTCAAGCTGCAACTGGTTGGGTGTGCTCAGAAGGTGATGCCATGTCTGGGCGGTTTCGGATGCGATATCACGCAAATCCACTGCCGTGCGTTTGAATTCTGTTTCAGGGAAGTCCATACGCTCGTTGGTCAATACATTGTCGAGTAACGATAGCAATCTTCGCACCGCACGGCGAATTTTCTCTTGCCTTGGGGTGATAAAGTCATGCGTTACGCTGGCTCCCGGAGGGCAGGCCATTTCCATCGACTGGGCTGTCGCATCAATGACCGATAAAGGTGTGCGGAACTCGTGTGAGACCATTGCAATAAATTGCCTCTGTTCAGCCAGAGTTTGTACGGCGACTTTCTTGGCGATTTTTAACCTCACGTTGATGCGATGCACGTAAATTGCGATAGCGGTGATGAAACTCACGGCTAGTAGTGCCGCAGCCAATAGGCGATAGAGCCAGGTAAGATCGGCAGGTGGCGGACTCGGATTGTAGAAAAATCCATCCAGATTGAAGTCTGATTTTATTACCCCAAATTGAGAATAGATTTCTGCGATATGTCGCCAGCGCCAAGGATTGCTGTGACCTAACTGAATCATGTCGGAACCGATTAGATCGGTCAGTGCCTTTGCCTCGAAGACCAGATGTTCGCGACTTTTTTCTTGTGTGTTGTACTGTGCAAGGATGAGTCCAATCATCTCATCCTTATGGGAAAGCGCATATTCCCATCCTTTGAGGGTTGCGCTGCGGAAGGCGGCAACGACTTCAGGACGTTTTTGTGCTACTGCCTGATGAGTGAATAAAATGTCACTATAAAAATCCATACCGTAGTGTGCGGGTTTGATGACGCTGAAGGTGAGACCGCGTTTTTTAAGAAAAAAAGGTTCATTGGATAGATAGGTATTCATAGCGATTGTCTTGCCGGACAGCAGATCCTCTAAGCCCTTTCCTTCAGTGTTTATCTTGAGTTTGCTGAGCGGAATGCCTTCGTTGACGAACATCGTTTTGATATCAAGGCTTTCATCTCCCGGTTGTAAGCCTATCGTGCCCGCCTTGGCAACCTCCGCGGGTGTGTTCAGATGTTTTCCTAGGCTGAGCAGAGCTGCCGGGGAGTGCTGAAAGATAGGTGCCAGCATCAATACAGGCTTACCCTCCAGATAAGATTTAACCAGCCCCGATGAGGAAACACCAAAGTCGGCGCGTCCCTGCGTCACTTCATCAATGGCTGAAATATTGGGCGCGCCCTCTTTGAGTATTGCGGCCAGTCCTGCCTCTTTGTAGAACCCTTTGTGCAGCGCGGCGTAATAGCCGGCGTACTCGAACTGGTGTCGCCAGTTGAGTTGCAGGGTCACCTGTTCAAGCGCAGAGACCGAGGTCGTGACAAAGGCGATTGAAATAAAAATCAGTATGTTGCGAATAATAACGATCCGTGTAGGTAATGGATATTTCGGCATGTGAGGTACAAGAAAATCAAAAATGGATTATCAGGCTTGCCAATTTATTTTGATACAGGAATAAAACGTGAGGAAGCGTCATCAAGCGGGAGTGACTGATGTGCTCTTAACGACTACACTCAATCCTTAAATTTATTTAAAACTTCTCGGTGATATGACCTTTATTACAACTAATAAATTACGCATTTTTCTTGTCGAGGACAACGCCGACTTGCGTGAAGAAATGATATTTGGCTTGACGTCATTAGGAATTGAAGCTTTTGGCTTTGGAGACGCTCAGTCGCTGTACCGGGAATTGGCTGCACGCGAATGTGATGTTCTTGTTATAGATGTGGGCTTGCCGGGCGAAGACGGCTTTTCCATTGCTGAACATCTATCCGGTAATTTATCTCGTGGCATTATCCTTCTCACTGCAAGAGCTGAGCTGGAGGATCGTCTGCGTGGCCTTGAGCTGGGCGCGGATGCCTATCTTGTTAAGCCAACTGATGTAAGGGAGCTTGCTGCAAACGCGTATGCCGTTGCTCGTCGTATCAGCAAGACTGGGGCTGAGTCGGCAATAGCTTCAAGTCGAAATGAGCAGCATGAAATGTGGGCACTCTGTGCTGGCGGATGGATTTTGCGTAATCCGCAGGGGGTTCAACTTTCCTTAAGTGAAATTGAGCGGCGCTTTCTTGAGGTGATGGTGGCTTCATCCGGTCAGGTGGTAGAGCGAAAAATACTTATTGCAGCATTCAGTGCGGACAACCCAAACTATGATCCGCATCGTATTGATGCTCTGGTGAGCCGACTGCGCAAACGAACTGAGTTGGCCGGATTGGGTATCCTTCCTGTTCAGTCAGTTCGCGGTACGGGATATATCTTTACGCCATTTGAGAGGCGCGCTAATTTTAGGGGCGGTGAGTATGCGTGAGTTAGTGTGAGTATTGGGTAGTGAATCTTCTGAAGTGAATTGTTAGCATGGCACAAGTTTTAAGTTTTACCTCCACATAGTCTGCGTCAGGCTGAGTTTTAAAACGGACGCTTTATAATAAGCCTCAAAGAAGGAAGTGCTATGAACCATATTTACCGTTTAGTCTGGAATAAAATTACGAACACATGGGTGTGCTGTGCTGAGAATGTTAAAGGGCGAAGCAAGCGTAGCGGGGGTGTTTCAGCCTCTTCTATTCGCTCCGCACGGGACGGCGCAGTAAAATTTGGAACGGGTGGAGGGTTGTTTGCTTTAACATGTATTGCAGTTGCACTGGCATTCGCAGGCGTTGCGTCTGCGGCCAATCTGCCGACGGGCGGAAATGTCGTGGCGGGTGCCGGCACCATTAGCCAATCCGGCAATGTTATGACGATCACGCAGGGTACCACTCGCATGGCTGCCGACTGGCAGAGTTTCTCAATCGGACAAGGGAGTACCGTTAACTTTATTCAGCCGTCTGCCAGTTCCGTCGCACTCAATCGTGTGCTCGGTGCGGATGTGTCGGTGATACAGGGCGCGCTTCATGCTAACGGACAGGTGTTTCTGATCAACCCTAACGGGGTTATGTTTACCCCGACGGCACAGGTCAACGTAGGTGGCATCACTGCATCGACGCTCAATATCAGCAACGCCGACTTTATGGCGGGTAGCTATAAGTTTGCCGGCGCAAGCAGCAATGCCATCATCAATCAGGGCAATATTACGACTGCCAACGGCGGCACGATTGCATTGATCGCCGCGAAAATTACCAACGATGGCAGCCTGACTGCTAACGGCGGTAATGTTCTGCTGGGCGCGGGCAGCAAAGTGACGCTCGATTTGGGTGGTCCGGTCAAGCTGCTGGTTGAGTCGGCGGCTATTGATGCCTTGATTCAGAACGGCGGTGCTATAAAAGCTGACGGTGGCACTGTGATGTTGACCAGCCATGCCGCAGGTGACCTGATTGCAACGGTGATTAATAATACCGGTGTGATTGAGGCGCAGACACTCGCAACGGGGGAGAAGGGGCAGATTTTCTTCTTGGTGACATGGTCAATGACCGCATCGTGGTAGGCGGCACGCTCGATGCTAGTGCGCCAAACGGCGGTGATGGCGGTTTTATTGAAACCAGCGCTGCAAAGGTGTCTACGACGGCTGATTTGTCGGTTACAACACGCGCCCCTAATGGAAGTACGGGAACCTGGCTTATTGATCCGGTGACTTACACCGTTGCAGCCAGCGGAGGCGATGAAACGGGTGCTGCGCTCGCGGCGCGTTTGGTTGGGACGAACATCCAAATTCAAGCGGATAGTACGGTCAATATTAACGATGCGGTGTCTTGGAGTGCTAATAAGTTAACGCTGACTTCGGGTGGCAACATTAACATCAACTCCACCATGACGGCGACAGGCACCGGTAGTCTTGCTCTTGAGTATGGGCAGAGTTCCGCCAATGGCGCTGGCAGTACTTACACCGTTGCCAACAGTGCAGGAATGTATATCCCGGTAGCCACGGCATTTACCTGGAAAAAAGGCTCGGCAGGGAATACAACGAACCTCGTGTTTGCCAATGACAATTTGCGCTTTGGGAATGGAACGCAAGCCTCGCTCAATAGTAATGGACTTCTGGAGCAGCCCTGGTACTTCGACAATACATCGGTCGTCAACGGTGTTCAGCGAAATGCCTGGTTTAAACTCACTTTTAGCAATTATGCGTTGAATCTTGAAGTCGCGGCAGGTGGTGTAGGAACGTCGGACTGGAATAGAAACGGTTCAATTCTGGGTAGCCAAACCAATCTGGCTGGAGCCATCACCTCGAAAAGTTTCGATATTTCTAAATTCAAGGAAGGCACCGGCACCATCGTCTCTTCTATCAACTTGGGCTTCGGGGGCGGAGAAACACTGCGGATAGACAATACTTACACGCTGGCTGCGGGCGCGTCTTTTGTTAAGACGGTCACCAATATGACCAACACCGGTGCGGCGACCGCTTCAAATCTTCGCTTATGGGTCGGAACTCAGGATGACTATGTTGCAACGCGAGATTCTCAATACAAAATTAAGGGCAACCTTACAGCGAACGGTTTTGAACAGATTGCAGCGCAAACGGATCAAGCCAAGGCATTAAAAGTCACCGAATTTAATAATGGGACAGGGGCAGCCATTCTTTTTTATTCGATATCCAGCGGTGCCGACACCTCATTTGCCAGCTGCTGTAGTTTCACGAATGCGACGGGTATTAATCCACGCAGCTCGGCGATAGCCAACCCTAACGCGGAGGATGGTTCTTACGCCTTGTTTATCCGACTGGCAGATTTGGCAGTCGGCCAGTCCGGCGGGATGACCTGGTACTACGCAGCAGCTCCTGCCGCTCAATTGACGGCTGCCGTTACTGCCGTTGCTCAGTCATCAGGAGCTGCACCTGCACCAGCGCCAGCGCCAGCAGCAGAACCTGTTAATAATATTCCCTTGTTAGCAGCGGTAGCGCATATTGAGACGGGAGCCAATCACTCCGTAGATGAATCGCGCGGTGAACACATGAGATCATCTGCGACATTAACTCAGCCATCTGTACAGTTAGGTATTGTTAATAATGCACCTATGACGATCGGTTCCTTGGATGTGGTGTCTATCAGTTCAGGGCGCGGTGAGCGTGAAGGCACGGTGCAGGGCGCTGCCACGCCAATGACTTCAGATAGATCTGCTAATAATGATACTGGCGCGACTGACTCGGGCACTGCCGACAGTCAAATCGCGACTCAAATTAGCGAACAACGAAGCTTATCCGGGGAGGCACGAATTTTTGTCGTAGATGGCGGTATCAACTTGGCTGTCAATAATGAGGGAGAGTCGCGCTGATGTTGTGCATAGTTACCGAAGTTCGCAACCATAACGAATCCGACGCCAAAATGAAGAATAAATTTAAACTTGCACATAACCGGCTTGCATTTTCCCTTGCGGGCATATTTTGTATCTCGAGCACCGCGTTTGCAGCGCAGCCGCCCGATGCAGGGCGCACCCTGCAAGAAATGGTGCCGGTGCTTTCTGCACCTGAAAATCGTCCGGGTATTACCGTAGCGGCCCCCGAAATTACAGATGGTTTGGCCGGTGGTACTCAAGTGGATGTGACATCAGTTACGTTCAGCGGCAATACGAAATTTACGGAAGAAGTATTGCGCGGTGTGTTGGGTGAGCTCTCAGGAAAAACTTACGATATGGCTGCTATGAAGGGGCTGGCGAATCTTGTATCACGCTATTATCGCAACCATGGTTATCCTTTTGCTCGCGCTTTCTTGCCTCCGCAGCCCTTGACTGACGGGGCCTTGCGCATCGATATTACCGAAGGTTGCTATGGTGCGATACAAGCTAAAAGCGAAGATCCCCGTGCTGGGAATGCGCAGTCGTTTTTGAGTGATTTGCAGACAGGTGCTGTAATCGAAAGCGCTGCTCTGGAACGCGCCACTTTGATTCTAGATGACCAGCCGGGCTTTAAGTCGTCCCCCGTTGTGCGTCCCGGCCAGCAAACCGGCGCCGGTGATTTGGATGTGCTTGTAGAACGCGTGTCGCGCTTCAGCGGAGAAGTCGGCCTTGATAATTATGGCAATCGCTATACCGGTAACACACGTGGGCATCTAGACCTGTTTGCTAACAGCCCCTTTATTTTCGGCGACAAGGTAACCTTGCGAACCATGCTCACCAGTGAAAATATGTGGATGGGTGAAGTAGGTTACAGTCGGCCTTTGGGTAGTTCAGGTTTGCGCGGTACGGTCAGTTACAATCAAAACTATTATCAACTTGGCAAAGAATTTGCCAACCTCAAGGCGCATGGTACGGCCAAAGTATCCAGCGTAGGTCTGAGCTATCCTTTAGTGCGTTCTCAGAACACCAATGTCACACTGAGTTCGAATTTGCAGGAAAAGAAACTTCAGGACATTCAGGATGTCGCGATTACTCAGGGCAATAAGTCGAGCCTGTCCTTGCCAATCACGCTCAATTTTGACCGGCGCGATACGCTGGGGGGCGGCGGCGTTACTTATGGCAGTTTCAGTTGGACTCACGGTAATCTGAGTCTTGACACCGGACTTGCGGCAACCGATCTCAATACCGCTAAAACAGCCGGCAATTACGACAAGCTGAATCTTGATGTCTCGCGCTTGCAGGCACTGCCGGCCAATTTCACGCTTTATGGGCGTTTCTCTGCACAGTTAACCAATAAGAACCTCGATTCATCCGAAGGTTTCGGGCTGGGCGGGCCAAGCGGGGTGAGGGCATACCCTTCTGGAGAAGGTTATGGCAATGAGGGCATGCTGGCGCAATTAGAGCTGCGCTACGCTGTCAATATGTTTGCGCCCTATGTTTTCGTGGATGGCGGTAATGTCAGAATCAACCACACGCCGTGGGCGGCGGGGAATAACCATCGCAGCATCGGCGGTGACGGCTTCGGCGTGCGTATCAACCATAAAGATTGGAACGCTGATGTCAGTGTGGCGTGGCATACCTATGGCGGCATTCCACAATCCGACAGCAACAACAATACTCCTATGGCTTGGGCGACCCTCGGATATAAGTTTTAATTTATAGAGTATGCTAATTTCTTCTGAAATTAGTCGCCGTTAGAGGTGGAATTTGCCCAATAATAAAGCCCGGTTAAACCGGGCTTTATTATTGGGCAAGCAGATACAGCGGGGAGTTACTGTGCGATGGTGGTATCGTCGGTTGTCGGTTGCGCCTGTCCGTTCTGTTCTTCCTTTGCGGCCGTTTTCTTCAGCAGTTTGTCGGCTTGTTTCTTTTGTTTGGCTAATTCTTTTTGCCGTTTTTCGAAGGTGTAATTTGTCTTGGCCATGATGGTGTCCTGATGTGTTCCTGCCTTTTCAGGGCAGGAACCGTTAATAGTAAATTTTGACAGCGGGTGATTATTTGCCGCGTCTTGCTGCAGGACGGGGTGAAAACAGCGCGGGTTGAGGCATGGCCTGATGGCGGGCGGCTTCAGACAGTAAAGGTTGCGGCTTCGGTGTCGATTGTGAGGCGCGAGGTTTTTGCGCCGGACGAGGTTGGCCGGCAGTTTGCGGACCGCGTGGCGTCTGAGTTCGTGTCTGTGGGTCGCGTGGTGCACGATTGCCAGTTTGACCTTCGCGCGGCGGGCGGTTGCCATCTCGCGGTGCGTTCCCCTCACGCGGCGGACGGGCTGTGGTGTTGCTGTGGCGTTTCTGGCCGTGCTGCGGGCGAGGAGGGCGCGGCGCTTCTGGCGGGATATGTGTGGGTGGCACGAAGCTGTCGATGGCAATCCTTGGGATCTGCGTCTTGATCAGGCGCTCGATGTCTTTCAAGTGTTGTATCTCTTCGCTATCCACCAGTGAAATTGCCGCGCCATTGCTGCCGGCGCGTCCTGTCCGGCCGATGCGGTGCACATAATCTTCGGGCACGTTAGGCAGTTCGAAATTGACCACGTGGGGCAGCATATCGATATCGAGGCCGCGGGCTGCGATGTCGGTTGCAACCAGCACGGGCAGCGTGCCGTCTTTAAACTGCGATAAGGCTTTAGTGCGTGCCGACTGGCTCTTGTTGCCGTGAATTGCAGCGGCAGGAATGCCGTCGGCATTGAGTTTTTCTGCCAGACGGTTAGCGCCGTGCTTGGTGCGGGTAAACACCAGCACCTGCTTCCAGTCATTGTGCTTGATCAGATGGGAAAGCAGATGGCTTTTGAGTTTTTGCGCAACCATATGGACGGTTTGTGCGACCAGTTCCGATGTGGTGTTGCGTCGTGCGACTTCGACGAAGCCCGGATTGTTGAGCAGTCCGTCAGACAGCGTCTTGATTTCTTCGGAGAACGTCGCGGAAAACAGCAGGTTCTGGCGCTTTTTAGGCAGCAGTGCGAGGATTTTTTTGATATCGCGGATAAAGCCCATGTCCAGCATGCGGTCGGCTTCGTCCAGAATCAGGATTTCAACGGCAGATAAATCCAGCGTCTTTTGTCCCACGTGATCCAGCAGACGGCCCGGTGTTGCGACCAGAATGTCCACTTGACCGCGCAATGATTTTATTTGTGGATTGATGTTGACCCCGCCGAACATCACTAAAGATTTGAGCGACAGGTATTTTCCGTAGGTCTGTACCGATTCTTCGACCTGGGCTGCGAGTTCGCGCGTCGGCGTCAGGATCAGGCAGCGCGGCCGGCCGGCACCGGGATTCGGGGCAGGACGGCTGTTCAGCAGATGCAAGACCGGCAGGGTAAAGCCTGCGGTTTTGCCGGTGCCCGTCTGTGCGCCGGCCAGCAAATCGCCGCCAGCGAGCACCAGCGGTATCGCTTGAGCCTGTACGGGGGTGGGTTGCGTGTAGCCTGCGTCAGCAATGGCGCGCATGATAGGTTCAGCCAGATTGAGGCTGGCAAAGGTAACAGTTGAGGCGGTAATAGTATTTGGCAAAGCATGGCTCCTGCGACGGCCTGACGCTCAAGAATGAGCGGCACCAATCGGGGCAGACGAAATGTGTGATCGAAGAGATCTGGAGTTGTAATAGGCCGCTGCGCTGATTGGCTTTACGCAGGGCGAGTGCATTATACATAATAAAGCGTTTGATGGTTTGCCGGGGCGTTAGCGGTTCTCCTGTTCGTGCTGGTGCTCTGGCGCGCTATAATTTCTTGCGGGTTCTTGTATTTTGCCGATTCGATGCAATATACGGATGCATGGAAAAGCGTCTCGCTCAGGTATAATGCCCAATTTTGAAACGATTCGACAGGAAAATTCATGCCAATTTATGCTTATGCGTGTTCCGATTGCGGTCTGCAAAAAGATGTCATGCAAAAAATGAGCGATGAGCCGCTCAGCACGTGCCCTGAATGCGCCAAGGAAACATTTTCCAAACAGTTGACTGCGCCCGGCTTTCAGCTGAAGGGCAACGGCTATTATGCGACCGACTTTAAAAATAAGCCTGCATCGCCCTGTGCGCCTTGCCCTAGCGCCTCATCATGTCCCTCGGCTAGCGAATGAAAAAATTTCTTGTCACCGGCCTGTTGGTCTGGGTGCCGTTAGGTATCACGATCTGGGTGCTGAATCTGACCATCACGACGATGGATCAGACCTTGCTGCTTTTGCCGAGAGACTGGCACCCGGATATTTTGCTGGGCATCCACATTCCGGGCTTAGGGATTATTCTGACTTTCGCGGTGGTGTTGCTCACCGGCTTGCTGATCCGCAACGTATTTGGCCAGAGATTATGGGCGGCCTCCGAGAAGGGCATGCTGCACGTCCCCTTCGTCGGCAATATCTATAAAGGCGTCAAACAGGTCAGCGATACCTTGTTGTCCGGCAGTGGCAACTCATTCCGCAAGGTGCTGCTGGTGCGCTATCCGCATCCGGATGCCTGGTCGCTCGCCTTTCAAACCAATGTGCCCAATGACGTGGTCAGCCGGTTTGATGAGGAGTATGTGGCGGTGTTTATTCCCACTACGCCGAGCCCTGTCAACGGTTTTTATTTTTTCGTACGTCGTGCCGACACCATCGTGCTGGATATGACGGTTGATGTGGCATTGCGCTCCATCGTTTCAATGGGCGTGGTCTCCGATACGCCATCGGCTATCCCGTCTTCACCTACACTTTCTTAAATATTATGCGTACACATTACTGCGGCACACTCAATACCGACCAACTTGACCAGACCGTGAGCATTTGCGGCTGGGCGCACCGCCGCCGCGATCACGGCGGGGTAATTTTCATCGACCTGCGCGATCGCGAAGGTCTGGCTCAGGTGGTTTGTAATCCCGATCAGCTTGAGATGTTCAAAATCGCCGAATCGGTGCGTAACGAATATGTATTGCGCATCACAGGCACGGTGCGTCGCCGCCCTGAAGGCGCGTCCAACAGCAATCTGGTCAGCGGCGAGATCGAAATTCTGTGCCATGAGATCGAGGTACTGAACGCATCGATCACCCCGCCGTTCCAGCTCGACGATGAAAACTTGTCGGAAAACGTCCGTCTGACCCATCGCGTGATCGACTTGCGCCGTCCGCAGATGCAAAAGAATCTGATGCTGCGCTACAAAGTGACCCGTGCATTCCGTAATTTCTTAGACAGCCGCGGTTTCATCGACATTGAAACGCCGATGCTGACCAAGTCCACACCGGAAGGCGCGCGCGATTATCTGGTGCCGTCTCGCGTGCATCCGGGCGAGTTTTTTGCGCTGCCGCAGTCGCCGCAGTTGTTCAAACAGTTGCTGATGGTGGCGGGTTTCGATCGCTATTACCAGATCACAAAATGTTTCCGCGATGAAGATTTGCGCGCTGATCGTCAGCCTGAATTCACACAGGTGGATATCGAGACTTCGTTCCTGAACGAGACGCAGATCACGGCACTGACCGAAGAGCTGATCCGTACCGTATTCAAGGAAACGCTGGCGGTTGATCTGCCGAATCCGTTTCCGCGTATGCCCTATAGCGAGGCGATGGCGCGTTTCGGTTCCGACAAGCCTGATTTGCGTGTCACGCTCGAACTGACTGAAGTGACCGATGTGATGAAGGATGTCGCGTTCAAGGTGTTTGCAGGCGTCGCGAATTCGGCGACCGGCCGCATTGCTGCGATGCGTGTGCCAGGCGGCGCTGCCTTCACCCGTGGCGAAATCGATGAATACACCAAGTTTGTCAGCATCTACGGCGCGAAGGGCTTGGCTTACATTAAGGTTAACGATATCACCCAGCCGAATGAAACCGGTCTGCAATCGCCTATCGTGAAAAACATCCACGAAGCGGCGTTGAAATCTGTGATTGAACGCACGGGCGCTGCAAATGGCGACATTATTTTCTTCGGCGCCGACCGTGAAAAAATTGTCAACGACGCGCTGGGTGCACTGCGCTGCAAGATCGGTCACGAAAAAGGCCATGTCAACGGAAATGCCTGGGAGCCGTTGTGGGTGGTGGACTTCCCGATGTTTGAATACGACGAAGAAGGTAAACGCTGGAACGCCTGCCATCATCCGTTCACCGCACCTAAGGACGAACATCTGGCGCTGCTGGAATCCGATCCGGGCAAGTGTTTGGCCAAGGCATACGATCTGGCCTTGAACGGCTCTGAGCTGGGCGGCGGATCGGTGCGTATCCATAAAGCGGAGGTGCAGAGTCAGGTATTCCGCGCGCTTAATATCGGGGATGAAGAAGCACAATTGAAATTCGGCTTCCTGCTCGATGCCTTGCAGTATGGCGCGCCACCGCATGGAGGCCTGGCGTTTGGTCTGGATCGCATCGTCACGATGATGACGGGTTCAGAATCGATCCGCGATGTGATCGCCTTCCCCAAGACGCAGCGTGCGCAGTGTCTGTTGACGCAAGCGCCGTCTGCCGTAGATGAGCGTCAGTTGCGCGACTTGCACATCCGCCTGCGCCAGCAGCCGACAGTGGAAGTGGTCAAGGAGTAAATATGCTGCGCATGCTGCAACTCTGGCTGATTCTGATGGCTTTTTGCCTGCCGGCAGAGGCGCACTCGCATCACCGCGAAGCGGCCGAAGTTGCGGTCATCGCGGCGGCTGATTTGCCGGCAGAGGCGCGTGCCACCTTGCATGCGATTCATCAGGGCGGGCCGTTTGCTTACGACAGGGATGGCGTGGTATTTGGAAATTACGAGCGGGTCTTGCCTAGACAGGCGCGCGGCTATTATCATGAATACACAGTAAAAACGCCGGGTGCACGTAACCGGGGAGCGCGCCGTATCATCGCAGGTCGTCCGGGCGAGTATTACTACAGCGCAGACCATTATCAATCCTTTAATCGCATACGGGAGTAGCCATGAGCGCAGTACCACAACTGAACAATCTGGCAGCGGCGGGCTGCCATAAGCTGGACTGTGATGTGAATGGGCTGTTGGAGGCCGCCGATGCAGCAGGATACGCGCTGTTTGAGGCCGAATTAAAAGGCGTCAAAGGCAAGAAAAATCTGCTCAACGCCTTATCACGCGCGACGAAATATCCGGGTGAGTTCGGCGAAAACTGGGATGCGTTGGTCGATATCTTGTGCGACCTGTCGTGGGATGCGGCGCCCGGTTTCGTGCTGGTGTTACGCAATGTCAGTCCGACGCTGGGGCTGTCGTCTAACGATCGTGAAATTGCGCAGGATATTTTCGATGATACGGTCGTGTACTGGCGGCAACGCAATATTCCGTTCTGGATATTTTTTGCCTGAACATGAACGGTAAAAAACAGCCGGTATCAGTGCTGGTGGTGATTTATACAGCCGACCTTGAGGTGTTAGTGCTCGAGCGTGCCGATCATCCGGGGTACTGGCAGTCGGTGACCGGCAGCCGTGAAGGCGTGGAGTCATTGCGCGACACGGCGATACGCGAAGTGCGTGAGGAAACGGGACTCGATGCGAATCGGTATGAGTTTACGCACTGGCAGTTGCAAAATACCTATGAAATTTATTCGCACTGGCGTCATCGTTATGACGAAGGTGTCACGCAAAATACCGAACATGTGTTCGGATTGCAATTAGACAGCCGGCAGGAAATTCAGTTATCCCCCCGCGAACATCTGAATTATCAGTGGCTGCACTGGCAGGCAGCGGCGCAGAAAGTTTTTTCGCCGAGCAACCGGGAGGCCATCTTGCAACTGACGCAGCGCGTCATCAGGAAAATGTCATGAATCCTATCAGTATTGCTTACGATCATCCGGGGTGTTTGACTGCATCTGCATGGGCACAGGTGCCGCAGGAGGCGGATGCGCATGAGAAACCTGAGCTGATTGCGCGCATCAAACGCCTGTTGATAGAGCGGGATGCCGTTCTGGTGGCGCATTATTACGTGCATCCGGATTTACAGGATTTAGCGGAATCGACCGGCGGCATCGTTTCCGATTCGCTGGATATGGCGAACTTCGGTCATCAGCATAAGGCTAAAACCATCGTCGTCGCAGGTGTGCGTTTCATGGGCGAGACGGCCAAAATTCTCAATCCTGAAAAACGCGTGCTGATGCCGGAACTCGCGGCGGAATGCTCGCTCGATCTGGGGTGTCCGGCGGACGAGTTTGCCGCATTTTGCGATGCACATCCGGATCGTACCGTGGTCGTTTACGCCAATACCAGTGCTGCCGTGAAGGCGCGTGCCGACTGGATGGTCACCAGTTCCATCGCGCTCCCGGTGGTTAAACATCTGCACGAACAGGGCAAAAAAATCCTCTGGGCGCCGGATCGACATCTGGGCGGCTATATCCAGGAGCAGACGGGGGCGGACATGCTGCTCTGGCAGGGCGCTTGCGTGGTGCACGATGAATATAAGGCGCGTGAACTCATCGAATTAAAAGCGCAGTACCCGGGTTGTCAGGTGCTGGTGCATCCTGAATCGCCGCGTGCGGTCGTGCAATTAGCCGATGTGATCGGCTCCACCACGCAGCTGATCAATGCCGCCCGTGCATCTGACGCCCGCGTGTTTATCGTCGCCACCGACAACGGTATTCTGCACAAGATGCGCACGCTGTGTCCTGACAAGCTCTTTTTGGAAGCGCCGACCGCCGGAAAAGGGGCCAATTGCACCAGTTGCAGCCATTGCCCGTGGATGGCGATGAACGGGCTGATCAGTCTGGCTTTGGTGCTCGAAACCGGTACGAATGAAATTTTTGTCGATCCTGCTATTATTCCCCGCGCAGTTCAGCCCATACACCGCATGCTGGATTTTGCACGCCAGATCAAACTGCCGCCTCGCGGCATCGGTAACGTCTGAGTTTTTCAGCAGGCCATGCTGACGGTGCTCGTGTGAATGCGGGCAAGCGTCCCATCAAAAAATGAAAAAAAATCGCTAGTCATGTATAGTTCTCTCGCCACAGGTCATGATTTTTCGCATGCGAGCTTCAAGGGATGTGGGTAGCGTAACTTCGCACGATTTATCTCATCAATGCTATTTTGCCGGGAGAGAAAAAATGAATCGCTATGGACTGATTGTTGCTTTACTATCCCTGTTGCTTGCCGCATGTAGCGGTACCCGAAACTATTCTGACGGAGAAGCGTTTCGTTCTGATTCGCGTTACAGCAGGGATTTTTCTGTCGCGCCTGTTCCTGTTTGTGAGGCTGCCCGCCGTGTGCTGCTCAGGGATGGTTATATTGTCGATGCGGGTGCTGGAGAGCGAATCACTGGCGCCAAAGAATTTCAGGTGGATGACAATCAGCAGGCTCAGCTGCGCCTCTATGTGAACTGCAGCGTGCGTGCTTTGGGTTCCACTTTGTTTGTTACTGCCACGGAAGAGCATTTTGACATTAAAACCAGCCGTAAGAGTACGTCGCTCGGTATTCCGCTGCTGTTTCCTATCTCGGTTAGCAACAGCAGCGAAGTCGACGCTCAGGTGAAGGTGCGCGGCGAAATGGTGCGCGATAAAGACTTTTACGAGCGCTTTTATCGCGGCGTTAATCAGGAGCTTTCCCGCTGATTCATGTCGAGCGTGGCACGGATGAGTTAACCGCACCGATGCAAGGAATCAAACGCAATCATGCAAGCCCTTACTGTTGCTACCTACAATATCCACAAAGGATTCTCCCACTTTAATAGCCGTGTGGTGATGCACGAATTGCGCGAGCGGCTGCATGAGCTGAATGCGGATATCGTGTTCTTGCAGGAAGTGCAGGGGGCGCATACAGGGCACGCCGGGCGTTTTGCCAATTACCCTGAAGGCGCGCATCACGAATTTATCGCCGACCGGCGCTGGCCGCATTCTGCCTATGGCAAGAATTGCGTGTATGAGGCGGGCCATCACGGCAATGCAATTTTGAGCCGTTATCCCATCGTGAAGACCCTCAATACTGATATATCCGCACATCGTTTCGAGAGTCGCGGCCTGCTGCATTGCGAGATCGAGTTGCCGGATGGGCAGCGACTACATAGCCTGTGTGCGCATTTCGGACTGTTTTCCCGTGGGCGGCGCGCGCAAACGCGTGCACTGATTGAGTACGTGCAGCATGAAATTCCGTCCGATGCACAGGTGATCATCGCCGGTGATTTTAACGATTGGCGCAATCAGATGGGGGCTGTCATCGCGAGTGAACTTGGCATGCACGATGTATTTCAGTTGCACGGCGGTCGTGTCGCGCGCAGCTTTCCGGCGCGTCTGCCTCTGTTTCGACTCGATCGGATCTATATGCGCGGATTTACGGTGGCGCAAGCCGAGGTGCATGCCGGCGGCGCGTGGCAACGACTGTCGGATCATGCGGCAATATCGGCGACGTTGCAGCGCAATGTCTGACGTTTTTCAAGTCGAGGGGAATGAGCTGGCGTTGCTGCAAAATGGCGCGGCGTATTTTCCACAGCTATGCGCTGACATCGATGCGGCGCACCACTTCGTGTATCTGGAAACCTATATTTTTGCTGCAGATCAGGCAGGACGCGCTGTCAGCAATGCCCTGCAGCGCGCCGCACGCCGCGGTGTGATTGTCCGTGTGCTGATGGATGGTTTTGGTGCGGCCGATTTTTCACCGGTCTGGCTGGACGAGTTCAAATCAGCCGGAGTGCAAGTGCACTTTTTCAGGCGTGAGCTGTATCGTTTTAAGCTGCGTCGCCATCGTTTGCGGCGTATGCATCGCAAGCTTATCGCGATTGATGACGAATTGGCCTATATCGGTGGCATCAATATCATCGATGACGGGGTTGTGCCGCGTTTTGACTTCGCCGTACGTCTGAGCGGTACTGTTGCGGTTGAAATTCATGCCACGATGCGCAGGATGTGGAATGCTGTCGCGTGGGCCAGTGGCAAGCGTATGGCGCGTGATGTCAGTCACGGGCGCGCTGTTGGCACTCGTGTCGTCGTCGTGCTGCGGGATAATCTTCGCCATCGCCGCGATATTGAACGCGCCTACTTGAAACAGATCAGTACGGCAATGCGCGAGGTGGTGATCGCGAATGCTTATTTTTTGCCGGGACGGATTTTTCGCCGTACGCTGATACAGGCGGCCAGACGCGGCGTGCGCGTGGTGTTGCTGCTGCAAGGCCGGGCTGAAAATCGCCTGCTGCATTATGCAACCCGTGCGCTCTACGTCCAACTGCTGGCGGCTGGAATCGAAATCTATGAATATCAGCCGGGATTTTTGCACGCCAAGGTGGCGGTCGTTGATGGCGCGTGGGCAACGGTGGGTTCGTCCAACATCGATCCGTTCAGCCTGATGCTCGCCCGTGAAGCGAATCTGATGGTGTTTGATGTCGCATTTGCCGATTGTTTGCGGGATAAACTGATGACTGCTATTGCGTATAGTGCGGTGCGCATAGAAGCGGATCATAAAAATGGCTGGGGCTCTCGTCTGCTGGCCAGACTGAGCTATGCTACCGTGCGCATGGTGATCGGTGTACTGGGATACGGGAAAAGTGTGATCTGATGCAGCAGGATATCGTGCGCTGCCGCGACTGCCGGCATTATTATGTGACGCATCAGGCGGATTTCAGGTATGGCTGCCGTGCGCTGGACTTTAAAAGCCGTCGTGAGCCGGCGACTGAGGTGCGGGAGGCATCCGGTCAGTCTTGTCAGTATTTTTACCGCAAAACAGCCTGTGTCGTTTGATGTTCTGATGTCAGGCGTCATCAGGGGCATTCAACATCCCTTGTCGCGATGGGGCAGACCTGAGGCTATAATCATCGCCTACTGATTTTACTTAACTGTCATGCAATCACATTCAACTTCATCCTCTGAACACGACACGCAAGGTGGCTGGCAGACGCTGCGCTCGCTCGTCCCCTATCTGATGGAATTCAAGGGGCGGGTGATACTGGCGATGAGTCTGTTGATCCTCGCCAAACTGGCCAACGTCGCCGTGCCCTTGGTGCTCAAGCAGATCATCGACGCGCTGGATAAATCCCATGCGGTGCTGATAGTTCCTGTGTCGCTGATCGTGGGCTACGGGTTATTGCGCCTGATGAGCACATTGTTCGGTGAGTTGCGCGATGCGGTGTTTGCCAAGGTGACGCAAAGGGCGATCCGGCGCGTTGCGCTGCAGGTGTTCGAGCATTTGCACAGTTTAAGTCTGCGCTTTCATCTGGATCGTCAGACCGGGGGGGTGTCGCGGGACATCGACCGGGGCACGCGCGGCATCGGCTTTTTGCTCAATTTCATGCTGTTCAATATCTTGCCAACTTTGCTCGAAATCGGTCTGGTGGCGGCGATACTGCTGAACAAATACAATCCTTGGTTTGCCGGCATCACCTTTGTGACGCTAATTTGCTATATCGGTTTTACGCTGTTCGTCACCGAGTGGCGCATGGTGGTCAGACGCACCATGAATGAGCTCGATTCCAAGGCGAACAGCCGTGCGATCGATAGTCTTCTCAATTATGAAACGGTGAAATATTTCGGGAACGAGCAGTATGAGGCGCGCCGTTACGATCACAACATGGAGCACTGGGAGACGGCGGCGGTGCGTAACCAGACATCGCTCGCCTTCTTGAATGCCGGGCAGAGCGTGATCATCGCCATCGGCATCACGGCATTGATGTGGCTGGCGGCCGATGATGTGGTTAACGGTACGATGACCGTAGGTGACCTGGTGCTGATCAACGTCTTCATGCTGCAGTTATACATGCCGCTGCATTTTCTGGGTTTCGTTTATCGCGAGATCCGTCACGCACTGGCTGACATGGAAAAAATGTTCGGTTTGCTGCATCAGGCGCGGGAAGTCGCCGATGCGCCGGCAGCACCGGATTTATCCGTCGGATCTGCCGAAGTTCAGTTTGAACAGGTCGCTTTCAGCTATAACCCGGACAGGCAAATATTGTATGACGTGAATTTTACGATTCCGGCAGGGCATACCGTGGCGGTGGTGGGATCGAGCGGCGCGGGTAAGTCGACGCTTTCGCGCCTGCTGTTTCGCTTTTACGATGTGCAGGGCGGCTGTTTGCGCATCAACGGTCAGGATATTCGCACGGTGACGCAAAGCAGTCTGCGTGCTTCTATCGGCATCGTGCCGCAGGACACCGTGCTGTTCAACGATACCATTTACTACAATATCGCCTATGGGAAGCCGGATGCCGATCGGGATGCGGTCATCGCGGCGGCTCAGGCGGCACATATTCACGAATTTATTGAGACCTTACCGATGGGGTACGAGACTCAGGTTGGTGAGCGCGGGCTTAAACTCTCAGGCGGTGAAAAGCAGCGCGTAGCGATTGCACGGGCGATTTTGAAAAATCCGGCTATTCTTATTTTCGACGAAGCGACCTCGGCGCTGGACTCCAAGTCGGAGAAGGCGATACAGGGTGAATTGCGCAGTATTGCGAAAAACCGCACAACGCTGATCATCGCCCACCGCCTTTCAACGGTAGTTGATGCTGACCAGATACTGGTAATGGATCAGGGGCGCATCGTGGAGCAGGGTGAGCATAACGAACTTTTACAGCGCAACGGCGTGTACACGCAAATGTGGAATCTTCAGAAACGTGTCGAGCAAGAGCCGCCTGAATGTTGATTTATATTGATTTATTTTTGTTTTGGGGTATTCTTTTGCCCTATAGGTGTAATGGGAGCAAAAAATGAAAAAATTACTATTGGTTTGTATTCTGGCAAGTTACGGTGTAGTCGCACAAGCCGCCGAGCATAAGGCCGTTCAGCATCACAAACGCGCGGTCGCGCAGCATGCCAAACATCCTGCTAAGCATGCTACCGTGCAGCATGCCAAGCGTGCTGCCGTCCGTGCAACAAAGCGTCCTCAGGTGCATCACGCGTTGCGTCAAAGTGAGTCAGAAGGCATTCGCGTTGCGGAAAAATTTGATACACAATTGTCCTCAGCGGCCTTTCAGCCGGTTTCAAGTCCTAAGTTGGCATCTTCTATTGCGCTGATTTACGATGAGCAGACTCAGCGCCCTTTGTATACCAAGAATCCGGATGCGGTCGCGCCGATTGCCTCCATTACCAAACTGATGACTGCGATGGTGGTGCTGGATGCCGAGCCGGATCTGAATGAGTCGCTCAGTGTGGGGGAGGCGGATTTTGATATTCTGAAGGGTACGCACTCTCGTTTGGGGGTGGGCACGACCTTCATTCGCAGTGAGATGCTTAAACTGGCGTTGATGTCGTCGGAAAATCGCGCGGCGTCCGTGCTGGCCCGTAATTATCCGGGAGGCATGGCTGCTGCGGTGGCTGCCATGAATGCGAAGGCGCGCAAACTCGGCATGACACACACGACCTTCCGCGATCCGACGGGACTTAATAGCGAGAATGTCTCTACGGCACGCGATCTGGTCAAAATGGTGGCCGCGGCGCGTAACTATAAACTGATCCATCAGTACACCACGACGGCCACGCATTCGGTAGAAGGCGCGCGCGGACGTGAGTTGACGTTCAACAACACCAACCCGCTGGTCAAAAATGCATCGTGGGAAATCGGCGTCAGTAAGACCGGTTACATCAACGAAGCAGGGCGTTGTCTGGTGATGCAGGCGCAAATTCGCCAGCGTCCGGTCATTATTGTGTTGCTCGACTCTGTTGGTAAAACAACCCGTATCGGAGATGCAAATCGCGTCAAGAAATGGATTGAAAGTACCAGCACGCAGGGTCGCGTAGCCAGTCGCGGTTAATTGATAAGGGGTGATTCGTCACCCCTTTATTATGTACGAAGGTTTTTTACTCCTTGCACTCGTGGCAGTGGTGGTTTTGGCGATCAGGCCCGGAACAGCCAATCCTGTTGTCATTCATCAGGCTGGCCTTCATGCCACCCTCGCGCCTCAGTTGCAGCGCACACAGGGCTTTTTGGAGCAGATCGCAAACTCGTTTGCAGGGGATAAAACCTGCGATATTGCCACGCGGTATTTCGATGCGAGCGATCAGGCTGGCCGGTATCTGCTGGCTGCAGGGCTGCGTTCAGGTGTGTTTTATTTTCAGGCGATTCTGCCTCCCCTAAAGGGCGATGATGCGCAAATGCTGCGCCTGTTCTCCGAGCAGGTAATGATTGATATTCCCTGCAGGGAATATCAGGATAATTCAGATTTGTTGCTGCAGGCAGTCGGGACTACGGCTAAATTGATGAATATCACCTGTTTTAAATTTCCCGATTGATCCAATGCCCGTATTCAGTTTGGATGAGGTTCGCGTCAATGATTTCGAATCAGTCGTCCGCAGGAATAACGGTGTTGCGACCGTTTAGTTTTGCCTGGTAAAGCGCTTTGTCCACGCGCTGCAACAGCATTTCCAGCGATTCGCCGCGCCGGTATTCTGCAGTGCCGATGCTGACGGTTACGGCAGATTCGGCTGGAATGTTGTTGCTTTCGATGTCCTGGCGGATGTGATTTGCGAGATTTGTGGCTGCACTCAAACTTGCAGCGGGCAATAGCACAGCGAATTCTTCTCCACCCCAACGAGCCAGCGTGTCGGTCGCGCGCAGTCGCTTTTTCACTGTGGTGCACAAGGATTTCAGAACTTCGTCGCCAAACGGGTGGCCGTGTGTATCGTTGATTTTCTTGAAATGGTCGATGTCCAGCAGCAACAGTGAAAACGATGACTTTTCCTGGCGGTAGTATCTGCCGATTTCTGTTTCGATGGCTTGGTTGATCATGCGCCGGTTACCGACTCCTGTGAGCGGATCGGTCAATGACTCCTGCCTTAACTTGTTGTTGTTTGTTTCTAGAACCTGCACAAGTTCACCCAGTTCGTGGGCGTGCAGTTTCATCAACTCGGCCCATCTGCCATAGGTAATGCTGATGAGTTCATGCTGGGTGATTACGCCGATGACCTTGCCTGCGTCATCTACAACGATAGCGCGTTTGAATTTGCGTAACTTCAGATGCTCGATGGCTGCCTTGATGGTTGCACTGCAATTGATTGTCCAGACAGGCGTGGTCATGTGGCAGCGAATAGGCAGTGTCATGTCGACATGGTCGCGGATCATGCGGATGATATCTTTGGTGGTAATGATTCCGGTAATCTGTCCTTGTTCTGCGATCAGCACGGCGTCTTCGGGGTAGATCAGCTGGTCTAGGACGGAATCGGTTGCTACGGACCCGCTGATCGTCTCAACACGGCCCTTTTCCAGTACTTCGGCCAGCGTTTTATGCTCCATCATCACAGCGGGGTCAACTGAGGCGAGTACGTCGGTGTAGGACACAATGCCGTGCAATTCTCCTGCCGCGTTTTTAACGCCGAGATAACGGTTGTCCTTGCTGTTAAAAAAAGGCAATAGATGTAACACATTCTCATTTTCACTGACATAAACCAGCAGATGCGGTTTTAGCAGATTGAGTTGAGCGGACATGCTGCGGCCTTCGCGGCGATATTTGATCAGATCCTCGACGGTGAAGATCGCATGACCTTCCTCTACCTCGTAAATGACATCGCTCAGATTGTTCGATTCCATCATCACGATGGCGTCTTCAATTGTCGATGAGCCGGATGTTTGCACGACGCCCAGATGGGCAATTTCACCGGCAGTGGGGAAAAATGTATTGCTCATGACAAACCCGCTCCTTAAAGGTGTGGCAAAATTTCAACAATAAATTACAAAATCAGCGGTTGTCCGGCGGGTTTGTAATGCTGATCAGGCGGTGTCAGCTACCGTACATGAATTCGAGTATTTCAACAATAAGACGAGGCGATGATTTTGCACGATCGGATTCGTCCTAATCTTGCACGCTTTATAGCAGCACCAGATTATGACTCAGACTGTAAATGTCTTCGCCGAAACTATCGCTTACCGCAATATCAGGTTGTGGCTCTGCTTGCCGATGCTTGATGTACCGCCGTAATCTTGCCTTACTAATTGTGGATTGTGACTTCAGTTGCTGCTGCGCAACTGAAATCGAAACTTGGTATTGCTTACAGCAATACCAAGTTGTCTCTATGGATGATTTCGGCATCCCCGCCGTAACCTAACAGGGTGGCAATATCCTGGCTTGCATGACCTGCGATGCGGGCGGCTTCATCCGAGTTGTAGTTGATCAGGCCGCGCGCAATATCAGCGCCCTGTTCGCTGACGCAGGCGACGACCGAGCCGCGACTGAATTCACCCGAGACTTGTTTGACGCCGATAGGCAGCAGGCTCTTGCCATCGGAGCGCAGCGCCTTAATCGCGCCCTGGTCCAGCACGAGGCGGCCTGTCACTTGCAGATGGCCTGCCAACCACTGTTTGCGGGCCGCAAGCGGCAGTGCGGGGGCTGTGAGCAGCGTGCCGATGGGGACTCCTTCAAACAGGCGCAGCAGCACATCCGGTTCGTGTCCTGAGGCAATCACGGTGTGCGCGCAGCTAGCCGCTGCACGTTTTGCGGCGAGGATTTTGGTGAGCATGCCGCCGCGACCGATCGCGCTGCCCGCGCCACCCGCCATGGCCTCAAGATTTGCGTCCCCAGCCTGTGCGCTGGCGACTAACGTGGCAGTCGGGTCTTTGCGGGGATCGGCGGTATACAGGCCGCTCTGGTCTGTGAGTATCACCAGCGCGTCGGCATCGATCAGGTTGGTGACCAGTGCGCCCAGGGTGTCGTTGTCGCCGAATTTAATTTCATCGGTGACGACTGTGTCGTTTTCATTGATGATGGGAATGACGCGTAAGGAAAGCAGGGTGGTCAGCGTGGCGCGCGCATTCAGATAGCGTTCGCGATCAGCCAGATCCGCATGGGTTAGCAGTACCTGAGCCGCATGCAGGTCGTGTTTGCGGAAACAGGATTCATAGGCTTGTACCAGCCCCATCTGTCCTACCGCTGCCGCTGCCTGTAGCTCGTGGATCGCGACAGGGCGGCTCGTCCAGCCCAGACGCTGCATACCTTCTGCGATCGCGCCTGAGGAGACCAGCACGACTTCATAGCCACGGCCGTTTAGCGCGGCGATCTGACGCGCCCAGTTGCCAAGCGCGTCAAGATCGAGTCCCGCGCCCTGATTGGTGACAAGGGAACTGCCGACTTTGACGACGATGCGGCGGCAGTTGGTCAATACGGTTTTCATCGTTGAATCCTCAATCCTTCATTCAGAAACAGGAGCACAGGCTCCGTTGTTTCGTGGGAAGACCCTTGCGGTCTCAATCCTCACTCCTGATGTTACAGCGTGCTGGCGTCCGTTTCCTGTGCGCTCATGGCTGCGGCCTGTTGTTCGCGTTCTTTGACTTCCAGAAGGTGTTCCATGATTGCAAAGGTGAGCTCTTTGCAGCCTTCGCCGCTGATCGCAGAAATCACAAAGACGCGGTCATAGTCGGAAAATTCCTTGAGGAATTGCGCCGCAGTGCTGTCTTTGTCTTCCAGTAAGTCGGATTTGTTGAGCAGCAACCAGCGCGGTTTTTCATACAGCGCCTGATCGTACTTTTTCAGTTCGTTGAGAATCGCTTCAGCTTCGCCCACGGGGCTCGTTCCCTCGTACAGCGGTGCGATGTCGACCAGATGCAGCAGCAGGCTGGTGCGTGCAAGATGGCGCAAAAACTGATGGCCGAGGCCTGCGCCTTCAGCGGCGCCTTCGATCAGGCCCGGAATATCGGCGATGACAAAGCTTTTTTCGTGCGAGACGCGAACGACACCTAAGTTCGGGTGCAAGGTTGTGAAAGGATAGTCAGCCACTTTAGGGCGAGCGGCGGATACCGAACGGATAAAGGTTGATTTGCCTGCATTGGGCATGCCCAGCAGACCGACATCAGCCAGCACTTTGAGCTCAAGTTGTAATTCGCGTGTCTCGCCTTCCGTGCCCGGCGTGCACTGGCGGGGTGCGCGGTTGGTGCTGGACTTGAAGTGAATATTGCCCAATCCCCCTTTGCCGCCTTCGGCCAGCAGTGCGCGCTCGCCGTCATGCATCAGATCCGCGATGACTTCGCCGCTGTTGATATCCGTGATGACGGTCCCGACAGGCATGTGCAGGATCACATCATCCGCGCCTTTGCCGTAGCAGTCAGAGCCGCGGCCGGATTCACCGTTGCGGGCTTTGTGGGTGCGTGCAAAGCGAAAGTCTACCAGCGTATTGATATTGCGGTCAGCCTGTGCAAATACGCTGCCGCCTCGTCCGCCATCGCCGCCGTCAGGGCCGCCTTTATCGATATATTTTTCACGGCGGAAGCTGGCGATGCCGTTGCCGCCATTGCCCGCGAAGACTTCGATTTTGGATTCGTCAATAAACTTCATGTTTTTTGTACCGCTAAATGAAAAAAGCCCTACCTTGCGATAGGGCTGATTTGCTTCAAACGTAACAGCTTAAGCTGCAACGATGGAAACTGTCCTGCGCTGTTGCGCGCCCTTGATGGCAAACACAACACGGCCGGTAACTTTGGCGAACAGGGTGTGATCCTTGCCCATGCCAACGTTTTCGCCGCGGTGAAATTCTGTGCCGCGCTGACGAATAATGATGCTGCCTGCATTGATCAGTTCGCCGCCGTAACGCTTAACACCCAATCGTTTCGAGTGTGAGTCGCGGCCGTTACTGGTACTGCCCCCGCCTTTTTTTGATGCCATGGTATGTGCTCCTTAAATTACGCGGAAATGCCGTCGATACGGATTTCGGTATAGTTTTGACGATGACCTTGATTCTTTTGGTAATGCTTACGACGGCGCATCTTGAAGATGCGAACCTTGTCGCCACGACCATGAGAAACGATGGTTGCCGCAACAGTTGCGCCAAGCAACATTGGTTTGCCGACTGACAGCTTTTCGCCGTCGGATACCATCAACACCTTGTCCAGCACGATTGCTGATCCGATGTCGCCGGAAATAAGTTCAACTTTTAAAGTTTCGCCGGTAACGACGCGATATTGCTTACCACCGGTTTTAATGACTGCGTACATAACAACCTCGATTGATTGCGGATTTTGCGAAAGCGAGGATTATACAGAAAAATCCGCCCACGTCAAAAACCTTTTGTTTAAAAATAGATTACGGATGCTTTTAACGGCGCATCGAGTCGAAGAACTCGGCGTTGTTTTTGGTTGCCTTGATTTTGCCGAGCAAGAATTCCATGGATTCCAGTTCGTCCATCGGGTAGAGCAATTTGCGC
Source organism: Gallionellales bacterium GWA2_54_124 (assembly GCA_001801025.1). Classification (GTDB taxonomy): domain Bacteria; phylum Pseudomonadota; class Gammaproteobacteria; order Burkholderiales; family Gallionellaceae; genus Gallionella. Next base: position 269,748 of record MGWO01000007.1, read on the forward strand.
AGCAGCCAGATGCGTTGCAGTACGTCAGGCTTGAGCAGCAGCTCTTCCTTGCGGGTGCCCGAGCGGTTGATGTTGATCGCCGGGTAGATGCGTTTTTCGGCCATGCGGCGATCCAGATGGATTTCCATGTTGCCCGTGCCCTTAAACTCTTCGTAGATCACATCGTCCATGCGGGAGCCGGTATCGACCAGCGCCGTTGCAATAATGGTCAGCGAGCCGCCTTCTTCGATGTTGCGTGCCGCGCCGAAGAAGCGTTTCGGGCGATGCAGCGCATTGGCATCCACGCCGCCGGTCAGTACCTTGCCGGAGGACGGAATCACCGTGTTGTAAGCGCGCGCCAGGCGAGTGATCGAATCGAGCAAAATGACGACATCTTTTTTGTGCTCTACCAGTCTCTTGGCCTTTTCCAGCACCATTTCGGCGACTTGCACGTGGCGGCTGGCCGGTTCGTCGAACGTAGAGGCAACCACTTCGCCGCGCACGGTGCGCGTCATTTCGGTTACTTCTTCAGGGCGCTCGTCGATCAGCAGCACGATCAAGGTGGCATCGGGATTGTTGGCTGAGATCGAATGCGCGATGTGCTGCAGCATGACCGTTTTGCCGGATTTCGGGGAGGCGACTAACAGGCCGCGCTGACCCTTGCCGATGGGTGCCACGATATCGATGACGCGGCCGGTGATGTTTTCTTCGGCGCGGATATCGCGCTCCAGAATCAGCGGTCGGGTCGGAAACAGTGGTGTCAGATTCTCAAAGAGAATCTTGTTCTTGGCGTTTTCAGGTGGTTCGTCGTTGACCTTGTCAACCTTCACCAGCGCAACATAGCGCTCACCATCCTTAGGTGTGCGAATTTCGCCTTCGATCGAGTCGCCGGTGTGCAGATTAAAGCGGCGTATCTGGCTAGGGCTCACGTAAATATCGTCGGGACCTGCGAGGTACGACGTGTCGGGGGAGCGCAGGAAGCCGAAGCCGTCCGGCAGAATTTCCAGTGTACCGTCGCCGTAAATGCTCTCGCCTTTTTTCGCGTGGCTTTTCAGCAGTGCGAACATCAGGTCTTGCTTGCGCATGCGGTTGGCGTTCTCGATTTGATTGGCGGCTGCCATTTCAACGAGTTCGGTGATGTGTTTTAATTTGATTTCAGATAGATGCATGGTAACGCGCGAAGAGTGGTCTTGATGGGGAAATGCTGGATGAGTCGGTGGAGTTGTCCACCCGCACGGTCTGGTTCGCTTGTTTTTAGTTGCGGCGATAGCTCAGGTGTGCAATGCGGGTGTGACAATACAGATTTTAGATGTGGCTGTCAATAAAAGCGGTTAATTGTGATTTTGACAAAGCACCTACTTTGGTCGCTTCAATATTGCCGTTTTTAAACAGCATCAGAGTCGGAATGCCGCGCACGCCGAATTTTTGCGGCGTTTGCTGGTTTTCATCGACGTTCAGCTTTGCAATCGTCAGTCGCCCTTCGTATTCCTTGGCGATTTCGTCCAGAATAGGTGCGATCATGCGGCAAGGCCCGCACCATTCAGCCCAGTAGTCGACCAGCACAGGCAGGGCCGCTTGGATGACTTCTGCGTCAAACGTTGCATCTGTAACGTAATGAATATGTTCGCTCATGATTGAATCTCGCTATGAATGTAGGGTGTGAAGCAATTGTAATGGCTGGAAGTGACGATATAAATTCAGCACTTGAGTTCGCATCCTATCTAAAAAATTGCGTGCTGTGAAGTGTGTGATGCGCACATTTACGATCTAGGCAGCCTGTCAGTCCCGATTGGGTATCGGTTTGCTGTCGCCATAATGCAATATGGCCTTATTAAATAGGCTGATTTATTATCTGATGCCTCTGCTAAAATAGAGGCACTTTTGTTTATCTGGAGTGTTGCAATGACGTACGTTGTTTCGGAAAACTGTATCAAATGTAAATTTACCGACTGTGTGGATGTGTGCCCGGTAGACTGCTTTCGCGAGGGACCAAATTTCTTGGTGATCGATCCCGACGAATGTATCGATTGCACTTTGTGTGTGGCCGAGTGCCCGGCTGAAGCGATCTTCGCGGAGGATGATTTGCCTGCTGATCAGACTCACTTCACTGCGCTGAATGCGGAATTGTCGAAGTTGTGGGGCGTCATCGTTGAAAAGAAAGACCCGCCGGCGGATGCGGAAGAATGGCAGGGCGTAAAGGATAAACTACACCTGCTCGAACGCTAATTGCCAGATAACCCGCGGTCAGGATCAGGCTTTTATAGCCATATCGCTGCACAAATTCTTTTGTGTCAGGCGTCTCCTGACTTGCGCGGTGCGATGGTGCTGCTGCCGAACTACCATGCTGCCGGGCCGCTGGCTCAGGCATTGAGCGCGGCGGCGGGTATGCCCGCTTTGTTGTTACCGCAGATGACAACACTCGCTGACTGGGCGCAGACAGTTGCGCTCACGCCCTCAGTTCAGTCCGATACGCAACGCTTACTTACGCTGTATCAGGCGCTGCGCGATCGCAACTGGTTTCCCGATGCCGATCTATGGAGTCTGTCGCGTGAATTGCTGACGCTGATGGATGAGCTGACGCGGCACCATGTTTCACTTCCTGAATCAACTGAAGCCTTTTCACGTCAGCTGGTGGCAGCTTATCGTGCGCGAAGCGGTGTGGCGATGCAGTTCGAGGCGCGCGTCGTTCACGAGTTATGGTACGCGATGGCCGCGCATGACGAACTGGACGTGACTGCCGCGTATCAGCAGCGACTGGCGATCTTAGCCCGGCAAGTGACGATGCCGCTGTTTGTATTGCAAACCTGCGATCTTGATGCGCCCGAAATGCGTTTTTTAGCAGCTTGTCGTGAGCGAGTCCGTGTGACCGTGTTCGATTTGCGCGAGCTGGTCGGTATGGATGCGGGGTGCGCGCTGCTGTCTTGTGCTTTGCAACAAAATCTTCAGAGTGAGGATCTGCAAAGTGCGGCGCAAACACTCGTCAAAAGCGTGCCTTTAACGGACCGGATTCAACTTTTTGGCGCGCACGGCATGGAGCAGGAGGCGCAAGCGGCGGACTTGCAGGTGCGACGCTGGCTGCTCGAGGGTAAAACAGCCATTGCAGTCGTCGTGCAAGATCGTATGGTGGCGCGGCGATTGCGTGCATTGCTGGAGCGCGCCTGCGTTACGGTGCAGGATGAAACCGGCTGGACGTTTGCCACGCTGTCGGTCAGTACGGTGCTGATGCGCTGGCTGGAAGCGGTGCAGGGCGATTTTTATTATCAGGATGTACTCGACTTGCTCAAGTCGCCCTTTTTGTTTGCCGAAAATCAGGTGTTGCGCAAACAGGCAGCCTACCAGTTTGAGCAGCTGGTGCGCCGTCACGGCGTGGTCCTGCACCTGCATGAGCATATCGCGGTGGCCGAGCGCGAAGCGCCCGAGTTGGTTGCTTCTTTAGTGCGTCTGCGTCAGGCGGCGCGTTTGCTTGCCGCTCGTCATGCTTCACTGTCAGGCTGGTTGTCAGCGTTACACGACAGTCTGGATATTCTGGGCGTGATTCACGGGTGGCGTCAGGATGCCGCAGGCCAGCAGCTGATGCAGTTGCTCTCGCTCTGGCAGGAGGAATTGCAGGCCGACACGACAAGTTGCAGCTTTTCGGAGTGGCGACGCTGGCTCTCGCAGCAACTCGATTTAAATACCTATCGCGATCTCTCCATTGACAGCCCTGTGCTGTTCACTCATCTGGCAGCGACACGCTGGCGTTGTTTCGATGCGGTGCTGTTGCTCGGTTGTGACGCAGCGCACCTGCCCGCGCCCGCCAACGCCGGGCAATGGTTTAACGATGCCGTGCGCACGACGCTGGGGTTGCCCTTGTCCTGCGTGCAACAGGAAAGGGTGCGTGACGATTTATTATCGCTGCTGGCGATGAACGACACGGTGCTTGCGACTTGGCAGGCCAATTGCAACGGTGAGCCGAATCTGCTCAGCCCTTACTTTGAGATGCTGCGCGCGATGCATTTGTTGGCCTTCGGACATGATTTGATGAACCGGGAATTGGCCGATTTGATTCCCCATACGCGAGTCAGGATCCGGGATTCAGGATGCAGGATTCAGGATCCAGCAGAAATGCCGCGCCCCGTTGTGCCGCCGGAACTGATCCCGCAAAAAATATCGCCGTCCGGCTATAACTCGCTGGTGGCGTGCCCTTATCAATATTTTGCGCGGTATGTGCTGCATCTGAATGAACTGGACGATGTGCGCGAAGATCTGGATAAGCGCGATTACGGTACCTGGGTGCATGAAGTGTTGCAGCGCTTTCATACTGAAATTCCGCAGCTCGGCAGCAGCGACAAAGGCGAGGCAGAACGCGTCCTGCGGCGGATCAGCGATGAGGTGTTTGCCGGCGCGCTGGCGCATGACTATCTGGCACGTGCCTGGCTGTTACGCTGGCAGGGACTGATCCCGGCCTATTTGAGCTGGCAGCTGGAAAATGAAGCCGCCGGCTGGCGCTACCATGCGGCCGAGGTGCCGTTTGAGGTTGCGGTATCCGGCAATCTGCTGCTGCGCGGGCGGCTCGATCGTGTCGACATCTCTGTGGAGGACGCTGATAAATTTGCCGTGATTGATTATAAAACGCAGTCGATTCAGTTGCTTAAAAACAAATTGAAATCGCCCGGCGAAGACGTGCAGCTGGCCTGCTACGCGCATGTGCAGGGGGCTGGCGTGGCGGCTTTTGTGAGTCTGGATGACGAGTCGGTGCAGGCCGTGTCACCCGATGAAGAAATAGACGAACTGGCACAACTTACCATCAGGCGTCTGGGGGAAATTTTTGAGCAACTGAGGGGAGGCGCCGTTATGCCCGCCCATGGCGCTGAAAAAATTTGCAGCTATTGCGAGATGAGAGGGGTGTGTCGCCGGGGCGAATGGGAGGAAAGTCAGGATCGAAAATCGACGATTGAGGCGCGGGGCGTGGGAGGCGATCTGAATGGATAACCGCGAGGCACTGAACCCGAACCGGAGCGTGGTAGTCGAGGCGTGTGCCGGCAGCGGCAAGACATGGCTGCTTGTCTCGCGGGTTGTGCGACTGTTGCTCGACGGGGTCGCGCCCGGAGAGATTCTTGCCATCACCTTTACACGCAAGGCCGCACAGGAAATGCAGGCCCGTCTGCGCGACTGGCTGTATGACCTGGCCGCTAAAGATGATGAGTTCGTACGCGACTTTCTGACGCAGCGCGGTGTGGAGGATGTGGAGCGTGCACTGCCTCGTGCCCGGTTGTTGTATCAGCAGTTTTTGCTGGCTCGTCCCGCAGTGACCATCAGTACCTTTCACGGCTGGTTTATGCAGATTTTACAGCGCGCGCCGGTCAGCGCCGGTAGCGCGGGGGGGGTACAACTGCTCGAGAAAACCGCCGCGCTGTGGCAGGAAGCATGGCAGATATTTCTGGATGAGTTGCAAAGTGCGCCCGAGAGCGAAGCGGCTCAGTCTATGATGGTTTTGTTCAGAGAATTAGGCTTGTCCAATACGCAAAGCCTGCTGGGAAATTTCGTCCATAAACGTAGTGAATGGTGGGCCTATACGGCGGGGCAGGGGGAGTCGGCTTTAGACTTCGCAATACAAAATCTGCGCGCCGAATTTGAGGTGGACCTCACGTGTGATCCGCTGGCAGAATTATTTGATAAGACGCATTTCGCCGGCGATGTGCGTGCCCTATCAGCGCTGCTCAATGCGAGTGCTGCGCAGAAGGCTAAAGCGCTTCGCCTGCTCGTGCCGCTGGATGGCGTGCAGCCTGCAGCACAGCGTTTTGATTTGCTGTGGGACGAGTTGTTTACCAAAAAGAACGAGCCACGCGCAATTAAGGCCAACAAAGGGCAAGATGAGGCGCAGTTAGGGCAGGCCGTCGAGTTGGTGCGCGCGCAGTTGCTGGACGTTTATAACCTGTGGCAGACGCAAAAACTCTATCAGACAAATTGTCATGCGCTGCGTTGCGGGGTCGGCTTGCTTGCCGCGTATCAGCAATTGAAACAGCGTCAGCAATCCCTTGATTTTGGGGATCTGGAATGGCGGGTGTGCCAGCTGTTAAACGACAGCGATCATGCAGAATACCTGCAATACAAGCTGGATAGCCGCTATCGCCATGTACTACTGGATGAATTTCAGGATACCAATCCGCTGCAGTGGCAGATACTGCAATCCTGGTTTGCCGCATCTAAGGCGGTGGACAGTACGCCGACGGTGTTTGTGGTAGGGGACCCGAAACAGTCAATTTACCGTTTCCGTAGGGCTGATGCGCGACTGTTCGATGTGGTGCGTCGCTATCTGGTGCAGGATTATGCGGCGCTGCACCTGAAAAAGAACGAAACGCGGCGCAATTCCCCTGCGGTGCTGGTTGCGGTGAACGGGGTGTTTGACGGCTTGCCGGAATTTTCCGGGTTCGTGACGCATCAGGCTCACCAGACGTCGCTGCCCGGTTATGTTCAGGTGTTGCCGCTGGCAGTACTGTCCGAAAAAAGCGATAAGCCTTCAACGCAGAACGGTAAACTGACGCTGCGCAATCCATTGCAGATGGCATATCCCGAACTTGAGGAAGGGGCGCGGGAGCTGGAGGCCGCGCAGTTCGCGGAAAAAATAAAGCAGATTGTCGGCGTGTGGCAGGTTCAAGAGCAAGGCTTGCGTCGCGTCGCGCAATTTTCCGACATCATGGTGTTGGTGCGCCGCCGTACCCATCTGAAGATATACGAGCAGGCGCTACGCCGGCATTCTGTTCCGTTTTTGACCTCGCGCCGGGGCGGTCTGCTCGATACGCTGGAGGCGTCCGACATTCAGTCGCTGCTGACCTTTTTGATTACGCCGTTTGCCGATCTTGCGCTGGCACACACGCTGCGTACGCCGATGTTTTCCTGCACCGACGACGACCTTATGAAAATTCAGGTGTCAGGACTCAGGATGCAGGATGCAGGGGGGGGCGATTCAAGTACGTCTGAGCTGAATCCTCAATCCTCGATCCCGAATCCTAGCTGGTGGCAGCGTCTGAAAAGTCTGGTTGACGCCGGCACGGCGACGCCGGCATTGCAGCGCGCGCAGTGTTTGCTGCAAGCCTGGATTTTACTGGCCGATAAGCTGCCGGTGCATGACTTGCTTGACCGTATTTATTTTGAAGGCGATGCGCAAGATCGTTATGCTGCAGCCGTGCCAGAGGTGATGCGTGCGACGGTGCTTGCCAATTTGCAGGCATTTCTGGAAATTGCGCTGAATATCGATTCGGGGCGCTATCCCAGTTTGCCGGGATTTTTGCGTGAATTGGCCGAACTGCGCCGCGCAGATGACAATGAATCGCCCGATGAAGGCCGTGTTGCGCAGACGGGGAATGCAATCCGGATTTATACCGTGCATGAGGCCAAGGGCTTAGAGGCGCCCATCGTGTGGCTGCTGGATGCCAATGCCCGTCCGCCTGTTGATCGGGGGTATGACGTGCTGGTTGACTGGCCTACCGATGCAAAAGCGCCGGTGCATTTTTCGGTTTATGGCGATAAAGCCAGTCGTGGCGAGGTGCGAGAGCGCTATTTTCAACAGGAATCGGCGCTGGCGCAGCGCGAAGATTTGAATCTGCTGTATGTCGCGATGACCCGCGCCAAGCAAGCATTGCTGGTTAGCGGCAGCGGCGCGCAACTTGAGCATTGCTGGTACCAGCGCATTGCCGATACGACAGAGGGCGCGGCTGAAAATCCGCTCGCTGTGGTGCCTTTGCTCAATCCATTATTTACGATCCACTATCCTCAATCCTGTCTTCCAGATCCGCGCCTGTCACAGGCGCTACCGGTCGGTATGCGCAAATCTGTGATGAACGACGCGCAGCGTCAGGGCGTCTGGTTGCACGGTTTGCTGCAACATTTAGCGATACCGGATGCGCTTTTCCGGGAAAATCAAGAACAGGAATTGCAGCGAAAACTGAACATCCCCTCAGCGTTGATGCCCGAACTTTGGCAACAGGCACAAGCGATTTTGAGTGCGACTGAGCTTTCGCGATTTTTCGATGCGCAGTATTATCAGCAGGCGGCGAATGAGGTGGGCTATGTGAATGCGGCGGGACAATTGCGGCGCATCGATCGACTGGTTGAATTTGAGACAGAAGTCTGGGTGCTGGACTATAAAACAGGTTTAAATAGCGCGATGCAGTCTCATGCGGCACAGCTTGAGGAGTACCGTATCGCGATGCAGGCTGTTTATCCGGACAAGACGGTACGCTGCGCGGTCATCTTCGCGGAGGGTAAATTGCTTGAAATCTGACTAAAAAGCTGTGGTATTATTTGAGCAATTAAATTTACGATTTTTTATTATCTTAACGAAAGGAAAAACATGGAACATACCTTACCCGCTCTGCCTTATGCGACCGATGCATTGCAACCGCATATGTCCAAAGAAACGTTTGAATACCACTACGCCAAGCATCATCAGGCGTATGTGACCAATCTGAATAACCTGATCAAAGGTACTGAGTTCGAATCTCTGGATTTGGAAGCGATCATCAAGAAGGCACCTGCCGGCGGCATTTACAATAATGCGGCTCAAGTATGGAACCATTCCTTTTTCTGGACTTGTATGAAGCCTGCTGGCGGCGGCGCACCTTCCGGCGCGCTGGCTGATGCGATCAATGCAAAGTGGGGCAATTTCGACGAATTCAAGAAAGCGTTTCAGACCTCCGCTGTCGGTAACTTCGGTTCCGGCTGGACATGGCTGGTGAAGAAGGCGGACGGTTCGGTTGATATCGTCAATATGGGCGCTGCCGGTACGCCGCTGACGACTGGTGATAAGGCGCTGTTGTGTGTGGACGTGTGGGAGCATGCTTACTACATCGATTACCGCAACATGCGTCCTAAGTTCGTTGAAACTTACCTGAACAGTCTGGTTGATTGGGATTTTGTCGCGAAGAATTTCGCGTAATTCCCCCCACCCTGTTTGGAGACGATATCGTCTCCAAACAGGGGGGATTTTTAAGTGGCTTGGTCTTGAACGTGCCTGGTTTTTGAGGGCGTTTGAATTGATAACGGCGACTCAGGTTTAATGGCCTGGTCGCCGTTTTTTCGTCGCACTTCAACGCTACCTTTGACGCCAAATAAGAATTGGGTGATTGCCGGAAGACGAAATATCGGGGGAAGTTCAGGTCACGGGGTGTGCTGTTCGCTAAAGCAGCCAAAATATGGACATATAAAATTTTTACAGCATTTTTATGTGCAGGCTGGAATAATCCCTTCGTATGAAATTCCTCCGCTTCTTTAGCACATTCCCGCAACCGCACAGCCCGTGCGCGCGCATGTTATGGGCTGTCATCGCTTGTGTTATCGCCACCTTGCTGGCTTGGCCTTGGCGCGACTTCCTCGACCCTGCCAATACGGCGATGCTCTATCTGCTGGCAGTGGCTGTCGTGGCGGCGCGCGCAGGCAAGGGGGCGGCTATTGCGGCGGCGCTGCTGGGCACGGCGCTGCTCGATTTTTTTTTCATTCAACCGCGTTTCACGTTCACCGTCGGCGATGTGCAATACGCTGTCACTTTGGCGGTGATGTTTGCCGTGGCGCTCATCATTGGTAACCTGACGCAGGGGTTACAGCGCGAAAAAGAAGCCGCGCTAGAACGCGAACGGCAATCGGGCGCGCTGTATCAACTGGCCAGCCAATTGGCGGGCGCGCTGACGCTGGCGCAGATAGATGAAATGACGCGCCGTTTCTTGCATGAAACGCAATCCTGCCACAGTCTGTTGCTGATGCGGCACGGTGAAGAAGTGTCGCCCGTGATATCCGGCCAGACCCCGCTCTCAGGCAAACCCTATTATGCGGTGAAGACCTCGCTCCAACAGGGGGCGGCGCAAGCTACGCTGGACGGCGCACTGCATTGGCTGATCCTGCCTCTGCACGACATGCCGCAGGCGCGCGGCGTGCTGGCGCTTTCTTTTTACGATGTTGGCTTGCTGGGCAACGAGCGGCGCCCCTTGTTTAAAGCTATCGCTGCGCTGGTTGCGACCTCGGTTGAGCGCCTGTATTTCGTTGAAATCGCGCAGCAAGCGCAGTTGCAAATGACTGATGAATGCTTGCGCAGCAGCATTCTCTCAGCACTGTCGCACGACATTCGCACGCCACTCACCGTGTTATACGGTATGGCCGACACGCTGGCGCAATCGGCGCTACCACCGGCCTTGCACGAAATGGCGGATGCAATGCGCCAGCAGACGTTCCGCTTGAACAGTATGGCGTCCAACCTGCTCGATATGGCCAAGCTGCGCGCGGGCGACATCCGCCTCAAACTCGAATGGCAGCCGGTGGAAGAGGTGATCGGCGCGAGCATTAAACTGCTCGGCCCTGCGCTGGCGCAGCATCCGGTGAGCGTGGTACTTCCCGCTGACATGCCACTGCTGCGCTTCGATGCGGTGTTGATGGAACGTGTGTTGTGTAATCTGCTGGAGAATGCCGCCAAATACGCAGCGCCCGGTTCGTCCATCCGCATTGAGGTACGTACCGACCAGAAATTTGCGCACCTCTCGGTTTGTAACGACGGATCGCAGTTCCCGATCGATCGGCTGGAAGGCCTGTTTGAGTTGTTCGAGCGCGGGGATATAGAATCGAACGTACCTGGCGTAGGGCTTGGGCTCGCCATCTGTCGCAGTATTGTGAGCGCGCACGGCGGCAGTATCTATGCCGACAACAATGAGGGGGCCTGTGTGACTTTCACGCTGACGCTGGGTGAGCCGCCCGTGATCGAGCCGGAGGATGAGTATGAATGAGCAGACTATCCTGTTGATCGAGGACGAGGCGCAGATACGCCGCTTGGTGCGCACGGCGATGGAGGAAGAAGGCTACCGCGTGCGGGAGAGCGGCACGCTTAAAGAAGGGTTGGCGCAACTGCACGCCGATGCAGTACACCTTCTCATTCTCGATCTCGGCTTGCCGGACGGCGACGGCATTGCCTTCCTTCGCGAACTGCGCACGCAATTTTCGTTGCCGGTGCTTGTGCTCTCCGCACGTTCGGCTGAGGGCGAGAAGATACGTGCGCTGGATGCGGGAGCGGACGATTACCTGACCAAACCTTACTATACCGGCGAACTGCTGGCGCGGGTGCGCGCGCAGTTGCGCCGCGCGCCGCAGGAAAGCGCAACTGCCGAAAATCGTTTTCACTTTGGCGACATCGAGGTCAATCTCGCGCAGCGTAGCGTCACGCGTAAGGGGATAGCAGTACGTCTCACCCCCATCGAATTTCGCCTGCTGTGCGCCATGCTGGTCGAACCTGGCAAGGTGCTGACCTACCGTCACCTGCTGAGCGCGGTGTGGGGGAAAGCCTTCGTTGAAAGTAACCATTACCTGCGCATCTACGTGAGCCATCTGAGACAAAAGCTGGAAGATGATCCGGCACAACCCAGATTTTTTGTGACCGAGACCGGCGTAGGTTACCGGCTCGATATTTGAAGGAGAGGATTTTATGGAGCAGAATAACAAGACCGCTACGAGTACGTTGGCGCTCGCGGCGTTAGGCGTGGTGTACGGCGACATCGGCACCAGCCCGCTGTATGCTTTTAAAGAAGCCTTCGCCGGTGGTCACGGACTTACGCCCACCGAGCCCAATGTACTTGCGACGTTATCGGCATTGTTCTGGGCGATGATGCTCATTATTTCGATCAAATATGTGTGGGTGATGCTCAAGTTCGACAACGAAGGTGAAGGTGGTGTACTGGCGCTGACCGCTTTAGCGAACCGTTCCGCGCAGGGGGTGATGCACTGGAAATTGCTGATCGCCACGGCGGGTATCTTCGCGGCCGCCTTGTTCTACGGCGATGCGCTCATCACCCCGGCCATCTCGGTACTTTCGGCGGTCGAGGGTCTCAGCGTCATTACCCCCGCATTGGAAAAATTCATCCTCCCCGTTACCATCGGCGTGCTCACCGGATTGTTCTTCATCCAGCGCCGGGGCACGGGCAGCATCGGTAAATTATTCGGCCCGATCACATTGCTGTGGTTTGCGGCTCTGGCGGTACTCGGCACGGTCAGCATCGTACAAAACCCCGTCGTGTTGAACGCACTTAACCCGATGTATGCCGTCAATTTTGCGCTGGGACATCCGGCTGGCATGTTCTTTCTGTTATCGGCGGTATTTCTCGCGCTCACCGGCGGCGAGGCGCTGTATGCGGATATGGGGCACTTCGGTGCTGCACCTGTGCGGTTGGCATGGTACGGACTAGTGTGTCCGGCATTGCTTGTCAATTATTTCGGCCAGGGCGCGTTGGTGCTGCGCTCGGCGGAGGCGATCCAAAATCCGTTTTATCTGCTTGCACCGGACTGGTTTGTGCTGCCACTCGTGGCACTGGCCACCGCCGCCACCGTAATCGCCTCGCAAGCCACCATCTCGGGTGCGTACTCAATCACGCTGCAAGCCATGCGTATGGGCTATTTGCCCCGCCTATTCATTCAGCACACCTCTGATTCGCAACGCGGGCAAATCTACATCCCCGCCGTGAACTGGATGATGCTGGTCGGCGTGATTGTGCTGGTGCTGGAGTTCGGCTCTTCCGGCGCACTTGCGGCAGCTTACGGTATTGCCGTCTCCGGCACTATGATTATCACGACACTGTTGACTATCTTCGTCACGCTGATGCTGCCGGGAGCCGCACGGCTGCCGCTGCTGGCCGGACTGCTCGTCATCGCGCTGCTGGAAGTCTTATTTTTCGGTTCCAACCTGAGCAAAATCGCCAGCGGCGGCTGGATGCCACTGGCGTTAGGCTTGTTCCTTTTTATGTTACTCTCGACTTGGAAGCGCGGCAGCTCTCTGGTTGCCGAACAACGGTGCAAACTCGACATCCCGATGGCAAGCTTTCTCTGCTCGCAACCGGATGTGCCGCGCGTCGCTGGTACGGCGGTCTATCTGACTGCCGATCCGAATACCGTCCCCAGCGCGCTGTTCCATAACCTAAAACACTTCAAAGTGTTGCATGAACAAACGCTGTTCTTGCATGTGGTTACCAAAGACGTGCCCTACATCGAAGCGGAACAACGCCTGAAAGTGATTCAAATCGCCCCCGGCATCTATAACGTCGCGCTGTATTTTGGCTTTCGGCAGGAAGTGGATATTCCGCTGGCCTTGCAAGGCTTGGATGCGCACGGCGTAACGCTAGGCAGTATGAGCACCACCTACTTCGTCGCACGTTCTAATGTGGTGGACGGATTCGGCGGCATGTCCTCGTGGCGCTGCGCGCTGTTTTCGTGGATGACGCGACAATCGGAAGGGGCTGCGAGCTTCTTCAATCTGCCCGCGAATCAGGTGGTTGAACTGGGTACTAAGGTGGTGTTGTAGTGGGGTGAAATGAAAAGCCCCCGAAGTTATCCACTTCGGGGGCTTTTGAGTTGCAAGGATTTTCAGGCGCGGTTTAGGACCCGAAGAAATCCTTTACCTTGTTCATCCAGGACTTAGCTCTTGGATTGTGGTGTGCGCTATTCAGATCGTTGATGCTTTCAAACTCACGCAGCAATTCGCGTTGACGGTCGGTCAGGTTGACTGGCGTCTCGACGATTACATGGCAATGCAAATCGCCATGTGTAGCACTACGCACGCCCTTGATTCCTTTGCCGCGCAGACGGAAAATCTTGCCGCTTTGCGTTTCTGCCGGAATCTTGATGTGCGCTTTGCCATCCAGCGTGGGGATTTCGATTTCGCCACCCAGTGCCGCAGTGGAAAAACTGATCGGCATTTCGCAGTGCAGATCGTTGTGATCGCGCTGGAACACCGCATGAGCCTTGACGTGGATCACGACATACAGATCGCCGGAAGGGCCGCCGTTGACGCCATGCTCGCCTTCGCCTGATAAGCGGATACGGTCGTCGTTATCTACGCCCGGCGGAATCTTCACCGACAGGGTTTTATGCTGCTTGATACGACCGCTGCCGCTGCAAGGTTTACAAGGAGAGGAAATCATCTTGCCGTTGCCGTGACAGCGCGGGCAAGGTTGCTGGATCGAGAAGAAGCCTTGCTGCATGCGGACCTGTCCATGACCGCCACAGGTGGTGCAGGTGGTGGGACTCGTGCCGGGTTTTGCACCCGAGCCGTGACAGGTATCGCATTCTTCCATGGTCGGCACGCGGATTTGCGTCTCAGTGCCGCGCGCTGCCTGTTCCAGCGTGATTTCCAGGTTGTAGCGCAGGTCGGCACCGCGTTGCACATTGCTGCGCCCGCCCGCACCGCCCCGGCCACCGCCGAAGATATCGCCGAAAATATCTGAAAAATCAAATCCTTGTGCGCCTGCGCCGCCTGCGCCAAACGGGCTTCCGCCGCCCATGCCGCCGGCTTCAAATGCAGCGTGACCGTACTGGTCGTAGGCCGCGCGTTTTTGTCCGTCCGACAACGTTTCGTAGGCTTCTTTGGCTTCTTTAAAGTGCTCCTCCGCCTTCGGATTGTCCGGATTTCGGTCAGGGTGATGCTTCATCGCCAGTTTGCGATAAGCCTTTTTGATTTCTTCGTCCGATGCATCGCGATTGACGCCGAGGACTTCGTAATAGTCTTTTTTGCTCATGGCTTAAAAGGATTGAGGAGCGTGGATTGAGTAGCTGTTTAGCGTCCTCTTTCCAAGCTCCTCTCTCTTTGCTCCTTACTGAATCACATTATGTACAAGTGTAAAGAATCCAAGGGTTGAGGCTGATTTTACTCAATACTCACCCCTCAATCCTCGCTCCTTACTTTTTGTCCTTCACTTCGGTGAACTCAGCATCCACAACGTCGCCTTCGTCCTTCTTGGCTTCGTGTGTTGCACCTGCTCCTGCTTCAGCTGATTTGGCCTGTTCTGCGGCGTACATCTTTTCGCCCAGTTTTTGTGCGGCGGTGGCCAAGGCTTCCGACTTGGCTTCGATGGCGTCCTTGTCGTCGCTCTTGACGACTTCTTCAGCTTCTTTTACAGCTGCTTCGATTGCGCTCTTTTCGTCCGCTGTCAGTTGTTCGCCGTATTCTTTCAGCGATTTATGGGTTGAGTGTATCAATGCGTCCAGTTGGTTGCGTGCAGTTACCAGTTCCACCGCCTTTTTGTCGTCATCGGCGTGTGCTTCTGCATCGCGAACCATGCTCTCGATTTCAGCTTCGGACAGACCGGAGCTCGCCTTGATGGTGATGTTCGCTTCCTTATTGGTGGCTTTGTCCTTCGCCCCAACGTGCAGGATACCGTTCGCATCGATGTTGAAGGTCACTTCGATCTGAGGCATGCCGCGGGGTGCGGGTGGAATATCGGACAGATTGAATTGACCCAGGCTCTTGTTGCCGGAAGAGACTTCACGCTCGCCCTGCAGCACATGGATGGTGACCGCTGACTGATTGTCGTCGGCTGTCGAGAATACTTGGGACGCCTTGGTCGGAATCGTGGTGTTCTTTTTGATCAGCTTAGTCATCACGCCGCCCATGGTCTCAATCCCTAAAGACAACGGGGTTACGTCCAGCAGCAGTACGTCCTTGACTTCACCTTGCAATACGCCGCCCTGAATACACGCGCCGACGGCAACGGCTTCATCCGGATTGACGTCCTTACGTGGTTCACGACCAAAGAATTCTTCGACTTTCTTCTGAACCATAGGCATGCGGGTTTGACCGCCCACCAGAATCACGTCAGCGATGTCTGAGATTGAAATGCCGGCGTCCTTCATGGCGATCTTGCATGGCTCGATGGTGCGTGCAACCAGATCTTCCACGATGCTTTCAAGCTTGGCGCGGGTGATCTTCACAGCCAAATGCTTAGGTCCGGTTGCATCTGCGGTGATGTAGGGCAGATTGACTTCGGTTTGCTGAGCGGAAGACAGTTCGATCTTGGCTTTTTCAGCCGCGTCTTTCAGGCGTTGCAGTGCCAGCATGTCTTTCTTCAGGTCGATGCCGGATTCCTTTTTGAATTCTTCAACCAAAAATTCGATGACGCGCATGTCGAAATCTTCGCCGCCCAGAAAGGTGTCGCCGTTGGTGGACATGACTTCAAACTGGTGTTCGCCGTCGATTTCGGCGATATCGATGATGGAAATATCGAATGTACCGCCACCCAAGTCATAAACTGCGATCTTGCGATCGCCTTCTTGTTTGTCCATACCGAATGCCAGTGCAGCGGCAGTTGGCTCGTTGATGATGCGTTTTACATCCAGACCTGCGATACGACCCGCATCCTTGGTTGCTTGACGCTGAGAGTCATTAAAGTAGGCCGGAACGGTGATAACTGCTTCAGTGACCGATTCGCCCAGATAGTCTTCTGCGGTCTTCTTCATCTTCATCAGCACTTGAGCAGAGATTTCAGGTGCAGAGAATTCCTTGTCGCGTACCTTGATCCATGCGTCGCCGTTTTTGGCTTTAACGATAGAGAAGGGAACCATGTCGATGTCTTTTTGAACCATCTTTTCGTCGAAGCGGCGACCGATCAGGCGTTTTACGCCGTACAGCGTGTTCTTCGGGTTGGTAACAGCCTGACGCTTAGCCGCTGCGCCGACCAGAACTTCACCATCTTCCATGTAGGCGATGATGGATGGCGTAGTGCGCGTACCTTCTGCGTTTTCGATGACCTTGGTCTTGCCGTTTTCCATAACAGCGACGCAGGAGTTGGTGGTGCCCAGATCAATACCGATGATTTTGCCCATAATATTTCCTTTCAAAAGAGTGAGTATTTCGATGCTGCCCTACATGGGGCGGGTATTTTTTATTTCAAGTGTTTAATGCAAAGAAGGGGGAGAGAAGGGGGGAACCTCGTTCACCTGATTTAGAGCGCGTGTTCTCCCCTGGTCTTTTCTCAGCCCTTCCCGGATTTTTCTTACTGTCCTTGCGAAACCAGCACAAGCGCGGGGCGCAGAACGCGGTCATTTAATGTGTAGCCTTTTTGCATGACGCTGACAACGGTATTGGCCGGTTGTTCGCTGGGTACCATGCTGATCGCCTGATGTTTGTGCGGATCGAGCTTTTCGCCGACGGGATTGATTTCCAGAATGTTGAATTTTTCGAATACGCTTGAGAGTTGTTTGAGGGTGAGTTCCATGCCGCTTTTGAAGCTTTCAACGGTGGCGGTCTCTACGGCAAGTCCTGCTTCCAGGCTGTCTTTGACGGCGAGGACTTCATTTGA
The DNA here is from genome assembly GCA_001801025.1 of Gallionellales bacterium GWA2_54_124. GTDB lineage: Bacteria > Pseudomonadota > Gammaproteobacteria > Burkholderiales > Gallionellaceae > Gallionella. Next base: position 286,805 of record MGWO01000007.1, read on the forward strand.
AAAACGCTCAACAGCGAATTTTTGCGCTTTGCTGACGTCTTCTGACGCGCGGCGACGGATGTTTTCGCTTTCAGCCTTGGCGTACATCCATGCGTCGTAGTGCTCCTGTGCCTTTCGTTCAGCAGCTTGCAGCAGTTCTTCCGGGCTAGGCATCACTTCATTTGCTTCAGAGGCGGGATTTGATTCTATGCTGGCTTCGGTGTCGGGTGTGGCGGGTTGTTTTTGTTCCATAGCGTTCTCCAATATTTTTGCCTGCGGTAAGTTGGGTCAATTTTTCGGTTTTCAAGAGTGCGGGTAAGTTTTTTGCACATAATAGTCGAAAATTTTAAGGCGACTGTGCAAAATCCACTGATTCCTGTGGCGAATGTAGGATTATGGCTTACAAAATATTAGTGGGAGGTGCTAGAATCTAAAACTATTACCATTGACGCTGTTTTTTGGAGGATGTAGATGAATAATGAGTCGAATCTGGGGTATTTCGTCAAGCAGCGTTGTTCTGTTCAGTGGCAGGCGTTTCTCGGTGCGTTTGCCAGTGAGTTTGGTGAGCAAATTCCGGTTGCTGAACTGCGAGTTTTGATGGCACGACTGGGTGTATCGATGGCTCAGGATATTCCTGCTCCTGTCGGGGATACGATCACGGCTTTGCAGGAATCGATTAACGCCATCTGGTTCGATATGGACTGGGGGTGGGTAGCACTGGTTGAGAAGGATGAAGGTTTATATATCGAACATCACGTCTCGCCATTGCAAGCTGCTTTCGGGGAAAGTGCGCGGGCTTGGTCACCGGCGATTCTGGAAGGCATTTATGGTCACTGGCTGGCGGCTCTAGGTGCAGGGCCTGAATTGCGCATCTCTCAGGTTCAGTCTGCAGGGCAGGAAGATTTTCTGCTGGTTTTTCGTTTCGGAAGATAATCGCGACATGATGAGAATCAAACGGGGTGAAATTAAACCATGAAAAAATCGGCCAATGCGGATATACGTAATCTTTTCAGAAAGTTTGGCGGGGATACCGGAACTTATCAGGAAATCCAGCAGGAATATGTGGTTGATCAGGCGCAAAAAGCCTGGCCTATCGTGACTGCGATTGAAAAAGAACGTGCCAGTGCACCTAAGCTCAAAGCGTCATCTGAGAATCCAGTTTCTCGCACGTCAGGTTTGCCGGGAGCCAATACGGGTTCGTTTGCGGCTTTTCAGCCTGGGGTGACGGTGCTTAATCGCACGCCGCAAAACGAAAGATTGCCATCGTCGGGTATTTTTGCCAAAGCGGATGTACCGCCTCCCGCACGTTCGCTGTTTTCAAATTTAAGCACGCCGGCCCCCGCAACGCGCTCTTTGTTTGCTGCAATGAACGCGCCTGTGCGGGCAGCGTCTGGCAAGCCTGATGCTGTGGTGGTTCGTTCGGATCAGGATAAAATTGCTTCGGTTTTCTCACGTTTGCTTAATCCGCAAAACAATGTCGCTGCGGATACGCAGGATAAAAGTTTGCGCAGCTTGTTTGGGTTTTTGAAAAAATAATGACCGTAATTGCTGTTATTTCACCAAAAGGCGGTGTCGGTAAGACAACGGTCGCCGTCAATCTGGCGTGCAAGCTGGCTGCGGGCGGGCATCCGGTCAGGCTGGTTGATCTCGATCCGCAAAACGCATTGCGCCTGCATCTTGGGGCTGATCCGGCTGACGTCAATGGGCTGGTTCATCAGACATTGCAGCAAAGCAGCTGGTATTACACCGAGTATGACAGCGCTTACGGGGTTAGCTTTGTGCCTTATGGCAAGGGGTCCGAATTTGAGCGCATTACGTTCGAAGCGCACTTGTCGCAAACGCCGGAATGGTTGCGCGATAATCTGATGGAATTGGGGCGCGATCCAAATTCCTATACGATTTTAGATACGCCGCCGGGGCCTTCTGTGTATGTGCAGCAAGCGCTATCGATTGCTAATCTGGTTCTGGTCGTGATGATACCGGATGCGGGCTCCTATGCAACGCTGACGGCAATTGAAGGCCTGCTCGATTACTATTGCGCCAATCGCACTGATTTTTATGGCTCGTATTACGTCTTAAATCAGTTTGATGCCGATCATCCGCTTAACCGTGATATTAAAACTGTCATGCAGACGGTGTTGGGTGACCGATTGGCGCCCTTTCCGATTCATCGGGATGAATCCTTGAGTGAAGCGCTGGCTTATCAGCAACCGGCAGCGGAATATGCGCCACACTGTCAGGCGGTGGATGATATCGCGCAATTGACTGGCTGGTTGCAAAATCAAGTTGACCAGGCTGTCAGGTGAGCAAACCAAAAATCGCCTATCTGCCGGTGAGTGCGCCTCAGTTTAAGGGGGGGGAACGCCGCAGCAAATCGAGAGCACCGGAACGTTATAAGTTTGGTAAGCTCAACGAGTGGGTGATCGCAGCGCGTGAGTGGTATGGCTGGGAGCACAGCTACTGGCGCGCGGCTGCGATGATTTTTGCATTTGTCCTTTTTCTGGTCAGCATGAGCGTCTCGCTCAGCCTGCTTGGACAGGCGATTTATGCCGGTATGGTTTTTGCGCTGGCGCTGTATTTGCGCAATTACACCGGCACTTTGTTCACCCTGATCATGATCGTGTTTTCGGTTAACGCCTCCAGTCGTTATTTATACTGGCGCTATACCGAAACGCTGTCGATGGGCAGTTGGCTGGACACTTTTTTCAGCGTTACGCTGGTGATCGCTGAAGTCTACGCGTGGCTTGTGCTGTTGCTAGGCTATGCACAAACCATCTGGCCGCTCAGACGCTTGCCCGAACCCATGCCTGAAGACACGATGCAGTGGCCGAGTGTGGATATTTTTATTCCGACTTATAACGAGTCGCTCAAAGTGGTTCGGCCTACCGTGCTTGCGGCAATGGCGCTGGACTGGCCTCGTGAAAAACTCAATATCTACATACTCGATGACGGTCGCCGTGAGGAATTTGCCGAGTTTGCTAAGAGTGTGGGTGTTGCGCATCTGACCCGTCCTAACAATAATCACGCTAAAGCCGGCAATATCAATGAAGCGCTTAAAGTTACCAGCGGGGAGTTTGTGGCGATTTTTGACTGCGATCACATTCCGGCGCGTTCATTTTTACAGATGACCGTAGGCTGGTTTTTGCGGGATAAGCAGCTCGGTATGCTGCAAACGCCTCACCATTTTCTGTCGCCGGATCCGTTTGAGCGCAATCTGGGGACATTCCGCCGTGTGCCGAATGAAGGCGAGTTGTTCTATGGTTTGATTCAGGATGGTAACGATCTGTGGAATGCCACCTTTTTTTGCGGATCCTGTGCTGTGACAAGGCGTACGATTTTGCTGGAAGTTGGTGGTGTGGCCATTGAGACGGTCACAGAGGATGCGCATACCGCGTTGAAGATGCACCGTCTGGGTTATACAACGGCATATATTTCGATACCGCAGGCGGCAGGACTGGCCACCGAAAGTCTGTCGATTCACGTCGGGCAGCGTATCCGCTGGGCACGCGGTATGGCGCAAATTTTCCGGGTTGACAATCCGCTGTTCGGCAAGGGGTTGAGTTTTATGCAGCGCTTGTGCTATTCCAATGCGATGCTGCACTTCTTCTATGGCTTGCCACGCATGGTATTTTTGCTAGCTCCCTTGTCTTATCTGTTTTTTCAGGCGCATATCATCAATGCATCCGCTGTAGCGATTGCCGTTTATGCGCTGCCGCATCTGTTTCATGCCAATATCACTAACTCGCGGATGCAGGGCGCACATCGCCATTCTTTCTGGGCGGAGTTATATGAAGCGACACTGGCCTGGTACATTTTCCGTCCTACTCTGGTGGCCTTGTTGAATCCGAAGCTGGGTAAATTCAACGTGACAGCGAAGGGCGGTCTGGTAGAAAAGGAATTCTTTGACTGGAAGATCAGTGAACCTTACCTGATCATGCTGTCCCTCAATATTGCAGGATTGTTGATCGGCGTGGTCAGATTGTTCTGGTGGAATACTTTTGAGGTCGATACCGTCATCTTGAATCTGCTCTGGACAGTCTATAACCTCGTGATTCTGGGGGCGACCATTGCTGTCGCGACGGAAACCAAGCAGGTACGTTCCAGTCATCGTGTGAACTGTAATCAAAAAGCAATGTTGAAGCTGGCGAGCGGACAAAGCTTCGTGTGTCGCGCGAATGATTATTCAGAAGGCGGGCTGGGGCTGGTGATGCCTGAGGCTGATATGGCGCCCTTGAACAGCATGGCGCGCGTATCGCTCTTTATGGGTGAGCGGGAGTTTGTATTTCCGGCTAAAGTTGTTTTTGCCAGAGATACGATTGTGGGCATCGAGTTTGATCAGTTGAGTTTGCAGCAGCAAATGGATCTGGTGCAGTGTACGCTTGCGCGTGCTGATGCGTGGCTTGATTGGGATGATAATCGCGTTGTTGATCGGCCTCTGGCAGGGCTGAAGGAAATTTGCTACCACAGCATGAGAGGTTATCAGCACTTGTGGGGCGACTTAAAAGCAGGCGTGCAGAACAGTTATCGTAATAAGCCTAAAGAAGTGCACCCTGAACGCGGTCTTTTTTATCACAAAGAGCCCTCCGGTGATCAGATTAAACAGGGTTTTGTAAGACGAAAATTAAGCGGATTTTTCAGGGTGGGTCGTCGTCTGCTGCTCAGGCCGACTCGCTCATGAGTAATTCATTTTGGTCGGTTGACTGGGTTTGTTGTAAAAGTATAAGCGCGAGAGCGATTGTTGATTCAAATTAGTGGGTACATTATGAAAAAGTCACACAATTTTCTGAAGGTTAATTCGATGATAGTCCTAATTCGTCGCGCGTTGCTGGTCTTGCTGGCAGTTGTCTGTGCCACTTCATCAGGAATGGTTTATGCCAAAAAACACCACTCAACTTCCAGGAGTAATGACGCGCCTGCGGAGGTCAAAGCGGGGGATGAAACCACAGAGCCGGCCAAGGAAAATTCGAATGAAATTAGTCACTATTCTTATACGCTCGAAGAGTTGGGTGCCGGCAGCCCGATTGATTTGCACACCGTAAATGGCAGACGATCCCTGAAGTTGTCGATGCGTAACGATGAAGTGATCACGGCGGCTAAATTGAAACTCACCTATGCCTGGTCGCCGGCGTTGATTCCTGAATTATCGCATCTCAAGGTGTTGTTAAATGATGAACTGATGTCCTCATTGGCCTTGCCGCGAGAAGGAAATAATGGACATACCAGCGATGTGCAGCTTGATTCGAGCATGTTTATCGATTTTAATCAGTTGACGCTGGAATTGATTGCCCATTACACGCGTGAATGCGAAGACCCGATGCACTCAACGCTGTGGGCCAATGTCAGTAATCTCAGCAAACTGGAACTTACCGTGCGGCATCTGAAGTTGCCTGATGATCTGGCCTTGCTGCCTGCGCCATTTTTTGACAGGCTGGATAACCGTAAGCTGGTGCTGCCGTTTGTTTTCCCGTCGCAGCCTAACAACGAGGTGTTGCATGCTGCAGGTGTGGTTGCATCGTGGTTCGGTGCACTGTCCAATTATCGCGGCGCGCAGTTCCCTGTCATGCTCAATACCTTGCCCGAAGGCAACGGTGTCATGCTGGTTGCAGGCAGTACGGTGCCAGCCGGACTGAATCTTCCGGTGATTAACGGCCCGAGCCTCGCAGTGATCGCTAATCCGCTCAACGCAACGGCGAAATTATTAGTGGTGATGGGGCGCGATGCCAAGGAGCTGGATATTGCGGCGCAAGCACTGACGCTGGGCACGGCAACATTGACCGGCTCCTACGTCAGTGTTAAGCAGATGGACGATATCCCGCTGCGTAAACCGTACGATGCGCCGGGTTGGATTCCAACTGACAGAGCGGTGCACCTTGCGGAGCTGGCAAAACAATCAGATTTGCAAGTTGAGGGTTTGTCGCCTGATATGATCAGGGTCAACTTCAATGTGCCGCCGGATATTTTTGCGTGGCGCAGCGATGGTGTGCCGATGAACCTGCATTACCGTTATACCCCGCGTCCGGTGGCCGATCGTTCAACGTTGAACGTGAATATCAACAACGCCTTTATCAAAGCCTTGCCGCTGGCCAGTGTGCCTAGCAAAATTGAAAAGAAGATAAGGCTGCCACTGCTGGAGGATGGGCAGGCGGTTAGTAGCGAAGTGGTGTTGATTCCGCACGACAATATCTTCGGTCAAAATCAGCTGCAGCTGCATTACTTTTTTGACTATACCAAACAGGGGTATTGCAAAGATGTGTTCTTAAATAACGAGAGAGGCGTCATCGATCAGGATTCGAGTATCGATTTTTCCTCATTCCCGCATTATGCCGCGTTGCCCAATCTGGCATTCTTTGTTAATGACGGATTTCCGTACACCCGGATGGCTGATTTGTCAGAAACGGCCGTGGTGATGCCTGATAATGCGGTCGGTGCTGAGATGGAAACCTACCTGATACTGATGGGGCGCATGGGGCGCGTGACCGGATATCCAGCCATCCGGCATGCCATTATTACGGCCGCTAGCGTCGATGCGTATGCAAACATGGATCTGATTTTGATCGGTACGGCGGGTAATCAGCCGCTGCTTGAGCGCTGGGCCAGCAAAATGCATCCGCTGCTGGATAAGGGGACACATAATCTTAAACTGCCCGGACCCTTTGAGCGTCTGATATCGCGCTGGAGAAATGTCGATCTGGACGATGCGATGCAGCGTGCAGGCGACCTGATTACTAAAGGGGATGGTGGTTTAGGCGCGCTGGTCGGCTTCGAATCGCCGCTGAAAAACGGTCGTAGCGTTGTGGTGGTGACCGGCGATAACCCGGAGCAAATTGCTAATATTGCCACCTCGATGGCGAATCCTAAGAAGCTTGCTCATTTTACGGGTGATCTGGTGATGCAAAGCGGCCAGCGCATCGAGGGCTTTCAGATGGGGCCTAGCTATTACACGGGAAGTTTGCCGTGGTGGACTGCGTTGCACTGGTTTTTATCCAGACAGCCGCTGTTCCTGATGGTTTTTATCGGTTTTGCAGCATTGCTAGTGGCAGTCATCGCGTTCCGTTATTTGCGTAAACTGGCTGATCAGCGGTTACGGAAATAATCGATGTCAGCCACTATCGCTAAGATAGTGATCGGCGTGCTGGCCTGGCTGATGGTAGCCTTGCCAGCGGATGCGCAGACCTGTTGGCCGGCATGGCAGTCGTTCGGCAGCCGGTTTATACAGGCTGACGGGCGGGTTCTCGCTGATGAGAGCGAGCAGCGTTACAGTACTTCTGAAGGTCAGGCGTATAGCCTGTTTTTTGCACTGATCGCCGATGACCGGCCTCGCTTTGAAAAGATACTGCTGTGGACGCGTGATAATCTGGCCGGCGGAGACTTAAGCGCACGTCTGCCTGCCTGGCAATGGGGGAAACGAGCCGATGGCACATGGGGGGTGGTGGATCAAAACTCCGCCTCCGATGCCGACACTTGGTTTGCTTATACCTTGCTGGAAGCGGGGCGTTTATGGCGTGAGCCACGCTATACGGCGCTGGGCCGGTTGATGCTCGCCAATATTCGCATTCAACTGGTGCGCAATCTGCCCGGTGCAGGCAATGTGTTATTACCCGCTGCGAATGGATTTGCACTGGAGTCAGGGGGGGTACGTCTGAATCCGAGTTACATCCCGATACAATTATTTCGCGCTTTTTCTGTTGTTGACCCTGAGGGGCCTTGGGTACAAATCATCGACAACAATCTAGCTATGCTTCACCGTCTCGCTGTTATGGGGTATGTGTCTGATTGGGCAGCTTATGTTCCCGGTCGAGGCTACCTGACTGACCCGCTGCGTGGAGCAATTGGCACGCATGATGCAATCCGCGTCTATTTGTGGTGGGGCATGCTGTCCAGGCAGGATCCTGCGTTTGGAGGGTTGAAAAAACTGATTTACGGTATGAACAAACTGATACCGAAATATCAGGTAACGCCGCCATTGATGGTGGATACACAAACCGGTGACGTGTCGGGAATGAGTCCTCCCAGCTTTTCTGCCGCCTTGTTACCCTATTTTAAGACTATGAAAAATAGTGTTGCGGTGAAATTACAGAGCGACAGGCTGATCTCAAAGACAGAGGGTGACTTATTAGTCGGTGAGGACATTCGCTATTACGATCAGGTGCTAGCCCTGTTTGGTCAGGGCTGGATGGAGCGCCGGTTCGCCTTTTCTTTGCAGGGTCAACTCGTTGTACAGTGGAAGCCATCATGTTCAGCTATAAAATAATCGGCGTCGTCCTATTCATATTTTCAGTGTCCCTGTCTCCTCTGCAGGCGGAGGAGGGGGGATCGTTGCAGAGCAACGAAACGCCGTCAGATATCGAGTTGCAGGCGCGCGCAAAATATTGGGACAGTCGTGGCCGTGCTGATCTGGCAGATAAGGAACGCAGTCGCATCAGGCGGGTTACCTTTGTTAGTGCCCAATCTGTCGCAGCGGTGAAACCGGCGTCCTCTGTGTTTGTTTCACTCCCGCCTGTTACCGAGTCAAAGCCGCTTGTTGTTTCAGTAGCGCCATTGAGTCAGTCGCAGGCACAAACTAAACCGGACAGTGTGAAGTCGGCTGACAACGCGCAATACTGGGAATCGCGCGGACGCAGCGATCTTGCGCAGAAGGCTCGCGGCGAGCCACAGGCTATACCTGCGACCCTTCAGCCGCCTATACAAACAAAAATAGTCACGTTCGCCGCCAGCGAAGCTGCCAGTATGCCGGCCGCCCAACTTTCTCATCAGGAACAAGGTGACAGCGCGCAGTACTGGGAGTCACGCGGTCGCAGTGATTTGGCAGCGCAGATCAGGCAAAAACTGGGTGTAACGCCTTCGACTGGCGGGCGTGAGACGATCAAATCAGGCGGTACAGATAACCAGATCAGATCCGCCGGTTCCGATAATCAGGCTCGAACAGTGCTGGAAGACAGTCTGTTGAAAAATCCCAATAGCCTGACATCTCGTCTGAATTTGGCGCAGATTTATCAGGGGGCTGGAGAGTTTTCCCGTGCACGGGTACAGATTGACAGCGTATTGCTGAGTACCCCAGATTCTCCTGCCGCCTTGTTTGCCAGCGCACAGTTGTATGCCGAGCAGCGCTTGTGGATGGAGACTATGCATACACTGGAGCGCATATCGCCCGTTTCTCGTACGCCGGAAATGGCCAGATTGCAAAAGACATCGTGGGCGCATCTGCAACTTGATCGTGCGGATGCACTGATTAGACAGGGAAAACATGCCGATGCGGAATTATTGCTGCGTCAGGTAGCCGTTGAGTTGGCGATTAATGTCAGTCCGGCGCAGATGGCAGAACCGCCGCCGCTTTGGAAAAGTTCATCGGCAAATACGCGAAAATCCCGGCGATAGCGATGCGTATGGCTGGCGTGGTGACAGGCTGGACAGTCATCAAGACTGCACTTAAACTTGGAACAGTAGCTTGAATCAGATTATTTACGCTGAATGTATTACAAAAAAACTAAATCTTGAGGTTGCTATGAAAAAAAATATGATGTGCCTATTGAGTGCACTGGCTGTTTTTACACTGTTGTCCGGAGTTGCGCTCGCGGAACCGCAGCTGTATGAAACCGGTCCTTCTGAAGAATCCTCATTTGTACGCTTTGTGAATGCGACCGACGCTGACGTTGCCATTGCCACCGCCAAGGGCAAGGAAAAGGTGCTGGGAACGAAGCCGGATGCACGTGTCACGCGTTTTTTTAAGATTAAATCAGGCGCAAAGCTCTCGGCAACTATTCAGGGTAAAGCGGGGCGTGTGGCGATCGAAGTGGTCGGTAAGCCGTGGGAATTTATCACGGTTGCCGTGCTGCCTTCGGGTGCCAAACAAATCAAGACGTCGTTGCTCAGAGAAACACCCAGCGAATTTAGCGGCACGCGTGTCTCGCTTGCCTTGCTCAATCTCGATGCCAAATGCAGCAGCGCGAATATGAACATTGCTGAAAAAAATGCAGCGGCCATCTATGAGGTCAAACCCCTTGCCATGCAGCGCCATCTGACGGGCAGCGACAAGCAGTCAGGCGCGGTTAACTGTAGCGGCAGCGCGACACCGGTTGATTTGTCCGGACTGGAATCGGGTTCGCGTTACAGCCTTTTCCTTTTGACGGCGAACAATACCAGACAGGCTTTCGTCATCAACGACGACAAAAAATAAGTGATGCTCTGTCAAATCGGCATACGGAGATTCTAAGCTATGGTATTTGCGTCCCTGGAATTTTTGACGCTGTTTTTGCCGGTTTTTTTCGCGTTTTATTTCCTCACCCCCTCCCGCTATCGCAACCACACGATGTTGTTTGGCAGCTGGCTTTTCTACGCCTGGTGGACACCTAAATTTCTGATTCTGATTATATTTCTCACCTTGATCACCTGGCTTGCCGCGATCCTGATCGAAAAATCGGCTTCGGAGACGTTCAAGACGCGCATTATGGCGGGCGCCATTATCGTCAATCTTGCCAGCCTCGCATGGTACAAATATGCCAATGTCGTTGTGCGCTCCCTCAATGATCTCTTTGGCGGAGCCGATCGTCCGTTGATCGTCTGGGAGACAGTTTTTCTGCCGATTGCGTTATCTTTTACCGTTCTGCATGCGACGTCCTATCTGGTCGACGTGCGCCGCAAAGTGGTTCAGGCGCAATACCGTTTCAGCTTCTTCGCCTCCTATATCGCGATGTTTCCGCATTTGATTGCAGGGCCTATCGTCCGCTATAAAGTCATCGAAAAGGAATTGCGGGAGCGCTTTTTTTCTGCCGAGGAATTTTCACTCGGCGTGCGCCGTTTCATGATCGGTTTTGCGATGAAAGTGCTGATCGCCGATCCGCTCTCACCGCTGGTCGATCTCGTCTTTAAACAGTCGGCCCCGACCCTGATTGATGCCTGGATAGGGTGTGGCGCTTACACGATACAGCTGTATTTTGATTTTGCCGGTTACAGCCTGATGGCCATTGGTCTTGGCCTGATGCTGGGTTTCAAATTCGAGCCCAATTTCAATAACCCCTATCTGTCAGTGTCGATTCAGGATTTCTGGCGGCGCTGGCACATGACACTCTCGTCGTGGCTGCGCGATTATTTGTATATCTCCTTGCTGGGCGGCAATCGCGGCGGGGAGCGGCGCACCTATATCAATCTGTTGCTGACCATGTCGATCGGCGGACTGTGGCATGGCGGTGAGAGCTGGAACTATCTGATCTGGGGCGTTATTCACGGTGTAGCGCTGTGCACGGCGCGCATCTATAACGCACGCGGTTATGCTATGCCCGATTTCTTCTCTCGCCTGTTAACGCTGGTGGTCGTGATGCTGGCCTGGACGGTGTTTCGCGCAGCGGATTTTTCAGCCGCACAGCACATGTGGGCAGGGCAATTCGGTTTGCATGGCGTAGCAATGGGCGATGCGGTCTCGCTTGCGTTGCGACCCTCCATTTACGCCTCATTTGTGATCGGCATTCTTTGCATCGTTTATCCCGCGACGCGTTACGCAGGCATTGGATGGGGAATATTCAGTCATAGTCTCTGGCGTTCAATCTGGCCGGCACTGGCATTTGCCTATGCGCTGATTGTGCTGACCGGACAGCAGTCACCGCCCTTTTTGTATTTTCAGTTCTGAGGCCACGTCATGCTGATTAATCGAAAATATCTGACTCTTCTGCCCGCCGCCGCTTTCGTCTGTCTGCTGATCGCAGGACTTGCCGTATCGGTTGTATCCTTAAAGGCGGTACCCGAGGCTGAGTGGGCTGCGCTTAAAGATGCGGATAAAATCCTCTCGGGGGAGTCGACTAAACGCTTCACCAAACTATTGAATCAGCATTTCGTGCTGGGGCCAACCTTCAGCCAGATTGAGCGCGGCATGCTGTGGAATCTGACAGGCGATCTGGGACCCGGTGTGCGCCCCGGTTGTGCAGACTGGCTGTTTCTTACCGACGAACTGGAGCCGCATCGTGACAGCGTCAATGCAGCCCGCTTCAGGGCGACACTGGCGGCAAAGCTCAACAGCCGGCTGGCCGAGCGCGGAATCAAATTGCTGATGGTGATTGTGCCCGATAAAACCCGTATCGAGAGTTCGCATCTGTGCGGATTGAAGCGGTCAGACCGTTTTGCTGCGCGCGTTGCGAACTGGCAAGCGGCGTTGGAAGGTCAGGGCGTTGCAGCGCTGGATCTGACTCAAACGCTGGACGAACTGGAAGGTGAGCGCTATTACCACACCGATACGCACTGGAATGAAGCGGGTGCCAACAGGTCGGCGCGTGTGGTCGCATCCGTCTTGCGCGGGCGGCATTGGGCGGGAGACGCGGGCGGCGAAGCGGTGGTGCTCAACACGGCACTGACAGCAAGACCCGGGGACTTGGTGCATCTGGCGGGCATCGACGGGCTGCCGGCCTTCTTGAGACCCCGTGTCGAGTTGGCGCAGGTCACTGTGCTGCCGCCGCTGGCGCAAGGGAGCGATGACTTGTTCGGCGAGGCCTCGGCACCGTCGACGACGCTGATCGGTACGTCTTATTCCAGAAACAGCAATTTTGTGCCGTTTTTAGAGCGACATCTGGGTGAGGCGGTGGCCAATGAGGCTAAAGATGGCGGTGATTTTGCAGGGGCTGCGATCGCCTATTTCGGCGGCGTCACTTTTCGATCCTTCGCGCCCCGTGTGGTGGTCTGGGAAGTGCCGGAACGCGTCATCGAGATGCCCGTCAAGGAAGCCGAACGTCAGTGGCTGGCGAGTCTGCTCAAATCGCGTTTGTAACTTTCAGGAACTGCAAGAGAGCTGGGAACAGCCGGGCTTGTTGAGCGCCCAGTCGGGTCTTAGCGCGATCAGATCCGCATCGATGTTATCGTCATAAGGCCGCTGGGCCGCCTGCATCAATCGTTCGAGGAAGGTCATGTCATTTTGCATTGCCGCCTCGATGGCTTGCTGGGCGAGGTAGTTGCGTAGAATAAAGCGCGGATTGACAAGGTTCATTCGCCCGCGGCGTGCGGCATCGGATTCCTGTTGCAGGCTAAGGCGTGCAGCATAGCGCTGCAGCCAACCCTGAAACAGATGGCTATGATTGCGATAGAGCGCTTCCTGATAAAACGCACTGCGTAACACGGCAAGATCGGGAGCTGCCTGTTCAATGTTTGCCAGTGCGCGGAAAAATTGGGTCATATCCACTTGGGCCGTTTGCATCAGGTCAAAAATAGTTTCAACCAGTTCTGCATCGGTATCGCACCAGGCAAGCCAGCCGAATTTTGCGGCGAGCATCGCGGTCATGCTCGTTTGCAAGGTGGCATCAAAATGGTTTAGTCCGCGCTCGAGCACTGAGCGCGAGTCGGCGAGTGTCGAGAGTGCATCGGCCAGACGTTCGAGATTCCAGCGTGCCACGGTTGGTTGCTGCGACAGGCAATAGCGACGCCATTCGCTGTCCGTGGTGTTGGGCGTCCAGCCGGGATCGAAGTTGTCGATCCAGCCATAGGGGCCGTAATCAATGGTTAGACCGAGAATGGACATATTGTCGGTGTTCATCACACCGTGCACGAAGCCGACTCTCAGCCAATCCACCACCAGCTTTGCCGTTCGCTCACACACTAGCGTAAACCAGTCGGACAAATAGTCGTCCGCTTCTTTGCTGATCTCTTGAAAGTCGCGGTCGATGGTGAAATCAACCAGCCGTTGGAGTAGCTCGTGCTCGCCGCGCGCTGCCAGTAGCTCGAAATTTCCGAAGCGAATAAAAGAGGGCGCGATCCGGCAGACAATGGCGCCGGGTTCATCATTCGGGTGCCCGTCGTAGAACATATCCCGCATTACCGAGTCGCCCGTACCGATCAGACTCAGTGCGCGTGTCGTGGGGATGCCCAGATGGTGCATGGCTTCGCTGCACAAAAATTCACGCAGTGACGAGCGCAGCACGGCACGTCCGTCGGCGCGACGCGAATACGGCGTCATGCCGGCACCCTTGAGCTGGAGCTCCCATCGCTCACCTTGCCGGTTGATTACTTCCCCCAGCGAAATCGCACGTCCATCCCCTAATTGTCCTGCCCAATGGCCGAACTGGTGTCCGCCGTAGCAGGCGGCGTAAGGGCGCATTCCGGGTAATAACTGATTGCCGCTAAAGGCCTGCAGAAATGCTGCCGAATGCACCTCCTCATGGCTGAGATTCAGCAGGCTGGCCATCGCGCTTGAATAAGCCAGCAAAACAGGCCGGGCTACCGGTGTCGGATCGACCGATGCCCAGCAGACGTCTGGCGTCTGGCGGGAGTGCAGTGAGCCGCTTTGATCGCCCGGCAATTCGTTGACGAAGCGGTTATCGAAGGTAAATTTGATCATGCGACGGAGTCTTGTACGGTAATACCGCTATTTTACCTGACAAATTTAGTCGGATAAAGTTAGCCGAAAATAAAGGCGACGTGCCACTGGCTGATCAGGTTCAAAGAGGCCGCCGCCGCGATCAGCGTATAATTTCGCCTGATGTTATTTGATCAGATGGTTTAAAATCAAAAGCGGATGAATTTTTAACTTATGATCGATGGGCTGGCGACAGGCGGGTCCATTGCGTGAATACAGGGAGTAGGACATGTCGGTAAATAAAGTGATTTTGATCGGCCGTTTGGGCAAAGACCCTGAAACGCGCTATATGCCTAACGGGGAAGCGGTCACCAATGCGACGCTGGCAACTTCTGAAAACTGGAAGGATAAGAGCGGCGTCAAGCAGGAAAAGACCGAATGGCATAACCTGACCTTCTATCGTCGTCTGGCGGAAGTCGCTGGCGAATACCTGAAAAAAGGCTCGATGATCTATGTCGAAGGTAAGTTGCAGACGCGCAAGTGGCAGGACAAGGAAGGCAAAGATCGTTATACCACGGAAATTCTGGTGAACGAGATGACTATGCTGGGCGGAAAATCAACCGGTGGCAGTTTTGAAGTGATGGACGATCAGCCGTCCCAGTCGTCTCAGTCTGCGCGTTCTCAAGCGCCCTCGGCACCGAGATCAGCACCTGCGCCCGCTGCAAGTCAGGCACGCAATTTTGATAACTTCGACGACGATATCCCGTTTTAGAGTATACCTCTGGTAGTAATGTAAACTAAACCCTCTGTGTCTTTTGATATAGAGGGTTTTTCTTTATTGACACTTTCGCAGGGGGGGGTAAGGCCGTACTTAACCTAAGAATCGTCAAAGTGACTTTGCGCAGCCGCATGCAGTTGCATGCCAGATGATTTAATGCTTTAATCAGCCAATCAATTTAATAATTGTTTAATAATCAAAATATATGATGGAATCCACACAGGTAGTTAAGGCTTTGGCAGCGCTTGCGCAATCCACACGTCTGGGAGTTTACCGGCTGTTAGTTGCCGCCGGCCCTGAAGGGATGGCGGCGGGATCGATCGCTGAAAAGCTCAATGCCTCTGCGGCCACGATGTCATTTCATTTTAAAACACTGAGTCATGCGGGGTTGATCGAGAGTCGGCAGGATGGTCGTTTTGTTTATTACTCGGCAAATTTCGAGGTCATGAATGGCATGGTGGTTTACCTGACTGAGAACTGCTGCGGAGGCGATCCGGCGGCCTGTAAGGTGCCTGACACAATTTGTTGATAATTTAGGAGTTACAAAATGAGCGAGAAGCAATACAACGTATTGATTTTGTGTACGGGCAATTCCGCACGCAGTATCTTGGGTGAGGTGTTATTCAACACGCTGGGTCGGGGCAAGTTTAAGGCCTACAGTGCGGGCAGCAGACCTGCGGGCAAAGTCAATCCGGGCGCGCTGGAATGGCTGAATGCCAATGGCCACAGCACCGAAGGGCTGCGCAGCAAGAGCTGGGATGAATTTGCCGCCCCCGGCGCGCCTGAATTCGATTTTATTTTTACCGTTTGCGACAACGCAGCGGGTGAAGCTTGTCCGCTCTGGTTGGGCAAACCTGCGACGGCACACTGGGGTATTCCTGACCCGGCCCATATCGAAGGTGATCAGGCACGTCGTGCTGCATTCAATAAAGCCGCTGAGCAGTTGGCTCGACGTATTCAGTTATTCATGGCCTTGCCATTCGAAAAACTGGACAAAATGGTATTGAAAGAAAAGTTGTCTGAGATCGGTCGTATCCAAGACTAAAGGAGTAGGGTGTGAAAAAGCTACAGATATTTGATCCCGCATTGTGTTGCAGTACCGGCGTGTGCGGAACGGAGATTGATCAGTCCTTGGTCAATTTCAGCGCTGACGTGGATTGGTTGAAACATTCGGGTGGTCAGATCGAGCGTTTTAATCTGGCACAGCAACCGATGGATTTTGTTAATAACGCGGTTGCCAAAGCTTTTCTGGAAAGATCAGGCGTTTTGCCGCTGATAGTGGTCGATGGTGAGATTGTGCTGGCGGGACGCTATCCGACCCGGGATGAACTGGCGCGCTTTGCCGGTCTTTCCAGCGCCTCCGCTGATACGACTATCTTCGACGTGAAAGCCTGCTGCTCCGGCAGCAAGTGCTGCTAATAAACTGCAGGGTCGATGTCATGAAAATGCTGCAAAATTTACCGCGCTTTCTGTTTTTTACCGGCAAAGGCGGTGTCGGTAAAACGTCTCTTGCGTGCGCCACGGCCGTTCGTTTGGCCGATGAAGGCCGGCGGGTGTTGCTGGTGAGCACCGATCCTGCTTCGAACGTAGGGCAGGTGTTCGGTGTCACGATTGGCAACAGCATCACCCCTATTACTGTGGTGCCCAATTTGTCTGCGTTGGAAATTGACCCGCAGGCTGCTGCCCAGGCTTATCGCGACCGCATCGTAGGTCCTGTTCGTGGCGTATTGCCGGAGGCGGTCGTCAGGGGAATAGAAGAGCAGTTGTCTGGCGCCTGCACCACTGAAATTGCGGCGTTCGATGAATTCACCGCTTTGCTAACCGATACCGTCTTGACGGAAAGTTACAACCACATCATTTTCGATACGGCACCGACAGGGCACACGATTCGTTTGCTGCAACTGCCGGGTGCCTGGACGGGTTTTCTGGATACTGGCAAAGGTGATGCGTCTTGTCTCGGCCCGCTGGCAGGACTGGAGAAACAGCGTCAGCGCTACAGCGATGCCGTTGCCGTGTTGTCGGATGCTCGCCGCACACGGCTGATTCTGGTTGCGCGAGCACAGCGCTCGACCTTGCAGGAGGCCGGACGCACCCGCGAAGAATTGGCACATATCGGTTTTTCCGACCCGTATCTGGCCGTAAATGGTTGCATGCCCGAAAGTGAAACTAGCGATCCGGTGGCATTGGCCATTTTCAGGCGCGAACGGAATGCACTCGATACCATGCCTGAAGTGTTACGCAATTTAACAACCGACATGCGTAGCTTGTTGCCTTTTAATTTGGTAGGGGTGGATGCTTTGCGTGCCTTGCTGAGCGACAGTCCGGTCAGTTCACCCGCGGCCCTTATGCATCGCGATGTCGAACTCCCCAATCTGGCCGGTTTGATCGATGAGTTTGAAAAAAAAGGACATGGCTTAATCATGCTGATGGGTAAAGGTGGCGTGGGTAAGACCACCTTGGCTGCTGCAATTGCAGTTGAACTGGCTGCGCGCGGGCATACGGTCAATCTTACGACCTCCGATCCTGCCGCGCATCTTGCCGATACCTTGCATGGCGAAATGGCAAATTTGAGCGTGAGCCGTATCGATCCACGTCTTGAGACTGAGCGCTATCGCCAGAATGTGCTGGCAAGCAAGGGCAAGGAGCTGGATGCGCAAGG
Source organism: Gallionellales bacterium GWA2_54_124 (assembly GCA_001801025.1). GTDB lineage: Bacteria > Pseudomonadota > Gammaproteobacteria > Burkholderiales > Gallionellaceae > Gallionella. Next base: position 304,487 of record MGWO01000007.1, read on the forward strand.
TCGTGCGTTGCTGGAAGAGGATTTACGCTCACCCTGTACTGAAGAAATTGCCGTTTTTCAGGCGTTTTCCCGCGCCATTCGAGAAGCGAATCATGCCTTCGTGGTGATGGATACCGCACCGACCGGGCACACCTTGCTGTTGCTGGATGCGACCGGTGCTTACCACCGCGAAGTCGCACGCAACATGAAGGAAAATAGTCACTTCACCACACCGATGATGCAACTTCAGAATCAAGAACACACACGCATACTGATTGTGACCTTGGCTGAAACGACACCGGTGCTGGAAGCGGCGAGCTTGCAGCAGGACTTGCGGCGTGCCGGTATTGAGCCTTGGGCATGGATCGTTAATCAAAGCCTAGCCGCCGCCCATCCTGCTTCACCATTGCTGGCGCTGCGGGCTGAACATGAATGGGCGCAACTGGAGGCCGTACAACAACAGCATTCCAAGCGGATTGCGGTTGTGCCGGTTCAGGCTGAGGAGCCGGTCGGGATTGCCGCGCTGCGAGCGTTGGTCAAACCGACATAAACATTAGGATTAAATCATGAGCAACTTTGAACGCTATCTGACGCTGTGGGTTTTTCTGTGCATCATCGCAGGCGTCGTGCTGGGACAGTTCTTTCCTGCGCCGTTCCACTGGTTGGGTACGCTGGAGATCGCCCGGGTTAACATTCCTGTCGGTCTGCTGATTTGGGTCATGATTATTCCCATGCTGCTGCGCATTGATTTTGGCGCGCTCCATGAGGTCGGCAAACATTGGCGCGGCATCGGCGTAACGCTCTTTATCAACTGGGCTGTGAAGCCCTTTTCGATGGCGCTACTAGGCTGGATATTCATCAGGCACCTGTTCGCGCCGTATCTGCCCGCAGCGCAATTGGACAGTTATGTGGCGGGTCTGATTTTGCTGGCGGCAGCCCCCTGCACCGCGATGGTGTTTGTCTGGAGCCGTCTGGTTAACGGTGAGCCGCTGTTCACCTTGAGTCAGGTCGCCCTGAACGATGCCATCATGGTGTTCGCCTTCGCGCCGCTGGTCGCCTTGTTGCTGGGGCTTTCCGCCATCGTGGTACCGTGGGATACGCTGCTAGTGTCGGTGGTGCTGTACATCGTAATACCGGTTATTCTCTCGCAACTATTGCGCCGGGCACTGCTTCACAACGGGCAGGCCGCTTTTGATCAGACGCTACAAAAAATTGGCCCGTGGTCAATCTCCGCGCTGCTGCTGACCTTAGTGCTGTTGTTCGCTTTTCAGGGCAGAGCGATTGTCGAACAACCGCTTATTATTGCCATGCTTGCCGTGCCAATTACGATTCAGGTTTATTTCAACTCGGCTCTGGCCTATTGGCTGAATCGCCGTGTGGGTGAGGCACATTGTGTGGCCGGTCCTTCAGCGTTGATCGGCGCATCAAATTTCTTTGAGTTGGCAGTGGCTGCAGCAATCAGCTTGTTCGGTTTCGAATCCGGTGCCGCCTTGGCAACGGTCGTCGGCGTATTGATTGAAGTGCCTGTGATGTTGAGCGTGGTCTACCTCGTAAAACGCAGTAAGAGTTGGTACGAGAACAAGGACGCTGCGTTCTGATATACCGAACCTCTGTATCCCCGCGCTTGGCGTGCTTACAAGGAGGGTATGCAATGCACAGGCCTGCACGGGCTTGGGAAGTCTGCTTCGTCCGGCTGCTAAAAATCGCCTTGCTGTTGTGATGTGCTTTTTTTGCAGACCCCCGACCAAATATTGCGGAACGCATGTCCGGAAAAAAGAGCAAAAGATATGAGTCAGCCGTCAAGTAAGCGGTTTGACTAACGCTTTGATGCCAATAATATGAGTCTGCAAAAACGCGTTGACTAAAACATCAATTGCCTGAGTGCGGGGAAAACTTTTACGCCATGCTAAAGCGATGCGCCGCGAGGGGATCGGCGCAGCAAAAGGAATTACTTTTAGCAAAGGGCTGTGATAGCGCGGGCCGTTGGCCGATGCCGGTAACACGGTAATGCCCAAACCGGACGCAACCATATTGCGTATGGTTTCCAGTGAAGTGCCCTTTTTAGTATTCACTCCTTTGCGGTTGAGCTCAGGACATACTTCTGCCACCTGATTGCTGAAGCAGTGGCCGGAATCGAGCAGCAGCACTTTTTCTCCGGCCAACTCTTGAGCGTGAATGTGGTCTCGGGCGGCCCAGGCGTGTTTGCTATGTACGACGACCTCGAACGCTTCGTCATACAGTGCATGGGTGAGAATGCCAGAATCACCAAAGGGTAGGGCAATCACTATGACGTCCAGCATGCCGTTACGCAGCAGAACCTCCAAATTGGCCGTAATATTTTCTTCAATTTCCAGCGAGAGTTCAGGCGCGATTGCTTGCAGCGCGGGAATCAAATCGGGCAACAAATAGGGGGCAACGCTGTGAATAATGCCGATACGCAACGGCACAGCGAGCTGATTGCTGCCTTGTTTGGCCATTTCGCGAAGACGCTCCGCTTCTTCCAATACGCGCTGCGCCTGTTCAATAATGGTATTGCCTATCGCCGTCATCGTGATTTCGCTCTTGCCGCGCTCAAAAATCTTTAGCCCCAACTCTTCTTCGAGCTTTTGTATCGCTAGTGACAGCGCGGGCTGGCTGATAAAAGATTTTTCTGCAGCGCGGCGAAAATTCCGCTCTTGCGCGACAGCGACAATAAAACGCAGTTCATTCAGGGTCATGATTCCTCCATTGTGATTTGAATAGTAAATCAGCTTTGCTAAAACAATCAATTGGATTTATGGAAGTGCAAGGCATACATTGCAGCCGTGGGCAGCAATACCTTTTCAATTAAACAGGAGAACAACATGCAACGACCTGAAATCAAAACGAGGGCCAATCTTGAGGCCGCATTTGCCGGTGAATCTATGGCACATGCCAAGTATCGCTACTTTGCCAAAATTGCACGCGCGGAAGGACATGAAGAGGTTGCGCGTGTTTTTGAAGAAACCGCCGCGCAGGAAGTACAGCACGCAATGGGACACCTTGATTTGCTTTATCCCAAAGCCGAAATGAGCACGGCGCGCTGCTTACAAATGGCCATCGAAGGCGAGACTTACGAATACAGTGAAATGTACCCCGGCTTCCTTAAAACCGCACAGCAAGAGGGGCATGCCGCTGCCATAGGCGAAATTAAGCAACAGATCGATGAATCGAAAGCGCACGCTGAAATTTTTAAAGCGACATTGGAGAAAGCGGCCAGGCGATTCGCGGCATTGGCCAAAGTAGAAGAGCGCCACGCCAATCAGTACAGCGCCGTTTTGGCAAAAATTGCTTAACGTATAAAAAGGAGAACACCATGAAAGTTTGGCAATGTGTCGTTTGCGGTTTTATTTATAACGAAGTGGATGGTTTGCCTGATGAGGGCATCCCGCCGGGTACTGCGTGGCAAGACATTCCTGAAGACTGGGCGTGCCCCGATTGCGGGGTTGCGAAAGCTGATTTTGAAATGATCGAGGTTTAGAAGGCCGTTAAAAAAATCCGTTATCTTTCGCTTGCCGAAGGTTAGGGATCAATCTGCTTCTTACTAAAAAGGAGAGCATCATGAGCAAAGTTAATCACAACAAGCCCTTGGCTATCAATATTGGCCTGTCTGAAAAAGATAGGCAAAAAATTGCCGGCGGGCTGTCTAGAATGCTGGCTGATACCTATACCCTGTATCTTAAGACGCATAATTTTCATTGGAATGTGACGGGACCGATGTTTCAAACTTTGCACCAGATGTTTATGGCGCAATACAACGAAAGCTGGCTGGCGGTTGACTCGCTCGCAGAGCGTATCCGCGTCTTGGGCTACCCTGCCCCCGGTAGCTACAAAGAGTTTGCCGGGCTGACCTCGATTAATGAAAGCGAGGGCGTGCCGAATGCAAGGGAAATGATCTGTCAGTTAGTCGAAGGTCAGGAAGCGGTGGTGCGCACGGCACGAGCAGTATTTCCCCTTGCCGAAAAAGCGGGCGATCAGGCTACTGCCGACTTGCTGACTCAACGCATGATGATCCATGAACAAAATGCGTGGATGCTGCGCAGTCTGCTCGAAGAATAAGGGGACCATTGTGAAACCAATTGTCGTGATAGGAAGCGGGCTTGCCGCCTATACCGTGATTCGCGAACTGCGCAAACTCAATCGAGAAATTCCGGTCACTTTGGTGTCTCGCGACAGTGCCGACAGCTATTCAAAACCTATGCTGTCGAATGCGTTTGCACAGAAAAAAGATGCGGCCAGTCTTGTGCTGACGCCTGCGGCTGGCATGGCCCAACAGCTTGGTATTAACGTGCTTGCGAATACTGAGGTGGGCGCTATCCATCGCAGTAAAAAACAATTGGATACTGCCTCGGGAGCCGTCGAGTACGACAAACTGGTGCTGGCTTTGGGTGCTGACCCGATCCGTATTCCGCTCAAAGGCAACGCGGCAGAATCCGTATTATCAGTGAACGACCTGACAGATTACGCCAGACTGCGTGATGAGCTGGGCACGGCAAAATCGATCGCCATCATGGGGGGCGGCCTTATAGGCTGTGAATTCGCCAATGATCTCGCCTCTGCCGGGTATGCGGTCACCGTGATTGATCCTGGCCCCTGTCCGCTCGCCAGCCTGATGCCTGCGCAGGCCGGGACGCAACTCCTTGAACCGCTGGCCAGGCTTGGCGTAAGCTGGCGTTTCGGTACTGCAGTGCAAAGTATCGATTCCATGGGCGCAGGCAAAGTGCTCACCCTCACCGATGACACGATCATTCATGCCGACCTTGTGTTATCCGCCATTGGTTTGCGTCCGCGTATTCAATTAGCAAAGGATGCAGGTATCGTTGTGAATCGCGGGATTGTGGTGGACGATCAGCTGCGGACAAATGACGACGCGATATTTGCGCTGGGAGATTGCGCCGAAATAGAAGGCCGGGTGTTGCCCTTCGTTCTGCCTATCATGCATGCAGGACGTGCGCTGGCAAAAATTCTTGGCAATGAAAATGCAAGCGTTGAGTTTCCTGCCATGCCGGTCGTTATTAAAACCCCCGCACATCCTATTGTGATATCACCCGTGGCGCGTGATGCCGTTGGTACATGGCAAACATTGGCTTCCGGCAATGGGGTGAAGATGGGATTTTTCAATCATGCAGACAAGCTGCTCGGATTTGTGCTCACGGGTGAATATGCGGTGGAGCGTAGTGAGATGACAAAAAAACTGGCTGTGCTCTGAGCGCGGAAGTGATCGAGTAGGCCCGTCGCATCTCGATTTACGGAATTCATAAGCGAGCGCTTGGCGCAGATTGTGGTGGATCTATTTCAAGCCTCCAGCTAAAAATCGGATGGGCGACGTGCTATTCATTGAGCATAGGAGGTTATCAGGAGTAGAATCGTCGCTTGTTGGCAACAATGAGGCAAGCCGAAATTCCGGATGGACGCATTTAGCATTTTACCGATCGATGTTGTGTGCACAGTGATCTTGCTGTGGATAGCCCAAGGCCTGCTGGGACTGGCATTGCAACGTGCGCCGCAGGTCATTTGTCGCGTGATTTTCCCGCTAAGCGCGTGTATTTCATTGCTGCTGGCTGCAACTGGTTTGTCGGCGCTGGGCGGCGTCGCCAATATCGCGGTGTTGCCGCTGGGGCTGCCCGATCTGCCGATCCACTTGCGCCTTGACGCACTCTCCTCGTTTTTCCTCATTTTGCTGGGCGGCGCCTCGTTTGGTATTTCGTTGTTTTCTGCCGGATATTTCAAGAAAACACGCGGCCGCGTGCTGGGACTGCTGTGTCTGGAATATCACCTGTTTCTAGCCAGCATGGCGCTGGTCTTGCTGGCCGATGATGCCTATCTTTTCATGGTGGCGTGGGAGACCATGGCGCTGTCTTCCTATTTTCTGGTCACAACCGATCATGCGATTCCGGAGATCCGGCGTGCCGGTTTTTTATATCTGCTGATCGCGCATGTGGGGGCAGTGGCGATTCTGCTGAGTTTCGGCGTGATGCAGGCAGGACACGGCATCGGTGCGTATACCTTTGGCGCGATGCGCGAGGTCACCCTGACAGGTTTCTGGTCGTCAGTTGCCTTCTTGCTGGCGCTGGCAGGCTTTGGTGCTAAGGCGGGATTACTGCCCATGCATGTCTGGTTGCCCGAAGCGCATCCTGCCGCGCCGTCTCCTGTATCGGCACTGATGAGCGGCGTGATGCTCAAGATGGCAATCTACGGACTTTTACGCGTCACCTTCGATCTTTTGGGTACGCAACTGTGGTGGTGGGGCGTCTTGGCGCTGGGGCTGGGCCTCATTACCGCCGTGTTCGGTGTTATGTTTGCTGCAGTTCAGGGCGACATGAAACGCCTGCTTGCCTATTCGTCGATTGAAAACATCGGACTGCTGATGGTCGGCATCGGTCTTACGTTGATTTTTCATGTGTATGGCAAGCATACGCTGGCGGCGCTGGCGTTGACGGCGACGCTGTATCACAGCCTGAACCACGCGTTTTTCAAGAGTCTGTTGTTTATCGGCACAGGTTCAATTTTACATGCCACCGGCGAGCGAAATATGGGGCAGTTAGGCGGCCTGATCCACCCCATGCCGTGGGTTTCGGTGCTGATGCTGGTCGGCGTGCTGGCCATATCGGGTCTGCCGCCGCTCAACGGATTTGTCTCCGAGTGGCTGCTGTTGCAGGCTTTTTTGCTCTCACCGGGCCTCCCTAACAGCTATGTCAATATGCTGGTGCCGGTCGCAGCCGCAGGCATTGCGCTGGCTGCGGCACTATCAGCCTATGTGATGGTGAAATTCTACGGCGTTATTTTTCTGGGCCAGCGCCGCGAGAACGCGCATAAAGTGGCGCATGATGCGGACTATTGGGAGCGCGCGGGGCTGCTTTGGCTGGCCGCAGGTTGCGTGCTGCTGGGGCTGGCACCCGTTTTCGTGATCCAGCAGATCGATGCTGTGTCGCAGATGCTGCTGGGTGCGCATCTGGGCAATGCCAGTGCCAACTGGATGTTTTTAGCACCCGTCGATACGCATCGGGCAAGTTACGGCCCGCTCTATTTTCTGCTGGCGGTGCTGGGCGTGATGCTGCTCACCGTCCTGCTGGTGCGGCGCCTGTATCACGGCAGGTCTAAGCGAGGCCCGGCATGGGACTGCGGTTATCCTCTGCAGACCGCGCGCATGCAGGATAGCGCCGAAGGGTTCGGACAGCCGATCAGGCGCATCTTTGAGCCTTTCTTCAAAATCGAGAATGAAGTGCCGACGCCGTTCGATACAGAGCCGAAATATCACGGGATCAGCGAAGATAAACTGTGGTATTTGCTGTATCTGCCGTTAAAGGCGCTGACTGAAAAACTCTCCGGCTGGGTCTCCCTGTTGCAGCACGGGCGCATCCATCTGTATCTGGCGTATACCTTCGTGACGCTGATCGTGCTGTTGGTGTTCGTGTGATGAGAAATCCGGAACAAATTTTAGGGATTATTTTTCAGCTCACCCAGTTGCTGCTGGTGGTGCTGGCAGCCCCTCTGCTCACAGGTTGGGTGGGGCAGTGTCAGGCGTGGCTGCAAAATCGCAGCGGTGCCGGCCTGTTGCAACCTTACAGGGTGCTCAATAAGCTGTTCCATAAGGATGCCGTGATTGCAGACAATGCCTCATGGCTGTTCCGCATCACGCCCTATATTGTCTTCGGCTGCATGTGGCTGGCGGCCGCCATTATTCCCATCATCGCGGTTGATTTGCCGTTTTCCCGCGCGGCCGATGTGATCGCCCTGGTCGGCGTGTTTGCGCTGGCGCGGATGTTTATCGCGCTGGCGGCGATGGATATCGGCACCTCGTTCGGCAGCATGGGCGCACGGCGCGAGATGCTGGTGTCATTTTTGGCTGAACCCGCCCTGCTGATGGTGCTGTTTACCGCCTCGCTGATTAGTCAGTCGACGCAACTGACGCATATCGTCGAGACCTTCGCTCACCATCGGTTCATTTTGTATCCCAGCTTAGCGTTTGCTGGCATCGCCTTCGTGATGATCCTCTTAGCCGAGAATGCGCGTATTCCGGTGGATAACCCCAGCACCCATCTGGAGCTGACGATGATACATGAGGCGATGATACTGGAATATTCGGCGCGCCATCTGGCGCTGATCGAATGGGCGAGCAGCCTGAAACTGTTTGCCTATCTGAGCGTCGGCATCGCCTTATTCCTGCCGCACGGCATGATCGAAGTCGGTAACTGGGCAGGACTGCCGCTGGCTATGGGGTTGCTGTGCGGCAAGATGCTGCTGGCCGGGGCAGGGCTGGCGCTGCTCGAAGCCTCGATGGCCAAGATGCGCATCTTCCGCGCCCCCGAATTTCTGGGCACGGCATTTTTGCTGGGGGTGCTCGGCCTCTTGATCCACTTTCTGCTAGGGGCTTAAATGCAGATCCCGCTGATATTGCAGTTCGTCAACCTGCTCGCTTCCTTGCTGTTGCTGGTGGTGTTCGCGATGCTCGCCCAGCGTCGCATTCTTTCCTTGATCAATCTGTTCGCCTGGCAGGGCGGCATTCTGGCGCTCAGCACCTTCGTGGTGGCCTATTCGACCGCACAACACCATCTGTATTATTCGGCCGGACTGACGCTGATCCTCAAGGTGCTGCTGCTGCCGTGGCTGTTGCACAGGCTGATCCGCAAACTCAATGTCAGATGGGATGTGGAGACGCTGATCAACATCCCGACGACCATGTTAGTCGGCATCGGGTTGGTGATTTTTTCCTTCAATCTGGCAGCGCCGATCTCGCAGCTCTCCGAAGGGATTACGCGCGGGTTGATCGGCATCGCGCTGGCCTCCGTGCTGCTCTCCTTGCTGATGATGCTGACGCGGCGCAAGGCAGTCTCTCAGGTGGTCGCCTTCCTGTCGCTGGAGAACAGCCTGTTTTTTGCCGCGACCAGCGCAACGCAGGGCATGCCATTGGTGGTCGAATTCGGTATCGCACTGGATGTGCTGGTGGCGACTTTTATTTTCGGGATTTTCTTCTTCCAGATACGCGAGACTTTCGAGAGTCTGGATATCACGCATATGGAGAAACTCAAAGATGATTGAGCTGCAACTATTAGCCTTGCTGGCGATGCCTTTGACGGGCGGCATCGTGCTGGCGGTATTCGGCGCGCGCCGATGGGCTGCCGAACTCAATTCGGTGATGAGCGGTTGCACCTTTGCCGCCTCCGTCTTGTTGAGCATCGCAGTGATCGATTCGGGACCGCAGACCGCTTTCAATGAGCAGTTTTTCATCGATCAGTTCAATGTGTTTCTGGTCGCGCTGACCGCCTTTGTCGCCTTTACGACCTCCTTGTTTTCGCGACCCTACATGCGCATCGAACAGCATCACGGCAAACTCTCGACTTCGATGCTGCATTTGTATTACAGCATGTATCAGCTGTTTACCTTCACGATGCTGGTCGCGCTGACCACCAACAACATGGGCATCATCTGGGTGGCGATGGAGGCGGCCACCTTAACCACCGTGCTGCTGGTCAGCCTTTACCGCACGCCGGCGAGCTTAGAGGCCGCGTGGAAATACTTTATCCTGTGTGGCGTTGGCATCGCGCTGGCGCTGTTCGGCACCATCCTGTTGTATTTCGCTGCCGAGCGCGTCATCGGTGATGGCGGCACCGCACTGTTGTGGACCCATCTCAATGAAGTCAAAGGATCGCTCGAACCCACGGTATTGAAACTGGCCTTCGTGTTTTTGCTGGTAGGCTACGGCACCAAGATCGGCCTTGTGCCGCTGCACAGCTGGTTGCCGGACGCGCATGCGGAAGGGCCAACGCCGGTGTCGGCCGTGCTGTCCGGTCTGCTGCTCAACGTCGCGCTGTGTGCGGTGATGCGCAGCAAGGTGCTGGTGGACGGATCGCTCGGCAATCACTTCGCCGGCAATCTGATGATGGGGTTTGGTTTGCTCTCGGTGGTGGTGGCCGCGCTGTTTTTGTCGCGCCAAAAAGACATCAAACGCATGTTCGCCTATTCCTCGATCGAGCACATGGGGCTGATCACCTTCGCCTTCGGCATGGGCGGCAAGGTGGCCACGTTCGCCGCGCTGCTGCACATGAGCATGCATTCGCTGACCAAATCGGCGATCTTCTTCGCGGTAGGCCATGCGGTGCAAAAATCCGGCACCCAGCAGATGGATCGCATCCGTGGTCTGATGCAAGTGAGTCCGACAGTCGGCTGGGGGCTGATGTTAGGCACGCTGGCGATATTGGGCATGCCGCCGTTCGGTGTGTTTGCCAGTGAATTTCTCATCATCACCACTGCGATGCACGAATATCCGTGGACCACGCCCTTTTTACTGATTTCGTTAGGGATCGCATTTGCGGCGATTTTCGGTCGTGTGCAGCCTATGGTGTTCGGTCAGGCTAACGTCAAACCGCTGCCGCATACGCCCGCGCTGATGCCGGTATTTATTCACCTGTTGCTGGTACTGATCCTGGGGCTGTATATGCCCGCCTATCTTGCCAACTGGTATCGTCAGGCTGCCGCCTTGTTGAGTTAATGCTATGAATAACCTTCATCCGAATCTGCAACTGACCCCGTTTCCGACCGCGATTCCCGCTTGGCAGGCGCCGATTGTTGCCGGCGACTTGCAGTTGATTTGCCATAAGGTGCGCGAGTCGGGCGGGCGGTTGGTGGCGATCTGGGGGCGCGACAGGCGGGAGGCGGGGTTTGTGCTGCACGTGCTGTTGCTCACCCAAACGGGGTTGCTGTGCCTGAATCTGCCGCTGTCTCGACAGGTTCCAAGCTATCCCGATATCAGCCGAATTTTCCCGTCAGCCAACCGGATGCAGCGCGCCGTGTACGATATGCTGGGAATGGCCGCGCTACAGGCCGCCGATCAGCGCCGCTGGTTGCGCCATGCCGCGTGGGCGGATGACAGCTTTCCGCTGCGCAAGGATTTCGATGCGCAGGCTGCACTGCGTTCAGATCTGGATGACTATCCGTTTGTGCGCGTTGAAGGGCAGGGCGTGCATGAAATACCGGTGGGTCCTGTGCATGCGGGCATCATCGAGCCCGGACATTTTCGTTTTTCCGTGGTCGGCGAAAAAGTGCTGCGCCTCGAAGAACGTTTAGGCTATATCCACAAGGGCATTGAAAAGCGTTTTGAAAGCAGTACGTTGCAGCAAGGCGCAAAACTTGCAGGACGCGTGAGCGGCGACAGTACGGTCGCCTACGCGTGGGCCTATGCGATGGCCGCGGAATGTATCGCGGATAAGACGCCGCCCGATCGTGCCCTGTGGCTGCGCGCGTTGTTTCTGGAGCGGGAACGCATTGCCAATCATCTGGGCGATCTGGGGTATCTGGGCAATGATGTCGCCTTTTCATTCGGTTTCGCGCAGTTCTGGATTTTGAAAGAGCAGGTGCTGCGTCACAATGCGGCGCTGTTCGGTCATCGCTATCTGATGGATGCGGTGGTGCCCGGTGGCGTGAGCGTAGACCTTGATGAGGCCGGTAAAAAAGTGCTGAGCGAGGAGTGCGCAATGCTCACGCGTGAGGTGCAGCTGTTGCGCCGGCTCTACGAAGAACACGCCGGTGTGCAGGATCGCTTCATCGGCACCGGGCGCGTCGCGCCCAAGCTCGCGGCACAACTGGGACTGTGCGGTCTGGCTGGACGCGCCAGTTCGCAGGCGTGGGATATGCGCGTGCAGTTCGCTTGTGCGCCTTACGGCATGCTGGATGTGCAGATGGCCACGCATCAGAACGGCGATGTGGCGGCTAGGGTCAACGTGCGCTTCGATGAATTATTGGAATCGCTCCGTTTGCAGCGCGAGATCATGGCCAATTTGCTGGGTACCGGCGATCTGGCGTATCCGCTGGCCTCGCTGCCGGCGAACGGCTTTGGGGTCGGCATGGTCGAGGGCTGGCGCGGCGAGGTGATGGTCGCGATTCACACCGATGCAGCGGGCAATCTCGACCGCGTGCATCCGCACGACCCTTCGTGGCAAAACTGGCCTGTGCTCGAGCACGCGATCATCGGCAACATCGTGCCGGATTTTCCGCTCATCAATAAATCGTTCAACCTGAGCTATTCAGGCTGCGATCTGTAGAGGAACGTCATGTATCAAATTATCAGGCAGATCATCAAAACCGGCATTAAAACCGAGGCCGCACCGCAGTCTGACGAATCGCTGCGGGTGACGCCTGCGCACTTGCAGCAGCAGATATTGGATGCGTTCGGCGGTGCGCTCAGCATCCGTCTGGTCGATGCGGGTTCGTGTAACGGTTGCGAGCTGGAGATCCATGCGGTCAACAATGCCTATTACAATCTGGAAGGCTTAGGGATTAAGTTCGTCGCAAGTCCCCGTCATGCCGATATGCTGCTGGTGACGGGGCCCGTGTCGCGCCATATGGAAGTGGCCTTGAAGCGCACCTATGAGGCGACGCCCGATCCGAAACTGGTGGTGGCAATCGGCGAATGCGCCTGTAACGGCGGCATTTTTGGGACGGATGTCGATAACTATGCGAGCTGCGGCAACATAGCCAATGTGATTCCGGTGGATGTCGCTGTCAGCGGCTGCCCCCCGACACCGGTTGCGATTTTGCAGGCTATTTTGACGGCGATCAGCCCCGAAAAATAGCTGTTATTCCCGATTGCTCAGGAATAACAAAACCGAATCAATATCCCTGATTATTTGATGCGCATTCCCGGCGTCGCGCCCGCATCAGGCGACAGGACGAACAATCCTGGCGTGCTGCCTGAGGCGGCCAGTACCATGCCTTCGCTCATGCCGAACTTCATTTTGCGCGGGGCGAGATTAGCGACCATTACCGTCATGCGCCCCTTGAGTTCTGCCGGATCATAAGCGGATTTGATGCCGGCAAACACCGTGCGCGGCGCAGCCTCACCGATATCCAGCGTCAGTTTCAAGAGCTTTTCTGCGCCTTCCACGTGTTCAGCATTGACGATCATCGCCACGCGCAGGTCTATCTTCGAGAAATCTTCGATTGAAATCGTCTCGGCGATTGGTGTAATGGCGTGTTGCTGCGCTTCGGCATGACGCGTTTCTGAGTGAGATTCTGTCACAGGTTTTAAACTTTCCATATTGGCGGCGTTCATCGCTTCGATCAGCTTAGGGTCGAGACGGGTGGCCAGATGTTGATAGGTGTTGATGCCGTGTCCGTCTGGCAGGGCCTGCCATACTCCCGTCCACATCAGGGGAGCGATATTGAGGAAAGCTTCGACCTGACCTGCCAGCACAGGCAGCACCGGTTTTAAATACAGCGTCAGGTCGCGGAACAGCGTCATCGCGGTGGAGCAGGCGATATGCAGTTGTGCTTCTGAGCCTTCCTGCTTTGCCAGCTCCCACGGTTTTTGCTCGGCGATGTACTGATTCGCGACATCAGCCAGACGCATGATTTCGCGCAAGGCGCGTGAGAAATCGCGTGCTTCAAAACTTTTCGCGATGTCACCGCTGGCATAGGCGGCTTGAAATTCGCTGCTGGCGGCAAGGTCGGTCGCGCCCAGTTTACCGTCGAATTTTTTGGCGATGAAGCCTGCGCAGCGGCTGGCGATGTTGATGTATTTGCCGATCAGATCCGAATTTACCTTGGCGACGAAATCGTCCAGATTCAGATCCAGATCTTCCATCGAGCCGTTGATCTTGGCGGCGTAGTAATAGCGTAGATACTCGGTGTTTTTGATGTTGTCGACATAGCTCTTCGCGGTGATGAAGGTGCCGCGCGATTTGCTCATCTTCTCGCCGTTGACGGTCAAGAACCCGTGCGCGAACAGCTTGGTCGGCGTTCTGAAACCTGCGTGTTCGAGCATCGCTGGCCAGAACAGCGCATGGAAATACAAAATATCCTTGCCGATGAAGTGATACAGCTCGGTCGTCGAATCCGGTTTCCAGTATTCGTCAAACTCAAGCGTCGATGCACTGTTGTTGCACAGTTGCCTGAAGCTGCCCATGTAGCCTACCGGCGCATCCAGCCAGACGTAGAAATACTTGCCCGGCGCATCCGGGATTTCGAAGCCGAAATAGGGCGCGTCGCGCGAGATGTCCCAGTCGGAGAGCTTGTTCTCCCCCTCCGTGCCCAGCCATTCCTGCATCTTGTTGGCCGCTTCCGATTGCAGCGAACCGCTACGCGTCCATTGGCGCAAAAATTGCTGGCAGGTGTCGGCGGACAGTTTGAAGAAATAGTGATCCGAGTTACGCATGACGGGCGCGGCACCCGATACGGCCGAATACGGGTTGATCAGTTCGATCGGTGCATAGGCCGCGCCGCATACCTCGCAGTTGTCGCCATATTGATCCTTTGCGTGACACTTCGGGCATTCGCCCTTGATGAAGCGATCCGGCAGGAACATATTTTTCACCGGGTCGTAGAACTGTTCGATCGAGCGCACCTCGATCAGTCCTTTTTCCCTCAGGGCGAGATAGATGGTTTCGGCACAGACTCTGTTTTCGGCTGAATTGGTCGAACCGTAGTGATCGAATTCGACGTGAAACGCTGCGAAATCATCAAAATGTTCCTGCCAGACGCGCGCGATTAATTGTTCCGGTGTGATGCCTTCGCTCTCGGCGCGCAGCATGATCGGCGTGCCGTGGGTGTCGTCGGCGCACACATAATGCACCTCGTGGCCCTGCATCTTCTGGAAGCGTACCCAGATGTCGGTCTGGATATATTCGACCAGATGTCCTAAGTGGATGCTGCCGTTAGCATAGGGCAGGGCGGAGGTGACGAGGATTTTACGAGGAGTCATGGATGCAGGCCGGATTCTGAAAGTGCGCCATTTTAGCAAATCGCGCGCCCTAACGTCGAATTGCTTGCGGGTGCATCGCAGCACCGTCGCAAGTCTCCTTTGGTCGCCGGGAATTTCGTTTTAGATGCGTTCCAGTACCGCCGCAAAAAATCCGTCTGTGGCATGCAGGTTAGGGCGCAATTCCAGATAGTCGCCCATCTCCAGCGGAATTTTTTGCTGTTGCAATACTTCCCCGGCCGGCAGCAGTTTGAAGTCGGGGTGGGCGGCTAAAAAGGCGGTCACGATGTGCTGATTTTCTTCGGGCAGGATGCTGCATGTTGCATACACCAGACGCCCGCCCTTTTTCAGCAGGCGACTGGCGGAGGCCAAGATCGCGGTTTGCTTTTGGTTCAGCTCCGCAATACTTTGCGGCGACTGGCGGAATTTCAAATCCGGATTGCGGCGCAGGGTGCCCAGACCACTGCACGGCGCATCGACCAGTACGCGGTCAATTTTGCCCGACAGGCGTTTGACCTTGAGATCGTTTTCATGGGCGATCAGCATCGGCTGGATGTTGGATGCGCCCGAACGCTTCAGGCGGGGTTTGAGATTGGCCAGGCGCTTCTCGGAGACATCCATTGCATACAAACGGCCTTGAGAATTCATCAGCGCCGAGAGCATCAGCGTCTTGCCGCCCGCACCTGCGCAAAAATCCACCACCATGTCATTGCGTTTAGGCGCTAATAAAAAGCCCAGCAGCTGGCTGCCTTCGTCCTGCACTTCAACTTTGCCCGTTGTGAACAGTTCATCTTTGTTCAGCGGAATTTTTTCTCTGAGACGAATGCCGATCGGCGAATAGGGGGTCGCTGTCGCGTCGATTTTCTGTGCTTCGAGTTGCAGCAAAACTTCTTCGCGTTTGGCCAGCAGCGTGTTGACGCGGATATCCAGCGGCGCGCCCAGTTGCATGGCTTGACCTATCGTGAGGATTTCTTCGTCGGTGTAGGAGGCGCGCATTTTTTCGATCAGCCATTCAGGCAGTTCGGCCTGAATCGAAAGCGGCTGACCTTCGTATTGCAGGGATTTTGCCGTTGCCAGCCATTCCGCTTCGTCTCGTTTCAAAACCGGCTGGATTTCACGCAGGTTATAACCGCCGAACTTGACCAGATAAGCCAGCGCCATGCGGCGCGGCGTGGCTTTCCCGTCGCAGGCCGCTTCCAGCAACAGGCGGTGGCGCAATACGCCGAATGCGGTTTCGGCGACGATGGCGCGTTCGTTAGAGCCGATGCGCTCGTTTTTGAAAAAGTAGCGCAAGGTGGTGTCGGCGGGGTGTTCCAGCGGCAAAATGGTGCGCAGCGCGAGGATGACGAGGTCAAGACGGTATTCGGTAATCAGCATGGCAGTTTCGGTATTTAAGATTCAGGCACGGAGTTTAACAGAGGAACGGGAATCAGGATGGAGGATTGGAGATTCATAAAATCCTGTGTAGCGTTTTTACTCGATCCTCGATCTTCAATCCTACTCTTCAGACACCCGGATGTCGGAGATCCTCATCTGCGCGATGATGTCGCCATTTTTGTCGAACTGACGGATCTGGACGGGCAGCAGGCGATACTCCAGCCCCAGCCAGATATCCATCCCTTCCTCGCCGGGTGCACGCACTTTATGCAGTGGCAGTACGCGCAGTTTGCCAAGGCGCGTTTCGATTTCCTCCTCGCTGCCCACCTCCAACTGATAGCTCTCGAGTTTTCGCCCGTTGCTCACATGGACATCCAGCACGCTTTCATCAAGCGCCATTTGCGAGAACTGGAACAAAAAGCTCAGAATATCCTGCGCATGGTCAGGCAGCGGGATGCTGTTGCCGCTGGAGAAATTAAGCTTCCGGTTCTGCCAGTCGAAGCTGGCATTCAGCGTCTGATTTCCGCTGGATATTTTTTTATTTTCAATAAAATAAAGTGGTTGTAATCCTTGTGCGCTGACGTTACCGCTGCTTTTTTGACTGAGTTCAAATGTCTTGAACAGGCTCGCGATGCCGGTCGTGTTCATGCCGACTTGCAGCGTGTAGTGTTTTTCGTCATCGATATCAAGCCGGTAGCGCGCCTCTCCCACGGCAAAGCTGGCGCCTTTATAGGCGATGAAGGTCAATTGCGCGTGTTTGGGTAGCGGGTGGGCCGGTTTTTCCTCCTCGACGGGAGGGGGCGCAACGACGACTTCCTCTGCGGGTGGTGCCGGTGCTTCGACAGGCTCGACGGCTTTTTCAGGCGGTGCGGGCGGCGTGACGGGTTTAGGTTTTGGCAGCGCACGCTTTTTAGGCGGAGCCACTTTTTTTATCGCCGGCAACGGTTCCAGTTTGGCCTGTAACGGTGGCAGCTCAACTTCGCGAGGCGCGAGCTGTATCAGATTGGGGCCAAACAGTAATACGGTATGAATCAGCAGGGAGAGTCCGATGGCCAGTGCGATGCGTCCTGCCGGCCGTTTTAACGCTCTCTGCACAGGTCGAATGAACTTTTGCCGCAGGGTGTTCACGGCTGGACTATTAGCGCGCTCAGGATCTGGATTAATTGATCGCCACTGGCATCGGTGATGACCATCTTGCACGGCAGGTGGTTTTTCGTCTCCAGCCAGATTTCGGTGCGGCTCTCGCCCTCTTTGGGCTGGCTGTCCAGATAGAGGCTGTCGAACTGTCCTGCCGGCGTATCTACTTTTTGCTGAGCACCCGCTGCATAGTGATAAGTGTCCAGTTTATTGCCGTTGGTCATCGAAAAATCCAGCGTGCTGTCATTTTTCAGGAACATGAATTGATACATCGCGCTCAGCCGGTCTTGCGTGCCTTCCGGTAAGGCAAGCGGCGTGCGCTGACTTTGGCGGATTAAGGTCAGTTGCTGTGTGGCCCAGTCGAACTCTGCCTGGCTGCTCCGGGCGGGATTGCCCTCGCGTTTGTCTTCGAAATTCAACGGTCTGAGGCCTTGTTTGGTGATCAGGCCGCTGCTGGTGAAGAAGATTTTTTCCGGTTTGAACATCGCCAGCAGTCCCACGGGTGTCGTGGTGCTGGTCAGTGTGTAATGATCCCCGTTTCTGCGGTAGATCTCATTCATCTGGCCGACTTTGAGGCCGCCGCTGAATACCTCATAGCTCGCTTGTACGCCAGTCGGGGGAGCTGCGTAAACGGGCGCGCACAGCAGCAGTGCTGCCAAAAAAAACGTCAGTAATTTCATGCTTATTCCAGAGCGGGCGAGATTAAGGCCGCGTTAACAGAAGTGTTTGCGCGGTTTATGACCCGGCCTGTGGAATTAAGTTCGATTTGATCAGTGCACAGCCAGCGTATTGCCTGCGGGAAGATGCGGTGTTCCTCATTGAGGATGCGTGCCGCCAGTGTGTCTTCGGTATCGTTTTCCAGTACCGGCACCGCCGCCTGAATGATGATCGGGCCGTGATCGAGATCTGCGGTCACGAAGTGTACGGTGCAACCGTGTATTTTTACGCCGTCGGCCAAGGCGCGCGCATGGGTGTGCAATCCGGTATAGGCGGGCAGCAAGGACGGATGGATGTTGATTAACCGACCTTGATAGTGGTTCACAAAGCCCGCCGTCAGAATGCGCATAAAGCCTGCGAGGATTACGAAATCCGGTGAAAAACTGTCGATGACGCGGGCTAATTCCGCATCGAAACTCTCGCGATCGGGATGATCGCGATGTGCGACGACCGCCGTTGCAATGCCGTGCGATTGTGCAAAGGCCAGTCCTGCTGCATCCGCGCGGTTGCTGATCACGGCAGCGATGGTACAGCCGGGTTTTGCGGCGACCAGCGCCTGCATATTGCTGCCCCGACCGGAGATGAGAATGACAATTTTTTTCATGGGATAAATCGAGTATGAGTGGTGAGTAGTAAGTAGTGAGTAGCGGAAGTTTTTTATACTCGCCACTTGCTACTAACTACTTACCCTATTCAATTTACCTGCGTCTGATGCTCATCGCCGCTACGGGCGCGGATAACGCCGATGCGATAAACGGTTTCGCCAGCGGCTTGCAGCTGGCTCATCGCCGCATCCGCATCTTCTGCTGCGACGATCACGACCATGCCGATACCGCAGTTGAAGGTCCGGTACATTTCCTGTTCAGCCACGCCGCCTTGCTCGCGCAACCAGTGGAACAGTTTGGGCATCTGCCACGATTTGCTGTCGATGTCGGCCACGACATTCCCGGGCAATACGCGGGGCACATTTTCGGTGATGCCGCCGCCGGTGATATGCGCCATGCCTTTGATGGTGAGGCTCTGCATCAGCGCGAGCAGCGGTTTTACATAGATGCGGGTGGGCGCCATGATGACTTCCGTCAGTGTGCGTTCGCCGTCGAATTTTTCGTTTAAATCAGGGTTGCTGCGCTCGATAATCTTGCGTACCAGCGAATACCCGTTGGAGTGTGCACCGTTGGAGGCCATGCCCAGCACGACGTCGCCGGGCTTAATGTCAGCGCCCGTGATAATGCGGGATTTTTCAACGACGCCGACAGCAAAACCTGCCAGATCGTATTCGCCGACCAGATACATGCCGGGCATTTCAGCGGTTTCGCCACCGATCAGCGCGCAACCTGCCTGCTCGCAGCCGTGGGCGATCCCCTTGATGACTTCGGTCGCAGCGGGCACATTGAGTTTGCCGCAGGCGAAATAATCGAGGAAAAACAAGGGTTCCGCACCTTGCACCAGAATGTCGTTGACGCTCATGCCGACCAGATCGATACCGACGGTGTCATGGATGTTGAGTTCAAAGGCGAGCTTCAGTTTGGTGCCCACGCCATCGGTACCGGAGACCAGCACGGGTTCTTGGTATTTTTTGGAGATTTCAACTAAGCCGCCGAAACCGCCTATGCCCGAGAGCACTTCGGGGCGCATGGTGCGTTTGGCATACGGCTTGATGTTTTCGACCAGCTGATCGCCCGCATCGATATCGACACCGGCATCGCGGTAGGAAAGTCCGGCAGTGTTGTTTGGCTGGTTCAAGTTGGATCTCGCTTTCTTCAAAATGCCCAAGGCATCCTGTTATTGGGTTGACTCAGTGGGGCGCGGTTCGCTAAGGGCGAATTATACTCAATTGACACCCGCATTTCAGCGTCTTTCGATGGTGAACTCAGTGTTCCGACAAACACGCCAGATAGACTGAGGCATCCGGCTGGGTTTTGTGGCGTTGCGCTTGCCAGATCATTTCGCTCAAAGCTTCCATCATGATGTGCTGCGCGTCGTGTTCAGATTCATGTTTACGGGTCAGGCGAACGAAGTGCGCGCGTATGCCCGGCGGCTGATCGATGGAGATTTGCTCCTCTATCGTCAGGTGCATCATCAGGTGTAAAAAGGGATTGGCCTCGCCTTGTTCGGGTGAATAATCGCGCGCCAGATAACGTTCCGGATCTTCGAATACGGCAAAGTATTCGGGATGTTTTTCGATCAGTTGCGCGACTAAATCTTCGAGCGGGGTGAGCAATTCTTTGGCGCGGCGCTTGCGCCACGATTCGATAATGAACAGGCGCGCTTCGTCGCGAGAGGGATTAAAAAACATTCAGTCGTCCTTGCCTTTGTATTCGCACAGATCGTAGATAAGACATTCGGCGCATTTCGGGGTGCGGGCGCGGCAGATATAGCGCCCGTGCAGGATCAGCCAGTGATGTGCGTCCAGGATGAATTCCTTAGGGATCACCTTCATCAGCTTATGTTCCACTTCCAGCACATTCTTGCCCGGCGCCAATCCGATGCGATTGCTGATGCGGAAGATATGGGTATCCACGGCCATTGCAGCGTGTCCGAACGCGGTATTAAGTATTACGTTGGCCGTTTTGCGCCCTACGCCCGGCAGGGCTTCGAGCGCCTCGCGTGTCTGCGGCACTTGGCTGTTGTGCAGTTCGACCAGCATCCGGCAGGTTTGTATGACGTGGCGTGCCTTGGTCTTATACAGGCCGATGCGCTGAATGTATTCCGTCAGCTTAGCCTCACCTAACTCCAGCAGGGCTTCGGGTGTGTTGGCGACAGGGTACAGGTGGCGGGTCGCGGCATTGACGCTGATGTCGGTCGCCTGCGCCGAGAGCATCACGGCAATCAGCAATTCGAACGGCGTCCTGTATTCGAGCTCTGTTTTCGGGTGCGGATTAGCCTTTTGCAGGCGCTCAAAGATCTGCCGGCGTTTATCTGCGTTCATGCCGCCTGTGTTTGAACGGTGCTTGTTTCAGCGCGTGCTCGTGCCTCGGCGCGCAGGTTCAGCCAGTTCTTGGTGGCGATCAGCATCCCTAGCGTGATGAAGGCGCCAGGCGGCAGGATGGCCAGCAAAAATCCGTGATAATCGGGTACAACGGTGATCACCAGCGACTTTGCCGATTCGCCCAGCGCCATGTCGATGCCCGATAACAGGGTGCCGTGACCGAAGATCTCGCGAATGCCGCCTAAGACGGCCAACACGGCTGTCAGCCCCAGACCCATCGCAAAACCGTCGACGGCAGACTGCATGGGCGGATTTTTTGCGGCAAACGCTTCGATGCGCGCCAGTACGATGCAGTTGGTGACGATCAGCGGAATGAAGATGCCGAGTACGACGTACAGCGAATACATGTAGGCGTTCATCAGGTATTGGATCACGGTGACCAGCACGGCAATGATCAAAATGAAGACGGGGATGCGCGCTTCATTCGGCACCACGGTTCTGATCGGTGCGATCGCGGCGCCCGACAAGGCCATCACGACCGAGGTCGCGAGCCCCAGACTCACGCCGTTGACGACCGATGAGCTGACCGCGAGGATAGGGCACATCCCCAGCAGTTGCACGACGCCGGTATTTTGCTTCCAGACGCCGTTGTATAAAATATCCTTGAATTCCTGATAGTTCATGGCTTGAGTTCCTTGATGGGCCGGGCGAACAGCGCGTCATGATGGGCGGCGTAATACTGTAAGGCTTTATGCACGGCCTTTACGACGGCGCGTGGTGTGATGGTGGCGCCGGCCATGTAGTCGAACTGGCCGCCGTCTTTTTTAACTTTCCAGTCGGCGTCATTGCCCGGCGATTTTCCGTCAAATCCCTTGATCCACGGGCTTCGGGCAATCTCGATGTAATCGCCCAGCCCCGGCGTTTCCTTATGGGTCAGCACGCGCACGCCAGCGAGTTCACCGCTGTTTTTGATCGCGATCAGCAGGCCGATTTTTCCGCTGTAACCATCCGGTGCAATGGCTTCGAGCACGATCACTGAGGGCTCGCCGCCCAGACGCGCGCGGTAGGCGGTGGTGGTGTCTTCATTGCCCAGCAGGGGATCGGGTTTGATCTCCAGCGTATCTTTGATGATATCGTTGTCAAACAGGGTTTGCGGCACGATCTGCGAAATCAGTTTGAGCTTTTCCGCCTCTTCGCTTTGCGCAATCCGCTCATGGGTCTGTGCGAAAGTGAAGGCCAGTATCGCCGTCCCGATCAGGGCAAACACGGCCAGATTGAGTGCGGTGTGGAACGAGGCTTTTGCGATGGTGCGCCTCATGACTGCTTCTCCTTTTTGCCGAATACTTTGGGCTGTGTCCAGGCGTCGATCAGCGGCACGCAGATGTTCATCAGCAGGGTGGCGAACGCCATTCCGTCCGGAAAGCCGCCAAAGGTGCGGATCAGGTAGGTCAGCAAGGCCGCGCCCATCGCAAAAAATATTTTGCCGCGCGGGGTGGTGGGGCTGGTGACCGGATCGGTCAAAATAAAGAACGCGCCCAGCATCGCCGCACCGGAGAACAAGTGGAACCCGGGTTGGACATAGTGGGTCGGATCCACTAGATGAAACAGAGCGGCAATGAAAAACAAGGTGCCCAGATAGGCGACCGGCAGGTGCCAGCTGATGATGCGCTGGGCCAGCAAATACAGGCCGCCCAGCAAAAATCCTGCCGCGACCCATTCGCTTCCGATACCGGCCAGATGACCATAGATCGGCATGTCGAGGATGTCGCTGATGCTTCCGTTCAGATGCAGTTGTGTCTTCAGTGTATCGAGCGGCGTGGCCATTGTGACCGCATCGAGCTTGACGTCACCGGGTAACACTTCGCGGAAGATGTAGTTCAGTTGGTCCGTGAAACTGAAAGCGATTTCACCCAAACCGTTCGGGGTCAGCCAGTGCGTCATATGGACCGGGAACGAGATGATCAGGACGGCGTACCCTATCATCGCGGGATTGAACGGGTTGTTGCCAAGGCCGCCGTACAGATGCTTGGAGATACTGATGGCGAATGCCGTGCCCACCACCACCAGCCACCAGGGCGCGAGCGGCGGGATGGATAAGGCGAGCAGCCATGCGGTGAGGAGTGCCGTGTTGTCTTTGAGGAAAAAGGCCACCGGTTTATTCTGGATTTTCAGCATCAGCGCTTCGACGCCGAGCGCGGTGATGCTGGCGAGCGTGAGTGAGATCAGAATTGCCGGGCCGTAGAACCAGACATACAGCGCGATGCCGGGCACAAGGGCCAGCAGCACGTTGAGCATGATCCGGGATACGCTGACCGGTTTGGTGATGAAGGGTGAAAAAAATCCGGACATAATGTTCCTAGGTGGGGGTCGCGTCTTTGGCAAGCTCGCGGATTCTGGCGCGGCGCGCCTCGATATCGTCGATTTGAGCTTGTTGTTCGGGCGTGAGTTGTTCAGTGTTTTTCGGTTTGATCGCTGCCGCCTGTTCTTTGGCGTGGTCGATGGCGGTCTGAATTTTCAGTTGCAGAGTGTTTTCCGGATCGGCATCAGGTTTAACCGGGGCGATCGCGGGTTGAACCGCCTTAGCCTCTTGAGCGGCCTTTTCTTTGGCGGCGAGCTTTTCGGCCTTTTCCCGTTTCTCGCGCTCGATGCGACTCTCGCGGAATTCATGGCGTTCACGCGCGGCATCGGCGGCTTTCTTGCCGGCGTCCCTCGCCCAGATCTCGCTCTTGGCAAAACGGTAGTATTGCACCAGCGGAATATTGCTCGGGCACACGTAGCTGCATGCGCCGCACTCGATGCAATCGAACAGATGATAGTCTTCCGCCTTGTCCAGATTTTTTGCCTTAGAAAACCAGTACAGCTCCTGCGGTTGCAGCTCTGACGGGCATACATCGGCGCAGCGCGTGCAGCGGATGCAGGGCAGGGCGGTCAAGGCCTTCGGGAAGATCGCATCGGATGATGCGATGATGCAGTTGGTCGCTTTGATGACGCCGACTTCTTTCGAGGGCATAGGCACGCCCATCATCGGGCCGCCCATGATGTAGTTCGTAGTGCCAGCCAGTTGTTCAGATTGCGCGACCAGTTCGTTCATCGGCGTGCCGATCAGCGCCTCGAAATTTTGAGGATGCGCAACATTGCCGGTGATGGTGACGATGCGCGAAATCAGCGGCTCGCCAAAACGGATTGCGCGCCAGGCGCTATAGGCGGTGCCGACGTTAAAGCATTGCACGCCCATATTGGTCGAACGCACGCCGGCGGCGACCTCGATGCCGGTCAGCACGCGAATTAGTTGTTTAGCACCGCCGCCCGGATAGATGGTCGGCACGGCGATGACGTCCATCTTTTGATGGCCGCCGGCTGCTACGGCAGCACGCATTGCGGCGATTGCTTCGGGTTTATTGTCTTCAATGCCGATTAGCACCTCTTCCGCATACAGCAGCGCACGCATCATTTCGGCGCCTTGCAGGATGTCGGCTGCGCGTTCGCGCATCAGCAGATCGTCGCAGGTGATATAAGGCTCGCACTCCGCCCCGTTCAACACCAGTGTTTTAATTTTTTGCTTGTGCGAGTACAGCTTCATGTCGCTCGGGAACACTGCGCCGCCTAAGCCTACCACACCCGCCGCGCGCAATTTGTGGCGCAATTCGCTGTGCGAGAGGGTAGTCCAGTCCTCACAGCTTTCGCGCGCAATCCATTCGTCTTGACCGTCAGGGATCAGCGTGATGCAAAGATCCGGTATGCCGGAGGGGTGCGCGACCAGTTGCTCGTCGATCGCAGCGATGGTGCCTGAGGTCGATGCGTGTACCGCGCTGGATAAATGGCCTTCGGCCATGCCGATGACTTGTCCTTTGAGGACGTGCTGACCCGCTTCAACGACGGGTCGTGCGCTGTTGCCGACATGCTGGTGCAGCGGGATGACCAGACGTGAGGGTAACGCAGCCCCGGCGATAGGGGTAGCATTCGACTGCGTCTTGTTGGTGGGAGGGTGTATCCCGCCGTGAAATTGATAGAGAGTTCTCATGATTTATTTGGACGCAGTCAGTGCGTACACGGGGTATTTCCACTTCCAGTTGGTGACGCTTTCGGCAATCGGCGCCATGCTGATGCAATCGACCGGGCAGGGCGCGAGACACAATTCGCAACCAGTGCATTCGGCGGCGATGATGGTGTGCATTTGCTTGGCGGCACCCACGATCGCATCAACAGGGCAGGCCTGTATGCACAGCGTGCAGCCGATGCAGGTCGTCTCGTCGATGATCGCGACCGCCTTGGGTTTAGGGACGGTTTCGCCGCCGAAGGGTTTGAATTCCATGCCGAGCAGGTCGGCTAATTTATGGATGCCTTCTTCGCCGCCGGGCGGACATTTGTTGATGTCGGCCGCGCCTTCCGCAATGGCCGTTGCATAGGGTTTGCATCCCGGATAGCCGCACTGGCCGCACTGGGTCTGAGGCAATACGGCATCGATCTTGTCGACCAGCGGATTGCCTTCGACGCGGAATTTGATGGCGGCAAACCCCAGTACCGCACCCAGAACGATGGCGATGGCCGCCATGACCAGTAACGCGCCCAGCATTATTTAATCAATCCTGAAAAACCCATGAAGGACAGGCTCATGAGGCCTGCGGTGACCATCGCGATTGCAGAACCTTTGAAAATTCCCGGCACATCCGCGCCTTCCATGCGTTCGCGCAGTCCTGCGAACAGCACCATCACCAGCGTAAACCCGACCGAGCCGCCGAAGCCGAACAGCAGAGATTCCATGAAATTGTGTTTGGCCTGTACGTTGAGCAGTGGAATGCCCAGTACCGCGCAGTTGGTGGTGATCAGCGGCAGGTAAATACCCAGCGTTTGATACAGCGACGGGCTGGTTTTTTCAACGGCCATTTCGGTGAATTGCACGATGCCTGCGATCACTACGATGAAGGACAGCGTGGTCAGGTAGGCCAGATCCGGCCCCAGCAGATAATGGCTGATCAGGTAACTCGATCCTGAGCCTAAGGTTAATACGAAGGTGGTGGCAGCGCCCATGCCAACAGCCGCCTCCAGTTTTTTGGAGACGCCCATAAACGGGCATAGCCCGAGAATCTTGACCATCACGATGTTGTTTACAAACACCGCGCCCAGCAAGATCAGCAGATATTCAGTCATTATTGTGCTTTCTAAATCAGGCGCGGATTATCCGACGATTTAGGGTCGGCTTCAACCGCTTTATTGGCATAACGATATGATGTCAGGTTATTAGGCTGATGTATTCATGCGCTGTGCGTTAAATGGCGCGTATCGCACGGCTGCATTCGCCGACCAGCGCAGGACCTTTATAGATCAGCCCGCTGTAGATCTGCACCAGGGATGCGCCGGCTTTGATTTTTTCCGCCGCATCATCGCCAGATAAAATGCCGCCCACCCCGATGATGGGGAGCGCGCCTTGCAGTTCTTCTGAGAGTTTACGAATCACGCGAGTCGATTTGTCGCGTACGGGGGCGCCCGAGAGGCCGCCGGTCTCATCACCGTGCGGCAGGTTTTCCACGCCTGCACGGGAGAGGGTGGTGTTGGTGGCGATTACGCCGTCGATGCCGTGCTGCATCAGCAGGCGGGCAATCTGTGTGATCTGTTCACCCTCCATGTCCGGTGCGATTTTCAGCGCGATGGGTACATATTTTCCATGATCGTCGGATAATTTTTGCTGTTCGGTTTTGAGTTGCGAGAGCAGATCGTTGAGCGCGGCTTCATCCTGCAACTGGCGCAGATTTTTGGTGTTGGGCGAGGAAATATTGACCGTGATATAGCTTGCGTGCGCATAGGATTTGCGCAAACAGATTAAATAGTCGTCTGCGGCCTTCTCGATCGGTGTCACCGCATTCTTGCCGATATTGATGCCCAGAATTCCTTTGTAACTGGCGCGCTGCACGTTCTTGATCAGCGCATCGATGCCTTCGTTGTTAAATCCCATGCGATTGATGATGCCCTGTGCGGCAGGCAGGCGGAACAGGCGCGGCTTGGGGTTGCCCGGTTGCGGCAGCGGGGTGATGGTGCCGATTTCGATAGAGCCAAAGCCGATAGCGGCCAGACCGTCAATACAGTCGCCGTTCTTGTCGAGGCCTGCGGCCAGCCCTACCGGATTGGGAAACGTCAATCCCATCACGGTACGCGGGTCCTTTGGAATAGTAGGCGCAACAAGGTTGCTCAATCCCAGTTTGTTCAGGGTGTTGAGGCCATTGAGCGTCAGATGGTGAGCGGTTTCTGGGTCGAGCCGGAACAGCGCGGGGCGGAGCAGTGCATACATGGTTAACTTTCAAAAACGGTAATAAGATTTGCGTCGCTATTTTTTGACGACTATGGGAATCGGAAATTTTTTCTTCCCCGCATAGATCGCCTGACGCGATTTGCCGCGCCAGGCTTCTGCCAGTACATCGGAGAGCTGTAAGCAGGTCAGCGCGAAGAGCGCAAGGCCCGCTTGCGCGACCCAAATATTGGGCAGGTTGATGTCAAGCAGCGCGTTGGCCTGATAGCTGATCACGGCAAGATTGCCGACCACGATGCCTGATAGCGCCGTGCAGACGAGGCGTCCCCAGTCACCGGTTTTGAGGCCGGTGAAAATAGTACCCTCGTGCCAGAATAATTGCAGGGCAGTCAGCAGCAACAACGGCGCGCTCCAGAACAGCCAGTAGAGTTTTTCGGGCCATGCCGCACCGGCTGTCAGTCCTAACAGGGCTAGGGTCAGCAGCACGCGCGCCAGCGTTTCCGCGTTGGGCGGCGTAAAAGTGAGGCGCCAGGTGAGCGCTTTGAGCAGGCCGGTGAAACTGCCGAACAGGGCGCGGGTGAGCAGGATGGCCGGGGCCAGCAGCGCAAATAACGGCGTATAGATCATCATCTGTACTAATAGTGGATTGTCCTGAGGCGAGATCCAGTTCGCGACGAAGAGATTCATAAAACTCAGTTGCCAGCACAGGAGGGCGCTGGCCGCACTCACAGCAAGGTAGTACGGGCGCTGCGTATCCAGTGGTGAGTTGCCGGTCATGCGTTTGACGATGATATTGAGCAGAAACACGTAAATCATCAGCATGATGCTGGTGCGCAGGGTGCCGGCAATGACGTCATCCGCTCCCGTGGCTACGGTCAGTTGCTGCCATTCTCCGCCGCTAATAAAAAATCCTGCCAGCGGCAAAAGCAGCAGCGCGATGATGAAGATTCCCAGACGTGTTTTCATGTGTTTAGCTTTCAGTGTGTGTGTCGCGGAGTTCCGACCAGTGACCGTTTTGTAAGCCTTCTGCCGGTTGATACTGCGTTTTATAAGTCATTTTCCGGCTGTTTTTGATCCAGTAGCCTAAGTAGACGAAATCCAGATTCAGTTTGCGGCAAAGTTCGATTTGCCACAAGACGTTATATACCCCGAAACGGGCGCGGGGAACATCGGGGTCAAAAAAGGTGTACACGGACGACAGGCCGTCATCGAGCAGATCAATGACGCTCACCATGCGCAGCACGCCGTCCTGGCGGAATTCTACCAGCAGTGTGTCGACATGGCTTTGCAATAAAAATGTCTGATAGGCATCAAAATCGTCATTGTCCATTCCGCCGTCAGGGTGGCGGGTGTGCTGGTAGCGTTGGTACAACTCGAAATATTCAGGCTTATCCTGCAGTGCGTGCAAGGTTGCGTCGAGCGTGTCGTGTTGCAACCAGGCGCGGCGCTGTGACCGGTTAGGCGAGAACTCTTTTGCTCGTACCCTCATCTGAATGCAGGCGCTGCAGCTATCGCAGCGGGGGCGGTAGATGTGGCTGCTACTGCGCCGGAATCCGTAGCGCACCAGTTGGGAATACAGCGCCGAATTGATCAAAAATCCCGGCGTGGCGACTTGCGAGCGCGCCTGCAAATCCGGCAGGTAGCTGCAAGGGTAGGGGGCTGTCAGATAAAAATTCAGCGCCGAGATCGGAATATCGTTAAGTCTACTCATGGTGTTGAATTGATACGGGTCAACTCACCGATCCTCGCAATAAATTCATCGCGCGGCAGCAGCCGTCCGCCCAGCGAGGCTAAGTGCGGGGTATGCATCTGGCAATCGATCAATTCATAGGGTTGCTGGCAAAGATGGGAGAGTGCTATTTTCGATGCGTTGGAAACCCGGCTGAACATCGACTCGCCGTAGAACATCCGCCCGATTGCAACGCCGTACAAGCCGCCTGCCAGACGGCCGTTCTGCCAGCTTTCTATTGAATGCGCATAACCTAGTCTGTGCAGCTCGCTGTATGCGGCGATCATCTCATTGCTTATCCACGTGCCGGGCTGATCGCCCCGGGGCGCTGCGCATTCCTTCATCACCTGTCCGAATGCGCTGTCGATGCGCAGTTCAAATGCGTTGCTGCGCAGGACTTTTGTCAGGGAGCCGGACATTTTAAATTCACCGGGGATCAGCACCATGCGCGGGTCGGGACTCCACCACAACAGTGGGTCTCCCGGGCTGAACCACGGGAAGATGCCGTGACGATAGGCGTCTAGCAACCGTTCCGGTGCCAAAGATCCCCCCGCTGCCAGGAGTCCGTTGGGTTCGCACGAGGCGACCGGCGGGAAGGGGGTATGTTCTGTAAGCCAGGGGATCATGAGGCGTTATCGATTTTCAGATCGGGTTTTATTAGGGCAGTCCGTTTTTGCGCAATCGGCATAGATCGACAGCGAATGATCGCGGATCGTAAAACCCCGTTCTGCGGCCGCATTTTCCTGGCGTGCTTCGATGTCAGCGTCAAAAAATTCTTCGACATGGCCGCATTGCAAACAGACGATATGGTCGTGATGCGTACCCTGATCGAGTTCAAAGACAGATTTCCCGCCTTCAAAATTGTGACGAACCAGCAGTCCTGCCTGTTCGAACTGGGTCAGCACGCGGTATACGGTGGCAAGTCCGACATCGTCGCCTGTACTGAGCAGCAGTTTGTAGACCTCCTCTGCGCTCATGTGGCGTGCCTGACCTGATTCAAACAGGCTGAGTACCTTGAGGCGCGGCAAGGTGGATTTGAGCCCGGCGTTTTTCAGGTGTTCGGGTTGGTTCATATTGATGACTTTTGAGAATTTCGATAATCATGCCTGAAAATGGTTGTTATCGCAAATGAGAACGATTATCATTCGCACTCTAGTTTGACAAAGGATGGTGATGAAAACGATTTTTTGCTCTGCATTGCTGCTTCCGTTTGACGGCGAGTTGCACGAAGGTACTCATCGCACGATAGGAAAATTCATGCTGTCAGCTCGAGTCCACTTCAGTCAGTTACTTAAAGTGATTTTTCTCTGGTGCATGTTTGTCCCGCTGGTGTATGCAGGCGCAGCCGATTACGTTTATACGACGTCCATTGAGCAGGGGGAGCGTGAATTGGGTATCAAGCTGGGATCGGCCGCGCCAGTCGATGGCCTCGGACAGCAGGTGGCGGGGATAGGGCTTGGGTATGGCGTGACCGATCACTGGTTTACCGAACTGTATTTGAAGCGGGAGCATACCGGGGGGCAGCGGGCTATCCTTGCCGAGTGGGAAAACAAATGGCTGTTCACGGAAGCAGGACAATATCTGCTCGATTTAGGGATGCTGGCAGAGTTGGAACTGCCCTTGTCAGGAGCAGCGCCGTGGGAGCTCCGAGTGGGCCCCTTATTGCAGGCGGAAATTGGTAAATTTCAGCTTAACGGCAATCTGTTATTTGTGCGCGCGTTCGGCATGAAGGATGAAACCGGTGTTCCCTTCAGCACCAATCTGGCCAGTCAGTGGCAAATCAAGTACCGGTGGATGCCGTCACTGGAGTTTGGCATGCAGGGGCTGGGTGAATTCGGTAAGTGGGATAGCTGGTCACAGCTCGCCGCACAAAGTCATCGCATGGGCCCTGCCATTTTCGGCAAGATTGCGTTAGGCCAGCGGCAGACCATTAAATACAACGCAGCCTGGCTAGTGGGGGTCAGCGCTGCCGCACCGGCTCACACACTTAGGGGGAAAATCGAATACGAATTTTGAAAATAAAATGCAGTTCTCAAAAGCCGGATGATGCCTGAATCCTGTTTGTCAGCCAGGCTTCGATATCGCGCAATTCATCTGTGCTGACGGTGTGTTGCATAGGGTAGTCGTGCCAGTCGACGGCATAACCTAATGCAGTGAGCTGATTCTTTGAGGCCAGACCCAATGCGCAGGGGACAATGGGGTCGTTGCGCCCGTGTGCCATGAAGACGGGCATTTTTTTTGACTGGGCGGAGGCCTCACCGTCAGCGGTTTCAGCCAGCGGTAAATAAGCGGATAGTACCAGTACGCCGCCAAGCGGAATGTCCTGACGCATGGCTGTATGTAGTGCAATCGCGCCGCCCTGCGAGAAGCCCGCCAGAAAGATATGTTCGTGAACAATGCCGCGTGCGATTTCGGCCGCAATCAGTGCATTGATCGATATTTTTGAATCTCGTATCCCCTTCGCATCTTGCCGCGCACTGATATCGTTGCCGGAAATGTCGTACCAGGCGCGCATCACATAGCCTCCGTTGACGGTGACCGGACGGTGCGGGGCATGGGGGAAAACATAGTGAACTGCAACAGGCAGGCTGAGTTCTTCCACCATAGACACAAAATCCTGACCGTCAGCGCCTAAACCATGCAACCAAATAATGCTGTATTGCGGGTTGTTTCCCGAGTCTATTGAGATGTGCGGAAGAGTTGAGGTCATGTAGACGTCCTTAATTTTAAAGCGCGATGCCGTTTGATAGCATTTAACACCAATAAAGTAAAGATCTGTATAATTTGGCAGATGGCGATGTCGTCTGAACGATGGGTTGACGTCTGATTAAAACAGGGCAGGGAGAGAAATGAAAAGATCAATAACACCGACTTTGGTCGAAAGAGTGATGCGTGAGGACGATTTTATCGTTTCCATGACGGATCTCAAAGGGCGCATTACCTACGGTAATCGAATCTTCATCGAATTTTCCGGTTACACCGAGTCTGAGTTGATTGGGACGCAGCACAACATTATTCGCCATCCTGATATGCCGCGCGGCGTGTTTCAGCTTCTCTGGGACAAGATACAGGCAGGCAGCGAATGTTTCGCTTATGTCAAAAATATGTCGAAAGACGGCGGTTTTTACTGGGTATTCGCTAATGTGACGCCCACCTTTGATACGCAAGGGAAGATCACAGGCTATCTGTCAATACGACGCAAGCCAAAAATGAGTGGGATTCAGACCGTTTCCGGATTGTATGCGGCGATGCTGGAAGAAGAAAAACGAGTCGGTCCTGCTGGTGCGATAGCTGCCTCCACTAAAATGTTAGTCGATGTATTGAATGAAAAGGGGCTCAGCTATGATGAACTTGTCCTTGCAATCTAGAGTATCCCTGTTGCTCTGGTCGTTTTCGATCGGGATATTGGTTATTCTGCTGGTGAGCTTTGCGCGCCACGGAATGGATGCGCTTATGCTGGTGTTTCTGATCGTGGGTATTGCGGTTTCGGCGATAGGTCAGTGGCTGGT
Source organism: Gallionellales bacterium GWA2_54_124 (assembly GCA_001801025.1). Taxonomy (GTDB): domain Bacteria; phylum Pseudomonadota; class Gammaproteobacteria; order Burkholderiales; family Gallionellaceae; genus Gallionella. The sequence continues at coordinate 336,815 of MGWO01000007.1, forward strand.
GAAGCAATGGCTGAAGCCTTTGGTTCAGCTGAATTCGGTGATCAGTGCGGTGGCAACCGGACAATTCAATAATCGTATTATCGGTGTTTCAGATAAAGATGAGATTGGCGTTCTGTGCTGGAACGTAAACGATATGCTGGACCAGTTGGGGGCGTTTTTTCGCGAACAGGAAACCAGTTTCAGAGCTAATCTGAGCGGAAATTTTAACCGCAGCGCAATGAACGGCGGGATGCATGGCGGATTCAGAAAGGGATTGGCTAACCAGAATGTTTTATTAGAAGGCATGGCTGCCCAGAAAAAAAGCGCGATGCGCGATAATCTGTTATCTAAAGCGCATCATTTGAATAATCAGAATCTTATGACCAATCTGGCTTTCAATCAGGAAGATTTGAAAATCATCACTGATAATATGGCTGAATTGGCAATGCTTGCACAACGCAACAGCGAGGATGCTGAGGCGAGTCAGGCATCTGTCAAAGATGTCGTTGCGCGCCTGTCCGGCATTACCGAGCGCGTTAAACAAGCCAATGAGTCGATCACGCGGCTCAATGCGCGCAGTGCGGAGATCAACAAAGCGGTTGGATTGATTACGTCGATTGCTGATCAGACCAATTTGCTGGCCTTGAATGCGGCGATCGAGGCGGCAAGAGCCGGTGAAGCGGGACGCGGTTTTGCGGTGGTGGCTGATGAAGTGCGTAAGCTGGCCGAGAATACTAAAAATGCTTCTGAATCGATTGGACGGGTGATGCAGATGTTGCAGGGAGAAGCCGTCAGGATGCTCGCAGACTCTGAGGAGATGCACGAAATTACGGACTCTTCACAAGGTGTTATTGCACGCTTGGAGGAGCGTTTTAGCCGGTTCTATGAGTCTGCCAAAATCACCCTCAATAGTGCCAATTACGCACAGGATTTGAGCTTTTCATCGCTGGTTAAGGTGGATCATGTGATTTACAAGCAGCGTGCATATGCTTTGATCAATAAAGCGGATGATGGCGAGTTGCGCAAGGCAGCGGGTGTGGATCATCACAATTGCCGTTTGGGTAAGTGGTATGAAATCGAGGGTAAGGAAGTGTTTGGTGCAATGCCTTCTTATCGTGCGCTAAGCGAGCCACATGCCAAGGTGCATGACGGCGTGCACAAAACGATGGTTTTGCTCGACAGCGGTTGGGAACGCGACGAGAGCGTTCAGGAAAAAATTATCGATGAAATGTCCGAAGTAGAAGCGGCCAGTGCCGAGGTGATGCAGGTGCTTAACCGGATGGTGGTGGAAAAACATCCGGATATGGTGCATAGATAGGCGTCGGAATAAAAAAAGGGCGCATCGCGCCCTTTTTTTATGTCAGGTCAAATCAGACCGGTTGAGGAATAGTTTCCCGCAGGATCTGAAAAATTTCACGGAAGTTTTTACCCGGTTTGCCGGCTTCACGCTCCTTGAGTGCATTGCGGATCAAAGTGCGCAGGCGCTGCACATCGGTGTCAGGATAAGCTGCTAACAATTCAGTGAGTGCGGCATCGCCCTCCAGCAGGCGTTCCCGCCAGCGTTCGATCTGATGCATATAGCCGATATGCTGCTGCGATGTGCCCTTCCAGGTATTCAGCTTGGCGATGATGGGATCTATTTCCACATCGCGCATCAGCTTGCCGATATATTGAATCTGGCGGCGTTTTGCGCCGAATGATTTGATGCGGTGCATGTCTTTGATCGCATCGCGTAAACTCTCCGGAATGTCGAGCTGGGCGAGCTGGTCTTTACCCAGCTCAGTCAGTTCTTCTCCCAGATCGCGCAAATCGTGCATCTGTTTCTTGATTTTGGTTTTGCTAGGTGGAAGTTCTTCTTCCTCTTCGGCAACGGCTAAACTGCGCAGGCCGCGTCCTTGCGGTTTCGGGCGTACAACTGTGCTTTTTTCCTTGGACTCATCTTTGTCGGACGCATCATCGTCTTCGTCGTATTCTTCCTCGTCGAGGTCGTATTCCGTCTCTTCGTCCGCCTCTTCCTCGTCGAGCTCATCGTGCTCAATTGGATGTTCTTCGTCGAACTCATTGATAGTTTGATGGTTTTTGTAATCTTTGTCGTCGTCGTGCGGGTTCATGGTATGCAATGTGGCTTTGAGATGCTGCTATGATAGCGCCTTTCGTCATTTTACCGCTTGAAGTTATGAACAAAACTATGTCCTCTGAGCAAAATTTCCTGACTCCGGAGCGCTTTGCCAATTCAGCTGAAAATTTGCGCCGCATCGCGCAGGAGATGCTGGCCTATGCGCGCCAACAGGGGGCGACAGCCGCTTCGGCCGAGGTGTCAGAGGGGTTTGGTCAGGCTGTCACGGTGCGTCAAGGTGAAGTCGAAACCATCGAATACAACCGGGATAAGGGGCTGGGTGTCACGGTCTATTTTGGTCAGCAGCGCGGCAATGCCAGTACCTCGGACTTTTCGGCGCAGGCGGTGCGTGACACGGTGGATGCGGCTTTATCGATCGCCCGCTACACCGCGAAGGACGATTGTTCGGGTCTGCCCGATGCTGACAGTCTGGCGTGCGAATTTCCGGATCTGGACTTGTACCACCCCTGGGATTTGCCGGTCGAGCAGGCCATTGTCATGGCAGCGGAGTGCGAACAGGCGGCGTTGGACGCGGACGCGCGCATCCAGAATTCGGAAGGGGCGACGGTCAATGTGCATGAGGCGCAGTTCGTTTTTGCCAATAGTCTGGGTTTTATCGGCGGTTATCCGACTTCGCGCCACAGTCTGAGCTGCTCGGTGATTGCCGAACAGATGGACGCGATGGAGCGTGATTACTGGTATAGCGTGGCGCGCAGTGCGGACGATCTGTTGGGGGCGGTGGCCGTGGGGCGCATCGCGGCTGAACGCACGGCGCGGAGGTTAGGTGCACGGCAGATTGCGACGATGCAGGTGCCTGTGCTGTTTGAAGCGTCGGTTGCGGCCAGTCTGCTCGGGCATTTTGTCGGTGCGGTGAGCGGTGGCAGTCTGTATCGCAAATCCTCATTTTTGTTAGATCAGCTCGATAAGCCGGTTTTTTCATCCCATATCCAAATTTCTGATGTGCCTGATATTCGCAGAGGGCTGGCATCCAGTCCTTTCGATGACGAAGGCGTCAAAACGCAGCACCGCAACCTCGTCGAGCACGGTGTGCTGCGCGGTTATTTTCTGGGCAGTTATTCCGCACGGAAGCTGGGGATGCGCTCAACCGGTAATTCGGGCGGGAATCACAATCTGATCCTGCAGCCCTCCGGTTGCGGTGAGCTTGATCTGGCAGGGCTGCTCAAAACCATGCATCGAGGACTGCTGGTCACTGAATTGCTGGGGCAGGGGGTTAATTCGATTACCGGTGATTATTCACGCGGCGCTGCGGGTTTCTGGGTCGAGAACGGCGAGATTCAGTATCCGGTGCATGAAGTGACCATCGCGGGTAATTTGAAGGATATGTATCGCAATATTGTCGCGGTGGGTTCCGATGTGCTGGTGCAGGGTTCACGGCAGTGCGGCTCGATTTTGCTGGAAGGTATGACGGTCGCCGGATCTTGATTGCTGGCGAAGATTTTTATCTTGCAGGCAGCAGGACGCAAAAAAGAGAGGTTTTATATGAAAATTGCACCCCTTCCGCATAACGAGCGTGAACGTCTGGAAGAGCTCAGAAAATACGGTATTCTCGACACCGAGCCCGAAGCCGTATTTAACAGTATGGTGCAGCTGGCATCCTATATCTGTCATACCCCTTTTGCCGCAATCAGTCTGATCGACGAGCATCGCCAGTGGTTTAAGGCGATTGTCGGTGTAGAGGTAAGTGAAACGCCCCGCGATGTTGCTTTCTGTGCGCACACGATTTTGCAGCAGGAGCCCATGATCATTCCCAACACGCTGGAGGATAAGCGATTTTTCGATAATCCTCTGGTGGAAGGCGGGTTAAATCTGCGTTTTTATGCGGGTGTGCCGTTGGTGACTGAATCAGGTTACCGTCTGGGTACGCTGTGTGTTTTCGATCAGCAGCCGCGGCAATTGAGCGCTGAGCAACTGGATGCGATCAAGACGCTGGCCGACAGTGTGATGGCTCATCTTGATTTGAGGTTGTCCCACAGGGAAATACGAAAATATGTGGACGATTTGCAGTTGGCTGCATCAATTTTTGAGACCGCTTCCGAAGCGGTGCTGGTAACCGGCCCGCAAAACCATATTATTACCGTCAATCCCGCTTTTACTGCTATGACGGGCTACTCACTGAGCGAAGTGGTCGGAAAAACCCCGAATATTCTTTGTTCTGGCAGGCAGGACGCGGCGTTTTACCAGAGGATGTGGCAAAGTTTGGAGGACATGGGGCACTGGAGCGGTGAACTGTGGAATAAACGCAAAAGTGGCGAGTTGTATGCTGAATGGCTGTCGATCAATGTCTTGTTCAATGAGGATGGCTCCAAGCGGATGTATGTTGCGATTTTTTCTGATGTGACCGAGAAAAAGCAGGCCGACGAAATCATCTGGCGGCAGGCTAATTACGATATGCTGACGCAATTGCCCGGCCGCAGGCTGTTTTACGACCGGCTGGAGCATGAAATCAGAGGGGCGCATCGCGCCGGGTGTTTGCTGGCGCTGCTGTTTATCGATCTGGATTTATTTAAAGAGGTTAACGATAGTCTGGGTCATGAGGCGGGGGACTTGCTGCTGGTGAAGGCGGCCGAACGCCTGACGGCGTCGGTGCGGGAATCAGATACGGTCGCGCGCATGGGCGGTGACGAATTTACCGCTATCCTGCCGCAAATCGATTCCCTAGAAGACGTTGAGCGGGTGGCCGCTCTGATCGTTACGGCTTTGTCAGCGCCTTTTGAGGTAAACGGTACGATGGTCAATATTTCCGCCAGTGTGGGGGTTGCGATTTATCCGGGTGGTGCGCAAAATGCCACTGAACTTTTGTCGCAGGCTGACAGGGCGATGTATGTCGCCAAAGCACAGGGGCGCGGATGTTATCGTATGGCCGATTGATAAAGGGTGTACAGGTTGTGTCTGACTGAATATCCGGTATGTCAGCGGGGTGCATCGCACGAGTGCGATGTATCGTGACGTGATCGCAGCTTAAAGTGCCGTCGTAAATATGTAAAATGTCACCACGTTCAAATGTGTCTGAAAATATGAATATCGATCCTCGGGGGGTGCGCAGTTTTTGGATTGAACTGCCTTTTACGGTCGGAATAATGAGTCTTGCCTTGTTTATCCGCTTGGCCATTGCACCTGTCAGTGCCGGATTGCAATATGTCACTTTTTTTCCTGCCATTACCCTTGCCGCCATATTCGGAGGCTACCGGGCAGGGCTGCTTGCCACAGCGATGGGCGTTGGGTTTGCCACCTATTTTTTTATTGCACCCTATTATTCATTCGAAAATGAGGGCCTTAAAATCGTCAGCTGGTCGAATCTTGTTTTTATCGTTGACGGGTTTCTGGTTTCATTTTCAATCGAGGCGATGCATCGCTATCGTAAAAAATCAGAAGCTGAACTGGCCGAAATCAAGCAGTCGCATTTGCAGGTTAGCAGGCTAAACAGCGAGCTTGACGAGATGATACGTCTGCAGCGGGAGACTGAGCAGGAGCTGCTCATTTCAGCAACGGCTTTTGAGGCGCAAGACGGCATCATGATTACCGACAGTTCCGGCGTCATACTGCGTGTCAATCAGGCGTTCACCGAGATCACCGGCTATTCGTCCGAAGAAGCTGTCGGACAAACGCCGCGTTTGCTCAAATCCGGCCGCCACGATGCGGATTTTTACGCTGCGATGTGGGAATGTATCAAGCGTACAGGGCAATGGAGCGGTGAGATCTGGGATAGGCGAAAAAATGGCGAAGTGTTTCCAAAATGGTTAACGATCACCGAAGTCAAATCCTTTGATGGAAACTCTGTGCACTACGTTTCGTCGCAGGTTGACATTACCGCACGCAAAGCATCTGAAGACAGGATACATAATCTCGCTTTTTATGACCCGCTGACACAATTGCCGAATCGCAGGTTGCTGCTCGACCGGCTTCGTCACGCCGTCTCGTTCAGCCTGCGGGATGGTCGTAATGTCGCGTTGATGTTCATCGATCTGGATAAGTTTAAAAAGCTCAACGATACCTTGGGTCACGATATTGGTGATCTGCTGCTCAAGCAGGTGGCAGAACGCACGTGTACCTGTGTGCGTGAATGCGATACGGTCGCGAGGTTAGGGGGCGATGAATTTGTGGTCTTGCTCGATGGTTTAGGAGGCAGCCTGCACGAGGCGGCTGCGCAGGCTAAGCAGATAGGCAGAAAAATTATTGATGTGCTCAATCAGACTTATTATCTGGCAGGGCATGAGCATCAGTCGGGGGCGAGTGTCGGCATTGCCTTGTTTGATGAGCATTGCAGGACGGCGGATGATTTACTCAAACAGGCTGATATTGCCATGTATCAGGCTAAAAAAGCGGGCCGTAATACGCTGCGCTTTTTCGATCCTGAAATGCAGGCCTCGATACTGGCTCGCGTGGCACTGGAAAAGGATTTTAAAGAGGCGCTGCTGAAAGAAAATTTTTATATTTTCTATCAACCGGTTATATCTAATGGTGGCAGGGTTGCCGGTGCTGAAGCGTTAGTGCGCTGGCGCCATGCGATTCGAGGCATCGTATCCCCTGCCGATTTTATTCCTCTGGCCGAGGAAACCGGTCTGATCGTGCCGTTGGGAAACTGGGTGCTTAAAACAGCATGCAGGCAGCTGGCAGACTGGTCGAGTCGCGACGATACGCGAGATCTGACCATTGCTGTTAATGTCAGTGCGCGTCAGTTGAAACAGGAAGATTTCGTGGCGACAGTCATGGGCTTGATTGAAGAAACGGGTGCGAGTCCACAGCGGCTAAAACTCGAATTGACTGAAAGCATGCTGGTGAGCGACGCAGAGAGCATTATCATCAAGATGAATTTATTGAAGGCGGCGGGCATTACCTTTGCGCTGGACGATTTTGGGACGGGCTATTCTTCACTCGCTTACTTGAGCCGGCTGCCGCTTGATCAGTTAAAGGTCGATCAGTCGTTCGTCAGGAATATTGAAACAGAGGAAAGTGCGGTCGTCATCTGTGCGGCAACGATTAACCTGGCGCATAACCTGAAACTAAAAGTGGTCGCTGAAGGCGTCGAAAATGAGGCGCAACGCAAATTTTTAAGCTCAGTACATCAATGCGATTTTCTTCAGGGATATTTATTTAGCAAGCCAGTGCCCATCGATGAGTTTGAAAAATTTATCAGGAACTATCGCGTGCTTTAGCACGCTGATATGGCGTTTTTGCCAGTGCGGGGCGTTATTTTTATGTGCGGTACATGGTAGAATTGACGACCTTAAAAATTTCTATCAGGATTATTCGCCATGTTCTCAAGCAAAAATACCATTGCCGTTACCGATCCCGAATTGTGGGCCGCGATTCAGAATGAAAACCAGCGTCAGGAAGACCATATCGAGCTGATCGCGTCTGAAAACTATACCAGTTGTGCCGTGATGGAAGCGCAGGGCACAAAGCTCACCAACAAGTATGCCGAAGGCTATCCGGGCAAGCGCTATTACGGCGGTTGTGACTATGTGGATGTGGCCGAGCAGCTGGCGATCGACCGTGCAAAGGCTTTGTTCGGCGCAGAATACGCCAACGTGCAGCCGCATTCAGGCTCACAAGCTAATCAGGCGGTCTATGTTTCCGTATTGAAGCCGGGCGATACCATTTTGGGTATGTCGCTGGCGCACGGTGGTCACTTGACCCATGGTGCATCGGTCAATATCAGCGGCAAGCTGTATAACGCGATTCAGTACGGCCTGAATGACAAGGAAGAAATCGATTACGACGAAGTTCAGCGTCTGGCAACTGAGCACAAACCCAAGATGATCGTCGCTGGCGCCTCCGCCTATGCGCTGGTGGTCGACTGGAAGCGTTTCCGTCAGATCGCTGACAGCGTGGGCGCTTATCTGTTCGTCGATATGGCGCACTATGCAGGGCTCATCGCCGCAGGCGTATACCCCTCACCTGTCGGGATTGCCGATTTCGTCACGACGACGACTCACAAAACCTTGCGCGGTCCGCGCGGTGGTCTGATTCTGGCTAAAGCCGAACATGAAAAGGCGCTCAATTCTGCGATTTTCCCGTGTCTGCAAGGCGGTCCTCTGATGCATGTGATTGCTGCTAAAGCGGTTGCATTCAAGGAAGCGGCAAGTCCAGAGTTCAAGGTCTACCAGCGTCAGGTGGTTGAAAATGCACGCGTGATGACTCGCGTGTTGAAAGAGCGCGGTTTGCGCATCGTTTCCGGTCGCACCGACAGTCACGTGTTTCTGGTCGATCTGCAAGCCAAAAATCTGACGGGCAAGGATGCGGAAGCCGCTTTAGGACGTGCACACATCACCGTCAACAAGAACGCCATTCCGAATGACCCGCAAAAGCCATTCGTCACCTCAGGCATCCGTATCGGCAGTCCTGCGATGACAACGCGCGGTTTCAAGGAGCTCGAGGCGGAACTGCTGGCGAATCTGATTGCTGATGTCTTGGATGCGCCGACCGATGAGGCGGTGATCGCGCGCGTTGTGGCACAAGTGAAAAAATTGACAGCTGAGTTTCCGGTCTACGGCGCGTAAGGCAGGAGCGAGGATTGAGGCGTTGGGATTGAGGAAACCCCTCGTCACCGTTTTTCAATCCTCGATCCACCATCCTCAATCCTATGAAATGTCCCTTCTGTAAAGGTCACGATACTCAAGTAGTGGATACCCGCGAGAGCGAGGCGGGCGACAGTATCCGTCGTCGCCGCCGCTGTGTGTCCTGCGACAAGCGTTTTACCACCTATGAAACGGTGGAGTTGCGTATGCCTCAGGTGGTCAAGCAGAACGGCATCCGCTGCGAGTTCGATGCTGGGAAGTTGCGTACCAGTTTTACACGGGCCTTGCATAAGCGTCCTGTATCGACTGAAATGGTGGATGCGGCAATCGATACGGTCACTCATAAGTTGTATGCCTTGGGTGAGCGGGAAGTGGATTCGCGCCATGTGGGCGAGTTAGTGATGCAGGAATTGTTGAAGCTCGACAAGGTCGCTTATATTCGTTTTGCCTCCGTTTACAAGAGTTTTCAGGATGTCGGCGATTTTACCGATGCGGTGAAAGCCGTGCGAAGGACGCCTGCGCGCGCCGGTGATACGGCTGAAAATGGTTAGCGCGGAAGACAGCCGATGGATGGCCGAAGCGCTTCATCTGGCACAGCGCGGTCTTTACAGCGTCAGTCCGAATCCGCGTGTCGGTTGTGTTCTGGTGCGCGACGGGAATTTGCTGGGGTCGGGCTGGCACAAAAGGGCCGGTGAGCCGCATGCGGAAGTGTATGCCCTGCTTGATGCGGGCGATGCCGCACACGGTGCGACGGCTTACGTCACGCTGGAGCCTTGCAGTCATTTTGGCCGCACGCCGCCCTGTGCCGATGCGCTGATCGCGGCGGGTGTCGCGCGTGTTGTGGTGGCGATGCAGGATCCGAATCCGCAGGTGGCGGGGAGCGGCATCATGCGATTGCGTGAGGCGGGCATTGAGGTTGAATGCGGATTGATGGAAGCCGCAGCGCGTGAGTTGAATGCCGGTTTTTGCGCACGGATGACACGCGGGATGCCGCAGGTAAGAATCAAGGTCGGTATGAGTCTGGACGGGCGAACCGCGCTGGAAAACGGTGCGAGTCAGTGGATCACGGGGGCAGAGGCAAGGCTCGATGTGCAGCACTGGCGCGCGCGTTCCTGTGCCGTGTTGACGGGTATCAATACCATTTTAGCCGACGATGCGCAGCTGACTGTGCGCGAGATTGACGTTGAGCGTCAGCCGCTCAGGGTGGTGCTGGACAGTAACTTGCGCATGCCGCTTGATGCGCGCATCTTGCAAGGCGGTGTGCTGATTTATGCCGCACTGCGAGATGATCATAAAATTGAGAAGTTACAACAGGCAGGCGCAGAGGTGGTGCTTCTGCCGGATACAGACGGTCGGGTGGATTTGCCGGCCATGTTGCGTGATCTGGCATCGCGCGGGTGTAACGAGATTCTGGTTGAGGCGGGTGCCGTGTTAAATGGCGCGCTGCTGGGTGCGGAACTCGTCGATGAGATGCTGCTGTATATCGCGCCTCAGTTGCTGGGTGATCGTGCGCGCGGCATAGCGATGTTGGGCGAACTCACCGCGCTCGATCAGCGCGTTGATCTTAAATGGCAGGATGTGCGCCAAGTCGGCCGCGATTTGCGCATCACTGTTACAGTCAGAAATGACGATAAAGGAGTGTAATTGTGTTTAGTGGAATCATTGCAGATGTGGGCATCATTACCCGTGCGGCCGACCGTGAGGGCGGCTTGCGCCTGTCGGTCGAAGCGGAAGTGCTGGGTATGGAAGATGTGCAGATAGGCGACAGCATTGCGGTTAACGGCGTGTGTCTGACGGTCGTTACGCTGGCGGGGCGCGAATTTACCGTCGATGTCTCCCGTGAAACGTTGAACTGCACCGTAGGACTGGCCCATCAGGGCGCTCACGTCAATCTGGAAAAGGCCTTGCGGCTGTCCGACCGGCTGGGCGGACATCTGGTCAGCGGTCATGTCGACGGCGTGGGAAGCGTGATCGCATTCAACGATATCGGAGAGAGCTGGCGTCTGGTGGTGCGTGCGCCTCAGTCGCTCGCAAAGTATATCGCGGTGAAGGGCTCAATTACCATCAACGGCGTGAGTCTGACCGTCAATCATGTCGCCGGTGCAGAATTCGAAGTGAACTTGATTCCGCATACGCTCGATGTGACGACCTTGAATGAATTAAAAACGGGGGCGCAGGTGAATTTAGAGATCGATCTGATCGCCCGCTATGTTGAACGCATGATGCAGAAAGAAGTGCAATGAACGGAATTTCACCGATACAGGAAATCATCGAAGAAATTCGTGCCGGCAATATGGTCATTCTGGTGGATGAAGAAGACCGCGAAAACGAGGGCGACATCGTTTTCGCTGCCGAATTTGCGACGCCGGAAAAAATTAATTTTATGGCGCGTCATGCGCGCGGGCTGATTTGCCTGACGCTCACCGAAGCGCATTGCCGCAAGCTGAATCTGCCGTTGATGGTGCAGGAAAACGGTTTGCAACTGGCGACCAATTTTACCATTTCCATCGAAGCGGCCAACGGCGTGACGACTGGCATTTCGGCAGGAGACCGTGCGCGCACGGTGTTGGCTGCCGTAGATAAAAACGCGACACCGGCCGACATCGTGCAACCGGGGCATATCTTTCCGCTGCGCGCGCAAAATGGCGGTGTGCTGGTGCGTGCCGGTCACACCGAAGCGGGCTGTGATCTGGCGCAGATGGCGGGGCTGACGCCGGCGTCCGTGATCTGTGAAATACTCAAAGATGATGGCGAGATGGCGCGTCTGCCGGATCTGATCGACTATGCTAGGCTGCACAACCTTAAAATCGGCACGATAGCCGACTTGATTGAACATCGCAGCCAGAATGAAAAACTGGTCGAGCGCGTTGCTATGCGTCCTGTGCAGACCGCATATGGCGAATTCAATCTGGCCACCTACGTCGATAAAACCACGCAACGCACGCATTTGGCGCTGGTTAAGGGGGAGATTAACCCGCAGGAAGAAACGCTGGTTCGCGTTCATGAACCGCTGTCTGTCATCGATTTTCTCGAGCAAAAGCCGGCCGGACAGTCGACCAGCGTGCATGAGGCGATGCAGCGGATGGCACGGGCGCCAGCGGCCGTGCTGGTGTTGCTGCATCGGGGGGAAACGCCGCAGAATTTACTGGCGCGGGCGACGAATGATGCGACGACTCAGCCGCAGTGGGATTCGCGCAGTTACGGTATCGGTGCACAAATATTGCGCGATTTGAACGTGGGGAAAATGCGCCTGCTGGCCACGCCGCACAAGATGCCCAGCATGACAGGTTTTGGGTTGGAAGTTGTCGGTTACGCCGATCACGAATAAAGGAGCAGGACAATGAACGAAGTTGAAAAGAATTTGAGTGGCAAAGGGTTGCGTATTGGTATGGTGCAAAGCCGCTTTAATCCGGAGGTATGCGAGGGATTGATGGCATCCTGTCGCGCGGAACTGGTGCGTCTGGGGGTGTCCGATGACGACATCACGCTGGCGACTGTGCCCGGCGCCCTGGAAATTCCGGTTGTGCTGTTGCACATGGCCGATAGCGAAAAATACGATGCGCTGATCGCGTTGGGGGCAGTGATCCGTGGCGATACCTATCACTTTGAGGTGGTGTCGAACGAATCGGCACGCGGCGTGAATGATGTGCAACTGGCTTGCGGTGTGCCGATCGCGAATGCAATTTTGACGACAGATACCGATGATCAGGCGCTCGCGCGCATCAGCGTTAAGGGTGCGGAAGCCGCACAGGCTGCGATTGAAATGGCCAATCTGTTGCGTGATCTGGCATGAGTCTGATACCTGAAGCCGCAGCGGCTAAAAATGCTGTGCAGAAAAGTCCGCGTCATCGTGCGCGCGAGCTGGCGTTGCAGGGCGTCTATCAGTGGCGCGTGTCGGGCAGCGATGCGACGGAAATCGAAGCGCATCTGCTAGGCGAAAAGAATTTGGGGCGTTACGATAAACCCATGTATTCCAAATTATTGCGCGGCGTGCTGGCTAATCAGGAAGAACTGCAAATTCTGTTGACGCCTTATCTGGATCGCGCGCTCGATGAATTGAGCACAGTCGAGTTTTCAGTGCTGCTGCTGGCCGCGTTTGAACTGGCGCATCAGTTGGATGTGCCCTACAAAGTCGTCATCAATGAAGCGGTCGAACTTGCCAAGACATTCGGCGGCACAGACGGTCACAAGTATGTGAACGGCGTGCTGGACAAACTGGCACCGAAAGTTCGTGCGGTTGAGTTTGCGAATAATCGAAAGTAGTGAGTGGTAACGGGTAAGTGAGGGAGTCGTGAGTGGAGCGGCACTTTGTGCCTCAGTAGGAAGTGGGAAACCACGCCGACCACTTTCCACTCACCACTTTCCACTCCACGCTTCCCCCACATGTCTGAGTTCGATCTGATCCGTCGCCATTTTACCCGCGCAACGCCCGGCGCCTTGCTGGGGGTGGGGGATGATTGCGCGCTGCTTCAGGTCACTCCCGGCAAAGTGCTGGCGGTGTCATCCGACATGCTGGTGTCCGGCACGCATTTTTTTCCCGATGCCGATCCCTATCTTTTAGGGCACAAAACGCTGGCGGTAAATTTGTCAGATCTGGCCGCAATGGGTGCGGTGCCGCGCTGGGCGACGCTGGCAATTTCACTGCCCACCGCCGATGAACCGTGGCTTGAACAATTTTCAGCAGGATTTTTTGCCCTTGCCGCGCGCAATGGGGTTGATCTGGTCGGCGGCGATACCACGCGCGGACCGCTCAATCTGTGTGTGACGATATTCGGCGAAGTGGACGCGCCGCAGGCCTTGCGGCGCAGCGGTGCGCAGGCGGGCGATGAAATCTGGGTGTCAGGCAATCTGGGCGATGCCGCGCTTGCCCTCGCTCACATGCAAGGGCAGGTGAGGCTGGATGAAGAAGAGTTTGCCTTGTGCGCCACAGCCTTGCACCAGCCGCAGCCGCGTGTGGCATTAGGGCTTGCCCTGCGCGGACTGGCTTGCAGCGCGATCGATATTTCCGACGGCCTATTGGCTGATCTGGGTCATATTCTAGACGCCTCGGGTGTGGGCGCCGAGATTGACTTGTCATCGCTGCCGGTGTCAGATGTTTTGCGGCGGCGGTTTGCTGCAAACTATCCCCTGTCGGGCGGCGACGACTACGAGCTGTGTTTCACCGTACCGCTATCGCGTCACGCAGAGGTGCTGGCGATCGGACAAGAAATCGATTTGCCGCTCACCTGTGTTGGTCGCATCGTGTCCGGGCACGGATGTATGATTCTTGACGTGGATGGAAAATTGATCGATACAGAAAGCACAGGCTATGAGCACTTCCGATGAGTTGAAAGTTGTACCCGGCTGGAAATTCTTGTTAAGCCATCCGGCACATTTTTTGTCGTTTGGATTTGGCAGCGGACTAGCCCGAAAAGCCCCCGGTACTTTCGGCACACTGGTTGCTTTTCCGATGTACTGGTATCTGGCACCACGCCTGTCGGATGCGCTGTTTATATTTGTGCTGATCTGGGCGTTTGCCATTGGTGTCTGGGTGTGCGACATCACCGGGCGAGCTCTCGGTGTGGCGGATCATGGTGGCATGGTCTGGGATGAGATCGTTGCAATGTTGCTGGTGCTTTTCTTAACCCCGCCGGGGTGGTACTGGCAGCTTCTGGCATTCGCGCTGTTTCGTTTTTTTGATATTGTGAAACCGCCGCCGATACGCTATTTCGACAGCAACTGGCACGGCGGTTTAGGGGTGATGTTTGATGATCTGCTGGCCGCCGGATACGCGTTGCTGTGCATGGCGGCTATCAAAAGCATCCTGTTGTAAGCGGGTGCTTTGAGCTTCGGCTTATGCGGAAGTGTCCAGTTTTTGCCCCAGACGACTCACGCTCGATTGAGATCGCGCTTCATCTTTTTTTGCAGCCGGTTTTTTTGCCGGTTTCCCATGGCCGGGTTGTGCGCCTCTTCCGCTTAACTTACTGCTCAGATACTGGATACTGACGATCAGGTTCATGATGCTCTCCCGTGTTACTTATATTATCGGTCAGTTCCTCATTTGCATAAGGCGAACCGGTTTTTGTACGGGTTTTACGCGAGGATGGAACCTGGTTTAGCCTGAATGAATGGCGTTTCGGCCTGTCATTAAAAGTGTTGAAAATAACGCCTAATCAGTGCAGTATCTGCGCATACACAAGCTAACAATCGTGATGCAAAATCAAACACGATCATTTAATCCGGCACATGCTTAATTTGTCTCACCTTCTTAATCAACGCGATACAGGTTTGATCAGATGAATCTGCTCTATCTGATCGGTGTGATTGCGACTATCGCAGCGGTGGCGGGTTGCTGGTTTGTCTGGGATATTTCTCGCCTCAACCGTAAGTTGCTCGAGAGCGAAGAGCGCTGGAAATTTGCTTTGGAAGGTGCAGGGGACGGTGTGTGGGACTGGAATATACCGCAGGATACGGTTGTTTTTTCGGCGCGCTACAAGGAAATGGCCGGTTACACTGATGAGGATATCGCTGCCAACGAGGCGGCCTGGCGAAATCGGATTCACCCGGAAGATCGCACTCAGGTCGATGCTGAGATACACGCGTATCTGGATGGCGTAACGCAAGCCTATTACAACGAGCACCGTGTGTTATGTCGTGACGGCAGCATTAAATGGGTGCTGGCGCGCGGCATGATCGTCAGCCGTATGCCGGATGGGAAGCCTATGCGCATGATAGGCACGCATGCCGATATCACCGAACGCAAAAGCATGGAAGAGCGTATGCGTCACATGGCGCATTACGATCTGCTCACCGAACTACCCAATCGCGCGCTGATCAACGAACGTTTGCAGCAGGCGGTCATCAAGGCGCGCCGCGACAAAACGTTTATGGCGGTGATGTTTCTTGATTTGGATCGCTTTAAGCCAGTCAATGATGAGTTGGGACACGATATTGGCGATCTCTTGTTAAAGCAAGTCGCGCAGCGTTTGCTGTCCAGCGTGCGAGCTTCGGACACGGTTGCGCGTTTAGGCGGCGATGAATTTGTGGTCTTGCTGCCTGCGATCGAACAGCAACAGGACGCGACTGTGGTTGCCGAGAAAATCCTGCATGCGCTTAAGCAGACGTTCAAGGTGGCGGACTACGAGATCAATATCTCCGGCAGTATCGGCATCGCCGCTTATCCTGAGCACGGCGAAGATGAAAAATTGCTGCTGATCAATGCCGATATCGCGATGTATCACGCGAAGAAAGACGGGCGCAACGATTTACGATTTTATATGCCCGGTATGCAATGATTCGGGTTAACCGGATGTTTTACAGATCGTTTTGTAGAATGTCAGCATCCGTTCTGCCTGACGTGTGGCTGACCAGTCATGGGCATATTCTCTGCCCGATCTGCCTAAAGCCTCGCGAGTCGCAGTGTCATCGAGCATCTTGATAATCTTGCCCGAAAAATCCTGTAATTCCTCTTTTGCAATCCATACCCCTGCGCCTTCACGCAATACATCGCGTGTCCCCAATTCGGCCGTTGAGACCACGGCTGTACCCTGAGCCATCGCTTCGAGCAATACCAGTCCCTGTGTTTCTGTGCGGGAGGCAAAGATGAAAATATCGGCCGCGTGGTAACAACTGTTCAATTCGGTATTTCTGTCCAGATAGCCGATGAACTGGACGTGATCGTCGAGGCCCATTTGCGCGACATCGTGCATCAGAATTTTTAGCGCCGGGCCTTCGCCTGCGATGACAAACAGAATATTCGGGAGAGTTTTTCTGATTTCAGATACCACTCCGAGCAAGAAACCGATATTTTTTTCGAAGGCAACACGGCCGACAAACAGCAAGACTTGCCTGTTCTGTGCGATGTTGTATTTTTCGCGGAAACTCTCACGATTTCCCGGGACAAAACGGGCAGGTTCAATGCCGGTCGGGATGACTTCAGTGGGTGTGGTGATGCCGTAGTCTTTGAGTACTTGCAGCATCGGGCGTGAGGGTACGACCATGCCATGCAAGCTGTTACCCTGATGACGAGAAAATTGTTTGGCAACCTGCCGCATCAGCTGTTTTGGCACGAGCGGGATGTAGTGGTGGAGATACTCTTCAAAGAACGTGTGATAGGTCTCGATGCAGGGGATATTCAGCAGTTTAGCAAGCTTGATACCCAGATAATGCGCTACAAAAGGCGTTTGTACGTGAATCAGGTCATAGTTCTCGTTTTGAAACCGCACCAGTTGCTTCATCACACAACGGTAACTCATGAAGCGGTCTTCAGGGTCCATCGGGACCCCTCTGGCCGGTATGCGAATAATGTCCGCATCATCCATTGTTTGCTGCGGATAGGCCGGCGCGATCAGGTGTACCGTGTGCCCTTGTTGGCGCAATTCATGGCGGAACGTCTGTATGGAGGTCGAGACGCCATTGACGCGTGGAAAATAGACGTCGGAGATAAACAGTATTTTCATGATTATTAGTCAGGCTTAATGGGATTCGAGGTGAGCGGCGGCATGATCATTCCAGCGGATGAGTTCCATGCGTCCGTCCAGATGTTCGACGATGGCCGTGCAGCTATCCACCCAGTCGCCGCAGTTCATATAGGTCAGGCCGTTGATGTCTTTAATCATCGCCCAGTGGATGTGGCCGCAAATGGCGCCGTCCAGACTGCGTTCGCGCGCATGATGTATGACGGAATCTTCAAAATTGCAAATGAACGTCAGCGCTGTTTTAATTTTTCGCTTGGCGTATCCCGCTAAAGACCAGTAGCCCGGGCGTCTTAAAGTGCGTCTTAACCAGGATAGGTAAATATTGAGGCGTACCAGCAGGTTGTAGGCGATATCGCCCAGCACGGCGACCCATTTGTGATGCAGCGTGACCTGATCGAATTCGTCGCCGTGAATCAGCAAAAAGCGCCGTCCGTCCGCCGTGGTATGGATATATTCGGACACCACCATGACATCGCCAAAGGAGGTGCCGACATATTCGCGCATCGCCTCGTCGTGATTGCCGGGAATGAAAAATACCTTTTCGCCGTGACGCGCACGCCGCAATATTTTCTGCACGAAGGTGTTCTGTTCGGGCGTCCAGTGCACGCCACCACGGCTCATTGCCCACATATCTACGATGTCACCGAGTAAAAACAGATTGTCTGCGCTATAGGCCTTTAAAAATTCGAGTAATTGAGCCGCCTGACACGCTTTTGTGCCGAGATGGATGTCAGAGAGGAAAATTGAGCGAACTTGAGTCATGTCCTCAGCATGGCACGGGAATATTTCCCCAATATGACGGGGGTATTGCAGAAATATGAATCAGAGTGCGAGTTTCAGCAAAGAAATACGAGGAAAGTCCGGTCAAGACAGTGAAAGTATCCGATGAAATTGAATATTACGAAAAAATTGATGTATTTGAGTCCTCCGTTTCAGATAAGATCTAAAAAAAATCGGGTGATCCACCGTGTTGTAAATTTACAGTGGTTTTTTATGCTGAAACTGTTCAATCTTATATTTTCTTCGCCAGAAAATAGCGTGCTTTACGCGGGGAACTATGATTTTCTGCTGGTGACTTTGTCGGTTGCTGTGGCAATTTTTTCTTCCTACGCAGCGCTGCTGGTATCGAACAACATCGTGCAATGCAAGCGGCATCTGACCAGACGGCTGTGGCTGGCAGGCGGGGGGCTGTGTCTGGGAATCGGGATTTGGGCCATGCATTTTATCGGCATGCTCGCTTTTAATCTGCCCTGTTCAAGCAGCTACGATGCCAGATTGACTTTGTTATCGATGGTTCCCGGTATTTTGGCAAGTATGCTCGCGCTGAGTTTGATCAGCCGTCATGAGATATCGAATTTAAAACTGGTGGCAGGCGGCGTGCTGTTGGGTTCCGGTATTGGTGCCATGCACTATGCGGGCATGTCCGCCATGCGAATCGACGGACTGATACGTTATGACGTCAGGTTGTTTCTGATCTCTATTCTGGTCGCAGTCGTTCTGGCGATACTTGCACTCTGGATCAATTTTCGCTTGAACGCGAGGCGGTCCGTTTGGAGCCGATGGAGATCTTTTTTGAGCGCTCTGGTCATGGGGTTGGCGGTCTCCGGTATGCACTACACGGCCATGGCGGCGGCTTATTTCATTCGTATCGATACGCCTGCAGTCAGCAATGCGGGAATGAGTCCGGATTTTCTGACCGGGATTGTGCTTGCGGCGAGCTGCCTGATTATCATTGTGACCGTCGTGGCTACCTTCGTCAGAAAATCTAACCTGCTATCGCTCGGACGTGCGTACAAAACAATCGCTCTGTTTATGGTTATCTGGACGTGCACGGCTTGGCTGGGGGCTGATTATTATTACAGCCGGCGGGCTGGTAAACTGTATCAGCAGGAAGTGCAACTTGCCGCTCAGCAGGCTGAAAATATCGTGCACAGTATCAGCGAAAATATCGACCTTCTCAAAGGGATTTCGCGAGTTTTTTCACGTGATGACCAGGTGAAACTGGCTTTGCGCAGTGCGATTAAAATGAAAAAACATCGCGAGGTAACCGGACATGTTTTTGGTGAGATTGACCGCTCGCTGCAAATTTCCGCGCTGAATTTAGGGGCTGACAATATTTTTGTGCTCAATACGCGAGGTGATTGCATCGCTGCCGCAAATGCGGGTGATCCGTCGAGTCCCATGGGCGCAAATTTTGCAGACCGCGCTTATTTTCCGGAGGTGAAAGCCGGGAGATCGGGACGTCAGTACGCGGTGGGCCGGACGAGTAATGTGCCGGGGTTATATTACGCATCGCCTGTTTTTGAAAACGGACGCTTTCTCGGTGCTGTGGTAGTCAAACGCGATATTACAAAATTTATCAGTTTGATTAAGCAATCGCGTGCACTGATCAGCGATGCCAATGGTGTCATCGTGCTGTCATACAATCAGGCATATTTATTTCACGCCATGCCCAATGCCTCTGTTACGGCGATGACAGCTGGGCAGCGACTGTTGCAGTACAAGCGTGCGGAAATTGAGCCGTTGCAGATGAAATCGTGGGGAAAGCCTCAGTTTGGCGCCGCAGTGCTGATGGGGGATAAGCCGCAGGTGCTGGTTTCAAAAGCACTGCCTGACGATGAAATTGTCGTGCATGTCCCGCGTTCGGTCGGTATTCTAGTACGTTTGTCTAACGAAAAGTACTGGCTGTTTTTGCTGCTTGCCGCCACTGGCAGCATGTTGATTATCGCCGTTTCCGTGGTGGTCATTTATTTGCGCGATTCGCTGCGGGCGGCAGCCGATCTGCGTGTTTCAGCTACGGCCTTCGACTCGCAGGAAGGCATGTTCGTAACCGATGCCGAAGGCGTGATCCAGAGAGTCAATAATGCCTTTACGCAGCTGACCGGCTACAGTGCGTCGGAGGTGGTAGGTCAGACGCCTCGTCTGCTTTCTTCCGGACAACATGATGCGGTATTTTATACGCTGATGTGGCAGAGCATAAATGAGACCGGAAAATGGGCCGGGGAGATCTGGAACCGGCGTAAAAACGGTGAAATCTATCCTGAATATCTTGCCATTACCGCTGTAAAGGACGAGGTGGGTATCGTGAATAATTACGTCGCGACTTTCAATGATATTTCTGATAGTAAGGCTGCAACGAATGAAATACAGGTGCTGGCTTTTTATGATGCACTGACCGGCTTGCCGAATCGCCGTTTGCTGTTGGATCGCTTGCTGCAGGCATTGGCGTCCTGTGTCCGCAGCAATCGCATGGGCGCGCTGCTGCTGATTGATCTTGATAACTTCAAAACGCTCAACGATACGATGGGGCATGATATCGGTGATTTGTTGTTACGTCAGGTGGCTGAGCGTTTGACAGCTTGCGTGCGTAACGGCGACACGGTAGCGCGTTTGGGCGGCGATGAGTTTATCGTGATGCTCGAAGAAATCGGGACGCAGACGCTGGACTCGGTGACGCATACAACCACGATCGCTGAGAAAATCCTCAATTCGCTCAATCTGCCGTATCGACTCGAAAAATACGAATGCCACAGCACACCCAGCATAGGTGCGACGCTGTTTAGCGGCAATCAGCAGTCGGCAGACGAGTTGATGAAACAGGTTGATATCGCGATGTATCAGGCTAAACAAGCCGGTCGCAACGGGCTGCGTTTTTTTGATTCAAAAATGCAGGATGCGATCAGTGCGCGCGCTTCGCTGGAGGCCGATTTGCGTGTCGCACTCATCAACAGCGAATTTGAGTTGCACTATCAGATTCAGGTCAATAATTTAGGCGCTGCGCTGGGTGCCGAGGTGTTGATACGCTGGATGCATCCGCAACGAGGCATGGTGTCGCCTGCACAATTTATCCCGCTTGCCGAAGAGAACGGCTTGATTTTGCCGGTAGGTGAATGGGTACTGAAGACCGCTTGCGATCAACTGAAATTGTGGCAGGATAATGTGCTGACCCGTGAATTGACTCTGGCTGTCAATGTCAGCTCAAAACAATTCAGGCAGGCAGGCTTTGTTGAGCTAGTGAAAAGCATGTTGCAGAGCAGTGGTGCCAACCCCTCACTGCTTAAACTCGAATTGACGGAAAGTCTGTTGCTGGAAAATGTTGATGAAATTATCGCCAAGATGAATTAACTCAAGTTGATGGGCATCCATTTTTCGATAGATGATTTCGGCACCGGCTATTCTTCATTGCAATATATAAAACGTTTACCGCTGGATCAGTTAAAAATTGATCAGTCTTTTGTGCGCGATATTATGGATGACACCAATGATGCGGCGATTGTACAAACCATCATCGCGATGAGCAATGCATTAGGCCTGAACGTGATTGCAGAAGGCGTGGAGACACGAGAACAGCGCGCCTTTTTGGATAGTCATGGCTGTCATACGTTCCAGGGATATTTATTTAGTAAGCCCATTCCGCTTGAGCAATTCGAAATTTTGCTCGCGACAAATAACACGCGTCCGTGATGCCAGCAGAACGGTGAGATGATATGAAACTTAAAACCCGGATTTTTATTTTGATGAGCGTGATTTTTGCTGCCTTTATGGTAACAATTGCACTGTATTCGAGCTACCTGGTGACTCAACTCAACGAGCACTGGGGTGCTCGCGTGACCGAGAAGCAGGTCTTGTTTGACAAACACCGTACCTTGCAACCTTTGTTGCGTGAAATTGGACTGGCCAGGCAGCTGGCAGCTGAGCCTGCTATGCTTGAAATGGCGCTGCATGAGGGCAGTGTTAAGGCACAGGAGGCTGGAATTGCGGTGCTCGAACAGTATCGTATGAGGTTTCAGGATCACAGTTATTTCGCCGCGATTATCAAGTCAGGGCACTACTATTTTAATGACGATGATGCCAAACAGTTTGGCGCGCAACAGTTGCGCTACACGTTGTCGCGAAAAAATCCCGATGATGCATGGTTTTATGCGACGGTCGAAAGCGATCATGAGTATCAGGTTAACGTCGATCCGGATGCCCATCTGGGCAATGTTAAAGTTTGGATCAATGTGGCGGTTAAGCAAGGTAACCGGGTCGTGGCAGTCATTGGTACAGGCATCGATATTGGCGAGTTTTTAAAGGGTACGGTCGATGACACACAAGTGGGTATCGATAACCTGTTTATCGACCGGGATATGGCGGTTCAGTTACATGCGGACCAAACGCTGATTGACTATGCGAGTCTGACTAAAGCGGTCGATCAGCGCCGCAAGGTGGATGTGCTGTTAAGAGATCCTTCTGATCTGGCGAAATTGCGTGCGGTGATGCATCGTCTGGAATCTGCACCCGATAAAATCGAAACGTTGTGGGTTAACTATGAGGGTAGGAAACGACTGTTGGGTGTGGCTTATCTGCCGGCCATCGGCTGGTTCGATTTGACTTTGATCGACGGCGGGTCTTTGGGATTGTTGGAGCAGTTCTATTTTATTCCCGTCTTTGCGGCTTTATTCCTGCTGGGGTTGCTGGCCACTGGCATCATACTGCATCGGCTGGTATTGAAACCGCTATATAAAATGGGCTTGTCCATCGAGCAGATCAAGTCCGGCAACTACGATATCGATGTGCCGCAGACAGGTACGGGTGAAATTGCCGAATTGTCTGCCGAATTTAAAAATATGCTCGATGTAGTCCGCAACACCAAACATGAGCTGGAAAATACGGTCGCGCATCGTACCGCCCAGTTATCGCTTGAATTGGCCGAGCGGCGGCGCGCTGAAGACGATTTGCGCCGCTCGGAAACAAAGTTCCGTCAACTTTTCGAGTTGTCGCCTATCGGTCTGGCGATGGTCGATCACGAGACCGGGAAATTTCTGGAGGTCAATCATTCGGTGTTGGAATCGATAGGTTATAGCAAGGCTGAGTTGCTTGCATTGAACTGTCGGGATGTGACGCCGGCAGAATACGAATTTCAGGAACGCGAACAGACAGACAGCTTAAACCGTACCGGCTATTTTGGGCCGACCATCAGGGAATATATGCGTAAGGACGGCAGCCGCTATCCTATTGAAATCAGGGGGTTCAGACTAACAGACAGCGATGGGAAAATGGTGGTGTGGGCGATTGTCGAAGATATTACCGAGCGCACCCAGCTTGAGGCGCAGATTCGTCAGCTGGCTTACTACGATACCCTCACGCAGTTGCCCAACCGCCGCTTGTTGAATGACCGGATGAATCAGGTGATTGCCTCTTCTCGCCGTAGCGGATGTCATGCGGCGCTGATGTTCCTCGATCTGGATAATTTTAAGCCGCTCAACGATACCTATGGTCATGCGGTGGGCGACCTGTTACTGGTTGAAGCTGCGACCCGTCTGAAGAATTGCGTGCGCGAGATGGATACGGTAGCACGGTTTGGTGGCGATGAGTTCGTGGTGATGTTAAGCGAGCTGGATAGGGATCAGGCAGGGTCAGCGGCCGAGGCATTGAATGTAGCTGAAAAAATTCGCTCCGTCCTGTCTCAATCCTATTCCCTGATGATAAGTCGCGAGGAGCGCGTCGATACGCTGGTTGAGCATCACTGTACCGTGAGTATCGGTGTGGTATTGTTTGCCGATTATGAAGGCAGTCAGGACGAAGTGTTGAAATGGGCGGATGCGGCGATGTATCAGGCTAAAGAGGACGGGCGAAACCAAATTCGTTTCTATGAAGCGCCTGTTTGACCTGCTGACTTAAATTCAAGCATCCGACAGCCTTGTTCATCGCAGCGCAGTGCGTTCGCGCAACGATCCCAGTCGCCCAGCACAAGGCGTTCGCATATGTGGCCATCTACCGGGTGCAAATGGCGGCCGGGACGGTGGGTGTGACCGTGGATCAGGCGTGGATAGTGATGTTCGCGCAGCTGGCTGGTGACGGCAGCCTCGTTGACATCCATGATGGTGCTCGATTTAATTTGTTTTTCAGCCGCGCTGTGCTGGCGCAACTGTTCGATATAGGCCTTGCGTATGGCGAGGGGTCTTGCTAAAAAATCCTCCTGAAAACCGCTTGAATGAACCTGAATCCTGAAGTTCTGGTATTCCACATCGTCTGTGCACAGCAGATCGCCGTGACTGAGCAGCGTGGGTGTCCCATACAGGTCGATCAGCGCAGGATCGGCGAGCAGGGTGGCTGAGCACGCGGCCGCCAGCGCCTCTCCCATCAGCAAGTCGCGATTGCCGTGCATCAGGTAGACGCTGTTCAGGCTGCTTAATGCGTTGATGACCCGCTGGTGGAACGGGTCGTGCAGATCGTCATCCCCTGCCCAGTATTCGAACAGGTCGCCTAAAATGTAGAGCGCATCGGCATGTCTCGCTTCATTTGCAATGAAATGAAAAAAAGCCGCCGTACTGTGGGTATGGTCGGGGCTTAAATGCAGGTCGGAGATGAGTAAGGAGTGAGGATGTTGGATTGAGGATTGTGGCAAAACCACTGCGCCGCTTTTCATTCGATCCTCAATCCTCATTCGTCAATCCTTATTGAACTACTTCCGCTTTAGTGATGATAACGTCTTCCTTAGGCACGTCCTGATGGCCGCCCTTGCTGCCGGTTTTAACCTTGCGGATCGCATCTACGACATCCATGCCTTCGATGACTTTGCCGAATACGCAATAGCCCCAGCCGTCTTGTCCCGGATAGTTCAGGAAGCTGTTGTCATCGCCCGTGTTGATGAAGAATTGTGCTGTGGCTGAGTGCGGTTCGCCCGTGCGCGCCATCGCGATCGTGTACTTGTCGTTTTTCAGGCCATTTGCAGCCTCATTTTTGATCGGTGCATTAACCTTTTTCTGATGCAGTCCGGGTTCGAAACCGCCGCCCTGAATCATGAAGCTTGCGATCACGCGATGGAAAATCGTGTTTTCATAAAAGCCTGCATTAACATAGTCGAGAAAATTCTGGACGGTTGCAGGTGCTTTTTCAGCATCCAGTTGCAAAGTGATAACGCCGTGATTCGTATGTAATTTGACCATTTTTTGTTTGCCTTGAGTTAAAGAATACGAGGATTGCATCATCCCGCACAAAAGCAGTGCGAGCAGCGCGGAGAATAGTTTGTTCAGTGTCATGCCGAGCCTTCATAGATGATTTGCCAGCGATTGTTCTGCTTGAGCCAGTACTGGCGTTTTTTCATGCGATTGGACAGGTTGCTGCTGCTGTAGTCCTGATCGAAATTGACCACTACCATGCCCGGTTGTTGCGGGTAGGTAAACAGGCTCACGTCGCCCAGATTGACCTTGATCCAGGATTTTCCGGCATTGACCGATTGCTTCTGCTTCGCCCAGGCGTCGTAGTTGGTGTTGTCGCTGTTGAAATTGCGCGCGTAGTGTTTCAGATAGGCATTGGTGTCCATGCTGGCCCAGTCCTGACGCCATTGTTCAATTTCGCGCAGCAGGGCGGTCTTGTCAGTGGTGTCCTGGTCGGTACTCCAAGCCATTTTGTTGGTGATGATGACCGGGGTGATGCCAACTTGCAGATAAGGTGCCAGTTTGTTCAGGTCGTCGTTGTTAAGTACGACGCAGCCGTTGCTTGCGCGAGGCGGGCGGCTGTAGGTGTCGCTGGGCGTGCCATGCAGCCAGATGCCGCTGCCGGTGCGGTTGTTCTTTTTATCCCATTCATTGGGGTAGCTCAGCGGAAAGGCGCCGCTGCCGTACATGTCGGCCAGCTGGTTTTTCGGTAGATTGGCCTGAACGAAGTACACGCCCAGCGGGGTGCGCTGATCACCCGTGGAAACTTTTTCGGTGCCGAGCTTACCTATCGTGACGTAAAAATCGGTCACATAGCGCGGCACCCCTCTGACGTTTTCATACACGTACAGCGTCGAGCGGCTGGTGTCGACCACCAGTGCATATTTCTGCTGTGCATTGAGTTGCCACAGGTACTGAGGTGCGTGCAGGGTTTGCGGCTGAGCCTGAGCACGCTGGATACGCACCCGTGCTTCATCGCGCAGATCCTGAATCTTGTCACCTGAGGCGCGTGTCGCGCCGCCGCCCATGCTGTTAATCGCGCCCGCTTTGGCCATCAGCAAATCGCCTTTGACCAGTTGCGCCAGTTTGTAGTTGGGATTGACGCGCAGCAGGCTGTCCACTTCGTTCATCGCGATGTCGAGTCGGTTATTCTTGATCGCGATTAAGCTTTTTGCGAGTTTGACCTCAGTCGCGCGCGAGTCGGTCTCCGCGTGTACCGTGCTCGCTATCAGGCTGCATAACAGGAGGGTCGTCAGGCGCATCAGCGGGTACGCTCTTCCTGAATCAGCCAGTTGTTGCCCGATTTAACCATCAGCATGGTTTTTCCGCCGTTTGCCTTGAAATTGCTGGCGCGATAGTTCTGGCGAAACTTGACGGTCGCATGAGTGCTGTCGGTGAAATCAACTGCGATATTGGTGACTTGGACCTCAATGTGTTTGGGGCGGGTGATGCGCTCTTTGCGCGTCTCGGCCCAGGCTTTGCGGCTTTCGCCATCCGGCGTGTCAAAGTCAGGGGCGTAGTGTGCCAGATATTTTTTTACGTTCTGGTCAGACCAGGCATCGGCCCAGCTTTCGACCGCTTGTTGAACTGCACGAGCTTTGTCCGATAGGGCGGGTGCTTCAGTGGTCGTCTTGCCTGTCACCTTAGCGGTTGTTACTGGTGCGGGCGCTGGTGCGGCTGGCGCAACAGGTTTTGCCACTGCGGCAACGGGTGCCGCTACGACAGGTGCTGCGGCTGCAACCGGTTTTGCAATAGGCGCGGCTTCTGCAAAAGGGCGGCCAGGCATAGCAGGATTGCGTGCTACAGAGGGTTTGTTGCGAGGCTTGTCCGAAAACAAGTCCTTAATCATTGCAAGCTTGGTCTGAGTTGTCGTATTGCCGCTATCGAGTTGCAATGCGCGATCGTAGGCCTGACTTGCCATTTTGGCGTAGATATCGCCCAGGTTTTCATGTGCGGTTGCATAGCTGGGGTGAGTGCGTATGGCCATTTCCAGCGATGATTTGGCTTTGTCGTACTGGCTTTGGCTTGCATACAGTACCGCAAGATTGTTGTAAGGCTCCGGCAGCTCCGGATAGTCCAGAGTCAGATCTGTGAAGATTTTGATCGCGTCGGCGATCTTGCCCTGTTCGGTCAGTATCAGTCCCTTGAGGAAACGGCCCTGAGCATCACGGGGTTTATTGGCCAGATAATTGTTGACCTTGTTCAGTGCCGGGGTTTGCTGACCTTGTTTGAATAACTGGGTAGCATCCTGTAGCTCATCTGCGTGCAGGGCAAAGCTGACACTTAACATGACGGTCAACAGCGCGGCGGATAGAGGGAAACGGTTCAATATATTCATCGGTAATTCAGATCCTGTGGGTGCGCGATGAGATGCGCTGGCATGACTAGCCGTGAATTCTACCAAATATTCGATGTGTTTTCACATAGTTAATGCATGTTGCCGCGCATCTGATGGAGTGAATTGTGTTTTTTCGGGTAAAATCGCCGCAGAAAATGAGAAATTTTGTGTAACTTTCAGATAATTCAATCAAGATACAAGAGAGTCCAGTATGAGCAGTACGCCTGTCGCAGCTTCCAATTTCATTCGCACCATCATCGACGGCGATCTTGCCTCAGGTCGTCACAGCAGCATCGTCACGCGTTTCCCGCCCGAGCCTAACGGTTATCTGCATGTCGGTCACGCCAAATCCATCTGTCTGAATTTTGGTCTGGCGCGGGATTATCAGGGCAAGTGCAATCTGCGTTTCGATGATACCAATCCTGAGAAGGAGAGCGAAGAATATGCGCTGTCGATACAGGAGGATGTGCGCTGGCTGGGCTTTGAGTGGGATGGGGCGGTGCACTGGGCATCGGACTATTTCGATGATCTGTATAACTTCGCCGTTGAGTTGATCAATAAGGGGCTGGCCTATGTCGACGATTTGACACCGGAGGAAATGCGCGAATATCGCGGCACACTCAAAGAGGCGGGGCGCAACAGCCCGTATCGCGATCGTACGGTCGCGGATAATCTGGCGTTGTTTGCGCAAATGAAGGCGGGCGAATTTGCCGATGGCGAAAAGGTGCTGCGCGCTAAAATCGATATGGCATCAAGCAACATCAATATGCGCGACCCTGCGATTTACCGCATTCGTCGCGCGCACCATATCCGCACCGGCGACAAATGGTGCATCTACCCGATGTACGATTACACGCACTGCATCTCCGATGCTTTGGAGGGCATCACGCACTCGATCTGTACACTGGAATTCGAGGATCACAGGCCGCTGTACGACTGGGTGCTGGATAACCTTTCGATCGCATGCCATCCGCGTCAGTACGAATTTTCGCGTCTGGAGTTGCAATACACGATCACAAGCAAGCGCAAGCTGTTGCAGCTGGTGACCTCGAAGCGGGTGCACGGCTGGGACGATCCGCGCATGCCAACCATCAGCGGGATGCGCCGCCGCGGTTACACGCCTGAAGGCATACGCGAGTTTGCCAAACGCATCGGCGTATCGAAAAGCGGTAACAATGTTGATATGGCGGTGATGGAAGGCGCGATCCGCGAAGATCTGGAGGCGATTGCGCCGCGCGTGGTGGCGGTGATCAATCCGCTCAAGGTGACCATCACCAACTATGAGGGGGCATTAACACGCGAGGCGGATTTTCATCCGCAGCATCCCGAATTCGGCAGTCGCATGGTTGCTTTCGGCCCCGAACTTGTCATCGAAGCCGATGATTTTGCCGAGGTGCCGCCTGATGGCTGGAAGCGTCTGACGCTGGGCGGCGAGATTCGGCTGCGCCACAGCTATGTGATGCGCTGCGATGAGGCGATCAAGGACGCGGCAGGAAATGTTGTCGAACTGCGTTGCAGCATCGATCATGCGACGCTGGGCAAAAATCCTGAAGGCCGCAAGGTCAAAGGCGTGATCCATTTTCTGTCGGTAGAGCACGCGCTGCCCGCCGAAATCCGTTTGTATGACCGGCTGTTTACCGTGGCAGAACCCGATGCGGACAAGGATGTGGATTTTTTCACCTATTTGAATCCCGAGTCATTGACCGTGGTGCAAGGCTATGTCGAGGCGGTCGTGCAGGATGCCGCACCCGAAACCCGCTATCAGTTCGAACGTCTGGGCTACTTCTGTACCGATCGACGGGACCATCAGGCCGGAGGCCGTCTGGTGTTCAATCGCACGGTGACGCTGAAAGATTCCTGGACGAAACCATGAACGAGATCGTGCCGGGCGAACTTCAGATGAAATCACTGAAGAGCCTGACTCAGGCGGTGTACATACTGTATGCCCTGTCGTATTTCACGGGCATCACCGCCATTGTCGGCATCATCATCAATTACGTAAAAATTGAGGAGGTTGCCGGCACCTGGCTGGAGAGCCATTTTCGCTGGCAGATGCGCACTTTCTGGTTCGGTCTGCTGTGGGCCGTGATCGGTACCGCAACGATTGTGATACTGGCGGGTTTTGCCATTCTGTTCGCCAACTTTTGCTGGATCATTTACCGCATTGTCAAAGGCTGGCTCAACCTCAATGACAATAAACCGATGACTTTTTGAATATGTTAAAAATATACAATACCTTAGCCCGAGATAAGCAGGAATTTGTCTCCATCGAACCGAATGTGGTGCGCATGTATGTGTGCGGCATGACAGTGTACGACTATTGCCATCTGGGGCACGCCCGCGTGATGGTGGTGTTCGACATGGTGTATCGCTGGTTCAAGGCGTCCGGCTACGATATAACTTATGTGCGAAATATTACCGACATCGACGATAAAATTATCCGGCGTGCTGCGGAAAATAATGAATCTATTCATTCGCTTACGCAGAAGTTTGTCGATGCGATGCACGCGGATGCCGATGCGCTCGGGGTTACGCGTCCCGATCACGAGCCGCGTGCGACGCAATATGTGCCGGAAATGCTGGAAATGATTGCGAAGCTGGAGGCGAACGGACTGGCTTATCTGGCCGCCGACGGGGATGTGAACTATGCGGTGCGCAAATTCGAGGGCTACGGCAAACTGTCCGGCAAGTCGCTGGAAGATTTGCGCGCAGGGGAGCGCGTCGAGGTGACCGAAGGGAAAAACGATCCGCTCGACTTCGTGCTGTGGAAACACGCAAGGGACGATGAGGCCGAGGAGGTCAAGTGGGATTCCAAATGGGGGCGCGGGCGTCCGGGCTGGCATATTGAATGTTCGGCGATGGGGTCGAAATTGCTGGGTGAGCATTTCGACATCCACGGTGGCGGCGCGGATTTGCAGTTTCCTCACCACGAGAACGAAATCGCGCAGTCCGAAGGCGCGCATCAGTGCAGTTACGTCAATTACTGGATGCATAACGGTTTCGTGCGCGTGGACAACGAGAAGATGTCCAAGTCGCTGGGTAACTTTTTCACCATCCGTGAGGTGTTGAAGCAGTACGACGCCGAAGTGGTGCGTTTCTTCATTCTGCGCGCGCATTACCGCAGTCCGCTCAATTATTCCGATGCGCATCTGGACGATGCTAAAAAAGCGCTGGACAGGTTGTACACGGCGCTCAAGTCGGGATCGGCGAGCGACGAGCGTGTAGTGGATTGGAATGAAGCCTATGCGGTGCGCTTTAAGGCTGCGATGGACGACGATTTCAACACAGCCGAAGCGATTGCCGTTTTGTTCGAGCTGGCCAATGACGTGAACCGCAGCCAGTCGGAAAATGCAGCCGCACAACTCAAGGCGCTGGGCGCGGTGCTGGGCCTGCTCGAACGCGACCCCTTGGTATTCTTGCAAGGCGCAGGTTCCGACGATGCGCAGATTGTCGGGAAAATCGCCGCGCGCAACGCCGCCAAACTGGCTAAGAACTACGCGGAGGCCGACCGTATTCGCAAAGCGCTATTAGCTGATGGCATTGTGCTGGAAGACAGCGCAGCAGGAACTAACTGGCGGCGGGTGTAGTTACCCAGCAACCGCTTCGCGGATTGTTTCCGCTGCCCATCAGCAAATTAGGGTCACGAATTAGGGTCGAATTAGGGTCGAATTAGGGTCGAATTAGGGTCGAATTAGGGTCGAATTAGGGTCGAATTAGGGTCATAGGTCAAATTAGGGTAGGTCAAATTAGGGTCAGACTCGATTTCAAATTAGGGTCAGACTCGATTTCAAATTAGGGTCAGACTCGATTTATTTGATAGGGTCGAATTAGGGTCAGACTCGATTCGAATTAGGGTCGATTCGAATTAGGGTCAGACTCGATTTATTCGATGGCTTCACGTTTTTTTGGCCTGCCACGTGTCCGTGGCATCGCCTGCCTTGTCGTGAGAGTTTCGACTTTAATGCTGAATTTGCGGTTTCCCAATACCCATCCCTTGTTCGTCGCGTTCCGGATACCGTCCATATCCTCCATCGTGATTCCCCGACTGAACAGCTCGCGGTATGCTTTTTGTCGTTCGTCCGCTGTACGCCCAAGGCTCATATACAACGGGTGGGGTGTGATGAGTTCGTCCGGAATGCCATGAGCATTGACGCGATAGCTCGACCAGAAATAGTCGCCGGGGTGTTCGACCATTGCGGCGCGCACAGGATTGAGTTCGATGTAACGCATGCAAGTGAGCATATAGCGCTCGCTGTCTATCAGGGTGCTTTTGTAACGTCCTTCCCATAGCGTGCCAGTCCGGCCATAAGTATGGTTAAAATACTGCACATAACGTCGGCCAATGGATTGCATCGTCTTGGGTAGGCTTGATTCTGTTGTCGGCGTTACCAGTAAATGTACATGATTGCGCATCAGGGCGTAGGCATGAACAGTCAAATTTTCTTCATCGCTCGCTTCTTTCAGGCAGTGCAGGTAAAAGCGGTAATCGGCATCCGCCATAAAGATTGTCGTACGGTTATTTCCGCGCTGGATGACATGCAGCGGTTGGCCGGGCAAAAATAGACGTGGAAGGCGTGTCATGGGCGACCTTTTAAAGGAAAGTTACAACGGAAAATTTCCACAGGTTAATTCGAGTCTGACCCTAATTCACTCGTTCGAGTCTGACCCTAATTCACTCGATTCGAGTCTGACCCTAATTCACTCGAGTCTGACCCTAATTCACTCACCCTAATTCACTCCTCACTTGGATACGAAGTGCAAGTCATTTTCAAAGCCCACGCAAGCGGGCTTTGTTGATGTTTAAGGCAGTAAATAATTACAGCAGTTTACAGACCGTGTAAGTGGTCGTGGCGGCAGAGTCTACATAGGACGTTGCCGTGACGACAGCAACGGGTGTGATGTTGCCAGCACCAACGACGCCGCGCACATTTCCTGTGGACGGATTGCCGTCATCAAATCCTGCATCAATGGCTTCTGCCGCCTTGGAGGGCAGGTTGCCGAAACATAAGTTCAGTCCCACTACTAACCCGGTATTGGCAGGGGTAATACTTTGAATTACACGAATAGCACCGCCGTATGCATTGACCGGGTCAGCCGGATTGGCAATCCCCGTGATGAGTCCGGCCAGTCGCAAATCCTGCATGAATAGGCAGCTTTCTGGAGTAGTAGCGCTAGCTGTACACGCTGTCCAGGTATCGCTTGTGCTGACAAGGCCGTCACCATTTCCAGCAACGGCGGCGGGTGATGCTGCTGTCCAGCGCAGTAGCGCTTTGGGATCATCCCCTGGAATTGCATTGTAGCGATCGCGATAGGCATAGTAGGCTGCGGTCACGCCTTTGACATCGTTTTGCAGGTTTTTGATCTTGCCGTTTTCGATCATTTCCTGCCCCTTTAGCACGCCACCCAGCAGCAGGCCGATGATGACCAGCACGATGGCGAGTTCAACCAGCGTAAAGCCGGATTGATGATTTTTGCGGTATGTCGACATGATATTCTCCTTGAAAAGTATGAATGAACGTGTGGGTATAGCGGAAATCAATTTAGGCCGAGAAACACATTTCGGGAAGTATAAAAAGTTTACACTTTAAAAATAAAAAGCCCGCTTGCGCGGGCTTAGTGTTGATGTAAATTACATGGCAGGGAGATTATATTTTCTGACATACCGTGTGCAGTCCATCTGTATTGGTTCCGGATGGTGTAAATCCAGTACCATAAACAGCGGATGTTGTTGTGGCAGTACCCACTGTAGCTGCAGCACCAGCTCTGATATTGCCGGTATCACTATTGCCGTCGTCCAGTTGGGTGTCAACTGCCTGCGCAATTTTCCAGGGTATGTTGCTGGAACAGACTACGTTCCCTGTCATCCCAAATGTTGTAACTCCTCCTTGTACACCAATGACTCCACCTACCGCATTGGTTGGGGGATTCGTCCCGTTTCCAGTCAGAAATCCGGAAAGTCGCTCATGCTGCCAGAAACTGTTGCTTTCAGCTGTGGTGGCAGCAGGTGTGGCTTGTGCATTAAAAAGTCCTTGAATTAGTCCGTCACCGTTTCCGATAGTGGCACCATTAACATGGTTGGCTGCATTCAAATCATCTCCTGGAATGGCTTTGTAGCGATCTTGGTAAGCGTAGTATGCAGCCACAACGCCTTTCATATCGTTTTCAACGTTTTTGACTTTGGCATTTTCGATCATTTCCTGGCCCTTGAGGACGGCGGCGAGGATCAGACCGATGATGACCAGTACGATAGCCAGTTCAACCAGCGTAAAGCCGTGCTGACGGTTTTTATATTGCTGACACATAATATTCTCCTTAAAAATTATGAATGAATTACGGTGGGTATTGCAGTCAGCAATGTAGGGATTTTGACGATCGTTGGGGAGTATAAAAAGTTTACAGTTACGTCGATTGTGGTGGATTAATTTTGCAACCCATACTTAGTATCCGGCAGCGTCAGCAAAAAACTGACCTGTTTATCGCGCAATTCGGCGATCAGATCGCCCCCTGCCTCGGCCATACTCTGATGTGCCTGATAAAGACCAAGCCCAAGCCCACCGGGGCGTCCGCTGGCGAAAGGTTCGAACAGGTTTTCGGCGGGGAGGCTTGCGATTTCTTCCAGATGCGGCATATCAATTCTGGCTAAAATCTGCCCTGCTGGATGCGTAATTTCAACCTGAACGCTCAGGTCCTCATGCTGGCGGAGCAGGGGAGCGACATTGGCAAACAGATTGTCCAGCGTGCGCTCGAAGAGATCACGGCGAAGAAAAATGCGCGCATTGCCTTTGATATTGATGGAAATTCCGGCGTGTTCGGCCGCCTGACGGATGGTATAGCCCAGCGCAATTTCCTGTGGCGGTTGGGGGGTGTTTACCTGAACTTTGCAACTGGCCTTGAGTATCTGATTTGCCCGTGCGGCAGCCTGCGGGGCACTGTTTTTCAGGCGATTGGCAAGGCGTAGTAATGAGGTGTCGTCCTTGGTCTCGTCAAGGTCGGCGGCGAGCCATTCGACCCATTGAGCAAGGTTGCGCAGATCGTGTTGCAGATAGAGCGACAGCTTGGCTTGTTCGGTCAGTGCGGCCGATAACGCTTCCATTTTGCTGTGGATGGCTGTTTCCAGCAGCAGACGAAATACGCCGGCCAGATTTTCCGCAAACAGCCGGGTTTCGCCGCGATTGGTTTTGGCATAAAGTCTGAAATCCAGACTGATATCACTATCCGCGCTGATGTTGAAGGTGAAGGGATGGCAGTTAGGGGGCTCGATTCCACGGGACTCTTGCACCGGTTGACCGAACCAGTTGCCCGAATATTCGAGTCGCGTGATGCCGCCGCCGGCCAGTGCGGGCCAGGCGTCAGCGGGAAGGTGCAGCGGTTCCTGATTCATTTGCGCCAGTTGCAGCAGCGCACCTAACGAGCGGCGATGCCGTCTGACCAGGCGCGCAAGATAGGCAATCGCAACCAGCAGGGCCAGTCCCGCTACGACCAGTATCAAAGGTAGGGCGGGATAGAGGTTCATGCTTTGTGCATCTGGATGCCGTACTTTTTCAGGTAATAGTACAAATTTTCGCGTACGAGCCCGAGCCGACTGGCCGCTTCTGTGACGTTTCCGTTTACCTCAGCCATCACGCCGCGCACGATTTTCTCCTCTGCCGCATCCCTTGTATTTTTTGGCCCGTCGGCGAGTTTTACTGTGATATGTAACCGCTCCTCGCCCGACTCGGACAAATGTTCCTCATAGTGGAGAAACAGGCTGGCGCGTTTGACGGCAGTTTTGATGTCGCTCATAGACGCGGGTTTGCTCAAAAAATCGAATGCGCCCCGGCGTACCGCTTCCAGCGCTGCGGATTCCTCGTCTTGTCCGGTGATGACGATGATCTTGCTGTGCGGCTTTTTGGTCAGCAGGGCGTCGATCAGGAACAGCCCCTCAGAGATACGGTTTGCTGCAGGTGGCAGACCCAAATCGACCAGTGCCAGTAACGGTTGCGGAGAAATTTTCAGTGCTTGTGAGCGGTCGAGTGCGCAAATCACCTGATAACCATCCTCTGTCATGGCATAGGTCAGATAATTAGCCAGCGCTTCATCATCTTCGACGATCAGAAGCGACGGCGCGCTGGGGGAAATGACTGACTGAAGTGCGCTCCGAGGGCTCATGGTAATTTCCCGGCTTGTACCATGCGGTTGAACAGAATGTTGGGGGAAAGCCAAACGACCTGGTCGTCAAAATAACCCCCCGTTTCATTTGCAGAAGTCAGGGGGCGACTGACAAAGTTGTCGTCAATGTTGCTGTTTTCTCCTTCATTGGTAGTAGTCGCGGGAACAGGCAAAATTCTTTGGCCAGATGGTAAATATGCGCCAAGTCCGTTAATTCCGTGGGAAACAATCACGGCAGGTACAAAGGTTGAGAGAGTGCTGCCACCGGCGCTCGATAGGATCGTCAATCCGCCACATGAACACAGCGCAAAGCTGGAATATTGCAGGTCGCTTGTTAATGTGCAAAGGTGAGTGTGGTCGCAGGTGTAAGAAGTATTGTTGTCGTTACCGTAGCTGTGCGAGCTGATGGTATCAGCATAAATATTGGTGACCTGATAGCTGAAACGCCGACCCCAGGCATCCGTTTCACTGACACCCAAAGTTGCCCATGGCAGAATTCCCCCTGAAATGCTAGTTGTTGTGCAGGTTCCTGCTTCTTGACCTGCACCTGTCGTGCCACTGGCAATAGTCGGATCAGCAGGGCAGGGCAGCCGGCCGTAGGCAAGTGCAAATCCTATCAGTGCTTCGCGCGCATCGTTAAGTTTACTTGCTGTATCTTCGATCTTTCTCTGATCTTGTTGTGCAGAAAGTAGCGTCAGCCCGGTGCCAAGTATTAGCGCCATGATGAACATCACAATGGCAATTTCGACGAGGGTAAAACCGATTTGTGTGCGTGTTTTCATGATCTTGGTTAAGGACAACCTGTCGCTGTTCCCTTAACTACTGGCAACGACAGGTCTTCCTTTATGCAATAAACAACGTCATTGAAAGAGGTGCTGGCCGGGACGGAGGTGTTTTCAGTCTGATAGTTCTCGTACCCGGTAGGATGGACGGAATCAATGTTGGTGTTATTACGACCTTCTAGATAGGCAGAAATTAAGCTTTTGTCAGTGCGTATTTGACCGGCAAGTCTTTCGCCGGCGAATATGACTACGGCCGCGTAATTGCCTGAGTTGTTTACACTGACACAACGATGACCGATATTAATGGAGCAGGCGTTAGTGACGGAAGTTGTAGGCTGGTAATTTTCGCTAATGGCATAAAACAGATGCTCTTTCCAGTTGTACCACCAATGATAGATGCTCGCCCACCCGCTCGCGCAGTATGCTGGTGAAGTAGGTGTTGCAGTTGGGTCGTCATCTTTCAGCAAAAAAATATCGGGTGATGTGCCGGAAATAGTGTTGCCTGTTTGTCCGCGAGCGGTATTGACCTTGTACGGAACACGCCCGGCTAAAAGGCCATCACTATCATTATATTTTGTGTTGTCGGTATAGTCTGAAATGGCAATCTGAGCCGGCCACGGCAAGCTTTTATTGGCGGCCATATTATTCGTTGTGGCATATTTTTTGATGCATTCAGCTGTGCTTCTGGTCATTGCGTCGAGGGTATTGAGAAAGTCCCTGCGTTTTTTCATCGCGTTCCAGATATCCTGTTTTGTGATGAAAATCATCTGGTCGTTAACGGTTTGAATTATTTTGCCATTGGTATCACGATCTTGATGCTGTTGAATAAATTTTCCTGTGGCAATGTCTGCGTTGTTGATTTTATGAGCGGTGTCATTATCCAAATAGCTGGCTGCTGTGTAATTGCCGCCGCAAGATGACGTGCCCGATATCACAGTATGACTTTGCCCTAAGGCTACACCGGGCGCGAAAATGACTGCCACCGCCTGATTGTCTGAGGGGGTCAGCAATAGAGTGCCATTTGTAGTGCCATTAGGGGTATAAACTCGTAGTACTCCATTGGTATCCCAATTCATCAAACCGGTTTTCGGATTGTTTTTATAATTGCCTGAAACCGCATACCAAAGGCATTCATTATCTCCTCCCCGTAATGGAGGAAGCTCAAGGGTTTTCCACGGTAGCTTACCGATCACACTGATATCTTTGGCGCCGCAAACACCTGCTGCTGCTCCTTCACCGCCGATGTCCGTCCCAGAGGTGTCAGGGCAGGGCAAATAGCCGTGCACTTCGCCGGGGTGAGTGTCTCCATAGGTAATCGCATATCCGATCAGCGCTTCTTTGGCCTGTGCGAGCGCGGCAGCGGTGATTTTGTCGCGGTCGATCTGGACGTTGTTGTTCAGCGCCTTGACGGTCACAGTGGCGGCAGTGGTTGCCAGTACCGTGATAAACAGCAAGAGTGCAAAACCTTGTTGTTTTGAGCGGATTTTCTTTGCTGAATTTCCACCGCACCCCGAATGGGGGAGTCGGGGGCTGAAATGACCTGCTACCAATTCCCGCTTTCCACTCTGCGTTTTTATGTTCATGGTTTTACCCGTACGGATTTTTCAGGCAGGCGCAAGGTCCGCTGACCTGAATTGATGTCGAGCGATTCGCCGACCTTGATGACTTTTCCTTCGATCAGGACGTGATCCGTATGAATAACCAGCGTCGGGATGACAGGGTCGGGCGGCACCTGTGTGGCGGCGTGCCCGTTGATCCATGCCACGCTTTTGCCAGCCGCGCGTAAGGTGATGCCGTTCAATGTGTAGATCGCTGTTTGTGCAATGCCGCTGCGTGCCGCGATCAGCGCTGCCCGTTCGGCCGGCGAATAAAACAAGGTGCCGAGCGTCTCCGCCTGCGCCGTGCCGAAAAGTAGCAACATATTGATGAATAATATTTTTCTCATGATTTCTCCCCACTCCCCACTCCCCACTTACCACTTACGGTTTTAAAGGCAGTGAATAAACCTGCACGGTGCATTTAATTTGCAGGCCGGCCAGCACTTCCGCTTCACGCGCTATCTGGCACGTCTCCACGCGGTAGGGGGTTTTCCAGTCAGCTTTAAGTTTATTCATAAAATCAATCAGTTCAATTTCATGTATGCCGGCGATTTCCAGCGCAAGATCGTGGTGAGAGACGTTGTTCTGATAGCTGAGAGGCGAGTCGGGCAGTTGCGGATTGATTGGCTGAGGTGGGGCGAGCGTGTAGCGCAGTGTGGGCGGCAGGCGCGTGTCGCGGTAAATACTGTCCAGACGCTGCACCCAGCCATCGCGATCCGGCTCGCCGATGAAACCCAGTTCACTGAGTTTTTTGTATTTCGCGGCGAGCTTTTTGATGCTGTCCAGATCAAAGGTCAGTTTCCTGATTTCCTCGCGCGTGTCAGATAAGCGCTTCTCGGTCGTCAGGATGCGCTGCGCTTTTTCGATGCGATAACGATCGAGGCCGGCGATGACAATAAAGGTCAGGATGACGGACAGCGCAAACAGAATCAGCGCGACTCGGGCAGGTTTGAGAACGATACCGTAGGCGCTCATGGCAGCTCCCGGGTTTGTAGGGCGCGCCAGGGAATGCTCATGCACCACAGATTTTCAGTCTGGGTGCTGTCCATGCCAAAGCCGCCCTTGAGCGTGTTGATCAAAGAGAAGGCGGCCGGATCCTGCATCAACTGCACGCCATCGCGCGCTTTAAGTGAGGTTGAAATGCGCTTTTTGATTTCTATTTGCGCTTCAGGAGAGAGCGTCTCCGTCAGTAAAATTGAAAACTGCAATTCGGTATAGCGCGGCGGGGTGTCTTCTGTCTCATCTGTGACCGCAGGCGTGCTGCCGCCTGTTGAGAGATCGATTTTACGTTTGAGCAACGGCACTTCAATCACGGTTTGCCCCTGACAGTAGCGCTCGCCGGATTTTGGAAAACGGTAGCTTAAGGTTTTGATGCGCACCTGCGGCAAACTGGCAATCGCACCGGCGGTAAATTGCAGTAGGGATTCAGGTGAGGGAGAGGCGTCGAGCTCCAGTGCCGAAAAACGGGTCGCCTGTCGTACCAGTGCGGGATCCATTCCGGTTGCGCTGATGCGGGCGGCGAGTTGTTCGCGCTCATCGGTCGCTTTTTGCAGGTCGCGGCTCAACGTCTGCTCGCGCCCGAACAGGTCGATGAGGGTGCGAAAATTGGCCTGCCCGAATACGATAACCGCCAGCAGGCTAAGTCCCATGCCGGCATAGGCTGCATGGCGCAGATTTTTCGCCAGATGACTCGCGCGCAATTGCAGCGGAGCCAGTTGACCGCGCGGGGAGGTGGCTGCCAGCTCGAACAAGGGGTGCAGATAGGCGGCATCCCCTTTGGGGGACAACTGATCCGGCAGCGGCATCAGGGTGAGTCCGGCACGGGTAAGATAGCTTTCGATCGAACGTGTGTCGGCTAAATACAGTACGGGAGGCATCGCCTCGCGTTCAAAAAAACGCTTATTTTCAAGATGTTGTCGGGTGCGCAATATCTCGTTGGCGTCGCTGTCATTCTCGTGATCGCTGTCTTCACTGTAGCGATGGACGCAGCGCGTGAGTACCGGAATGCCGTCTTGGAGCACCACGATGCGCAGAAAATGTACGCTGGGCATCGCCAGTATCACATCTTTGATGGACAGGTGGCGTGTCATCAGGGTGAGCAGCAGTGAGATGCCCCAGACTCCGGCGATGGTCATGTCGTGCTTTTCAAGTTCGCTGGTGACCGCTTCTGCTGTCGTTAAGCCGTTGAGCGCTGCAGTCACGGGGTTGAGCCAGTTGCCGTTGAGGACGGCCGCGGCGCAATACTGGCTGTGCGGGAAGGCGGCGGCCAGACGTCTCGCAATAAAACTGCTGCGGTCGCGCCCGAACAGCATCGGCAGTTTAAAGGTGTCCAGCGTTTCTTCAGGCAGATTGGCGATCACCCAGAGGCGATCGCTGTGATCCGGCTTGTCGATAGAATGCCAAACGCCGTTTTCGCGTCTGAAGTAGCGCGGACCTGATGAATTGATAAACAGGACGGTTTTCATGTCAGTTTGAGCTTGGCGATGGTGTCGTAAATGGGCCCCAGCACCGCCATCATGATCCAGCCCAGAATGATGCCGAGCACGATGGTGAGTGTGGGTTCAATGAGTGCTTGGATGCGGCTGATCGAGTCGTTGATGTCGCGGTTGTAAAAGTACGAGATGTTTTTCAGCGAACCTGCCAGATCCCCCGTTTCCTCGCCGACCCGGATCATGCGGATCACCAGTGGGGGGAATAGCTTCTGGGCGGAAAAACCACGGCTGATCGGTGCGCCGTTGGCGATGTCGGTGCGCGCCAGATCCAGCGCTTCCTGAACGACAATGTTGCCTGAGATGTTGCGGCAGTAAACCAGACCATCCAGCACGGGAATGCCGGTGCGATAAGTCAAACCCAGCGTGTCGCTGATGCGGGCCAGAATGATTTTTTTGATGATGGTGCCGACATAGGGGACGCGCAATTGCGCGGCGTGCATCATGCGCCTGAAGCGATAGTTCACTTTCGACAGCATTAGTATCAGCAGGATGGTGACGAAGGGCGCGGGCACGAGGATCCACCAGTATCGGACGAATTTATCCGACACCCAGAGCAGGACGACGGTTTGCAGCGGGATGGTGCCGCCCATGTTGGCGACGAATCCCAGAATTTGCGGCACCAGATAGGTCATCAAGAATACCACGACGGAACCGACCACCAGCGTGACGAAGGCGGGATAGGTCAGCAGCTGGCGGGTTTTGGAGACGAGTTCATCCTGCCACTTCAAGGAGGCGACGATTTCCTGCAGCACATAGGGCAGCTGCCCGGTTCCTTCGCCTGCTCTGACCAGATTGACCACGAGTTCCGGGAAGATGCCTGGATTGGCGGCGAAGGCTTCGGAGATCGTTGATCCTGAGTCGATTTTTTCATACAGGTTGGCGCACAGCGCCTTGATGTGCGGCGTCTCGGACGTTTCGCGCAAATCGGACAGGATGGCTTGGATCGGTACACCTGCGCGCAGCAGCATTTCCAGCTGAAACAAAAACTGAATCAGATCGCGCCGCGAGAGCTTGTGGACGGCGTGTTTACGGCTTTTGTTCGAACTTGCCCGTATCAGCTCCAGATCATTTTTTTTCAGTTGTGAGGCCAGATCGAATTCATTGAGCGCGTCTGTCTCGCCTTTGCTGACACGGCCTTTTAAATCGACGGCGCGGTAGCGGTAGAGTGGCATTATTCATCCATCCTGTCGCTGAAATCGACGACGCGGCGCACTTCCTGCAAGGAGGTGAGGCCTTCGCGCACACGGCGGATACCGTCTTCGGCGAGCGGCACGAACTGGTGAGCCAGCGCGTAGTCGGTTAATTCTTTGAGGCCGGCGCGACGGGTGACCAGCTCGACGATGCCGCGATCAAAACGCAGCAGCTCCATGATGGCAAGGCGGCCCTTGTAGCCCTGATCTTCGCAGTCGGCGCAGCCCGCCGGCTGGTAAATCATGATCTCCAGATTAAGGTCAATTCCCATGATGCGGCGTTCTGTGTCATCCGGGGCATAGCCGACTTTGCACAGCGGACACAGGCGGCGCACCAGCCGCTGGGCGATGATGCCGATGAGATTGGAGGCGAACATATCATCCACTATCCCCAAGTCGTGCAGTCTTGAGACTGAGCCTATTGCCGAATTGGTGTGCAGGGTCGAGAACACCTGATGGCCTGTCATCGCGGCGCGCAGCGCCATTTCGGCGGTGTCGTGGTCGCGGATTTCGCCCACCAGTATGATGTCCGGATCCTGACGCATCAGGGAGCGTATTCCGTTGGAAAAGTCGAGCTTGACGGTCTCGGCGATCGAGGTTTGCCGGGTGAGCGGCATCGGGTATTCCACCGGGTCTTCCAGCGTCATGATGTTCACCGCATCATTATTGAGGTGGCTCAGGATGGAATACAGCGTGGTGGTTTTGCCGGAACCCGTTGGGCCTGTCACCAGCAGGATGCCTTCGGGGCGCTCCAGCATGCGTTCGAGCAAGGCTAATTGAGTCTCGGTCATGCCCAGTTTGTCGAGACTGACGATGCCCATTTTGCGGTCCAGAATGCGCAGCACAAAATTCTCGCCGTGTATGGTCGGGTGGGAGGCTGCGCGAAAATCGATCTGCCGGCCGAACAGCGACAGTGAAACCCGTCCGTCCTGCGGCGCGCGCGTTTCGGCGATGTTCATGCCGGACAGGACTTTCAGCCGTACCAGTATCGCCATCCAGTGCGTTTTGGACAGCGAGCGCACCGGCCTTAACACCCCGTCGATGCGGTAGCGCACGCGCAAAAACTGTTCTTCGGGTTCGAAGTGGATGTCCGATGAACTGCGGCTGACGGCATCCGACAAAATCGCATCGGTCAGGCGCACAATCGGGTGGCTGTAGGATACGCCCGCCTGCATCAGCGCGTTGATGTCCAGCTCACCGCTCTCCAGCTCGAACAGGATGCCTTCGATGGAGAGTTCGTGATCGTAAA
The DNA here is from genome assembly GCA_001801025.1 of Gallionellales bacterium GWA2_54_124. Classification (GTDB taxonomy): domain Bacteria; phylum Pseudomonadota; class Gammaproteobacteria; order Burkholderiales; family Gallionellaceae; genus Gallionella. The sequence goes on from MGWO01000007.1 coordinate 379,624, forward strand.
ATTTGTCGATCGCCGCCAGCACTTCGGCGCTCGGTGCGATGCGCCAGGCCGGAATGATGCGTCGCCCTGCGAGCATGCTGGCCTGCACGAGAAACGGCGAAATCGCATCGCGCGCCAGAATGTCGTCAGGATTGGCCGCAACGATCACCAGATGGCCGGCATTGGCGTCGAAGCTGATTGGAAACAGGGTGTATTTGATGGCGACAGGCTTGGGGATCAGGGCGAGTGCCGCGGCGTTGGCGACATTGCCTGCCAGATCAATCGATTTGTAGCCGGCCGCCTCGGAGACGGCTTCCCGCATCGCCTGTTCGGAGATGAAATGTAAATCCAGCAATTCCTCGCCCAGCGGCTTGTTGTCGGATTTTTGCTTTTGCAAGGCGATACGCAGCTGGTCGTCGGTGAGGTGACCGCGTGATATCAATACCTCGCCGATACGCTGGTGAGCACCTTGTTGGATTTGGCTATTCATCGCAAGTTAACTACCTGTCGTGATTGCAAAGACGTCGATTAACGGCTGCCGTTCAATTCTTGTATCCGGCGCTCAATCTGATCCCGATCCAAAGTTGGATCCTTTGCCAGCGTGAGGGATTTTTCATAATAGGGCAGGGCCGCGGCAGGTTGATGCAGGCGATCGAGTGAAACCGCAAGGTTGTAGGCGTAGAGCGCGTTGTCAGGTGACAGATTAAAGGCCTTGAAATAGGCTTGCTGCGCCTCTCCCCAGCGTAACTGGCGCGCCAGTACACCGCCCAGCGCATAGTGAAATTCGGGAGCGGTCGGTTTTAAATCAATCAACTCATGCAGCTGACTTTCAGCCGTCACCGGGTCTGCGTGCATGGTCAGGCTGGCAAGACCGGCTGCAGCGGCTGCATTGCCCAGATCTTCACGCAATACCTGACGGTAGTATTCAGTGGCGCGGCCGGTTTGATTCCTGCGCTGGGCAATTACGGCGAGTCCCAGCAGCGCATCTTTTTCCTGCGGATGTTGCGCCAGCACAGTCAGATAATAGTGTTCCGCATGATCCATATTTCCTTCGGTGAGTGCAAGATAGCCGGCCTTCAGAGGATCGGTCGCAGTGCTGGCAAGGAGGCCGCTTTTTGCAGCCTTGCGTGCCGGTTTGTGTTTTTTTCGCTCGGGTTTTTTCGTGTCGACTGGATGCGTCCACGAATTATTTTTATAGGTCAGACTGTCCGCGCCACTCGCGGTTGGCGGGAGCGCGGCCAGCGTACTTTCTTGTGCAACAGTTGCTGATGCGGCAGACGGTGCCGCAGCTATCTGGTCAGCTGGCGGATGTGCTATGGGAATATATTGATTTTGATGGTAAAAATACCAGGTGAACGCGAGGCTGAATATGGCGAGTGCCGAGATGCTGTAGGTCAACAGAAGATGGGTGCGAGAGTGTTCGATTGTCGCGCCTGACTCCGCCTGGGGCGCGGGGTTGGGTTTGCTCTCATCGCCCTGCGCGCGCTTTAACGCATCAAATAGCAGACTCATGGCTTCACCTCGGATTTTTGGATTGTTTTTTGCCATTCAGGCGTGCTGGCGGGTGCCTTGAACTGGCGCACCAGATCGTACTGATTCTGCTGATTCAGGATGAGCGGGCGCAGGAAAACTACCAGCTCGGACTTGGTGTTTTTGTCGTTGCGCGCCTTGAACAGTTGTCCAAAGCCCGGAATGCTGCCCAGTCCCGGTATCTGGTTGGTGTCGCCTGCGCGCGTGTCCTGCATCAGTCCACCGAGTACGGCGATGTCGCCGTTGCGCACCCTCATGATCGATTCCATCTCACGGGTCTGGATTTGCGGGATTCGATTGAGTATCGGCGGATTATTTTGCGCCAGCACGGGATTGGGGTCGTTCGCATAGCTCAAGATGCGGGTGATCGTTGGTCGCAAATTGAGCGTGACTTCGCTGTCGCCGCCGATCTGTGGCGTGATATACATCATAAAGCCGACCGGGACCGTGTGAACGGTGGTGGTGTAAGTTGGCAGCGTGAGCGGGGCGCCTGTCGAACCGATCGTGCCTGCTGTCACTTCGATGGTGAAATAGACCGATTCATCCACCACTTTGACTAGCCCCGTCTGGTTGTTTAATACCGACAGTTTCGGGCTGGACAGCACATGCAGTTTGCCGAAGGTCTCCAGCAATTTTATCGAACCGCTCAGATCAAACGCGCCTCCTCTGGCTCTGGCCATATTGTTGTAGCTGATGGTGCCCATTGCAGTCAGTGCCCCGACCGGCGATACCTGCGTGAGGCTAAGACCCAGTGTGCGCAGCAGCGACCAGTCTATGCCCTGCTGGTACTGGTCAGAGAGCGTGACTTCGACGATGGTGGCTTCGAGCATGACCTGGCGGCGCGCGTTGTTCATCACCTTGTCGATGAATTCACGGATGGACGCGTGCTGGCGGGATGTGGCGCGCACGCTGATGATGCCGGTCTCCGGGTTGGCAATCACATAGGCCGCTTCCCGGTAAGTGACGCGGCGGGCGCGGCTGGTGTTCTGCGTTTGTATCTGCGCGGGCAGGGTGGAGACGGCGCTGCGGGTGTTTCTGCCGGTGGCATCGGTCGCAGTCGTGCCGGTTTGCGGGGTGATTTGCTGCTGGTTATTTTGCTCAGTGACGGTCTCGCTCGATCCTTCCGGCAGCTTTTTGTCGGTTTCACGCAACAGATCTTTGATGTTTTCGGTCAGCGTATCCCAAAATTGATTGTCGGAAATATTGTCAATGCTGGAGTTTGATCCATTGCTGCCGCCGCCTGTTCCCTGACCTTTTCCGATCACCGCAATGCTGGTGGACATATTGATGCTGTTTTTGGCGTTGCGCGCAACGTTGGGATATTCGATCTGGTAATTTTTCAAAAAAGGGCTGTCCGGCATGATCGCGAGATTGCTGCCGTTAAGCTCGTAGCGCATATCCACCTGCCGGGCAATCGCATCGAGAATTTCCGGCAGGGTGCGATCGAGCAGATTCATGGTGACTGTGCCGGTGATGCCGGGGTGGATTTCGATGTTGAGTTTTGCATCGCGCGCCAGCGCGAAGAGGATTTCCTGCGCCAGCACGCCGTTGACCACGATGCTGTAGCGCTCGGTGGCTTTCGTTTTTTTGGGCGGTGGCGGCAGCGGTGCCGTCTCGTTCAGCGGAGGAATAGTGCCGGGAGTTTCAGCCGGCAGGGAAATGTGCTGCGCGGATGGCACCATTGCCGCAGGAAGGTTGCTGCATCCTCCCAGCGGGGTGCCGAGTGCGGCTAGCATCAGCATATTTTTCTTCATATTGTTCAGAGCGAAATGCATTGCCCGTTCCTCCCGAGTGCGACTGTTTGGCTGACGTGCAGTCTTTCACCTGAGCTGGACAGGGTCAATATGCCTAAAGGTCTATGTAATTAGTCTGATAGGGAAGTTGCGGGTGGCAGAATAGGATTTTTCTGCTGCGGATCAGGAACGCTTATTTGAAGTGCCAGATGAGCAGAGTGGTGCTTAGCAGCAGCGCGGTCGCAGCAGGCCAAATGTACTTACTCAAACTGGACGATGAGAAGTTCGTACCGACATCGCCGATCGCGATTTTTACGTGGTGTGCGCTGACCTGTTTTTTCCCTTCAGCATAGGCGGCGAGCAGCGACTTATCTGCGATCAGGTTGAGGCGGCGTGCCCGTCCGTTGGCATCATTGAGCAGTCGTTTCATGGCGGCAGCGGAAAACAGCGGGCCTTCATGCCATCCTGCGATGCGAAGGCGGTGATTCAGATAGCGGGCAGCTTCGATGCGGGGCATATTTTTCAGCCTGAACCGGTACACCACGCGGTCACGCACCTGCCGCATGGCGGGCGTCGCAAGCAGGGTGTCAAGTTCAGGTTGGCCGCACAGGATGATCTGCACCAGTTTGCAATGATCGGTTTCAAGGTTGGAGAGTCGTCTGATTTCTTCGATTGCATCGCCCGGCATGGTGTGCGCTTCGTCTATCAGTACCATCACCTGACGACCATTGACGTGTCGCCTGATCAGTTCATGCTGCAGCGATTCAAGTCCTGTCCCGGTGCTGGTCAATCCCAGATCACGTGCGATGACGTCGATGATTTCGTCGCGCGAAAAGGCAGGATTGGGCAGGTATACTGTATCGACAGTGTCAGGCAGGCGCGAGAGCAGAACGCGGGTCAGCAATGTTTTTCCGCTGCCGACTTCGCCGGTTAACAGCACGATCCCCTCGCGCTGCACGCAGGCATACAAGAGCTCTTCGATAAACAGGCTGCCGCCGTCAAAGAAAAATTCCGGATCGGGGGTGATGGAAAACGGTGGCAGGCTAAGGCCGAAATAATCGAGATAGAGTGAGGACATGGGGCATCGTATGGCCCCTGTTTCTTCGCTGTCAATTGGCCAAAGTATATAGGCAGTTGGTTTTGTCTCTTGCCCGCTGCCGCTATTTGCGCTCTAATACGGCTCGTTTTTAACTGTATTAAGCTCAAAATGAAATTTTTAGAATCATTATTCGAAGGTAGTTTGTGGAACAGCCGTTTTGTCATTCTGGCCGCTGTCATTGGCAGTCTGGTGGCAGGATTCGTGATTTTTTACATGGCCACAGTCGACGTGTATTTCCTGTTCAAGCACGCGCTGCATTATGCGGATGCAAGTCTGTCGGATGAAGCGCGCAAGGCTTTGCATGACAGTACGGTATCCCACATCGTTGAGGTGGTCGACGGCTATCTGCTGGCAACCGTGATGCTGATTTTCTCCCTCGGTTTGTATGAACTGTTCATCAGCGACATCGATCAGGCGCACGGCAGCAAGGCGTCGAGCAAGATTCTGGTGATCAATAATCTGGATGACCTGAAAGGCCGTTTGGCTAAGGTGATTTTGATGATCATGATCGTGACCCTGTTTGAAGAGGCGTTGCACATGAAGCTTGAAGCACCGATAGATCTGGTTTATCTGGGAGCGAGTATCACGCTGATCGCTCTGGCGTTGTATTTCAGTCATGCGGCAGAGCACGGTGCAGTCAGCCATGACGAGCCGGCTTCAGACGAAGAAGACGCGCCTGCGGCCCCTAAGAAGCACGGTCACTGATGTTAAGAGCCTTATTTGCCTTGATGGCGGTGTTACTGGCATTGTCCAGCCATGCCGGTGATTTCACGCTGACGGATCAGCAGGGCAAGGTTCACCATTTGTCGGATTATCGCGGGAAATGGGTGCTGGTGAATTATTGGGCGACCTGGTGCCCGCCGTGTCTTGCTGAGATTCCTGAACTCAATGCGCTGCACGCTGCGCATAAGAACACGGATCTTGTCGTGATCGGCATTGCGATGGATTACAGTTCAGCCAAGGTGGTGGCGGATTTTGTCAGGAAGCACGGCATCAGTTATCCCGTCGTGCTGGGTAATCGTAAAGTTATCGCGCAAATCGGCGAGCTCGATGTGCTGCCGACCAGCTACCTGTACAGCCCGTCAGGCGAGCAGGTCAGTATGCAAGCCGGTGAAGTCACACGCGAATCCGTCGAGCACTATATCAAGAGCAAGAAACTCAACTAAGGTTGGGCGCTGGCGACGTTGCGTTGCGGTGCGAGCCAGTGTCCGTGCCAGGCTGCGCGCACCATGTTGGGGTATTCAGGTCGTCCTAAACTGCCGTTGTAACGTCCCAAAGCCCGGAACAGGTCGCCTTTTTCGATATCCAGATAGTGGCGCAATATCGTACAACCGTAGCGCAGGTTGACGCGCAGGTGGAACAGGTCTTGTTCTGCCGTGCCGATTTCACGCACCCAGAACGGCATCACCTGCATATAGCCGCGTGCACCGGCAGATGAGACCGCATATTTTTTAAACCCACTCTCTACCTCGATCAAACCGAGCACCAGTTGCGGGTCGAGTCCTGCGCGGGTGGCCTCGTAATGCACCGTGTTCAAAAAATCGCTGCGAAACTGCTTATCCGGCAGGCGTTTTTCTAAACGGTGCGACATGTCGTTGAGCCAGCGGTCAGCCTCGTATTGGCTGGCAAAGGCAAGCTTGGGTGCGGCCATATCCGATACGCTGTGTTGCAATACCGCACGTACGCTGGCCGACAAGGGGGAGGCGACCTGCGCACCCGCAAAGGCGCTCGTGGTGAACAACAGGAACAAGCTGCAAGCTGCGAGGGACAAGCGCAAAGCTGGATAGCAGCTTTTACTTGCGTCTTGTACTTCGCACCTTGTCTCTGTTTTTTTCATAGTTTGGATTGTAGGAATTCCAGTGTGCTTTGCAAGGGGATGGACAGGGCTGCGTCATCTCGGCGTCCCTGATATTCGATCATCCCTTCCTTCAAACCTCGGTCGCCGATTACAAGGCGATGCGGAATGCCGATCAGTTCCATGTCGGCAAACATTACGCCCGGACGCTCGTCGCGGTCGTCGAACAACACCTCGATCCCCGATGCTTTTAATTCGGCATATAGCTGTTCTGCCGCTGCACGCACAGACTCGCTCTTGTTCATGCCGATGGGTACGAGGGCGACTTGAAAGGGGGCGATGGCAGCCGGCAATGTGATGCCGCGCGGGTCGTGGTTCTGTTCGATGGCGGCCGCTACGATGCGCGATACGCCGATGCCGTAGCAGCCCATTTCAAGTGTCTGTGCTTTTCCTTGTGCATCGAGGAAGGTGGCTTTCATGTCGGCGGCATATTTGGTGCGCAACTGGAAAATGTGACCGACTTCGATGCCGCGGCAAATTTCCAGTGTGCCTTTACCATCCGGTGAAATATCGCCCGTGACGACATTGCGGACATCGGCCACCAGATCGGCTTCCGGTAAATCGCGTCCCCAGTTGATCCCTGCGGTGTGGAACTTGGGCGTATTGGCGCCGGCAACGAAATCGCTCATGACGGCAACGGCATTGTCGGCAATCACGCGCACCTGAGTCCGGTCGATGTCGACGGGGCCTAAAAAGCCGGGCGGGCAATTGAAGAAGGCGCGAATTTCATCTTCGCGGGCGAAACGGAAGTCGGCAAGCCCTGGCAGCTTGGCAGTCTTAATTTCATTGAGACTATGGTCGCCGCGCAACAGAACGATGTGCAGCTGGTCGGATGCCACCAGTGCCAGCAGTTTGACGGTGCGCTGCAAGGGGATGTTCAACAGTTCGGCGACCTGCTCGCAGGTAGTCTGTTTTGGGGTGTCCACATTGCGTAATGCTTCGGCGGGCGCTGCGCGTGGCGTGTCCGGCGTTACCGCTTCGGCCAGTTCCACGTTGGCGGCGTAGCTGGAGTTCGGGCAATAGGCCAGTGCATCTTCGCCTGAATCGGCCAGCACGTGAAACTCATGTGAACCGCTACCGCCGATTGCGCCGGTGTCGGCGGCGACCGCGCGGAATTTCAGTCCCAGGCGCGTGAAGATGCGGCTGTAAGTCTGGTACATCACGGCATAAGTTTGCTCCAAACTGTCGAAGTCTGCATGGAACGAATAGGCGTCCTTCATCAAAAATTCCCGTGCGCGCATCACGCCGAAACGGGGGCGCACTTCATCCCGGAATTTAGTCTGGATCTGGTAGAAATTGACCGGCAGCTGACGGTAGCTGCGAATTTCGCGGCGCGCGATGTCGGTGATGACTTCCTCGTGGGTCGGGCCGAAACAGAACTGATTGTTGTGGCGATCTTTGATTTTTAGCATCTGCGGGCCGAAGATTTCCCAGCGCCCGGTTTCATCCCATAACTCTGCCGGTTGCACGGCCGGCATTAACAGCTCGATTGCGCCGCTATTGTTCATCTCTTCGCGCACGATGGCTTCCACTTTGCGCAACGCACGCAGTCCAAGCGGCATCCAGGTGTACAGGCCGCTGGCCAGCTTTCTGATATAGCCTGCCCGCATCATCAGGATGTGGCTGGGCAGTTCCGCTTCGGACGGTGCTTCTTTGAGTGTGGAGATAAAAAATTGTGAGACGCGCATGATGGCAAAGGTAAAAAGTTGTAATGAGATGGTAATTTTACAGGGAATAGGCAGGCTGCGCATTCACATGTCGCAGCTTTGTCTTCAGCATATCGGCACAATTGCCCGGACTAGGTAAGTCTATGGTGTATATTCGCTTTTCAATAAAGGGGAAATGTGAAAGAATCCGTATATTGAAATTAACCTGATAGAGTGAAAAATGATAGACCGAGACGGCTACCGCCCGAATGTCGGCATCATTATCACGAATGACAAAAATCAAGTATTCTGGGGGAAGCGGATTAGGCAGCATGCCTGGCAGTTTCCGCAAGGCGGGATACAGCACGGGGAAAATCCTGAGCAGGCGATGTATCGCGAGTTGTACGAAGAAGTCGGCCTGATGCCTGAACATGTGGAGATACTCGGGCGCACCCGTGAATGGATGCGCTATGAAGTCCCGCAGAGCTGGAGTCGGAGAGAATCGCGAGGCGGTTATCGCGGGCAGAAGCAGATTTGGTTTTTGTTGCGTTTAGTAGGACGTGATTGTGATGTTTGTTTGCGTGCATGCGCGCATCCTGAATTTGATGCATGGCGCTGGAATGATTACTGGCTGGATATTCAGGCCGTGATTGAATTTAAGCGTGAAGTTTATACCAAGGCGTTGAATGAATTGGTTCGTTACTTGCCCGAACCGAAAATTAAGTGTGTCTGTTCGCCGCACGCGCATGATTTCGTACGTGCATAGATATTTTTTTAATATATAGTTTGGGAGCGGAAGCATGATTAGAGAATATTCCGGGTTGCAATCACATCCGTTGAAAACGGGTTCGTCATTTGTGCGTCCCGTGCAGGCGTTCCCTGAGCGCGTCAAGCTGAGTGATCCTGCTGCGTCCGTTATGACGGATTTAACCCGTATCTCCGTGATCAGCGTGCGCGCTAAGACCTCAATGGAACGCGCCAATGCCAAGATGATCCGTTACGGCATCCGGATGTTGCTGGTGCTGGACGATAATGATCAGGTGGCCGGTTTGCTGACAGCCTCCGATGTGCTAGGCGAAAAACCGATGCGTTTTTTGCAAAATATGGGAGGAACGCACGCCGATATCATGGTGCGCGACATCATGAGTACGCAGCGTGAATTGAGTGCAATGAAGATTGAGGATGTGCAGAAGGCTAAAGTGGGTGACATCGTTGCCAGTTTGAAGAAATCCAACCGGCAGCATGCACTGGTGGTTACTGAAGGGCCGGATGGCAAGCAAACCGTGTGCGGCTTGTTCTCGATTACGCAGATTGCCCGCTTGCTCGGGGCGCAGGTGCAGAGTTTCGAATTAGCGCGTACCTTTGAAGAAATTGAAGCGGCTATCAGCCACGGTTAAGTTCTAATCCACTATATAAAATCGGCCATGAGATTTCTTAGCTGAATCTTATGTGCCGGTTTTTTGTTATATCCCGAGTACTTAAATTGAAAATTCAGAAGGACTGTTAATGAGTTCATTATCGAAACGTGTTGTGCTTCTTGTTTTATTGTCGGCTGTCGCCGGATGTTCTACGATCAAAGATGCAAAAAATACCGTAGGTGAGTGGTTGGGAGGCGGTAGCGGTACGATTGAAACTGCCAAAATTGTAGCGCCGGTCAGCACGCCTGGACTTAAGTACGGTGCTACCCTGCGCGTGCTTAACTATGTCGATCAGCGTAAAGTCAGCAATCCGCGCTATCTCGGTCAAATGACCACGCAGGTCGGCGGCATGAGCGGCAAGGAATTAATTCTCGATCAGGATGTCGCCACCCTTGCCACAGCTGCAATAAAGCGCCGTTTCGATGCGGAAGGTTTTCAGGTTATGGAAGGCTCAAGTGCCGCGAATGCCATCTTTGAGGTCACGGGTGTTGTGAAAGAATTAACACTCAACGTTAAGGAACGCGATGATGTCACGATTGCGATCGAGACGACAGTGAAGGAAGTTGCAACCAGCAAAGTGATCTGGTCTGGGCTGGTCAACGAGAAACACAACCGTTTTGCAGGGGTGTCCGGCAATAATAAAGACGATGTGATGGCTTATTTGAACAGGGAATTAAAGGTTGCCAGTACCAAGACGGTTGAGGCCATTAGTTCATCCCTGATGGCGGGGCGTCCGGACCTATTTAATCTGACGCCCGGCAGTAAGCCGGTTCCCGGTGTGACGGTTTATGTTGCGCCATCCTTGTCTAAGGCCGCTCCTGTATCCTCTACCATGCAGAGCGTGCAGGGCGATGTACAGCCTTCGACGTACCGCCCGCATGCCAGTGAAGCGAATGGTTTGTTGCTGGTGAATACCAATCCGCCGCGCGCCAAGGTGTATCTCGATGGCGTGTATTACGGTATGTCACCGTTGCGTCTGGAGATGGAGCCTGGCATTCATGCGATCAGCGTGAAACTTGCGGGCTACAATATGGTGACTGAAAAGGTGTCTGTACGGCGCGGTGATAACACCGAAATCGAACTGAATCTGGAACACTAAAGGCAGTGAGTAGTGAGTCGTAAGTTAAAAAACCCGCTTCGGCAGGTTTTTTTATTGCATCACTTACGGCTCTCCGTTTTTAGTGCTTGCCGGTGCTGCCGAAGCCACCGGTGCCGCGCTCGCTTAAGGGGAAATCCTCGACGAGGTTGAACTGTGCTTGGACGACCGGCACGATAACCAGTTGTGCCATGCGCTCCATCGGCATCAGCGTGAATGGGATCTGGCTTCGGTTCCAAAGCGATACGAAAATCTGTCCCTGATAGTCAGAATCGATCAGTCCGACCAGATTGCCCAGCACAATGCCGTGTTTGTGACCGAGTCCCGAGCGCGGCAGGATCATCGCGGCAAACCCGGGGTTAGCCAGATGAATTGCGATGCCGCTCGGGATCAGTTCGCATTGTTTGGGCTGGATGACCAGCGCGTGTTCGATGCAGGCGCGCAAGTCGATTCCGGCAGAGCCGCCGGTTGCATAAGTCGGCATATTTTGATGCAGGCGGGAATCGAGAATTTTAACGTCGACTTTCGGATGTTTCATGAAAAATCTCCTTCGTAATGTTGCGCGATATACTGCATCAGCTGTCTTGCCAGTGTGAGTTTGTCAGCGCGTGGCAAGGGGTGCATGCCCGCATCGTCAAACAGGATCAGTTCGTTTTCGTCGCTGCCGATGGCCTGCTGCGCGATATTTCCGATCAGCAGAGGCAGTCTTTTAGCGAGGCGTTTTTGCTCTGCATACTCGGCCAGATTTTCGCTCTCGGCGGCAAATCCCACGCAGTAGGGCGGATTCGCGAGCGCTGCGACTGAGGCCAGAATATCCGGATTGGGCAGCAGTTCCAGCGTGAGCGGTGCTGCACTTTTCTTGATTTTCTGCTCGCTCACTTGCGCTACGCGATAATCTGCGACGGCAGCAACCGCAATGAAGATATCGCAGGCGGCGACATGCTGTTTGACGGCGCTGTACATCTGCGCCGCACTTTGCACGTCGATCCGCTGCGCGTTGTGCGGCGTGGCAAGTGCGGTCGGGCCTGACACCAGCACAACCTCAGCACCCATTTCCAGTGCCGCCTGACAGATGGCATAGCCCATCTTGCCCGAACTGCGATTGGTGATGCCGCGCACCGCGTCGATCGCTTCATAGGTCGGCCCAGCGGTCATCAGGATTTTTTTACCTGCGAGCAGTTTGGGAATAAAGGAGGCTGAGATGAGCTGTGCCAGTTGCAACGGCTCCAGCATGCGCCCCAGCCCCTCCTCGCCGCAGGCCTGCATCCCGTTGGCGGGCCCCAGTATCTGTACGCCGTCGCTGATCAGGCGCGCAATGTTGCGCTGCGTTGCCGGATTTTGCCACATTTCGCGGTTCATCGCAGGGGCGATCAGCAGCGGGCAGTTGCGCGCGAGACATAATGTGGAGAGCAAATCATCGGCCAGTCCGTTGGCAAGTTTGGCGATAAAATCGGCGCTGGCGGGGGCGATCACGATCGCATCGGCGGCCCGGCTCAGATTGATATGCGCCATGCTGTTGGATTCACGCGCATCCCACTGGTCGGTATAGATCGGTTTGCCGGACAATCCCTGCAGGGTGGTCGGCGTAATGAAGTGACAGGCAGCTTCCGTCATCGCCACTTGCACCGAGTAACCGAGTTTCATTAGCAGACGCAGTAATTCGGCTGACTTATAAGCTGCAATACCGCCGGTGATGCCGAGCACAATGTGTTGTTTATTCATGCCGCGCATCTTACAGCATCGGAATCCCTGCTGACTAGCTGCCGCTCTTGGCTGTTTTGCTGTCTGCGCTGACCGAGCCCTTTTGTTGCAGGCAGTTTTTGTAGCGGCTGTTGACGCGATTGGCGAACCACTCGGTGGTGAGCTTGCGTTTGATTTTAGGGCTCTTAAGATCGATTTGCGGCAGGGCGATGCGCGGCTGAGTGCCATTTTGATCGGCGAGTGAATACAGCCGCTGATAGAGCGGCGTTTTGCTGAAGGAGGAGAGTTTTTCAAGGCGTAAATCGCGCTGGATTTCCCCTTCGCTCATTTTGAGTGCCCGGCTGAGGGTGAGCAGTGCTTTAAGCGTTGAGCTGGCCTCCGTGTTGCCGTCCTTGTAGCGCAAAAGATCGCCATCCGGCGCGAGTGGCTGGCCGCTGATGCGTGACAGTGCACGCTGGAAGGCGGCGTTGCGGCTGCTGTAGCGGCCAGCGTTGAAGTCGGCAAACCGGTACAGCATGTCGGTGTAAGGCGCGGGGTAATCGAGCAAGATGGCGCTGCCGAAATAGACGCCGCCGCGCCGGCTGAAAACCTCGTTGCGCAGGTTGCCGTGCAAGGGGTAGGGGTAGGGGCGCGCACGGACATGGCTTTCGGCAAATTCGACGCTGACCTGCATCGGGCCGCCGGTGTGGACCGGATTGTAGTTGGGAAATAATTCACGCCCTGCCGGCAGCATGGCGATAATTTCTTCGATCAGGTCGCTGAGCTCCTTTTCTGTTTTAAGTGCATCGATGCGTTGGCTGAAACTGCGGCCATCGCGAGAATTGCTGGATAGCATCCAGTCGATGACGGTTTGCGGAATACTGTATTTTTCACTGCGCTGTGCGATTTCACGGCGGATGATGGCAGGCAGGCCCGGGACGACGGGGTCCGCCTGAAAGCTCGATTCCTGTTCGATGACCGCCATGGTGGCGCAAAAATATTCCGGGGTAGGGGGAATTTGCAGCGCTTTATATGCGCTTTGCAAATCGTCTGCCCAGCCGGCCTTGTCCTTGAGTTTTGCGGGCAACAGCTTCATCAGGAGCTCATGAATATCTTTTTCGGATGAAGGCGGCGCTTTTGCAGCGGGTGCCGCCACAGGGGGCGGGGCGGGTGTCTTTTTAGGCACCGGCGCGACAGGAGTCGGTTTAATTTTGGCAGGCTGGTTTTTAACGACCGGCGCTGGTGGTTCGACGACAGGCTCCGGCGTGCTGGCGCAGCCCGACAGGGTTACGAGTATCAGCAGGCGGCGAAGGTTGTTCATGTGAAGAGCGCCTCCTGAGTGACTCAGGAGGCGCTAAAACGTCAGATGCGTTTAGCCAGCGTTGCTGCCATGCCGGTATAGGTGTCAGGTGACAGTTGCATCAGACGCGCCTTTTCAGACTCGGGAATCGCCAGCGTTGCAATGAAGGCGCGCAGCGATTCGCGGTTAATACCGCTCTGGCCTCGCGTGAGTTCCTTCAGCTTATCGTAGGCATTCTCGATGTTATAGCGGCGCATCACCGTCTGGATGGGTTCGGCCATGACTTCCCAGCTTGCATCGAGATCGGCAGCCACACGCACTTCATTGACTTCGAGTTTGTTGAGACCTTTCAGGCAGGACTCATAAGCGAGCAGGGTGTAGCCTAAGCTCACACCCATGTTACGCAGCACGGTCGAATCGGTCAGGTCGCGCTGCCAGCGTGAAATTGGCAATTTTTCGGACAGGTGGCGCAGCATCGCATTAGCCATGCCTAAATTGCCTTCGGAATTTTCGAAGTCGATGGGGTTGACCTTGTGCGGCATGGTTGAGGAACCGACTTCGCCTTTGATGACTTTTTGCTTGAAGAAGCCTAGCGAAATGTAACCCCAGATGTCGCGGTTCAGATCGATTAGGATGGTGTTGATGCGCGCGAAGGAATCGAACAATTCCGCCATGTAATCATGAGGTTCAATCTGGATGGTGTAGGGATTAAAGACAATGCCGCGTTCGGTGACGAACTGTTCGGCGAACGCTTCCCAGTCGACATCCGGGTAGGCCGACAGATGTGCGTTGTAATTGCCCACCGCGCCGTTGATTTTTCCCATGATTTCGACGGCTTCGAGGCGTTTTGTCGCGCGCTGCAAGCGGTAGGCCACGTTAGCCATTTCCTTGCCCAGCGTGCTGGGGGTCGCGGTTTGGCCGTGGGTGCGGCACAGCATCGGGATGTCGGCCAGCTGATGCGCGAGTTCGGTTAAGCGGGATGTGATCAGTTTCAAGGCAGGCAGCATCACCGCATCGCGGCCGTTTTTGAGCATCAGCGCGTGCGACAGGTTGTTGATGTCCTCCGAGGTGCAGGCAAAATGAATGAATTCCAGGGAGTTCGCCGTCTCAGGATTGCCGGACAGCTGATCGCGCAACCAGTATTCGATGGCTTTTACATCGTGGTTGGTGGTCTTTTCGATATTTTTGATCGCCGTTGCATCAGATTCTGCAAAATTTGCGTTGATCGCATCGAGTTGCGCGAGTGTCGCGGCTGAAAACGGGCCGATTTCAGTAATATCCGCCTGTGCTGCAAGCGATTTGAGCCATTCGATCTCGACGAGGACGCGGAAGCGGATTAAACCAAATTCGCTGAAATAGCCGCGCAGTGCGTCTACTTTGCCGTGATAGCGTCCGTCCAGCGGTGAGAGTGCGGTGAGTTTGGTCAGTGTGGTCATGTCAGTGCCTGAAATCTTAAAAAATGCATTTTACGCGAATCAGCCGGTCGAGGCTAAGGGATATCTTAAACCGGCTGTCCTGTTTCGATGATCGCTCCACCTAAACAGACCTCGTCTTCATACAGCACGACAGACTGGCCGGGCGTGACCGCCCATTGCGGCTGATCGAAGGAAATAGCGCAGGACGCTGCTGTCTGATGGGTGAGCCGGCAGGGGGCATCCGCCTGACGGTAACGGGTCTTTGCGGCGTAAGGCGTGTTGATTTCCGGTGCGCTGCCGCTGATCCAGTGCGCATCCAGTGCGGTCAGTGTGTGACTCAGCAGTGCAGGGTGATCATGGCCTTGGACTACGATCAGGCGGTTGTTCTTCATGTCTTTTTCCGCGACAAACCAGGGCTCGCCGCTGGAGTTTTTTTCGCCGCCTATGCCTAATCCTTGTCGCTGGCCCAGCGTGTAAAAAGACAGCCCGATGTGACGGCCCACCAGTTTTCCTTCGGGCGTGCGCATCTCGCCGGGTTGGGTGGGCAGATAGCCGCTCAAAAATTCGCGGAAAGGCCGCTCTCCGATGAAGCAGATACCGGTGCTGTCCTTTTTGGCAAAGTTGCACAGGCCATGCTGCTCGGCAATTTTGCGGATCTCGGATTTGAGCAGATGGCCCAGCGGGAACATGGCGCGCGACAGCTGCGTCTGATTGAGGCGATGCAGAAAATAGCTCTGGTCCTTGCTGCCGTCGGCAGCTTTGAGCAGCTGGAACAGCCCGTTAACTTCGCGCACCTGTGCGTAATGACCGGTGGCGATGGTGTCCGCCCCGAGTTCAATCGCATGATCGAGAAAGGCTTTGAATTTGATTTCCGCGTTGCACAAAATGTCCGGATTCGGCGTGCGGCCGGCTTGATATTCGCGCAGGAATGAGCTGAATACGCGGTCTTTGTATTCTTTGGCGAAATTGACCGCCTCAATCGGAATGCCGATGGTATCGGCGACCGATACGGCGTCCAGCAGATCCTGGCGCGAAGAGCAGTATTCGCTGTTGTCGTCGTCTTCCCAGTTTTTCATGAACAGACCCACGACATCAAACCCCTGCTGCTTGAGCAGCAGTGCCGTGACCGAAGAGTCTACGCCGCCGGACATGCCGACGACGACGCGTTTGTTTTTATTCATAGTGCACCAGTAGTTCAAGCGGATAGCGTTTTTCTGCCAGATAATCTTCACAGCAGCGCAATACCAGCGGGCTGCGGTGACGCATCTTTGTGTCGCGAATTTCATCTATCGTAAGCCACACGGCGCGCACGATGCCTTCGTCCAGTTTGAGTTCCGGATGGTGGGCTGTGATCGTGCCGCTAAAGGCAAAACGCAGATAGGTCGTATCCGATTCGGGCGCTCGCCAGCTGTAAATGCCGGTCAGATGCTCTGGCGCGAAGTCGTAGGCAGATTCCTCCAGTGCCTCGCGTATTGTCGCGTGTATGAGGGTTTCGCCCGGCTCCCAGTGTCCGGCCGGCTGGTTAAAACGCAGGCCTTGTGAGGTTTCCTCTTCGACCAGTAAAAACTTGGCATCGCGTTCTATGACGGCCGCGACAGTGACGTTGGGTTTCCAGATCATTTCGATGTGTGGCAGTGTTGCAAGTCATCGAATGGTATCACTGAACCGCTGTAAAACAAAAAAGGCAGAGTTTCCTCTGCCTTTTTAATTAAAACTACTTCTTGGCTTCTCTATTTGCCCATACAGATAACAGTTTGCCTATTGTGCTCCTATTTTAGTTGATCAACTGTACGTGTTGCCGACACACGGGTGTCGAGGCATAAACGTTCGTTTATTCAATTCATTGACTGGAGTTCACTCATAGTCGTTATGCTTTAACTGTGGTCAGGAGCCAATTTGTTACTTGGCCTTGCGTGCAGAGTCCTCAATTTTCAGACCGGTGCGTTTGATGCGGGCGATGGCCTTAATCACATCGGAAACAGCAATATTATTTGCAGTAGCGGCATTTTCAATCGCTGCAATCGCATCTGCAATCCCGGCGCTCTGTTTGGTGATTTTAACTTCCTTGTCAACGCTAGCCTGTTCTTTTAATTTTTGAATTTTTGCTTCTAACGCTTTGATAATTTCTTCTTTGGATCTGCGAGCTGCCATTTGAATTTCCTTCGGTTAATTGATCATTGAAATTGCTTTGAACAGCGTTGATTTTATAGTGGAATATCATTGTTGTACAAGCGAATTTGCAAACAAAGAATATTAGGGTGTGCTTTGCAGAGAGGGTGTCTAGCTACAGTCAAAGAAAAAGCCACTTAAAAAATTAAGTGGCTTGAATTCTTTGGTGCCGGGGGGGGGAATCGAACCCCCACGCCCTTTCAGGCACCGGATTTTGAGTCCGGCACGTCTACCAGTTCCATCACCCCGGCAAGAGAGGTGCGCATTATCCATGAAACTGTTTCGCAGATCAACTACAATCGCGCCTTTGTGAAAATGATGAGCTGTTGATGCGTACCGATGAATTTGATTTTGTCTTGCCGGAGGGCTTGATTGCGCAGCATCCGCCCGAAAAACGCGGTGCAAGCCGGCTGTTGTGTGTGCACGACGGTATTTTAGAAGATAGCCAGTTTGTTGATTTATTACAGAAGGTTGCGCCGGGAGATTTGCTGGTATTGAACGATACGCGGGTGATTCGTGCACGCCTGTTCGGTATTAAGCGTAGCGGTGGCAAGATCGAGGTGATGGTCGAACGCGTGTTGAACAGTCACGAGGTGCTGGCACAAGTGCGCGCCAGTAAATCGCCGCCAGCGGGCAGCTATCTGCTTTTGTCGACGGACGGTGCGCCGCAAGAGGGGAGCGCACCCGATGCGGGCTTGAGTGTTGAAGTGCTGGGGAGAGCTGGCGAATTTTATCATTTACGCTTTTGCGCTGAAGAGCCTGTGCTGGAACTGCTGGAGCGTTACGGGCGTCTGCCACTGCCGCCTTATATAACGCACGCAGCCGAAGAGGAAGACGAGACGCGCTATCAAACCGTGTTTGCGCGGCAATCGGGCGCGGTGGCAGCGCCCACGGCAGGCCTGCATTTTGATGACGCGATGCTGCAAGCCTTGCAGGATAAAGGCGTAAAAATTGCGTATGTGACTTTGCATGTCGGGGCGGGTACGTTTCAGCCAGTGCGCGCCGAATGGTTGTCGGAGCATGTCATGCACAGTGAGTGTTACCAGATTTCGCAGGCGACGGTGGATGCGATTGAGCAGACACATGAAGCAGGCGGGCGGGTCGTCGCGGTGGGAACCACCAGTTTGCGCGCGCTTGAGAGCGCTGCGGCGTCAGGTGAATTGCAATCGGGTGCAGGTGAGACGCGGATTTTTATCACGCCGGGCTATCGTTTTCGGGTGGTGGATGTCTTGCTGACCAATTTTCACCTGCCAAAATCGACGCTGCTGATGCTGGTGAGCGCATTCGGCGGTATGAACGAAATGCGGGCGGCTTATCTTCATGCGGTGGCGCAGCAGTATCGCTTTTTCAGTTATGGCGATGCGATGCTGATCGAAAAATCGGTAAGTAGTGAGTCGTGAGTGGATGCTGGCTTTTACTTTTCACTTGTAACTTACAGAATATCTGAAATATTGCTAATTAAAAAAAGAAGAGCTCAATGGAATTTACTTTATATAAGACATCAGGCAAGGCGCGTCGCGGACAATTGACGCTGGCGCATGGCACAGTCCAAACCCCGGCATTTATGCCTGTCGGTACTTACGGTACGGTCAAGGCAATGAGTCCGCTTGAATTGCGTGACATCGGCGCGAATATTGTGTTGGGAAATACCTTTCATTTGTGGCTGCGTCCGGGGCTGGATGTAATTGCGGCGCACGGCGGGCTGCACGATTTTATGGGCTGGGATGGCCCTATCCTGACCGATTCGGGCGGCTTTCAGGTGTTTAGCCTGGGCGCTTTGCGTAAAATCACCGAGGAGGGCGTGAAATTTCAGTCGCCGGTCAATGGCGATAAGCTGTTTTTGACACCGGAAGAATCCATGCGCATCCAGCGCGTATTGAATTCCGATATTGTGATGATTTTCGATGAATGCACGCCGTATCCCGCCACGATGCACGAAGCGGCCGATTCGATGCGATTGTCATTGCGTTGGGCGGCGCGCTCAAAAGCCGCGCACGAGGGAAATCCCAATGCGCTGTTCGGCATCGTGCAGGGCGGCATGTATGAAGAGTTGCGCGATGAATCGCTATCTGAATTAACACGGATTGGTTTCGACGGGTTTGCCATCGGCGGTTTGTCGGTGGGGGAGCCTAAAGAAGACATGCGGCGCATTCTTGAACATACCGCCCCTAAACTCCCTCAGGATAAGCCGCGCTACCTGATGGGGGTGGGGACCCCTGAGGATCTGGTGGCATCGGTGGCGCAAGGCATCGATATGTTCGATTGCGTGATGCCGACCCGCAACGCGCGCAACGGCATGCTGTTTACCCAGCATGGCGACATCAAAATCAAAAATTCGCAATATCGTCTGGATACGCGGCCACTTGATGAGAACTGTTCCTGTTACACCTGTCAAAATTTCAGTCGCGCTTATTTGCATCATCTGTATCGCCTGAAGGAGATTTTGAGCGCAAGACTTAATACGATACACAATCTGCACTATTACCAGCAGCTGATGGCGGAAATTCGCGCATCCATCGAAGCGGATGCGTTTGCCGAATTTGCCGTGCGGTTTGCCGAGCAACGCGCAGGACTTTGCACCGACATAAAGCCGTAACAGGCTTCGTGCTAGAATGCGTCCCTTTTGAATTATTTGTGGAGTCAAAATAATGTTTATCAGTAATGCATATGCAGAAGCAGCAGGCGCGGCACCCGGCGGGTTTATGGAATATTTGCCATTGGTGGCGTTAGTTGCCGTGTTTTATTTCCTGGTATTGCGCCCGCAGCAGACGCGTGCCAAAGAGCATAAGGCGATGGTTGAAGCGTTGCAGCGCGGCGATGAAGTGGTCACAATCGGCGGCGAATTGGGTCGCGTTACCAAAGTATTCGAAGCTTATGTCGGCGTCGAACTGGCGGAAAATCTGGAAGTGACCGTACAAAAAATAGCGATTCAGGCTGTATTGCCTAAAGGCACTATCAAATCCATCAAGTAATCAATCAGGTGCGCGCCGGCGTGCTGCATGTTTTGAGGTCGTTATGAACCGTTACCCGCTGTGGAAATATTTGCTGATTCTGGCCGTTTTACTGGTCGGCCTGATTTACACCCTGCCGAATTTTTTTGGTGAATCGCCTGCCGTACAAATTTTGCCACTGCGTGCCAGTATGAAAGCCGATATTGCGCTGTTAGGCCGCGTCGAGGCAGCGCTCAAGGCGGGTAATCTCAACACCGAGATGGTTGCGCTCGATGGCAACAGTATCAAGGCGCGTTTTGCCGATACAGATTTGCAGCTCAAAGCCAAGGATTTGCTGAAAGCTCAGTTAGGCGAGGACTATGTCGTTGCATTGAATTTGCTGCCGCGTTCGCCACAGTGGCTGACCGATATGCATGCACTGCCGATGTATCTGGGGCTGGATTTGCGCGGCGGTGTGCATTTTCTGTTGCAAGTGGACATGAAGGCGGCGCTGGATAAGGCGCTGGAAGCGGCAAGCGGGGATATTCGCAGTGCGTTGCGTGAAGAAAATGTAGCCTATTCGGGGGTGAGTCGCGAGGGGAATACCCTGCTGGTAAAATTCCGCGATGCGGCAGCCAGAACGAAGGGCGAGGCGCAATTGAAACAGCGATTTTCCGATTATGCTCTGGTCGAAAAGGAGCTAAACGGCGAATTTCTGTTGCAGGCAACCTTGACCCCTGAAGCGGAGCACCGCATAGGAGAGTCGGCTGTGCAGCAGAATTTACTGACCTTGCGTAACCGCGTCAATGAGCTCGGCGTGGCAGAGCCGGTGATTCAGCAGCAGGGCGCAGACCGCGTAGTGGTGCAGTTGCCGGGTGTGCAGGATACGGCGCGAGCCAAGGATATTCTGGGTCGCACCGCGACGCTCGAAGTTCGCATGGTGGACGATGAACATCAAATAGGTGCAGGAGGCGTTGCACCGTTCGGCACTGAAATGTTTAAGGATAGAGAGGGCGTTGCTATTCTGGTCAAGAAACAGGTGATGCTGACCGGTGAGCGGATCAACGACGCGCAACCCGGCTTTGACAATCAGAACAATGAAGCGGCCGTTCACATCAATCTGGACGGCGTGGGCGCGCGTAAATTTAAAGATGCTACCCGCGAGAATGTCGGTAAGCGTATGGCGATCATTCTGTTCGAGAAGGGCCGTGGCGAAATCGTGACCGCGCCTGTGATCCGCGAGGAAATCGGCGGCGGACGCGTGCAGATCAGCGGCAGGATGACCACCGAAGAGGCACAGGATACGGCGTTGCTGCTGCGTGCAGGTGCCCTGGCGGCACCGATGGAAATCGTCGAAGAACGTACGGTGGGTCCCAGCCTCGGTGCGGATAACATCGCACGCGGTTTTAATTCAACCAAAATCGGTTTTATGCTGATCGCGGTGTTCATGGTGGCTTATTACCTGATGTTCGGTACGATCTCTGTGCTGGCATTGGCAGCAAATTTGCTGTTGCTGATTGCGTTGCTGTCGATGATGCAGGCGACCTTGACTCTGCCGGGTATGGCGGGTATCGCGCTTACCCTCGGTATGGCGATTGATTCGAACGTACTGATCAATGAACGCATCCGGGAAGAATTGCGCAATGGCATCTCGCCGCAGGCGGCGATTCATGCGGGTTACGATAACGCATTCGCCACCATCGTGGACTCGAATATCACTAATCTGATCGCAGGGATTGCATTGTTCCTGTTCGGTTCAGGCCCGATCAAGGGTTTTGCGGTGGTGTTGTGCCTTGGGATACTGACGTCGATGTTCAGTTCAGTGCTGGTGTCCCGCGCTATCGTGAATCTGGTTTATGGTCGCCGCGCACGTCTGGCTGGCGTGTCGATCGGTTAAGGAAAAATATGGAACTCTTCAAAATCAAGCGCGACATCCCGTTCATGAGCTATGGACGCTACACCACGGCGATCTCTTTAGTGACTTTTTTGTTTGCGGTGCTGTTTCTTGTGACCCGCGGTTTAAATTTCGGCGTGGATTTTACCGGCGGTACCGTGATGGAAGTGCATTATGCACAGCCGGCTGATCTTGTGAAGGTGCGCGAACAGTTAGCCGGGGCAAAATTGCCTGACGCACTGGTGCAGAACTTTGGTTCCAGTCACGACGTGCTGATCCAGATTCCTTTAAAGCAGAACGTGGCAGGCGCCAAACTCTCCGAGCAGGTGATGGGTGCGTTGCACAGTCAGGATGCCAGCGTTGAAATGCGTCGTGTTGAATTCGTTGGTCCGCAGGTAGGAAAAGATCTGATCGAAAACGGTGCGATGGCGCTGCTGCTGGTTTCCTTAGGTATCGTGGGTTATTTGTGGGTGCGTTTCGAATGGAAGTTCGGGCTGTCGGCAATCATCGCCAACTTGCACGATGTGGTAATTATTCTGGGTTTCTTTGCCTTCTTTCAGTGGGAATTTTCCTTATCTGTGTTGGCGGCCGTATTAGCCGTGCTGGGCTATTCGGTGAACGAATCGGTGGTGGTGTTCGACCGCATCCGTGAAAATTTCCGCAAAATGCGTCGTGCGGAAGTGACCGAGATCATCGACAATGCGATTACACGTACCATGTCTCGCACTATCATTACGCATGGCTGTACACAGATGATGGTCGGCGCAATGCTGTTTCTGGGCGGCGAGACGCTGCATTACTTCGCGATGGCGCTGACAATCGGTATCCTGTTCAGTATTTATTCGTCAGTGCTGGTCGCAAGTCCGATTCTGATGTGGCTGGGCGTGTCGCGTGAAGACTTTATCAAGCCTGAAAAGGTTGAGTCTGAAGAAGTGCTGCCGTAAAAGCCGGTGAAGAGGGAGGGGTAAGCGTAAAACCGTTGAGCTGCAGTTATCCATCTCCCTACTCCCTTACGCCTGATTTTATAGAATGGAATTTCTTTGTTAACTACCCTTATTGATCTAGTCCTACACCTCGATACTCACCTGATGGCGCTGGTGCAGGATTATGGGGTGTGGGTGTACGCGATCCTGTTTGCAATTATTTTCGCTGAGACGGGGCTGGTGTTTGCGCCCTTTTTGCCGGGCGACTCACTGCTCTTTGTGGCCGGTGCCTTGTGCGGGCTGGATGCACTGCAATTGTACTGGCTGATGCCGCTCTTGATGCTGGCGGCCTTTAGCGGTGATAACACCAACTACTGGGTGGGGCGCCTGATCGGTATGCGTGTGTTTCAGCGTTTCGAGGGGCGGTTGCTCAAACGGGAGCATCTGGACAAGACGCATTCTTTTTATGAAAAACATGGCGGCAAGACTATCCTGTTTGCACGCTTTATGCCGATCATCCGTACCTTCGCGCCTTTTGTTGCGGGCATCGCGCTGATGCGTTACCGTCTGTTCGTACTGTATAGTGCAGCGGGCAGTATTGGATGGATAGGGAGTCTGACACTGGCAGGATTTTTCTTCGGCAATATACCTGTGGTTAAAAATAACCTGACATTGATCATTTTAGGGGTGATTTTCCTGTCATTCCTGCCCGCATTGATTCAGTACGTTCAGCATAAAAATTCAAAGATCTGATCGCAGATGCGCTGTCTGAGTGCAGCCGGTTGACCAGCGCCTGTTTTAATTTTAGGAGGGTGTGATGGAAGACCGGATGCTGCAGGAAAATCAGCAGTTGCAGGACGAAATCATGGCGGCAAAGCGCCAGTTGTCCGAACTGCGTCAGGAGTTATGCGTTGCATCGATGCGGCATGACCCGCAAATAAATATCCGATACCTATCTCATCTGTCTATTTGTGACCGTTCATTGTTTATAGAGCGACTCGTCCAGGATATTTCGCGTGCGCAGCGCGACAAACGGATGGTGGCTGTTTTGAGGTTCAGTCTTGAACCTTATTGTCAAATTAAGGACGAATACGGTCAGTCTATGGCAGGTTTGCTGCTCTGCACGGTCGCTGAGCGATTAAAGCTGCAGGCAAGGGCGGGCGATACCGTGGGTCATATGGGCGAGAATGAGCTTGGACTTATCATGCCTGCGCTTGATAATGCACAGGCCGCTGCTGATTTTTCTGTACGCATGGCGAACTCGTTTGCTCATACACCGTTAAAATTTGGCGATCGAGAAGTTTTCGTTCATGCCTGTATTGGCATTGCGCTATATCCGCTTGATGGTGTGAGTGCTGAGATTGTGTTGAAGCACGCTGAGACTGCGTTATGTCATGCCAAAGAAGAGGGCCTTTGCAGCATGCAATATTACTCTAGCCGAATGAGCGATGCGGCTGGTTTGACGTTTGAAGATGTGATGCAGCGAGCACTTGAGTGTGGTGAATTTGTTGTGTATTACGCACCGGTGCGCGGTCTGGCCGACGGGCGTATTTGCGCAATGGATGCGCTGATTTACTGGCAAAGTCCCGAGCAAGGCATGCTGTCTCCAAGTGAATTCATGCCACAATTAGAGAAAACGGGGTTGATTGTGCCTGTTGGCGCGTGGCTGCTCGATACAGTCTGTCGGCAGATTGCGCTCTGGCAGAATGATGGACTCGATTCACCGGCAGTTTCGATTAGTCTGTCTGCATTGCAAATTCGGCAGAGCGATTTTGCCAGCCTGCTTCAGACTGTTCTGCAAAAGTATGGCCTCTCACGCAATGCCGCTGTGCTGGAATTGGATGTGGGCGAAAGTGTGCTGATGCAAGATCTCGATACGACGGCAGGGCTGCTCAAAACCCTGAAAGAAATAGGTGTCCAGATAGGCGTTGCAGATTTTGGTACCGGGCATTCCTGTTTGAACTATTTGAAATATTTATCCCTGGATACGCTGAAAATCGATTCTGTTTTTCTACGGAATTTGCCGGATTCTCGGGAAAATGCGGCCATTATAAAGGCCATGATCACGCTGGGTCTGGGGCTGGGCTTGAAAGTGGTTGCTACGGGCGTAGAGTCAGCGGTTCAATTAGTCTGGCTGAGTGATGCAAGATGTCAGGGGGCACAGGGAGATTTTATCGGGCCGCCAGCGCTGCCTGACGCAATTGCAGAGATTTTGAAATCTGTTTAATTCGCCCTGTGTAACACATCCTGACATGTTTTTTCGTATAATGCGTGAGCGTATTATCTGTATTTTTGAATGTCGGGGCAGGACTCGCGCGCATGAAAGGCAAGCAAATGCAATTGAATGTAATCATTGTCGATGACACGCCTATCAATGTCACACTGATATCGCACTTGATTGGGCGTCTTGAGGATTGCGTGGCTAAAGGTTTTACAATTCCACAGGAAGGATTGGCCTGGTGTCTTGCAAATGTTCCTGATCTTGTGATCGTTGACTACATGATGCCGGAACTGGACGGGATCGAGTTTGTCCGGCAATTCAGGGCAGGTGAAGGGCGTGCGGATATTCCTGTATTGATGGTGACGGCGAATGATCAGATTGCCGTTCGCCATCAAGCGCTAGAGGCTGGCGCCAACGATTTTCTGACTAAACCTATCGATAAGGCCGAGTTCATGGCGCGCACGCGCAACATGCTGTCTTTGCGCCGCAGCCAGCGTAAGCTGGAAGATCGTGCCGCATGGCTGGATGAGGAGGTTAAGAAAGCGACCGCGCTAATTCTGGCTCGTGAACGTGAAACTGTCATTCGCTTGTCTAAGGCCGCAGACTCGCGCGATCCTGAGACGGGAGCGCATATTTTGCGTATGTCGCATTTTTCAAAACTGATTGCGAAACAGCTGGGTTTGTCTGAAGCCGAGCAGGAGATGATATTAGAGGCTGCGCCTATGCACGATATCGGCAAAGTAGGCATTCCTGACAATATTCTGCTCAAACCCGGTCGTCTGGATGTCGCTGAATTTGAAATTATGAAACGGCATTCAATTCTGGGTTATGACATTCTCAACGGTAGCCAGTCTGAAATGTTGCAGGCGGCTGCGCAAATTGCACTGAGTCATCATGAGAAATTTGATGGGAGTGGTTATCCGCGCGGACTGATCGGTGAGGAGATCCCGTTATTTGCACGTATTTGTGCTGTCGGTGATGTCTTTGATGCGCTGACATCGGAGCGACCCTATAAGAAAGCCTGGGACGATGAACGTGCGATTGCGCTACTGCGTGATGGGATGGGCAGCCATTTCGATCCGGCCTGTGTGGAGGCATTTTTGTCCGACTGGGACGGCGTGATGACCATCCGCAAGCGTTTTCAGGATGACAAATCCGAACAGGAGTCACATCAATTGGGTGAGTATTGATTCGTGGGCTTGATTTTATGGCAATGTGACCGGTCGGTATGCGCCTCATGAATGTCGCCGCTAAATAATGGTGTATCTTATGCGTTTTCATCAGCGTTTTTTTTATATTCTTGCGATCCTCCTGCTTGCCGGTTCTGCCTACTGGTATTTTTCACTGACAACGCATGTGCCTGATCAGGATAGCTGGCGTATGCCGGTTGTGAGCGTAGATGAACCGATTACGCCGCTCCCGTTAACACTCAATCTCGATCCAAATAAAGTTGCGTTGGGCAAGCGATTGTTCAATGACCCGCGATTGTCGGCCGATAACACGATTTCATGCGCAAGCTGTCATGATCTGGAGCGCGGAGGCGTAGACGGGCGTCCGCGTGCACTTGGCATTGGCGGTGCTGTGGGTGGTATCAACGTGCCCACCGTATTTAACAGCGGATTCAATTTTCGTCAGTTTTGGGACGGGCGTGCCGCCTCTTTGGAAGATCAGATCGACGGTCCTGTGCAGCACCCCAAGGAAATGGGTTCTACGTGGCCAAAAGTTGTTGAGAATCTGAAAGGCGACTCTGCATATCAGTCTGATTTTAAACAAATTTACCCGGAAGGTATCACGCCTGCGACCATTAAGGATGCGATTGCCTCGTTCGAGCGATCGCTCTATACGCCTAATTCTAAATTTGATCGATATTTGCGCGGGGAAAAAAATTCCCTTGATGGTGAAGAGGTGGCCGGTTATCACTTATTCAAGGAAATAGGATGTATTGCGTGTCATCAGGGCGTCAATGTGGGCGGTAATATGTATGAAAAAATTGGTCTGGTGGAAAATTACTTTGAGCAGCGCGGCAATATAGAACAGGTGGATTTAGGCCGTTTCAATATCACCAAGAATGAAGAGCATCGTTACGAGTTTCGTGTGCCGTCGTTGCGCAATGTCGCGCTGACCGCACCGTATTTTCATGATGCATCAGCCGTTGATCTGAAAAAGGCGGTCGCTATTATGGGGAAATTCCAGTTGGGTGTTGATCTTAAGCCGGATGAAATTGATCGTATCGTCAAGTTTTTGAACACACTGACAGGTGAATATGAAGGGCGCTCGTTGTCTCAGGCTGAAACGACTGGGCATGAAAAATGAAGCGCTCAATTAAACAAAACGTCTGGCAGGTATGCATCGCCTTTGCGGCAATTGCCGGATTGCTGGTGTTGTTTGTCAAGGCGCAGGCAGTCGATCCTGATATCCATAATCAGGTCGTAAGTGACATCGTAGAACTGCAAAAACGTGATACGGAGCTGGGTGAAGCCGTACTGCAATTGCATTACCGGCTTGCCAATAACTATGATGCAGTCACCGCGTTGATGCAGAGAGTGGGTACCCTCGCAGACAGAATCGAGGCGCATCAGAACAAGGGTTGGCTGCCAGATAGTCCTGAGGCGCGACGTGAACTGGCCGAGTTGCGGGTGCAAATTGAACGGCGCCGCAATTGGCTCGACGAGTTTAAATCCGGCAATGCGGTGATGAAAAATTCGCTGATTTATTTGCCCAGTATGGTGAGCAATGTCTTGGCTTTGTTGCCGCATGAGACTGAGGCGACGCTGGAGAAATTTGAATTTCTGTTGCGGGATGCGCTGCTGGTCAGCGTTAAGGGGGATGAAGCGTCGATTGCCCAGCTGGCTTTAGATATCAATCGTGCCGAGCAGGCTATTCCCGGACTGCCGGTCAAGGCGCAGGGAGTCGCTGTCTACGTGGTACGTCACGCCCAAACATTATTGAGCGTAGACCGGATCATGCCGGGATTGCTAGCCGATTTGAGCGCCTATAAAGGGGAACATCTGGCGGCTGGTCTGGATAGATTGTATCAGGCGCACTATGAACAGCAGCAGCGGACGGCAGATATTTACCGCTTGTTTCTGCTGCTTGCGGCATTGTTGATGCTTGCGTATTCGATATTCGTTTATTTTCGCTTGAAGGTACAGCGGCAACAACTGGAACACGCGCTGGCCGAGATTTCCAATCAGCAGCATGCCCTGAACGAACACGCCATTGTCAGTATCACCGATGTTAAGGGCAATATTACCTATGTTAATGACAAGTTTATTGAGATCAGCGGTTATTCGACCGATGAGTTGATCGGTAAAAATCATCGCATGGTCAAGTCGGGTGAGCACGATCAGGAATTTTTCCGTGACCTGTGGCATACGGTCGCGAATGGCAATGTCTGGCACGGGCAGGTCAAGAACCGTGCGAAGAATGGCCGTTACTACTGGGTGGAGGCGACCGTGGTGCCTTTCATGGATCAGGAGGGCAAGCCCTATCAGTATGTTTCAATGCGCACCGATATCACACGGCAAAAGGCGATGGAATTGCAGGTTCAGAGCGAGCGCCGCCTGCTTAAAAACGTCATGGATACTCTCGGTGAAGGTGTGTACATGCTGGATCAGGAGGGGAACTGCACTTACATGAATACCGAGGCGGAGGAGATTGTCGGCTGGACTATCGAGGAGGTGGTGGGGCGCAATCTGCATGATATTCTTCATGCGCAACGACCCGATGGCACGCGGGTAACTGCAGATCAGTGCCCGATCCGGCAAAGTACGCTTAACAAAAAAGTGTATCGCTCGGAAGCGGAGTACTTTCAACATAAGAATGGCACGTTGTTTCCGATTGCGATTGTGGCGTCCCCCATGATCGAGGGTAATATCGTTACAGGTTCGGTTGCCGCTTTTCAGGATATTTCCGAACGTAAATTTACCGAGCGGGAATTGCTGCGCGCCAAGGAAACGGCAGAGGCAGCCAGTCGTGCAAAAGGAGATTTTCTGGCGACGATGAGTCACGAGATTCGCACGCCGATGAACGGCATCATCGGCATGACTGAGCTTGCCCTCGATACCGAGATGAGCGCAGAACAGCGAGAGTATTTGAATATGGTGAAGTCCTCTGCGGATACACTGCTAAACATCATCAACGATATTCTGGACTTTTCCAAGATCGAATCCGGGAAAATGGAACTCGAATTGGTCGAGTTTGATGTGCGTAATTTATTTGTCAGTACAGAGAAGACGCTGGCCATTCGCGCGGCACAGAAAGGAATTGAGCTGCTTTACGATGTGGACAATGCGATTCCTGATCTGCTTGTAGGCGATCCGGGACGCCTGCGTCAGGTGTTGACCAACCTGCTGGGCAATGCCATTAAGTTTAGCGAACACGGTGCGATTACGTTACGCATGAAGTTGCTGACGCAGTCCGTTGAAGGGTTGTGCGTCCGCATCGAAGTAGCTGATCAGGGGATAGGCATTCCCGCCGATAAACTTGCGCATATTTTCGAGGCGTTTACACAGGCTGATACCTCGACAACACGTAAATATGGCGGGACCGGCTTAGGGTTGGCCATTTCCAGCAAACTGGTTGCTGCGATGGGCGGAGACTTGAGTGTGGAGAGTCAGGTTGGCGTAGGCAGTGTGTTTGGCTTTACGGTCACGCTGCCGGCTGCTAAAAATCAGCTGCCGGAGGCTGTCTGCGATGAACTGGCAGGTTTGTCGGTGTTGATAGTTGATGACAATGCGACGAACTGCCAGCTGCTGTCTCAACAGATCAAAAGATGGGGGATGCGTCCTATTGTGGCAGGTAGTGCGACTGAAGGTATCGCGATGCTGCGTGAAGCTCAGCAGGAAAATACGCCATTTGACCTTCTGCTGCTCGATGCCGTGATGTCAGATGCGGATGGGTTTGATTTTGCAACTCAGCTGCAATCAATGCCTCAAAAGCCGGCTGCGCTTGTGATGATGCTTTCCTCTGCCAGTTTACGCGCGGATGCAGAAAGGTGCCGTCAGTCGGGGATAGCCAATTACCTGAGCAAACCGATAGACCGTTGGGAGTTGATGAATACAATCAAGGCTGCGCTCGGAGTGCAGGTCGAGGATGTTTCCGTTGCGCCAGCGCAGCTTGCGTCAGAGCACAGTCTGAATATTTTGTTAGCCGAAGATAACCGGGTCAATCAAAAATTGGCGATCACACTGTTGCAAAAATGGGGGCATAGCGTCGTGCTGGCTAATAATGGTATCGAGGCCGTCGAGCACGCGGGACGCGTTGATTTCGATGTGATTCTGATGGATTTGCAGATGCCTGAAATGAGCGGAATGGAAGCGACCCGGCTGATTCGTGAACAAGATCAGTTGCGTGGCCGTCATAGCCGCATCGTCGCCATGACCGCAAACGCAATGAGTGAGGACAGGCAGCGTTGTCTGGATGCGGGCATGGATGACTATATTGCCAAGCCGCTTAACACTGAGAAATTGCGCGCCTTGCTGGACGGGATTGAGAGTGCGGATGTGGCCGTGAAGGCGCCGGTGTATGATTACAGGGCTGCTTTAAACACTGCCGATGCATGGGTTGTTGAAACGATCGGTCAGGCGTTTCTGGATGACTGTGATCCTCAGATGGCCGCAATTGATTCTGCTATTAAGTCAGGGGATAGGGTCTTGCTGATGCGCGGCGCACATACTTTGCGCGGTCTGGTTGGCAATTTTAATGCGCGTAAAATTGAGGAAATCTCGGCTCAAATTGAGCAGTTAGCCAATGTGGATGATTTGCTGAGTGCATCCGGATATTTCGAGCAGCTTCAGGTTGAGATGGCGTTGTTCAAATCGTCGCTGATTGACTATCTGGAAAATAAATAATTACGTCACTATTTCTAATGGATTGAACGCCGAAGCGAAAGTCGGGTCATATTGCCGGTATGATTATTTATAGGAGCAATAAAAATGAAAAAAAGTCTGTTTGCGTTGAGCCTCTTGTCCTTGTGCGGTTCTGCTTATTCTTCTGAGTTGGTTGATACGGCTAGAGTGATCTCTAGTACACCCGTCTTTGAACGGGTTAATGAGCCGCGTCGTGAATGCTGGAATGAAAATGTGCAGAGCGCGCCTAAAGAGCGCTCGATTGGCGGTGCGGTGTTAGGCGGGATTGCCGGCGGTATTCTGGGCAATCAGGTGGGTGGCGGCAACGGTCAAACCGTCGCGACGGCGGCGGGTGCTATAGCGGGTGCAGTGGTTGGCGACCGGATTGCCAATCCTGATCAGCCGGCACGAACCGAGCAGGGGCAGCGGTGTCGCGATGTCGATAATTATCGCGATGTAATCAAAGGCTATACCGTGACTTACCGTTATAACGGGCAGGAAGCGACCACGACTTTGCCCTATCAGCCCGGGAATACGATCAAAGTGGGTATTAGCGTGATTGAGGATCAGACTCGATCAGGTCGAAATCAGGGCGGACAATACAATGACAGGTATTACCGTCAGGGCGAACGTAACTAAGCTCTCATTGATTTCGCGTAAAAAAGCCCGGCATGCCGGGCTTTTTGTGCAATTGACTGTCAGATCGGCCGAATCTGCCAATCATATAGTACTTCAGCTTATGTCCGACTTTTGTTTCACTGTTACATTACGGGTAAATTAACCAAATCTACCCGTAATGTAATCTTCAGTTTCTTTGCGTTTTGGATTGGTGAACACGGTGCTGGTGTCGCCAAATTCAATCAGGTCGCCCAGATACATATAGGCCGTGTAGTCCGATACGCGGGCGGCCTGTTGCATGTTGTGGGTGACGATGACGATCGTGAAGTCTTCCTTCAGTTCGTCGATCAGTTTTTCGATGTGAGCGGTAGAAATTGGATCAAGCGCCGAGGTCGGTTCATCGAGTAGCAGTACTTCGGGTTTGACGGCAATTGCGCGCGCAATGCACAGACGCTGTTGCTGACCGCCGGACAGGCTCATACCGCTTTGTTTTAACTTGTCTTTGACTTCAGTCCAAAGTGCGGCTTTCTTCAATGCCCACTCTACACGTTCATCCATCTCATTGTTGGAGAGGCTTTCGTAGAGTTTTACGCCGAAGGCGATATTGTCATAAATCGACATCGGGAACGGGGTAGGTTTTTGAAACACCATGCCGACTTTGGCGCGCAATTTGTTGAGATCCTGCCCCTTGTCCAGAATATTGCAACCGTCGAGCATGATAGAGCCGGTCGCCGTTTGATGCGGGTAGAGCTGGTACATACGGTTGAAGGTACGCAGCAGTGTGGATTTTCCGCAGCCGGACGGGCCGATGAAGGCAGTCACTTTTTTGTCGGCAATGGTCAGATTGATATCTTTGAGCGCGCGCGCTTTGCCGTAAAAAAAGTTCAGATCTTTGACGATGACTCTTGGAGTTACATTGGTTTCAGTGTTCATTTGCTAGGCCTTTTTAATGTGCGGAAGCACTTTGACGGAACAGTACACGCGCCAGAATATTAAGCGTCAGTACACTAAAGGTAATCAGCAGGGCGCCGGCCCAGGCAAGATTCTGCCAGTCGGTATAGGGACTCATGGCGAACTGGAAGATCACGACAGGTAAATTCGCCATAGGCTGATTCATGTCGTTGCTCCAGAACTGATTGTTAAGTGCGGTGAACAGCAGTGGCGCAGTCTCGCCACTGATGCGCGCAATCGCCAGCATGATGCCGGTGATGATGCCGGCGCGGGCAGCACGCAGTGTCACAAAATTGATGATCTTCCATTGCGGTGCGCCTAAGGCTGCTGCCGCTTCACGCAAAGTTGAGGGCACCAGACGCAACATGTTCTCAGTCGTGCGGATGACGATGGGGATCACGATAATGGCCAGTGCCAGCGTGCCCGCCCAGCCGGAGAAATGTTTGACATGCACAACATACACTTCGTAGACGAACAGGCCGATCACGATGGAGGGTGCTGACAGTAAAATGTCGTTGATGAAGCGTGTGATGGGCGCCAGCCAGCCGCGCTGACCGAACTCAGCCAGATAGGTGCCTGCGAGTATGCCGATCGGTGTGCCGATCAGGGTGCCGATCACCGTCATCATCAATGAACCGAAGATGGCGTTGAACAGGCCGCCATTACTGCCCGGAGGAGGTGTCATCTGGGTAAATACGGACGAAGTGAGTGCGGGCAGGCCGTGGTCGAGCAGGGTCCACAGAATCCAGCACAGCCAGAACAGGCCAAAGCCCATGGCTAATACCGATACGGTCAGCCCGGCCCAGTTGACGATTTTACGTCGGGTATATAGATCTAACATCATGATTAAGAAGCCTTTCCTTCGCGTTGCCCCAGCTTGTAGAGCATGTAACGTGCGAGCGACAATACGACAAAAGTGATAAAGAACAGAATCAGGCCCAGCTCGATCAGCGATGAGGTGTAGAGTTCGCCGAAGGCTTC
Organism: Gallionellales bacterium GWA2_54_124; assembly: GCA_001801025.1. Taxonomy (GTDB): domain Bacteria; phylum Pseudomonadota; class Gammaproteobacteria; order Burkholderiales; family Gallionellaceae; genus Gallionella. The sequence continues at coordinate 412,911 of MGWO01000007.1, forward strand.
AGTAAATTCGTTAGCTAGCGCAGATGAGATGCTGTTGCCTGGATTAAGCAGCGACTTGGTCAGCTCGTGTGCATTACCGATGACAAAGGTGACCGCCATGGTTTCACCTAGTGCTCGCCCCAGTCCCAGCATGATGCCGCCGGCGACGCCGACCTTTGTGTAGGGTAATACGATCTTCAGCATGACTTCCCAGGTCGTCGAGCCCAGGCCGTATGCGGATTCTTTGAGCATCGTGGGGACGACATCGAATACATCGCGCATCACGGAGGCGATGAACGGGATCACCATAATGGCCAGAATAATGCTGGCGGTCAGAATGCCGATACCCATAGGCGGGCCTGAGAAGAACGGGCCGATGTAGGGCAGGGTGCCGACATGCTGATTGAGCCAGGGCTCTACGTGATCGGCGAACAGCGGCGCGAACACGAACAGTCCCCACATGCCGTAGATGATGCTGGGAATACCCGCCAGCAGTTCAATCGCGACCCCTAACGGGCGGCGCAGCACGCGCGGGGAGAGCTCCGTCAGAAACAGCGCGATACCAAAGCTCACCGGGATGGCGATGATGAGTGCGATGATAGAGGTGATGAGTGTGCCGACGATGGGAATCAGCGCACCAAATTTATCGTTGACCGGATCCCAGTCTGGGCTGGTCAGAAAACCGAAACCGAAAGCGTGAATGGCGGGCATGCTGCCGATCACGAGTGAAGCGAGTATCGCTGCGAGCAAGGCCAGCACGCAAAAGGCGGCCAGACGAGTCAGATTACGAAACAGCATGTCGTAAATGGATTGCCGTTTGAGGCGTGCTTCGTGTAATAACATCGGCATAGTAATGAGCTTTAAATTAAAAAAACGGACTGCTTATAAAGTTAAAACACGAGGAGCGATTGCCCCTCGTGATCGTGTCAGCCACGTTCCATTTGCTTACTTCCAGAGGGCATTGCCTTTTGCGTCCTTGATCTGCACTTTCCATGCGTCGCGAATCAGCTTAACCACGTCATCCGGCAGGGTCACGTAATCAAGATCGGATGCGAGCTTGTCGCCTTTGGTGTAAGCCCAGTCAAAGAACTTCAGTGTGGCCAAACCTGATTCAGGTTTGTCTTGCAGCTTGTGCATCAGGATGAAAGTCGCGCCGCTGATAGGCCATGTTGCCTTGCCTGGTTCGTCGGTCAGGATTTCATAAAATCCCGGTGCCTTTTTCCAGTCAGCGCCCGCAGCTGCGGCCTTGAAGCTCTTTTCATCCGCTGCAACGTAGCCGCCGTCACGGTTCTTCATTTGTACGGCATACATCTTGTTTTGCAATGCGTAAGCGTATTCGACGTAACCGATAGAGCCTTTGATACGCTGAACGTAGGATGCCACGCCTTCATTACCCTTGCCGCCCGTGCCAGCCTTCCAGGACACTGCAGTTCCTTCGCCGACAGAAGCCTTCCAGTCAGCGCTGACTTTAGACAGGTAGTTGGTGAAAATAAAGCTGGTGCCGGAACCATCAGAACGGTGTACAACGGTGATGATGTCATCTGGCAGCTTGAGGTCTTTGTTCAGCGCCACAATTGCAGGATCATTCCATTTGGTGATCCTGCCAAGATAAATGTCAGCCAGCGTTTTGCCATCCAGCTTCAGCTTGTTGTTGTCAACGCCAACGATGTTCACGACCGGAACAACGCCGCCGATGATCGTTGGGAACTGCATCAGGCCTTCTTTATTCAGCTCTTCAGGTGTCAGCGGTTTGTCAGATGCGCCGAAATCGACAGTCTTGGCTGTGATTTGCTTGATGCCGCCGCCCGAACCGATGGACTGGTAGTTCATGTTGGTGCCGGATTGCGCTTTGTAGGCTTCAGCCCATTTTGCATAGGCCGGATACGGGAAAGTCGCACCCGCGCCGGTGATGTCGGTTGCAAAAGATACGCTGGCGTAAGCGAGGGTGGTAGCTGCGGCTACGGCGATAATAAGTTGCTTGAACTTCATAGGATTCTCCAGATGGATTATTCGGTTGTACCGGTTGCGGCTGTTAATGCCCTATCGGGCATTTGTGCTTTGTGCCGTCCTCAATAATATGAAAGTAATATGACAATATTATTACATCGCCTGATGATTAATGGTTAGATTTTCTGCTGCCTGACAGGCTGTCTCTGGATTTTTTCAGTTCGGCATGGCGCAGGCCGATGAAAGTTAACCAGCCGACGATGATCAGGCCTATGGTAAATGCGGCATAGGCGACGGGCCACGGGATGCCTTGGGTCATCATCGAATATTCGGACATGCCGCCGATGCCGGCCAGTACATTGAGCGGCATAAACACGACGCTGATAATCGTCAGACGTTTGATGTCTTTATTCTGGTTAATGTTAATCGAGCTGTCGGTCGCATCCATCAGAAAGTTGATCTTATTGAACAGGAAGGCAGTATGCCCGTCGAGGGATTCAATATCGCGCAAAATTTCGCGCACGTTTTCGTGTTGCGCTTCGGATAGGAATTTAGCGCGCATCAAAAAAGACAGGGCGCGCCGGGTGTCCAGCACGTTGCGGCGTATGCGCCCGTTCAAATCTTCTTCTTCTGCGATGGAGGCTAAGATGACGGCGGCCTCATCGTCGGTGATGTGCGATCTTAGTACTTGTTTGCCGACGACGCCAAGATCGGCATATACGTCTTCGAGGGCATTGGCCGAGTACTCGACATCCGCTGCATAAAGATCGAGCAGCACATCTTTGGCTTCTGATACGTAACCCGATTGCGCGCGCGCTCGTAAGCGCTGCAGGCGGAAAACGGGGAGCTCTTCGCTGCGCACCGAAAATAGCGTGCCTTTGTGCAGGATGAATGCCACTGCAACGTTGCGAGATTCGTCTTCACGGTCAAGCAGGAAGTCGGAGTGCAGGTGCACTTCGTCGCCTTCTTCGATATAGAAGCGTGCGCTGGTTTCCAGATCCGTTAAATCTTTAGGATTGGGCAGGTCGACTTCGAACAGTTCGCGCGCCCAGGCTATCTGTTCGTCGTCGGGTGCGACCAGATCAATCCAGATCGGATTGGCGCGAGCTAAATCTGCGCGGCTGGCGATCGGGATTTGACGTAATCGCCCTTCATATAAGTCAAATACGCGTATGGTGGTGCTGCGGTCTTGAGGTTTTGCTTCGTCGACCAGTTCCGAACGCACGTCATCTGAGATGACCAGCAATATTTCCTCTTTGCGTTCTTCTGTGATCAGTTGCCAGATGATTTCGCGATCAGCATGAGGAACGGCTTCGAGAATTTGTGCAACGGCTTCGGCGTCGTGTTGCTCAAGGCGGGTGCGCAGTTCCGCCAGATTTTGTTTGTGTGCCAGTGTTTCAATCAGCTTGTGTTTGTGGAGCAGACGGTTTACCTGCCACAGGTTTTTTTGCGTGGCGCCAGGGTCGTTCGCTTTATCGATTTCCTGCATGATTGTGCCCGTTCATCAATTTGAACGCGATTCTAGCTTAATTTCGTTTTAAATTTTGCGCAGAATTTTGCTGTGAATCTATATCAAGCCTTCACTTGTCGTTAAAGTTGAGCAGGGAAATAAAATTAAGGTTGAATATTTTTGATTCCGCCTGTAGAATCCGCGCTCTTTTGAAAATCGGTTGGAGTAGAACCATGGCACGAGTATGTCAAGTGACGGGCAAGGGCCCGATGAGCGGGAATAACGTTTCCCATGCGAACAACAGAACCAAGCGTCGCTTCTTGCCTAATCTGCAACGTCGCCGTTTTTGGGTTGAAGCAGAAAATCGCTGGGTCAGCTTGCGCTTGACCAATGCTGGTTTGCGTACCATCGACAAGAATGGTATCGAATCCGTGTTGGCAGATATGCGCGCACGCGGCGAAAAAATCTAAGGAGTATAGAAAATGCGCGAAAAAATCAAACTTGAGTCTAGTGCTGGCACCGGCCATTTTTACACGACAGACAAGAACAAACGCACCACACCGGGCAAGATCGAGATGAAGAAATACGATCCAGTGGTTCGTAAGCATGTTATGTACAAGGAAACCAAGCTGAAGTAATTCAGAAGGGCTTCAAGGTGCAAAAAAACCCGCTCAGGCGGGTTTTTTATTGCCTGTCATTTGTTCTGCAATCTACCTGTAATACATGTCCTTTACTCTGGCATGGAATTAGCGGATTTATCAATTTGACAGGAGCATCTCATGAGATTTTTTACCGATCATTTTTTCACCGAAGCGCAGAAAAGCGAAATGCTAGGTAGTGCTTACGGTCAGTATGTTAAAAATCAGCAGTTGGAAAGACAAATTGAAGAGACGCGTCAGTTGCGTCAGCGTGAGCTGGCGCAACAGGAGCATGAGCGTCTGGCCAGGCAATACGATTTTAATAGAAAAACGCGCTTTGTCGGCTTTGTTGCGCTGACACTTATTCTGTTGTTTGTTACGCTAACCGGCGGGGTTGGGTCTTTGATCGTATCCGGCACGATCTAGCCGGCGCGTTAGTCCGTTGTTGAGGAGCAAATGTCGGCATCGACGAGCAGGCTGGCTTAAGCTGGTTCTCGCCGCTGGATAATTTGATCTGAGTGAATACCGTCGCTTTTAATTCTGTTAAAAAATCGGCTAATCTCAGTATCAACGCTGATTTGTTGCAGCAATCCCAATCCCCGTGCGGGCGGAAATAATGGGATTGGCAGCCAGAAGGCTCAATCCGATGTTTAACATCAATGACAATGCAGTCGTAATGTCCGCTGCTCAACTGGCCGGTGTTTCTCTTCGCGATCTGGGTGGAAAAGTCGTCGCGCTCAAAAACAGCGAGATGAAATTGTTGCCGCGCTGGATTTGCTGTTAACCGGGATTTAATGACAGCGATCCTCGAGTTATCGCAGGCGGCTGAGGCGGTCAGCGGGCGGCTTTTCTTCAGCCATGAACCCAGGCTATGGCGTCTTCGTAATCGTTAAACACGCGGATATCGGCATCGATGAACAGGCGGCTGAGCCAGGCATTCCAGGTTAACCATTGGTCGTCGGTGATGACGGCGATTTTGGAGAAATCATGGTTGTGCTGGCGGCTGAAGAATTTGATCTCTTCCCATGCGACATCGACGCTGTAGTCCAGCATGCCGCGCAAATCGAATAACAAATTGAGCGCGCCAGGTGATTGCAATTTATAAAGGGATTGTTCTTCAAACACTTTGAAATCGGCAAGGGTGAATTCGCCCAGTACGGCAGCGTTGACGAGGTTGTCGGTTTGTTCGATGGTAATCACAATAATTCCTTTTTATTAGGTCAGCGAGTGTTTAGGAGACAGGCTTAAGCTTAGCACACCGCTGGCAATGATGAGTATTATCCCGAGCCAGCTTGTCGCGGGTAACGACTCATCCCACAGCAGTATGCCGAACAAGCTTGCAAAAACAATTGTGCTGTACGCCATGCTGCTGACCACCAGCGTGCGGCCGACACGGTAGGCGCGGGTCATGGCAATTTGTGCCAGTGTTGCGGAGAGTGCCAGTCCCAGCAATATGCCGAAGCTGCGTACGGTGATTGAATGAATCGTATCGAACAGCATGACAGCCCCGCTGCCCAGTGTTGCGATCAGGCTGAAATAAAACACGGTGCGCGTATCAGGTTCGCCAAACAAGCCCAGCTGTTTGACGTTGAGGAAGGCAATTGCTGCCAAAAAACCGGAAGTCAGCCCCATGAGTCCGGTGGGTAATTGATTGTGCTGCAGTGTCGGGTGTAGCAGCAAGACCACTCCGGCGAATCCCAAAGTGATACCTGTCGTTAGCGGCAGATGGAACTTGTCTTTGAAAACCAGCATGGTGAGTAAAGTCAAAAACATCGGTGCGGTGTAGTTGAGTGTGATGGCGGTGGCCAGTGGCAGCACGGTGATGCAATAGAAGAACAGCAGCATGGCGGTCGTTCCCGATAGTCCGCGCCACAAGTGGTTGCGCCAGTATCGGGTGTTCAAGCCTATGTGTTGCGACCGCATGATCAGGTAAACAATCAGAAGCCCTAAGGCCGAGCGGTAGAACACCAGTTCGATGTGAGAAAAATACGCGGCGCCGAGCTTGACGAAGACGCCCATGCAGGCGAACAGTAATCCTGCGACCAGCATCCACAAAGCGCCCATGCAAAGTTACTCCGTAGAATCAGGTGGAAAAGCAGTTGTCACGCGGAGGCGCGGAGAACGTAGAGAAAAACAAATGCAAGCCCAAGCTAAATCCAGATACTGAACTCGAATACCGGATTCAAACCTGCCCTGCCTAATAATAAGTAAGTTTTTTGTTTTTATTAGGTTTTCTCCGCATTCTCCGCGTGAGATGATTTTTTATAGGTGCTGCGCCAGGTTACGGCGCAGGTACTCGTGAAAGTGCAGCATGCCGTCTTCAGTCGGGGACTGATACGGGCCGTGTTCTTCAATGCCGCGCTCATACAGCGAGCGGCGTCCTTGATTCATGCGCAGGCAGATAATGTCATCTTCGATGGCTGTTTCGTTGTACGCACGCTGCTCGGCTTCGACATAGTCGCGCTCGAATAAAACGATGTCTTCCAGATAATAGAATTCGACGATGTTGGTGCACGCCTCCGCACCGCGCGGTACCAGTGTGCTGATGACTAACGTGCCCGGATACCACTCGACCATGATGTTCGGATAGTAGGTCAGCCAGATTGCGCCGTATTTGGGCAGTTTTCCGCCGTGATAGCGGAGCACTTGTTCCTGCCAGTCGCCATAGGCTGCGCTGCCGACCTTTTTTAAAGCATTCTTGATGCCGACGGTCTGTACGCTGTACTGTTCGCCAAACTCCCATTTCAGATCGTCGCAGTCGACGAAATTACCGAGTCCCGGGTGAAACGGCACCACGTGGTAGTCTTCAAGATACACTTCGATGAAGGTCTTCCAGTTGAAAGCATATTCGTCTACTTGCACGCGATCGAGCATATAACCTGAAAAGTCCAGATCGTCCATGACGCCAACTCGGGCCAGATCGCGCGCGATGTCGCGTTCGCCTGAAAACAGCATGCCGTTCCAGTTTTGCAGCGGCGATTTGTTCAGATGTAAGCAGGGGTTTTCAGGAAAATGGGGGGCGCCCAGCAATTCGCCATCAGTCTTGTAGGTCCAGCGATGCAGCGGGCAGACGATGTGTTGTGCATTGCCACGACCAGATAGCATGGTGGCTTGACGGTGACGGCAGATGTTGGACAGCAGTTCCACGCCGTGCGGATTGCGAACCAGCATTTGCGCCTCGTCGCGCAGTACCTGATAGTCGCCGAGGTTCGGTACCATCAATTCGTGGCCAACATACTTGGGGCCGTGCTCAAACAGCACGCGTTGTTCCAACTCCAGAATCTTCGGATCGAAGTACCAGCCGAGTGGCGGTTGAACCTGGGAGGGACTAAGTTGAGTGACGATATTGGACAAACCTGCGCTATCCTTGCAAAGGGTGAATGGTTGAGACTCAGGTGCAATTTTCTCTCAAATCAGGGGTGAGGGCAACAAAAATTGGCTCAGAGCGGGTGCGTTGGGTAAAATGGTGCACTTTCCTTTGCAGAATACTGAAATGACCGGAAAAACTCACAAGGCGCAGGGTTACGAATCAGCGATGGCTGAACTCGAAGAAATTGTCGCGGACATGGAGGCGGGGAAGCTGTCGCTGGAAGACTCGTTGACGGCTTATAAGCGGGGAGCAGCGTTGCTGACATTTTGTCGCACTCGCCTGGAAGACGCGCAGCAGCAGGTGCGTGTGCTCGAAGAGGGAATCTTGAAAGAACTACCTGCAGGAGAGGCTCAATGATGTCAGCTGATTTTTCAAGTTGGGCCGCAGAACGGCAAGCCGCGTTCGAGGAGATATTGCGCCATGTATTACCTCAATCCGATGTGTCGCCGCAACGTCTGCATCAGGCGATGCGCTACGCCGTGCTCGATGGAGGCAAGCGCGTGCGTCCCCTGCTGGCTTTCGCAGCCGGCGAGATGACAGGCGCGGATGTTGCGCGTGTGAACATTGTCGCAGCCTCGGTGGAACTGATCCATGCCTATTCACTGGTGCACGACGATATGCCGTGCATGGATGATGATGTGCTGCGCCGGGGTAAGCCTACCTGTCATGTGCAGTATGACGAAGCGACCGCCTTGCTGGTCGGCGATAGTCTGCAAACGCTGGCCTTTCAGTTGCTCACCGAGCATCGTTTGAGCGACGGGCCGCAGCAGCAGATGGCCATGATTCGTTTGCTGGCAAGTGCATCCGGTTCGCGGGGCATGGCAGGCGGTCAGGCGATTGATCTGGACAGTATCGGCAAGTCGTTGACGCTGCCGGAACTGGAAAATATGCATATCCATAAAACGGGTGCGTTGATACGCGCAGCCGTTTTGCTGGGCGCTCAATGCGGAACGGTGTCCCCTGTGCAGTTAGCCCGTCTTGACCATTATGCCAAATGCGTGGGGCTCGCGTTTCAGGTGGTCGACGATGTGCTCGATTCGGAAGCCGATACCGCGACCTTGGGAAAAACCGCGGGCAAGGATGCCGATAACGACAAGCCCACTTACGTGACCCTGCTGGGTGTGGCTGCCGCCCGCGAGATGGCAAATAATCTGCATCGGGAGGCGCTCGAAAGTCTGGCAGAGTTTGGTGATGCGGCTCAACGTCTGCGTGAGCTGGCCGATTTCATCGTGTTGCGTAAATTCTGATGTATTCCCTGCTCGACACCATCAATACTCCCGAGGCTTTGCGCGCCCTGAGCCGCGAACAGCTGCCGCAACTGGCGCGTGAGTTGCGTGAATTTCTGGTTGAATCGGTCAGTAAAACGGGCGGACATTTGTCTTCTAATTTGGGTACGGTTGAACTTACCATCGCGCTGCATACGGTGTTCAACACACCCGAAGATCGTCTGGTATGGGATGTCGGTCATCAGACCTATGTGCATAAAATTCTGACCGGACGGCGCGCCGCGATGAGCGGTCTGCGCATGGAGGGCGGTATCGCAGGTTTTCCGAAGCGCGAGGAAAGCCCGTACGACACCTTCGGTACCGGACATTCGAGCACCTCGATTTCCGCGGCCCTAGGGATGGCGGTGGCCGCGCAATTGTCAGGCTCCGCCAGACGTTCGGTGGCAATCATCGGCGACGGTGCGATGACCGGCGGGATGGCATTTGAGGCGCTTAACAACGCGGGGGCGATGAATGCCAACCTGCTGGTGATACTCAACGATAACGATATGTCTATTTCGCGTCCGGTTGGCGCGCTGAATAATTATCTTGCCAAGCTGATGTCGGGACGTTTTTACGCGGCGATGCGGCGCGGCAGCGAGAAGGTGTTAAAGGGTATGCCGCCCGTGCTGGAATTTGCCAAGCGTGCGGAAGAGCATGTCAAAGGGATGGTGATTCCCGGTACGATGTTCGAGGAATTCGGTTTCAACTATATCGGACCGATCGATGGTCATGATCTGAATGCGCTGATCGACACCCTGAACAATATCCGTCAGCTGGAAGGACCGCAGTTTTTGCATGTCGTCACGCAAAAAGGCAAAGGGTATACGCTGGCCGAAGAGGATTGTCTGCTGTATCACGGTGTGAGCAAATTTGATCGCACCAACGGCATTGTGCCTAAGCCTTCGGGCAATCCTTCATACACTCAGGTGTTCGGTCAGTGGTTGTGCGATGTCGCAGCCGAGAATGCGCGGGTTGTCGGCATTACGCCTGCGATGTGTGAAGGTTCCGGTATGGGGGAATTCGCCGAAAAATATCCCGAGCGTTATTTCGATGTGGGGATAGCCGAACAGCATGCGTTAACCTTTGCGGCCGGACTTGCCTGCGACGGTTACAAGCCGGTGGTGGCGATCTATTCTACTTTTCTGCAACGCGCTTATGATCAGCTGATACACGATATTGCGATTCAGAAGTTGCCCGTTGTACTGGCGATTGATCGTGGCGGACTGGTGGGGGCGGATGGCGCGACGCACGCCGGCAGTTTTGATTTGTCCTTCTTGCGCTGTATTCCGAATATGACGGTGATGGCCCCGGCTGATGAGAACGAGTGCCGTCAGATGCTCTATACCGCCATGACACTCGATACGCCGACTGCGGTGCGCTATCCGCGCGGTGTGGGGCCGGGTGTTGCGGTATGCAACGAGATGCAGGCCTTGCCGGTCGGTAAAGCCGAAGTGCGCCGTGAAGGTGTGCGCGTCGCGATCCTCGCGTTCGGCTCGATGCTGGCGCCAGCCTTGATTGCCGGCGAGCAGTTGGATGCGACAGTCGTCAATATGCGTTTCGTTAAACCGCTGGATGCCGAACTGGTGCGCCGTATGGCTGGTACGCATGATTTGCTGGTCACGGTGGAAGAAAACACTGTGCAGGGCGGAGCGGGCGGTGCGGTTGCAGAGTGCTTGGCTGAGGCGGGTATCGCGGTACCCTTGCTGCATTTGGGCTTGCCGGATCGCTTTATCGATCAGGGCGATCCTGTCAAAATGCTGGCCGATTGCGGGCTGGATGGCGCAGGGATCATTCTTGCGATCAATAAATTGACCAAGTAATTTTGTCGGGATTGGTTATAATCCCGACTATTCAGTCACTGGAAAGAAAATAATTATGAATAACACGGCCCCTATTCCTGATGTGCAAAGTTCGGCCGATTTGCGTCATATCGCAATTAATCGTGTCGGTATTAAAGGCATCCGTCATCCGGTCAAGGTTCAGGACAAGAGCGTCGGTGTGCAGCACACCATCGCAACCTTTAACATGTACGTGCACCTGCCGCACAATTTCAAGGGCACGCACATGTCGCGCTTTGTCGAGATTCTCAACCGCCATGAGCGCGAGATTTCTGTCGAGTCGTACGAGAGTATCTTGCGCGAAATGGTGGTGCTGCTCGAAGCCGAATCCGGTTACATCGAGATGAATTTCCCGTATTTCGTCAACAAGACCGCACCCGTTTCGGGCGTGCAAAGTCTGCTTGATTACGATGTGACCTTGATCGGTGAAATGAAGGATGGCAATGCCAGCGTGACGATGAAAGTGCTGGTGCCGGTCACGAGTCTGTGTCCGTGTTCGAAAAAGATTTCTGAGCGCGGGGCGCACAATCAGCGCTCCCATGTGACCATCACCATCCGCACCAACAGCTTTGTCTGGATTGAAGACGTGGTGCGGATCGCCGAGGAGCAAGCCTCTTGCGAGCTGTACGGACTGCTCAAACGTCCCGATGAAAAATACGTCACCGAACGCGCCTACGACAATCCAAAATTTGTCGAGGACATGGTGCGCGACGTGGCCGCCGTGCTCAATGCCGACAAGCGTGTCGATGCGTATATCGTTGAATCTGAAAATTTCGAGTCTATCCATAATCATTCGGCCTATGCCTTGATCGAACGGGACAAAAAGCAGGATTGATGAAGTAGGATTGAGGATCAAGTAAAACTGCGCTCTGTTTTTCACTCAATCCTCAATCCTCAATCCTGCATCTGATATGAAGCCCGTTGCCATCTTTCGCCACATCGCTCATGAAGGGCCGGGTTTTCTGGCCGGGTTTCTGTGTGCCAGAGATATCCCGTGGCAGCTGATTGCCCTAGATGAAGGTGAGGCGGTGCCTAATGTATCAGCGGATTATTCCGGACTGGTCTTCATGGGCGGGCCGATGAGCGTTAACGATGATCTGCCGTGGATTGCACAGGAGCTCGATTTGATACGCGACGCTGTGGCGCGCAATATTCCTGTGTTGGGGCATTGTCTGGGCGGGCAGCTTATATCAAAGGCGCTGGGCGGCGTTGTATCGAAAAATCCGGTTGTGGAAATAGGCTGGGGTGCGGTGGCGGTGGACGATACCGAATCTGCGCGCCGCTGGTTGGGCGAACTGCGTGGTTTCGATGCCTTTCACTGGCATGGTGAAACGTTCAGCCTGCCGGCTGGCGCCACCCGCTTATTGAGCGGCGCCTATTGTGCCAATCAGGGCTATACACTGGGCCCGCATCTTGCCTTGCAGTGTCATATCGAAATGACGGCTGAATTGATTGCCAGCTGGTGCGAGGCGGGGGCTGCAGAAATCAAGGCTAATTTCGGCGGTCCCGCCGTGCAATCGTCAGAACTCATGCAGCAACGGGCGAATTTGCCGCAATTGCACACGGTGGCGGAGCGGCTCTATACGCAATGGATCAGCGCGCTCGCTGGCTGATTACACCCTGCCTGATATATGAATACACTCTCAATGTTGCGCAGCGGCAAACTGGCAGGCATCACACGACTCGATTTGTCGTGCGGGCTGAGCGAATTTCCGCCCGAGATTTTTGAGCTGGCCGATACGCTCGAAATTCTGAATCTGTCCGGCAATGCCTTGTCGTCGCTGCCGGATGATCTGCCTCGACTTAAAAAACTCCGTGTGATCTTTTGTTCCGATAACCAGTTTACCGAAGTGCCTGAGGTGCTGGGGCGCTGTGACGGTTTGGAGATGGTGGGGTTCAAAGCCAATCAAATTAGCCATCTGTCTGCCGCATCGCTCACCCGTGCGCTGCGCTGGCTCATTTTGACCGATAACCAGTTGAGCACATTGCCAGCGGAATTGGGGCGGTGTACGAAATTACAAAAATTGATGCTGGCGGGAAACCGTCTGCAAAGTCTGCCCGAGACGATGTCCGCCTGCCGGCAGCTCGAATTGCTGCGCATTTCTGCTAACTGTTTTGAATCCTTGCCTGCATGGTTGCTGTCCTTACCTCGTTTGGCCTGGCTCGCTTTTGCCGGTAACCCGTTTTCGGATGGAGTAGAAACTGAATACGCGATTGAACAGATGAAGCCGGAGATTTACTGGCACGACCTTGAAATACTGCAAAAATTGGGTGAAGGCGCATCCGGCGTGATTCATCAGGCAACCTGGCATAAGGCACCGGTAAGTTCTGTGGCCGTGAAACTTTTTAAAGGCGCAGTCACGAGTGACGGTTTACCCAGCAGTGAGAAGGCCGCCTGTATCGCGGCAGGCGATCACGCCAATCTTATTTCGGCGCTGGGTAAGGTCGGCGGACATTCTGAAGGCGCGAAAGGCTTGGTGATGCCCTTGATTGATGCCAGCTTCAAAAATCTTGCCGGTCCGCCGAGTCTGCTGTCATGTACCCGTGATATTTATCCTGATGGTATGCATTTCGCATTGGATGAAGCCATCTCTATGGCGCTGGGTATCGCGGCGGCAGTAGCGTACTTGCACGCGAGGGGTATCCTGCACGGCGATTTATACGCGCACAATATGTTATCGAACGGGCGCGGGGCGTGTTTTCTGGGGGACTTTGGCGCCGCGTCTTTTATGCCGTCGGGCGAGGTGCGCTGCGCGCTGCAGCGCATTGAAGTGCGTGCGTTTTCCTGTTATCTGGCGGAGTTGCTCGAGCGCTGCACGCCGCATCCGCGTCTCGATGCGCTCAGGGCGTTGCAAGGCCGCTGTACGCAGGAAACTGTGCAAAACCGGCCGCTTTTTGACGAAATCGTGCAGGATCTGGCAGGCTTGCAGATGCAACGCCCTCAGAGTAAATAACTCGCCGCCCGTTCGCGCAGGTCAGGCTGACTGCGTGCAGGTTCAGTAATATCTTTATCAGCCTTACCCCGAACCGTGCAGCACGCTATAATCGCCGATTGTTTTTTTGCGCGGTTTTAAACCCCGCGGTCCTCTATGTCACTTGCCAAGACCTATACGCTCGCCGATGTCACTCGCTGGTATTCCATGCAGGAGTTGCACAAAGCTAAGGCATACCTGAATTCGATAACTCAGCTGACAGTTCAGCCTGACAGAATGACTGCGCAGGTCAAAGGTACGGCAAAGCTTCCCTATTCGGTTGATATTCTATTCGCTGACGATACCCCGAACATGCCGGGTGTGAAGCCTGCCTGCAGCTGTCCGGTCGGATATAAATGCAAGCACACGGCAGCAGTCCTGTTGGCGGCTTTGTCGCTGCCGCGTGCACCTGTGGTTAATCCGGCATTGCTGGACTGGGTAGAGGCATTCCGCAAAGCGCAGGCGGTGCCCGCTAAAAGAAAGCCAAAACCAGTTCAGCGCACGGAACGTTTATGCTATGTATTGCAAAAAACGATGTATTCGGATGGCTATTTTATCGGTACCTATAAAGCGAAGATGTCCGCTGATGGTGCGATACCTGCCCAGTTAGAAGAGTGGAACAATATCGAGCGTGCCCTGATTAAGCCGCCGCTGTTTGTCGTTGATGAGGATTTGCCGGTTTTGCGCCTGTTATTCAGGCAGCGCGAGAAGTTTGACGGCAATATCCTGCTGGGTAAACAGGGTAACGAGATTTTGCTGAGCGTGATTGAGAGCGGGCGATTTTTCTGCATGGAAAGAGTTGCGGGCAGTCGTTATGTGCTGTCTGCGCCAATTCGTTTAAAACAGGGGGCGATGAGGGAGGCTAAGTTAGACTGGGGTGCCGATGAATCAGGTCGCATGGTACCCAGAATTATTCGCAGTGGTGCACCGGTTGTCGTGTTGCCGCTGCCGGATGCAACCTGGTATCTGGATACAGGCGCGGGCGAGATCGGTCTGCTCAAATTGTCTCAGACACCGCCGCAAATCGCCCAGTTGCTCAGCATGCCGCCGCTGCGTGAAATTGACGTGCCCGTAGTGTCGGACATGTTGCGTGAAATGGTGCCTGACTTACCTGCACCGACCACAGCCCGTCTGCGCGCGCTAGATACCACGCTAGTTCCCCTGTTGTTGCTCGATACGTCGTTGCCTGCCTATATGGGGCGTTTTCGCGGCTACGGCTTCGGTACTCAGGTGCGCGACTGGGCCTGCGTGGAATTTCGCTATGGCGAGGCCGTTTTGCGGCCCGATCATCCCGGTGAATTTGTTTCATTGACTAATGGCGAAACCGTGCGGGTTAAGCGGGACCAAAAACTTGAGCAGCGCTATATTCAGTCGCTGGGGCGTTACGGACTGGAGGAAATGTCGCGGTTCGGCATGGCGGGTGCGATCCCGGATCAGACGATGTATGGTCTTGAGAGTGAAAAATCCTGGCCTCAGTTTATGAAGCTTGCGCTGACTGACATGAAGGCGGCCGGCTGGGATATCGTCATTCCACAGGGATTCCGGCACCATGTGCTGGAAGTGGAAGCCTGGGTCGGGGAGTTCGATGAGCAGGAAGACGGCTGGTTTAGTCTGAACATGGGCATCGTGGTCAACGGCCAGCGGCTGGCATTAGCACCCATGCTGCATGAGTTGTTCAAGGTCGATCCGCGCTGGCTGGATGCGATTTTGCTCGACCGTATGAAGGACAGCGAACCGATCGAACTGCAATTGCCGGAAGGCGGACGGGTCAATGTGCCGGCAGAGCGCATCAAACCGCTGGCGCGCACGCTGATTGAGTTGTTTGATGGTAAAGCGCCGGGTGATGAGCTGCGTCTGTCACGTTACGACGTTGCGCGCATCGATGCGCTGGCCGGCATGGAACGCTGGCAGTTCAAGGGCGTGGATGCGGTGGCGAGTCTTGCCGAAAAACTCAAGAATACCAACGGAATTCAGGCGGTTGAGCCGCCCGTCGGATTTGCGCTGCAACTGCGCCACTATCAACTCGAAGGTCTTGCCTGGCTGCAGTTTCTGCGTGGGCAGGGATTGGCCGGTATTCTGGCCGACGATATGGGCTTAGGTAAAACGGCGCAGACGCTCGCGCATCTGCTGCTGGAAAAACAGTCGGGTCGTATGGACAGGCCCTCGCTGGTGGTATTGCCGACGTCACTGATTTTTAACTGGAAGCGTGAAGCTGAGCGTTTTGCCCCTGAACTGAAGATGTTATCCTTGCACGGTAAGGAAAGGGCTGAGCATTTTCCGCTGATCGCCGAACACGATGTGATTCTCACCACTTACCCGTTGTTATGGCGTGATGAGGCGGCCTTGCTCGAACACAACTATCACCTGTTAATTCTGGATGAGGCGCAAACCGTCAAGAATGTCTCAAGTCAAGCCGCACAAGTGGTGCGCCGTCTGAATGCCCGGCATCGCTTGTGTTTGACCGGCACGCCGCTTGAAAACCATCTGGGCGAGTTGTGGGCGCAGTTCGACTTTTTATTGCCGGG
The DNA here is from genome assembly GCA_001801025.1 of Gallionellales bacterium GWA2_54_124. Taxonomy (GTDB): domain Bacteria; phylum Pseudomonadota; class Gammaproteobacteria; order Burkholderiales; family Gallionellaceae; genus Gallionella. The sequence goes on from MGWO01000007.1 coordinate 428,898, forward strand.
CTTGCTGGGCGATGCGAAGAGCTTTACTAAGACATGGCGCACGCCGATCGAAAAACACGGCAACCGCATGCGACGTGATTTGCTGGCGCAACGCGTGCGCCCTTTCATTATGCGCCGTCGCAAGGAAGACGTAGCGACCGAATTGCCGCCTAAGACCCTGATTGTGCGTACCGTCGAATTGTCGGGGACGCAGCGCGATCTGTATGAGACGGTGCGTATCGCGATGGATCAGAGAGTGCGTGAGGAAATCGCCGAAAAAGGCTTCGCGCGTAGCCACATCATTATTCTGGACGCGCTGCTTAAATTGCGTCAGGTCTGCTGCGATCCGCGTCTGCTCAAATTGACCAGCGCAAAAAAGGTCAAGGAGCACGCCAAGCTTGACCTGCTGATGGAGATGTTGCCAGAACTGGTCAGTGAAGGCCGGCGCATTCTGGTGTTTTCGCAATTTACTTCGATGCTGGAGCTGATTGAGGGGGAACTGACTAAGGAAAAACTGACCTATGTGAAACTCACGGGCGATACGCAAAATCGTGAAGAGGTGGTGCGCCAGTTTCAGGATGGTGAAGTGCCGATTTTCCTGATCAGCCTGAAAGCGGGCGGGGTGGGGCTAAATCTGACGTCGGCGGATACCGTCATACACTATGATCCGTGGTGGAATCCGGCCGTAGAGAATCAGGCGACCGATCGCGCGCACCGGCTGGGGCAGACCAAGAACGTGTTCGTTTATAAGCTGGTGGTGGCGGGCAGCATTGAGGAAAAGATTCTTGCCCTGCAGGAGAAAAAGGCAGAGTTAGCTGCGGGTATTTTGTCCGAGGACAGTGCGGGGCTTACGAAGTTTGGCGAGGCGGATATTGCTGCTTTGCTGGCACCGTTGCCGAAAGATGAAGAAGAGTAACAGGGAGAATTGCGCTAATGTAGCCCGGATGGAATGCAATCCGAGAGGTTTCGTGCAGAATTCCCTACAACTGCTCCCAGTGTTGATGGCGTGCTTGCCAGACAATCGGCAATCTTGAGCAATTTCAAATTCAGTCTGTCCGCCGGTTTTGTATAACCAGCGGATTCCAGAATGCTTATAAATTGCCGACTGTAACGCTTAGCACGTCGCTCCAGAGTCCTACCTGTTCGTCGCTCAGTCGATAGATTGCCTTATATTGCCAAACGGAGATGCTGTCCGGCAACGGGCTATTGTCGGTAACACTTGCTGTCGTGCTGATGGTGAAAAATACAAAGCCTTTGCCGTCACCCCGGTCGGCCCATATTTCCAGCGCGTGAGCATCGCCTTTGGTCCAACTGATAACTGCATGTCCCCCCTTGTTTTTTGCGCTCAAAGCCGGTTTCCAGTTATCACTCACGATAACATGCCTGGCACCGATCAACCGCAGATCCTGACCGATAGCCTCAGTGTAGTTCTTGTTCGCCTTAATTGCTGCGATCAGCTTGGACAGGCGTGGAATCACGCCGGGCGTGAGGGGCGGCGGAATTTCTGCATCTTCGGGGGTCGAAACCGGCCAGTCATTGCTGCCTGTGCCGCCATCTCTTATCTGATCCTTGCAGGCAGTCCAGTTATGCCGGTGACTTTCAGCCATTTGATGCCTTTTGAGCACATAGCGGAAGCCGACCGCATCGGCTTTCAGCTGCACCATATCGCCATCGCTGATATTTAACGGCACTGTGTATTTGGGTAAAGTCACGGCCATATGTTCGAGCAGATCGGCTTTGCTATTGTCATCTTTGGGCATGTAAGCGGCATTAGACATGATGAAAATTCCTTTTCAGAGATTTAAAGGGCCTTGCAATCGGTGGTAAATACTATCTTTTTAAAATCAGACGACTTTCCGTCTGCCTTTCGCTTTACATACTCTGCGTCACGCTTCTCAAGTATTGCGACGGGCTCCTTGGGTGCTTTGTCATGCATTTGGCGTGTTGAGTCGTGCTCCTTGTATTTCATGTCCATGTCGGATGTGCTGAGTTGTGATTCTCAGGTGTTGCGTCATCCTTCTCAAGTGCGGCGACGTGCGTCTCATGTCCATCGTCGTGCGTCTGAGGTGCCATGTTTGTGGCTAATGTCTTGCTTCGCGCATCCGGCATGTTGCGTCGTGCTACTCGCGTCTTACGAAGAACAGCGAGAGACTTGCACTGCATGTCTGCTGTCTTGTGTGGCCCGGCAAAAAATTCGCCGCTATTACAGAAGTGTTATTGCCTTGTATCGAAAGCGTGATGCCGGATTACGTAAATAATTGCTGCAGGAGAATCACGCTGCAGGCAGAGTGCATCTTCCTCTATTCTTTTGATTGCAGCTATATGCCAAAAGACCTAGACCGAAAGGCCTATAATTTTCGGGCATGGCAATAATTCCTCTTTGGCGCGGAAGTGATTTTGCGGCTTAATGATAAGGCGACGCTTTGTATGAAACATTGTGCAGGCAGTTTGGGCGATATAATGGCGACAGAATCAATCCGGTAAATAACCACTTATTTCTATCCCGATTTTGTGGCGGAACTCACCGATGGTCGTGTTTTGGCCGTCGAGTACAAAGGCGAACCCTATAAAACCAACGATGATTCCCGCGAGAAAAAACAGGTAGGCGCACGCTGGGAGCAGTCCAGTAGTGGTCGATGCTTATTCTTGTTTGCCGTGGCTGAAGATGAATCCGGGCGAACCGTCTATCAGCAACTGGCGGAAAAGCTGATGTGATGATTGAATAGGCAAATAAACAGTTATTTTACCTACCATGATGTCAGGAATTTTCCGAACCGGTCGTGCAGGCTCAGGACGATTTCGAACAGGATCAGTCCGATCACATACCATTCGAGCTTATGCAATTGCTTGTTGTCCCACACATCAGCCAGCGTTTGTGCGGTATCGGAGATCAGTCCCAGCTTGCGATTTAAGGCTGATTGTCTTTCCTGTAACTCAAATTCATCCTCGAGACTGGCGTACAGACCGCCCAAGTGGGGAAAATTCCACAGCGTTTCAGGTTTGTCACCGATTTCGGCGCGGCCCACCATGCGATGCTGGATCAGCAGCATGTGACCGATCTTGGAGAGTAGGTTTTTAGCCCCCGCGCTGACCCGGCCATGCAACGCCAGTTCCTGCGCTAACGGCTCAATCTTGTCGAATTCCCCGGCGACTTTGTTTTCATACAGCGTGAGCACCAGATTTTTGCTCAGTGCATCGGCGATGATTTGCAGCTTTTCTAACGTAATGGTGTCAAGCGAGACGGCGCCGCTTTGTACACCGATGTTGTCTCTGCCGCTGTGGATTTCCATCTCCTCGGTTTCGGGAGAAGACGCGGGGGTGGTGAGCAGTGTTTTGAGGGTGTCGATAAAGCGCACCTCATCGACGATAGGCACGCCGAATAAGACCACGACGCCGTAGCGAAACAGCACCGCGATGCCGCCTTCGCTGTCTATTTCCAGTGTCAGTGGCGTAGTCGCCAGGCAATCGGCGATCTTGAAGGATTTCAGATCCAGACGATCGCCTAGCAACAGGGCGCGTGCCTTGAGATCCTGCCGGGAGTTGAGTTTGAGTTCCATATTCATTGACAGCCGGATGGTCATACCAGCGCGTATTGTACCTCTGTCGTAATTGTCTCATTAAGGTTTGAATAAAAACCTCAAACCGACTCACGCGGAGGCGCGGAGAAAACCATAAAACCTAACTCAAGCACGAATGCGCGAACTAATAACAAACTGGCAGTTGTGCTTTAAAGTTTACTGAAATTAATCCAGCTATATTTTGATTTATTTTGGGTTTTCTCCGCGCCTCCGCGTGAACATTGCTTTTTAATCCCATTGAATGACTGCCTGCAGTTTGTTGCGATATAGCCAAATTGTACCTTTGAACAGCATGCGGGAAATTATGGCTATAATGGCCGCGTTTCAGTTTGATGCTGAAACGTCCCGATCCGGGGGGATACAATCGACTAATCAAGGAGATACTCATGAAAAAATTGATCGCAGTAGCTTGTTTGGGATTATTTGTGACCGTATCAGCACCTGTTTTTGCAGGTGCGCAACAGGAAAAAATGAAAGGATGCAATGCGGAGGCGAAAGCGGAGGCGCTCAAAGGTGATGAGCGCAAGGCTTTCATGAGCAAGTGTCTGAAAAAGGACTATACCCTCAAAGCAGACGCAGGCGCTAAGCCGGAAGAGAAGGCCGCACCAGTCAAGCAACAGGATAAAATGAAAAATTGTAATGCAGATGCGAAGACCCGTGCACTCAAGGGTGACGAGCGTAAGGCCTTCATGAAGACTTGCCTGAAAGGCGAGTAATCGCAATAAAAAAGCGCACTTAGTGCGCTTTTTTATTTTGGGAGTCCCGATTAATCCGGGTAGTGTAATTTCTGATTAAAAACGACGAGATTCCGGCCACGTTCTTTTGCCTGATACATGGCCTTATCGGCTTGCAAGATTGCTGTTTCCGCTGTGGTTGAATGCCCTGTAAATACGGAAACACCAATACTGGCTGTGCAGTGATGTTCGATGCTGTGCAGTTGCGTATTTTGATGCGGTGTCGTTTCCAGAAAGTAGGGGGCGGATAAAATATCGCGAATTTTTTCGGCGATAATTCCTGCCTGAACGGCCGATTCACTTTCATTTTCGGTGAGGTCGCTGAGCAAAATAATGAACTCATCTCCCCCGAATCTCGCTACGGTGTCGATTTCGCGCACACAGGCCTTAAGTCTGTGCGCTGCCTCAACCAAAAGCTGGTCGCCTATCACATGCCCGTAGGTATCGTTGAGCGGTTTGAAATTATCAAGGTCGAGGAACATCAATGCGTTGTAGTGACTATTGCGGCGACTCGATGCAATGGCGCGGTTTAAGTGCTCATTGAGCAGACGACGGTTGGGGAGTTTGGTTAGCGTGTCATAGAACGCCAGATTGCGTATCGTTTCATCCGTGCGTTTTCGCTCGGTGATATCCTGCATGATGGCAACAAAATGCAGGATCGAGCCGTTTCCGGAGATCACGGGTGTGATATGGAGCGACTCGTCATAGTGTGAGCCATCCTTGCGCCGGTTAAGCATTTCGGAATTCCATGCCAGCCCTGACAGTATGGTTTGCCACATGTCTTGATAGAAACTGTCCGGATGATGTCCGGATTTAACCAATTATCCCGGTTTTTTGCCGATTGCTTCTTCCAGTGTATATCCGGTTAGCCGGGTGAACGCCGGATTAACCCATTCGATATGTGCATGCTGATCGGTGATAACGATCCCGTTGGCGACCGCATTTAAGGCGACTTCGGAGAGACGCAGGCGAGATTCGAGCTGGATGCGTACCAGTGCGTAGCGTATGGCCCGGCCTAGTGCATCGTGATCAAAGTGGCCTTTGACGAGATAGTCCTGAGCGCCTGCTTGCAGTGCGGCATTAGCCAGATCGTAGTCATCATGACCTGTCAAAACTACGATAGGCGTGCCCGGATGTGCACTACGCATGGCATGTACGGTATCCATGCCGGCAGAATCAGGTAAGGACAGATCGAGAAGAATGATATCCGGCTTCGATTTTTGTGCGGAAACAAGGCCACCGGCCAATGTTTTCGCCCAGATCACGGCTTCCTTGTCATTTTTGGCGCAGAGTCCGGACAATCGCACATGTGCACGGATTAATCCAAAATCACCGGGATCGTCTTCGACGGCCAGAATGGACAGCGGTTTTAAAGGTAGTATATTCATAGCATATCGGTATTGCCAGCCATGGTTGTGAACGGGAGAATCCAGCGTTCGGCAAGCAGGCGGATGGAAGCGCTTAATTCGTGAATATCCATCGGTTTGCTGACATAGTCGGCAGCGCCCAGTTCATTGGCAGCGATGATATCGCTGTGTGCATAGGAGGTTGAGAGGATGACGACGGGAATGTCACGCAGGGTTGCATCTTTTTTGATTTCAGCCAGACATTCAAGCCCATTCATGCGTGGCATGTTCAGATCGAGTAGAACCAGATTGGGGCGTGGTGCATTGGCAAAACTACCCGTTTGCTTGCGTAAAAATGCCAGCGCTTCGTAGCCGTCAAATGCCTGACGCATATCGGCCTTAATCTGATTTTGTTTCAGTGCCCATTTAACCAGCTGCGCATCCGTTTTTTCATCCTCCACCAGCAAAATAATAAATGGCCGGTCGGTAGTGCTTTTGTCGTTCATTCTATTTCCTCATTCATTATGAACGTATCGATTGAAAGTGGTATTCGGCACTGCTGGCGCGATTGTCAGCGACATTGAACGGGATGCCGATCAGATATCCGATGGGCAGAAAATGGCAGGGGTATTTAAAGCTTAGTTGCATATCGTTCCAGTGCGGCGCGAAGACAGGGCGTGTGCTGGACAGCAGCCAAAGGGGGAAGACGAAAAGTTTTATATTAGGCATTGTTTATAAGTCAGTGAGTGGCAGAACGACAAAAAAATTGCAGCCCATTCCTTCTCCTGAAGATTCTACCCAGATTCGTCCGCCGTGATGTTCGGTAATTTTACGGCATAAGGCCAGACCAATACCGGTGCCCTGATACACTTCGCGGGACTGTAAACGCTGAAAGACCTGAAACAGACGTTTGATTTGTCCCGGCGCTATGCCAATGCCGTTATCGCTGATACATAAATGCCATTCATGGTTGAGTCGTGCGCTCTTGAGGTTGATTTCTGGGGGGCGTCCGGCGATCCGGTATTTGACGGCGTTGCCGATCAGGTTTTGCAATAGCCGGGTGATTTCATCACCGTTGGCAAATAAGGCGGGCCAGTCGCCGCCGGAGGTGATTGTCGCCCGTGCCTCGCTGATGGCTGGTTGTAAAAACAGCAGGGCTTCATCAAGCAGGGTGCGGCTTTCATGCCATGCTTTATCTTCATTCATACGCCCGACACGTGAATATTCGAGCAGGGCGATGAGCATCTGATCAATGCGTTTTGCGCCTTCGACTGCATACTGGATGTAATCGCGATTCTCATCGTTCAATTGATCCGCCAGGCTGATTTCCAGCAGTTGCAGATAGCTTGAAATCATGCGCAGCGGCTGGCGCATATCGTGAGAAATGGCATAGCTAAATTGCTCAAGCTCAATGTTGGAGCGCAGCAGTTCCGTTTCGGCCTGCTTGCGGTCTGAAATGTCATAGAACCAGCCTAACACCGCATCTTCACCATCGTATTGCATCGGCATATAAGAGGCGAGCGCCCAGGTGGTGGTGCCACCGGGAATGTTTAATTCGACCATGCGATTGAGTACGGTGTTGCCATTGGCCAGTTCCTCAAGAATAGCCTGATAATCGCTGACATTGGCATAGTATTTTGTGGGGGTCTCACCCAGAGGGTCTTCGCTTTTGATCAGATCGGCGTAGCGCGGATTGCAAAAAGCGACCTTTTGACCGCTGTCGATGGCAATACGAACGGCAATGGGGCTCAGCTTGAGAATATTGAGCAGGTTTTGTTCGTTATTAAGGAGGGCTTTTTCATATTTTTTCAGTCCGGAGATGTCGCGGATAATAGTGGACAGGGATTCGGGATTGCCATCGGCGTCCCGATGCACCAGTAATACCTGAGATGCCGGTGTTTCATGTCCATCTCGGTGAAGTAAGGCGGTTTCACCCTGCCAAACACCCTGTTCAAGTACAGCGGGAATATCCTCATTCAACATTTTTTGTGCCGCCCATTCAGGGTGCATGTCGCTAATTTTTAAAGAGGACAAGTCGGTATTGTCGGGCAGGCCGACCAGCTTCGCGCCGGCTGCGTTCAGGTATTTTAGCCGGGTCTGCATATCGCATGTTGCAATAAAGTCGGGTGCATCCTCGATGATTTTCAGCAGGTGGTCGCGTTCGGTATCTGCGCATTTTCGTGCATTGGTCAGGCGGATTTTTTCAAGCTCAAAACTGACCAGATGGCTGACGGACTCAATAAATTCGAATTCTTCCGCAGACCAGATTTTTTTTGCGTGAATATGATTCAGCGCGAGCAGGTGAAAACCGTTGTTATGGAATGCGAACGGGAACCAGAGCAGACTTTGAATGTTCATTTGCCGGTGCAGTATATCGCCGGATCCGTCTAGCCTCAGATGAGGTTCGATGTCATCGCGCTGGCTGATGAGCCAGCGATGCGTTGCCATCATTTCACTCGCACCGCCGAAAAATAGCTGCAGCGGATAGGTGGCGAGTGTTGTTGTGATATCAGCGTGTTCAGGATTGAGATATTCAGACAGGCCGGTGATTTGCTGTGTGTCGAAATTGATATCGTAAATCAGAGTACGATCGGCGCCGAGCGCGGCGCCGACGTTGATGACGGTGCTGGCCAGCAAAAGCGTGTTTTCTTCCTGTTCGACAAAGGTTCGTGAGATTTTGTTTAGCGCGCGGGTGAACATCAGTTGTTGTTGCAGTGAGGCTTCAATGATGCGGCGTGCGGTGATGTCTCTTGAGGAATAAAACAGCACTATTTCACCATCGAGTTCGAGCGGAAAGCTGCTGATTTCGACTTCAAGCGTGCTGCCATCTTTGCGGCGGTGGACGGTCTGGAACTGAGAGCGTTCCTTTTTTTCAAATTGCAGTTGGATAGCTTGTGATAGCTCCGGGAAAGTTAATCGTACATCCCATTGCGATACATGCATATTGATCATCTCTTCACGCTGGTAGCCTAGCATGGTTAAGAACGAGTCGCTGGCTTCAATGAGATTGCCGCTGGCGTTGAGCAGATGTATGCCGTCACTGGCGTTGTGTAGAATCGCCAGATTTTTTTCATTTTGTTTGCGTAAACGTTGTTCGCTTTCAAGCAGTGTCTGCGTCTGCTGATCGACAGTGCGCTGGACAATTGAAGTCCGCCCGGTGATGACCAGCAAAAAAGCCTGCAGCAGGCTGACCAGGGTTAGGCCGGCTGCGAGGACAACCCATGGCAGGAGTGACCGATTCTTCTCAAGATAGGCGCGCGTTGGTGACAGCGTGATGTGCCAGACGCGTCCACCGATTGGGACATCGCTTTCCCATACATATTCGGTCAGCAGAGGACGGTTGACATTCAGATGATATAAGCTTTGATTTTTAAGCGGTGCAGCAGTGTCATGCAGGCTAAATGTTAACTCAGCCGGGATGCTTTTAACGGCAAGTTCAGAGAGCATTTTATCGATACGAAATACGCCAACGGCAAACCCTCGCGGCGCTGTTTTGTTGTGGTCTGTGGCAGATGTGTAATTTCGGTAGACCGGGTGCAGCAGTAGTACGCCTGCATTGGCCGTGGAATCCTGAACCAGTTGTATGGGCGCTGTCGCCGTCATTTGTCCCGAGTTTACAGCGCGCTCAATGGCCTCTGCGCGCAGAGGATTGGATAAGATATCAAATCCGAGTGCTTTGCGATTGTGCTGTAGCGGACTGATGTAACCGATCGCCACATAATGATCACGTACTTTGGCGGGTACAAGTTGATTGTGCAAATTGCGCTCGGTAATTGACAGGTGGTCCGGGCTGTATTCGCCAGATAGCGCCTGTTCAAACTGTCGCCTTGATTTTTGGGGGACCAGCGGGTTCCAGCTGAGCGCCATTAAATCCGGGTGATCCTCAAAAAAACTCTGTGTAAAGCGTTCAAATTTAAACCGGTTGATGTCGGGTGTGGCTTGCAGGTAATTGTCCAGCGAGGCAATCACCTCGTGATAGGAAATGATCCTGCTTTTTAGCTGCTCGGAGACGATGCGACCATGCTCGGCAATATTTTGTCTGACCTTGATTGCTTCGATGCCGGATACGTAAACAAACAGGACAACAATGCCTGCGGTGACCAGCAGGGTGGGGATGGCGACGTTGGTGATTCTGGATATTTCAGTATTGCCGCGTCGCTGCAATAGCATGAGCGTCAGCGGTGCGAATAACATTGTGCCGACTGAATCTCCAACCCACCAGTTGCTCCAGTTAAACAGCCACGCATCGGCTGCGATGACGTCTGATAGGATCAGCGTGCCAGTGGCCCAGGAGCTGGAAATCAGGCAGCTTGCGGGGCCGGCAATCAGCAAAAAACGGATGATGTCGGTATCGCTGTCCAGATTATGCCAGTTGCATTTTAAGAGGCGGCGGATCAGCAGTGCGGCAACGCCGGTTTGCAGTGCTGCGCCCGATGCAACAATAGCTGCAATTAAAATGGTTTTGTCGTCAAGGCCGCCGGAGCAGGATGCAATCCACAAGTTGAGGCAGAACGAACCTGTCCAGATGCCGGGGAGCAGGCGGTAACCCCGATGAAGAATGACGGCAAGGGCAACGCCTGCGGCGGGAAAAACGGCAGATGCATAGCCTGGCGGAATGGCCAGTTGTTGTGATGCGACACCCAGTAGAAAATAAACCCCGGCTAACAGCAGAGTTTCGGGTGCGGCGGCTAAGATGAAAGTGACTGGTTTCAATGGCGCGTAACAGGGTAGTTATTCGGCAGCCAGCCGATTTTTTGGTCTCCTTGTAAGAATATTCCTATATGACCGCCTAGGCAAGCGGGAGTAATCGATTCGGGGGCGCAGTAATGGCATGCATTAGGATATCAATATTTTTATGCCGATCAGTATCAGTACGATGCCGCCGAAAATCTCGGCGCGACTCTCAAGCCAGGTGCCGCTGTATCGGCCAATTGTCACGCCGGCCCAGCTAAAGGCAAAGGTTGTGGCGCCGATGATGAGGCAGGCTAAGTAAGCATTTACGTTAAGTAGTGTCAGGCTGAAGCCTGCTGCCATGGCATCGATGCTGGTGGCAATGGCTAAAATCAGCATCATCTTGTGAGTGATGGCTTTGATGTCCTCCTCAAAACTCTCCTGAAGGCCTTCGTAAATCATTTTCACGCCAATCAGCGCCAGCAGCCCGAAGGCGATTCCGTGTGCGTAAGCATCGACCCATCCTAGTACTCCGCGTCCACCCAGATAGCCGATGAAGGGCATCAGTGCCTGAAATGTTCCAAAGTAAATGCCGGCTTTACTGCCCAGATTTTTGGTGGTGTCCTTTGAGCCCAGGCCGATAGAGACGGCGAAGGCATCCATGCTCAGAGCGATCGCTAAAACAATGACTTCAAACATGTCTGTCCTGCAAGTTTTGTCGGGGTCGGATTGTATAACATCCTCAGGCCCGCCCGTTGAATGATGCGCTTGTGTTTGATGATGCTCTGCTATTCCGCTATAATGGCGGTCAATCTTTTGCGGGATGAACTCACGGTTCTTCCCGCTTCTTTATGTCTAGCTAGTTGATGTTTATCTTGGGGGGTGTCTGGTGACGCAAACGAATCCTGCAATTCTTGTGCTTGCCGATGGGACGGTGTTTCGCGGTGTGTCTATCGGAGCTTCCGGAAGCCGCAGCGGCGAGGTCGTATTTAACACGTCGATGACGGGCTATCAGGAAATACTCACTGATCCTTCTTATTGTCGTCAGATTGTGACGCTGACTTGCCCGCATATCGGCAATGTCGGAATCAATGACGAGGATGTTGAATCCCGTCAGGTGTTCGCCAGCGGTCTGGTGATACGCGATCTGTCTTTGACGGTGAGTAACTGGCGCTGCACGCAATCGCTGCCGGAGTACCTTAAAGCGAACGATGTGGTTGCGATCGCCGGTATCGATACGCGTAAACTTACGCGCATTCTGCGTGAAAAGGGTGCTCAGAGCGGTTGTATCGCCAGCGGTACAGACGAAGTGGCGGCGCTGGCAGCCGCGCGCGGATTTGCCGGGCTTGCCGGTATGGATCTGGCGCAGGTGGTTACTTGCGATACGCCCTATGAATGGAATCAGGGCGAGTGGAGTCTGGCTGCAGGCTACAGTGAAGTAGTATCACCTGAGTTTCATGTTGTTGCTTACGACTTTGGGGTTAAGCGCAATATTTTGCGTATGTTAGCCGAGCGTGGCTGCAAAATTACCGTTGTGCCGGCTAAAACACCCGCAGCGACGGTGCTGGCAATGAAGCCGGACGGCGTTTTCCTGTCGAATGGCCCGGGCGACCCTGAGCCTTGCGACTATGCAATTGCCGCGACGCAAGCCGTGCTGGCAGCAGGTATTCCTCTGTTCGGTATTTGTCTGGGGCATCAGATCTTGGGTTTGGCGATCGGAGCTAAGACCGTGAAGATGAAATTCGGTCATCGCGGTGCGAATCATCCCGTGCAGGACTTAGATAGCCGGCGCGTTATGATCACCAGCCAGAATCACGGTTTTGCGGTAGATGCCGCGACGTTGCCTGCGAATGCGCGTGCGACGCATGTTTCGCTGTTCGATGGCACGCTGCAAGGTTTTGAGTTGACGGATAAGCCTGCGTTCTGTTTTCAGGGTCATCCGGAAGCGAGTCCGGGTCCGCACGATGTGGACGGCTTGTTCGATAAATTTGTTGAGATGATGGAGGAGCGGAAGTAAGAGAAGATTGGAGAAGGGAGAAGGGGCGGGTTTTGGGCGCGGGGGTTTACCCTTCATCCTTTACCTTCCACCCTTCTCGCTTTTTCCTCTTCCCTCTTCCCGAAAATAAATGCCAAAACGTACAGATATAAAATCCATACTTATCATCGGCGCGGGCCCTATCGTCATCGGGCAGGCGTGCGAATTCGACTATTCCGGTGCGCAAGCCTGTAAGGCGCTGCGCGAAGAAGGTTACCGCGTGGTGCTGGTCAATTCGAATCCTGCGACCATCATGACTGATCCTGACATGGCGGATGCGACTTACATCGAGCCGATCACCTGGCAGATCGTCGAGAAAATTATTGCGAAGGAACGTCCCGATGCGATTTTGCCGACCATGGGCGGCCAGACTGCATTGAATTGCGCGCTGGATCTGGCGCATCACGGTGTACTGGAAAAATACAACGTCGAGATGATAGGCGCATCGCGTGAAGCGATCGATATGGCGGAAGACCGTGAGAAGTTTAAACAGGCGATGACCCGTATTGGTCTCGCATCTGCCCGTTCGGCGATTGCGCACAGCATGGAAGAGGCGTTGCAAGTGCAGCAGGTGATGGGTTTTCCGACTGTTATTCGTCCTTCTTTTACGATGGGCGGCAGCGGCGGTGGCATCGCATATAACCGCGAAGAGTTTCTGGAAATCTGCGAACGGGGACTTGAAGCCTCGCCTACCAGCGAGCTGTTGATCGAAGAGTCTCTGCTCGGCTGGAAAGAATACGAGATGGAAGTGGTGCGTGATCGCAATGACAATTGCATCATCATCTGCTCGATCGAAAATCTGGATCCGATGGGCGTGCATACGGGCGATTCGATCACCGTTGCGCCTGCACTGACGCTGACCGACAAGGAATACCAGATTCTGCGCGATGCCTCTTTAGCTGTGCTGCGTGAAATTGGCGTGGAGACCGGCGGCTCGAACGTGCAGTTCTCCATCAATCCGGATGACGGGCGCATGGTGGTGATCGAGATGAATCCGCGCGTGTCGCGCTCATCCGCATTGGCGTCCAAAGCGACTGGTTTTCCGATTGCCAAGATCGCCGCCAAGCTGGCGGTGGGATTTACGCTGGACGAATTGCAGAACGATATTACGGGCGGCGCGACACCGGCCTCGTTTGAGCCGACCATCGATTACGTGGTCACCAAGATTCCGCGCTTCGCATTTGAAAAATTCCCGCAGGCCAACGATCGTTTAACGACCCAGATGAAATCGGTGGGTGAAGTGATGGCCATCGGCCGCACCTTCCAGGAGTCTTTCCAAAAAGCCTTGCGCGGTTTGGAAGTGGGGGTCAACGGGCTGGACAGTAAGTTCGACAGTATTGATGCGGTGACGGCCGAATTGCGCAATCCGGGGCCTTCGCGCATCTGGGCGGTGTCAGATGCCTTCCGTTTGGGTATGAGCGTTGAAGAGGTGTTTAACGTCAGTAAAATTGATCGCTGGTTTTTAGTACAGATCAATGATTTGATCCGTCAGGAGGCAACGCTCCTCGGGCGTCCGCTGGAAAGCGTTGATGCAGATGAGATGCGCACGTTAAAGCGCAGCGGATTTGCTGATGCCCGTTTAGCGGATTTGCTGGAAACCGATGCCGCTGCCTTGCGCGCCTATCGTCACGCACTGGGTGTACGTCCGGTGTACAAGCGCGTGGATACTTGCGCTGCCGAGTTTTCGACCGATACCGCCTATATGTATTCCACCTATGAAGAGGAATGCGAAGCGAATCCGACCAGCAACAAGAAAATCATGGTGCTGGGCGGCGGGCCGAACCGTATCGGTCAGGGGATTGAGTTTGACTATTGCTGCGTACATGCGGCGCTGGCGATGCGCGAAGACGGTTATGAAACCATCATGGTCAATTGCAATCCGGAAACCGTATCGACGGACTATGATACCTCGGACCGCCTGTATTTCGAGCCGCTGACGCTGGAAGACGTGCTCGAAGTGGTCGCTGTTGAAAAACCGGTCGGCGTGATCGTGCAATACGGCGGTCAGACGCCGTTGAGTCTGGCGCGCGGTCTGGAAAAAAATGGTGTGCCGATTATCGGTACAACGCCCGATATGATCGACTGTGCAGAAGACCGCGAGCGCTTCAAACAGATGCTGATGGCGCTTGAGCTGAAGCAGCCGCCTAACCGTACTGCAAGCACCGTGGCCGAAGGGTTGGCTGGTGCGGCAGCTATCGGTTATCCGCTGGTGATGCGCCCCTCAAACGTGCTGGGTGGTCGTGCGATGGAGATCATCCACGAACAGGCGGATCTGGAGCGCTATATGCGCGACGCGGAAATCATGTCCAAAACTTATCCTGAACGCCTGCCGATTTTGCTGGATCGCTTCCTGAATGATGCGATCGAAGTGGATGTGGATGCGGTGTCCGACGGGGTCGATGTGATTATCGGCGGCATTATGGAACATATCGAAGAAGCGGGCGTGCATTCGGGCGATTCAGCCTGTTCCTTGCCGCCGTTCAGTTTGCCGGTGGCGATGCAAAATGAATTGCGCCGCCAAACCATTGCGATGGCGCGTGCGCTCAACGTGGTGGGCTTGATGAACGTGCAGTTCGCGATTCAGGGCGAGACAGTGTATGTGCTGGAAGTGAATCCGCGCGCCTCGCGCACCGTGCCGTTTGTCTCCAAGGCCACCGGTGTGCCGCTGGCCAAGATTGCCGCGCGCTGCATGGCGGGACAAAGTCTCGCGCAGCAGGGTGTCACCGGCGAAGTTGTGCCGCCGTATTATTCAGTGAAAGAAGCGGTTTTCCCGTTCATCAAGTTCCCTGGCGTCGATACGATCTTAGGTCCTGAAATGAAGTCCACCGGCGAAGTGATGGGAGTGGGCGAGACGTTTGCCGAAGCTTTTGTGAAATCGCAACTGGCGGCAAGCGTTAAATTACCCAAGAGCGGCAATGTCTTTATCAGTGTGCGAGAAGCGGACAAGCCCGGTGCCGTGGATGTGGCGCGCTCGCTTGCGGACTTGGGCTTTACCATACTTGCCACGCGCGGTACGGCTGCCGCTCTTTCTGCGGCAGGCGTACCGGTTAAGTCGGTCAATAAGGTGGCTGAAGGTCGTCCGCATATCGTGGATATGGTCAAAAATGGCGAGGTGAATCTGATTATCAATACGGTCGACAGCAAGCCTGCCGTGATGCGTGATTCCTATTCGATACGGCATGCTGCCTTGCAGGGGCGGGTAACTTATTACACCACGCTGGCAGGCGCACGCGCCGCCTGTATTGGTATGCATCATCTTGATGATTTGCAAGTCTATGACGTGCAGTCTCAGCATAAGCGAAAAGCAGTCGTTAGTTAAAACGAATGACGCATAGCGACAACAACTAACAACTAACAATTAGGTGAGTTTCAGTATGATCAAGATTCCTTTGACTTTGGTTGGCGCGGATAAAATGCGCCAGGAGTTACATAAGCTCAAAACGGTAGAACGTCCCTGGGTTATTAATGCAATCTCGGAGGCGCGTGCTCAGGGCGATCTGTCGGAAAATGCCGAATATGAAGCGGCTAAGGACCGTCAGGGCTTTGTCGAAGGGCGCATCATCGAACTGGAAGGCAAGCTGGGAAGCGCGCAAATCATCGATCCAAAAACGCTCAACGCCAATGGTCGCTGTGTGTTTGGTTCGACGGTGATTCTGGAAGAAATGAACAGCGGTGATGTGGTGACTTATCAGATTGTCGGCGACGATGAGGCGGATATCAAGGCGCGTAAAATTTCGATCAGCTCACCGATTGCTCGTGCTTTGATTGGTAAGAGCAGCGGCGATGTGGCCGAAGTGAAGACGCCGGGTGGCATCAGGGAATACGAATTGATCGAGGTTCAGTACATCTAAACTGGTGAGTGGAGAGTAGAAAGTGGGGAGTGAAAACCCACTATCTACTGAGGCACGAAGTGCCGTTCCGCTTCCCGTTTTAACGGTTGCCGAGTTGTTTTTTGGTCAGCGGTTTTTTGCCCTTGTGGCGCGGCATTTGACGGATTTCGATTTTTTCAGCATCGGGTTTTGGCAGATAAATCACCAGAATTTTGCCGATGTGCTGAACCGGCGCTGCATTAAGCTGCGTGCAGATCTCGGTCAGCATGGTTTCGCGGTCGGCACGTTCAGCCATGACGCGAATTTTGATGAGTTCATGCTGCTTTAGGCTTACGCCGATTTCTTTTAAAACGGACTCCGTCAGGCCGGCATTGCCTATCATGACGGTAGGTTTTAATTGGTGCGCGCGTCCCTTAAGGGTAAGGCGTTCTGTTACGGTAAGGTCTAGCATAATTTTCTCAATAATATCTCAGGCACGGATTCTAAACGATGAAGCCATCCAAAACCAGTAAACAGTGGATGCGAGAGCATATTAATGATCCTTTTGTGCAGCAGGCACAGAAAGATGGCTATCGTTCGCGCGCAGCGTACAAATTAATCGAGATCAATGAGAAGGATCATCTGATCAAACCGGGTATGGTGATCGTCGATCTGGGCGCGACCCCGGGCGGTTGGTGTCAGGTGGCCGGCGCGATTCTGGGAGAATCGGGCAAGGTGATCGCTCTCGATCTGTTGCCGCTCGAACCATTGCGCGGGGTCGAGTTCATCCAGGGCGATTTTCGGGATGAAGAGGTCTTGAAAAAGCTGGAAGAAAGTTTGCAAGGCAAGCCGGTAGGGCTTGTAATTTCGGATATGGCCCCCAACTTCAGCGGGGTGAGTGCTGTCGATCAGGATCGTTCGATCTATCTTGCAGAGCTTGCGATGGAATTTGCCTTTGAACACCTGACACGGGATGGCAGTTTTCTGGTTAAAGTGTTTCAAGGGGCGGGATTCGAAGCCTATATGAAATTAATGCGCACAAGGTTTAGCCGGGTGGTGGCGCGCAAACCCAAAGCTTCGCGTGATCGCAGCAGCGAAGTGTATCTGTTGGGCACCGGAAAACTTGAGTAATGAGCGGATACATAGTCTAATGATCAACTTCGGAAGTTGCGCGTAAAAGGAAATATCTTGAATAATTTTAAAAGCATCGCTATCTGGCTGGTTGTCGCCTTTGTCTTGATGACGGTATTCAATCAGTTCAATACGCGCCAGCAGCAGTCGGCGCAGGGACATCTTGATTATTCGCAATTCCTCGACGAAGTCAAAAAGGGGCAGATCGCCAAAGTTGTGATCGAAGGCCGTACGCTGACTGCGACGACGACGGAAGGGAAACGCATTAGCACCTATGCGCCCAGCGATTTGTGGATGGTATCGGATCTGCTTAAAAACGGCGTGAATGTCGAAGCTAAGCCAGAAGAAGAGCAGTCTTTCCTGATGAACATATTCGTGTCCTGGTTTCCGATGATTTTACTGATCGGCGTGTGGGTGTTTTTCATGCGTCAGATGCAGGGCGGCGGCAAAGGCGGTGCCTTCTCGTTTGGAAAATCGCGTGCGCGCATGCTCGATGAAGCCAAAGAGCGCGTGACCTTTGCCGATGTGGCCGGTTGCGATGAAGCGAAAGAAGAAGTCTCAGAGCTGGTGGACTTCCTGCGCGATCCGACCAAATTTCAGAATCTGGGCGGACGCATCCCGCGCGGCGTGCTGATGGTGGGGAGTCCGGGTACCGGTAAAACGCTGCTTGCTAAGGCGATTGCGGGTGAGGCTAAGGTGCCGTTCTTTTCAATTTCAGGCTCTGACTTTGTGGAAATGTTTGTCGGTGTGGGCGCGGCGCGTGTGCGCGACATGTTTGAGCAAGCCAAGAAGCAATCTCCCTGCATCATCTTTATCGATGAAATCGATGCGGTCGGTCGTCAGCGCGGCGCGGGTGTCGGCGGCGGCAACGATGAGCGCGAACAGACGCTCAACGCGCTGCTCGTTGAAATGGACGGTTTCGAAGGCGCGAGCGGGGTAATCGTGATTGCTGCGACCAATCGTCCTGACGTGCTGGATGCGGCCTTGCTGCGTCCCGGGCGTTTCGATCGTCAGGTGACTGTGCCCTTGCCGGATATTCGCGGCCGCGAACAGATCCTTGCAGTACATATGCGTAAAGTGCCGTGCGCACCGGATGTGGATGGCAATGTGATTGCACGCGGCACGCCCGGTATGTCGGGTGCGGATCTGGCCAATCTGGTTAACGAGGCAGCGCTGTTTGCTGCGCGCCGTGCCAAGCGTTTCGTTGAAATGGATGATTTCGAAGCGGCTAAAGATAAAATTTTTATGGGTGCTGAACGTCGTTCGATGGTGATGCCGGAGGAAGAACGCCGCAATACCGCCTATCACGAGTCGGGTCATGCCGTGGTTGCAAAACTGATGCCTAAAACGGATCCCGTGCATAAAGTGACGATTATTCCGCGCGGTCGCGCGCTGGGTTTGACGATGCAATTGCCGTCCGAAGACCGTTACAGCATGGACAAGGAACGCATTTTGTCTACGCTTGCGGTCTTGTTCGGCGGTCGTATTGCTGAAGAGATTTTCATGAATCAGATGACTACTGGTGCCTCGAACGATTTCGAGCGCGCAACGGACATGGCCCGCAAGATGGTCACCCAATGGGGGATGTCGGACGCACTGGGCCCTATGGTGTACGGCGAAAATGAGGGGGAGGTTTTTCTGGGACGTTCTGTGACGACTCACAAGAATATCTCAGAGGCGACCATGCAAAAAGTGGACATCGAAATTCGTCGCATCATCGATCAGCAGTACGCGCTGGCGCGCAATCTGATTGAAACGCATCGCGACAAGATCGAGGCGATGACCCATGCGTTGCTGGAGTGGGAAATGATCGATGCCGATCAGATCAACGACATCATGGACGGTAATCCGCCGCGTCCGCCAAAGCCTAGTCAATACAGCAAGACACCGCAACCGCCAAGTGATCAGACGCCAACCGCACCCGCGGTTGAACCTGCTCCGCCCGCTGCGCCGACTCAACCCGCTCAGGAAACTTAAAAACAGGAGCGAGGATTGAGGAGCGAGTCAACCAATCCTCAATCCTCGCTCCTGAATTCTCGATCCTGATGCTCTCATTCGGCTCATTTCAGTTCGACCTTTCCCGTCCACTGGTGATGGGGATTGTCAACGTCACCCCTGATTCCTTTTCCGATGGCGGGCGGCTTGGGCAATCCGCCATTGATCACGCGCACCAGCTTATCGCGGAAGGTGCTGACATCATCGATATCGGCGGCGAGTCAACGAGGCCCGGCGCTATTCCGGTCAGCTTAGAGGAAGAGTTGTCCCGCGTGATTCCGGTAATCGAAGCGCTGCCGGGTGTGCCCATTTCAATTGATACGTTTAAACCCGAGGTGATGAGGGCTGCCATACTCGCGGGTGCTCAGATGGTCAATGATATCGATGCGCTGCAAGACCCGCTCGCCATGCAGATCGTTGCCGCCTCGAATGTGGCTGTGTGTCTGATGCACAAGCGGGGGGCGCCGCAAACCATGCAGGTGCAACCGGAATACGCTGATGTGCTAGCCGAGGTGAATATGTTTCTGCGTGACCGGGTGGCGGCAGTGCAAGCGGCAGGTATCGCGCAAGACCGCATCGTTGTCGATCCCGGATTCGGTTTTGGTAAGACGCTCGCGCATAATCTGGCCTTACTACGCGAGTTGCATCACTTTACGGATCTGGGTGTTCCCGTATTGGCGGGCTTGTCCAGAAAGTCTATGCTGGGTGCCTTAACGGGCCAGGATGCATCGAACCGGATGCCGGCGAGCATTGCTGCAGCGATAATTGCCGTGCAGCGGGGCGCTGCAATTGTGCGTGTGCATGACGTGCGTGCCACGGTGGATGCCTTGAAAATTTTGAATGCAATTAACGGGGGATGCAATGAGTAAAAAATATTTTGGCACCGACGGGATTCGCGGTCGCGTAGGCGACTTTCCCATTACACCGCAGTTTGTGATGCATTTGGGCTACGCTGCCGGTCGTGTTTTGGCGGGTGCCGAGCATACGCATGGCGAGCGCTCGGCTGTTCTGATTGGCAAGGACACGCGTATTTCAGGTTATATGCTCGAATCCGCATTGCAGGCGGGCTTGATTGCTGCCGGTGTCGATGTGTATCTGGCAGGCCCGATTCCAACCCCTGCCGTGGCCTATCTGACTCGCACTTTGCGTTTGCAGGCGGGGATCGTGATTTCAGCCTCGCATAATCCTTACGAGGACAACGGCATCAAGTTCTTTTCCGCGACCGGTTCCAAGCTGCCCGATGACATTGAGCACGCGATTGAAGCCGGTCTGGATGGGGAGATTTTCATTGATTCAGCAACGGGGCTGGGCAAGGCTAAGCGACTTGACGATGCGGTTGGCCGCTACATCGAATTTTGCAAGAGCACGTTTCCTTCTGCGATGAATTTGCGCGGTATGAAAATCGTCGTCGACTGTGCGCATGGCGCTACTTACCACATTGCGCAACATGTTCTGCACGAACTGGGTGCGGAGGTTATCGCTATCGGCGTGAAACCGGATGGCAAAAATATCAATGACGGTTTTGGTGCGACTGCCCCAGCTAATTTGCAGGCAGCCGTTGTCGAGCATCAGGCTGATTTAGGCATCGCGCTCGACGGCGACGGCGACAGACTGGTGATGGTCGATAGTAAAGGGGCGTTGTATGACGGCGATCAACTGATTTATGTGATTGCGCGTCAGCGTCAGGAGCAGGGCAGACTGATCGGCGGCGTGGTTGGTACGCTAATGACAAATCTGGCCTTTGAGCACGCGATGCAAAAAATGGGCGTGCCCTTTTTGCGTGCTCGTGTCGGTGACCGTTATGTGATGGAGTTATTGCATCAGAATGGCTGGGAGCTCGGCGGTGAAAATTCCGGTCATATTATCTGTCTTGACAAGCACAGTACCGGCGATGGGATCGTGTCCGCGCTGGAAGTGCTGCATGCGCTGCGCACGCAAAATGTGAGTCTGGCCGAAGCCGCACATGATTTGAAACTGTATCCGCAAGTGCTGATCAATGTGCGTGTTGCGAAGGGCGTCGACTGTTTAGGTCACTCCGAGGTTAAAGCCGCTGTTGCGAGTGCTGAACGGGCGCTCGATGGTCGTGGCCGTGTACTGCTCCGCCCGTCCGGCACCGAACCGCTGTTGCGTGTGATGGTTGAGGGCGAGGATAAAGCGCTGGTCGAACAATCTGCGAAACACATCGCAGACGTCGTGCGCAAACTGGCCAGTTGAGATCAGACGGTTCTTTGGCGGTGACCGGATAAAACTTCCGGTTGCCAGTGTTCTGTGGCCCACGCAAGCAGTGCGCTTCCTGTACTCAGGCCGGCAGGCGGGCGCTGACCTAGGAAATTCAACACCTTAATGAGTGTTGCAACCACATTATCCGGATCGACTGCGCGGGCAAGCGTTTGTTTGCTCAGCTTTTCACCCTGTTGATTTACCGCGACAGGAAGGTGCAGGTAGCTCGGGGTGTTAAAATTAAGCAACTGCTGCAAATAGATCTGGCGCATGGTCGAATCCAGCAGATCCGCTCCGCGCACGACATCGGTAATTTTCTGCCCGGCATCATCGACGACCACCGCAAGCTGATAGGCGAACAGGCCGTCGGCGCGTTTGAGCAAGAAATCACCCGCCTCACAGGCTAAATTTTGTGCAAACGAACCTTGCAACCTGTCCGTAAATTCGATGCGGGTTTGTTCAACACGCACCCGCCACGAACGCGCTTCGCGGCTGTCCGGCAGCCCTGCGCGGCATTTTCCCGGATAGATCAGTTCACGGCCGCGGTGCAGGGCGGAGTCGGCAATTTCACGCCGCGTGCAGGCGCAAGGATAGAGGTGTCCGTCACGGAATAGCTGATCGAATGCATCCTGATAGGCTGAGGTGCGCGTACTTTGGTACATCACGGCTTCGTCGCTGATGAGGCCGAAACGCGCGAGTGTCTTCAGTATGTTATCTGCGGCACCTGAAACGCAGCGCGGCGTGTCCAGATCTTCCATGCGGACAAGCCAGGTGCCATTGCGGGATTTTGCATCAAGATAGCTGCCTACCGCAGCAACGAGTGAACCCATATGCAGCGGTCCGCTGGGTGATGGGGCGAAGCGCCCGCGGTAGTCAGCTGTTTTTGACATAGCGAATTCGGGTGTCCGGCACCCCGTTGTTTCGTATTAAGCGGTGACGATTTCGTCCTCGAATTCCAGCACGACCTTGCCGTCCTGAACGTCTACGGTGACACTGCCGCCGTGAGCCAGCCGGCCAAACAGCAGCTCGTCGGCTAATGCGCTGCGTATGCTGTCCTGAATCAGACGCGCCATCGGTCGTGCGCCCATCAGCGGGTCGAAACCCTTTTCAGCCAGATAGATTTTCAGCGCATCGGTAAAGATCGCATCCACTTTTTTGTCGTGCAGTTGTTCTTCGAGCTGTATCAGGAATTTGTCGACGACGCGCAGGATGACCTCTTTATCCAGTGGATCGAAGGAGACGATGGCGTCCAGACGGTTGCGGAATTCCGGCGTAAACACGCGCTTGATGTCAGCCATTTCATCGCCGCCCGAGGCTGATTTGGTGAAGCCGATCTGCACCTTACCCAGCGCCTCGGCGCCTGCGTTGGTGGTCATGATCACCACGACATTGCGGAAATCGGCTTTTCGCCCGTTATTGTCGGTCAGTGTGCCGTGATCCATCACCTGCAACAGGATGTTGAAGACATCGGGGTGCGCTTTTTCGATTTCGTCGAGCAACAAAACGCAATGCGGCTGCTTGCTGATCGCTTCGGTGAGCAGACCACCCTGATCGAAACCGACATAACCAGGTGGGGCGCCGATCAGGCGGGAAACAGCGTGTCGTTCCATGTATTCTGACATGTCAAAGCGGTGCAGCGGCATGCCCATCGCAAAGGCCAGCTGGCGAGCCACTTCGGTCTTTCCGACACCGGTAGGACCCGAGAACAGGAAACTGCCGATGGGTTTTTGCGGATTTCCCAGACCGCTGCGCGACATCTTGATCGCGCGCGCCAGCACGTCGATCGCTTTATTCTGGCCGAATACGGTGGCTTTGAGATCGCGATCCAGATTTTTCAGTGCATTGCGGTCGTCGTGCGACACGGTGCGGGTCGGAATGCGTGCGATCTTGGCGATGATTTCCTCGATTTCATGTTTGCCGACCACTTTTTTCTGCTTAGACTTGGGCAGGATACGCTGCGCAGCACCGGCCTCATCAAGCACGTCGATCGCCTTGTCGGGCAAATGACGGTCATTGATGAAGCGTGCGGAGAGTTCGGCAGCACTGGTGATGGCGGCCGCACTGAATTTAATGCTGTGATGCTGCTCGAAGCGCGATTTTAAGCCTTTTAAAATTTCAATAGTCTGCTCGACTGACGGTTCAGGTACATCGACCTTCTGGAACCGGCGCGACAGGGCGGAATCCTTTTCGAATATCCCGCGATATTCCTGATAGGTGGTGGCGCCTATGCACTTTAAGGTGCCGGACGAGAGTGCAGGCTTGAGTAAATTGGACGCATCCATCGTGCCGCCGGAAGCAGACCCTGCACCGATCAGCGTATGAATTTCGTCGATGAACAACACCGCATTGGGCGCTTCCTTTAATTCTTTTAATACGGCCTTCAGGCGCTGCTCGAAGTCGCCGCGATATTTTGTGCCTGCAAGCAGTGCGCCCATGTCCAGCGAATAAACCTGCGCATCCCTTAAAATGTCAGGCACGTTGTCTTCGACGATGCGGCGCGCAAGGCCTTCAGCGATAGCCGTTTTGCCGACGCCCGCTTCGCCGACCAACAGTGGATTGTTCTTGCGGCGACGGCACAGCGTTTGGATGACGCGTTCGAGCTCAGGCTCGCGTCCGATCAGAGGATCAATTTGCCCGGCTAGGGCCTGCGCGTTGAGATCCACTGTGTATTGTTTCAATACGCCTGCGTCTGCCGGCGGCTGCTCGACGGCCGCCTGGGGCGCATTGGTCGGCGTTTCTTTGCCGTTGCCGTGGACGATGTAGTTAACGACATCGAGGCGATTGACGTTGCGCTGGGTTAAAAAATGCACTGCATGGGAGTCTTTTTCGCCAAACAGCGCGGCTAAGATGTTCGCGCCTGAGATTTCTTTCTTATTGGCCGATTGTGCATGCAGAATCGCACGCTGTATGACGCGCTGAAAGCCCAGTGTAGGCTGTGTGTCCATGTCGCTGCTGCCGGGTACGACAGGCGTGTTGCCGTCGATGAATTCCGTGACGACCTGACGCAGTTCTTCAATATCGGCATGGCAGGCGCGTAATGCTTGTGCGGCGGAGGCATTGTCGAGCATAGCGAGCAATAAATGTTCCACGGTGATGAACTCGTGACGCTTCTGGCGTGCTTCGACAAAGGCCAGATGTAAACTAACTTCCAGGTCTTGAGCAATCATTTCAAATTTCCTCTGTACCGCATCGCAGTGGATGCCCGTTTTGCTGTGCGTATTCAGTTACCTGTGCAACTTTAGTTTCGGCGACATCGCGCGTGTAAACACCGCAAATCGCCGATCCATTATTGTGTATCTGGAGCATCAGTTGTTGTGCGCGCTCGTTGTTGATGGCAAAAAAACGCTGTAAGACATCGATGACAAATTCCATGGTAGTGTAATCGTCGTTATACAAAACCACCTTGTACATACCGGGTGGTTTTGTTATTGCGCGTTCAGGGGCGAGTAGCGTGCTGCTGTCGTTTTGTTTTGACATGGTGGCATTTTGTCACTTTGTGTGTCGGACAAGCTTGTTGATTAGCGATGCTTTTTCAAGCTTGTTCTGTAAATTAAAATAACCGTTTGACAAAAGCGGTGTAGTGAGGGTTAAATGTGAGCTGGTGTTTGATTCAAAGTATCTGCAGTACTGGTTTTGCCGTGTGCGGTCTTGGATTCAAACAGTTTCGCGGGGGACCCCGTGCTTTTTTGTTAAGGAAGTTATCACATGGCAACTGGTACAGTTAAATGGTTTAACGATGCAAAGGGTTTCGGTTTTATTACGCCTGATGATGGTAGCGAAGACCTGTTTGCACACTTCTCCGCAATCAATATGAGCGGTTTCAAGTCCCTCAAGGAAGGCCAGAAGGTCTCATTTGACGTGGTTAAAGGTCCTAAGGGCAATCAAGCTTCGAATATTCAGGCAGCTTAATCTGCATCTGATTGAATAAAAAGCCCGGCATTGCCGGGCTTTTTTGTTGTCTGCTGTGAGTTGAGTTAATTGATGGCAGCCAGCGCGGCATTGAAGATCGGGCTGGGCCGCATGGCTTTTGAAGTTTTAGTAAAGTCCGGGTGGTAGTAACCGCCCATATCCACAGGTTTCCCCTGAGCCGCGATCAGTTCTGCATTGATTAATGCTTCGTTGTCCGTCAGCGTTTTTGCAAGGGTTGTGAATCGCGACTGAATCTCGAGATCGCTGGTTTGTGCCGCCAGCGCCTGTGCCCAGTACAGTGCGAGATAGAAGTGAGAGCCTCGGTTGTCGATTTCGCCGACCCGGCGTGCGGGGGAGCGGTTGTTTTCCAGAATCCGGCCGTTGGCCACATCCAGCGTTTCGGCCAGCACACGGGCTTTTGGGTTGTTGTATTTCAGTGCCAGATGCTCAAGGGAGGCGCCCAGCGCTAAAAATTCGCCCAGTGAATCCCAGCGCAGATAGTCCTCCTGCTGGAATTGCTGCACATGCTTGGGGGCTGAGCCGCCGGCCCCTGTTTCGAAGAGGCCGCCGCCGCTCATCAAAGGGACGATGGAGAGCATCTTTGCGCTGGTGCCCAGTTCAAGTATCGGGAACAGGTCGGTCAGATAATCGCGCAGCACGTTGCCGGTCACCGAGATGGTGTCCAAGCCTTTGCGGATGCGCTCAATCGATACCTGTATCGCCTCTTCAGGCGTCATGATGCGGATGTCCATGCCGGTCGTGTCGTGATCTTTGAGGTAGCGTTCGACCTTTGTGATCAGTTGTGCGTCGTGCGCGCGATGCTTGTCCAGCCAGAAAATAGCCGGTGTGCCCGTGATGCGCACGCGGGCGACGGCCAGTTTGACCCAGTCCTGTATCGGCGCATCTTTGACCTGACACATGCGGAAGATGTCGCCTGTTTCGACCTTTTGCTCGAGCAGCGTCACGCCTGCCGTATCGACGACGCGAACGGTGCCGCAGCCTTTCATCTCGAACGTCTTGTCATGAGAGCCGTATTCCTCGGCTTGTTGCGCCATCAGCCCGACATTTGGCACGCTGCCCATGGTTGTTGGATCGAAGGCGCCGTGCTTTTTGCAGTCTTCGATGACGACCTGATAAATACGCGCGTAGCAGCGGTCAGGAATCATTGCGCAGGTATCGTGCAGCTTGCCGTCCACGCCCCACATTTTCCCCGAATCACGAATCATCGCAGGCATAGAGGCATCGACGATCACATCGCTCGGCACATGCAGGTTGGTGATGCCCTTGTCGGAATTGACCATCGCGAGTTCCGGATTGAGGGCATAGGTGTTTTTAATGTCGGCTTCGATGGCAGCGCGCTGATCTTCAGGCAGCTTGGCGATTTTGCTTAGCAGATCGCCCAGACCGTTGTTGACGTTGACGCCCAAGCTCTCAATGACCGACGCGTGCTTGTCGAATACGTCTTTGAAATAAACGGTCACGGCGTGGCCGAACATGATCGGATCAGAAATTTTCATCATGGTCGCCTTCAGATGCAGCGACAGCAGCACGCCCTGTTGTTTCGCGCTGGCGATCTGTTCGGCATAAAATGCGCGCAGTGCCGTGCGGCTCATCACGGCCGCATCGATGACTTCACCGGCCTGTAAGTTTACTTTTTCCTTCAAAACAGTCGTTTTTCCCTCGCTGCCGTTAAATTCGATGCGCACAGTGCAGGCCTCGCTTACCGTGGTCGATTTTTCGCTGCCGTAAAAATCGTTCGCGTTCATGTGCGCCACATGGGTCTTGGAGGCCGCACTCCATGGCCCCATCTTGTGCGGGTTGTTTTTTGCAAATTGTTTGACAGCCCCTGCCGCGCGGCGGTCCGAGTTACCTTCACGCAGCACCGGGTTGACCGCGCTGCCCAACACGCGGCCATAGCGGGCCTTGATTGCTTGTTGTGCCTCGTCCTGCGGTTCGTCAGGATAATCAGGAATATCAAAGCCTTGTGATTGCAATTCGGCAATCGCTGCTTTCAATTGTGGCGGGGTGGCGCTGACATTCGGCAGCTTGATGATGTTGGCTTCATCTTTGAGTGCAAGCCGGCCCAGTTCGCTCAGTTCATCAGCGATTTTTTGATCCGCGGTGAGTTTGTCGGGAAAGTTCGCAAGAATGCGGCCTGCCAGTGAAATGTCGCGCGTCTCGACGGTAACCCCTGCTGCTTTTGTGAATGCTTGTACGATAGGGAGCAGTGAATAGGTCGCCAGAGCCGGTGCTTCATCGACCATTGTGTAAATAATTTTCTGACTTGTCATGTTATTTCTCTTTAGAGGGGTAGATTTTATCAACGGGCGCCGTTATTCATGGTTTGGACGTCCGGTAGACGCGGTAAAATGCCAGCTTGCTATATTTTGGAACTCAAATGGGACGCATACTGCTGTTCAATAAGCCGTTCGGCGTAATTTGCCAGTTCAGTCAGGACGGTCTGCATCCGACGCTGGCAGATTATATTCCTGTTCCCGAATTTTATCCTGCCGGACGACTGGATACCGACAGCGAAGGGTTGCTGGTTTTGACTGACGATGGGCAGTTGCAGCATCGCATCACGGATCCTAAGCACAAATTGCCCAAGACTTACTGGGTGCAGGTGGAAGGCGTGCCGGATACGGCAGCGCTGGAAAAATTACGCGCGGGGGTCTTGCTAAAAGACGGGATGACGCAGCCGGCAGGCGCCGCGCTGATGGATCCGCCGCCCGAACTTTGGCCGCGCAATCCGCCGGTGCGGGAGCGCAAAGCGATTCCCACCAGCTGGCTCGAACTGACTATCCGTGAGGGGAAAAATCGTCAGGTGCGCCGCATGACGGCCGCGGTCGGTTTTCCGACCCTGCGCCTGATACGCTACCGCATTGGTACATGGACGCTGGACGGATTAGATCAGGGAACATGGAAAATGAATACGTAAATGGATAAGCTGATGACAAATAGAGAAACCGTAGAGGCGCTGCGCCTGCTTGATGCACATCCGGATTTTAAGGTGATCCGGCGCATCATGCCCCGTACCACTTTTGGCGATCCTGCGGGCCGTGAGCTGTTACGAGGGGTCATTGTTGATACCGAAACCACCGGGATTAATTCTGATCAGGATGCCATCATTGAGCTGGGCATGGTGTTGTTCGAATACGATCCCGATACAGGGGAGGCTTGCCGTGTGCTGGGAAGTTTTGACCAGCTGGAGGATCCGGGGATGGCGATTCCGCCTGAATCGACCGCGGTGCACGGTATTACCGATGACATGGTTCAGGGTAAACGCATTGACGATGCGGCGGTGGCGGCCTTCCTCGACGGGGTGAGCGTGGTGATTGCCCACAATTCAAAATTCGACCGGGTGTTTCTCGAAAAGCGGCTGTCTGTCTTTGAGACTTTGCCCTGGGGCTGTTCTTTAGCACAGGTAGACTGGCGCGCGGAAGGAATCGGTTCTGCCAAGCTCGATTACATTTCATACCAGTACGGATTTTTTTATGAGGCACACCGGGCCGAGGGAGACTGCTACGCGCTGTTGGAAATACTGCAGCAGCCGCTGCCAAAATCAGGGCAGCTGGTTTTAAAGTTGATTCTGGATGGACTGGCGAAAAAAAGTTATCAGGTTTTTGCCATCGGTTCGTCATTTGATACGAAAGATCTGTTAAAAGCGCGTGGCTACCGTTGGGACGGCGAAAAAAAATGCTGGCACACCACGGTCGCGGGCGATGCGGCCGTAAAAGAAGAGGTCGTCTGGTTGAAGGAGTGCGTTTATGGCGGAAAAAGTGCGCGCGTTGAAATCGAAGTGCACAATTGCCTGACGCGCTATTCCAACCGCAGGGGTAACCGGGCTATTAAAGAAATTTAACATCGGTCGGATTGGCGGTATTTACTGCCGATTGCTGATATGCTCACACGAATCATTTTAGAGGAAATAGGTTATGAAAACGCTGTTATCGATTGCTATGATGTGTTTTAGTACGCTGGGATTCGCTGGCGACGCGCCAGATAAATTGAGCGTTGTGAAGGGCGAAGTGCTGGAAGTGCAGGAGGTTGAGAGTTATACCTATCTGCGTTTAAAAACCAGCGAGGGGGAAACCTGGGCTGCGGTGGGTAAAGCTCCGGTTGCAAAGGGCGCGCAGGTCGTGATTGAAAATGCGATGACGATGAACGACTTTGAGAGTAAGTCGCTGAAGAAAACTTTTAAAACCATCATATTCGGTACGCTCGGTGGCGCGGCAGGCATTGCACATGCCGTAAAACCTGCCGATGCTGGTGACGTGAAGGTATCGCGCGCGACCGGCGCAAATGCGTATACCGTGCTTGAAATCGTGACCAAAGCGAAGGTGCTGAAGGACAAGCAGGTTGTGGTTCACGGCAAGATCGTCAAATACAACGCGGGCATTATGGGGAAAAACTGGGTTCACCTGCGCGATGGAACCGGCAGTGAGGGCAGCAACGATATTCTCGTGACGACGCAGAATCAGGCAAAGGCGGGTGATGTCGTGACAGTGAAGGGTGTGGTGCGTAACGACAAGGATTTTGGTGCAGGCTATTCGTATAAGGTACTCATCGAAGAAGCAACGCTGCAAAAGTAGGGCTATGGGCGGCGGATAGACCGCCGCCTTGATCCATTTAATTTGTCGATTCAGGCTTCAATGCATCTGCAATAATTGAAAATTGTTTTTCAAGTTCGTCACTTTGCTCAAACAATTCGAGAATGCGCTCTGAGCATTTTTTCATAACATCGGTGACCAGCTGCTCCTGCTTATCTGTCAGCCCAAGGTAAATATACGTTTTTTCAACTTGTTCAATTAAATCATGTTGAAGCATCCGTGTCTCTACCTGCTGTGCACGATATTTCTGCCGTAAAATTTCGATTGCGCTACCTGCGCTCAGATTCGCTCTGTTTATTCTCTCCGTACTTGCCTGAGCGTGTTGTCGCAGTGTAATGGATTTCACAAATGCATCTGCAATTTCCGCGAGTATGGCGATATTGTCTCTAATCCGTCCCGCTACCTCTACGTTATCCGGCATGTTCACGATGAGGATGGTAATATTTTCGAAATTGGTGACTAAGCGTTTTTTGAATTGGAAAAGTCGGCCCATTGTCGATGCCTGGGTCAGAATCGATTCTTCCAGCGGGCCTGTGGTTTGTCCGTTGGGCGTGCAGGAAATACTTCCATCGGGCAGCCGCAGTTGAATATGACACTCCAGACCGAGATGACGGGTGGTCTGCAGGGTATTGTCGAGCAGCGTCTTATAGTCAGGACACTCAAAATTGGCGCGCGTGTAATTTTGCAGCGTACCGCTCTCGCCCATACTGTCCAAAAAAATCATCGCCATCGACTCAAATGAGTCTTTCTCGTTTACCAGCGCATCACGGGCGGCCTTAGCCTGAATGGCCAGCTGGACTTTACGCAATATAATCTGGTTGTCTGTTGGCTTGGAGAGGAAATCATCGCCACCGGCATCGAATGCTTTCAGACGTTCATCCAGACTGTCGCAGCTCGACAGGAAAATAACCGGCATGGCGTGCTGTGCTGCACGCAGTTTTATGCAGGTATCGTAGCCGTTCATTCCTTCCATATCGATATCTAAAATAATCAATACGGGTTTGTATTCCTCCACGCGGCTCAGGCACTCCTCGCCAGAATGAGCGGTTATAACGTGATATTCAGCATCCAGTGCCGCATTCAGCACTTCGCAAATAATGGAGTCATCATCAACGATCAGAACAGTTTTTTTATCTACAATATCCATATTTACGGTAATCCATTAATGTGATTAATACATAATCTGCTTTATAACTTGTTCATACAAAGCAGTGCGCTTATTGACTTACAGGTACAACGCAAACACCGTTACGGTGAACTCATTTCTTCCGCCCAGCGATGCTTGACTTCCAGCACCGCCGGTAAAATTTTCATGAATAAGACGACGAGTGACGGATCGAAATGCTTTCCTGATTCGCGATTGATTAAGGCCAGAGCATCATCAACCGACCATGCCTTTTTATAGGGGCGCTCCGTTGTCAGTGCATCGAACACATCCACGATAGCGACAATTCTGCCGACAAGCGGAATTTCTTCGCCGCGCAGTTGATTTGGGTAACCGCTGCCATCCCATTTTTCGTGATGGGTGATAGAAATTACCTCGGCCTCCTTCAGTAAAACTGAATCGTGTTCGCCAATGATTTGTGCGCCAACCTCAGGATGCGTACGCATCACTTCCCATTCCTCTTCGTTCAGCGGGCCCGGTTTGAGCAAAATTCTGTCAGGAATGCCAATTTTGCCAACATCGTGCATCGGAGCCGCCTGAAACAGATGATCCGCTGCCAATTCAGAAAATCCTGCCGCCAAAGCCAGTAGCCGGGAATAATGACTCATGCGTATCACATGTAATCCGGTTTCATTATCCCTGTATTCAGCTGCACGTCCCAGCCGGTGGATAATTTCCAGTTGGGTATATTCCAGCTCCTCGGTTCGTACCAGAGATAAATGGGTTGCGACACGAGCTCTTACAATGGCCGGATTGACTGGCTTTGTGATGTAATCAACCGCGCCAACTTCAAAGCCGTGCGTCTCATCGAGCACATCATTCAAAGCCGAAATAAATATCACGGGAATTTTTGATGTTTTACGGTTGCTTTTAAGCGCCGCACAGACTTCATAGCCGGATAATTCAGGCATCATCACATCAAGCAAGATCAAATCAGGAATTTTTTCATGTGCCAGTTGCAGTGCTTTTTCCCCATCCTTTGCAAAAATCAACTGATAGTCATGATTCAAAATCTGCTTGAGTACATGCAGATTTGACGGCTCATCATCAACCAGTAGCAATGTTTTTTTAGTGAGCATACTTATTTTCCTTCTGAAATCGATCTTGTGATTTTTATGTATTGTTTACCGATTTCCAGGCATTGCGAATTTTGACGAGCGTAAGTTCAGCCTGATTAAAATCAAAATTATTGAGTTGCTTTTCAAGCTGTATTACTAAGTTCCTGGGGATATGGCTGCCAAGGTTGGATAGTAAAGTAGTCAGCATGTCTTCATCAAACATTTCATGATTTTTAATACACATTGCCAGATTCACAAGATGGGTTTCAACCATGAGGTGATCAGGATGCGTGCAGGGCTTAATGAGACGATCCTCACCGGAAACATTTTTATGAATCTGTTCGATGACGGCAGCGAGACAGACAATAAACTCAGGTAATGAATTTAATTTTTCTTGCGCTTTAATCTCAGTTTCCAGCTTCATTGCACACGCTGTTAATTCATTTGCACCTAGCGTTGAGGCTGTGCCGCGAATTCGGTGTAGCGCACTCAATGCTTTGTCGAACAGTTGTTCTTGCAGCAGGTTTTCAAGTTGCTGGGAAAATGTTGTGTGCTCTGTTGCAAAACGTTGTAGTAATTTGTTCAATAACTTTTCATTGCCCTGAAGTCTGGAAAGCGCGTCAGAATAGTTGATGCCCGGTAATTGATGCTGTGCGGATATGGGCGTTCTTGCACTCATATTCAGATCCGAATCTTGTACCGGTTTGTGTGTTATCCATTTTAGTAGCGTTGTGATCAGCTGTGCCGGATCAAAGGGCTTGCTCACATGATCACTCATTCCTGCACTGGAGCTATTTAGTTTTTCATGTGCCATTGCTGAGGCACTTAGTGCGATGATCGGGATCGTTTTGCCTTGTGCAAGCGTGCGTATCAGTCTGGTCGACTCAAATCCATCCATCACCGGCATGTGTATGTCCATCAAGATGGCATCGAAGGCTTGTTGCTGCACAAGGGCAAAGGCTTCTGCACCGTTATTTGCAGTAACGACAATTAAACCTGAAAGAACAAGGAATTCTGTTGCAATTTCCTGATTTATTTCATCATCCTCCACCAGTAAAATATGTGCACCTCTGATAGGTGCGGCCTGTTGATACAAATTAATTCGACGCTCGGGCAAAGCGAAGGTTGAAAGTAGCTCAGGCTGTTGTATTTTAAGTAATGCATTGATTAATTTTGACAAGGTGACCGGTTTGGTCAGGATAATTTCGTTATGCGTTTCTAAGTGGTTTTCCCGGTCGTTAGCGGCTACCATCAGGATGCTGGCCGGTACCGTCATGGCAGAGGTTTTTTGAAAATCATGCAAGCGGTTAGTGGCATCCTGACTATAGGCACTATTATTGGTGATCAAAAGGTCAAACAGGGGGAAGCGTTTTGGCGCGCTTGTTAGTGAGATAGCTTCTTCCACCGATGTCGTCGCGGTAATGTCGAAATTTAGTGCGCCAAAATAGCGCATTAAAATGTCCTGTGAAGTAGGATGCGCATCCACGATCAGAACACGCATAGCGTTAAGGTGATGTGCAGACGATAAAATTTCAAGCGATGCACATCGTTCAAAGTAGGCGTTGAAAGTAAACGTGCTCCCGATATCTTTTTCACTGGCGACCGATAGCTCTCCACCCATCAACTCCACGAGTCGCTTTGAAATCGTTAAGCCTAGACCGGATCCCCCATATTTTCGCGTAATTGAACTATCAGCTTGTATAAATGCATTAAATAATCGATCCTGTTGTGACTGGTCCATGCCGATACCTGTATCACGAACCGAGAATTTCAAATTAAGTATTTGATTGTTTTCAGATATTAAAGCTATTCGGATATGAATCTCGCCGTGTTGTGTAAACTTGATGGCATTGTTGATCAAGTTATTCAGAATTTGCCCCAGGCGCAAGGGGTCTCCTAGCAGAGAGCAAGAAATGAGCGGATCTATTTCGATGAAAAGCTCAAGTTCCTTTTCTTGTAGTTTTTGCATAAACAAATCGAAGCATTCCCGAATCACGTCTTCAAGAATAAATTCGACTCTCTCAATTTCCAGTTTGTTGGCTTCGATTTTAGAGTAATCAAGAATGTCATCAAGAATATTCAGCAGTGCTTTAGATGCGTTGTATACCTTTCGTAAGTGATCGCGTTGCTTGGGTGCGAGTTCGCTATCGAGCGTTATCCGGGTTAAACCGATAATCGCATTCATGGGTGTGCGGATTTCGTGACTCATATTAGCCAGAAAATCACTTTTAGCGCGGCTGGCGAAATCAGCTGCATTGCGAGCGATTTCCAGATCTTTTAAGGCTAACTTGCGCTCGCTTATTTCAGATTCCAGGCTGTCATTTAAAATTTCAAGTTTTGTGCGGGCCTCCAGTGCGTCCTGTGCCAGATTGAGCGCTGCCAGACGGGCTCGCTGTAACTCTGTTTCGGCTTCACGCCTGAAAGTGATATCGCGTAAGATGCCCTGTATGCAGTTGTTTTCAAGCTGTCTGCCGACAACTTCTCCCAGAAAGATTGAGCCGTCTTGGCGTTTGAAGTGCCATTCGCTCACGACGACGGCACCATTTTTGAAGCGTGCAACCTCGTTTGCAATTTTTCCGATTTCTTCTGTGACAATCACATCGGCAATGCTTAGCGTACAAATTTGTTCAGTGCTGTATCCGAGCATGGCTGCACCGGCCTGATTGACATCGATATATCGACCTTGCGCATCCGCCAGAAAAATTCCATCCACTGTTTGTTCAACCAGCAAACGATAGCGTAGTTCACTGGCGCGTAGCGCCTGCTCTTGCTCCGCATGGGCGGCACGAATCCGCAGTACAGAAATACCATACGCCAGATCATTCGCCAGTTCTTGCAAGACTTTGAGTTCTTCATTTACAAAAGGGTCGGCTATCGAGGAATAAACCATGATCGCCCCCAGAGTTTGCTTATCGGCAATCAACGGTAATGAAATGGAGGCTGCGTATCCGCGTTGTTGCGCCTGCTCGCGCCAGGGTATAAACGTCGGGTCGGAGAGCATGTGGTGGCAAACAACCATTTTTCCGGTGCGTATCGCTCTGCCGCTAGGACCGCTCCCGTATTCGTTGTCCTCCCAGCTGATGGTGATTTCATCGAGATAGCCGGTGTTATCCCCGGCTTTACCAACGGGGCGTACCGTTTTTTCAGGATTGTGTTCTGCAAAACCCACCCAGGCCATCACGTAATTACATTCTTCTACCAGTATTTGACAGACTTGATTGATATAGGTGTTTTCATCGGTTGCATGCACTAACGCCCAATCACTTGCACTATAAGCGCGCAACGTTCGGTTGAGCCGGAGCTGTTCGTCCGTATTTTTTTTCTGCTCACTAATATCCAAAAGTGATAACACTGCCGCTTTAATATCCCCGGTGAGCGGTTCAATCACCGGCTCGCAATTTGCCAGTACCCAGCGCACTATGCCCGATGGATCAACATAACCGACAGGCACATTTCGGCACGCTGCTTTGGTCCGGATGGTTTTATTGACTGGAATGTCTTCTTCCAGAAATGGCGTGCCATTTTCATGGAGTAGCCGTACCTGTACGAGGCGCAAATTTGACTGGATCGTTTCCAGATGAAATCCGAAAAAAAGTTCCGCTGCCCGGTTGCAGGCGAGTATTTCGCCCTCCGGTGAAAACACGAGGACAGATTCAACCAGTGAATTGAGCATCGTTTGTTGCAATAGGTCGGCGCCCCACAGTGAGGCCGATGGAGCTTGTTGCATTCCTTGTGGGGCCTTGTCGCACACTGCAAGGGTAGGATTCAACGCTGCCCTGATCTCTTGCCCGGCGCATGTCAGTCGATGCAGATAAATACTGATCGCATAGCCGATCAGTAAAAACATCAGCATGGAAAAAATACTATTGCTATGTTCAAGATGCCAACTGAGCTGAGTAGGGATAAACAAATACCAGACAAGTAACGCGCTTAACACCGTTCCTGATAGGCCTCCCCACAGTCCCGCAATGCGCGCACTCAAAAATACGGCAGGGAAAAATGCAAACCACACCAATGGACTCAGGTAGGGCCACAGTACCCATTGCACACCGGCTGCGATGAACGGGATCGTCGTCGCGACTATCAATTTGAATGTTAAATTAGACTTCATTTATATGTCTGTCTTATCGAGGAAAGATAAGTTATAGCGCGCAGGCTCACCTAGCTGTACGGCTAATTCGTTTACCTGTTGCTTAAGCGCAATCATGTCCAGTTCGCGGCCAACCATAATTCGATTGGCTTTCTCAAGGAATGCATATTGCGTGCGTAACTCGGCAGCCTGTTGTTGCAGTTCAGCCGTGCGTGCGTCAACCAGTGCTTCCAGTTTTAAATTTTGAGTGCTAAGGTTGTCTTGATAGCGTTTGCGATCGGTTATATCCCGGTAAAATGACAAGTATCTGGGCTGTTCAGTTTGATTCGTATAGGTCATGCTCACTTCAAAATCAAGTAAGTGTCCGTCCTGAGCCCGGTGTGTTGCCTCAAATAGGTCAGAGCCCTTGCCGTTGGCAATTTCCATGGGCAGGCTGACTTTATCGGAAGATTCGATAGGCTCGATAGCTTCGAGATCGCGGATATTCATTTTTAGCAGCGCTTCATGGCTGTATCCGGAGTATTTGCAATAGGCGTCATTCGCTTCAAGCAGTTTCCCTGTTTGATCTGCGATCAGTAAACCGTCGGTTGATGCATTTATCATGCTTGTAAATAGCAGATCACGATCTTTAAGTGCCTTGTCGATTTTCACGCGCTCGGTGAGATCACGTAAAAATCCGATGAAACGGCACTGGCCGTTGCTCATGCGCTGTACACCGATGCGCAAATTAACCGGGATAAGTGTGCCGTCTTTATGCAGCAGTTCTACATCCCGGCCAATTCCAATGATGCGCCCCTCACCACTTTCTAAATAGCGTGCAAGATAACTGTCGTGTGCCTCCCGATGCGGGCTGGGGATCAGCGAATTGACATTTTTCCCGATAATTTCATTGGCTTGCCAGCCGCTCAGCTTTTCACCTGCCGGATTACAGGTCTGAATGATCCCTGACTCGTCAATGACAATAACGGTATCGGGCGCATATTCAAGCAGCGCATGGGCACTTTCCTCGCTATTGTGCAATTCACTTGCAATTTTATTCGTCAGCTGAAGCGATTGCTGATACTGATGTGATAGTGAGCGTAAGTAGAAAAATAGCAAAAATGAAAACGCCACACTTACTGTGCCCAGTACAAAGGGAAGATTAGCTTCATAGGCCGAAATATAGCCTGGCAAGGTATGTACATACAGTGTCCATACATGGCCATCGATATCCAGATTTAAGCGCTTGTCGTAGAGCGCCGTTGTTGCCGGATAAGCGAAATGATCTTCTTTGGATTTATAGGCGTAGAGCAGGGTTGCCGGGCTCGGTTTCGCCGTGTCGTACAGGTGAAAATCAACGTAAGTTAGCGAGCTTCTCAGCAGACCTTGCATCAAGTCATCAATACGAAACGGGCTATATACATAACCTTCGAGGGCGGCACGCCGTTCCTCAACGCTCGTGACGCTGACGCCCTGACGGTAAACAGGCTGGTAGATTAAAAAACCATTCTGCACATCGTGATTGGTTTCCTGAATCAGCGTCACCTTGCCGGACAGTGAAGCATCCCCTGTATCGCGAGCGCGTTCCATTGCTTTGCGTCGCACGGGTTCTGAAAACATATCATAGCCAATGGCGCGTTGATTGCGCCAGTCGAGCGGTTCTAAATAAATGATAGCGGTATTGAGGGGGCGTCGATCCAGCGTTTTGCCACGGTAATCAGCGACTCCCTGTGATCTTATCAATGTTTCATGCCGGGCGAGCGCCCCGGGGGTAACAACCTGTGCAAATCCCAATCCTTGTATGCCGGGGAAATACTTTTGGATATTCAGCCCTTCTACATAATTTTTCCATTCATGACGCTCAACGGATTTTGACGCTTTGAATAAGGCGACCCCGCCGCGCAAGATGCTCTGATAATCATCCATACGATCAATAATGTTCTGCTTGATCTCCTGACTTTGGAATGCAAAGCGATCATTGGCACGCTGTAACACAAGCTGATCAGTCCAGTACCAGACTAAGCCTGAAAAAAGGAGCGAAAATGCCAGTATGAGCCAGGTAGTGATTGAGCTGAGGAAAATTTTTGAGGGCATCGCAATGTATTTAATAAAAGTGATCCGCGCCGCAAAGGGTGCCTGTCGTCCTCTTTAATGCGAAGTCAGAAGGTGATTTTTGCAGCAGCGAGGCTGCCAATCTCATGAATTTTGGGGGGTATAAAAAGGCGGAGCATAATACATCAGGCTGTTGTTGTTCGTTGTATTTTAGTGGCAAAAATATGAGTTATTTTGGATTAATTCCTGTGCCGGTTTGTGCTTATGCCGTTTGTGTGAGTGGCTGGAAAGCTCAAGCAATGAGGTTTAATGGTCTGAAGTGATCAATCCTATTTATCCAGCAGGCTTTTAATGACGGCGCCGGCCAGCATATAGCCGAACAGCGGCGGCATATGGCTGATCGTGCCGTTGACCGCGCGGGGCCGGCCCTGTGAGGTCGGCTGGGGTGGTAAGGGCTGGCTCGGGTGTTCATTCGAGAATACGGTCAGGATGCCGCGGCGTATATTGTGGTGTTTAAGCAGTAGTTTTCTCATCTGGCGGGCCAGCGGGCACATCTCGGTCTGGCTGATATCGGCAAGCTTGATGCAGGCCGGATCAAGCCGGTTGCCGGCACCCATGCTGGAGGCGATTTTCAGATTCTGAGCGTAACTCTCTGCCACCAGTGCAACCTTGCAGGATAAGGAATCAATACAATCAATTACATAGTCGCAATCGGGCGGCAGTAATTCTTTGACATTGTCGATGGTCAGAAATACTTTGAGCAGGGTTACCTGACAGTCGGGGTTGATGTCGGCAATGCGCGCCCGCATCAGTTCTGCTTTGGATTGTCCGACGGTAGAGAGCAGGGCGGGCAGCTGGCGATTGATGTTGCTGGTTACCACCACGTCGTGATCGAGCAGGGTCAGGCGGCCGATTCCGGCACGCGCCAGCGCTTCGGTGCAGTATGAACCCACGCCGCCCATGCCGGCTACGAAAACGTGGCAGCGGGCGAGCTTATCGATACCTTCATCGCCGATCAGGATTTGGGTGCGTTCGAACTGAGCTGGAATCGTCATTGGTGTCTTGCGAATTGTAATTGCGGCCGATTTTAACATGCGCGTTCAAAAAACAGCGCGGCGCATAAAACGCAGTGTGCGATTTCGCATCGTATAATAGCGGCCACAGGTTCAATTACTTTGGAGTTTCTCTTGTTTAAGTTCATCGGTTTTATGGCGGGTTTATATTTCTTAGGCTTTTTCGGCGCACTGCTCGGTCTGTTTGTCGGGTCTTTCTTTGATCGTCTGAAGGCGTATGGTCTGGGGGCTATGAATCCGCTGCAAAATGCGCTGCGTCAGGGCGTGTTTCTGGAAACTGTGTTCGTGCTGATGGGGAAGCTTGCCAAGGCCGATGGCGTGGTGACGCAGGATGAAATCGCGCACGTTGAGGAGTTCATGCAAAAACTGGGCATGACGGCGGAACATCGCAAGCAGGCCATTGTCTGGTTTAAGCAGGGCGCGGATCCCGCTTTCGAGACTGATGCGGTCTGTAAGCGGTTCATGATGATCTGCGGGAGTACCAAAAATCTCAAGCAGGTGTTGCTGGTGTACTTAATTGTGATGGCGCTGGCCGACGGGCATTTTCATCCCGCGGAAGAGGCGCTGCTCACCGAGATTGCTGGCAAGCTGGGGTACGATCAGGCCGCATTCAGGCAGATACTCGACATGGTGCTGAACCAGTCTCATTTCGGTGCGGGCGCGGCCAGTCCTGTCGATGCGCTGGCGGATGCTTATAAGGCGTTGGGTGTTACGCCTGAGAGC
Source organism: Gallionellales bacterium GWA2_54_124 (assembly GCA_001801025.1). GTDB lineage: Bacteria > Pseudomonadota > Gammaproteobacteria > Burkholderiales > Gallionellaceae > Gallionella. Next base: position 469,055 of record MGWO01000007.1, read on the forward strand.
ACGGATGCGGAGATCAAGCGCGCCTATCGTCGCCTGATGAGCCAGTATCACCCTGATAAACTGATCGGTCAGGGGATGCCGGCCGATATGGTTGCGATGGCCACCGAACAGGCCAAGGAAATTCAGCTGGCGCACGATTTAATCAAAAAGCATCGCAATATTTAAGTGCTATCTTCGTTTGGCGATTGTGCTCAGTGCGCGGCTTTTGTCGGCGCTGCCCGAGCTGGAGCCGAAGTAGTAGGACACGACTTGCGTGGCGACTGTGGTGAGTGCGCCTAAGATATAAATGATGATGTCCTTCATTTCCGGACGCTGGGCCAGAATGCTGCCCTTCTCATCGCCGCTGAAAACGATGTACCAGTACATCCAGAAGGTCAGCAGTATGATGGCGAACGCGAGCAGCGCGTTGACGTTCGCTGCCAGCCAGCCCGACTGTTCGACTTCACGGTTGCGCCGTTCAGCTTCGCTTCCAGGTGTGCCGGGATGTGCGTCCTGCCGGATAGCCGCTCTCGCGAGCTCGTTGGCCAATTCCTTTTTCGCCTCTTGCGACGTCGTGCCACTCATTGAAATGAGCGGGTGTTTTGCCTCGCTGTTCATGATCCGACTCCTTCCAGTGTGCGTTTTACCCAGCCAAAGAAATATTTTTTGCTGTCCGGCCGCTGTTCGCAGATGCTGATGTAACGGGCAATTTTGTGCAGCGAAAACCGAGCCAGAAAAGTGCCGGGATCTGTGGCATTTATTTTTTTAAGCGTCTCAGGGCCGATGATGCCATCCGGTTTTTCGCCTACGGTGAGCTGTGCCAGTTTTGCGCTGGTGTAAGTGCCGGCATTGACGGCAAAGTCGAAGATAGACTGGGCGATGCGCTGATCTGTCATGTCGCCGCCGCGCAGCTTGTTCCAGTAGTTGATTTCAAAGAAGGACTTAATTTTCTCTTGTAACTCAGGGATGCGGTCGAGATTGGCGGGGAAGGCGCTTTCCTGCTTTGCGCGATCGATTAAAATCCAGCCGTCCCATTTTGAATTGAGTTTGCGTGCGATTCCCTGATAGGTTTCACCGCCGGGATCCTGCGGGTCGTTCACATAGCCACCCTCGGCCTGACAGGTTGCGGTGTAAGCAGATGCAAATTCGGCCATGATGACTCCTGTGTTGAAGTAAGGAGGCGCGCGCGGGTCTCCGTTCGAGCAGGGTAATGGCGGGGCGGGGGGCGGTCAATATGCCTTATTGTCTAGATATTTCGGCCGAGTTGCGGCTCGTGTCCTGATTAAAGCAAGGTGAGAAACAAAAAGGACACCCGAAGGTGTCCTGTTTTTGCGGCAGGCAGAAAAAACGTTAGTCTATTTTTGCAGCAGCGCGCAGATCTGCGATGATTTTCTGGATCGCTTGCTGTTGCAGGCGTTGCAGCAACTGCGGTTTGATTTCATCAAACGAAGGGACTTTCAAAGCGCGCATATCATCCAGTTTGATGACGTGCCAGCCGAATTGGGTTTGTACTGGATCTTTTGTGTACTCGCCTTTTTTCAGGTTCAGCAGCGCATTGGCGAACGGTTCAACGAAATTCTTCGGTACGGTCCAGCCCAAAGCACCGCCGCGCTCAGCAGAGCCGGTATCTTTGGATTTTTCAGCCAGTTTTTCAAATTTAGCCTTCTTGCCCAGTTGAGCGATGATGTCGCGTGCTTCGGCTTCGGTCGCAACCAGAATGTGGCGTGCGCTGTATTCCTTGTCGCCCAGCTTGGATTTCAGTGTTTCGTATCCTGCCTGCAATTGTGCATCGGTGACGGGATTTTTCTTCAGTTGCTCTTGAACGAAGGCGTTGATCAGCACGGTTTGCTTGGCCAGATCGATCTGTTGAACGATCTCAGCGGATTTATCCAGTCCGCTTGATGTGGCCGCTTGCGCCATCACTTCACGGTTAATCAAGTCGTCTAAAATCGCTTTGCGCAATTCCGGTGTGTCAGCCTGACCCTGTGCGAGTGCACTTTTGACGTTCAGTTCAACGCGTTCCTGACTGATTGCGACTTTGTTTACCACCGCAGCGGATTTATCTCCGGCAAAAGCCGGGTTGATCGCCAGAGCTGCCAAAATGGCCAGCGTTGCAAATTGCTTTGTTTTTAACATAGTAGTCCTCGAGAAAAAACTTCAAACAACGATTCAAATTTCGTCCGGCGTACTCGCCTGTATGTTGAGTGCATGAATGTCAGTCTTCATCATCTCGCCCAGCGCGGAATATATCATACGGTGGCGTGCTAACGTACCCTTCCCCGCAAACTTATGCGTGACAATTTGTAACAGGTAATGCCCGCCACCGCTTTGTGCGCCCGCGTGCCCTGCGTGTTTATGGCTTTCATCGACGATATTCACGAAGGTCGGATTGAGCGATGCCAGACGAGCTTTCATTTTTTCGATGCGGCTCATGCGGGTAGCGTCTTCCTGAACGGGCGTACGGCAACATCGCGATAGACGCCGCCGCTGACATAGGGATCAGCGTTCGCCCAGGTTTGAGCCTCTATTAGTGAGGCGAATTCAGCCACGATCAGGCTGCCGGTATAGCCGGCTGTTCCCGGGTCTTCCGCATCCACGGCAGGGAAGGGACCTGCCAGTAGCAGCCGGCCCTGGGCTTGCAGCACCTGCAAGCGTGCGACATGAGCGGGGCGCGAATTAATGCGGGCCGCAAGACTGTCAGGTACATCGGTTCCGGTGATGGCATACCACATCAGTTGGACTCCTTTTTTTCATCGATGTATTTGGCAAGCCACGCGCTTTGAGCGATGATAAACACCAGCATCATGCCGGTGAAACCGAAAAGTTTGAAATTGACCCAGGTGTCGGTCGAATAATTGAAGGCGACATACAGGTTGATGAAGCCTAACACCGCAAAAAACAGACTCCAGCTCAGGTTCAGACGATCCCATACGCGCAGGGGCAGTGCCATTTTTTCGGAGAGCAGGGAGCGCATCAGATTCTTTTTGAAGAACAGGTTGGAGCCTAGCAGGATCACTGAAAACAGCCAGTACAGCACGCTGGGTTTAAATTTAATGAAAGTTTCGTCGTGCAGCAGCAAGGTGGCGCCGCCGAACACGCCGACGATGGCAAAGCTCACCCACAGCATCGCATCGACTTTGCCGTGTTTGTATTTGGTCCAGATGATCTGGGCTATGGTGGCGACAATGGCAATGGCCGTGGCGACAAAGATGCCCTGAAATTTGAAGGCGATAAAAAACAGGATGACGGGAAAAAGATCGAACAGCAGTTTCATGGTTTAGGGTCTGTCTAGGGTCAGTGAGGCGGAGTTAATGCAGTAGCGTAATCCGGTAGGCTGGGGGCCGTCGGGAAAAACGTGGCCCAGATGTGCGCCGCAATGCGCGCATTTTACTTCATCACGGCGCATGCCGTGGCTGGTGTCCGGTGCGACAGCGACATTGCCGGTTGCAAGCGGCTGCCAGAAACTGGGCCAGCCTGAGCCTGATTCAAATTTTGTGGCGGCATCAAACAGGGCGTGATTACAGCAAACACAGCGATAAACTCCCGCATCATGGCAATCCCAGTAGATGCCGGTGAACGGCGGTTCGGTGCCGCACTGGCGACACACCTGATATTGCTCAGGGGTGAGTTTGGCGCGCCACTCGTCGTCTGATTGTAGGATAAATTCGCTCACAACACCTCGCCTGCATGATCCGCAAGGCGCGAGCGTTCGCCTCTGAGCAGGGTGATGTGACCGCCATGCTCCCATCCTTTGAAACGATCTACCACATAGGTGAGGCCTGAGCTGCCTTCTGACAGATAAGGCGTGTCGATCTGCGCGATGTTACCCATGCAAACGACTTTGGTGCCGGGACCCGCGCGCGTGATCAGCGTCTTCATCTGCTTTGGGGTGAGATTCTGCGACTCGTCGATGATGATGTATTTGTTCAGGAAGGTGCGGCCGCGCATGAAATTGAGCGATTTGACCTTGATGCGCGAGCGGATCAAATCGCGCGTCGCCGCTTTCCCCCAGTCGCCGGCCTCTTCGTCGTTTTTGTTGAGTACGTCCAGATTGTCATCGAGCGCACCCATCCACGGCGTCATTTTTTCTTCTTCGGTGCCCGGCAAAAAGCCGATATCTTCGCCGACCGGCACCGTCACGCGGGTGATGATGATTTCAGAATACAGTTTCGTTTCCAGCGTTTGCATCAGGCCTGCGGCCAGTGTCAGCAAGGTCTTACCCGTTCCGGCCTGACCCAGCAGTGTTACGAAGTCGATTTCAGGGTCGAGCAGTAAATTGAGTACGAAATTCTGTTCGCGGTTGCGCGCGACGATGCCCCAGACATTGTGCTTGGTGCTGGTGTAATCGGTGAGGGTGCGCAACAGGGCTGTATTTTCGTTCTGCTCCAGCACGATCGCGTAAAACGGCACATCGTCTTCTTTGTAGACGAACTGGTTGATGAAGAGCGCGCCGCACAGCGGGCCGCTGATCTGGTAATAGGTGTGAGTGTCCTTGATCCACGACTTCATGTCGCGTCCGTGGGTGTCCCAGAAGTCGCCGGGCAATTCGAGGACGCCGCTATACAGCAGGTCGGTGTCTTCGAGCACCTTGTCGTTGAAGTAGTCCTGTGCTTCGAGCCCCAGCGCGCGGGCCTTGATGCGCATGTTGATGTCTTTGCTGACTAAAATCACCGAGCGCGTCGGGTGCTGATGCTGCAGACCGATCACCACGCCTAAAATCGCGTTGTCGGCTTTGCCTAGTTCCAGGTTGTGCGGCAGTTCCTGTCTGATGAAGCTGGTCTGCAAAAACAGCCTTCCGGTACTGTTTTTGTGCATATCCGATTGCAGCGCGATGCCCTCGTCGATGTTGCGCGGCGCATCATTGACGATTTCGTCGAGGAAACGGCTGACCTGACGTGCATTGCGCGCTACTTCGGTCATGCCCTTTTTCTTGTTATCCAGCTCTTCCAGTACAAACATCGGCAGGCAGATGTCGTGTTCTTCGAAGCGGTACAAACTGGTCGGATCGTGCAGTAATACATTCGTGTCCAGAACAAACAGCTTGGTATCGGATACCGCTTTTTTGAGCTTCGGCATGATCTATCCTTCAGTTGAGTGTTGCGACGAAATCCAAAACTTCCTGTGCGTGTCCGTCGGCTTTGAGTCCGCGCCATTCACGGCGCAACGCCCCCATACTATCGAACACGAACGTACTGCGTTCGATGCCGCGTACCTGCTTGCCGTACATATTTTTTTGTTTCATGACGCCGAACAGATTGCATACGGTTTCATCGGGATCGGACAGCAGCTCAAAGGGCAGTGTGAATTTTTCTTTGAAATTTTCATGCGATTTCAGGCTGTCGCGCGAGATGCCGGCGACCATGCAATTTGCCTGCACAAATTGTTCATGCAGATCGCGGAATTGCTGCGCTTCGGTGGTGCAACCGGGGGTGTTGTCCTTAGGGTAGAAGAACAGAACCAGATGCCGGCCTCGTGCGGATGAGCGTGTGAAGGATGATCCGCCAGTCGCGGGCAGTGTGAAATCGGGTGTCATGATTCAACTTTCAAAAAATGTTGCCATTGGTCAATTGAATTGTAAACTTTAAACGATGCGTTTCAGAGTCCGGCGTCGATAAGGTATGCAGTGTCCTTGCTCATTTCGTTCTGGGTAAGCAAGTACCTGATGCGATTGCGTCCCTCGTGTTTGGCTGTATACAGTGCTGTGTCCGCGGTATTGAGCAGAAGATGCGCATCGCAATTGCTGTTAACCGAATGTGTGGCAATGCCGATGCTCAAGGTCACCCGCCCGGCAGCGTTCGATTTCGCGTGAGGAATATTTAATTTCAGCATGGCATGCTGTATCTTTTGGGCAACGGCACGCGCGCCTTCCAGTTCGCAATCAGGCAGCAAGATGGCGAATTCTTCTCCTCCATAGCGTGTCACGACATCCGTGGTCCGATTGAGTTGAGACTTCATCAGTTCGACAATACGGATCAGTACGCGGTCGCCTGCGGGGTGGCCATAGAAGTCGTTGTAGTCTTTGAAATAATCGATGTCCAGCATTAGCAATGCAAGTGGCGTTCCCTGCCGGTTGACGCGTCCGAATTCCGCCTTGAAGCGCTCGTTAAAGTAGCGGCGGTTATAGGCGCCTGTCAGGCCATCCGTTGTCGCATCGATACTCAGTTGCTTAGAGTGCAATTTGAGCATGTGTTCACGGGTAAATGACACGCTGGTGTCGGTGATCTGAATCAGGCACTGGTGCGTGCCATCTGGCGTGATAATCGGTGTGAGGCTGACTGATTGATGGATGCGGGCCTGCTGTTTTTTTCGTGTGCAGGGCAAGGGGTAGAGCGGCAGAGGCGAGCGGTGCAGGATGCTCGATAGTACGACGGGTAATTTGTAGGTCAGTGCATTTTGCATCGCTATTTTGAATGAGGCGCCTAAGCCATCTGTAAACAGCGATTCGAGCGTTTGACCAACGGCCTGTTTTTCAGTGATGCCGCTATGCTCAGATACCCAGTCATTCCATAATACGACAACGCCTTGGTCATCGATTAGAATCAATCCTAAATTGATTGCATTCCAGATCGAGTTCCAGACTAAATTTTGGACGTGAGTGGCGGGGTTCATGCGTACTCAGATGCCGGTGATGAAAGCGTCGATATGAGAGAGGAATTCTTTCAGCGACGAGGTGCTGAGCAGAAAAACCAGACAGCCTTGTGTTTGGCGTTTTTCTATCGTCAGATCAATGTGTAGTGCCATCATAACAGGCTGGTCAATCTCACCAGTGATGTTTTGCAACAGGAACTCGGGCGAATCGACAGTATACTGGGGCAGGGTGCTCTGCAGCGTCAGTCCGAGCAAATCGGCCATCGCAGACAGGCAGGCATTCAATATAATGTTGCCCAGTTCGCACATGGCATCTTGTTCAAACTCCGCTAATTCTGCGAGGCTCACGTGCGATCCCATCATGTCGCGTACAATTTCCAGTGCGCGCTCTTCTGTGAACAGCAGCATCGCTATCGCATCAAACGGTCCGCTGAAGTGCTGCCTGACGGCACCGACGCGTGCGCTGTCCAGCGGCAACTTCTGGGCTTGAATTTCAGAAGAGGGGAAAATCTGTACGTGCGGTACGGACAGCTGAACTTCCTCGCCGATGATTTCGCTCAGGCTGGAAGCTGCGCGGCCTGCACCGATATTGAAAATCTCGCAAAGGGCATCCGTGTGCAATTCAGATAAAGAAATCACACCGCACCTTCGAAGTGGTCGAGCGCTTGCAAGACGGTTTTTTCGGTAACGGGCTTGGACACGAAGCGGGCGCCGAGCTCGATGGCGCGTGTCTGCTGTGTCTCCTGAATATTTGCCGAGAAAATGGCGATGCGAATTTCAGGATGCTTGTCGAGAATTTGCTCTGCTGCATCCGTACCCAGCATGCCGGGCATGTTGATATCCATGCTGATGAAATCAGGCAGGTCGCGCTCGACTATCTGGAGCGCTTCATCGCCGCTAGTCGCTTCAATGATCAGCCATTGCGGGCGTTTTGCCAGAATGAATGTGCGGATCATCAGTCGGGAGAGTCGGCTGTCGTCAACGATGAGCATTTTTTTGATGCTATTTGGCATGATTTGTTGCTCGTGGATTTTGTCTGTCGTAATTCTATCCCAGTTCGACTATTTTGACAGCATTGTGAGCATCAATTAGACGTGAATCCGGAACGGGGTTTTTGGTATCAGCGCAATGTTTTTTGGCCGGTGGACGTGACTGTGGTTATACTTGGCAGCGTTTTTGTTTCAATTGCCGCTGAAAAACCCCGGTGATTCATTTGGTTATATCATGATAGACACGGATTACATGTTGGAAGCGCTGGCCCAGGCTGCGCTGGCGGAAGCGGCCGGAGAAGTGCCGGTGGGGGCTGTGGTGGTGAAGGACGGGCAGATCATCGGGCGCGGTTATAACGCGCCGATCTCGCTGCATGATCCGTCGGCGCATGCCGAGATGCAGGCTTTACGCGCAGCGGCGCAATATACCGGTAATTATCGTCTAGTAGGCTGCGAGTTATTCGTCACGCTGGAGCCTTGCGTGATGTGTGCCGGCGCTATTATGCATGCGCGTATCCGGCGGTTGGTGTACGGGGCATCGGATTTCAAGACGGGGGTATGCGGAAGTTTACTCGATCTGTTTGCCGAACAACGTCTGAATCACCATACTCAGGTTACGGGTGGTGTGCTCGCAGAAGCGTGCGGTGCGACCTTGAGTCGTTTCTTTGCACAGCGACGTGAGCAGAAAAAAATAAATGAAAATAAGCATATACCTCAAGACCCAACAGCTTAAATTGCAAGATGAGGACGGGTGCGTGCTGCGCTGCTATCCGGTATCCACTGCATTAAAGGGGGCGGGTGAATTATCCGGCAGTTACTGCACGCCGCGAGGCCTCCACATCATACGCGCGAAAATCGGCGCAGGGTGTCCGGAAAATGCCGTCTTTGTACGGCGCCGGCCGACCGGTGAGATTTACAGCGAGGCGCTGGGCGCACAGTTTCCACAGCGCGACTGGATTTTGACGCGCATCCTGTGGCTATCCGGTTGTGAAGCCGGTTTTAACCGGCTGGGGAGCTGCGATACCATGCATCGCTATATTTATATTCACGGTACGCCGGATTCAGAACCGGTGGGCGAGGCCCGTTCCCACGGTTGCATCAGAATGCGTAACGCGGATTTAATTGAATTATATGATCTGGTGCCGGCAGGTACGCCGGTTGAAATTGTCGAATGACTGATCAGAAAGAGCCACATGAGCAATCCTTTTAGCGTAAGTCTGATTTGCTGGCACGATGGCGAACCTCTGCTCAAGTCCGTCCGCGAGGCGGTATTCATTCATGAACAGGGTATTTCTCCCGAGCTGGAGTGGGATGGCGCGGATGAGCATTGCCGTCATGCGCTGGTACTGAGTGCGCAGGGCGAGGCGATCGGCTGCGGCCGTATGATGTCGGACGGTCACATCGGGCGTATCGCGGTGTTGGCAAAATGGCGCAAACAGAAAGTCGGAACCGCGATCGTTGAGGCGTTGCTCGACTATGCGCGTGCACACGATTATCCTCAGGCGGATGTCGATGCGCAGACCTATGCGATGCCGTTCTATCATAGCTTTGAATTCATCGAGGAGGGGGCTGCATTTATCGATGCGGGCTTGCCTCACATTAAGATGCGACTCAAGTTACTTGCCCGTTAAATAGTCGGCTACGCTGAAATTCATCACGGCTTCGGGTCGCGAAACGGTAAAGGCGGTGATCACGGCACCGGTGGCAAACGCTTCCGCGAAGATGAGGATGGGGGCGGGGATCAGGTAGTGGTACTGGATTTCCGGCCAGGTGTAGTGGGTGAGCGCGAGCAATACCAGTGTGGTGGCCGCCATCATCAGCATGCTCGCCAATGCCGCGCAGGCAAACCCGTTTACCAGCACGAACAGGAATAAATTTTTCGGCAGGTAGCGCCGGCAAAAGCGCAGCAGCATTTCGCCAAACAGCATGGGTACGGCCAGCATCAGCAGCCCGTTGATGCCCAGTGTTGCAAGCTCCTGTCCGGAATACAGCCAGCTGCCTGCCATGATCAGGGTGAGCGCAATCAGCGCAATTGGCCATCCGAACATTAGCAGGAACAGGGTTGCGCCGATCAGGTGGAAATTAAAACCCGGGCGGATGCCCGCGCTCATTTGCCAGAAAGCGGCAGTGCAAAAAATAAGCCCGATCAAGGCATTGAACATGCCCTGATTGTTGAACAGGGTTTGCCAGGGCGCGCATCTCGCAGCCCGGTACAGCAAAAAGGCAAAGGCATAATTGGCCAGCAACAGGCTATCGCCGGTGAATAGCGCAGCCGGCAGGTTCATGGCAGCGGGTAGGGTAGGCTTTCAAAGGCGAGTACAGGTCCTTGCAATGAATGCACGTGAACCGGATGTGCCGCGCGGCTGGTGATTTGCACCACGGCCAGCACATCAAAGCCGCCTGTTGGTGCGGGAGCCGCATTTACAATCATGCCGCAGGCCTGATCTATCATTTCCTCGCTGTATAATTCATCGCCCGGATTCGCCTCGCTTAAACTATGCGCTAGATACATGCGGCGTTTGGGTTTGCCCAGATAATGCATGCGTGCGACGATTTCCTGTCCGGGATAGCAGCCTTTCTTGAAATTGATGCCGCCGATCAGGTCGAAATTCACCATTTGCGGCACGAACTGTTCCTGTGTCCGGGGCAGAATGACAGGCGTTCCCGCGCGGATGTTGAGCCAGTCCCATGTGTCGCTTCCGATTATTCGGCTGTTGAGTGCGGCCACAAGCTGAGGCTGTTGTTCGGGTGCGCAATTGAGCATGAAGCGCGCGTCCCCGATTTTGATGATGCTGCACGCCAATTCCGCCGACTCAATGACGCCCATCACCGGCAGTTCAAGGCATGTTGCAGGCAGCGCGGGATGTAAACCCGAGAGGCCTAGCGAGATGACTTCATTGCGTGCATCGGTGATTTTGACTTTGGCGCGCAGCACGTACATGCCGAGTTTTTTTCGCAGCGCATCAGACAGCGCCTCCGGCAGTTGCAGCAGATAATCATCGGCATCGCGCCAGATCAGAAAACTGGCCAGCATACGGCCTTTGGCTGTGTTGAAGCTGGAATACTGGGCCTGCGTTGCGCTGACTTCGCGGATGTCATTGCTCAGCAAATTTTGCAAAAAGGAATGTGCATCGCTGCCTGATACGCGTAGCGTGGCAAACTGGCTGAGGTTGCAGAGCGTTGTGCCGGTCTGCGAGTCTGTGTGGCCGATAGTCATAGTGGGTCCGTCAGATTGCTTGGTGTTTGTGTGGTGGGTGTATCGTATCAGGCGGCGTATTTCGCGCGTTTTAATCCTGTTGTATGTCTGGCAGGGGGGTGAGTGCAGCACGTTCATTAAGGAACCGGCCCAGATGACGGTCGTCGCGGTCAGCGTGGTTCAACAGCCAGTCCGACAAAAACAGCTTGATGCGGTAGCCTGTATACCAGGGATCGCAGCCTGCGGTTTGAATTTCATTGCTGAGTTTGTTAAAAAAGTGCTTGTACGAGCGGTGCTGGGCAATATGGTCGGCGGCGAAAGGATAGTGATTTGTGTGCATCAATTGCTCTTCGAAATCGAAATGCGCTTCGATTTTAATTTTCAGCTTGGCGATCAATTCATCTACCGCATCATGGCGATTGATGACCGCGTCCCGTAGTGCGCCGATGAGGCTCATTAAGTCCTGATGGTGGTTGTTGATTTCGTTATGCCCGGCATCGGGTTGGTGGCTTGCCTCGTCTTCGGTATAGTCCTCCGAACCCGTGTGCAGGCCCGTTGAAAGATAATCGGTGCAGCGCTGCAGATACACTCGGGCCGGGATGTCGTCGGGATTGTCACGTACGATTTCTTCCAGCATCGGTTGCGCGCGCGCGATTGAGCGTGTGTGATACAGGGCGAGGGCCTCTTCGAACTTCTGCAGGCTTCTGGATTTAGCGTCTCTGATCATCGGCGCGTCGTGATTGAAGACCTCGTAGATCGATTCTGCATTGGTGTTGTAGGTGACTTTCACGCGCCCCAGATGACGCACCAGAAATTTTTCAGGTTCGGACAGGCTGTATAAGGTGTGTTCGCTGATCAGCAGTGGTGCACCATAAGTTTTAGTCAGTGTTTGCAGGCGGGACGCGAGGTTGACTGTATGACCTAAAACCGTTCCCTCCATACGGTTGCCGCCGCCGATGACGCCGAGCATCAGCACGCCTGTATTGATGCCGATGCCGATGCGGATCGGTGCATACGCCGCGCGCTCTCGTCCCGCATTGTATTCGTCAAGGCGCGCCAGCATCGACAGGCCCGATGCCAGTGCATCGTCGGCGGTGGTCGGAAACAGCGCCATGATCGCATCACCCATATATTTGTCGATGATGCCGCGGTGCGCGCTGACCACCGGATTCATCACGGACAGGTAGGAATTGATCATGCTGAAGGTTTGCTGCGGGGTCATACTCTCCGACAGCGACGTGAAATCGCGTATGTCGGTGAATACGACGGACATGTTTTTTTCGATCTGGTCGCCCAGTTCCACATCGATCAGGCTGGTTTTGCCAAGAAAGGCGATGATGTCGCGCGGCACGAAATGCAGTAACGTACGTTCCAGCAGTTTTAAACGCGCCCGCGTACCGGCATGCGCCTCGCGTTCGGCATTCAGCTCGTGCGTATCTTCAGAGATGTCGAAACTCGCGCTCATAAGCTACCGGATTATACAAATACCTTGTGCGGCAAATGATGGCCCGCATCGGTCATCAGGCGTAGGTGCTGATCCGACCGCCTTTGAATTCGCCAGCGATGAACTGAATGCCTGTCGCTTCATTCGCTTCTTTAGGAACTGCTTTTACGTTGCCGGTTGAGCTGTTATCGCTGTCGTTGTCTTTGTCGGTTGATGACTTCTGCAAGCTGTAAGTCAGGCTATTTTCGTTGGTCTGAGTCTGGCTTAATTTTTGCGCCTGTGCGGACAAGGTCACGATAGTCGAGGGCGGTGTATCAGCGCTGGATTTAGCTCTGTCGGTAACAGGCGGTGCCTGATTGCTGAAGATCTGATTGATCGGGCTGCTGATTTGACCGCTGGAGGGCGGATTGATGCTTACACTTGAGATGGCCATGACAGGACTCCTCGGGGTTGTGAGGATCGTACTCTACTGTTATTTTTGTTAGATGGCAATGACTGCCGCGTTCGGCTACACTCTCGCGCCATGAAATCTCTTGCCGGAATCTTATTGCTTCTACTGCTTAGCGCATGTGATGAGTGGAATAATCCCTATCCTGCATCGGAGGCGGGGCAGTCTATTCTTTATACCGCATTCACCGAGCGCCCTAAACATCTCGATCCTGCACAGGCCTATAGCGAGAATGAATATGAGTTCATCAGCAATATTTACGCGCCGCCGCTGCAATATCACTATCTGAAGCGCCCGTACCAACTTGTGCCGCAGGCGGCAAGTTTAATGCCAACCGTGACCTATCAGGATGCGCAGCATCGGTCGCTGCCGGATGATGCGCCAGCGGACCGTATCGCTTACAGCGTTTATGAAATTCACATCAAGCCCGGCATGCGTTATCAGCCGCATCCGGCCTTTGCACGCACGCATGATGGCCGCCTTGAATACGAACATCTGACACCTGCTGATCTGCGCGATGTACACGTGCCGGGCGACTTTCCTCACAGCGGAACGCGCGTGGTGAATGCCGCTGATTATGTGAATCAGATCAAAAGGCTGGCTAACCCGCAGTTGCATCTGCCGATTTTCGGCGTGATGAGCGAGTACATCGTCGGATTGAAGGCGTATGCGGATACCTTGCAGCAGGCGGTGCAGATGCATCCCGATGCCTTTCTCGATCTGTCAGTTTATCCTCTGCCCGGCGCCGAAGTCGTCGATGACACCACCTACCGCATTACGATACACGGCAAATACCCGCAGTTCGCCTATTGGCTGGCCATGCCTTTTTTTGCGCCTATGCCGCCTGAGGCCGAGCGTTTTTATGCGCAGCCGGGGATGCGCGAGCGCAATCTGTCGCTGGACTGGTGGCCGGTGGGGAGCGGGCCTTATTTTCTGTCTGAAAATAATCCGAACCGGCGCATGGTGCTTACTAAAAATCCCTATTTTGACAGCGAACGCTATCCGGCAGAGGGCGAAGCGGAGGATGATAAGGCCGGATTGCTGGCGGATGCGGGCAAGGCTTTACCGCTGATCGATCGCGTGGTTTTTACGCTGGAAAAGGAGACTATTCCCTACTGGAACAAGTTTTTACAGGGGTATTTCGATGCCTCCGGCATCAGCTCGGATAGTTTTGATCAGGCGGTGCAGGTGAGTGTTGGCGGAGAAACCAGCGTTTCTGATGAAATGCGCGAGCAGGGTATTACGCTCTCCACCTCGGTTGCCATCTCGACGATGTATACCGGTTTTAACTGGCTCGATCCTGTGGTGGGCGGCAGCTCAGAGCGAGCTCGTAAGTTAAGGCAGGCGATTGCGATTGCGGTGGATTTTGAGGAATTTGTTTCGATTTTTGCCAACGGGCGGGGTATTTCGGCGCAGTCGCCGATTCCGCCGGGTATCTTCGGCTACCTTGAAGGGGAGGCGGGCATCAATAAGCTCGTGTACGACTGGGCGGGTGGACAGGCGGTGAGAAAGCCGATTGCTGAAGCCAGGAGGCTGTTGGCTGAAGCGGGCTATCCGGACGGGGTGGATATCAATACGCATCAGCCGCTGGTGATCAATCTGGATACCACAGCGACCGGTGTCGGCAACAAGTCACGTCTGGACTGGATGCGCAAGCAGTTCGAAAAACTCAATGTGCAACTGGTGGTGCGCAGCACCGATTACAACCGCTTTCAGGATAAGGTGCGCCGTGGCGACACGCAGATGTTCTATTTCGGCTGGAATGCCGACTATCCCGATCCTGAGAATTTCCTGTTTTTGCTGCACGGCCCGCAGGGTAAGGTGAGCTACTCGGGCGAGAATGCGGCCAATTACAGCAATCCTGACTACGACCGTTTGTTCCTGAAGATGAAAAACATGGAAAACAGTCCGGCGCGGCAGGCGATCATCGATCAGATGCTGGAAATATTGCGTCGCGATTCGCCCTGGCTGTGGGGCTATCATCCGAAGAACTACGTGCTGCAACACGGTTGGCTGCATAACGTCAAACCCAGCGTCATGGCGAACAACAAGCTCAAATACTGGCGTCTGGATGCCAAGTCGAGAGACGCGTTGCGCGCCCGCTGGAATCAGCCGTCACGCTGGCCGTTATGGAGCGCGCTGGTGCTGGTGCTGCTGTCGGGATTCTGGTTGTGGCGTGTACTACAGAAAAAAGAAGCGTGCAGCAGATAGCAGGGTTAAATGCCATTTTTCTATTCACACTTCGATAATGAGGGCCGACTGTTTGGCCGGGGCTTGTTTATCCGTACAATAGCGCACTCATGATAGCCTATCTCATTCGCCGCCTTATTTACGCCATCCCGATTCTGATCGGGGTGAATCTGCTCACCTTCGCGCTGTTTTTTGTCGTGAATACGCCGGACGACATGGCGCGCATGCAACTCGGGATCAAGCGCGTGACGCCCGAGGCGATCGAAAAATGGAAGTTGCAAAAGGGTTACGATAAGCCCTTGCTGGTCAACAGCCGGGCTGCCGGTGCCGGGCAATTGACCGATACGATTTTCTGGCACAAATCAGCCAGTATGTTCGTGCTGGATTTTGGCTATTCCGATGACGGGCGCAGTATCTCGCATGAAATCGCCACGCGGATGGGGCCGAGTCTGGCGATCGCCCTGCCGACTTTCCTGATCGGCCTTGCCTGTTATGTCAGTTTCGCCTTGCTGATGACCTTGTTTCGCGCCACCACCCTCGATATCGCCGGGGTTGCACTGTGCGTCGTGCTGATGTCGATATCCGGATTGTTTTACATCATCGGCGGCCAGTTTCTGGTGAGCAAACTTTGGCATCTGGTGCCGATCTCAGGCTACGGCGATGGTGGGTTTAAGTTCGTCGTGCTGCCTGTGATCATCGGTGTGATCGGCGGCATAGGGTCTTCCAGCCGCTGGTATCGCACGATCTTTTTAGAGGAAATTGGCCGAGATTACGTGCGCACCGCGCGCGCTAAAGGCTTGTCAGAACTGCGGGTGTTGTTTACCCATGTGCTCAAAAACGCGATGATCCCGATTCTCACCGGTGTAGTGGTGGTCATTCCCCTGTTGTTCATGGGCAGCTTGCTCACCGAATCGTTCTTCGGTATTCCGGGTCTTGGCAGCTATACGATCGATGCGATCAACGCGCAGGATTTTTCAGTAGTGCGCGCGATGGTGTTTTTAGGTTCCCTGCTGTACATAGCAGGACTGATACTCACCGATATCTCCTACACGATGGTGGATCCCCGGGTGCGCTTGTCATGATGCCGG
This sequence comes from Gallionellales bacterium GWA2_54_124, assembly GCA_001801025.1. GTDB lineage: Bacteria > Pseudomonadota > Gammaproteobacteria > Burkholderiales > Gallionellaceae > Gallionella. The sequence continues at coordinate 484,977 of MGWO01000007.1, forward strand.
TCATCCTGTGGAGCGATGCGCTGGTCTTTTTGCTGCTGGGCGCCTGCTGTGTCGCGTTCTGGCATATCCGTCGCCATGAACATCTTTTGCTGCCCTGGCGGCGGGTTGGTCGAAGTGCCGTGGCGATGTGTTCCTTGCTGGTGTTATCCCTGTTCGTGCTGGTGGGCTTGCTCGACACCCTGCACTACCGGGTCGCCTTGAACGGGGCGTATTCGCCCGAAGTGCTGAGCGTGTTCGACAAGCTGGCAGAACCGTTGCGCCTGCACACCGAGAAAACGTATTCGGCGCCGCTGGCCGTTGCGCTGTATGCGAAGGAAAGTACCACCGATGAACAGGGGCGGGTGGTGCGCACTTATCCCAGGCTTAAATATGGCGGTGCACATTTGCCTGAGGCGTCAGGCTATGATGTCGCCAGACGTGCGCTGACCGGCGCGATAGCGGGCGTGTTAGCGGGCCTGCTGCTGGGATTTAAAGCTCGGCGCGCGATCGGTGTAACTGTGGTGATTTTAGCCGCACTGATCGGTATGACTTTGAATCTGGCGGCTGTCTATCATGTGCTCGGCACCGATAAAGTGGGGCAGGATGTGTTGTATCTGTCGCTCAAAAGTATACGTACGGGGCTGATCATCGGGACGGTGACGACGCTGGTCACTTTGCCGCTGGCGCTGTTTTTAGGGGTGGCCGCCGGCTATTTTCGCGGCTGGGTGGATGATGTGATCCAGTATGTCTATACCGTGCTGAGCTCGATTCCCAGTGTGTTGTTGATTGCCGCTGCGGTGTTGATGATGCAGGTGACGATAGACACGCATCCTAACTGGTTCGATACCGCCGCCTCGCGCGCTGATTTGCGGCTGGTGTTTTTGTGCCTGATACTGGGTATGACGAGCTGGACCGGTCTTTGCCGTTTGCTGCGCGGTGAGACCTTGAAACTGCGCGAGATGGAATATATACAGGCGGCGCAATCTTTTGGCGTGTCATCGATGCGCATCTTGTCGCGCCACATTATCCCAAACGTGATGCACATCATTTTGATTGCGCTGGTGATGGATTTTTCAGGGCTGGTGCTCGCCGAAGCGGTGTTGTCCTATGTCGGTGTGGGGGTCGATCCCTCGATGATCAGTTTCGGTACCATGATCAACGGCGCGAGGCTTGAGATGGCGCGAGAACCGATGGTGTGGTGGGCGCTGGCTGCGGCCTTCGGCTTTATGCTGACGCTGGTGCTCTCTGCCAACCTGTTCGCGGACGCCGTGCGCGATGCCTTCGATCCGAGGTTAAACCGCTCATGAGTCTGCTTAAAGTCAAAGATCTGGTTACGGGGCTCGCCAGCGGGCTTGCCATCGTGGACGGGATTTCCTTCGAGATAGCGGCGGGCGAGACCTTTGCGCTGCTAGGGGAATCCGGCTGCGGCAAGTCGATGACGGCGCTCTCCCTGATGCGGCTGCTGCCTGACGGGGTTGCCAACCTGTCGGGGGACGTCGTGCTGGGCGGTGTGTCTTTGTTTGATTTGCCCGAGCGTTTGATGCGCGGTATCCGCGGCGGATCGATGGCGATGATTTTTCAGGAGCCGGGTCTGAGCCTGAATCCTGTGATGACGGTGGGCGCGCAGATTATCGAGGTGCTGGCCTTACATCAGGGGTTGTCGGGCGCTCTGGCGCTGCAGCGCTGTGTCGAATTGCTTGCCGGTGTCGGGATTCCCGATGCTGCGTGGCGCGTGAATGAATATCCGTTTCAGTTGTCAGGCGGCATGAAGCAGCGTGTGATGATCGCGATGGCGCTGGCAGGCAAGCCGCGCTTGCTGGTCGCTGATGAGCCGACCACGGCGCTCGATGTCACGATACAGGCGCAGGTGCTGCAACTGCTGCGCGACACGCAAGCATCTACCGGTATGGCGATGCTGCTGATCACGCATGATTTGGGCGTGGTGGCCGAAACGGCGCATCGCGTCGGCGTCATGTATGCAGGTCAGATTGTCGAGCAGGCCTCGCGTCAGGAATTATTTTCCCGCCCGTTGCACCCTTACACACAAAAACTGTTTGCCGCTCTGCCGCAGGCAGGATTGCGCGATCAGCCGCTGGCGGCGATTCCCGGCAGTGTGCCGCCCTTGGGCTCGATTGTTCAGGGTTGTCGCTTTGCGCCGCGCTGCGATAGGGCATGGTCTTTGTGCCGCGAACAGACGCCTGCGTGGATCACGCTGTCTGAGGGGGAGGGCGTGCGATGTCATCTGTACGACAGGATTGAGGATGGGGGATTCAGGATTGAGGAAAAAACACCGAAGTTACAGGATGTCGCCAAACCCAACCCGATCCTGAATCCTGAATCCTGCATCCTGAAGGTTCAAGATTTGCAAGTACACTTTCCGATCCGCAAGGGGATTTTGCAGCGAGTCGTGGGGCAGGTCAAAGCCGTAGATGGTGTCTCACTTGCGATAGCCAAAGGGAAAACGCTTGCCATCGTGGGCGAGTCGGGGTGCGGCAAGACGACGCTGGGCAAGGCGCTGCTGCAACTGATTCCGCCCACGGGAGGCCGTGTCGTGTTTGACGGGCGAGCGCTAGGGGCGCGCGCGTCGATGCAGATGGTGTTTCAGGACCCCTATGCTTCGCTCAATCCCAAGATGCGCGTGGCCGAAATCCTCGAGGAGGGGATGAGTGCACTAAAAGTCGGCGCTAACAGTGCGGCGCGTCAGGCGCACATTGACGGATTGCTCGATAAGGTTGGGCTGGAACGGGCCGCCAAATGGCGCTATCCGCACGAGTTTTCCGGCGGTCAGCGCCAGCGCATCGCAATTGCCCGTGCGCTTGCCGTATCGCCCGGTTTGCTGATTTGCGATGAGCCGACCAGCGCGCTGGACGTGTCGGTTCAGGCACAAATCTTGAATTTGCTTAAGTCGCTGCAACAGGAATTGAATCTGTCCTATTTGTTTATCACGCATAATCTGGCCGTGGTGGCGTATTTGGCGCATGAGGTGTGTGTGATGTATCTTGGGCGCATCGTCGAGCGCGGCAGCACGGACGACGTCATGAATCATCCGGCTCACCCTTATACGCAAGCCTTGCTGTCGGCCGTGCCTCGTATCGACGAAGGTGCGCGCGAATATATCCGTCTGGCAGGGGATTTGCCGTCGCCTGCGAATCCGCCCGCAGGTTGTCATTTTGCACCGCGCTGCCCTTGTGTTCAGGATATTTGCCGGGAACACTACCCGAACGCTGTGAATGTGTCAGAAAGCCATGTGGTGCATTGCCATTTTCAGTCAATATCGGTTGACGGGATGACGGCATTAGATTAAAAAGGTGGCAGGGATTTTATTCATCAATTAAACCGTTCAGGAGAGCATCATGAGTCAAAATTTATCGGGCACAAACGACATCAGCAAGGAAAAATTGATGCAGGACTTGCAACTGGTGGTGTCTGATGCCGAAGAGTTGCTCCGCGCGACAGCAGGTCAGGCGGGAGAAAAAGTCAGCGCGGCACGTGAGCGCATTCAGGATAGTTTGAGCGCGGCGAAGGTGCGTCTGGCGGATGCGGAAGAAGCGATGCTGGAAAAAACCCGCGAGGCGGCGCGTGCTACGGATGAATATGTGCATGAAAATCCATGGCGTGCGGTGGGTATCGCTGCCGGTGTGGGGCTTGTGGTGGGCATGCTGATCTCGCGCGGCCGGTAATGTCAGCAGTTAACTCAGGTCTGCTGGGGTCAGTCAGGCGGTTGTTGTCCACGCTGACGTCGGTTGCGTCCACCAGGCTTGCGTTGCTTGCAAATGAATTATATGAGGAGCGTCTGCAGCTGGAGCAGATGCTCCTTTATTTTTTCACCGCGCTGTTTTGTTTCGCGATGGGTATCCTGCTGCTGACGACTTTTGTCGTCGTGCTGTTTTGGGATACCTATCGTCTGGCGGTGCTGGGCGGACTCGGTACGCTGTTTGTTATCACGGGTGTGCTGCTGGCGAATAAGCTGTTGTGCATTTCGCGCAGAAAAAGCACCTTGTTTTCTGTCACGCTGGCAGAACTCGCGGTCGATCGCGAACAGCTGGATGGCACACATGACTAAACGCAGACAGGCGATGCTGGCACGCCGTCAGTTACTGCGTGACAACATCAGCGCGCAGCGCGAACAGTTGGCGGGCATCGCGGTCAATTTTCGGCCGGCGTTTCGAGTGGCCGATGGTGCGTGGCGGATGGTGAGTTTTGTGCGCGGGCATGCCGTACTGGTAGCGGGCGTGTTAAGTCTGGCCATCGTGCGGCAGCGCGGCATTTCCGGTTTGATCAAAGGCGGCTTGCGAGCGTGGCGAGCCTATCGTTTCGTTAACGAATTCGCCAAAAAAATCACGCATCGATAAAATTAGCGATGTCTGTTATGCGCCGGTTTTGTGCGCGCGCGCGATGTTGGTTTAGCGCGCCCCTTTGGTTTGCTGTGCCAGTTCTTCAAGCTTGCAACGCTGACATGGTAACGGGAGGCCAGCTTGTCCAGCGGTTCGTCGCTGTGCGCGGTGTATTTGATCGAGGCGCCATTGCGGTTGATTTTTGCGGTGGGATGCAAGTGCATGTTGAAAGCTTCAAACTCCCCTTCGTTTTCTGCAACCTCCCCGTTAAGCGGCACCAGCAGCGCCTCTCCATCGCTTAAATTATCGCGGGCAGATAAACCGTTGACGGATTTGAGGCGCTCCAGCGTCAGGCCAAAACGCGGCGCCAGATGGTCGAGCCGCTCACCCTTTTTGGCGCGATAGGCCTGCCAGCTCACCAGCGGTTTGTCATAATTTTCCAGATTGTTTTTATAAGTCAGGACGCTGTCTGCCGGCAGCAAAATATAATCGTTGCTGTTTTGCAAGAGGACCGGGCGGTTGTGTGCGGGATTGAGCGCAATAAACTCTTCGCGGCTAATGTCCGCCAGTTGCGCTGCCAGTTTAACGTCCATGTGTTTCGAGGTGGCGACCGACATAAAATACGGTTTATTGGGGATGTCGGACAGGGTCAGGCCAAACTTTGACGGGTTGGCGACGATATTTTTGATCGCGATCAGTTTCGGCAGGTAGTTGCGGGTTTCATCCGGCAGTTTCAAGCTGGCATAATCGACCGGCAGGCCGAGTTTTCGGTTGCGCATCTGCGCGCGATGCACCGAGCCTTCCCCCCAGTTATAGGCCGCGAGCGCCAGTTCCCAGTCGCCGAACATGGTGTGCAGTTTTTCCAGATAATCGAGCGCACCGTTGGTCGCGCCTATGATGTCGCGCCGGCCGTCATACCACCAGTTTTGCCGCATGCCGAAATTTTTTCCGGTGGACGGGATGAATTGCCAGATGCCGGAGGCATTGCTGGTCGAGTAGGCGCCCGGATTAAAGGCGCTTTCTATCATCGGCAGCAAGGCGATTTCAGCGGGCATGCCGCGACGCTCGACTTCGGAGGTAATGTAATACAGATAACGGTTGGCCCGGGTCATCATTCGGGCGATATAGGCCGGGCGTTTTGCATACCATTGTTCGTGATGCGTAACGAGCGAATCGCTGATTTGTCGCATCGCAAAGCCCTCGCGCAGCCGCTGCCACAGATCGCCGTACTCAGGCGCATCGCTCAGTATCAGATCGATATTGCGCGCGCAAGGGACGATTATCCGGGGCTGGATAGTCTGAGCTTGTGCACTCAGCGTGCAGGCGGTTAGCAGCAGCGAAAAAAACAGTTTGAACAAGGGGGGTAAGTACCGGATAGAGAAAAAGCCCGCAAGAGTAGCCGAGTTGGAGGTGTACGGTCAATCTAAAAACAGGGGTATGTAAATAAAAAACGCCCACAATTGCGGGCGTTAATTAACAAGCAGTGATTACTTACCTTACGGCATTCTTCAGTTGATCGAGAATGGCTGGGTTTTGACTTCGCCTCGAATCGATATGGCTGATTCGAGGCTGCGCCGAAACCTATCTGACGGCGTTCTTAAGTTGATCGAGAATTGCCGGGTTTTCCAACGTTGATACGTCTTGCGTGATTTCTTCGCCCTTAGCGATGGCGCGCAGAAGGCGGCGCATGATCTTGCCCGAACGCGTCTTAGGCAAATTTTCACCGAAGCGGATTTCGTCAGGCTTGGCGATCGGGCCGATTTCCTTGGCGACCCAGTTGCGCAGTGCCTCGGCGATTTCGCGCGCTTTTTCCGGTGTTTCTGGGCGTGCGCCTTTTAAAACGACGAAGGCGACGACCGCCTCACCCTTGATTTCATGCGGACGGCCGACGATGGCGGCTTCCGCAACCAGGGGGTTAGATGCCAGTGCCGATTCGATCTCCATCGTACCCAGACGGTGGCCTGAGACATTCAGCACGTCATCGATGCGCCCCATGATCCAGAAATAGCCGTCCTCATCGCGGTGTGCAGAGTCGCCGGCTAGATACGCGCCGTGCATTTCTTCCGGGAAATAGCCCTTCTTGTAACGTTCAGGATCTCCCCAGATGGTGCGAATCTGCGACGGGAACGGTTTTTTGATGACGAGGAATCCCCCGTGCTGATCGAATACCTCGTCGCCTGCTTCGTTGACGATGGTCGCCATAATGCCCGGCAGCGGCAGGGTGCAGGTGCCAGGTTTAATCGGCATTGCACCCGGCAGCGGGGCGATCATGTGGCAGCCGGTTTCGGTTTGCCACCAGGTATCGACGATAGGGCAGCGTGCACCGCCCACGGTGTTGTAATACCACATCCAGGCTTCCGGATTGATCGGTTCACCCACCGAGCCTAACAGGCGCAGGCTGGACAAATCATATTGTTTCGGCAGTTCGCCACCCAGCTTGATCAGCGAACGGATCGCAGTCGGTGCAGTGTAGAAGGTCGTGACCTTGTGGTCCTGTATCATTTTCCAGAAGCGTCCTGCATCAGGGTATGTCGGCACGCCTTCGAAAATGACCTGCGTGCCCCCCATCGCCAGCGGGCCGTAGGCGACATAGCTGTGGCCGGTAATCCAGCCCACGTCGGCGGTACACCAGAAAATATCGTTAGCCTTGTAGTCGAACACCCATTGCATCGAGATCATCGCGCCCAGCAAATAACCGCCACTCGAATGCTGCACGCCCTTCGGTGAACCGGTCGAGCCTGAGGTGTAGAGGATGAACAAGGGGTGTTCAGCGCCGACCCATTCAGGCTCGCAAGTGCTGCCTTGCCCCGCGATCAGATCGTGCCACCAGATGTTGTTGGATTCGTTCCACGCGGTATCGCAGGCTGCGCGCTGGTAGACGATGACGGTGTGTACCGATTCGCATCCGCCCAGTGTCAGCGCTTCATCAACCGCCGGTTTGAGTGGCATGGTGCGGCCGCCGCGCATCTGTGCATCGGCGGTAATGACGGCGGAGGCTTTGGCGTCGGTGATGCGTTCGTGCAGACTCTTGGACGAAAAACCGCCGAATACGACGGAGTGGATGGCACCAATGCGGGCGCAGCCTTGCATTGCGACCACAGCTTCGATGCTCATCGGCATATAAATGACGACGCGATCACCCTTTTTGATGCCGCGCGATTTTAAGCCGTTTGCGAACTGGCACACGCGTGCGTGCAGGTCGCGGTAATTGATTTTTGTTACAACGCCGTCATCTGCTTCGAAGATGATAGCGGTCTTGTCGGCGCTGTCAGCCAGATGTCTGTCCAGGCAGTTGTAAGATACATTCAGCTCGCCGTCTTCAAACCATGTGTAGAAGGGGGCGTTGCTATCGTCTAGCGTCTTGGTGAACGGTTTTTTCCATTGCAGCGTTTCACGCGCCAGACGTCCCCAAAAGCCCGTGTAATCCGTTGACGCTTCGGCGCATAACGCCTGATAAGCCTCCATGCCGGAAACATTGGCCTGCTTGACGAAATCTGCTGAGGGGGTAAAGACACGGTTTTCGTGCATTACAGACTGAATGTCGGACATGAGGTCTCCTGAGTGCGTGACTGAAATAATGGAGCAATGTAGTTTTTTTTAGTGTTGTCTGTCAATCGTTACGCGCGAGTTCGTCATAAGAAGTGAAAAAATTAAAGTTTTCCGGCGATTTTGCTCTGATTGGATTTTGAAGGACGGGGGTTTTACGGTATCATCGCCCCTTACCAAAAGCATTTTTCCGGGCACCCGCATGACCAAGTATATATTTATCACCGGTGGCGTTGTCTCTTCCTTAGGGAAGGGTATCGCCGCAGCTTCCCTTGCGGCAATTCTCGAATCCCGTGGCTTAAAAGTCACGATGCTCAAGCTCGACCCCTACATCAACGTCGATCCGGGGACGATGAGTCCGTTCCAGCACGGCGAGGTGTTCGTCACCGAAGACGGCGCGGAAACCGATCTGGATCTGGGGCATTACGAGCGGTTTATTTCCGCCAAGATGCGCAAAGCGAACAACTTCACCACAGGCCAGATCTACGAGAGTGTGATCCGCAAGGAGCGCCGCGGCGAGTATCTGGGCAAGACGGTGCAGGTCATCCCGCATATCACTAATGAAATTCAGGCCTTCGTCGAACGCGGCGCGGCAGCTTATCCTGACGGTATCGTCGATGTGGCGATCGTTGAAATTGGCGGCACGGTGGGCGACATTGAATCGCTGCCGTTCTTAGAAGCTGCACGCCAGATGGGGCTGCGCATGGGGCGCAACAAAGTGGCCTATGTGCATCTGACACTGGTGCCATATATCGCGACAGCAGGCGAATTGAAAACCAAGCCCACTCAGCACAGCGTGCAGAAGTTACGCGAGATCGGTATTTTCCCGACCGCGCTCCTGTGCCGTGCCGACCGTCCTATTCCGGACGATGAACGCGCCAAAATATCCTTGTTCGCCAACGTGCGCGAAGAGGCGGTTATTTCGATGTGGGATGCCAAGAGCATCTACATGATCCCGCAAATGCTCAATGACCAGGGTTTAGATCGCATCGTCTGCGAAGAGCTGAAGCTGGATTTGCCGCCGGCCGATTTGACGGTGTGGAGCCGTCTCGTCCATTCGCTGGAAAATCCGCAGCATGAAATTACCATCGGTATGGTCGGCAAATACGTCGAACTGACTGAGTCCTACAAGTCGCTGATCGAGGCGTTGCGCCATGCGGGAATCCATACCGAAACGCGCGTCAATATCGAATACATCGATTCTGAAGTGCTGGAGACAACGGGGACTGCGGCTCTGGCGCATTTCGATGCAATTCTGGTGCCCGGCGGATTCGGCGCGCGCGGTACGGAAGGCAAGATTGCCGCGATTCGTTATGCGCGTGAAAACAAGGTGCCCTACCTCGGCATCTGTTTAGGTATGCAACTGGCCGTGATCGAATATGCGCGCCATGTTTCAGGCATGACAGATGCGAACAGCACCGAGCTCAATCCTGAAACGGAGCATCCGGTCGTGGCGTTGATCACCGAATGGCGCGACCGCGAAGGCCGCGTCGAGACACGCAGCAACGACTCCGATCTGGGCGGCACAATGCGTCTGGGTTCGCAGCGCTGTCCGGTCGGTGCGGGCACACTGGCGCAGCGCATCTATGGCGATGAAGTCAATGAGCGCCATCGTCACCGCTACGAAGTGAACAATCATTACGTGCCTGAACTCGAAAAGACCGGTTTGATTATCTCGGCGCGTACGCCGACAGAAAATTTACCCGAAATCATGGAGTTGCCGCAATCTATGCACCCCTGGTTTGTCGGCGTTCAGTTCCATCCCGAGTTTACTTCGACGCCGCGCACAGGCCATCCGCTGTTCAGCGCCTTTGTCACCGCCGCCTTGCAGCGTCAGGCGACGCAAGGGGCATCGGCATGAAGTTATGCAATTTTGAAGCGGGGCTTGATCAGCCGTTGTTCCTGATCGCGGGGCCTTGTGTGATCGAGTCGGCACAAATGGCGATCGATACGGCCGGTGCGTTGCAGGAAATTTGCCGCGAATTGAACTTGCCGTTCATTTACAAGTCTTCGTACGACAAGGCCAATCGCAGTTCGGGTAAATCGTTTCGCGGTTTTGGTCTGGATGCGGGTTTGAAGATACTCTCTGATGTGAAGTCGCAACTGGGCGTCAACGTGCTGACCGATGTGCACAGCATCGAAGAAATCGGCGCGGTGGCCTCCGTGGTGGACGTGTTGCAGACGCCTGCATTTTTGTGTCGCCAGACGGATTTCATTCATGCGGTCGCAGGGTGCGGAAAACCTGTGAATATCAAGAAGGGGCAGTTCCTGTCTCCGTGGGACATGCAGAATGTGGTTGAGAAAGCCCGCGATGTGAGCGGTGCGGACAACATCATGGTGTGCGAGCGCGGTGCGTCATTCGGCTATAACAATCTGGTGTCCGATATGCGCTCGCTGGCTGTGATGCGCAACACGCATTGCCCGGTGGTATTCGATGCGACCCATTCGGTGCAGTTGCCCGGCGGTCAGGGAACCGTGTCGGGCGGTCAGCGCGAATTCGTGCCGGTACTGGCGCGGGCGGCCGTGGCGGCTGGAATCTCGGGTCTGTTTATGGAGACCCATCCGACGCCCTCCAAGGCGTTGTCAGACGGCCCTAATGCATTTCCGCTGGGGCATCTGAAGGCGCTTCTGAAGACGCTGATGGTGCTCGATCAGACCGTCAAGCAGCAGGGTTTGATTGAAGAGACCGTGGATTTGAAGAACGTATAAGAATGTGTTGCGCGTATCAGCGCGCTTGTTTATTTGAAGTTATTAATGTTTTGAATTGTTGAGGATAAAAAATGAGTGCAATTGTTGATGTGATCGCCCGTGAAATTTTAGATTCGCGCGGCAACCCGACTGTCGAAGCGGATGTTTTACTTGAATCCGGTGTCATGGGCCGTGCTGCGGTGCCGTCCGGCGCCTCCACCGGTGAGCGCGAAGCGATGGAGTTGCGCGATGGCGACAAGGGCCGTTATTTGGGGCGTGGCGTGTTGAAGGCGGTGGAGTATGTCAACACCGAAATCGCCGAAGCGATCATCGGACTCGAAGCGATGGAACAGGCTTATATCGATCAGACTATGATCGAACTCGATGGCACTGAAAACAAGTCACGTCTGGGTGCGAATGCAATTCTCGCGGTATCAATGGCGGTTGCGCGTGCGGCAGCTGAAGAATCCGGTCTGCCGCTGTACCGTTATCTGGGCGGTTCTGCCAAGATGCAGTTGCCCGTGCCGATGATGAATGTCATCAACGGTGGCGCACACGCGGTTGGCGGCGCAGATATGCAGGAATTCATGATCATTCCGGTTGGTGCTCCGAGTTTTCACGAAGCGTTGCGTTACGGCACTGAAGTATTCCACGCCTTAAAGGCGGTATTGCACAAGCGCGGTCTGCCAACGACCGTTGGCGATGAAGGCGGGTTTGCACCTTCTCTGGGTTCGAATGAAGGCGCACTGAAAGTGATCGTCGAAGCAATTGAAGCGGCAGGCTATGTGCCGGGTGCGGATATCGCGATCGGTATGGATCCGGCTTCTTCCGAATTTTACAAAGACGGTATGTATCATCTGAAGGCGGATGGTCTGGTGCTGACATCAGCGCAAATGGTTGATCTGTATGCGAGCTGGGTTGACAAGTACCCTATCATCAGCATTGAAGACGGCATGGCTGAAAATGATTGGGACGGCTGGAAGCTGATGACTGATCGTCTGGGCAAAACGATCCAGATCGTCGGTGACGATGTGTTTGTTACCAACACCAAGATTTTGCGCGAAGGGATTCGTCGCGGCATTGCTAACTCCATCCTGATCAAGGTCAACCAGATCGGTACGCTGACCGAGACGTTTGCCGCGATTGAAATGGCGAAGCGCGCAGGTTACACCGCCGTGATTTCGCATCGTTCAGGCGAGACTGAGGACAGCACGATTGCCGACATTGCAGTTGCAACCAATGCGCTGCAGATCAAGACGGGTTCCGCTTCCCGTTCGGATCGTATGGCGAAATACAATCAACTGCTGCGCATCGAAGAGGATTTGGGTGAAGTTGCCTCCTATCCCGGCCTCGATGCTTTTTATCAGCTGAACTAGGAAGTCAGGGTTCAGGATAAATATGCGCCCCAGGTTCAGGCCGGGGCGTTTTTTTCGTGTGGTATTGACTGGTTTGAGTAAGTCGAAAGACTCATCCTGCATATATGAAAATAATCACACTGATATTGATTGTGTTGCTGCTGCTATTGCAATATCCGCTTTGGCTGGGCCGCGGCGGCTGGCTGAAGGTGCAGGATTTGCACCGTCAGGTTGCGGCAGAACAGCAGATTAATCAAAAGATCCAGACGCGTAATGGCTTGCTGGACGCGGAGGTGCGCGATCTGAAACAGGGCACCGAGGCGATCGAAGAGCGTGCGCGCAGCGAGTTGGGTATGATCAAGAGCAATGAGGTTTTCTTTCAGATACTGGACGGCAACGTCAGTCAAATTGCTTCTGCACCGGTGCCAACGGCCAAATAATGCCGCTATTTAGTAGCCCAGCGCGCGTGCGCCCTGATAAAAAATAAAGCTGACCAGCCACGCAAGGGCTAGCGACCAGATGAGTGCGAGCAGGGTGAAGCGACGGCTCTTCGATTCACTTTTGAGTGTCGCAATCGTCGACAGGCAGGGCGTGTAGATCAGCGTGAACAGCATGAAACTATAGGCTTGCACCCAGTCCAGTTGCTGGGCGAGTGCGCCGCTGAGCGCACTTCCTGTCAGCCCGTAGATCACCGCCAGCGAACCGATGACGATTTCCTTGGCGACAAAACCAAATAGCAGTGCGATGGTGAGCTGTTCGTTGATGCCGATCGGCGCGAAAAAAGGGTGCAGCAGGCTGCCTATCATGCCCGACAGCGTTTCCGGACTGGCAGGCTGTGCCGCGAAGGGGATGTGAGTGAGCAGCCAGACCAGTACCACGCCTGCGATGATAAAGGTGCTGGCGCGACGCAGGAAGTGGGTGACTTCCAGATAGCCGCGCAAGACCATCTGCCGCAAGGTTGGGAACCGGTAGGGGGGTAATTCCAGCACAAAGGGTTCGCTGTTGGCGAATTGTCGTTTGAACAGCAGCGCGGTGAGTATCGCAGCGGCGAAGCTGAACAGATACAGGCTGAACAGCACGAGCGGCGCGGCATGTGCGCTGAACAGGGCGGCGGTGATGAATACGAACACCTGTAAGCGCGCAGAGCACAGCGAGAACGGGATGATCAGCATGGTTAACAGGCGCATGGCGCGGGAGCGCATCACGCGGGTTCCCATCAGCGCGGGTACGTTGCAGCCGAAGCCCATCAGCAGCATTACGAAACCTCTCCCGTCCAGCCCCATTTTGGCCATCAGCGCATCCATCAAAAAGGCGGCGCGCGACAAATAGCCGCTGTCCTCGACGATTGCCATCAGCAGGAAGAACAATACGATGACCGGGACGAAGGCCGCAACCGTTGCGATGCCGTTGTAAATTCCGTCCAGCAGCAAGCCTTGCAGGGCTGGAGGCAGGCTGGCAAGGGCAGGCGCTAAGGACGTCTCACGCAGCCAGTTAAGCAGCAGTCCGATGCCGATTTGCAGCGGCTGGCCGAAAAAGAAGATGCCCTGAAACAATAGATACATGATGCCGAAGAAAATCGGCAGCCCAAGCACCGGATGGAGCATTACGCGATCCAGTTTTTCGGTGAGATTTGCAGGCAAGCGGGCGGGTATTTGAACCGCGCCCTTTAATACGCGCGCCATCTCGGCTTCGATGTGTTCGTCCTGTTCGAGCTGGGTGCGCACATTTTCAGCCATGCCGGGTGTCGGGTAACGCAGTGCGCGGGTCACAGCCTGCAGGGCCTCCTGGTAGCCCGTGCCGTATTTTCCGCTCAGCTGGAAAACCGGCATTTGCAGCATCTCTGACATCTTGCGGCTGTCGATGCTGATGCCGTATTGCTTAGCTTCATCCGACATGTTGAGCAGCACGACGATATTCATGTTGAGCTGTTTGAGCTGCAGCAGCAGGCTCATCTGGCGTTCGATCTGCGTCGCATTCAGTATCACCAGCGCCAGATCCGGCACATTGTCATGCAAGAAATGCCGCACGACCTGCTCATCGTCAGAAAATCCGTGCAAATCGTAGATGCCGGGTAGATCGATAATTTCGACCATATCCGCGCCTAGCAGGATTTTGCCGCATAGCAATTCGACCGTGATGCCGGGCCAGTTACCCACGCGTGCTGCGCCGCCCGTCATGCGGTTGAACAGGGTGGACTTGCCGGTATTGGGCATGCCTAGTAACGCGATGCGTTTCATGATTTGCAGATCCTGATTTTGGCGGCTTCCAGACGGCGCAGCACGATGTCTGTCGTGCCGATGCGCACCTGCAGCGGCCCGCCGAAGCTGGCCTTGCGGATTAATTCTATCGTGCGGCCGGAACGAAAGCCGAGTGCCAGCAGCCGCTGATGCAACGCTTCTTCTGCGTGAATAGCGGTGATGGTGGCGATGTCGCCTGTATGCAGCGTGGCAAGTGTGGTGGCAGGCATGAAGCGCTTAGAAATTCAACAATGGTGCATTATTCCACAGCCGTCCTGTGTTTGTCGCGCAAGGCGTGTTTGCGTGTGGTGCCAATCGGATGGAAATCATAGTAGCGGCGGTATATTTGCCGTGCCCGTTAGGTTAGAATGCCACCTTTGCTTGTCACGAAAACGAGAGTCAGAATGATCAAGGGAAGTATTGTTGCAATCGTCACGCCTATGCACGAAGACGGTAGTCTGGATTTGCCGGCGTTTCGCGGATTGATCGATTTTCACATCGAGCAGGGTACGGATGCCATCGTGGTGGTGGGGACGACGGGAGAGTCGCCGACCGTCGATCTGGAAGAGCACGAGCTGCTGATTTCAGAGGCGGTGAAACATGCTGCGAAGCGTATTCCCGTCATTGCCGGTACAGGTGCCAATTCGACACGCGAAGCCATAGAGCTTGCCCAGTTTTCACAGCGTGCCGGGGCGGATGCATCACTGACCGTGGTGCCTTATTACAACAAGCCGACTCAGGAAGGTCTGTACCTGCACTTCAAGGCGATTGCAGAAGCGGTGGACATGCCGCATATCCTGTACAACGTGCCGGGACGTACAGTGGCGGACATGAACAACGACACGGTGCTGCGTCTGGCACAGATGCCGAATATCGTCGGGATCAAGGATGCGACAGGAAATATCGAGCGCGGCAGTGATTTGCTGGCGCGCGCCCCGAAGGATTTTGCCATCTACAGCGGCGATGACGCCAGCACGCTGGCGCTGATGTTGCTGGGCGCGCACGGCACGATTTCCGTTACTGCCAATGTCGCGCCCAAACTGATGCACGAGATGTGCATGGCCGCACTGGACGGCGATGTGGTGCGGGCGCGGGAAATCAATTTCCGCTTACTGGGATTGCACCGTAACCTGTTCGTCGAGGCCAATCCTATCCCGGTAAAATGGGCGGTCGCACGCATGGGCCGCATGAAAAACACCCTGCGCCTGCCGCTGACGCCCTTGTCGGCAGGGATGCATCACGTTGTTGAACAAGCCATGCGGGACGCTGGCGTACTTACAAATTAATCTTCGGGAATAAATATGAAAGCTTTGCATATTGGAATTTGTAGTGTTGCGCTGGTCTCTCTGGCCGGATGCGGTGCGATGGGCTTGGGTAACAAGCGCATCGATTATGGCGCGGCTGCCGTACAAGTGCCGACCCTCGAAGTGCCGCCGGATCTGACCACTCCTGAAGTGGATGACCGTTACAAGGTCGCAGGTGGAGAGTCTGTTGCGACTTACTCGGCGTATAACAGCGAAGCGGCGCCAGTCGCGCGCAGCACGGTGCTGCCGGTTGTAAAGGGCGTCAGTCTGCAGCGCAACGGCGCTCAGCGCTGGTTGAAAGTATCCGATCAGCCTGAAAATGTCTGGCCGGTCGTCAAAGCCTTTTTGCGTGAGACGGGGCTGAGCATTCAGACTGAGGATCAGGCAGCCGGTATCATCGAAACAGAATGGGCGGAAAATCGCGCCAAGATTCCTCAGGATGGTCTGCGCAATATCATCGGCAAGGTTTTTGATGGCCTGTACTCTTCAGGCGAACGTGATCAGTATCGCATCCGTCTGGAACGCTCAGGAGAAGCGACTGAGATTTACATCACGCATCGCGGCAAAGTTGAAGTGCTGGATGCGGACAAAAACTCCTCGAAGTGGCAAACCCGCCCGAACGATCCTGAAATGGAAGCGGAATTGTTGCAGCGTCTGATGGTGCGTTTTGGCGGTACGCCTGCGCAAGCCGTTGCAGCGACCGAAGGCGCTGCCGTCTCTACGGGCGCTGCCACGCTGCTGCAGGTATTCGATGGCAGTAGCGTCATCGTCATTAGCGACGCGTTTGACAAGAGCTGGCGCCGGGTGGGACTTGCGATTGAACGTGCCGGTTACGTCGTCGAAGACAAAGACCGCGAGAAGGGCGTTTATTTCCTGCGCACCGTCAAGGTCGAAAAGGGCTGGATGGATAAGCTGCAGTTCTGGAAGGATGAAGAGGACACGAGTCTGCGTTATCGCGTCACCGTCAAGGATGCGGGCGCTTCATGCGAAGTCGCGGTCACCGATCAGAACGGCGTAAGCTCGGAGGCGAGTCAGTCGCGTCTCGATGCAATTTTCAAGAATATCAATCAATAAACTGATTGCAGGGTAAGTAAAAAAGCTCGCCTTTGCCGGTGAGCTTTTTTTTTGAGGAAATCGGATGAAATTTGCCTCTTTAGGGAGCGGTAGCGAAGGTAACGCGTTGCTGGTGAGCAGCGGGCAGACGCATGTATTGCTTGATTGTGGTTTTAGTCTGAAAGAGGCGGTCGCGCGTCTTGCTCGTCTTGATGTGACGCCTTTCCAGCTGAACGGCATCGTCGTGACGCATGAGCACGGAGATCACATCGGCGGTGTGGCGCGGCTGGCACGCCAATACCGTATTCCCGTCTGGCTGACGCGAGGCACGCACCGGGCGCAGCCCAAGGCATTTGAAAAGGTCGAGGAGCTACACGAAATCGATGTGCATCAGTGTTTTATGATTGGCGATATGGAAATTCAGCCCTACCCTGTGCCGCACGATGCCGCAGAGCCTGTGCAGTATCTGTTGTCAGGCGGCGGTAAGCGGTTGGGGGTGTTGACCGATGCGGGGTGCAGCACGCCCTATATCGAGCAGATGCTGAGCGGGTGCGATGCGCTGGTGCTCGAATGCAATCACGACAGCGATATGCTGATGAACGGCAGCTATCCCTATAGCTTAAAGCAGCGTGTGGCGGGGCGTTTCGGTCATCTGGGCAATGCCGAGGCGGCGGCGCTATTGGCCAGACTCGATACGAGCCGTTTGCAGCATCTGATTGCCGCGCATCTGAGCGCACACAATAATACGCAGGCGTTAGCAGTCAGTGCCTTGTGCGGGGTCTTGAATTGTGAGGCGGAATGGATTGGGGTTGCAACGCAGCATGAAGGATTCGGCTGGCGGGAAATAATATAGCGCAGGAGATAGCGCTTTTTGATAGGGAGACCGCAAGCTCGCACGGGGCTTCCCGCGCAACTAAACGATGAGGCCGTAAAGTTGCTGAATGATAGTCGCGCGATGCGCTCGTTGTTTTAAGCGAAAAAAAACCGGCTTGCGCCGGTTTTTTCTTGCAAGCAGTCTATTACTTAGCAGCTGGAGCGGCTTCAACAGCAGATGCTGCTTCAGCAACAGGAGCAGCTGGAGCTGCTTCAACAGCAGAAACAGCAGCTGGTGCTTCAACAACAGCAGGAGCAGCAGCTGGAGCTTCAGCTGCCTTTTCACCACAAGCAGACAAAGCAAGAGCCAACAGAGCAGCAACGAGAGCGGATAATTTCATGTTAAGTTTCCTTAAGGTTAAGTTAAAAATGATTGAAAATTTTGTTCGACTTCGCTGAT
Source organism: Gallionellales bacterium GWA2_54_124 (assembly GCA_001801025.1). Lineage (GTDB taxonomy): Bacteria > Pseudomonadota > Gammaproteobacteria > Burkholderiales > Gallionellaceae > Gallionella. The sequence continues at coordinate 502,746 of MGWO01000007.1, forward strand.
TCAGCTAAAATCAAAGTCGCGGCATTCTACCAGTAAAATTAAAAAAATCCAGTAAATTGCAGTATTTTTATAAGCCTAATTGCGTTGTGGATATGGCGGAATGGGAGCTTGACCACATTTCAGTGAAGGATGCGGTCAATGCGCGTGCATTATCGGGGTCGTTTTGCGCAAAGAGTCCGCGCGGATCATCGAAATGAAACCGGCGTACATAGTGCAGGTTGTCCGCTACGCTGAAGGGCGCGGTAATGTGTTGCAGGATTTTGGATGTCTGGCGGATGAACATCCTGTCGTCAAACTGCTGCAACAACATCGTCATGCGCGGACACAAAGTGGACAGGTAGTGCGTATCGTGCGTCAGCACATGCAGGCGGTTGTTAGGGTTTGCCAGCAGAAAATGGCGCAAGCAGTCGTAACGTGCCTCCGAGTTGAACCCCAGTCCGTCGAAATTCTTTTCAAACAAATAGAGGGTATGCCGGGCCCGCTGGCATAAGGCATCGAGTGCCGCGCTGTAATCGGTAATGCCGTCCAGATGGGTGTGTGTCAGCGCGTCATCCGTCATGTCGGTTTCCTTTAAACGGGGGAAAGATAGCCGTCCAGATACCATTCATACAGCGTTTCGATCACATGTTCCGGGCACTTGGGTTGTGCGGGCAGGCTGCGATTGTCAGCCAGTTCGCGCAGCAAGGCGTAGTCGGCGGCGTCCACCTGAGTGGATTCGCCGTTCATAAACACGGTATCGGTGTGGCATAGCATCTGGCTCTTGAGATTCAGTGCAATGCCGGTGCTGGCGAGTGCTTTGGCGAATTTTTTCAGACTCAGCTCCGTCTCCGGCGTATCGAAATAGATATGCGGCTTGGGTTCGCTGAGATAACAGCCGAGGAAATTGGCGATATCGCCTTTATCCCAGCGTACCTGCTTGATCGCCTGTTCTACCTGCGTCAGCATATCGGAACTGATTTCGGACGGATGTGCCTGTGTTTTCAAATCGGGATCGGCGTAGTTGCCTTCCACCACGATCCGGTCTTGCAGGTAAACCAGAAACTGTTCTGCAAGCTCCTGATAGGCCGGGGTGCGAAAACCGATCGAATAGGTCATGCAGTCGTCTTCGGCGACGCCGTTGTGCGCGCATTGCGGCGGCAGATACAGCATGTCGCCGGGGCCCAGTACCCATTCCTGCTCGACCTTGAAGTCCTGCAAAATGCGCAGCGGCGCGCCTTCGATCAGCGTGCGGTCGGCCTGCGTGGAAATCTGCCAGCGGCGATGCCCCAGTCCTTGCAGCAGGAAAACATCGTAGGGGTCAAAATGCGGGCCTACGCCACCGTCTTTGGGTGCGTAGCTGACCATCAGGTCGTCCAGACGCGCGTGCGGAATAAAATCGAAGCGTTTGAGCAGTTCAGCCGCTTCCGGCAGGTGATGGTTTAAGCCTTGCAGCAGCACCGTCCAGTGCGATTTGCCGAAGTCTTTGAAGTCTTTTGCCGTAAAGGGCGATTGCGCCAGTTCAAACTCGCCGTTGTACTGGGTGATCAGGCGCGCTTGCGCTTCTTCTGTGCAGGCAAGTTTGATCGCCTGTTTGGGGCTGAGCAGTCCGGTGAATTCAGGAAGGGCGCCGCGTATCAGCAGCGGTTTCTTCTGCCAGTAGTCGCGCAGAAATTCGTCTATGGACAGGCCGCCTAGCAATGTGGATATATTTTTCATGCGCGAGATTATAGCCTCGTCAGGCCCCGCGTTGTTGTAGTTAAAAATTAGATCTATGTGATACACCGTAGATGATTTTAAAAGACAAGTAAGATCAACGATGAAATGAAGCTCATTTAGCTGCACCCTTTACCCCTGCGCACCGCCGCAGATAGTCAGTAAATGCGGTGCAGTTGGGCGAGGACTGTTTGAGTACGTGGCCGCTAGCGGATCGTGCGAGTTCCGCAGCCCCGCTATTTACTGGCTATCAAGGGTATGCCGTCTGGCTGGGTGCAGGCAAGACGGCACGGTAAACCGGGGTCGCCTTTTAGTTTCGGCGACGCCTCACTGCAACTTCGTTGTCTTTGGTATTTTCCAGCAAAAGAAAACGCAGTTTGGGCGCATCATTAAAAATAAATAAGGACGCAGCCAAAGTAACCAGCTGCCGGGCTGTTACCGGCAAAAATAAAAGCTCATTGTGTGGACCCGCTGTAAATCTCATAGAAGCTAAAAATTTATTAGGTGACAACAGACAAAGTGTTTAAAATGTCGCGAGATTCAGGATTGAATAAATACATATTACTTTCACATACGCCGTCTATGCTTGCACTGGCGAAATTTTAAAAAGGAAATTTAATGAAGATTGCAAAAAATACAGTGGTATCGTTGCGTTACGAATTGCGCAATGCCGAAGTGGCAGGCGAAGTGCTTGAAACGGTTGAAGATCCGATCAGCTATCTGCATGGCGGTTACGACGGTATTTTTCCACTGGTAGAGGAAGCGCTGCATGGCAAGAGCGTAGGCGATAAAGTCAGCGTTACCCTGCAACCGGATGATGCCTTCGGCGAATACGAGCACGAACTGGTCGAAGTCGAAGCGCGCAGCTCTTTCCCTGAAGATGTCGCCGTTGGCATGCAGTTCGAAGGCGCACCTGAAGAATCTGACGATGAAGACTTCATTTTGTACACCGTTGTGGAAGTGGGCGACGACGAAGTGACCGTGGATGGCAATCATCCATTGGCTGGCAAAACGGTCACCTTTGACTGCACGGTTACCGGCGTGCGCGCCGCGACCGAAGAAGAACTGGAACACGGTCATGTGCATGACGAAGCTGGCGGTCATTTGCACTAAGCAGATAACCGTTAAGCATTGAAAACGCCCCGCAGTGCGGGGCGTTTTCATTTGTGCTCCCGATACGCCGGAATGGATGGTCAAAAAAATAGGCCCTATATGGAATGCAGCGGCTAGTTCGAAAACTACAGCGGGAATAATACGATGAAATGAGTGTGTTTCTTAACACCGATAGCCCCTGTGCACCGCCGAAGATAGCCAGCAAACAGCGGTGATTTTAGGCGAGGACTGTTTGAGCACGTTTGCAGCTGCTCGGAACGTGCGAGTTCCGCAGCCCCGTTGTTTGCCGACTATCAAGGGTACGTTTTCCTGTTTGGTTACAAATAGGAAAACGCGGTAAACCGGGGTCGCCTTTTAGTTTCGGCGATGCCTCACTGCAACTTCGTTGTCTTTGGTATTTGCCTGCAAATGAAAACGCAGTTTGGGCGCATCATTAAAAATAAATAAGGACGCAGCCAAAGTAACCAGTTGCCGGTCTGCCACCGGCGATTTTTAAAATAGGATTTATGTTATCTACTCGAAATTACATGCAACCAAAAAAATGACTTATGTGAGGTTTGTCACAGACAGTTGTGTGAGCTGCCCCTAATATGCGACCCATCAACCACAAGGAGCTCAAAATGAAATGTAACTCAGGCGGCATGGATCGTATTCTTCGGGTAATTGCAGGTCTGGTTCTGATTGCGCTGGCTGCGACAGGCATGGTGGGCGTATGGGGGTGGATCGGTGTTGTGCCGCTGCTGACCGGAATTGTCGGTTTTTGTCCTGCTTACACGCTGTTGGGCGTGAACACCTGCGGCATCAAAAAATAATCCATCAGTCCTCCCAGACTTTAGCCCGGTTAATTGCCGGGCTTTTTAAATCAAAGGATCGTCATGAATAAAAAAATTTCCCTGTTGGCATTGCTTAGTCTCACCGTAGGCAGCGTCTATGCCGAAGATCTGACTCAATATCAGGACGAGAGCCGTGCCGTCGCCATGCCGTTTTTGAAACAGCTGGGCGCCGCGAATCAAAAAGCGGTCAGCGAAGGCGGCCCTGATGCGGCCGTTAAAGTCTGCCGCGACATCGCGCCGCAAATGACCGGAGAAATTTCACGCAAGACCGGCTGGAAACTGACGCGCGTCAGCCTTAAAGTGCGCAATCCTATGTTGGGAACTGCGGATGCCTGGGAGCAAAAGGCCTTGCAGGAGTTCGAGGCGCGCGCAGCTAAAGGCGAAAAGCCTGAAACGCTGGAATTGTCCGAAGTGGTGCAGGAACCGGCTGGCAAGTCTTTCCGCTTTATCAAGGCGATCCCGCTGCAAGCAGGGTGCGTTGCCTGTCACGGTGCGACAGAACAGCTTCCCGATAGCGTAAAGGCGCGCTTGAATGAAGATTATCCGCACGACAAGGCAACCGGCTACAGCGTAGGTCAAGTCCGTGGCGCTGTGAGCATCAAGCGTCCGCTTTAAGTCAGGTTTAAGAGCGCAAATTCTGAAAAATGGAGTTTTTCAGATGATCTGCCTGATTTGAGTGTACGGGCGTCAGGAAAACGGATTGTCACTTGAAAACGGCCCGCAAGACGGGCCGTTTTTTTACGGGTGCGCCATGATCGTCTGACATTTTCGCGATTTTCCCCGCGACAAAGCCCGGTGCGGCTTACCGCTACCGTCAACATCCGTTAAAATATCCGCTATGAAAAAATTGCCTAAAAATTCCTTCCACCTGTTCTTCTCGCTCGTCATGGGCGCGATGATGGTGTTTCTGATGACCGCTGTGATTACGCTCGCGAATGTTGGCATGACGGAGGATTTCTTCCGCCACTGGTTGCATGCTTTCCTAATCGCCTACCCTGTCGCGGTACCGGTCATTTATCTGTTTGCGCCGATTGCCCGCAAAATTACCGCGCGGTTCGTCGAGCATCCGTAACATATCCGCCGATATCTTTTTCACTGAAAGCATAACCAAATGAGTCAGATTGAGAACCACTGGGGCGAGGTTGCCAATATCGAAACCGCCTTGATGAGAAAGATGATTGCGCTGGGGCTGGACTGGCACGATGAAGTCGCTATGCGGCAGCTGGCGGCGGAATGCAAAACGTTCGGCCCCGCACAGGTCGAGGCCGCCTACGCATCGAATGACCAGAGCCGGATCACGAAGGCCGAGCTTTTTTCGCTGGCGTCCGTGATGATACAGACGATGGAGAATGCCACGTTCGAGCGGCGCGATGTACACGGCGGCGAGGTATGGAAGGCGTTTGGCAGACACCTGTATCAGTAAATGATTTGAGCCTTGTAACATAAGGCTCGCAGCGAAATAGCAACTTTCTCAATAACGCACGATGCCGCTAACGTGTGACCCATGCCATCCGGCGGTTGCCATCAAATGCCTAGGCGCTCAATCAGCAGGCCATCCGGTTGCCTGACCACCCCCACAAGTGCCGTATTCAACTTGGCCGCGCCAGCTTGCACCGCTTCCAGCCCTCCGTCCTATCCAATTTTATTGCCTAGCCTTAATGGCTAATACTTCCGTCCGGGGTTATCCGGTATATTGAACGAAATTTTTGCTGCGTCGTTTTGATCGCAGCATCTCAACCGTGTGATTTAAGTAGATGATGCTCAGTGGCGGCTATGTGCCATCTGTTGACTGTCGAGGTATAGAATAGGTAGCAGCAATGCGGTCGCTCGCAACCGACAGTAGTGTGCAATTTGCGTATGGCCCTCAGTAGCAGACGATCACATTATTGGCTGTATAGGGAAGCACTAAGTGTCCGCGAGGAGTTGTGTACGCCCCATATCTAAAGCAAAGAGCCGCATATAGCGGCTCTTTCATTTGGTGCATCTTTCAGCTTGTTAGCGTTCAGCTTGTTAGCGTTCAGAGCGCAAATCCCAATCTACTGGTACGGCGCATCCTAGTTTGAAAATGTCATGTGGTCAAGGAAATCGTACTAGAATCACCCACTCACGCTGGGGAGAAAACATGTTACGCAAAATGCACTATCGATTGGCACTCGACTTGGGGTCAACTTCGCTCGGTTGGGCGATGATTCGGCTCAATGCAGGCAACGAGCCTTGTGCGGTAATTAAGGCGGGTGTGCGCATATTCTCGAATGGCCGAAATCCCAAAGATGGCAGTTCGCTAGCAGTGACGCGACGCGAAGCGCGCGCCATGCGCCGACGACGTGATCGCCTGCTTAAACGCAAAGCGCGCATGATACAGACACTCATCGAATATGGATTCTTCCCCGCCAAAGAAGATCAGCGTAAAGCGCTGGAAATCATGAACCCTTTTGCTTTACGTGCAAAAGGACTGAATGAAGCCCTTACCCCTGCCGAATTTGCCCGCGCGCTGTTCCACATCAACCAGCGGCGCGGCTTCAAGAGTAATCGCAAAACGGATAAAAAAGACAATGACAGCGGCGCACTAAAAACTGCCATCAACAAGTTGCGCGAAACGCTAAAGACGGAAAATTGCCGGACAGTGGGTGAATGGCTGAACAAACGCGATGTGGCAGGACTTACCGTTCGCGCCCGCTACCATCAGGACAAAACCATCAAGGAAGATGGAAAATCAAAGATCAACAAGTATTACGACTTGTATATCGACCGCGCCATGATCGAACATGAGTTCGATGAGTTATGGAAAAAACAGGCTGAACTAAACCCAACCCTATTCACCGAGGCTGCACGAGCCGACCTGAAAGATGTACTGCTGCATCAACGCGCACTCAAACCTGTCAAACCGGGTCGCTGCACATTTATGCCTGATGAAGAACGCGCGCCATTGGCCTTGCCCAGCACACAACGTTTTCGCATGTACCAGGAAGTCAATAATCTGCGCATCTTGCGCGATGGATTAAAAGAAGAATCGCTGACATTGAATCAGCGCGACGATCTCATTGCCGCATTGGAAGAGAACAACAAGCGCACTTTTACGCAAATCAAAAAATTGCTTGGACTGGGCGGGGTGGTCAAGTTTAACTTTGAAGACCCAAAACGCGAGGAACTCAAAGGTAATACCACCAGCGCCATCTTGGGTAAAGATGAACATTTCGGTTCGGTGTGGTTTAAATTCGATGAAGCGAAGCAAGATGCCATCGTCATGCAATTGTTCAAAGAAGAAAATGAAGCCAAGCTCTTGCGCTGGCTGCAAAATGAAACAGGCATTGATGAGAAGCGAGCCGAGACCATCGCCAATGTTGGATTACCAGAAGGCTACGGCAGTCTATGTGCTTTGGCACTGGCGCGCATTCTGCCGGAACTGCGCCGTGATGTTGTACCGTATTCTGATGCTGCAAAAGCTGCTGGTTTTCACCATAGCGACACAAGCAATAACCAAGAAGTGCCGGGCCTTACTTTTCCAATCGAACTAGTCGTTACCGAAACTGGAGAAATCAAAACCAAACATATATTTCACGAACTTCCTTACTATGGCGAATATCTACAACGACATGTTGGCTTTGGTAGCGGCAAGCCCGAAGACTCCGCTGAAAAACGTTACGGAAAAATTGCCAACCCCACCGTGCATATCGGGTTGAACCAAGTTCGCCTTGTGGTGAATACTCTCATCAAGCGTTACGGACATCCCAGCGAAGTAATTGTTGAAGTGGCACGCGATTTAAAGCAAAGCAAAGACTTGCGCGATGAAGAGGGCAAGCGTCAAGCCGAAAATCAAAAACGCAACAAGCGAATTCGCACAGCCATTGCAGGTGTTTTGCAGACAAGTGAAGAGCGGGTCAGGCGCGATGACATTGAAAAAATGATTCTATGGGAAGAACTCAGCTTTGATCCCGCTGATCGCCGCTGCCCTTATTCCGGAGTACAAATCAGCGCAGCCATGTTGCTAAGCGACGAAGTAGAAATCGAACACATCCTGCCCTTCTCACAAACACTGGACGACAGCCTCAACAACAAAACGGTAGCGCTCCGTCAGGCCAACCGCGTCAAAGGCAACCGCACTCCTTGGGAAGCATTTGGTGCGCAAAGCACGGCTGGCTTTGACTACGCGACCATCCTTGCCAGAGCGGAACATATGCCCAAAGGAAAACGCTACCGTTTTGCCGAAGACGGCTACCAACGCTGGCTCAAAGACGATGCTGGATTTTTACCGCGTGCGCTGAACGACACCCGCCACATGAGCAAGGTGGCGCGTGAATACATGAGCCTGATTTGTCCCAACACCCGCGTCATCCCCGGTCGCATGACTGCCATGCTGCGCGGCAAATTCGGCCTGAATGATGTGCTTGGCCTGAACGGAGAAAAGAACCGCAACGACCACCGCCACCACGCGGTGGATGCCTGTGTGATTGCCGTGACAGACCAAGGCTTGCTACAGCGCTTCGCCAAAGCCAGCGCCAGCGCGCGCGAACAGCAACTCAACCGCCTTGTGGAAAACATGCCGTTACCGTGGGAAAGTTATCGGGAGCATGTGGAACGCGCCATTGATGCTATTTGGGTGAGCCACAAGCCTGATCATAGCCACGAAGGCGCAATGCACAACGACACCGCTTACGGCTTGCTCGGTGATGGCAAAGTCAGCATCCACAAAATGGTAGAGGGGAAACGTGAGCGCATTGAGGAAAGCCTCAAGGTCATCGCATTCACTAACGCAAAAGCCAATGATCGACACGGCTTACTAGACAACGGTGAGCCAAGGCCATACAAAGGCTACAAAGGTGACAGCAACTACTGCATCGAAATTATTCGTAATGAAAAAGGCAAATGGGAAGGCGAAGTTATCTCCACGTTTGATGCTTATCAGCTAGTCCGAGAACACGGAGTAGCACGGCTACGGCATCCGACTTTGAGTGTTAGCGGGAAGCCATTGGTGATGCGGTTGATGAAGGATGAAACCATTCGCATGGTGACAAATGAAAAGCCAATCACCGCAAGAGTTTGTTGGGTCAGGTCAGACACCCGCATAGCCTTTGCGAGTACGAGCGAAGCCAATGTAGATGCGAGAGATCGGGATAAGAATGACTCATTCAGCTATATCGTAAAAACGGCAAGCGTTTTGCAAAAATTACAAGCGCGCCGTATAAGTATTTCGCCGACTGGCGAACTCCGCGACCCAGGTTTCAAGGAGTAAGAGCCATGATAGGCCGCATCGTCGAAGTGGCAGATGACAGGCGGCACTTGTTCCTCTCTCGCGGCTTTATGGTGGTGCAAGATACCGAAGGTGAGCGCAAAGAGCTGGGGCAAGTACCGTTAGATGATGTCGCGGCTGTCATCGCCAATGCACATGGCCTGAGCTATACCAACAACCTATTAGTGGCACTGGCCGAACGTTGCGCCCCCTTTGTGCTGTGCGCTGCTAATCACAACGCAGTGGGTATGGTGTTACCGATAGATGGCAACTATCAACAAGCAAAGCGTTTCGATGCGCAAATCGCCGCCAGTCAACCGCTAATAAAACGGCTATGGGCAGACATTGTTAAATCAAAACTCCAGCAACAAGCCGCCGCACTCGAAGCCACTGGCGCACCATTTATTCCTCTGTCAGCTTTAGTCCGCAAAGTGCGTTCAGGCGACCCGGATAATTTTGAAGCGCAAGGAGCGCGGCGTTACTGGGGACTTTTGTTTGGTGATGACTTTCGGCGCGACCAACAAGGTGACGGGCTCAATGCAATGCTCAACTATGGCTATACAGCTCTACGTGCCGCCACCGCACGTGCAGTTGTTGCGGCAGGTCTGCATCCAACCATCGGGTTACACCATCGCAATGCAGGGAATGCCATGCGCTTAGTGGATGACTTGATGGAACCCTTTCGCCCCATGATTGATCTGAAAGTCTGGCAGCTACATAAGCAAGGCGAAGGGCTGATTACGCCGGAAAGCAAACGCGCATTGGTGAGAACCCTATACGACGATATGCAAACCAGTGCAGGTGCGACTCCAGTGATGGTTTGCGCGCAAAAATTAGCCACCTCATTAGCGCAAATATTTATGGGAGAAAAAGATAAACTCGACCTGCCTTTGCCGGGCTTGCCGCTCAGCCTTGCTGCATCATTTCAAGACGACTAACGTGACATGCTTTCCGGGTATCGCCTTATGTGGATTGTGGTGATGTTCGACTTACCCGTCGTTGAAAAAGTTGAGCGCAAAGCCGCCACGGATTTTCGCAATGCCTTGCTCGACATGGGATTTGAGATGTCTCAATTTTCCGTTTACATGCGTTTTTGCAGCAGCCAAGGTCAAGTAGACACCTATTGCACACAAGTAGAAAAGAGTTTGCCTAAAGGCGGCAAAGTCAATATCCTTCAATTCACCGACAAGCAGTATGAGCGCATCATCACTTTTCGCGGTAAAGCCAAACAGCCGAGAAATAAATTACCTGACCAGTACGATCTTTTTTGATGAAACACATATTTTTCGATGTCCAAAAACGCAACAACCACCCAGTAAATCAGGTGGTTGCAGCACTGGTATTGTAGCAGATTGGGATTTGCGCTCTGACCGGAACTTTGCTGGCCTTGCTGTTGAGCCTGCGCAAATTGTAGCAGATTGGGATTTGCGCTCTGACCGGAACTTGTCCCATGCCATCACGGACAGTTGCAACATTGTAGCAGATTGGGATTTGCGCTCTGACCGGAACTTCAGACTGATTCCTGTCAACAACGCACAAATTGTAGCAGATTGGGATTTGCGCTCTGACCGGAACAGCCGCACACGTCGTGAACGTAGCAGCGCGATTGTAGCAGATTGGGATTTGCGCTCTGACCGGAACCCTTGCTCGCCAGTTGCAGATGCTGCGCCTATTGTAGCAGATTGGGATTTGCGCTCTGACCGGAACACGGGTGAAAGTTCGGTGCGAATCGATTTGATTGTAGCAGATTGGGATTTGCGCTCTGACCGGAACAAGTGTTGGTCGCTCGTCTTTCATGTGCATATTGTAGCAGATTGGGATTTGCGCTCTGACCGGAACTTGGTTGAACCCATCGACCCCGTGGCAGTCATTGTAGCAGATTGGGATTTGCGCTCTGACCGGAACTCGGTCATTACCGATACTACCGCAAACAGGATTGTAGCAGATTGGGATTTGCGCTCTGACCGGAACGTGATGCGACCGTTGGTGCGGCTAAAGTCAATTGTAGCAGATTGGGATTTGCGCTCTGACCGGAACCCGAGATCCAGTCATAGAACACTCTAATCTATTGTAGCAGATTGGGATTTGCGCTCTGACCGGAACCTTGATATGCTTGGGCGAGTCAATGACCTGATTGTAGCAGATTGGGATTTGCGCTCTGACCGGAACTATATTCATCAGGGATCTCATTGCGCTGTAATTGTAGCAGATTGGGATTTGCGCTCTGACCGGAACCACTCCTTGACGTAATCGCTCAGGGCCTTAATTGTAGCAGATTGGGATTTGCGCTCTGACCGGAACATCAGTGCATCAGCTTCGGCTTTAGCCTTGATTGTAGCAGATTGGGATTTGCGCTCTGACCGGAACAATACGCTGTTGAATTGCGCGTTAAACATCATTGTAGCAGATTGGGATTTGCGCTCTGACCGGAGCTAAGGTGCGTGAATATCTGCAAGGTGTCTGTTGGAAAAATCAATCCCACCAAATTGCTTGCCGGATAGCGGACGCTCCCCAAGGTTGGCTCTGTCTCGTTAGCTGACTTTCACAGTGCTAGCTTCACTGACTGATTTGGCCGAGTTGCCGCTATCGGTGGTTCCTTTCTTGTCTCGCCAAGAAAGGAACCGAAAGAAGGCGACCCGGTTTGCCGCGCCTGCGGCGTGCCTTAGATAGTCACAAACAAACGGGGCTGCGCAACTCGACCTCGCTACCGCTCGGGACTCGGTCAGTGCTCGCCTTAAAGCACCGTTTGTTTGTAACTATCTTCAGCGGCGCACACGGGAATAGGGATTGCCGGGTGAGGGGTATACCCCTCACCGTTCTGTTTTACGAGAGTGCTTTTTTGATGCGTTTGAGTGCTTCGACGAGGTTGTCCATCGAGGTGGCGAACGACAGGCGGATATAGCCTTCGCTGCCGAAGGCTGAACCCGGCACGACCGCAACGCCGGCTTCCACCAGCAGGTATTCCGATAAGGCGATGTCGGTTTGCGCGGTGATGATCCCTTTGTTGAACAGGTTGGCGATTGCGACCCTCGCGTCGGGGAACGCATAAAATGCGCCGCCCGCCATCAGGCAACTCACGCCCGGGATCGTGTTCAATTCGTTCACGACGAATACATGGCGTTCGCGGAAGGCTTTGATCATCGGTGCGAGGCAGTTCTGGTCGCCGTTCAAGGCGGCTTCGGCTGCCACTTGCGAGATCGACGTCGGGTTGGAGGTGCTTTGCGACTGCACGTTTTCCATCGCGGTGATGATGGCTTCTGAGCCTGCCGCGTAGCCGATGCGCCAGCCGGTCATCGCATAGGCTTTGGAGACGCCGTTGAGCACCATGGTGCGCGAATACAGATCAGGACAGGCATCGAGAATGTTGACGAATTTTTCATCGGTCAGCGCGATGTGTTCGTACATGTCGTCGGTGGCAATCAAAATGTTCGGATGTTGTCTTAGCACTTCGCCCAGCGCCTTGAGGTCGTCCAGCGTATACACCGCGCCTGAAGGATTGCTTGGGCTGTTGATCACCAGCATGCGGGTTTTCGGCGTGATGGCGGCTTCGAGTTGTGCCGGCGTCAGTTTGAAACCCTGTGTGATATCGGTGTGAACGATGACGGGTTTGCCTTCGGCGATGATGATGATGTCAGGATACGACACCCAGTACGGCGCGGGAATAATCACCTCGTCGCCCGGATCGATCACGGCGAGTGCCAGATTGAAGAAGCTTTGTTTGCCGCCGCAGGAAACCAGAATCTGCTTGGCCGTGTAATCGAGGTTGTTGTCGCGTTTTAACTTGGCGATGATGGCAGTCTTCAGCGACGGCGTGCCGCCCACGGCGGTGTACTTGGTAAATCCTGCATTGATCGCCTTGATGGCGGCATCCTTGATGTGTTGCGGCGTGTCGAAATCAGGCTCGCCCGTTCCCAGTGCGATGATGTCACGGCCTTCTGCCTTTAGTTTTGCGGCGCGGGCGGTAACGGCAAGAGTAGGGGAGGGTTTGATGGCCTGGACGCGTTTCGAGAGGGACACGGTATTTTTCCTTGGAGTATGGACAGTGGGCGGAATTATACACCTGAGAAGCGGGGTGCGGATTGCCGTACAATGCCGCTCATGGATACTCAACACCCTTTCAGTTTACTCACTCCCGATCTCGTGCTCGATGCGCTGGACAGCGCGGGGCTGGCCGGTGACGGTCGCCTGCTGGCGCTCAATAGTTACGAGAATCGCGTCTATCAGGCAGGCATGGAGGACGGGCCGCCGCTGATCGTCAAATTTTATCGCCCCGCCCGCTGGACCGATGACGCGATACTGGAAGAGCAGGAATTTGTCGCAACGCTCGCTGCGCGTGAAATTCCGGTGGTGCCGGCCAATCTCATCAACGGCACGACCTTGCATGAATTCAACGGTTTCAGGTTTTCAGTTTTCAACAGGCACGGCGGACGGGCGCCGGAGCTTGACCGCCCGGATACGCTCGAATGGATGGGACGTTTTCTCGGCCGCATTCATGCGGTAGGCGCGCTAGAAACTTATGTTCATCGCCCGACGCTGGATATTGACAGCTTCGGCATCGAACCTGTTGCGTACCTGATGGCGAACGACTTTATTTCGCCTGCCTTGCGCGAGGTGTATCGCGGAGTGGCCGCTCACGCGCTGGACGGGGTCAAGCGCTGTTTTGATCGCGCGGGAGAGGTTAAATCGCTCAGGCTGCACGGCGACTGTCATGTCGGCAACGTGTTGTGGACCGATGACGGGCCGCACTTCGTCGATTTTGACGACAGCCGCACGGGGCCTGCCATTCAGGATTTGTGGATGCTGTTGTCGGGCGACCGCGCAGAGCAGACGCGGCAATTCGGCGATTTGCTGGCAGGCTATGAGGACTTTTATGATTTCAACCCGCGCGAGATGCATCTGATCGAGGCGCTGCGCACCTTGCGGCTGATTCATTATGCTGCGTGGATCGCGCGTCGCTGGGACGATGCGGCTTTTCCGGCTGCATTCCCGTGGTTCAACACGGAACGCTACTGGCAGGATCGTATCCTGGAATTGCGCGAACAAATCGCGCTGATGGATGAAGCGCCGCTGCATTGCTAAGGCTGCTTTGCCGATTTATAAATACTATAACGATTAGAAAGAATATATGTCTGAGGAAACCATCATCGCGGCAACACAGGACTGGCTGGAAAAGGCCGTCATCGGTTTGAATCTGTGCCCGTTTGCCAAGGCCGTGCATGTCAAGAAACAGATACGCTATGTGGTGAGCAGCGCCACAACCGAGGATGCGCTGTTCGAGGAACTGATCGCCGAGTTGCGTCATCTGCAGGCTGCGGATCCTGATGAGATCGACACTACGTTGCTGATACACCCGTATGTGCTGACCGATTTTTTAGACTATAACGATTTTCTCGACGCGGTCGACATCGCCACCGCAGAGCCTGAATTTAACGACGCGTTTCAGGTCGCCAGTTTGCATCCGCAATACCAGTTTTCGGGCACCGAACTTGATGACATCGAAAATTACAGCAACCGCGCGCCTTATCCGACCTTACATCTGCTGCGTGAAGCCAGTGTAGACCGGGCTGTGGATGCCTTCCCCGATGCCGACCGTATTCCGGATGCCAACATCGAGATGCTCAAGAAGCTCGGACATGCAGGCTGGGAGAAGCTGGGACTGATCAAATAGACCTGACGGCATTACGCCTTGTTGGCGACGATCTGCTGAAATAATTCCAGTCGGCGCGCGTTGATGTCGCCCTTTGCGACCGCCTCCAGCAGCGCGCAGCCGGGTTCGTGCAGATGATGGCAGTCGCGGAAGCGGCACTGGCCTAAGTATTTGTCGAATTCGATGAAACCCTGTTCGATTTCGCCAACACTCAAATGATGCAAACCGAAAGCCTGTACGCCGGGGCAGTCGATCAGGCTGCTCTCTTCATCGAGTTTGTAGAGCTTGGCGTGGGTCGTGGTGTGTTTCCCCGAATCGAGCACGGTAGAAATTTCGCGGGTAGCCGCTTGCGCATCGGGCAGCAGCGCGTTGATCAGGGTGGATTTCCCCATGCCGGACTGGCCGACCAGCACGCTGGTGTGGCCTTGCAGCAAAGGGCGCAGCGTCGTTACATCCTGCAGGGCGGAGAGTTCCAGCACGTGGTAGCCGATGGCGCGATAGGGTGCCAGTTGCTGTCGGGCTGCCGCGGCGGGCGCGGGTAAGTCGCATTTATTCAATACGATCAGCACCGATAGATTCTGGTCGAATGCCGCGATCAGGCAGCGGGTGACGACTTCATCGCTGAAGGACGGTTCTGCGGCCACCACGATGATGATCTGGCTGACGTTGGCCGCGATCAGTTTTGAGCGATAGGCATCCGAGCGGTGCAGCAAAGAGCTGCGCGGTGCGGTACGTTCGATCACGCCCTGATTGTCGCCGCTTCGTTTAATGTCCACCTTGTCGCCGCAGACCACATCGCTCTTCTTGCCGCGCGTTAAACAAGGCAGCAGACTGCCGTCGGCCAATCTCACCAGATACTGGCGACCGAAGGCGGCGACGATGCGCCCGTTAAGGAGGCCCTCCATTTATTTGAGGTTGTAATAACGGTTGAGATAGGCGCCTAAATGCTGCTCCTCCTGCGCGCTGAGATTAGCGCCCACATTACCGCTACATTGTTTGATCTGGGCGATCAACTGAGCAGGGTTATGTACCTTGCGGTTGGCGCGGGTGAACATCGCGTTTCCATCGCCCCCCAACATATCTTTATGGCAACTGTTGCACTGGTACTTGTCGAACAAGGCCTTGCCGGCAGACGCTTGCCCATCCGGGAAAGGTGCGGCCTGCAGGCCTGTTGTACCCAGCAGCAATAGTAGTGCGGTGATCCGTTTCATGATGTCTCTTTCAGAGTGATTGCAGGTGCCTGATGCGAATTGCAGCAGGCGGGTGCGAGTCATAGAATTTTGAATACAAGGGGTCCGGGGTCAGCGTCGCGGCATTGTCCTGATACAGCTTGACCAAAGCGCTGACCAGATCGGCGGCACGGGTTTGTTTGGCTGCATAGGCGTCGGCTTCAAACTCGTGTTTGCGCGAATAGGCTGACATGACAGGGCTGATGAAAAAGCCGAATACCGGCATCACCATAAAAAACAGCAGCAGGGCCAGCGCGGTGTGCGCCTGTCCCGAACTTAGGGCAGGATCAACGCCCAGTCCCTGATAAAACCATGTGGTGTTCATCAGCAGACTCAGCAGCCATAAAAACCCCAGACTCATCGCGAAAGTCGAGACGATGCGTTTTACGACGTGACGGTGTTTAAAATGCCCCAGTTCGTGCGCCAGCACCGCTTCTACCTCGTCTACGCTCAGCCGCTCGATCAGCGTGTCAAAAAACACGATGCGTTTAGATTTTCCGAAACCGGTGAAGTAGGCGTTGCCGTGCGCGCTGCGACGGCTGCCGTCCATCACGAACAGGCCGCTGCTGGTAAAGCCGCAGCGGGATAACAAGGCTTCGATGCGCGTTTTCATCGCCTCATCCTGCAAGGGGCTGAACTTATTGAACAGCGGAGCGATGAAGGTCGGGTAGAGGAACAGGATCAGCAGATTAAAGCCTACCCAGACGCTCCAGACGTACAGCCACCAGTTGGCGCCCATCTGCTCCATCAGCCACAAGACGCCGAACAACAGCGGCAGCCCTAAAATGGCCCCGATCAGCAGGCCTTTTGCGGTGTCGAGCAGGTACAGTCTGAACGTCATCTTGTTGAAGCCGAAGCGCGCTTCAATGCGGAAGGTGCGATACAGATTAAAAGGCATTTCAAGCAAGGACGAGAGCAGCAGGACTGCGACGATGATCGCCATGCCTTGCGCAATCGGCTGGCTGAATAGGCTTTGGCACTGTACGGAAATCCACTGGATGCCGCCGCCTGCGGTGAAGGCGAGCAGCAGCAGGGCGTCGAACTGAATTCCCAGCGTCGAAAAGCGAGTCTTGGCAGTCGTATAGTCGGCGGCTTTCTGGTGGTCGGAGAGCTGAATTTGTCCGCTGAAAGCGTCCGGTACGGCTGTGCGGTGAGCGGCGATATGGGCCAGATGACGGTGCGCCAGCCAAAGTTTTAGCAGGGTAGACAGGGCGAGGACTTCGATAAAAAGGTAGGTGAATTGTGTGGCTGACATAAAGGTTATACGTTTTGGTAGTATGGGTAATCGCGGTTGTGACACAATACGCGTCCGACCATTCTATACAAGCGCACGAATTATGGCACAAAATCAAAACTACCTTGTCTGGATAGACATGGAAATGACCGGCTTAAGCCCGGATACCGATCGCATTATCGAAGTCGCGATCGTCGTGACAGACAATAATCTGGAAACCATTGCCGAAGCGCCGGTGCTGGTCGTGCATCAGCCCGACAGCATCATGGACGCCATGGACGCATGGAATAAATCTACGCACGGCAAATCAGGCCTGATCGAACGGGTTAAGGCATCGACCCTGGATGAAGCGGCGGTGTCGGCGCAAATGGTCGCATTTCTCAAGGAATATGTGCCTATCCGCACGTCCCCTATGTGCGGCAATTCGATCTGTCAGGACAGGCGTTTCATGGCGCGCTGGATGCCCGAATTCGAGGACTACTTCCATTACCGCAATCTGGATGTCAGCACCCTCAAGGAATTGGCCCGCCGCTGGAAGCCCGATATGGCAAAAGGCGTCAAAAAGCATGGCAAACACGAAGCCCTCGCTGACATCTACGAGTCGATTGAAGAGCTCAAACATTATCGAGAGCATTTCATCAAACTTTGATTGCTTCCCGTCGCCGGCTTTTTTGAGGTTATTTTAGATGAGTTTAAAATTGAGCTGGCGGGAATTGGGTGTGCAGAAAAAACTGCACATCCTGATACAAGGTTCGCTGATCATCTTATTCGTTATCTCGATGAACTGGGTAATAGAGCGTTTCGAGAAGCAGATTATCAGTCATGCCGAGCAGCGTGCGGATGAAACGGCGGACGGGCTGATTAACGGCATGAATTTGCTGATGCTGACCGGCGCGATATCGAACCCGCTCAATCGCCAGTTGCTGCTGGAAAAGACGCGACGTTCCGAGGGGGTGCGAGAGTTGCGCATCGTACGGGGCGATTCTGTTGTTTCTCAGTTCGGGCCGGGGCTGCCGGAGGAGCGCGCGCAGGACGAGATGGATCGAACAGCACTGGCCACCGGAAAATCGGCATTCCGGCGTATAGACGAACCGGGCAAACCGCCGATGCTGCGGGTAGTCGTGCCCTTCATCGCGCAAAAGGATTTTCGCGGAACGAACTGTATATCCTGTCACAATGCGGCCGAGGGCAGTGTCAACGGACTGGCCAGCGTCAATATCGATTTGAGTCAGGACATGGCTAATCTGGCTGACATTAAGCGCAGTTTGTGGATCGGTCACATATTGATTCAGCTGTTTCTTTCATGGCTGATCTGGCTGTTTGTGCGCAATCTGATTGAGCGGAATATCGCGGATCCTGTCAAAAAATTGAAGCTGACCATGGCGGAAATACAGCACAACAACGATCTGTCCAAGCGGGCGGATGTCGATGAGCGAAATCCGGATATCGGCGATATGGCCCGTTCATTTAATTCCTTGCTGGGTACGCTAGAACAGGCCAACGAGCGGCTGGAACTGTTTGCCAAGATGTTTGAAAACAGCAGCGAAGCGATCATCATCACCGATGCGGATAAGCGTATTCTGACGGTGAATCCTGCGTTCGAACTAATCACTCAGTACCGCAGTGCAGAGGTCATCGGATCCGATCCTAAAATTCTGAGCTCGGGTAAGCAGACTGCCGAATATTATCAGGCCATGTGGTTGATAATAGAAAGCGCTGGCAAGTGGTCAGGTGAAATCTGGAATCGCCGCAAAAATGGTGAGGTGTATCCGCAGTGGCTGTCCATCGGTGCGGTTAAAAATCACAACGGGAAAGTGATTAATTATATTTCGCTGTTCTCGGATATCACTCAGCGCAAAGAGGATGAACATAGAATCGAGATGCTTGCGCATTATGACGTGCTGACAAAACTGCCTAACCGCGCACTGTTTGCCGACCGTCTTCAGCATGCTTTGCAGGTTGCCGATCGCAGTCACCGCAAGGTCGGCCTGATGTTTCTTGATCTTGATAAATTTAAAGCCATCAACGACACACTGGGGCATTTGGCAGGCGATCAGCTTTTGCAATCGGTTGCGGAACGGCTTACACGTTGCGTTCGTCAGTCGGATACGGTGTGCCGGCAGGGCGGGGATGAATTCATGATACTGCTGGAAGAGATCAATTCGCCTCTGGACATCGAAGGAGTCGCTCAGAAAATTGCGCTAGAAATGTCACTGCCGCATCAATTGGGCGAAGAGGGGCGTATCGTCAGTTTCAGTATCGGTGCGGCTATTTATCCGGATCATGCGCTAGACAGTGAAAAGTTATCGCAGTGTGCCGATCAGGCCATGTATCAGGCCAAAGAGGCCGGCAGAAATAATTTTAAACTGTACGGTGCCGGGTAATCTTCCTGAGGTTTATACTTGCGCCGTGACACCGGTTGTTAACACGAGGAGATCGTCATGTACAAACGTATTCTGGTTCCGATCGACGGCAGCAGCACTTCCGACCGTGCGTTGCAGGAGGCGATCAAGTTGATCGATGCGCAACCGGCTCTGTTACGGCTGGTGCATGTGGTGGATGATTTGCAGTTTCTCGATACGGAAGGCTATGTCGATTACGCGGAACTGCGCGATCTGACCCGTAAAATCGGTGAACGCGCGCTGCAAAAAGCCCGTGAAATCGCGCAGCAGGCCGACCTCACGGTCGAGACCTCGCTGCTGGAGGCGAACGGCGAGCGCATTGCGCATGTGCTCGACACGGAGGCCAGCAGCTGGTCGGCCGATCTGATCGTTATCGGTACGCACGGACGTTCCGGTTTCAACCATCTGCTGTTTGGCAGTGTTGCCGAAGGTGTCGTGCGAGGCGCCTCCGTTCCCGTCTTGCTGGTGCGCAGCGAATAGCATCAATTCTTAAAACCGCTTTTCATCCACGAAATAGTTTTCGCAGGGATACCGCGAGAATCCCGTGCCTTTATTTGACGGGGGGGGGCGACTGCGCGGGATACGATTTGTCCGCTTAGCCTAATGGCTGGCAGTTTTATCAGCGACAAAGTTCAATGAGTCATCATCTCCCTGATCCGGATTGTCTAGGCCTTTTGGCATATTGTATTTATCCGGATCCGTACGCAAAATGCGTTCAACGTTCTGGCAGTACGCAATTATTCAGACGGACATTCCTTGCAGCACCCCTGGCGGGTGGCTTGAAGTTGATTTGGAGGGCGCGTCAGTCGGTTTAGCGCAAGCCGTAGGTGAATTTTCGAGATCTGTACTCAAGTTAGCATCATTCGCGGTCAAGTTGAGTTGATCCGCAGGCAAGTTAACATGATCTGCGAGCCATATGAGTTGATCAGCAGGCAAGTTGACATGATCTTCGAACCATATGAGTTCATCCGCGGGCAAGTTAACACGATCCGCGAACCAGTTAACAGGCGCGGCAGACTGGAGCGGTTGCCCGGCGCCGTGTCACGGGTATCTGAGTCAGCGTGCAGACGACTTCATATGGTTCGCGGATGAACTGATCTGGTTCGCAGATGAACTAATATGCTTCGAAGATGAGCCCATATGGTTCGAAGATCATCTGAAACTGACGGCAGAGCCTATCAGATAGCGTGCGGAACCCGCAAGAATAAGTGGCGAGCCCGCAGGGCGGATAAAAAATCACGCCGTAGCAATTGTGAATTATGTTCGTAATGCAGTCCGGTTTTTACTTAACCCACCAAAAGGAATTCGATCATGGATGGCGCATAAAAATCTGCTGCGCGACGGCGGTACGGATTTCGCAAACTGGCCGACCGTTCTTAAAACGGATGAAGCAACACCTCCCGTTGTTGCACCTGGCATTATTTCTCGCCTGTCCACGCTGGTTGCCCGAAACCAGCCCGTCGTGGACAGCATTGACGGGTCTTTGCTGGATGGATTCCTACGTTTTTCCGTTACTATCATTCGATCCCGAATTTAAATAGTTATTGCCCGTGATCTTATATATCGTTTTGATATAATCGGCGCATGCACATCATCTCTATAAAAATGCTTCGTGAGTTCTGGCAGAAACATCCTGAAGCAGAAAAGGTATTACGGGAGTGGCACACGGTTGTTGAGCATGCCGAGTTTATAGACTTTAATCATGTTCGTGAATTTTTCAACTCCGCCGACTATGTGCCACCCTATACCGTCTTTGATGTGGGCGGAAACAACTATCGCTTAGTGGTTATCGTTAGATACAGGTTCAAAAAAGTCTTTGTACATAAGGTGATGACACACAGGGAATACGATAACTGGAACAAACTCTATCGGAAAGGCAAGGGCTAAATATGCGCGCTACTTATACCCAGTTTGATATCATGGGAATTCAATCTTCCTGGCAAGCCTTTGATGAAATGGTGCATTTGCGTCCTATCCAAAACGAGGATGGCTATGATCGAATGGTTGCGCTCATGAATTCTCTATTGGACGCTACCGGCGATGATGAAGATCATCCTCTGGCGGGTTTGCTCAATTTAGTTGCCGATATGGTGTCTAGGTACGAGCAAGAACACTATGCTATTGAGGCAGCCACGCCTAAAGATGCCTTGCGTTTTTTAATGGATGCACGTGGTTTAAAGCAAGAAGACTTGTCTGCTATCGTGCCACAAAGCAACCTGTCAGCTATCTTGGCAGGAAAACGTAAAATCAGCGCAACGCTGGCTGGGAAACTAGGTAAGTTTTTCGGAATTAGCCCAGCTGTGTTTGTGCCTGCTTAACAAAAACAGTCCATTTCAAACGATGTGATTGCATTGCGGCGCTGGCTGAATGTGAACTAACTATGGTCGGCGAAAGGCAGTTGAAATATGGACAGTTTGCAACGTATCTATAAGCTGCACCAGGCAATTTTCTCACGCCGCCATCCCGTATCCTGTCAGACTCTGCAAGACGAGCTTGAATGTTCACGCGCTACGGTTAATCGTGGCATTCGAGATATGCGATTGTTTTTCAATGCGCCGATTGATTACAGCCGTGAGCACAACGGCTAGGCCCTAAGGCCGAAGTACAGGCTTGGGCTACCAGAGGTTTCCCCCGCGCCTGCGAGGATAGGCCCATGAGCGAGAAGGGTACGATGGGGCGCGATGTGTTTCCCCCTCCCGTGGGGGCATCGCACTTATTGATTTCAGTTTCAACCTTAAGTTTTCCGCCCATAGGGATGAACTGCCAACTTTGCGCGAATGGGGAGATTGACGAGCGTTATTACCCCCTGAATATCATGCTCCGAAGCTGCCCGTCGTGACGGACCGCAGTGTCTCGATTGCCCGCATTCGCCAATGACTGGTTCGGAGCAGGCCAAATAATTGAACGGAGAAAAACCTCTAATGCCCGCTTGCAGGCGGTGTATTATTAAAGCTGTGCATCGGCTGCGTGCCATAAACGGACTGTCGAGGTATAGAACATTTAGCAAGAAAACTGACGGTCGTGACAGTAGCAATGTCAGTAGCAATGTCAGTAGCAATGTCAGTAGCAATGTCAGTAGCAATGTCAGTAGCAATGTCAGTAGCAATGTCAGTAGCAATGTCAGTAGCAGCTACATTACAGTGTAACTTAAATGCATATTGTGATAGGGAGCAGGAATGTGAATAAGAATTTTGAAAGCACTCCTTCATCCCGCGCAGAGCCACAGGCCGATTTGTCTGTTGATGATTTACCTATGGCCGCGGGTGAGCTTTTGCGTGAAGTTCTTGCCCTCAGGAATGAGCTTGAAATGCAGAATAAAAACCTGAGACATAGCCAGGCTGAACTAGGAAACGCGCGTGACCTCTATGAAGATCTTTATAATTTTTCACCCATCGGGTATCTATCGCTTGATAAAGATGGTCTGATTTTACAGATCAATTTGACTGGAACCGCTATGCTGGCGGGCGTTGGAGACGAATTACTCAACGCATATTTTGTGCTATTTGTTGCCGAAAACAATCGCCATCAGTGGCATAGATTCTTTCTGAACACTTTAAATAGCAATCTAAGTCAGCATTTCGAATTAGATCTTCAGCGTGTTGACGGATCGATCTTTGTTGCTAGGATGGACTGTCTTTCTCACGATGCGGGCAATGGCGAACATTCTGTGCGTATTGCACTGACCGATATTTCCGATCAAAAACTAACTGAAAATCGCCTGTGTGAATCTGAGGCTAAGCTAAGTGCTATTTTTAAGGGGGCCATCGACGGAATTTTACTTGTCGATGTGATGAGCAAGAAATTTTCCTTTTGCAATGAGGCAATGTGTCGTATGTTGGGCTACAGTCATGAGGAAATTACAAATCTTTCCGTATTTGATGTGCATCCATCACAGGATTTGCCATCAATCATGGAAAAGCTTGAAAAGCATGTGAGGGGTGAGTCTAGCCTTGCCGAAAAAATTCCCTTTAAGAGGCGTGACGGCACAGTCTTTTTAACCGACATCACCTCGACGTCCATTTTATTAAATGACAAGCTGTACCTTGTGGGGGTAATTCGTGATATTACGGAGCGCATGCAGGTTGAAGAGGCCTTGCGGGTCAGTACGTTAAAATATCAGATGCTATTTGAGAGTTCGCGCGATGCATTGATGATCTTAGCGCCACCTTTTTGGAAGTTTACCGATGCCAATGCAGCGACGCTGGGATTGTTTGGGGTAGCCACCGTTGCTGAATTCACTGAGCTGGGGCCTTGGGATATTTCGCCGCACTGTCAGCCAGATGGACAGTGCTCAAGTGAAAAGGCGCAGCAAATGATCGCGACGGCGATGCGTGATGGTTCCAACTTCTTTGAATGGGAACATCAGAAAATGAATGGACAGGCTTTTCCCACAGATGTGCTTCTCACCCGTATGGAACTGGGTGAAGAGGTCTTTGTTCAGGCAACTGTTCGTGACATCAGTGGTCGACGCCAGGCTGAACGATTACTCGCACAGGCGCAGGTAATCACAGAGTCCGAAGAGAAATTTCGGAAGATAACAGAGTCGGCGCATGATGCGATCATCATGATGGGAGCTGATAAATGCATTTCATTATGGAATACAGCGGCTGAACGTATTTTCGGTTACACAGCGAGTGAAGCGATCGGCTGTGAAATGCATCCTTTGCTAGCACCTGATGCCTGTCCTGCATTTGAAAAAGGATTTCTTGCATTTAAGAAAACGGGTGCAGGTCCTGTGGTCGGAAAAATGCTGGAGCTTAACGCGTTACGGAAGGGAGGAGAATCATTCCCGGTAGAAGTTACTATTTCGGCATTGCAAATAAATGGTGCTTGGCACGCCCTCGGGATCTTTCGAGATATTACTGAGCATAAATTGAATGAGGAAAAAATTCGAAAACTGGCTTTTTATGATGCGTTGACACAATTACCTAATCGACGTCTGCTTAATGATCGCTTAGATCAGGCAATGGCTGCAAGTCGTCGAAGTGAACGGTATGGCGGCGCGTTGATGTTTGTCGACTTGGATAATTTCAAGCCACTTAATGACAATCACGGGCACGGAGTGGGCGATTTGCTGCTGATCGAAGTGGCGCAACGCATTACCAGTTGCTTGCGTGAAATGGATACGGTTGCACGTTTTGGTGGTGATGAATTCGTTGTATTACTCAGCGAATTGGATGTGGATAAGTCTACCTCCGTTAAGCAAGCATACACAGTTGCAGAGAAAATTCGCGCGACGTTGGCAGAATCATACTGCATGGAGTCAGCAGAGGGCGCAGTAGTAGAGCATCGTTGCACATCGAGTATCGGCGTGGTTTTGTTCCTCAATCATCAAGCCACTGCCGATACCATACTTAAATGCGCAGATATGGCAATGTACCAAGCTAAAGAGAGTGGACGCAACAAGGTTGTTTTTTCGAGCAGGCATGAGGTCTAAGTAGTGTGATGTGATAAAGAGGAGTGATCATGACTCTCATTAACAAATGGCGCTTGATAGTAGGCAGTTCCTTCTTTCTGTTGGCGGTTGGCGTAGCGCTTATCTACAAACCGCCCCTTGTTCCGGAGAAGCTTATCATTGCCGATGCTGACCAGATCGTTTTTTCACTGCTTTATGTCGCCGATGCACAAGGATATTTCAAGGAAGAGGGAGTGGAGGTCGAATATAAACAGTTCGCCTCCGGTAAAGATGCGCTGAACAGCGTGTTGTCGGGCGAGTCGGATGTGGCGACGGTATTTTCGACTCCGGTCATTCTTGCTGTCTTATCCGGTCAGCCTGTTAAGGTATTGTCTACGCTGCATCGAAGCGCCAAAAATACGGCTATCGTTGCCCGGCGAGATTGCAATATCGAACGGATAGCCGACCTTCGCGGTAAGCACATCGGCGTCACCCGTAATACTAATGCTGATTTCATGCTATCTGTCACACTAGATTCAGAGGGTATACCTGATAATGAGGTGAGGATCAGCGATATTCCACCGCAGCGGATCGCTGCAGCATTAAAATCTGGCGAAGTAGATGCCATCGCTACCTGGTCACCCCATGTGGCTAAGGCTAGAGTCGGTCTGTCTTCACAAGCCACCGTAACACTCACAACTCCGCTGTATACCGAATACTCGCTGCTGGCTACCACTGCCTCTCATATCGAACCCAAAAAACTGGCGTTGCAGCGCTTAATGCGAGCGCTGGTGCGTGCTGAAACATACATAGCCAACAACAACCGTGAATCGCTGGACATTGTCATCAAGCACTTGGCTACGCAGTCTCCAGATTTGCTGGTAGAACCATGGAAAAACACTCGTTTCACGCTTAGTATCGACAATGCGCTACTTGAGTCCATGAGATTGGAAGCTGAATGGTTTACTCAACATGGCAAGTCGGCAAAAAAAGAACTCAGCTTAAAAACCATTATTGATAGTAGTTTTCTACAGCATATTAAACCGCAGGGTGTTTTAGTCAGGGAGGAGCCATGAAGTTAACGCTATCTACGAAGTTGGTCGCGCCATGGCTGCTATTCATCCTGTTCAGTTGTATCGGCTTGTACGCACACATTAACTACACATCGCGTATTGAACGCGAGATTAATGCGCATAATCACCAACACCAGCGTGCTGCCGAAATAAGCAAAGAAATTCTGTTGCACACACAGGAGCGCTGGGTCATCGTACTAGAACACCTTGCTCGCCCAGGTATTGCTTCTACTTCTAGGATTATTCAAAGCGGAATTGAGATTGAAACCTTGTCGAAAGAGCTGGAATCGTTATTTGAAACAGTTAATCTGGTAGGCATTCACGCGGGCAGCGATCAGGATCGCGAAGTGCTCACCAATTTTCTCACCACACGCACAGGGCTCACAGAGTTATATCTGAACTTGATTGCCGCGATAGATGCAAAGGATCTCACTAGGCAAAGCAGAGCGATTGAACAGGTGGCGAGAAAGATGCACCTGGTTCAGGCCTCATTGGATGACTTAATGCAATATCACATCGCGTCGCGTGAGGTCGCACTCGATCATTCCAGAAAAATGGCTCGTGAGGCTAGTCTGTTGTTCTATCAGGCAATTGGAGTGCTGTTACTTCTTTTGCTCGCTTTCACCATCTATCAGGCATTCGACATCGTCCAGCCGTTGCAAAACCTTGCCAACACAGTCACACGTTTTAACATAGAAAAAGATACGCTGGCTCTTATTCCAGAGAGATCGCGTGACGATGAAATAGGCGGTGTAGCCCGCAGCTTTGAAAATATGGATGCACAAATACGAAAATATATCAAAGAATTATCTGAACGTCAGACCGTGATACTAGAACAGATGGGTATGATGTCCAAAGTGGGCGGATGGGAACTTGATTTGACTGATATGCGCCTCAGTTGGACCAAGGAAACTTACCGTATTCATGAAATAGATCCTAGTGTGCAGCCTGATTTGACCAACGCTATTAATTTCTATGCGCCGGAATCTAGGCCTGTGATCCAATCTGCGATTGATAAAGCGATGCAGGACGGTACACCCTGGGATCTGGAACTACCCTTTATTACCGCCAAGGGAAACCATATTTGGGTGAGGGCGCTGGGTGAGGCGACACGGCTCGATGGGAAGGTGGTGCGTTTGAACGGGGCTTTTCAGGACATCACTGAGCAAAAGAAATTATTGGAATCTATTCGTCAGGCTAATGCGGATCTGGAAGGGTTCAGCTATTCAGTTTCGCACGACTTGCGCACTCCTTTGCGGGCGATCGATGGCTTTTCCCGCATTCTGCTGGAGGACTACAACGATCAACTGGATGCTGAAGGAAAACGCCTGCTGAACGTGGTGCGCAGTAACACACAGCGCATGTCGCAACTTATCGATGACATCCTGCATTTCTCCCGTGCCGGACGAACAGCGTTGACTTACTCCGAAATCGATATGAATGAACTGGTTCATCAAGTCCTGGAGGAGTTGAAGTCTTCAATGGATGGGCGGAATTTGACGTTGAATATTGCCACTTTGCCGGTCGTCAATGGCGATCACGCTATGTTGCATCAGGTGATAGAAAATCTACTCACCAACGCGATTAAGTTCACCGGATCGATGGTCGAGCCACGTATCGAGATCGGTTGCAAGCATGAGGATGCGACAACTACTTTCTTCGTGCGTGATAATGGCGTAGGCTTCGATATGCAGTATGTTGACAAACTGTTCGGTGTCTTTCAGCGTTTACATGGCGTGACTGAATTCGAGGGAACAGGTATAGGTCTGGCCATCGCTAAACGCGTAATTAACCGGCATGGCGGTCAGATATGGGCGGAAGCCGAGTTGAACAAGGGGGCAACTTTCTACTTCTCGCTTCCCAACAAGGAGAGCAATGATGAACAACGTAAATGAAAACATCGAAATTCTGCTGGTGGAAGACAATCCGACCGATGCGGAACTGACCCTGCGTGCTTTCAAAAAACACAATCTGACGAATAAAATTCATTGGGTGAAGGATGGTGAAGAGGCGCTGAACTTTGTATTCTGCCGTGGTGAATACGCAGAGCGCAGGCTTACTAATTTGCCTCATCTGATTCTGCTTGATCTGCATTTGCCGAAAGTGGATGGTCTGAGTGTATTGCGGGCGATCAAGTCAGATGAGAGCACGAAAACCACGCCTGTGGTCATCCTGACTTCGTCCAGAGAAGAACGTGATATGGTTGAAAGCTATGCGCTCGGTGCAAATAGTTACATCAGCAAGCCAGTCGAGTTTGAGGCATTCATGGATGCCGTGGCCGAGTTGGGGATGTACTGGATGCTGCTTAACCAGACGGTGAAAACGAAGCTATGAACGACAGAAAGTTGCGTTTGCTGCATTTGGAGGATGTGCCTTCGGATGCGGAGTTGATCAGGACCGAAATTAAGCGATCCGGTCTTAATTTTGAATGGTTATGCGTCGACAACGAAGCTAGCTATAAGCGCGCCTTGTTGGATTTTCAGCCGGACATCATATTAGCGGACTATAAGTTGCCGACGTATGACGGAGCCCAAGCACTCCGTGCATCAAAGTCCATCGCACCACTGGTCCCATACATCGTCGTGACCGGCACGCTGGGAGAAGAGAAGACCGTGGAGCTGATGCGTAACGGTGCCGTGGATTATGTACTCAAAGATAGGCTGGCCCGGTTGCCTGAAGCAATACGCAACGCATTGGAGAATGCCGAGTCGAACCGGCAACGTAAGGAGGTACAGAAAAAACTGATTGAAAGTGAAGCGATGCTGCGTGAGGCTCAGGCGATCTCGCACATCGGCAGCTGGCGATGCGAGTTGGCTGATGACCTCATTCATTGGTCCGAAGAGTCTTGCCTTATCCTTGGCCTTGAACATGATTGTGGTTCGCATGATCTCATTTCGTTCATCGAAAAGATCGTGTTTGATGAGGACAGGTTGCTTGTTAAACAACAGTTTGAAGATGCACGAACAGGTCGTTCGGAATATAAATGCGAGTTCCGCATCCGTCGCTTAGATGGCAAGATTCGATGGGTGCAAGCACGTGGCATGTTGATACGCGATGGCGAGGGAAAACCGCTCAGATTATCCGGTACCAATCTGGACATCACTGAACGCAAAGAAGCTGAAATCGAGCGATTGATAATGTTGGGCAAGATAGAGCTCAATCTTATGCAGTTCGTGTCAGCTATTTCGCGCGTACTGGAACAACGAGATCCGTATACAGCTGGCCACCAGCTTCGTGTCGCCGAGCTAGCCTTAAGCATTGCAATGGAATTGGGGCTGGATGAGCACCGCTGCAAGGGACTGCATTTGGCGGGCATGATGCATGATTTGGGCAAGATATCGATACCCTCTGAGATATTGAGCAAGCCTGGTCGCTTGAGTGAGATTGAATACATAATGGTGCGTACGCATGCCGAGGCTGGCTATGAGGTCTTAAAGGAAATCGACTTCCCGTGGCCAATTGCCGACATGGTCCGCCAGCACCACGAGCGGATTGATGGCTCAGGTTACCCGCTGGGACTCAAGGGGGAGAAAATCTTGCTGGAAGGTTGCATACTTGGGGTCGCTGATGTGGTCGAGGCGATGTCGTCGCATCGTCCGTATCGACCAGGGTTGGGTATCGATGCGGCGCTAGACGAGATTAAGAAGGGCAAAGGTTTGTTGTACGACTCCTCGGTCGTTGATGCATGTCTTAAAATTTTTGGAGAGGGTCGGTTCGAGTTTACAAAAATGTAGAGACTTTCTCTAACTAGAATCAAATGCCACTTTTTTACAAGTCATGACGTATTAGAAGGCATATTTTTTAACCTCAGTTGAGAATGAACATACGCCTGAAAGCTGACCGTCGTGAACTCACCCTATGTCTCGATAGCGGTATTTGGCGAATAGCAGGTTTCGGGCAGTGTGAAAACAATACAAGGTGAAATCTCTATCGTCTGCCTTTTTAAGTGCTACAACCCGAGACTAAGTGCAGAGCTTTATTTAGTGCGTCACGACATTAAAAGCCCCCGAAGTGAATAACTTCGGGGGGCTGAAACTCAGAGCGGCGTTGCTATTTCGCGCCCATCGCCAGTGCCAGCAAGCGTCCCTTTTCGCGATCGGCGGCATCGGGCAGATTCAGCCAGCCCTGCAGATTGTCCATCACGAGATCGGTCAGTGCTCTCATCCAGTCGTCCCGGTCGTTGAGGCAGGGGATGTAGTGGTATTCGCCGCCGCCTGCGTGCTGAAAATCTTCTCGCCCTTCCATGGCGATTTCCTCCAGTGTTTCTAAGCAGTCACCGACAAAACCGGGACAGACGATGTCCACGCGACGCGTTTTTTGCCGGCCAAGTTCCAGTAAGGTGGCGGTCGTGTAAGGTTTAATCCATTCGGCGCGCCCGAAACGCGACTGGAAGCTGACGACATACTGCTCGCGCGTCAATCCCAGCGCTTCGGCGAGCAAGCGTCCGGACTTGTGGCATTCGCAGTGGTAGGGGTCGCCCTTGTCCAGCGTGTATTGCGGCACGCCGTGAAAACTCATCACCAGTTTTTCCGGACGACCGTGCTTTGTCCAATACTCATTGATGTTGGCTGCCAGCGATTTAATGTAGCCTGCGTCATCGTGAAAATGTTTGAGGGTGCGTATGGCCGGTATATTGCGCATTTTTTGCAGTTCGCCGAAAACCTGATCGAAGACGGGAGCGGTCGAGCTGGCTGCATACTGCGGAAACAGCGGTACGACGAGGATGCGCTGGCAGTTTTGCGCTTTTAAACGGCGCATGGCATCCGGGATTGACGGATTTCCGTAGGTCATCGCGAACTCAACTGCGAAGGGCGCACGGGTGCGTTCGCCCAGATAGCCTTGCAACATGATGGCCTGCTTTTCCGTGTAGACGCGCAGGGGCGAGCCTTCTGCGAGCCAGACGCTGGCATATTTTTCGGCGGATTTTTTCGGGCGTACGTTTAAAATAATACCGTTGAGTATCAGCCACCAGATCGCTCTGGGGATTTCAACAACGCGCCGATCTCCCAGAAATTGTTTGAGATAGGGGCGTACCGCCTTTGCGGTGGGGGCATCGGGCGTGCCTAAATTGACCAGCAAGATGCCGGTTTTTTCGGGTGTGCCGTGGGTGTAGCCGGGTTCGGTCAGGTAGGTCATATTGGGTTTGCGTTGTGTTTAGTGTTTAGAGGCTATCACGCGCAAGCGGGAATGGATGCATTTTAAATTATCCGGACGGTCTGCTTTGAAATTTTTTATTCATACCGGCTGAGTTTGACAAACAGCTGTTTGAAAACTACAGTGCCAAACCTTTTAAGTAATTCCTTATATGCTATGAAATTGACACTCCTGTTCCTTGTGATCGCTGCCAGCCTTTGCGCCTGTGGCCAAAAAGAAACCGCAGCACCTGTCAACCCGACGCGGCCAGCGCTCACGCAGATCGTCGGCATGCATGCGGGAGAGGGGGCGGTGTACTACAGCGGTGAGATTCGTGCACGCAATGAACTGCCGGTGAGTTTTCGAGCAGGAGGCAAACTCATCGCGCGTCCGGTTGAGGCAGGCTCTCAGGTTAAATCGGGGCAGGTGCTGGCAAGATTAGATCCTGCGGATGCAGCCTTGCAGGCGGGTGCTGCGCGTGCACAATATACGCTGGCCGAGAGCGAGGCGCTGCGCTATCGCGAGTTGCACCGCAAAGGTTTCGTGAGCCAGTCTGCGCTGGATGCAAAGGAGGCGGCCTTGCAGGCGGCGGTTGCACAGTCAGGATTGACGCATAACCAGTCTGATTACACCGTGCTGCGCGCCGGGTACGACGGGGTGGTGTCGGCAACCTTAGCTGAGGCGGGTCAGGTGGTCAGCGCCGGGCAGCCCGTTTTGCGGCTGGCACAATCGGGTGAAATCGAAGTCGCTATCGAAATTCCGGAAGCGGATTATGCTGCGCGGCATGTGGGCGACAAGGCGGATGTCGTATTGCTGACAGCTGAGGGGGAGCATATGAACGGGCGTTTGCGTGAACTGTCGCCATCCGCTGACCCTGTCAGCCGAACCTATGCGGCACGCGTGTCTGTCGCCGCCGCTTCAACTCATATCCCGCTGGGAATGACCGCACGGGTGCGTTTCGAGGCCGCTAAAACAGTCGCTGCCGAATTGTTGATTCCTGTTTCGGCGGTTTACCAGCAAGGTGCGCATCCGGCGGTCTGGATCGTCTCTGCAGATCATACGGTGAGTTTAAGACCGGTTGAAATCAGTGCTTATCGCGACAGCGGCGCTGTCATCACCAGCGGTCTGGCGGTAGGGGAGCGCATTGTGACGGCCGGCGTACACCGATTGTCAGCCGGTGAAAAAATTCAGCTGATCGCACCGGTAAGTGTCAAATGAAAGGGCCGAATCTTTCCGCCTGGGCGTTAACGCACCAGCAAATGGTGCTGTATCTGATCATCGTGCTGACTGCGGCCGGCGTGATCTCGTATTTCAATTTAGGCCGCGCTGAGGACCCTGATTTTACCTTTAAGGTCATGGCGGTTCGTACGCAATGGCCGGGTGCGGATACACAGCAGGTTGAGCACGAGCTGACCGAACGGATCGAGAAAAAGTTGCAGGAAACCGCCTGGGTCGATGTGTTGCGCTCGGCTTCCAAACCCGGCGAATCGATGGTGTTTGTGATGCTCAAGGATTACACCCCTAAGCAGGAAGTGCCTGAAGCCTGGCGTCAGGTGCGCAAAAAACTCGACGATATTCGTCACACCCTGCCCGCCGGCGTGCAGGGTCCGTTTCCCAATGAGGAATTCGGCGATGTGATGATCAATATTTTTGCGCTGACAGGCGACGGCTTTGATCTGGCCGATTTGCGACGCCATGCGGATCAGATCGCGCTCGATTTAAAACGCGTGCCCGATGTTAAACGGGTCGAACTGATCGGGGTGCAGGATGAAAAAATCTATCTGGATGCGAGCCCCGCACGTCTGGCAAGCTTCGGCGTCACCCCGGCGCAGATTGGTGCCGCGCTGCAACAGCAAAATGCGATCGCGCCTGCCGGTTTTCTGGATACCAGTACCGACCGGATCTGGCTGCGCGCGTCGGGCGGCTTCGACAGCATCGAGCGCATCCGCAATACCGATTTGCTGGTCAACGGCAAACATCTGCGACTGGGCGATATCGTCAAAGTCTCGCGAGGCCTGAATGAACCTGCGCGTCCCGGTATGCGGGTGGACGGCGTGCCTGCCATCGGGATCGGCGTCATCATGGACAAGGGCGGCAATGTGATCGGCCTGGGCGAGCATCTGAAGGCGGCCATGAAAGCGATTTCAGCGAATCTGCCGGTCGGCATCGACGTTCATGTTGTCGCCAATCAGCCGGAAGTCGTCAAGGAATCCGTGTCTTTGTTTCAGGACTCCTTATCCGAGGCAATTTTGATCGTGCTGGTGGTGTCCTTTCTGAGTCTGGGCTGGCGCACGGGCACGGTGGTCGCCTTGTCCATTCCGCTGGTGCTGGCGATCACCTTTTTCATGATGAAGATTTTCGGCATCGATTTGCAGCGCATCTCGCTGGGCGCGCTGGTGATCGCATTAGGGTTGCTGGTCGACGATGCGATCATCGCGGTTGAAATGATGGTCGTGAAAATGGAGCAGGGCTGGGACAGGTTTCAGGCGGCCACCTATGCCTATACTTCGACGGCCTTCCCGATGCTGACCGGTACGCTGATTACGGCGGCGGCTTTCACGCCGGTCGGTTTTTCCAAATCAGCTGCCAGTGAATATACTTTTTCGATTTTTGCCGTGGTGACTATTGCTTTGATCGTGTCGTGGCTGGTGGCGGTGGTGTTCACGCCCTACTTGGGCTACAAGCTGCTCGATCCTGCCAAGCTGATCGCCAATGCACAAAAGCACGGTGAGGATATCTACGACACGCCGTTCTACAAGCGTTTTCGTGCGCTTTTAGTGTGGTGTCTGAAAAATCGCTGGAAGGTGATCGGTGGCACGCTGCTGCTGTTCGTGTTGTCGATTGTGGCATTCGGTCAGGGCGTGCAGAAGCAGTTCTTCCCCTCTTCCAGCCGTCTGGAATTACTCGTGGATGTCTGGCTGCCGCAGGGTGCGTCGCTCAAAGCCACCGGCCATGAAGTGGGCCGCATCGAGGCGCTGCTCAAGAGCGATCCTGCCGTCAACAGCTTTTCCTGTTATGTCGGCAACAGCTCGCCGCGCTTCTTCTTGTCGCTGGATGTGAAACTGTTCAGCGATAATTACGGTCAGTGCGTGATTCTGACTAAAGATTTTAAGGCACGCGAAGCGTTGAAAGTGCGACTGGAGCAGATATTCACCTCCGCCGAAGGCGGCTTCGGTCATATACATCCGCATGTGCTCAGGCTGGAAAACGGCCCGCCCGTCGGTTATCCGGTGCAGTTCCGTGTCAGCGGTGCGGACGTCGAGCAGGTTAGACTGATTGCCGAGCAGGTCTCCACGATGATGCGCGCTAATTCCCATCTGCAGGATGTCAGCTTCGACTGGAACGAAAAGGTCAAAAGCGTGCATCTGATCGTCGATCAGGACAAGGCGCGCGTGCTGGGGATTTCGAGTCGCGACATCGCACAGACGATGCAAGGCTGGCTCAATGGCGTGGCGCTCACCCAGTATCGCGAAGACGATCAGCTGATCGACGTGGTGTGGCGGGGGGCTGCCGATGCACGCACCCTCGATCGCCTCGCGGGGCTGGATATTCCCACCGCCGGTGGCCGCCATGTGCCACTGTCTCAGGTGGCGCGTCTGGTGCCGGTGCTCGAAGAGGCTGTGGTCTGGCGTCGCAACCGGCAGCCGACCATGTCGGTGCTAGCGGACATGAGCGACAAGACGCAGCCTGCCACGGTGTCCCGTCAGCTGGACGCGCAGCTCAATGCGCTGCGTGAGAAGCTGCCGGCGGGCTTTCATATCGAGATGGGCGGCAGCGTCGAGGAATCCGCCAAGGGCGAAAAAGCCATCATGGCCGTGATGCCGCTGATGCTGGTCGGCGTGATTACGCTGCTGATGATGCAGTTGCAAAGCATCAGCCGCACCATCATCGTGCTGCTTACCGCACCCCTGGGGATGATAGGCGTGACAGCCGCGCTGCTGATTTTTCAGGTGCCGTTTGGTTTCGTCGCCAATCTGGGCTTTATCGCGCTAGCCGGCATGATCATGAGAAATTCGGTGATACTGGTCGACCAAATCCGTCAGGACGAGGCAGATGGAAAAACTAGCTGGGAGGCGATTGTCGGTTCCACGGTGCGGCGTTTCCGTCCCATCATGCTGACCGCGGCGGCCGCGATTCTGGCGATGATCCCGCTGACCCGTCAGGTGTTCTGGGGGCCGATGGCCGTCACCATTATGGGCGGGCTGGTGGTGGCTACCCTGCTGACCTGTCTGTTCTTGCCAGCGTTGTATGCCGCGTGGTTTAAGGTGGAAGAGGATTAGTCGATGTGATGCAGGCGCCGCTGGTCAAGGCAGTCATCGTCGCCCGCCTGATACTCGCCGCAGATCATCGGGCGCTGTGCGTAGATGGTGCACAGCATGGTTTTCCGGTCCAGCGCCGCGCACCAGCCATCTTCACGTCGTGCCATCACCCAGCCGCCCCAGCGGTCCTGTTCGGTTAATTCGGGCGGGATGTCATCGTCTCCCATCAGCATTACCTCAAGGCGGCAGCAGCACGCTTTGCAGGTGGCGCAGGTGGTGCGCTCCTGGGGGTCGCAAGCAGATATAGTCATAGCGTGCATTCTCGCATCATGCCGGATTTATGCCAAATAGGAACGGACGATAATGGGATAATGCCGTATGAAAAATAAATCCCCCGCTACCGCGAAAGTGCGCCCCGTTCCTGCCGAAAAACTGCATCCGGGAAATCCGCATCGCGGTCGCTATGATTTTACCCAATTGATAGCCGCGAGTCCCGAGCTGGCGGCGTTTATCTCAATTAATCCCTATGGCGATGAGTCGATCGATTTTGCGAATCCTGCTGCGGTCAGAGCGCTCAACCGCGCACTGCTGATTCAGTATTACGGCATTCAAGGCTGGGACATTCCTGCACGCTACCTGTGTCCGCCGATTCCGGGGCGCGCGGATTATCTGCACTATCTGGCGGATTTGCTGGCCGAAGGCGGCGTTGTGCCGACTGGTGTGCGGGTGCTCGATATCGGTACGGGGGCAAACTGCATTTATCCTTTGCTAGGACACCGCACGTTTGGCTGGCAATTCGTCGGTAGCGACATTGATCCGGCGGCGCTTGAAAACGCGCAACGCATACTGGACGCCAATCCCGATTTGAGCGGCGCGATCGAATTGCGTTTGCAGCGCTCACAGCAGGCGATTTTCAACGGGGTGGTGAAGCCTGGCGAGACTTTCGATCTGACCCTGTGCAATCCGCCGTTTCATGGCTCGCTGGCCGAGGCCAATCTGGGCACGCAGCAAAAGTGGAAGAACCTTGGTAAAAGCGCTTCGCTCAATTTCGGCGGGCAGGGCGCGGAGTTGTGGTGTTCGGGCGGCGAGGAAGCATTTGTCTGCCGTATGATTGCCGAGAGTGCTCAGGTTAACTGTCTGTGGCATAGCTCGCTGATCTCCAAAGCGTCCAGTTTGCCCGGTATTTATCGTGCACTCAAAAATGCAGCCGTGCAGGAGGTCAGGACGGTAGATATGGCGCAGGGGCAGAAGAAGAGCCGCTTTGTCGCGTGGACTTTTCGCGACGCGTCACAGCGGCGCGACTGGTTTATCAACGGGGCTTTGTAGGTCGTTTGGCATTTTGCCAGCCGATTAGCGGCAAACGCTGAGATTTCTGCGATTTTTCGTGTGATTCGTGAGGTGGCGGATCAGACCAATTTGCTGGCGTTGAATGCGGCGATTGAAGCGGCGCGTGCGGGAGAGGCAGGGCGCGGTTTTGCGGTGGTCGCTGATGAAGTCCGCAAGCTTGCTGAGAAAACGGCCAGTTCGGCCGGCGAGATCACCAAGATGATTGCCGGCATACAGGAGAGTTCAGCTCAGGCGGTACAAAATATCCATCATGCGGTTGAACAGGCTGAAACAACGGCCAATTATGCAGAAAATGCCCGCGAATCGATTGAGCGCATACACAGCAGCGCGGTGAAAAGCGAGGGATTTGCGCGCGACATTACCCATGCGATCGGCGAGCAGTCGAAAGCGAGCAGCCTGATTGCCCAGAAAATCGAGGGGATCTCACGCATGAGTGAAGAAAATGCGCAAAGCGTGATGCATTCGGGGCAGGCGATGCATGAACTGGAAAACGAATCGCAGGTGTTGCAGGCGGCCGTAGCGCGCTTCAAAGTCTGAATTGTTAAGCAACGTGTAATTACAGCAGAGTGCTGATTAGCGCTCTGTTATCATATTACCATGCTCAATATACTTAACATGTCTTACCTGCAGGGCGGCGAACCGCTGTTCAGCGGGGCGAATTTGCAGGCGTTTGCTAATCAGCGCATCGGGCTGGTCGGAAAAAACGGTTGCGGTAAATCCACTCTATTTCGTTTAATTCGAGGCGAACTTCAACCCGAAAGCGGCGAGGTCTCGCTGCAAAGCGGAAAAACCCTCGCTTACGTCGAACAGGAAATCGCCAATTCCGATCAGAGCGCGATGGAGTTTGTGCTCGATGGCGATTTGAAGTTACGCCAGTTGGAAAAAATTCTGATTAAAGAGCAGCACGATACAGCCTGGTTCGAAGCGCAGCAGCAGTTCGAAGCCATCGACGGCTATGGCGCGCCGGCCCGTGCCGCCCAGTTGTTGAGCGGACTGGGGTTCGATACCGACAGTCTGGAACGGCAGGTTGCCAGTTTTTCCGGCGGCTGGCGCATGAGGCTGAATCTGGCGCGCGCGTTGATGCACAGAGCCGATTTGCTATTGCTCGACGAACCGACCAACCATCTGGATCTGGAAGCGATCCTCTGGCTTGAGCAATATCTGGCGCGCTATCCGGGCAGCATTCTGCTCGTGTCGCACGATCGGGAGTTCCTCAACGCCACGGTAAATCGCATCGCTCATGTGCACGACTGTGTGATCGATTGCTATGCCGGCGATTACGACGATTTCGAACGCGCGCGTGCCGAGAAGATTGCGCAACAAAATCAGGCCTACGAGACGCAGCAGTTAAAAATTGCCCATCTGGAAGACTTCGTGCGGCGTTTTCGCGCGCAGGCTACCAAGGCTAAGCAGGCGCAAAGCCGCATCAAGGCGCTCGATAGGCTCACCCGCATCGCGGCCGTACATGTCACCGATGGCCACTTCGAGCTGGAGATCGAGGCGCCGGAACGCAGTCCGGATCTTCTGATGCGTCTGGATAACATGGGGTTCTCCTACGGCGAAAAATCGCTGTTTAAAAATATGAACATGGTGTTAAGAGCTGGCGCGCGCATCGCGCTGCTGGGACCTAACGGTGCGGGTAAATCGACGCTGATCAAACTGCTGGTGGGCGAGTTGGCGCCTACCTCGGGTCGCTTAGACATTACCCCGGATATCCGCATCGGTTATTTCGCCCAGCATCAGCTGGAAAATCTCGACAGCAATGCGACGCCCCTGCAGCATATGGAACGGGTTGCGCCCAAGGAAACCACGCTGGCGTTGCGCACCTTTCTGGGGCGATTCGGTCTGGCCGGCAACAGTGAGGATCGTCCTGTCGCGAGTTTTTCAGGCGGCGAAAAAAGCCGTTTGGCGTTAGCCTTGCTGGCCTGGCAAAAGCCGCATCTGTTGCTGCTCGATGAACCAACCAATCACCTCGATCTGGATATGCGCGATGCGCTGACGATCGCGCTCGAAGAATATACGGGCGCCGTGGTGATCGTCTCTCATGATCGCAGCCTGATACGCGCCGTAGCGGATGAATTGTGGCTGGTGGCGGATGGAGAGGCGAAATTGTTTGACGGCGATCTGGAAGACTATAAGAGCTGGATTGAGTTGCGCCGTCCGCGGGAAACCGTGCAGGCTAAACCTGAAAAAATTGCGCAAGCCGCGGCGCCCAAGGTGAACAAAAAAGCGTTGCAATCGAAGCGCAGCAAGCTCGAAGTCGAGTTGAACAGGGTGCAGGCGGAGCTGTCCGGGATTAATGCTAAGCTGGGCGATCCGGCAACCTATAGTGATTGCAGCAGCGACTTTCTGGCCGAACTTAACGCACGCCGCGAAATCGTGCAGGCGAAGGTCGATGAACTCGAAGAGAGCTGGCTGGAACTCGAAATGGCGCTGGAAGCGTGATGGCGGCTTTGTCATTAGCTGTTTGATGTGGTCTAATCACGCCCATGAAATTACCCTTTAAAAACGTCGCACTGATCGGTAAGCACAAATCGCCCGATGTGGCCGTGCCGCTGCTGAGTCTGGCCACGTTCCTGTCTGCTCGTGGATTTGGTGTGATCGTGGATAGTCTGACGGCCGAACAATTGGCCGACTGCTCCTATCCTTCGATGTCGCTGGAGGAAATGGCTAAGGTCACAGATCTTGCGATTGTGATCGGCGGCGACGGCACCCTCTTGAATATCGCGCGCACTTTTTCGCCGCACCACGTGCCGCTGATTGGCGTGAATCAGGGGCGGCTGGGTTTTCTGACCGATTTGACGCTGGAAAATATGCTGGAGAGCATCGGCGCGATGCTGGACGGTCAGTATGTGACCGAGCGTCGTTTGTTGCTGTCCGCCCGCGTGATGCGGGCGGGGCAGGAAGTATTCAGCGGCCTGGCGTTCAACGAAGTGGTCGCGCATCGCAGTCAGATCAGCAGCATGGTCGAATTCGAGGTGCGGATCGACGGCGAGTATTTGTACAATCAGCGTGCGGACGGCTTAATCGTCTCGACACCGACCGGTTCGACGGCCTACGCGATGTCGGCGGGCGGCCCGATTCTGCATCCTGCGCTCGACGTGCTCGAACTGGTGCCGATTTGCCCGCATACCTTGAGCAACCGGCCTATTGTCGTGAACGGGTCGTCCGTGCTGGAAATTCTGATGCATCGCTGCAGCGATACCCGCGTGCGTCTGGACAGTCACACCAGTTTCGATATGCAATTGCACGACAAAATTGTCGTCACGCGTTATCCCGGTCATGCGCATCTGCTGCATCCGGTGGGGCACAGTTACTACCATACCCTGCGTGAAAAATTGCAGTGGAATCAATCCCTTTAATTACCTGAGCTAATATGCTGAAATTTTTAAGCATCCGTGACTTTGTCATCGTATCTCAGCTTGAGCTCGAGTTTTGTGCGGGCTTTACCGCGCTGACCGGCGAGACGGGGGCAGGAAAATCGATTTTGATCGATGCTTTGCTGCTGGCGCTGGGTGAACGCGGCGATGCGACCATGGTGCGCAACGGCTGCGAGCGCGCTGAAATTACCGCGGAATTTGATGTGAGCGCACAGCCCGGATTGCTGGCATGGCTTAAGACGCAGGAACTCGAAGGCGATGACGGCGTGTGTCTGATGCGGCGACTGCTCGATGCCGGAGGCCGTTCGCGCGGTTTTATCAACGGCCGCAGTGCGACACTGCAACAGATGCGCGAAGCGGGCGAGCATCTGCTCAATATACACGGTCAGCATGCGCATCAGTCCTTGTTGCAAGCGGATGCACAACGGGTCCTGCTCGATGAATATGCCGGGTTGCAGTTAAGCGTTACGCAGGTCGCGACAGATTTTCGCGACTGGCAGGCGCTGATGCGCCGCCGCATTGCGCTGAGCGAAAATTCACAAGCGGTCGCGGCCGAGCGCGAATTGCTTAATTTTCAGCACAATGAGCTCGAAGCGCTCGCTTTTAATCTCGCCGATTGGGAAGCTTTGCAGGCCGATTATGCGCGGATGGCGCATGCAGCCAGCTTGCTTGAAACAGCCGCGTTCGGTATTGAGGCGCTGAGTGAAGCCGAGACGGCATGTCTGTCGCAACTGAACGCGCTGATGGCGCGGTTGCGCGAAGGCACGGTGCATGATGCGACCCTCGGTGAGCCGTTGCGTATGCTGGAATCTGCGCAGGCTGAATTGCAGGAAGTCGTATACAGTTTACGACATTATCAGCAGCGTCTGGATGCCG
Organism: Gallionellales bacterium GWA2_54_124; assembly: GCA_001801025.1. Lineage (GTDB taxonomy): Bacteria > Pseudomonadota > Gammaproteobacteria > Burkholderiales > Gallionellaceae > Gallionella. The sequence continues at coordinate 543,586 of MGWO01000007.1, forward strand.
ATCCTCAGCAGATGGCGCAGAAGGAGTCGCGGATTCAGTATGTCATGGACTTGGCGCGCAAATACCGCGTTGCGCCTGAAAAGCTGGTCGAGGTGCAGCAGCAGGTCGCGCGGCGTCTTGCAGAATTGGGCGCTGATGCGGATCTGGAAGCATTGCAGCAGCAGGAAACAGCCGCGCGCACTCGCTATCTGGAAGCGGCGCGCGCATTGAGTCGTGCAAGACGATTGGCCGCCGATAAATTGTCGCAACAAATTACCGCCGCGATGCAGACGCTGGCGATGCAGGGCGGTAGTTTTGCGGTGGCGTTGCTGCCGCTGACTGAGGGCAATGTGCACGGGCTGGAGGCGGTTGAGTTTCAGGTCGCGGCTAACCCTGGTGTGCCGACGCGCAGTCTGGCGAAAGTGGCCTCCGGCGGCGAGCTTTCCCGCATCAGTCTTGCGATGCAGGTGGCGACCAGTCAGGTGGCGTCGGTGCCGACCCTGATTTTCGATGAGGTGGACAGCGGGATTGGCGGGCGTGTCGCGGAAATTGTCGGTCTGCTGCTCAAACAGCTCGGACGCCAGTATCAGGTGTTATGCGTGACCCATTTGCCGCAAGTGGCCGCAATGGCAGATAGTCAGTGGCAGGTCAGCAAGGCGGTGGAAGCCGGGGTGACCTTAAGCCGTATCGAAGTGCTGGGTGAATCGCAGCGTATCGAGGAAATTGCCCGTATGCTGGGAGGGGTGACGATTACCGATACCACGCGTCGCCATGCGGCGGAGATGCTGGGTGTGGCAGGTTGAGGTATGATGTGGCAGATTTTAGAAATTACGAGACTTTAAACCATGCGCATTAAAATTGTTCTGTTGTCCCTGTTGTTAGCTTCCTGCGGCAGTATTGATACGCCTACGCTGTCGCCCTATAAAATGGATATTCGTCAGGGCAATTTCGTGACGGTGGAAATGCGCGACAAAATCAAAGTAGGGATGTCGCGGGCACAAGTGCGCTATGCGCTGGGAACGCCGATGATCAGCGATGTGTTTCACGGCAATCGTTGGGATTACGTGTACCGTCTGGAACAAAAGCGCGAACTGGTCGATCAGCAGCGTTTGACGTTGTATTTCGACGGCGAGCATCTGGTACGCATCGATGACAGCGCGCTGACGGTAAAATCGGTTACGCCTGATGTGAAATCAGCCGAATAAGCGGCAGAGGAATAATGCAGATGAATAAAATCAAGATAGCGATTGCCGGCAGCAGCGGCCGGATGGGGCGTGTGTTGCTCGACTGTGTTGCCGCCGCCGATGATCTGGTGTTGCACGCGGCGTTGGAGCATGCGGGCAGCACGCTGCTGGGGCGTGATGCGGGCGAATTGTCCGGTGCGCCTTGCGGCGTGAAAATCAGTGCCGATGTCGAAGCGGCTCTCGCGGGCGCCGATGTGCTGATCGATTTTACCCGTCCTGAAGGCACACTCGATCACTTAGCCATTTGCCGCCGGCTCGGCGTGAATATGGTGATCGGCACCACCGGTTTTAACGCGCAGCAAAAGGCGCAACTGGGTGCGGGCGCTCAGGATATCGGCATTGTATTTGCGCCCAACATGAGCGTCGGTGTGAATCTGCTTTTTAAGTTGTTGGAAACCGCGTCGCGCGTGTTGTCTGAAGGCTACGATATCGAAATCATCGAGGCGCATCATCGTCATAAGGTGGACGCGCCCTCCGGTACGGCGCTGGGGTTGGGCGAGGTGGTTGCACGCACGCTGGGTCGCGACTTGAGTGAGTGCGCAGTGTATGGACGCGAAGGCGTCACCGGCGAGCGCGATCCCTCTACCATCGGATTCGCAACGGTCCGGGGCGGCGATATTGTCGGCGATCACACCGTGCTGTATGCGGGGATTGGCGAGCGTATCGAAATTACGCATAAGGCCAGCAGTCGGGCAACCTTTGCGCTCGGTGCGCTGCGCGCGGCACGTTTTCTGAAAGTGAATCCGGCCGGAATGTACGACATGCAGGACGTGTTGGATTTGAAATAGGCTTAATAAATAATCGATGATCAAAAAATTCCTCAAACGCGTCTTTCGCCGTTCGGCTAAAGTTAAAACGCTAGGCAATGCGCAGGTGATTCCGTTCGCCTTGCATGGCGTGCCGCGCGAACAGATAAGCTACGGAGCAAAGCGCGTGACCGATGGTCTGCAGGCCGCCGGTTTCAAGGCTTTCGTGGTGGGCGGCGCAGTGCGCGATTTGCTGCTGGGCAAAGTTCCGAAAGATTTCGATGTGGCGACGGATGCCACCCCTGAGGAAGTCAAGCGCGTGTTCCGCCGCTCGCGCATCATCGGCCGGCGTTTCCGTCTGGTACATGTGATGTTCGGCGAAGAACTGGTCGAGGTTGCGACCTTCCGTTGCATGATAGACACGGAAGATGCGCAGACCGATGCGCATGGCCGCCTGCTGCGCGATAACGAATTTGGCGATCAGGAGCAGGATGCCGCACGGCGCGATTTTACCGCCAACGCACTGTTCTACGATCCGACGACTCAGGAAATTTACGATTACCATCAGGGTTATCAGGATACCCGCAACGGTGTACTGCGCATAATCGGCGATCCGCTGGTGCGCTATCGCGAAGATCCGGTGCGTATGCTGCGCGCAGTGCGCCTGTCGGCCAAGCTGGGCATTACGCTCGATCCTGTGACCGCAGCGCCGATTGCCCAGCTGAAATCCTTGCTCGATAACGTGCCCGAAGCGCGTATGCTCGACGAAGTGTTGAAGATGCTGCTATCCGGGCATTCGGTCGAATGCATACAGCAGTTGCGCAAGATGGAATTGCATCACGGTTTGCTGCCGCTGCTCGATGTGATCATGGAACAGCCGATGGGCGAGAAGTTCATCATGCTGGCGTTGAAAAATACCGATGAGCGGTTGAGTCAGGAAAAATCGGTGTCGCCGGCATTTTTGTTTGCCTGTCTGCTCTGGCATGAGGTACTGTCAGTCTGGAACGCGCTGGTTGAAAAAGGCGAACGACCGTTAGGCGCGATGCATATCGCGATGGATGAAGTGCTGGCGCGCCAGAAGAAGCAGCTGGCGATCCCGCATCGGCATGATGCCGTTATGAAAGAAATCTGGTTGATGCAGCAGCGCTTCGATCAGCGCGCAGGTCAGCGGCCGTACCGTTTGCTGGAGCAGCCGCGTTTTCGCGCCGGTTTCGATTTTTTGCTGTTGCGCTGTGCCAGCAATGAAGTCGATAACGATCTCGGGCTCTGGTGGGACGAGTTTCAGGATGCAAGCGAAGCGCGTCGTCAGGAAATGCTGCAGCCTGAAGGCGCGGGTGTTGCCAAGAAACGTCGCCGTAAACCGCGGAAAAAACCGGCCGGTGAGCCAGCGCCCAGTGCTGACGGACAGGATTCCGAGTGACGCTGCAGGTCTGCTTTATCGGGTTGGGGAGCAATCTGGGAGAGTCGCGCGAGCAGCTAAGATGCGCGCTGGCTGATATCGATGCGCTGCCGGATACGCGCGTCATGGCCTGCTCTTCGTTTTATCGCAGTGCGCCGGTTGGATTTCTGGATCAGCCGGATTTTGTCAATGCGGTGGCAAAAATTACGACGGGTCTGGCGCCGCAGGCGCTGCTTGCTGCCTTACTGCATATCGAACAGCGCTACGGCCGCGAGCGGGTATTTCAAAATGCACCGCGCACCTTGGATCTCGATGTGCTGCTGTACGGGCAGCTGCAAATTCAGGAACCGGGCCTGACGGTGCCGCATCCGCAAATGCACCTGCGCGCTTTCGTGCTGCAGCCGCTGCTGGAGATCGAGCCTGGCTGCCTGATCCCTGCAATCGGACAGGCTGAATACGCCATGCGGAATTGTCTGGATCAGGATCTGGAAAAGTTGGCAAATTAACTTCCAGTTATCAACTAATTATTAATTATTTTCCCATGCGTACGACATTAACGACTCTCAAAGCCATGAAAAGCCGCAGCGAAAAAATCGCTGTGCTGACGTGTTACGACGCGAGTTTTGCCGCATTGCTTGAAGCTGCCGGCGTGGATGTGCTGCTGGTGGGCGATTCGCTTGGGATGGTGGTGCAAGGGCGTGAGACGACTTTACCCGTGACGCTGGCTGACATGTCTTATCACACTGCCTGTGTTGCGCGCGGCGCTGAAAAGGCATTCATCGTCGCCGATATGCCGTTCGGCACCTCTCAGGTGTCTCCTGAAAAAACCTTAGAGCACGCGGTTCAGCTGATGGCGGCCGGTGCGCAGATGGTGAAGCTCGAAGGCGGTGCCGTGATGCTTGAAACAGTGCGCTTTTTGACCGCGCGCGGGATTCCGGTTTGCGCGCATATCGGTCTGACGCCGCAATCTGTGCATCAGTTGGGCGGATATCGGGTGCAGGGGCGTGAAAAAGATGCCGCATTGCAGTTGATCGAGGATGCGGTCGCGCTCGAGCAGGCGGGGGCGGGGATGGTTGTGCTCGAAGCCGTGCCCGCGCTGCTGGCTGCTGAAATTACCGCGCAACTGGCTATTCCAACCATCGGTATTGGTGCCGGGGCTGCGTGCTCGGGGCAGGTGCTGGTGCTGTACGATATTCTGGATGTTTTTCCGGGTAAGAAGGCGCGCTTTGTTAAAAACTATATGTCGGGCGCTGCGTCCATCAGCGATGCGGTCACGCGCTATGTGGCTGAGGTCAAGGATGGTCGCTTCCCTGCACCGGAGCACGGGTTTTAATGGAGCTCATTTCGACTGTCGCGCAGTTGCGTGCGCGTCTGAGCGCCGAGGCGTCTGTCGCTTTTGTGCCGACGATGGGTAATCTGCATCAGGGGCATCTTGATTTAATGCATCAGGCAAGGCGGTACGGGCGTTGTGTGGTGGCGAGTATTTTCGTCAATCCCTTGCAGTTTGGCCCGAACGAGGATTTTGACCAGTATCCGCGTACGCTCGATGACGACTGTGAAAAGTTGCGAGGACTGGTCGATGTGGTGTTTGCGCCTGGTGTGAATGAGATGTATCCGGCGTCCCAGACTGTATTTGTAGCGCCGCCGCCGATAGCCAGTGAGCTGTGCGGTGCCGCGCGTCCCGGTCATTTTCAGGGGATGGCGACTGTGGTTTGCAAACTGCTCAACATCGTCCAGCCGCAGGTCGCGTTGTTCGGCAAGAAGGATTACCAGCAACTGCACATCATTCGTCAGTTGGTCGCGCAACTGAATATGCCGGTGGAGATTATCGGCGGCGAGACGGTGCGGGCGATCGATGGTCTGGCGCTGAGTTCCCGCAATCAATACTTGAGCGAGGCAGAACGAGCTGAGGCTGTATTTCTGAATCAGACGCTGCGTTCGATGCGTGAGCAGCTGTTGTCGGGCGCGCGCGATTTCGGGATTCTGGAGCAGGAGGCAATTCGTGCGCTCACGGCGCGGGGCTGGTCGGTTGATTATGTTGCGATACGCAATCAGTCCGATTTGAAGAGGGCTTGCGCAGGGGATCAGTATCTGGTGGTTCTGGCGGCCGCGCGATTGGGGAAAACTCGGCTGCTCGATAATATCGAGGTGAATCTGCACGCTTAAGTCAGATATAATCCGCGCCCCATTTGAAAGGTAGTTTATGCAAAGAACCATGCTCAAAGCCAAACTGCACCGGGTGCATGTGACGCATTCCGAATTGCACTATGAAGGCTCCTGCGCCATTGACGATAATTTGCTTGAGGCGGCTGATATTCGGGAATATCAGCAGATCGATATTTACAATGTCAGCAATGGCGAGCGATTTACAACCTATGCGATACGCGCTCAGCGCGGTTCGGGGATCATTTCTGTGAACGGTGCTGCAGCACATAAAGCCAATCCGGGCGACATTCTGATCATAGCGAGTTATGCGCTGTATCACGATACGGAACTGGATGCCTTTCACCCGGCGTTAGTCTATGTGGATGAGCAAAATCGTATGGTGGCAAAGCGCGGCGAAATACCTGTGCAGCTGGCATAATTTAAAAGTTTGATCATTTTTTTGGAATGTTACATTGACCAAAATGCCTTTCGCAGGTAGCATTGCAAAACTTTAAAAGCTAACTGGATTGATTACGATGCGTCGCAAACTAGTAGTTGGAAACTGGAAAATGTACGGCCGCTTGGCGCGTAATCAAGCATTGCTGCAAGGGGTTCTGGATGGTGTTCGTGAATTGCGTGCTGCAGACTATGCGGTATGTGTTCCTTACCCATATCTGTCTCAGGCGGCAACGATGTTGGCAGGTAGTAATGTAGCCTGGGGTGCGCAGAATTTGAGTCCTCAGGAAGAGGGTGCGTTCACCGGTGCGGTAGCGCCCGGTATGCTGGTTGATTTTGGTTGCAGTTATGTGATTATCGGTCATTCGGAACGTCGCGGTCTGTTTCATGAAAGCAATGAAATCGCTGCAGCGAAGTTTGAGGCAGCTCAGAAGGCCGGTATGAAGCCAATCTTCTGTGTGGGGGAGACGCTGGCTGAACGCGAGTCCGGAATTACAGAGCAAGTCGTTGCGACGCAGCTGGATGCCGTGCTGGTGCGTTTTGGTGCGAAGGCGTTGTCCAATGCGGTGATTGCATACGAGCCTGTGTGGGCAATCGGTACCGGCAAGACAGCAAGTCCTGATCAGGCGCAGGCAGTACACGCCTTCATTCGTCAGCGCGTAGCGGCGCATGATGCAGCGGTTGCGCAAGGTTTATGTATTCTTTACGGCGGCAGTGTGAAGGCATCCAATGCGGTCGAATTGTTCGGTATGCCGGACATCGATGGCGGTCTGATTGGTGGCGCTTCGCTGGTTGCTGATGATTTTGTGGCGATATGTCGCGCAGCGCAATAATTTAGTCTGGAGTAGTGTGTGGAAACAATCGTTTGGGTTTTTCATCTGGTGACAGCCATTGCTTTGTGTGGTCTGGTGCTGGTGCAACATGGTAAGGGCGCTGATATGGGTGCTGCATTCGGCACCGGTTCAGCGGGAAGTTTGTTTGGTTCCGGAGGTTCTGCGAATTTTCTGAGTCGCAGCACGGCCATTGCCGCTGCAATCTTTTTTGTAACCAGCTTAACTTTGACCTATCTGTATTCACATCCTGCGCAGCAAACGGGTGTGATGGACAGGGTTGATGCCGTGAAGCCGGCTGTAACGGCGCCCGTGGATAATTCGAAGTCCAAAGAAATTCCGAAGTAAACTAATTTCAGGTAGTATCTAGGAATATGCGGTTGTGGTGGAATTGGTAGACACGCAAGCTTGAGGTGCTTGTGCCCGTAAGGGCGTGGGAGTTCGAGTCTCCCCATCCGCACCAATGTAGTTAATTAAGCCCCTGAGATATGGGGCTTTTTTACGACTTAATAATGTCGATGAATATTCGATCGTTCCCTTTGTCGGGTGGAAAACCGATAGCGCTAGCAAGTCCTGTCGTCTGTGGCGAAGAAACGATGCTGGATTGATAGATGTGCTGTGGCTGCCTTATCAGGGGGATATTTTGTTGTGGAGTGCGGGAGCGGTAGTGCGCCGGGCTACAGTTGTCAGGAACTGTTTTACCTGCGCGATCAGCAGAAAAATATTTCGCTGTGATGTAAATTAATTACGGATGAAATCAGGCTGTTATCTAAAGAGTGCTACCAAAACTCAAAACAACCATTGAGGCTAGGAGCTGTTTAAAGCTATAATTATTTCAGTGGAAAAAAATGATGGTTGCAGAAACAATAAAAAAATTCTGTGATTTAAAATAAATAAACCGAAACAGTGTGTTGCATTAATGTTGCGGTTTATCCATCGCAAAGGTAGTAAATGATGAAGGCTAGCCGTCTTCAAATAGCTGTGAAATTCACAAGCAGCAGTAATAATAATAAAAAATTAAGTTGATATCTGCCGTCATGGCAGCCTGAAATCGCACAAAATGATTCTGATTCAACTCTACGGGTTGGTCACGAATCTTGTACTGAGGGGGGAAGCTCAATGTTGGAAAACTATTTTCCGGTACTGTTGTTCATCTGTGTCGGGTTGGCTTTTGGTGTAGTTCCGATTGTTCTGGGCAGGCTGGCTGCTCCGCATCGTCCGGATGCGAAAAAACTATCTCCCTATGAATGTGGCTTTGAGGCCTTTGAAGATGCGCGTATGAAATTCGACGTGCGTTATTACCTCGTCGCCATTCTGTTCATTCTGTTCGATCTTGAAATTGCATTTCTTTTCCCCTGGGCGATCGTGCTTAAGGAAATCGGTATGTTCGGTTACGTTTCCATGATGATCTTTTTGGCTATCCTCGTGGTTGGTTTTGTCTATGAGTGGATGAAAGGGGCCTTGGAATGGGAATAGAAGGCATTTTGGAGAAGGGTGTCGTTACAACGACACTCGATACCATTATCAATTACACGCGTACCGGTTCTCTGTGGCCGATGACGTTCGGTCTGGCCTGTTGTGCGGTTGAAATGATGCAGGCGGGCGCATCGCGTTACGATCTGGATCGATTCGGTATTGTGTTTCGTCCAAGTCCGCGTCAGTCCGATGTGATGATTGTGGCGGGTACGCTGTGCAACAAGATGGCTCCCGCGTTGCGTAAAGTCTACGATCAGATGTCAGAGCCGCGTTGGGTGATCTCAATGGGGTCCTGTGCAAATGGCGGTGGGTACTACCACTATTCCTATTCAGTCGTACGCGGATGCGACCGTATTGTTCCTGTCGATATCTATGTGCCGGGTTGTCCTCCGACTGCCGAAGCCTTGTTGTACGGGCTGATTCAATTGCAGAATAAGATCAAGCGCACCAATACCATCGCGCGCCAGGGGTAAACTGAATGACGACCGATAAATTATCATTGCGTGAAGGTCTGGAAGCCTTGCTGTCCGACCAGTTGCTGAGCGTACAAGAGCGGTTGGGTGAGACCACCATCGTAGTGAGTGCAGCTGATATGCTGCCGGTACTGACCAAGCTGCGCGACGCGGACAGTATGCAGTTTTCGCAAATGACGGATCTGTGCGGGATGGACTATTCAGAATACGGTGATGGCGCATGGCAGGGTAAACGCTTTGCCGTCGTGTATCAGTTGCTGTCTGTCGTTCATAACCGCCGCTTGCGTGTACGTGTGTTTGCCGAAGAAGACGATTTTCCGGTTTTAGCGTCTGTTGCGCCCGTATGGGCCGGTGCTAACTGGTTTGAGCGCGAAGCATTTGATTTATTTGGTATTATCTTTACAGGACACCCGGATCTGCGCCGCATCCTGACTGACTACGGCTTTGTCGGCAATCCGTTCAGAAAAGACTTTCCGATCTCGGGACACGTTGAAATGCGCTATGACGCAGAACAGCAGCGTGTGGTGTATCAGCCGGTTACCGTTGAACCCCGTGAAGTGACGCCGCGTATCATCCGCGAAGAAACCTACGGTTGTCATTAAGGACACGCTCATGCCTGAAATTAAAAATTACACGATGAATTTTAGCTCCGGCCGCCCTGCGGGCGTTGGTTTGTTTTTGTTGTCCTGCGCAGAAATTCATTGTGCGCTACGTGCGAGGTAACCATGCCTGAAATCAAGAATTACACAATGAATTTTGGTCCGCAACATCCTGCAGCGCATGGTGTGTTGCGTCTGGTGTTGGAACTCGATGGTGAAGTGATTGTACGTGCCGACCCCCATATCGGTTTGCTGCACCGCGCCACTGAAAAGCTGGCCGAACATAAAACCTTCTTGCAGTCCGTGCCGTATATGGATCGACTCGATTATGTGTCGATGTTGTGTAACGAACATGCCTATGTCCAGGCGATCGAGAAGCTGGCTGGCATCGAAGTGCCGTTGCGAGCCCAGTATATCCGGGTAATGTTCGATGAAATCACCCGCATTCTGAATCACCTGATGTGGCTTGGCGCGCACGGTCTGGATATCGGCGCGATGACGGTGTTTTTGTATTGTTTCCGCGAACGTGAAGATTTGATGGATGCCTATGAGGCGGTATCGGGCGCCCGTATGCATGCGGCATACTATCGTCCGGGCGGTGTGTATCGCGATCTGCCGGATACCATGCCTCAGTACGAAGCCTCCAAGATTCATAATGCTGCCGCAATTAAGAAGATGAACGCGAATCGTCAGGGTTCATTGCTCGATTTTCTGGAAGACTTCACGCGTCGATTCCCGACCTATGTCGATGAATATGAAACGCTGCTGACCGACAACCGTATCTGGAAACAGCGTACCGTAGGTATCGGCATCGTGACGCCGGAACGCGCGCTGGCATTAGGGCTGACAGGGCCGATGCTGCGAGGTTCAGGTATTGAGTGGGATTTGCGCAAGAAGCAGCCTTATGCAGCTTACGACAAGGTCGATTTTGATGTGCCTGTCGGCGTGAATGGCGACTCTTACGACCGCTATCTGGTTCGTGTTGAAGAAATGCGCCAATCCAACCGCATTATCAAGCAATGTATCGACTGGTTGCGCGTCAATCCCGGCCCTGTGATGACGAGCAATCACAAATATGCCCCGCCGGGTCGCGAATCCATGAAACAGAACATGGAAGAATTGATTCATCACTTCAAGCTGTTCACCGAAGGGATGCGCGTGCCGGAAGGTGAAGCATATGCGGCGGTAGAGCATCCTAAGGGTGAGTTTGGCATCTATCTGGTGTCAGATGGCGCCAATAAGCCTTATCGTTTGAAGATACGTGCGCCGGGTTTTCCTCATCTGGCAGCCCTCGATGAAATGGCACGCGGGCATATGATCGCTGACGTTGTGACCATCATCGGTACGCAGGACATTGTTTTTGGAGAGATAGACCGATAATGTTATCCGCAAATATACAAGATCAAATTAACCGCGAACTCAAAAAATATCCGGTCGACCAGAAACAATCCGCCGTGATGTCTGCACTGCGTTTTGTGCAGGATGAAAAGGGCTGGATCGCAACTGACGATATGGCTGATATTGCGGCCTTTCTCGGTATGCCGCAAATGGCGGTGTATGAAGTCGCGACGTTCTACCATATGTATAACTTGAAACCGATGGGGAAAACCACCCTGACGGTGTGCACTAATCTTTCCTGTACCCTGTGTGGTTCGGCCGATACGGTCGCGTATCTGACCTCAAAGTTGGGTATTGGTTTTGGTGAAGTTACCGCAGACGGAAAATACGGTATGCGCGAAGGTGAGTGCATGGGCGCGTGCAAGGATGCACCGTTGATGACGATCAACAACAAGAAGCTTTGCGGGCGTTTGACGCCTGCGAAAATCGATCAAATCTTGGCAGAATTGGATAAGTCATGAGAGGTCCGGTTACGCAAACCACGATGGATTTCGACCAGCCGTGGACATTAGAGAATTACCTGAAAGTGGGCGGTTATCAGGCGTTGCGCAAGATTCTGACTGAGCAGACTTCCCCCGATGCCATCATCGCTGAAGTCAAGCTGTCCGCATTGCGCGGGCGCGGTGGTGCTGGATTCCCGACCGGTTTGAAGTGGAGTTTTATGCCGCGCAGCTTTGCAGGCGACAAGTACATCGTCTGCAACTCGGACGAAGGCGAGCCGGGGACGTGCAAAGACTGGGACATCATGTTGTATAACCCGCATCTGCTGATCGAAGGAATGGCGATTGCGGCTTATACGATGAATGTGAAGACCGGCTACAACTACATCCACGGTGAAATTTTCGAAGCCTACGAGCGCATGGAAGAAGCGTGTGAGCTGGCACGCGCCGCAGGCTTTCTGGGCGACAAGATTTTAGGTTCAGACTTTTCATTCGATCTGCACAATCATCTGGGCTACGGCGCTTACATTTGCGGCGAAGAAACCGCATTGCTCGAATCGATCGAAGGCAAGAAGGGACAGCCGCGTTTCAAGCCGCCTTTCCCTGCCAGCTTCGGTCTGTACGGCAAGCCGACTACGATCAACAATACCGAGACCTTTGCGAGTATCCCTTACATCATCAACAACGGGGGCAAAGCGTTTCTGGAACTGGGTAAACCCAATAACGGCGGCACCAAGCTGTTCTCGGTATCGGGTCATGTAAACAATCCGGGCAATTTCGAAGTGCCGATGGGCACGCCTTTTGCCAAGTTGCTTGAAATGGCGGGCGGCGTGCGCCACGGACACAAACTTAAAGCCGTGATTCCCGGCGGTTCGTCGATGCCGGTTTTGCCGGGTGACGTCATGATGGATCTGACCATGGATTACGATTCGATCCAGAAGGCAGGATCAGGTCTGGGTAGCGGGGCGGTGATCGTGATGGATGAAACGGTCTGCATGGTGCGCGCACTGGAACGTCTGTCTTACTTCTACCATGAAGAATCGTGCGGGCAATGCACGCCCTGCCGTGAAGGCACGGGCTGGTTGTACCGCATCGTTCATCGCATCGAACATGGTCAGGGTCGCCCGGAAGATCTGGATTTGCTGCTGAGTGTTGGCGAAAATATCGCAGGACGCACCATTTGCGCGCTGGGTGAAGCCGCAGTTTGGCCGGTGCAGGGTATGCTCAAGAATTTCAGGGCAGAATTTGAATATCACATCGAACACAAGCGGTGCTTGGTTTAGCTGACGGGTTAGGTGCGCAATGATCAACATTGAAATTGATGGCAAGTTAGTCGAAACCCAACGCGGTTCGACGGTGATGGATGCAGCTCACAAGGCTGGCGTCTACATCCCGCATTTTTGCTACCACAAAAAACTGTCCATTTCGGCGAATTGCCGGATGTGTCTGGTCGAAGTCGAGAAGGCGCCCAAGCCGTTGCCGGCCTGTGCGACGCCTGCTGCCGACGGCATGAAGGTACACACGCATTCCGAAATGGCCGTTAAGGCGCAAAAGGGCGTGATGGAATTTTTGCTGATCAATCATCCTCTGGATTGCCCGATTTGCGATCAGGGCGGTGAGTGTCAGTTGCAGGATGTTGCGATGGGCTACGGCGGCAATGCATCGCGTTATACGGAAGAAAAGCGCGTCGTAGAACCGAAGCAAATCGGTGAACTGATTTCAACCAACGAAATGAGCCGCTGTATCCAATGCACACGCTGCGTGCGTTTCGGTCAGGAAATCGCCGGATTGATGGAGCTCGGCATGGCGAACCGTTCAGAGCACGCTCAGATTATGAGCTTTGTGAACAGTTCGGTCGATTCCGAGTTGTCAGGCAATATGATCGATCTGTGTCCGGTCGGCGCGCTGACCAGTAAACCGTTCCGCTATACGGCACGTTCCTGGGAGCTGTCGCGCCGCAAATCGGTCAGCCCGCATGACAGTGTCGGCGCGAATCTGGCCGTCCACACCAAAGATAACAAGGTTGTCCGCGTCGTGGCGGCCGAAAATGAAGAGGTGAACGAGTGCTGGATCTCCGATAAGGACAGATTCAGCTACGAAGGACTCAATTCTGCCGAACGCCTGACTCGCCCGATGATCAAGCAGGGCGGCCAGTGGATCGAAGTTGAATGGGCCGCAGCGCTCGAATACGTTGCGAACGGCGTGAATCAGCTGCGTCGCAGTGCGGGCAGTGATCAGATCGCAGCGCTTGCGACACCCAATTCGACGTTTGAAGAATTGTATCTGCTGCAAAAGCTGATGAGAGGGATAGGCAGCGGCAACGTTGACTTCCGTTTACGTCAGTCAGATTTCAGCGCAGATGGCAAACAAGATGGCGCACCGTGGTTAGGCATGCCGGTTGCTGAACTCAATACCCGCGACCGTTTTCTGATTGTCGGCAGTTTCCTGCGCAAGGATCATCCTCTTTTGGCACAGCGCATCCGTCAGGCGGTCAAATTGGGCGCACAGGCGAATATCATGCATGCTAGCGATGACGATTTGCTGATGACCGTTACCAACAAGGCGATCGTTGCACCGGCTGATTTGCCGGGCGTGCTCGCGCAAGTATTGAAGGCGCTGTCAATTGAAAAACAAGCTGCTGTTCCGGCTGAAGTTGCAGATGTTACGGTAGGGACTGAGGCTGCCGCAATCGCCGCCAGTCTCGCATCAGGCAAGGACGGTGCTGTGCTGCTGGGTAACTTTGCACAGCAACATCCGGAAGCTGTACAAATCGCTCTGCTCGCTGAGCAAATCGCTGTTTTAGCCGGTGCTAAATTTGGCTATCTGGGGGGCGCGGCCAACAGTGTGGGCGGGTATCTTGCGGGTGCTGTGCCTTTTGGCGGGGCGGTGCAGGGTATGAGCGCAGCTGCGATGCTGGCAAAGCCTCGCAAGGCCTATATTCTGCTCAACGTTGAACCTGAACTTGATATGGCTGATCCGCAAGCCGCCATGAAGGCGATGAACTCCGCCGATATGGTGGTTTGCCTGTCTGCCTTCAAACACACCGGCATGGATTATGCGGATGTGATGTTGCCGATAGCACCGTTCACCGAAACCTCAGGTACCTTCATCAACACCGAAGGCAGAGCTCAGAGTTTCAAAGGCGCGGTAAAGCCGTTAGGTGACGCACGTCCGGCATGGAAGGTATTGCGTGTTCTGGGCAATTTGCTGGATGTGCCGGGTTTTGACTTCGACACCAGCGAAGCGGTGAGGGACGAAGCGGGCATCGCAGGGAATCTCAGCAATCACATCGAAGGTCTGGCGTTAAAAGGCGCGGCCGTGACACCGGCGGGCCTGCAACGCGTAGCCGATGTGCCGATTTATGCTGCCGACGCACTGGTTCGCCGAGCGACTGCACTGCAAAAAACACACGATGCCGCGACCCCGGTTGCGATGTTGCACAGCAGTGAGCTGCAAAAGTTGGGTTTGAATTCAGGTGATGCGGTGAGAGTCACGCAGGGCGGCGTGAGCGTACAGCTAACTGCTGCAGCAAATGACGGACTCGCAGCGGGTACGGTTCGTGTTGCCGCAGGTCATCCGGCGACAGCGACCCTGGGCGCAATGTTTGGAACGATAACCGTGGAGCGTGCATGATGGATTGGCTACTACCCGTACAAAACCTGTTAGGACCTGCCTGGTTGCCGATCTGGACGGTCGTCAAGATTATGCTGATCGTAGCCCCTCTGATGGGTGCGGTGGCTTATCTGACACTGGCAGAGCGCAAGGTAATCGGCTGGATGCAGATCCGTATCGGCCCTAACCGCGTCGGTTATTTTGGTCTGTTGCAGCCATTGGCGGATGGTTTAAAACTGTTCATGAAAGAAATTATCGTGCCTTCCGGCTCGAACAAGTTTCTCTTCGTGATCGCGCCTATCATGGTGCTGATGCCGGCGCTCGCTGCCTGGGCGGTTGTACCGTTCAATGCAGAACTTGTCTTGTCGAATGCCAATGCAGGACTGTTGTATATTCTGGCGATGACCTCCTTAGGGGTGTACGGCGTGATCATCGCGGGCTGGGCGTCTAATTCCAAGTACGCGTTTTTGGGTTGCTTGCGTTCAGCGGCACAGATCGTGTCTTACGAAATCGCGATGGGGTTTGCGCTGGTCACCGTGCTGATGGCGGCACAGAGTCTGAATCTGGGCGATATCGTCAAGGGGCAGCACGGCAATTACGGCATGCTCAACTGGTACATCATTCCTCTGTTTCCGATGTTCATCGTCTACCTGATTTCGGGTGTGGCGGAAACCAACCGCGCACCGTTTGACGTGGCGGAAGGTGAATCTGAAATCGTTGCCGGTTTCCACGTTGAATATTCCGGGATGGCGTTTGCGCTGTTCTTCCTGGGCGAATACGCCAACATGATCCTAGTCGCCTTCCTGACCTCGATCATGTTCCTGGGCGGCTGGCTGTCACCGGTTCCCTTCCTGCCGGATAGCATCGTTTGGATGCTGGGTAAGGTCGCCTTTGTGCTGTTCCTGTTCCTGTGGTTCCGTGCAACTTTCCCGCGCTACCGTTATGATCAGTTGATGCGTCTGGGCTGGAAGGTGTTTATTCCGGTATCGTTGATTTGGGTCGTGGTAGTGGGTGCGTGGATGCAAACCTCCTATTGGCTGTGGTAGGGCGTAAACGCGCTCGCACGAGGAAATAAAATGGAAAAAATCAAAGATTTCTTTAAAACGTTTCTGCTGATCGAACTGCTCAAGGGGATGGCGCTGACCGGACGTTATATGTTCGCCCGCAAGATCACCGTGCAGTTTCCAGACGAAAAGACGCCGCAGAGCTTTCGCTTTCGCGGACTGCATGCGCAGCGCCGCTATGAAAACGGCGAAGAGCGCTGTATCGGATGTAAGCTGTGCGAAGCGGTGTGTCCTGCGATGGCGATTAAGATTGCAGTGGCCGAACGAGAAGATGGGACACGGCGCACGACACAGTACGACATTGATCTGACCAAGTGCATCTTCTGCGGCTTTTGCGAAGAATCCTGCCCTGTGGATGCGATTGTTGAGACGCGGGTTTTTGAGTATCACGGTGAAAAGCGCGGCGACTTGTACTACACCAAGCCGATGCTGCTGGCGGTAGGCGATAAGCACGAAGCGCAAATTGCGAAAGACCGTTTAGCTGACTCGAAATACAGATAGTAGAAAGTTGGAAGTGGGAAGTCGCGGTTCAACTACCCACTAACCACTTACCACTAACAGCCATTAGGGAGTGAATTCATGAGTTTTTTTGATGTGGTTTTTTATCTGTTTGCGACGATTACGGTTCTGGCCGGCGTTGGTGTGGTGGTAGCCCGTAATCCGGTGCATGCAGCGTTGTTTCTTGTTCTGGCATTTTGCAGTGCGGCCGGTATCTGGATGCTGCTCGAAGCCGAGTTTTTGGCGATCACGCTGATTCTGGTTTACGTCGGGGCTGTGATGGTGTTGTTCCTGTTCGTGGTGATGATGCTGGATATCAATCTGGTGAAGCTGCGCGAAGGATTCTGGCGCTGGTTTCCTTTTGGCGCACTGCTTGCCGGCTTAATGGTGTTTGAAATGGTCTGGGTGTTAGGTTCCCGTCAGACAGCGGATGTATCCAAAGCGATCGTACACGCGGCCGATTACAGCAACACCAAAGAGTTGGGTCGCCTGATCTATACCCAATATGTATATCCGTTTGAAATCGCCGCGGTGATTCTGCTGGTGGCGATGGTTGCTGCAATTGCGCTGACCTTGCGTCGCCGTGCCGGAGTTAAATCGCAAAACGTGGCAGATCAGGTCAAGGTTAAGAAGGCGGATCGTTTGCGCATCGTGAGCATGAAGTCGGAACCGAAACAGTAAGTAGTTAGTAGATCGTAGAGAGTCGAATAAATCAGGGAGTAGTAAGTGGAAAGTGGAAAGTGGGAAACCCACAAACCACTCTCCACTCCCTACTTACCAAGTCAATCTAGGGAGCGAAAATTAAAATATGGTAACCCTCTCACATTATCTGGTGTTTAGCGCGGTGCTGTTTGCCATCAGCGTGGTGGGCATTTTCCTTAACCGGAAAAATGTCATCATTCTGCTGATGTCGATCGAGTTGATGCTGCTGGCTGTGAACACTAACTTCGTTGCGTTTTCGCATTATTTGAACGACACGGCAGGTCAGGTGTTTGTATTCTTTATTCTGACTGTAGCCGCGGCTGAAGCTGCGATCGGACTTGCGATTCTGGTCGTGCTGTTCCGTAATTTGCGTACGATTAACGTCGATGATCTTGGCAGTTTGAAAGGCTGATGTGATGGATATCCAAACCTATTATCTGTTAGTGCCGCTGGCACCTTTATTTGGTGCGCTGGCTGCCGGTCTGTTCGGCAAGTTGCTCGGACGCAATATGACGCACCGCATCACCATCGCGATGGTCGGCGTGTCGCTGTTCTCAGCCATTCAGATCTTTCAGGATGTGATGGCAGGCCATACCTTCAACGGCCCCGTCTACACCTGGCTGACATCGGGCGACACCAGTTTTCATGTGGGCTTCTTAATTGACCGTCTGACCGTCACCATGATGCTGGTGGTGACCTCCGTGTCGCTGATGGTGCATATCTATACCATCGGGTATATGTCGGAGGATGCCGGTTACCAGCGATTCTTCAGCTACATCTCGCTGTTCACCTTCTCGATGCTGATGCTGGTGATGTCCAACAACTTCATGCAACTGTTCTTCGGCTGGGAAGCGGTGGGACTGGTTTCATACTTGCTGATCGGTTTCTGGTACACCCGTCCAACGGCAATCTATGCCAACCTGAAAGCCTTTTTAGTGAACCGCGTGGGCGACTTTGGTTTCCTGCTCGGCATCGGTCTGGTATTGATGGTATTCGGTACGCTCGATTACGCCGCTGTATTCGCTAATGTGGCCGCCCATGCGGATGACATGGCACCGATTGCCGGGATGTCGGTTAATCTGCTCACTGCGATCTGTATTTTGCTGTTTGTCGGCGCGATGGGTAAGTCGGCTCAGTTCCCGCTGCACGTTTGGTTGCCTGATTCGATGGAAGGTCCGACCCCGATCTCCGCACTGATTCACGCTGCGACGATGGTGACGGCCGGTATCTTCATGGTGGCGCGTATGTCACCGATGTTTGAATTGTCTGACACAGCCTTGTCATTTGTGATGATCATCGGTGCGATTACCGCGCTGTTCATGGGCTTCCTGGGTATCATTCAGAACGACATCAAGCGTGTGATTGCTTATTCAACCTTGTCTCAACTGGGTTATATGACCGTAGCGTTAGGCGCATCGGCGTATCCTGTTGCGATCTTCCATTTGATGACCCATGCGTTCTTCAAGGCGCTGTTGTTCTTAGGTGCCGGTAGCGTGATCATCGGTATGCACCACGATCAGGACATCCGCAACATGGGTGGCTTACGCAAATATATGCCGATTACCTGGATCACCTCCTTGATCGGTTCGTTAGCGCTGATTGGTACGCCGTTCTTCTCGGGCTTCTACTCTAAAGACAGCATCATTGAAGCCGTCGGTATGTCGCATCTGGCAGGTTCAGGATTTGCCTACTTTGCGGTGGTCGCCGGCGTGTTTGTAACAGCGTTCTATTCGTTCCGTATGTACTTCCTGGTATTCCACGGCAAAGAGCGTTTCGGCAAGGCTCATCATCACGAGCCAGTAAAAGCGCACCATGATGATCATCATGCGGATGCGCATGACGACGCCCATGACGATCATGCGCATCACGGATTAGCACCGGGCCAAAAACCGCATGAAACACCGTGGGTGGTCTGGCTGCCGCTGGTGCTGCTGGCGATTCCTTCGGTGATCATCGGTTACATCGCAATTGAGCCCATGCTGTTTGGCGGCTACTTCAAGGATGCGATCTACATTTCCGAGCACCATGAAGTGATGAGTGAGTTGCATGAAGAATTTCACGGCGCATTCGCGATGGCACTGCATTCACTGACCAGTTTGCCACTGTGGCTGGCTATCGCCGGTGTGGCAAGTTCCGCTTACTTCTATCTGAAGCGTCCGGATATTCCAGCCGCGATTCAGAAACGATTCCAGTGGATCTACACTTTGCTGGACAACAAGTATTACTTCGATCGCTTCAACGACTGGTTCTATGCCGGTGGCGCGCGAGGCTTGAGTTCGTTCCTGGGTAAATTCGCTGATAAATTCCTGATTGATGGACTGATGGTGAACGGGACGGCAGGGCTGGTAGGTAAGGTATCCGGTGTGGTGCGTAAGCTGCAATCGGGCTATATCTATCATTACGCGTTTACCATGATCGTCGGCGTGTTTATTTTGTTGACGATACGAAACTGGTTTTAATCGTAGTGAGCGTGCGGTCACGACTGTACGCTCACAACTTTCTGCTTCATGTTTAAAGGAAACACAGCATGATTTTTGGACTACCTGTTATTAGCGTTACGATCTGGTTGCCTATTTTGTTCGGTATTCTGGTTCTGGCAACTGGCGATGATAAAAATGCGCCGCTGGCGCGCCTGCTGGCTCTGGTCGGCAGCGTGCTGGGTTGTCTTGTAACCATTCCGCTCTACACCGGATTCGATATTTCGACCAGCAACATGCAGTTCGTCGAATTACACGACTGGATCACGCGCTTCAATATCCATTATCACCTGGGGGTTGACGGCATCTCGATGCTGTTCATTCTGCTCAACAGTTTCTTTACTGTGATTGTCGTGCTGGCGGGCTGGAAAGTCATCGAAAAGCGCGTTGCGATGTATATGGCGGCTTTCCTTGTCATGTCCGGTATTGTCAACGGCGTGTTTGCCGCGCTCGACTCGATCCTGTTCTACGTGTTCTGGGAAGCGATGCTGATCCCGATGTTCATCATCATCGGTATCTGGGGCGGTCCAAACCGTATTTACGCAACGATGAAGTTTTTCCTGTATACCTTGCTAGGCTCGCTGCTGATGCTCGTTGCGCTGATCTATCTGTACAACCTGTCCGGCGGCAGCTTCGCAATTTTGGACTTCCATCATCTGGCCATCCCGATGACCGCGCAGATCCTGATCTTTATCGCGTTCTTCTTCGCCTTCGCGGTTAAAGTGCCGATGTTCCCTGTGCATACCTGGTTGCCCGATGCGCACGTTGAAGCGCCGACCGGCGGTTCAGTGGTGCTGGCGGCGATCATGTTGAAAGTCGGTGCTTACGGTTTTCTGCGCTTCTCAATGCCGATAACACCTGATGCAAGTCATAAGCTGGCAGGCGTGATGATTGCCTTGTCTTTGATTGCTATCGTGTACATCGGTCTGGTCGCGCTGATGCAGTCCGACATGAAAAAGCTGGTTGCTTATTCGTCGATCTCGCACATGGGCTTTGTGACGCTGGGTCTGTTCATCTTCAACGCCTACGGCATGGAAGGCGCATTGCTGCAGATGCTATCGCACGGTTTTGTCGCTGGCGCCCTGTTCCTGTGTATCGGCGTACTGTATGACCGCGTGCACTCCCGTCAGATTGCCGATTACGGTGGTGTCGTCAACAAGATGCCGGTATTCGCCGCGTTCTTTATGCTGTTCGCAATGGCGAACAGCGGATTGCCCGGCACCAGTGCGTTTGTCGGTGAGTTCATGGTGATCATGGGCACGATCAAGGTTAACTTCTGGTATGCCTTTGCGGCAGCTACAACGCTGATCTTTGGTGCTGCCTATACCTTGTGGATGTACAAACGCGTGATCTTCGGTTCGGTAACTAACCATCATGTGGAAGAGTTGACTGACATCAATGCACGCGAAATTTTGATCATGACGATATTGGCTGTTTTCGTGCTGGCGATGGGTATCTACCCGCTGCCGGTTTCAGAAATCCTGCATGCGTCGGTGAATGACCTGCTGTTGCATGTCGCGCACTCCAAGCTGCCCATTTAAAGGCAATTGATAATTGATAATGCGTCATTGTCAATTAATGTACTAACGTCTCACGACTAGTAACTAACGACTGATTTAAGAGGTTAATATGAATTTGATGGCAAATCTGATCCCCGCCGCTGCGGAAATTTTCTTGCTGGCGATGGTCTGCTTCATTTTGATAGCGGATTTGATGCTGACAAAAAGCAGCAAAATATTCACTTACCTTCTGGTTCAGTTGACCTTGCTTGGCTGCTCGATCATTACGGTCGGCACGCACGAGAATACGGTTGTGTATGCTTTCAATGGCATGTACGTCGACGACTTGATGTCTGATGTACTCAAGATGTTGAGCTATCTGGGTATGTCGATGGTGCTGGTGTATTCGCGCCAGTATCTGATGCTGCGCGGTCTGTTCACCGGTGAATTCATGGTGCTGGCGCTGTTTGCGCTGCTGGGCATGAATGTGATGATTTCCGCCAACCACTTCCTGACCCTGTATCTGGGCCTCGAACTGCTCTCGCTGAGTCTGTATGCGATGGTGGCACTGCAACGCGATTCTGCGATTGCCACGGAAGCTGCGATGAAATACTTTGTGCTGGGCGCGTTAGCTTCCGGTTTGCTGCTGTACGGGATGTCCATGCTGTACGGTGCGACCGGTACGTTAGAGCTGGGCGCAATCTCAAACGCGATTGCCAACGGTGTGCAGAATAAATCCTTGCTGGCATTTGGTCTGGTATTCATCCTCTCAGGGTTGGCTTTCAAACTCGGCGTGGTTCCATTCCATATGTGGGTGCCGGATGTGTACCACGGCGCACCGACAGCGATGACCATGCTGATAGGCTCCGTGCCTAAGCTGGCGGCATTCGCCTTCGCGACCCGAATTCTGGTCGAAGGGTTGCAATCCCTCGAACACGACTGGTCGAGCATGCTGATCATCCTCGCGATTGCCTCGATGGCGATCGGTAACTTGTCAGCGATTGCGCAAACCAATCTCAAACGCATGTTCGCCTATTCGACCATCACGCACATGGGTTTCATGCTACTCGGTCTGATCAGCGGCGGCATCGAAGGTTACGGTTCCGCGATGTTCTACACCGTGATCTACATGATGATGTCGCTGGGCGCATTTGGCATGATTATGCTGTTGTCCCGCGCCGGCTTCGAAGCCGATACCCTGAACGACTTTAAGGGTCTCAATCAGCGCAGTCCTTGGCTGGCCTTCATGATGATGCTGCTGATGCTGTCCATGGCGGGTATTCCTCCGACGGTGGGTTTCTATGCTAAGTTCTCGGTGTTGAATTCCATTATTCAAACAGGTCATACCTGGCTTGCGATCGTTGCGGTGATGTTCTCGCTGATCGGTGCATTCTATTATCTGCGCGTGATCAAACTGATGTATTTCGATGCGCCTGAAAGCCATGCGCCGATCAACGTCGGTTCCGATACCGGCTTGCTGATCAGCATGAACGGTTTAGGCGTGCTGTTCTTAGGCTTGATGCCGGGATCCTTGATGTCGATTTGCGCGGTATCGGTTCAGCAGTCCTTGCTGCTGCATTAAGTTAGTATTGTTCCGAACACACTCCCGCCTCGTGCGGGAGTTGTTATTTGTGGAGTATGAAATGGATTTGCAGGAAAGCTGTATCGACTCTAGTATCGTCTACGAGGGGTGTCTTTTACACGTCAAAAAGGACCGTGTGCGTTTGCCTGACGGCAGTGACAGTGTGCGCGAATATATTACGCATCCGGGAGCGGTTGCCGTACTGGCGATCAATGATAACGGCAATCTGATCATGGAGCGCCAGTACCGCTATGGCCCCCGTCTTGAATTTTTTGAAATTCCCGCAGGTAAAATTGATCAGGGTGAAGATACGTTGGTCACAGGAAGGCGCGAATTACTGGAAGAAACAGGTTACGTTGCCAGTGAATGGCTGCATCTGGCGACCACTTGGCCGTGCATCGGCTATGCGGATGAGCGCATCGAATATTATCTGGCGCGTGGCTTGACAAAGCAGGTGCAAAAACTGGATGAGGGGGAGTTTCTCGAAGTATTCGAGTTATCCCTGACAGATGCGCTTGACTGGATTCGGATCGGTAAAATTAACGATAGCAAGACCATACTCGGCATTTTCTGGCTGGAAAAATATTTGAGCAACTGGCAAGCCTAAGCTTGCGCCCCAATTTGGTGCTAATTTTAACGATAAATGTAAATTTTGCACCGGATTGGTGCTTGAGTGCGCTTTAATTTTTGCATCTTGAATATTTTATTGTTTTAAATCATTATATTATTGTTTTGGTATGAATTTTGCTTTTAAAACCGGATATTGATTGTTAAGTGAGCTGCTATGGAAAATTTACAAACCAGTAACGATGTCCTTTTTATTTTGCTTGGCGCGATCATGGTGCTTGCGATGCATGCCGGATTTGCCTTTCTGGAATTAGGTACGGTACGAAAAAAAAATCAGGTCAATGCGCTGGTCAAGATTCTGACGGATTTCTCTGTATCGACGCTAGCCTATTTCTTCATTGGCTACCTCATCGCGTATGGGGCACATTTCTTTACCGGAGCAGAGCAACTGGTTCAGAAAAGTGGATACGAGCTGGTTAAATTCTTCTTTTTACTGACATTCGCCGCTGCCATTCCGGCGATCGTATCGGGCGGGATTGCTGAACGTGCGAAATTTAACCCGCAAATGGCCGCCACTTTTATGCTGGTCGGCTTCGTGTATCCGTTCTTTGAAGGCATCGCCTGGAATCACCGCTTCGGCATTCAGGACTGGCTGCACACGAATTTTGGCGCTGAATTTCACGATTTCGCGGGCTCCGTGGTGGTGCATGCCGTGGGTGGCTGGATCGGACTTGCGGCTGTGCTGCTGTTGGGTGCACGTCGCGGTCGCTATAACAAGGAAGGGCGCGTATCTGCGCATCCGCCTTCCAGTATTCCTTTTCTCGCGCTGGGGGCCTGGATCCTCACGGTCGGGTGGTTTGGTTTTAACGTGATGTCAGCACAAACCATCAGTAATATCAGCGGTCTGGTTGCAGTTAATTCACTGATGGCGATGGTCGGCGGTACGTTAGCTGCACTCTGGGTAGGAAAGAACGATCCGGGCTTCGTTCATAATGGCCCCTTAGCGGGGCTGGTCGCCGTGTGTGCCGGCTCGGATTTGATGCACCCGCTTGGTGCATTGGTGGTCGGGGGCGTGGCAGGCGGCTTGTTTGTGGTGATGTTTACCCTGACGCAAAACCGCTGGAAAATCGATGATGTGCTTGGGGTATGGCCGTTGCACGGTCTGTGCGGCGCATGGGGCGGTATAGCCGCAGGCATTTTTGGCCTCAAAGCGTTCGGCGGCATTGGGGGGGTTAGCTTTATGTCCCAGTTAATCGGCACTCTGATGGGCGTTGGCATCGCGTTTTCCGGCGGCTATCTGGTCTACGGTACGCTTAAGAAATTGGTCGGAATTCGCCTCGACGCAGAGGATGAGTTCAACGGCGCCGATTTGAGTATCCACAAAATCACTGCAACACCGGAGCGCGAATCCGGCTGGTAGGTGATGCGTGTTTCGTGATGCTCTTGAACAGAATTGTTTAGTGCTTAAGTTTTAATTTATAACGGCGACTATGGCTTGAAAGCTTGGTCGCTGTTTTTCTTTCGCAAAATGTTTTGTTGACGTCTGCACTTCGATTCCTGCTATTCGCGAAGGTCAGCTATCCGGCATCCAATTTTTGGAGTGGAACCTGCCACCTCTCTTTGCAGTTCAGCTTTGCCGTGCAGCCATGATTTTCGGCAGGTTCATTTCAATCCAGTCGGTGAGTGCTTCAACCTGTTGGCCGACCCCAAGCCCTAGCGGCGTTAATGAATACTCCACATGCGGCGGCACCACGGGGTGCGATACCCGGTTGACGAAGCCGTCCTGTTCTAACTGTTGTAGCGTTTGCGCCAGCATTTTTTCGCTCACTTCCCCCACCTTGCGGCGTAACTCGCTGAAGCGGTGCGTTCCCTCCATGAGTGCGACCAGTATCAGCACGCCCCAGCGGCTGGTGACGTGCTTGAGAATTTCGCGCGAAGGACACTGCACGGCGAAGATTTCACCGCGTCGCATTTTTCTGGACAGGTGTTTGGTATCGGTTTGCATTTTTATACTTACCTTTTAGTGCGTACTTACGAAAAGTTATTGTAACGGATATTCTTCGCATCCCCAACTTGATTAACAAACACAGAAAGGAAGCACCATGATCGTCGTTACCGGAGCTACAGGACAACTGGGCCGTTTGGTCATCGCATCGCTACTGAAGAAAACCGCTGCATCCAATATCGTTGCTGCGGTGCGCAATGTGGACAAAGCCCGTGACATTGCGGCGCTGGGGGTGCAAGTGCGCCAGGCCGACTATAGCCAGCCCGCAAGCTGGGATGCCGCACTGCAAGGCGCAGATAAAGTGCTGCTGATTTCCTCCAGTGAAATCGGACAGCGCACACAGCAGCACCGCAGCGTGATCGATGCCGCTAAACGCGCGGGCATCAAGCTGCTGGCCTACACCAGCGTATTGCATGCGGATACCTCGGTGCTGGGTTTGGCCACTGAGCATAAAGAAACAGAAGCGCTGCTCCGCGCATCCGGCGTGCCATTCGCATTGCTGCGTAACGGCTGGTACACCGAGAACTATGTCGCTGGGATCCCTACCGCATTGGCATTAGGCGCGGTGTATGGCTGTACGGGTGATGGCCGCATCGCTTCCGCTGCCCGTGCCGACTACGCCGAAGCCGCCGCCGTTGTGCTGACCTCGGACAATCAGGCAGGCAGGATTTATGAGTTAGCGGGCGATACGACTTTCACCTTAAGCGAATTCGCCGCAGAAATTTCGCGTCAAGCTGGCCGCGCCATCGGCTATGTCAACCTGTCGGAAGCGGAATACAAAAATGCGCTGCTAGGCGCCGGGCTGCCGGAATTTCTCGCCGAATTGCTGGCGAACTCCGATACCGGCGTATCGAAAGGCGCGCTGTTCGATACAGAAAAGCAACTGAGCAAACTCATCGGCAGAGCAACAACCCCATTGGCTGAGGTCGTCAAAGCGACGCTGTAAGGAGGAGGGCAGGGGCCTGTCTGAGTCCTAAATTTTTTTGGGTAGCCGGTTTTTATTTGACTGAACGAGCCGTCTCAGTCGAAAACAGTCACTCAGCTGTTTAGTCGTGAAGCTCGGATCCGTTTCAGCTGTGTCGGAACCGTTCGAGCTTCGGGCTTTTTTCAAGCCTTAAAAAATTAACTGAGTGTGTTTAACGTAAGCAATTGATTGATGTGGGTTACGCTTTGGTTTACGCGCTCACCGCACGCATCCTGTCAATTTTCTCGATAACCGCCTGATACAGATCATGGTCTGAATCAGGGTTGTTGCGGTCCGGATGGTGGGAACTACGGATCTTTTTCAGCTTCGTCATGCAATCTGGCAGGTCATGTACCCGGGTTACCCGGTCACCGTTTTTGTCCATCATGCGCTGAAGCTCAGCCTCTGCGCTTTCGCGGGTGTCATATAACGTCTTACTGCCCAGACGCCAGCCATCCTGATTCTTGCGCGGGGATAGCTTTTCCGTACCATCAAACCAGAACCATTTGCCGGTATCGGGATCCTGTTCGAAATCAATGGTGGTGATGGTGTAGGTGTAAACGGGCGGCTCGATGTCCAGGGCGAATAAATTGACGACCTTGCCGACCGTTCCCACCGTCGCCAGATAATACGCGCCTGCTTCATGCGGGCGGAACGCGCTGCTGTGCGTTGGGACAAGCTGGCTGTTGTTGCCTGATGCGTTCATTTCAGCCATGCGTTTGAGTGCTTTGCGTTGTGCGTTTGTCACGGGTATTGCTCCATAATATGAGTTGAAATCCACGGGGGTTCCCTGTTCGCTGAAGGGATCACCCCTGCGGGGCTGCCAAAACAGCGTCGACGCGATCATGTCTTGCGTTCGTCGTTTTGTGCTATTCGTCGCTGGCGGTCAGGGACTGATCCGCGTTAAAAAACAAAAGGCCACCTCAAAGGATGGCCTGATTGTTTGTTATGTCTGACTCCCCGGTGGGCTATGAAACTACGGCCTGCGAATTAACGGTCGCATTCATAAGTCACTACCGGGGCATCAGTCAATTAAATCAATTAAATCAGATGTCTGATTATACTGCACCTGATGCAAATATGCTGGATATTGCCAGGTCTCGTGCAGACAATAACAAAAGCTGCCGTAGCCTATTTTCAGTCAGCTGTGTTACGAGCTTCAAAAAGATGGCTTTAGATCTATTTCATATAGAGCCAAAAATAGTCAGGCTCGCTGCGCAGAGCTCACCGATTGACCATTGACTTCACCTGCAATCATGGGCAACGACTAGCCTGTCAAATCCTGCCGGAAATTCGTGACCAAGTGGTTAGGCTGGCTGCCTTAGTACTCGAATAGCTTGTTTGGCTCGCTGGCGTCCATAAAAAGTATTAGGGGTTTCCGGACGAGGCTATCTTCATAAAAGTTCATCGTTCATATCATACTGAATTTGATTGACCAGATGTGCCGCTTTGCTGCAAGATGGCTACAGGTATGAGCTACAAGCGTTCAGTCAATTTTGGAATGCGTTTTTATCGTGACGTCTGTCATTCTGGCTTGTGCCGCAAACGGCAATCGTTTTTCTGCGTTTACTCAACAGGTATCGATCTTCAAAATGCAATGCACGGAATGTCCAAAAATAAGTTTGGTAAGTGTTGTTTTTGCGATGCTTACGCTGTTGATCATCGCGCTGTTGTACCTCCAGCAAGGTCAGGCTAAACCCAAACTGAAAATTGGTGTGTTGCATTCCCTGACAGGCACCATGGCGACCAGTGAAAGGCCTTTGGTTGATGCTTTGCGGCTGGCGGTCGAAGAAGAAAATCAAACGGGTGGAGTTGACGGTCGACAGATCGAAATAGTGGTTGCCGATTGCCGTTCCGATGCTGATTACTGCGCGCAACAAGCGGAAAAACTGATCACTCAGGATGGGGTGAAAGCCTTGTTTGGTTGCTGGACATCGGCATGTCGAAAAGCGGTAAAACCGGTCATCGAAAAGCACCATCATCTGTTGTTTTATCCGGTGCAATACGAGGGGCTAGAGCAATCGCCCGACATTATTTACACCGGTGCGGCACCCAACCAGCAAATTATTCCTATGGCGTTGTGGGCGTTGCAAAATACCGGTAATCGCTTCTATCTGATCGGTTCCGATTACATTTTTCCGCGCACGGCTAACCTGATGGTAAAAGACGTGCTGCTGGCGCAAGGCGGCAAGTTGCTGGGCGAGCGATATGTGCCTCTGGGTTCGGGTGATTTGGCGCTGGCTGTTAAGGAGATTGCCGCGCTGCATCCCGATTTTGTTATCAACACGCTCAATGGTGACAGCAATCAGC
This sequence comes from Gallionellales bacterium GWA2_54_124, assembly GCA_001801025.1. Classification (GTDB taxonomy): domain Bacteria; phylum Pseudomonadota; class Gammaproteobacteria; order Burkholderiales; family Gallionellaceae; genus Gallionella. Next base: position 572,051 of record MGWO01000007.1, read on the forward strand.
AATTTTTCCGTGAGCTGCGTGAAGCGGGTATTTCATCTGAAACAACACCTGTGTTTTCTACCAGTATCGCCGAAGTCGAGTTGGCGGCGATGGGTGCGGAATGGATGGCGGGACATTACGCTGCATGGAACTATTTTCAGAGTTTGCCGACGCCAGAAAATAAAAAATTTGTGGCGCGTTTCAAGCAGCGATTTGGCGCAGATCGTGTGCTGGATGATCCGATGGAGGCTTCATATATTGGCGTGAAACTTTGGGTCGAAGCGATGCGCAGCTTAAAAACTGACAATCTTTCCTCGGTTAAAATCACACTGGCGCAGCAAACTTATCTGGCGCCTGAAGGGATTGTGGCTGTTGATCATGACAACCGGCATTTATGGAAAGCTGCCTATATCGGTCGGGCGGGCGCAGATGGTCAATTTGAAATTATCTGGCGTTCTGAAAAACCGTTACAGCCTGCGCCCTTTCCCGGCTATCGCAGTCGTGCAGAATGGCTCGTTATGCAGCGCGGACTGCCGGAAGTGCAGCCATGAGGCAGATGTTCAGGCTAAAAAATCTCACGATTACCTGGCGGCTGGTGCTTTGGTTTGTGGTTGTTGCCCTCATGCCGCTGACTTTGTTTGGTTACTTGAGTCTGGAAAAGAGCGGGGAAGCCTTACGCTACGAAACGCTGATGCGCTTAAATCTTTTATCTGACAAGAAAACGCTGGAAATTAAAACTTATCTCGCTGAGCGTCGTGAAGATGCGTGGTTGTTGTCGCGCAGTAAATTAGTCGACGAAGCGATGCCGGTTTTATTGCATGCTTACTCACAACATGGGAGTCGTTCGGCGCAATACCTGAATGCTGCTAAACCCTTTCAACGTAGTTTTGCCGCCTATATTGGCAGTGGCGACAGTACGCTTTTTTACGATGTATTTTTGATTACGCCCAAAGGTGAAATTATCTTCACCTACCAGCATGAGGCTGATTTTGCCACCAATCTGATCAGCGGTCCTTACCGGGAAACCGGCTTAGCCCGGGTATTTAACCAGTCGCGTATGACGCTGGAAAGCGGTATTTCCGATATAGAGAAATATGCGCCCTCGAGAGCGAAAGCTGCATTTATCAGTGTGCCGATTATCCGTGACGGTGTATTGCTGGGTGTGCTGGCTTTTCAGCTCGATACGCAGCGGATTTATCATGTCGCAAGTGACAGTGTGGGATTGGGTAAAACGGGCGAAACGGTTATCTCTACTTACTATGATACTCAGCACGTCATGTATATTGCACCTCTCCAACGTGAGATTGAGCTCGACTTATTTAAACCGAGGGATTTTGGTCTGGTCCCTTTGCCGATGCGTCAAGCGCTCTCGGGAATTCAATCCGGCGGCATTGTGGAGGACTATCGCGGTGTTAAAGTGCTGGCTGCCTGGCGATACTTGCCGGAATTGCGCTGGGGGATGGTAGTTAAAATTGATGCCGATGAGGTGTTTGTACCTCTGTACCAGCAACGAAAAAATTTGCTGGGAATTTTGTTGGCTTTGGCGGTGCTGGGGGGATTGGTTGCGTTTTTATTGGGTCACCAGCTCGTTACGCGCATTAAACGTTTTTCATCTACTGCGGATGAAATTGCCCGGGGCGATTTAAGCCGGCGAGTTGAGGAATCAGGCTCAGATGAAATTGGTACGCTGGCGCAAAATTTCAACCGCATGACTGAAAACCTGCAAATCTCGTATCGTTCGCTGGAATGGCGTGTGGATGAGCGCACGCGCGAGTTGCAAGTGAGCAACGAGCAACTTCAGGAAGAAATTATCGAGCGTGAGCATATTGAAAAAGCCTTACGTGATGCGCAGGAACATTTACGCATTGCCGCGACCACGTTTGAAACGCATGAAGCGATTTTGATTACCGATGTGCGCGCGAATATCATCCGTGTTAATCAAGCGTTTCAAGACACGACGGGCTATTGTGCGGAAGAGGTGCTGGGAAAAAATCCGAGTTTTTTAAGCTCGGGGTGTCAGGACAGTGCGTTCTATGCCGAAATGTGGCAGCAGCTGCTTGCTAATGGTACATGGTCTGGCGAGTTGTGGGACAGGCATAAGGACGGGCATATTTATCCAAAAAATCTGACGATTACCGCAGTCAAAAATATACTGGGTGAGACGACTGAATATGTCAGTATTTTTAGCGATATCAGCGAGCGAAAACGGGCGGAAGAAGAGATACGTAATCTTGCTTTTTACGATGTGCTCACGCAATTGCCTAACCGGCGCCTGTTGCTGGACCGGCTGCATCTGGCGTTGTCGGTTTCAGCGCGCAGCGGCTTGTATGGCGCCGTATTGTTCCTCGATATGGATCGGTTCAAGAGGCTCAACGATACGTTGGGGCACGGGTGCGGCGACTTGTTGTTAATCGAAGTGGCTGAACGCATTCGCTTCTGTGTGCGTGAAGTCGATACCGTGGCACGCTTTGGCGGTGACGAGTTTGTTATTCTGCTGGAAGAGGTCGGAAAAAATGCCGATGAGGCTTCGCAAAAAGCCGCCCTGATCGCAGAAAAAATTCGGGCAGCCTTGTCGGTGCCTTACAAAATTAAAGAACACGAATATCACAGCTCCCCCAGTATCGGCGTGAACTTATATTGTGGTAACGGGAGTGCAGTCGAGGACTTGCTCAAACATGCCGATATGGCAATGTATGAAGCGAAGGAGTCGGGACGAAATGCGGTGCGATTTTTTGACCCTGTCATGCAACATTCTGTTTCCGAGCGCGCCTCGCTTGAGGCGGATCTGCACCGCGCGGTGCCAGAGCGGCAGTTGGAGTTGTATTATCAGGTTCAGGTGGGCAGGAATCAGCACTCGTTGGGTGCGGAAGCGCTGGTGCGCTGGATACATCCGACACGCGGTATGGTTTCGCCCGCGCAATTTATTCCGTTAGCGGAAGAAAGTATTTTGATTATTGAACTGGGCGATTGGGTGCTGGATGCGGCGTGCAGGCAACTGGCGATATGGTCTGAAACGGATCTGACGCGCCATTTGACGCTGGCGGTCAATGTTAGCGGGAAGCAATTCAAGCAACGCGATTTTGTGGAAAAAGTCGCCCGTATTTTACAGGTGCATCAGGTGGATGCCTCGCGCCTAAAGTTGGAGTTGACTGAAAGCGTCGTGCTGAATGATGTTACTGATGTCATCAGTAAAATGCAGGCATTGAAAGCCCTGCGGGTTAGATTGTCGATGGATGATTTCGGTACCGGTTATTCTTCTCTGTCTTATTTGAAACAGCTTCCGCTCGATCAAATTAAAATCGACCAAAGTTTTGTCCGCGACATGACCTTCGATCAAAACGATGCCGTTATGGTGCAAACCATTATTGATATGGCAAAAAACTTTGGTCTGAATGTGATTGCCGAAGGTGTGGAAACGGAAGCGCAAAAAATATTGCTGGAACAATTGGGCTGCCTAAATTATCAAGGGTACCTATTCAGTAAACCGTTGCCGATTGCCCGGTTTGAAGCATTGCTCAAGGAAAATTGTAAGCTAAGGGATGTCGCTTGTGGTTAGAACCGTTCGTGGTGCATCAGGTAGCGCCATTGGTCCGGTTGTAATTTTGCCATCGAGATTCGTCCGATGCGAATGCGCCTCATAGAAATGACGTCCAGCCCGACCTTTTGGCACATCGCAGCAATCTGGCCGGGGATGACACCCTTGAGCGCGAAACGTAAGCGGGTTTCGTTTTGCCAGCTGACCTTCGCAGGGGGCAGGGGCTTGCCGTTGAATTTCAGGCCGTGATTGAGCAGTTTCAGTCCGTCGGCCACGATCTCGCCTGTCACTTCAACGATATATTCCTGCTCTATAGTAGCCGCCTCATCTTTGAGCTTGCGGATGATGCGAAAGTCCTGCGTCAGTACCGTCAAACCACTGGCATTGCGCTCCAGCGGCGTACAGGGGGTTAGTTTGAAGAAGTGCTGGCGAAGCAGGTGGATGCCTGAGTTGTCGTCTGCAGCACGCGTATCGGCGCATATTGCCGTGGTATTGGTGTTGTTGAGATGATGGAACAAGATAGTGACAGGCTCAATCGGGACGAGATCAGCATCCGGGTGTAGTTCGACCAGCTGTTCTGACACCATGAACTGTGGCTCTTCCACGACTTGTCCGTCGACCATGACCCAGCCCCCGGCAATATAGAGCTCGGCCTCGCGGCGAGAGCAGGCGACTAATTCGACGAGGCGTTTTGCGAGACGGACGGGTTCGGTCATGAAAAAAGTAATCAGTTGAGAAAGTATGTCATTGTAAGCGCTCAAGCGTTACTATCGCCTGTAAAATACGGTCATGATTACAAAACCCTCAAATCGTCCTCCGCTTGAAGGCATCACCCTCGAAGCGATCGTCACGCAGTTATCCGAAAATATCGGGTGGGCCGCCATGGCGGAAGCTGTTCCGGTACGCTGCTTTGCTTTTGAGCCCGGTATTAAATCCAGTCTGAAATTTCTGCGCAAAACACCCTGGGCGCGGGCTAAAGTCGAAGCGTTGTATTTGCAACAGCTTGCGCGGGTAAAAGCATAATTTTTCAGGCGAAATGAAACTTCTTTCATTTATCGGCGACTAACGGGCGCTTGAAAAATTAAGGCGCGGCCCCATTTAGTATCGCAATGCCAATGGCGTATTTCTAAGGAGTGAACTGTATGAAGCGTATTTTCCTGTTTGTCTTAACGAATCTTGCCGTGATGCTGGTAATCAGCATCACCTTGCGGCTGTTGGGTGTCGATCGCGTGCTTGATCAAAGCGGTGCGATTAATTTCAATGCGTTGCTGGTGATGTCGCTGGTAGTCGGCTTTTCAGGTTCGATCATTTCCTTGTTCATGTCTAAATGGTCGGCCAAACGGATGGTGGATGCACAGGTCATCACAACGCCTTCTGATCCAACCGAGCGCTGGCTGGTTGAAACGGTACGCCGTCAAGCGTTGGCTGCCGGGATCGGTATGCCGGAAGTGGCGATTTACGATGCGCCGGATGTGAATGCGTTTGCCACGGGCTGGAACAAGAATAATGCGCTGGTCGCGGTGAGTACCGGGCTGTTGCACAATATGGGACGAGATGAAACCGAGGCCGTGCTGGCTCATGAAATCAGTCATGTGGCCAATGGCGATATGGTGACGCTGGCGCTGATTCAGGGGGTGGTGAATACCTTCGTGTTCTTCTTTGCAAAGCTGTTTGGTCTGTTCATCGATTCGCTGTTGCGAAAGGACGGGGAGGAACGCGGGCCTGGCATCGGCTCCTTCATCGCGGAAATGGTCGCGCAGTTGGTATTGGGCGTGCTCGCCAGCATCATCGTGATGTGGTTCTCGCGTCAGCGTGAATTCCGTGCCGATGCGGGAGGGGCGACGCTTGCCGGTCGTGAAAAGATGATCGCAGCGCTGGAGCGCCTGAAAATCAATCATGAGCAGGCATCCCTGCCTAAGGAGATGGCGGCTTCCGGTATTTCCGGCGGTGCGGGAATGGCGCGGTTGTTTATGACGCATCCTCCGCTCGAAGAGCGTATCGCCGCGTTGCGTGCCGGCCGCTAATTAGTCCGGGGCGTTTATTGAGTAACCTTCATTCCGGATTGGAGCAAAGGTTACTCCCGGTCGGCGCGGTTGCTCCGCCAGATTGACAGCAGTAGCCATAAACCCCCGATTGCGGCACAGATAATTCCGGTCAGTCCGAAAAAAGGCAGGCCAAAAATCTTGAGGGTATCTGGTACGGTCATGACGATGGATGAACCGATGATCAGTGCGGCGACGATCAGTCCTACGGATAGCCGGTTGACGGCGCCGTCGAGCTGATTGCCGACATGTTTTAAATGTGCGATCTCGATGTGTATTTCCAGTCGGCCACGCCGGGCTGCGCGCAGTAGTCGCGACAGGTCGTGCGGCAGTCCTGAAATCAGTGTCAGCGCTTCAGTGACGGCGCGCCATCCCCGTTTGGTCAGCGCTGCGGGCGTGTAGCGTGCACGCAGCGCGTGTTCCAGCATCGGCATGGCTTCGCCAGCGATGTCGAAATCGGGGTCGAGTTCTCGCCCCATTCCTTCCAGTGAAATAAATGCTTTGACCAGAATTGCCATATCGGAGGGCAGCATCAGTTGGTGTTGCCGAAGGATGGCGACCATGTCCGAGAGCATTGCACCTATCCGGAGTTGTTTAAGTGCTACGCCGTGATACTGGTCGAGAAAGGTCTCTATTTCAAGGGTGAGGCCGGTCTCGTCCTGTGCGCCGTCGCCGGTCCAGTCAAGCAGGACATCGAGTACCCGTTTGGGTTCGTGCCGGACAAGCCCTAGCAACAAGCGAATCAGCTGCTCGCGCCGCTCCTCAGTCAGCCGGCCTACCATACCAAAGTCGATGAATGCGATGCGGTTGTCGGGTAGGTAGAAAACGTTTCCGGGATGGGGGTCGGCGTGAAAGAAGCCGTCCTCGACGATCATTTTCAGCACGGCTTGCGCCCCGCGCCGCGCCAGTATTTTACGATCGAGCCCCGCTTGATCTACTGTATCAAGGCGTCGTCCCGGTATGCCATCGATATATTCCTGCACGCAAACCCGTTCGCCCGTCCATTGCCAGTAGACACGGGGAATCACGATAAGCGGTGAGTCAGGCTTTGTATCAGCCTGCTCGGAATAGTCTGCAAAATTCAGTGCGATGTGTTCGGCATTCCTGCACTCAACCGCAAAGTCGAGTTCGCGTCTGAGCGAAAGTGAGAATTGTCTTACCACCTCTTTGGGGCGGAAGCTTCTCAATTCAGGGCTTTCGCTCTCAGCCAGTTCTGCCAGACGCATCATCCAGCGCAGATCGGCTTCGATGACCGGACGGATGCCGGGACGGCGTACTTTGACGATCACCTCGCTGCCATCCTCTAAGCGTGCGCGGTGAACTTGTGCAATTGAAGCCGCAGCCAGCGGCACCCGGTCAAAGGACGCGAACAACGATTCGGGCGGCGCCCCCAGATCTTCCTGTAGTTGCTGACATAGCTCAGCGTAGGGCACGGGCGGCGCGTTGTCCTGCAGCCTGCCGAACTCGGCGATCCACTCAGGTTCGAATAAATCCACGCGGGTCGCCAGTACCTGCCCCAGTTTAACGAAAGTTGGCCCCAGTTCTTCCAGCGCTTGTCGCACACGCATTGGTGCCGGCAGATGAGTGTGTTCTGATGTGTGGTGCAATACTTGTCCTGCACGCTCCAGCGCATGGTTCAGTCCCATGCGCGCGACAAGATCACCGAATCCGTAGCGTATCAGTACGGCGGCGATGTCATGCAGACGCGACAGGTCGCGCACCGCTACCAGAGCCTGTAGCAGCATCAGTCGTTGTGTGACGGTTTGACGTGATCAGCGATGCCGGTGAGGACGCCTGCCGCAATCTGGCGCAACAGATCGCTGGTGGCCTGAGCCAGATGCAGCCCGGATGCGGCTTGAGTGCGTCCGACTAAACTTAGCTGATGAGTGATGACGGACAAGGTTTCTTTGATTTGAGCGCCCACCAGTGTGCCGTGAGTACGGGTGTGTGCTGCAAGCTGGTGCAGAATCTCATCTGCCGCATCGCGTGCACTTGAGGCTGAGCTTTGCAGGGTTTCTATCACTAATTCATCCAGACTTTCCAGATTGGCGCGAGCGAGCGTCAGGTCTTCGCTGGTAAATTGTTGTGCGCGGCCTGCGGCTTCTTCGATTGCAAGTCTCGCCGCCCCTGTCATTTGTGCCAGTGCCATATCCAGACCCGCAACCGTTTGTTTGAGCTGCATGCGAGCGCTTTCAGTTTGAGCAGCTGACAGATTCAACTCGTTGTGCACGGCCGCTTTGGCACCTTTGATCACCGAGTGTGCGATTTGCCGCAACGACTCGATATCCATCGATCTGGCACTGATACGGCGTAAGGTGAGTTGTCGCACCATTTCTTGTACGTCATGTCCTTGTTCGACGGCGCTGCGAACATCGGCTTCGAAAGTATCGTTTTGCATGATATTGCCTCCCGCTATGGTAGTTTAAACAACGTTCAGGATGGTCGTCTTACTCTTCCGTATACATCTTGTTTTTAGCGTACGATGGTTGCGAATCCGGGGTCGCCTGAAATTAAGCACCCGGACTTAAATCAAGGCTTTGCTGCTTCCGGCGTTGCCGTTGGTGCAGGTTCGGTCGCATCGTCAAATATCTCTTCCGGCGGATTTCCGTCATAGACCAGGCTTTCGCGGCGTTGCAGGTAAGCATCCCGGATGAACGCGTAACGGTCTATGACCGCACCGTCTAGCAAGCTTTCGCTTTCAAGCAGTTGAGCGCGTCGTTTGATGCCCTTAGTCAGGTACAGCTCATTGCGTACAGGTACGTTTTTGGTGTTGGAGATAACGCTGGCCTGACTGTCACCTAAGTCGCCAAATGTATCCCGTATGGTACTCGATCCCAGAAACGGTAAGACGAGATAAGGGCCGTTCTTGACCCCCCAATATCCCAGCGTCTGGCCGAAGTCTTCGTTGTGCTTGTCGAGACGCATCGAGGCCACATCGATCAGTCCGCCAACGCCGACGGTAGAATTGACCAGTACACGCATACCATCGGAAAAGGCCTGTTTGAATTTAAATTGAAGCAGGTCGTTGGCGGTGACAATCACATCGTCCAGATTGGAGAAAAAATTGCTCACCAGCGTTTTTCCGGTATCTGGCACGGCTTTGTTGTAGCCTTGTGCGACGGGTTTTAGGACGGCTTTGTCCAGTGCGTTGTTGAAGCCGTACATGCTGCGGTTAAACGGTTCGAAGGGGTCGGTCGGGCTCTGTGGATGGGTTGCACATCCGGTGAGTGAGGCGACAGTCAGTGCAATGAGTATCGGCGTAAATTTCATGATGGTGTCTCAGTCAGTTCAGTGAGTTTTGATGTTATTCAGCCTGGGATCGGGAGGGTAGTCAGGCGGCCCCAGTTCATCTACATGCAAGCTGAATGTTCCCTTTTTTCGTTCGCTAAAGTAATGTTCGAGCGAATAGCGCACCGGGCGGAACGCGAGTTCTGCCCATGGAATTTCTGATTCTGAAAACAATTTTACTTCAAGGCTTTCCTGCCCCGGGGCAAAATCAAGGTCGAGCAGGCGGGCGCGGAACAGCATATGAACCTGGTCGATGTAAGGCAGGCTGTACATGGAATACAAGTCAATAATTTCGATGCGCGCGCAGGCTTCTTCGAGCGTTTCACGTATAGCTGCCGCGCCCGTGCTTTCGCCGTTTTCCATAAATCCGCCCGGCAGCGTCCACAGTCCGTAGCGCGGTTCGATGGCGCGGCGGCACAACAATATCTTGTCTTCCCACTCAGGGATAGAGCCGATTACCATTCTGGGATTCTGGTAGTGAATAAGGCTGCATGCAGTGCAGATGTAGCGCGGCCGCGTATCGTCGGCCGGTATGCGCAACTCGACTTTCTGGCCGCATGCGGGGCAATATTTCATTTCCAGAATTGCCACCAGGATTTTTCAGGTATACCCATTTTACTGCTGCCTGCGGTATTGCTGGCCTGCACGCGTTTGGTGTCATCGCGCAACTGAACCATACCCAGCGCATCGTAGGAATCGACCATGATCTGCAGTGCTTCGCGCGTAGCGGGGCTGTTAGGATACTGTTTGATGACGCCTTGTGCGCGGTTAACGGCGGCTATATAGGCGCCGCGCCTTAAGTAATATTGGGCGACATGCACTTCGTGTCTGGACAGTGCATTGACCAGATATTGCAGGCGCAGCTTTGCATCGGGTGTGTATTTGCTGTTTGGGAAACGTACTACGAGCTCTTTGAACGCGTTGAATGATTCGAGTGCGGCTTGCGGGTCGCGCTCTGAAGGATCCTGACCCGCGACGGAACTCAGTAAACTGAGTTCGCCGTTGAAGGTTGCCAGTCCCTTCACGTAATAGGCGTAGTCAACGTGTGCGTTGTTGGGGAATTGCTTGATGAAGCGATCCGCCGTGGCGATGGCGGGATCCGGTTCGCTCTGGCGATAATAGGCGTAAGCCATTTCCAGCATCGATTGTTGCGCATACTTGCCATAGGGGTAGCGCGATTGCAGTGTTTCGTATAATTTGATGGCCGTGTTGTAACTGCCGTCGTCAAGTTCGGTTTTTGCCTGCCGATAGAGCTCTTCCGCGGACAGACTTTTGGACGTATCTGCTGTGTCACCGGTTGGCAATGGACTGAGGATGCCGCAAGCAGTTAACGTAAGTAACAAAAATACAGCTAAACTATGGCGCATGACTGAACCCGAAAAAAATATGAGTAATTATAACGCAAACCCGGCCGGCGACGACGTAATCCATTTTGTTATTCCAAACAGTAGCGCAGGGCTGCGCCTTGATCAGGTTTTGGCGATTCTGCTGCCTGAGTATTCGCGCAGCCGCCTGCAAGAATGGGTGACGCTCAATCAAGTGCTGCTCGACGGTAACCCTGCCATTTCAAAGCAAAAGGTATGGGGTGGCGAAAAACTTGCGGTGTTGCCTCAGGTGATGCAATCCGAGCAGCCCTATCAGGCGGAGGATATTCCGCTGGATATCGTCTATGAAGATGATGATCTTTTGGTGATCAATAAACCGGTCGGACTTGTGGTGCATCCCGGCAGCGGGAACTGGCAGGGAACGCTGCTCAATGCGCTATTGCATCATTTGCCGCAGCTGGCGAACGTGCCGCGCGCCGGCATCGTGCATCGTCTGGACAAGGATACCAGCGGCCTGCTGGTGGTTGCCAAGACCCTTATTTCACAGACTAATCTGGTTCGGCAGTTGCAGGAACGCAGCGTTAAGCGCGAGTATCTGGCGCTGGTGCACGGTGAATTGTCTCACGGGGGATATGTCGATCAGCCCATCGGCCGTCATCCCTCGAATCGCGTCAAAATGGCGGTCGTTGAAACGGGTAAGGACGCAGTGACGCATTACAAAGTCGAACGAGCCTTTCCCAGTTGTACCCTGTTGCGCTGTACGCTGGAGACCGGTCGCACGCACCAGATCCGCGTTCATATGACGTATCTGAAGCATCCCTTGGTCGGCGATAGCGTTTATTTGAAGGGCCCGCAAAAATGCGTGTTGCAACTGCGTGATGTGCTGACCCGTTTCCCGCGGCAGGCGCTGCATGCCACGCGTCTTGCGCTGGAACATCCGATCAGCGGGGAGAGGATGGAGTGGCATGTGCCGCTGCCGGACGATATGCAGCAGTTGCTCCGCCAAATCAAAGAGGCGTTGAATGAGCCGGAATCTGATTGATACTGTGATTATTCCGGCGTGGCCGGCGCCCGCCCGTGTACGTGCGATACAGACCACAAGGCTAGGAGGGATGGGCATTGCACCCTATGGCACGCTCAATCTGGGGATGCATGTAGGGGATGATGCACAGGTTGTGGCGAACAACCGGTTGTTGCTGGATTTACTCCTGCCCTCAGCGCCAGTCTGGCTGAAACAGGTGCATGGCACTGTGGTAGCTGATGCGGATGGCGCTGTCGGCATTCCCGTGGCGGATGCGAGCATCGCGAGGCGTTCAGGTGCCGTGTGCGGGGTAATGACCGCCGATTGTCTGCCGGTGCTGTTGTGTGATGTGGAGGGGCGCGTCGTGGCTGCCGTGCATGCCGGATGGCGCGGCCTGTCGGCGGGCGTGATTGAGGCTGCGGTCGTGAAGATGGGGGTCGCGCCTGACCAGCTGATGGCGTGGCTGGGGCCTGCGATCAGCCAGTCAGGTTTCGAGGTGGGCGATGAGGTGCGGGCGGAATTCGTTGCCGCTGATCCAATGGCGGCTGCCGCATTTATTGCGGGTAAGTCCGGTAAATATCTGGCTGACATCTATGCGCTCGCGCGACAGCGTTTGAATGCGCTGGGCATCACGAAAATTTACGGCGGTGATCGCTGCACCTATAGCGAGCCGGAACGGTTTTTTTCCTACCGGCGGGACGGTGTGACCGGACGTCAGGGCAGCTTCATCTGGCTGGAATAATGGCGAGTAAGTGGTGAATTGGAAGTGGGAAGTAAAATACACAACACTGTTTTGTTCACACTTACCACTTACCACTGATGCAGTGTTTTGCCACGCTTGGCTCTGTACTTACATTCCCAGTGTTGCTTGTATTTTTTCCACCGTTTCACGGAGTGCTGCGACTTCTTCGTTGAGCCTTGCGACCTCCGCTTGCAACTGGGTGAGCTCGTCGGGATGTCGATGCGCAGGCGGCAGGTTGAAAATGGTCATATCCACTTCGCCGCACAGCAGATGCGTCCAGCGGTGCTCGCGTGAGCCCGGTAATTTCGGGAGCTTGATGACCCAGGGTGTTTCGGCGCTGGCAAGTTCTTCCAGAAAAGCCTCCACCGATGAAATATCGCCGAACGGGTGCAGACGGTCGCAGTTGGTGCGTAGTTCGCCAGCCGTTTGAGGGCCGCGCAGCATCAGAACGGCCAGCAGGGCAACGGACTGCTCGGGCAGTTTGAACGCGCGCCGTGTATTGTGTGCATAGCGCATGACGCGGCCGCCGCTCGACTCGATGATCAGCGCATAGTCTTTGAGGATGTCGATTGCGCCCAGCACCTCGGATTCGGTCGCTGCCATCACGGGATCGCGTGCCGTTTTCTGGTTACATCCCAGCGTGAGCGTATTCAAAGAGAGCGGGTAGGTGTCCGGTACGGTTTTTTCTTTTTCGATCAGTACGCCCAGTACGCGGGCTTCGAGGGGCGTGAAAATCGGCAGTGCATCCATGGTATTAACCCGAGTGAAGACAGGCTTGAATGCTATCACGCACCGGCTGCAAGAAGTTAAGGGCGTTTGATTGCTGCGCAATCCGTTATAATTCGCGCCCGCAATAATCTGAATGAACTACATGAGTGTTTTGCTGTGGATCATCGCCGCCAGTCTGGTAGGCGGCATGCTGAGTGTACTGTGCGCTGCTCTGTTTGCACTGAACGCCCGTGCGCACTGGGTAAACGGGCTGGTCAGCTATGCGATCGGCGCGTTGCTGGGCGCGGTGTTTCTCGATATTTTGCCCGAGGCGATCAAGCTGACTACTAACCCCGCGGTACTGAGCGGCACCGTGCTGGCCGGCATTTTGCTGTTTTTTACGCTGGAAAAATTACTGCTGTGGCGGCATTGCCATCACGATCATTGCGAAGTGCACGAGCCGCATGAGCCGCCGGTTCATGGTCGCAGCGGTACCATGATCATGGTCGGTGATACCTTTCATAACTTCGTTGACGGCATTATCATCGCCGCCGCTTTTATGACCGATGTGCAGCTGGGGATCGTCACGGCGCTGGCGATTATCGCGCATGAAATTCCTCAGGAAGTCGGGGACTTTATGATCTTGCTGCATTCTGGCTATAGTCGTGCGCAGGCATTGACGCTCAATCTGGTGTCCAGTCTGGCGACGCTGGTCGGTGGCGTTTTAGCCTACTTCGCCTTGCAATCGATGCAGGGGGCGGTTCCTACCTTGCTGGCGCTGGCGGCGGCCAGCATGATTTACGTTGCCGTGGCCGATTTGATTCCGGGTTTGCATCAACGTACGCGTTTGCGTGACACGGTAGAGCAAGTCTCGCTGATCGTCGCGGGGGTCTCTTCCATATTTCTGGTCAACCTTTTGGTTGGCGTCTGATTCTGAAAGTTTAAAATGAACAATCCAATTCCAAAAGTCGGTTTTGTCTCGCTGGGTTGCCCCAAGGCAACGGTCGATTCAGAACACATCCTGACCCGTCTGCGTGCCGAAGGTTATATTATTTCGGACACCTACAAAGACGCCGATCTGGTGGTGGTGAATACCTGCGGATTTATCGATAGCGCGGTGGAAGAATCGCTCGACGCGATCGGCGAAGCGCTGGCAGAGAATGGCAAGGTGATCGTTACCGGCTGTCTGGGGGCCAAGGGCGATGTGGTGAAGCAGGCGCATCCTAAGGTGCTGGCGGTCACAGGTCCGCACGCGACCGATGAAGTGATGGAGGCGGTGCACCAGCATCTGCCCAAACCGCACGATCCGTACACGGATCTGGTGCCACCTCAAGGCATACGACTGACGCCTAAGCATTACGCTTACCTGAAAATTTCGGAAGGCTGTAACCATCGCTGCACCTTCTGCATTATTCCGAGTTTGCGTGGAGACCTCGTCAGTCGTCCTGTGGGCGATGTGATGGCGGAAGCGCAAAGTCTGGCCAATGCCGGCGTTAAGGAATTGCTGGTGATCTCGCAAGATACCAGCGCCTATGGGGTTGACGTTAAATATCGCACGGGCTTCTGGGGCGGTCGTCCGCTCAGGACGCGCATGACGGAACTGGCCGTTGCGCTGGGGACGCTGGGGGTCTGGGTGCGTCTGCATTATGTCTATCCGTACCCGCATGTAGACGAAGTGATTCCTTTGATGGCGCAAGGCAAAATTTTGCCTTATCTGGATATCCCGTTTCAGCACGCTAATCAGCGCATCTTGAAACTGATGAAGCGTCCGGGAAACAGCGACGGGGTGCTGGCTCGTATCAAACAATGGCGTGAAATTTGTCCTGAACTGGTATTGCGCAGCACCTTTATTGTCGGTTTTCCCGGCGAGACTGAAGAGGAATTCGAAGAGTTGCTCGATTTTATTGAAGAAGCGCAACTGGATCGCGTCGGTGCGTTTATCTATTCGCCGGTCGAGGGCGCCGTCGCCAACGAGTTGCCCGATCATGTGCCGCTCGAAGTGCAGGAAGAACGCCTTGCACGTTTAATGTGGTTGCAGGAAGAAATCAGCGAGGAAAAACTGAAACGCAAGATCGGCAAGACGCTGACCGTGCTGGTCGATGAAGTTGACGAAGAAGGTGCGATTGCCCGCAGTTTTGCCGATGCGCCGGAAATCGACGGGCAGGTTTACATCAATGACGGTCAGCATCTGAACGTCGGCGACAGAGTTGAGGTGCTGATTACGGATTCAGACACACACGATCTGTGGGGCGAACTGGTCTGATTGCTCACCCCGTGAGGGGGTGACTATCGTGCGGGTGGTGCCATCAGGCCCGGCATGATGTCTTTCATGTCTTTTCTGAATTGTTTGCGCTCTTCGGGCGTCATTTTTTCGAAGCGCTCGCGCATTTCTGTGCGGCGCGCGGCGCGCTCGTCAGGCGGTAGCTTTTCATAGCGTTCATGCATTTCCTTCTGGTGCTCAGCGCGCTCTTCCGGTGTCATCTTCTCCCAGTGCTCGCGCATTTTTGAGCGTTTTTCCGCGCGCTGCTCAGGCGTCATGCTGTCCCATTCGCGGCGCATTTCCTCATGGCGTTTTGCGCGCTCTTCCGGCGTCATTTTCTCCATATACGCGCGCATCTCGCGGCGCTTTTCAGCGCGTTGCTCAGGGGATAGTTTTTCCATTTTCCTGTGCATCGCTTCTCGCTCCATGGCGCGCTGTTCAGGCGTCATGTTTTTCATGCGCTCCATGTGTTCCTGAATGCCTGGACTGCCGGCGGATGGAATTTCAGCAGCTTGTACGCTCAAGTTAAAGGAGGCGATGAGGCCGGCTGCCAGCAAAGTTTTCATCATGGTGTTCATTATTTGTCTCCGGATAAGTGTGCCGCTCTATGCTTGCATGATAGGTTCTAATTGTAAGCGAAGTGTTTTTTGTCGAGCCTGTTTTGTAACAACTTGTTTCAATGGCCTTCATCATGCTCGTCTTTCATTGCGGTGACTGTATTATGTCGCCATGACAAATTTACAACGCATTTTGATCATCGATGATGACGCGCGGCTGCGCGAATTGCTGCTGCGCTATTTAACCGAACAAGGTTTTAGCGTCAAGGCGGTAGGCGACGGCGCAGCGCTCGACCGTGCCTTATTACTCAATCGCTATTCATTGCTGGTGCTGGATTTGATGTTGCCCGATGAGGACGGGCTGGCGATCTTGCGACGGTTGCGTGCAGCGGGTGAGAATGTACCGGTTATTTTGCTCACGGCACGTGGCGATGAGATCGACCGCATCATCGGGCTGGAAATGGGGGCGGATGATTATCTGCCCAAACCCTTTAATCCGCGTGAGCTCGTTGCCCGCATTCATGCCGTGTTGCGCCGTAAAGATTTGCAACCGATAGGCGCGCCTGAAAGGGAGGAAAAGCTAGTCGTTTTTGGCGATTGCGAACTCAATCTGGCCACAAGGATATTGAGCCGTGCAGGCTTGGCCGTTTCGCTCACGACAGGTGAATTTGCGCTGCTCAAAGTGCTGGTTGCGCACCCCAGACAGCCGCTGTCGCGCGACAAGTTGATGGCGCTTGCGCGTGGCCGCGATCACGATCCGTTCGATCGGGCGATTGATGTGCAAGTCTCGCGACTGCGCAAACTGATCGAACCTGATGTGGCTCAACCGCGTTTCATTCAGACCGTATGGGGGCACGGCTACGTGTTTGTGCCAGACGGGGAAAAAACGTGAAGAATGTGTTTTATGGCTCGCTGCTTTCGCGCGCCTTCTTATTGATCGTTGTGCTGATCACAGCGTCCCTCGCCGCTTCACTGATACTTTTTCGCCATGCAGAACAGGAGCCGCGCACCCGTCAGATGGCGCAACTTGTTGTTTCGGTCGTTAATTTGACGCGTGCGGCCGTGTTATCCGCAGCCCCTGAATGGCAGGGTGCGCTGCTCTCGGAGTTGGCTGAAGCTGAAGGTTTGCGCCTGCATATTTCGGAAATGGATGAATTGCTCGACCCTTTGCCTGAACAGTCTGCCGAATTGCAGTTGATGATGGATAAAGTGCGGCGCAGTCTGGGCGATAACACCCGTTTTGCCGGCAGACGCAACGGCGTTGAGGCCTTGTGGGTGAGTTTTTACATCGGTCACGAGGAATTCTGGGTGGCCCTGCCGCGTGAACGCATCGAACATCCGGTGTCGCAAGTGTTGCTGATGTGGGGTATTGTCGTGTTGTTGTTGGCCTTGCTGGGCGCCTATTTTATCGCGAGGCAGGTCGCGCAGCCGCTGAGAAATCTGGCGCTGGCTGCGAAAAAAGTAGGGCAGGGCGAAATGCCGCATCCGCTGCCCGAGCAGGGTGTGTCCGAAGTGGTTGATGTATCGCGTGCTTTTAATCAGATGTCCGCTGATCTGGCCGCTAACGAGCGCGAACGTGCGATCGTGCTGGCGGGAATTTCGCATGATTTGCGCACGCCCCTGGCGCGGGTGAGGCTGGCGGCTGAACTTGCCGCTGACGAAGACCTGCGTGCGGGATTGATCAGTGATGTGGTCCAGATGGATGCGGTGATCGGTCAGTTTCTCGATTACGCGCGACTGGATGAAAGTGAAGCGCTGGTGCTGACCGATCCCGGTGTTCTGGTCACCGAGGTTGCGCAGAGTTTCAGGGCGACGGCTGTATCGGTCGATCTGCAACTCAAAACGGTTGCTGCGGTCGCTGTTCGACCTTTGTTGTTAAGACGTGCACTGGTGAATTTACTGGACAATGCAATCAAATACGGCGGCGGTGAAATCACCGTGCAACTTGAAGGTGGTGATGGCAAGGTATTCTTGTCCGTCATGGACAAAGGCGCGGGCATTCCGGCGGGTTTGCGTGAATCGGTCAAGCGGCCTTTCATCAGACTGGCTGATGCGCGAACTGATGTGACGGGTTCAGGGCTCGGACTGGCGATCGTCGCGCGCGCAGCACGCTTGCATCACGGCGAGTTCCAATTGGAGGAGTGTGCCGGTGGCGGGCTAGTGGCCAGATTGATTTTGCCGCTGTAGGGCTGAATTTATCCAGACCATACTGATTTTTTGTAACCTATTGCTTTATTTGGTTTATTTTTCTACTTGTTTCTCTGTAGGATACGCCTTGGTAAAAGCCTGTATCACCTCTCGCACCACCTTGCGCTGCGGGGCGGGAAGACTGAGAAACGCCTCAAAAACTTCGCGCTCCTGATAACCGATACCGTCGTCCCAGCGGGTACGTTGCTCCTTGACTGTTTTATTTATTTCAAGACCGAAGGTCAATTCTTCAGGAGAGATACGTAGCATCGCCGCCAAGGCGATGATCTTGTCATATGGTGGAATAGATTCGCCAATCAGCCATTTGCGCACCCCATGCAATGTGATCGACTTGCCGAAGTAGTTTAGATTGAAATTGCGTTCCAATACGGCTGGCTCAGGCTTGAGGCCTGCCTTCACCATTGCTTCCCGCAATCTTTGGGCAAATTCTTGCTTTACGTTTTTCATGCCGGCACGTTACTGATTTTATCAATCGGTCACGTAATACAGAAAATAGTCACGTTATTTGTTAGACTAATAGTTACGCAAATTACGTAACTAATCACGATGTCAAAAAAACTGCTGGAACAATTCCCCGAAATCGTCGCTAATGGTCGCAAGACCTCTGCACAAATTGGCAAAGCACCTATCATTTTTTCATTTTTTTCTGGTGCAGGTTTTCTGGATCTCGGATTTGAGGACGCAGGTTACGTAATTGGGTATGTCAATGAAGTTCATAAGCCGTTTCTTGATGCGTACAAGTATTCTCGGCAGAAAATGGGCGCGATGCCGCCGATTCATGGTTATTTTGAAGGTGATATTGAATGTTGTTTTTCAAGTGATGAAGCCAAGCGTCTAACCGAATTAGTCAAAACAGCCAAAAAAGATAAACAATTGGTCGGTTTTATTGGAGGGCCTCCGTGCCCGGATTTCTCTGTTGGCGGGAAAAATCGCGGCCAGCATGGTGAAAACGGCAAGTTATCGAAAATCTACATTGATCTAATTTGTAAGCAAAAACCAGATTTTTTTGTGTTTGAAAATGTAAAAGGACTGTATCGCACCATACGGCACAGGCAGTTTTTCGATGGGTTGAAACGCCAGCTTGATGAGGCCGGTTATGCTTGTACTGAGCGGTTAATAAATTCGATTGAATATGGCGCTCCGCAAGATCGCGAGCGCATCATTCTTTTCGGTGTACGTCAGCCTCAAGCGAAAAAGAATCTGCCAAAATTCAATTGGCTTTCACACACGCTGCATCCAGAAGGAAAAGCGTTGAGTTATCCGTGGCCGGAGGCGCAGCCAATCTCAAACACACGTCCTCAACCCGATAACATTCCAGTTGAATTGACTATTCAGTATTGGTTTGATAAGAACGATGTTGAGCACCACCCAAACGCACATCATCAATTCAAGCCTAGGGCAGGCCTTGCAAAATTTCAAACACTCAATGAGGGCGATGACAGTAAAAAATCATACAAGCGATTGCACCGATGGCGTTATTCACCGACGGCAGCGTATGGAAATAATGAGGTGCATATCCATCCCTATCTGCCACGCCGGATTTCTGTAGCAGAAGCATTAGCAATTCAATCCTTACCTAAAGAGTTTGAACTGCCACCCACCATGACGTTGAGCAATATGTTCAAAACGGTAGGCAATGGAGTGCCATTTCTGGCAGCACGTGGTCTAGCAATGACCATTCTTGAATTTCTGACAGGAAATGATAAATGAAATTAACTGCGAGCAATATTGTTAAGGCAATCAGTGGGCTACCAAAAGATCAGTGGTTTGAGTATGTCAACCCAAAAAATAAAGGTAAGGTTAAATTAGTCAGCGTCACAATGCCTGAAGGGCCAATCATTCTTCAGCGATTTGATAAGAAAATAAATGAATCAATTTCCTCCAAAATGATTTGGAGGTTGGCAAACTCAATGTTGCCAAATGCCCCTGTGAATGTCGACCGTGTTTTTGCTGGCAGTTACAATACCCGATCAGTATTGGAAACGCTCATGGCTCATACACCTGAGTTTTATTGGTGTACGCCAGGTCGTATCGAATTAGAGAATTCAACGCAAGAGATTAAAGCTGGACATAAACATCTGATGTGGCGGCCAGATACTCCGCATAAAAATGGTGTGCTGCAAAAATTTGATACCGATATAGTTATTTCGGAAATTCCAGCCGCCAACGCTATTTATGAGGCTTTGAAAATGCCCAACGTAATTGCAGACGGCATTACTGACATTAACGTTCAGAGACGACATCTACAAATTCAAATCGCCTTAGTTGCAATTGGGTACCAACTCGGATTTAGAACATGGGTGGCGCGCAATGATCAGGGAATTACCTATGGTAATAAGAAGGTCGGTGAGCTTGACGGGATTGTCGTAAGTCTTGAGCAGGAAAATTTATTGAAAGCGTGGGATGATGCCGTCAAAGCCGCCATGCATATTGATTGCATCTGGTTCAGAAACGGTAAATTCATGCCTGCCGTCATGGAGGTTGAGCATAGCACAGGCGTTACCAGCGGTTTGACACGGATGAAAGGGCTTAAAGATCATATTCCCCTGTACCCAACTAGGTGGGTGATTGTTGCTCCTGATGAAGACAGAGGGAAAGTTATGAAAGAAGCCAATAAGCCACAATTTTGCGACTTACAGGCTATGTTTTTTCCTTATTCGGCTGTTGATGAGCTGTATGCACTATGCCAGAAGCGAAAATTAACAAATAAAGCAGTGAATGAAGCATTTTTGGATTGTTTTATGGAACCGTGTTTGGGCGGATTGCCACTTCATTAGGCCAAGATAAATCTGGGATAGGGCGTTATTAATTGATCGCTTTGGTTCGTCGATTAGTCGCATGTCGCAATGTTCGGCGGCAGCGCGATCAAATGTGCTGGTGTGGCTGCAACCGGCATCATTCACTGAGCGCTCTATCTGACAGTCGGCAAATTAGCTGTCGAAATTCATTTCGAGGGAAATCCAAATCTATTTTCTCCGCGTCTCCGTCTGAAATCGCATTTCAAGAAATGAGTAATTTTCAACATCAAACTACGGCAGAGGAAACAAATAAACCAGAGAATTTCCTCGTGGTTAAAACTGGGGCTGACGTAGTCGGTCTAAAACCCGTAAAATACGTTTTTTGTAATAGCACAAGACGATACGATGTTAACCTTTCAGCAAATCATCCTGACACTACAGAACTATTGGGACAAGCAGGGGTGTGCACTGCTCCAGCCCTACGACATGGAAGTCGGTGCGGGCACGTCGCACACTGCAACTTTCCTGCGTGCATTAGGCCCTGAGCCCTGGCGCGCTGCCTATGTGCAGCCTTCGCGCCGCCCGAAAGACGGCCGTTACGGTGAAAATCCGAATCGCTTGCAGCATTACTATCAGTTTCAGATCGTTTTAAAACCGGCGCCGGCTAATATTCTCGAGTTGTATTTAGGCTCGCTGGAAGCGCTGGGCTTCGATTTGAAACAAAACGATATTCGTTTCGTCGAAGACGACTGGGAAAACCCGACGCTGGGCGCATGGGGGTTGGGCTGGGAAGTCTGGCTCAACGGCATGGAAGTCACTCAGTTCACCTATTTTCAGCAGGTCGGCGGCATCGATTGCCGTCCGATCACAGGCGAAATCACCTACGGTCTGGAGCGTCTGGCGATGTATCTGCAAGGCGTGGAGAGCGTGTATGACCTGGTCTGGACCGACGGCGTGACGTACGGCGATGTGTATCATCAGAACGAAGTCGAGCAATCCAAATACAACTTTGAGCACAGCGATGTGGAGTTTTTGCTGGGCGCATTTGGCAGTCACGAGAAGCAGGCGCGTCATTTGATGGATAACCAACTGGCGCTGCCGGCCTACGAGCAGGTGCTAAAAGCGGCGCACAGTTTTAATTTACTCGATGCCAGAGGCGCGATTTCAGTCACCGAACGCGCAGCGTACATAGGCCGGATCCGCAATCTCGCCCGCAGCGTGGCGGCGGCATATCTGGACAGCCGCGCACGTCTGGGCTTTCCGATGGCGCCTAAAAATTGGGCGGATGAGGTGCTGGCACAGATTGAGAAAAATCAGCCTGTCCTGAGCAAAGTTGAAGGGGTGGCAGCATGAGTACGAAAAATTTACTGGTTGAACTGTTTGTTGAAGAACTCCCGCCCAAGTCACTTAAAAAGCTCGGCGAGAGCTTCTCTCAAGTTTTGTCCGCCAGTCTGGTGGCGCAAAATCTGGTGCTGCCTGGAACTGAAATCACCTCGTTTGCCTCGCCGCGCCGTCTGGCAGTGCATGTGGAAAGCGTGATTGCGCAGGCGGCAGACCAGTCCGTGTCGCTCAAATTAATGCCGGTCAAGGTAGGGCTCGATGCGGCGGGCAATGCTACGCCCGCGTTGCTGAAAAAATTAGCCGGTCTGGGGGCGGATGCGTCGGTCGTCTCCGGTCTCAGAACCGAAATGGACGGCAAGGCGGAAGCGCTTTATTACGATAGTCTGGTTCCCGGCGTAAAACTGGCCGAGGGCTTGCAGCGCGCTTTAAACGAGGCGCTGGCTAAATTGCCGATTGCACGTGTGATGACCTATCCTGATCCTGTGGGCGATGGCTGGAGTACGGTTAATTTCGTGCGTCCGGCGCATAGTCTGGTTGCGTTGTACGGGCGCAAAGTGGTGCCTGTCAGCGTGCTGGGACTGACGGCCGGGAATGTGACTCGCGGTCATCGCTTCGAGGCTACGGTTGATGCCATCGTTCTGGAAGACGCGGATAGTTATGCGCGGCAACTGGAAACCGAGGGGGCGGTGATTGCCAGCTTCGCGCAGCGACGTGCCGAGATCGTTGCGCAGTTGGCAGCGATGGCCGCAAAAGAGGGGCTGCAGGCGATTCATGACGAGGATTTGCTCGATGAAGTGACGGCGCTGGTCGAGCGGCCCAATGTTTTGATGGGGCGTTTTGAAGAAACCTATCTCGAGGTGCCGCCCGAATGCCTGATTTTGACCATGAAAGCGAATCAAAAATACTTCCCGCTGCTCGAGGCATCGGGTCGTTTGAGCAATAAATTTTTGATCGTCTCCAACATCAGCCCGAAAGACGCCAGTTTAGTGATCGGTGGCAACGAGCGTGTGGTCAGGCCGCGTCTGGCCGATGCTAAATTCTTCTTCGATCAGGACAGGAAAAAACCGCTCGATGCCCGCGTGCTGGGATTGTCCCGCGTGGTTTACCATAACAAACTGGGTACCCAGGGCGAGCGTGTCGAGCGCGTGCAGGCGATTGCCCGCGCGATCGGTATGCAGCTGGGCGGCGAGGCGCAGGCCTTGCAGGCAGATCAGGCAGCGCTGCTGGCCAAAGCCGATTTGCTCACCGATATGGTGGGCGAATTTCCTGAACTGCAAGGCATCATGGGGCGTTATTACGCGCAGCACGATGGCTTGCCGGATGAAGTGGCGTATGCCATTGAAGACCATTACAAACCGCGTTTCGCAGGCGATGCGTTGCCGCGCAACAGTACCGGAATTTGTGTCGCATTGGCCGACAAGCTCGAAACGCTGGTCGGCATGTTCGGCATCGGTCAGATTCCGACCGGTGATCGCGATCCATTCGCGCTGCGCCGTCATGCGCTGGGCGTGATCCGTATGCTGATCGAAAAGCAATTGCCGCTCACGCTCACTGATCTGGTCGCGGGAGCCTTTGCTGGTTTTCCGAAGGGGTTGCTGAGCGATGCGCAAGCTGAGGTGGAGACTTTTATCTTTGATCGCATCGGCGGCATGATGAGGGAACAAGGCTATACGGCCAATCAGGTGGATGCCGTGTTGGCGCCCAGACCGCAGCGCCTGAGTGAAATCCCCATGCGGCTTGATGCGGTGCGCGCGTTTGCCGCGTTGCCTGAATCGGCAGCGCTGGCTGCGGCCAACAAGCGCGTCGGCAATATCCTGAAAAAGGTCGAAGGCGAGGTGAGCGTTGAGGTCGATCGCGCACGTCTGGTGGAAGCCGCAGAACTGGCGCTGTATCAGGCGCTGCAGTCGATCGCGACCGATGCCGATGCCGCATTTGCCGCTGGCGACTACACAGCGTCTTTGCAGGCGCTGGCAGGTTTGCGCGCGCCGGTCGATGCGTTTTTTGACAGCGTGATGGTGAACGCGGATGATCCGGCCTTGCGCGCCAACCGACTGAGTTTGCTGGCCCGCTTGCATCAGGCGATGAACCGTGTCGCGGATCTTTCCCGATTAGCGGCTTAAGGACAATGGGAAGGCGTTAGTAAAATCATGCAACGACTTCCCGCTTACCACTGACTATTAAAATATGAAACTCGTCATCCTCGATCGCGATGGTGTGATCAACCTTGATTCTGACCAGTTTATCAAGAGTCCTGCGGAATGGCAGCCCATCCCCGGCAGTCTGGAAGCCATTGCAAGGCTCAATCAGGCGGATTATCGCGTGGTGGTGGCGACCAATCAGTCCGGTATCGGACGCGGATTGTTCGATATGCCCACCCTCAACGCGATTCACGACAAGATGCACAAGGCCTGTGCGATGGCGGGGGCGCGCATCGATGCGGTGTTCTTCTGTCCGCACACGGCCGACAGCCGTTGTCATTGCCGCAAGCCAAATCCCGGCATGCTCGAAGAAATCGCGGCGCGTTACAACATCAAATTAACCGGCGTGCCGGTGGTCGGTGATTCGCTGCGCGATTTGCAGCCCGCAGCAGAATTGGGCGCCCGCCCGTATCTGGTGCTGACAGGGAAAGGCCGTAAGACGCAGGCGGCAGGCGGCCTGCCGGACGGTACCCCCGTGTTTGCCGATCTGGCCTCCGTGGTGGCTGAGTTGCTCAGGCCTTCTCATCTGGATTGATATGCTGTTCATACGCTCATTTGTTTTCATATTGTTGCAACTGCTGCTCACGCCGGTTTTTTCGGTATTGGCGATTTTTACCTTCCCGTTTTCACCGCTGACGCGCTACCGGCTGATTTCCAGTTATGCCAAAACTATGATCTGGCTGGTGAGGGTCGTGTGCGGCATACGCCACAAGGTGATCGGCATCGAGCATATCCCGCCGCAGCCGTGTATCGTGCTGTGTAAGCATCAATCGGCCTGGGAGACGCTGGCGTTGCAGGCGATTTTTCCGCCTCAGGCGTGGGTGCTCAAACGAGAGCTGTTGTGGATTCCCTTCTTCGGCTGGGGGCTGGCGATGACCAGTCCGATTGCGATCAACCGCAGCGATGGCAAGGGGGCTGTGAAACAGCTGCTCAAACAGGGTAAGGCGCGGCTGGCTCAGGGTTTTTTTGTGGTGATCTTTCCGGAAGGTACACGGATTCCCTATGGCCAGCGCGGCAAATACAAGGTGGGTGGCGCGCTGCTGGCGGCCTCGGCCGGCGTGCCGGTTATTCCGGTCGCTCATAATGCCGGCCGCTTGTGGGGGCGCGCCGCGTTTATAAAAAAGCCGGGCCTCATCACGATGAGCATCGGGCAGCCGATTGAAACAACAGGCCTTAAGGCCGACGAGATTAACGCCCGCACGGAAAGCTGGATAGAGAACGAGATCAGCACGCTGGATCACTGATGTTCAAGCGCCTGCGCAAATTGATAGTACCCGCCAAACCTGTAGCCGTTGAACAGCGTGTCGTGCTGCTGGCCGGAAAACCTGTTTCCTATACCTTAAAACGCAGTGCCAGACGCCGCAGCATCGGTTTGCGTATCGACGGTCAGGGGTTGACGGTGAGCATGCCGCATCAAACGTCCGAGCGCTGGCTCAATGAGGTGTTGCAGGACAGGGCGGATTGGGTGGTTGAAAAGCTGGACGGCTTGCAGGCGAGAAAACTGCCGGAACAACAATGGCGTGATGGCGAAAGCGTTCCTTATCTGGGGGAGTTGCTGACCTTGCGCGTTGTTTCGTCAGCCGTGCCGGTACATCAGTGTGGTGCTGAATTGTTGGTGTATGGCAATGAGGTGAGGGTCGAAAAACTGGTGACGCTCTGGTACCGCCGTCAGGCGACGATGCTGTTTGCCGAACGGGTCCGGCACTACGCGCCTATGCTGAACGTCTCTCCTGCGTCCATTAAGCTGTCGGGTGCGAAAACCCGCTGGGGCAGTTGCACCTCACGCGGCGTGGTTAGGCTGAACCTGCAACTGATCAAGCTGCCGCAATACCTGATCGATTATGTTGTGGTGCATGAACTGGCGCACTTGCGCGAGATGAACCATTCGGCCGCCTTCTGGCGCGTGGTGGCGAGTGCGTGTCCTGACTACCTTATGCTGCGTGCTGAACTCAAGGCCTGCCGCCTGTAATCTTTGGTTCGGCTACAGGCTGACGGTTTCTCCTTGTGCTGCGAACAACTCGCGCAACCTGGCATACAGTTCGCTGTCGTCCCGCTGACTTTTCCATGCGCCGTCACAGTAGGCGTAGTGAAAACCGCCGGATTTCGCCGCGACCCAAATTTCCTGGTTGATGTCGTGCCGGTTGATGATGATCTTCGCACCGTTGTCGAACTCGAGTTCCAGCAGGTTGCCGCTGCGGTTGCAGTCAACGCCGCACGCGTCGCAGGCCGCTTCGATTTTGTCTAGTGTTGCATCGGCCAGTGGGTTGAATTCGGATTCGCTCATCATTTTCTTGGAAACCTTTATAATTGCGCACTTGAAAATTTAGGGAAGTAAACATGCGGCTTTTTATTCATCTTGCCATTATGCTGGCTATCAGCCTGTCGCTGCAAGGTTGCGGACGAAAAGGGCCGTTGATTATGCCGGCGTCCGATGCCCAAAAGAGCGCTATTCCTGCCACACAACCTGCCAAATGACTATGAGCAATCAATTTAATTACATCAATAATCAACTGCATGCGGAAGATGTCTCGCTGAGCGATATTGCGGCGATCCATGAAACGCCCTGTTATGTCTATTCGCGCGCCGCGTTAACCGCAGGTTTTCGCGAGTTTTCAGATGCCCTGCAAGGCCGCGAACACCTGATCTGTTATGCCGTGAAGGCGAACGCGAATCTGGCCATCCTGAATGTGTT
Source organism: Gallionellales bacterium GWA2_54_124 (assembly GCA_001801025.1). GTDB lineage: Bacteria > Pseudomonadota > Gammaproteobacteria > Burkholderiales > Gallionellaceae > Gallionella. Next base: position 598,685 of record MGWO01000007.1, read on the forward strand.
TGCGCGTCTGGGTGCGGGATTCGATATCGTCTCAGGCGGCGAATTGCAGCGGGTGCTGGCAGCAGGGGGCGATGCGCGCAAGGTGGTATTTTCCGGCGTCGGGAAAACCCGCGCCGAAATGCGTCTGGCGCTGGACGCGGGCATCCTGTGTTTCAACGTGGAATCAGCCGCAGAACTCGACCGTTTGAATGAGGTCGCGGGCAGCATGGGTAAAATCGCGGCAATCAGCCTGCGTGTGAATCCCGATGTGGATGCTAAAACCCACCCTTATATCTCGACCGGACTCAAACAAAACAAATTCGGCGTGGCTTATACCGAAGCGGTTTCCTTGTATCGCAAGGCGCGTGAATTGAAGAACCTGCGCATCACCGGCATGGATTGCCATATCGGTTCTCAGCTGACCGAAACCAGTCCGTTCATCGCTGCCATCGAAAAGATTCTGTTGCTGGTCGATGAACTGGCAGCGGAAGGAATCGTACTCGAACACCTTGATCTGGGCGGCGGTTTGGGTATTTGCTACGACGACGAGACGCCGCCTGCGATTACTGACTATATCGCGGCCTTATTGGGTGCCTTGCAGGGACGCACGCAGAAACTGATACTGGAGCCGGGGCGCGTGCTGGTGGGCAATGCCGGCGTGCTGCTCACACGGGTTGAATACATTAAGCCGGGTGAAGAGAAAAACTTTGCTATCGTGGACGCGGCGATGAACGATCTGATGCGTCCTGCCTTATACGATGCGTATCACGGCATCCTGCCGGTAGTGCGCGAGGCCCATGCGGTGCAAAGCTATGAAGTTGTCGGCCCCATCTGCGAGACGGGCGATTTCATCGGCCATGCGCGCGAGTTGGCGATTGCCCCGCACTCTTTGCTGGCGGTAATGTCGGCCGGTGCCTATGGCATGAGCATGAGTTCCAACTACAATACGCGCCCGCGTGCCGCCGAGGTGATGGTGGACGGCGCTGCGGTGCATCTGGTGCGTGAACGTGAAACCGTGCCGCAGCTGTTTGCCGGTGAAAAAACGCTCGCGTAGTTTATTTTTTGAGCGGCATACTGCATTGACCGGCCTGAATCTGAGGCCGGTTTTTTCTGTTAGGAACCCGTTTGTGCAGACGGACGCAGATTTCATGTCCATGTGTTGCTAATCTGCCCGCGCTGCGCATGCAATTTTGCTGAGCGGGTTCTACTGCAGTCGGGTGTATGCCTTGTTCTGCTGAGTGCCCTTATGTTTGCGCGGTACGAAGCGGCAAGCCGTTTGCGCTTTAGTAGCAACCCGAACCGGATGTTTCTGCGAGGGAACCGCTATATCCCTCCCCGAGGAAAAAGACTGGACTCATAGCCTGTCTGGCAGCTCCGTACCGTTAATACGATACACATCTTATTTTAATTCGCGACTAACAGCGCCGGATTAGGCCCCGTTTCGAATGTTGTAGCACGCTGATTTTTCCTGTATATTTGGACGCGTACTTGATGATAACCTTTTGATTTCAAGGTTAATAAAGCTTTTTTGCATGGTGGCTTGTATTTAATTCAGGCCGCGTCGCTAAGTTGTGGTATCCGCGTGATGGCCTGAAGTCGCCAATAAGCGAAGCAAATTGCTGATTAATAAAATATTAAGAAGAATATTATGAAAAATGCAAATTCGTATGTGACGCAAAATGAAGTGCCGTTTCCGGATGGCGTTGTGCTGATATCGAAAACAGATACGCGAGGCATTATTACCTACGCGAACGATGAGTTTGTGGCGATTTCAGGATACTCGAAAGAGGAACTCGTCGGAAAAAATCACAACATCGTTCGCCACGCCGATATGCCGGCGGCGGCGTTTAAATGGCTCTGGGATACGTTACATGCAGGGCATCCCTGGCGCGGAATGGTAAAAAATCGCTGTAAAAACGGAGATTTTTATTGGGTTCGTGCAACTGTTGTGCCGATTATTGAGCAGGGGCGCACCAGCGGGTATGTCTCTATGCGCAGAAAGCCGACACGTGAGCAGATCGTGCAAGCCGAAGCTCTCTATCGGCGTCATGCAGAATCTGGTGTAGGGTTCGGCTCGCCGAATGAGCGTTTCAAGTTTTCCAACTGGTCTTTGAAATCGAAATTGCAGCTAGTAATTCAAAGCGCCTTGCTGGTCGTGCTTGGGGTAGGGCAGTTTTTTATCTCGGTACAGTTGCATACCGATTCTGCGACCGAGTTGCAATTGCTCGCCGGGCAGGTGTTTTTACATGTGTTTTTATATTTCTTCATCGGTTTTTGTGTGCTGAGGTATGTCCATAATCCGCTGGAAGCCGCTAAGCATGAAATTCGCAATGTATTGCAAGGAAATTTTGATAACGAAATTGAGATCGGCGTAGGAGATGAGGTCGGCGATATGTGCCGGGAAGTCACCACCATGCAAACCTATCTGAGAATGCTGGTAGATGAGATTGTGGCCTCAGCAAGGCATATCAATTCCTATTCGGTGGCATTGGATACGCAGGTGTCGGGCGTAGCCAGCAGCGCATTTGTTGCTCAGGAGCAAATTCAGGCGATTGCATCGACGATGGATGAGTATAGTCAGTCTGTCGCTGAAGTGGCTGCCTTGGCCGCAGATTCGATAGAGGACGCTAATTCAATGAAAAATATTGTGGATGAAAATAATCACAATATGGAGGAAAGCATTGCGGCAATCAGCAGGGTGGCCGAAACAGTACAGTCGTCGAGTCACACGATGACCGAGTTAGGTTTGTCAATACAAAAAATTGGTGTAATTTCCAATGCAATTCAAGAAATTGCAGAACAGACTAACCTGCTTGCATTGAATGCGGCAATTGAAGCTGCACGGGCGGGTGAGCAGGGGCGTGGCTTTGCCGTAGTGGCCGATGAGGTGCGTAAGCTGGCAGAAAGAACGGCAAACAGTACCAAAGATATTGCACTCACTATTCGTGAAATCAGCACGACTTCAAATTCGGCTGTTCAATCGATGGAATGCGCTGTGAGTGAAGTGGCGAATGGCATCGGTTTGATCCAGAGAAATGGGGATGGGATGCAGGAAATTATGAACGCATCGGTCAATGTGTCTGAGCGTATTTCCCAAATTTCAACGGCATCAAGAGCGCAATCTTCGGCAAGCATCAGTGTGGCTAAAAATTTGTCAGCTGTAAAAGACGTCGTTGACAGCAATACGCAGGCTGCGACGGACGCTAAAAAGTCAGCCGCGTCCTTGGCTCAATCTGCAGATGCATTGAAGCATGCCGGGCATCCGCTTACCCGATGTGCCTCCTGATGGAACTGATTGTGATTCATTGGGTTACGGAATGTCAGAGGCATTCATGCGATTCAAAATAATTCCGGTCTTCTTTTGCAGGCCTCGCGCGTCGCGGTGTTTGTCGTAATAGCGCGGGTTGGGCACCATGGCGGCCATTTTGGCCGCCTGAGCGGCAGATAACTGCGATGCGCTGATACGGTAGTAGTGGCGTGCCGCAGCTTCAGCGCCGAACACGCCATCGCCCCATTCGATCACGTTCAGATAGATTTCGAAAATACGCTCCTTGTCCATCACCTGCTCCATCATTACGGTGATCGCCGCTTCCTCGATCTTGCGAAATGGCGAGCGGCTGCCCGACAGGAACAGATTTTTTGCCAGTTGCTGGCTGATGGTGGAGCCGCCCGCGACGATCTTGCCTTTTTTAAGATTCTTTTCATAGGCTTTCTGTATGCCGTCCCAGTCGAATCCTTCGTGATCGACGAATTTGGCGTCTTCGGACGCGATCAGCGCGCGTTTAAGGTTGTTGGAAATCTTTGCATAAGGCACCCACTGGTGTTGCAGTTCGGCATTCGGGTTGTTGTCCTGCATGATCGCCAGCCGGTCTTCCATGAAGGCGCTGGTCGAGGGGTTAAACTTGATCCACCAGCAGACATGCGCAAAGATCCACAGCTGATATAAAAGCAGCAATACGAAAATGATCGCCACGCCGCGCCACAGCCAACCCCAGAGTGTGCTCAAGATTATCCTCGCAGTGCCGCGATCACGGGCCGGGTGTCTGGGCGCACGCCGCGCCAGATAAAGAAGGCTTCGGCTGCCTGTTCGATCAGCATGCCTAAGCCATCGGCAACCTGCGCGCCCTGTTCCCGGGCGAAGGTCATAAACGGTGTTTCGCGTCCGTACATCATGTCGTAGGCTAATGCGCCCGGGGCGAAAATTCCCTCGGGTAGCGGCACGGCGCTGTCAGTCAGTCCTGCTGAGGTTGCGTTGACGACGACATCGAACTGCAACTCCGTCAGGTTCTCATAACTGCCGCCCGTGACGCCTGAAAACGGTGCTGCCAGTTCGACCGCCTTGCTGGCCGTGCGATTGGCGATGGTCAGTGAGGCGCCGGCGTTTAGCAGCGGCAAGACCACGCCATAGGAAGCGCCCCCTGCACCCATCAGCAGGACATTTTTTCCTGCCAGAGAAGTGCCGATGTTCTGCTCAATGTCGCGCACCAGTCCCGCGCCATCGGTGTTGTCGCCCTCAATACCTGTCTCGGAAAAACAGAGTGTATTCACCGCCTGAGCCGCTTTTGCGCGCTCTGAAATGTCACTCGCGCATTTGTATGCCTCGAACTTGAACGGCACGGTGACGTTGCAGCCCTTGTAACTCTCACTGCGCAAGCGTTCGATGGTCGCAGCAAAACCATCCAGCGGCGCTTCGATGGCTTCATAGGAAATGTCCTGTCCGGTTTGTTTTGCAAATAGGGCGTGGATAAGCGGCGATTTGCTGTGTGAGATGGGGTTGCCGATAACGGCGTAGCGATCAGTCATGTTATAGGGTGAGTGGTAAGTCGTAAGTGGCAATTGGATTCGCAGGTGTATCTCTATCCAAGAGATAATTCGCAAAATTACAGCGCGTATTGTAACTGACAGGCAGCATATGAATCATGCCGTATTGCGTGTGTTAAAGCGTACCGCGATCACACCGCCCGTTATGGCCATCGCCCACACGATGGCGGCACCGCACGGTAAGTCGAACAGGGCCGAGAGCAGCAGGCCTGCGGCGTAGCCTGTGACGCCGATGAGGGCTGCGTAGAGAATGCGGTGCTGTTCGATGCGGTAGGTTGCGAGCGCCGGGACGATCAGGCTGGCGAATACCAGATAGACGCCGACCAGTTGTACCGAGGCAGTGACGGCCAGCGCGAACAGGGCGTAAAAGCCCAGATGGCCTGGCTGTTGCCAGCGCCAGACGGCCAGTAACACCGCGCTTAACAGGGCTGTTGCAATGAGTTGTGCCGGATTTACCCATAGGATTTGGCCGACCAGAAGATCCTTGAGGTGCTCGCCTGCATGCACGTCATGGCTCATCAAGAGGATGCCGCCTGAAGCCGCGAGCACAAAGGTCAGGCCGATGCAGGCTTCTTTAACATCGGGCAGGTTCTGTTCTATCCATGCCAGCAGGGCAGCTCCCAGCAGGGCGCTGGCCGCTGCGATGACTTGCACCATCAGCGGGTGTTCGGTCAGATTCAGCATCGAGGCTAACACGATCCCCAGTCCTGCGATTTGCGCCACCGCTAGATCGGCGAAGATCACGCCGCGCGTCATGACTTTCATGCCGAGCGGAATGTGGGTGGCGAGTACCAGCAGGCCTGCGATGAAGGCTGGAATCAGAATGTCGAGTTCGATGGAATTCATTTGAGTCCCGCCAGCAATCGCGCAATCGTGTCGTCGAACAGCGCATAAAGATCGGTTGCCTGAGCCGTGCCGCCGACCGTGTAAGGCAAGGAAACTGCCCTGATGTGCGCGCGCTCAGCAATCCAGTCGGACGGGCGACCCTCCTGATAGGCGGCACGCAGCACCATTTTTGCAGGATTTTTTTGCAACTCGCCCAGCACCTGACCCAGATAGGCGGCGCTGGGCTCCATGCCGGGTTTGGGTTCGAGTTCGGCCACTTGTTTGAGTCCCAGCCAGTTATTCAGATAGGGAAAACCCCTGTGCTGGGCGAGAATGGCGACCCCTTTGAGGGGGGCTGCCTGCTTTTCCCAACGTGCGATTGCGGCACGCCACTGTAGATTGAACGTGACGAGTTGCTGCTGGTAATAAGTCGTGTTGGCAGGATCAATTTGAATCAGGCGCTTTGTCAGCGCATCGGCGACAGCCAAGAAATTGCGCGGGTCCGTCTGAATGTGCGGATTGCCCGCAGCATGGACATCACCCTGGCTGCGATCGAGATGCGCGGGAATTTCCAGCATTCGTACAAAGCGGGCCGCTTCAAAATTGCCTGCGCCGCCCGGTGCGATGGCGCTGTTGGCCGATTCGCGCAGGATCACCGGCAGCCAGGCCATTTCCAGTTCGGCGCCGGTACAGACCAGCAAGTTTGCGCGGCGTGCGTGTGCGATCAGGCTGGGACGCGCTTCCACGCGGTGCGGGTCCTGCAAGGCATTTGTCGCCGTATAAATGCTGGCTTTGTCGCTGGCGAGCAGTTGCGTGAGCGCCGCCCATTCCGGTTCACAGGCGAACACGTTGAGTACCGCATGAGCGGAGGTGCTGACCAGTAATAATGTTAACAAGATGAATTTATTCATTATTTTTCCTTAGTATTGGTGTGCGCCGTGCGCACCCAGACTCATGATGTATTGCAGGAAAAGCTGGTTGTCGGGCAAGCCTTGCCGGGTGTTGTCGCGTGCCAGTTGCAGGCGCAGGCGGGAAAACTCGCTGGGGCTGTAATCAAGCATCCAGGTGGCACGCGACGGCATAAAGCGATAATTGCTGATGACATTGCCGGCATTGAGTGCGCCGACAGACGCGGTGCCCGGATCGAGCTGATCGTAGCGTAAGCCCGTACGCCAGTGCGGCATGAACTGAACCACGCTTTGCAGATACCAGCCGGTTTGTGTGTTGCGGTAACTGTCGGCGGTGATCAGGTTATACGTCAGCTGCCCGGACTCCTTGCGCTGGAAATACTCACCCTGTACTTTGATAGAGCGATTGGCCGTGTTGCCGTTGGGGGCGTATTTCCACACGAAGTCGAGGCCGGCGGTGCGGCTGTCGCCGGAAAAGCTGTTGGAGACGCCTCCCGGTGTACCGGCTATGTCTGGCACCCCTGTGCTGGTGCGATTTTCCGCCCGCGTGGTATGCAGCGATGCGCCTACGCGCCAACTCTGTTCGATTCCGATGTCATCGCCGATATGGGCGAATAGCACGCCCGAACCTGTGCCATTTTTTGCGCGATCAGAGCCCGGGAATCCGCGTCCGCGTCCTAATTCACCGCCCAGTTCGATGAAGGTGTCGGTGGGGGCCAGCCACTTCAGTTGAATGCCGTCTTCGCCTAATTGATTGTTCCACAGAGAGGCATATACCAGTGGTTGATCGACGAAATCCCAGGCATGGGCGTGGATTTCATTCAGATACCCCAGCCCTGAAAAATAGCGGCCAATCTTCAGATTGAGGCCGTGCCCCGGGGCGGAACTTTGCACGAAGGCGTTTTCCACGGTTACGCCACCAGCGGGTGCGAGCGCCAGTGTTGCGACGCCCCGATAGTCAGGATCTATGCTGGCCGAGATGCCGAGCTCTGATTCGCCTAAGTTAAATCCTTGCGTGTGGCCGGGATTTGCATTCATGGCAAAACCGGTGGCAGGCATCGCCGGATCTCGTTGCACGCTGCCGTAGGTGCCGCCAAGAATCAGCGAGAGGGCAGGATTGAACGCACCTTCGCCTGCAGGTTGTGAAGTGGCTTGTTGCGCAGCGGCTTGAGCTTTCGTTGCCACGCTTTCAGCCTGATGGCTGGCCGATTCGGCCTGTTGCAAACGCTGCTCGAGTTGTGCGATGCGCTGCTCATAGCTTTGTTTTAACTGGTTAATCTGCTCGCGTATCGCTTGTAAATCGGCGTCAGAGGCGGCAAGGGACGCGAGCGGATGGCATAACAGCGCGGCAACGGCCACGCTCAAATAGGTTTTATTGAACATTTTGACTCCTAAAATGGAAACAATCCCGGCGCGTTACGGCGGGACCAATATCTATTTAGGCGGAGTAGGGAGGGGCGCGCGCCGAGAAGGCGACGAAAAGGCTGGATATCGCGGGCGCGGCGATTGGGCAATGCGGGGTGTCGTGGCTTGCCGTGAGTTCAAGGTGCACCGCGCTGCTGCCGATGCCGTGACCCAGTTGCGCGTAAGCGGCACACAGATCGCAATTGTGCGGCAGCGACTGATCTTGCGACTGATCTGCAATCGTATGCGAAATGCCGTGCGCGAGTCCGCCCGCCTGCGCGAACAGCAGCGCGAAAATCAGCAGGAATCTGGCAAGCAGAGAGTGAGACATGGGGCGCACTTTAACCAACTGTCATCAATCAGACAAGGTGTTTATTCGCTTTCGAGCTTGTCGGACGGGGTAAATGACCAGGTTCGGGTGATGGTCAGGATGTCCACATCGCGGGTGATGTCGGGCGGCAGCGGGGCGTAGGGGCCTGCGAGTTTGACGATGCGCATCGCGGCGGCATCGAGGATGCGGTGGCCGGAAGTGCGGCTCACCTCGATGTTTTCGATGCTGCCATCCGCCCTGATCGATACACTCAACTGCAGTTTGCCGTAGACCTGTTCTCGCCTTGCCTGCTCCGGATAGTTCAGGTTGCCGATGCGCTCGACTTTGACGCGCCAGTCTTCGATATATTGTGCGAAGCGGTATTCTTGCGTGCGTGCGCCGATGAATTTACGGCGCGGCAATTTCTGGTAATAGTCGTTGTTTTTATTGATCTGTGCTTCTAGCCTCGCGATTTCCAGGCTGCGTTGCACCAAATCATCGGCATTGCTGCCAGGCGTGGTGTCGGACGGCTTTTGCTGCGGCGCCATTTTGTAGTTGCTTTTCATCTGCGTTAGCATACGGCGGGATTCTTCCTCCAGATGCGCGACGCTTTTGCTGGTTTGCTCGGGGGTAATCTGACTGTCCTCGCCGATATTGGGCAGCATGCTTTTAGCCTGCCTGTCCTCCGCAGTATTGCCGCCGCCATCCAGATTTGCCTGAGCTAATGCATCGGCTTGTAGCGGTTTGGATTGCGACTTGCTGTTGACCAGCACGACATGCAGCGGCTGCATGATATCGGATGCTTTGTTAGGTTCAGGCAATACCAGCGCGACGCCGAATAAGGCAAACGCGTGCACGGCGATGGAAAACATCATCGCCAGCGAAATGCCTGATTTAAGCCGGTCTAGCAAGCGCTCTCCTCTGCAGGTGTGCTGCTGTTGGCAACGGCAGCTTCAGGTGTGGCCGGTTCAGCCTCGCTGAGGTCGGCGTCCTCCTCCTCAGTCTGGATGCCGTCGCCGGTTGCAAGCGTTGCCACATAGCGGGTCAGTATCGACAGATCGAGCAGATCGATACCCGTGACAGCCAGTTGTACCCGCGTTTTGGACGGCAGTTGTTCAGGCAGGGAAGGGGCGCGGAACACCAGCGGAATGTCGCTCATCCGGACCAGATTTTCCTTGATGACGGTTGCCTCTATCAGCTCGATATTTTCCTGTTGCAACCAGCGCAGGCACCAGTAACGTTCCATGTTGCGCTGGAATTCGTTATAGGTCGAATAGGTGGTATCGAAGTCGCGCAGGATGGCATACAGGCTGGTGTCGTTCTTTGGATACGGCGCGGGTTCATCTTTTAGCATGGCGATAATCTGACGCTGATTTACCATATCGACATAGCGGCGCAGGGGAGAACTCGACCACATGTATTGCGCAACGCCTAAGCCCTGATGGGGCGCCGCGACCGTGCTCATCCTGACTTTGCCGCCCTGCTGGGTGCGGTAAATGCCGGGGAAACCGTGTTCAGCCAGATGTTTGCCCCATTCGCAGTTGACCAGAATCATCAATTCCGACACCACCTTGTCGATCGGTGAGCCGCGACGGCGGTTCGAGATGGTGACATGATCATTTTCAATGTGGAAGTTATAGTCCAGCTGCGTGTTGTTGTCCGCTTTGCCGCGACCGATTTCCATTTTTTGCACGAGTTGCCAGAGCAGCGCCAGTTCGTGTGCATACGGATAGTCGAGGCGGCCTTCAGTCAGCGTGACTTCGTTGAACAACGGTTCGAGTGTGTCGTGACGCAGGTTGGCGGCGATATGCACGCGTTCGACGCGGCTTTCATAACTGAGGATATCAAGCGTTCCGGCATCGACTTCGATATACATCGACAGAGCAGGGCAGACGCGATCGGCGCTCAGGGTAAAGGCCTCTACCACGCTTTCCGGCAGCATGGTGATTTTCGAACCGGGCATATACACCGTGGAGAGTCGGGACGCGGCCAGCTTGTCGCCGTCCGAATCGCGCGGCATGCCCAGCGCAGGTGCGGCGATATGCACGCCGATGCGCCAGTTGCCGTTGGGCAGTTTTCCCACCGAAAACGCATCGTCAATTTCGGTGGTGGTCGCATCATCAATACTGAACGCATTGATTGCTCCCATCGGCAATTCGTCCCATGTCGAGAGTTCAATAGGGGGAAATCCGGTGCCTTTCGGGAAATTTTCGAACAGAAATTTCTGGAAGTGGTAGTCCTGCGTGGAGGGCAGCGCGCCGCAGCGATGCAACAGATGAGGGGCGCTGATATGCGTTGCAGCACAGGCCGCTTCCAGCGCCTTGATTTCCAGCGTGTTGCGGTCGGGGTTGTAGAGCATCTGATTGAGATGATCTTTAAACTCGGCGGGCAGCTCAAAGCGGATCAATTGTTCCGTCATGCGCGCCTGCAACGCCTGAGCCTGACGCTTTTTCTCGGCACCGGCAAGCGCCGCTTTCAGCACCTCAGGCGGGGCCGCGCGATAGCGGCCCCGCCCCTTCTTGTGAAAATAAATTGGCGCACTGTGCAGGCGGATCAAGGTCGCTGCCGCTTCCAGTGAGCTTGGTTTATGACCGAAGTATTCGGTCGCGATTTCCTCGAAACCGAATTCGTCGGCAGGACAGCACTCCCAGAGAAATTCCACCTCGATGTCAGATGCCAGCGTTTCAGCCTGCGGGATAAAATGGCTCATCTCGGGCTGGGTAAATTGCAGCATCACGTTGGTCGCCTTGATCTTGCTGCGCTTGCCGGACAGGCTTTCGATCTGCAGGGAACTGGTGTTGTCGGTCATGATGCTGCCGACCTTGAAACTGCCGTCTTCTTCGTAAAGGATATTCATGGAGGCGTGCGAAAAAAATTGGCACGGATTATAACAGTTCGGCCAGGCTCTTGCGGCGGGGAGCAGGATTTTAAAGGCGCGATGAGAAAGCGTTGCTACAGATGATTGAGTCAATAAAAAAGCCGACTCGCGTCGGCTCTTTATGCGGATGAGTCAGTCTTACTTTTGGTTCAGAATCCAGCTCACGATGGTTTTGATGCTGTCATCGCTGACAGACTTGCCGGTTGCCGGCATAGACATCGCGCCAAACGAACCTTTGCCGCCATTGCGCACTTTCAGTTCCAGTGCGGCTTGAGCGCCCTTGTCGTCTTTATATTTTGCGGCAATATCTTTGAAAGACGGACCCACGGCTTTGCCGTCTACTTTGTGGCAGCCAGCGCAGCCGCTTTTCTTGAACAGCGCTTCACCGTCGTCGGCAAATGCAGTGGCTGAAATTGACAGGGCAGCCGTCATAGCGAGGATATAACGAAGTTTCATACTGGTCTCCTTAGTTAAAAAATTGATAGCGGTAATTGTACTCTCAACAAATGAGCGTTGAAATGTTTAAGTGCGGGAAGTTTATTTGACACCTGCCTGATGTGCCTGCTCGTCTGCAAAATAACTCGAACGAACCATCGGGCCGCAGGCGGCATGATCGAATCCCATCGCTTTTGCTTCACGTTCAAACATGGCAAAACTTTCCAGCGGGGCGTAACGCAGTACGGGTAAATGCCCGTCAGACGGTTGCAGGTACTGCCCTATCGTCAGCATGTTTACACCGTGGGCGCGCAGATCCCGCATGACTTCCAGCACCTCTTCGTCGGTTTCCCCCAGCCCCAGCATTACGCCGGATTTGGTCGGAATGTCGGGGAAGCGGGTTTTGAAATCCTGTAACAGCTTTAAAGAGTGCGCGTAATCAGCGCCGGGTCGCGCCAGTTTATACAGGCGTGGCACGGTTTCCAGATTATGGTTGAGCACATCGGGCAGGCTGAGCGCCAGCGCATCCAGCGCTTCGGTCAGACGACCCCGAAAATCCGGTACTAATATTTCAAGTCGCGTAGCGGGGGAGCTTGAGCGGATTGCACTCAGGCAATCGCTGAAATGCTGAGCTCCGCCGTCTCGCAGATCATCGCGGTCCACGCTGGTGATGACCACGTATTTGAGTTTTAAGAGACCGATCGAGCGCGCAAGGTTTGCGGGTTCCTCCGCATCGGGCGGCTGGGGTTTTCCGTGTGCCACGTCGCAAAACGGGCAGCGGCGGGTGCACACATCGCCCAAAATCATGAAGGTGGCCGTGCCTTTGCTGAAGCATTCGCCGATGTTAGGGCAGGAGGCTTCCTCGCAGACCGTCACCAGACTGTGTTCGCGCAACAGCTTTTTGACATCGTTATAGCCCGTGCCGGAAGCCGTTTTAACGCGTATCCATTCGGGTTTGCGCAGGCGTTCCTGTAGGGGCACGATTTTGATCGGATTGCGCGCCGTTTTGGCCGCGCCGGTTTGCTTGTTTTCATTGTTGCTCATGCGCCAGCTTTCTTTAGATAGTGTTGCTGTAATCCGTGGATCAGGTTTTGTGTCAGTTCGGCTTGCAACTCGTTGAGACTGGCCGTGATACCCAGTTCTACGCATTGGGTGACGCGCAGGCCGGAATAGCCGCACGGGTTGATGGAGTTGTACGGCGCAAGGTTCATGTCCACGTTGAGCGCGAGTCCGTGATAGCAGCAGCCGCGTTTTATTTTCAGGCCCAGCGAGGCGATTTTTGCATTGCCGACATAGACGCCGGGTGCGTCGATGCGATTTTTTGCCGCTACGCCGTATTCGCCCAGCAAATCGACCACCGCCTGTTCCATCAGGCTGACCAGTTCGCGCACATTGAGCCGCCAGCGGCGCAAATCAAGCATCAGGTAGGCGATGATCTGCCCCGGGCCGTGATAGGTAATCTGGCCGCCGCGATCGATTTTGACGACCGGAATGTCGGTCGCATTGAGCAGATGTTCGGGTAAACCGGCCAATCCCTGGGTGTAGGTGGGCGGATGCTGCACCAGCCAGATTTCGTCGCGCGTCTCGACTGTGCGCTCTTCGGTGAAGCGCTTCATCGCTTCCCAGGTTGGCTGATACTCGACCAGCCCCAGAGAGTGGATAACAGGATTCATAACACCATCTTGACCAGCGGGTGATCGACCAAGTCCTGATACACCGCATCGAGTTGACGGCGGGAGGTGGCGCGGATCGTGCAGGTCAGGCTGATGTATTTCGCGGTTTTGCTGGCGCGCATCTCCATGCTGGCAGCGTCGAAGTCGGGCGCGTGGCGGGTCACGACTTCCAGCACGGATTGTGCAAGTTCCGGGTGCTGCAGGCCGAAAATCTTCAGCGGGAAGTCGGAGGGGTAAGCGACCAGACTTTCTGATTCCGGGATGACCGGCATTTGGGGTGTTGTCTTCATTGGGTGCGCATCACGTTAATCTTAAATTCTTGATAAAGATGATAAATTTTATGGAACATCGGGCCGGGAACGGCGTTGCCTACCGGTTTTCCGTCGAGGTGCGTGATTGCCATCACTTCGCGGGTGCTGGAAGTGAGCAGCAATTCATCGGCATCGAAGACCTCGTCAGCCAAGATTTTTCTGATCTGGTACGGAATGCCGTACGATTCGGCGATTTCCAGTATCACGTCATAGGTGATGCCCGGCAGCATCAGCTGTCCTTTAGGCGGTGCGAGCAGTACGCCGTTTTTAACCGCGAAGATATTGCTCGCCGCGCCCTCGGTGAGAAAGGCGGCCTCCCCCGGCGCACCTGCACGGAGCAGTAGGGTTTCCGCGCAGCCGGCATCGACCGCCATCTGGCGCAGCAGCACATTGGGCAGCAGCGAGATGGCCTTGATGTCGCAGCGCAGCCAGCGGTTGTCAACGGCCGTCACGGCGCTCACGCCGAGTAACCCGGATCTGGGGGCAGGCAGGGGATTGCTCATCGCGAACACGGTCGGCGGCACGGGCGGATCGGGGAAAGGGTGGTCGCGCCTTGCAACGCCCCGCGTGATGTGCAGGTAGAGGTACTGATCGTCCGGTTCATTGGCCGCGATCAGTCCTGTGATGATGCCGGTCCATTCCGGCATGCTGTGCGGATTGGGCAGCCGGATCTCGTCGAGACTGTGTTGCAGACGCAGCAGGTGTTCTTCAAGACGAAACGCGCGGCGCGAATATACCGGAATGACCTCGTACACGCCATCTCCGAAGATAAAGCCGCGATCGAGCACGGATATCTTAGCGTCTTCAACCGGCATGTATTGACCGTTCAGATAGATCGTCATCGGTGATTCCTCTGTTATTACAGCGGATTGTACTTTTGCACCAGCAAACGGATGCTGTCCCAGCCGCGTGAGAATACGTTAGCCAGCGTCACGCTGTCGAGCGCGATAAGCGGAAATTCTGCGTAGGGTTTGCCATCCAGCGACAATTTGAGTACGCCCATCTGTTGGCCTGAGGTGATCGGCGCCAGTATCGGCTGATGTGTTTCCATCGTCGCTTTTAGCTGTGCGAAGCTGCCCTTGGGAATGGTCAGGAAGATATCCTGACGGAAACCCAGATCCAAATGGCTTTCCGTTCCTTTCCATACACGCACTTTGGTAACCGGTTGGCTGTTCTGATACAGGCGCACGGCATCAAAGCTCTGAAAGCCGTAATTGAGCAGCTTCTGGCTCTCGGAGGCTCGCTGGGTGTCGGAATCCGCGCCCAGCACCACGGAAATCAGGCGACGCTTGTCGCGTTTTGCGGAACCGACCAGACAGAATCCGGCCGTTTCCGTGTGTCCGGTTTTCAGGCCGTCGGCATAAGGATCCAGCCAGAGCAGGCGGTTGCGATTGGCTTGTGTGACATTGTTGAAGGTGTAATCGCGCAGGCCGAACAGCGGATAGTGTTCCGGATAATCGCGGATTAACGCCGCGGCCAGAATTGCCATGTCATATGCACTGCTGTAATGCTGTGCGTTCGGCATGCCCACCGGATTGACAAAATGCGTATTTTTCATCCCCATGCGCTGTGCTTCTTTGTTCATCTGTTCGACAAACACGGCTTCGGAACCCGATATATGTACGGCCAGCGTATTGGCCGCGTCGTTGCCCGATTGCACGATCAGTCCGTGCAGCAATTCATCGACCGTGACTGACTGTCCGGGTTTGAGCAGCATGCGCGATTCGCCGCTGGAGTTTCTGGGCGCATCAGCCGGCACAGTGAGGGTTTGATCAAGTTTTAGCTTATCTTGCTTGATGGCGGAAAATGTCAGATAGGCCGTCATCAGCTTGGTCAGCGAAGCAGGCTCCAGACGCGCATGACCGTTTTGATTGACTAAGATCTGATTGCTGGAAAAGTCGTACAAAAGGTAAGACTTGGACGCCAGCACAGGCGGCTCAGCCTGTTGCAGCGCGTAGCTTGTGAAGGAGAGCAGTAAACCGGCGAAAAACAGGAAGGATTTCA
Source organism: Gallionellales bacterium GWA2_54_124 (assembly GCA_001801025.1). Classification (GTDB taxonomy): domain Bacteria; phylum Pseudomonadota; class Gammaproteobacteria; order Burkholderiales; family Gallionellaceae; genus Gallionella. Next base: position 614,233 of record MGWO01000007.1, read on the forward strand.
TAATCGCTTGAGTGATAACAATGCCCGATTATAGTCTTTGAGTGCGGGTGGGCGATAGTCGTAACTGCAATGCGAGTGTGTCGGCAGCGAGGTTCTAATGGTCTGTTGCCGGCAGCAGATAGTTACAAATGGCTAGGCCTTTTGGCCTATATGTCAATTTGGCTCGGGCTGGTATAACGCTCTTTCTGCCGCTTGTGCGGTAGCAATTTTTCTATTCAGCAATGTGCTTACAAAAAATCGGCTGTGTTTTTGCAGGCCAGCCGTCAAACGATACGGATATAAAGCAGGGTGTGATGATGAGTGACGGGGCTGAGTTAGATTGTCGGTGTAAACGGGATTTGCGTGACCGCCTGAATATTGTTGCGGCAGCCGAGGCCCATGTGGTCTGGAAAAACCGGCTCGGCAGTCACGTGCATGGTGTGAGTCATGAACCGTTAGGAGCTGCGCTGCTGGGTCAGGATGGGGTTTGTCAGCTGGGCGGGCTGATCAACGGTGCTGCGTTTGCCATTTTTCGCGACATGGAGGAATTCTGGCAACTGAACGAAGCGCATCAAAAGTTTCATCAATTGGCATCGGTGGTGATCGAAAAACTTAAAGGCGGTGACGTTAGCGGTGCCGAAGCGCTGTTCGAAAACGAGTATAGCCTCGCTTGCCGCGATGTGATCCAGTCTTTGAGTGCAATCAACAGGCAGTTACAAGGCTGACAGGCAGGACTAAAAGGCAGGATTGAGAATTTAGGATTGAGTAAAAATCACTTTCCAGATTCCTCAATCCTCTTTCCTTATACCGCGCCAGCCAGTTGTTGCGCCTGCTCGGCAATCGATGTGATCTGTTCGATAATTGCCTCTGCCTTATCTGGTGAAATGCCAAGCTCCATCCATTCGGCTTCGCTGATCTCTTTGCCGGTTAGCTCGGCAATGAAAAAATCAGGCAGCAGGCGTTCCGCATAAGCGACCAGACTCACCAATGGCTGACCCGGCATTGCTTCTTTGTCGTCCGGGTTGTGATGGTAGCGCATCACGGCGATGATTTCTTCGGGCAAATCCCAGTGCAGGGCAAGTCTTGCGCCAATTTCGCCGTGCGTCATGCCAATGAGCTCCATTTCGATTTCGGCAACGGGGCGTTCAGGGTTTGCCTGTAAGGCGATGTGCAGGGCATCGCTGGCCGGTGTGTCGAGAAAGCTGAGCGCCATGTAGCCGATGTCGTGCAGCAGGCCGGCGAGAAAAATCTGGTCATCGAGCGGGCGAACGCGTGCGGGCATCGCTTTTGCGATGGTGCGCATCACAAGTGCGACGGCCATGCTGTGCAGCCACAGATCATTGGCTTTGAGAAAGCCGCCGGGGAATTTGGTGACGGCAGACATGGTGGCGATGCCGATGGCGACCGATTTTACGCGTGTCAGCCCGAGCAGCATGCTGGCATCGCTGACCGAATTGACCTTGCGGGATGAGCCGAACAGGGGGGAGTTGGCCAGACCGATGATTTTCGCTGCAATCAGGGGATCTTGCTCGATCAGTCTGAGTAATTGTGCTTCGCCTTCGTCGGTATCGAGTGCCAGCGTCAGCAGCTTTTGAGCAATGGCCGGCATGGCGGGTAGGGCGCTAAGACGTGAAATATTAAGCTTTAAGTCAATTGCGATACCCATCGTGATTTCCCCCTGAATTTATTTTTTTAGCAGCAAGGTGTTCATTCTAACCAATGTGCTGAAGTTGTGCGCGTCGGGTCAGGGTAAATTTTTTCTGTCGTGTTCAGAAGACATCGGCAATCTGCGCGGCTTGAATCGCGAGCTCATTGATGTTGTCTCTTAATTCGTCGGCTTTTTCCGGATTTATGCCCAAGGCACGCCATTCATGTCCGCCGATTTCACTGCCGCAGTATTCAGTAATGCCAAAATTGGGCAGTAGTTTTTCAGCCAGATTGACCAGACGCACCAGCGGATTGTTGTCGGCTACCTGATCCACATAGGGATCGTGGTGATAGCCCAGTACAGTAATAATTTCTTCCGGGAGACGCCATTGTCTTGCCAGTTGTGCGCCGATATAGCAGTGAGACGCGCCCAGCGTTTGCAGTTCAATTTCCATGACCGGACGTTTCGGCTGCAGGCGCAGTTGATGGTGCAGTTCGTTGCTGGCCGCATTGTCCAGATAATGTATCGCCATGTAACCGATGTCGTGCAGCAGTCCGGCCAGATAAATCTGGTCGTGTTGGGGGCGCAGATGTTCAGGCATCGAGAGCGACAGCGTGTGCATCGCGATGGCAATCGTCAGGCTGTGCAGCCATAAATCCTGTGGTGCGAAGTTTTGTGAGCCGGGCAGTTGCGGGAAATTGGAAATGACGGCAATGCCGAGCGCGACGGCTTTCACGCGGTCAAGGCCCAGCAGCAGGGACGCTTCTCCGATGCTGCATACTTTGCGTGCCAGACCGATTGCGGGCGAGTTTGCCAGGCTGATCAGTTTTGCGGAAATTTGCGGGTCTTGTTCAATCAGTGTCATCAGCTGCGCTTCGCCCGCAACGGAGTCGAGCTTCAGTGCCATCAGTTTTAATGCGATAGCCGGCATCGCCGGCAGGGCGTCGATGTTGGCAAGGGCTTGCGTGAGCCAGTGTTTGGCGTGTTCAGTAATCATCTGATCAGGTGCGTATTGCGACTGTGCAATATACGAGAGATCGCATGATTTTGCGAGTGGATTGGTGTGTGAGTTGCGGCTAAGTGCGACGGAATGTTCTGATAGCGAGCCTTATTTTCCGGGAGGGGGTTTGTTCAGCTTGCGTTGCAGTGTGCGGCGATGCATGCTGAGTGCGCGTGCCGTGGCGGAAATATTGTTGCCATGCTCTTGCAGGACTCGCTGGATGTGTTCCCATTCCAGATTTTCGATATTGGTTGCAGGCACACTAAAAACGATATGGCTGTCCGCCTCGTGGCTGAAAGCCGCGACGATTTCATCGGCGTTAGCGGGTTTCGACAGATATTGTGTCGCGCCAAGTTTAATGGCTTCAACGGCCGTGTTGATGCTGGCGTAGCCTGTCAATACCACGATGCGCGTGTTTGGATCTAGTTCGTGCAGCTTTTTGACCAGCACAAGTCCCGGCGCCCCCTGCATTTTCATATCTACGATGGCGTATTCGGGCGGATTGTCGGTCGCCATGGGCAGGGCTTGTTCTACGCTGTGAGCCACGCTGACGCTAAAGCCGCGCTTTTCCAGTGCGGTTCTTAATACGCGGCAAAAAGTGGCGTCGTCGTCAACCAGCAGCAGCGAGGCGGCATCTTCGCGCGATGAGAAGTTCTCTGTGGTCATAACGATGCCTGTGCGATCGGCAGACTAAGCTCGGTTGTCGCACCGCCGGTTTCACGGTTGTACAGACGTACGTTTCCGCCCAGACGCTCGATGGTTGCATTGGCCAGAAACAGGCCTAGACCGCGCCCTTCGGTTTTTGTGGTGAAAAATGCGGAACCTGCTTTGAGGGCGGCCTCTTCGCTTAGCCCTGCGCCGTGATCGTGTATTTCAAGGATGAAATTCACGTTGTCGTGGCGCGTGCTGATCTCGATGGCGTCAGGACTTGCATCGGCGGCATTGTTGAGCAGATTCATCAGCGCCGCGCGCAGCGTCACATCGACGCTGATCAGGGGGGCGTTTTGTTCTCCTTGATAACGATATTGTGCCGTGGGGCGCAGCAGTTGCCATTCGCCGAGGACTTCGCTGATCAGTTCGTCAGCTGCAGTGCGTGTGACACTCCCACTGTCCTGAGCGTTGTGCATCATCTTGTCAAGAATTCGGCGGCAAGCGCGCACCTGCTCGTCTAGCAGGCTCAGGCTGTCTTGTTGTTCCGGTAGCAAGGAATCGTGCTTCAATTCGCCGATGATGACGGCCATCGTGGAAAGCGGGGTGCCTAGTTCGTGCGCAGCGCCTGCCGCTTGCGTACCTAATGCGACGATGCGCTCGTTGCGCAGGATTTCTTCCCTGACTTGCACCAGAAGTTCGTCGCGTTTGCGTACCGCTTGCGCCATTTTTACGACGAAATAGGCCACCACTACCGCACTGATGACAAAGCCCAGCCACATGCCCAGCACATGGGTGTTGAAGGCACTATCCATCTCCGTACTCATGCCCATGTCGTGCTGCATGTTCATGTCGTACTGCATGCTCATGTCGTGATGGTTGTGCGGCAAGGGAATGTAATACACCATCAGCAGACTGTAACAGGCGGTAGTCAGCGCTGCCATGCCCCAGGTGAAACGCGGCTGCAGGGTTGCGGCGGCGATCACCAGCGGCAGCAGGTATAGCGAGACGAAGGGATTGGTCGAGCCGCCCGCGTAATACAGCAGGATGCTCAGACCAATCACATCAATGCTCAGTTGCGCGAATAATTCGGGATCGTTCACAGGGCGGCTGTTGCCCAGCCGGATAAAGCTAAGCAGGTTGAGCGTTGCCAGCGTGGCGATGCAGGCTAACATGGGCAGCCACTCGAGTTCGATTTTAAGCCCTTGCCATACGGCCAGCAGGGTGAGTGCCTGGGCTGCAACAGCCAGACTGCGCAGGTTGACCAGGCGGCGTAGCTGGATATGGCCGGGCAAAGCAGAAGAGAGGTTCATGTGGCGGATTGTAATCGCAGAATCTAGCGGGCGGGTGCGACAAGATGTCGCACCCGCCATATTGTGGCTCAGTCTTTAAATCCCTTATGCGGATTTTTGTCTTCGCCTAAAGAACTGAACTCAATTTGAGTTCAGTTCTTTTCGCAGCCATAGTGAATTACCGCGGGTATAATCCGCGCTTTAAAATCTGATGAGTGGCTGATCATGAATAAATTGTTGAAAGTGTGCGGTCTGTTGGGCGCGTTGCTGCTGACGGCCAGTGTTTATGCAAGCGACATTCAAGTGTTGGGCGCATCGTCACGCGCAACAGCCCCCGGGCAAGACAGCGCGATGGTGGATTTGACGATCATCAGTGCTCAGGCGGGACAGTTGGTCGGATTTTCCAGTCCCGCCTGCAAGACGGCTGAAATGCACAGCATGTCGCATGACAACGGTATGATGACGATGCGTCAGGTGAAAGTGATCGATTTGCCTGCGGGCCGCCGTGTGGCGCTGGGCGAGAGCGGATTTCACTTGATGCTGATGGGTTTGAAGTCGTCACTCAAAGCGGGTGAGCGTGTTCCTTTAACGCTGAACGTTAAGGTTGGTGGCAAGGAAATAAAAATTGATGCCAGTGCAGAGATTACGCCGCTGGTGGGTAGTGCACATATGCATCATTAAACACGCTAGCCGGTTTATCGTGGCGACATGATTTTTCTTCTGGTGTAAAATCGTCCTCAAATTTTTTAAGGAAAAATCATGCCGTTGTCTCAAGCCACTGCGGAACTCAAAGCCCTCGTGCTGTCCGAGGCGCTGCCCTATATTCAGCGTTTTTTCGATAAGACCATCGTCATTAAATACGGCGGCAATGCGATGACGGATCCTGCGTTGCAGGAAGGTTTTGCGCGCGATGTGGTGCTGTTGAAACTGGTCGGTATGAATCCGGTCGTCGTGCACGGCGGCGGGCCCCAAATCAACGAACTGTTGAAACGCGTCGGCAAGGAAGGACATTTCATTCAGGGTATGCGCGTCACCGACGAAGAGACCATGGATGTGGTCGAGATGGTGCTGGGTAAGGTCAATAAGGATATCGTCAATCTGATCAACCGTCACGGCGGTAAGGCGGTGGGATTGACAGGTCAGGACGGCTCGTTTATCCGCGCGAAAAAACTGATGCTGGAAAGCGATAAAGTGCCGGGTGAAATGCTTGATATCGGTCTGGTTGGCGACATCAACAAGATCGATCCGTCGATCATCTCCTTTTTGGATTCCGGCGATTTCATTCCTGTCATTGCGCCGATCGGAGTCGGGCCTGATGGCGAAACGTTGAATATCAACGCCGACGTGGTGGCGGGTAAGCTGGCTGAAGTGCTGAACGCCGAAAAACTGGTGCTGCTGACCAATACGCCGGGGGTGCTGGACAAAGACGGCACGCTGCTGACAGGGCTGACGCCCTCGCAGATCGACGAGATGGTTGCCGATGGCACGCTGTCCGGCGGTATGTTGCCTAAAATCAGTTCCGCGCTCGATGCGGCGCGCAGCGGCGTTCGTTCTGTGCACATCATCGACGGCCGGGTGCAGCACGCCCTGCTGCTGGAAATTCTGACCGACGAGGGTGTGGGCACACTGATCAAGAGCAAGTAGCGTGTTGTGGATTTTTGATCTGGACAACACGCTGCATGATGCGGGTGCGCATATCTTTCCGCACATCAACCGCAGCATGACCGCCTATCTTCAGGAGCATCTGCAACTGTCCGAAGCCGATGCGAACGCGTTGCGTCAGCACTACTGGCACCGCTACGGCGCAACATTGAGCGGCTTGATGCGCCATCACGGCACCGATCCCGATCACTTCCTGTATCACACGCATCAGTTTCCTCAGCTGGAGCGCATGGTGGTTCGCGCCCCCCGGCTGCGTGCGGTGTTGCGCAGCCTGCCCGGCAAAAAAGTCGTTTTTTCGAATGCGCCGCGGCATTACGCGCTGGCGGTTTTGAAATTGCTGAAGGTGGCGGATCTGTTCGATGATGTTATCGCGGTCGAGCATACGCGCTACCGTCCTAAGCCTGATTTTTACGGGTTCAGGCACGTGATGCGCCGTCATCGGGTTCGGGCATCGCACTGCGTGATGGTTGAAGACAGTCTGGAAAATCTGCAGGCGGCTAAGCGACTGGGGATGCAGACAGTCTGGGTTAATGCCGGCAACAGGTATCCTGTCTGTGTGGATGTGAAGATCAGCGATATAGTGCAACTGCCGGGTGCCGTTCATCGTCTGCCCGGACATTTTTAAGGATCCCCATGATACTGATATTAAGTTCGACTGTTTCCGAAAAACCGCAGGAGTATCAGGCACTGCTCTCGCATCTGGCGGGTTTGCCCGGAATCCAGACGCGCGTGCATGTGGAGCGCGGCGATGAACAGAGCGTCACGGAGCTCTATTTAATCGGCAATACAAAGCAGCTTGATATTGCGGATATGCAAAGCCTGCCGGGCGTTGAGCGCGTTGTGCGCGTCTCGGAGGACTATCGCATTTTGGGCCGCCATAAAGACGATCAGCGCCCCACCCATTTTGAATATAACGGCGTGCGTTTCGGTCAGGACACCCTGAATGTCTTTGCAGGTCTGTGTGCGGTGGATAATCGCGAACACGTCGAGATCATGCTCAAAGCCTTGCGGGATAACGGGCAGGTCTGCACCCGGATGGGCGCCTACAAGCCGCGCACCAGCCCGTATGCCTTTCAGGGGCACGGCAAGAATTGTTTGCCTTACGTGTTCGAACTGGCAGGGAAGTATGGCATTCGTGTCATGGCGATGGAAATCACCCATGAGTCTCATGTCGATGAAATCAACGAGGCGCTGCATCAGACGGGCGAGGCCACCGGCGTGATGCTGCAAATCGGCACGCGCAATACGCAAAATTTCGAATTGCTCAAAATTGTCGGCCGCCAGACCAAGATGCCGGTGCTGCTCAAACGCGGATTCGGCATTACGCTCGACGAATCGCTCAATGCGGCGGAGTATCTGGCGTCCGAAGGCAATCGCAATGTGGTGTTCTGTCTGCGCGGTATGAAGACGAATATGGCCGATCCGCACCGGAATTTTGTCGATTTCGCGCATGTGCCGGTGGTCAAGCGTCTAACGCGCATGCCGGTGTGCGTCGATCCGTCTCACTCGGTCGGATCCCGTGCCGCCTCCCCCGATGGCATCATGGATATGATGCACGTGACGGCTCAGGGTGTACTGGCAGGTGCGAATATGGTGCTGGTAGACTTTCACCCTCAACCGCCTAAGGCGCTGGTGGACGGCCCGCAAGCCATGCTGCTTAACGAATTACCTTATTTTCTGGAAGATGTGCAGATTGCAAGGGATGCATATCTTGCCAGGGTCGCGTTGCGAGAGCGCCAGAACTAGTTGTGGCTGTTGCGCTTTAAATGCTTTTAATTTGCTATATTCGGTAATTATTTTGTAACAAACGCTTGCAATTTGAGTATTAGTTGACTGGAGAGAGCCTGCGCAATATCATGCGATTGCGTAAATTTTTTGAAACATCACTAGGGAGATTGCGATCATGGTAGAAGAAAAGAAGAGTCCAGCCGCCAAAAAAGTGGTTGCCAGTAAAATTGCGGCAGATAGTGAAGTGAAAGTCAAAAAAGTAGCCGCAAAAAAGGCGCCCGCAGCCAAAACGGTTGAAGCCGCCGTATGGCCATTTCCCGAGGTTGAAAAGGCTGCAGCACCGGCTAAGAAAGTTGCTGCAAAAAAGGCAGCTCCTAAGGCCAAAGCGGCAGAGAAGCAAATCATTGCGCAACCTTCCGCACAGGAGCGTTACCGCATGGTTGAAACCGCTGCGTATTACATCGCCGAGCGCTCTGGTTTTCAGGGTTGCACGACAGATCACTGGGCGGCAGCAGAGCTGGAAATTGCAAGCAAGCTAGCCAGTTAATATCGTAATGTCGATTTTTAAAAAGCCGCATGGGTGATAACCATGCGGCTTTTTAATGCTTGAGCGGGTGCCGGGTGGAAACAGGCACCGCTAACCAGTAGCTGTGCTATCTTTACGCAATGTTCCCGGACGCTTTTATTTGATGCCATGAGCCTGTTTTCGTTGATTGTCGCGCTGTTGCTCGAACAGCTCAAGCCGCTGCATACTCGCCAGAACCTGAGTGGCTGGTTGTCAGGTTATCTTGAGTATTTTCAGCATCACTTTAACTCCGGTGAATACAGCCACGGCAAGGCCGCCTGGTGGCTGGCGATTTCCCCCCTTTTCTTGGGCGCAACAGCCGTGTTCTGGGGACTGTATTACCTGCACCCGATACTTGCGCTGCTGTTTAATATACTGGCGCTGTATCTGAGTTTTGGCTTTGGCCGGTTTAGCCATGGATTCACCGATATTCAGCAGGCGTTGCAGAGCGGCAAGCTGGTCGAGGCGCGCGCAATGCTCTCGGCTTTATGCGGCAAGCCGGTGGAGGAACTCAGTGCCGATCAAGTCGCTTGCGTGACGATCGAAACGTCGCTGCTTGCCGCGTTGCAGCATCTGTTTGGCGTGATTGTCTGGTTCGTCATTTTCAGCCTGTCAGGTGCGGGAGGTGCGGCGGGAGCTTTGTTGTATTGTGCTGTGCGTACCTTGCGCACGCACTGGGCAGATGAGTTAAACGAAGATGACTCGAAATTCTGTGATTACGCCTGCCAGATGTCTGTGCGTATCGAATGGTTACCTGTCAGGCTCACGGCTGCGACTTTCGCTATTGTCGGAAATTTCGAGGATACCGTGTATTGCTGGCGCTCTCAGGCTGCGACCTGGCCTGACAGTGAAGCGGGAATATTGCTGGCCAGTGCCGCAGGCGCATCCGGCGTGCGTCTTGGCCTGCCTGTGATACAAAATGGCAAGCGTATGGAGCGCGCTGAGCTGGGTGTCGGAGATAAAACAGGCGCAGCGGCTCTGCAATGTACCGTTCGCTTGGTGTGGCGTTCGGTGCTGTTCATGATCGTGATGCTGTTCATGCTGACTTTGGCGAGTCTGCTGCACTAACAGCCTTCTATTCCGTTCTGAGCGCTTCTACCGGATCGAGTCTTGCGGCACGCCGGGCAGGGATGACGCCGGCCGCCAGACCGATGCTGACCGCTGAGAGTTCGGCCAGCACGGCGAACAGCCAGGGCGTGTGCACAGGCAGGGCGGGGATAAACAGGTGCAAACCCTGAGCAATCACGACGCCCAGTGCCAGTCCTGCCAGTCCGCCTAAGGCGGATAGCAACATCGCCTCTCCCAGAAATAACGTCAGTACCTGATTTTCCCGCGCGCCCAGTGCGCGCAACAGGCCGATTTCTGCCGTTCTCTCACTGACCGCCATGGTCATGATGGTCAAAATCCCGACGCCGCCGACCAGGAGCGAAATGCCGCCCAACGCACCCACAGCGAAGGTGATCACATCGAGCACGGAGCCTAATACTTCAAGCGCCTTTTCCTGAGGGATCAGCGTGAAGTCTTCTCGCCCGTGACGCTCTTTGAGCACGTTTGTGATGGCGCGCATGACGCCGTTCAGTTCTGCACTGGCTTTGTAACTGAGTTGAATTTCCATCAGCCCCGGGCGGTTGAATAATTCCAGCGCGCGAGCTGCCGGGATAAACACGGTGTCATCCATATCGAAGCCCAGCATCTGCCCCTTGGATTCCATGACGCCAATGATCCGGTAGCGCTGGCCGCCGATGCGCAGATAGCTGCCGAGCGGATTTTGGCCGGTGAATAATTCCTGACGGACTTTCGATCCCAATACCACCTGCGCGCGCGCCTGGCTCGGATCATCGTCGGGCAAAAAGCTGCCGCTCTGCATCCGGCTTGAGAGCACCTGCGGCAGGTCGTGTCCGGCACCGATGACGGTGGTGCGGCGCGTTTTTCCATTGGCGCGCAGTTCGGCGTTGCCGGTCACGCTGGGATTGACGTATTCGACATTGGGTAAGTGGCGCAAGGCCTCTGCGTCTTCGATGGAAATCGTTCTGACCGAACCGAAGATGCCCGCGTTGCCGCCCTGGGTCTGCGTCTTACCTGGTTGAATGGCGATCAAGTTGGTGCCGAACTGGGAAAATTCACTCAGTACGAACTGATGCAACCCTTCGCCGATTGAGGTGAGCAGGATGACGGCCGTGATACCGATCGCGATGCCGAGCGCGGTCAGAAAACTGCGCATCCGGTAGGCTAAAAAACTCGACGTCGTTAAACGGATGAGATCGGGGAGTCGCATGTCAGCGTCCTGCTAAGGCGGTCACAGGGTCTAATTGTGCAGCGCGGCGCGCAGGCCAGACGCTGAATAGGATGCCGGTGCCGAGCGACGTTGCGACCGCCGCTAACACGGCCCACCAGGGGGCCGCGACCGGCAGGGACGGGTACAGGCGCGCGATGACCAGTACGCCGGCTTCGCCTATCACGAGACCTGTGATGCTGCCGATGCCCGAGAGCAGGACGGCTTCGGTAAAGAACAGGGTGCGGATTTTGGCCGCCGGTGCGCCCAGCGCCTTGAGCAGGCCGATTTCCTGCACCCGTTGCGAGACCGCGATCAGCATCACGTTCATGATCAGGATGCCGGCCACCGCCAGACTGATAGCGGCGATGCCGCCGACTGCCAGCGTCAGTGCGCGCAGGATGCGATCGAAGGTGGCGAGTACGGCATCTTGCGTGACGACGGTGACATCTTTTTCGCCGTTGTGGCGCGCAAACAGGATAGTTTCGGTATCTTTTCTGGCCTGTTCGATGCTGTCACGGCTTTTTGCCTCGACCAGAATGCGGAACAGCCCCGAGGTATTGAACAGCATATGAGCCGATGCGACCGGCACGATGACGATTTCGTCGGTATTAAACCCCATCGATTCGCCCTGGCGGCTCAGGATGCCGATCACCCGGAAACGCCGATCGCCCAGCCGGACCCAGGCACCCACACCGGATTCCTTGCCGAACAATTCGCTGTTAATCTTTGCGCCCAGCACGCAGACCGATTCGCTGGCATGCACATCCCCCGGTGGCAGAAAGCGCCCGCGTCCCAGTGTCATGTGGCGCACGGTCATGAGATCCGCCGTCGAACCCAGTACAATCACTTCGCGGTTCTTTGCATCCTTTGAAATCTGCGAGGAGCCGACAGTCAGCGGCGCGATGCGCCCCACCGAGCGGCTCCGGAGCAGGGCTTCGGCGTCATCCAGCGAGAGTTCACGGGGAATTTGACCCAGCAGCATGCCAGGACCGATGCCGGCCGTTTCGGTGCGACCGGGGAACACCAGTACCAGATTAGTGCCCAGAGAGGAGAATTGATTGATCACATAGCGGCGTGCGCCTTCACCTAAGGCGGTGAGCACCACCACGGCCGCGACGCCGATCGACATTGCGAGGATCATCAACAGGGTTCTTGTCCTGCTGCCCTGCAAGCTTACTGCGGCAAACTGCACGACATCGAGGTATCTCATGATTCGATCTGGCTGATGATCTGCCCGTCTACCATGTGCAGCTGGCGTTTTGCGCGTCCGCCGATGACAGGGTCGTGAGTGACGAGGATCAGGGTGACTTGCTGTTCTGTCAGCTGCTCGAGCAAATTGATGACTTCGCGTCCCGTGGCCTGATCAAGGTTGCCTGTCGGCTCATCGGCCAGCAGCACGGAAGGATGCATGCTGGTGGCGCGTGCAATCGCCACGCGCTGCCGCTGTCCGCCTGAGAGTTGGTCTGGCCGGTGATCGGCACGTTCGGTCAGGCCGTAATTGTCCAGTAATTGCGCAACGCGCCTGCGTCTCTCATCTACCGGTATGCCGGCCAAAATCAGCGGCAACTCGATGTTCATTGCGGCGGAGAGGCGCGGCACCAGATGGAAGGATTGAAATACGAAGCCGATTTTTTCGCTGCGCACGCGCGCCTGTTGTTCGTCATTGAGCGCGGTGACATTGCCGCCGTCCAGTTTGTAGATGCCAGAACTTGGCCGATCCAGCAGGCCGATCAGATTGAGCAGGGTGGATTTTCCCGAGCCTGAGGGGCCCATGATGGAAACATAATCTCCGTCCGCGATGGATAAGTCGATGTTGCGCAGTGCGGAGACGGTTTGCCCGCCGACGACGAAGCTGCGACTGACGTCACTTAGCTGTATCATTTTGTTTGTACTTTTGCGCCCGCTTTGACGCCGGCCTGGTCGAGTGTCAGCACGATCTGATCGCCCTCATTGAGCCCTTTGGTGATCTCGGTCTGCTCCCAGTTGCTAAGGCCGGTTGCGACGGTTCTTGCTTCGAGCACGCCGTCCGCTCTGTAGAGCAGCACGCGATTGCCTTCGAGCAGGGTTTGGGTGGGGATGCGCAGCACGTTTTGGTGCGTGCTGTGCACGATTTCAACATCCGCACTGTAGCCGACCAGCAGGTTTTCGGCGGTCGGGGGCGCTGTAAAATCGACCTCCACTTCCACGGTGCGCGCCTGCTTTTCCAGCTCCAGTACATAGGGGGCGACGCGTTTGACGCGGCCGGAGAACGATTTTCCCTTGATTGCGTCGAGCGTAATGCGGGTGAGTTGTCCTGTCTTGATCCGGGCTGCATCCACCTCGTCGATAGGTGCGCTGATAAACAAGCAGCGGTCATCAATCAGGTCTATCGCAGGTGGCGTTGGAATGCCGGGCGGGGAGGGCGTCGCGTATTCGCCTAATTCACCGCTGATGTCGGCAACGATGCCGTCGAAGGGCGCGCGCAGCACCATACGGTCGAGAGTCGCGTTCGCGGCCGTAATGCGTGATTTGCTCTGTTCGATCTGGCTGATGGCGGCCTCACAGCCGGCACGGGCCACCCGTGCGGCGGAGATGCGCTGATCCAGTCCCTCGTTGGAGATGAAGCCTTTTGCATGCAACTGGCGCGAGCGTCCGGCTTCCTTTTCAGCCAAATCCGCTTGCAGGCAGGATTGTCTGGACAACGTCCGGGATGTGACGAGCTGTTCACGCGCGAGACCTGACTGCGCCTCTAGATCGTTGTTCCAGAGTTCCAGCAGGATTTGATGGGCTTTGACCCGTTCGCCTTTTTTGACGAGCAGGTGTGCAATCTGACCGCCCGACGGGGCGGAGAGTTTTGCCCGATGACAGGCTTTGACTGTGCCAGCGCGCGTATTGCTGACGGTCGCCTCGACTGTGCCGCGGGTGACTTTGATTAACTGAACCTGAGGCAGGGCGGGGCGTGTGAAGTACCAGACGGTCAGCGCCAACAACAGCAACCCCGCAAGCGTTGGCAATATCCAGATATTTCGCTGCACTTGCTGAGCATTGGTCATACTACCCCCTGCAAAGTTTTCCGCCGGCTGGTTTCAGCGGCGGGCTATCTCAAAAAAACGGTCGGGCTGTTCTGGCGTGTCGAGTCATCCGGTGCCGACAGAGATGCTAAGCCTGAAACTCGTCTGCAATCCTTGTGAATACTGCCTTAAATACGCGGTATTCACCGTGGTCAGTTGCCAGTATATCTCAAATGCCATGCCAAAAATTTGTTAGGGAAGCGCTGAATCAATCATCGTTGCGAGGCGTTGACCGCGCCCGGTGACTTGCTTGCCTCGACCTTGAATTCATCCGTATATCTTGCACCACTCATTTGCTTCACTTCTTTTTAGTTTCGACATTATCAGCTGTCTACTAAAGCGGGTGAAGTCCAGTGCTGCCAGTGTGCGCTGAGGGAATCTTCTGGCCGTAGTAATAAGTGCCGTTACGGAGCTGGGAATATTTGATCCTCACAGAGAGAATCGGGGAGAGTTTGTATGTCGCTATTGCGGCGATATCCCTTGAAGTATCCTAAAAGTATCTCAAGGGGCGCGGCTTAATATTCGGTAACTTTATGATTCGTATGTGAAAGTTAAATCAAATGGTGCCGAAGATAGGAATCGAACCTACGACCTATTCGTTACGAGTGAATTGCTCTACCAACTGAGCTACTTCGGCATAAATCATGTGCAATTATAGTTGAAAATCGGTGGCTATAGCCAGCGATATTCCTCGCAAGATAAGGGCTGGGGGCGAGCTTCGATCTCGTTGAGCAATAATTCGGCACAGGCGAGCGACATCGTTACGCCATAGCGGAAGTGCCCGCAGTTGGCATACAGGTTGGCGACTTTTGGATGTCGTCCAATGGTCGGAATATTGTCGGGAGAGCCGGGGCGCAATCCGGCCCAGTGTTTGACTAAAGGTTGCTCGCGCCAGTGCGGAAACAGCGCGTAGATACGGGTGAGCAGGCTGATTCTGGCTTCATCGGTAGTGGATTTGTCGAATCCGACATTTTCGAGCGTGCTGCCGACCAGTACATGGCCGTCACGCCGCGGGATGAAATACAGGCTGCCTTGAAGCAAAATATTCCGGAAGGGCGGGGTATCGAACTTGAACAGCAAAATCTGCCCGCGTATCGGGCGTACGTCAAGTTTCAGCGCGTGTTCGCCCAGCAAGGTTCGACTCCATGCACCGGCGGCTAAGATTACGGCATCCGCGCTCAGGTTGCCGTGGTTAGTTTGCAGGCTGGTGATGCGATTATTCTCGATAGTCAGTTTTTGGACTTCATGGTTTTCAAGGATCGTGCCGCCCAGCAGCTCGACATGGCGGCGCAGCGCCTGCAACAGGCGCGGATTGCGCACCTGACCGATACGGGGCAGCAGCATGCCTTCCTCTGACAATCCCGGCAGGTGTGCACTCAATGCAACGCGCTGCATTTCAACCTGATGGTCTGTGCACCACTGCATGGCGCGTTGATCCTCGAACGGGGGGAGCACCAGCATGCCGCTCGGTTCATATTCAGGATCGATGCCGGTCGCAGTATGCAGCTTTTTCATCGCTTCGGGAAACAGTCCCATGCTGCGTTCTGTCAGCCGGGTGACGGCTTCCGGGTAATCCCAAGAGCAAAGCGGTGACATGATGCCTCCCCCCGCCCACGAGGCTTCCTGCCCTGACGTGCCGCGTTCTACCAGTGTGACCCGATAGCCCGATTGCAGCAGGGCTTGTGCGCTGGTTAATCCGACGGCACCCGCACCGATAATCAGGAAATGTTCAGACATGCGGCAGTTAGCGGGTTTCTGTCATTTTGATCAGCGTCTTGGGCAGCGGGAACACCACGTTCTCGACGATACCCTGCAATTCGCTGACCTGTTGTGCGCCAAATTGTTTGAGTTGTTCAATGACGCCTTGTACCAGCACTTCAGGGGCGGATGCGCCGGCCGATACGCCGATATGCAGTTTTCCGGCGAACCACGCCGCCTGTAGGGCGCTGGCATCATCCACCAGATAAGCCGGTACGCCGACATTCGCGGCGACTTCGCGCAGTCGGTTCGAGTTCGAGCTGTTGGGAGAACCGACCACGACGACGACATCGCATTGCTTGACCAGTAGCTTGACGGCATCCTGACGGTTTTGCGTGGCGTAGCAAATATCGTCCTTTTTCGGGCCGGTGATGAAAGGAAAACGATTTTTTAACGCCGCGATGATATTGCTCGCATCATCCACCGACAGCGTAGTTTGCGTGACATAGGCTAAATTCTGCTCGTTGCGGACAGTGAGTTTTTCGACCTGTTCGGGCGATTCGACCAGATACATGCCGCTGTCAGTTTGCCCCATCGTGCCCTCGACTTCGGGGTGACCCTTGTGGCCGATCATGATGATTTCCTTGTCCTGATCGCGCAGGCGGGAGACTTCGAGGTGTACCTTGGTGACCAGCGGGCAGGTCGCATCGAACACGGTCAGATTGCGTTCTCCGGCTTCAGCACGCACCGCTTGAGAGACGCCGTGCGCGCTGAAGATCAGGATGCTGCCGGAGGGGACGTCATTCAGATCCTCGATAAACACCGCGCCTTTGCTGCGTAACCCTTCGACGACAAACTTGTTATGCACGACTTCGTGGCGTACATAAATGGGCGCACCGTGCAATTCAAGCGCGCGCTCGACGATCTCGATGGCGCGATCCACGCCGGCGCAGAAGCCGCGCGGGTTAGCTAACAGCAGATCCATGTTTCTTCTCCATAAAACTCTCCCATATCATCAGTCCCGCGCCGCAGGTGATCGCAGAGTCGGCCAGATTGAAGGCGGGAAAATAATGCTCGTTCCAGTGGAACAGCAAAAAATCGATGACATAGCCATAGGCGATGCGGTCGATCAGGTTGCCCAGTGCGCCGCCCAGTATCAGACTCAGCGCCAGCGCAAACAGGGTCTCTTTTGCATGCTTATACAGCAGCAGGGTGATCGAGACGGACGCAATCACGGCGATGGCAGAGAACAGCCAGCGCTGCATGCCGCCGGCTTCGCTCAGGAAACTGAACGCGGCGCCTGCATTGTGCAATCGGGCCAGATCAAACACGCCATTCACCGTGATGCTTTCCAGATAAGTGAAATGACTGATCACGAACAGCTTGGTTATCTGGTCGAGCACGATTACCAGTGCGCTCAAGCCCAGCCAGCGACTAAGCATAACGCCTCGATTCACCTTCACCATACAGATTGCTTACGCAACGGCCGCACAGGGTCGGATGCTCAGCGTGAGACGCTACGTCCTCGCGGTAATGCCAGCAGCGCTCGCACTTGTCGTGCAGACTGACCGACACGTCGATGCGCTGTTCGTCTTCGCTGGCGACTCGATGCAGCGTGGCGCGCGAAGTGATGAACACCAGACGCAGATCGTCTCCTAACTGTGCCAGCACCTCGAAATCTTCGCCGGTGGCAAACACGTCCACTTCGGCGGCCAGCGCTGAACCGATCAGTCCTGCCGAGCGCGCTTCTTCCAGTTGCTTGTTGACGCGCGCGCGCCAGGCATCAATGGTCAGCCATGAGCTGATCTCTTCGCCGGACAGTTGTGCATCCGGCAGGTCGTGCCATACGCCCTCGAACACGCTCTGATCATTGCGGCCGTTCAATACTTCAAAGGCCTCTTCGCCTGTGAAGCTCAGGATAGGAGAGATCATGCGGGTCAGAGCATGGGTGATGTGGTACAGGGCGTTTTGTGCCGCGCGGCGTGCTCTTGAGTTTTCGCCGGAGGTGTACAGGCGGTCTTTTAAGATGTCCAGATAGAAACTGCCCAGCGTTTCGGAGCAGAATCCCATCAGCTTTTGCACGCCCAGATGAAATTCATAACGTTCATAGTCGGCACGCACTTCGTCCTGCAGTTTTTGCGTCATGTGCAGCGCGTAGCGGTCGATTTCCAGCCACTCACTCACGGGGAGTGCATCGCGTGCAACGTCAAAATCCGAAATGTTGGCCAGCAAGAATTTCAAGGTGTTGCGGATGCGGCGATAGCTCTCCACCACGCGTTTTAAAATTTCATCCGAGATGGTCAATTCGCCGGAGTAATCGGTCGAGGCGGTCCAAAGGCGCAGAATATCCGCGCCCAGTGTGTCGAAAATTTTCTGCGGCGCGATCACGTTACCTTTGGATTTCGACATCTTGTGACCGTTGCCGTCGACGACGAAGCCGTGCGTGAGCAGGGCGTTGAACGGTGCGCGGCCGTTGATGGCACAGCCGGTCAAAAGAGAGGACTGGAACCAGCCGCGATGCTGGTCAGAGCCTTCCAGATACAGGTCGGCCAGATAGCGGTCGGAGGAAGAACTGAGCTCCGGGCGGCGGGCGAGGACGGCCGCATGGGTCGAACCTGAATCGAACCAGACATCGAGCGTGTGGGTGAGCTTCTTGTAGTGTTCGGCGTCAGTGCCGATCAGGTCGACCGAATTGAGACTGAACCACGCTTCGATGCCGTTTTCTTCGACTCGTTTTGCGACCTGCTCCAGCAGTTCGGGCGTGCGCGGATGCAGTTCACCTGTTTCCTTGTGGACGAAGAACGGCATTGGCACGCCCCAGTTACGCTGGCGCGATACGCACCAGTCGGGACGGTTTTTGATCATCGCTTCCAGACGCGCACGGCCCCAGGCAGGGAAGAAGGTCGTCTCATCGACGGCTTTATTGGCCAGGTTGCGTAAGGTGGCATCGCTGCCGTGTGCCTGCTGCCCCATGCCGATAAACCACTGCGGCGTGGAACGGAAGATGATCGGGGTCTTGTGGCGCCAGCAATGCGGGTAGCTGTGCTGGACCTTTTTCAGGCAGAGCAGATGGCCTGAAGTTTCCAGCGCCTGCAACATGATGTCGTTCGCTTTCCAGACGAATACGCCTGCCAGAGCAACCTCACCGACGGCGGGTACGGTTGCCAGAAACTTGCCGTCGTCGCCGACCGGATTGTCGGTCGGCAGGCCGTATTTTTGGCCGACGAAATAGTCGTCCAGACCGTGCGCGGGGGCGGTATGCACCAGACCCGTACCGGAATCTGCCGTGACATGGTCGCCGCAGATGAGCGGTACGATGCGATCCTGGAACGGATGCTGCAAGGGCAGCATGTCGAGCGCAGCGCCACGGCAGGTGCCGACGGTCTCGCCGCTTAACTGATAACGTTCAAGGCAGCTTTGCGCCAATTCGCTGGCGAGCAGCAGATAGCCTTTTTCGGTTTTGATCAGGCTGTATTCGAACTCGGGATGCATACTCACCGCCTGATTGGCAGGCAGCGTCCACGGTGTGGTTGTCCAGATCACCGCACAGACTTTTGCCGAACCCGGCAGCGACACGCGGAAGGCGCGGGCCAGCGATGCCGGATCCTTGACTTCGAAGGCGATGTCGATCGCGCTGGAGGTTTTGTCTTCGTATTCGACTTCGGCTTCAGCCAGAGCGGACTGGCAGTCCAGACACCAGTTCACCGGCTTATAGCCCTGATACAAATAACCATGGTCATGTATCTGCCCGATGGCGCGGATGATGTCGGCTTCGACCTTGAAATCCATCGTCAGATAAGGACGATTCCAGTCGCCCAGTACACCTAGACGGATGAAGTCTTTCTTCTGGCGTTCGACCTGTTCTGCGGCATAGCTGCGGCACAGTTCGCGGAATTGGGCGGGCGGTATCGCCTTGCCGTGTTTCTTTTCCACCATCAGCTCAATCGGCAGACCGTGACAATCCCAGCCCGGCACATAGGGTGCATCGAAGCCTGAGAGCGTCTTGCTCTTGATGATGATGTCTTTGAGGATCTTGTTGACCGCATGACCGATGTGGATGTCGCCGTTCGCATAGGGCGGGCCGTCGTGCAGAATGAATTTGGGCAGCCCCTGTTTTGCGGCGCGTATTTTCTGATAGCGCTGCTGCTCCTGCCAGCGCGAGAGCATTTGCGGTTCGCGTTTTGCCATGTCGCCGCGCATCGGGAATGAAGTGTCCGGAAGATTCAGTGTTTTTTTGTAATCAGTCATGTTGTTTAAACCATTTCTTTGCATTTTCGACGTCCAACGCGATTTGTCGCGTTAGCGCTCCCACATCGGGAAATTTTTGTTCATCGCGGCGCTTTTGCAGAAATTCCACGCGCAACCGCTTGCCATAAATATCTTGTTCAAATTCAAAAAGATGTACTTCAAGTATTGGCTTTGCCTGATGTTTCAGGGTAGGGCGCACGCCTAAACTCGCCACGCCCTGCAATACGCCCAGTCCTTCTGCATGGGCTTCGACGACGAAGATCCCCGACAGCGGAGGCCGGTTGTGTTTGATCTGGATATTCGCAGTCGGATAGCCTAGTTTTCGGCCCACGCCATCGCCGTGTACGACGCGCCCCGATATGCTATAGGTGCGGCCCAGATAGTCGTGGACGCGGCGCATTTGTCCTGCTGCCAGCGCTGCCCGCACTGCGGTGCTCGAGATGCGTACGCCGTCGTGCGTCACGCTCTGGACTGCCTGTACCTTGAAACCCTGCTGCTCACCGATTTTCTCCATCAGCGCAAAATCTCCGGCGCGTCCGCTGCCGAAACGAAAATCGTCGCCGATCAGCACGAATTTGGCGTTCAGTTTCTGATGCAAGGCGTGAATGAAATCGGTTGCTGTCATTTGTGCGAGGCGGGTATCGAAGCGGCATACCTGTACACGGTCGATGCCAAACTGTTCGAACAGCTCCAGTTTTTCCCGCAGGCTGCTCAAACGGGCCGGTGCCGTATCAGGGGTGAAAAATTCGCGCGGGTGCGGTTCAAAAATAACCACTGCGGTTGGTAAGCCGCGTGCGGCGGCCGCTGCCTTCAACTGGTTCAGCAAGGCCTGATGACCCCGGTGTACCCCGTCGAAATTTCCGATGGTGAGGGCGACAGGCCGGGTGTCGGGTGAATAGAGTCCGCGTAGTATCTGCATAGAGGTGCGATTATACCGTGAGATGAGCGGCGGGCGCGCTTTCATTGCTATGGATTGGTTCGGGTGAGTATAAATTCGCCGTGCAGTTAATCGATCGGGGCAGTAGAATACGCGGATGCAAACGCGCTGTAGTTAGGCGCCCTTTTTTATGAGCGTACCTATGACTTTTAGCACGCAAAAAAAATTATCAACCATTCTGGAACCCTTTGGTGCGAATGAAATTTCGATGGAGGAAATTCGCAACACGCTCGATGCAACGCAGATGTTTAAAGACATTGAGTGGGCGCAGATTCAAGCGCTTTCGGAATATATTCAGCTCTATCGTGCCGTGCCGGGTACCGTTTTGTTCAGCGAAGGTGATAAGGGCGATTTCATGTGCGTCGTACTGCAAGGGTGCCTGGATATTCGCAAACAGGACATGCAGCACGATGACAAAATGGTCGCCACAGTCTATGCGGGCCGAAGTCTGGGTGAAATGGCGCTGGTCGACGGCGAAGTGAGATCTGCCACAGCGGTTGTAAAAGAGCCGTCGGTATTAGCGGTTCTGACGCATGACAGCTTCGTGGAAATTACGCGGGACAAGCCGGCGCTGGCCGTTAAACTGTTGCTAAAAATCGCGCAATTGATCAGTCAGCGGCTACGACTGACCAGCGGGATACTGGTCGATTATCTGGAAAAATAAGCCGCTTTAGGATTTTACAGGCAGAAATTCGATGCCGGTGCGTTTGACCAGTTCCTGATAGCTGATCGGTTTGCCCACTTTGGCCTCATCCGTGTTGTCCAGCCAGTTTACCCAGCTTTTATTGGTTGACGGGTCATACACCAGTTTGAATAAATGCTGCGGCACCCAAACGCGGTTTTCGCCTATGGTGGCCGGTGTGCCGTCAAATACGGGCCCTGTGATCACATAAATATCGCCTGCTGCGCGCATGGCGTATTTTCGTGTTGCCTTCTCGATGCTGGACCACGCTTTGCGGTTATTGATTGAATACTGCGGCACCATGTTGGCCAGCGAAAAACTCTGCGCCATTGAAGCATCCGTGGCCATATCGCCTGCCGGCGCCATATGGCCGCGATCGAACCCCGAGCCGTGATAGTCATTAAGTTCTGCGCGCTCGGCACGCGGCAATCTGGCATCGGCAAAAAACTTGTTGGTTCTTTGGTTGCCGCGAGCCGCCTGCAGTACCGTACTGTTGAGCCGTTCTGCAACATAGAGCGGCGTGCGGCTTTTCCCCGAGTGCATCACCGCAAACGCGTCAAAACAGAGCGCGCGCCCTTGCAAGTTCGCTTGATTATGGATGACGGGCGGCGTGCCGTTGGCAAAGACCTCACGGCACAGTTTAAAATCATCCGGTGCCGCAAATGCGGTGCCGAATGAAAACAGGAGCAGGACAATGCCCCGTTGCAATATTTTAATCATCAATTAGTTGTTGTGCATCGCATTGAGTTGTTTGGCGATAATGTCGTGGTTGAGCCAGAGCACGGGGCCTGCCGGTTTGGAGGTTTCGTAAAACATCAGCGGTCCTGTGCCTTCCAGTACCAGCGCGCTCAATATGCCGACTACCAGCTCTTTACGGTCTGTATGCATCTGGATGATGTCGTCCGAGGTGCCGATCATCAGGTCGGCCAGCGCTTCTGAATTGTCCATCGGCCAGGCTGAGAAGTTTCTGAACGTCTTCATGACAGGGCTGATGTTGTAGTCCTCAATTTTTTGCAGCAATGCTTCGAGTGTGACGCCGTCCTGCAGGAGTGCCCGGCAGGCTTGCCATTGTGCTTCGGCCCATGCGCCGCCATTTTCAAGCTTGAGCGCTTTGAGCAGCGGGAACAGCGAGAGTTCGACTCCGGCGAAAATATCGGACGAGTTCGTGCGGATTTCCGGGCAGTTGTAAACGGTGGCGATAACGCCGTTTTTCCATGCCTCCGTGGCGACATTTTCCAGGCGCATCTTGGCCAGACCTTGCGTGTAGTTGCTGTAGGTTTGCCACTGGTATTGATTTTCAATCAGAATTTCGGTGCCGTGATAGCCGTAGGCGGTGTAGCGCACCTGACCGCCGGTCTTTTCAAGTCTTGCGCGGATAGTCGCGCTGCCTTCGATCAGGTACTGGAAGGTATTGGCGGTGACCTCATCGAAATTCATCAAAATCAGTTTGCCAAGGTCGCTGCCCAGCAGCGCGCGGGAGGACATGAAGCGTTCGCCGCGTCCCTTGTAGATGCGGTTGGCAATGGCCAGAAACACTTTGACTTTAGGGATGCCGCCTGCCATGGTGTGTGCGAAGAAGGCGTTCGCGCCATCGGGGATCAGGCTGTCGAGTTCGTTCATGACCTGCGCGACAGCGTCCTTGAAGCGTTTGATTCCCACTTCGCGGCATTTCTCGATATGCGCCCAGTCGAGTTTGTCTTCCTGCCAGCTCTTGAGCGTCATGCCAGAGAGCAGATCAGTCGGGGTGGGTTCGCCAGCAGGCGCATCCAGATCGAATCCGGCCATCAGTGGTACATTGATGATGCGCCCGCCCAGATTGGCTTCCGCCTCACGAAGTTCTTCTTCCGTCAGTGCGCGCAGCGCATTGTTTTCATCGCGACGGCCGACGGTGATACCGATGATGGTCATGCCGGATTTTTTAGCCTCGTTGATCAGGCCGTTGGCGTAGCCGCGGCCGAACAGTTCGCCGAACAGGACGAAGACATCGCCCGTGCGGAAAATATTGCTCTGGGGAATGTCTCTCAGTGAGATGGGTGCGTTCATAAAATGGACTCCGATATTCAAAAATATAGTGGATTAAACAGTGCCGCCCACCGTCAGGCCGTCGATTCGGACGGTCGGTTGTCCTACGCCGACGGGTACGCTCTGGCCTTCCTTGCCGCAGGTGCCAACTCCGGGGTCGAGCGCCATGTCGTTGCCGATCATCGAGATGCGCGTGAGTACATCCGGACCGTTGCCGATCAGGGTTGCGCCTTTGACCGGACAGGTGATTTTACCGTCTTCGATCATGTAGGCTTCGGCGGTTGAGAATACAAATTTTCCGCTGGTGATATCGACCTGACCGCCCGCGAAATTGACCGCATACAGGCCGTGTTTGACCGAGGCGATGATTTCCGCAGGATCCTTGTCTCCACCCAGCATATAGGTGTTGGTCATGCGCGGCATCGGGATATGTGCGTAGGACTCACGACGGGCATTGCCGGTGACTGGGACACCCATCAGACGGGCGTTGAGGGTGTCCTGCAAATAGCCCTTCAGGATGCCGTTTTCGATCAGCGTGGTGCACTGGGTCGCGTTGCCCTCATCGTCCATTTGCATCGAACCTCGCCGGTCGGCCAGCGTGCCGTCATCCACCACCGTGACGCCTTCTGCGGCGACGCGTTCGCCGATGCGCCCTGAAAAAGCTGAACTGCCCTTGCGGTTGAAATCGCCTTCCAGACCGTGGCCGATGGCTTCATGCAGCAAGATTCCCGGCCAGCCGTTGCCCAGTACCACCGTCATGTTGCCTGCAGGGGCGGGGGCTGCATCCAGATTGATGGACGCCTGATGCACGGCGAGTGCGGCATATTTTCGCAGCACTTCGTCCGTGAAATACGCGTAACTGAAGCGTCCGCCACCGCCTGCCGACCCTTGTTCGCGGCGACCATTGCTCTCGATGATGACGGTGATCGACAGGCGCACCAGCGGGCGGATGTCCGCATTCATCAGTCCGTCGCTGCGTGCAACCATCACAACCTCATACTCGCCTGCAAGTCCTGCCATCACCTGCACGACGCGCGGATCGAGCGCGCGCGCATAGCCTTCGATGCGCTCGAGCAGCGCAACTTTGTCGGCGTCTTTGAGACTGGCAATTGGATCGTTCGGCAGATAGATGTCGCGACGCGAACCCTTATGGATCATTGGGACGGTTTGCGTGCCGCCACTGGCGGCGATGGCGCGCGTGGCATTAGCCGCGCTTTGCAGTGCATTCAGGCTGATATCGTCCGAATAGGCGAAGGCGGTTTTTTCGCCGCTGACGGCGCGAACCCCTACTCCCTGATCGATGCTGAAACTGCCGGATTTGACGATACCTTCTTCGAGCGACCAGCTCTCCGCGCGGCTGTACTGAAAATACAAGTCTGCATAGTCGAGGCGATGTGCCAGCATGCTGTTGAAGACCTGTTCGATTTGCAGTGTTTCAATCAGGTAGGGCGCGAGCAGAATTTTCTGTGCGGTGGCAAACAGGGCATCAGGTGAGGCAGAAGGGATCATGTTTTTAAAATAGTGAGGTTAGCAGCTGATTTTTCGATGTTGCAGCGCGGGCAGTCCGGTACGCAGGCTGGCCTGATACGACGGATTGACCTCGGCCATCACCACGCCTGAGCCGCGCGGCAAACGGTCAAGGATGCGCCCCCAGGGGCCGA
This sequence comes from Gallionellales bacterium GWA2_54_124, assembly GCA_001801025.1. Classification (GTDB taxonomy): domain Bacteria; phylum Pseudomonadota; class Gammaproteobacteria; order Burkholderiales; family Gallionellaceae; genus Gallionella. The sequence continues at coordinate 639,328 of MGWO01000007.1, forward strand.
CGATCATGCTGTTGCCGTGTGTCTCGCGGCCATTGACGTGATAGCCGCCTTGCGCCGATGCAATCACATAGGCCAGATTTTCAATGGCCCGTGCCCGTACCAGTATTTCCCAGTGCATTTTGCCTGTCGTCTCGGTAAAGGCGGCTGGCAACACGATGAGATCGACCTCTTTCATCGCGCGGAACAGTTCGGGGAAGCGCAAGTCGTAGCAAATGGCAAGTCCGATACGGCCGAAGGGCGTGTCGACCACCACCACCTGATTGCCGGCCTCGATCGTCTGGGCTTCGTCGTAACTTTCGTTTCCCATGGACAAGTTGAACAGGTGAATCTTGTCGTAGCGCGCGACCTGCTGTCCCTCATCGTTGAATACCAGGCAACTGTTGAGTACTTTGTCGGGCACACTGGCCGCTAATGGAATTGAGCCGCCGACCAGCCATATCTTGTGCTGGCGCGCAGTATCGCTTAAAAATTTCTGAATCGGCCCGGTGCCTGCTATTTCGCGTACCGCGACTTTGTCTTGTTCCTTCATGCCCATGATGGCAAAGAATTCGGGTAAAACCACCAGTCGGGCACCTTGTTCGGCGGCACGGGCGATCAGGCGTTTTGCCTCGCTCAGATTTCCTGCCACATTCGGGCCTGAGGCCATCTGAATGGCGGCCACCTTAAAGGCGTTGACGGAGGCATGGTTTGATTCGGCTGGCATGGTTATTACCTGATGAAATTATTGTTTGTCCGACGGATTCGCGGTTTTGGGCACCGTTCTGATGGTAATCGGCTTTTCGCCCACCTTCACCACGCTCGGGTCGCTCCACTTTCCGGTGACATTGTATTCAAAAGAGATTAACTTATCGAGCGGATTCCCGAGTATTTTACTCACAATGAGCGTGCCTATGCCCACAACCGGGCCGACTGCAAAGGCACTCAGCATTGAAACGCTGGAGCCTAATGTGGGTAAAACCTCCACGCGCAGGTTCTGTGTTTCGTCGTTCATGTTGACCTGTCCCTTCATGGTCACTTTGGCGGACGAGCCGTCTATGTGTAAATCATCGGTTTGCAGCATGCCGTGTTTGATGGTGGCATTGCCGTTGATGTTGTCGAATTCGAACCCGGAACTGAAGACATCGGTAAAGTCGAGCGTGATCCGTTTGGGCAGCGCCTGCAAGCTGAGTATGCCCAGCAGCTTGCCGATGCCCGGCTCCATTTTGAGGAACTGTCCCTGACCGGTGTCGAGTTTGAGGGTGCCGTCGAGCGATGCGTAATTAAAGTCAAAAGGCTGGCCGTCCCAACTCAGATTCGCGATCATTTTCCCGCTGCCGTTCTTGACGGTATTCGGGTAACCTGAGCGCGAGAGAATTTTTCCGGCATTGCTGATATCGAGCAGCAGATTGATCTGTGTTTGCATGCTGGTCTGTTCACTGCGCCACAGCCCATCTCCGGTTAGCGTGCCATCCGGATTGGTGATGTGCAGGCGGCGCAAGCGCCAGTTCTGGCCTTCTGGAATGCCGATCATTTCAAAACGACCGAGATTTTTTCCTTTGAATAGAAAATCTTCGATGTTAACTTCAATTGCAGGCAGCTCTTGCGGTTGGCGTGGTTGTGCTGTCTGAGCCGGGAGTGCATTGCTTTTTTCCTGTTCTGCCCAGTGCAGATTGCGCAGACGGGCGGATAGTTTAGTCTTGCCGTTAAACCCGTGCGGCTGCCACATCAGTTCACCGTTGAGCGGTAGGCTCGTGAGTTGTGCGGCGAGGCCATCTCCGCGCCGGGCGAGCGTAATTTGTAGATCTTTCAGATTTAAACCATAGCCGGTGAGTTGCTCGATATGCAAGGCGCCTCCCGCTATGGGCGGTGCAATACCTGAATTTCCAGTAACGCCCCCCCATCCTTGTACCGACAATGCAGGCAGGTTGCCCGAAATCCATATTCCGTCTTTGGCGGGCAGGGACGCGCTCTGGCCGCCGAAAACGAGGCTGCCGCGTTTAATTGTGCCAACCCCGTTGACATCACTGCTGATTAATCGGGCGCTCAGCAGTTTGCTCAATTGGACGCTGATCAGATCCTGTTTGTCGAGGCTGCCTTTCTTTTCGAAGTGCAGAGGCCATATTTCACTGGCGCTTTTATTGAAAGGCGCCGGCAGGCTGGAGCTGATGCCTTGTAAGTTTGAGTTGAGCGACAGCTGAGTCACGTTTTTGAACGTGCTGATACTGGCATCCCAGTTGCTGCTTCCCTGCAGCGCTTCAGGCAGCGGTGTCGTTTCAGTCTTGCGCAGCTGATCCAGATTGGCGCGTCCCTGCAGATTAGCACGCAACATCCCGCCGTCTAATGTTTGCACGTTAAGGCGTGCCGGCCCGCCCAGTATATTCGCTGTCACGGTATTCGTTTTGATATCTGACTCAGTGAAGGACAGTTCGCCATTCGTGTTGCGCAACCAGGGGATCCCGTTGCCGATGTTGATGTCGCTGGCGGATATGCGCAGTACACCAGCGACTTTGGCAGGTTTGCTTTCCAGTAATGGAATTTGTGCAGACAGATTGATATGACCGTTGCCACTGGCTGTCATGCCATCGGTAAACCCTTCTATATAGCCGCGCACCGGACTTTGCTGGATGAATTGCAGGAAAGTGGTATTGGCGGCATCCGCTTCGCCTTTAAGCTCCAGTACTGGATCGGCGCTTGACATGTCCGGCTGAGTAATCAGCAGGTTGTGAATGTGTGCGCCGAGCATGCTGGCTGTCGGTGCGCGTACCTGCAATTTGTTGTTGTGGATCTGAAATTCACCTGACAGGTTTTCGATTTTCGGCCAGTCGGGCGCGAACTGCATGCTTACATCGTGGGCGTGTGCGCCGATCTCGAAGAGCGACGGCGTGCTGCCATTCAGAGGGAAGTCGCTCAGATTTGCCTTGAGACGCAGGCGAAAATCCTCGGTCTTTCCGGACAGCAGAGCCTCGTTCAGCCAGTCGCTGTCCTTTTTATCCAGTGCCACTAGTGGAATATAACGGGCTGCGTGTCCGATTTCGCCGTGCGTGAGTGAGGCGGTCAGATCCGCGATGCCCAGTGTGCCTTTTTTAGTCTGGAAACTGCCGTACAGGTTGCCTGTCAGATCGTCGTTGTTGAGTGCTACATTAGCCGCTTTGATCAGCAATTCACCGTGTTCTCGCTGCCAGTTAATCTGGCCTGTCAGGGTGTGAAATTGCAAGGGTTCGCGCATGATGCCGGGCGCGTCAAGGGTCAGGTTTCGGGTGTTGAGGTTCAGATTTCCGCTGGTCTCATTACCGTCGATTGCGAGTGACAATCCGGAAAATCCGGGCATCGTTCCGACTTGCTGCAACGCCATATTGCTCAATTTTCCTTTGATTTTGTAGCTGATCAGTTTGTCGGCTGTGCCCTGCCAGCTCATGGTCAGGTCAGATGCCAGTCCCCGGGGGGCATAGGTATTGAGTTCATTGCGCAGGCCAGCCTCCAGCGGTAAAAAATTTGTCAGGCTGATTAAACTTTCAATTTGCAGTAAATTGGCGCGTAACTCGCCGCGGGCGGCTAGTGCTTTGCTGGCTGCCTGAGTGCGGAAATAAAAGTCAGTCGGTTGTAATTGAACGCCGCTGAGCAAGCGTAAACTCAGTTTGTCCGTCGCTATTTCCCATCCGTTTTCAAGCGCTTTCCAGCTGGCTCTGCCGCGCAGAAAGTGTATGTTCATCGGCGGTGTATTGTCAGTCAGTCGGGTCGTAATATCCTGCAACACCAGATCAGCAGTCAATTGCGTAAGAGCGCCTTTGTCGAGATTTAGCCAGCCTCTGACGGCGCCGCGTCCGCGACTGAGTTTTTCGGGTAATTTAATCCAGGGACGCCATGCCAGAATGTCGGTGTAATCGAGCTGCGCAAACACTTGTCCTCGCCATTTATCCCATTCACCATAGTGTTTTCCGTGGAAATCGCCACGTATATCCAGTGGCGTCGCTAATTCAGCTGCTGGTGACGCGCGCAATGCAAACTGATGGTGGCTAAACAGGTTTTCAATATGCAGGTTGACACGATTGAGCAACAAGGGCGGTGCATTGCGTTGCTCGTCCAGCCACACGATGATGGCGTTGCGTACCACGATACGCGATTGATGCAACAACCAGTCCGCCAGATCATCGTCGTTATTTTCAGAGGAAACGGCAACGCTGCCGATAAAAAGCTTACCCGATACATCGCGGCGTATCAGCAGGGTAGGACGTTCGATTTCAAGGCTGGTTAGGCGCAGTTCGGCGGCAAGCAGCGACAGCCATGACAGGCTCGTCTCTATTTGCGGCAAAACCAGTGCGGGTTCGCCTTGCTTGTCCAAAATACGTACATTGCTCAGACTCAGGTGGGGATGCAGGCCATCCCAGTTTCCTTGGATTTTTTCGATGCTGACCGGATTGCCCATTGCCGTCGATAATGACGCCGTAATCTTGTCGTGAAACTGCTCGATATCAGGCAGCAGCCAATAGCGCAGCACGATGATGATCAGTGCGCAGCACGCAGCCGTCACCGCGGTGGTCACGATCGTGACACGTGTCAGCCAGTTAAAACTGTGCCAGAGCAGGCGAACGGGGCGGGAATTGAGCATGAGCCATAAGTTGTGATTGGGTATCCTTGAGTCGTAAGTCTTGCCACTGGCCGCTTACGGCTGTTAGAGTGCATTCTAACTTATCAGGCTGGTGAATATGCTTATGAACACTGAAAACTCCTTGTCCTTTTCTGAGTTTTTGTACAAAACGATGCGTTGCAGCCGTTATGCCAAACGTATTTTAGAGACTGATGCTGTTTTGCTTGAGTGGCTGGCGCTCAATTACGCGACGCCGTGCTGCAGAGACGATATTCAGCACTTGCTGGAGCAGTTGAATCCCACGGATGAAACAACGTTAGCACGAGCGGTGCGCAGACTGCGCAAGCAGGTGATGGTTAAGCTGATTCTGCGCGATTTGAACGGGTTGTGCGATCTGAACGAAGTGATGCAGGCGATGACGGCGTTGGCCGAAATCGTGGTGCAGCAGGCGCAAGCGCGTTTGATGGAATCTTTGCAGCAGCAATTTGGCAGCCCGATCGGCGAAATCAGCCGGACTGCGCAGCAGCTGCTGGTGATCGGCATGGGTAAACTCGGCGGCGGCGAGTTGAATGTATCCTCCGATATCGATCTGATTTTTGTGTATGCGGAAGACGGTGAGACGAACGGCGCGCGCGTGCTCAGCAATCATGAGTTTTTTACGCGTCTGGGACGTCGTCTGATCAACATCATCAACGAGGCGACAGGAGACGGCTATGTGTTTCGCGTCGATATGCGCCTGCGGCCTTATGGCGACAGCGGCCCGCTGGTGATGAGTTTTGCTGCACTGGAAGAATATCTGGTCAGTCAGGGGCGTGAGTGGGAGCGCTATGCGTGGATTAAGGCGCGGGTTGTGTCCCCTGCCTCTCATCCCTGGGTGACTGAATTGAACCAGCTGTATCAGCCATTCGTATTTCGCAAATATCTGGACTTCGGTGCGATCGATTCGATGCGCAAGTTGCACGCGCAAATCCGTCAGGAGGTGCAGCGCCGTGACCGTCTGGATAACATCAAACTGGGGCCGGGCGGTATCCGTGAAATTGAATTTACCGCTCAGGTATTTCAGTTAATCCGTGGCGGTCAGGATGCCCGTTTGCGCATTTTGCCAACCCAGCGCGTGCTCAAGCAACTGGTTGAAAATGGCCAGATGGCGGACGGCGTGGTGGCCGATCTTGATGCGGCCTATGTTTTTCTGCGTAATTTGGAGCATCGCCTGCAATATCTGGACGACCAGCAAACGCAAGCGCTACCCGTCAGTGAAGAGGACAGACTGCTGATTGCCAGCGCGATGGACTTTGACGATTATCCTGCGCTGTTGCAGGTGCTCGATCGTCACCGTGCTGTGGTGATAGAGCAGTTCGAGCAGATTTTTGGTGCGTCTGTTCAGGAGCCCAGCCTGCTGTGGCGTGAGGATGTCGGCGCTGAAGAGCTGTCTGACGCGCTGGGCGCGCAAGGTTATCGCGCGGCCAATGAGAGTGCGCAGCGCCTGTTGCAGTTGCGTGGCAGTGTGCGTTATCAGCAGCTATCGGAGTTAAGCCGGCAGCGGGTGGATGGGTTGATTCCGCAATTTATTGCGCTTAGCGTGCAATACAGCGACCCTGATACCACGCTTTCCCGCCTGTTGACCCTGCTTGACGCCATCAGCCGGCGTGCGGTGTATCTGGCTTTTTTGGCCGAGTATCCTCAGGCGTTATCGCGACTGACCCGATTGCTCTCTGCGAGCAGTTGGGCGGCGAGTTTTCTGGCGCAGCACCCGGCATTGTTCGATGAACTGCTCGATGCGCGGGAGATGTACCGGCCGCCGGAGTGGACAAAAATAGATCTGGATCTGCAGGCGCGCCTGGCCGGGTGCGGGAGTGATGTGGAACGTCGTCTGGAGGTATTACATCAGGTTCAGCAGGAAAAAATTTTCTATTTTTTGGCCATGGATTTGCAGGGCTTGCTGCCCCTTGAGACGCTCAGCGATCATCTGAGCGATCTGGCCGATCTGATCTTGCGCCATGTGCTAAACCTGTGCTGGGCTAATGCGCGAAAACGCCACACCGATCAACCCTGCTTTGCCATCATCGCCTACGGTAAACTGGGTGGCAAGGAGATGGGCTATGCCTCCGATCTGGATATGATTTTTCTCTACGACGACGAGCATCCCGATGCACAGGAAAATTATGCCCGGCTGGGTAAGAGCATCAATGCGATGCTGGGCAGCTATACGGCGTCCGGCCGCCTGTATGAAACGGATTTGCGCCTGCGCCCGAACGGGGCGAGCGGTCTGCTGGTGAGTTCTGTGGGGGCTTTTGCCGAATATCAGAAAAATGAGGCGTGGGTGTGGGAGCATCAGGCTTTGTCACGCGCACGTTTCAGTGCAGGGGACGCTCTGGTGGGGCAGGCGTTTGAAGCAATTCGTCAGCAGGTTTTGAGCATGCCGCGCGATATTGAGACACTGCGGCATGAAATTATCACGATGCGTCAGAAGATGCACGACGGGCATCCGAATAACAGTCCGTTGTTTGACATCAAACACGACAGCGGTGGGATGGTGGATATCGAGTTCATGGTGCAATATCTGGTGCTGGCCTATGCACATCAATACCCGGAGTTGACCGCGAATGTCGGTAATCTGGCCTTGTTGAAAATGGCCGCCGAAGTCGGTTTGATCGATCAGGAACTGGCCTGTCAGACGCGGATTCTGTATCGCAGTTTGCGCCAGATTCAGCACCGTATGCGGCTCAATGATGCGACGCATTGCCGGGTGATGCATGATGAAATCGACACCCGCGCGGGGCTGGCATTATGGGCTAAATTGTTAGGTGCGACCGCTGTACCCTGATTGCTAACGTGTTTTGCATCTACCCCCTCGACAGGAGGGGGTAGGCCAAATTAAAAATTGACGACGAGGCCGGCTGTGACGGATGTCAATTTGCTCTTTCCCATGGTTGCCGCATCGCCGATGGTACCCAGATCTTCATAGTTCAATCGGCCGCTGATGGCCGGTGTGAATGCATATTCCGCACCGATACCAAAAACAGCATTGTTGTTGGTCGCTGAGGTGGATGCTGCCACGGAAAATGGTCCCACCACCGCAGTGGCATTCGCTTTTGTGCTGACGGAGGCGAAACCGAGTTTAGCGGTCAAGGAAAAATTCTGGCTAAGCGGTAAGACCCCTGTTCCGACAATCTGGAATGCCGTCGCGCCGGCATTTGCCACGACAGCGACGGCACCGACTGTGCCTGACAATCTTGCTTTGCCGTAATCCGTATAACTGACTTCAGCGCCGAAATTTCTGGTGAATCCGTAGCCTGCTGCGATGCGGTACGCGGTATCGGTTTTTTTGCATGCAACGGTTGCCGGTACGCCGTCGCAACTATTTGATGCCGTGGATTGTCCTGCATCGAAGGCCGCGTAGGCCTGATTTTCTGCTGCAAATACGGGCGCCGAAATAAGCAGTCCGGCAACGGAGGCGAGTAAAATTTTCTTCATGATCCATTCTCCTTTTATGAATTTTCCTTGAGTTCAAGACGTTAAATTTATACAGGAGTCGCGTCATCATAAAAATATGCCCGAATGCCTATGCAATTTGTCATAGTGAATTTTTTGATTGCTAGGCCTATTTGCCTATGTATTCAGGCTGATACCGCTAAATTTATCAGCGTGATTTAATTCGCCAGCGGTCGGTAGGCTCTGCTGCTGAGCGCAGGTTTTGTTTATGACTTCAAACTAAAACCAAACAGCTGTCCTTTGTGTGAACTAATAGAGGGGAATGGATCATGGCAAAAAAAGCATTGTTGGTGGGGATTAACGATTATGCGCCGGCCGGTGCCGGCGGGCCCGATTTGCGCGGATGCGTGAACGATGTGCGAGATATGGCGAATACGCTGAGTGTGATGGGTATCGTGCCTGCGATGCCGGGTGCGATGCAAATTCTGACCGATGCGAGAGCGACCCGGGCTGCGATTATCAATGGCTTGAAATGGTTGATTAAAGGGGCGGCGCGTGGCGATGTGCTGATTTTTTATTATTCAGGACACGGTTCTCAAGTGGTCGATCTGAACGGGGATGAACCGGATGGTCGCGACGAGACCATTTGTCCGCATGATTTTTCCAGCGCCGGTATGATCAAAGATGATGACTTCAAGGTGTTGTTTGCCTCCGTGCCTGCCGGTGTCAATCTGGATGTGATCCTCGATTCCTGCCATTCGGGAAGCGGTACGCGTGATTTGCAGTCCGGTATGTCAGACAGTGCGGCTGTCGTGGCACGTTATGTCGAGCCTCCCATCGATGTGGGCTTTTTTATCGATGCGGCGCCCTCGCTTCCGGTGCGTGCGCTGTTCAGGCGCCGTGACCTTAAGGTCGCTGTGACCGTGCCAGTACTGACTCACGTGCTGTGGGCCGGTTGCCGGGACAATCAGACTTCGGCCGAAACGAATATCGGCGGCGCTATTCGCGGGGTGTTTACCTATCACTTCTGCAAGGCGCTCAGAGGCGCGGGGCTGACCATTACGCGGCGTAAACTCGATGCGCAGGTGTCGGTCAATATCCGGGCGATGGGGCAGGCTCAGGTGCCGCAACTGGAGGGGCCGATCACGTCTTTGGGTGAGCGCGTATTTACTTAAACGGCGATTAGCGGTGCTATAAAGTATAAAGCCGTTCATGCATAACATGAACGGCTTTATAACGGGTTTGCAAGCGCAATCAGCTGCGTTTTTCGAGCTCTTCCCAGCGCGCCATGATCGTCAGTACTTCCGCCTCTATCGCTTCATTGCGCGTTTGCAGCTGCTTGGCGCGTTTGGCGTCATTGCGGAAAATTGTGCCATCGGCCAGATGCGCCGCGATATCGATTTGCTCCTGCTCCAGTGTCTCGATGCGTTTGGGTAAGGATTCGAGTTCCTGAGTTTCCTTGTAGCTGAGTTTTGAGGCAGCTTTCGGTTTTTCAACCGCCTGAACTGCCGCGCGCGGCGGGGTGGATACCGCGGGTTTTGCCAGCGCTGCAGCTGCCTGATATTTTTGTACCCGTACCCAGTCCTCGTAGCCGCCGACATATTCCTGCAGCTTGCCATCGCCTTCGAACGCGATGACTTGCGTCACGACATTATCGAGGAAGGCGCGGTCATGGCTGACCAGAAACAGCGTGCCATCGTAGTTGGCCAGCAACTCTTCGAGCAATTCCAGCGTTTCGATGTCCAGATCGTTGGTCGGTTCATCGAGCACCAGCACGTTGGCGGGTTGTGTGAACAGGCGGGCGAGCAGCAGGCGGTTGCGTTCGCCACCTGAACAGCTTTTTACCGGTGATCTTGCGCGCTCAGGCGGGAACAGGAAGTCGCCCAGATAGCTGATCACATGTTTTTGTTGTCCGGCGATTTCGACGAAATCAGACCCCTGACTGATGGTATCAGCCAGCGTCATATTCTCATCCAGTTGTTCGCGCAGCTGGTCGAAGTAGGCGACCGACATCTTGGTGCCGAGCTTAACCTCTCCTGAGTCAGCCTCGATGTCGCCCAGAATGATTTTGAGCAGCGTGCTCTTGCCCGCGCCGTTGGGACCCAACAGGCCGATCTTGTCGCCGCGCTGGATGCGACAGGAGAAGTCGTTGATCAGCGTGCGGCCGCCGTAGGCCTTGCTGACGTTGGACAGTTCGGCGACCAGTTTTCCCGAGCGCTCACCGGTATCCACCGTCATTTCGACTTTGCCCTGTTTTTCGCGGCGTGCGGAGCGGTCGAGGCGCAGTTGCTCCAGACGCAGCACGCGGCCCTCGTTGCGGCAGCGGCGCGCTTTCACGCCCTGACGTATCCAGATTTCTTCCTGTGCCAGTACCTTGTCGAATTTGGCGTTGACTACGGCCTCGTCCGCCAGCATGCGTTCCTTGATGGCAAGATAGGCGGTGAAGTTGCCGGGGAAGCCTGATAGCTTGCCGCGATCAAGTTCGACGATGCGGGTCGCGACGTTGTCGAGAAAACGTCTGTCATGGGTGACGAACAGCACGCTGCCGACAAAATTGTTGAGCAGGCCTTCGAGCCAGTCGATGGAGGCGAAATCCAGATGGTTGGTCGGTTCGTCAAGAATCAGGACATCGGGCTCTGCGACCAGCGCCTGCGCCAGCGCCACGCGTTTGCGTTGTCCGCCTGACAGGTTGCCGACCAGTCGGTCGGGGTCCAGATCCAGTTTGGCAATGGCCGTTTCGATTCTAGCCTGTACCGACCAGCCGTCCTGCGCTTCGAGTTGCGTTTGCAGGTGCTGCATCTCTTCGAGCAGGGTGTCGTAATCCGCGTCAGGTTCCCCCAGTTGATGCGAGACATGGTGATAGTCGTGCAGCAGTTTTTGCAACGGCCCGAGACCCTTGGCGACCGCATCGAATACGCTGTCTTCGGCGTCCAGTACCGGTTCCTGACTGACGTAACAGATGCGCGCCGAAGGCTGGCGCCAGATCAATCCATCATCCAGCGTACCTTGGCCTGCCAGCACACGCATCATGCTGGACTTGCCGCCGCCGTTGCGACCGATCAGGCCTACGCGTTCGTTCTCGTCGAGTTGAAAATCGGCATGGTCGAGCAGGGCTACGTGACCGAAGGCGAGACTGGCTTTATCTAGTGTGATGTAGGGCATTATTTTGTAGGGGAGAGATTCGAGGATTGAGGTAGTGAAGATTGATACAGGAAGGAGAAGCCGATGACCCAAAGCGCCATGACCCAGTAGCCGAATGCATCGGTGAAGCCGTTCAACACCAGTCGCAGGTCGTGACTTTCGATCAGGAACTGGGTGAACTGGAACAGGCAGAACAGGGAAGCGAGCAGGTTGGCCGCGAGTACCAGACGCTGACCGAATCCAAAACCCTTGCCGGTCGAATTGCCTTCAGGCGGCAATGACCCGCGAAAATGCAAGATCAGGTAAACAGCGCCAAAAATCAGCACGGCACCCACGAGTCGTCCGGGAATATCTCCTTCGTGCGTGTTGACACCCAGTACTTCGAGCAGCATGCGGCCTGCGAATGCGACCCATCCCATCCCCAGTGTTTGTGGGATTAAAAACCAGGCGATAAACAGATTGATACGAGGCAGCATTATTTTGGTTCTCCGGCAGTTAGTTTTTTCAGGTCTTCGATGATTTCTTTTGAGTGACGCGAGGTTTCAACATTCAGGTAGTCCTTTTTTAAATTTCCTTGCGGATCGATTAAAAAGGTAAAACGGCGAGCCACTTTCATCACGCCCAGATTGAGCAGCGCACCGTAGCGGGCGGCGACGTCGCCTTGCTTGTCAGCCAGCAAGGGAAAGGGCAGGTGATATTTCTTTGCAAAGTCGGCATGGCTAGCGCTATCGTCTACGCTGACGCCGATTACCTTGGCGCCGAGTTCAGTTAACTGGTTCAGATCATCGCGAAATGCGCAGGCCTCCTGGGTGCAGCCCGGCGTGTCATCTTTAGGATAAAAATACAACACGACCCATTTGCCCCGATAGCTTTGCAGGCTGTGCGGTTTTCCGTGCTGGTCATCGAGTTTGAAGTCGGGTGCCGGTTTGCCGATTTCAGGTAAATTACCGGCGCGAGCAGCCCGCGCGACGAACAGCGAGGCGAAAATAATCAATGCGGCTAAGACAGCGAACCATTTCATTTGTTGACCTTGTTGAGCAGTATTTTGCAACTGGGGCGCATGATACCAGCGTGAGGGTTTAGATTACAGCGTAATTCCGGTAGAATGCATCCGCTGTCCTCGTCGTAAAATGGATATTACCGCCCCCTCCTAAGGGGCAATTACAGGTTCGATTCCTGTCGAGGACACCAAAGAACAGTTTTTCTACATCCAGTACAGTCCATGAAACCCGCCTAAGTGCGGGTTTTTTTGATCAGGAAAACTGATCGATGACGACGACATCCTCTTGCGACAACGATCCGGGGCGGGGTAATGGATCACTGATGCCTTTGCCAATGACAACGAACATCACGATGGCGTGATCGCCTGGCAGGTTGATGATGCGAGCGACCTCATCGAAGTCAAATCCGTCCATCGGACAGGATTGATATCCCATGCCCTGCGCCGCCAACATCAAAGTCATTGCCGCCATGCCGCATGAGCGCATCCCTTCGTCGCGCTGCATTTGCTCGCGTCCTGTATAAAACTGAGCCATGGCCGGCAGAATGTAATCTTTTACGGGTTGCGGGGCGTTGCGCCAGTAGCGGATAGGGTCTTTTTCCCAGGCCTTGAGATCTGCGGTTAATACAACCAGCAGCGATGCATCGGTTACTTGCGCCTGATCCCATGCGGCGGCGCGAATTTTTTTGCGCTGTTCGGGATCGCGAACCAGCACAAAGCGCCAGTTTTGTATGTTCCATGCGGTCGGCGATCGCATCGCCTGCGACATTAATTTTTCGATTTCGGCTTCCGTCATGCGGTGTGCGGGGTCATATGCCTTGATCGCTCTGCGTGTTTCGATTGCGTTGGAAACTTCCATGATTGCTCCTTATTGTTAACGATAGGTGAATGGTGGATTGGCGAATAGGATATGATTTTATGTGAATGAAAATCAAAATGTTGAAAATTAACTGTGCACCATAAAATGCAGCTGGATAACATGTTGAGTCGCTGATGTGATTGGGCTAATACTACGCTGTTTTAAAAAAGTTTTGATTTATAAGGGGAAAATTTCTATCCAATGGTCGTGGTTAACGCGTGCTTATAGAGATTTTTTGTATTGGGCTAGTGTGGAAACAGTTGTCCATTTTTCGGTTGTAGCGTTAACCTTGGCGTTATGACTCATGTAAGCATGTGGAGTCGCTTTTTTCGGAAAATATGCTCTTGCGGTCCTGCTTTTGATTTAAGCAATTGAGGGAGGCTAAAAATGAATGCCGCAACAAAGTTATCACCCTCACTGAAGCGTTATGCTTGGCTATCTATTGCTGCGGCCATTGCCACTATTCTACTGAAGGGGGTGGCATGGAGCGTGACAGGTTCAGTCGGCCTCTTGTCTGACGCCATCGAGTCATTTGTAAATCTTGCCGGGGCGTTAATGGCGCTTTGGATGTTGACGTTGGCAGAAACTCCCGCCGATGACGATCACGCCCATGGGCATGGCAAGGCTGAATATTTTTCCAGCGCTTTCGAGGGATTTTTAATTTTGCTGGCCGCACTCGCCATTGGCTATGCAGCCGTTGTACGACTGATGCATCCTGCACCGCTCGAAGCCGTAGGCGTTGGGTTGCTCGTTTCTGTGCTGGCCTCAGTCATCAATTTTGCTACCGCCCGCATTTTGTTGGCGGTAGGCAAAAAGCGCAATTCAATCACGCTGGAAGCCGATGCACATCATCTTATGACCGATGTATGGACATCAGTGGGCGTTATTGCCGGCGTCGGAATGGTCTGGTTAACTGACCAGCTCTGGCTGGATCCGGTCATTGCGCTGCTCGTTGCGCTCAACATAATTTGGACAGGATGGCATCTTATTCAGCGTTCTGCCGCAGGACTGATGGACACATCATTACCTTTAGAAAGCAGGCAGAAAATTGAGGCAGTGCTCGCGGGATATCGGAATCAAGGGCTTGATTTTCATGCGTTGCGCACCCGGCAGGCAGGCAGGCGTACCTTTGTGACGTTGCATGTATTAGTGCCGGGGCATTGGACGGTAAAGCAGGGGCACGACTGGGCGGAGCGTATCGAGCGGGATATCTGCAAAGTTTTACATCAAGCGCATATAACGACTCATCTGGAACCCTTAGATGATCCTGTTTCGATGTTTGATCAGGAGCTTGACCGCATCCATTGAGGCGCAAGGATAATAAACACGTTGGGTTAGATATCCGGTAACGGAACCAATTTTCTGTACCTGAAGCGGCCAATAAATTGAGTGTGCCTGTTTTACATAGGCCGAGAGAAATAAATGAAAAGTCTTAGCGATCATAAAAAAATAGCGCCGTGGATTATGCCGTCTGATGCGGCGCTTAAGTGCTTTGATTCCAGTCTGGAAGGCTTGAGCGCAGCCGAAGCGCAACGGCGGCTGGACAGTTACGGTCCTAACCGTCTGAAGGGACGCGTTCCTCGTTCAGTTTGGATGAAGTTTCTCGATCAGTTCAAAGATATCTTGGTGCTTGTGCTGATGGGTGCCGCCGTATTGGCTGGCACGATCGGCGACCTGAACGATGCGCTGGTGATTTTGATCGTAGTTGTCTTCAATGCGTGTCTGGGATTTTATCAGGAACACCGTGCGGAAGCCACCTTGGCGGCGCTCAAAAAGATGCTGGCACAGCATGCGCGGGTGCGCCGTGGCGGCGAGATGCTGGAAATTGCCGCAGAAAATCTGGTGCCTGGTGATATTGTGTTACTGGAAGCCGGCGACCGAATACCCGCCGATGCCCGCATACTGGCGGCGCACAATGCCGAGGTGGCGGAAGCGGCTCTGACGGGAGAATCCCTTGCCACGGGCAAATATGCTGAAGTGCTGGTGTCAGGCGAACACCCGCTTGCCGAGCGCTTTAATATGGTATTTATGAATACCACCGTCACCCGGGGGCGAATCGAAGCGCTGGTCACGGCAACCGGCATGAGCACACAGATGGGACTCATCACCGGACTGTTGGATACGGCGGAGGACGCGCCTACGCCGCTGCAAATTCAGCTCGATGGCTTGGGGAAGCGGCTGGCTATTATCGCGGCCGTTGTGGTGGCTTTGATCTTTGTGCTTGGCATCCTGCGCGGAGCGCCGCTGCTGCAGACCATTATGACATCTATCGCCTTGGCCGTGGCCGCCATTCCCGAGGGTTTGCCGGCGGTGGTGACCGTGACGCTGGCCATTGGCATGCACCGCATGGCAAAAAATCGCGCTATCGTCAAAAAATTATCGGCGGTGGAAACTCTGGGTTCGACCTCAGTGATCTGTTCCGACAAAACAGGCACACTGACCCTGAATCAGATGACGGCACGCAAGCTATTCTATCGCGGGCGCAGGTTTGATGTTTCGGGTGAAGGTTACGATGGCCGGGGCCTCATTAGCGCTGAAGACGGACTACCGTCGCCCGATTTTATGCCGCTGTTACTGTCCGCGGCGCTCTGCAATGAAAGTCGTATTCGAGACGGTGAGTTGATTGGCGACCCAACCGAAGGGGCGCTGCTGGCGCTGGCTGTTAAGGGGGGGATTGAACCCGGCAGGCTGTCCGAACAAAGCCCGCGTATCGCCGAAATTCCCTTTGACTCGGCGCACAAGTTTATGGCGACCTTCCATCTTGATGGAGACCGGGTGCGCATGTATGTGAAGGGGGCCCCGGATGTGCTGCTGGCGCGCGCAAAATTTTACCTCACCGCGACCGCGGCGGCACCGCTAGAGGGTGCTGCCCGCATGGCTTTGGATGCCGAGAATGCATGTCTTGCCAATCAGGCTATGCGTGTGCTGGCGGTGGCCCGTCGTGAGATTCCTGTGCAGCAATTTGACCCCGCTGGCGATCTGATGGGCTGGGCACAGGAGCTAACGCTGGCAGGCTTAGTCGGCATCATTGATCCTCCACGTCCTGAGGCGCGTGATGCGATCCGCTTGTGTCTGCGTGCGGGGATCAAGGTTAAGATGATCACCGGCGATCACGCCATTACTGCCGCTGCCATCGCGCGTGAATTGGGGCTGGAGGGGCCGGTGCTGACCGGTGCTGAGCTTGACCGGATCGAGGTTGCCGAGCTTTCCCGCTATGTCGAAAAAACGGCCGTATTTGCCCGTGTTGCTCCCGAGCATAAGGTTAAAATTATTCAGTCACTGAAGTCGTGCGGGTATGTGGTCGCCATGACCGGCGACGGCGTCAACGATGCCCCGGCACTGAAGAACGCTGACATTGGTGTAGCGATGGGCATCGGCGGTACGGAAGTCACGAAGGAAGCCGCTGCCATGGTGCTTGCGGACGACAATTTCGCCACTATCGTCGAGGCTGTCAAGGAAGGCCGCACGATCTACGATAATATCGTCAAGTTTGTGCGTTTCCAGCTCTCCACCAATATCGGCGCCATTATCACCGTGCTTGGCGCGCAACTGTTGGGGCTGCCTACGCCTTTCACCGCGATTCAGATTTTGTGGATCAACATTATCATGGACGGTCCGCCCGCAATGACACTGGGGATAGAGCCGGCACGCCCCAGCATTATGGACGAGCCGCCACGCCGATCCGATGCGCGCATCCTGACGCTGCGGCGTTTTTGGCACCTGTTAGCTTATGGCCTTATTATGGCGGCAGGCACTATCGGGGTGTTTTTATATGGCTTGTCTGCGGGCAGAATTGAGCATGCGTTGACCTTGGCGTTTACTACGTTCGTGTTGTTTCAGTTTTTCAATGTGTTCAATGCCCGCGCTGAATACGATACCGCCTTCAACAGTCAATTCTTCACTAACGGCAGGTTATGGGGGGCACTTATCGGTGTGGTGGGATTGCAAGGGGTGGTCGTACACTGGGGGCCGGCGCAGGCTATTTTTAATACCGTAGATTTAAGCTTGTCAGATTGGGGGCTGGTCTTGCTTACCTCATCGAGTGTCTTGGTGCTGGAAGAGACCCGTAAACTGGTGGTGCGCTGTTGTTCGAATAGAACGTGATGCTACCGCCACTGTCTTCGCCATTTTTAGCTGGAATTTTAGCTGCATGCCTGCGCAAATAATCACTGGCGGGAATAGGATTAAACGGGAGTGCTAAAGTTAAAGGGGGGCGCGACGGCCCCCTTTCAACGTACAGATGTGTGACGAAAATACTAGGCGGTAACCGACAATCCGGAGCTGTTGGAACTACTGTTAAAACTGGTGTATGCATGCATGAGGTCCATGATCTGCTTCATGACCCTCGCATCGCTGCCCGGCAAAGTTGGCGATGTACGGGAGGGCGACTCCTTATCCTGTTTTGCCAGCGCAAAGGCCATTCTCTCCTGCTCACTGACTTTTCCATCCTGATTTGCATCTGCGGGTTCATATGTTTTCGTGGAACTGCTTGAATCTGTGCTGCTTGTTACTGACGCGGCGTTCGCGCCAGCAGCGCCGGGCGGCGGCATACCACCGGTGGGTGGCGTGCCACCCACGTTGCCCGCCTGCGCCGTGCCACTGGTCATTTCGCTCTTGGTGAGTTTTCCGTCGCCGTTGCTGTCCAGTCTTTTGAATATCTCGTCTATATTTGCCGGGCCGCTGTCAGAGCCGGATGGCTGACTTAGCGCGGATTGCAGGTCGCTCTTTTCCAGATAACCCTTGTTCGTCGTATCGAGCTTGGAAAACAGGTTGTCCACCATTTTGGCTGGATCTGGTCGATTTATGCCCGATGTTGTTGTCGAGTCGCCATTGCCTCCCTGTGACATGCCGTTCATGCGCATTTGATTGAGCTGGCTGTCGAGAGCATCGGCAAGATTTTTCATGCCGCTGGTCATTTCGCTCTTGGTGAGTTTTCCGTCACCGTCGCTGTCCAATTTTTTGAACATCTCGTCTACATTTGCCGGGCCGCTGCCTGAGTCAGGTCGCTGGCCTGATGCCGATTGCAGATCGCTCTTCTCCAGATAACCCTTGTTTTTGGTGTCTAGCCTGGAAAACAGGTTATCCGCCATTTGGGCAGGATCAGGTCGTTTCATGCCGGACATCATCATCGAATATCCGCTCCCGCCGATACTATTAATACTGCTCATGATTTATTCCTTTCATATTTAACGACTCGTCGTGACAGTATCATTTTTGTAATGGTTTACATGAGCTTATTATCGTCATAACGAAGTCATGTTGTAGTGTCATTGGGGTAAAATCAGGTAAAAGCGTGTTAAGCAACTATCCCTATGGTTATGGATAAGGGGGCGCTCTGAATTCGGAGCGCATTTCATCCGCCTGCTTGCGTTGTTCGGTTGTTAGCAACGTCAGAATTTTTACTTCCATTACCGCATGCTGCACGAGGGTGTCGGCGAATACTCTGGCCAGTTTGTCGGCAAGCGTTTGCAACTCGGATAGACTGTAATGATCTGATGCAACTAGCCGCTTTAATTCTTCAGTCGCTTTGCGGATGGATTCATGCTGCTCGCGCATGATTGGCATCTGGCTGTGCATGAGTTCAAACACCTTGTCCTGCTGCTGCTCAGTCAATTTTAGGTCGCGAAAAAATGGGGGCATGCAACTGATAGAAAAGGGCGGCTGCATCATTTTCGGTGGTGGAGGCATCCGCATGAATCGCCTCATTTCATTATGCGAGGTGATTGTACCGGGCAGCTTTGAACTGGCATGTTGATCCTGATAATCACACGCTGAGGCGTGCGCGGGTAATGCCAGCGCTATTGTTCCGGCTATCAAAGCGTAGCGGAATTTGCTTACGAGCTTGTTCATATAAATCCTCAAAAGTTGGTTAACTCGATTTCTACAATTGTGCATCATCGAGTGGCTGCCATTCTCAGGGGAGGTGCTGTAAAGTGCCGTTAATCACGCGTAAATTCATGTAAAGATGCAGGCTGTCAGGTGTAAAAACTTGTAAATACGGATACAGACGGCTGTGCTCTGGGAGTACGCTTAACTAAAATGACCGGAACCTTGTTAATGAATTTTCACACGATGAAAACGAAAGTTTTGCTGGTTGACGACGATGTTGAACTTGCCGGGATGTTCCGGATTTATCTGGAGCGTGAAGGCTTCGAGGTCAAGGCAGTGCATGATGGAGAATCTGGCATCACAGAGGCGCTGCAGGGGCACTATGATATTGCCGTGCTGGACGTGATGATGCCTGGAAAAAGCGGCATCGATGTGCTCGTCCAGATCCGTGCCCAAGGCGCAATGCCGGTGTTGATGTTGACCGCCCGGGGAGATGATGCCGACCGCATCGTCGGCCTCGAGCTGGGGGCGGACGACTATGTGCCCAAGCCCTGTTCTCCGCGCGAACTGACGGCTCGTATTCGCGCTATCCTGCGCCGCAGCGGCGGTGCGGAATCGGCTTCATCCTTATCAACGATCATTGCCGGTGTATTGTCCATCTGGCCGGAACAGCGGCGCGCGGAATGGGCAGGCAAACCGCTTGAACTGACCAGCACCGAGTTCAACCTGTTAGAGGTGCTGGCGCGCAACGCCGGACAAGTGGTGAGCAAATCGGAACTATCCGAGCAGGCTTTGGGGCGGCCACTGGCTCGATTTGATCGCAGCATCGATGTTCACATCAGCAGCATACGCCGTAAACTGGAGCCGCTGCCGGATGGGCGTTCCCGCATATTGGCCGTGTTCAACAAGGGTTACCAGTTCATCAGGGAGTAGCGCGTGGGACGACTGTTCTGGAAGTTTTTTATTTTCTTCTGGTTGGCGCAGGTCACTAGCGTCATCGGCGTGGGCGGCGCGATGTGGTTGCGATCTCCCGGGATGGAACGGTTTCGCGCGCCGCAGTCGTCGGCTGTTGCTGCCGCAGCTTCAACATTGCGATACGGCGGACCCGAGGCGTTGCGGGGGCTCTTGCGGGAGCAAAGCCGCCAACCGGCTCCCCCTGTCTTTGCTGTGGACGAATACAATCGGGATGTTTTGGGGCGCATGGTTTCGGAGACGATGCTTGTGCAGGCCAATCAGATTACAGGTTCGCAAGACAATTTCGGCAGCGCGGAGAAAGTTGCCGCAGCTGACGGGCATACCTATCTGTTGTTCGCGCAGCCCCCAAGTTACCCGCGTTTAGATGGGCGGATGGAGCCGCCGCATGATAGAGGAGTGTTGCCTCCTGTCATGCCCTTGCTGGCTGGTGGCGTGGTGAGTCTGTTTTTCGCGGCATTGCTGGCCTGGTATTTCTCCAAACCGATACGCACACTCCGTGCGGCTTTTGCGGCGGTTTCAAATGGACTTCTGGATGTGCGGCTTGCGCCGGTCATGGGGCATCGACGTGACGAGCTGTCCGACCTTGGCCGGGATTTCGATAGTATGGTGCTGCGGCTACAGCAATTGATGGATGGGCAGCGGAGAGTGTTGCACGATGTTTCGCACGAACTGCGTTCGCCGCTGGCGCGGCTTCAGGCGGCAATCGGTCTGGCGCGACAGCAGCCCGAACGGATCGAGGATTCCATGATGCGCATTGAACGGGAAGCCGTGCGCATGGATATGCTGGTCAGTGAGTTGCTGACGCTTTCCCGGCTTGAAGCCGGCATGATGGGCAAACTGAACGAACAGGTCGATCTTAACGAGCTTGTCTCCGACGTGGCGGAGGATGCGCGCTTTGAGGCCGCAGCCAGCGGCTGCCGTGTAGAGATCGAAGCGCTCAGCCGGGCTATTGTTCGGGGTAATGCAGAACTGCTACACCGTGCGGTGGAGAATGTCGTGCGCAACGCCGTGAAGCACTCTCCGTCCGGCGGTTTAGTCGCCATCAAGATGCAAAAAAACGACAATCAAACGATATGCATCACTGTTTCAGATCAAGGAGGCGGTGTTCCTGAAGCGGATAGCTACGCTATATTCGAGCCCTTCTTCCGCAGCGCGCAAACGAAAGCCTCAGATGGCCATGGCTTGGGTCTGGCCATTGCGCAGCGGGTAGTTATCGCCCATCAGGGGGAAATTTACGCCCGCAATCATCCCGGTGGCGGGCTGTGCATCACGATCAACTTGCCTGTCGGGCTAGCTGCGTGAGTCTGCAATTACGGCTGATTTATCTCTATTTCGAAAGAGGTAGTCCACAAATGAGGCCGTCGACAGGTGGGCTATCCATTACCCGCATGCACCGATTGCGCCGCAGCTGGTGCAGAATTCGCAGCCGTCTTTTTTGATCAGTGTCGCGTTGCCGCATTCGCGGCACAGTTTGCCGGTCAGGGGTTTGATGCCGGTTGGTTTGATCTGACCTTCGGGTATTTCCAGCACGCCCATCTGCTGCACCGGATAGCCGTGTTCATCGAGCACGCCCAGCATGGCATAGCGGTGAATGATCAGCGTGGCGACATAGGAGACAGTCGAAGGATAGCTTTGCATCTTGGCGCCACCTGGCACGCGTGCCATGAAATCGCCCAAGGGTTCTCCGAAGTTGAGCAGTTTGCGCAGCTTCATGCCTATCCATGCCGGGTCGATCACGCGCATATCCAGACTTAGCAGTTTGCACAGCCCGTCGAGTGCACGCGGATAGACACCCGACAGCCACATCGAATAGGGACGGCGCTGCCCGTCCGGCAGCACCAGTTCCTTGAGCCCCAGCACGAAGTCATCCCCTGAACCTGCATTAGCAATATCCACAGTCCAGCTCATCGTGCCGTCGGTGCCGGTCTTAGGTTCTTTTTTGGCGAACAGCGCATCCATCATCGGCGTGGTCATACCATCGCACACTTCCAGTGCACCCAGTGCTTCGATGCGGTATTTGAGCAAATAGGCGAAGGCGGCCACCAGACTCGGCATGCGTTTTATTTCACCCTCGGGCGGCATCGGCATGTCGAACGCATCGTCGCCCGCCGTCTTCATCAGCATTTCAAGTTTCATGCGCACCCAGACCGGGTCGCGGGTACGCATATCCATCGACAGCGATTTTGCCAGTGCGCCCAATCCCCGGGGCTGTTCGGAGCCGTTGACCCAGACTTCGAAAGGGTGGTTGCAACCGTCGTTGGCGGTATGCGAGACGAATGCGACAAAACTGCCCAGCGGATGTTTGACGACCTGGGATACCCAGCCTTCGCTGCCGGCGGTCAGGGCAGGGCGGCCCGGCCAGCGCAGGGAGGCGAGCGCAGGTTTGGGTGCGGCTTCCAATTCAATGCGTCTGTCCTGATCGAAAACGAAGTCCTGAGGTGTCTCGCCTTTTTTGGGTTCCGGCGTGATCGACAGCACCGAGCCTAATACGCTGTTAGGCCGGTAGGTCGCCAGTCCCTTAAGCCCCGCGCGCCAGGCTTCGGTATAGAGATTTTTAAAGTCTTCAAAGGGATAGTCTGCCGGCACATTGACGGTTTTGCTGATCGAGGTGTCGATGTAGGGGGCGACGGCAGCGCACATTTTCATGTGATCGAGTGCGGAAATTTCCAGCGCGGAGACGAACGCTGCAGGCAGATGATTGATATCGCCGCCCTGTTTTTTAAATACACGCCAGGCGTGATCTTCGACCGAATAATCCTTGCTGGTACCATCCATCATGCGTTTTTTGCGCGTGTAGAACCAGGAAAAGGCGGGTTCGATGCCGTTGGATGCGTTGTCGGCGAAGGCCAGCGAAATCGTGCCGGTGGGCGCGATGGACAGCAGATGACTGTTGCGGATGCCGTATTCGCGGATATGATTTTTCATCTCGTCCGGCAGGCGCGAGGCGAAGCGGGGTGCGGCCAGATAGTGCTCAGCATCGAGCAGCGGGAAGGCACCACGCTCCTTGGCCAGTTCAATCGAGGCCGCATAGGCTTCATCGCGCATGATGCGTGTGATGTCGGCGGCAAAGGCGCGCGCCTGCTCCGTGTCATAGCGCAGTCCCAGCATCACCAGCGCATCGCCAAGGCCCGTGTAGCCTAAGCCGATGCGGCGTTTGTTCTGCGCTTCCAGTTGCTGCTCGGGCAGCGGCCATGCGGTCACATCCAGCACGTTGTCCAGCATGCGCACCGCGACTTTAATCAATTGCTTGAACGGTTCGTAGTCGAACCCCGCGTGCGTCGAGAACGGATTTTTGACCATGCGGGTCAGATTGATCGAGCCCAGACAGCAGCAGCCGTAAGGGGGGAGGGGTTGCTCTGCACAGTTGTGAACATATAAGCCATTGGCATCGAAGGCATGAACGTCGGCGACTGTGACGTCATATACGTCCGCCACGCCATCGGCTTCTAATGACAGTACCGTTGCGACGAAACGTTCTGCATTCGGTTTGCGCTGATAATTTGCCAGCAAACCATTCAATTTGGCCATCTTGTCGCTGTCGGCAAAGCCGATCAGTTCGGCGAAACGTCCGATGTTATCATTGCTGATAATGAGTTCATGCAGTGTCTGGCAGTCATACTCTTTGACTCCGCCTTTTCCGTCCGGCAACAGCTTCATGCCAGCCGGTCGGCGATTCGGGTAAATGACGGAGATGATACCCAGACGTTGCAGCATGCGCTGTACCGATTGCAGATTGCCAAGTTCGATCTGTGTCAGTCGAACGCTGATCCCTTTTGTCTGCGATCCTTGCACTGAACCGTCGGCGTCGAACATGCCGCGCAACACGCCGCGATAAAAATTGGACGAACTGGTTTCCATCAAGGGAGTGAAGCGCTTGTTGCCCGGC
Organism: Gallionellales bacterium GWA2_54_124; assembly: GCA_001801025.1. GTDB lineage: Bacteria > Pseudomonadota > Gammaproteobacteria > Burkholderiales > Gallionellaceae > Gallionella. The sequence goes on from MGWO01000007.1 coordinate 663,014, forward strand.
GTGAGGCCAAGTTTCAGCGCCAGTGAGCGCAATGCGCCTGTTGTCAGTCGATATTCGCCGCGGCCCGCGACGGGTTTTTGCCAGCCTTTAAAATCAATACGGTGCGGCAATGTACGCGCGGCGTGTTCCGCGGCTAACATGACGCTGGCAATGCCAGAGGAGGGCGATATTTCGCCGCCATTGGCGACTTTTAATGCCGCCGTATCCCAAACGCTTAACACGGCTTTGTCGTTCTTGAGTGTGCCGTCGCCAATCAGTAATCCGATTAGATACCCTTCCGCCTCTGTGTGTGTGCCACGCCACGCCTGAGCGGCACGATGATCGTGCAAAACGATTTTGTCGTCGGCGCACAATTCACCCGCTTTGACCCATTCCGTATTACGTGTGTCGCGCGTCATGTGTGAGACACGCAGCACCTGATGGTCGGCGGTCAGGCGCAACACATGCCCTTCGACCGTTTTCAGCTGTAGTACCGGTTTGCTGCCGGTGAAGAAAAAACCTTGTGATTCGGTCGGGTAGGACTTGCCGTCAATCATCGCATTGAAGGGTTTGCCGATCAGTTCGCGAACCTGCTGTGTGCCGTTTTCTGTCATCACCCAGGTGTCAGCCGTGACACACGGGTTGGTCGCCTCGATCACTTCGCAGTAGGACAGGTTGTTGTCACGGTTCATCAGGTCGATGAACAAAACGCCGGGTTCCGCATGATCGTAAGTGCTCTCGATGATCTGACGCCAAAGATCGGCGGCACGCACGCGCCGGTATATCCACCGGCCATCTGCACGTTGAGTCGCACCGGCGTCCTTGAGCGCGGCTGCGGGCTCTGCCGTGTGTACCAGTTCGAAATCGCTATCGGCTTCGACCGCCTGCATCAGCTCATCGGTGACGCCCACCGAAATGTTGAAGTTGCGCAGGTCGCCCTTGTCTTTGGCGCGGATAAATTTCTCAATGTCGGGGTGGTCGCAACGTAACACGCCCATCTGAGCGCCGCGCCGCGCACCTGCTGATTCGACGGTCTCGCAGGAACGGTCGAATACGCGCATATAGGAGATGGGGCCGCTGGCGCGCGAATTAGTGCCTTTGACCAGCGCGCCTTCAGGGCGGATCGTCGAAAAATCGTAGCCGACGCCGCCGCCGCGTCGCATGGTTTCGGCAGCTTGCTGCAGCGCATCGTAGATGCCGGGTTTGCCATCCGTGATGCCGGAAATCGCGTCGCCCACCGGTTGCACGAAGCAGTTGATCAGTGTCGCCTGTATGGCGAGTCCCGCCGCCGAGTTGATCCGTCCGGCAGGCACGAAGCCGTTTTCCTGCGCCAGATAAAAAGCCTCCTCCCAGTGCGCACGCTGATCGGGCTGTTCGGCCAGCGCAAGTCCCCTTGCCACGCGGCGCCTGACATCGTTCACCGAGAGTTCACCGGGTTCTGCGTATTTTTCCAGTAACACCTCGATGCTGATCTCTTGAGTCATGGTTATTCCTTTTCAGAATGAATTGAGGGCTGGCCGTCGACTTCACGAGCGAGTGCGCTGCGGTACGCTTCCAGTTTGACGTGGAAATTTTCCGCGTCGCCGTAATTGAGAAACTGTGCGTAGCGACCGTGGGCTGCGGCGACTTTGCGGGCGTGTTTGATCGGGCAGAAATACTGTTCGGTTCGCGCGATGATTTCCTGGGCATAGGCCAGCATACCGACGCCGTAGGAACAGTACAGGCAATGGGCTTTTTCGATCACGTTCAGATAGGCTAAGTGCTGGTGGTCATATACGATATAGTCGGCGCGCTTGACCCGTTTGATGCGGTAGACGGGAAAACATAGCAGCTGATACAGGCTGATGGACACATCGAACAGCAGCAGCGGGATGGCGGCGCCGTAGATGACGGGCATGGTGAGATAGTTTTGCGGACGCACCGTGAGAAACCAGCGGAAGAGGCTCTGCTTAACGCGCTGGTGTGCCTCATGAATCGCCTGCTCGAACACCACGCGGCGACCTGCAATCTGGTAAAGCAAGCGATTTTCCTGCGTTTGAGCGAGCGTTTGTAACTCATCTTCGAGGGCTGCAATCTGTTCGATGATCTGGCTGATCCGGTTGTTCATGCGTGCCCCTCTGTTGTGTTACGCTTAAACGGTGCGGCTAACTGTGATTGAGCAGCTTTGCGAGTCCGTCCAGTCCGACGAAATTAAAAGCATAGCTCGCTTGTTGGCGAACCACGGGCTTGGCGTGATAGGCGATACTTACGCCCGCCTGAGCCATCATTTTCAGATCGTTGGCGCCATCGCCCATCGCGATCACCTGTTCGGGCTTTAACCCTAAACTGTCGCGCAGCTTGACCAGCCAGTCCGCCTTGCCCTGCGCATCGAGTATCTCGCCCAGTACGCGGCCGGTGAGCTTGCCGTCGATTATTTCCAGCGTATTGGCGTGGGTGCAATCCAGGCCTAAGCGCGGTTTTAAGCGCTCGGTAAAGAACAGAAAACCGCCCGATACCAGAAGCGTTTTGATATTGTTTTCCTTCAATGCGGCCATCATCATTTCGGCACCCGGATTCAATTTCAGTCGCTCATCATACACGCGTTGCAACGCGATTTCGTCGAGCCCTTCGAGCAGTGCCACGCGCCGGCGCAGGCTTTCTGAAAAATCGATTTCGCCGCGCATTGCCTCTTCTGTGATCGCGGCAACTTGCGGTTTTAACCCCTGCATATCGGCGATCTCATCGATGCATTCGATGGAAATCAGCGTCGAATCCATGTCCATCACCACCAGACCGAAATCGGCAAGGGATCTGTCTTTTTCGACGAATCCATAGTCTATATGGTGTTCATAACAGTAGGCCGCAATGTCTTCGTGTTGCTGTGCCGAACTTAAACGCCAGGTTTGTGCGTCACATTTTTCAATGTGGACGGCGGCGCTAAGCCGGGCGAGATGCTCAATGTGTTCGGCCGGAATATCGTGTGTAGCTAGCAGAATCAGGTTCATAGTTTTCAGTATTCGCCCGCGCGGTATGCAGCGGTGGTAGTGATTTGCAATCAAGTGCGCTATTTTAATTCATAAGGCGGGTATGCGATGCAGGGAAAATCAGTATGGTCTGTTTTATATGCCCAGCTTTTTCATTTTTTCCCACAGATTTTTCCGGCTGATGCCTAAGGATGCGGCTGTTTCCGCAATATGCCCGTCGTTGATGCGCAGGCAATTGTTGATGTACTTTGTTTCGCAGGCCTGTATATATTCGCTCAAGGATTCTTGCGTCGTAAAGGTCTCTTCAGGTGGTGCCGGTGCATCGTCGAACAACAGTTCGGCGCTCAGTTCAGTTTGTTGCGACAGAATACAGGCGCGTTCTAGGCAATGTTTGAGTTCGCGAATGTTGCCGGGCCAGGGGTAATTGAGCAGGGACTGTTCAGCCGGTTTGCTCAGCGTGCGCAGGTCGGCATTCTGCGTATTCCAGTCTTCCAGTAAATTGCCGGTAAGCCATAAAATGTCTTCCTTGCGTTCTCTGAGTGGCGGAATGTGCAGATGAATGACATGAATTCGATAGTACAGGTCTTCGCGAAATTTTCCGGCTTCGACCATTTGTTTCAGATCCTGATGGGTGGCGCAAATCAGCCGGATATCGACGTGAAGCGGTGTTTCTGCGCCCACCCGGACGATTTGTCGCTCCTGAATGGCGCGTAGCAGTTTGACCTGCATCGCTGGAGACATTTCGCCGATCTCGTCGAGAAATAACGTGCCGCCGTTGGCCAGCTCAAACAGGCCGCGTTTTTCGCGCAACGCGCCGGTAAACGCGCCTTTGGCGTAGCCGAATAATTCAGCTTCGAGCAAGCTTTCGGTGAGTGCACCGCAGTTGACGGTGACGAAGGGCATTTTGTGTTCGGGATCGTATTGACTGCGCAGTGCGCGGGCTAAACGCTCCTTGCCGACACCGGATTCGCCGGTGATCAGTACCGAGGTCGGGTTTTTGGCGATCCGGGGTAGTAAGGCTTCAACATGCCTCATCGCTGCCGAGATACCCAGCATGGTGTCTCGCGTGACGCTGCACACACTGCGCGAACACAAGGACTGAACTGTATTGAGTAGCGCGTGTATGTCCAGCGGCTTTGTCAGGTAATCTTGTGCGCCGAGTTTAAGGAGTCGCACCGCACGGTCTATGGTGCCGTATCCTGTGGTGAAAATAAAATGAGGCAGGCAGGCTTCGCTGGCCTTAAGTTGTTTGAACAAGTCCTCTCCGTTAATGTCGGGGAGCTGAATGTCGCAGATCGCTATGTCGTATTTGGTATGCCCCAAAGCCAGTATTGCCGCGCCGCCCGTTTTGAACCAGTCGCAGTGATAATCTTCCAGTTCGAAGCGGTCGGAGAGTGCCTCGCCCATGATAGGGTCATCTTCTATCAGGCAGATACGGTAAGTGCTCAAGGGTGCTCTCCCAGTGGGATTTTTACAGTGAAATTCATGTGATTATTGTTCTCTTTTTTGACCGAGATGTTGCCGCTCAGCTGGTTTACGATCTGGTAAGTCACCCATAGACCCAATCCGTGCCCGCCTTCGCTGAAGGAGGCGAAGGGTTCGAACAAATGTGAGATCTGTTCGGCGCTGAGTGTTTTTCCGTCATTGATAACCGAAATTTGTAATTTGCTGTCAATCACGCTGATGTCGCAGGAAATTTCGCCTTGCTGAGCGGCCGCCTTAATGGCATTCATGAGTAAATTGATCATGATTTGCCGGATGAAGGTGGCAGGTAACGCGATTTCATCAGTCAGGCTATTGTGCCAGGCAATGTGCAGTGCTTTTTTTCCGCTCATCGGCGAGATGAGTGTCAGCACATCTTCAATGTCCTGCGGGAGCAGATTGCGGCTTTTCATTTTAGCTTCTACCAGCAGTGCTGCGACCGTGTCCTTAATTTGTGTCAGCCCGCGTTCAATCAGTGCAATGGTTTTTTGGGTTAGCGGGCTGGTCTCGCTATGGCATTTAAGGGTGTCGATCGCCATCAGCATTCCGCTTAGCGGATTATTGATTTCGTGTGCAATACCCGCCGCCAGTTGGCCTAATGCCGCCAGTCGTTCTGATTGCAGGATCTGCATTTCCAGTACTTCTTTGCTTTTCAGATCATCGAGCAGCTGATTGTAAGCCTCGAACAACAGGCCCAGTTCATCGTGATATTCATATAAGTCAGGATCGAGGTCTTCGGGCCATTTTTTTCCGAGTTGTGCCATGCGTGCGGCCAGTTGCACCAGCGGTACGGCCATGCGTTGTCCCCAGTACCAATTGAAGGGGAGCAATATCGCGAGGATGAGTGTGCCTACCAGCAGGCCGTTACGCGCATTTTTGGCGAACAGAGGGAAAAATACATCTTTTGAATGAACGATGATCAGCGTACCCAAACTGGCATTTTCCCGGGAAATGGGGGTTAGAGAATAATAATGTTTCGATTTAGGAAGGTAGATAGTCCTGGATTTATCTCCGCTCATTTGATTGATATGGCGAGATATTTCAGAAAATTCCGAGCCGAGATCGTACATGTTAGTGTGTATCGGCGTCTCTTTCGGGTGGGTCGACACCAGCACACGTTGCGCGTTGTCGAGCACCAGAATATTTTCGACCTGCACCATGCTGGAACTTTCCCGCTGACTGGCCTCAGTGATGATTTCAAACGCGCGCCAGATGTCGTCCTGTAATATGGCCGTAAACAGGTTTGATCTTAAAGAGTAACCCAGTTTTTCGGAATCGATGGAGAGATCCTTTTCCACATGCGTGTAGGCATTGCCGATAAAAGAGGCGGAGACAGCGATCACGGAAATAATGATCAGAAAACAGCCCCACAGCGGGATTTTGTGGCGATAACTGAGATTCAGGAAAAATTTCATAAGTCGCCTATTCTGCGCATCATCTTATACACGCCTTGATACAGTTTGCTATCTGCAACGATAAATCCGTCCAGATTGAGGCGTTGTAGCAGTTTGATTCCATCGGGATCTTGATTCATTTCAATCAGCACGCGTTGCATGTCGTTGAAATCGCGTTTGCTGAGTGAATTGCGCGCGATCAATGGCGGGAATCCGTACGGTGCGGAGCGCGTCACAATGCGTGTCTGGTTTGTGATGTCGGGGCGTGAACGTGCCAGACTGTCCCACGCGAAACCTGACATAGCCCCCGCATCGGCCATCCCAATGGCGACTGCTGCGACAATTTTCTGATGGTCGCGGGTGAAGAAGGTTTTTTTAAAGAAGCGTTCGGCATTCTGATGCTGCTGCAGCAACTGGTAGCGGGGTTGCAGATAGCCTGTGGAGGAGTCGGGATCAACATAGGCGAAAACCTTGTTTTTAAGGTCGAGTAAGGACTGGCTGACGTGGTCCGATGACGGGACGATCAAATAGCTGTGATCAAAAGGCTGTCCTTTATATAAGGGGGTTACGAGCAGGTTCATTTGACGACTGTTTTCAAAATAGGCGGGTGACGAGACCCAGGCAAAATCGAGTTCGTTTTGCTTTAACAGATCCAGACTTTCCAGATAACTTTCCCGAAAAATGAATTCGACGGGTTTGTCGAGTTTGCGCTGCAAGTAGTCGCGCCATTCTTCCAGCAGCGCATATTGGCCGCGTGCTGTTGCCGAGGTGATGCCGAGTCTGAGCGGGGTAGCTAGTAATGCGCTGGACATGAGTAGCAACCAGCATGTCAAAATCAGTCTAAAAATAATATTCACGATAACCTCTGTTACTAGTTGGTAACTAAATCAGTTAAAAAATAGCGTTGTTACTGTTCGGTAACTGGTCGTTGCCTGTTTAGTGGCCTGTAAAGAAAGCAGGCCTGTTTGAGACGGGCGTGAGAGGCGCAAACCGATCTGACAGATCGTAAGCGCATCTCTTAATGGTTATTCATGCAAATTTCATGCCACAGGCGGACCGGATGGACTGGTTGTCTTTAAGTTATATAGGGCGGGTCGTATCAAGCAATACGGTGCAAGGTGCTGCCATCAGGCCCAACGGATGAAATAAATGAGCCTGAGGGGGTAATAGGTGTCATTTTCAGGTTGATGTTACCAGAAAGTAACGGCGCGAAGTTTTGTGACTGTAGCGCATCACGGTAAATATTTATATAACTTATTTCTTTTGCAGGTTGTGCGCTTACCTTGTTGTAATTGTTAGGTAAATTATCCAGAATAACTTGATCGCGAGTGAATGGCATATTTATTGCTTGTAAGCTGGCAGTTAATAATTTTTTCACTCCTATATGTATTTATCAAAATTGGCATTATGGTTTTTCTCAGTAGTGCTTATTGCGCTGTCGAGCCTGACGTTCGCTCAGGACAACGATTCATCTGACGGAGGTATGCAGGTTCAGCTAAGCAATAAACTTGATAACACCTCCTGTCTGAAGTGTCATAACGGTAGTAAAGAAATCCAGGTTGCTGGCAGCGGTGACGAGATGCGCGCGTTGCATGCGATCAAGAAGCTGCCTTTCAATAAGAGTGTGCACGGACAAATGCAATGTGTCGCTTGTCATAGCGGTATCAAGGACGGCAGCCAGTCACATAAGCTTGAATCAAAAACCACCGGTTGCGTAGGGTGTCATACCGCGCTGTGGGATACAGTGATAAAGGAAAATCTGACGGAGGAAAAATCACGCTTAGGTGTGGTTGTCAGCAATATCGAAGCCTATAAGAAGACTTTTCATGCACGCGCCAATGTCGATGAACCTACGCGCACTAACGCCAGTTGCGATGATTGTCACGATACGCATACCTTCAATGTTCCCCCCCAAGGCAGTGCAGGACGTACCGCGTGGCATCTGACCATACCGAACACCTGCGGCGAGAAATGCCATACCGACCAGCTGGAAGAGTATGCAACCTCGGTGCACGGAAAAAAGGTGCTGGATGAGCGCAATCCTAAGGCGGCGGTGTGTACCGATTGTCACACATCACACGGCATCACAAATACCTCCGGGGAATCGTTTAAGCTCGATATCGTTCAGGCTTGTGGCGGCTGTCACAAGGATAATCTCAAATCGTATTCGGAAACCTTTCACGGTCAGGTGAATGCGCTGGGCTACGGTTATACCGCCAAGTGTTACAACTGCCACGGCAGTCACGGCATTCTGCCACCGTCTGATCCTGAGTCGACCGTGCATCCTGACAATCGTCTGAAAACCTGCCAGAAATGTCATAGCGGCGATAAGGGGTGGGCGGGATTGCAGAAGGCAACGCCGGGCTTCGTGTCGTTTGCACCGCATGCGAATACGCACGATTTCAATAAGTACCCGCAGATGTGGATAGCGTCGAAATTCATGCTGAGCCTGCTGGCCGGTGTGTTTGCGTTCTTCTGGCTCCATTCCGCACTGTGGTACTGGCGTGAGCACAAAGATGGCTGCCCGGTCTACTTCAACAAGGACGGCAATACCAAATCACACATCGCAATTAATGATTTGTTGAGCGGACCTGCAAAAGGCAAGCAGATCCGTCGCTTCAGTAAATTGACCCGCGCTGCGCACCTGATCTTCGCGCTGGTGACAATGACTCTGATTTTGACCGGTATGCTGGTGTTTTATGCGGATACCGAATGGGCCCATGTGGTCGTCAGGGCGTTGGGCGGCGCGAAAATCACCGGCATCATCCACCGTATCAGTGCGACGGCTTTCCTGAGTATTTTCATCGCTCAGCTGGTGTATGTGCTGACCAAGTTATTGCGCAGCAAGACTTTCAAATGGTTTGGCCCTGACTCGTTGATTCCTAACTGGAACGATTTGAGAAAAATCATTGAGATGTTCAAGTGGTTCTTCTGTCGTGGGCCGCGCCCTGTGTTTGATCGCTGGACCTATTGGGAAAAGTTTGACTTCTGGGCGGTGTTCTGGGGGGTGGGCATCATCGGCAGCAGCGGATTAATGCTTGCATTCCCGCATATTACGGCACAGTTCCTGCCGGGCTGGATGTTCAATGTGCTGACGCTGGTACACGGTGAGGAAGCCTTCTTAGCGGCGGTATTCCTGTTCACGGTGCACTTCTTCAATAATCACTTCAGGCCGGACAAGTTTCCGCCGCCTGATGTGGTGATGTTCACAGGCTCCGTGCCGGTGGAAGAGTTCAAACGCGAACATACCGAGCACTACAACCGTCTGGTTGAATCGGGCGAGCTGGAAAAGTATCTGGTGGATGCGCCGGGCCGGAAAATGACGCTGGCCTCCAAGGTGCTGGGACTGACCCTGATTGCAATCGGTCTGACACTGCTGGTACTGGTGATCATTGGATTTGTCGGTAATACATAACAGCGGCGGGCCAGGCCCGCCTGAACACTATTTCATTTAACTGGAGAAAAACATGAAGAAACAAATTATTGCAAGTATCGCCTTTGTCATGGTGACAGGCCTGTTCGGTACGGCTCATGCCGCGATCAACGAGGATGCGGCTAAGTCGCAGGCTAAGAAGAATGACTGTTTCAAATGCCATGCGGTAGACAAGACCAAGAAGGGCCCTTCCTACAAGAAAATCGCCATCAAATACAAGGGGAAGGCCGATGCGGAAGCGACACTGATCAAGCAGATTACTACCGGTCCTAAGATCAAGATGGAAGACGGCACAGAAGAAAATCATAAGATCATTGAAACCAAGGATCAAAGTGAAATCAAGAATCTGGTCGGCTGGATTCTGTCGCTGTAAGTTGGAAGTTAAAAGCACGGTTCGGGGTTGAGCCGTGCAGCAGTAACAAAATGTCAGGGGGAATTAAAATGAAGCTGTTTTCAAAAGTACTTATCTCGTGCGCCTTGTTAGGTTCACTCGTGCCGGTTGCACTAGCTGCCGATAATCGAAACATGGGCAAGGATATCGGTCATGTATTTCTGGTCTCAGCTGAGCCGGCAGCCAAGGCCGTAGAGGTAGTGAAGGCAGCTGCCAAGGATCTCGTGCTCAAGGGCGATGCCAAATGCACCGTCTGTCACGATGAGTCTGATTCTCCTAAAGTGCTGTCTATCAGCCAGACGCGCCACGGCGTGAATGCGGACGGACGCACACCGACCTGCACCAGTTGTCATGGCGAAAGCATTGCTCACCTGGGGCACAAAGGCAGCTCAAAACCGCCAAAACCGGATCATATGTTCGGTAAGAATTCCGCTACACCGGTTGCAGAACGCAATCAAGCCTGTTTATCCTGTCACTCAAAAGACAGCAAACGCCATTTGTGGACGGGCAGCGCTCATCAAACCAATGATGTCGCCTGCACTTCCTGTCACCAGGTACACACGAATCATGACAAGGTGCGCGACAAACGTACCCAGCCTGAAGTGTGCTACACCTGCCACAAGGAGCAACGCGCTCAGGAAAACCGTATTTCTCACCACCCTGTCGGTGAAGGCAAGGTGGCCTGTTCTGATTGCCATAATGCACATGGTTCGGCGGGTCCCAAGTTGTTGAAGAAAAATACACTCAATGAAACCTGCTTTACTTGCCATGCTGAAAAACGCGGCCCCTTCCTGTGGGAACATCAGCCTGTGTCGGAAGATTGCAGTAATTGCCATACACCGCACGGTTCCAATATTTCGCCATTGCTAAAGTCACGCGCACCCTTCCTGTGTTCAGAATGCCACAACGGACCACATAACAGCAAGGTTCCTGTTGCTGCAAATGCGGCGGGTATCCAAGGCGGCATCACAGCGACAACAGCAACCAATCCGAGTGAAAGTTACACCGGGCGCGGTTGCCAGAATTGCCACTCCATGGTTCATGGTTCGAACCATCCTGCTGGCGCACTGTTGCATCGCTAAACTAATGAATCGGAGATGATCATGAAAATGCATACTAAAAAAATGAAAATTGATGTGCTGACGTTAGCGGTGCAAGGCGCTTTGCTTGCCATGTTCGCGATGCCCGTTCACGCGGCTGATGATGTCAATGACGAGGTGGCTGCCTTGAAGCGTCCGACCAATTCGGTCGAGATCGGCGTGGGCAATGTCTCTCACCAATCCGCCAAGTTTGGCGAATACAGCGGTTTGAATGCTGCTAATGTAGGTGTGATCGGCAATTTTGATCTGCGCGGCGGCAGTGCGTATAACGGCGTAGCGGATGGTATGCGCTGGAATATCAACGGTCGCGATCTGGGCACAACTTCGCGCTCACTGGGGGGCTCGCTGAGTAACCAGGGTAAGTGGGATTTGAGCATCGGCTACGATGAGCTGCGCCACAATATTACCGATACCTATCAAACGCCGCAACAAGGCGCGATGGGCGGGAATGTTTTCACCCTGCCTGCAACCTTCGGTACGGTGAACGGCAATCCGGCTAATATGAATGTTCCGGGTGTTACGGGCAGCTCACGGGTACTGACTCCGATCCAGCAAGCGGCTTTCCATACCGAAAAAGTGGGCACGACGCGTAAAAATACCTCTTTTGCCGCAGCGTACATCTTCAATGAACAGTTGAGCGTCAATTTTGATTACAACCATCTTAATCAGACGGGTGCAAAACTGATAGCGGGTGCCTCGCAGTCTGGTTTGACGCCTGGGAGTACCTGGCGCGCCGAGGCCGTTAGTGTATTGATGAATCCGACCAATTACAAAACAGATAACTTCAATCTGGCACTTAACTGGCTCGGAGATAGTGGTCATTTGACGGGCGCTTATTACGGTTCGATCTTTAGAGACGGCTACAACAGTCTGAGCTGGCAAAATTCATTTACAAATAATGCGGCCTCGCTTTCGACTTGCGCTTCCGGTGGTGCCTGTACCTATCAGGCAAACTCGATGAGTACGGCACCGAGCAACGAATTTCATCAGATTAACTTGACCGGTGGCTATGCTTTTTCTTCTGCCACTAAGCTGGCGGGTGGATTTTCTTATGGACGAAATACTCAGAATGACAGCTACGCTAGCGCACTGATGTTTGGCGGAGCATTACCGCCTCAGGCATCACTTAACGGTTTGGTGGTCACGACCCATGCAAATTTGAAGCTGACCAATCAGACGACTAAGGATCTGACTTTAAGTGCTGCATTGAAGTACAACGATCGCGACAATCGCACGGCATCAAATACCTATCTCTATCAGTCGCTCAACCTTGCACCGAATGCACTAACGTCATATACAGGCGTGAATGCCCCCTACAGTAACCGGAAGACCCAGCTTGAACTGGCAGCCGATTATCGTATAGCCAAGGGGCAGAATTTGCGGGTCGCCTATGAACGTGAAGATATCAAGCGCGGCTGTAACAATGTGGTGGGCGGTGCACAGTGCGTTGCCAGCCCTTCCAGTATTGAAGACAAGCTGGCATTAGCCTATCGGATGCAGGCAACTGCTAGCGTCAAGCTGAATGCTGCTTATAACTACGCCAGTCGCAAAGCGACATTTGATCATAACTTTTTATCGAATGTGGGAAATAGGGCTTCAATATTGGCAGGCGGTGCTAACTCTGTGCTTAACGGCGGAGATTTCGTCGGTTTTGTCGCCTATCCTTATGCATCACGCACGCAGGATATGTTGAAAGCGGGTGTTAACTGGCAGGCATCTGAGAAACTTGATCTGGGTTTGAATGGCCGTTATACCAGTGATAAGTACGATGCCGTACTGGGTGTGCAGGATGGGCAGAATACCAGTATCAATCTGGATGCCACCTACAGCTACAGCGAGGAAAGCAGCGTTGCCGCTTATGCATCCTGGCAGAATGGCCGGCGAAATATGCGCAGCGGAGCAAATGCCACATTCGCAGGCAATGGTGGTACGGCGAATGTAGTACCCGTTAACACCTATACCAATCAGCTCACAGATACCAGCAATGCAATTGGTCTTAATACCAAGCACACCGGCTTGATGGGCGGAAAGTTTGAACTGCTTGGTGATTTGTCCTATTCGCTCGATAAGTCGCGCTATTCGACTCAAGTGCCAGCGCTGTTAACCTGTGCCTCTACTTCATTAGCTAACTCCACGCTTGTTTGCGGCGACACACCGGACATTAAGACCAATGTGATCACCCTCAAACTGACCGGAAACTATCAGGTAAACAAGGCGGGGAAAGTCACACTGGGTTATCTCTTCCAGCAGATGAAAAGCAGCGACTTCTTTTACAACGGAGAAGCGTTCGGTTTCACCTCGGGTCGTATGATGCCAACAGGTATGATGTCACCCAATTATGCAATTCACGCGGTGGCTGCCAGCTATACCCTCACGTTCTAAGCAATCGTGGTTGTATTTAAAAACCTGTCTTCGGGCAGGTTTTTTTTCGCCATTGATTCGCGCATGTGATATATTAGAATTATCTAATATACAAGTGAGGTTTACCATGTACCAGTTGTCGATGACCGATGCCAGCCAGTTACACGTTCACTATAAAAATCACGTCATCAGCTATGGCGTGGATGGCAGTCTGCCCAATCCGCTGGAAGCCACCTATGCCGCGCTGGCGGGCTGCGCCGGCGTCTATACGCGCAAGGCGTGCAAGGCGCTGGGGATCATCGCCGAAGGCATCGAAATTTCCTGCAAGCCCGTTGTGCGTCAGGGCAATATGCTGATTCCGGCGCGATTTGTGACGGAAATTACCTTTCCTGAGCGCATTACGGCTGAGCAGCGCGAGAAGATCCTGGCGGAAATCAGCCATTGTGCCGTAAAGGAGTTGATTCATGACGGTGCGCAAATCGAGTTTGTCACTGTCGAGGCGGCCTAAGTTACATCCGCCAAACCTGTAAGGTGGAGTGGTGCAGGTCGTTCACCTGAATGATTTGCTGCGGTGCGTGACCCGGAATGCTAAAGGTGCTGCTGATCAGCAGCGTGCCGGGACGCATTTCGTCGCGTGCCTTGTGCCACAATTTTTCCATCGGCACGGGGGACAGGTAGGCGAAAACGACGTCGTATTGCGCGAGGTGGCAGGTGGGCAGGTGCTCATCCCAGATGCTGCCCCAGTGTACGCTGCAATTAGGGTAAGGACGGGTGCGCAGCCAGCTCCATAAAAATGGCAAGGGTGCTGATTCAACGCCGGAATAATGGCCGTCAGGTCGTGCGCGTGCCAGATGCGTGAGCACGCCACCTAAGCCCGAACCCAGATCGATGAAACGCAGCTGCGAGTTGTCGGGAGGGAGTAAATCCTCCAGTGCATGCCAGACTTTGTTGCTGGACAGATACAGTGGCACCTGCGTGCGGAAGGTGCTCCAGTAGACGGTCAGCATGATCAAAAAAGCCGTCAGGAAAAACCACGGCGGAATGTCGAAACTGAGCGTCATGACCAGTGCGGGGGCGAACAGTAACTGGATGGCGAGCCACCATCGTGCCTGGCCTGCCAGATGACTCAGTCCTGCGGAAAGTGTGCCGCACAACAGCGCGAAGGCGAGCGGGACAGGATTGATGCCGGTGATGCGCAGGAGTAGCAGAGAGAGTGCACCGCCCGCGAGTTGCAGCAGCAGTGCGGTGACGGACGGCGGCAGCCTGTTGAACAGTGCTAGCAATTAGCGAACCAGACCCGCTTCGACTTCATCGCGCTTTAACTTGCCGGCGAGTCGTTCGACGAGCAGCAGCGCAAAATCCATCGCCGTGCCGGGGCCGCGTGAGGTGATCAGCTTGCCGTCCTCGACGATCGCAGAAGCTTGCACTAGCACGTTCGGGTAGTCGTTAAGGCAGGTCGGGTAACAGGTGGCGCGTTTGCCATCGAGCAGTCCGGCAGCGGCCAGCACCATCGGGGCGGCACAAATCGCTGCGACAAACTTATCCTGACTCGCCATCTGTTTAATGAGTTGCAGCACGCGGGCGTCCGCCATCAGGTGCCGGGTGCCGGGCTGACCGCCGGGCAACACGATTAGGTCAAAATGGTCGTGCAGTACGGCATCCAGCGTGGTGTCCGGCAAGAGAGAGATTCCTCTGCTGCCCGCTAATGCGCCGGAGGTGAGGCCCGCCAGGGTTACCGGGATGCCAGCGCGGCGCATCAGGTTGACGATACTGACGGTCTCCAACTCTTCGCTGCCTGCCGCGAACAGCACCAGTGCCGTTTTCATTTGCCACAACCCACGCCACGACCCAGCTGGTAGGCGGCCAAGAGCGCACGTTTGAGAGCCGGCTGCTGGTTTAAATCCGTGATATTCAGTTCCCGTTCAGCAACCGGTTGCAGCAGGATTTCGGCCTTCGCGTTATGCCAGTTATCAGCCAGTGCGTACAGGCTAAACTTACCGTCACGCACGTAATCGTTCGCGATCCCTTGAGGACGAGAAAACTCAACGGGTTCTTCCTCCATCACCTCAAACAGATAGGAGTAGGTATCGACACGGTGTTCCTGTGCCAGCAGGACGTGTATCGGCGGCATTTCATCGTGTCGCAGCAGCAACTGATGCAGGTCGAGACAGCTTGCATAGCGATAGTATTCCCCTTTGAATGAGAATTCGACATAGGCGTCAATGCTGTTCTTCTGCATTTCGTTAGTCGCGGAAATTCTGATATTGCAGCGGGAAGTCGGTGATGGTCTTCTTGATGAAGGCAATCGCGTCCTGCAAATCATCACGGTTTTTTCCGGTGATGCGTACGGTGTCGCCCTGTATGCTGGCTTGCACCTTCATCTTGCTGTCTTTGATGTGTCTGACGATTTTCTTCGCCAACTCGATTTCAACGCCGACTTTGACTTCGCATTCGCGCTTGACCTTGTTGCCGCTGACTTTTTCGATCTTCTCGCTGATTTCCAGACACTTGATATCGACGCCGCGCTTCGTTAGCTTGCCGTTCAAAATGTCCTGCGCCTGATCGAGCTGAAATTCGTTGTCGGCCCAGATCGTGAGTTTTAACTCGGCCTGTTCGACGCGTACGTTGGAGCCTTTGAAGTCGAAGCGCGTAGAGACTTCCTTGTTGGTTTGTTCAACCGCATTTTTGACTTCTTCTTTTTCTACTTCTGAAACGATATCGAAAGAGGGCATGCGGTACTCCTTAGCCGAAACTGCAAACGTAGTTGACGACGTCATCCGCTTCGATGACAAAACTGCCGTTGGCAGGGACTGAAAACTGGCTGCCTTCAGCGTAGACGCGAAACTCGGTATCGTTGCCCAATTTGACGCGGCAGGTGCCTGAGGTGATTTCCATCACTTCGGGTACGCCGACGTTAAAGGTGAGAGTGCTGGGCAGAATGACGCCGACTGTTTTACGCGTGCCATCGGCAAAAATAACGGAATGCGAGACGCATTTGCCGTCGAAAAATACATTGCCTTTTTTGACTACGCTGACATTGTCGAATTGTGACATCGGATAGTTCCTTAAAATATTAAACGGTTATTTAGAATGCAGCTTGGCCGCGATGCGCAGACGCAGCGCATTGAGCTTGATGAAGCCGGCAGCATCTTTTTGATCGTAGGCGCCCTTGTCGTCCTCGAAGGTGGCGATGGTCGGATCGAACAGCGAATCGGTCTTGGAATCGCGCCCGACGACGATGACGTTACCCTTATAGAGTTTGACGCGTACCCAGCCGTTGACGGTTTTCTGGGTTGCATCGATCAGTGTTTGCAGTACCAGACGCTCCGGCGCCCACCAGTAACCGTTGTAGATCATCGACGCGTAGCGCGGCATCAGATCGTCCTTCAGATGGGCGACTTCGCGATCCAGCGTGATGGATTCGATGGCGCGATGCGCCTTCAACATGATCGTGCCGCCGGGGGTTTCGTAGCAACCGCGCGATTTCATGCCGACATAGCGATTCTCCACCAGATCCAGACGACCGATGCCGTGACGTCCGCCCAGTTCGTTCAGTTTTGCCAGTATGCTGGCAGGAGACATAGCTGTGCCGTTAAGGGAGACGATGTCGCCGTTCTTGAACTCAAGATCCAGGTACTCCGCAGCATCCGGTGCGGCTTCAGGTGATACGGTCCAGCGCCACATTGTGTCTTCCGCTTCTGCTGCCGGGTCTTCCAGATGACGACCTTCGTAGGAGATGTGCAAGAGGTTCGCATCCATCGAGTAGGGCGAGCCGCCTTGTTTGTGTTTCATTTCGACCGGGATGCCATGCTTTTCGGCATAGGCCATCAGTTTTTCGCGTGAGAGCAGATCCCATTCGCGCCATGGTGCGATGACCTTGATGTTCGGGTTCAAGGCGTAGGCGCCTAATTCGAAGCGAACCTGATCGTTGCCCTTGCCGGTCGCGCCGTGCGAGATGGCTTGTGCGCCTGTCATTGATGCGATTTCGATCAGACGTTTTGCGATCAGCGGACGTGCAATGGAGGTGCCGAGCAGGTATTCGCCTTCATAGACGGTGTTGGCGCGGAACATCGGGAACACGAAATCGCGCACAAATTCTTCACGCAGATCATCGATGTAGATATTTTCAGGGGTGATGCCCATCTTGAGCGCCTTGGCGCGTGCCGGCTCCAGCTCTTCGCCCTGTCCGACATCGGCGGTGAAGGTCACGACTTCGCACTGATAGGTGTCTTGCAGCCATTTCAAAATGACGGAGGTATCGAGGCCGCCCGAGTAGGCGAGAACTGCTTTTTTGATGTCGCTCATAGTTTTATCCTAACGTTGGTTTATTTTTGTCGCGCTTGTCGCGCAGCTTGTTATCGAATTTTTCTTTGTTGATCACGAAGCGCTCATGGGTGCCACGGGCGATGGTGTCGATGCCGTCGTGAGCGGATACGGCGAATGTCAGCCGTCTGCCGTCAACGATAGTCAGTTCAACTGTCGCCGTCACTTCAAGACCGGGCGGCGTTGCAGCTTCGTGACTGACGTTGATATGCGTGCCGACGGATTGTTCTTCAGGCCAGTCAAGATGCGGCTTGATCGCCATGATACAGGCCCACTCCAGAAATCCAACCATGAAGCCGGTGGCGAACACTTCGGGCATCGCGAGAAACTCAGGCGATTCCGGATACAGTGCGGGCACGGTCTTGTTGGCGGGTACCCGATACCTGTGCTCGAAGCGGATGCCCGGTATTAATGTGTCTTTCATTGCGGCCCCCGGTTAGCTGGCAATTTTTCCCAGCAACAGGTATTCCATGAGCGCCTTCTGCACGTGCAATCTGTTTTCAGCTTCGTCCCAGACTACACTCTGCGGGCCGTCCATCACGCCAGCGGAGACTTCTTCGCCGCGATGTGCGGGCAGGCAGTGCATGAACAGCGCATCCTTCGCTGCAACGGCCATCATGTCTTCATCCACCTGCCAGTCAGCGAAGTCCTTCAGGCGTTCTTCGTTTTCAGCTTCAAAGCCCATGCTGGTCCACACGTCCGTGGTGACCAGATCAGCGCCGCGTGCGGCCTCCATCGGGTCGGTGAATTCTTCGTAGTGATCCTCGCCGAATAACCCGGCGCGTTCCGGCTCGACTTCATATTCGGGCGGTGTCGAGACGTGGACGTTGAAGTCCAGTATCTCGGCGGCCTGCAGCCAGGTGTTGCACATGTTGTTGGAATCACCGATCCACGCCACCGTCTTGCCCTGAATGCTGCCGCGCTGCTCGATGTAAGTGTAGATGTCGGCCAGGATCTGGCACGGGTGGTATTCGTTGGTCAGGCCGTTGATGACCGGTACGCGCGAATGTGCCGCGAAGCGTTCGATGATGGACTGCTCGAAGGTGCGGATCATCACGATATCTGACATACGCGAGATGACCTGTCCTGCGTCTTCTACCGGTTCGCCACGCCCCAGTTGTGAATCACGCGTATTCAGGTAAATCGCCGAGCCGCCCAGTTGTTGCATGCCAGCCTCGAAAGACAGGCGGGTGCGCGTGCTGGCTTTTTCGAAAATCATCACCAGCGTGCGGTCAGACAGCGGCCAATACTGCTGGTAGGACTTGTATTTTTGTTTGATGATGCGGGTACGCTCAAACAGATATTCCAATTCCTCGCGGTTTAAATCTTTGAATTGCAGGAAATGCTTTACTGGCGCGCCATTTTTTTCTGACATGGTTCGTTCCAATCAGGATTGCAAAAATTCTTTGATCAGCGGGCAGAGGGTGTCCAGCAGTTGCTGGGCTTCCGTCTGCGACATGACTAAAGAGGGGAGTAAGCGTACGACGTTGTCGGCTGTGACATTGATCAGGAGGCCGCGCGCTAAGGCCTGTTTGACAAGATCGCCGCAGGGTTGATCCAGCTCCACGCCTATCATCAGTCCCATGCCGCGCACCTCGCGGAAGCCCTTTATGCCCTGCAGGGCGGTGGTAAAGCCCGTGCGGATAAACTGTCCCAGTTGCTCGGCATGGGCGACCAGCTGGTCTTCTTCAGCGATGTTCAACGTAGTCAATCCGGCGACGCAGGCGAGCGGATTGCCGCCGAAGGTCGAGCCGTGATTGCCGGGCTTGAAGGTGCCGGTGGCGCTGCCGGCTGTCAGGCAGGCACCGATGGGCACGCCGGAACCTAAGCCTTTGGCCAGCGTCATGACATCCGGCAAAATACCGGTATGTTGATGGGCAAACCATTTGCCAGTGCGGCCGATGCCGGTTTGCACTTCGTCTAACATCAAGAGCCAGTTATGTTCGGTGCAAATCTGGCGTAACTGCTGCAAATAGGATGGGTCCGGCGTACAGATACCGCCTTCGCCCTGGATAGGCTCGACTAGGATCGCGACCACGCTGGCATTGTGCTGGGCAATATGACGCACCGCGTCCAGATCGTTGTAAGGGGCGCGGATGAAGCCTGTGACCAGCGGCTCGAAACCTGCCTGAACCTTGCGGTTGCCGGTTGCCGAGAGCGTGGCCAGCGTGCGGCCGTGGAAGGATTTTTCCATCACGATGATCGCAGGTGCATCAACTCCCCGTCCGTGGCCGTACAGACGCGCGAGTTTGATCGCTGCTTCATTCGCCTCGCAGCCGGAGTTGCTGAAGAACACTTCCTGCATACCGGACAGTTCGCACAGCTTGTCGGCCAGTTGCTCCTGCTCGTTGACCTGATAGACGTTGGAACAGTGAATCAGCGTGCCGATTTGTTTTGTGAGGGCGGCGGTAAAGCGCGGGTGTGCATGACCCAGCGTATTGACGGCAATGCCGGACAAACCGTCCAGATAGCGATTGCCTGCGCTATCCCATAACCAGACCCCTTCCCCTCGAACGAATGAGACGGGTTGGCGAGCATAGGTATTCATCACATGTGACATACGGCACCTTTATTAAAACAGATAATAGGCGGAGCTTGCCGCCGTTTGGCTGAAAAATACAGCCGGAAAGAAGGCGTATATTGAGCCAAACAGCCCTGTCTAGGCAAGTGAAACTAAAATGACAGGTATAAAACAAACAAGCCGACATCACTGTCGGCTCATTGGCGTTGCATCAAAGCGTCAGGGCAATTAAGCCATTGCCTTGATAGCAGCAGAAAGACGGCTCTTATGGCGAGATGCCTTGTTTTTGTGGATGATCTTCTTGTCGGCGATGCTGTCCACGGTGCTGACTGAATCACGATATACGCTCTGAGCTGCGGTTTTGTCGCCTGCTTCGATCGCTTTGATCACTCGCTTGATGGCAGTGCGCAATTCTGAGCGCAAGCTGCTGTTGTGAGCATTTTGTTTTACTGCCTGACGAGCACGTTTACGGGCTTGTGCGCTATTTGCCATGTTACTACTCCTTGAAATTCAGCTTGCTGGAAAGGGGAGCATTCTAGTGACTTATTGCAAAATTTGCAAATATTTATCATGTGGTGTGTCTTGATGTCGTCCGAAGGCAGGTTTTTCGGACGCCGTAGTGCAGCAAAAAATATCTATATGGCAGGTTATGCGCTGTGCGTACTGCCGATATGATGGCGGGAGAAATAGGGTGCAAGGCTTTACTAACGTGATCTGACTTACAGTCACATTAGTCCCGTCCGGACTCGGGATATCAGCTGGTTCTTATCATGTTGGAGGATGAATATTCTCAGATTTAAGTCTTAACCGGTATTTTTCAGGCTGCCCGATTTAAAGGTGGCTGCTGAGTAGCGCTGGCGTGTAAGTTTCCAGTAATTAAATGTGCAATATCATATAAAATAATCAGTTATTCAGTGATATTATCGCAGCCGGTATGCGGCAGCGTTATTGTGGCTGGTCGTGCTGTGCAAGATTAATTGAGCGTGCTAAGAGGATAGCAAGATGATTCGTAATCTGAATGAGTGGGTGATACTGGGTATTACATCTGAGGGTGAGGTGTTTGCCTACCCCGATTGGGCTGAGCGTCTGTGCGGAATGCTGGCGCAGCAATCTGACAGTAACCGGATCAGTCATTCAGACTATCTGCATCCGATGAATATCGATGGACTTCCCGCTGTGGTGATGGATGCGCGATTACAGCTTGCCGATATTGAAGCCTATACAAAGGTGTGCCAATTCGCCAGAGACAATAATCTCAAAGTGCGTTCGGGCAGAACGCCTGACCAGTTGTCTGCAACCGCCAAGCACCCTGCCTTGAATGCGGATCGTCGTGATCTCTGTGCAATACGGGGTTCCTGATGCGGGCGCGCATCTGCGCGTGAAGGTATGAATTTACTCAGGTCGTTAGCGACGATCAGCGGTTTGACGCTGGTGTCGCGCATTTTAGCCTTTGCCCGTGATATTCTGATCGCGCGCGTGTTTGGTGCCGGCATGGCAACCGATGCGTTCTTTGTCGCTTTTAAACTCCCCAATCTGCTGCGCCGGCTGTTTGCTGAAGGCGCTTTCTCGCAAGCGTTCGTGCCAATTTTCGGCGAATACCGCAACCGCCGCGGCCATGAAGAAACCCGACGGCTGGTCGATCATGTCGCCACGATGCTTGCGATTATTTTGTTCATCGTTACGGGCATCGGCATCATTGCTGCGCCTGTTCTTGTCTATGTCAGCGCGCCCGGTTTTGTGCAGGATGCGGAAAAATTTCAACTGACCGTACAGTTGCTGCGGTTCACATCGCCGTACATTTTCTTTATTTCGCTGGTGGCCGTGGCGGCTGCGATTCTCAATACCTATAATAAATTCTGGGTGCCGGCTTTTGCCCCGATTTTGCTGAACATCTGTTTTATCGGCGGCGCGCTGTGGCTTGCTCCGTATTGCAATCCTCCTGTGATGGCGCTGGCCTGGTCTGTATTTATCGCCGGTATCGTGCAACTGGCTTTTCAGGTGCCGTTCCTGAAGAAGATCGATATGCTGCCGAGCTTTCGTTTCGACTGGAAAGATGAAGGGATGCGCCGTGTTCTGCGGCAAATGGGGCCCGCTATTTTCGGTGTATCGATCGCTCAGATCAGCTTGATCATCAATACAATCTTTGCATCCTTTCTGGTGGCGGGCAGTGTTTCCTGGTTGTATTACGCCGATCGGTTGATGGAGTTTCCTGCCGGGATGCTGGGCGCTGCGCTCGGCACAATTTTGTTGCCTTCGCTATCCAAATGCCATGCAAGCCAGGATACGGTTGAGTATTCTAAATTGCTCGATTGGGGCTTGCGTCTGACCTTTATGCTGGCTGTTCCCTCTGCGCTGGCTTTGGGGATGATCGCTGTGCCGCTGTTGTCCACCTTCTTTCAGCGCGGCGCGTTTCTGGCCAGCGATGTTCTGATGACCAGTCACGCACTGGTGGGTTACAGTATCGGTTTAATAGGAATGATACTGGTGAAAATATTGGCGCCCGGTTTTTATGCGCGGCAGGATATTAAGACGCCGGTTAAAATCGGCATTGTTACGCTGATTGCGACTCAGGTGATGAATGCGCTGTTTATCGGCTGGATTGCGCATGCGGGACTGGCCTTGTCGATCGCGCTGGGGGCCTGTTTGAATTCTGCGATCCTGTTTTATTTTCTGCGTAAAAATGGCATTTATCAGCCTGAACCGGGTTGGTTTATGTATTTTGCCAAGGTGGGGGTGGCGGTCACGGCTCTGGCGCTGACGCTCTGGTTTGGTATGGGGACGCAGGAGAGTTGGCTAACGGGCGGCGGCTGGGAGCGCATCACTCGCTTGGCGGTTTTGGTGACCGGCGGGGTCGTGGTGTATTTCACCGTGCTCGCCGTGTTAGGTTTTCGGCCCAGAGATTTTTCACGGCGCGCGATCTCCTGATCGAGGCTTGCTGTCAGGCTTTAGGATTAGCCCTCGGTCGTGAAGCTTCGTGATCTGCCGCGGTGTAAGCCTTAAAAAAGGTCGACCGTTCCTTCTGTATCGTCGTTGCGAAGGCAACTCAGCGCCTCGTTTAACTTCTCGTCGCTTTTGCTGTTCGCGGATTCCAGTAAGGCGAGAATTTTATCAACCGAGACAAACATGGTTTCGCTGATCATTTTTTCCTGATTGCGACTGATTCCCAGCCAGGTGAAGGTTTTTTCGATGTTGTCGACGAGTTCCTGCAGCAGTATGCGCGTGTCGACCTGTGCGCGCTGGTTCAATTCCCTGAGTGTCTCGAGTGTGGAATAGCCGGTAGACATGGCAATCTGAAACTGTTCGGCCAGCGAGTGCGAGGTCTGACGCATCAGCACGTTGTCGCACAAACTGTCTGTCATTTCAGCCAGCATGGTGATGTTGTCGCGCACACGCCCTGATTTTTCATCGTCGTCCATGGGCATGTTGTTGACAATCACCGAGACATGGTTATAGTTTACGACAATTTTTTGTTTGAACTGGAAGATTCGCCCCATGCCGGTGGACTGCAAGAGGATCGCTTTTTCGATTTCGCTGGGGTTGTTGTGTGACGTCAGGATCACTTCTGCATTGCTGTCCCGAATCAGCACGCTGCATTCGAGGCCGAAATTTTTGATCGCTTCGACCAGTTGATTGCCCAGATCCCTTGGCGTGCCGCAGATCAGACTCGCCTGCATGAATTGCTGCAACACGCCGCTCTCGCCGACGGCCGACAGAAAATTCATCGCCATATTTTGCAGGGAGTTTTTTTCACTTTGCAGCGTGTGCGTCTCATGCTTGCGCGCAATGGCCCGTGAAATTTTACGCAGCAATATTTCTTTGGTGACCGGTTTTGTGATCAGATCATCACCCCCCGCATCGAAGGCAGCCATATGCTCATCCAGCGTTTCATTGCCTGTTGCGAAGATGATGGGGATGTCTGTAAATTCGCGGATTTGCAGGCAGGTCTCGTAGCCGTCCATGTCGGGCATAATGACATCGAGCAGGATCAGGTCTGGCAGTCGCTCACTACACATTTTTAACGCCTCTTCTCCGGAAGAGGCGGTTTCGACATCGAATTGATTGGACAGCAGCGTGCGATGCAGGATGCGGGTGATTTTGTCGTCGTCGACAACGAGGACTCTTCCGGTAACATCTGGCCAGTTGCTATTTCCCACAGTTT
Source organism: Gallionellales bacterium GWA2_54_124 (assembly GCA_001801025.1). Classification (GTDB taxonomy): domain Bacteria; phylum Pseudomonadota; class Gammaproteobacteria; order Burkholderiales; family Gallionellaceae; genus Gallionella. Next base: position 687,120 of record MGWO01000007.1, read on the forward strand.
AGTCCTCTACGCTCAGAATGATGCGATGTCTAAATTAAAACAGTTCGATGTCGCCGTCGGGTTGCTGTTCACGCTTGCGCTTCATGAATTCGGCAAGCGCCTTTTGCACGTCGCGGGTCTCCATCAGTGTATCGAACATATGCTTATCGTCTTCGGTGACATATTTGGAGCGAATTTTTTGCTGCAATGCGACCCATGCGTAAGGGTTGTAGAGGCGGACCGGATCGTTAACCAGCACGCCTAAATCGTCAAGGTTGCGGCATACCTGTGACAGGCGCTGAGACAATCGGTCGTAAAACTGAAATGCGACGATGGCCTGTCCGACTTTGTTGCCGACTTCGGTGCCAAGATTTGCGATTTCGATTTTAGCGGACTGAATTGCAGGCGTATCTGGTAAATTACCGGCCACTTGTTGTATGGCGTCCAGTGCCCCTGAAATAGAGGTGAAAGAGTCGGTCAGTTCGCCGACCGAACTGGACGAGTCATGCAGCGCCATTTCGATTTGTGTCATCGACAGATTCAACATCAATATGGTCTCGCGGACCTGACTCCAGTCAAGATCCGGACGGCTGGCAATCGAGGGCGCTATTGGCGATGAATTAAGATCGGACATACCGTATTTACCGAATTAAAGACTTATAAATTGTAAGTCTACCAAAACTTGTGTTTTTGCGCTTTCTATATTGCTTGCAGCATGCTGGAAATTCAGGTCGTTTCAGGGAAATTTGACAGGTGCATTGCCTCCGCGACCCGCTTTCGTGTCAGGTGGGGGGAAAATAGTTCGATAAATTCGTAAGTGTAGGCGCGCAGATATTCGTTTTTGCGTATCGCAATCCGCGTGGTGCTGGGCTTGAACAGGTGACGGGCATTTATCATGCGCAGGTGCAGTTCGCGCTCGGGGATGAAAGCGATTTCGGCCAGAATGCCAATGCCAAGACCCAGTTCGACATAGGTCTTAATCACGTCTGCATCGATGGCGGTCAGCGCAATATCGGGCGTGATCCCGGCTTTTTCGAAGGCCTCGTTGATTTTACTTCGGCCCGAAAATGCATGGTCATAGGTGATAATCGGGTACTGTGCGATGTCTTCCAGTGTGAGGGGCTCGTTTTTCAGCAGCGGGTGATCAGGCGGGGTGATCACGCAATGATGCCAGTCGTAGCAGGGCAGCGTGACGAGCCCCTCGTAGCGCGACAGGCTTTCGGTTGCGATACAGATGTCGGCTTCGCCATGTAAGACTTGTTCGGCGATCTGTGTCGGTGTGCCCTGATGCAAACCCAGTTTTACCTTGGGGTAGCGTTCGATAAACTGCTTGACCACGGGGGGCAGCGCATAGCGCGCCTGAGTGTGGGTGGTGGCGATGGTGAGCTGGCCGGTATCCTTGGAGTGAAATTCCTGAGCGAACTGCTTGAAATTTTCGGCATCGATCAGCATGCGTTGTGCGATTGCGAGCAGCCCCTTGCCCGGTTCAGTGATGGCGGCGATGCGTTTGCCGTTGCGCACGAAAATTTCGATACCCAGTTCTTCTTCGAGCAATTTTATCTGCTTGCTGATTGCGGGTTGTGAGGTAAATAGGGCTGCGGCTGCATCGGAAATTTTCAGGTCGCGCCGTACGATTTCGTTGAGGTAGCGTAATTGTTGCAGGTTCATGATCTTATCTATATTCTATTTGGTTATAAAATGATAACAGGAAATCATTAAACATATCGATAGCGCTGGGTTAAAATGTGCGCCTGAATTTACTGGGCATTTACCTGATGGATTGGATGTATACCTTATCCGGCTTTTTAGTCGGCCTGATTGTCGGTGTGACCGGGGTCGGTGGCGGTTCGCTAATGACGCCTTTGCTGGTGATGTTTTTTGGCGTGTCGCCTGCGACGGCGGTCGGGACCGACTTGTTGTATGCCTCGCTGACCAAGACGCTGGGGGCGTGGGTACACAGTCGTCGCGGCACGGTCGAGTGGAAGGTGGTCGGGCTGCTGGCGATGGGTAGTCTGCCTGCAGCACTGGTGACGATATTGCTGCTTAAATATCTGGCTCTCGATGAAAAGGTGCTGCGTAGCGTAGTTACCAGTGTGCTGAGCATCGCGCTGTTGCTCACGGCTGTCGTGTTGCTGTTCAAGGAGCAGATCAAGAAGCTCGGTCGCAGCCGGGACGGGCGGGTCTATGAGTTGCATCACCGCTATCTGCCGGGCGCGACGATCGCAACCGGCGTGGTGGTGGGGGCGCTGGTGACGGTATCCTCAATCGGTGCCGGGGTGCTGGGTACGGTGGCGTTGTTGTTTTTGTATCCGCGCATGTCGCCTGTCAAGGTGGTCGGCACGGATATCGCCCATGCGGTGCCGCTCACGGCCTTTGCCGGTATGGGGCACTTAGCGCTGGGGACGGTGGATCTGGTGTTGCTGGGCAGCCTGCTGATCGGTTCGTTGCCGGGTATTTATATCGGCAGTCATCTGAGTGCTCGGGTGCCGGAACGCATTTTGCGACCGCTATTGGCGGTGATGTTGCTGATTATCGGTTTGAAGATGGTGTTTTACAAATAAGGATGAATCATGAGTGAAAATAAAGCCAATAAACCTAAAACGGTCAGCTGGTTCAACGGCTGCGGCGGGCGCATCGGCGTCGTGGTCGGTCAAGCAGGCGAGCATGCGTATATTGGCGCCGCCCTGCGTCATGACGAAGATTCGGACGTCGCGCAAATTTTAGCCTTTGGCGCGAAGTTTCCGCTGGAAGCGGCCTTGCTGCTGCCGGTGTCGAAACGTTATCCGGATGAGGAAGCTTAAATGTATCGTTACGATCAATTCGATCACCAGATTGTCGCGGAGCGCGTTGCGCAGTTTCGCGGTCAGGTTGAGCGCCGACTGTCAGGCGAGCTGACAGAAGACGAGTTTCGTATTCTACGTCTGCAAAACGGTCTGTATATGCAGATTCACGCCTACATGCTGCGTATCGCCGTTCCCTATGGCTTGCTAAGTGCCGCGCAGGTACGCATGTTTGCGCATATTGCCCGTAAATACGACCGCGACTACGGTCATTTTACGACGCGTCAGAATATTCAGTTCAACTGGATTAAGCTACCCGATGCGCCGGATATTCTGGCTGATCTGGCAACGGTAGAAATGCACGCGATTCAGACTTCCGGCAATTGCATCCGCAACATCACCTGCGATGAGTTCGCGGGCGTGGCGCAAGACGAGATCGTCGATCCGCGCCCCTATGCTGAAATACTGCGCCAGTGGAGTACCTTTCATCCTGAATTTGGTTTTTTGCCGCGCAAGTTTAAATTCTCCATCACCGGTGCTTCAGATGATCGTGCGGCGATCGCGGTTCACGATATTGGGCTGGCAGTGGTCAAGAGCGATCAGGGTGAAGTGGGCTTTCGCGTGCTGGTCGGCGGGGGGCTTGGTCGTACCCCGGTCATCGGCACGGAAATTTGTCCGTTCGTGCCGTGGCAGGATGTGATTACCTATGTCGAATCCATCGTGCGCGTTTACAACCAGTACGGACGCCGCGACAATATGTACAAGGCGCGTATCAAGATTCTGGTCAAAGCGCTCGGCATCGAGGAGTTCCGCCGTCAGGTTGAAGCCGACTGGCAATTTACGCGCGGCGGCCCTTGCACCATTACACCGCAGGAACTGGATCGTGTGACCGCCTGTTTTACGGCACCGGCTTACGAGTCTTTGACAGACATCGACATTGAGCTGGATGCGTTGCAAAGCGACAATAAAGCCTTTGCTAACTGGCTGCAGCGCAACGTCAAGCCTCACAAGGTTGCGGGCTACGCGTCAGTGGTGTTGTCGCTAAAGAAGACAGGCATTGCACCGGGAGATGCGACCTCGGCACAGCTGGATGCGGCCGCCGAACTGGCTGAACGTTTCAGTTTCGGCGAGTTGCGCGCAACGCATATGCAGAATCTGGTGCTGGCGGACGTTAAACAATCCGACCTGTTCGCGTTGTGGCAGGCGGCGAAATCCTTGGGGCTGGCGACGCCGAACATTGGCTTGCTGACCGACATCATCTGCTGTCCGGGAGGGGATTTCTGCACACTGGCGAATGCGCGTTCGATTCCGTTAGCGCGTGCGATTGCCGAATGCTTCGACGATATCGACTTTTTGCATGATATCGGCGAGATCGATCTTAATATCTCAGGTTGTGTGAATGCCTGCGCGCATCATCACATCGGCCATATCGGCATACTGGGCGTCGATAAGGACGGCGAAGAGTGGTATCAGGTCTCGATCGGCGGCGCGCAGGGCAATGACAGTTCTATCGGTAAAGTGATCGGACGTTCGTTCTCATTCGGACAAATTCCGGAAGTGCTGGCCCGCTTGCTGACGGTGTATGTTGAGAACCGGTATGACGATGAGCGCTTCATCGACACCGTGCGTCGCATCGGCTATGAACCCTTTAAAACTAACGTTTATGCGACGCCCGTTGAGGACGACAAGGAACTGGCCGGTATCGACTATGAGTTGCTGAAAGTCGGCGTGCCCTATGACATGCCCTATTATTCACCGAGGTTTTAAAAATGATCATTAAAAACAAAACGATCGTTGAGGACGGCTGGTGCGTGTTACGCCTTGCAGATGGTCAGGAACCTGACAGCGTGACGGTGCCCTCAGGCCCTGTGATCGTGCCGCTGGCTGTCTGGCTCGCGCAGCGCGAAACACTGAAAGCACGCATCGATGTGGGCGTCTGGCTGGCAAGTTCGGAGCGCCCCGAGGCGTTGGGAGCGGACGATGTTGCAAAGCTGCCCGTCATTGCGGTGGATTTTCCGAAATTCGCGGACGGACGAGGCTACACCATCGCCTATTTGTTGCGTGAACGTTCAGGCTTCAAGGGTGAATTGCGCGCCATAGGCGATGTGTTGCGCGATCAGTTGTATTACATGCAGCGCGTGGGTTTTGACGCCTTCGCAGTGCGTCAGGATAAAGATATTAACGATGCGCTCAAAGCCTTGAGCGATTTCTCTGAAAATTATCAGGCGTCAGTTGATCAGCCGCAGCCTTTATTCCGTCGCGTATCGCGAGGTGCAGCATGATTGATTTGCAAGTGAAAGTTGAGCAGGTTAAAGCGCTGCTGGCCTCCGCTGTCGCGGAGTTTGGCGCGGTCACCTTTGCCAATAGTCTGGGTGCGGAAGATATGGTGCTGACCGATCTTATCGCCCAATTTCAGCCGGAAATTACGATGTTCAGTCTGGATACCGGACGCCTGCCTCAGGAAACTTATGATTTGATGCAGGCGGTGCGTGAACGTTATGCTGCGCCCTTGACAGTGTATTTCCCCGAATCTGCATCGGTTGAAACGCTGGTTTCAAAAATCGGTGTGAACGGTTTTTACGACAGCGTAGAAAACCGTAAGGCCTGCTGCTTTGTTCGCAAAGTCGAGCCGTTAAAGCGGGCACTGACGGGCCGGCGTGCATGGATTACCGGTATGAGACGCGATCAGGCGGTTACGCGCGGCACGCTGGAAGTCTCATCGTATGATGCGGATCAGGGCTTGCATAAATTCAATCCGTTGCTGGATTGGACGAATGCTGACGTCTGGGCGTATATCAAACAGCACGAAGTGCCTTACAATAAGCTCCATGACCGGTTTTACCCCAGCATAGGTTGCGCACCGTGTACCCGAAATGTGACGCCCGGCGAGGATATCCGTTCAGGCCGATGGTGGTGGGAAGAGGCCGGGCAGAAAGAGTGCGGTTTACACAAGAGGTAGACCGGCCTCTCAGTGAAGCCGAGTTAGACTCGGCTGAACTAAAAGCCTGAGCGAGCGTAGTTTGTTTTCCGGGTTTCAGTGAAGGCTGACTGAAAGTCAGCCTGAAACTTCCCTTGACGGGATAACAAGAATTCGAAATTGATTGAGAAAGTAACCATGAGCAATCCTATTTTTACCCATTTGGATGCGCTGGAGTCAGAATCCATCCACATCATGCGCGAAGTTGCGGCTGAGTGCAAAAATCCTGCCCTGTTGTTTTCCGGTGGCAAAGACTCCATCGTAATGCTGCGACTGGCCGAAAAAGCATTTCGTCCGGCCAAGTTTCCATTCCCTCTGGTGCACATTGATACCGAGCACAACTTCCCTGAAGTCATTGCTACACGCGACAAGCTGGCAGCTGATCTGGGCGAGCGACTGATTGTGCGTTCGCTGGAAGGCTCAATCGCAAAGGGCACCATCGTGATTAAGAATCCGGACTTGCCGCGCAATCCGTTTCAGTCGGTGACTTTGCTCGAAACAATTGAAGAATTTGGTTTTGACGCCTGTATGGGGGGGGCACGCCGCGACGAGGAAAAGGCGCGTGCCAAAGAGCGCATCTTCTCATTCCGCGACGAATTCGGTCAGTGGGATCCTAAGAATCAGCGTCCCGAGCTGTGGGATATCTACAATACCCGCGTGCATGCCGGCGAAAACATCCGCGTATTCCCGATTTCCAACTGGACTGAACTGGATATCTGGCAGTACATCGGCCGCGAAAACCTGCACATCCCGAGCATCTACTACGCACACGAGCGCGAAGTGATACGCCGTGGCGGTTCGGTCATTCCGGTGTCGGATCTGGTGCAGCCTAAACCCGGCGAAAAAGTCGAAGTGCTCTCGGTGCGTTTCCGTACCGTGGGGGATGTGACCTGTACGGCGCCTGTGGAATCCACTGCCAGCAATGTCGAGGAGATCATTGCCGAGACGGCAACCACACGCATCACCGAACGCGGCGCGACCCGCATGGATGATCAGACATCAGACGCATCAATGGAATTGCGCAAGAAGGAAGGGTACTTTTAATCATGAGCGACACGACACAATTATTACGTTTCATCACCGCGGGTTCTGTCGATGACGGCAAAAGCACGCTGATCGGCCGCTTGCTGCACGATTCGAAATCCATCTTTGAAGACCAGTATTCTGCCATCTCGAAAACTTCTGAGAAACGCGGTATGGCAGCGGTCGATCTGTCTTTGCTGACAGACGGGCTGCAGGCCGAGCGCGAGCAGGGCATCACCATCGATGTGGCCTATCGCTATTTCGCGACCCCGAAGCGCAAGTTCATCATCGGCGATACGCCGGGACACGAACAATACACGCGCAACATGGTGACTGCGGCCTCCACCGCCAATCTGGTGGTCATCCTGATTGATGCGCGCCGCGGCGTGCTGGTGCAAACGCGACGTCATACCTATCTGGCATCACTCGTTGGCATCCCGCACATCGTGCTGGCGGTCAACAAGATGGATATGGTTGAGTATTCCGAGGCGCGTTTCAACGAAATCTGCACCGAATATCTGGCTTTTGCAGCACAACTCGGGCTGCATAACGTGACCTGTGTACCGCTGTCGGCGCTGGTAGGCGACATGCTGGTGGATCGCGGTGAGAATCTTGCCTGGTATCAGGGGCCAACCCTGATGGAATTGCTGGAAAATGTCGAGATCGACCACGATGTGAATACCACTGATTTCCGTTATCCGGTGCAATGGGTATGTCGTCCGCAGACCGAGGAGTATCACGATTTTCGCGGCTTCATGGGGCGCATTGAGGCAGGATCGGTTACTGTGGGCGATGAAATCACCGTGCTGCCGGCAGGCCGCACCAGCCGCGTCAAGGAAATCGTCACGCTGGACGGTAATCTTGAAACCGCGTGTGCGCCGCAATCGATCTGCATCACACTGACGGACGAAATTGATATTTCGCGCGGCGATATGTTCGTCAAAGCGGATTATTTGCCGATTGTGACGAAAGAGTTCGAAGCGATGCTGTGCTGGTTGTCTGAGACGCCGCTGGATAAAAATCGCAAATATCTGGTTAAGCACACGACGCGCACCGCCAAATGCCTGTTTTCCAGCATAGACTACCGGGTGGATGTGAATACGCTGGAGCAGCACGCCAATCCTGTGGTGAATATGAACGATATCGCACACGTCAAGCTGAAGGTTCAGTTGCCGCTGGTGACGGACCACTATAAGCGTAACCGTGCGAGTGGCAGCTTTATCGTAATCGATGAGGCGACCAATAATACGGTTGCGGCCGGCATGATCTGCTGATTTTCTGATTGTTGAATGTCAAACAGCCCGGAATTCCCGGGCTTTTTGACATCTGACGGTCATGCTTTTGGCAGTTAAAAGTTATCGGCGGCTTCGGTCTGTTGAATATGATGGCGTGAGCGGATTGTCGGTTCTATCAACAGCGCGGGCTAATTGCAATTGCGCTGTCAGTTTGCCGGGGTGCCGGAAACAGGCGCTGGAAAAAAAATTTTGGCTTTGGCTTTTGAGCGCGTCCCGATATACTGCGCCTACTATGCGGTCATTTTTTAAAAGGAATAAGCTCTATTATGAAAACCATTTTTCTTGTCGACGACTCCGTCACTATTTTGTTGAGTATGAGCGCGATTCTGTCTAAAGCCGGCTATGCAACCGAAAAAGCTGCCAGTGCAGAAGAAGGGCTCGCTAAGCTTAAGGGCGGATTCAAGCCGGATCTGCTGATCACCGATTTGAATATGCCTGGCATGAATGGTATCGAGTTTATCCGTGAAGTGCGGAAATTGCCGAATCACCGTTTTATGCCGATTCTGTTTTTGACCACAGAGTCGCAGCAATCGAAACGCGACGAAGCTAAAGCCGCCGGGGCATCCGGCTGGCTGGTTAAACCTGTCAATGCCGAGCAATTGATAGGCACGATCAAACTCGTCGTTAAATAATTGCTGATATGTTATTAAACTCGCGCCAAATTAAGCTGCGACAGGTTGTGGTTGCACTGCTGACGGCGGGAACTTGTGCCGTTGGCGTTTATCTGCTGCATGTGCCCTTTCACGACTGGTTGCACGCGGCAACCGGCATGACCGACAGGGTGGCGGACTCGGTCGGCACGCTGATCATTATTTTGGGCAGTTTTCTCGTCAATAACATGGTTTCGCTGGCGATTTTTCAAGACCGGTTACTGGGAATGCGCTCGACTCAGCTTGATCTGGAGAAAAAAGTTGCCAGTTTTGAGGCAATCATCAATAACGCGGCCAGCGATCTGAGTCATCTGCCTACGCTGACGCATCTGCTCAATGATCAGTTGCATGCCATTACGATAGAGACGGAGCGTTCGGCGTTCGGTATCGTTGAGCGTTTGCAGCTCATCGACGGTGTGATCGAAGAGCTGGTATCCACGGTTTCCAGCGGCGCTCAGGAAGCGGAGCAGATGATACAGACAGGCGAAAAGAACGTCAGTTCTAACGTTCATCTGATCGAAAATCTTAATCAGTACATACAAAATCGCTTTGTTGAATTTGAATCTGATCGTCAAAGTATCTCGGTCGTGGTGCAGCAGGCGCGTTCGATGACGTCGCTGATCGATATGATCAAGGGGATTTCTTCGCAAACCAATCTGCTTGCGCTCAACGCGGCGATTGAAGCTGCGCGTGCCGGTGAAGTCGGGCGCGGTTTTGCCGTGGTGGCTGATGAGGTACGCAAGTTGTCCGGCGAGACGGATATTGCGGTAACAAAAATTCAGCAGGGTATCGGCCGCGTTGCGCAAACCATTGAAGAACAGTTCAAGAACAAGCTCGAACACGAGAATACCGAGCAGGAAAAAGAGGTTCTGGAGAGTTTTTCATCTCATCTGGACAGCATGAGCGTGAATTATCATCGCCTGATGCAGCGCGATGAGGAAATGCTCGCCCATCTTAAAGAAACCAGCACGGCTCTGGCTTCCATGTTCATGGAGGTATTGGCCAGTATTCAGTTTCAGGACGTGACGCGCCAGCAGATCGAACAGGTGCAGGGAGCTTTGTCACGGCTAGATGCGCATGTGGTTCAGATGGTCGATATGATGCGCAACAAGGATTTTTCGTCCTCTGCATCGATCAAGGACCACTTCGAACAGATCTATCAGGGCTATGTGATGGATCATCAGCGCGCGATTCACGATGCTGCCGTGGGCGGTACGCACGGTGATGCGAGTAAAGCACAGCAGAAAATTGAATTGTTTTAACGGGCGGTTTGCCGCAATGCAATTGAAATAGGAATCGTGTTCAATATCAACAGGAGAGCTCCGCATGACACACAGCACCATTGCTGTTAAAGACGATATGACTATATACAATGCAGCAGTGCAGAAGCAGATGCTGCTGGATGCATTGAATACCTGCGATGAGCTGGATCTGGATTTGTCGCAAGTGGCAGAAATGGATACGGCAGGCTTTCAGGTTTTGCTGCTGACCAAGCGCGAAGCCATCAAGGCAGACAAAGCGGTTCGCCTGACAGCTCACAGCAAAGCGGTGACTGAAGTGCTCGATTTATACAATATGGCGGGTTATTTCGGCGATCCTATGGTGATCACAGCACATGAGCATGCAGCTGGGAATCGTAGGTAGGCTTTATTAATTGGATACAGTTGTGGCGTTGTTGATACGAAGTTAATACGTTTTTGGGGGTGGCATGGACGAGATTCAGCAGGCATTTGTTGTCGAAGGCCGTGAACTGTTGCAGATGATGGAAGAAAATCTGTTGCAGATGGAAGAACGTGGTAGTGATCCTGAGATTATCAATGCGATTTTTCGCGCGGCCCATACGATTAAGGGGGGGGCGGGCGTCATCGAGTGTCAGTTCGTGGTTGAATTTACCCACGTGCTGGAAAATGTACTCGATGAAATGCGTGCCGGCAATATCGTTGCAGATCAGACTTTGGTCGAGGTGCTGCTGATTTGTGCGGATCAGTTAGGCGCACTCCTGAACTGCATTGAAAGCGATTGTGAACCGGGGGCGGATGTCAATCTGACCAGTGCAGCGCTGTGCGAAAAATTGCAGCACTATCTGGGCAGCCCTGCAGATAAACGCGATGTGGCTCTAACCGAGGCAAAGGTGCATGCCAGCGGCGGTGGCGAGATGGAGACTGACAACTGGCATATCTCGTTGCGTTTCGGTCCTGATGTGCTGCGCAAAGGCATGGATCCTGCGTCCTTTTTGCGCTACCTGATGGAATTGGGGCAGATCGTTCATCTGACCACGCTGCCGGATGCCATGCCGGATGCGGATGAGATGGATGCGGAATCGTGTTATCTGGGATTTGAAATTTCCTATAAGTCGGATGCAGAGAAATCGCAGATTGAAAACGTGTTTTCATTTGTCAGCGATGATTGCGTGGTGCATATCTGGCCGCCGCACAGCAAGCTGGCAGACTTCATCAGTGCCATCGAAACGCTGCCGGAAGACACGATGCGTCTGGGCGAGATTTTGATTCTCTGTGGCGCGCTGACACAAAACGAACTGGATATCGCGTTAAATACCCAATCTGATCGCATCGATGATCTGTCTCATCAGCCAAAAATCGGCGATTTGCTGGTCAATCAGGGCGTTGTGACCGCCGAAGTGGTTGAGGCGGCCGCCGTTAAACAAAGCAAAGTGGCGGACAAGAAAACCATCGAGTCGCAGCTGATCCGTGTGCAGGCTGCCAAACTTGATCAGTTGATCGATCTGGTTGGCGAAATGGTGATTGCCAGCGCCGGGGCTAACATGCAGGCGCGCAAAAGCGGCGAGACTGCACTGGTGGAATCCACTTCAGTGATTTCAATGCTGGTCGAACAGATCCGCGACAGCGCCTTGCAGTTACGCATGGTGCAAATCGGCGAGACTTTTACCCGTTTTCAGCGTGTGGTGCGCGACACTAGCCGCGAACTGGGTAAAGACATTGAACTCGTGATCAGCGGCAGTGATGCTGAACTTGATAAGTCAGTTGTTGAAAAACTGGGCGATCCGCTGATGCATCTGGTGCGCAATGCACTCGATCACGGCATTGAGCCAACCGATGTACGACTGGCAAAGGGAAAACCTGCTCGTGGCACGCTTAAACTCAACGCGTATCACGAGTCTGGTGGTATCGCTATCGAGATCACCGACGATGGCGCCGGTATGAACCGGGATAAAATTCTCAACAAGGCGCGCGAGCGTGAGCTGATCTCTGCCAATCAGGTGCTCACTGACAGTGAGATTTTTGGTATGATTTTTGAACCGGGATTTTCTACTGCTGACAAGATCACCAATATTTCAGGACGGGGTGTGGGGCTGGATGTCGTCAAACGCAACATCACGGCGCTGCGCGGTTCGGTTGAAGTCGAGAGCCGTGAGGGGGAAGGGTCTACTTTCCGGATACGATTGCCGCTGACGTTAGCGATCATCGACGGATTCCTCGTCGGCGTGGGACGCGCCTCCTATGTGATTCCGCTGGGAACGGTGGTCGAGTGTATCGAGCTGTCGGAAAAGGACAGGGCAGACACGCTGACGCGTCAATATATCAATCTGCGCGGCGAAGTGCTGCCGTTCGTGCGTTTGCGCGAGCAGTTCGATGTCGGCGACAGCGGTGGTCGCCGCGAAAATATTGTGGTGGTGCAGTATGCCGGACAGAAGATCGGTCTGGTTGTCGATGAACTGATGGGTGAATTTCAGACCGTGATTAAGCCGCTGGGTACTATTTTCAAACATATCAAAGGGATAGGGGGGTCTACTATTCTGGGGTCAGGCGAGGTCGCACTGATACTCGATGTGCAGTCTTTGGTGGCTTTGGCAACCGTGCAGCAAAACAGGATTCAGGCAGCATAGCAACCCGTTTAATTATTTGTCCTAAGGAGTGAGTGATGTTTAAAAATTTACGTATCGGTGTTCGTCTTGGAATCGGTTTTGGTTTGATGGTGCTACTGCTGGCGACCATTTCTGTGGTGTCTTATCTGCGTTTAACGCAGATCAGTACGGAAATCGGCGATGTGATCAATGATAAGTTTCCCAAGACGGTGATGGCCAATGACATCATCGATCAAATTAACGTGATTGCTCGGTCCATGCGCAATTCGCTGCTGGTTAAGCCCGATGAAGTGCAGAAGGAACTGGATCGATTGATGGAGGCGCGCAAGGTTATTCTTGATCGTTTCGACAAGCTGGAAAAAACCATTCATTCGGATGACGGGAAGAAAGTACTGGCTGAGGCACTCGATGCCCGTAAAGTGTATGTCGACGATCAGAACAAATTCCTTGAATTGCAAAAAGCCGGTAAACGCGATGAAGCTGTTGAATTTATGATCAGCAAAATTCGCAAATCGCAAGGGGATTACATCAAGGCCGTCTCAGCGCTGGTTGAGTTTCAGTCAGCTTTGATGACCAAGACCGGCAATGAAGCGAATACGGCGGCAGAGGGCGCGAAGAGTCTGATTCTGGTGTTGTCGCTGGCGGCTATTTTAATCGCGCTGAGTTTTGCCTTTTGGGTCACCCGCAGTATCACCCGTCCGCTGGATGAAGCCGTGAAGGTGGCCAATAACTTGTCCGAAGGTAACCTGAACGTCAAGATTGTGGTGGAGTCAACCGATGAAACCGGACAGTTGCTCAGTGCCATGCAGAATATGGTGGCTAAGCTGACCGAAATTATCACCGCCGTGCGCGGCAATGCCGATTCTCTGGCTAGCGCCTCGGAAGAAATCAGTGCTACTGCGCAATCGCTGTCGCAATCGTCCAGCGAGCAGGCGGCCAGCGTTGAAGAGACGACCGCGTCGATCGAGCAGATGACCGCATCGATTGATCAAAATACCGAAAATGCCAAGGTCACCGACGGGATGGCCGGTAAGGCCGCGCGCGAGGCGACCGAAGGCGGTCAGGCGGTGGAAAACACCGTGACGGCGATGAAGCAGATCGCGGGCAAGATCGGTATCGTGGACGATATCGCGTACCAGACCAATCTGCTGGCGCTGAATGCGGCGATTGAAGCGGCGCGCGCCGGCGAACACGGCAAGGGTTTCGCGGTGGTGGCGGCTGAAGTGCGAAAGCTGGCTGAACGCTCACAGGTGGCCGCTCAGGAAATTGGCGAGCTGGCTGGCAGCAGTGTGAGCATGGCTGAAAAAGCCGGCAAGCTGCTGGAGGCGATGGTGCCCTCGATCAACAAGACGTCCGATCTGGTGCAGGAGATTGCGTCAGCCTCGAGTGAGCAGGCAAGCGGCGTGGGGCAAATCAACAGCGCGATGGGGCAGCTGAACCAGACTACCCAGCAAAATGCCTCTGCTTCGGAAGAGCTGGCGGCAACAGCTGAAGAAATGAGCAGTCAGGCCGAACAGTTGCAGTCAGTGATGACCTTCTTCAAACTGAACGACTCCTCCGCACAAGTTTTGACATCGGCGCGCCATGTTTCACGCGTACCGGCACAGTCTGCACGTGCGCCTGCCAGAAAGGCAAATCAATATGTCAGTGGTGCGCCCAACGAGCAAGACTTTGAACGTTTCTGAGGTGAATGAACATGAGTACAGCTAAAAATCTGCCGGTTGCTGCGAATACGGCTGTGAGCGCAGTCCTCGATGATCATCAGTATCTGACCTTTTTGTTGAGCGGCGAAATGTTTGCCATCGCTATTCTCAACATCAAGGAAATCATCGAGTACGGCAGTCTGACTGAAGTGCCGATGATGCCGGGTTTCATACGCGGGGTGATCAATCTGCGCGGCAGCGTGGTGCCGGTGGTGGATCTGGCGGTGCGTTTCGGTCGCAGTAAAACCGAGGTGTCGCGCCGCACCTGCATTGTGATCATTGAAGTCGAGGGCAGCGATGAAACGCGTCAGGACATCGGGGTGATGGTGGACAGCGTCTCGGAAGTGCTGGAAATTCCGACTGCCGAAATTGAGCCGGCTCCGGCTTTCGGCGCTAAAATCCGGGTGGATTTCATTAAGGGAATGGGGAAAATTGCCGGGAAGTTTGTCATTATTCTTAATGCGGATAAAGTTTTGTCGGTCGACGAATTATCTATGCTGGGGCAGGCAGCCGGTGTATCGGAGTTGTCTGTTTGATTGAGCCGCAGCGGGACACCTGACGAGCAGGATTTCGAGCGTTTCTAAAACAATTGGGCCGGATTTTCCGGCCCAATTTCAATCAGACGGTTTTTGATAGCGCTTCAAGCTGGTTTTGAAATTGTTCTATCGGTATGGGTTTCCCAAAGTAATAGCCCTGATAGCACATGCAGCCGTTCTGTTTTAAGAACGCCAGTTGCGCCTCTGTTTCAACCCCTTCGGCTATCACGTTCAGCCGGAAATTCTTTGCCATCGCGATGATGGTTTTGACCATCACGGCATCGTTTTCATCGGTTGCGATATTGCGTACAAAACTCTGGTCGATTTTCAGCTGATCCAGCGGTAAATTTTTCAGGTAGGAAAGCGATGAATAGCCGGTGCCGAAATCGTCCAGCGACAGTCTGATGCCGTGGACTTTCAAGGCATGCATCTTCTGGATGATGTCATTGACATCGTTCAGCACCACGCTCTCAGTGAGTTCCAGTTTTAAACGTTGCGGCACAATGGAGTACGTTTGTATGAGCTCCGCGATGTGTTCGACGAATCCGGTCTGTTTGAATTGCTGTGCGCTGACATTGACCGCCAGCGTCAGGTTGCAGGTCAGCGGAGAATCCGCCCATACAGCCAGTTGTCGGCAGGCCGTGTCCAGAACCCATTCGCCGATCGCTATGATGAGTGAGCTTTCCTCGGCAACCGGAATGAAGTGCGCGGGCGAGACCATGCCGCGTATCGGGTGTGTCCAGCGTACCAGTGCTTCTGCGCCGATTGCACGATGATTATCGTCGACTTGGATTTGGTAGTGCAGTTGTAGCTGCTCATTGGGCAGTGCGTGGCGCAAGTCGTTTTCCAGCGTGACGCGCGATTCGACGACCTGTTGCATCAGCGGATCAAAAAAACGCACGGCATTGCGACCGGAATTTTTGGCCTGATACATCGCGATATCCGCGTGTTTGAGTAAATCGTCCGTGGATTCCTCATCGCCGCTATATAAACAGACACCGATGCTGGGCGAACTGTGATGATGTTCGTTCTTGAGGCGGTACGGGAGCGCGAGTGCACTGCGGATTTTTTCGGCGATAATGGCAATATGTTTGGAAGCTTCTTCGGCAACAGGAGCAATTTCTTCGATCAGTACGACAAATTCATCCCCGCCTAAGCGAGCAACGGTATCGATTTCACGCACGCACAGCTTGATGCGTTCAGCTACCTGAGTCAGCAACAGATCGCCGTAATCATGTCCTAAAGTATCGTTGAGTGTTTTGAAACGGTCCATGTCAAGAAACAGCACCGCACCAAAGCGCTTGCTGCGTGCTGAGGCCGATAGCGCAGCGTGTAAACGATCGAGCAGCAGGCGGCGGTTAGGCAGCCGGGTCAGTGCATCGTAGAATGCCAGATTGCGAATTTCATCTTCATCTTGTTTGCGCTGTGTGATGTCGCTGAAGATAGCGACATATTCGGTCGTCACTCCGTTGTCGTCACGCACGGCCGTAATGGTCATCCATTTCGGGTAAATATGTCCGCTCTTGCGTTTGTCCCATATTTCGCCCCGCCATCTGCCACGCGTAGTCAGTTGTTGCCACATCTCGGTATAGAACGATTTGTCGTTACGTCCGGCACTCAGGATACGTGGATTTTCTCCCAGTACTTCTTCCTCGCTGTAGCCGGTGATGCGCTGAAATGCCTGATTGACTTTAATGATCGTGCCGCGGGCATCGGTGATCATAATGGCTTCATGCGTTTCAAAAGCGGCTGCGGCAACCCTGAGCTGCTCTTCCTTTAATTTACGTCCGGTAATGTTCCGGCCTGTACCGCGCAGTCCAAGCAGGATTCCGGCATCGTCATGATAGGGGACGCCACTCACTTCTTCCCATAGGATCGCACCGCTCGGTGTGATGTTGCGATGTTGTAATTTGAAGGGTTGGTTTTTACTGATGGCGAGGTTGACGATACGGGCTACCTTCTCAACCTCTTCGGGTGGCATAAACTCAGCAGGTGCGTGGCCCAGCAATTGATCCGGTGTGTATCCTTTGACATCGATCGAGCGGTTCGAGACATAGGTATAGCCCCGATTGATATCGATTTCCCACAGATACTCGCCGGACGCTTCGCTGACGTCGCGTAATCGCTGTTCGCTGTAGCGCAGTGCGGCCTCCGATTGCTTGCGTTCTGTGATGTCGCGGTGATAAGCAATGTTGTATTCTTTATCGCCAAATTTGACGAAATTCGCCGAGACTTCAATCGGGAAAACAGATCCGTCGCGCCGGCGGTGGCGCGTTTCAAGGGTGATGCCGCCCTTGTGTTGTAATTCATGCCAGTGTGCCAGCCACACGTCCGGGGGGAAGTCGGGATCCAGGTCGTGTATTGTCATCGACAGTAATTCTTCTTTGCTAAAGCCATGACAATGTAAGGCGGCTTCATTGGCGTAGCAGATGCGCGCCTGCTCATCCAGCCAGAGTATGCTGTCAGGCGCATAGTCACTGGCAAACTGGGTCAGTTCTAGCCGCTCCTCCATTTTCTTGCGTTCTGTGATGTCGACGAAGGTGCATATCACCTGTTCAACTTCATCGTTTTGATTCAGCTGCGGTGCGGCACTGACCAGCAGCCAGACGCGATCGCGTTGTGCGGGACGATAGACCCCCATCACGACATCGTGAACCAGTCGTTTAGTCGCAATCGACAAAGGTACCGGATGTTCGCTGCCCGGGAAGGGTGAGCCGTCTTCGTGGATAATGTTCCAGTCCGGATCAAAAGAGGATTTACTCAAGAGCTGTGCTTCGGAGAGTCCCAGCAGATCGAGTGCGATCTGATTGCACAGTACAATTTCGGCGTTTGCAGATTGCAGCAAGACGCCGACCTGCAGTCTGTCAATCAGATTGCGCGCCTGCTGCTCGCTGTTTTTTAAGGCTGCCTCATCCCGTTTGCGTTGTGTGATGTCGCGCGCGATGCCAAATACACCGATCAGTTGCCCTGCATCGTCGTATACCGGTGTTTTAGAGGTTTCAAACAGGCCGCAATAGCCCGTATCTTTAAAAGTCAGCCATCCTTCATTGATGCATACGGTACCGCTATCGATGGCAGCGCGATCATGTTCCCGAAATAAATCAGCCTGTTCGCGGTTTATAAAGTCGTAATCGGTGCGGCCTATGATGTGTGATTCCACCGCGCCTAAGAGTCCCACGACCATCGGATTGCAGGCCAGATAGACTCCTTGGGGGTCTTTGAGCCAGACCAGATCCTTGATCGTGTTAAGCAGTGTGCGCAGACGCGCTTCATCGTTATGCCGCTGACGCCGGTAGCGCTCGCTCATTTCATTTGATGAAACGGCGAGTGACCGTCCCGCCACATAGCGATCCTGTTCGGCTTCATGGTAGGTTTGTTCGATGACAGACAACAGATCACGCCAGCCGTTGAGGTCGGGCGGCTGCCCGGCATCAAGCCCCAACTTGTGCAATTGTCTTAGCAGTAGCGGTTTTAACTCAGTGTTCATGTGCCAAAGGCCGGATTTTGGTCGCGTGCGGCTTGATAGACAACATTTTTCCTCCCTGTGAGCCGGCAAGTTAAACTTAATCAGGCGATAATCATAGCACCCGCTTTGAGGCCGGTGGCAGATTTTAGGCTAAAACAGATCGATCTTAACACCGTTGTCTTGAATCTTGTCAGTTGCCGAACGTACGCTGGCAAGCGCAGCATCAATCGCATCCGTCAGTTCCTGATTAGCGCGCTCCATCAACTCAAAAACTTCGCTGCCCTGATTGCCGGCCTGCAGCGATTGGACGGCGCTATCGATAGACTGGGTCATTTTTGTGGCCTGCATGCGTAGGGTGTTTTTGTGCGTTTCTGGCACCTGGTCTATCAGCGCATCAATGCTGGCGAAATGCAGTTCGCTGGCATGGAATGCCGTTTTTTCACGCGCCTGCCGGTAGGCCACCTGTTTCATGGTAAAGCTGTCAATTTTTGCCAGCGAGGCGACGGTCAGCGATTTGGCAAGCATCGATGATGTGCTTGATGTAGCGGCGGCAGTGCTTACCTGATCCAGTTTTTCTTTGACACGATACGTGCTTTCCAGCGAGCGCTGTGTGGTCGCACTCATCGAGTGTGCCGAACCTTGCATGCGGGTAGCCTCCGTGGCCACGGCGGTGAGCGACAGGCGGATGTCGCTGGAAAACACCGCCGTCATTTCCGATAATTTGCGGACTTCGTCGGCAACCACAGCGAAACCACGGCCTGATTCGCCGGCCCGGGCCGCTTCAATGGCCGCGTTGAGTGCAAGCAGGTTGACTTTTTTGACAATGACATCGATCTGCTGTGTGGCGTCGAGCGCCTTGTTTCCTTCCTCGCTTAGAAGATTGACGGCCTGTTCGAGCGCGGAGGACTGTACCGACAAGTGTTCTATCTGTGCCGTAGCGGATCTGGACTCTTCTGCACCTGCCTCGGCCGCTTGAGCAGACTGGCTGGCAAAGGCGGACAGACTGTCCACCACTTGCGCGACTTCCATTAAGTCTTCCTGGCTGTGACCAAGGTTGTCGAGCAGGCCTGTGCTGTTGATGCCATCGAGTTTGCCGCGGAACAGATCATCTTGTATTTGTTTTCGGTGTACTGAAATTAGTTGTAACGCGCCATTCGTGAGCTGTACTGATCTTAAAAATTCGCCCTTGAGGCCTGCTTCTTCGATGAATTCGATGTCGCCGTTCTGCCGGGTGATTTGTTCCAGTGCACAGGTCATGTCATTGATGAAGCGGTTAAGGGTGACGCTCATATGCTGCATGGACAGCAATAGTTTGCCGGTTTCATCGTCGCTGACGACTTTAATCTTAACTGAAAGATCACCCTCGGTAATCCGGTTTGCAACCTCAACGGCTTCGTTGAGCGGGGTCACGACGAAGCGGCGCACAGCCCATTTGATCAGGAAGAAAAGCACGAGCTGCAACATGAACTGGCCTGCGATCAGCGACAGTACGATGTTGTTTAACAGCTTTAAATCGTCGCTCAGGTCAATCTCAATGTCGGAGATGCCGTTGACAGTGCCCGCCTCGACTTTGTGGCAGGAGAGGCAATCGGTGCCGTGGAAGTTATGGCTGGCCACATAGGGGGTTACTGCGCGGAACAGTCGGGTGCCATTTCGTTCGATATACGTATAGGAGGGGCGCTTGTCGCGAATTGCGCCTTGCTGTATTTCATCAACGATTTTCTCGTTTATGCTGCCCGGGCCGAATTGCCGTGCAACCTGTTCGGTGCGTATCAGATTGAGCTTGCTGACATTGCCCGCGCTGGCAATTTTTTTAAGCAGCAGCGTGATGTTTTCGTGCCTGGAGATTTGTCCGGTTACCATCAGCATGTTGGCGCCGTCGATGACTTCATTGGCGATTTCCTCCGCGCGCTGTTGCACGGAATCGAGCATGATGTGCTTGATCGATTGGTACAGTACAACGGTTGCAAACGACAGCAGCAGAAAAGTAATGCTGTTAACGATCAGCAAAAACTTTGTCTTTAGTTGTAAGGACTTGAAGCCGGAATCAAGGGTTCGATTATTCACAGTATTGTCGATTAAAGTTTATCGGTGCTGTCGGTTTAAAACAGCTCGATTTTTTTCACGGTTGTTTTCTTTTTCTCGGTCAGCATGCGTTCGTATTCCTGTTCGGCGCGCGCGACATCGATGGCGCTGGCTTGCGTGGTGGGAATCCGCCGGCAGTAGGCATCGCCATTCTGCGGAACAAACACCACTTTGCGCGACCAGGGGCCGTTAAAGTCAGAGGCAACCAGCTTGATGCCTTCGCGCTGCAACCATTCATTGGCAAATGCCGCATTGCGCTCGCCGATCGCCATGCGTATCGAGCTGATGATGGTGCCGCCGCCGAAAGCTTTCGCCAGCAGGCGGGGCTTTTTTGCACCCTTGCCAAGCAGTCCGTTGACCAGTACTTCCATCGAGTAGTCTCCATTGAGGATCACATCAATGTCGGTGTTGCCGGTACTGGTGGTTGGCAGCAAAAAATGGTTCATCCCGCCAATTTTCAGGACAGGATCAAACAGGCAGACGGCAACGCAGGAACCCAATAGCGTCGAGATCGGACGTTCCGCCTCGATTGCCCAGCCGCCGGGGTTGATATTACGGGCGATACGCTCAAAATCCTTGCCTGTCTGATGAATCATGGTTTATCTGTTCGGAAGTGAGTTAGCTCACATTGAGTTAACGCGGTCATTCTACAGGGATATGTCACTTCGCGGTATGATGTGAGTCACGAAAATACAGTGTAATGGATGTATGATGCGCACCATGAATAAACGTGAAATTTTCAAGCAAATCGCACTCGATGTTGCCAAAGGTGAACTGGCTTTCCCGACGGGTGCGCAACTGGCCCTAAAACTGCGTCAGGCGCTCGATGATCCTGATTGCTCGCTTGATGTCGCTGCCCGTCTGATACAGGCTGAGCCGCTTCTGGCTGCGCGGGTGATTGCTATCGCCAACTCCGTGCTCTACAACCGTTCCGGGCATGAGATCTCAGATGTGGAGATTGCCGTCATGCGGCTGGGATTTAATGTGGTACGCTCACTTGTGATGGCGCTGGTCGCGCGGCAGATGGCCGGCGTGTCGACCGATCCGCGCCATCGTGAACTGGTGAATCAGCTCTGGCAGCACACGGCGCATGTCGCTGCTTTAGCGCAGGTTGTCGCGCGGCACGTCACCTTGCAGAATCCGGAAACGGCGATGTTTGCGGGCATCATTCACGAAATCGGCGGTTTTTATATGTTGTCGAGGGCGGATGAATTCCCCGGTCTGCTAGAAGGCGATTTTTCCGACTGGATGGATTACGGCGAGGAGATAGTAGGCCGTGCGGTACTCAAAAAACTCTCAATTCCTGAGGCCGTTTCGGATGAAATGGACGTGTTCTGGGAGGGTTTTTTGGCCATGCCGCCGGAGACCATGGCCGATACACTGCTGCTCGCTGAAGAGCTGAGTCCTGTGACTTCCCCATTGCATCAGCTTGACGGTATGGCGGCGGGACAGATGCAGACGGCTCAGATTGAAATGGTGATCGGCGAGGAAACCCTCAGCCGTATTCTCAATGAAGCAATGGAAGAGGTAGGCTCCCTGAGTCAGGCTCTGCAATTTTAGGCGTGATCGATGAGTTACGAAATTAACGATACGGAATTTAAACGTTTGAGCGGTCTGCTCTACGATATTGCCGGCATCTCTCTTTCCGATGCGAAAAAAGTATTGATGACCGGTCGTTTGTCCAAACGGCTGAGTGCGTTGGGACTCGATACCTACACGCAATATTTTAAATATGTCACCGATCCCGCGCATGCCGATGAGTTGCGCTTCATGGTCGATCTGTTGACCACGAATGAAACGTACTTTTTCAGAGAGCCCCAGCATTTCGAATTTCTCAAACAGATCGTGCCAAAAAGCATCGCGAGCGGCGATGTCTACCGTGTGTGGAGTGCGGCAGCCTCCATCGGTGCTGAGGCCTATACCATTGCCATGGTGCTGGCCGATAAACTGGGGGTGGAAGGTGCATGGGAGATACTCGGCACCGATATCAGTCATTCCGTATTGGAGCATGCACGGCGCGGCCATTACCGTATGGCCGAAGCTGAAAAAATACATGTGCCCTACCTGAAGAAGTTTTGCCTAAAAGGGCGTGATGATCAGGCAGGTACCTTTTTGATCGATAAGAAATTGCGTCAGCATGTGGGCTTCGAACAGCTCAATCTGAATGTCGAGGGTATGAAGAAAATGGGCGATTTCGACGTGATATTTTTGCGTAATGTGCTGATTTATTTTGATATTCCGACAAAGCAGCGCGTGGTGGCCAATTTGATACGCAGCTTAAAATCTGGCGGCTATCTGATCGTGGGGCATTCGGAGTCGTTGAACGGGATTACCAATGTGCTGACTTTGGTAAAACCCACCATTTATAGAAAACCCTGAGTATGAGTGGTGTCACGCCTGAGCGTGAGGTTTATCTGAAACCGGGCGATTTTTGCTTCGGAGAGGGGCGCTTGCGCATCACCACCTTGCTCGGTTCCTGTGTCTCTATCGTGCTGTGGCATCCGACTCTTGCGCACGGCGGTATGTGTCATTTTATGCTGCCCAGTCGCAATAAGCTGCGAGGAAATTTGCCGCTCGATGGCAAATACGGCGAGGAAGCGATGGCGCTGTTCATGCAGGAAATAGCGCGGCGTTGCACTAAACCTGCAAGTTATCAGGTGCATATTTATGGCGGCGGCAATATGTTCGGCGGGCGGGCGGCGAGTTCCACCGACATCGGTTTTCAGAATATCGAGTGTGCGCACCGCCTGTTGAATCAATACGGTTTTACGCTTGATTACGATCATCTGGGCAGCTTTGGTCATCGCAAGGTGATATTCGACGTATGGAGCGGCGAAGTGGGTCTGGTTCATGTTGATCACAGAAATTCAGGAAAAAAATGAGTAAAATTAAAGTGTTGGTTGTTGATGATTCTGCTGTGGTGCGTGAGGTTGTCAAGCAGGTGCTAGAATCTGATCCGGGCATTACGGTGTATGCGACGGCGATGGATCCGATTTTTGCGATGGAAAAAATGAAGGTGCAGTGGCCGGATGTCATTGTGCTCGACATCGAAATGCCGCGTATGGACGGACTGACTTTTCTGAACAAGATCATGAGCGAACGTCCGACCCCGGTGGTGATTTGTTCTACGCTGACCGAAAAAGGCGCGCAGGCGACCATGCAGGCACTGGCGGCGGGCGCGACCAGCATCATTACCAAGCCCAAGATGGGCGTGAAACGCTACTTGCAGGAAGATGCGTCCAATGATCTGGTGGGGGCGGTTAAGGCGGCCGCGCGTGCGAATATGCGCCGCCTGACCAATACCACGCAAAGGCCGCCTGTGCCCAGTCAAAAGCTCAATGCGGACGCGATTTTGCCGCCACCGGGAATGGCCCGTTTAGGGATGACTTCCGAACAGATCGTGGCCATCGGGACGTCAACCGGCGGTACTCAGGCGTTGGAAGCGGTGTTGACCGCGTTGCCGCGTGTGTGTGCCGGGATTGTGGTCGTGCAGCATATGCCGGAGATGTTTACCGAAGCCTTTGCCCAGCGCTTGAATAGCCTGTGTCAGATCGAGGTGCTGGAGGCTAAAAACAATGACCGCGTGATTCCGGGTCGCGCCTTGATTGCGCCGGGAGGCAAGCACATGCTGCTCAAGCGCAGCGGTGCGCAATATCACGTCGAAATCGTTGAGGGGCCGCTTGTCAACCGGCATCGTCCGTCAGTCGATGTCTTGTTCCGTTCGGTAGCCAAATTTGCCGGCAAGAACGCGCTCGGGATCATCATGACGGGGATGGGGGACGATGGTGCCAGAGGGCTGAAAGAGATGCGCGATGCCGGTGCGTATACGCTGGGTCAAAATGAAGATTCCTGTGTGGTGTATGGCATGCCTAAGGAGGCGATGAAGTTGGGGGCGGTCTGTGAAGAGCTCCCTTTGCAGCAGATCGCCGGAAAAATAAGCGCAGTTCATGCCATGGTGTCGGGACGATAGCGAACATGTGCGGTTTAACCAAAACCGTCACAGAAATTAGGGTATTTACGGTTCTGCTTGTCGATGTCCGAGCAAGGTTGTGCGGATCGTTCGGTTGTAAATTTTAAACGGCTAAGGTTGTTGGAGTAATAAAAATGGAATCATCCGCTTCTCTGGAAATTGCCAAACACACGCTGCTGCTGTTCGGCATTGTTTTGGGTTTGGGTACGTTTTCAGGTCTTCTGGCGCGACTGGTGCGTGTCCCCGATGTGGTGGTTTTTTTGCTGGCGGGGATGCTGATCGGCCCGGGCGTGCTCGACTTTGTCGACATTAAAGCGGACTCCGCTGCCAATCAGTTGATTTTAATTTTTGGGTCGAGCTACATTCTCTTCGATGGCGGGGCATCGATTAAACTTCGCGTGCTCAATGAAGTGTGGATCACGGTGGTCGTGCTGGCAACGATCGGTGTGCTGATTACGGCTGGCATAACAGGGCTTGCCGCCTGGTACTTTCTCGGCCTGCCTGTTATCGTGGCACTGTTGCTGGGTTCTGTGCTCGCGTCCACCGATCCTGCGACGCTGGTGCCCGTATTCAAGCAGGTAAAAATTAAAGAGCGTGTCGCTCAGGCGGTCATGACCGAGTCGGCCTTTAACGATGCAATGGGTGCGATTATCACCTTCACCGTGCTGGGGGTGGCGATGGGGGCGGGGGAGTTTTCGGCAGGCGATGCGCTGCTCGATTTGCTCAAGCAGTCTTTGTTCGGTATTGCAATCGGCGGGGTGTTAGGCTATCTGGCAGCGGTATTTATCGCGCACGAAAAATACGATTTTCTGGCTGAGTTTGCCCCTGTAGTCACACTGATGGCGGTGATCGGTGCGTATATGAGCGCCGATGGTCTGCATTCGAGCGGATTTATGGCTGTTTTCGTGTTTGGCATCATGCTGGGGAACGTCGAGTCGCTGGGCTTTAAACGCTCGCGTTCCGAGAGTCATCAGCTGGAAGACTTTGTGATGACTACGGCGCTGATTATGCGCATGTTCATTTTTATTTTGCTCGGTACGCAAGTCGACTTTACGCTGATGAACCAGTATTTGTGGGCAGGTGTTGCTGTCGTGGTGGTGTTTATGCTGGTGGCGCGTCCCGCGACGGTATTTTTATGCGCATTGCCCGATCGTCGCGCGAAATGGAGTATCAAGGAGTTGCTGTTTATGTGCTGGACGCGGGAGACCGGCGTGATTCCCGGTGCACTGGCCGGTATGCTGGTTGGCATGAAGGCGCCGGGCGCGCAGATTATCGCCTCGGTCACCTTTATCGCGATACTGATGACCATCTTGCTGCAGGCGACCACGACCAAGTGGCTGGCTAAAAAACTCGATTTGCTGGAAGAGTGAAGTAATGGATAATTGACAGTTGAAAATTATCCATTATCAATTGACCATTTCCTGGATTCTGTTATAATCCGCGCCCCTGTAAGGCCGATCGTCGGTTTTGCAGCCTTGCTCCACCGTCTCGCATGGCGGGGGGCGTTTATAACCACAAGGAGATGTAATGCGACATTACGAAATCGTGTTTATCGTGCATCCTGATCAAAGCGAGCAAGTGCCTGCAATGATCGAGCGTTATCGCACATTAGTAACAGCAAAGGGCGGTCAGATTCACCGTCTGGAAGATTGGGGCCGCCGTCAACTGGCGTACGCAATTCAAAAAATTCACAAAGCCCATTACGTGCTGATGAATATCGAATGCAATCAGGAAATTTTGGATGAACTGGAACACGCGTTCCGTTTCAACGATGCCGTTCTGCGTCATCTGACCGTTAAGACCAAGGCTGCTGTTACCGTTCCATCGGCAATGATGAAGGAAGAAAAATCCCGTTCAGTGCTGAGTGAAGAGGTTGTTCAGGCTAAAGAAGAAAGCGCAGAAGCTTAAATCTGGTCGCTTAGCCGGGTTCGCGCTTGCGCACCGGTTGGGTTTATCAACATTTGGTAAAAGGGAACATCATGGCTCGTCCATCTAGCAAAAGTACTGATGACAAAAAGAAGCGTTTTTCTCGCAACAATCTGTTCAAGCGTCGCAAATTCTGCCGCTTCACAGTTGAGAAGATCGCAGAAGTAGATTACAAAGATGTGAATATCCTGAAGGAATTCATCTCTGAAAATGGCAAGCTGATTCCAGCACGTATCACCGGTACCAAGACACGCTACCAGCGTCAATTGAGCACTGCCGTGAAGCGCGCGCGTTTCCTGGCTTTGCTGCCCTATACTGATTTGCACTAGGAGTATCGGACATGCAAATAATTTTGATGGAAAAAGTCATCAACCTGGGTTCTTTGGGTGATGTTGTTAATGTCAAGAACGGTTACGCTCGTAACTTCTTGATCCCGCAAGGCAAGGCAAAGCGCGCTACGACAGCTAACATGGCTGAATTCGAAGTGCGCCGCGCTGAAATCATTGCAGCTGACAAGGCCAAGCTGGCTGATGCGCAAGCACGCGGCGAAAAGCTGGCCGGCACAACCGTACAAATCTCGCAAAAGGCCGGTGTTGATGGTCGTTTGTTCGGTTCTGTTACCAATGCAGACATCGCTCAAGCGCTGGTTGCATCCGGTTTCGAAGTCGACAAGGCGCAGGTTCGCACTGCTGATGGTCATCTGAAATCAGTTGGCGATTACACCGTCAGCATTCAGTTGCACACCGATGTTACAGTGGAAATCACTGTTTCTGTTTTAGGCGAGCACTAAGCAGTTGCTTTGCAGCTGGTATATGAATCTGCACAGTGAGTAATTACTCTGCAGAGGATTGAATAACAGCTGAATAAACTGTATTAAAAATGAGTCCCCGAAGAAATTCGGGGACTTTTTTTGTCCTAAATTCGGGTATCTTTTCAATCGCGGGCACTTATGTCCGACGCCCGGCAGTTTTAGATCGGACGAAATGAAGGGGCTCAATTTTGCATCATAGTTAATCCGAGATACACACGGGGTGGGATTTGACCTACAATCCGCGGGTGAATGCAGAAGTGGCGCTCATTTCCTGATCCGGAGCGAAAATGATACAGAGCAGTAAATCCTACTCACTTGTCTTTGACAGGCATGATTTCAGCTGGAGTGAAGTCATCATCGGATTTTTTGTCCTGTTCGGCGTCCACCTCACTACCTATTATAACTATCTGCTGTTCCATAATTTAGCTGAACTATTCAGCGTAATTATCGCAATTACGATATTTATTATCGCTATCAATTGCTGGCAATCCATTCAAAACCAATACCTCTTGTTTATTGGGGTTGCGTATTTATTCATCGGTTTTATCGATATCCTGCATACCCTTTCTTATAAGGGGATGGGGGTTTTAAAAGATTACGACTATTACGCGCCTCAATTTTGGATCGCGGCCAGAGCGATGGAATCAATCAGCATGGTGATTGGTCTTTATTTCTTGAGCAACGGAAAAAAACTAAGCCGAAACTTTCTTCTGATCGTGTTTTTAATAGCCACAACGCTGTTAGTTTCCTCGATTGTCTACTTTAAAATTTTCCCAGAATGCTTTGTGCCCGGGCAGGGTTTGACGCCCTTTAAAAAAATCATGGAGTACCTGATTTCCGGCATGCTGTTGCTGAGTCTGGTTATGCTCATACAAAGGAAGCAGTTTTTTGATGAGCGAGTGCTGCGATTGGTTGTCTGGTCGATTGCCGTAACCATCCTCATGGAGATGTGTTTTACGCAATACAAATCAGTGGGGATGAACGACGCGATGAATCAGATCGGGCACCTGCTGAAAATTGTCGCATTTTATTTCATTTATAAGGCGGTTGTCGTGACAGGTCTGACCGATCCGATCAATTTGTTATTCCGCAAGCTAAAAGATAACGAAGCGGCTTTATTGCAGGCGCAACAGTTGGCTCGCCTCGGGCGATGGGACTGGAATCCATCAACTGATGAGTGTCAGTTTTCAAGGGAGGTTTTGCAATTTTTTGATCTGCCGGATAAGCGCGCCTACTCGCTGAACGATGTATTCGTCCGTATGCAGATTCAGGATCGGCAAGCTGTTGAAGAGGCGATGCGTCGTTTGCAGCAGGGCGGAGAGCCGTTTGAATTGAAAGTGAGGATCAGCCATTCCGAATGTCCTCGTTTTGCGCAGTTGCGCGGTGCAGGGGTGCGGGATGACGCAGGACTGGTGATTCGTGTTTCGGGAACGTTACAGGACATATCCGATGAGCAGCGTTTGCAGGAGGTGCTGTCCGTTGCGAAAGACAAGGAGAAATTTGAGCTGTTGATGCAAACTGCCGGCGATGGGATACATTTACTTGATGCCGGCGGTAATGTCGTAGAAGTAAACAACATGTTTTGCCATATGCTGGGTTACAGTCGGGATGAGTTGCTGAAAATGAATGTGGCGCAGTGGGACGCGAATTTTTCCCTTCAGGCGCTCGCTGAGAAGTTGAAAGAGAATTTCGCAGCAGGCAATATTTTTGAGACCCGCCATCGTCGAAAAAATGGCACCATTATCGACGTTGAGATCAGTGCCAAGGCGGTTAATTATGGTGGAGTTCCTGTACTGTGGAATGCGTCACGCGACATAGCAGAACGTAAGAACGCCGAGGAAAGATTGAAACGCACCAATGCAGAGTTGGAGCAATTTAGTTACGCGGTATCGCATGACATGCGCCAACCCTTGCGGATGATTTCCAGCTATTTGCAATTGCTTGAGATCGAATTGGGAGGCTCACTCGACGATGAAAAGCGCAGCTATTTTAATTATGCCGTTGATGGTGCGAAGCGCATCGATTGTATGCTCGAAGCCTTGCTGGATTATTCACGGATCGGCAGATCGGCAGATCCGTTTATTCCGGTGGATTGTCGGGGGGCGCTCGATGAGGCTATGAAATATTTGCAGCCAGACATTCTCGATGCGCAGGCGGACGTGAGTATTGCAGGAGCGTGGCCCAAACTCTTTGCCAGCCGGGATGAGTTAGTGCGCTTATTTCAGAATTTGATTGGAAACGCGGTTAAATATCGCGTTGCCGGTCGGGCGGTAAAAATTTCGGTTACGAGTAAAATTGATACGGACGAGTGGACTTTATGTATTGAGGATAACGGAGTCGGAATCAATCCTGAGCAGATCAATCGCCTGTTTAAAGTATTTCAGCGTTTGCAGACGCGGGATGACTACGAGGGAACCGGCATCGGCTTGGCGTTGTGCCGAAAAATTGTTGAGCATCATCACGGTGAAATCTGGGCGGAATCTGGGGGGGAGGGGCAGGGTAGCCGGTTCTGTGTAAAGTTACCCGTCAATCACCCAGTTGATACGTCATTGTCAGGTTTTACGGTATGAAAAAATCATGTTTTTGAAGACGGCACTGCTCAATTGCATGAACGGGTGTTTAATCAAAATAAAATCGCGGCTTGCTGACAATGAGCGAGGGTAGTTCAGTCCTGCAAAAAGAGGCCTGTGTGTGGCAGTACGCCCCATCGCGAGTTCGCCTGTGCTCAGCGGGGAGCTATTCCTTTTTAATTCCAGAATTTTTCGCGCAGCAGGGTAAAATAGCGCTCGTTTATTCGCCATAATTCAAGTCATGCAAACTTTTTCAAATTCAGACGCGCAAGTCGATCAGATCAAGCTGCCGCCTCACTCGGTTGAAGCCGAGCAGTCGGTGTTGGGCGGACTGATGCTCGAGTCTTCCGCGCTGGACAAGATTACGGATCTCCTTGGTGAGGATGATTTTTATCGTCGAGAGCACCGGCTGATTTACCGGCACATCGTGCGCATGAGTGAACAGGCCAAACCGGTTGACGTGATTACCGTGGCTGAAGCGCTGGAAAACAGTGATGAACTCGATAAGGCCGGCGGGCTTTCTTATCTTGGCAGTCTGGTGCAGAACGTCCCGTCCGCCGCCAATATTCGTCGTTATGGTGAGATTGTGCGGGAGCGCTCTGTTATGCGTCGTCTGGCCGAGGTCGGTTCCGATATCGCCGCCAGCGCCTATAACCCGACCGGGCGCGATGCCGGCCAGTTGCTCGATGAGGCTGAGGCCAAGGTGTTTGAGATCGCCGAATCCGGTGCCAAGGGTAAGTCCGGATTTATCGGTATGCCGCCTTTGCTGGTTAAGGTCGTCGAGCGCATCGAGACGCTGTACGGGCGTGACAATGCCAGCGAAGTGACAGGAACATCGACCGGTTTTGCCGATCTGGATAAAATGACTTCTGGTTTGCAGCCCGGTGATCTTGTGATTGTCGCAGGACGACCGAGTATGGGTAAAACAGCTTTTTCAATCAATGTTGCAGAAAATATTGCGCTGGACAGTAAGTTGCCAGTGGCGATTTTCAGTATGGAAATGGGCGCCGAGCAACTAGCGATGCGTATGCTAGGTTCTGTCGGCAAGCTCAATCAGCAGGATTTGCGTTCCGGTAAGCTGCAGGACGACGATTGGGGCCGTTTGACTCATGCGCTGGGTAAGCTCAACGATGCGCCTTTGTTTATTGATGAGACGGCGGCTTTGTCATCGCTGGATCTGCGTGCCAGGGCGCGCCGGCTGCATCGCCAGTATGGTCAGCTTGGCCTGATTGTTGTCGATTACCTGCAGCTGATGAGTTCGAATGCAGGCAAGGCGAGCGAAAATCGTGCGACGGAAATTTCAGAAATTTCGCGAGGTCTGAAGGGATTGGCTAAAGAGTTGCAATGTCCGGTGATGGCGCTCTCGCAGCTCAACCGTTCTCTCGAACAGCGTCCCAACAAGCGCCCGGTCATGTCAGACTTGCGCGAATCCGGCGCGATCGAACAGGATGCCGATTTGATTCTGTTTATTTATCGCGACGAAGTCTACAACAAGGAGACGGATGATAAGGGAATTGCCGAAATCATCATCGGCAAGCAGCGTAACGGCCCGATCGGTACGGTTGCGCTGGCTTTCCGTGGGGAATTTACGCGTTTTGACAATTTAGCTTCGGGCGGCTACAGAGGATCGTCGGAGTGATGAACGCAACCTGCGTTTGCTGTCAGTAAAATTTTATTTGGATTAAACGAGTATGAACAAATTCTTAAAGAAATTTCATCCCGGCTATAGTTTGCGTGCGCAAATCAGTCTGGCGTCGGCGACGATGGTTCTATTGTTGTCAGCTGCGATTGGTTTTTATGCAGCGGATGTCAGTAAAAAGCAGATTGAGGAAAGCGAAGGTAACGCCTTTGAGCTGCGTGCAAAAAATGCGCTGGATGTGCTCGATCGCGGTATGTTCGAACGCAGCCGCGAAATTCAGAATGCGGCGATTCTCAATGAAATTCGTGATCCGCTGGCGCCTGTTGAACACAAACGAGAAATTCTGACCCGGCTCCAGACAACCTTTAACGCCTATGCGTGGATTGGCATTTGTGACACTAAAGGCGTGGGGCTGGTGGGTACCGGACAATATCTGGAAGGCAAGGATTTGAGTAAGCGCCCCTGGTGCAGCAAGGGGCGCGATAAAACTTATATCGGCGATGTGCATGATGCGCTGCTGCTCTCTAAACTGTTGCCCAATCCCAGTGGCGAAATGTTTTATCTGGTCGATGTGGCCGCCCCTGTGTTGGATAAACAAGGCGTATTGCAGGGGGTATTGTGCGGGCATATTTTCTGGCGCTGGGCCGAGGAAGTGCTCGACAGTAAAAAGACGCCGGGCAAGGACATTTTTCTGATCAGCCGTGATGGTACGGTGCTGTCAGGTCCCGCCAAGCCGCAGAGCAAACTCGCTGATCTGTCCCCTGCTGCAATGCAGATCATCAGTACAAACCAGAGTGGTGGTTCTCAGCTGGTGAAATGGAACGACGGAAAAACTTATCTGGTTGGTTTTTCAAAATCATCAGGTTACCGGGAGTATCAGGGGCTGGGGTGGGCCAGTCTGGTGCGGCAGGATGTCAGTACGGCATTCGCGCCGGCACGTCAGTTGCAGCAACATATCTGGCTTGTGGGTGCAGCCTTGGGTCTGCTGTTCGCCTGGTTGGGCTGGTTGATGGCCGGCCGTATTGCGCGGCCGATTTCACTGATCAGTCAGGCTGCCGACAAAGTGGCTGGGGGCGAACTTGATTATGAATTGCCCGCCCGCTTGGGCGAGGGCGAGGTCGCCCACCTGTCGACGGCAATTCATGACATGGTCGCCAATTTGACTCACGAAATCAAGCAGCGCAAGGAAGCGGAGCAGGGTTTAAGGTTATCCGCCAAGGTGTTTGAAAGCAATACTGAAGCGATCATGATTACCGATTTTGAGCAAAATATTGTCATGGTAAATCAGGCTTTTACAGATATTACCGGCTACGGGGCGGATGAAGTGTTAGGGCGGCGTCCGAAGCTGCTCTCCTCTGGTCGGCATGGGCCGGAATTTTACGAGGCATTTTGGCAGACGCTTCGAGCAAACGACTTATGGCGCGGTGAAATCTGGAATAAACGCAAAAATGGTGAAATTTTCCCTGAATGGGTGACGATTAGTGCGCTGCGTGACGAGACAGCGCAGATCAGTCATTATGTGGCTGTTTTCCTCGATATTACCGAGCGTAAGAAGGAGGAGGAGCGCATCAACTATTTGGCAAATTACGATATGTTGACGGGATTGCCTAATCGTTATTTGCTGAGCGATCGTATCGAGCAGGCTTTTTCGTCTGCACAGCGTAATAATTTCAAGGTTGCTGTGCTGTTTATCGATCTGGATTACTTCAAAAATATCAATGATTCGTTAGGGCATGATATCGGTGATGCGTTACTTAAACTGGTTGCCGCAAGACTAAAAACCTGTCTGCGGCGCAGTGATACGATCGCAAGGCTGGGGGGGGATGAGTTTCTCGCTCTCCTGAGTGAGCTTGATTCGTCGGAGGAAGTGATTTTCGTCGCCGAGAAGATGATCGAGTCGCTGACCGAAAAATTCACGTTGGGTGAGTATCAGCTGTCGATTACGCCCAGTATCGGTATTTGTATTTATCCGGATGACGGCGAGACGTCGGTCGAGTTGCTGCGCAATGCGGATCTTGCGATGTATCAGGCTAAAGATGATGGCCGTAACAATTTCAAGTTTTATTCTCCGGATATGAATCGCAAGGCGCTCGAAAGGCTGAAGCTTGAAACCTATCTGCGCGTGGCCATTGTTCAGCAACAGCTGTCCGTGTATTACCAGCCCAAGGTCAACGTGCTGAGCGGAAAGATGATCGGTATGGAGGCATTGTTGCGCTGGCAGCATCCTGAATTAGGATTTATTTCGCCTGCCGTGTTTATTCCTATTGCCGAAGAGACGGGGCTGATCAATGAAATCGGTGACTGGGTGTTGCGCCAGAGTTGCTTGCAGGCGCGATTGTGGCAGGCGCAGGGCTATGACATTGTGCCGATCGCGGTTAATTTGTCCGCGCGTCAGCTCAAGCAGGATAATTTTTCTGCCCGCGTTGTGACGATTTTGCGTGAGGCGGGGCTCGATCCGCGCTACCTGATGCTGGAAATCACCGAAAGCATGTTGATGAGTACTGGCGAGTCAGGTCTTCAGATACTTGAGCAATTGCGTGCTGACGGTATCAGGCTGGCCTTGGATGATTTTGGTACGGGGTATTCTTCTTTGAGTCGCCTGAAAAATTTCCCGCTGGATAGTCTTAAAATTGACCAGTCCTTTGTGCGTGACATCGTCACGGATCCGGACGATGCGAGCATCGTCAGCGCAACGGCAGTGCTGGCGCACGCCCTGAATCTGAAGGTGACAGCAGAAGGGGTTGAAACTCAGGAGCAGTTGGATTTCATTCGTACGCTCAATTGCGAGGAGTATCAGGGCTATTTGTTCAGTCGCCCTATTCCGGCTAGTGAGGTTGTAAAGTATTTTTTCCTCGATTGATGCGATTGTATTTGAACCTCTGATCTGTTTCAGATACAATGCGCCCTCTTCAAAAGGAGCGTAGCTCAGTTGGTTAGAGCACTTGGTCGACATCCAAGGGGTCAGCAGTTCGAGTCTGCTCGTTCCTACCAGAATTTGTCATATAAATTAAGGGCTTACGGTTAATCGCTGTAGGTCCTTTTTGTTTTATTGATGTCAGAATGTAAACAAATAAATTTATAGTGATGGAACGCATCAATTTATTTCGCCAAAAGTAGCTGTTAGAGCATTTTGCTTATGCTGCTTCTGGCACTAATCAAAGCAGGTCAATGCCTAGGAATAAAAATTGCCTAATCTCATGTTAATTCCTGAAGATGTAGCGTTTCTTGAGTGAATTTAAGCCCAGTTAGTCAGCGTGATACTATGCTAATTCACATCAGCAGTGATATCATGAGTCATGTCTGAAACCAAAATTGCTGATGATTCATGGTCATTGTCCCTCAAAAAAGGGAACGGCGTTTTGCGTCGTGAAGTTTGGGAAGACGAAGCGGGGCGGGTGGTTCGTTACAATTTGGCATACATCAATCGGGGTATCTATCAGGGAGATAACGGGCGTGTGGTCGGTTATGATAATGCTCACGGTTTTCATCACCGGCATTTCATGGGAGTGGTCGAGCCGATTGATTTTACGACCTTTGAAGATATTGAAGATCGATTCCAAGCTGATTGGGTGGCATTTAGGAGCAAGAAATGAAAACGACAATTCAAGTCGCAAACACGGATGATTTTTTCAAGCGTGGCAAGGAAATCGCCAAGCTTGCAGATCAGGGCAAGCGCATTTCTCGTGAGCGCATAATTGCATTTGAAGATCCAGAAGATTTGGCGCGACTGATTACAACAGCCAAGCTGGTATTGTTTCGCGAGGTGAGAGCGTGCTCTGGTTCAATCACGGACTTGTCGCAACGACTGCATCGTGATCGTAGTGCGGTTAAACGTGATATTGATGAGTTGGAACGAATCGGTTTGGTTGAGGTGGAAGATATGCCATTTCCAGGTCATGG
This sequence comes from Gallionellales bacterium GWA2_54_124, assembly GCA_001801025.1. Taxonomy (GTDB): domain Bacteria; phylum Pseudomonadota; class Gammaproteobacteria; order Burkholderiales; family Gallionellaceae; genus Gallionella. Next base: position 722,274 of record MGWO01000007.1, read on the forward strand.
CCGCAGAAAAGAAGTGCGTGCAGTCGCTGAGCAGGTGCTGCTGGCGATGTAATTCTTATCCTCAACTGCAAATTCTGAAGGAGATTTGAAGGGACTGGGCTGTTGAATACATTAAAATACAGTGGTTGAAGGGGATGTGGGGTTAATTAATAAGTTAATAAAATCAGTTGGTTGTGATTGTATTGGCGAATCGACATCCAAGGGGTCAGCAGTTCGAGTCTGCTCGTTCCTACCAGAATTTGTCATATAAATTAAGGGCTTACAGTTAATTGCTGTAGGTCCTTTTTGTTTTATTGATGTCAGAATGTAAACAAATAAATTTATAGTGATGGAACGCATCAATTTATTTCGCCAAAAGTATCTGTCATATATAACTTGATTTTTTATTAAAGCCATACTAGATTGCTCGACAAATACTATTTGGCGAATAGCATGGTTAGGCGGTCTGATAAATTTGATGCTGGCAACTTCCGGCTCCCCGTATTTTTACTTATTAAAAAACCGGGCGATCTGTTCGTTAAGGTCAAATTCGATACTCGCAGTGTCAGTGTCGAAAAGACACGACCTGTTTTTTGCAAGTGTTTCTGGCGTTGCTAAATCGATGAGGTCACAAGAAATGACACAAAGCCCCCCTTCATTTGGCCATAGCGCTCAAGGCAAAATAAATCACGCCGAATGCGATGGCTTGGGTGTAGAACTTCATATTTTACTGTCAGATTCACCCGTTGTATTGTCTGTCAGTAGCGGGGTCGAGGCATTGCTCGGGTTTACACCAGACAATTTTATGGCCGGTCATATTTCCCTGCCGGATCGCATCCATCCTGAAGATGACGATCTGGCAAGCCTGCTTTTTTTAAATTTGGATTCACCTGTATACGGAGGTTTTCCAATTCGTCTGAGGCAAGCTAACGGGCAAATTCGTATTGTAAGGCTTGACTTTGAAAAGTCGTCTGCGAATGAGTCCGGTGTGATACTTCGCTTAATACTCAAAGACGCCAAAGCCTTATTCGATATTGAGAATGCATCCGCAGACATTCATTTCAAGTACATGATGGACAGCACTGACGATTTTATTTGCTTTAAAAATAAAAATCACGTTATTACAGGTGCCAGTCAGGCACTCGCATCGATTTGTCCGCGGGTCGATCACTGGGCCGATTTAATCGGTCAGACTGATTATGACTTATTTCCGGAAGAGTTCGCAGATAAGTGTTACCGGTTGGAAAAGCTGATCTACTCGGGGATACCGTCCGTTAATGTAGAGCAGGAGTATGTGCAGGTAAACGGGGTGAACGGCTGGGTAAATATCCGAAAATATCCGATCCACTGTGATCGCGGTGAAATTGTTGGCGTGTTCGGCGTTTCAAGGGATATTACCGAGCGTAAGATTTTCGAAGAGGCGTTGAAAAAAAGTGAGGCGCGTCTCACGCTGGCGCAGCGTATGTCTCATCTTGGCAACTGGGAGCTGGATTTGATCAGTAACGTGCTGTGGTGGTCCGAGGAGATTTTCCGTATTTTTGAGGTGGATTTGAAGCGCTTCAAGCCTTCCTACGAGGCCTTCCTTGCGGTTGTTCACCCGGACGACAGGGCGGTGGTGAGCAGCGCTTATTTGAATTCGTTGAAAAGTAAGATTCCCTATGAAATTGAACATCGATTATTGCTAACAGACGGGCGTATCAAGTACGTGCATGAGCGATGTGAAACTGTGTACGACAGTGCCGGCAATCCGCTTCGTTCTGTGGGCACGGTGCAAGATATCAGCGACCGGAAACGGCTCAGGCTCGAAGGCACGGACATGTTGCGGAGAATTGAGTCGCTCATCCTGCAAATGGATGACCGGACAGTTGCGGTAACGCCACAGGACAATATAACAGCGCGTTCAGACGATGGCGCGGGGACATTGAGTCGCCGGCATCTCGATGTGATAGAGCTGATAGCCGCAGGGCTCACCTCAGCGCAAATTGCAGCTAGACTCAATATTTCGCAAACTACCGTCATTACTCACAGGCGCAACCTGATGCGCAAACTTGGGCTTCACAGTGCAGCAGAACTCACGGCTTACGCCATCAAAAATAAGATCGTCGCCTGTTGATCCGGTCGTGCGCCGTGCAGGCTGGGTCGCGCCCATGCCTAAAAATTTTCCGTCGTTCAGTGCGCTGCACTCCCCCGGAATACCTCGTCTGGGGGAGGTATCTTATTCCCTGCTGACTTTGCAAGTCGTGAGCGCGCTGCCCCCGGCCTTGGCAGGAATACCCTGATTATTCCCGTAAAGGGGGATGATGTCTCAAATGAGGTATTTAATTGCCCCTTATGGAGGATTTTTTATTTTACCTTCGTCGGCTATATTCAATTCCTGAATGCGGCGGGTTCTGAGCGCGCGTGTTAAATCATTTAATTCGATTAAAGAACGCTCACGACAGCCGGATGTCACGAATGTGTTTGTTAGATAACTCCCTGTCGGCGCACTCACAGGGTGGGGGTGGAAATGGATCGCAGGAGCGGGCAGATAGGGCGTATTCGTCGTCTGATGTGGGGGGTGGTGGGCTCGGTGTTGCTGACGGTGTCGCTGGGCGGCTATTGGTTTGTCGAGGTGGTTGCGCAATTAGGTCAGCAGGCGCGCGAAGATCGTATGCAACTGCTTGCGCTGGAAAACTCCCTGAGCGATGTGGTGTCGGAACTAGCGGATCAGACTCAGGAGTGGAAAGATATCCTGTTGCGTGGTTACGATCCGGTGCTGCGCGCGAAGCATCAAACTTCCTTCGAGGCTCATGCCAGCTCCCTTCAGAATAAACTCCTCAGTTTACAAAGCGCAGCGCGCAAGCTGGCGATTGATCCCGGCGAAATGGAAAACTTTGTTCGTCAGCATCAGGAGTTGATGGCGAACTATCACGAGGCACTTGTCTTGTTCGACCCGAAGGATGTTTATTCAGCCCGCCTGGTCGACGGGCGCGTGCAAGGCCGTGATCGCCTGTTGCGTGAGGCATTGCATCGTGAGGTGAAAAAACTTGAAGGGCAAATCGTCGCCCGTGAACAAGGGATTATTGCCGGTGGGTTGGGGCAGCATGGCTTGAAGCTGGGGGCTTTAGCGATGGTGTTGCCGTTGCTGTCGTTGTGGATTTTCTGGCAGGTGTATCGCACATTGGATTTGATCGTGCAAAGCGATGCACGTATTCGTGCCATTTATGAAGCCATCGGTGATGCGGTGCTGGTCGGCGATAGGCAGGGGCGCGTAGAGTCCATCAACGCGACCGCGCAAAGACTGCTGGGGTGGACTGAGGCTGAGGCACGCGGCAAGCTGATCAGTGAGGTGTTTGAACTTTATGATGTTCGCCACCAGGAACGCGTCGAGTCCCCGGCGGAGAGCGTGTTGCGTGATGGCATCCCTATCCCGATGTCAAACGGCATGCTGTTGCGTCGCCGTGATGGCAGCCAGTTGGCGGTGGAAGATTCCGCAGCGCCGGTGCGCGACGAGCATGGCAATGATGTCGGCGTGGTGATGGTGTTCCATGATGTGTCGAAACGTTACGAATTGCTCGACGAATTGCGGGCTGCACGTGCGCAGTTTGAAACGTTATTTGAGCAGCTGCCAGAAGGGGTGTTGCTCTTCGACGATAATCTGAGTGTCATTACCCATAACAGAGAAGCGGCCAATTTGCTGGAATATGCCGGTGATGCCTTGCTGCAGTTGCATGTGTCGGATATTGAAGCGATCGATGATCAGGCCGCCATTGCCGCACGCAAAGCAAAGTTGCAGCTTACGGGGCGGGATAATTTTGAATCGCGTTACCGTACACGCAGTGGTCGCCTGATGGATGTGGATGTGTCGGTACAAGTCGTGCAACTACCCAATGGCCGGATTGCTTTTCAAACGCTGTTTCGGGATATCACCGAACAAAAACAAACTTCAGCTCAAATCGAGCATCTGGCCTATCACGATCAGCTCACAGGATTACCCAATCGACGTCTGTTGAAAGACCGCCTGAGTCAGGCAGTCAGCAGTGTGCTGCGCCGAGATGCAAAACTTGCGATGATGTATCTTGATCTGGATCATTTTAAAGATGTAAACGATAGTCTGGGGCATGGCGCGGGTGATGTGTTGCTGCAAATTGTAGCCGAACGATTGCAATCATGTGTGCGTGCTGACGACACGCTGGCACGCATGGGAGGGGATGAGTTTGTTCTGTTGCTCAATGGCGTGAACGATGCGGATGATGTGGCCAGTATCGCCGGGAAAATTATCCATGAACTGTCTCAACCGATGCGAATCGGCAATGACGAGTTGCGCATTACGCCCAGTTTAGGGATCAGCATGTGTCCGCAGGACGGGCGGGATGCGGATGATTTGCTCAAATATGCCGATGTGGCGTTGTATCAGGCCAAACAGCAGGGACGAGCCACTTATCGTTTTTACACGCAAGCATTGCATGATCAGTCTGTCGAGCGTGTCCAGCTGGAACGGCTGTTGCGACATGCACTGGAACGCAATGAATTCGAGTTGTATTACCAGCCTCAGGTTGATTTATGTAACGGCAGGATTATAGGGTGTGAGGCACTGATACGCTGGAATCATCCCGGAATGGGACAAGTGTCACCTGCACGTTTTATTCCGATTGCGGAACAAAGCGGTCTCATTATTGAGATCGGTAACTGGGTGATGAAGCAAGCGTGCCATCAGGCCAAGCGCTGGCATGATCAAGGCTGGGACATCAAGGTGAGCTTCAATGTGTCGGCGCGCCAGTTCATGCGTTCTGAGGAGTTGATGCAGTCGCTGCGTCATGCGCTGGCGGAAAGCGGTGTGGATCCGACGCGCATGGAAGTGGAGCTGACGGAAAGTCTATTGCTTGATCCGCAAGGAATGGGAGAGATTCTGCACGAAATTCGGGCCTTAGGCATTCAACTGGCGCTGGATGATTTTGGGACAGGTTACTCCAGCTTGTCATATCTGCGCCGTTTCCCCATCAGCATACTGAAAATTGACCGGTCGTTTGTCAGTGCTGCCGATAACAACGTCGATGATGCTGAAATGGTTAAAACGATTATCGGTATGGCGCATAACTTACGCATGTCCCTGATCGCGGAAGGCATTGAAACAAATGCGCAGCGTGACATGCTCGAGACTCAGGGGTGCGAGGTCGGGCAAGGCTATCACTATAGCCATCCGGTACCGGCAACTGAATTCAGCCTGTTGCTGCAGCAAGGCATTAATTAACTACAATTTTAAGGAGTGAGATTCATGTTGGAAAGTTTGACCTTGAAGCATAAATTCATGGGGCTCGAAGCCGTCTCATTCAGTATGTTTATCGCAATGGCGCTGTTTGGGCTGGTTCAGTTAAGCAATTCGGTGCAGGGCGGGAAAGAAAGCGTGGCGCGGCTCAATGCCGATCTCGAGGTGATGAGCCGGATCAACGACATGAATACGGCGTTCATGAAGGAGGTGAAACTGGCCAAGGACGTGTGGATACGCGGGGTCAATGCCGCCGTTATCGGTAAATACCGGAACGAGTTTGTCGAAGCGGATGAAAGTTTTAACCGCGCTCATGCCGCAGCGCTGGCCGGATTGACTAGGCTTGCCGAGGGCCACGCAGGTTTCGATGGGTTTATCAGCAACATGGCGGGCTTAGCGGATGAGCATCGTGTGGTGAGCGAAAAATATCTCGCGCAGATTGATGCGCATACCGGCAATGTGAGTGAATCGGATGCGCAGGTGAAAGGCATCGATCGCGCGTTGTCAAAAAAAATCGATGAGCAGCGTGTAGCTTTCGAGAACTTCGTGCGTCAGAAGGGAGTTGAAAAATTAGAGGTTGCGGAACAGGATTTTAAGTCGCGGCGGAATTTTGTCATCATCTGGGTGATTATTTCGTTGAGCCTGTCGATCGTACTGGCCACTTTGATTATTCGTCAGGTATTGAGCCGGCTGGGCGGTGATCCCCGTGAGGTCGCGCAAGTAGTCAACACGATGGCTTCCGGCGATTTCTCCGCTCAACCTGCCACACAACCGGCAAGCGGGAGTTTGCTGGCAGATGCGTACCACATGCAATCTGCATTGCGCGACATGATCGCTTCAGTCAAAAAACAGGCTAATCAGGTAGGGGACATGGCGCATAGTCTGGCCGGATCAGCCCGGCAGATTGCCGCAAATGCGCATCAGGAAGCGGACGCGGTCAGCACGATGGCTTCGGCTATTGAGGAAATGAGCGTAGCAACCACTCAAATTAGTACTCAGGGCGATAGTGCCAGACGTATATCCGATAGTTCGCGCGAAGATGCCGCTCAAGGTGAGAAGGTCGTCATTAAAACGGTTTCCGGTTTGCTCGCGACGGCGCAGGAAATCGAGCATGCGGCAGGTGAGGTTTCGCGTTTGGGAGATGATGCTTCCCGTATCAGTGAGATCGTGAAGGTGATTAAGGAAATCGCCGATCAGACTAATCTTCTGGCATTGAATGCCGCGATTGAGGCCGCACGAGCCGGAGAGCAGGGGCGCGGGTTTGCTGTGGTGGCAGACGAAGTGCGCAAGCTGGCTGAGCGCACGGCGAATGCGACTTTGGAAATCAATCAAATGTCTGCGCAAATTGCTGACGTGGCGAAAAATGCATTGAAGGGAATGGATGCCGTGGTTGCGACCACCCGCGAGGGCGTGAGCGATGCGGAGTCTGCACAAGCGTCGATCGGTCATGTCAGGCAGGGGTTTGGAGAGGTGGCCGGCGTCATAGAAGATATTTCGGCGGCGCTCACGGAGCAAGCCGTGGCTGCCAATGAATTGGCGAAAAATACCGAACGCGTGGCACAAATGTCTGAAGAAAACTCACAAGCGGCAGGTGCCTTGCTGCAATTGGCAGGAGAACTGGAAAGCCGTGCAGGGCAGGTGCGCAGCGCAGTAGAGGTGTTTCGGGTTTGATCTTTTGTGGGGCGCTGCGACGAATGTGTGTTCAACAAGGAGTTAGGCATGGCGATTCAATTTGAATACATTAAACAACTTTCGGCAAAATTTTTTCAGCCGGAAAAAGCAGGTGCGCAGCTAGATTCGCAACGCCTCCATGGAAAACGCATATTGCTTGTTGAAGATAACCGTGTGCATCAGCTTATGGTTGGCATCATGCTAACAAATCTTGGGATGAATCTGGCGGTTGCGGAGAATGGCAAACTGGCCATCGAATCGATAAAAACCGGAGAGTACGATATGGTTTTGATGGATATTCAGATGCCGGTGATGAATGGTCTGGAAGCGACAAGGCTGTTGCGTCAGCATGCTGACTTTAAACGTCTTCCTGTCGTGGGAATGAGCGCGGGAATGATGCAGGATGAGGCTGGTGAAGCGGTAAGAGCCGGAATGAATGGATTTGTTGCAAAACCTGTCAATATTATTAAATTGACGAGCGAGCTGCTGAATGCCTGTATCTAATTACGTAGCACAGAAAGAATGAATGGTCAGTAGATTTCGTAAACTCAGCATCAAGTGGAAAATATTCGTTCTCTCAGCAATGGTGTTCGGTTTATCGCTGACGGCAGGTTTTGCTTATTTTACTTATCAAAGCTACTGGCTCAATGTCACCACCTCATTGAACGGCTTGATGAATTTTACTGATGCCAAGCAGCAGGGGGTCATTAGATTTATTGACCAGAATGAAAAGCTGGCGAGGCAGATGGCGAATCTGGTTGCGCACGCGGATGCCACGGTGGTGCGCAGTCAATTTGCCAGCATCGTGGCGACAGATGTTTTCAAATTAGAGGAACATCCGTTTCGGGATGAAATTGTGGCCGGGAAACGTACGATCCCGACATGGCAGGTATATCACGCAATTGATTATGTGCAGTCCGGTATTATTCGATATTCCTCAGATGCTAAACGTGAGGGACGGGTCTGGAATCATGATCTCGATTTGTGGTCAGGATATTCCGATCCCTATTACGATGCGGATGCGCCTGTGCTAACGTTTGCTGCACCGGCAGCGAATGGCACTGTATATGTTCATGCCGATGCACGTATGTTGACCAATATTGTAAATGGCGAGATTGGTAATCTGGCCGGCGATATGGGCGCATATTATCTGGCCGGCGTGGGGAAAACCTTCAATTTTTACATCGTAAATAAGGAGAATCTGCTTATCACCGACTCGCGTATTCTTCCGGACCAGTATCTCAAAGGACGCGGTAGTGAAAGGCCCTGGCGTACGACCATGCAGCAGGCAGGCGTGATCTGCGGCAAGCGTGGTACCTATGTAACGGATGCGAAGTGCACGACAGGATGTCGTGAGACCATGGGATTTTATACTGGTGTGAATGGAAAAACGATGCTGGGCGCATCCATGCCATTTTACGATTCGCGTTGGACTTTGGTGGTCGAGCAAGAAGCTGACGAAATTTTGTGGCCGATGTGGGTGATGTTTGCTGAACAATTGGCGATGTTGCTGGTGTTGAGTGCGGTATCGATCTGGCTCTATTTACGCTTGCAAAATCGCGCCATCATTCATCCGTTGAAACAGTTGCAACACGCGATTGAAGAGATCGAGCGCACGGAGGATTTCACCCGGCCGATCGAGATTACGTCCGAGGATGAGTTCGGTGAACTGGCCAGTGCATTTAATCGCATGTCGCACCATTTAGATTCGGTGTATCAAAATCTTGAACAGCGCGTCACCGAGCGCACTCAGGAGCTAGAGATATTAAACCAGCAAATACGCGCCAATTTGCTGATCAGCCGGGAATCACAAGAAAAGCTGGCTGCAAGCGAAGCGCATTCAAAGCGTATCGCGGAAGAATTGCAGTATCAGAAATTCGCACTTGACGAGCATGCGATTGTTTCCGTCACCGATGTGACAGGCACGATTACCGATGTGAATGAGCGATTCTGTCAAATCAGCCAATATTCCCGTGAAGAACTCATAGGAAAAAATCATACAATGCTCAATTCCGGGTGGCACCCGAAAGGGTTTTTCAAAGCAATGTACCGGGCGATTACCCATGGTCAGGTGTGGAATGACGAGGTTTGTAATCGCGCTAAAGATGGCAGTTTGTATTGGCTGGATATGACGGTTGTGCCGTTCATGAATGAATGCGGAAAACCGTATAAGTATATCGGCATACGTACCGATATCACCGAGCGCAAAAAAAACGCTGAGGCGATTGAACGCTCTGAGGCGAAACTGCATATCCTTTTCGATTCAAACAGTGATGCCGTACTGATGTTGGATATGCATGGTTTCTTCGATTGCAATAAGTCTGCTTTAAAACTGTTCGGATGTGCGACAACCGAAGATTTGTGCAAACATCATCCGGCTGATCTTTCGCCAGCAACCCAACCCAATGGTATTGACTCGCTGACGCTTGCGAATGAATACATTGCTACGGCCATGAGGGAAGGAAATGCACAATTTGAGTGGTTGCATATGCGTCTGGATACAGGGCAAAGTTTCCCGGCAGATGTGTTATTGAGCTCCATGCAATTGGATGGGAAATTAGTGGTTCAGGCAACGGTACGCGATATCACCGAACGCAAGAAAAGTGAAAGTGAGATTGTGCGGCTGGCTTTTTACGACCCGCTGACGGGTTTGCCCAATCGCCGCTTGCTGATGGACCGGCTGCAACACTCACTTTCGAGCAATCTGCGCAACGATAAGCATGGTGCAATTCTTTTCATTGATCTGGATAACTTTAAATCGCTCAACGATACGAAAGGCCATGCCGTGGGCGATTTGCTGCTGGTTGAGGTTGCTCAGCGTCTGAAAGGCTGCGTGCGTGAAGAGGATACGGTCGCGCGTTTAGGGGGGGATGAATTCGTTGTGCTCTTGGATAACTTGAGTCACGGACATGACGATGCCGGTGCGCACGCAAAGCGAGTGGCGGAAAAAATATTGCAAGCGTTGAATCTGTCGTATATGTTGCAAGGTTATGAGCATCACAGTTCCCCGAGCATCGGGGTCGCATTATTCTGTGATGCTGCCAGCAGTCCTGACGAGCTGTTAAAGCGTGCTGACAGTGCGATGTATCAGTCAAAAGCGGCCGGGCGCAATACCGTACGTTTCTATGATGAGCGGACTCAGGCGCTGCTATTGGCGCGTGCCGAGTTAGAGCATGCCTTGCACCATGCTCTGGAGCAGCAGCAATTGATGCTGTACTATCAGGTTCAGGTCAATGAAGCGTATCAGCCTATTGGCGCTGAAGTGCTGTTGCGCTGGTTTCATCCTGTGTTGGGCATGATTTCTCCCGCGCAGTTTATTCCTCTGGCGGAAGAAAGCGGCATGATCATACCGATTAGCTACTGGGTATTGGCGCAGGCGTGCGATCAACTCAAGCTGTGGGCATCGGATGCATCTAAGTGCGATTTGGTGCTGGCGGTTAATGTCAGTATTCGTCAATTCAATGAGTTGGATTTTGTGCAAAAGGTGCAGAGGCTGGTCACGGATAGCGGTATTTCTCCTGATCGTCTCAAATTAGAAATTACCGAGAGCATGTTGGTACATGACGTAGAGAATATAATATCTACGATGCTGAAACTTAAAAAAATTGGCTTGAAGTTTTCGATGGATGATTTTGGTACGGGTTATTCCTCCCTGTCCAGTATCAAACGCCTGCCACTTGATCAGTTGAAAATTGACCAGTCTTTCGTGCGTGATATTGCTCATGATGATCATGACAAGGCAATTGTGCGTACCATCATTGCGATGGCGCAAAGCATGAAACTGAATATCATTGCCGAAGGAATAGAGACTGAACAGCAACGACGCCAGCTTGCGCTGAAAGGGTGTACCAATTATCAGGGGTATCTTTTTGGTAAGCCTGTGCCCTTGGATGATTTTGAGGCGTTGTTGAGTCTTGCAGATGAGAGTGGGTTAGTCATGCCTGTTGACTATGCATGAGTTCGAACGCTGATGGCAGGTCGGGGGTGAATGACGAGCGTGAGGCAATTATTACTCGCGGTACGGATTTTATACCCTGCCGGCATATAGATAAAAAATATGGGTAGGTACAATTTCTGTAAATATGAAAAAACATTCGGGTGATGATTATGTTTGGTGGCAAAGCGAAAGAAGTACTTACATTTACGCAGGATAAACTAGCTCGCTCCGAGTCCGAAGTCGAACATTTGCGAGATGCTCTGACCCGTGTTGAATCTGAACGTGACGCCATGCGATCAGAGCTGTTGCAAGCACAGTCAAATTGCGTTGTCGCAAATTTGATTTTCCAGAACATGCAGGTCTTTGGGCAGTCTTTTGTCTCATTGCAGCAATCTCAGGTCGCGGCCGCCGAGTCGTTGCGCGAAGAGAAATTAAACGCGATTCAGGTCGCAATCGTGTCTGGAAGCAATCGTGAGTCTGTCGAGAAAATTTCAACCACACTTGATGTGCTGTCGTCCGATACCTTGCAGTCCTCCAGAAATGTGGATAATTTAAGTCTGCGTGCTTCGGAGATTGGTAACATTGTTAAACTCATCAAAGAAATCGCCGACCAGACTAATTTGCTGGCGCTGAATGCGGCGATTGAAGCTGCCAGAGCCGGTGAGCAGGGACGCGGGTTCGCGGTTGTCGCTGACGAGGTTCGTAAACTTGCCGAACGTACTGCCAAAGCAACCAGTGAAATATCCTCAATTGTCGCGGCCATTCAAGGTGAGACCGATCAGGCTAAGGTGCAAATGACCGACCTTGCCGATAAGTCTAAGGAGTTTAGTCAGGATGTGGGTGGCGTGATGGATAGCATGGGGCATCTGCTTTTATTATCGAAGCAGATCGAAGGTACGATTTCGGCATCGGCGTTACGCAGTTTTGTGGAAGTCTCTAAAATTGACCATGTCCTTTATAAATTTGAAATTTACAAAGTGTTTATGGGGATTTCAAGCCGGACAGCAGACAGCTTTGCTTCGCATACCGCGTGCCGACTGGGTAAGTGGTATTTTGAAGGCGAAGGGAAAGCCTGTTTTTCTAAGTTAGACGGATATGCCGTGATTTCAGCACCACATCAGTCATTTCATCAGTTTGGTCAGGATGCTGTGAAAGAGTTTCGTTCCGGTAATGCATTGGCGGGAATGCAATATGTTGAAAAAATGGAAGCATGCAGTATGAGTGTGCTCGATGGGCTCGAAAGAATCGCGGTTGCCGGCGAAGGCGATAGTAGCTTGCTTTGTCACGCGCCTGAATAAGGCGGGGGGCGGAAGTTCGGGCAGTCGACCCCGTTTGGGCGGCACTTTATTTGGGCAAAGCTCGATTTTACGAGTTTGCCCGGTTGCAGCCCCGGTATCTCGTTGAGTAATTAATTTCAGGTGTAGCCCCCCGTTGATATAACGCAGTGCGCGGGTTTAAACGAACATGTATATTGCCTTTGGCATTTCAATTAATCGTTCCTCATGATCAACTCCCGTGTTGCACTGCTTTTTAAGAATTTGCCCGACAAGTATCCAACAATGCTGGCGCGTGATTACACCCATGTTTTGAATCACCTGATGCAGTTGTGGAATACGCCTAAATTTGAGTCCTATATGCACGAGCTGATGATCGATCATCGCGGCGGGCGGCAGGGATTTCCCTTGAAGGGGATAGAGGAGCTGTTGTTTTTGAGCAAGCTGCACGACGTCTGCAAGAAAAATGGTTACAAACTACCTCAGTTTGAAGATCCCTGGGAGTCCATTCCCGTTTCAAACCCGACACCGCTCGGCTTTATGCATGTGATTGAGCGCGGGCAACAGCACGCGATTGAAATCTTTCTGGGCGCCGGGGTGCGAATCGATTACCGCTTTGAAGGCGGACAGACCCCGCTGATGATTGCCGCAATTAACGGGCAGTTAGGCATCGTTCGCTACCTGATACATCAGGGCGCTGAAGTCAACGCGGCGGATTCGGGGAAATACACGGCACTGCATTGGGCGGCTTTTTACAATCACATGCAGATAGCCGGGGAATTGTGTATTGCCGGTGCGCTCATCAATGCCGTTCAAAATAGCGGAGACACGCCGCTCTCGCTGGCCGTCACCCGGGGGCACTTCGCAGCGAGCAAATTGCTGCTGGGGTGTCAGGCCGACCCAAATATTGCCGGAAATCACGGATCTCCATTGGCAATCGCGCAAAAGCGCAACAGCCACGAGCTGCTTGTGCTGTTACGCCAGTACAGCGCACGCGCCTGATTGCGCAGGGCATCCCGAAAGCCTCTCAAAGGCTAAACTATCTCAGCCCCGCATTTTTAGAACTGCTCGTGTTCGCCTAAGTAGCGCCACTGTCCTGCAGGCAATAGCCCCAGCTTGATTTTGCCGATGCGGATGCGCTTGAGGCCTGTGACCGTCAGGCCCACCAGTTCGCACATGCGGCGAATCTGGCGTTTTTTCCCTTCCCTCAAGATGAAGCGCAGCTGGTCTTCATTCTGCCAGGACACTTTAGCCGGCTTCAGATATTCGCCGTCGAGCTTTAAGCCCTGGCAGAGCAGGGCCAGACCGGAGGATTCGAGCTTGCCCTGTACGCGCACCAGATATTCTTTGTCCACTTTCGAGTCTTCGCCTATCAGTTGTTTGGCAACCCGACCGTCCTGCGTCAGTATCAGCAAGCCTTGTGAGTCGATATCCAGACGTCCGGCAGGCGCTAAGCCGATGAACTGACTGCGATGAAATTTGATCGGCGAGGGATCTTCTTTCCAGTGGGTGGCTTCATCGAGTAAAGCTGCGGCCGGTTTATAGCCGTGTTCCGCTTGTCCTGAGACATAGCCTACGGGTTTATTCATTAAGATTGTCACGCGCTCGTGCTGGACGACTTGTGCCGCCGTGCGCAGGGTGATCTGCTGGTTCGGGTAGACCTTGGTGCCCAGCAGGCTGACTGTTTCGCCATCCACATCGACCCAGCCCTTTTCGATATAGCTGTCCGCTTCGCGGCGTGAGCACAGGCCGAGTTCGGACATGCGTTTGGAGAGACGAATTTTTTCCATGATAATTAGGCGTATGAGTTAAGGCGCGATTTAAGCACAAAGCAGCGTGAACTGAGAACTAAATCACGCAGAAAGTTTAAATTTAAATAAAAAATGGTGCGCCGGGCCGCATCATGGTGTGCAATTTCGAGGGCGTGGCGGTAAACAGAGGCGGGTGTGCCGTCTATATTGGCAGAAATTGCGCCGGATCGGTTATGCTGCGCGGGTCTTGTGAACTGTCGATGTCGAGTATGCATAAAGTGAATAAAGAAAATGGCTTAGCCCTGCTGGCCGGCCTGTCCTGCGTGGCGGGTTTCGCGCCGTTCGGGATTTTTCCGATACCCGTTGCAGCACTCGCGCTGCTCTTTGTGTTGTGGGGGCGCTGCGATACGCCGCGTGCGGCAGCCTATCTGGGATTTTTTTTCGGATTGGGTCTGTTTGGCGCCGGAATTTCCTGGATTTATGTTGCGCTGCACGATTTTGGCGAAATGCCAGTCTGGCTGGCAGCCCCTGCAACCCTGTTGTTTGCGGCTTTTCTGGCCTTGTTTACCGCGCTTGCGGGTTTTTTGCAGGCGCGATTTTCGCTGTTCTCCAAATGGCAAAGCTTGCTTGTGATGCCAGCGATCTGGGTGTTGATTGAATGGTTGCGCGGCATGATCTTCACGGGCTTTCCCTGGCTGACGCTGGGCTATGCGCACAGCGACAGTCCTCTGGCAGGTTTTGCCGCGCTGCTCGGGGTCTACGGCGTGTCGCTGGTCGGCGCATTTTGCGCCGGTTTGCTGGCGTTCATCTGGCAAGCGCGCTGGAGCTCGCACGGGAAAATGGCCTGTGCGATATTCGCCGCCCTGTGGGCCGGCGGCGAGTTGCTGCGCTCTGTTGCATGGACACACGCTGTCGGTGCCCCTTTTTCAGTCACGCTGGTGCAGGGTAACATCGGGCAGGACATCAAATTTACTGAGGAGGCGCTCGCGGGTACGCTAGATACTTACCGGCGTCAGGTGTTGCAGCATCCGGCGAAACTGACGGTACTGCCGGAAACCGCACTGCCGGTGCTGCGCGATGAAGTGCCGCAGGAATTGCTCGATCAGTTGCGCGAGCATGCCAGACGCAATCAGGGGGATGTACTCGCTGGCGTATTCGAGCGGGACCGCGGCGGCTATTACAACAGCGTGATTGCGCTGGGTGCCTCTGAAGACGCTTTTGCTCAGGAATCGCCGCATTACCGTAAACATCATCTGGTGATTTTCGGCGAGTTTATTCCCTTTCGACCGGTGTTCGGCTGGCTGATCAATGAAATACTGAATATCCCGATGGGCGATCTGGCGCGCGGCGAGGCTGAGCAGGCACCGTTGTCAGTCGCCGGGCAGCAGGTTGCGGTGAATATCTGCTATGAAGACGTGTTCGGTGAGGAAATTATCAGCGCGCTGCCGGCTGCGACCTTGCTGGTCAACGTCACCAATGACGGCTGGTACGGACATTCTCATGCGGCCGCACAGCATAATCAGATCTCGCAGTTTCGTGCGCTTGAAACCGGTCGCATGATGCTGCGCGCAACCAATACCGGTGTGACCTCTCTCATCGGGGTGAATGGCCGTGTGCTGCAACAGCTGCCGCAACACCAGTCCGGGGTGCTGCAAGGCCAGGCGCAGGGCTATGCGGGCAGCACGCCTTACGTGCGCTGGGGCAATATGGGCGTGCTCCTGCTGATTGCGCTGATGCTTGCAGTCGGCAGGTTGCGAAGCGGACGCTAGCGATGTGGGTCTGTTATTTGCTGCGCTGTGCAGACGACACGCTGTATTGCGGAATCACCAATGATCTTGATAAACGTCTTTACGCGCACAACGCCGGAACGGCGGCTAAATATACCCGGGCGCGCGGGCCTGTGGCGCTGGTGTTTAGCGAGTCCTGTGCGGACCGGTCGGCGGCCTCTAAGCGGGAGCTGGCGATTAAGAAATTGACTCGGGGCGAAAAATTGCTGCTGATTGCCCGTGTTGCAGGCTGTTAAGCCGCATCAAACCGTTGGAATTTTCCGGTTAGTTCGTTGAGTGATTGCTGAGTGAAGAACCGGTAACTGTTGCGCCCCTCTTTTTTTGCCTGATACATGGCAATGTCGGCATTGATCAGCAGCAGCTTTTCATCATCGCCGTGCTGCGGATAGGCTGCGATACCGATGCTGCCGGAAATACTGATTTCATGTTTGTCTATGTTAAAGGGGAGATTGAGACTGCGCAGAACTTTTTCGGCAACCTTAGCCGCATCGCACTCCTGATCGATTGCGTGGAGCAATATGACAAACTCATCGCCACCGATTCGGGCGATGGTGTCCGATTCCCTGACGCAAGACAGCAGCCGCACGGCGACCTGTTGCAGCAACTGATCCCCCGCCTCATGTCCCAGCGTGTCGTTGACCGGTTTGAATTTGTCCAGATCAAGGAACATGAGCGCCATTGTCGATTTGTCGCGCCGGGCTCTGACAACTGACTGTTGCAGTCGCTCGCTGAGCAGCGCGCGGTTGGGCAGATTGGTGAGCGGGTCATAGTGCGCCATGTAGCGCAGACGTTCATCGATGTTTTTGCGCACCGTAATATCCGACAGCGTGCCTATCATGCGCAGCGGTTTGCCATTTGCACCGTGACTGACGATCATGCCGCGCGCCAGCACCCATTTGACAGCGCCGTCGCGGCACAAAATGCGATGCTCGTTGTAATAGCTGTTGCCGTTCCCTGAGAGGTAATTTTGTATGCTCGCATCGACCTCGGCGCGGTCATCCGGATGGATGTGCTGATGCCAGGTGGTTTCGTAGGCGGTTGTATCCTCGTCGTTGTAGTTGACGATTTCCTTGTAGCGCGGCGACAAGGTCACGGTGTTTTGCGGAATGTCCCAGTCCCACACGCCTTCCCCGGCACCTTCGAGCGCAAATTTCCAGCGCTCCTCACTTTGGCGCAGCTCACGGGCCAGTTTAGCCAGTGTCACACTGGCCGCCAGCAGGCTAATAATGACGAAGCCGGCCAGTGCCAGCAAATAATCTTCGCCAGCCAGATTCAGGAAAAAATCCATCATGCGCTTTGATATCCTTTTAGGCGCACGGCTGTGGAACGAGGTGGCAGGTGTTGGTTAATATGCTGTTTATTCAGGGGCGCGATCATTTGTAGAGCAGATGGGGCAGCCAGGTTGAGAGGGCGGGAATATAAGTGATTAAGCCCAGATAGACAAGCATCACGCCGACCCAGGGCAGGGTGGCGATCGATACTTCCGTTAACCCTTCTTTTGCCAGATGGCTCGCGACAAACAGATTCAGTCCCACCGGAGGGTGGATCATGCCGATCTCCATGTTGACCACCATGATGATGCCTAAATGGATAGGGTCGATTCCCATGGCTTTGGCGATAGGCAGGAACAACGGCGCTAAAATCAGCACGATGGAAGTCGGTTCCATGAATTGCCCGGCGGCGAGCAGTGCCAGATTCACCATCAGCAAAAACATCCACGGTTGCAGATTTTGCGCCACCACCCAGGCTGACATTTCCTGCGGAATTTGTTCTGAGGTCATTAAAAATGAGAACAAAATCGCATTGGTGATGATGTAGAGCAGCATTGCGCTGGTGTTGGCCGCGCTGAGCAGGGTTTTGGGTATCTGACGCCAGGACAGGTCATCGCTGAAAAACTTGGCGGCGACGAACGCGTAGACGGCGGCAACCGCGGCCGCTTCCGTCGGCGTGAACAGGCCGCCGTAAATGCCGCCGATCACCAGTACCACCATGAAGATCCCGCTCCAGGCATCGCGGAACGACTGCCAGAATTCGGCTGCGGTGGGTTTAGGGGCAACGGGGAAGTTTTTTCGTTTGGCCTGTATGAAGACCAGCGACATCATGATGATCGCCAGCATGATGCCGGGCACGATCCCTGCGATGAACATCTTGCCTGCGCTCTCTGAGGTGGCGACCGAGTAGATGATCATCACGATGGACGGCGGAATCAGGATGCCGAGCGAGCCTGCGGAGGTGATGAGGCCAACGGAAAAACGTTTCGGGTATCCCGCCTTGATCATCGCGGGCAGCATCACCGAGCCGATCGCCATCACGGTGGCCGGACTCGAACCCGAGATCGTGGCGAAGAAGGCGCAGGCTAACACGGCTGCCATCGCCACGCCGCCAGGCATCCAGCCGACCAGATTGCTGGCAAAGCGCACGATACGCGCGGCAATTTTACCGTCGATCAGGAACTGGCCGGACAAGACGAAAAACGGTACAGCCATGATGGAAAAACTCTCTAATCCGGTGAATAGTCGCTGCGAGATGATGTTAACCGTCTCGATGGAAAAGGAAGAAAATCCCAGCAGATAAATCAGTACCGTGGTGCCGAGTGCAATTGAAATTGGGGTGCTGGTGAGCAGCAGTAGCAGCAGGATGCTGATGATGAGCAGCGCGGTCATGCTGCGGCCTCCTCGTTATGTCCACCCATGTCGTGCACGGGGAGATTGCCGGTTTGAATAAATGTTTTGAGTACCTGCATGAAACGGTAGCACATCAGACCTGAACCGAAGGGGATAGCCAGATAGACGATCCACATCGGCATTTCAAGATCCGGCGAGACTTGTCCTGTGCCGTGGATGAACAACACCCAGCGCGCGCCGAAAAATGAAATCGAACCGGTGAAAATAATGCCCAAAGAGAGCGCCATGGTGACCATGGCTTGTCTTATCGGCGGGCTGACCCAGTTGACCAGAAAATCCACACCGATGTGAATGCCGGTGCGCACCCCGTAGGCGGCACCGAATTTGGCCATCCAGATGAACAGATAGATGGTCAGTTCCTGTGCCCAGTCGATGCCGGAACCGGTGGTATAGCGCATCACGACGGCAGCAAAGGTGACAAGCGTTGCGGCTGCCATAAAACTGGCAATCAGAAACTCCTCGAAGTGATTCAAAAAGCGGTTGATCATGGTGCACCCCAGGGATGCCGGGACACGCGTTAACGCGCCCCGGTTGGTCGTTATTTTTTAGACGTGGCTTTGTCAGCAGGTTTGGCTGCAGCCTGTTCTTTGGCGACCTGTGCGGCGGTCGTGTTGGCAATTTTAATCAGGTCGGCACCGACCACCGATTCGAATTGTTTTTGCAACGGCAGCAGGATTTTTTGCCACTCGGCGCGCTCAGCGGGCGTCAGGGTATAGACGGTGGTGGTTTTAGCGGCAATCACGCGAGCCAGAGCATCGTCGTTATCCTTTTGTGCGATCGTGCGTTCATACACGGTGGCTTCGTTCATCGCCTGATTGAGCGAGGTGCGTACGTCGGCCGGCAGACCGTCCCAGAACGTTTTGTTGACGATCACCGCATAGCCCAGATAGCCATGGTTGGAAATCGTCATGTGTTTTTGCACCTCGTGCATCTTCTGGGTGTAAAAATTCGACACGGGATTTTCTGTGCCATCGACAACGCCCTGCTGCAAGGCCGTATAGACTTCGCTGAACGCCATGACCTGCGGGTTAGCGCCCAGTGCTTTCATCTGCGCATTAAGCACCTTGGAGGATTGAATGCGCATTTTAAGACCGTTCAAGTCGGTCGGCGCATGCATGGGCCTGTTCGAACTCATTTGCTTGAAACCGTTATCCCAGAAGGTCAAGCCGGTGACGCCTTTGGTGTCGAGTTTCGCAAACAGCCTTTTACCCGCCTCGCCATCCATGACGCGGTGCAGCGTTTCCTGATTCGGGAACAGGAAAGGCAGATCGAACAACTGAAATTCAGGAGCGCCCATCGGCCCGAATTTGGATAAGGAAGGGGCGAGCATTTGCACGGCGCCGCTTTGCAGTGCCTCGATTTCTTCACGGTCTTTGTATAACTGGCTGTTCGGATAGACTTCGATTTTAACCCGTCCCTTAGTCAGCTTTTCGGCGATTTGCTTGAAGTGCTCGGCAGCTTGACCCTTCGGTGTGTCAGGGGCAACAACATGGCTGAACTTGATGATAATTTCACCGGCTGCATGCGCTACGCCTGAGATGCCTAGGGCCAGCACACACATCGCTATCGTACGTAATTTCATGATTCGCTCCTTGTATGAGTTCTGATCATTATTATGGGCAAGGCGCCTAAAAAATCGGGTCGTTTGCCGTTGTGAGAAATATACGAGTGTTATGCGCTAGTGCCAAGTGAAAAAATAAATTCCGGGATGTTTTATCGTGTGCTCAAGCCTGATGAGCGCCCTGATAGAAACAAATTTGATTTCTACCTGCCGCTTTGGCCTGATACATCGCTGCATCAGCCCATTTTAAAATCTCATCACCATCTGCATCGTGACCCATAAAAATGGCAATGCCGATGCTTGCTGAGCAATGGTGTTTAACAAGGGTGTCTGCGGTGCCCTCATGTCGTACTGTCAGCAGGTAAGGTTCGGCGAGGGAGGCGCGTATTTTTTCCGCGATAGATTGCGCTTGCATAACCGAGTCTGACTGCGTTGTATCCAGCTCGCTCAACATCACAGTAAATTCATCGCCACCGAAGCGCGACACGGTATCGATTTCTCTGACGCAGGCTTTCAGGCGACGGGCAACTTCGATCAGTAGTGCATCGCCAACGACATGGCCGTGCGTGTCATTGAGCGGTTTGAAATTGTCCAGATCAAGGAACATCAGCGCACAGTAGCGGTCACTGCGACGGCTGGCCATTATCGCGTGTGCCAGGCGTTCATTCATCAGACGTCTGTTCGGCAAATGGGTGAGCGAGTCATAGAACGCCAGTTGATGGATGTCCTCTTCCAGTCTTTTTCGTTCCGTGATATCGCGCGTGACAGCCAGTTGCACCGTCTGACCGTATTCCTGCATCGGCACGGCATGGGTTTCCAGTATCCGGCGTCCGCCCTTGAGTCCCCGTATTTCAAACTCCATTTGCACCGATTCTCCGGCCAGTACCCGCTGATGCATACGGGAAAATTCTTTGCGGTATTCGGGGGCAATTAATTCCAGAATATTGCGTCCTGCAATCTGTGTCAGCGAATCCGCCTCTATCATCCTCAGACCCGCCGGATTCATCTGCGTGAGTTTTCCCTGTGCATCCACAATTTTTATGCATTCAGGTTCATTTTCAATGATGGCTCTCAAGCGGGATTCGCTTTCAACAAGCTGCGCTTCAGCCAGTTTGCGCTCTGAGATGTCGATAAAGGTGGCGATGGCTCCCGTAATCACGCCGTCGGTCATAATAGGCTGTGCCCAGTACTCCACCGGAATCGCGCTGCCGTCCCGGCGCCAGAATACTTCATCCACACTGTGCGCTTTTTCATTTTTTTGATAGGCCATATACATTTTGCATTGTGCCGCCGGATAAAGGGTGCCGTCTGCATATGAATGGTGAATCAGTTCGTGAATATGAACGCCGATCACCTCCTTCGCGTGTTCATAGCCCAAAATGCGCAGAAAGGAGGGATTGACAAAGGTGCAGTTTCCATTCGTATCGATGCCGTAAGCACCCTCTGCCATTGAGGACAGCAGTGAATTCATCTTCAGGTTGGTCGCTTGGAGTATGGTCTCAGTCCGTTTGCGATCGGTAATATCGAGAAATGCCCACAGCGATTCCCCTCGCGAGGAATTGAGCATCGAGCCGCTCATGTCTACCCAGATGCGCCGGCCATTTTTGCAAATATGCTCCAGTTGAGTGCGAAATACTTTGCCCGATTCCAGCAGCGGATAAGCGATTTCGCCAAGTTCCTTGTAGGCTTGGTCGTCAACGAAGTTCTGGCGCGTCGAGATTCCCGTCATTTCTCCGGGTTGATAACCCATCATTTTTTCATAGGCAGGATTAGCCCAGATAATGGTGCGGTCTTTTACGCGTACGATGCCGATCAGATCATTTTCCAGCATGGCTTTTTGTTCGCTCAGCATGGTCCTTATTTGTGCTTCGCTGTTTTTTTGTTCGGTGATGTCGCTGATTGAGGTGACTCTGACATCGCGTCCCCGATAGTGCATCATCTTTCCGCAAATAAGGGCGGGGAATGTCGAGCCATTTTTATGCTGGCAGAGTGCTTCATAGGGAAGTTCGTAACCTGAGGAGATATTGCGTTTGACCAGCTCCCGATCTTGTTCAGCAATAAATTCGGTTCCCGGTTTACCGATGATTTCCTGATCTGAATAACCGAACAGGGTGCCGGCCTGACGGTTTTGTTCCAGCCCCAGACCTTGCTCGGAGATAAAGATCGCTTCGAATGCCGCCTCGCTTAACGCCCGATATTTTTCCCTGTTTTCTTCAACGGATTTTTCCAGTATTGTGCGCTGCTCAATCTCGCGCCTTAAGCGATAAACCCAATAGCTGAATAGCAGAAATAGCATCACTACGCCTGCGCCATACTGGAGCAGCGTTTCCGCTTTAAACCCCTGTTCAATTTTTAAGCCCAGCCAGCGATTGAAAATGGCATCGGACTCTGCTTTCGGGATGCTGCTCATCGCCTTGGAAATGATCGATGCCAGTTCTGGATGCATTCTGGTAACGGCGACGCTGTGTATGCTGTGATATTCGGTTTGTCCGGAAAAGCGCAAACTCAGGAAACCGTTTTTCTTGATCGTGTAGTTGGCGGTACTCGCATCCCCCACATAGGCATCCGCAGTGCCGTTTAGCACCTGTTGTAATGCCTCGGTCGTATTTTTCGTCGTGATGAGTTGTATTTTTGGATAGTGTTTCGCCATCAACTCCTGCATGAAGTAGCCTTTTTCCACGGCAACACGCCGGCCGGCAAGATTTTCCAGGCTGCCGATAAAATTGCCTTGACCGCTATCGATAATCACGGCGAATGCGGATTTGTACGGCTCAGAAAAAGTCAGATATTGTGAGCGCTCAGGGGTCTTGTTTGCGCAGGCGAGCATCTCAAGTTCGCCGCGTTTAGCCATGTTGAGAATTTCATCCCAGGATTTTCCGTGGATAATCTCGAAGCGCACGCCGAGCTTTTTTTCCAGTAATTTCATATAGTCGGCTGCCATCCCGACATAATTTCCCTGCTCGTCGATCCATTCATAGGGCGCAAAGTCGGAATCGACGCCCACGCGCAGTACGGGGTGTGCGGCAAGTACGGTTTTTTCTGCGTCAGTCAGATTGAGCTGGCTGGCTTTCCCGGTATAGATAAACGCATCCAGTTCGGCATCCGACAGGGGACTGTTGTGCCCTGAATCAGAAAAAGACTTGGCGATGGTTTTGATGCGTTCGGGCTGAATCTGACCGACCGGGATGATTCCCGGCAAAATCAGCTTGCGTGCTTCGCGTGCTTCAAAACGCAGATGCTCGACGGATAATTGACTGTGATATTTATTCCGGATGAGCTGAATGATTTCCTCCGGGTGCGCCATCGCATATTGCCAGCCTAAAAGGGACGCCTGCCGGAATCGCTCGACGCGTTCGGGATGATCACGCAATTCGCGAGTGCTGGTGAACAGGATGTCGCCATAAAAATCAATGCCGTAATTTTGCGGATTGATGATATTGATTTTGATGCCCTTTTCCCTGAAGTAAAACGGCTGGTTGGTCAGATAGCCTGAGATCACGTCGATCTGCTTTTTGTTCAGCAGGTCGTAATCGTTGTTCTGCGGCAGCAGGGTGTAGTCATCCGGTTTGATATTGGCGCCCGTCAGCATGGCGCGCAGCGGCGCTTCATCGGCACTGCTGATATCGGACATGATCGTGTGTCCCTTGATTTCAAAGGGGCTGCTGATTCCTGAATCCTGTCTGGAAAAAAATACCAGCGGATTGTGCTGGAAGATGGCCGCCAGCGCGACAATCGGTGCGCCCTGAGCGTAATGTGACAACAGTCCTGACGCGCCTATGCCGTATTCAGCTTCGCCTGCCACGATCTGTTGGACGACGTTTTTGCTAAGTGTCCGTTCGACGATTTCGACCTCAAGGTGATGCCGGGCATAGTAGCCTTGTTCAACCGCCGCGTAATAGCCTGCGAACTGGAACTGGTTAAACCATTTGAGTTGCAGGCGGACTTTTTCCGGATGAGGCGCTGCGTGAGTATCTTGCGGCTGCGCCGCGACCAGACCCGTTGTCAGCATCAGCAGAACAATACTAATCCAGCTTGTCAGCGTGAAAGTGAATGCCTTGACGGAGTTTGGGTACATGTGGCTAAAGTGCTACGAATTTGAATGTTGTTTTTTGTTGAAGTGTGCGCTTTAGGCCGGGGAACTTCAACTGAATTATTTCAAACTGAGCTTAAAAAATTAGTCTTGCGGTGTGGTTTCGCTCTGTGCGGTGAAAAACGCGACGGCTTCCGTTTCAACCCGGGTGCGTTTCATCGGCGGCAGGCTTTGCCAGATGCGTTTCCCGTATTGCTTGGTGATCAGGCGCGGGTCGCAGATCATCAGCACACCCCTGTCGTTTTCGTCGCGGATCAGACGTCCTGCGCCCTGTTTTAACGTGATGATAGTGCGCGGCAACTGGTACTCCATGAAGGCGTTGCGGCCCTGTTTTGATATTTGAGCAATGCGTGCGGCCAGTACCGGGT
Organism: Gallionellales bacterium GWA2_54_124; assembly: GCA_001801025.1. Lineage (GTDB taxonomy): Bacteria > Pseudomonadota > Gammaproteobacteria > Burkholderiales > Gallionellaceae > Gallionella. Next base: position 746,621 of record MGWO01000007.1, read on the forward strand.
CATCGGGCGGGGCGAAGGGCAGCTTGTCGATGATGACCAGCGATAATGCCTCCCCTCTAACGTCAACGCCTTCCCAGAATGACTGGCTGCCCAGCAGGACGGCATTGCCGTGTTCGCGAAACCGGCTAAGCAGCTCGTTGCGTGAGCCGTCCCCTTGTAAAAGCAGCGGATAGTTCCAGCCGCGCAGATCAAATTCGGCGGTTAAAATTTCGTGAGCGCGCTGCATGGCGCGTAAACTCGTGAACAGTAAAAAGGCGCGGCCGCGGCTCGCCTCTATCATCGGCAGCGCGGCCTGTACCACGGCCTCGGTATACCCATCACTGTTGGGTTCAGGCAGGCCGCTCGGCACATACAACAAAGCCTGTTTTTCGTAATCGAACGGGCTGTCCCAGCAGGCGGTTTTCGCCTTGAGCAAGCCCATCTCGCCCTGATAATGGGAGAAATCCTGCTTCACTGCCAGCGTGGCGGAGGTGAAAATCCACGCGCGTGCGGTGCTGCCGATTTGCTTCTCGAAAATTTCGGCGATGGACAGCGGGGTGGCGTTGAGCTGCAGTGAGTGGTGATAGACCTCCAGCCAGCGTACCTTATCGTCAGCCTTGTCGTCCTGCCAGTTTTTCAGCAGCAGCGAAAAGGCCTGCGCGCGTTGCCAGCAATTCTCCAGTCCTTCGCTGCGCGCGGCTTGGATCTCTAGCATCTCATTGATTTGTTTTAGTTTTTCGCTCAGGTTTTTCAGCTGAGGCGCGAAATCCTTGAAAGACTCAGTGGCGATGGCCGGCATGCGCCCCTCCTTTTTGAACACGAGGCGCAGATCGCGCGCAGCTTTGTCGAGTTCATCGCAGGCTTTGGGCAGGGGGGTGAAGTCTTTGGCAGAGGTCAGCGCTTCGATGCGGGTGTCTTGCGCCAGATCCAGCAGTTGTGTGGTGGAGAGATTCTCGCCGAAGAACAGGCTGGCCGTTTCAGGCAGTTGATGGGCTTCATCGAAAATCACCGTGTTGCAGGCGGGTAAGAGTTCGGCCACGCCGTCGTCTTTGAGCATGACGTCGGCAAAGAACAGGTGGTGATTGACCACCACGATATCCGCCTTCATCGCCTCGGTACGGGCGTGCAGCACGAAGCACTCTTTGTGGTTGGGGCATTCCTGCCCCAGACAGTTGTCGCGCGTGGAGGTGACCTGCAGCCAGATCGGCGCATTTTCGGGCACATCGGCCACGCCGCTTTTGTCGCCTGTATTGGTGACTTTGGCGTATTTTTTGATCTTACCCAGATGCTTGATGTCCTCGCGTGTGGCGAATCGGCCATCGTGTGCGGTGCGCTCTAAATGATAGTGGCAGATATAGTTTGCGCGTCCCTTGAGCAGGGCGATGGAGACAGGGGCTTTTAAGGCGTCCCTCACCATGGGCAGATCCTTCTGAAACAATTGATCCTGCAAGTTCTTGGTGCCGGTCGAGATGATTACCTTGCCGCCGCCGAGCAACGCGGGGACCAGATAGGCAAAGGTTTTTCCGGTGCCGGTTCCCGCTTCCGCAACCAGAATGGCGTTGTTTTTGATGGCATCGGCAACGGCCAGTGCCATTTCACGCTGCTGCGCGCGCGGACGGAACGAGGAAACTTCGGTGGCAAGCGGACTTTGTTCGGAAAAGAAACGGGCTACTTCAGTGGACATGGTATCGGCAGGCAATAAATCAGCCGTGATGGTAGCGCAATTTACGATGTAACGTGGTGTGAAGATGGGGGCTTTGAGCGCGATAAGGTAAGAAATCAGCCGCCAGATGGCGGCTGATGGGGCGGTTTATTTGGCTTCCGCGGAAATTTCGATTTGTCGTGGTGGGAAGTCGATCAGCTCTTCGCGGTTTTTAGGCACAAAATCAAATTCAAAAATCACAGGCAATTCCTGTTGTGCCACATTGGCGGCTTCTTCCTTGTAGCCGAAACGCCAGTCGGCGATTTTGTAGGCATCTGGATTTTGCAGCAGGTTTTGTGCTTCTTGAAAAGCACGTTCATAGGGCTTGATCGCCATTTTCTCGGAACCGATATTGATCTCGCGCCAGGTGCGGGAAGCGGTTTGTACTTTTCCGTCTCCCCCCACCATGATATCGATGCGGCCGCCGAGACCCAGTACGTCGATCATCTGGTTGCCGTTTTTGATACGTCGATTGATCGTCACAATCGAGCCTTTTTCGCCGCGGGTAATGTCCGTATCCCGCCCGCCGACGGGCAGGCTGGCCGTCAATAGTTTTTTGGAACGGATCACGCCGCTATCTTCACCCAGCCAGCCCAGTTTACGAACCAGCGCGACAGCACCTTCACGTTGCGCGGTTTCAGAGAGCAATGTCCGAGGCGTGACGGCTTTGCCGCTGGCACGCAAAAACACCGCACCGCTTTGCTCGTTGCGCTGCAGCACGGCACGGCCGCCGTTGAACTGGGCATCGAGTATCTGCTCGATCGATTTTGCAGTGATCAGGCGAGTTTTAAACTCGGGCGGATCTTTCGGTGTGACAAGGCGTACGCGCTGCAGGGTGTGCGGAATCAGCTCGGGTTTCCAGATCAAGGCCGGATGCTGGGTTTGTGTGCCGCCCGCATACAGGATGTGCAGATGCGAACTGCCGGACGCATTGCGGCGGTTGGTAAAGGTCGCATCATACAGCGGCGTGTTGGCGATGTTGCTGCCACCCCGGGTGATGCACAGGGGTTTGACCGTTGAACTGCCAAGGCCGTTGATGAAGGATTCTGCTACCGAGGCCCCGTGGTTGTTGAACTGATCCCAGATCGCATTGACATTGCCTTCGTGGCAGTAAGCGAGCGTGGAGACGCCGCAGGCCATGCGTAGATCGTTGCCCAGCGCCGGTCCCCAGCGCTCGAAAACATTGCGCATGGAGGCGGAATCCGCCGATCCGTCGAAATTCTCAGGTTGCGAGTAGTCGCAATCACCGCCGCTGCACACCTTTGGGCCGTGCGCGAACACTTCACAGGAACATTGCCAGTAATAGCGCAGCTGACCGCCGCCTGCGATATTGCCTAGCAGGATGTCGGACGGATGTCCGTTGGTGCCCAGCGCGTTCCAGGTGGTCGGATTGCCGTGTCCCGCGTAGAAAAACAGCATCGGTTTGTCGATGCCGTTGACCGCATCCGTGTCGTCGCCTACCGCGACCTTTGCCTTGTCATTGTAAAAATGCGCCGTGTTGGCAAGCCCGGTATGGATGTGGGTCTTGCTCCAGGCGGCGGGGGCGAAATTAGCCGCCGTGTTGTGGTTGCTCATATCTTTGCCGAACAGAAATTCATTGGCCGTGTCGATATGCCAGTCGGTGTTGCCGTGCGCGGCACGCGCGCTGTTAAGTTTTGGATCGCAGGCGATTTCAAATTCGGCATGCGGCGACTCGATTGCCGTACCCGTTATTTTCACGGCCTGCCAGCCTTTGTAGCCGGGCAGAGAGGAACCGCCCAGCGTCCACGAGGTGGAGACCGTTTTGGAGCCGGCTTTGAGGAATTTGAGGGTGCGGGTAGCGGTGTCGGTTGCGCCGTCGCTGCGTGTGAACATATAGCTGACGGTGCCCGGCGCATTGACGGTGATGGTGCCGTTGAAGACGATTTTAGCCGGGCAGTCGCCTGAAAATACCTTGACGGAAGGCAATAGTGTGACGGCTGTGACGGCCGCCTGACTGGTCTGAGTGCATAAAAAGAGCAGGGCGCCTGTCACGGCACTCATCCCCGTTCGGGTCATTCGGTATGAAGTACACATCTTGATCTCCTGGCGGGGGCGTCTCTGAATGTTTCCGGCTCATCCCCCCGAATGAGTCTGAAACAGCTATGATTACCTGATGCTGTGTGAGTATCCGTTGGGCGTTTTGGGCTGTCAATATGCCAAAATGCCTATGTTTTTTTGCGTGTTGACTGATGCGCAATGATGAGTACTGCAGGCTATTTTTATGGAGACGCTATGGCTAAAGTAAAAACGATTTATTCCTGCACCGAATGCGGTGGTCAGACGGCAAAGTGGCAGGGGCAGTGTCCGCACTGCATGGCGTGGAACACGCTGGTCGAGTCGGTGGCTGAAACGGTGAGCAAGGGCGTGAATCGTTTCTCGGCACTGGCGGCCTCTAGCCGTGTTCAGATGCTCTCCGAGGTGGCGGCCGAAGAAATGCCGCGTATCCCGACTGGGATTGAGGAATTTGATCGCGTGCTGGGCGGCGGGCTGGTATCCGGCGCCGTGGTGCTGATCGGCGGGGATCCCGGGATTGGTAAGTCGACCTTGCTGTTGCAGGTGCTGGCTCATCTGTCGGCGCATCACAATACGCTTTACGTCAGTGGCGAAGAGTCCGCGCAGCAGATTGCGCTGCGTGCTAAGCGTCTGGCGCTCGAGGCGCAGAATTTACGTCTGTTGCCGGAAATCCAGCTGGAAAAAATCCAGTCGACTATTGCGGCCAATAAGCCTTCGGTGGTGGTGATTGATTCGATTCAGACTGTGTATTCCGAACAGCTGACCTCGGCACCGGGTTCGGTTGCGCAGGTGAGAGAATGTGCCGCGCAGTTAACCCGCATCGCCAAGAGTCAGAATATCACCATTATTCTGGTGGGACACGTCACCAAAGAGGGCGCGCTGGCAGGGCCGCGCGTGCTCGAACACATCGTCGATACGGTGTTGTATTTCGAAGGGGATACGCATTCGAGCTTTCGCCTGATCCGCGCGTTCAAAAACCGCTTCGGTGCCGTGAATGAACTGGGTGTATTTGCGATGACCGAGAGGGGATTGCGCGAGGTCTCCAATCCGTCGGCGATGTTTTTATCTCAGCACGGTCAGCAGGTGGCCGGTTCCTGTGTGATGGTGACGCAGGAAGGCTCGCGCCCCTTGCTGGTGGAAATTCAGGCGCTGCTCGATGAGGCGCACAGCCCGAATGTCAAACGCCTGTCGCTGGGGCTGGAGCAGAACCGGCTGGCGATGCTGCTGGCGGTATTGCACCGCCATGCGGGGATAGCCTGTTATGATCAGGATGTGTTTATCAATGCGGTAGGCGGCGTTAAAATCACCGAACCGGGCGCGGATTTGGCGGTAATCCTGGCGATGGTCTCCTCATTGCGTAATCAGCCGCTGCCCGAAAAACTGGTGGTGTTCGGTGAGGTGGGACTCGCCGGTGAAGTGCGTCCGGTGCAGCGCGGTCAGGAGCGCTTGCGCGAGGCCGCTAAGCTTGGGTTCACGTCAGCCATTATTCCGAAAGCCAATGCGCCCAAGCATCCGATCGCGGGGATGGAGATCATTGCGGTCGAACGGGTGGAGCAGGCCGTCGACAGAATGCGTTGAGCCGTATGTTGTGCAGATGAGCGTCTCGCGTTAGAGTGCGGTTTGGTCAAATATCGGGCAAGAGGAGAGAGGCAATGTTGTTAACCGTATTGGCTGCGCTGGCTATCTTTATTCTGCTGGCATTTTTTCGTGCCACGGTGGTCAGCTGGTTATTGGCTTTTATGGTGATGGTGCCCGTGGTGGCGATCCAGGCACGCCTGTCCGAAACGGTATTGCAAGGGGTGTATTTGTTGTTGTTTGTGATTGTCGTGGTGTTTGGCGTGCCCTTGTTGCGCCGCGCGATTATCAGTGCCGCCGTGTTAAAACTGTTCCGAAAAATTCTGCCGCCGGTTTCAGCGACCGAACAGGAGGCGATCGATGCGGGTACCGTGGGGTGGGACGGCGAGCTGTTCAGCGGTCACCCCGACTGGGACAAGCTGCTCGCGTTGCCCAAATGCGCACTGAGTGAGGCTGAACAGGTCTTTCTCGATAGTCAGGTTGAGCAGCTGTGTGCCATGCTGGACGACTGGGATATCACGCATAACCGCCTCGACTTGCCGCCCACTGTCTGGAAGTTCCTTAAGGACGAAGGTTTTTTCGGAATGATCATCCCGAAAGAATACGGCGGGCTGGCTTTTTCAGCTCAGGCGCATTCTGCCGTGATTGCCAAAATTGCCTCACGCAGCAGTACTGCCGCTGTGACGGTGATGGTGCCCAATTCGCTGGGGCCTGCCGAATTGTTGTTGCATTACGGTACGGATGAACAAAAGAAAAAATATCTGCGCCGTCTGGCCCGGGGACTGGAAGTGCCGTGTTTTGCGCTGACCGGCCCTTTAGCGGGGTCGGATGCGGGGGCGATTCCCGACATGGGCGTGGTGTGCCGGGGCGAGTTTGCCGGGGAAAAAAATCTGCTGGGTATCCGGCTCAACTGGGATAAGCGTTACATCACGTTAGCGCCTGCAGCGACCCTGATCGGGCTTGCTTTTAAGCTCAGCGATCCGGATCGCCTGTTAGGCGGGGAGGTTAACCGCGGCATCACGCTGGCTTTGATTCCTGCGGACACGCAAGGGGTCGAGATCGGGCGCCGCCATCTTCCCCTTAATTCGGCCTTTTTGAACGGCCCCATCCAAGGCCGCGATGTGTTCATCCCGCTCGATTATCTGATCGGTGGGGAGGCCTGTATCGGTCATGGCTGGCGGATGCTGATGGAGTGTCTGGCCGCCGGTCGTGCGATTTCGCTGCCCGCGAGCAGTACGGGCGGAATGAAGTTGGCTGCGCGTACCAGCGGGGCTTATTGCCGCGTTCGCCGCCAGTTCAATATGCCGATCGGACGTTTTGAAGGGGTGGAAGAGGCGCTGGCGCGCATCGGTTCGTATACCTATATGGTCGATTCGGCGCGCGTCTTAACCGCGCAGGCTGTGGATTTGGGCGAGAAGCCTTCGGTCATTTCGGCCATCATGAAATATCACGCCACCGAACGCGCTCGTACCGTGATCAACGATGCGATGGATGTGCACGGTGGCAAGGGCATCAGTCTGGGGCCGGATAATTATCTGGGGCGGTTGTATCAGCAGGCGCCGATCAGCATTACCGTGGAAGGCGCGAATATTTTGACGCGCAGTCTGATGATCTTCGGTCAGGGGGCGATCCGTTCACACCCCTATGTGTTGAAAGAAATCGCCGCAACCCGTGAGGCGGATTACGAGCGTGCGCTGCACCTGTTTGATGATGCCCTGTTCGGTCATGTCGGCTTCTTCTTAAGCAATGCCGCGCGCAGTTTCGTGTTCGGACTCACGGGCGGGCGTGGCATTCCTGTACCCGCAGGGGTGGTGTGTCGCGGGTATTATCAGCAGTTGACGCGATTTTCATCCGCGTTTGCCTTGACTGCCGATGTTTCGATGGCGGTGCTGGGCGGCTCATTGAAGCGTCGTGAACGCCTCTCAGCCCGTCTGGGCGACGTGTTAAGTCAGCTCTATCTGTGTTCGGCGACGCTTAAACGCTTTGCCGATGACGGCAGGCCTGCCAGTGATTTGGCCTTGGTGCACTGGGCCATTCAGGATGCGTTGTATCAGATCCAGCACGCCTTCGAGGGGATTATTCAGAACTTTCCCAACCCCATTGTTCGTGGCCTGTTGCACGTACTTATTTTTCCGTTAGGCAAACGCCTGTTGCCGCCTGCTGACCGGCTGGCGCATGAAGTGACCCAGCTCTTGATGCAGCCTGGTGAAGTGCGGGACCGGCTGACGGCGGGGATTTATATTTCAGGCCGGGAGAGCGATGCGGTGGGGGCGTTGGAGGCGGCGCTGGAGAGCACGCTGGCCTGCGAGCCGTTGCAAGCGCGTTTGGCTGTGGCACGCCGTGCCGGAACATTGCAGGTGTCGGATGAATTGCGGCAAATTGCCGAAGCGCGTGACGGCTGCCTGATCACGGCAGCGCAAGCGCTGGAGCTGGAACGCGACTATGCACTGCGCCGCAAGGTTATCGGAGTGGACGACTTTTCATCGGAAGCGTTGCGCCCGGGCGTGAAAGACTTGAATCTGGCCTATGAAACGGTGATGAATCACGTTTGGGGCAAGCATGAGGCGTGATCTGCGCGACAAAGTTGTCCTGATCAGCGGGTCCACTCGCGGCATCGGGCGCGAGATCGCGTTGCGCTGCGCACGTGATGGTGCGAAAGTGGTGATCACAGGTAAAACGGTGCGAGCGCACGATAGGCTGCCCGGCACGATCCATTCGGTGGCTGATGAGGTCAGGCAGGCAGGCGGGCAGGCCTTGGCCGTTGAACTGGACGTGCGCGATGAGCGGGGGATTGCGGAGGCGGTTGACTTAACGGTTGACCATTTTGGTGGCCTTGATGTGCTGGTCAACAATGCCAGTGCGATCAGCCTGACCTCAACCCTCGATACATCGGCTAAGCGCCTGGATTTGATGCTTGATGTGAATATGCGCGCGACTTTTTTGATGTCGCAAGCCTGCATTCCTCATCTGCTCAAGGCAGCTAATCCGCACATTCTCACCCTGTCTCCGCCGCTCAATTTTCAGGATAAATGGCTTGCGCCTCATCTGGCTTATACGATGTCAAAATACGGCATGAGCCTTTGCATGATGGGGCTGGCGGCGGAGTTTCCCGCATTGTCGGTAAACTGCCTGTGGCCGCGCACGACCATTGCAACGGCGGCGATTGAATATCATTTTCCTGAAGAAATTTTGCGCGCTTCGCGGCATCCGGCCATCGTCGCCGATGCGGCGTGGCAGATTTTGACGGGCAGCGGGAGCGGAAATTTCTACATCGATGAAGACGTGTTGCGTCTTGCCGGTGTGAGCGATTTTGCAGCCTATGCGGTGTCCCCCGCTACTGTTTTGTACCGGGATTTGTTTTTGGATGAATAAGGGAAATAATGCTTGAAATAATTTCACCCGTAGAAGCCGGCAGCTTGCACGGTTTGTTTCTGGAACGGGTGCGCCGCACGCCCGACAAGATCGCCTACCGCTATTTCGGGAAAAATGTCTGGCAGGAGCTGAATTGGCGTCAGATGAAGTACGAGGTGGCGCGCTGGCAGACGGCGCTCAGCCATCTTAACTTGCAGCGCGGCGACCGGGTCGCCATCATGTTGCGCAATTGTCCGGCGTGGATCGCATTCGACCAGGCCGCCTTCTCGCTTGGACTGGTCACGGTGCCGCTCTACACGGTAGACCGGCCGGACAATCTTGCGTACATCGTGAACGACTCAGGGGCTAAGGTCTTGTTGTTTGAATCGGCCGAGCAATGGCTGGGGCTGCGCACGGTGCGCGAACAGTTGTCTGGCGTGGTGCGTTTTGTGAGCCTCGATTCTCTGCCGGATTTGGATGAGGCACGGCTGATTTCGATGGAAAATTTTTTGCCCGAGACCGCGCAACTGCTGCCGGCAGCCGTCTGCGGGATGGATGAACTGGCCAGTATTATTTACACATCAGGGACGACAGGTAAGCCTAAGGGGGTGATGCTCAGTCATGGCAATATGCTCAGCAACGCGCGCAGCTGTCTGGATACGTTTTCGGTCAGCGGCGAGGATGTGTTCTTGTCATTTTTGCCCTTATCGCACACGTTTGAGCGCACACTGGGCTATTACCTGACCGTGATGACGGGGGCGACGGTTGCGTTCGCTCGTTCCATTCAGACCCTGTCCGAGGATATGCAGATCATACGCCCGACTTTGCTGATCTCGGTGCCGCGTATCTATGAACGGATTTATGCAGTGATTCGCGCCAAGCTGGAAGACGGTCCGCGTTTTAAACGCCGGCTTTTTTATCTGGCGGTTGAAACAGGCTGGGCGATGTTTGAACACCAGCAGGGGCGCGGTCCTTGGCGTGTTTCCTTTTTGCTCTGGCCTGTGCTGCAAAAACTGGTGGCGCAGAAAGTGCTCGATAAACTGGGAGGACGATTGCGCGTGGCGATTAGCGGGGGGGCTGCGCTGGCAGCGGAATTTTCGCGGGTGTTTGTAGGCTTGGGGCTGCCCATTGTGCAGGGCTACGGGCTGACCGAAACCAGTCCTGTGATCAGCGGCAATCATCTGGAAAATAACTTCCCCGATAGCGTTGGCCAGCCGATAAGCGGCGTTGAGGTGCGCTTAGGCGCGTTGAGCGAATTGCAGGTCAGAGGGCCGAATGTGATGCTGGGCTACTGGAATAATCCGCAGGCTACCTGTGCGACGCTCGATGCCGACGGTTGGCTTCGAACGGGCGATGTCGCGCATATCTCAGGCACCGGACACATTTACATCACCGGGCGTATCAAGGAAATCATCGTGATGTCGAACGGCGAAAAGATTCCGCCGACCGACATGGAACTGGCGATTTTGCACGACCCTTTGTTCGAACAGGTGATGGTATTCGGCGAGGGGCATCCGTATCTGGTGGTGCTGGCCGTGCTTAATCCGCAGGTATGGTTGCATTTTGCCCATGAAGTCGGTATCCGGCCTGACATGCCAGAAGCGCTGACTGACAGCCGGATCGAGGCGAAGGTGTTACGCCGCATCGCGCGCAATCTGCGCGGCTTTCCAGGCTATGCGAAAGTCAATCGGGTATTGTTGCTGCGCGAGCCCTGGAGTATCGACAATGGTTTACTGACGCCGACGATGAAACTGCGCCGCGATGAGGTTACCCGCCGCTTTGCGGCGGAAATTAAACAGCTATACGAGAGACGCTGACTATGGATGAATTGACAACCCTGCCTGATCGTCAGCCTACGTTACGCGTTGTGACGATGCCGGCCGATTGCAGTTATACGGGCGATGTATTCGGCGGCTGGATTATGGCGCAGGTCGATATTGCCGGCAGTATACCGGCGGTACACCGTGCGCGGGGCCGCGTGGCAACCGTGGCCGTCAACTCATTTTTGTTTAAACAGCCGGTGTTCATGGGCGATATCGTGAGCTTTTATGCGCACATCAACAACGTCGGGCGTACCTCGATTGCGGTGAATGTCGAGGTATATGTGCAGCGCGATCCTGCACAACCCGTTTGTGTGAAGGTGACGGAGGCGACGCTGACGTATGTGGCCGTCGATGAAAATCGTCGTCCGCGTGAAGTGCCGCCTGAAGTGTAGGGCTTTAAAGTGACATTGAGAGAGGATTAATATGTTCAAAAATTTTGTTTCGGGTGGCTTTGTGGCAAGTCTGGTGATGGCGGGCAGTGCGGCGGCCTCAGGTTTTGCGCTGATCGAGCAAAGTGGCAGTGGTCTTGGCAATGCCTTTGCCGGGGGCGCTGCAAGCGCTGAGGATGCGTCGACGATTTTCTATAATCCGGCAGGGATGTCGCGCCTGTCCGGCAAACAGCTGGTGCTGGCGGTCAGCGCGATTAAGCCCTCGGTGCAGTTTACAGGGGTCATGACAACCCCCGTCACTTTGCAGGCGGCAGGCACAGCTTCAGGCGGGGATGCCGGCAGTTGGGCGTTGTTGCCTAACGCTTATTTCGCGATGGAAGTGAATCCGCAGACCCGTATCGGACTGGGTATTAACGCGCCGTTCGGCTTGCAGACGAAGTATGACGCGAACTGGATGGGGCGCTTTCAGGCGGTCAAATCAAAACTGCAAACGATCAACCTGAACCCTTCAGTGTCCTATCAGGTGAGCGATCGAATCAGTCTGGGTGCGGGCCTCAATTATCAGCGCATCGACGGGGAGCTGAGCAGTGTGAGCAATTACAGCGCCTTGGCATCAGGTGCGCTGGGTGCGAATTTGTCCGGTTTGAGCACGCTGATCGGCAGCGACAGCGCGTGGGGCTATAACGCAGGTGCGCTGTTTAACTTTACGCCGCAAGCACGTCTTGGCATCGCCTACCGCTCGCGCATCAAGTACAACCTGAGCGGCACAGTCAGTTTCGCCAATCGTCCGGCAGCGCTCAATGCGTTGCTGCCCGATCAGCCGGTGACGCTGGCCGTGACGATGCCGGATTCCTTCTCAGTGAGCGGATTTCATCAGGTCAGTGATAAATGGGACTTTATGGCCGATGCGACCTGGACGGGCTGGAGTGTCTTTCAACAGCTCAATATTCTGAAAGCCAGTGGCGCATCTTTAGGTGCGCCCACCCCTGAGAAATGGAAGGATACCTGGCGTGTATCGCTAGGCGCGAGCTATCACTACAACGAAGCGTGGACTGCCCGTACGGGGCTGGCCTTCGATCAGGCGCCGGTGCAAGATGCCTATCGTACTGTGCGCATCCCTGATGCGAATCGCACCTGGTTGTCGTTCGGCGGACAATACAAACCGGACAAATCGGATGCAATCGATTTTGGCTATGCGCATTTGTTTGTCAGCAATGCGCCGCTTTCCCAGAATGCGGCCGTGAACACCGATCTTGCCGGTAAGGGTTACCTGCTGGGCAGCTACAACAACAGCGTGGATATTCTGAGCGTGCAATACGCGCACAGTTTTTAAAAGCCTTCAGGGAGTTTGGCTATGACTATCCGTAAAGTGGCCGTGCTGGGGGCGGGCGTGATGGGCGCGCAGATTGCAGCTCACCTGGTCAACGCGGGCGTCGAGACGCTGTTGTTCGAACTGCCGGATCAGGCGGGGGAGCCGAACGGTCATGTGGATCGCGCACTGGCAGGATTGAAAAAGCTCGATCCGGCGCCGCTCACCAGTATGGCCAGGCTCTCGTTTATTCAGGCGGCCAACTATGAACAGCACCTGACGCGCTTACTCGAATGCGATTTGGTGATTGAGGCGATTGCTGAGCGGATGGACTATAAATTTGATTTATATCATCGGGTCTCGCCCTTTATCGGCGAACACGCCATCTTTGCCAGCAATACCTCTGGATTGTCGATCAATGCGCTGGCGCAGGCACTTCCTGCCCGGCTGCGTCAGCGCTTTTGCGGCGTGCATTTTTTCAACCCGCCGCGCTATATGCATCTGGTAGAACTCATCAATTGTCGCGAGACGAATCCTGTCCTGCTCGATCAACTCGAAACATTTTTAGTCTCGACGCTGGGCAAGGGCGTGGTGCGTGCTCTGGATACGCCCAATTTTATTGCCAATCGCATCGGTGTGTTTTCAATGCTGGCAACGCGCCACCACGCGCAAGCGTTTAATCTGGGCTTCGATACCGTCGATGCGCTGACCGGGCGCTATCTCGGACGCCCCAAGAGTGCGACTTTCCGGACCCTCGACATTGTCGGACTCGATGTGTTCGCCCATGTGGTCAATACCCTGCGCGAGAACTTGAACGATGATCCATGGCACAAACACTTTGAATTACCGGCCTGGTTTGCTTATCTGGTCGATCAAGGTTCGCTCGGGCAAAAAACTCAGCGGGGCATCTATCAGAAAATCGGCCGTGAGATTCATGTGCTGGATCTGCATACGTGCGAATATCGTTTGTCGGATGCGACGATAGACGAGGGCGTCAAAGTTATCCTGCGCGATCGGGATTGGGCTAAAAAGCTGGCAGGGTTACGCGTTCACGCGCATCCCGAGGCGAAATTTTTGTGGGCGGTGTTTCGCGACGTGTTCCACTACTGCGCGTTGCAGCTCGAATTCATCGCCGACAATGCGCGCGACTTTGATTTTGCGGTGCGCTGGGGGTTCGGCTGGGACAGCGGCCCGTTCGAGATCTGGCAGGCGGCAGGCTGGCAGCAGGTAGCCGGCTGGATTTCGGACGATATAGCGGCAGGACGCAGCATGGCGAATACGCCGCTGCCGGCTTGGGTGACTGAACCTGCCCGCACCGGCGTTCATACCTCTCAGGGATCCTATTCGCCTGCGCGGCAATGCGATCAACCCCGCTCCACGCTGGCCGTTTACCGTCGTCAGTTGTTCCCCGACCGACTGGCAGGCGAAGTGTGCGCATACGGTGTGACGGTGTTTGAGACGGATGATCTGCGTATGTGGCATCTGAATGAGGGCGTGGCCATCGTCAGTTTTAAAAGCAAGATGCACACGGTTTCAGATGCGCTGCTGGACGACATGCTGCGCGTGATCGCTGAAGCGGAAGCGAATTTTAGCGCGCTGATTATCTGGCAGAGCGAGCCGCCGTTTTCCTACGGCGCGAATTTGCTGCAACTGATGCAGGGCGTGCGGGAGCCGGCTGTTCATGCGGGGATGTTCGATAAATTCCGTCAGGCTGCCAGTCGCGTCAAATACACGGCAGCGGGAGGTGCAAGCTTAGGTAAGTTGTTCAATGCGGCCACTGGCAACGTCCCGCACGTGGAGGACGTTGTGGCTAAATTTCAGCGCGTCTCGCAGCGTTTAAAATACGCACAGGTGCCGACCATTGCAGCGGTCGATGGGTTAGCGCTGGGCGGTGGCTGCGAGTTTGCCCTGCACTGCACGCGCATTGTTGCGACCCAGGAGAGCTACATCGGTCTGGTGGAAGTCGGAGTTGGTCTGTTGCCGGCAGGGGGCGGCTGCAAGGAGATGGTGATGCGCGCGTCCTCTGAGTCGCAGCGTTTTGCCAGCGATGACCGTGTCGATGTGTTTCCGTTTGTCAGGCGCTATTTCCAGCAGATCGCGTTAGGGACGGTTGCCAGAAGTGCGGAGCAGGCGCGCGAGATGGGCTATTTGCGTGCATCGGACCGGATTGTGATGAATCGCTTTGAGCTGCTGCATGTCGCACAACAGGAGGCGCGTGCGCTCACTGCGACGTCGTATTGTCCTCCGCTGCACCAGCGCCAGATTGCCGTGGCGGGCCGCACCGGTATCGCTACCCTGACTGCGGCGATGATCAATATGCACGAGGGCGGTTTTATCTCTGACCATGACTACGAGATCGGTTGCCGCGTCGCGGCGGTGATGTGCGGCGGCGAGGTGAACGCGGGCACGCTGGTGGATGAGCAATGGCTGCTCGACCTTGAACGTCATCATTTTCTGGCATTGCTCGCCACCGGAAAAACTCAGGATCGAATCGAGCATATGTTGAAACACGGCAAGGCGTTGCGGAATTGAGGAGATTCAGGTGAACAAACAGGTTCAGGAAGCCTATATTGTTGCGGCAACCCGCACGCCGGTTGGGCGCGCGCCGCGCGGCATGTTTCGCAACACGCGGCCGGACGATTTGCTCGTGCATGTGTTAAAAAGTGTGCTGGCGCAAGTGCCCACGCTCGATCCTGCCCTTGTCGGTGACGTGATCGCGGGCTGTGCGATGCCTGAAGCGGAACAGGGCATGAATGTTGCGCGCATTGCGCTGCTGCTGGCGGGTCTCCCGCACACGGTGCCCGGGATGACGGTGAATCGTTTTTGTGCATCGGGCTTGCAGGCGGTGGCGCAGGCTGCCGACCGCATCCGCTTGGGCGAGGCGGAGGTGATGATCGCCGCGGGCGTTGAGAGCATGAGCATGGTGCCGATGATGGGCAACAAGCTGGCCTTTAATCCGGCTATTTTCGAGAACAGCGAGCATCTGGGGCTCGCCTACGGTATGGGGCTGACAGCGGAGCGTGTCGCACAGCGGTGGAAAATCTCCCGCGAGGATCAGGATGCTTTTGCGTTGCAAAGTCATCTGCGCGCGCTGGCAGCCATTAATCACGGTGAGTTCAAAGGTGAAATTACCCCGTATCTGAAGGAAGAGTATCTGGCGGATCTGGAGAGTCGTTCCGTGCAGAGGAGTTGTCTCGAGTTGAGTCAGGATGAAGGGCCGCGAAGGGATACGTCGATGGATGCGTTAGCCCGCCTCAAAGCGGTGTTTGTACAAAACGGGACGGTTACCGCCGGGAACAGCTCGCAACTGTCCGATGGCGCTGCCGCTGTACTGCTCTGCTCGGGTGCTGCGCTGGCCCGTTACAATCTGACGCCTGTTGCCAGATTTGTCGGATTTTCGGTTGCCGGTGTACCCCCCGAGATGATGGGGATAGGTCCTGTTGAAGCCATTCCGCGCGTCTTGCGTCAGACAGGGTTGCATCTTGCCGACATGGGCTGGATTGAACTTAACGAAGCCTTTGCGGCGCAGGCACTGGCAGTCATTCGTGAGGCGGGGATCGATCCTGCGCTCGTGAATCCTTTGGGGGGTGCAATTGCGCTGGGTCACCCGCTGGGGGCGACGGGGTGTATCCGAACGGCGACGCTCCTGCATGGCATGAAGCGCAAAGGACAGAAATACGGTATGGTAACGATGTGCATCGGCAGCGGAATGGGGGCGGCCGGTATATTTGAGTCTCTATAATTCAGCAGGTACCCTGCGCATCGTCAGGGCGGAGAAGAAATTTATGAAAAAAAAATTATTGTGCGCAATTTTTCTGCTTCTTAGTTACAGTACGCAGGCCGTTGAAATCGATGGGGTGGAACTGCCCGATGTCGTTCATCTGGGCAACAGCAATCTCGTGCTTAACGGCGCGGGCGTGCGCAGCAAGTTTATCTTCGACGTGTATGTGACGGCACTGTATTTGAGCGCCAAAAAGAATATGGCGACGGCTGTGCTGAGTGATCTCGGAGAAAAGCGCATTGCGATGTATTTTTTGGATGACATCAGTGCGGCAAACCTGTTGTATTCATTTGACGAGGGGATCAGGGAAAACCATAGCGCGGCTGAGCTCGCGGCGATGAAGGAAGATTTGCACAAATTCGATGTCATCTGCCACAGGATGGTCAGATTAAAAGCAGGGGACGTGGTTTTATTTGATTATCAGATCGGTACCGGCACGCAGGTTCGGGTTAATGGCGGGCTGCGTGGCACGATCGCGGGCAGCTCGTTTTACAACATGCTGCTTAAAATATGGTTGGGGGAAAAGCCAATGCAGCAAGATCTCAAATTGAAACTGCTGGGTGGCTTTTGAATGAGTGAAGCAGCGCAGCTCAATTTGGATGCGACGGCGGGACGTATCAACCGCGCGGCGCTCGATGCGGCATTGCAGGGCGAGGCGTGTTACCAGTTGATTAAGGCGCGCAGCCTGTTCGCTGACGTATCCGTATTTATCAGTGCGGCTCAGTTGCAACAGATGCAAGGGGTGATTTCGGCAGTAGAACGGGTGGTTCGCAGCGATCAGTGGAAAATGGATAATGGGCAGCCGGCAACCGGAAACCGTTGTACCAAAGGTGTGTTTTTCGGCTATGACTTTCATCTGAATAGCGATGGCGCGCACCTGATCGAAATCAATACCAATGCGGGCGGTGCTTTTTTAAACAGCGTGCTGATCCAGAGTCAGCGTGACGCTCATTTGCCCGGGGAGGCGGTGAGTTTGCCCTGTCTCGATACTGTGTTTGTTGAGATGTTCCGCCGTGAGTGGCGGCTGGCGCGCGGCGAGGCAGCTCTGGCATGTATTGCCATTGTCGATGAACAGCCGGTAGAGCAATATTTATATCCGGAATTTTTAATGGCGCAGCGTCAGTTTGAGCGTGCCGGTATCCGTGCCTGTATCGTTGATCCTGCAGAACTCAGGGCGCGCGATGACGGGCTGTATCTTGGCCCCCGGAAGATCGATCTGATCTATAACCGGCTGACGGATTTTACCCTGCAGCAGCACCCTGACTTGTTGCAGGCTTATCTGCATGATCGCGTGGTGTTGACCCCGACCCCTGAACACTATGAGCGTTATGCCGATAAACGCAATCTGGCCCGGCTGACCGATGCCGATGAACTGCGTGATTTGGACGTCTCTGAAAACGATATTGCAACCTTGCAAGCCGGTATTCCGCATACCTTTGTCGTGCAATCTGACTTGGAAGATGCTTTGTGGCATGGTCGTAAATCATTGTTTTTTAAGCCTTGTTCAGGATATGCCAGCCGCGGGGCGTATCGCGGCGACAAGCTGACCCGGCGCGTATTCGGTGAGATTTTACAGGCGGAGTATGTCGCGCAGCAGCTGGCCGCCCCCGGCGAACGCGCTGTCGCTGATGACGTACAGCTTAAATACGATGTGCGCTGTTATGTTTATGACGGCGTCATTCAGTTGCTGGCCGCTCGCCTGTATCAGGGGCAGACGACTAATTTTCGCACCACGGGCGGCGGGTTCGCACAGGTCAGGCAGCTCGGGTAGAATGCGCGCATGTTGATCTATTCATTTTTGGCCATCGGGCTGGGTGCGGCACTAGGTGCCTGGTTGCGCTGGGGTTTGGGGCTCTGGCTTAATCCGGCATTGCCGGAACTACCGATCGGCACGCTGACGGCCAATCTGATTGGCGGTTATTTAATCGGGCTTGCAATTGCTTTTTTTATCCAGCATCCTGGGCTGTCGCCTGAATGGCGGCTTTTGATCATCACCGGATTTCTGGGCGGATTGACGACTTTTTCCACTTTTTCGGCCGAGACCGTCACGCTGCTTTTGCGCGGACAGTATGCGTGGGCGGCAGGCATCATCGCAGCCCATATGGGCGGCTCGTTGTTGATGACGGTGCTGGGTATTCAGACCTTCAAATATCTACAGGGAGTGCAATGATGAATCAGCTTTGTTTTTACGTCGGCGAAAAACAACATCACGCAGGCATGATGCTGTACGAGTGGCTGCTCGAAGAAGCTAGGGGGCTGGGTATTCATGGCGGTTCGGCATTTCGCGCGATTGCCGGATTCGGGCGGCACGGCAGGCTGCATGAGGAAACGTTCTTTGAATTGGCAGGTGAATTGGCGGTCAAGGTCGAGTTTATTCTGGACGATGCGATTACCGAACAGATGTTGCAGCGCGTTCATATGCAGAGTCTAAAGATCTTTTATGTCCGGACTCAGGTCGAATCCGGATTTATGTAATTCTAAGCAGGGAAACAGGAACATCAGCATGAAGAAAATCGTAATGATACTGGCGTTGTGTTTGTCGGCCTTGACTGCGCAGGCTGCGGTACAGGGGCGTGAGGTCAGTTATCAGGAAAATGGCGTGACGCTCAAGGGCTATGTTGCCTATGACGATGCCGTTAAGGGTAAACGTCCTGCGGTGTTGGTCGTGCATGAATGGTGGGGGCATAATGACTATGTGCGCCATCGTGCGGATATGCTGGCAAAACTGGGTTACACCGCGCTGGCGGTCGATATGTACGGCGACGGGAAACTGGCGCATCATCCTGACGACGCGGGTCGGTTTGCCACAGAATTGAGCAGCAATATGCCGCTGGCCAAAGCGCGCTTCGATGCCGGTATCAAATTGCTGGGCACGCAAAAGACCGTGGACGCGGCTCAGATGGCGGCGATCGGTTACTGCTTTGGCGGTGGGGTCGTGCTGAACATGGCTCGTCTGGGTGAAAATCTCAAGGGGGTGGCGAGTTTTCACGGCGGATTGAATACACATATTCCAGTTGTTCCCGGCACAATTCGTGCCCGCATCCTCTCTTTTAGCGGAGACGATGACGTCATGATTACCCCTGACAAGGTCGCTGCATTCAAGGTTGAAATGGATGCCGCAAAAGCCAATTACCGTGTGGTCACCTATCCTGGGGTTAAACACAGTTTTACCAATCCGGATGCAGATGAGCTGGGCAAGAAGTTTAACTTGCCGCTGGCCTTCAACGCTGAAGCCGACAAGGATTCCTGGCAGCAGACAACGGAATTTTTACGCGCAGTCTTCGGACTATAGTTTTAAAGGCTTTGTGTGAGGCGATCAGCCTGGGCTACAATCCCGCCGTTTTTGTGACGATAACGAGGAATTTCCGCGTGAAAAAAATATGGATTGCGTTGCCCTTTGTTTTTCTGTGCGCTTGTGCTGCGACTGATATTTATTTTCCGGCACCGGCAGCTAAAAATGCGGCAGACCGTATCATTTCTGACGTATGGCAGGTTAAACCTGCCGGCGTTAAGGGGGCCAAATGAGTCTGATTAACTATCTGTTTATGCTGGTTTTTATTTTTTCTGCCCAGCAGGTGCAGGCGGGTTCTGAACTGGATGTAAATACGCCGGGTGTTCAGGCGATTAAAGTTCGCATGCAGGCGCGCCACGGACAACTGGCTGCATACTACAGCAGCGGTGCGGTAGGGCTGAATATGGATGGTACGATCTGTCTGCGCGATGAAGCTTCCGTGCCGCTGGCCGCACGGAAGCCGTTGAGCGCGCTGGTCGAGGCTGAAAACAAGGATCGCGAACGTTTGTATTCCGAAATCGCCAATGCAAACGGACATCCCGAGTGGCATAACGAGATACGTCGCGTGTTTGCACCGCGCTGGCTGAACTTCGCTCAGCGCGGCTGGTGGATGATGAGCGATCGCGGCTGGATACAAAAATAACGGCTGGGCGGTGTCCAAAGTTGGGCGCCGCGTGAGTCTATGGGTAAATCTGAATGAATCCAACGCTGGTGTTTGACATTGAAACCGTGCCCGATGTGAAGGGGCTGCGCATCTTGCAGGGGTTAGACGCGAGCGTGAGCGACTGGGAAGTCGCTGAAATGGCGTTTCAGCAGCGTCGCCAGTCAACGGGCAGCGATTTTGTTCAGCATCATTTACAGCGCGTGGTCGCTATTTCCTGTGTGTTACGCGAGGGTAATCATTTTAATGTCTGGTCGCTGGGCGAATTAGGTGAGGATGAAGGCAGCTTGATTCAGCGCTTCTTCGACATCATCGATAAATACACACCGCAACTCGTGTCGTGGAATGGTGGCGGCTTCGATCTGCCGGTGCTGCATTATCGCGGACTGATCCACGGCGTGCAGTGCGCACGCTACTGGGATATGGGCGAGGACGACCGCGAATTCAAATGGAATAATTACCTCGGTCGTTACCACACGCGCCACCTCGATCTGATGGATTTGCTGGCACGCTATACCGGGCGCGCCAATGCGCCGCTGGATGATCTGGCAAAACTGATGGGCTTTCCCGGTAAACTGGGTATGGATGGTTCGCGGGTGTGGGCGTCGTACCAGCAGGGTGACTTGTCGGAAATCCGCAACTACTGTGAAACCGATGTGGCTAATACCTATTTGGTTTATGCCCGCTTTCAGATGATGCGCGGCGTGTTGACTCCTGATGCGTATAAAAAAGAATGCGCATTTGTCAGGGCTGCACTTGAAAAATACCCGTTGCCGCACTGGCAGGCATTTCTGGCAGCCTGGCCTGACGCCTGATGCTCAAATACACGCGTATATGGGCAAGTGTCGGTTGGATCTTGGTTTTGCTGGTTGTGTACTTGTCGCTGGTGCCCAATCCCCCTGCGCCGGTGACGTTTGATCATGCCGATAAACTGGAGCATGCATTGGCTTATGCCGCGCTGTCGTTCTGGTTTTGCCAGCTGTATGGACGCCTGCGCGTCATTGTAGCGCTCGCCGGACTGGGAATCGCGCTTGAATATGTACAGGGCTGGACGGGATACCGCAGCTTCGATGTGCTGGATATGCTGGCTGACGGCGTGGGCGTATTATCGGGTTCTGTGCTTGCGATGACACCGTTGGGGCAACTGCTTTGCTGTATTGAGCGCCGCGATAAATTGAATAGAAACGGGAATAGAAATGACGACTGACAACAGAGTAACCATTGAATCGCTGGACCAGGAAGGTCGCGGCATCGCCCATGCGGAGGGTAAGGTAATTTTCATCGAGGGCGCGTTAACCGGAGAAGTCGTGAGTTATGCGTCCTACCGCAAAAAACCCTCCTTTGAACTGGCGCAGATGACGGCGCTGCATCGCGCAGCCTCGATCCGCGTGGAACCTAAATGCAAACATTACGGCATGTGCGGCGGATGCTCGATGCAGCATCTGGACTCGCGCGTACAGGTTGCAGTGAAACAGCGTATTTTGGAAGACAGTCTGTCGCGTATCGGGAAAGTTAAGCCTGAATCTATACTGCCTGCGATTTACGGGCAGGCGTGGGGATATCGGGAACGTGCGCGAATTTCGGCCAAGTATGTCATCAAGAAAGAAAAAATGCTGGTAGGCTTCCACGAGAAGCGCAGCAGTTTCGTCGCCGATATGCAAAGTTGCGAGATTCTGGAGCCGAAGGTCGCCTCACTGATTCAGCCGCTGGCTAATCTGTTAGCGGGGTTGTCGATACGCGACAAGTTGCCGCAAATCGAGGTCGCGGTAGGCGAAAACGTGTATGTGCTGGTGCTGCGCATCATGGCGCCGCTTTCCAGTGAAGACGAAGCCGCCTTGCGCGCATTTGCCGATCAGCATAGCGTGCAGTTCTGGCTGCAAACCAAGGGGCCTGAAACGGTTGTGCCTTTTTATCCGCTGGATGCACCTGAATTGACTTATAGCCTGCCTGAGTTCGGCGTTGTGATGCCGTTTGCGCCGGGCGAATTTACACAGGTTAACAGTCAGCTCAATCGCGTGATGATCAGCCGTGCGATACGCCTGCTTGATCCTCAAAAAGGCGAGCGCATCGTCGATTTCTTCTGCGGGCTCGGTAATTTTACCCTGCCGATTGCCCGCTCCGGTGCTCAGGTGACGGGCATCGAAGGCAGCGATGCGCTGGTCAAACGAGCCGCGCAGAATGCAGCGTCGAACACTTTATCTGCGAACACAGCATTTAGTGCGCGCAATTTGTTCGAAATGGACGAAGCTGCGCTGGCCGCTCTTGGCCGGTTCGATAAATGGCTGATCGATCCGCCGCGCGATGGTGCGATGGAGCTGGTTAAATCGATTACGCCCGAAATTGCGCCTGATCTGATCGTCTATGTCAGCTGTAATCCGGCCACTTTGGCGCGCGATGCGGCTGAACTGGTGCTGCGCGGTTATGTGCTGAAATCAGCCGGTGTAATGAATATGTTCCCGCAAACATCTCATGTCGAATCGATCGCAGTGTTCGTTAGATCATAGATGAGTGGTTTTTCTCTGCCGTTGGGATTAAAATGCCTGAAAATTTGACGATACGACTGTTGTTTTAAGGCAGTTTCGGGTTGCAACAAGGGAATGCCAATGTCGAAAGACGGGGTTGTTGTCAGAGCATATGTCCCTGAATACTAAATTTGCCGGCTGCGTGTTGCTGCTGGCTTGTTGGTTTTCGCCTCATGTTCGTGCTGAAGCACCCTTTCGCGTGCTGGTTGTGCAAAGCGATAACAACCTGCCGTACCAGTCTTTTTCGAAGGCACTTAATCTCCCCGTTCAATTTCTGGTAGAAGTTTTACCGCGTGCCGAGGATTTCGCAGCGCAGCCTGCCGATCTTGTCGTAACCGTCGGTTTACGTGCCGCAGAGCTTGTGGCAAAGAAAACGGCTCAGCCAGTATTGGCAGCCATGATTCCCAGTACCTTGCCGGCTAAACAGCTGCGCAGCCGAATGATTTCCGCCATCTATCTGGATCAGCCGCGTGCCCGGCAGGTAGCCTTTTTACGGGCGGTGCTGCCAGAACACACTCGGGTCGGGGTGTTGTATTCTGTTGAAAACCGATTCGATTTTGCAGGATTCCGTACCGAATTGTCGCGTCAGGGCGGTGTGCTGCTGATGCGTAATTTACATGGTGAAGCCACGCTGTTCGACGATTTAGAAGCCGTTCTGAGCGAGAGCGATGTGTTGTTTGCTGTGCCGGACAGCGTGGTTTATAACGGCAACACGATACGCAATATCCTGCTGAGTAGTTATCGTCGCAGCATCCCTCTGGTTGGTTTTTCTCAGCCTTACGTCAAGGCGGGTGCACTGTGCGCCCTGTTTTCCACGCCTGAGCAGTTAGCCGGGCAAGCGTCAGCCATGATCAGCTCATTTTTTGCGCTGGGTAAACTGCCCGAGTCTCAGTATCCACTGTTCTACACGATTTCCCTGAATCAGGAGGTGGCCAGAACTCTGGGAATTAAGCTGAATACGGCTGAAATGATTCGGTTGCAAGTTGAGAAAATATCCGGGCCCGCGCGATGAAAAAATACGGTATTCGAGCCTATGTTGCCTGGCTGATGTTATTCCCCATGCTGGTGATGGTAATCGGTCTGGAAGCCTATTTTCTTCATGAACGCTACACGGGACTCGATCAGGAGCTGCTCACGCGGGGTCAATTGATTGCGCGCCAGCTTGCCGCTAGTAGTGAGTACGGTGTGTTCGCCAACAACAGGCTGTTTTTGACCGGCATTGCCGAAAATACCTTGCAGCAGCCCGATGTTAAAGCCGTGCTGGTGTTGAATGCTACGAATGCTATTCTGGCGCGCTCAGGTCAGCGAGTTGATACGGCTGCCGATCAGCAATTAACGCGTGTTAATCGCGACCGTCCGGTTTTTGATGACGGAAAGATGTTGCTGCTGTATCAGCCCATCCTCTCGACTCAAGTGCTGTTTGATGAGATGGAATCAAAACCGGTGGAGCAACAGGTCGGAGCGGTCATCATTGAAATGAACTGGGAGGCAACGAATAAGCTTAAATCGGGTTTGCTGGAGATATCGCTGTGGGTGACCGGGGGGTTTTTACTGCTGGCGGTTTTTTTGGTGCACCTTGCCAGCCGCCGTATCATCGAACCTGTCACTCAGTTGAGCGCGGCGATTCAGGCGATTGGAGCGGGTTATCTGAACACGCGGGTCGTGGTATCAGACCGGATCAGTGAGCTGAATACGCTGGCCACCGGAGTGAATAATATGACGGTGGATTTGCAGCAGCATTATGAACATCTCGAGGATCTGGTCCGGCAGCGCACGGTTGATTTACAGCAGAGCGATATCTTGACCCGTCATGCATTAGGCGAGTTGCAGCGTCAGAAATATGTCATCGACAAGCACGCAATTGTGACCATTTGCAGTGTGGATGGACTCATCACTTATTGCAATGACAAGTTTGTCGAGGTGAGCGGGTACTCACACGATGACTTGATCGGGCAGGATCATAAAGTGATGAATTCAGGTCATCATCCCAAAGGTTTTTTAAGGAGATGTACGACACCATCTACCGTGGCGAGGTGTGGCATGCCGAAGTGTGTAACCTGGCGCGGGAGGGGCATGCAATCTGGTTCGATACTACGGTCGCCGCATTTATGGGGGACGATGGCAGACCTCGCGAGTACATGGCGGTGCGTACCGATATTACGGAGCAAAAACGCATCGAGGAAGCAGCACATGCCGCCAGTCGGGCCAAATCGGAATTTTTGGCTAACATGAGTCACGAAATTCGTACGCCGATGAATGGTGTGCTGGGTATGGTCGAGATATTACAGGAGACCAAACTCAACCCGATGCAGCATCGATTGCTTGGCACGATACAGCATTCTTCGCAGGCACTGCTCAATATTCTCAACGATATACTTGATTATTCAAAGATCGATGCGGGGCGTCTTGACATCGAATGCATCCCCACCTGCCCGCGCGTTATCGCAGAGGAGATTGTGCAGTTGATGATTTCGCAAGCCAGATCGGTGACGCTTTGTGTATTCGTTTCTCCTGAATTACCGCTTTGGATCGCATCTGATCCGTCCCGCTTGCGTCAGATTTTACTCAATTTACTGGGTAATGCCATTAAATTTACCAGCGGGGTGCAAGGTCGTGCCGGGCAGGTCAGTTTGAATGTGCTGCCCTGTGAGCGGGATGACGGGCATGCGGGTATTCGTTTCGATATCGTCGATAATGGCATCGGTATTGCGCCGGAGGTGATCGCGACCTTGTTTCAGCCTTTTGCTCAGGCGGATGCGAGCACGGCGCGAAAATTCGGCGGCACCGGTTTAGGGTTGAGCATTAGCAGGAGGCTTGCAGGGTTGATGGGGGGGGAAATCAAGCTCTCGAGTCAGATCGGCGCAGGATCTGTTTTTACACTTGAGTTGCCGTTAATTGCTGCGCCAGACGATGAAAAGGAAGAGCTGAATCTGACTGGTATCAACGTGCTGGCGGTTTTGCGCGATGACTGGTCGGTGGAGCATGTGCCGGCCTACTGTCGTACCGCGGGTGCGACAGTGACGGTATGTGCCGATCTTAACGATGGCGCGCTTGATGCAGAGAGTATTCTGTTGCTGGGGGCGGGCGTTGAATTGCCTGAATGGTCAAAAAAATTGAACGTAGTGCGACTGGTTTCGCGTGATCATGTGAATGCGGTATCAGTCTATGAATTTGCCGTTCCAATGGCACCGATGTTGTATCAGGATTTGATTAGTGCGCTGGCCCTGGCGGCGGGACGTCTAACGCATATGGATTTGGCTCATGCGCCGGACCGCCGGAATTCGCCCAGAATTAAGGTGCCTGCACTCGATGAGGCGGTATGTGCAGGCCAGCTTATCTTGCTCGCAGAAGATAACGAAACCAACCGTGAAGTGATGTTGGAGCAATTGCGCTTGTTAGGGTACGTGGCGGAAGTCGCAACGGATGGGGTTGAGGCGCTGAAAATGTGGCGCAGTGGCCGCTACGGCATGCTGCTGACCGATTGTCATATGCCGAATATGGACGGATTCGAATTGACTCGTGCTATCCGGAATGCAGAGGCCGGTGGAGTGCATTTGCCGATTATCGCTGTGACCGCCAATGCCATGCAGGGCGAAGCACAACACTGCCGATCATGTGGTATGGACGATTATTTGTCCAAACCGTTGAGACTTGATGAGTTAGGACGCATGCTGTCCAAATGGTTGAAGCGCTCCGGTGAGGTTAGCCTTACTTTGGCAGCGCCTGTGAGCATAATGCCGCAGCAGGTTGTCTGGGATCCTTTGATGTTGACGCGCATGGTGGGGGCGCAGCCTGAGATGCACCGTCGTTATCTGGAAAAGTTTTTGTTAAGCGCAGAAAAACAGTTGGTTCACATCAGGGCTGCGGTAGCGGCAGGCAATACGTCTACCGTGGCCGATGTGGCGCATCAGCTCAAATCAAGCTCACGGACAGTGGGCGCGATGTGTTTGGGTGAATGGTGTCAGGAAATCGAAGTGGCCGGGCGTGCCGCTGACCAGCAGGCCTGCGATGTACTGCTCGATCGTATCAACCAGGGTTTTCTTGATGCGGCTCAAAAAATCAGGGGAAGCTTTACGCACACAGGCTAATGTTGTCTAAAAGGGCGCTAAACTTTTGGCTCATATAAGCGGATCTGGTTGCGTCCTGCTGCTTTGGCATGATACATGGCCTCATCAGCCTGTTTCATGACCTCGTTCGGTTTGTCGTCGTGGTTGATAAACAGCGCGATGCCGATGCTTGCTGTGCAATGATGTTCGATGAACCTGTCGGGTTGCTCTTCCTGTTTGACTTCTAGCAGATAGGGTGCTGACAGGTTGATGCGGATTTTTTCAGCGACTAAAGAAGCCTGTGCAGCAGAGGGTGTTTTATGTGCACCCAGATCGTTAAGTATCATGACAAATTCATCTCCGCCAAAGCGTGCGACCGTGTCCATTTCCCGCGCACATTGTTTTAGGCGTCCGGCGGCCTCGATGAGCAGTAAGTCTCCAGCGTTGTGCCCGTGTGTGTCATTGAGGGGTTTGAAATTGTCCAAATCCAGAAACAGGACAGCGCCATAGGTGTTGTTGCGGCGACTGGCGGCCATGCTCTGCTTCAGGCGGTCATTGAATAGACGGCGGTTTGGCAGGCTGGTGAGCGCATCATAAAATGCCAGCTGGCGCACCTGTTCTTCCATCTGTTTGCGTTCGGTAATGTCGCGGATGGTGCCCAGTGCATGCCAGTGATTTTTGTACATGAATGCGGAGATGGACAGCGCGATTGGAAATTCTTCGCCATTTTTGTGGAGCGCGGAAATGTCGAAGGTCTGGCCGACTAAACTGCCGACGCCAAACTGCTGGAAACGCTCGAAGCCCTTGTGGGCGGTTTCTCTGTAGCGTTCTGGTGTAATCAGGTCGTGCAGGTTTTGACCGATAGACTCATTTGCCGAATAACCAAATAGTGCTTCAGCCGCTGGATTCCAGTAAACAATGATTCCATCTTTGCCGATAATGATGATGCCGTCTTTTGCATTGGTGCCGATCAGACGGAATTTTTCCTCACTCTCGGCCAGTGCGCGGCTACGGTTCTCAAGTTCTGCGGTGCGCTCTCTGACCGTTTCCTCAAGTTGATCGTGGTGTACGCGCAATTCATCCGTGACGCTTTGCAATTTGCCGAAGATGATTCTGACATGCCTGACAAAAGGGTGGAAAATGAGTATCGCCTCGAGTATTAACAGCAGCAGCGTACTCAGCCAGAAAATCGTCTCTGCCTTTTGCAGCTGGCTGACAGAGGCCTCGCCTTCCAATTGATACTGGCGCACCATTTTATCGAGTGCAGACACCAGCGTTGTTGATGCCGTGCGGGTGATCTCATTGAGCAGAGGTTTATCGAGCGTTAACTCATTATCTTCGAGCATCAGCCATGCCTGTATGGCGGCGATATAGCTGACCACCTGATGATCCAGTGCATCCGGTGTGCCGTAATACATGGCGCGGACAGCCGGCGAGAGTGTCTCTGGCAAGCCCATCGAGGCATCGCCGTGTGTGAGGCCTTCGTGAGAACGTTCCATCAGATTGATGGCGTCTTTTAGTTTGTCGCGAATCGCGGGACGCTCAGTCACCGGCGAATTTGCCAGCAGATTAGCAAATAAGGCGGTTCGCTGACTGAGCATGCGCTGGCGTCCGCTGACGTTGACGATTGCTGCAGTGCTTTTCTGTTCCGAGATGACCAGATGCAAACTGAGCCAGGCTGCGGTGGACAGCGATGCAACCAGAATCAGTGCAATCACATATCTCAACGTCAGAGATCGCGCAACGTTCTGATCAATCATATCGTCTGACATATTCGAATTCATGTCTTGCCTTTTGCAACACAGATGTTCGAATTATAGGCGTAAATATCCCTATGATGTATAGGCGTTTGTCGGGCGGAGTTAGTCTGCCGGGAAAAGTGGATTTTTTTTCATCAGATTCAGGCGCTCGCCGAATTCCTGAGCAAAACCCTTCATTGCCTTAGCTGCTTCCTTTTCGCCTGTCGCGCGTTCCAGCGTATCTGCCATGGACAGCAGGGTCTGGTGATAAAACTGTTTCATTTCATCGACCATCATCTCTTTAGTCCAAAGATCAATGCGCAGGGTGTTTTTCTCTTCAGCATCCCATACTGAGAGCATGATGGCGCGGCTGGAACTGGTGACGCCGCCGTCAGATGCACTCCAGTCTATTTTTTGCGGCATGTTTTTGTCATCCAGCGTGACGCTAAATTTGATTTCCGATGTTTTCATATGAGCTCCGGTGAGGGTGGGGGATTAGGCTTTCAGTTTTGAGAACGCGGCGGCCATGGCGTTCGGGATGGCCATTTTAACGGATTCAGATTTTTCTAGACCACGGTTAACGGGTGGTCTTTTTGTCTCACGTGGTTTTGCATCGGCTTTGGGTGCTGCATCGGCCAGACGCATGGTCAGCGCAATGCGTTTTCGCTTTTCGTCCACTTCGAGTACTTTGACTTTGACGATTTGTCCTGCTTTGACGACCGTATGCGGATCTTTAACAAAGCTATTGGCAAGGGCTGAAATATGCACCAGTCCGTCCTGATGAACGCCGATGTCGACGAATGCCCCGAATGCGGCCACATTGGTGACCACACCCTCTAGTATCATATCGGGCTGCAAATCTGAGATTTTTTCTATCCCTTCACGGAAGGTTGCGGTGGTGAATTCGGGGCGTGGATCACGGCCCGGTTTTTCCAGTTCCTTGAGGATGTCGGTGATGGTGGGGAGGCCGAACTTGTCGTCCTGATAACGAACCGGATCGAGCGATGTGAGCAGTGCGCTGTTACCAATCACGTTTTTGAGATCGAGTTTAATGTCATTGAGTATGCGTTTGACCAGCGGGTAGGACTCGGGGTGTACGGTTGAGGCATCCAGCGGATTGCTGCCGCCTGTGATGCGTAAAAAACCGGCCGCCTGCTCGAACGCTTTCTTGCCCAGACGCGGCACCTCCAGAAGTTGCGCACGGGTGGCGAACCGCCCGTTGCTGTCGCGATGTGTGACGATGTTCTGTGCCACCGTGCTGTTGAGTCCCGATACGCGGGCGAGCAGGGGGGCGGATGCCGTATTGACATCAACACCGACCGCGTTGACGCAGTCTTCCACGACCGTATCGAGCGAGCGGGCTAGTTGGGTCTGGCTGACATCGTGCTGGTACTGGCCAACCCCGATGGCTTTGGGATCAATCTTTACCAGTTCTGCCAGCGGGTCCTGCAAACGGCGTGCGATCGATACCGCACCGCGCAAGCTGACATCCATGTCAGGCAGTTCCTTTGAAGCAAATTCAGACGCGGAATAAACCGATGCGCCGGCTTCAGATACCACGGCGTTGATGAGCTTTAATTCAGGGCGCAGGCGGATTAAATCGAGGGCCAGTTTGTCGGTTTCGCGCGAGGCCGTACCGTTGCCGGTGGCAATGACGGAGACGCGATGCTTTTCGGCCAGTTTTGCCAGCGTATGCAATGACCCTTCCCAGTCGTTTTTGGGCTGATGCGGGTAGATGACGCAGGTGTCCAGTACCCGGCCAGTTTCGTCCACAACGGCGACTTTAACGCCGGTGCGCACGCCAGGATCAAGTCCCATTGTGGTGCGGGGGCCTGCGGGGGCGGCAAGCAACAGATCTTTCAGGTTGCGCGCGAAAACGCTGATCGCGTCCGTGTCCGCCTTTGTTCTCAATGCGCTCATTAACTCGGTTTCCAGATGCAGGAATATTTTCACGCGCCAGGTGTAGCGTACCGTATCGGCCAGCCAGTTATCCGCCGGGCGCAGTTTTTGTACAATACCAAAACGCGCTGCGATGCGTGCTTCGCAAGGATTGTAGGGCGCTGTCATTAAAGGTTTATCGGTTTCCGTGTCGAGGCGCAATTGCACGTTCAGCAACTCTTCGCGGCGTCCGCGCAATATCGCCAGCGTGCGGTGCGAAGGTATTGTTTTTATTGATTCTGAATAATCGAAATAATCGCTGTATTTCGCCGCGGCTTCCTTTTTTGCCTCAATGACGCGGGCTTCTACAACGCCGTGATCCAGCACATACTCGCGCAAGGCTTGCAGCAGGGCGGCGTCTTCCGAAAAACGCTCCATCAGGATTTGCCGTGCTCCATCGAGTGCCGATTTGGCATCCAGCACGCCCGGATTGTCACCCTGATCCGTGCTAAAAGCCGCTTTCAGATATTTGGCAGCCTCTTGTTCCGGATCCAATGCGGGATTACGCAGCAATGCGTCGGCCAGCGCACCGAGTCCGGCTTCCAGCGCAATCTGGGCGCGGGTGCGGCGTTTGAGTTTATAGGGCAGATACAAATCCTCCAGCTGGGTCTTGTCTGCAGCATGGCTGATCGATTCGAGCAGCTGCGGAGTCATTTTATTCTGGGTTATGACGGACTCGATGATGGCGGCGCGGCGAGCTTCCAGTTCGCGCAGATAACCTAAGCGGGTGTCTAACAGGCGTAGTTGAATGTCGTCCAGTCCGCCGGTTGCCTCCTTGCGATAGCGCGAAATGAACGGCACCGTGGCGCCTTCATCGAGTAGGGCGACTGCAGCGGCGACCTGTGCAGGTCTTGCCGCGAGTTCATTTGCGAGGCGGTGTTCGATTGATGGCAGCATGGGGTATTTGTCGGGTTAATCGATATAAAAAAGCGGCCCGGAGGCCGCCTTTATCGTTAAAACGGAGTTCTGTTAATCTTTTTCGCCGCTGAATGCCATCAGCAGGCTCAGCAGGTTAACGAAGATGTTGTAAATATCAAGATAGAGCGTCATCGTCGCCATCACGTAGTTGGTTTCTCCGCCGTGGATGATCTGGCTGATGTCGAACAGGATGTAAGCCGAGAAAATCAGCACTGCGATCGCCGAAATGGTCAGAGATAGGGCAGGGATGGCGAAGAAGATATTCGCCAGCGATGCGACGACCAGTAGAATCACGCCGATGAACAGGAACTTGCCCATGAAGCTGAAATCCTTTTTTGTCACGGTAGCGATGGTGGCTAAGCTGAAGAAAATCAGCCCGGTGCCGCCCGCTGCCATACCGATCAGCTGAGCGCCATTTTTCAAGTGCAGCGCGACTTGCAGGATAGGGCCCAGAAATACACCGGCGACAAAGGTGAAGCCGAGCAGTGCGACAACGCCCCAGACGCTGTTGCGTAATGCGCTCACAGCAAACAGCAGTCCCATCATCGCGCCGAACATCAGCAGTGCACCCATGACCGGATGCTCGTGCATGAACGAGAAATTGATTGAAGTGCCGATGAATGCGCCGATGAGTGTTGGAATCATGGTCAGCGCGAGCATCATGTAGGTGTTGCGCAGCACTTTGTTTTGTTCTGTGACGATCACATCGGTTGTGGTCGCAAATTGGTTTTGATATTGCATAATTGACTCCTGAAAGTTATACGTTGCTTCAACAACGGGCATGAGACTAGCGAAGTATCAGGAAAGTTGCAATCGTGAAACGATATTTTTCGTTCGATAACGCTTCGCACATCAGGGGGATTGCCCCGTGTTTTTTTGATGGGTATCCGGACGTGCGCCGCGACGTCTGTCCATCCAGTAGGCTAGTGCCGGCAGCATGAAGATCCCTCCCGGCATCAGGATGGGTATCAGGTAGGGGCAAAGGTGGCATAGCGCCCGTAAGTCGCGTAGCAGTGTTTTACGCTCTTCTTCGCTCCAGCGCCCGCCATTTCTACGTTTCATTAACAGCGGAATCAGACCGCGGGCCTGATTTAGATCACTGCGAATCCGGTTGGCCTGGCTCTCATTTAGCGCCCGCACACTTAACCAGCCTCGCTGGAGACGTGCTAAATATTTCTTGTTGACGGCAATCATATTGGGGGCTCGCTTTGTTGGGCTTGCTGAAAGGGATGATTGCCTATCAGAATCATTGAATAAATTCGGTTTGTTTGGGTGCCGATACATGGGGGCGTGTCCGTGCAGTTTACATAAGCACGGCCTGTTTAACAAATGAGCGGGTAGCCTGTCATGCAATATTGTGCTTTTAAGCCGAATTGGCGAGTTTCGGAGACGACTGCAGTATTGCTTCGACGGCACTTAAAAAAACCTTTGCATTTGTGTGATTTTCGGCTGATGATACCGACTGGTCAGTTTTTTCAAATAACCTTAAGGAGACGGAAATGGCAGAGACTAAATTGAATACGCGATTTGGTGAGTTAAGTATTGATTCATCTAAAATTATTACTTTTCCAAAAGGAATCCCCGGCTTTGAAAATTACACGCGCTGGACCTTGTTTCATGAGTTGAATGAAAAGGGCGATCCAGTGAGCGGTGTAGTTATTCACTTGCAGTCGCTTGACGATGAAAATGTATCTTTGCCATTGACTGAGCCTAATTTATTTGGTTTTAACTTTGAACTGGTGTTAACGGATAGTGAAGTTGCTGATCTTAAGCTGGAAAGTTCTCACGATATTCTGGTATTGACAACTCTGTCTGCTAAAAATGCCGCGCAAGGTGCAGCGCCACTGTTGCCTGAAGATATGTACACTAATATTTCCGCGCCTATTTTGATCAACATCAAATCGCGTGTCGGCATGCAAAAAATTCTGGTTGGCAAGAAGGATTCAAAAGTGGTTTTCCGTACAACGATCGAAGTTTAAGTAGATTATTGTAGACGTAAAAAAGGCGGGATAATCCCCGCCTTTTTTACGTCTATCAACAGTCGCTCAAGGAGGTCTTGATCGTATTTGAATCAGCCGTGCGTGCTAATTGGTCCGGCAGTTTACATTGGCACGGTATTGGACAGCACAACGATCCATTCGGATGCCGTCAGCGACGCCAGTACAAGATATTTTTTCATATTCAACCCCTTCATAAAATTAAACAACTGCCCGCTATGACGGGTCGATCAGTGAAAAGTTCAATTCATACTAAAATACTGCGGAATATGCCTGTCAATCGCTAGGAAGAGGGTGAAAATTGATGGGGTCAGAAAATATCCACAAATGTATCCCCATGTATTGTGAGATTCAACGAGATTGTTTGATGCGGATTTGGACTGATTAGACGTAAAAAACCCATAAATATTTGATATTTATGGGTTTTAGAGTCTTTTAGACTGGTTGAGCGGTGGCAGTCGCAAAGCAGCCTGTAAGCAGCATAAATGCTAGGTATTGAAAAACAATATTTATTTTATACCCCCAAATGTACCCCCAAGTGTTTTGGCTTTAACTGCTCCATGCCCCATTTTCATTTGGGCGAAACTACAAAAGTTAATGTTGTCTGTTATGGAAAAGTGCTTGCCATAAAGCAAGTCGAATATCATCGAGTTCCTCTTCATTCATATTGTCTAGAAAACTTCTCCCAACGAATTCTTTATACGCTGGAGGAAGTGGATATCGAATGGAAAGGTCCTCAATTAATGATGCCAATTTAGTAATGCAGCCTTTTGAGGTCCATGACTGATCGAATACTTCATGCCTAGAACCGAAGTTTATAGTTGCTCTCTGAAAGTTTTCATTTGCTTCTATTGACGTGCACAGATTGGAACCAGCCCATACCTTATCATCTTCTGCAGAAAGACGAGCTGTATCAAATATTTCTTTAAGTTCTTGGTGAGTAGACGATGTAGGCCTGAGAAATATTTCATAGCACCTTTCATTTTTTTCAGACATAATTTTGGCTACTCCGATCAAATTTGGAATTATGCGTCCTACGGCTGAACGAAAGGCTCGTGTATTAGAGACATTCAAATGCCGCATTTCAATTCTCGGAAGTTGTTTTTTAAGTTTTTCGCCAAACTTTGCCCGAACCTCCATCATAACTGTGGTGAGTGGAGCGATATTGTCCACATCAATGACTTCGATGTGATAACCATTCCCCTGTCTAGCCAAAGCAAGCTCACGAAGAACGTCTATGAGTTCTTCGTAGTACTGCCCCATAAACCATTCAGTCTCACCGTTACCACGCTTTTTTACAGGGATGGGTATTCTGTAATCTGATAACAGATTTTTTAATATAGTTTCGAAAAGCTCAGCTTCCCTTTTGTCATCTGTTCGTAGGGAAATGGAGTGGCTTGAACAGAATGGCCCATATTCTCGGTTGAGAGTTCGAACCCGCTGTGCAATTTCGCTGCTATTGCCGACTTTCAGTGCAATCCGGTCTTTTCTGATAAGTACGTAGAGGTGATGAGTTCCTAGCATTTTGTTCTCTCAAGTTATTTTCTTTTACTACAATTTTATTTTTGCTCGCCGCTTTGCGACCGAGGATTTTGTACGAACAGTCCGATCTGTAATTTTTCCGCTGTTGGGATTATATCGGCCATTCTTCATCGAATGTGGGTTCGCGGTCGCAATGAGTGGCGGAGCTCATTGGATTGCACAAGGCGGCTTTTTAAACCGTGGCGGAAAGAGACTGTTGCCAAGCAACCACATCGGATTGCCGCCAGCGCACTGCGCCCGAGCCGATGGATAATGGGCGTGGAAATTTACCTGCTTTTATTAAGCGGTAGATTGTTGCCCTGCTCAGTCCGGACAATTTTTCAACAGTCTTCCGCGTTATGAGGTAATCAATAACTTGATGTTGTTGACCGTGAGCAGGTACGCTTTGTAGCAAATTAGATTGCATCATTTTTTTCCTGAAAGTCATAGTGCATCAACATAAGTATTGAACGCTGGCGTCTCCACCGATAACCGGCCACCAGACCGATTCATCACCGGCCCACTGTGTTAATAGACCAAGTGAGAATGGTGAATTCGTAATTTTCTTACTTACCGTTACGTTACCAAATGAGAAAAGCGCCCGAAGTTCGGGTTTGATGAATGTATCCCGAAGATCGGGGTGTTGTCAACCCGAATTTCGGGCTAAAATAGCCCTGCTAAATGAACAGACCAGCGGAGGGTGTATACATGAGTAAAAGCAGAGAATTGTTGCTGGAATGCCAAGCTGTGCTAGGAGGGGTGACAGCCTATCAACTTGCTAAGAGGATGGAGATTCATTCGGCAAGAATCAGTGCATACATGGCTGAAAAAGAAATTCCAGACGAATATGCTTGTATGCGAATAGCGGAGATTTTAGATAGAAAGCCAGAAGAGATCATTGCTATCGTGCAGGCCGACACGGAGAAGAATGAAAAGCGAAGAACATTTTGGGCACAAAAACTACTTCAGCTTGCAAAAATCGAATCTGCATTGTGGAAGTATGTTGACACTGATGTTTTAGACTTACTGGATTTAAAAACATTGAAGGTAAAAGCGACAACTAATCCAAACGGGGAAAGTGCTCTTGAAAAAGAGGCGAAAGAATCGTTAAAAAAGAGCAGCAAGAAAAAAAGTAATCGGTTTTAAAAACGGTGCCCTTTACTATTACTCTTGGGTCTATGGGAACGGCTGGAACTTAAAAGGGGGATAAAGCATGACGAGCTTTGTAGACAATTTGATCATTCAGCACACACTGGCCGAAAACGCGCAGGAACGTAAACGCACTGCATTTCGTTACGCCAACGCCTCGCTGGTTTTAGAGGGATTTGCGACTGACAGGGCGCAGCTCGCACGGCAAGAAGACATCATTCATGGCAGGTTTACGACTGAGCAAGCTATTGCTCAGTTAAATGTTGAATACGGCAGATCATAGGTCGCAGGACGTGGCAAAAAATTCGCTGCCAAGGAAAAACTGGGTATGCATTAATGGGTCAACTTCACCCCTGATAATAGGATACACATTACGCACGCGCCATGCCAAAGGATAAATTTATGCAACTAATTGATTTTGATTATTAAAAGCTGTCGCCAAAAATATTTATGAATGACGAATATAACATCTGAAAAATAGATTTTTTTCAGAATATCATTTGAATTCAATATATTGAAATGTCGCCAAAATGGCGACAATTACAAGGAGATCAAGATGGGCTTGGAAGCAAAAAATCTCAGGGTTCACTACAGAATGACAGATGACGAATATGACTTGCTTGCCTATGAAGCCGCAAAGAGAAAGCTATCAAATGGTCAAACGGCGCGAGTGGTGGTGCTTGAGGCGTTATCTGGTTTTGATCAAAAACAGGAAAGTATATTGCGGCGGTTCGATATGCAAAATGACTTGCTTGAGTTATTAATTCGCATTACTTCATTAGGTGCGGCGGCGGCAACTCTTCCCTTTGATGATCAACGGAGTTTGGCAGAATTACGAGAAAAACTAAAAACTCACGTTCATCTATCAAGTGAAATAGGCAAGCAGCTTGTCGATCAGATCAAAAAAGGAAAATATTAGAAAGTTATCATCAGCTTTGACAATCCTTGAGTCGTTGTTCGACGAGGGTCATTAGATCCCCCGCAGGAATTTTCAGTGCATCGGCAAGACTAAAGATCGTTGCGAGTGAAGGGCCTTTTTCGGCGCGCTCAAGGGCGCTGATATGGCTGCGCTCAGTATCGGCACGTTCGGCAAGTTGATCTTGCGTGAGTTTCTGTTGCAAGCGTAGTTCCTGCAACACTTCGCCAAACATTTTCGTCGGTAATTTTTTGTCCTTCATAGGAGGACTAGATTTGCCTAAACCCTCGGGCTTGTCTGCATACGGTTGTATGCGGTAGACTGTTTAAGTTAACTCCACAACACGATAACCAGCCCAAAGGGGATATAAATGGATGCCATGCGCAAAATCGCTGCTTTTTTTCTCATATCACTTGTCATCGTCATTCCAAGCGCTCATGCCGAAGGGCAAGGGAATGAGTCGGCAAAAAAAGAAATGGCTCGAATTAAAGCTAGTCGCATGCAGGTTGAACAGGTCGGACAGAGAGTTTGTAGAAATGTTGGTGATGTCACTATGCAAAAACAATCAGGATTGTTTGGCGGGAATCATTATTTACCTTATAAGGGGAAAGCTGAGTTTGTTGGCTTCGTAGAGGGATCTTCAGGAAATAAAATTCAAATCAGAATTTCAGGCATAACATTTGTAGGTAGGCTAGATACCCCGCCACCATATGAACCTGAAATAAGAGAACCAATGAATAGTTTTAACACTTACAAAGGTTCAAGTCTTCAAAACGGCAGTGTTATCTGGGATGATTATTCTGATTGGTCTCCTTGTTAAGTTTCATATGGCTCCCTTTTTGCGACCCCGTTTGGAGCAAATTCTGGCGTCAAGGTGCAGTCAAACCATGAACATTAAAATAACCATCGCTTCGATTTGCGCGTCATTGCTCTCGTTAGAAGCATTTTCGGCTCCCGTTGAATTCGACACACCAGATGCGCATGTCATTGTAATGCGTTCGATTGATGCATGGTCGGGGGATAACAGCGCATCAGAGGATTCCTTGGGCAACGTAAAAAATCATCAGGGAGGATTTAGGTTGGCACACCGCAACGGGGGGGGGGAACACTAGGCTTTCCTCTGCTGTTTGGGTTTAATAGCGACGCAGAAAGAAATGCAGTAGTTCAGGGGGTGGTTGTGGCTTTGAAACCATTCGGTTTCAAGCTGGCGCAAGTAAATCCTGATTTCACAGTCAACATACCAGTTGACCTTAATCCTAAAGAATTCGCGACCTTCGCCAGCAGCCAACGCGAACTTTACAAGCGGACTGCCATAGCAGACGGCAACCCAGCTACCCTACACGGTCGTGTTAGTGGAAGAAAATTCTTCAGTGGGATTCTTTCTCTGGCGACAATCGGAATTGCTGGCGAAAAATTTGGTGCATTGGGCAGTCAAACCGTACTCAATACAGGCGTTGCAGGTGATGTTTATCAAATCGGCGCATCCGGCAATGCTGCTCTTAGTCCAATTGATCTGCCCAACTTCGATGCATCGGGTTACAAATCCATCGATGTGCGCAGAGTGATCCAAGGACATAATGATCGCCTTGGTCAAATCATCATCGCCTATAAAAACGATAAGACGGAAGAGGCTGAAAGCACAGCCTTGATAAAGGCCATCGTTACGTCAATAGGTGCAGATACAACCGTTGCAGCCATCCAGCAAGCGCGCGCTGACGATCTGGCTGCACGTCAATCAATCTGGGATGTATGCGTTGCCGAAGGCAAGTGCAAAAGAGATTGAGTAAGGCGTACAGCATAAAAGTTTCCCGTCTTTCCTGTCCTTGATGCGACATATAAAAATGGGACAAAACATAGTTAAAAACGATACTTGTAGCGGGCGCACCAGAAAAAGTCAAAAGCGGTCTAGCAGAAATTGATGGACGAAAGGTTGGTGTGTTTCCAGAAAACTTGCCGCAAGTTTACTGACAGCCCATGCGGGCTAGTGCCAAAGTCAAGCTGGGAGTAAAATAATCCAGTACCGAGTTTTGTACGGACAGGCGAGCCAAACATATTAAATTCCTGATCTGCCGTTTTTTGCCAGTATTTGCAAACCGGATTATGCGCGCAACGGGATTACTTGCGCGCCAGCCTTCACAGCGTCCAGATAATCAGCCCATTTTTGCATGATGCCGCGCCGCTCTTCAAAGTAGGTGGTGCGCACATAGGCTGCGGCTGTCTGGTTTTCAAGCGCATGAGATAGCATCGCCTCCAGTACCTCCCAGCGATGCCCCATGTCGCCCAGCGTGGTGCGCGCAAGGCTGCGGAAGCCGTGGCCTGTGTGCCTGCCTTTATAGCCCATCGTTTCAATGATCTTATTGACGGTGTTTTCACTTATGACGCGTCCCATACCGTTGCGGCTTGGGAAAACGTGCTCGCTATGTCCTGTGACCGGATAGAGTTTTCTCAGAATCTCTACGGCCTGATCTGACAATGGCACAGCATGGGGTTTTCGTTTTCCGTGTTTTCCCTTACGCCCCTGTTGTTCAGCAGGGATGATCCAGCATCCTGCATTAAGGTCAAAGTCTGTCCACTTGGAAAAACGCATCTCACTGGAGCGGGTCGCCGTCAGTAGCAGCAGGCGGAAGGCGGTGGAGGCAATCAGTGAAACTTTGCCGCGTTCCTGATATTCATCAAAGGCGCGCAGGAAGGCGGGTATTTCTGCCGTGGTGATACAGGCAAAGTTTTCTACCTTCGGGCGGTCTGCCAGCGCCATACGAATTTCAGCAGGGTTGTATTTGGCTTTTCCCATGGCAATTGCATATTTGAAAGTTGAACTGATCGTTTGTAAGAGTCGGTCGCGGGTCTCAAATGTGCCTTTCGCCTCAACATCGCGCATGATGCCGACCAGCTCCATCGGCTCAATTTCCGCAATAGGGCGATCACCAATCACAGGGAACGCATATTTTTCCATGTTGATCATCCACTGCTTTGCATGGCCTTCTGTCCACATCGGAGATTTTACTGTGTGTAATTCTTTGGCGAGTGCTGAAAAACTGTTGACGGTGGCGGCTTGTAATATGCGCCGTGTTTCCTTCTTTGTTTCGTTCGGATCGGTGTCGTTTGCCAACAGCTTGCGCGCCTGTTCGCGACGTTCGCGCGCATCGGCTAGGCTAATGTCTGGATATACCCCCAGCGCCAGTGTTTTTTCTACTCCCAAAAATCTGTATTTGAGGCGCCAGTATTTTGAACCGGTGGGGTGTATCAGTAGATACATGCCGCCGCCATCTGCCATTTTGTACGGTTTATCTTCGGGCTTGGCTTTCTTGATTACCATATCCGTTAGTTTACTCATGATCTGGCCTCTCTGTGGGGGTATAAATGGTGCGGGGTATTTAGATGCCCCCAAATATACCCCCATGAGGTGTGAGATTCAATGAGGCTAATTGATGCAGATTTAGACGGTTTAGACGTAAAAAACCCCATAAATCGTTGATATTTATGGGTTTTAGAGTCTTTTTGAGACTGGTTGAAACGTTGTTCTGGCGGAAGCGGTGAGATTCGAACTCACGAAGGGCTCTCACCCTCGCTAGTTTTCAAGACTAGTGCCTTCAACCACTCGGCCACACTTCCTTTTCTCGATGCCATGATTCAGCTCATCGAAGCCGCGCATTTTCCACGAAGTTGCGCGGTCTGTCCAGAAAATTTATAAAAAATGTTATCCGCGTACACAGTCGGCCCAGTTGTTGGGGGTTTCAAACAGCCGGATGCGCTCAAGTTTCAGGTGATTGCCGTAGCTGTCCTGATAGGCCGGGTCGAGTAGTTCAAAGGCCGCTTGTGCAAGGTTTTCAGCGGTCGGCACAACGTCAAATACAACCGTTTTGTGGTCTGGCATGGTTGCCAGAAAGTCGCATACCTGTTTGTCGCTACGAAACACCAGAAATGCGTGATCCCAAACGTTGACCAGTTTTTCCTGGGCGATGCGTTTCACGTCAGAAAAATCCATCACCATGCCCTGTTCGGATTGACCTTCGGTTTTGATGATTTCGCCCGACAGGGTGATCTCAATCGCATAGCGATGGCCGTGCAGGTGTCTGCACTGGCTGTTGTGATTGGGGATGCGGTGTCCGGCATCGAATTCCAGGCGGCGGGTGATGAGCATGGTAGTTGCAGTCAGAATAATTGGCGCGGATTATAGCATCGCAACGGATTTCACCCGTGATGGTCTGAATTTCGCAGCCTGAAGGATGAATTCGTTTTGTGCGTCCTTCTCATGTATCCCGCCGTAACGCAGCGCGAGATAGCGGGCGGTCAGATCGTTCATCGCGTCGCTAAGTTCGGGGCGGGCAGTGCTGATGCGACTTGCGTAATCGCGCGGACCTTCGTGCGGCAATTTCGGCAGACCTACTTTTGCCAGCCTGCGGCACAGCTTCAGCCAGGCCGACTGAGTCTTGTCCTGCTCGCGTTTGAAAAGGTGGCGCAGCATCGTCAGTGCGATGAATGCAATGATTGTTGCGATGGCGGC
The DNA here is from genome assembly GCA_001801025.1 of Gallionellales bacterium GWA2_54_124. Classification (GTDB taxonomy): domain Bacteria; phylum Pseudomonadota; class Gammaproteobacteria; order Burkholderiales; family Gallionellaceae; genus Gallionella. The sequence continues at coordinate 787,767 of MGWO01000007.1, forward strand.
CAGCATATCGATTGCCTGTGCGCTCAGTGAGTCGATGCCAATGCGCGATAAGAATGCAAACTGGCGCTCGTTGTTATAACCGATCACCCATTGATTCCACTGGTGGGATAGCGTATCCCAGTTCAGTTGCAATTCGTGCAGGGGCGGATTGCGTGACATGAAAGGGAGCGCGGAATTGTCCGGCAGTGCGGCCGATAGCCCGTGTTCCACCCGTTCGGGTGCAATCGCGGCAGTCGGATCGACGCGCAGCCAGCCTCGCTCGGCTAACCAGACTTCCGCCCAGGCATGCGCATCCGATTGGCGCACGATGTAATAGTTGCCGAATGCGTTGTATTCGCCACCCTGATAGCCGGTCACGACGCGTGCCGGGATGCCTGCTGCGCGCATCAGGTAGACGAAGGCGGAGGCGTAATGCTCGCAAAATCCCTCCCGGGAGGTAAACAGAAAATCATCTATGCCGTTAATGCCCAATGGGTGCGGGTCCAGCGTGTAGTGAAAATTCTGCTGATTAAAGTAACCCAGCGCGCGGCTAATGATCTGCGCATCGCTTGTGCCGGCTGCACGCCAGTATTTTGCAAGGTTTAGTGTGCGCGGATTTAATCCTGACGGCAGCTGCCTTGCGCGCTGCCGTTGCTTCGCGGATTCTTGCATATTGGCGCGATAGGATAGTTGCGACTGTGCCTCGTAGCGCAATCGCGCGGTTACGGGTGTCGGACTCAGAACCTGAAAGTCCGCCGTGATACGGGCAGGCAAGGAGAGTTTATCCGGTACGTCGAGCGCGAACAGCCAGTTTTTGTTGTTGGGCTCCAGCGTGACACTGTAGCGTATGGTTTGTGACGTCTGGGTAAATTCTGGTGCGACCCCGTTCAATGTTCTGCCGGGCGTCCATGTGTGGCCGTCGAACTGCCACAGCACGGGGCCTCGCCAGTACATCTGCTCGCGGCGTGGCGCGGCCCCCGCGTAGGTGACGCGAAATGCCACTGCATCGGAGAGCGCGAGACGTCCCAGACTGCCCGGTGACATGGTGTCGTCGAGTCCGCTGCGGGAGAAGGCGTCCTGAGGCAGCCCCCAGAGCGGCCCCGGTACGCGGGGAAACAGCACAAACAGGATCAGCGTCAGCGGAACGGCTTGCAGCAATAAGCTGACGGCGATTTTTAACCGGGGGCGGAAGGCGCTGCCCGGCGCTTGCAGATGTACCCAGGTTGTGGTGATGACGAACAGGCAGGCCAGCATATATAGGCCGGTTATGAGGCTTTGTGAATAGAAGAAATGGGTGATGAGGATGAAGCAGGAGAGGAAAATCAGCGCCATTGCATCGCGACGGGTTTTTAGCTCCATCAGCTTGAGGGTGGCTAACAGCATCAGCAGGGTGACGCCAACTTCGCGGCCGAATAGCGTGTGGAAGTCGATGGCGATGCCGCCCATCGCGGCCAGGGTGATGCAGGTCAGCAGCCAGCGTTGAGGCAGCGGCGCGCCGCTTTGCGTCAGGTAGGCTCGCCAGACAAGCAGCATCGCGCACAGGGTGCACACCCAGAGTGGCAGATGTGAAGCATGGGGCGCCGTGACCATCAGCGTGCACAGCAACAGGCCGTAGATCAGCGAATTCTTCATGGTTCAGTCAGGCCGAACAGTGCGAGGCGGCGCAGACAGTCATCCCGGTGTGCGGTGCCGCCAGCCGCGGCTAATTCGCCATCCGGCAGGCTCAAGCCGTAACGCAAGCCTTGTGCTTCTGCGTCCAGCACCCAGCGGGTCATGCGGGATAATTTGTCTTCCAAATCGATATCCGGTGTGTCGGCCAGGTTCAGCCAGACTTCCTCGCCGGTCTGGGTCGCAAACTGTTTTACCTGCAACGTGTGTCCTCTGGCATAGGCTTTCCAGGCGATACGCGGCAGTGCATCGCCCGCAGCATAGTTGCGCAATCCGGCAAAATCGTCGTCTCCTTTGACGCTGTGTTTGCCGGCGCCGTCCGGAATATGGGTTTGAGGGAGCGGGGCATTAAGCTTCGGTTTGGGATAAATCAGGCAGTGCGTGTCGAAATGCAGATAGGACCATGCGTGAAAAAGACCAAGCGGGAATTCGGTATAGAGCGTCAGTCTGCCCGCTTGCAGCCAGCCGCGCAGCGGAGCCTGTACGGGAAAAAAGACAGTGTGATTTTCGGTTGCGGGAAGATCGAAGCTCACGGTGTGGCCGCCCGCGCCCCGCAAAGTCAATTGGTAGCGCGCGATGCGGCTCTTGAAATGCAGCTCAAAGTGCGCAACGTCGCCGCAGAAAACAGATTCGGCACGGCCGGCAATAATTTCAAGATGTGCCAGGTTGCGAAAAGCGTGCAGCATCGAGATCACCGCCATCATCGCCAGCAGAAAGGTGAGTGCATACCCCAAACTCAGGTTGTAGTTGATATCACCCAGCAGCATCAGGATCAGCGCCAGCGCCAGACCAAATCCCTGTCGGGTCGGCAGGATAAAGATGCGCCGCTGCGTGAGCACGATGCTGTCGTGCTCGATCTTAGGGCGGAACAGCCAGTTGCGGAATGTGTGCCGGAGCGCGGTGAGCACGGTGTCAGGGAATCGCAACCGCTTCGATTAAGTCGCGCGCCAGCGTGTTTTGGTGTTCGCCCTGCAGGCGGTGGCTGACCACGCCCGGCAGGATGGTCTGTACATCCTCCGGAATGACAGCATTGCGTCCATCGATCAGCGCCCAGGCGCGTGCGGCTGACAAGAGCGCGAGCCCCGCCCGCGGACTCAAACCCTGCGTGTAGCGAGAAGATTCGCGCGTGTAGCGCAATAGGGCCTGCACGTAATCGAGCAGTGCGGGGGAGACGAAAATTTGTTTGACTTGCTGTTGCAGGGCGATGAGTTCGGCCGTCTCCATCTGCGGCGTGAGCTTTGCGATAATCTCGCGCCGGTCTATGCCTGACAGTAAGCCGCGTTCGGCAAATTCATCCGGGTAGCCCATGCGGATGCGCATCAAAAAACGGTCTAGTTGCGACTCGGGAAGCGGAAACGTGCCGACCTGATGGGACGGGTTTTGTGTGGCAATCACGAAAAACGGCGAGGGTAGGGCGCGCGTCGTGCCTTCGATGGTGACCTGATGTTCTTCCATCGCTTCGAGCAGCGCACTTTGTGCCTTGGGTGTGGCGCGGTTTACCTCGTCCGCCAGTACCATTTGCGCGAAGATCGGGCCCGGGTGAAATTTGAATTGGCCACTGTCGCGTTCAAAGACCGACACGCCCAAAATATCCGCCGGCAGTAAATCGCTGGTGAACTGGATGCGGGAAAATTGCAGTCCCAATGTGCGCGCCAGTACCTGACTTAACGTCGTTTTTCCAACGCCCGGCATATCCTCGATCAAGAGGTGGCCGCCTGCGAGCAGGCAGGTCAGCGCAAAGCGGATTTGCTGCGGCTTACCCAGAATGGCGCTCTCTGTCTGCCGGATGACGCTGTTTAAAGATGAGTTCATGATCTTTTGTATCCGGTAAGTAGGGAATGGTAAGTGGACTTTGTTGCTCACTACTCTCCATTGACAACTTACTGTCCTAAAGCAATATCGCTGCAATGACCTTGCGGCCTTCTTCTGCCAGTATGTTGTAGGTGCGGCAGGCGGCGGGCGTGTTCATGAATTCGACACCGATGCCCGCATTGGTGAGGGCGCGATACAGGCGTGGATGCGCAAAGCGCTGCGCAGCTCCCGTGCCCATCAGTATGACTTCGGGTTTTAGCGCAAGAAAATATTCGAAATGTGCGTCGGTGAGCGCGTCAAAATCGCAGGCGTTCCAGTCCGTTCTGACTTCTTCTCCCATCACGGTAATGCTGGTTTCGAAGCGTTCACGGTTAACGCTCACGTGAGTGTCCGAATAGTCGGTAAAGAGTTTTGTTTCGCCTAAGTTAGCCAAATGCAGTTTCACGATGACCTCGCGAGTGTAGAGATTGCGGCGAGTGTAGAGGTTTGCAGGCGGTCGAGTCAAACGGAAGGCCGGATTTGCCGCATCATTAATGAATGACAAATTTGCTGTGTGCGGGTAGCACAGGTAAAATCGCGTACTTTACATGAAACAATGAGCAAAGCGACTATGTTTCAAATGAGCAAAGCGACTATGTTTCATGGGGAATGCCCTTGCGGCATTGCGGACATATTTAACCACTTACCAATCAATAGTAAATTTAAACAGTGAAACCAATTTTAAAATCCACCAAGCTGGCTAACGTATGTTACGACATTCGCGGGCCGGTCATGGAGCGCGCTAAGCAGATGGAAGAGGAAGGGCAGCGCATCATCAAGCTGAATATCGGCAATCTTGCGCCGTTCGGTTTTGAAGCGCCTGAAGAGGTTCAGCAGGATGTGATTCTGAATCTGCCCAACTCGTCCGGTTATTCTGACTCCAAGGGAATGTTCGCCGCCCGCAAGGCGATCATGCATTACTGCCAGTCCAAGAAGATCATGGGCGTGGGGTTGGATGATATTTACATCGGCAACGGCGCGTCGGAACTCATCGTGATGGCGATGCAGGGGCTGCTCAATACGGGCGACGAAGTGCTGGTGCCGGCGCCTGATTATCCGCTCTGGACGGCCGCGGTGACATTAGCCGGCGGTACGCCGCGCCATTATGTGTGCGACGAGGCCAATGAATGGAATCCGGATATGGATGATATGAGGTCCAAGATCACGCCGAATACGCGCGCGATTGTGGTCATCAATCCGAACAATCCGACCGGCGCCTTGTATTCCGATGAAATTCTGCAGCAGATCATTCAGCTGGCGCGCGAGCATCAACTGATCGTTTTTGCGGATGAAATTTACGACAAAGTGCTGTATGACGGTGCAACGCATACCTCCATGGCCTCGCTTGCCGATGACGTATTGTTTGTGACCATGAACGGCCTGTCGAAAAATTATCGCGCTTGCGGGTACCGCGCCGGCTGGATGGTGGTGTCAGGGCAGAAAAAGCACGCGCAGGACTATATCAACGGCCTGACCATACTCGCTTCGATGCGACTGTGTTCTAACGTTCCTGGTCAGTTCGCGATTCAAACTGCACTGGGCGGTTATCAGAGCATCAACGATCTGGTCGCACCCAACGGCCGCCTGTGCAAACAGCGCGACCTGGCCTACAAACTGCTCACCGAAATTCCCGGCGTTACTTGCGTTAAACCCAAGGCGGCGTTGTACCTCTTTCCGCGACTGGATCCGGAAATCTATCCGATCGAGAACGATCAGCAGTTTATACTCGAGTTGCTGGAAGCCGAAAAAGTGCTGGTTGTGCAGGGCAGCGGATTTAACTGGAAGTCGCCTGATCATTTTCGTGTGGTGTTTTTGCCCAACGCGGATGATTTGACAGACGCGATCGGGCGCATCGCGCGCTTTTTGGAACATTACCGCAAGAGACACGGCAAATAATACAGTCGCTATTTTGTAGTCGCCAGTCGTTAGTTAAAACGGCGCGGCTCCAACTAGTAACTCACAACTAACGACTAGGAACTAATTTATGAAACCAATCAATGTAGGACTCTTGGGTATCGGCACTGTCGGCGGCGGCACATTTACCGTATTGCAGCGCAACTGTGAGGAAATTACTCGTCGTGCCGGCCGTCCGATCCGCATCGTAGTCGTGGCGGATAAAAATCTTGAACTGGCAAAGCAGGTAACAGGCGGCGCTTGCCGGTTGACTGATGATGCGTTCTCGGTGGTGACTGACCCTGAAGTGGATATCGTGATTGAACTGATTGGCGGCTATGGCGTGGCCAGACAGCTGGTGATGCAAGCTATCGAAAATGGCAAGCATGTGGTTACGGCTAACAAGGCACTGCTGGCCACGCACGGCAACGAAATTTTCAAGGCGGCACAGGATAAGGGCGTGATGGTCGGATTCGAGGCTGCAGTTGCGGGCGGAATACCTATCATCAAGGCGGTACGCGAGGGATTGACGGCCAATCGCATCGAGTGGATCGCCGGTATTATCAACGGCACGACCAACTTTATTTTGTCCGAGATGCGTGACAAGGGACTCTCTTTCGACACCGTGTTGAAAGAAGCTCAGCGTTTAGGTTATGCGGAAGCGGACCCGACCTTCGATATCGAAGGCGTCGATGCGGCACATAAAATCACGATACTGGCGTCTCTGGCTTTCGGCATTCCGATGCAGTTCGACAAGGCTTATATCGAAGGCATTTCCAAGCTCGATGCGGTCGATATTAAATATGCAGAACAACTGGGTTACCGCATCAAGCTGCTGGGGATAACCCGCCGCACGGATGAGGGTGTCGAGTTGCGCGTGCACCCGACGCTGATTCCGGCACGTCGTCTGATTGCGAACGTTGAGGGCGCGATGAACGCGGTGCTGGTACAGGCCGATGCGGTGGGTGCAACCTTGTATTACGGCAAGGGTGCAGGGGCTGAACCGACTGCCAGTGCGGTGATCGCGGATCTTGTGGATATTACGCGCATGCATACAGCGGATCCTGAAAATCGCGTGCCTCACCTGGCGTTCCAGCCTGATGCGATGGTCGAACTGCCGATGCTGGCGATGGATGACGTCACGACCAGTTACTATTTGCGTCTGCGTGTTGCGGATAAAACCGGCGTGCTGGCCGACATCACGCGCATTCTGGCGGATGAGCAGATCTCGATTGATGCGGTGATTCAGAAAGAACCGGCGGACGGTGAAACTGAGGCTGATTTGATCATGCTGACCCATCAGACGCGTGAAAAATGCATAAAGGCGGCGATTGTAAAAATCGAAGCACTGGGCGTGGTGACAGGGAATGTGACCAAACTGCGCATGGAAGAACTGGGTAAATAAACAATTGCTCTCTCACGCGAGAGATGAGGTCGCACTCTAAATGAAATACATCTCCACACGCGGGCAGTCGCCTGCCAAGACATTTACCGAAATCCTGCTGGCGGGCCTGGCGCCCGATGGCGGATTGTACCTGCCAGAGGAATATCCGCAGGTCACGCGCGCTGAGCTTGATGCGTGGCGCATGCTGCCCTATGCGGATCTGGCGTATGCGGTGCTGTCTAAGTTTGCTACGGACATTCCGGCAGCAGATTTGAAGGCGATTGTCGCTCGAACCTATACGGCTGAAGTCTATAACAATGGTCGAGCAGATTCTGATTTCACGCAAATCACCCCTTTGCGCACGCTGAGCACAGGCGTGCATATTCTGGAGTTATCCAACGGGCCGACGCTGGCGTTCAAGGACATGGCGATGCAGCTGTTGGGCAATCTGTTCGAATATGCGCTGGACAAGCAGCATCAGGAGCTGAATATTCTTGGTGCGACTTCCGGTGACACAGGATCGGCTGCTGAATATGCGATGCGCGGGAAGCGCGGTGTCCGTGTGTTCATGCTCTCGCCGAATGGAAAAATGTCGGCCTTCCAGCGCGCGCAGATGTATTCGCTGCAGGATGAGAATATCCACAATATCGCGATTAACGGCATGTTCGATGATGCACAGGATATGGTGAAAGCCGTGTCCAATGATCACGCTTACAAGGCCGCCCACAAGATTGGCACCGTCAATTCGATCAACTGGGGGCGCGTGTCAGCGCAAATCGTGTATTACTTTAAGGGGTATTTCGCAGCGACCCAATCGAACGATGAACAGGTTGCGTTTTCCGTGCCGTCGGGCAATTTTGGCAATATCTGCGCAGGACACATCGCGCGCATGATGGGGTTGCCGATCGGTCAGCTGATACTGGCGACCAACGAGAACGATGTGCTGGACGAATTTTTCCGCACGGGTTCTTATCGTCCGCGCGGCACAAATCACACCTATCAGACCAGCAGTCCGTCGATGGATATTTCCAAAGCGTCTAATTTCGAGCGTTTCGTGTACGACCTTGTCGGGCGCGATGGCGAGAAGGTGCGGGAATTCTGGAACAAGGTGGATGCAGGCGGTGCGTTCGACATCAAGGGAAATGACTGCTGGCACGAGCTGGTGAAGTTTAAATTTTCGTCGGGAAAAAGTACTCATCTGGATCGCCTCAAAACGATCCGCGAGTTGTGGGAAGAGTACGGTGTGATGGTGGATCCGCATACCGCAGATGGGCTGAAGGTTGGTCTTGAGCAGCGCCGTCCCGGTCTGCCTCTGATCTGTCTGGAAACCGCACTGCCCGCCAAGTTCGAGGAAACCATCGTCGAGGCATTGGGGCGCAAGCCTGAACGTCCCGAGACGATGGCGGGAATAGAAGATCTGCCGCAAAAGGTCGAGGTGATGGATGCCGATGTGATGCAGCTCAAAGCATTCATTTCTGCGCACATCCCGAATTGATCTGCGTCTGACAGAGGCATGAACAATCTGCTGCTGCTCGTCCTCTGTTTCATCGCAGGTATGCTGCTGCGGTATTTTCGACGCATGCCTGACAATGCGCCGGCAACGCTGAACAGTTTCATTATTCACGTGTCATTGCCGGCCTTGTCGCTGCTGTATATTCATCGGCTGACACTCTCGGGCGATATTCTCCTGACGGGCTTGATGGCCTGGTTGGTGTTAGGGCTGTCGGCGGGATTCTTTTATCTTGTCGGGCGTTATTTGCAACTGCCGCGTGCCACCACAGGCGCGTTAATTTTGGTGGGCGGCTTAGGTAATACCTCGTTTTTCGGTCTGCCGATGGTGGAGGCGTTTTATGGCCCCTCGGGCCTTACCACCGCCATCATCGCCGATCAATTAGGCTCCTTCTTTGCCTTGTCTATTCTGGGCATCACCGTTGCGGGTATTTACTCTTCGGGGCGTCCGACAGCGATGGAGATTTTCAAACGCATCGCTTTATTTCCGCCCTTCATTTCATTGGCGATTGCCTTGCTGCTGATACCAATCGAGTATGCCGACTGGTTTACTGTGTTGCTCAAACGCTTAGGCGATACGCTGGCGCCGCTGGCCTTGCTGTCGGTCGGCTTGCAATTACGTCTGGGGCATATCGCAGAACATAGGCGTAATCTGGCTCTGGGTTTGGGTTTTAAGCTGATTGTGGCGCCGCTTGCTGTTTTGTTGCTGTATGTGCCGATATTGGGCGCGCATGGACAGGCAATACAGGTCACGCTCTTTGAGGCCGCGATGCCCCCTATGATCACGGCGGCCATTGTCGCCGCCGAGCATGATCTTGATCCGCCGCTGGTCAATTTGATGGTCGCGGTCGGCCTGATTGTCTCCTTCTTTACGCTCACCGGATGGTGGTGGCTGATGCGGGGTGTATAGATTCCTTATGGCGAAGTAAAAGTGGCGGAACATGCGTCTGGCACACTTTTAATTGGCGGCAGGCAGGCTGCTCTCCTTTACATCGACAGGCATGCCGGAAATTATGAACTGACGGCTTTGATGCTTACGACATCGCTCCATTGGCCGACCTGTGCATCATGCAAACGATAAATGGCCTTGTATTGCCAGTTAACTCCGGCACCCGCAGCAGGCAGGGGATTGTCATCAATGGTGTCAGGCTCAGTGTTGATCGTGAAAAATGTAAAGCCGTTGCCATCCCCTCTATCTACATGAATTTCAATTGCAGAGGCCTTGCCTTTCGTCCATGCAATAACCGGATGACCGGCATTGAACTTAACGCTTAAAGCGGGCTTCAAGCTTGCCGTATCAAGCACGATTGCAGCACCTATAATATGCAAATCCTGTCCGATTGCGGTGGTGTAATTTTTATGCGCTTTGATACGTGCCACCAGAGAAGAGAGTCGCGCAGTTGCGCCGGGTGTGACGATTTGTGCGGGACTCGGCACAATTACGGGTGCAATAGGCCAACTCGTATCGCCATTGCCGCCATCCCAGAGCAGATGCATGTAAGCGGTACATTGGTGTCCGTAACTTTGCGCCTGATGCTTCAGTGTGTGAGCGAGGCGCAGATTCACCGCATCGCTTTTCAGGGTCTGCATGTCAGCATCACTGATTTCAAAAGTACTCTGGTACTTCGAAAAAGTAGCGGCCAGATGTTCCAGTAGTTCGAGTTTCCCTGTTTCGGTTTGCGGCATGAAAGTGGCATTCGGCATGTGACTAACTCCCTTGAATGATCAAACGGTTAACGCTGCGAGTAAATCCTGCTTTTTATATCCATTTTGTTGCACTACAAGCTTCCTGTTGATTGCTCTGAGCCTCTTGCCAACCTCTCGCGGGTTGCGCCCGATCTGTATGAAATAGCTTTCAACTGATGCTGTGTTTTCACCGAACGGTAGGCCGTAGTGACCGAATGTAATGCAGCCTAAACCGAACGAAATGCCGTGTTCACTGAATGTTCTGTGATCTCCTGCGAACGATATGTCGTGTTCACCGAATGAGATGTGGTTTGCACAGAACGGTGTGCGGTATCGGCAGAAGGGTGAAACTTGCCTGTCAATCGCTGCAACTTACCTGCTGCTCGACGTATTTTGCAGTCCGCTTCATGCTGAAAACCGCTGTAAATCCTGAGAGCAGACGATAACTGCAAGTAAACAACGAATCAATATGACTGACGGCCTATGCATTTTGGCCTATTGCGGGAAGTAGGCTGCGTGTTACTGACACACAACAGCGGAAAAAACGAAGGTGAGTTCGGCATCGCTCATGACAGTCTGCTAAAGAGCAAGAAATTTTCAATCTTGTATATTCGCAATCGAGACTAATCAGCTATTCCAGCATGATTGAAGTGAATGTACGCCACCTTATCAGATTCAAGGGGACAGTTGGTGATTGAACGTGCGCCCTGTATTATCGGACAAGTAATCGGCTTGGCTGATAATCTGCCCAGATTGATATTTTGGCAGAATAAAATTCTGCAGGATTTATACCCATGAAACGATATCCCTTACTCATTGCTATGATGTTTATGCCTCTATTGGCAAAGGCTTCGGAAGTCACGGAGCGTCTAGACCTGACCGGGAGTTGGGTTGGGATTGCTTCGGTGTTGCTGTTTTTTGTTGCCTATCTGGTCGTTATGACGGAGGAATTTACTCATTTGCGTAAATCGAAACCCGTCATGTTGGCGGCTGGCATTATATGGGGATTGATTGCGTGGCATTACCAGTCCCATGATATTCCGCATCTCGTTGAGACTGCGCTACGCCACAATCTAGAGGAATATGCCGAACTGATGCTGTTTCTGCTAGTGGCGATGACCTTCGTTAATGCGATGGAAGAGCGTAATGTATTCGAGGCATTGCGCTCCTGGCTGATACGCTGTGGCTTTGGCTATCGCGCACTATTCTGGGTGACTGGCCTGCTGGCCTTCTTTATTTCACCTGTCGCAGATAACCTGACCACCGCTTTGTTAATGGGGGCTGTGGTTATGGCGGTGGGTGGTGACAACAAGAAATTCGTTTTGCTCTCCTGTATCAATATTGTGATCTCCTCCAACGCCGGAGGCACATTCAGTCCGTTTGGCGATATCACAACACTTATGGTTTGGCAAAAAAACATTCATGCCACTAATGGAATAGTTGATTTCTGGGTGTTCTTCGCGTTATTCATTCCCTCGATGGTCAATTGGCTGGTGCCGGCCATAATTATGAGCTTCTCAGTACCCAACGAGAAGCCCAAGGCTGGTGGAGAAATGGTTGGGATGAGGCGTGGCGCGCTAAGTATAGTGGCACTTTTTCTTTTCACCATTGCACTCGCGGTGTGTTTTCACAGCATCCTGCAACTGCCTCCGGTCATCGGAATGCTTACTGGCCTCAGTCTGCTCCAGTTCTTTGCCTATTACCTGAAAAGGCGCGGCGAAAAAACGCACGCCCGCAACGGTGATGTTGAAAACAGCGGCAACCCAGTGCCCTTCGATATCTTCCGCAAGGTGTCACGAGCCGAATGGGATACACTGTTTTTTTTCTACGGTGTAGTGATGTGCGTCGGCGGACTGGGCTTCATAGGCTATCTGAGTATGATGTCACAAACAATTTACGGTGGATGGGGAGCGAGCAACGCCAACATTATCATCGGTGTCATTTCTGCAATTGTTGATAATATCCCAGTCATGTTCGCTGTTCTGTCCATGATGCCAGATATGTCGGTAGGTCAGTGGCTGATGGTGACCCTGACTGCTGGCGTCGGGGGGTCATTGCTTTCGATTGGCTCAGCAGCTGGTGTCGCACTGATGGGGCAAGCGCGTGGTACCTATACCTTCGTCGGGCATCTCAAATGGACACCAGTGATTGCACTAGGCTATGCATCTAGCATTGGAGTACATATGGCGATAAACCATAGTCTATTCTAACGAAGCTGACGGTCGGATGATGGCACTTTGTTGATTGTCACGAATGTCAGCTTTGTGGCTACTTTTTCATAATTGCTGACGAAATCCAAGGGGAAATAAATTCGTGCTGTGCATTATGTGGCGGGAATGCTTTGGGGTCTATTGGAGAATTCTGATTTTTACCTGGGAACTTTCGCTCAATATGAAAGCAAGCGCTTATAGCTAAAAATTTTTAGCAGCATGATTGGGTATAATGCGCATCCGATATAAAAATCAGACAGGCTACCGTGTTCGATCGTCTCGCAGTCCTCTTGCAATATATTCTTCCAAAACAGCTGCTTACTGAAATCGCCGGAAAAGTCGCCTCTGCGCAGGCCTCATGGACGCCTTCTTTGATCAAGTGGTTTGTCGCGCGTTATCAGGTGAACATGGCGGAAGCGGCCAATCCCGATGTGCAGAGTTATGCGACGTTCAACGACTTTTTTACCCGCGCCTTAAAGCCTGATGCGCGTCCTTTGGCTTCTGCCGCCTATGTTTGTCCGGTCGACGGTGCGATCAGCCAGTTCGGGTCGATTGAAAATGACCAGATGTTTCAGGCGAAAGGTCACACCTATTCGACCACCGCGCTGGTCGGCGGCGATGCTACGCTGGCGGCACAGTTTCAGGACGGCAGTTTTGCCAGCATCTATCTGAGTCCGCGGGATTATCACCGCATCCACATGCCTTGCGACGGGCGATTGACGCGCATGATTTATGTGCCGGGCGATCTGTTTTCGGTGAATCCTGTGACCGCGCGCGGCGTACCGGGTTTGTTTGCGCGCAACGAGCGGGTGGTGTGCGTCTTCGATACGGCACAGGGTGAATTTGTCTTGACGCTGGTCGGTGCCACGATTGTGGGCAGTATGGCGACAGTGTGGCATGGCGTGGTGAACCCGCCGCGTACCGGTGAGGTGCGTGAACGGCGCTACGATGATCAGCAAATTAATCTGAAAAAGGGCGACGAAATGGGGCGCTTTTTACTCGGTTCCACGGTCGTGATGCTGTTTCCGAAAGACACTTTGAAATTTAACCCGCAATGGACGCCTCAGTTGCCCGTGCGCATGGGCGAGGTGATGGGATTATGAGCGTATGGAATGCGCGTTATGCGGGTGAGGAATATCATTTTGGCACTGAGCCGAATGCCTTTTTAGTCTCGCAGCAGAATCGTCTGCAACCCGGTATGTCCTGTCTTGCCGTGGCGGACGGTGAAGGCCGTAACGGCGTGTGGTTGGCTGAACAAGGTTTGCAGGTTTTATCGGTGGATAGCGCCAGCGTGGCGGTTGAAAAGGCGCGCGCGTTAGCGCAACTGCGCGGGGTCAAAATGGACTGTGAGTTAGTCGATTTGGCGCACTGGGACTGGCCGGAAAGTCGTTTCGATCTGGTTGCCGGTATCTTTATACAGTACGCGAATCCGGCTGCGCGCGAACAGCAATTTGCAGGCATCAAACGCTGCTTAAAGCCCGGCGGGCTGTTGCTGCTGCAAGGCTATACGCCGCGCCAGCTGGAATATAAAACCGGCGGCCCTTCTGCTGCGGAGAATCTGTATACGGAGGCGTTGTTGCTTGATGCGTTTGCCGATATGGATATTCTGCATCTGACAGAACATGACAGCGAAATATTTGAAGGGGCAGGCCATAGCGGCATGTCGGCGCTGATTGATCTGGTCGCGCGTAAACGCGCCTGACTATCGGGAATACGGAGAGTACTTTGAGTGTATTGAAATCGAATAAAGCACGCTGGGCAATGACAGGCGTGGTCTTAGTGGCAGGCGTACTGATGTGGCATCGTGCACCGGCTGAAAAGGGTGCACCGCAGGCCGCTAAACCCGCGCTGACGGTGGTGACCGCTACATTAAAATCGGCCCAGTGGCAGCAGACGCTGCAGGCGAACGGCAGTATCGTGGCGTGGCAGGAGGCGATTATCGGCGCGGAAATTACCGGCGTGCGCATCGCGGATGTGCTGGTGAGCGTGGGCGACGAGGTTATGCGCGGGCAGGTGTTGGCTAGACTTGCAAACGATACCTTGCAGGCCAATGAGGCGGAGTCTCAGGCCGCCTTGCGGGAGAGCGAGGCAGTGCTGGCGGATGCGTCCGCTAATGCCGCGCGCATACGCAAGTTGTTCGAATCGGGCTTTGTCAGCGCGCAGCAGGCAGGACAGGCTGTGACGCTGGAAAATACGGCGCGCGCCAAACTGGACGCACAGCGTGCACGGCTGAAGGTCAGTGCACAGCGACTGGCGCAGCAAAATATCACCGCGCCTGACGCGGGTGTGATTTCAGCGCGCAACGCCACGGTCGGCGCGATCACGCAGCCTGCTGCTGAACTGTTTAGACTGATCCGTCAGGGCAGGCTGGAGTGGCACGCCGATGTGACGGCAGACGAGTTAGGGTTGATCAAAAAGGGCATGAAAGTCGAATTGACCACGGCGCAGGGTAAACGGGTGCAGGGCGTGGTGCGCGCCGTATCGCCTGCGATTAACCAGCAAACGCGCTACGGGCAGGTGCTGGTCAATCTGCCGGCTGATACGGAGCTGGTTGCGGGTATGTTTGCCAAGGGCGTATTTCTCGCAGGCGAGAAGACGGCGACTGTATTGCCTCAGTCGGCTGTGATGTTGCGTGACAATTCGGCGTTTGTATTTGTGGTCGGGGAAAATTCCCATGTTTTGGCGAAAAAAATCATCACCGGGCGACGTCAGGACAATCTGATTGAGGTTGTCAGCGGACTCTCGTTGGATGCACAGGTGGTCGATACGGGTGGTGCGTTTCTGGTCGAGGGCGATCTGGTACGTGTAGCAGGACGCGCTCAATGAACGTTTCAGCCTGGTCGATCAAAAATCCGATACCCGCGATACTCGCGTTTGTACTGTTGACGCTGGCGGGCTTCATGGGCTTTTCGGCCATGAAGGTTCAGCTGTTTCCCGACATCGACTTGCCGATGATCACGGTGACGACGACCTTGCCGGGCGCATCGCCAGACCAGATGGAGGCGGAGGTTGCCCGCAAGATTGAGAATGCGCTGGTGGGGGCGCAAGGCTTGAAACACCTGTATACCCAGGTTAAAGAGGGCGTAGCGATCGTGTCGGCCGAATTCCGGCTGGAGCGCGACTCGCATGCGGCCTTGGAAGATGTACGCTCGGCCGTCACTCGGGTGCGCAGCGATCTGCCGCGCGAAATCAACGAGCCTGTCATCAGCAAGGTTGAGATTTCAGGTAAACCGATACTGACTTACGCGGTCACTGTGCCGAACATGAGCGAGGAGGAGTTGTCCTGGTTTGTCGACAACAACATGACCCGTCTTCTGCTGGGCGTGAAGGGCGTCGGTGCGGTCAGTCGCGTGGGGGGGGTGACGCGGCTGGTGCGCGTAGAGCTTGATCCTGCCAAGCTGCTTGCACTTAATCTGTCTGCAGCGGATGTGTCCGCAAGGCTTAAACTGATCGAGCAGGAGGCGCCCGGCGGGCGCATGGATGTCGGCGGTATGGAACAGGCCGTGCGCACTGTCGCGACCGTACAGACAGCGGAGCAGCTCGAACAGATGACGCTGAGTCTCAAAGACGGTCGCAGCATCAGGCTGGGGGAGGTTGCAACTGTTCGTGACACCATCGCCGAACGCCGTCAGGCTGCGATGCTCAACGGGAAATCTGTGGTGGGTTTTGAGATCATGAGATCTTTGGGCTCCAGCGATGTCGAGGTGTTGGACGGTGTGACCGCTGCGCTCAACAAACTCAAAGTTTCCCGTCCTGATGTGCATACTGAAAAGGTGTTCGATACGGTCGAGCGTATTTCAGACGCCTACCGTGGCTCGATGGAAATGATCTTCGAGGGCGCGTTGCTGGCGGTGATCGTGGTGATCTTCTTCTTGCGCAATACTCGTGCAACGGTTGTAGCGGCAACGGCTTTGCCGCTGGCAGTCATACCGACCTTTGCCGTGATGTATCTGTTCGGCTTTTCCATCAATGTGATTACCCTGCTGTCGCTGTCGCTGGTGGTGGGGGTGCTGGTGGATGATGCGATCGTCGAGATCGAAAACATCATGCGCCATCTGGAAATGGGAAAAACGCCTTATGAGGCGGCGATGGAAGCGGCCGATGAGATCGGCATGGCGGTGATTGCGACCACCTTCACGCTGGTTGCGGTGTTTTTACCGACCGCATTTATGAGCGGCATTCCGGGGCGCTTCTTCGTGCAATTTGGCTGGACCTCCGCGATTGCCGTGCTGTTTTCTTTGCTGGTGGCGCGCATGCTCACGCCGATGATGTCGGCCTATTTGTTGCGCCCGCGCGCAGTGCATGCCGAACCTGCGTGGATGAGTCTATATCTGACCTGGGCCAACTGGTGTCTTGTTCATCGCAAAACCACGCTATTGGTTACGGCGATTTTTTTCGCGGG
This sequence comes from Gallionellales bacterium GWA2_54_124, assembly GCA_001801025.1. Taxonomy (GTDB): domain Bacteria; phylum Pseudomonadota; class Gammaproteobacteria; order Burkholderiales; family Gallionellaceae; genus Gallionella. The sequence goes on from MGWO01000007.1 coordinate 804,349, forward strand.
TTCACTAGGGCTTGCCGGTACGCTTGAAAAGGCGTTTCAACCCAAAGACAACCAGTCGCAAACTCAGGTATCCCTGACGCTGGCTCCGGGCAGCAATTTTGACAGTTCGCTCGCGATGGCCGAACAGGCGCGTCAAATTCTGATTAAAAACTCGAATGTGACGCTTGTTTATGCCGCGATCGGCGGCGGTTCGGCGGCGGGAAATCCGTTCGAACCCGGCGGTGTGTCCGAAGTGCGCCGTGCGACCTTGTCGGTTCAATTGAAGCCGATGGATCAGCGTCCGGCCAAGCAGCAGATCGAGACTGAGCTGCGCGATGCGCTGTCGGTCTTGCCCGGGGTGCGTGTGAAGGTGGGAATGGGCTCATCTGCCGATAAATATCAATTAGTGCTGTCCTCCGAAAACGGCGATTTGCTCAATGAGTACTCAATCAAGGTGGGGCAGGAGTTGCGCACGATACCGGGTGTGGGTAATGTCGTGTCCAATGCAGGATTGTTGCGTCCTGAGATCGTGGTGCGTCCGGATTACGCGAAAGCGGCGGATCTGGGGGTGACGTCCAGCGCTATTGCCGAAACGTTGCGGGTGGCGACCAATGGTGATTATGATCAGGCGCTGGCCAAACTCAATTTGCCTGACCGGCAGTTGACGATCGTCGTGAAGTTGCAGGACGAAGCAAGGAAAAATATTGCGCTGCTCTCGCGTCTGGTCGTGCCAGGTGCCAGGGGGCCTGTGATGCTGGGTAATATTGCCAGCATTCAAATGGCTGCCGGGCCTGCGCAAATTGACCGTTATGACCGTCAGCGCAATGTGACCTTTGAAATTGAACTGGCAGGTCAGCCCCTGGGTAAAGTGCAATCTGCCGCGATGGCGTTGTCGTCGATACAGACCTTGCCCGTCGGGATTGAGTTAGCACCGATAGGGGACGCGGAGGCGATGAAGGAGTTGTTTGCAAGCTTTGGACTTGCGATGGCAACCGGTGTTTTATGCATCTATATCGTGCTGGTGCTTTTGTTCAAGGACTTCATGCAGCCGACCACTATTCTGGCAGCACTCGTGCTGTCAATTCCCGGTGCGTTCTTAGCGTTATTTCTCTCGCGCACTGCGCTGTCGATGCCGTCGATGATCGGCTTGATTATGCTGATGGGGATCGCGACCAAGAACTCGATCCTGCTGGTTGAATATGCGATTATTTCGCGCCGCGAGCGGGGGATGAACCGGCTGGAGGCGCTGCTCGATGCCTGTCGTAAACGCGCGCGTCCGATTGTGATGACGACCATGGCAATGGGGGCAGGCATGCTGCCGGTCGCGCTCAATCTCGGCATGGGAGATGGCAGCTTCAGAGAGCCGATGGCAATCGTCGTGATCGGCGGGCTGATTACATCAACTTTCCTGAGTTTGCTGGTCGTGCCAGTTGTATTCACTTATGTGGATGATGTGGTGCAGTGGCTGTCCCGTCGCTTCAAGCCTGCTTAGCGCGGGTAGTCGAAACGGGCTTGTAAGCTACTTCGGTGCTCATTTTTTGTGTGGCGAAAAAAATGGGCAATCCGCAGATTGCCCCAAGGAGGAGAGATAAATTGCATACCTCTGTGAATTTCAAGGGAAGTTTCACTGCAGATTTTGCAAAATACGGTGAAAAGTGCGGATGGCAATCCGTCCCTCTCTTAAAACTCACTATGAGGATGATGCCATATTGGTAAAAAAGAAAATGTCGGCCAATGTCGTTATTTTTTGTAGGATAACTCCTGTTTTGTATTTTTTAGCTCGTCAATGATTCGGCTGGTCTTTAAAGCTTTGTGCGGACCCACTGGACGATCCCGTTCATATCCATGGCGCCAGCCTGTCTTGCTATTTCGCGGCCGTTTTTGAATAATGCCAAGGTCGGGATGCTGCGGATGTTATATTGAGCGGCCAGTTGCTGCGCCTGTTCGGTATCCAGTTTTGCAAGCCGCATCCGGGGTTCGAGTATTGCTGCTGCTTTTACAAAAGCCGGCGCCATCATCTTGCAAGGACCGCACCAGGGTGCCCAGAAATCCACCAGTACCGGAATATCGCTGCGCGTGATGTGACGGTTGAAATTTCCTGTATTGAGTTCGGCCGGATGTGCGTTGAACAGTGAGGCCCTGCATTTTCCGCAGACCGGATTGTCAGCTAATTTATCGCTAGGTACCCGGTTGATCCCGTCGCAATGCGGGCAGACGATGTGCAAAGATTCAGTCATGATTTTCTCCTAAAATATTTCACCACTTCCCACTTGCTACATAATCCTCATCGATAAATCCAGCGCTTCGATATCCTTGGTGAGCGCGCCGATGGAGATACGGTCCACGCCAGTTTCGGCAATTTCACGCAAACCCGATAAGGTGATGCCGCCAGAGGCTTCCAATTCAGCGCGCCCGTCAGTGTGTTCTACGGCAAAACGCAAAGCTTCCAGATCGAAATTGTCGAGCAGAATCAGCTTTGCGCCGGCGTCCAGTGCTTCATCCAGTTGCATCATATTTTCCACTTCGATCTGTACGCTGATGCCGGGTTTGGCCAGTTTGAATGCGGCATCCATGACAGCTTGGATACTGCCCGCCGCTGCGATATGGTTTTCCTTGATCAGAATGCCATCAAAAAGTCCTGCGCGCTGATTATGTCCTCCGCCGACTGTCACAGCATATTTTTGTGCATGGCGCAGCCCGGGCAAGGTTTTTCGCGTATCCATAATTTTGACATCAATGCCAGCCACCGCATCGACATAGCGGCGGGTGTGTGTGGCGGTCGCGGACAGGGTCTGCAACAGGTTTAGCGCGCTGCGCTCCCCAGTTAGCAATGCGCGCGCGCGCCCCTCAATTTCACACAGGGTTTGTCCGGGACGCAGTGCATCGCCATCCTTTGCATGCCAGGTGATGACGCACTCGGGATCGAGCGCCAGAAAGCATTCGTTAAACCATGCGCTGCCGCACAGGACGCCGCTCTGGCGCGTGATGACCTGTGCGCGGGCTTTTGCATTTTCTGGCAAGAGTTGCGCGGTCAAATCGCCGCTGGCGACATCCTCCTTGAGCGAATTTTTAACATTGTTTTGAATGACTGCGGTTAGATTGTTCATAGCTGCGGCGAGTATTGTCCGATAAGGTAGCGTAGTATAAGCGTTCATCGTGCAGACTTGAAATTGTTCCTCTCTCCCCCCACCTGCGCATTAACTGAATTGTTTATCTAAGGAGAGCATCATGCGTTTCGATAAATTTACCACCAAATTGCAGCAAGCACTGACCGATGCGCAGAGTCTGGCGGTCGGCTCAGATTCGCAGTTTATTGAGCCGCAGCATTTGTTGCTGGCGATGTTGAACGACGCCGACAGTGGTGCCGGATCACTGCTGGCTCGTGCAGGCGGTAACGTTAACGCTTTGAGAGTCGCATTGACAGATGCGGTGTCGCGTTTGCCTAAAGTGGAAGGGCATGGCGGAGAAGTTCAGGTGGGACGTGATTTGTCCAATCTGTTTAACTTGACCGACAAGGAAGCGCAGAAACGCAGCGATCAGTTTATTGCAAGTGAAATGTTTTTACTGGCAGCAACAGGGGATAGGGGGGAAACCGGACGCTTGCTGAAAACCCACGGGGTTGCGCGTGCGCCGCTGGAACAGGCGATTGCTGCAGTACGCGGCGGAGAGTCAGTCGGCTCTCAAGAGGCTGAAGGGCAGCGAGAATCCTTAAAAAAATTCACCATTGATCTGACTGAGCGGGCAAGGCAGGGGAAGCTGGATCCTGTGATTGGACGGGATGACGAAATCCGCCGCGCGATTCAGGTGTTGCAGCGCCGTACCAAGAATAACCCCGTGCTGATAGGGGAACCGGGCGTCGGCAAGACTGCCATTGTCGAGGGCCTCGCGCAGCGCATCGTCAATGGTGAAGTGCCCGAATCGCTCAAAAACAAAAAAGTGCTGAGTCTGGATATGGCAGCACTGCTGGCAGGTGCCAAGTATCGTGGCGAATTCGAGGAGCGGCTGAAAAATGTGCTCAAAGAACTGGCGATGGATGAAGGGCAAACGATCGTCTTCATTGATGAATTGCACACCATGGTGGGTGCGGGTAAGGCAGAAGGCGCGATGGATGCGGGAAATATGCTCAAACCCGCTTTAGCGCGCGGGGAATTACATTGTGTGGGTGCAACCACGCTTGATGAATATCGCAAATATATCGAGAAAGATGCCGCGTTGGAACGCCGCTTCCAGAAGGTGCTGGTGGATGAGCCGACTGTTGAGTCGACCATCGCGATTCTGCGCGGCTTGAAAGACAAATATGAGGCTCATCACACTGGCGTGGTGATCACTGACCCTGCCATCGTCGCGGCGGCGGAACTCTCCAATCGTTATATCACAGATCGTTTTTTACCGGATAAAGCGATCGACCTGATCGATGAAGCCGCTTCGCGTTTGAAGATGGAAAACGAGTCCACTCCCGAAGTGATCGACAAACTCGATCGCCGCATTATTCAGCTCAAGATTGAGCGTGAGGCGATGAAGAAGGAAAAGGATGAGGCCTCGAAAAAACGCATGCAGTTGATCGAAGATGAGCTGTTGAAACTGCAACGAGAATCGAATGATTTTAAAGAGATTTTAAAGGCGGAAAAAGGCGCGGCACAGGGCGCGGCGGAAGTTAAAAAGGAAATCGATCAGATCAAAAATGAGATGACCAGGCTGCAACGGGAAGGTCGATTGGAACAAGTCGCCGAGTTGCAATATGGCATGCTGCCTCAGTTGAACGCTAAATTGCAAGAGGCCACCAGTGCCGAGGAGCGCGGCGACAAGCCTAAGAATCGACTATTGCGCACCCATGTCGGCGCAGAAGAAATCGCCGAAGTGGTCAGTCGCGCGACCGGTATTCCCGTCTCAAAAATGATGACGGGAGAGCGCGATAAGTTGCTAAAAATGGAAGACAAACTGCATGAGCGTGTTGTGGGGCAGGATGAGGCGGTGCGACTGGTGTCAGATGCGATCCGTCGTTCGCGCTCTGGTTTGTCCGATCCTAACCGTCCCTATGGTTCCTTCCTGTTTTTAGGGCCTACCGGTGTTGGCAAGACCGAACTGTGTAAGGCGCTGGCAGGCTTTATGTTTGACTCCGAAGATCATCTGATCCGCATCGATATGTCTGAGTATATGGAGAAACATTCGGTCGCACGTCTGATCGGTGCTCCTCCCGGTTATGTTGGCTATGAAGAAGGCGGTGGCTTGACCGAGGCTGTGCGTCGCAAGCCCTATTCGGTGATTTTGCTCGATGAGGTCGAAAAAGCGCACCCTGATGTGTTTAATGTCTTGCTGCAAGCATTGGATGACGGCCGCATGACTGATGGGCAGGGGCGTACAGTGGACTTTAAAAACACTGTGATTGTGATGACTTCCAATTTGGGTTCGCAGATGATCCAGCAGATGTCGGGTGACGATTATCAGGTGATCAAGCTTGCGGTGATGGGTGAAGTTAAAACCTATTTCAGGCCGGAGTTCATCAACCGGATCGACGAGGTGGTGGTGTTCCACGCGCTGGATGAGAAAAATATCAAATCGATCGCGCGCATCCAGTTGCAGTATCTGGAAAAACGTCTGGCGGCGATGGAGATGAAGCTGGCTGTGAGTGAGTCGGCTTTAGCTGAGATTGCGACTGCCGGATTTGATCCTGTGTATGGGGCAAGGCCGTTGAAGCGTGCCATTCAGTCGCAACTGGAAAATCCACTGGCTAAGCTGATATTGGAAGGACGTTTCTCCGCAAAAGATACAATACAAGTAGATTGCCGGGGCGGGGTGATGAAATTCGAGAAGGCTTGACGGGGCGCGTGAGTGATTTCGGGGGGTATTAGCTAATGAGCTAATACCCCTTTATCTGAATTTGATTTATAGTGACCCGCTGTTGTCGAAATTTATTCCGTCTGTAGCCTTCGGTTGTTAAGTTTCGGTTAGTCGTTCAGCACAACGCATTGGCAGTTCAGCAGGTATTTAAGCCGTTTGTGGGATCAATAACGCACTTGGCAGGATAAATATGTCCCGGAAATACATGTATGGTGCATTACTGTTATTCTGTCTGCACGGTGGTGTTGCGGCGTCTGCGGAAACGCCACAGGTGTCCTCGGCCGTAAAATTTGAACCCGTGCCGGTTTTTTCGATTTTTCCTCCCCTGAAAAAAAGTGGTTCTGCCGATGATGCATTGGCCACCGGACGTGTGGTTGATGGCACTTATGTTATGGCAGAGCCGGCAAGCCGTCCGTGGCGTATCGCTTTCCTGTTTCCGCATGTTAAAGATCCTTACTGGGTTGATTGCACCTATGGCTTAATCAGCGAAGCTAAACGTCTGGGTGTTGCTATTGATATCTTTCCCGCCGATGGTTACGACGATCTGATCGGGCAATTGCGTAAGTTGGATGAGGTCATTGCGGCAAAATACGATGCGATCGTCATTTCACCTATCAGTCAGACCGCTAACAACCCGGGTATTGCCAAAGCGCGTGCACGAGGCATCCCAGTTTTTCAACTGGCGAACGACAGTACCAGTGACGATTTGACCATAAAAATTACCTCGTCGCTAAAAGGTATGGGCGTTGATACCATGGGTTGGGTCATTCGCGATGCGCAGCGGCGTGGTTTAAAGGCGGTTACTATTGCCTTATTGCCGGGGCCTGCCGATGCGGGATGGGTGATGGGGGAGGTGGCGGGGACGCGCGCTGCCGCAAAAAAATCGCCGATTAAAGTTAATATTGCCGATATCCGATACGGCGACAGCGATCTGGTTGGACAATCGCAATTGGCAGAGCGGTTGCTGGCTGTGCACGGCTCAAAGCTGGACTATATTTTAGGCTGTACGGCGTGTGCGCCCGCCGCTATTTTGCCGGTTCATGACGCCGGGTTAAAGGAAAAAATAAGAATAGTTGCTTATGGACTGACCCGCGAGATGATAGGCCATATTCGTCGTGGTGAAATTTATGCGGCCACTGACGTTAAGGGGGTGAGTCAGGCGCGGGTCGCTATCAATGCGGCAGTCAATTATCTGGAGGGGCGCATCGAATCGCGTCCTCATACTATTTTGATTAAGCTCGGCATGGTTGATCGTGACAATTATGCGCAGTACAACTACGATGTCTCAACGTCCCCTCCGGCTTACAGGACCGTGTTTTCCTACGATCCGGCTGTAAAAATAGCAAAATGAACACATTGCGATTGCGAACCCGATTACTGTTAGGCACAATTTTTTTCGGTGTTCTGATCACAGTCGTCTCCATGCTGGTCGTATCATGGGCCGTCAGCCGCCAATACATGGAGCAAGCCAGTGAGCATTCGGCAAAGGATGCCGCAATTATTAACGATAATTTGAGTGAGCGTAAGTCCAATCAGTTGATCGCATCGCGCCAGCTGGCAAGTCAAAAAAATTTAGGATCGACGCTCTGGTATCTGTCCCAATATGCGCATATTGGGGAAAATCGTGAAACGTTATTCGTCACTTACCAGCAATTGGTTAAAGACACCTATAAAATCGGTCGCGTTGCAAAATTATCAGATATCGCTATTTATGATTTTGAAGGGGAACTGGTAAGTTTTGCTCAGTTTGACGGACATCGTACGCAGGTCGGTTTTGTAGAACGCACTCCGAAAGTCGTGTTCTCCGTTGCCGTATTAGCGGATGGTGAAGAGTTGACCCGGAATAACATGCGAACGATCAGCAGTGTTGCCGGATTGAGTGCGCAGTTAGGCGACGCTATGCTAAATCATGAAAAGATCGACTACGTCATCAATGCCGGTGGATTGGCAATCCGGTCGCAAATGCCGATTATGGGCGAGGTATTCGGGCAGGGGGTGCAGGCTAAGCAACTCGGATGGGTAGTGATGGTGCAGCCGTTAGGGCAGGCTTTTGTTGATCATGTTTCGCAACTGACTGACACTCGAGTCAATATTTTTGTCGGTAATACGTTAAGCAGTGCAAATTTGCCGGCTTATCACACCTTGTCAGGCGGTGCGGCAGATAAGATGAATGAGGGGGGCTTTAATGAAATTGTGATTGGGCGAGACTCTTTTTATCAGCGCCTGTTACCGGTCATGGGCGAAGGCCGTCGTGTCGCGACAATCGCGGTATTGAGTTCGCAGGAGGCTGTATTAAAAAATACCAGACAAATGCTCGAGATACTGGGATTGATTGCTATTTCCAGTCTGGTGGTTATTTTGCCGTTCGCTTGGTATTTAGCAAACTCGATTGCACGTCCATTGACCCTGCTAAGTCGTGTCTTTCGGGGTGTGGCAAGTGGACGCGGGATGATCAATCGTGAGCTTGCCGAATTGGCGGGGCGTCGTGGAGACGAAATGGGGGAGCTTGCCGAAAGTTTTTTTGCGATGAGTCAAGCCGTAAAACAGAAAATTCAACAGATTAACGAGATCAATGCCTCTTTAGAAGACAGCGTTGCTCAGCGTACCCGCGAGTTGCAGATTGCTAACGATGAACTCACCAAATTGGCGACTCATGATGCGCTGACCGGACTGCCTAATCGGCAGTTGGTGAATGATCGTCTGCTGCAGGCATTGTCGGCAGCGCGGCGCGAACAAACTACCATGGCACTGATGTTTATCGATCTGGATGAGTTCAAACCGGTCAATGACAAATATGGTCATGCAGTGGGTGATTTGTTGCTCAAAGAAGCGGCCAGACGCATCCACGAATGTCTGCGTAAATCAGATACAGTGGCACGCATCGGCGGAGATGAATTTATCGTGCTATTGCCCGTTATTGAAACTGAACTGGATGCTTGCGGGGTTGCAGAGAAAATTCGCGCCTCGCTTAATCTGCCGTTTTACCTGTCGGGTGAGCAGTTGAGCATCTCATCGAGCATAGGGATTGCTATTTATCCTCAACACGGTCTCGATGAGCACGCTTTGTGCCAACATGCAGATATTGCAATGTATCAAGCGAAAAACAGCGGGCGCAATGCGGTGAGGCTTTTTCGGGCAGCGGCGTAGCTAAGAAGATTTTTAAGCATGTCGTAAGCATTTTATTTACGGTGCAGGATTCGGATACTGTTTGTGGATGGCGTCGATCTGATCGATGACCTCTGCCGGCAGTGTCAGTTCGGTACTCGCCAGATTGTTCAGCAATTGCGAGTGCGTTGTTGCGCCCAGAATCACGCTCGCGGTGAACCAGCGGGTGCGTGCATAGGCTAAGGCCATCTGCGCGGGGTTAAGTCCGGCTTGCATGGCGATTTGTACATAGGCGGCGCAGGCCACGGGGACGTTGATCTTGTTGTAGCGCTGGCCGAAACCGGGAAACAGTGTGATGCGTCCGGCGGCCTTCGGGGCGGCGATATACTTGCCTGACAGATGGCCGAAGGCTAGCGGGCTGTAAGCTAAGAGTCCGATGTGGGCATGATGGCAGACTTCGGCAAGCCCGCTCTCAAAGGTGCGGTTCATCAGATGGTAGGCATTCTGGATGCTGATCACTTTCGGTAGTCCCATTTGCTCTGCACAGCGCACAAACTCGGCGACCCCCCATGGCGTTTCGTTGGACAGGCCGATATGACGTATTTTCCCCGCTTTGACTAATTCGGAGAGTGCCAGAAGTTGTTCTGCAATCGGTGTGGTTTCGTGTTCCTGTGATGCTTCATAGCTGGTCGCACCGAACATCGGTACATACCGGTCCGGCCAGTGAATCTGGTACAAGTCCAGATAATCGGTCTGCAAGCGCTTTAAGCTGCTGTCGATTGCAGCGTTCAGGTGTGCTTTGTTAATGCGCGGGCCGTTGCGTATCCACGAGAATCCGCGAGCAGGGCCCGCAATTTTACTGGCTATGATCAACTGATCGCGTCGCTGGTGTTTGAGCCATGAGCCGATATAGCGTTCGGTGAGTCCTTGGGTTTCAGCTCTGGGTGCCACCGGATACATCTCGGCGGTATCGATAAAATTCACGCCGTGCGTTGTGGCCAGATCAAGTTGCGCGTGGGCTTCCGTCTCGCTGTTCTGCTCACCGAAAGTCATGGTTCCCAAGCTGAGTGCTGACACCTTTAAATCGCTATTGCCTAATTGCCGGTATTCCATCGTTACGCTCCCTGTTGATCCGTACTGATTTTAACCTTGAAAATGATTTTGTCACCACCTTTCAGGTAGCAAAATTATGCATGAGATGAGCAATGTTACATGGCTTATAGTCGCGCTGATTAACCTCTTTGGACGCATAAAATTGCGGTGGAGAAAGTTAAGAGCGAATTTAATACATCTGAGAGTATTAAATCTAAAAATTTGGTTTGAACAATTTGGGGACGCTGTTGAACGGGGGGCTGAGACAGGGTACGAAAGTAATAAGTGCTGTGGTGTGAGGTTTTGAGGTGTGTTGCGAGGGGTCGAGGCATTAAAAAGGGGACTCCAACCATCAAGTTGTGTCCCCTGATCGTTCCACATTGATTTTAAATAATCATTTAAAATCAATGTGTTTTCGCTAGCTGGCGGAGAAGGGGGGATTCGAACCCCCGTTGGGATATTATCCAAAACACGCTTTCCAGGCGTGCTATTTAAAAGTTTCTAAGCCTTATGTTGACTGGCTTTGTGCATAATACTATGATGCATAAAGTATTTATTGGCACAATTCTGGCACAGTGAGGGCTTATGGCGACGATCAGAAAAAAGGGGGAATGCCAGTGGCATGTCCAAATTCGGAAGAAAGGCTATCCTCCGGTCACTAAGACTTTCTTTACTTGGACTGAGGCTGATGCGTGGGCCAAAGTAACCGAGTCAGAAATGGTACGAGGCGTTTTCGTTGACCGTTCTGATTCTGAGCGCACGACAATCTCCGATGTAATTAATCGGTTCTCAATTGAGTTTGCCCCCTATCACTACCGGCAGCGAGAAGATAAAAAGGAAGCTTGGCGGTTTCAGTGCCAGCGTCTTAAAGACAAGTTGGGCCTGTATTCACTGGCGGCACTCGACCAGAAACTCGTTGCAGCTTACCGTGATGATCGCCTGAAAGAAGTGGGTGAAAGTACGGTTAGGAAAGAGCTGTACATGCTTTCTAAGGTGCTGCGTTTCGCAGAAGTCGAGATTGGCATTGCGCTTCCACGTGGCAATCCCGTCCTGAAAATCAGAAAACCGGCAGATGGAAAATCGCGAGACAGGCGTTTGACCCAGGATGAATGGAGTCGCCTTGAAATCCAATGTCGCAAAAGCCGAAATATTTATCTGTGGCCAGCCGTGGAACTGGCGGTAGAAACGGCGATGCGGCAAGGAGAACTGCTTGGCTTGCAGTGGAAAAATATAGATAAAAATCGTCCTATCGCATTTTTAGAGCAGACCAAAAATGGTGATGCGCGAGCCGTGCCACTTTCTTCGCGTGCAGTGGCAATCTTGAAAGACTTAACCCGTTCGATTGATGGCAAGGTGCTACCCGTTGAACGCATGACCATTTATCATGCCTTTATGGCCGCTGTGAAGCGCGCAAAGATAAATGATTATACTTTTCATGATCTCCGGCACGAAGCTCTGTCACGGCTGGCAGAACGCGGCGATTTATCCGTACTGGAGATTGCTTCAATTTCTGGTCACAAGACTTTGCAGGTGCTCAAGGGCTACATCCACCTCCAAGCCGAAAAGCTGGCGGTAAAGCTGGGCTAGCCAGACTGCATATTGAGCAGGTACATGACCTTGATATTTTCGATATGGATGCCTTGGTTCGCTTGTGGAGACTCCAGCTAAAAATCACATTTGTATTGGATAATGCTGGCAGAGCCTCTACACTTCGGTATTCATTCCAACGCTAGATAAAAATCAATAATAACCATGGCTAAAGCAACAAAAGAAACTAAAGACGAACCGTTGGAAAAGCAGCTATGGAAAGCGGCCGACAAGCTGCGTAAGAATATCGACGCTGCCGAATATAAGCATGTGGTGATGGGGCTGATCTTCCTGAAATATATCTCCGACTCATTCGAGGAGATGTTCACCAAGCTGCAAGCAGGCGAAGGGGAGATGGCCGGAGCTGATCCCGAAGACAATGATGAATACAAGGCGGAAAATATTTTCTTCGTTCCGCCTGAAGCCCGCTGGTCATACCTTGTAGCCAAAGCTAAGCTGCCTACCATCGGCACCGTGGTAGATGAGGCGATGGATGCCATCGAGAAGGAAAATCCCTCGCTCAAGGGCGTGCTGCCCAAGGTATTCGCGCGGCAAAACCTCGACCCTGCAAGCCTCGGCGGTTTGATTGATCTGGTGGGCAACATTGCGCTGGGCGATGCCAAATCGCGCAGCGCCGATGTGCTGGGGCATGTGTTCGAATATTTTCTCGGTGAATTCGCGCTGGCAGAAGGCAAACAGGGCGGACAGTTCTACACGCCGCGCAGCATCGTAGAGTTGCTGGTCGCCATGCTAGAGCCCTACAAGGGCCGCGTGTTCGATCCCTGCTGTGGTTCGGGCGGTATGTTCGTTCAATCGGAAAAATTCGTCGGCGAACATCAAGGACGTGTCAACGACATCTCAATCTACGGGCAGGAGAGCAACCAGACCACCTGGCGACTGGCGAAGATGAACCTCGCCATACGCGGCATCGACAGCTCGCAGGTGAAGTGGAACAACGAGGGGTCCTTCCTCAACGATGCCCACAAAGACCTGAAAGCCGATTTTATCATCGCCAACCCGCCGTTCAATGTCAGCGATTGGAGCGGCGAGCTGCTGCGCGGCGATGGCCGCTGGCAGTTTGGTGCGCCGCCTGCGGGCAATGCCAACTTCGCGTGGTTGCAGCACTTCGCCTATCACCTCAACCCGCAGGGAAAAGCGGGCGTGGTGCTGGCCAAAGGCGCGCTCACCAGCAAGACCAGCGGCGAAGGCGAGATCCGCAAGGCACTTATCGCCGACGGCAATCTGATCGACTGCGTTGTCAACCTGCCCGCCAAACTATTTTTGAATACCCAGATACCGGCGGCGCTGTGGTTCTTGAACCGCGCACGCAACAATGGTCACCCGCGAAAAAACGAAATCCTGTTCATCGATGCGCGCAACCTCGGACACCTCATCAACCGCCGCACCAAGGAACTCTCGCACGAGGACATCCAGCAGATCGCCGACACCTACCATGCTTGGAGCACCGGCGAAGGTGCGTATGAAGATGTGAAAGGCTTCTGCGCCTCCGTGCCGTTGTCGCGCGCGGAAGAACTGGGCTATGTGCTCACGCCGGGGCGATATGTCGGCCTGCCGGACGAGGAGGACGATTTCAATTTTGCCGAGCGCTTCGCTACGTTGAAAGCGGATTTTGAAGCGCAGTTGCTGGAAGAGACAAAGCTGAATAAGGTCATTGCTGAGAATCTGGCGAAGGTGCAGGCATGAGTGAGTGGGATGAGCTCACGATAGGTGAACTACCGCTGATTATCGGTGATGGAAATTATTCATCGAAGTATCCTTCAGCAAAGGAATTTAAGGTGGCAGGGATTCCGTTTATCTCAAATAAGGACATTAAGAATGGCAGGATACTTTCAGAGGATTTACGCTACATATCACCTGAAAAGCATGCAGAGTTAAAAAAAGGCCACATCAAAGAACATGATATTTTGGTTTCGACTCGTGCAAACATTGGTGATATAGCATATGTTGATGCTTCATTTGAAGATGCAAATATCAACGCTCAACTTGTATTCTTGCGTTGTGACGAAAAAAAGCTTCACTCTAAATTCCTTTACCACCTTCTGTCGAGCAAGCATTACCACTCAATTTTTCAAAATCACGCGTCAGGTAGTGCGCAGATGCAATTGCCGATTTCTGCTCTCCGCGATATTCCAATTAGTTTTCCTGAGTATGATGAACAAAAGGCAATTGCAGGTGTGTTGAGCAGCCTCGACGATAAAATAGACCTGTTGCACCGCCAGAATAAAACCCTGGAAGCTATGGCCGCAACCCTGTTCCGTCAGTGGTTCGTGGAACAGGCGCAGGAGGATTGGGAGGAAGTTGCTCTTGAGGATGTTACCCGCAGAATTACCGATGGTGCACATGCAAGTCCGTCTACTGTCGAGGTTGGGCTGCCCATGGCATCTGTTAAGGATATGTACCAATGGGGAATAAACACGGCAAGCTGCCGTCAAATTTCTCAAGAAAATTTTAATGAATTGGTAAGGACGGATTGTCGTCCCTTGAAGAATGATATTTTGATTGCCAAGGACGGCAGCTACTTAAAACACGTCTTTGTGGCTGAGGATGATATGGACGTTGTCATCTTGTCATCAATTGCCATATTGAGGCCAAATAAGAAATACCATCCATTGTTATTAGCAACCTTTCTGAAACTGGATTCCACCAGAGAAGGTTTGGCGAACATTGTCACCGGTGCAGTGATCCCTCGCATTGTCCTAAAGGATTTTCGCAAATATAAGTTACTGCTACCACCTAAACAGCTTCAGGATCAAGCGTTGACATCCATTCAACCTATCTATGAAAAATGCTGGGAGAACGATAGGCAAATCCGCACCCTCGAAAACCTCCGCGACACCCTGCTGCCCAAGCTGATGAGCGGTGAAATACGAGTCAACCATTAATCAATTACAGACAACCAAGATGACCCAACAACAAATTAAAGAGATGAGTCGAAATGAATTCGCTGATGCAATAAATAAAACATATTCTCATGTTGGAAATTTCATTCTATTGGGACTAACAGGTCGTACAGGCTCAGGTTGTTCAACGGCAGCTAAAATTCTAGGACAAGAAAATGCTTCTCCGATCAGCGAGTCGGCAATTTACACATCGACAAACGACAAGAGAAAGCTGGGAATAATCCACAAATATACTCAAAAAAATTGGGAACCTTTTTACTCAATTCGAGTTACTACAGTTATTACCTATTTCATCCTTGATCTTGAGTTTGGTCAGTTTGCCAAGTTTCTATCAGAGGTTGTACTAGGCAATGATGCAGAAAATATTGCTAATAAGTTAGCCAGCTTTAAAACTGAGTACGAAGAAGCTCACGGCCTAGTCAAAGAATTAAAGAATTTACCAGAAGATAGTAAAGGGAATGTGAAAGCTAGAGCGAAACGCTCGATTGAGATTTTCTTTGAAGTGCTCCCGCAATTTACCGAAAAACTGAAGGAGGCATTACAGGAACTGATTGGAGTCGATTCCTACGTGCTTTTATACCAAGAGGCAGGCGATAACATTCGAGCTTCTGGTAAAGCAAATATTAAGGAGTTTGTTGCCAAAGAGATTTTTTTCTTGCCTCGCGTAATAAATAAGATTGTTCGCGCTCTTCAATACAAACATAAGGACGAAGGTAAAGAAAACCTATTCATTGTTATTGACGCAATTCGCAACCCATATGAAGCAGAATACTTTAAACAAAGGCATGCGCATTTTTTTCTTGTTGCCGTTAATACGCCTAACTCTGAAAGGCTTGCCCACCTAAGAGACAGCCATAAGCTGTCAGATGTTCAAATTCAAAAGCTAGATTTTAAGGAATATCCAAAGAAAACATCTGGAATTGAGATGTTTGTTTCCCAGAATATCCAACGTTGCATTGAGTTGGCGGATATACATATAACCAACCCAAAAAGACAAAAGTTCAATAATACCGAACTGGCAAATCAATTGTATTGGTATGTCACGTTGATCAAACATCCAGGTCTTGTAACACCGACGGCCATTGAGCGATCGATGCAACTGGCCTTTACTGCCAAGCTTAATTCTGGTTGTATTTCTAGACAGGTTGGCGCGGTAATAACTGATTCAAGCTACTCAGTTAAAGCTGTTGGATGGAATAGTGTTCCGGAGGGACAAGTGCCTTGTCTTCTTCGCGGTGTTGATGAATTACTACATGGCGTCAGTGATACATCTACGTTCAGTGAATATGAACAAAATAGCACGGAGTTTCGCAAAGTTATTGATATAAGCTTTTCTGAAATTATTAAGGACGATGGCTTAGGCGGAAGGCGCTTTCCATACTGCTTCAAAGATGTTTATAACGAAGTGGAGGCGGAGAAGAATCAAGTGCATACAAGATCTCTTCATGCCGAAGAAAATGCCTTCCTTCAAATCACTAAATATGGAGGGGGCGGAATAAAGGGGGGAGTGCTTTTTACAACTGCCAGCCCATGTGAACTTTGTTCCAAAAAGGCATACCAGATTGGAATCGAAAAAATCTACTTCATCGATCCTTATCCTGGTATATCGAATGATCACATTCTTAAGTCCGGGAACAGCAATCCAGAATTGATATTGTTCGGCGGAGCAATAGGTTCTGCATACCATCGAATTTATCAGTCGATCATGCCATACAAAGATGAGTTGCAGGTTCTAACCGGGTATAAGTTGAGTGGCGGGAAGAAAAAAATATACAAAAAATCACGGCACGAAGAAGAGCTTGAGCGGAAAATTGAAAAACTTGAGCTTGAACTCCAGAAGCTGACTTTAACTCAAGGCAGCTAGGGACACTATGAAGCTCAATGCGTTCGCCCGCGAGGACTTTTCCGCCAAGCTGTTCGAGCGCTTGGGTTCTGCCTTCATCAACAATCTAGGTTGTGAAATTATGTTGCCGACGGTGATGAGTGACGAAGTACGAGTAGAGTTCTAAATTATGTCCACGTTAAAAGCACACGACAAGGTTATCTTCGAGAAGTTGTTTGATCGTGGAGGTTATGTACTGGACTTTACTGACCCCACTTACGCCGAATTCTTTCGTGAGCACGGCATCAATATTGATGCCAATAAATACCGGATCAACGGTTCATCCAAGATGAAGCGCCTTCGGGCATTTTGGGAAATTGAATCGGATGCGATTGTTGTAAAAGTTCTGACGGCGATGCTTGAGTATGCTTGTGTGGTCGAGAAAGTCGATGGCGCGGATCGAACAAAAGCGATTTCAATTCTCAGTCGTCTGTCAGGGAAAGTGCCGAATACTGAACAGTCTGTGCAAACGCAGGAAGATTTTCTCAAACAGGTATTTTCTGACCTTAAGCTTGCAAAATTAAATATAGATGCGCAGTTGCAGTCTGTGATTGAGCAGCGAATTGATGAGATTCACCGGTCGCTAAAGTCCGAAGCTGCCTTAGCGACCATATTTTTATGTGGCAGCACATTGGAAGGACTGCTGCTTGACGCGGCGACCAAACAGCCGCAGCAATTCAATTCCGCTAAGTCTGCCCCAAAGGATAAGGAAGACAAGGTGTTTCAACTGCATTCGTGGTCGCTCGAAAGTCTGATCAATGTGGCTCACGAGGTTGGATTGCTGTCTTTGGATGTAAAGAAATACGGACACGCGCTAAAAGATTTCAGAAATTTCATCCACCCGCGCCAGCAGGCCTCGCAAGGCTTCAAGCCGGACCAACATACAGCCAAAATCAGTTGGCAAGTTTTGCAAGCTGCCATTGCTGATTTAAGCGGGCAAAGGAACAAGTGAACAGTCAGGCTGATGAGCGTCAGGGTGCAGGTGGCGTTGAGTGCTTAGCGACAATCGTCGTACAGGGAGAGGCGATGGAAGAGTCAAAAATCCAGATTTTCCAGGCTGCCGATGGTGTGGTGCGGCTTGAGGTCGCGCTGGATCAGGACACGGTGTGGCTGTCTCAAGCGCAGATGGTCGAGTTGTTCGGTCGGGATCAGTCGGTGGTCTCGCGGCATATTCGCAATGCCTTGTTCGAGGGCGAGGTGAGCAAAAAAAGCAATATGCAAAAAATGCATATTGCAACTTCCGACAAGCCGGTCGCCTTCTATGATCTGGATGTGGTGATTTCAGTCGGTTACCGCATCAAGTCCGAGCGGGGCGTGCAGTTCAGACGCTGGGCGACCCAGGTGTTGCGCCAGTATCTGGTGCAGGGCTACAGCATCAATCAGCAGCGGCTTGAGGCGCAGCAGGAAAAACTGACCGAACTCAAGCAGGCGATAGCCTTGTCGGCCAGATTGATTCACAGCAAAAATTTATCTAGCGGGGAATCGCAGAGCATACTGGCAATTCTGGAGAAATACAGTCACGCGCTGACTGTGCTGGATGACTACGATCACCAGCGCTTGCAGGTGGCGGGAACGCATGCGCCAGCGCAACCCAGGATTACCTATGATGAGGCGGTGCAGCAGATATTGCTGTGGCGTGAACGGGAGGGGCTCGGCGGATTATTCGGAAATGAGAAGGATGATTCCTTCAAGAGTTCGTTGGAGACTATATACCAGACTTTCGATGGTACGGAGTTGTATCCCAGCATTGAAGAGAAGTCGGCTAATTTGCTGTATTTCATCGTGAAGAACCATTCGTTCACCGATGGCAACAAGCGAATAGCCGCCGCAATTTTTGTCTGGTTTCTGGAGCGTCATGACTTTTTGTATAACGCCGAAGGGGAAAAGCGCATTGCCGATAATGCGCTGGTTGCGTTTACCCTGTTGATTGCCGAAAGCAAGCCGGATGAAAGGGAAATGATGGTTAAAGTGATTATCAATCTGATCAATGGCAAGAATATATGAGCAAACTCACCGAATCCGCCATCGAAGACTTTGCCATCAAGCTATTTAAGCGTATGGGATACAGCTACGTTTATGCGCCGTACATTGCACCCGATGGCGAACAGCCGGAGCGTAGACATTACGGTGAAGTATTGCTGACAGGGCGGCTGGAGCAGGCGGTGAAGCGTATCAATCCCAAGTTGTCGCCTGCGATGTTGCAAGATGCTCTCAAGGAGGTGCAGCGCATCAGTTCGCCGGAGATGTTGGCGAATAACGAAGTGTTTCACCGCCTGCTAACCGAGGGCGTGAAAGTGAGCCGATCACAAGACGGCGACGAGCGCGGCGATCTGGTGTGGTTGATCGACTTCGCTCACCCGGAAAATAACGAGTTCGTCGTCGCCAACCAATTTACCGTCATTGAGAACCATCAAAACAAACGCCCCGATCTGGTACTGTTCGTCAACGGCATTCCGCTGGTGGTGATCGAGCTGAAAAACGCCATAGATGAAAACGCCACGATTAAGACGGCATATCTGCAGCTTGAAACCTACAAACAGACCATCCCCAGCCTGTTTACTTCCAATGCCTTGCTGGTGATCTCGGACGGACTGGAAGCCAAGGCGGGTTCGCTTTCCGCAGGTTTTAGCCGTTTCATGGTTTGGAAAAGCGCAGATGGCAAGGCAGAAGCCTCGCATCTGGTAAGCCAGTTGGAAACGTTGATACTAGGTATGTTGAATAAGGCTACGCTGCTGGATTTGCTGCGCCACTTTATTGTGTTTGAGAAGAGCAAGAAAGAAGACCCGCAAACTGGCGTGATTAGCATCAGTACGGTGAAGAAACTTGCGGCTTATCACCAGTATTACGCAGTGAATGCAGCGGTGGCTTCGACGTTGCGCGCGGCACACGTGGATAGTGCAAGTACGAGCGGGGAGCTGCGTGCTGAGCAGACCCCGGCCAGTTATGGCCTGTCAAGCGTAACCCAGCAGCCTAAAGGTGACAAAAAGGCTGGGGTGGTATGGCATACGCAGGGTTCGGGTAAGTCGCTTTCCATGGTGTTTTACACAGGCAAGATTGTGCTAGCGCTGGATAACCCAACCGTGCTTGTAATTACCGACCGAAACGATCTGGATGATCAGCTGTTTGATACCTTCGCTTCATCCAAGCAATTGTTGCGGCAGGACCCAGTGCAGGCAGCGGATCGCGGGCAGTTGAAGGAGTTGCTAAAGGTGGTCTCGGGTGGCGTGATCTTTTCCACCATACAGAAATTCCAGCCTGATGATGGCAATGTGTATGAGCCGCTGTCCGACCGCCGCAATATTGTGGTGATTGTCGATGAGGCGCACCGCACGCAGTACGGCTTTAGCGCCAAGACCGTGGACGATAAAAATGCCGATGGTGAGGTGATTGGCAAAAAGGTGGTGTATGGTTTTGCCAAATACCTGCGCGACGCGCTGCCAAACGCAACCTATCTGGGTTTTACCGGCACACCGATTGAAAAAACTGATGTGAACACCCCGGCGGTGTTCGGCAACTATGTGGACATCTACGACATTGCGCAGGCGGTGGAGGATGGCGCGACGGTACGGATTTATTACGAAAGCCGTCTGGCAAAAGTCGGCTTGAGCGAAGAAGGCAAAAAGCTAATAGCCGAACTGGACGAAGAGCTGGATCAGGAGGAACTGACTGATACGCAGAAAGCCAAGGCAAAGTGGACCAAGATGGAGGCGCTGATCGGCAGTGAGCAGCGTATCAAGAATATTGCCAAGGACATCGTGGCACACTTCGAGGCACGGCAGGAGGTGTTTGCAGGCAAGGGTATGGTGGTGAGTATGTCGCGGCGCATTGCCGCAGAATTGTACAAAGAGATCATTGTGCTCAGGCCTGAGTGGTACTCCGACGATTTGAACAAAGGCGCAATCAAGGTGGTGATGACGGCTGCCTCCAGCGACGGCCCGCTACTGGCCAAACATCACACCACCAAAGAGCAGCGCAAGCAATTGGCCGAGCGGATGAAGAACGACGACGATCCGCTCAAACTTGTGATCGTGCGCGATATGTGGTTGACCGGTTTCGATGCCCCCAGCATGCACACACTTTACATCGACAAGCCGATGAAGGGGCACAACCTGATGCAGGCTATTGCGCGTGTAAATCGGGTACACAAGGACAAGCCGGGCGGGCTGGTGGTGGATTATCTAGGTATCGCCGCTGATCTTAAAGAAGCACTGTCGTTTTATTCAGATGCGGGTGGCAAGGGCGATCCTGCACTGGCGCAGGAGCAGGCGGTGAGCCTGATGTTGGAGAAGCTGGAAGTGGTGTCGGCGATGTACCACGGCTTTGCCTATGAAAATTATTTTGAGGCGGAGACCTCGAAAAAGCTATCACTGATACTGGCGGCAGAAGAACATATTCTCGGACTAGAGGATGGCAGAAAACGCTATATCAACGAGGTGACCGCTCTGTCACTGGCATTTGCCATTGCCGTGCCGCACGAGCAGGCGATGGATGCACGCGACGAAGTGGGATTTTTTCAAGCTGTAAAAGCACGCCTTGCCAAGTTTGACGGTACGGGGGCAGGACGCAGCAACGAAGAGATCGAAACCACTATTCGCCAAGTGATCGACAAGGTGCTGGTGTCCGAACAGGTTATCGATATATTCGACGCGGCGGGCATCAAAAAACCGGATATTTCTGTGTTGTCTGAAGAGTTTTTGTCTGAACTGAAAGGGTACGTACACAAAAATGTAGCCCTCGAAGTGCTGAAAAAGCTGCTCAATGACGAATTGAAAGCACGCGCCAAGAAGAATCTGGTTCAGAGCAAGAGTCTGATGGAGATGCTGGAAAATTCTATAAAAAAATACCACAACAAGGTATTGACCGCAGCTGAAGTGATGGAAGAGCTGATCAAAATCAGCAAGGAAATTGTTGCGTCGGACGCCGAAGCCTCGCACATGGGACTGAGCGATTTCGAGTATGCGTTCTACACGGCGGTCGCCAACAATGCGAGTGCAAAAGAGCTGATGCAACAAGACAAGTTGCGCGAGTTGGCCGTAGTGCTGACACAGCGGGTGCGTGAGAATGCGTCAATTGACTGGACGATCAAGGAAAATGTGAGAGCCAAGTTGAAAGTGATTGTGAAGCGAACCTTGCGCCAATTCGGTTATCCGCCGGACATGCAGTTGCTGGCCACTGAAACGGTGTTAAAGCAGGCCGAGATGATTGCGGATGAATTGACTGGCTAGTCAAGTTCTTCATCTGTAGTTGCCATGATTTGATCTGATAGGCAGTGCTTTAATCTTTTAATATTTAAAATCAATATGTTATTTGAAAATATTCATGTTATGGTTTGAGCAGAGCTAAGAAGGTAGCTTCAAACAATATGGAAAATAAACGATGAGCTGGATAAACATGCTTGTACCTGTGGTCAGTTTGATTGCGGGCTGGTTTCTTAGTGAGATGTCGAAAAAGTCTCAGATTAGCAGGGAGAGAAGAGCGCTCGTTGGTCGTGCCTTGTCAAATTTATTGGAATTGCACCATCAAATACGTGCTGTTGAAACAGTTTTGCAGTTGCTCACTAGTCGTTTTAACCTGACAACAGAAGCCGAAGCTGTCGTTCGCCAGATTATTCAACAAATAATTCCAGAAAATGATGAGTATGTTGCTCGATATGAAGAAGCGGTTGCGCAGTTATCTGAGAGTGATCCGATTACGGCATTTCGACTGAGTACAAATGCACAAATACCTCGATTTATTACTAAACTGCGTACGCTTTCATCGCTTAATGGAATTCAGAATGACGAAATGTCATTTTTTGAAAAACAATTGAAAGATTTATTTGTTCCTCATATCGAGAATGCTATTAAGGAGTTGGCTCGGCTTCATGGGCGAGCAACTAGTCGTCAAGTTCATGCTATGTTGGATTCACCTCGCGAGATTCCAGATGAAATAAATGTGCTTATTCAGAAAATGCAGGGTGATCATCAAGAATAGGTTTCGGGGGGAAATGCGAAATATTGAATTGTTTTTCTGCTATTGCCAATGACAGTATCATTTTTATTTGTGACTTGCCGAGAAAGTTGCCGGAATAGGTTTGCATCGCTTGATTGTCAATATAAACCATGTTATTTTCCTATACCAACAAAATTATGTTGATAATGCAAAATAAAGGTGAATATAGTGCTGCATAGCTATGCATTCTCAAACTTCCAGTCCTTCCGTGAGCGGATCGAAGTCGATCTGACTATCAGCCGTAAGGTTGCCATGACCGAGTGGATGAGTGATGTGCCGACCGGCGAGCGGGTATCCAAACTGATGGCGGTGATTGGCCCGAATGGCAGCGGCAAGACCGCGCTGCTGAAGCCGATGGCATTTATCAGTTGGTTCATCACAAACTCATTTCAATCGCTGCATGATGCAGGCATTCCTATTGCCCCGCACGCCGCGAACGCAAATGAGCCGAGTGAGCTGGAGTGCATGGTGGACTTTGACGGAAAGCTGTGGCGTTATGTGTTGCGCTGCACGCCTGAACGGGTGCTGCATGAAGCGCTTTACCAAAAGCGTGAACGATTTGGTTATGTCTTTGTTCGGGATTGGGATGCTGAAACCAAGACCTATGTGGTCAAGCAACAGGATTTTGGTTTAGCTCCGCAAGAAGCACGCAAGGTGCGCCCAAATGTTTCGCTGATTGCCTGGGCGGCGCAATTTGGTGTGCCGCTGGCGATGCGCATGACCGCGCCCTATGTGAATACCAATGTCAATTTGCTGGGCCGCATGCCGATTGGCAGTCAGGATGTTCAGGTGGCAGCGCAACATTTTTCAGTCCATGCTGTTCAACGTGAACGGATGGAACTCTTGTTGTCTGCATGGGATTTAGGCTTGTCCGGCATCGAGTTGCAGGAATTTGTCGTTAATAATCCACAGGAACCAAGCCAGACCGTATGGGTGCCGTTTGGCAAACACAAAAACAGGAACACTGAATTTAAGTTGCCTTTTGCACTTGAATCAAGCGGCACGCAAGGTGCGTTTGTCCTATTGTCACGGCTATTGCAAACACTAGAAATTGGCGGTTTGGCGGTAATTGACGAATTCGAGAATGATTTGCATCCGCACATGCTGGAGCCTATTCTCGACTTGTTCGCAAATCCCTCAGCGAACCCGCACAATGCGCAACTGTTATTCACCTGCCACGCCATCGAAGTGTTGAATCTGGTGCATAAATCGCAGGTGATATTGGTGCAAAAAAATGAAGACTGCGAAAGTTCAGCCAGTCGCATGGATGCGGTGGAAGGTATCCGTAATGATGACAATTTTTATGCTAAATACATGGCGGGCGCTTATGGCGCTGTGCCAGTACTCTGATTGCCATGGCTATCTGGAAAGCACAGCGTACTTTATTGATCGTCGGCGAAGGACGCCATGAAGACGCGTTTCTGAATCATCTCAAACAGCTTTATGTGCCGCGTGGCTGCGGGCTTTCGGTGACGATCAAGAATGCCCGTGGTAAAGGGGCTTTGCATGTGATTGACTGGACAGCCAAGCAAATTGCCAACGCTGATTATGATGCAGTTGCCGCCCTGCTCGATACGGACACTGACTGGAATAGCAAAACTGAAAAATTGGCGAAAAGCAAAAAAATACAGGTTCTAAAATCTGAGCCTTGCCTTGAGGCGATGATGTTGCGGTTGCTTGGAAAGTCAGCCAATGGTGACGCTCATGCCCTTAAAAAACAGTTCGCCCCATTCGTAAATAACGATCCGACGCAACGGGATAACTATGCGCAGCATTTTGGCTCGGCTTGCTTGCTGGCGGGTAGAAACAAAGAACCGACGATAGATGCACTGCTCAAGTTATTTGGTCACTGAGAATTTGCTGGCAAGCATTGCGTAGTTTTGATCGTTATATGTAAAAATCTTGGATTTTCTTAATAATGGCCGCCACGTCTGACTCAGTGAGGCCGGTTGCTCCATCAACAAGATGCAGTGTCGGTGAGGCTGGTGGAAAGGACACGGCAATATCATCCACGGCAAGCCACGGTCTTTGATACTGCCCGTTGCCGGTAAGCCATAAGCGACATTCAATATGACGGCGATGATGCGGCCCGTGAATTAGCGCCCCCTTCTCACGAAAAATAGAAGGTGTTGCCCCGACAAACCGGTGCGTGAATTCCCGCCCATTGCCATGTGTCACTAACTCAAGCAACTCGTCTTGACTGTAGATTTCTCTCCATGACGTAGAAAAAACAACGTCAACATCTGGGCAGGCACGCAGGATTTTCCATAGCAATTCGATGCGGCAAAAATCCGGTTCTGTTCTCAAAAGAGGATGAAGCACCCCGTCGAAATCAAGGAATAGGATCATATTCTTTTCCTTTGAAAACAACGATGCGCAAACCAGATACATCGAGCATCCCATAGTGCCTGGTGTCGGACTGCACCAAGTGACTTATTGGTGCGCCAGTAGTCGGCCACTGCGTTGTTATATCGGAAGCGTTCGGTATCAGATTCAAAGTTGCAGACATGGTGGCATTGGCGCGTCAGGTTTTCAGGCCAGCCATAGTGGTCGAACATCTCCGATACCCAAGGCCAGTCATAATTAGGTGCATCTGAATAGAGGGTCACTTTCTCGGCGAAACCCTCAATCCACGCTTTCAATCGTGCCGCACAGTCGGCTTCTGGTAACGCATATTCGGCGCCTTGTAGCAATGGAAGCACTACCTCGATCACAAAATCAGAGCATGTTCTTTTTTCCCAGGTGTCAGCTAGCTCGATATATAGCTCGTTGCCATTACTGGCTATCAACCCTATGCTAATCAGGCATGGGTCATACTTGATGCCAATTAAGTCTGAAAATTCACAATCAAAATATACGTTCACGGCGACTCCCTCAAGCACCTAGCGTTTTGCCCGTTCGACAGGTAAAAACCATCGTCGTGCGTCATCAAATGCCCCGTCTAATTGCGAACTTCCATGCGAACAACATACTTCTTGCATCAACCAGTGCATGATGCTGGCGTGCGCCGTTGTCTTTCCAAAAATTAGCAAGTGCCGCGCCATACCGATGTCGTTGCTTGTATTCCTCGAAGCAAAGTAATGAACACTTTTTGCGCAGATTTTCAGGCCAGCCGTTATGGTCGAATATTTCCTGAATAAACGGCCAGTCGTAGGTTGGCGCATCGCTAACCAATACCACCTCTTTACTGGTGAGGCTTTCAATCCATGCCTTGAGACGCACGGCCAGCTCAGACACGCCCATACGATATTCGCCACCTTCCAGTAGCGGCACGACGGTATCGAGTACAAACATAGAACATAAATGTTCATCGTAGGTGTCAGTTAGCTCTGCATAGAATTCGCGGCTGTCCGTGGAAACGCAACCGATAGAAATTAGGTATCGGTGGCCGTTCTTGTCCGGCTGGGTATTGGCGAATTCGGTATCGAAAAACACTTGCATCATCATTCCTCTATGGCGATTCGCTCAGACCAAGCACTTCGCGTTTTTCCCAGCTCGACAGATGACTGTATTGGGCGGCATTCGCTTCCGCCTCGATCTCCTGCTCCAACTGCATCTCGAACGCCACTTGATATTCCTGCGCCTCGATCAACGTTTTCACCTTCGCAGGCCAGCCCAGCATCCAGCGGTTTGCCAGCTCTATGCCCGTGCGTGTCTGAGTTATCAGACTATGTAGATCTTTTGGATATACCTGCGGCTTGTATAAATTTTGCATTCCGTATTCCTCCAGCAGAAAAATTGTGAAGCGTAGTTATGAAGCAAAATTATAAACTTAATTTATAATAATTTATTGTTTATATTCAAATAGTTAAAATATAGTTTGTTAGCAGTTTGTTATCTGTTTGTTAACACTTTGTTATCACTTCAAAAATAGTGTCCTGAAAAATATCTTTCATTTACATGGAGTTATGATTAGTGAGTCTGAGACAGGTTTTTAGATTTTTGAAGCCATATTTTTACGTCAGGCTTACCATTTTTATAGTTAATTTGAAATTTCTCCCCTACGCGCATCTGTTTGAAAGCTTCGTTCATTGGAAGTTTGCGCAAATACCCCCGGCGTACTTCAATAAATATTGCGTCTGCTTCAATCGAATGAACGGCACCTGTATAACTGCCACATACCAAATCGGCGGGCTGAGCGTCAGCAGTCATGCGACGACGCTCCGTTTCAACCGCTTGGTTTAAATTGTCATCAGCAAACATGAAACCATGTTTTGCGGCTAGTTCAACGCATAATTGCCGGAACTCGACATCACCTGTGATCGTGAGCTTCCCATATTTCTGTACGCCCAATTGCAACGCGGCAAACACCGTATCTGGATCGTGCTGTTGTGCGATATTGATTTTTTCACCGACATCAGTAAAAGACAGCGTGCCGGTGACACTCCGATACTCGATTGCTCCGCGTGCCAAATCAACGATGGCACTAAAATTCCGAATATCCGCTTGCGCGAGTTTCAGAGGAAAAACAGTTCCGCTCTGACCGGACAATTGCGCTTCATCCTTGATGGCATCCAACTCTGACTTTTTCTTCCGTTCTGCTTTGAGCTGAATGGCTGCATCTAATGCCTGTTGCTGCTGAACTGACGCCTCCAGCGTTGCCAGCCATTCCGCATAATCCGGCAGTTTTGGTGAAACCAACGATTTGCGCGCTCTTGTGAGGTTTTCTTGTAAAGCTGCTTTTTCATCGGCCTGTTGCTTGGCAAGTAGCATTTTTTTAATTTTCAACGCAGCTGGATCGTGATGTTGTTTCTCAAACAGAACCTTCCTTTTTTTGCGCTGTATCTCGGCGAGAGCCGTGCGCGTTTCCTGATGTTGTTGAACCATAGCTTTTCTCTCAGACGCAACACTGGCTCGTTGCGACACTATCAAAGGTCGCTGTTCTGCCAGAAATGCACGATATTCATCAAGTAGTTGCTTTGGCTGCGCTTGCGAATCTGTTGTTTGTGCAACATGCACCACCAGGTTGTCACGATCTCGTTCAGGATCGTAGAACAGGCCGCGCTTCACTAACCCATTCCATCCGTAGGCCTTACCAAGCTGACTGCCGGAAAACGACACGCCATCGCATTCGAACGAAAATCCATTCATGCGTCCTGTACTGGCGATGTGGGCGCGGTACTTGATGCCATACGCTGATAATGCCTCTGCAAATTGTGTGGCCGTCAGCTCGCCGGGTTTTGAATCAATGTTGCACCATAATGCATAGTCACTTTGGGCTTCGAGTGCATCGAGGTGAAGAATCTCATCGCTAGGCGGAAGCACGTTGTCTCGGTTACTGTCATGATCAAACGGGATTTCAGCTTCATGACATAGCGGCCTAACTGGTCTATCCAAAACCGGGAATGACGGTGGTATCACGGCTCTCGTGCCGAGACGAAGCCCTAAAGCAGCGGCTCGATCACGGTATATTTGTGACTGCTCGCGGTCGCTGCCTACATCAGACTTGTCCTCGGCTTTTGGAAAATGCTCATCAAAAATCCTGTCTATGATTTTTTGCAATCGCTCTTTGGGCGGCATTCTGTCCAGTCGATCAGCAAGTTCCTGTTCACCTTTCTTTAATCTTGTTCTATCCGGCGAAACAGCATTGCCTTCACGATCAAGCTCAACACCTTTGGTGACCGTCAGGCCGTGGTCGCGTTCGAGCTGCTGAATAATTTTGGTGCTGATTAGGTTTTCGTTCTTGCCAAGATACAACCGCCCATCAAGGCCAATCCGCGAGGCGATGATGTGGATGTGCTGCCCATTGGCGTCACCGTGCTGAATATAGGCGCGCTGGTGCAGCTCTGTAAAACCCATGCGACGCATGTAATCGTCGGCAACCTTTACCCATTGATCATCGTTTAATTTTTCGCCAGTTGGAAGACGTAGCGAGTTGTGCCAGACGGGCTTCTTGATGTCAGGTCTGACTTGTCGCGCAATTGCAAATTCAGAGGCAAGTTCGGATGGCGTAGCGCCATCCATGTTGCCGCCCAAATGCCGTCCCGGTTCAACATCGTTGCTGTCACGCTCAAAGGCGTAATTCAGTGCGCCTCTGAACCCGCGTCCCCGACTAATTTTCTGCATTCCCTTCATCGGGTTCTCCCGTGCCGAGCAGATCGCGACGAAGCGCCTTCACTTGTGAAAGTACCTCTCCCAGAAAATTCGATGGATAGCCACTGGCTCGCCCTTGGTTGATTGCAGTTTGAAATTGATTCAAGTTGGCGGCCAGCCGGGCAAGTTCAATCCATGCTTCGCGGTTGACTGCCGGAATGAAACAAGGAAGTTGATCAATGGCCGCCATGCGCAGCCACTCACCACGCTCAAAATTAGACCGCCGCGCATCAAGCAAATTAAGCTCATTTTTGTTCAGGCGCACAGACACGCAATGATTTCTGCGTTCATTTGCATCAAGCGGAATCGGCCCGCGCCGACGCTTGCGATCTTCGTTTATTTCAGTCATGAAACCTCCATCAAGGTTGATTAATTCATATTGCAAGCGGAGCGAGTAGCACGCCGCAGGCGCAAGGAGAATTCAAGCGAAGCGCGAATTAGCCCTTGCTCCTGAGTAATCTTACGCATGAAAAATAGAACAAAAATATCAATAAAAAACATTGTTATTTATAGACTTAGGCGTAATCACGAAATCAACAATAATGGATACAAATCAACAAATAACAGATAAAGACGAATGAAGAATCTTGAAGAATTCTTGGCAAAAACTAAACCTGGGGCAAAAAAATCGCGACTTCACGAGTTTTTGCCAGCGTTGAAATCCCTACAGGACAAAAAATACACGCTGAAACAAATTCAAGATTTTCTGAAGGAAAACGAGGTTGAAGTTTCGGTTGCATGGCTGTCAGCATTTTTGCGAACAAACATCAATTCAAGCGATAGACAGAACTTGATTATTCCTTCAGCACCACAACGACCAGCAGCAAATACATCAAGAGAAAACCCGTTGCGCGCCCTGTCGGGCAAACCGAAGGAAGGGGAGTTCAATCCTATTCCGCCGGTCAAAATTGAAATTGATAATTCTTGAAAGGAAACAAATGAACAGCATTCACATGGTGTTACAAGGTAAAGGCGGAGTAGGTAAATCGTTAGTTGCCGTACTTTTGGCTCAATATCTCCAAAGCAAAGGCGGCAATATTATTTGTGCCGACACAGATCCGGTTAATGCGACCTTTACACAATATGCATCGCTGAACGTGGCGCACATAGACATCGCAGAAGCTGGCAATGTGATCCAGCGCAAGTTTGACCCATTAATGGAATTAATTATTTCCACCGAAGCTGACTTCGTTCTGGATAACGGCGCTGCGACTTTCATGCCGCTAACTCGCTATCTGTCAGAAAATGACATCTTTCGCATTATGTCCGAAGCAGGGAAACAGGTTTTCGTCCATACGGTACTGACAGGTGGGCAAGCCAAGACAGACACGTACAACGGTTTTGTGGAACTGGTTGGCAAGGTGAATGACTTTGCAAAAATTGTCGTTTGGGAAAACGAATTCTGGGGGCGCGTTGAGTACGAAGGAACTAATCCAATTACCTCGACCAGACTTTTCAAAGATGCTGACAAGGCTGGAAAAATTGCCGGTGTCGTGAAGATTGTTGATCGTAGTCAGTCTGACACCTTTGTCGGAGACCTAAAGCAAATGACTGAAAGCCATATGACGTTGGCAGATGTAATGGCGTCTGATGAGTTCAACTTTCTCGCAAAGAATAGATTGCAGAAGGTCGTTACGGGCATTTTTTCTGAACTCGATAAAGTGAATTGGTGAGCGCGATGGACATTACAAAATTGCAGTCAATTTTGATGGCGCGAGGTATTCGAGTTGCTGATAACGACCCTGTATTTACTTTGGTTGCGCTCAATGAAGTCATGCTGGAAGAAATGTCGAGGAAACACCAACTAGCATTTCGCGACATCGACAAAAAGGTGGTTGGTGAGTTGTCTGGCATTGTCACTCAGACAGTAAACCAGATTGCGAGAAAGGAAGCTGAGGCTAGGGTTGTTATGGCCGACGCAAAAAAAATTGCATGGGTTGTTGGTGGCGTACTTGCTGGACTGGCAGTGTTTGGCCTTGGTGTGACATATGGGGTAATTTACGCCACCTGGCACGTTCCAGCATGGATAAAGCAAGGTGGTGTTTTTTCTGAGTTGACATCATCGCTCATGCGAGCGCCAGTGGGCGGGGTGGGATTTTTTGTGATCGCACTGACGCTGTTTTTATTGCAGAGGAGTATCAGCGATTCAATTTCGGAAAATGAGGCGGATGAAATAGCCATGAAAATTTTTGTTAATTTGTTTGCCACTATATTTGCAGCGATGGGCGCTTGGCTGAGCTTTTTGATGATGTTTCAGTAGCTGGAAATGTGGGCGGCGGCAAGTGGCCGGGCATTTATTGAAACAATGCCGTCGTTCCTAACGACCTCTCCTCGGTCAGCAGCCGGTGGCGTCAAGATGGACCTATGGCCGCTATGGGATGCACAGCGGCCATAGACTCAGGGATCACCATTCAGATAATGCAGGTAACTAAAGCGATGCTGCCCCCATGAGTTAATCAAACTTTAGAATATCGATACGCCCCTTTGATCCTAGCCGCCAAATATCCGCCGACGGAATCTGCATCGCGCAATCCAATAAATACATCTTCCTGTACATCAAAGTATTGATACATCGTGCCGTTTTTAAATTCCACCTGCAATGTGGAACTATCCTCATCATAGCCAACAGCTTCAACATTGGTTGAATCAACATGTATCATTTTCATCATACTTCTCCTGTTTATTTTACTTTATCGATTTTCGGATTTTGTGCTCTCCAAGTTTCAACTAGCTCCTCATAATGGGGTTCAGTTTCCATCTTGATTCCCCATCCACCAGGATTTTGTGAATCTTCCAAAGAGACGTCATCATAAATAATGGGATCTTGGCTATCAGGCCTTCTACTCCTCGGCGGGGCCTCTATTGTTGTCCGCATTGGCAATTTGACGGCTTCACCCAAAATTATCGCTTCACCTGTACGTAAAATGGGCAGCATATCTGTTAAGCCATCCAAGTTGTCTGACAAAGCGGACGTAATGTGGCTTCTATCAGATGCATTCGTTAATCTGAGCGCGAAGAATGTTCCGCATTGCGAAAGTATTGTGGGGTTAATTTCTGACGGCCTTTGACTCACAATCATGGCACCAATTCCATACTTCCTCCCCTCTTTGACAATACGTTGAACTATCTTTGATGCCATCCCTTTAAAGTCATCATTTAAATAAATATGCGCTTCTTCCATGACAACAAGTAGGGGTCTATGCCGACCTCCTTGAGACAAATTTCTAGCCCAGAACATAGCCTCATAAAGCAACCGAAGAAGTGCGCCTATTGTTGTTTGCAAAATATCGGCTGGGATACCAGATAAGTCCAAAATAGTAACGGGCTTATCACTGCCTATCCAATTTCTTAACAAGCGATCCAAATCTTGTCCAACTTCTCCTTTAACGTCAGGCATCCATTTATTGGGCTTGAAAATAAAATCATACCTAGGAATCCTTAGCTTAGTACCCAATAATAGAAGCTGCTTCCCAATATTTAATGAACCCGGCAAATTGAATATTTTTTCTTCCCCGGCTTCAGTCACAATGTTTTTGAAGATTGGGGCGATGCCTTTAATTGGATCACCCTTTAATTCATTACCTTTCGCATCAGTTTCATAAGCCAAATTATCGCTCGGTTTACCTGGCCGACCTTTGTAATATGTGCCAAACACTTCAACAAATAATTCATACCACAAGTGATGAATGCTAAACGGAATTGGTGAGTCAACACTGAGAGTGTCGGCAGATGCACCTTTTCGAGGGTATTTTGCCAAGGATTCAATTTTATATTTCTGAACTCTCTCCATTACAATGTTTTTATCTTTTTCATTACTAAACTCGCCGAAGCTAATTTCGCATAACTCATCAAAGTTTAGTGCCCAAAAGGGTATATGCAACTCCTTCTCTTTAAGCTTTGAAGTGGCATCACTGTTAATTTTATATATATTTGCTTTTTCTTGTAACGCTTGGCCATATTCACCATGAAGGTCCAGCATGATTATTCTGGCAGATGGATATTTGTCGCTGTCAGACAACGCATTCATGATGCTTGAAACTGTTGTTGACTTGCCGGAACCGGTTGTGCCGACAACGGCAGAGTGTCTGGTAATTAGCTTATTTACGTCTATTAATGCAGGGATAGTTTCTGCATTTGAAATGTGGCCTAACTTTACGAAATAGGGCTTATCTGGTTGCCCATAAATATTTTTAAGCTCTTTTTCTGACACTAAATGAACTTCATCGCCAATAGTTGGGTACTGTGAAAGACCTCTTTGAAATACGCCGTTTCTAGGCCCTTCTCCAATCAGTTGAATTGTCATCCATCTATTACCATAGCTATGATTTTCAACTTGGCTTTCAGGTACAGCACTTGCGCCTACTTGGCTGATAATTCCAAATAAATCATTAAATCCGATCGGTATACGAATAAAGCTACCTATCTGACCGACTCTATATCCTTGACCGTCAATATACACAAACCCCGTTAACGATTCCTTAGATAAGGAAATGCTGACTGTAGTCCCTTTAACATCTTGGACATCTCCAAGATATGTTTCTTTGTTAGACATTCTTATCTTCCTTGGAAGCGCCAATTATTTTTTTAAGAAAATCAGTAAATACAGAAAAGTCCCCAAGTTTAATTAAGTCTTTAGGACTTTCAGAACCATCAGTTTGTTTGTCATGACAAACAAATCTCAATAGATCAGGGTCGTCATCGTCTTTGTTTTTTCCTCTATGCCAGCGTCCTAGATTTGTTCCGATTATGGCTTTGTCAAAGGTCCAAATATTTAGATTATGCTGTTTTTTGGCTAACCGATAAGCTTCCGGATACCTTTCTACCGATTCACCAGAGTCAGTTGCATCTTCATATCTTTCAAACATTAGCCCAAGCACCATCGCAGTTGGATTTGCCGTGAGCGCATTGATAATCGTGTCGTTCAAATGACCATCATTAAACGAATAACCAGACAGGATTAAAAATGACGATTTTTTTCGAATAAATCTATTCAATTGATCGATCAAAGCCAGATAAGGCATTTTCCGACTTTCTTCATATTTCAAATGTGATGGATAAATTAAATGCGATGCATCTTTTTTTATCTCTGAAGAACGATAGACCTTTTTTTGCCCACCTATTTTTTCCTGATACCAATTAATTGATCCGTGTATTTTCCAGAGTCTCGACCAGTGTGTGGGTATCAAATTATCTTCTACAGCCCGAAGATCAAAGAATGAACTTCTCGACCCCACAAACCCATCAAAATAGGGCACCTCTAAATCTTCCAGCGCTTGTTCCATTAAAAGATCGTAATTTGTTGTAAAGAGTTCTACCGCGACTTTTCGATCTATTGATCTTATCCATTTGCAAAGTCGATGGTATGGCGTTTCTTGGCTCGGTAAACTTACATCTAATCTTTCCGCTATAACTGTGCAAATTTTTTTCTCCAAACCTAATAAATCCTGCTCGCATAGCCCTCTTACATCCCCACCTTTTGATACCAGCAACAAGCTACGTAAAAAACTTAAAATATCTTCAATATTTTCAGTGCATTTCTCAGCTTTTTTTAACTCTGCCAGCAGTACAGAATACTTATTATCGTCTTTCAGTTGCTCATTAATATACTTGGTAAGATTGGCGACATCAGGTATCAACGGCCATTTACCTTCAGGCATTTCTACGGATAACGGGCAGCCCGCCGAAATAAAAAAACCGATTGACTCATTATCTTGCGACAGTGATTGCCTAAGATATTTCAAATGCCGAATAGGATCATGGAAATTGTCCATTTAATTGCTCCACTGTTTGTTAACACTTTAGGCTCAACGTCACCTGCGCTTAGGGCTTTTAGTTAAAGTCCATCGATTTCAAGTAGCGATTTACCCGCGATACGCTGCAAGCCCTATATATCCCAACTGTCACTCCCATTCCGTACCCGCTCGATTAGCTCCACACGTTTGGCCCACTGCTTCATAATGGCTTTGCGTTCTTTATCCAGGCCTTCTTGCATCGTGGTAAATGCTTCGACGATCAAGACTAAAGGGGACAGCGTCACATTATTTATTCGGCAATGTGTGTTGCAAGTGCTTCAGAAAATAATTCGATACTGACCGGTGTCATTTCATCCAACATCGGAAGTATCATTATTCTTGAGCTCGGCGAACTTGGCCGCCATCGTCGGGTTGGATCGAGTTAGCTTTTTGATTGTCACGTCCTGCGCCTTGTCGTTCGCAAGACGAAGGTTCCGGTCGGTGCCGAGCAATGCCTCCTTCGTCTTCTGCAGGTGGTCAATAGACTTGTCGATCTCGTCAATTGCCGCTTGGAAACGCTTGGAGGCGAGGTCGTAGTTCTTGGCGAATGCAGTCTTGAACGTCTCGAGATTGGTTTCGAAGTGCGTGATGTCTATGTTCTGCGCCCTAACGAGCGCAAGCTCTGTCTTGTACTTGAGCGAGTTTATCGCCGCATTTCTTAGCAGCGTGATGATTGGGAGAAAGAACTGCGGTCGGACGATGTACATCTTCGGGTAGCGGTGGAATACATCGACGATTCCGGTGTTGTAGAGTTCACTGTCGGGTTCGAGCAGGGAGACCAACACAGCATACTCGCACCCCTTCTCGGCGCGATCCTTGTCGAGCTCTTTGAGAAAGTCTTCGTTCTTTTTCTTGGCAGCTGTTTCATCGCTCTCATTCTTCATCTCAAACATGATTGAGACAATCTCGGTGCCAGCCTCATCCGAGTCGCGAAAGACGTAGTCGCCCTTGCTGCCAGTTCGTGCGTCATTGTCCTTTTCGAAGTATGCCCTCGGAAATGCCATCGCTCTAATGCGGTTGAACTCAGTCTCGCAGTGCTGTTCGAGTGTTTCACCAACCATCTTGGTTGACAGGCGTGCCTTCATATCCCGTAGGCGATCAATCGTGTCATCGCGATCCTTAATCTGCGTCTCGTACTTGTCCTTTAGCGACTTTTCGGCGAGCTGCTTCTCAAGCTTCGCTAGATCAATACCACTCTTCAGTTCGTCGCGCTCCTTCTCAACCACACTGACTGCCTCAGTGATTGCGAGCTTCTGCGCAAGCTCTATTGAGTAGAGCTTGGCCTTCAGCCCCTGAATCTCCGAGTCCTTCGTAGCGGCGGCACTCTGCAGTTCGCTCACACGCTTCGCCTCGGCTAGCTCTGAAGCAGCTTGCTTCTCATGCTTTACCTGTGAAAGTTCGTTCGCGAGAGCGTCACGTTCTTTTTCCACGATACTTAGGGCCTCGGTCACGGCGAGCTTCCGCACGACCTCACCTGCATCTAGCTTGGCCTTCAGCTCCTTGATCTCGGAGTCCTTGACTGCTGCAGCTTTGTGCAACTCGGCGGCGACCTTAATTTCGGCGAGTTCGACGGCATTCCGCTTGTCCTGTTCGGCCAGTTCGAGCCGCTCATGTAACTGCTGCTCGAACTCACTGTCGCGAACCTGCTTCAGGATGTCCGCGTACCCCGCCTCGTCTATCTTGAATGCTTTCCCGCAGTGCGGGCAAATAATTTCGTGCATATCTACATTCCCGCCTTCGTCAAAATTTGCTTTAGACCCATGGAGCAGTTCGTTTCGCCTCCAGCATCGCAGTATGGTACGCGAGTTGACTCATTTTGAGTTTGATACCGGCGAAAGCTAATTTTTATAAGTTGGGCTCATGTGTCATGAATTATGATAATCGGCAAAAAAGAACAGGTTAGATTGCGGCAAACAACAAAGCAATAGGCCAAAGTGTGTAGATAGGGCCTCTATATTTTGAACGACTTCTTTAAAATACATAGCGGCCATGGGTTAATTTGATTGCCAATGTCAGCTCATGCCGAAGAGCAAGCCTTCATGTTCATCGCTGTGATTGACGTGCATGGCACCGTGCAACTCGTCTTGGCAGATTGTATATCACGAAGCTGTCGTTAGCGTTGTTCACAGCATAG
Organism: Gallionellales bacterium GWA2_54_124; assembly: GCA_001801025.1. Lineage (GTDB taxonomy): Bacteria > Pseudomonadota > Gammaproteobacteria > Burkholderiales > Gallionellaceae > Gallionella. Next base: position 840,763 of record MGWO01000007.1, read on the forward strand.
TTTCTATAGTTCTTTAAATATAAAAGATATAGTTACGATTCACGAGTGAATCGTATTCACTGGGATTTGATATGATTCACTGGTGAATCATAGTGCTTATTCATTGATGAATCATACGTGCTTATTTTTTAGGCAGTCGTTTGGCTAGGTTTGGAGCGATCCGGGCGAACAGTTCTGCACCTAACTGCCTGTGGTACTCATCACTTTCTGTTGATGAGCTTGTCGGTAGTGAGGATGCCTTGATAGAAGATTTTAAGGTTTTTGATTTGTCATCCCATACAAATCCATCTCCTGGCACGATCTCAACTTCCGCCCACGTTTCTTTGTCTTCCTCGCCTGTCTTTAGGAGCTGGTTAATTCGTTTTAGCTGGTCGCGCAAATTGGCTGGCACATAGTCAACCACAACAAAGCACATAACCTTGCCACCAAGTCTCACGGCAAGCCGTTCACGTGCAACGTAGGTCTGCCCCTTGCGTTTGAATTTGGCGCTATCAACAATGCGAAGCATATGCGCGTCTTTAAGAATATCAACAGCTCGGGAAACTGTTGGCTGAGATAAGCCAATTTTGTTGCCAATTTCACGCATACCTGGATATGCCTCACCGGTCATGAAGTCGGCGTAGCACTTGATTACAGACCAAACGGCATATGCATTTACCCCGATTTCAGCCACGATTCCTGATGTGAACATATCACGCTGCTGCGTTTGAAACGTGCTGTCGATTTCGCCTTCCATCAAATTGCTTTCCGAGACTCAGCGTACAGCCATTTTTTTGGCTAATTTTTCCGAATTCGTAGGCGCGCCGCGTTTTCTTCTCGCATTTAAAGTTGGCTCGATTGCTAATGACGGCTTGAATGGTTTCGTAGAAAAATCCGGATTTGACCCATGAGAGCGTTTTTGTCGATTATAAAAATCAATCACATCACTGCGCAGCCAGAGCAATCGCTTTTGACCTTCAATAATCAATCGAGGAGGAAGTGCGCCAGGATTTTTCACCAAAGTTGTACGGATGGTCTTTACCGCCAGATGAATTTCATTGCTTAACTGCTGAATATCCAATGCAATGCTACTTGAATTGTCCACTTGTATACCCCTTATTTGCTACGATGGGGATATTATTGTTGTTCTAGTTAAATATGATGGTACAGTTAATAAACATAATTAATTATATAATTAATGTTCTATAAAATAGGGGTAATTATGGCGAGATCTAAGGATAGTGATGAATTGAAAATGCTCAAAAAAGAAGCTACTCAAAAATTTATAGCGTTAATTGAAGATAGCTGCAAACTTCGTACAAAGGAGCTTGAGGAAAAACTGGGTATTGGAGATGGAACGGGTACTGTTTGGTGTAAATACAGGAGAGGCAGCAAGTCTATGGCGTTACCAAACTTGCATTCAAAAATCAAAAAGTCGATAAAGGACGGCCTTCTTCCTGCGAATATCGGACAGCAACTGCTTAGTGAAGTGATAAATCAGGAAATTAAATTAGAAATGGCTGATTGGACCATCAACGAAAGCTATGTTTATGATCCTAGAGAGTCACAACTCAAAGAATTCATGTTGGCCGTCGAACAGCTTATTTTGCAGGCAAACAATTTACTTGAAGAACATCAACCCAAAAATATTGTTGCTGCTCTTGCGCCACTCCATAAACTGATTCTTGATTTATCCTCCCGAAAGGAGGAAACCGTAAAGTCTGTTCAGCGGGGTGAATCAGTTGAAGCACTACTTTTGCGTGATATACGGAAAAAATGGGGCGAAGAGGTATCAGAAGACGATGTGTGGAAGATGTTCGGCGCAAAACATGGGCTTGATATTATTGATGGGTTTGCGACATCACAGTCAGTTGCCAATAAAATGGCAGAAGCTCGAAAAGAGGCTTTAGATGCCATGAATTTTTCTTCCATAGCGGGCTGAGCACAGTTCTGGCACAGTGAAAGAAACAATAATATGGGGATTTAGAGCAACTTTCTTGGCACAATTCTGGCACAGTGCCAGCAAGAAAGTTGTCTTATTTGAGGTTACGCTTGTTGGTTAAAACAAGCGTAACTCATTGATTTGGCGGAGAAGGGGGGATTCGAACCCCCGTTGGGATATTATCCCAAACACGCTTTCCAGGCGTGCGACTTAAACCGCTCATCCACCTCTCCGAAGGGCGAGCAGAATAAACCAGATTGCGCTTTAGTGCAATCGGCATGTGGCATATTTAAAATACTCAGCGCAAAATCAGCATTGTCAGAGTGTTTTTACACTAAACTCACAAGTCCTAAAAAATGCAGATAAATACATGCGTCTGATTCTTGCCCCGATGGAGGGACTGGCCGATTCCAGTCTGCGCGACATATTGACGCGACTGGGCGGCATTGATCTTTGTGTGGCTGAATTCGTGCGTGTCACGAATCATCTGCTTACCGAAAAATTTGTGCTGCGCACGGTGCCTGAACTCGATCACGGAGGTTGCACACCGGCCGGTGTTCCGGTGCGTGTGCAGTTGCTGGGAAGCGATCCCGTCTGTCTTGCTGAAAATGCTGCATTCATTGCAAGTTTGGGTGCGCCGGGGATTGATCTTAACTTTGGTTGTCCGGCACCGACCGTTAACCGGCATGGCGGCGGTGCTGTCCTGCTTGCGTTCCCTGAGCAAATCCACGACATTGTCGCGGCCACGCGCCGGGCTGTGCCTGAAGGTATTCCTGTGACAGCCAAGATGCGGCTGGGACTTTCCGATACTTCGCTGACCTTGGAATGCGCTCGTGCAATTGAGGCTGGCGGCGCCGATGAAATCACCGTTCATGCACGTACGCGCTCAGATGGCTATCGTCCGCCTGCGAGGTGGGAGTGGCTCAGCCAGATTCGTGAGGTGGTGACGTTGCCGATGGTGGTTAACGGGGATGTCTGGACGCCGGAGGATGGTGAGGATATTCGCCGGATCAGCGGCTGTGAAGATGTGATGATAGGGCGCGGGGTGATCCTCAGGCCTGATCTGATGCGGCGCATCAAAGAGGGGGGGGATGCGATGGACTGGCAGGCGTTGCGGCCCTGGGTGCTCGATTACTTCGATCTGTTGTGTGATCGGATGGAGCACCGGCACGCGCCGGGGCGGCTCAAGCAATGGATGGGTATGATGCGCGCGGCATATCCTGAAGCGCAGGAGCAGTACCAGTCGTTGCGCACTGAGCGGGATCCGACGGCTGTCAGACGCATCCTGTCGGCTTATCAACGGGACGGCGGGAGTCAGGCCTTGGGTGGCCTGGTGGGCATTGAATGCGGGGTAAGTGATGACTAAGGACGCGATACCGCTTGAGGCGAGATTGACGCTCGGCCAGTTATTAAGCTGGCTGGTGCAGGATGGCGTGATCCTAAGGGATGATGCTGAACAGCTTGCGGGTAATCGGGAGCGCGGAGTGTATCCGCTGGTGGTGATCGCGGAGCAAAAGTGGCTCAGCCGGACATTGCCCGCGAGGCTCTTGACGGTCGAATATCTGACCGAGTGGCTGGCCGCGCGCACGGGCATGGTCTATTTTCATATCGATCCTTTGCAACTCAATTTTGGCAGCGTCGCCAATGTGGTTTCAAAATCCTACGCCGAGCGGCTCAAAATCATGCCGGTAAAGGTCGGTGACGGCGAAGTGGTGATTGCAACCTCAGAGCCGTTTGTGACGGAGTGGGTCGCGGAGCTCGAACGCATTCTGAATCTTAAGATTACCCGGGTTTTGGCCAGCCCGCTCGATATCAACCGCTATCTGCCGGAAATCTATAGTCTTGCCAATTCGGTGCAGCAGGCGAGCCGGGCGAGAGCGGGGCAGGCGGTTGGCGTGCAAAATTTTGAGCAACTGGTCGAACTTGGTAAAAACAAGAATCTCGATGCAAACGAGCAGCATATTGTGACTTTGGTGGACTGGCTGTTTAAATACGCCTTCGAGCAGCGTGCCAGCGATATCCACCTTGAGCCGCGCCGCGACATTGGCATCGTGCGTTTTCGTATCGATGGGGTGCTGCATCAGGTTTATCAGTTGCCAGCCAGCGTCAATAACGCCATTACCAATCGCATCAAGCTGTTGGGGCGCATGGATATGGTGGAAAAGCGCCGCCCTCAGGACGGGCGCATCAAGACGGTGAGTACGGCAGGCGACGAAATTGAATTGCGATTGTCCACAATGCCCACCGCCTTTGGCGAAAAGCTGGTGATGCGGATTTTTGATCCGGAAATTCTGGTGAAAAGTTTTGCCGATCTGGGTTTTTCGCGGGGGCAGACGGCGCTTTGGAATCAATGGACGGCTCAGCCTTGCGGCATCATTCTGGTGACCGGGCCGACAGGATCGGGAAAAACGACGACGCTGTATTCAACGCTCAGGCAGCTGGCGACACCGGAAGTCAATGTTTGCACCGTGGAAGACCCGATCGAGATGATCGAGCCTGCGTTCAATCAGATGCAGGTGCAGCAAAATATCGGTCTGAATTTTGCCACTGGCGTGCGCACGCTGTTGCGGCAGGACCCCGATATTATTATGGTCGGCGAAATTCGTGATGCGGAAACGGCCGAAATGGCGATACAGGCCGCACTCACGGGGCATCTGGTGTTGTCGTCGCTGCATACGGGGGATGCGCCTTCCGCCATTATGCGTCTGCACGAGCTGGGGGTGCCGTCCTATCTGCTTAATTCAACCCTGCTGGGCGTGATGGCGCAGCGTCTGGTGCGCACACTGTGCCCGCATTGTAAGGCGGCAGGGGCGGTCAGCGCTGATGAGTGGCAGGAGCTGGTTCGTCCGTGGCAGTCGGCCGTGCCGTCCAATGTCAGTGTGGCGACAGGCTGCCTGGAGTGTCGTATGACCGGCTATCGCGGCCGCACGGGTATTTATGAAATGCTGCCGTTTAGCATCGATATGCAAAAGCTGGTGTCAGGCGATGCCGATCTGGCGGCGATCAAGGCGCTGGCAATCAAGGAGGGTATGAAGCCGTTGCGGCTCTCGGGCGCCGAAAAAGTGGCCGCAGGGCTGACGACTTTGGCTGAGGTCGTCAAAGTGGCGCCACCGTTTGAATCGAATTTTTGATTGATAAGCGTGTTGAGCCGGATGGTAAATTGGTGGTAGAATGCGCGTTGCATCGGAATTGGCCGGTGCAAATTTCCCGCTCGCACAAGTTGGGGTGCTCGTAAGAGTCAGGCTGGCGAGTGGTAGTTTTAACCCTTACGTTAGGAATAAACATGGCTGTAACAATGCGTCAAATGCTGGATGCTGGTGTTCACTTTGGTCACCAAACCCGTTTCTGGAATCCTAAGATGGCTCCGTTCATCTTCGGTCACCGCAATCGTATTCACATCATCAACCTGGAAAAATCCGTAGCGCTGTTTGCAGAAGCCGAAAGCTATGTGCGCAAATTGTCCGCGAAAAAGGGCACCGTCCTGTTCGTCGCGACTAAGCGCCAGGCTCGTGAGATTTTGCAAGAAGAAGCTGTTCGTGCAAATTCACCGTTCGTAAATCACCGCTGGTTGGGTGGTATGCTCACCAACTACAAGACTGTTCAGCAATCGATCAAGCGTCTGCGCGAACTCGAGGCGATCACCGCTGAAGGCGCTGAAGGCGTTTCCAAGAAAGAGGCGCTGGTTATGGCGCGCGAACTGGAAAAGCTCAATCGCAGTCTGGGCGGTATCAAGGATATGCCTAATCTGCCGGATGCAATTTTCGTCATCGACGTGGGCTATCAAAAGGGCGCAATCGTTGAAGCCAAAAAGCTGGGTATCCCTGTTATCGGTATCGTCGATACCAACAACTCGCCAGCCGGTGTGGATTTTGTAATCCCTGGTAACGACGATTCGACTCAGGCAATCCGTTTGTATGCACGCGGTATCGCTGATGCGGTATTGGAAGGTCGCGCACAGGCATTGAATGAATTGGTTCAGCAGGTCGCTGAAGAGCCAGAACAAGCAGCCTAAGTTGTTTTTAGGCGTTGAAAGGGGCGCAAGCCCCTTTTTTTGTAAGTTTTTTAAGAATTTTTGGAGTTAGTTATGGCAGAAATTACTGCAAGTATGGTTAAAGAATTGCGTGAAGCCACCGGCCTCGGCATGATGGAATGTAAAAAAGCGCTGGTTGAAGCAAACGGTGATTTCAAGGTGGCTGAAGAGCAAATGCGCATCAAGAGCGGCGCGAAGGCCAGCAAGGCTTCTTCACGTGTCACGGCTGAAGGTGTGGTAAGTGCTTTTATCGCTGCTGATGCTAAGTCGGGTGCGGTTGCTGAAGTGAACTGCGAGACTGACTTTGTTGCTAAGAACGACGACTTTGTTGCTTTTGCAAAGAATGTTGCCGAAACTGTTGCAAAGAATAATCCTGCGGATATCGCTGCGTTGTCCGAGCTCACGATTGCCAACGGAACCGATACGGTTGAAGCAACCCGCAAGGCGCTGGTAATGAAGCTGGGTGAAAATTTGACTGTTCGTCGTATCGAACGTTACGAAACGACTACAGGCACACTGGCAAGCTATCTGCACGGCAGCAAGATCGGTGTTCTGCTGAATTTTACTGGCGGCGATGAAGCTTTGGGTCGTGATATCTGCATGCACATCGCAGCTTCTAAGCCTAAATCGGTTGATAGTTCAGGTGTTAATCCTGCGGATATCGAAACTGAACGCCGCATTGCAATCGAAAAAGCACGCGAAGCCGGCAAGGCCGAAGCGATGTTGGAAAAAATCGCTGAAGGTACTGTGCAGAAATTCCTGAGGGAAGTAACGCTGCTGGGTCAGGTTTTCGTTAAGGCTGAAGATGGCAAGCAAACCATCGAGCAACTGTTGAAGGCGCGCGGCGCTTCGGTGTCTGCATTCCAGATGTTCGTGGTCGGTGAAGGCATCGAGAAGAAGGTAGAAGACTACGCGGCAGAAGTTGCTGCAACCATCGCAGCTGCACAAGGATAATTGCCATGAGCGCACCCGTTTATAAACGTATTCTGTTAAAACTTTCCGGCGAAGCCCTGATGGGCGACGACAGTTATGGTATCAATCGCACGGTCATCGAGCGCATCGTTGCCGAGATAGCAGAAGTCGTGGCGATGGGTGTGCAAGTGGCGATGGTCATCGGCGGCGGCAATATCTTTCGCGGTGTGGCGCCTGCCGCAGCGGGAATGGACAGAGCGACCGCCGATTACATGGGGATGCTGGCCACGGTGATGAACTCAATGGCGCTGCAGGATGCGATGAATCGCGCGGGGCTCGATTGCCGCGTGCAGTCAGCGCTGAATCTGGAGCAAGTTGCTGAGCCTTTCATTCGCGGCAAGGCCCTGCGTTATCTGGAAGAAGGCAAGGTCGTCATTTTTGCGGCAGGTATCGGTAGTCCGTTTTTTACCACCGATACGGCTGCCGCTTTACGCGGCGTGGAAATGAGTGCCGAAGTTGTGATCAAGGCCACCAAGGTGGATGGAATTTATACTGCAGATCCTAAAAAGGATCCGCATGCGGTTCGCTATCAGAGTCTTAGCTTTGATGAAGCGATCAGCAAGAATTTACAGGTAATGGATGCCACCGCGCTGACTTTGTGCCGTGATCAGAAATTGCCTATCATCGTATTTAGCATCTTCAAGGCAGGCGCATTAAAACGCGTGGTGTTCGGTGAAGGTGAAGGTACGCTGGTACGTGTTGAGTAGCACACTCGTAAAGACAGGAGAAAGCTGTGATTACTGAAATCAGAAAAGATGCCGAAGCCAGAATGCGCAAGTCGCTGGACGCCTTGCGCGCGGATTTGGGCAAGGTTCGTACCGGTCGCGCTCATACAGGTTTGTTGGACCATGTGATGGTGGATTATTACGGTAGTCCGACGCTGGTGACCCAGGTTGCCAATATCACGCTGGTCGATGCGCGCACCATCGGTGTGCAGCCCTATGAAAAAAATATGGTTGGCAAGGTCGAGCGCGCGATTCGTGATGCGGATCTGGGGCTCAATCCCGCCACGAACGGCGAACTGATCCGCGTTCCGATGCCGATGCTGACCGAAGAGCGTCGTCGCGATATGATCAAACTGGTCAAGTCAGAAGGCGAAGATGCGAAAATTGCGGTGCGCAATATTCGTCGCGATGCCAATGGTTCTCTGAAAGACTTGCTCAAGAAAAAAGAAATCTCCGAAGACGACGAGCGTCGCGTTCAGGATGATATTCAGAAACTAACCGACCGTTTTGTTTCTGAAATTGACCAGATGCTGGCTGCCAAAGAAGTTGATTTGATGGCCGTCTAATTGGAATGAGGATTGAGCAGCGTAAGGTTTTTAACTCGATCCTCAGTGCTCGTTCTCAGTCCTCAATCCGCGATCCTATATGACTAAACAGCCCAGTTCCACGCGTGCTATTCCGGATGTGGCTCGTGTGCCGCGTCATATTGCCATCATCATGGATGGTAACGGGCGCTGGGCGAAGCAGCGCTTCATGCCGCGCATTATGGGGCATCAGCGCGGCGTAGAATCCTTGCGCGCGGCGGTGCGTGCCTGCCGCGATCTGGGCGTACAATATCTGACTGTTTTTGCCTTCAGCAGCGAGAACTGGCGTCGTCCGGTCGATGAAGTCTCCTTTTTGATGTCGTTGTTCCTGAAAATGCTGGAGCGCGAAGTCGCCAGCCTGCATAAAAATAATATCCGTTTGAAAATCATCGGTGACCGCAGCCGTTTTGATGAAAAACTGCAAAATACGATGTTGCATGCAGAATCGCTCACGTCCGGCAACACCGGCTTGACGCTCACCATTGCGGCAAACTACGGCGGACGCTGGGATATGATGGCCGCCGTGCAGCGTTTGCTGAGCGTTCATCCAGAACTTGCGACTTCATTTACTGAGGATGATCTGCAGCCCTATCTGTCTATGGGGGATGCGCCTGAGCCGGATCTCTTTATCCGTACCGGTGGCGAGATGCGCATCAGCAATTTCATGTTGTGGCAGTTAGCTTATACGGAGCTGTATTTCACCGATACCCTGTGGCCGGTTTTCGACCGGAAAGAGCTCGAAAAGGCCATTGCTTCGTATCAAAATCGCGAACGTCGTTTTGGTCGCACCAGTGAGCAACTGGTCGGTGTCCCTGTGCAATCGAATGAAGGAGAGCGGCGTGCTTAAATCCAGAATCATTACTGCCATCATCCTGTTGCTGTTGCTGTTGGGTGTGCTTTTTACCTTGCCGGACGGGTGGTGGTCAGCTCTGGTCGTGCTGGTTGTGATGCAGGGGACGCTTGAATGGTCGAAATTGGCTAAATTGCAGCTTAAGGGCGCCTACGTAAATGCGGGGCTGACACTGGCTGCCATGCTGGCTTTGATCTGGTTTGATACGCATTACAGCGAGCCTGACCGGCTGTTTGTTCATTTGATGATCTACGCCGTTTCCGCATTGCTGTGGTTAATTATTGTGCCGACCTGGATGATCGCATCCTGGCGCGTTGAGAGCCCGGCACTGATGGCGGTAGTGGGGGGGGCGGTTTTGATTCCAACGGGGCTTGCCATGCTCGATTTGCACGCAGTGAGTCCCTGGGTCTTGCTGCTGCTGATGGCGCTGGTGTGGGTTGCGGACATCGGGGCTTATTTTTCAGGTCGCAGGTTCGGTAAAAACAAACTGGCGCCCAGCATTAGTCCCGGAAAAACCTGGGAAGGGGTGGCAGGCGGCATGTTCGCTGTGACGATTTATGTGCTGATCGTCTGGTATATCTTTCCGTTCGCCATGCTGCCTATTATTTTGCTGGCGGCCTGGTGGTGGGTCGGATTAGCCGTGATTGGCGATTTGTTTGAATCCGCGATTAAGCGTCAGGCTGGGGTGAAAGACAGCGGAACCCTGCTGCCGGGGCACGGCGGTCTGCTCGATCGTATCGATGCATTGACTCCGACGCTGCCGCTTGCTGCGATGGTGATTCTGTTAGGGCAGTTTAGTTAATATGCAAAACATTACGGTATTAGGTTCAACCGGCAGTATTGGCACGAGTACACTGGATGTGGTAGCGCGACACCCTGACAAGTACCGGATTACGGCGCTAACGGCCCATCGTCAGATCGACCTGTTGTTTCGCCAGTGCATGCAGTTCAAACCCGGCTTTGCCGTGTTGCCGGATGAGAATTCCGCTGCTCAGTTGCGTGCGCTGCTGTGCGATGCCGGTCTTGCGACCGAGGTGTTGTGCGGCGTGGATGCGTTAGAACAGGTGTGCGTGTTGCCGGAAGTCGATGCGGTGATGGCGGCGATTGTCGGTGCGGCAGGCTTGCGTCCTACGCTGGCTGCGGCGAAAGCGGGCAAAAAAATCCTGCTCGCAAACAAGGAAACGCTGGTGCTGGCGGGCAGTGTGTTTATGGACGCGGTGCGTAGCAGCGGTTCGGCACTGCTGCCGATAGACAGCGAACACAACGCGATTTTTCAGGCCTTACCGCGCAATTACAGCGGCAATATGGCTGACCATGGCGTGCGGCGCATCCTGCTCACCGCATCCGGCGGGCCGTTCCGCAATACGCCGCTGGACGCGTTGCATAATGTCACGCCGGATCAGGCCTGCGCGCATCCCAACTGGACGATGGGTCGTAAAATTTCGGTCGATTCAGCTAGCATGATGAATAAAGGGCTGGAAGTCATCGAAGCGCACTGGCTGTTCAATGCCGCGGCCGATGATATTCAGGTGGTCATCCACCCGCAGAGCGTGATTCATTCGCTGGTTGAATATATCGACGGCTCGGTGATTGCGCAGTTAGGTAACCCTGATATGCGCACGCCGATTGCCTACGGCCTAGCTTATCCGGAGCGGATCGATTCAGGCGTTGCATCGCTCGACTTATTCAAGGTGTCCACGTTAAGTTTTGACGAACCTGACGTCGGGCGTTTTCCTTGCCTTGCGCTGGCCTATCAGGCGCTGCGCGCTGCCGGAACGGCACCTGCCGTGCTCAATGCGGCAAATGAAATTGCGGTTGCCGCCTTTTTAGATCATAAAATTTCATTTTTATCGATTCCGCGTGTGATTGATAATGTGCTCAATCATTTGCAGGTCAATGCAGTCACCGGCCTTGACGATGTGCTCGATGCGGATTTGAGTGCGCGCCGCGCTGCTGAGAAAATCATCGCTTCATTCGTTAAATGATGACGCTGTTATCCTTCGCGGCAGCCATCGCACTGCTGGTGGTCTTTCATGAGTACGGCCATTACTGGGTAGCGCGCCGCTGCGGGGTTAAGGTGCTGCGTTTTTCGCTGGGTTTCGGCCCTGTTTTGTACCGCAAGCATTTTGCCGGTTCCGATACCGAATGGGTGTTGTCAGCGATCCCGCTGGGCGGTTACGTCAAGATGCTCGACGAGCGTGAAGGTGAAGTGCTGCCCGGAGAGCTGGATAAGGCTTTCAATAGAAAACCTGTTTTGCAGCGTATGGCGATCGTTGCGGCAGGTCCCGTTGCTAATTTATTGCTGGCTGTTTTTTTATATTGGATTTTGTTCGTGCACGGCGTGCCGGGTTTGAAACCGGTGCTAGGTGAAGTCGTTCAGGGAACCCCTGCGGCTAATGCGCAGATGACGACGGGTGAGACGATTATACGCATCAACGAGGAGCCGATTCCAAGCTGGCAGGAGCTGCGCTGGACGCTTTTGACGCTGGCGTTGCAAAAGGGCGACGTGACTGTTGAGGCACAAACGTCAAGCGGTACCACGGTGCGGCATACCTTGAGTTTGAACAGTATTGATGCGCGGGATCTGGATGGCGAGTTTCTCGATAAACTCGGATTGCATTTAAATCAGCCCGCTGTTTTTCCGGTCATCGGAAAACTGACTGCCGATGGCGTCGCCCGACTGGCGGGTTTACAGGAGTCGGATCTCGTTTTGCGTGCTGACGGCAAAACGCTCGCCAGCTGGAGCGCATTAGTCGATGTCATTCGCACGCATCCCGGACAGTCTGTTTCGCTTGAAATTCAGCGTGATGGAGTTGTACGAACGATTTTGTTGACCCCGCAATCGGTTTTAGAATCAGGCCGGATGGTTGGGAAAATCGGCGCCGCGCCTCGCGTCGATCCTGCGGTGATTGCGGCGATGTTCACCGAGGTGAGCTACGGTCCGATAGATGCGATCGGGCAGTCGCTGAAAAAGACATGGGATACCGCGGTTATCAGCTTGAAAATGCTGGGTAAAATGCTGATGGGCGAGGTGTCCATGAAAAATATCAGCGGGCCTATTACGATCGCAGATTATGCCGGGCAGTCGGCGCACATGGGACTTGCCGCCTATCTGGGATTTTTGGCCCTGATCAGCATCAGTCTGGGGGTTCTGAATTTACTGCCGGTTCCCTTATTGGATGGCGGACACTTGCTGTATTATGTCGCAGAATTGATCAAAGGCAGTCCGGTTTCCGAGCAGGCTTGGGAAATCGGTCAGAAGATCGGCATTGCATTACTGGGTACCCTGATGGTTTTTGCCATCTATAATGATATTAATCGCCTCATCTCAGGTTAGTACTAAATGAACAAGACAAAACTGGCAGGAATTCTTTCATTGTTGTTTGCAGCGCCCGCATGGGCGATTAGTCCCTTTACGGTAACTGATATTCGTGTCGAAGGCATACAGCGCACGGAAGCGGGTACGGTATTTAGCTACCTTCCCGTCAAAGTCGGCGAGGTCATGAATGACGAGCAGGCCGCTGTCGCGATCCGCGCCTTGTATGGCACCGGTTTCTTTAAGGATGTGCGCCTCGAAGTTGAACAGGGTGTGCTGATCGTGCTGGTTAAAGAGCGTCCGTCGATTGCCAGTATTCAGGTTAACGGCGTCAAAGATTTTTCCAAGGATCAGCTTAAAGACAATATGAAGTACGCAGGCTTAGCTGAAGCGCGTATCTTCGATAAAGGCGCGATGGATAAGGCGGTGCAGGATTTGAAGCGTCAGTACGTGGCGCGCGGTAAATACGGCGTGAGCGTGAATTCCAAGGTGACGGAACTGGAACGCAACCGCGTCGGCGTTGTGTTTGACGTGGTCGAAGGAGAGGTTTCCAAGATCAAACAGATTAATATCGTCGGAAATAAGGCTTATTCTGAAGCGGACCTGCTCGATTTGATGAAGCTTAGCACGCCTGACTGGATGAGCTGGATGAGCAAGAACGATCAGTACTCGAAGCAGAAGTTGTCAGCCGATATGGAGTCGATGCGTTCGTTCTACATGGACAGCGGTTTTTTGGAATTCAATATCAATTCTACGCAAATTTCCATTACGCCGGATAAGAAGGATATCTATATCACCATCAATGTTACTGAGGGTGAAAAATACACGATTTCTAAAGTTGCCGTTTCCGGAAATACGCTGGTTGCTAAGGAAGAGATCGAAAAACTCGTTCAGGTAAAACCGAACGATGCATTTTCCCGTAAGGCGTTGTCTGAAACCAGTAAGCTGGTCGGTGAACGATTAGCGGCAGAAGGGTATGCTTTTGCAAACGTTAATGCGATTCCCGACCTGAACAAGGAAAAGCATGAAGTCGCGTTTAACTTTGTGATAGATCCGGGCCAGCGTGTGTATATCCGCCGCATTAATATCGCGGGCAATACCAAGACGCGAGATGAAGTGATCCGTCGCGAATTCCGACAAGTTGAAGGTGCCTGGTTTGACGTCACTAAAATTAAAAAGTCCAAACAACGCGTTGACCGGTTGAATTTCTTTTCTGAAGTGAATGTTGAAACGCCCGCCGTACAGGGAACTTCCGATCAAATGGATGTGAATGCCTCTGTCAAGGAAAAATCGACGGGTAGTTTTACGGTCGGTGCGGGTATTAGTCAGGGTGAAGGTCTGGTGCTCTCGGGTGGCGTCTCGCAGGCAAACTTGTTTGGTAGCGGTAATATGCTCTCAACCCAGTTAAATACCAGCAAAATCAACAAGAATATATCAGTGTCGTATACCAATCCGTATTATACGGACGAGGGTGTCAGTCGCGGTTTCGATATTTATCAGCGCAATACCAACGCGATCAATACGGTGATGAGTCAATACACCTCGTCTACCACAGGCGGCGGTGTGCGTTACGGGATACCCATCAGCGAAGATCAAAATATCTCTTTCGGTTTGTCGGCTGAAAAATCATCGATCGGTTTGACAGCACTCAGCCCGTTATCCTATCAGAACTATGTGGCGACCTTCGGCAGTACCAACACGACGGTGCTGGGCACTTTAGGCTGGGGGCGCGACAGTCGTGACAGTGCAATCTACACCACCGAGGGTACGGTGCAACGCGCCTATGCAGAGGTGGCTTTGCCGGTGATGGATATGCGTTATTACAAGGTCAATTATGATCAACAGTGGTATTACCCGATTTCATCGGACTTTACCCTGATGCTCAATGGTATGGCCGGTGCAGGGCAGGGGTATGGCGGCAAGCAAATGCCGTTCTTCAAGAATTTTTATGCGGGCGGTACGGGATCGGTGCGTGGTTATGAAGCCAACTCGCTGGGACCGCGTGACGCCAATAATTTTTCACTGGGCGGACAGCGTCGCGTCGCGGGAAGCATGGAGATTATGGCACCGATTCCGGGTATCAAGGATAAATCGGTTCGTTTGAGCGGCTTTGTCGATGGCGGGGCTGTCTATGGTACGGGTACGCTGCCCGGCAGTGTCGGGATGCGTTATTCATACGGTGCTGCGGTCACCTGGTTATCACCGATGGGGCCGTTGAAATTCAGTTACGGCTTGCCGCTGAATAAGCAGGCTGTTGATAAGTTGCAGGCCTTTCAGTTTACTTTGGGTACAATGTTCTAGACGTGTCTGTTCGACTGCCTGTACCGGGTAAAAATAAATAGGAACTCAAGGAGCTCACGATGGATACGAAAATGATTAAGTTGGCGTTTATTGCAGCGTTGCTGGCTGCAGGATCTGCTGTGGCGGGGGATTTTAAGGTCGGTGTGGTCGATACAGAGCGCGTACTGCGCGAATCAGCACCTGCGGTTAAGGCCGAAAAGAAAATCGAAAAAGAGTTTTCCGGACGCGATCAGGAAATCAAAAAAACCATGAAGCAGGCCAAAGATTTGCAGGTGCTGCTGGAAAAGGACGCGAGCACGCTGCCTGAGTCGGACCGGCGCAACAAGGAGCGCGAACTCAATGCGCTTAACGTTAATTTGCAACGCATGCAGCGCGAATTTCGCGAGGATTTGAGTTTGCGCAAGAATGAAGAGTTAGCCGTGGTGCTGGAACGTGCCAACAAGGCTATTCAAATGATTGCCGAAACAGAAAAATTTGATTTGATTTTGCAAGAAGCGGTTTATCGCAATCCTAAGATCGATATTACCGATAAGGTTATCAAAAATCTTGCATCGGACAAAACAGACAACAAGTAACCGATAGCATGGCTTATACATTAGCTCAGATTGCGCAGCAATTAGGCGGGCGCCTGTTAGGTGATGGCGAGGTGCTCATCGGTCAGATTTCCACGCTTGAGAGAGCAGCGGCAGGTCAGATCAGTTTTCTTACCAACAGTAAATATCATGCGCAGCTAGCGAATACCGGCGCGTCAGCTGTCATACTCGGCGAGGCGGATGCGGATGCGACCGATTTGCCGCGAATTATTTCCGAAAATCCCTACGCCTATTTTGCCCGGGTCTCCGCCTTACTTAATCCCGCTTCTGAATTCAGGCCCGGAGTGCATCCGGCAGCTGTGGTTGGTGAAGGTGCGCAGATTGATCCAACTGCTTGTATTTGCGCGACGGCGGTGATCGGCGCGGGCGCCGTGATCGGTGCATATACCCTGATTGGTGAGGGATGCAGCATCGGAGATAACGTCGTGATTGGCTGTCATGTCAGGCTCTATCCCCGGGTAGTGATTTACCACGATTGCGTGATCGGCGATAACCTGATCGCGCATTCCGGCGTGGTGATCGGCTCCGATGGGTTTGGCATCGCGATGGACGAGGGGCGCTGGCTGAAGATTCCGCAAATCGGTCGGGTTGTGATCGGCTCTGATGTGGAAATCGGTGCAAATACCACCATTGATCGCGGTGCGCTGGACGATACGGTGATCGAAGACGGCGTTAAACTCGACAACCAGATTCAGATCGCGCACAACGTGCGCATCGGTGCGCATACCGCGATTGCAGGCTGCGTGGGGATTGCCGGCAGTACCACGATAGGAAAATACTGTCAGATCGGAGGCAGTGCGGGTATCTTGGGGCATTTGAAGATCGCGGATCGTGTGGTGATTTCTTCATTTACCCTGATCGGAAAATCCATCCGCGAAGCGGGTTCTTATGCAGCAATCTATCCCTTTGCAAAGACGGACGACTGGCGCAAAAATGCGGTTCACCTGCGTCATCTGGATGAAATGGCGAAACGCTTGAAAATACTGGAGCAAGAGATGTGCTTGCTAAAACAAGAATCACAGAAAGGTAATACAGAATGAGTACTCAGTCCGAGAAGACCAGCCACGCGATGGACATCCATGCAATTCTTGAGAGCTTGCCGCACCGTTATCCTTTTTTATTGGTTGATCGCGTGTTATCGGTTGAGCCGGGGAAAAATATCGTTGCCCTGAAAAATGTTACGATCAACGAGCCGTTTTTCCCGGGGCATTATCCGCATCATCCGGTGATGCCGGGTGTGCTGATTATTGAGGCGATGGCACAGGTTGCAGCTTTGCTGTCTTTTCAGACCATGGAAAAAAATCCGGATGAAAAAACGGTGTATTATTTTGCCGGTATCGACGGCGCGCGCTTTAAACGTCCTGTTACCCCCGGTGACCAGCTCATTTTTAAGGTGGAATTGACCCGCAGCATGCGCGGTGTTTACAAATTTAAAGCCATCGCTGAAGTTGACGGGCAGTTGGCAGCTGAGGCTGAACTCATGTGCACGGTTAAGACGGTGGCTTGATGACTCAGTCGAAAATACATCCAAGCGCGATTATTCATCCTAATGCGCGTCTGGCACCTGACGTTGAAGTCGGTGCATACTCGCTGATCGGCGAACATGTCACAATCGGTGCAGGTACGGTGGTAGGTCCCCATGTGGTCATCAACGGTCATACGATGATCGGTGAACACAACCATATTTTTCAATTTTGTTCGCTGGGCGAAGTGCCGCAGGATAAAAAATATGCAGGTGAGCCGACAAGGCTTGAAATCGGCGATCACAACACCATCCGGGAATTTTGTACTTTCAATCTCGGTACGGCGCAGGATGGTGGCGTGACGCGCGTCGGAAATCACAACTGGATTATGGCCTATGTGCATCTGGCGCATGACTGTCAGGTTGGCAATCACACGATTTTTGCCAACAATGCACAGCTGGCAGGTCATGTTGAAGTTGCAGATTATGCGATTTTGGGCGGTTTTACCGTCGTACATCAGTTTGTTCGCATCGGCGCGCACATCATCACCGGCATGGGCACGATTCTGCTTCAGGATGTGCCTCCCTTTGTGCTGGTGTCGGGTAATCCGAGTGCGCCGCACGGGATTAACTCTGAAGGCTTGAAGCGACGCGGGTTTTCGAGTGCATCGGTGATGGCCATCAAGCGAGCTTACAAAACCTTGTATAAATCAGGCTTGAGTCTGGTCGATGCACAGGCTGCCATCGCAAAAATGGATCAGGCCGAGTTGCAACCTCTGGCCGATTTTCTGGCGAGTACTCAGCGCGGCATCGTTCGGTAGTCGGGTATGGTCCAGAAAACACTTGTCATCGGTATCGTCGCGGGCGAGGCATCAGGTGACCTGCTCGCAAGCCATTTGATGGCGGCTCTTAAACTGGCTCGTCCGGATGTCGAGTTTGTCGGTATTGGCGGGCCTAAAATGCAGTCCGCCGGCATGCAAGTTTTGTTTCCGATGGAAAAGCTTGCGGTGTTCGGCTATGTCGAAGTGCTGCGCCATTATCGTGAAATTACAGGTATCCGGGCTAAGTTGCGTGCGTACTTTCTGGCACAGCGTCCGGCCTTATTCATTGGTATTGATGCTCCTGACTTTAACCTTGATCTGGAACAGGCGCTCAAAGGGCAGGGTATTCCAACGGTGCACTATGTCAGCCCTTCTATTTGGGCGTGGCGCGGCGAGCGGATCAAAAAAATCAAGCGGGCTGTGACGCACATGCTGGCGCTCTTTCCGCATGAGCCCAAACTGTATCGGGATGCTGGAATTCCGGTTGATTATGTCGGTCATCCGTTAGCTGACATCCTTCCCGATTCGCCCAATCGCGACCGGATGCGTGAGGCGATGCGCATCCCCCTGTCTGCCAGGGTGTTTGCTTTTCTGCCCGGTAGTCGTCAGTCTGAGGTGAAACAACTGGCTTGTTTGTATATCGAAACGGCTAAGCTGATTTTGCAGCAGGAGCCCGAAGCCCGCTTTCTGGTGCCGCTGGTCAGCCGTGAAACGCGGACTATTTTTGAGCAGGCCATTTACGATTGCGATGCGGATGTGTTGCCGTTTGTACTGTTGTTCGGCCATGCGCAGGACGCGATGATCGCGGCCAATATTGTGCTGGTGGCCTCCGGTACGGCGACGCTCGAATGCGCCTTACTCAAACGCCCCATGGTGATTACTTATCGCTTGAATCCGATGACATGGCGGATGATGAAGCGCAAAAGCTATTTGCCTTACTTCGGTTTACCTAATATTTTATGCGGACGCTTTGTCGTGCCCGAACTAATACAGGACGATGCAACCCCTGATAATCTTGCTCAGGCTTTGCTCAACTTGCTGAACGACAAGGATGCCATCGCGCAGCTGGAAGGTACTTTTGCTGAGCTGCATGCCACGCTGCGCCAGAATACCGCAGAAAAAGCCGCTGCTGCAATTCTGCCATATCTGCCTGCAGTCTGATGCCGCTCTTCAGTTCAGGTGAGATGGCGTTAAATTACGAAAAATTCACACTGATCTGTGGTGTGGATGAAGCAGGGCGGGGGCCGTTGGCCGGACCCGTCAGCGCGGCGGCGGTGATTCTTGACCCGGCTAATCCCATCCCCGGCCTGAATGATTCGAAAAAGCTCAGCGAAAAACAGCGCGAAAAATTAGCGCCGCTGATCCGTGAGCGTGCGCTGGCCTGGGCGGTGGCCTATGCTACAGTTGAGGAAATTGACCTGCTCAATATTCTGCAGGCGACGCTGCTGGCCATGCAGCGGGCGGTGCAGGCCTTGCAGGTTCAGCCGCAACTTGTGTTAGTCGACGGTCTGTATTGTCCCGATACGGGGATTGCCAGTGAAGCGATTGTAAAGGGCGACAGCAAAGTGGCCGCGATATCCGCAGCCTCCATACTGGCCAAAACTTCGCGAGACACATTGATGCTGCAACTTCATGAGCAGTATCCGCAATATGGGTTCGCGATTCACAAGGGCTATCCTACCGCAGCTCATATTGCTGCTTTGCAGGCGCATGGCATCAGCGCGGTTCATCGCAGGAGTTTCAAGCCTGTACGCGTGCTGATTAAGCGAGACTGAACGAATAAAGGGTCAGCAGACTCGTCTGATCAAGGCTAGAATACAAAACCCATATTTCCCGGAGTTCGACTGCTTTGGCTACTATCCTCCCTCAGGGTTCGAGCATTTTCGACAAACACGTAGAAAACGAATACGTTCGTTTCGATAAATTGTCTGCGCTGGTCATCGATGACATCAGTTCGATGCGGCATGCGATACGCACGCAATTGCAGTCGATCGGAATGAATTCTGTGGGTGTAGCCGTCAACGCGCATGAAGCGTTGGAGTTGATCGGAGTGAATACCTATGATGTGATCCTGTGTGATTACAATCTGAATAAGTCGAGCTCAGGCCAGCACTTTTTAGAATATCTGCGTAACGAAAATCTTCTCAGCGGCACCACGCTGTTTATCATGCTGACCGCTGAAACGGAATACAGTTTTGTGGCTAATGCGGTCGAATTTATCCCCGACGATTATTTGCTCAAGCCCTGTTCAGAGACGAAGTTGCGTTCTAGACTTGAACGACTGATAGACCGGCGTACTTATTTGATACGGGTGCTCAAAGCGATGGATATCCGTCGTTATGACGTGGCGATACATGAGTGCAATAAGTTGCTCGCAACGGCTGCAGATGACCGGCGCAGGATGGATGTGTTACGGCGCAAGGCTGAAGCTCAGTTAAAACTCGAAGACTATACCGCGGTGCTCGATACCTATGCGCGGGCCGCGACCATCCGGGCGGATGCCCCGTGGATACTGCTGGGCATGGCACGCGCGCATTACGCGCTCGGCGATTCTCCGCAGGCATCCTCTCTTGCCAGTGAACTGATCGATAAAAATAAGAATTATGTCGCGGCTTATGAGCTGCTGGCAAAAGTTCGCCTGGAAGCAGACGACGAAGAGGGAGCTTTTGATCTGCTCTTACGCTCATCCGTAATTTTGCCCAGTGCAAAGCGACTCCGTTCCGTCGCGCAAGCAGCCTTTTTGTTAGGAAGGCTTGACGAAGCTAAAGCCAATGCGGAGGCCGCAATTCAGTTATCTACAGGTTCGATGGTCGAGCGGTCCGGCGACTACCTGTCGCTTGCCCAGACGCTGGTGGATATGGGCGACCATAAGTCGGCCATATCCACGCTGGAGAAAAACGCCCGCAAACATGGCGATGAGGGGATATTCGGTGTGGCGAAGGGCGCCATACTCGCTCAGGCTTATTTCGATGCCGGTGAACGTGAAAAGGCAAAAAAATTGATGGATCGTTCGATTTCTCTGCTGGCCAGCCGTAAAAACAGTTTTGTGATGACGGCATTGGGGAAAGCCGCGCTTAAAGTGGGGGACGTAATTCTTGGTTTGAAGTTGTTAACCAAGGCCATTCAGTGTAGCGGAAAGGATGAAATGCGCATCGCGCGACACGTCAAAAAATCCATGGTAGACACCGGGCAAAAGGATAAGGTGGAGGATGTCATCGATGGCGGACGCAAGCGGATTTTACTGCTGGTCGATGAGGCAACTAAACTGATGCGAACTGCGCATTTCGAAGAGGCTAATCAGATGGTTGTTGAAGCACTCGATATTCAGGAAGAGAACATCGAAACGCTGATGACCGCAGCGCAGTTGCATTTGCTGTGGTTAAAGCACGAGGGGCTGGATGACAAGATTATGGCGCGTGCTAAGACCTATTTGTCGATGCTGGATAAACTCGTGCCAAACAATCAGAAGGTGATGAATTTTTACCGGTTTTTTAATGAGATTGCGAGCAAATAAATGGAAAAAACCTTGTCTGCGCTAGTTGTTCATGACATTAAAAATGCCCTGGCCTTGCTGGAAATCGATCTTGAGCAATTGATACACCGGGAGGATGCGCCGACTGAAGGGATCCGGGCGTATCGGCGCTGCGTCGATTTGAAGAGCCGTCTGATCAGTTTTTTAACGCTTTATAAGTATGATCAGTCTGGGCTGCAACCGCTGACACAGGAAGTCGTTTTGCTCGAATTTATCGAAGATCTGGTTCGTCACAGTCAATCCGGCATGGCACCGGAAAGTCACCATGGTCACAAAATTACAGTGAGCATTGATTACGAGAAGATGCAGATGGGCCGCATGGCGACAGCGTGGCTGGATGAGAATCTGGTGGAGTTGGCGATGGAGTCCGCGCTCAATAATGCGATTCGTTATGCGCATCACCGGGTTGATGTCTGGGTTGAGCAAACCCCGGACGCGCTGATTTTAAATGTGCAGGATGACGGCGTCGGTGTTGGTGTGGTCGGTGCGCTGATGCAGCGCAACATTCCTGATCAGTCATCCTCGACAGGGCTGGGGTTGGCTTTGTGCAAGGCAGTGGCTGAAGCGCATGGGAGGGGCGAGGTTCGACTTGAAAGTATCTCGGGTGGCGGTACGTTGTTTTCAATGACGTTGCGCTCTGCGTCATGAGCCGTTTTGTGCATATTTTTTTAGAATCCTAAACTCTCCAGTAGATCGTCCACCTGATCCTGGTTAGTCACCACATTGTGGTTGTTCTGATTAATCACAGGGCCGTTTTCCAGACTGGTGTCGGGTTCTGACCGGTCTTCTGCGGGCGAATTTTCCAGCAGCAGACCGAGTAGTTGTCGCTCCATATTTTGTGTCAGATCGATAATTTTCTTGATGACTTGACCGGTTAAATCCTGAAAGTCCTGTGCCATCATAATTTCTATCAGATAAGCATTCGCCGTGCTGGTTTTTTCCGGCAGGGCTTGCAAAAAGGCTTTGTTGTGCATGACTAAAGCTTTGAATTCCTCGGGGCTTAATTTTCCTGCCAGCAGCAGATCCCATTGCTGATCAAGTTGCTGGGATTCTGCCTCTAGATTTTGCACCAGGGGTTGTGCCGCTTCCGTCGCATTGAGCACGCGTTCGGCAGCTTGTTGTGTCAGCGTGGCAACATAATTCAACCGGTCGCGGGCATCGGGAATCGAGGAGGCGACCTGTTCAATGTGTGCGTTTAAACCCAATTCGCGCAGCGTGTCGTGCAAGGTTCTGGTAATTTGCCCCAGTTGATTAATCAAACGGGTGGGCGCGGCCTCTATGGGGTCGGTAGCAGCAGGCTTGTTATTCGCCAGTATGCTTTCAAACAGCAATTCAAGATCTTCGTCGTTCGATTTGTTCAAGTTTGTCATACCCGTGTTCACTTGTTCAAACTTTGAAATATTTTTTTCAGTTTTTCATCCAGCGTCGCCGCAGTGAATGGTTTGACCACATAGCCTGATGCGCCCGCTTGAGCGGCTTCGATAATGTTTTCGCGCTTGGCTTCTGCGGTGACCATCAGGACGGGCAGATGGCGCAGTTTGGCATCCGCACGAATCTCGCGCAACAGTTCGATCCCTGTCATGTTGGGCATGTTCCAGTCTGATACGACAAAATCATACGTGTCTGCACGTAATTTTTTCAACGCTTCTACGCCGTCTTCCGCTTCCTGAGTATTAGTAAAACCTAGTTCTTTGAGTAGGTTTTTGACAATGCGGCGCATGGTGGAAAAATCATCCACGACCAAAAATCTAGTATCTTCAATTCCCATGAGGCTCCTCTTGCAACGCGTATGCAGTCTTTACGTGACAAAGCTGTGTTGAAAAAATGTTCAGGCTTCAGTTGAACCCAGCGAGGTGGTGTTGAAACCGCCATCGACATAAGTGATTTCACCGGTGATGCCGCTGGCCAGATCGCTGCACAGGAAGGCTGCGGCATTGCCTACCTCATCGGCCGTGACGTTCCGCTTGAGTGGCGCGTGTTTTTCGTTGTAACCCAGCAGCTTTCCGAAATCAGCAATGCCCGCTGCCGCCAGCGTACGGATAGGGCCGGCCGAAATGCCGTTTGCGCGGATGCCGCGTGCGCCCAGTTGCATCGCAAGATATCGCACAGACGCTTCAAGGCTGGCTTTGGCCATCCCCATCACGTTGTAATGCGGCATGGTGCGCACAGCGCCCAGATAGCTTAGCGTTAATATGGCTGCATTGCGTCCCTCCATCATCGGCAGCGCGGCTTTGGCCATCGCAGGAAAACTGTAGGAACTGATGTCGTGGGCAACCCGAAATGCTTCGCGGCTGAATCCGTCGAGGAATTCACCTTCGAGCGCTTCGCGCGGCGCGAAGGCGATCGCGTGTACAAACCCGTCAAAGCCATCCCAGTGCTGTTTCAAATTGATGAACAAATTGTTGATGTCGTCATCGGAGGCGACATCGCATTCAAACACCAGTTCGCTGTTAAATTCGCGTGCTAATCCCAGCACACGCTCGCGCACGCGTTCGCCCTGATAGGTGAACGCCAGTTGTGCGCCTTCGCGGTGCATGGCAACGGCGACGCCATAGGCGATGGATCGGGTGCTGATCATGCCGGTAATCAAAATTCGTTTGTTGGCCAAAAATCCCATGTGTACTCCTTCAGGTTGGTCAAAAGTGGGCGGATTATAAAGCAATTGAATGACGCGCATCGGGCGTATGCAATCGTATATAATCCTGAGTTGTTCAATTTCAGGTCTTTTTTCATGCTGGAAGTCAGCAATCTTGCTTGTAGTCGCGGTGATCATCGCCTGTTTTCGGGATTATGCTTTACGCTGTCGCCGGGGCAGATCATGCAAATTCAGGGCGCGAATGGCAGCGGTAAGACCAGTTTGTTGCGTACTTTATGCGGCTTTATTATCCCTGATGAGGGCTGTATCTCATGGGATGGTACCGATGTGCGTGAATTGGATGAAGATTATTTCTCCCAAATGATGTATTTGGGGCATTTGAATGCCATTAAGGATGAATTGAGTGCGCTTGAGAATCTGCGCATTTCGGCTGGTTTGTCGGGCATGGAACTAAGTGAGGTGGATGCCATTGCCGCCTTGCGACGTATGGGTTTAAAGGGACGCGAGCGTTTGCCGGCTAAGGTGCTCTCGCAAGGGCAGCGCCGCCGTGTTGCATTAGCGCGCCTGCTGGTGAGTGATGCCAGGCTGTGGGTGCTGGATGAACCTTTGGCCGCTTTAGATGTCGGAGCGGTGGCGTTGATCGGGGAGTTGATCAGTGAGCATCTGGCAAGGGGGGGGATGGTGATTTTTACCACCCATCAGCCGCTGGTTGTGGCGGGTATGGAGATGCGCAGTTTGTCGCTGTCATGAAAAAGTTATCTTTGCTTTCATTATTGCTGCTGGTGGTGCGCCGGGATCTCGTGCTGGCCATGCGTCGCCGCGCGGATGTACTGACGACGCTGTTCTTTTTTGTGATGGTGGTGAGCCTGTTCCCGCTGGGCGTGGGGCCTGAAATGGATATGTTGCGCAAAATGGCACCCGGTGTTTTGTGGGTAGCAGCCTTACTCGCATCAATGTTGTCGTTGGGGCGTTTGTTCTCTGCTGACTATTTGGATGGTACGCTAGAGCAAATGCTGCTAGCACCCCAGTCTTTGTCGGTGCTGGTGCTGGGCAAAATGGTCTCGCACTGGATGGTTTCCGGTTTGCCGCTGGTCTTGATGACGCCGGTGCTGGGTTTACAGTTCGATATGTCGGTCGATGCGATCGGTGTACTGATGTTGAGTTTGTTCTTGGGTACACCTATTTTGAGCATGGTCGGTGCAATCGGTGCCGCGCTGACTTTAGGCTTGCGTGGCGGCGGGGTGCTGCTGTCCTTGCTGGTACTGCCTTTGTGTATACCCGTGCTGATTTTTGGCACCGGTGCCGTGCAGGCGGTGACCAGTGGTTTGAATGTGTCGTCTCATCTATCCTTGATGGGCGCATTGCTGATTTTGGCGCTGGCCTTTACCCCGTGGGTGACGGCGCAGGCATTAAGAATTTCGATGGAGTAATGATGGCAATTAACTGGTTTAAATACTCAGCACCTACCACCTTCTATCCGCTCGCCGGCAGGTTGATTCCCTGGTTTGCAATCTCCTCGGCGATCCTGTTCGCGGTCGGTTTGTATATCGGTTTTGTCGTGGCGCCAGCCGATGCGACGCAGGGCGAGTTCTATCGCATCATCTTTATTCACGTCCCGTCCTCGATTATTTCGATGTTTTTGTATCTGATTATGGCAGGCTACGCCGCACTGGGGCTGATCTTTAACACGCGATTGTCCTCGATGATGGCCAGCGCGATTGCGCCGACCGGCGCCCTGTTTGCCTTTATCTCGCTCTGGACCGGTGCACTGTGGGGTAAGCCGATGTGGGGAGCGTGGTGGGTTTGGGATGCGCGCCTGACCTCTGAACTGATCTTGCTGTTTTTGTATCTGGGTTTTATTGCGCTGCATGCTTCGATTGACGATCCCCGCCGGGCTGACCGTGCCGCAGCCCTGCTGGCGATCATAGGTTCTGTGAACGTGCCTATCATTTATTTCTCGGTCAAATGGTGGAATACCCTGCATCAGGGCTCGACCATCAAGTACTCCGGTACCTCGATGCACATCGCGATGCAGCAGGCGATGTTCACCATGCTGGCCGCCTGCTGGCTGTATGCGGTTGCGGTTGCGCTTGCGCGGGTGCGCAGCATTATTCTCGAACGCGAAAAAAATACCAAGTGGATCACTGAACTGGCGGAGGTTAAGTAATGGGGCTGGACATCTGGATGAGAGAAAATCCGCTTACCTATATCTGGGTGGGCTCTTACGCAGTTGCTTTTATCATCTTCGCGGTTGAAATCGCGATGGTGATACACAAACGAAAAATTACCCTGCAGCAGGTGCGCCTGATGCGCGAAGCTTCGGAAGAGGAATAAGATGAAACCGCGTCAAAAAAGAACTTTATACATTGTGCTTGCAGTGGCGGCAGTAGGGCTCGCGGTAGGTTTAGTGCTCAATGCGCTCAAAGATAACGTCAGTCTGTATTTCACGCCGACTCAGGTTTACAACAAAGAAGCCCCGCAGGGACGCAGTTTTCGGATTGGCGGGCTGGTTGAAGAGGGCAGTATCCAGCGTGAAAAAGACGGCCTGACCGTGCATTTCATGATTACCGATTTAAAGCAAAAATTGCCGGTTGTCTATAAAGGCATCCTGCCCGACTTATTCAAGGAAGGTAAGGGTGTTGTCGCGCAAGGCAAGATGGAAGCGGATGGCGTGATGCACGCCTCGGAAGTGCTGGCCAAGCACGATGAAAACTACATGCCGCCTGAAGCTGCCGACGCCTTGAAGAAGGCGGAAGCCACCTCTGCGGTCAGCGCCCCTGCTGCAAAATAATCGTTGAAAGATCATACATGATTCCAGAACTAGGTCATTTTTCTCTCATTGTCGCGCTGTCTCTGGCGATCGTCTTGGGCGTGCTGCCGATATGGGGCGCCGCGCGCAACAACCCTGTCCTGATGGGGGTTGCCCGTCCCCTGGCTTACGGTCAGCTAGTTTTTATTAGCCTTGCGTTTGCTGCCCTTGCCTATGCTTTTTTGGGTAATGATTTCTCGGTGCTGTATGTCGCGCAGCATTCCAATTCGCAGTTGCCCGGACAATATCGCTTCGCGGCGATCTGGGGCGGACATGAGGGCTCGCTCCTGCTGTGGGCCTTGCTGCTATCGGTCTGGACTGCAGGTGTTGCGATGTTTAGCCGTCATTTGCCAGAAGAGATGGTCGCACGCGTGCTGGGCGTGATGGGATTGATTTCGGTTGGATTCCTGCTGTTCATGCTGTTCACCAGCAGCCCGTTTGATCGTCTGTTGCCAGCGGCGGCCGATGGCCGCGATCTGAATCCGCTGTTGCAGGATCCGGGGCTGGTGATCCATCCTCCTATGCTCTATATGGGCTACGTCGGGTTCTCCGTGGCTTACGCCTTTGCGATCTCAGCCTTGCTGGGCGGAAAACTTGATGCAACCTGGGCGCGCTGGTCGCGTCCGTGGACGACGGTGGCGTGGGTCTTCATGACCATCGGCATCGCGCTGGGCAGCGGCTGGGCTTATTACGAGCTGGGCTGGGGGGGGTGGTGGTTCTGGGATCCGGTCGAGAACGCCTCGTTTATGCCATGGTTGTTAGGCACGGCCTTGATTCATTCGCTGGCCGTAACTGAAAAGCGCGGCGCATTTAAAAGCTGGACGGTGTTGCTGGCGATCGCGGCATTTTCGTTTAGCCTGCTGGGTACCTTCCTCGTACGCTCGGGTGTGTTGACCTCGGTACACTCGTTCGCTGCCGACCCTAAGCGCGGTATCTTTATTTTGAGTTTTCTGGTGCTGGTGATCGGCGCTTCCTTGCTGTTGTTCGCCTGGCGCGCACCGAAAGTCGGCTTGGGCGGCAAATTCGATATGTTGTCGCGTGAGTCCTTGCTGCTGTCGAATAACGTGCTGCTGTCGGTTGCCTCGGCCTCTGTATTCATCGGAACGCTGTATCCGCTTTTCATGGATGCCTTAGGTTACGGCAAACTCTCGGTCGGTCCTCCGTACTTTGAAGCCGTGTTCGTGCCGTTGATGATGCCGATGGTGTTCATGATGGGCTTAGGCCCGCTGGCGCGCTGGAAAAAAATGGCGGTGCCGGATCTTGCGCAGCGCGTGAAATGGGCGTTTGCCAGCGCGCTGGTATTGGCCTTGCTGCTGCCGCTGCTGATGGGGCGATTCTTATCGCTGGAATCAAATAAATGGTCACCGATGATCGTCCTTGGTCTGCTGATGGCGTTCTGGATTATCTCGACCCTGTTTGTCGGCTTGCGCCAGCGTTTGGCAGGGCACGGCGCGTTCATGGCGCGGGTGCGCAAGCAAAGCTTGAGCTATTACGGCATGCAACTGGCGCATTTGGGCGTGGCGTTGTTTATCATCGGCGTGACGCTGGTGAAGGGCTATGAAACAGAACGTGATGTGCGCATGAACGTGGGCGATACCGTGGTTGCGGGCGGCTATGAGTTCCGTTTTAACGGCGTGACCGAAACGGAAGGGCCGAATTATGTTGCAGGTGTCGGCCATGTCACGGTCAGTCATGATGGCAAAATAGTCGGCGAATTGACGCCTGAAAAGCGTCAGTACAATGTCTCCGGCATGCCGTTGACGGAAGCGGCGATCCAGACCGGTGTGTTCCGCGATCTGTATGTGTCGCTGGGCGAGCCTATTCCTGAATCAGAAGGTGCCTGGGCAGTACGCGTTTATATCAAACCGTTTATCGACTGGATTTGGGCCGGCACGCTGTTGATGGCGCTGGGCGGTATTTTGGCTGTGTCTGACCGTCGTTATCGCATCCACAAGAAGGCGGCGGTTGTGCCAACAATTGATCAAGGAGCAGCATAATGATGCGTTTCATCCTACCCTTTGTGATTTTTCTGGTTCTGTCGGTTTTTTTATATAAAGGTCTGGGTCGCGATACCCGTGAAGTCCCCTCACCGCTGGTAGGCCGTGCAGCGCCTGCCTTTGTGTTACCGCTCTTGCATGAGCCTGAAAAGAAGTTTTCACCCAAAGATATGCAAGGCAAAGTCTGGCTGCTCAACGTCTGGGCATCCTGGTGCGGTGCCTGCAAGGACGAACATCCGCTCTTGATGGAATTGTCCCGTCAGAATATCGTGCCTATTGTGGGTCTCGATTACAAGGATAAGGCTGTTGATGGCGAGATGACATTAAGGCGGGCGGGCGATCCGTATTCACTGGTGATCGCAGATCTAGATGGTAAAGTCGGCTTTGATTACGGTGTGTATGGCGTGCCGGAAACCTATGTGATCGACAAGCAGGGGGTGATCGCCTACAAGCTGATCGGCGCGCTGACTGCGAAAAATCTGCGTGAAACCATCCTTCCGATGGTCGCGGGGTTGCAAGCCAAATGAGATACCTTTCAATTTTACTGTTGTGCCTGCTGCCGGCTTTGTCGTTCGCCGGTGTTGCAAAGGACATTGCGGATGATCCAGTGATGGAACGCCGCATGATGCTGCTGGCTGAAAAAGTGCGTTGCCTGGTGTGCCAGAGTGAGCCTGTGTCCAATTCTCATTCGGACTGGTCGAAAGATGTACGTCAGATTATGCGTGAGAAGATGCAGGCGGGTGCATCTGATCAGGAAATCCTCGATTTGCTCGTTGAACGCTTCGGCAAGTCGGTGTTGTTTGATCCGCCGGTCGATAAGGAAACCATGCCGCTGTGGTCGGCGCCGTTCATTTTGTTGCTGCTGGGCGGGGCGGGCTTGTTCTATCAGTTAAGACGTCGCAAAGGACAGGTTGTGGATGTCGAGCTGTCCGCACAGGAACAGTTGCGCGCCTGTGCCTTACTCAATGATCCGGATTTGAAGGATACACCCCAGAAGGATACACACGCATGACCCTATTTTGGATACTCTGTGCAGCGATGCTGCTCGTCGCGCTGCCTTTTGTCATCTGGCCGCTCTGGCGCAAGCATGCTGCGAATAACGATGTGTTGCGCGATGCGGCCAATTTGGAAATCCTGCGCGATCAGGCCTCCGAACTCGAAGCGGATTTAAATAACAGTCTGCTCACGCAGGCCTCCTTCGAGCAGGGACGGCGCGAATTACAGGCGCGTTTGATCGAAGAAGTTAAAACGACGACTGCGCCGCAGCCTGTGGTTCGCAATCCGGCACGTATGCTGGCGATCGTACTGGCGTTGCTGATTCCGCTTGGCAGTGTGCTGCTCTATCTGCAAATAGGCAGTTTGAAGGCGATGCAGCCGCAACAAATGCAAGGCGAAGGCGCGGAAGGATTTGGGGTTTTACGTTCTGAGGCGGCCTTGCAGGAACTGGAGGCGAAGCTGGTGAAACTGCCGGAAAATCCTGACGGCTGGCTGATGCTAGCACGTTCCTATACCGAGCTGCAGCGCTATGCCGATGCGGTTCGCGCCTATGAACAGCTGGTTAAGTTAGTGCCGAATGAGTCGCAATTATGGACCAATTATGCCGATGTCATGGCGATGAACAACAATCAGTCGCTGCTGGGCGAGCCGACAAAATTCATCAACAAGGCACTGCAACTCGATCCGGAAAATACCACCGCGCTGGCGCTGGCGGGCTCATCCGATATGGAACGCGGTGATTATGTATCGGCGATCACGCACTGGCAGAAGCTGGTCAGTCTGTTGCCACCGGATTATCCGCAAATCCAGATGATCCATGACGGGATCAATCAGGCGCGCGAATATCTGTCTCAGCAAAAGGGGGGCAAGGAGCAGCTGGCTAAATTGCCGGCGGCTAACGCACCTGAAAAAGCGGCGGCCAATGTTGCGATTACCGGACGCGTCGCGTTAAGCCCCGCATTGCTGGCTAAAGCCTCACCTACCGATGTTGTCTTCATCCTAGCGCGCGCAGCCGAAGGCCCTAAAATGCCGCTCGCGGTGATACGCAAGCAGGTTAAAGACTTGCCGATGGAGTTTATACTCGATGACAGCATGGCGATGCAGCCGCAATTGAAACTCTCGGGTTTCGACAAGGTCGTGGTACTGGCGCGGGTTTCCAAATCGGGCACGCCGATGGCACAGCCGGGTGACCTGGAGGGATCCGCCGGTGTTGTCAAGCCGGGCACGAAGGGCTTAAACATTACGATCGACAGCGCAGTAAAATAGTACTTGCGGATTTAAGGGCGGCATCCTTGAGTTTAAGGATGCCGCTTTTTTTACGCACTCAGGTTGTGTAAGCGTTTTGAGTGGTTAAATCTTCCCGTTAAATTTTTTAATCGAAGGTAAGAAACAGTCTGCAAAGTGCCGAAATGACACCGTTCTGCGATGCTAAAACCTACGTTGCATATAGTTATTGACAGCGTGTGGTTGGGTGCTGGAGAATACAGCCTGTTGTACAAACTTAAACCCATGGGAGGGATTCACAGATGAAAAAAGCATCATACTTGTTGCTCGCACTTTTTGGTTTGATCAGTTTTTCTGCACAAGCAGATGTTACGACTGCCGAACAAGCTGCAAAGCAATATTCTTTGTTTGCAAAGTCGACTCTGTCGGCTGATGACGGTAAAGAATTCTATACTCGCAAGCAAATGGTCAAGGGTAAAGATCTGGCCTGCTCAACTTGCCATACAGATAATCCTGCAAACAAGGGCAAGCACAACGAATCTGGCAAAGAAATTCAGCCTATGGCGCCTTCTGCGAATCCAAAACGTTTTTCTGACCTGAACGAATCCGCTAAGGGTTTTACTAAGCATTGCAAACAAGTTTACGGTAAAGATTGCTCTGCCAAAGACAAGGGCAATTTCATTGCTTACGTACTGACCTTCAAGTAATTCGACGGTGTTGTTTAAAACCCTCTCAAGCCAAAGCTTGAGAGGGTTTTTATTTGCGGTGTTAATAGACGACAAGTCCGGTTTATGGCTCGATCCGGTAAGGGTCCAGCGAGACCGATTCTAATGTGGTCCCACTCAGGATTAATTGTCCTTCCAACCGGCTGTTGCCTGTTTCGCTAAATTCAAACCGGTAGGTGCGGCGTATAACGCGTCTGCCCTGTTTGTCGCGGGCGAGTCCGGTTTTGATATTCTCAACCGTATCATCGAGAAACTGCAGGCCGGCATTCTGACAGACTTGTCTGCCGTAATTTCTGGCCGCATCCAGTGCGCCCATACTATCGAACCAGTACCCGGCCACAAGGGCCAAAATAAGCAGTGCTGCAATGATCTCCATACGATTTGCCCGTTAAAAATTCAACTCAAGCGGCGTGCTTTTAAACCCTATTGGTAACGCAACGCTTCGATCGGATCCATGCGGGCGGCTTTTCTGGCGGGATAAAAACCGAAGAAAATACCCACCGTTGCCGCGACACCGAAGGCGACCAGTACGGAGCTGCCCGAGATGATCACCAGCGTTCCTGTCAGCGCCTCGGTCAGCAGTGCGCCGCCCACCCCAATTAGCAGGCCGATCAGGCAGCCTGCCACTGAAATGATGATGGCTTCGAGCAGAAACTGCAGCAGGATGTCGCGCTCACGTGCGCCGATGGCCATGCGGATGCCGATTTCGCGGGTGCGCTCGGTCACGGAGACTAACATGATGTTCATGATGCCGATGCCGCCCACCAGAAGCGAGACCGAGGCGATCGCGCCCAGCAGCATTGACATGATGCGAGTGCTTTCTTCGGCTGAATTGGCGACTGCTGTCAGGTTGCGCAGCGAAAAATCGTTGTCGGCATTTTCGCGAATCCGATGGCGCTGACGCAGCAAGCCTGTCATGGCCGCTTCCACTTCCGGCATCACTTCAAGGCCTGTCGATTGCACCATGATCATGCGCACAGTGCCGGGAAAGCGGATACCGAACACGCTGCGCTGCGCGGTGGTTAACGGAATGATAATAGTGTCATCCTGATCGCGGCCATCCATGCCCTGACCCTTGCTGGCCAATATTCCTAAAATGATAAAAGGGCTTTGCTTGATACGGATGGTTTTACCGAGCGGATTTTCATCGCCAAACAGATTTTGTGCAGCGGTCTGTCCTATCAGCGCCACACGGGTGGCCGAGCGCACATCGGAGGCGGTAAACGCCGCACCGCTGACGATCTGCCAGGCGCGTACATCTAAGTAGGCCGGGGTTGTGCCGATAATGGCGGTATTCCAGTTGGCCGGCCCGTACACCACCTGTGCATCGCCCGGATTGATCGGGGCTACCGCCTGTACGCCGGGCAGTTCGGCAATGGCGGCAGCATCGTTCACGGTCAGGGTCAGCGCGCCGCCGCTACCGGTGCGCACGCCGCTTGTCTGGGTGCTGCCGGAGAGCAGAATGAACAGGTTGCTGCCCATCGCGCTGATCGATTGTTTGATGGCATATTGCGCCCCCTGTCCGATCGACATCATCAGTACCACGGCTGCAACCCCGATGACCATCCCCAGCATGGTCAGTATCGTGCGCATGCGGTTCGCTCCCATTGCGCGCCACGCTTCGCCCAGCATCGCCAGCGTCATGGTTGCAGCTCCTGCGCCGTGGCATGATCGCTGATAATGCTGCCGTCATAAAATCGCACCTGACGTTTTGCGTGACTTGCGATGTCGGCCTCGTGGGTGACCAGCACGATCGTGATGCCTTCGAGATTTAATTCACTGAACAGCGCCATGATTTCGACGCCGGTGTGGCTGTCCAGATTGCCGGTCGGCTCATCCGCCAGCAGCAGGCGCGGGCGGTTGATCAGGGCGCGGGCAATCGCAACTCGTTGTTGTTGACCGCCGGAAATCTGATTGGGTAGTGAATTCGCTTTGTCGGCCAGTCCAACGCGCGTGAGTAATTCATGCGCACGCTGTGACCGTTCGGCATGCTCGACACCCGCGTAGATCAGCGGCAGGGCGACGTTGTCGAGCAGTGTCATGCGCTGCAATAAATTAAACCCCTGAAACACGAAGCCGATGGTTTGGTTGCGCAACAGCGCCAGTTCGTCACGCCCCAGTTCTGAGACTTGTCGGTTGTTGAGTTGATACTGGCCGCCGGTGGGGGCGTCGAGGCACCCCAGAATATTCATGAAGGTCGATTTCCCCGAGCCTGACGGGCCCATGATGGCGACAAACTCACCGCGGTTAATCGTCAGGCTGACATTTTTAAGCGCCGGAAACAAGCCTGCGGAAGTCGCATAGGATTTACTCAAATCCATGATGCGGATGACAGCATCGCTCATCAGAACATTCTCATGCGCATCGGTTGGGTACCCGTTTGCGTCGTGCTGCCCTGTGCGTCGCCCGTGACGATCTGATCGCTCGCCTTGATATCGCCTGACAGGATTTCGGTGTTGCGGTTGTCGGTGATACCGAGTTTGACCGGCACTGCGACGAGCTGGCCGTTTCTCAATACATACAACCTGCCGGAAAATCCGTCGCGCTTGTCCTCTTTGGGTTTGCCCGACTCACTGCGGGGTTTTGTGTTTTCCCCCGTTTTATCAGCCGGTTTAAAGCGCAGGGCGATATTGGGTACGAACAGCACATTGCGGCGTTCAGTGACGGCGATGCTCACGTAGGCTGTCATGCCCGGCATTAAAATCTGTTCCGGATTGGCGACATTGATGACCACGTCATAGGTGACCACGTTTTGCACCGTGGTCGGATTCAAACGGATCAGGCGCACCGTACCCTGAAAATTCCGGTTTGGATACGCATCCACTGTGAACCGCACGGTTTGGCCGACGCGGATTTTTCCGATATCCGCTTCAGCAAAACTGCTGTTGATCTGCATCTTGGATAAATCCTGTGCGATCTTGAACAGGGTCGGCGTCTGTAAGCTGGCCGCGACGGTTTGACCGACGTCAACCGAACGATCGACCACCACGCCCGAGACGGGGGAACGGATAACCGAGTAGGCCAGATTGGCGCGATCTTTTTCGACGGTCGCTTGAGTGAGGCTCATTTGTGACAGCGCGGCTTTTTTTGCCTGAATCGCGGTGTCAAGCTCGAGGCGGGAGGCGTATTCCTGATTAAACAGGCTGCGGGTACGCGCTTCGTTTGCGCCCGCCAGTTCCACGGACGCGCGGGCGATTTCGACGTTCGCCATATCCTGTTTGAGCTGGGCTGAGAGCAGTGCATTATCCAGTTCGAGCAGCACCTGTCCTTTTTCAACCGCATTATTGAAGTCAACGTAGAGCTTTTTGACCGTACCCGACACCTGTGTGCCGACATTGACCAGCGTTACCGGGTTGATCGTGCCATTGGCTGAGACCGTCTGGCTGATATCGCCCTGTTCCACGGCCTGCATCCGGTACTGCTGTTCAGGCGTTGTCTGATTGACTTGCCGGTAGACTGTCCATCCCGCGATCGCTGCACTGATTAGCAAGAGTGAGAGAGGAGAGAGCAGAAGTTTTTTCATGGTTTAAAGGACGTGGTGGCGTCGGGTAAGGACGTTAATAATTGCGCATCCAGACTGCCCATTGCCTGTGCGAGAGTGGCGCGGCTGATGTTCCAGTTCAGATCGGCCTGGATACGTTGCTGGCGTGCGCCGGCCAGTATAGTTTGTGCATTGAGTAAATCGAGCATGGTGCCCGCACCCGCCCGGTAACGCCCGGAGGCGACGCGTTCGGATTGCTCGGCGCTGCTGAGTAAATCACGGGTGGTGTGCCGGTTTTGCGAGGCAGTCGCCAGATTCTGATATGCGTTCCAGACATCGAGTGCGACTTGCAAACGAATGCGGTCCATTTGTGCTTTTTTGGTATCGACTTGCGCGTCGGCTGCACGTATCCGGTAGGTCGGTGAAAACCCCGAGAACAGCGGCACGCTGACTGCCAGTCCCAAAGATGAGCCGTGCGTGTTGAGACCGGCCGTGTTGTTCTGATTGGCAGCCGCCGTCATCGACAGGGTCGGCATGCCCGCCGCGCGCGCCGCATCCGCCGCCGCTTGTGCGGCTTTGACCGCAGCTTCTGCCGCCAGCAAATCCGGACGATTTTTTCTGGCGGTCTCGATCAGTGCAACGACGTTTTGCTCCAGTTCACTAAATTTATCCTGCCCGCTATCAAGTGAGACGCGGCCGGGGGCAAGTTTTATGGCCAGATTTGCATCGAGACCTAAGATGTTGGCCAGGCTGCCCTGTGCGATTTTCATCGCGCCCTGGGCGGTGATCCGGTTGAGTGTGGCCTGTGAGTAGGCGGTTTGTGCGGTGAGCTTGTCGGCAGGGGTCGTACTGCCCGACTGATATCGCGCTTCGGCGACTTTTAAACTCGCTAGCGCCGCCTGTTCTGATACTACAGAGGCGTCGAATGCGGCGAGCGTTGAGCGCGTCTGGTAATAGGCTTGTACTGCCGCGAGAAACACCGCCTGCACGGTATTATCCTGCGTGGCACTCACCGAAATCAGTAATTGGCGGGCGTTTTCCAGATTGGCCGAGCGGGCACCGAAGTCATATAACAAATAGGAAACGCTCAGGCCCAGACTGCGTAGTTTATTGCCGGGCGTGCTTTGATTTTGGCTGACGCTCACGCTGGCGCCGGGCAGATACCCACCCTCTGCGATGCCGACCTGTGCGGCCTGCGCCCGTGAGTTGGCCCAGACTTCGCGTGTTTGCGGGTTGTTGCACAACGCAGTATTGACGATGTCGACCAGATCAAAGGCGCGGTCATTTTGTTTTTCTGCGCAGGGCGCAGGGGATTTCAGGCGGGATTCTGTCGAGAGTGGATCTGTCATTACGTCGGCCAGCGAGTCAGCACCGGCTAGCAGCATGCACAGCATCAGTGCAGCGTTCCGGGTAAGGCTGCATCCGGCCAGCAGAACTTGAAATTTTAAGTGAGCAGACATGGGCAGTGTGACGAATTTTATGCACTCATTGTAACGGCTGGCACGCAGCTTCGCGCAGACTTGGTCGGTTAAATTTGTAACAGTGTGTGACGGCGATCAATTCAGACTGGCGGATATAGACAGTCGCTGTATCATTGCTTCTTCATCTGCTGCAATAACCAGAACAGGGCGGCTGTTAGCGGTGCTGATTTTTATCGCAGCCCCGTCGTTATGCAATGCAAAGCCTAAAAAGGCCAACGGTTCACATATTTTCCGGCGGATGATCGCTGCGTGCTCGCCGATGCCGCCTGTAAACACCAATGCATCAATGCCACCCGCTTTTGCCGCCAGTGCGCCGATTGCCCCGCTGACTTCGCGGCAGAAATACTCGACGGCAAAGCGCGCAGAGGGCGTATTGCTGGCTAATAGCTCGCTCATTTCACTGGACTCATTATCGGACAGGGCGAGCAAACCCATCTTGTGGAACACGATATCGGTTAATTGCGCGCTATCGAAGCGGCGGGAGAGTTCCAGCATGACGCCCGGATCCAGATTGCCGCTGCGCGTGCCCATCACGACGCCGCCCGCCGGTGTGTATCCCATGGTGGTGTCGACCGAGTGCAGGTCTTTGAGCATACAGAGACTCGCGCCGCTGCCCAGATGCGCGATGACGATATTGCCCCGTGCCGTCTCGCCCAACAGTTCGGGTAGCCGGCTTGCGATGTAGGCATAATTTAAGCCGTGAAAGCCGAAGCGGCAGAGGCCAAATTCCTGCGGGATCGGCAGGCGACGGGATAATTCAGGCATGCTCGTATGAAACGCGGTGTCAAAACAGGCAATTTGCGGTACATCGAAACGTTGGCGGCAAAGATCCAGCCCCATCAGATTGCCCGGCAGGTGCAGCGGTGCCAGGGGGATAAGGCTCTCCAGGCGTTCCCGTTCCGTGTGATCGACCAGACGCGCAGCATCGGTGATCTCGCCGCCGTGCACGAAACGATGGCCGATAAGATCGGGCGCATCGTGTTTGATTTCCTGCATCAAAAGGTCGAAGGCCGGCGCATGATCCCGCAGGTGCTCGTAGCGGAAATTGCGCCGTCCCCCGTCAGCCTGAAACAAACTGGCCTTGATAGACGAGGAGCCGCTGTTGATGGTGAGGATGGTTTTCAAAATTATCAGTTATCAATTATCAATTGATAACTCACAGGGTCCAAGTCCAGTTATCGACTTCCGGTAAGTCGATGCCGTGTTCATAGGCATAGTTGCGGCATTCGATCTGCTTATTGAGCATCTTCTCCTTGATGTGCGCGCCGGAAACTTGCAGGGCAGGGAGGCGATCGATGATGTCGATCACCAGACTGAAGCGGTCGATCTGATTCTGTATGGCCAGTTCCAGCGGCGTATTGATGCTGCCTTTTTCCTTGTAACCGCGTACGTGGAAGTTCTGGTGGTTGGTGCGGCGATAGGCTAAGCGGTGTATCAGCCACGGGTAGCCGTGGAAATTGAACATCACCGGACGGTCTTTGGTGAACAGACTGTCAAAATCCCGATCGCTCAGGCCGTGCGGGTGCTCGGTGGAAGGCGTCAGTTTGTACAGGTCGACCACATTGATAAATCGAATCTTTAGATCCGGGAAATGCTCGCGCAACAACATCACGGCGGCGAGCGCTTCCTTGGTAGGAATATCGCCCGCTGAGGCCATCACGACATCCGGTTCGCCTCCCTGATCGTTACAGGCCCAGTCCCAAATCCCGATACCCTTGGTGCAATGCAGGATCGCCGCTTCCATGTTGAGAAACTGCAAATGCTTTTGCTTGTCGCAGACGATGACGTTGATGTAATCGGTGCTTTTGAGACAATGGTCGGCGACCGATAACAGGCAATTGACGTCGGGTGGCAGATAAATGCGCGTGACTTCGGGGCTCTTGTTGACCACCAGATCCAAAAATCCCGGATCCTGATGGGTAAAGCCGTTGTGATCCTGACGCCATACGGTGGAGGTGATCAGCAGATTCAGCGACGATACCGGCGCGCGCCAAGGCACGTCTTTTGACATTGCCAGCCATTTGGCATGCTGGTTGAACATCGAGTCGATGACGTGAACGAAAGCTTCGTAGGTAGAGAAGAAACCGTGACGTCCCGAGAGCAGATAGCCTTCGAGCCAGCCTTCCAACGTATGTTCGGAGAGCATTTCCATCACGCGACCATCGGGGGAGAGTTCACCGCCGCCGGCATCCTCTGGCAGGTAGTCGGCAAGCCAGGTTTTCTTGCTTACTTCATAGATGTTATCCAGTTTGTTCGAACTGTTTTCATCTGGGCCGAATACGCGGAAATTTTGCAGATTGGCCTGCATGATGTCGCGCAGGAATTTTCCCAGCGGACGGGTATTTTCCGCGACCGTGGTGCCCGGATTTTTGACCTCAACGGCGTAGTCGCGGCAGTTAGGCATGTGCAGTGCGCGGCGCAGCAGGCCGCCATTCGCATGCAAATTGGCACTCATGCGGCGGATGCCTTTGGGCGCCAGCGCTTTGAGTTCCGGCAACAGTTTTCCGTTTTCGTCGAACAGTTCTTCGACCTTATAACTGCTCAGCCATTCTTCCAGTTTGGCGAAATGCTCTGCCGTTTTGACGTCGCCGATCGGCACCTGATGCGAGCGCCAGAATCCTTCCATCTTTTTGCCATCCACTTCAGCCGGTCCCGTCCAGCCTTTCGGGGAGCGCAGTACGATCATCGGCCAGCGAGGACGTGCCGGTATGCCGCTCTCGCGTGCTTCAGTCTGAATGCGACGGATTTCCAGCACACATTCTTCCATCACCTGTGCCATGCGCTGATGCATAGTTTCAGGGTCTGAGCCTTCGACGAAGTGGGGCGTCCAGCCATAGCCCTTGAACAGGTTTTCCAGTTCTTCGTGCGAAATGCGCGACAAAATGGTCGGATTGTTAATCTTGTAGCCGTTCAGATGCAGGATAGGCAGCACGGCGCCATCCCGGATCGGATTGAGAAATTTATTCGAGTGCCAGGAGGTCGCCAAGGGGGCTGTTTCGGATTCGCCGTCGCCCACCATCACGGTCACGATCAGATCAGGATTATCAAAAGCAGCACCAAAGGCGTGGGACACGCTGTAGCCTAATTCGCCGCCTTCGTGGATGGAACCCGGTGTCTCAGGGGTGCAGTGACTGCCGATGCCGCCCGGAAAGGAAAATTCTTTGAAAAACTGGCGCATGCCGTCGATGTTTTCGCCCTTGTTCGGATACACCTCGCTGTAGCGCCCTTCCAGATACACAGGCCCCAGCACGCCGGGTGCGCCATGCCCCGGGCCTGCCATGAAGATCGCATTCAGATCGTATTTGACGATCAGACGGTTCATATGGATATAGCCGAACGACAGACCCGGGCTCGATCCCCAGTGTCCCAGCAGGCGGTTTTTGATGTGTTCGAGCTTGAGCGGTTCTTTAAGCAGCGGATTGTCGCGCAGATAAATCATACCGGCGGCCAGATAGTTGCAGGCGCGCCAGTAGGCATTGATATGGTTTACTTCGACGGCGGACAGTGGGGTAATTTTTGAATTCATGATTTTCACTCTTGAGATGTTATGCATCAGGTTGAGTCTGGAGAATAAGATCGTTGTAACGGTTTAGTATTACAGATTTGTTATACAGGACTTCAGCTTCGCGTATGAGCAGCGTAGAAGCAGTCGTTGTTATTATCACCCGATGCGAACGGATTGTCATATTTGTCAGGTATTTTTTGTAGCACCTCATAGTGACCGTAGGCAAGATTGACAGGGTATGACAAGGCGCGGAGAATCAGGCCGGACAGACAAATTTCATCACGGGGGATGCAATGAATAGCAGTTCGATACCTAATAATTCAGGCATGAGTGTTGAAAAGATTAGCGCATCGCTGACCAATCATCTGATTTATTCAAGCAGCAAGAACTTGCCTAATGCAACCACACGGGACTGGTTTCAGGCTGCCGCCCACGTGGTGCGAGACCGTCTGGTCGAGCGCTGGATGGCGACCATGCAACGTTATTATGAACACGACTCCAAAAGAATTTATTATCTTTCACTGGAGTTTCTGGTCGGGCGTACCCTGAGCAATGCCATGCTCAATCTGGAACTCAATGCGCAATTAAAAACTGCGCTGTATGAACTCGGACAGCAGTATGAGACGGTTGCCGAAATCGAGTCTGATGCAGCGCTGGGTAACGGCGGGTTGGGGCGTCTTGCGGCTTGTTTTTTAGACTCAATGGCAACCTTGGATTTGCCCTGTTACGGCTATGGTATACGCTACGAATACGGTATGTTCCGCCAGAGTATTGAAAACGGCGAACAAGTCGAGCATCCTGATAACTGGCTGCGCTACGGCAATCCCTGGGAGTTTCCACGACCTGAGTTGTTGTATCCGGTCAAGTTTTACGGGCGTGTTGTCGAATATAGGCATGAGGACGGCTCGCTGCATCACCATTGGGTTGAAACGGATGATGTGATGGCGATGGCGTATGACACGCCTGTGCCGGGGTTTGGCGGAAAAACGGTCAATAACATGCGGCTGTGGTCTGCGAAGTCTTCTCGCGATTTTGATTTGCGCTATTTCAATCAGGGTAATTACATACAGGCCGTCGCCGATAAGAACGATTCGGAAAACTTATCTAAGGTGCTGTATCCGGATGACTCAACGGAAGTCGGACGGGAGTTAAGGCTCAAGCAGCAATACTTTTTTGTCAGTGCTTCGTTGCAGGATATG
The DNA here is from genome assembly GCA_001801025.1 of Gallionellales bacterium GWA2_54_124. Lineage (GTDB taxonomy): Bacteria > Pseudomonadota > Gammaproteobacteria > Burkholderiales > Gallionellaceae > Gallionella. Next base: position 881,883 of record MGWO01000007.1, read on the forward strand.
CTGTTTCGTTATAAAAAGCACGCTGACGGCTGGTCGATGCTGCCGGAAAAAATTGCGGTTCAGTTGAATGACACGCATCCGTCGATTGCCGTCGCCGAGATGATGCGATTATTAGTCGACGTGCATAAGTTAAGTTGGGATGAGGCGTGGGGGCTAACCACGCAAATTTTTTCCTATACTAATCACACGCTGATGCCTGAAGCCCTGGAGACATGGCCGGTTGCCTTTTTTGAACGATTGCTGCCTCGCCATTTACAGATTATTTTTGAGATCAATTACCGTTTCATGCAACAGGTGATGCATCAGTTTCCCGGAGACGGTGAATTGCTCAGGCGATTGTCCCTTATCGATGAAACCAACGGGCGCCGCGTGCGGATGTCTCATCTGGCTATTGTGGGCAGTCATACGGTCAACGGCGTCGCGGCGTTGCATACGGAGTTGATGAAGCGTACGATCTTTGTCGATTTCGAACGCATTACACCGGGAAAAATCGTCAATATGACCAATGGCGTGACGCCGAGACGCTGGTTGAATCAGGCTAATCCGGGACTTGCCGCGTTGATCGGTACCCGGATCGGTAATGGCTGGATTACCGATCTTGATGAGCTCAAAGGATTGCGCGAGGCGGCCGATGATGAGGTGTTTCAGATGCAGTTTCGTGCCGTCAAGCATGAAAATAAGGTGAGACTTGCTCATTTGATACGCTCGCAGCTGTGCATTGAAGTGAATCCCGCCTCGCTGTTTGATATTCAGATCAAACGCATACATGAATACAAACGCCAGTTGCTCAACGTGCTGCATGTCATTACCCTGTATAACCGTATTCGCGCAGGTGATGACTGTATGCCGCGCACGGTGATCATCGCGGGTAAGGCCGCGCCCGGTTATGCGATGGCTAAATGCATCATTCGCCTGATCAACGACGTTGCGGATATTGTTAATAATGACCAGCGGGTCGGGAACCGTTTGAAACTGGTCTTCATTCCGAATTATGACGTGTCTAATGCCGAGCGTATCGTGCCGGCTGCTGATTTGTCGGAACAGATCTCCACTGCAGGTACTGAGGCGTCGGGTACGGGGAATATGAAGCTTGCGCTAAACGGTGCATTGACCATCGGTACGCTCGATGGCGCCAATGTTGAGATGCGCGAAGAAGTGGGCAACGATAACTTCTTCCTGTTCGGACTCACAACGGAAGGGGTGGATGAGTTAAGTCGTCAGGGATATGATCCGATGCGCTATTATCATGCCAGTGCCGAGTTAAAACAGGCGCTGGACATGATCTCAGGCGGCTATTTCTGTTCTGATGAGCCCGGTCGTTATCAGTCTATTGTGGATGCTTTGCTCCATCAGGGCGATAAGTACTTTTTGCTGGCTGATTATGAGGCGTATGTTGCTTGTCAGGATAAGGTGAGCGCGCTGTATCAGGATCAAAAGGAGTGGACGCGCCGCGCCATTCTGAATGTTGCCGGGATGGGGAAGTTTTCCAGCGATCGTACGATCAAAGAATATGCTGATAGGATCTGGCATGTCAAACCTGTAACAGACTGACTGGCCGCTTTTTGAGAGTGTCCGGATGGCCGTCAATTGCATGGCGTACTAGTCCTATTGGCTAATATCTATCAAAATCAGAAAGTATTATTGTTTGAAACTATTTAAATAGCTCAGTCAGTATTTTTAGGGGTCGTTATGGGTGTTGGTAAGGAAGTTAATAATCTGGAATTGTCACACGACGACATCAGTCTCGTTTTTAAAAATATCGATATTCCGACTTGTCCCGCAATTGTAAGTTTGGCCATGTCTGAGGCTCAGCGCGATGAGCCTGATATCAGAAAACTGGCCGCAGCCATTGAACAGGATGTCGGGATGGCTGCGCTGACGATCAAACTGGCCAATTCACCGATGTTTCGCACCAGTCAACCCGTGAGCGGGGTATCTGTCGCACTGGCCAGATTGGGAATACGCAACGTGGTCTGTGTTGTTGTGGCCGCCGCTCTGCGCAGTTGTATGACTGGTGTGGATGCGAAATGGCTGGAGAGTTTTTGGAATCACGCATCGCTAGTAGCCACCGCTGCCGGCTTAATCGCCAGAAAGCAGCATGGCATTCCTCCTGATGCCGCTTATACGTTCGCCTTGTTCCATGATGCGGCCATCCCCTTGTTGCGCAAGCGTTTTGACAACTACTGTGAAGTTATTAAGCAGGCGATGGAGAGGCGTCAGCCGTTGATTGATGCTGAGAATGAGTATTTTCCTTGTACGCATCCCATTGTGGGGTCTTTGCTGGCGCGAAACTGGGGACTGCCAAAAAATATCGGCCAGTCGATTTTGTTTCACCATGAGAGCAATGTGTATCAGCTGCCTGAAGCGACGCTTGCTGGGGCATCCGTTTCACTGATTGCGGTAACCCATGTGGCAGAGCGACTGATTGCCGAGCTTAATGAAAATGCTAATTTTGAAGTCAGCGATGAGCATTATCAAGAAGCACTGCATCATCTGTCTATTACGATAGAGGAGCTGGAAGAGATTCGTGAGCTGCTGGAGCACGAAAGTTCTCGCGTCTGATGCGCTGCCCCGTCCGGGGCAGCGGCGGTTAAACGCCTTGTTTTAGGCTGGCTGAGATGAAGTCATCCAGATCGCCATCAAGTACGCCCTGTGTGTTGCCGACTTCATGGTTGGTTCTTAAGTCTTTGATGCGCGACTGATCCAGCACGTAGGAGCGGATCTGGTGTCCCCAGCCGATATCGGTCTTGCCGTCTTCCATTTCCTGTTTCTCTTCGTTGCGTTTACGTAATTCCTCTTCATACATGCGCGATTTCAACATCGCCATTGCCTCGGCGCGGTTGCGGTGTTGCGATCGATCGCTCTGGCACTGCACCACGATATTGGTCGGAATATGCGTGATGCGTACTGCTGAATCGGTCTTGTTGATGTGCTGACCGCCCGCGCCTGACGCGCGATAGGTGTCCACGCGCAGATCGGCCGGATTGATTTCGATTTCGATCGAGTCATCCACTTCCGGATAGACGAACACGCTGGAGAACGAGGTGTGGCGGCGGTTTCCTGAATCGAACGGCGATTTTCGCACCAGCCGGTGTACGCCGGTTTCGGTGCGCAGATGACCGAAGGCGTATTCTCCGATGAGCTTGATCGATGCGCCTTTGATGCCCGCGACATCGCCGTCGGAGATCTCCAGTATTTCAACCTGATACCCCTTGCGTTCGGCATAGCGAACATACATGCGCATCAGCATGGAGGCCCAGTCCTGCGCCTCCGTACCGCCTGAACCTGCCTGAATATCGATGAAGCAGCTGTTCGGGTCCATCGGGTGATTGAACATGCGGCGAAATTCCATTTCGGCGACGCGGCGTTCTATGTCGTCGATGTCGGCTGCCGTGCTTAGCAACGACGCTTCGTCGTTTTCTTCCTGCGACATCTCGAACAGTTCGGCCGCATCCGTCAGATCCTGCTGGATTTTACCTAAACCAAAAACAACACTTTCGAGCATTTTTCGCTCGCGCCCCAGTTCCTGTGCGCGTTTTGCATCCTGCCAGATTGCCGGATCTTCGGCTAATTCACAAACTTCGGTTAAACGTTCCTGTTTGGTATCGTAGTCAAAGATACCTCCGTAATTCATTGCTGCGTAAGCTCAAGTCTTGCAAGTGATTGTTTATTGAATTAATTTGTTCGGCTTCCATGGTGTGGTCCTGAGCTGGTGCTGGCTGAAAAGGGGGCAATTATAGCGCAAACCTATCGATGGTACGGATGTCTGCCATTGAGCAATTTTATAAGCAAATTTCTCAGGCTGGTTTAGTATGACGGGCGTATTAACAGAGCACACGAGATTTAACTGATTTCCGGAACTGGCTGAACTATGAAAATCCCCCTGCACCGACAACCGATCAATTCGTTTTTACCGCTGTTAGATACCCTGCGAAATTACCATCCACGCTGGATAGGTCGCGATGTGTCTGCCGGATTATCGGCGTGTATCGTGATGATACCCGCGGTCGTCGCCTATGCTGAACTAGTACACTTGCCGCCGATCACCGGGCTTTATGCCGCGCTGGCAGCGTCTATCGGCTATGCCTTGTTTGCCAGTTCGCGTCATGTCATTGCGGGGCCGGATGCGGCGATCGGATTGCTGGCGGGCTCTGCGATCTTGCCGCTGGCATTAGGGGATCCAGGGCGGCTAGCGCAGTTGGCCGCAGAGTTAGGGTTGTTGTCGGGTGTGGTATTGCTGCTTGCCGCGCGACTGCGCTTAGGCGTAATTGCCGATTTGTTGTCCAGACCCGTATTGGTCGGTTATCTCAATGGTGCATCCTTGGTACTTATTTCCACCCAGTTAGGCAAGATGTTCGCGATCAAGACGCAAGGGGAAGAATTTTTCCCGCTGCTCTCAACGCTGGTCCGGCAGTTGCCCGATGCACACCCGCCTACCGTTATTTTCGGTGCGCTGCTGGTGGTGTTGCTGGTCGGGTTGGGCCGCTGGTTGCCGCGCGTACCGGGTGCACTGGTCGTATCTGCTATAGCGATTTTGGTGACGGTTGTTTTTGATCTGGGGCAGTATGGTATCGCACTGGTCGGTCATGTGCCCTCCGGCATTCCCCGGTTTGAGATATTCGTGCCGCTCTGGTCTGATATTGCCGCACTGGCACCCGCGGCGGTTGCCCTTGCATTCCTGACTTTTTCTGATGGAATTCTGCTGGCACAGACGTTTGCTGAAAAACACGGCTATCCGGTCAGCCCTAATCAGGAATTAGTCGCATTAGGTTCGGCCAATATTCTGGCTGCCCTGTGGCAGGGGTTTCCGGTGTCGGCCAGTCAGTCGCGTACTTCGATCGTCGATGCGGCAGGCGGTCATTCGCAGGTCGCACAATTGGTCTCGGCAGTGGGCTTGCTACTGTTTTTAATATTTTTGACCGGACTCATTGCTTTGCTGCCTAAAGTTGCGCTGGGCGCCATCCTGATCGTCACCGCTGTGGGGATGCTGGAGCTGGCATCGCTGCGCACGCTATACAAGATTGACCGGAACGAGTTTGCGATTGCTGTTGGCGTGACGCTGGCAATCCTGCTGGCCGGGGTGGTGACCGGTATTATCGCCGGCTTGCTGCTGTCGCTTATCGCTTTGCTGGTCGAATTGTCGCGGCCGCGCGATGCGGTGTTAAAGCGCCTGATCAAGGACGGAAAATTTCATGATTGTCTGGAGGATGACGAGGCGGAAACAGTACCCGGCGTGATTGTCTACCGTCTGTATGCCCCGCTGATTTTTGCTAACGCGCGCTACGTGATGGAGCGCATTGTGCAACTGGTCAATCAAGCCGAAGAAAATCTCGAATGGCTGATCATCGATGCGCAGGCAATTACCGACATGGACGTGACAGCTGCACAGCGCTTTGCCGAGTTGCACCGGGAAATGCAGGAGCGCGGGGTGCAAATCAAAATCGCCGATGCACCAAGGCCCTTTCGCGAAGAGTTGGCGAAAGTGGGCCTTTCAGAAGCTCTGGGGAGTCAGCAGTTTTTCGTATCGGTCAAGAAGGCGGTTGAAGCCTTCGAGCAGCAGCTCCGGCATTAACCTTCTCGTTGATTAATGGAACCCGTCTATGCAGACTTTAGATACCGGCGATTGTTTCGGGAAAAACTATTAAAATGCCAACTTTGCTGAAAATTCGCTGGAGCATAATGACTGCCTCTTTAAAAAATTACCCCGTTTACTGCGGTATTTTGATGATCTCCCTGATGGCTTTGTCCGCATGTGATGACCGTCAACATGCGCCAGTTGCAGCACCGGTGAAGATTGAATCTTTCGAAGAGCTGATTATTAAGCATAATTGTCTGGCCTGCCACCTCGAAGGAAATAGCATGGGGCTGCCAGCCTGGCCTGACGTGGCTGAAAAATACACTGATGATAAAACGGCTGCGGTGCATCTGATCAATAAAATCAGGCACGGTGGTGCAGGTGAGTGGGGGAAAATGGATATGCCCCCTTATCCGGAAATCGATGAGGCTGAACTAAACATCATTGTTGATGGTATTTTGTCTGTGGATTACCCAAAAAAGCTGGATAAAGCAGCGCTGCACAAGGATTGAATGGATTTCTGATTCGGGTGCGACAAAATGCCACATTCCCGAAAGCTGGTTTTTTCGCTACATTTCGATCCCCATGCCGGTGGCACAGCGGCTTATTCCCTCCCGGGTATGCGTGTTGTTCGTGTCATTGGCAGGTTCAACTGAACCCGCTGTTTTTACGTTAGAGGATGCAATAGTATGAGTAATTTGTTTTCTGTGAACTCCCCCGTCGTGGTCGGTACGCTGCTCTTGCTAATCCTGTTGTCGGTGGCTACCTGGTCGATTGCGCTGTTCAAGCTTTGGAAGCAAACGAAGGATCGCAAGCATAATCGTACTTTCCACGGCGCATTTTGGGCGGCGAGCAACTGGAGCGCGGCAGAAGGTGTGGCAGAAGGTGGTGAGGGCGATGTCGCATTGCTGGCCAAGGCCGGGTTTTCAGAGCTTCGTGCTTTGGGTTCGGATCGGCAGGATCTGATGCATACCGGTGCGCCGCAGGAAATTCTGGAGCGTCAGTTGCGGCAACAGGTAGAAAATATAAAACGTTACCACGAGCGGGGGTTGGCAGAACTTGCGACTATTGGTTCGACGGCACCCTTTGTGGGGCTGTTCGGTACGGTCTGGGGCATTATGCATGCGCTGCAAAGCATAGGGCAAAGCGGCGCGGCATCGCTCGATGTTGTGGCAGGCCCGATAGGCGAAGCGCTGATCGCCACCGCGATCGGTATTGCCACGGCATTGCCGGCTGTTCTGGCTTACAATTATTTTCTGCGCAATTTAAAGGTTCGCATCACAGAGCTGGAAAATTTCGCGCACGACTTTATGCGTCTGGCACTCAAGCATAATTTTAAGGGGTAGTGAGATGGCCGGTAATAGTTCAGATGGCGAAATGATGAGTGAAATCAACGTCACGCCGCTGGTCGATGTGATGCTGGTGTTGCTGGTGGTGTTTATTATCACCGCGCCTTTGCTATCCCCTCAGTCGCTCAAGATTACGCTGCCCAAAACGGATGCGGTTCAACAAGCGGAAAAATTACAAAAAGTCAGTCTGGAAGTCGATGCGCGCGGCAATGTGTCCATGGATCACGCGCATGTGAGCGATGAAGGGTTAGCTGAGGCGTTGCGTGTGCGGGCGGTGGATCCGGCGTTTCAGTTGCAGATTGAGGCGGATAAGCTGGTGCCCTACGGACGCATTGCCGAATTGATGGCGCTGGCACAGCATGCGGGTGTGAGTAAATTGTCTTTTGTCACGTTAGCGAAGTAGCCGAATTCGACGGTATTTTATTGACGATTGCAGTCTGAGTCAGGCAGGATGTAGGCTTCGCGGGTGTTTGATATTGTATGGCTTGTTAACGAATGGAGTGTGTTATGAACAGAAGAGAACTGTTGTTGGGCGGTATGGCGCTAGCGGGGGCGGCTTTGGTGGGGAATGCAGAGGCGGCAGAGCACGATCACATGGCTCATGAACATCATCATGCATTACCTGCTAACGCAGCGTTGGCAAAATCGGCGGCCGATTGCATTCAAACCGGTGAAGTGTGCTTGAGTCACTGTCTGATATTGCTGGGAGAGGGTGAGAAAGAGATGGCGGCTTGCGCAAAAAGCGTCAGTCAGATGCTGGCGTTGTGCGGGGCATTGCAACAACTGGCGAATCAGAATTCGAAATTCTTGCCGAAATTGGCGGCGCTTGCGCAAGAGGCTTGCAATCAGTGCGAAGAAGCCTGTAAAAAACACGCTGAAAAACACCAAGAATGCAAAGCATGCGGCGAGAGCTGCGCTGCTTGCGCTAAGGAGTGCAAGAAGCTGGCCGTCTGATTTAAAAAGTTATTTTTTTAGGCGGGCTGGATTTTCAGCCCGTTTTTTTACGCCCTTTGTTTGAGTCACTGTGCTGGATTGTTGGTGTTGTGCGACAAAATGTCGCAGAGTGGTGCGACAAAATGCCGCAGGGGCGGCGAAAAAAATTTAAGTAAAATTGCGTATACATTAATTTTTACCAGGAAAATATATGCAATTGAAACGAATTACCCTTTGTGTTGCACTGGCATTCGCGCCGTCTGCCTTTGCAGCAGAATCAGCCGAGTTGCCTGACGTCGTCGTCACAGCAGAAAAGCTGAACCCGCTTCCTTCAAATACGGGGCTGGATAAAAGGGAATTGCAGCGTTTGCGCACGACGACCAGCGATACCGCCAGACTGCTCGATGGTCAGCCGGGTGTCAGCCTGTACGGTGCCGGCGGCGTATCCAGTCTGCCGGTTATTCACGGCATGGCCGATGACCGCGTGCGCGTGAAAGTCGATGGCATGGATCTGATTTCCGCCTGTGCCAATCATATGAATTCACCTCTGTCGTATATTGATCCTGCCAATGTCGGCAGCGTCAAGGTATTTGCCGGTATCACCCCGGTCAGTATCGGCGGGGATAGTATCGGCGGCACCATACAAGTGGATTCGGCGGCTGCCGAGTTTGCCCGCGCAGGAGAGGGGACTTTGCTCAAAGGGCAGGCAGGTGCTTTTTATCGCAGCAACAATGGGGCTCAAGGCGGTAACCTCTCGGCGACGATTGCCGGTGAAAATCTCTCAATGCGCTATACCGGCTCGACGGCGACGGCTAAAAATTACACGGCAGGCGCTGATTTCAAGGCGGCGGGTGTGTCAACAGGTACGCTTGCCAATGTCTACCTCGCGGGTAATGAGGTGGGATCTACACAATATAAATCGACCAACCATGCACTGGATTTTGGCTTTCGCCATGAAAATCATTTGTTTGAGCTGAAACTCGGTCAGCAAAGCATCCCGTATCAGGGGTTTGTGAATCAGCGTATGGATATGCTGAAGAATGACAGTCAGCAGATCAATCTGAACTATACCGGGCAGTTCGCCTGGGGCGCATTGCAGGCGCGTGCCTATAACGAACACACGCAGCACTATATGAATTTCCTGGATGCGAAAACGAGCGCGATGAGCGTTGCCGGGATGCCGATGAATACTGACGGTAAGAATTCCGGATTCCTGATTAAGGGTGATGTGATTCTGTCGGAACGGGATGTTTTACGCGTTGGTGTCGAGTCTCAGCGCTATCGCATGAGCGACTGGTGGGCGCCGGTCGGTCCGATTTCGGGCATGATGCCGATGATGAATATGATGACCGGTGGCACTTTTCAGAATATTAACAATGGGCAGCGTGATCGCCTGGCTGTTTTTGGCGAATGGGAAGCGCGCTGGACGCCGCAATGGTTGTCTCAATTAGGCTTGCGTTCGGAGTCAGTGAAAATGGATACGGGTACGGTGCAGGGGTACAACACGATAGCCTATCCGGCTGCGAGTTATGCCGCCTTCAATGCGGCAAATCGTGCCAGCACCGACAATAATATCGACATCACAGCGTTATCCCGCTACACGCCGGATGAACGCAAGACTTTCGAGTTCGGTTTTGCACAAAAGACCCGTTCGCCTAATCTGTATGAGCGTTTTGCATGGTCGACTAATAACTTTATGGCTATGTCCATGAATAACTGGGTCGGTGATGGCAACGCGTATGTCGGTAATCTTAATTTAAAACCTGAAGTAGCACGAACTTTGAGCGGTTCTGCCAGCTGGCACGATGATAATGGTTTTGAAGTGAAGGTTGCGCCTTACTATACGCATGTGCAGAATTATATCGATGCCGCGCGTTGCCCTGTTGTTGCCGGAAGTGCTACTTGTACTGCAGTTAATATGACTGCAACGACGGGTTTTGTGAACTTGCAAATGGTCAATCAAAGTGCGCGTCTGTATGGCGCCGATATTTCGGCGCATCAGCCTATTGCTGAGGCAAGCGGTTACGGTAGTGTGGCCTTGAAAGGCGTGCTCAATTATGTGAACGGCAAGAACCTGACGACCGGAGATAATCTGTATCACATGATGCCGCTGAATGCCAAACTGGCCGTCGAGCAAAAACTGAATAACTGGACGAATGTCGTTGAGGCGCAGCTGGTCAGTGCTCACAGCACGGTTCAGGCAGTACGCAACGAACTGCAATCCGGGGGTTACAGTCTGCTTAATTTGCGCAGCAGTTATGAGTGGAAACAAGTGCGCTTCGATGCTGGGATCGATAATCTGTTTAACAGATTTTACGTTGATCCGCTGGGGGGAAGTTATCTGGGGCAGCGTACTATGGTTCCCGGTATCGGCGTACCCGGTATGGGCCGTTCGATTAATGCCGGTGTGACGGTGAAATTTTAAGGTTGCTCGTCAGCCAATAAAAAGCCGCCTTCGGGCGGTTTTTTATTGGCTGCAGGATATGATCGATGCGCTCGTCTCAATCGATACAAAATAAAGCGCGACGGCTAAACAGTCGGTAAAATCCGCAGTTCATTTCAAGAGTAACTTTGCATGCCGCCATTCATCACTGCCTTGCCCGAGATTCGATACGCTGAGCGTATCTGCGTCGTCGCACTAGTTGTGGTGATTCATACCGGCGTGATTGGCATCTGGCTGATGCAGCCCGCGCCTCCCAGAGTGGTGGTGGTGAGTGAGATGTCGGTGTCTGTGTTGACCGATGTTCATCCTCTGCCAGCGGTTCAACCTGTCATGCCGTCATTACCTGCCCGAACGGAACCTCACAGAACTGAACCTGTCCGCGTGCCGGTGATTATAAAGTCAGAGCCTCACGTGGCAGAGCCTGTCGTAGCCCCGGTAGCGACGCCGGCGATCACAAGTAGTCCGCCTGTGGCGCAGGTAGTTGCTGCTCCGCTCAACGATACAGAACCTGATTACAAGGCCTCCTATCTCAATAATCCCCGGCCGAATTATCCTGCCGTGGCGCAACGCATGGGGTGGCAGGGGCGGGTGTTGCTGCGTGTTGAAGTGCTGAGCGAGGGCGCTTGCGGGGAGGTCAGTGTTTTGCGCAGTAGCGGTCACGAGCTGTTGGACAATGCCGCGATGTATGCTGTCAAAAGCTGGCGATTTGTGCCGGCGCGTCATGCAGGACAATCGGTTACGCAGTGGTTTAGCGTGCCGATTGTTTTTGCGCTGGAGCGCGGCGGAGAATAGCTTTGATGCATCAATGAAGTTTTGACAGACAGGAATAAAAAAAGCACGCATAAAGCGTGCTTTTTTTATTCCTTAACCAGCGAGATTACTTGTTGCCGCCGCGATTACCGAAGCTTGGGCGGTTGTTGCCGCCGAAACCAGGACGATCACCGCCGTCGCGACGCGGAGCGCTGTTGCCGCGAGGTGCATTGCCGAAGCTGCGTTCCTGGCTGCGCGGTTGCTGAGTTTGTCCGCCGAAAGCAGGACGGGCCTGACCGCCGAAACCAGCGCCTTCATTGCGAGCCGGATGGCTGTGACGGCTATCTGGTGCGCTGTGATGGAAGCCTGCCCCGCCGTTGTTTCCGTTGCCGGCAAAGGCCGAGCTGCGATTACCGCCGCCGAAACCGCTACCGCGGTTGCCGTTGTAGCCGCCACCGTTACCGCCGCCGAAACCACCGCTACGCGGGCCGCCGTTGCCGCGAGGACGATCAGAAGAAGGGCCGCCAGTGCGCAGCTTGTACTTAGGCTCCAGACCTTCGATGGTGTGCATCTTGATGCTTTGTTCGGTGTAACGTTCGATACGCTTCAACAACTGCGCATCGCGGTTAGAGGCGAACGAGATCGCAATGCCTGTTGAGCCGCCGCGACCGGTACGACCGATACGGTGTACATAATCTTCAGCGAACTTAGGCAGATCGAAGTTGATCACGTGTGAGATGCCACGAACGTCCAGACCGCGAGCCGCCACGTCGGTTGCAACCAGAATACGCACATTACCGTTGCGCATGTTGAGCAGAGTGCGATTGCGTTCGCGCTGGCTCATGTCGCCGTGCAAAGCAGCAACTGAATGGCCCTGAGCTGAGAGTTGATCGGCCAGGCCGTCCGCATCGCGCTTGGTTGCAGTGAAAACGAGAGCCTGATTGACTTCGGTATCGGTCAGCAGATGGCTCAGCATCTTGTTTTTGTGGGCAACGTCATCAGCAAACATCATGCGTTGTTCGATATTTTCGTGCTTGTCTTTAGCGGCTGAGACATTGATACGCTTAGGTGTCTTGAGCAGGCGGGACGCCAGATTGCCAACAACGCCTTCCAGTGTTGCCGAGAACAGCAATGTCTGGCGTGTTGCCGGTGTTGCAGCAGCGATGCGTTCTACATCGTCCACGAAACCCATGTCCAGCATGCGATCGGCTTCATCCAGAATCAGCATTTCCAGACGCGAGAAATCGATACGGCCGCGTTCCAGATGGTCGATCAGGCGGCCTGGTGTTGCAACCAGAATGTCCACATGGCTTGAGAGCAAGCGGTTTTGTACAGGGTATGGCATGCCGCCCAGAATGCTGATGATCTTGAAGCGCATGTTTTTGCCGTACTTGGTCGCAGCGTCACAAACCTGTTGTGCCAGTTCGCGAGTTGGAGTCAATACCAGTACGCGCGGGCCTTTGCCCGGCATCGCGGAGGGCGTTGCCAGACGGTTCAGTGCCGGAAGAATAAAGGCTGCGGTCTTGCCGCTACCTGTTTGAGCCGACGCCATCAGGTCGTGGCCTTCGATGATTTCAGGGATGGCTTGTTCCTGAATCGGGGTAGGCTGGGTGTAACCTGTTTCAGCGATGGCCTTCAGGATGGATGGGTTTAAATTCAGTTCTTCAAATGTCATGTTAATTCCTTTTAATCAAAGGGAATCCGCGTCGCAATGCGCTGATGAATCGCATCCGCATAGAGCTCGGACGCCGAATCAAAAACGGCATGGTGAACGTTAGTCGTTCCCTATGGTAAACGCAGGCGAGAGCTACCCGAATAGGGGTAGAGAGTTAACCGGCGCAAAAAACATCGTTGCTAACCGGGAAACCCTGAAAATCCGTTAAAAACGAATTTTTGTAGAGTTCTTTAGACAGGTGTGCTGATTTCAGTACACGAGAGGTAGGTCGGAAACGATGAGCTAATGCCGCATAGGCTGCGGCAAGGTGCGCATTATACGCAAGCGCTAAATAAAAGCCAGTTAATTTTTAAACGGGGTTGTTTTCAGTAAAGCGCGACTTATCCCAGACGTTTGATTTGAAGACCATCGCGCCATTGTGCGACTTTGTCCGGATAGGACATTGCGGCGTGTGCCGGGCTGCTGGAGGGTAAGCGTACGAGGTATATTTCACGGGGCTTTAGCATCACCTGTCTGAGAAAAAGTTTTTCGGCCATCGCACCGTTAAAGCACAGCTGTTCGATATGCGAATGAGACTGGAAAAAAGACGCGAAATCATTCGCACGGATGGCACTGATGTCAGCGTCCAGGCTGCCGGGGCGATGGCATGAAGCCAGTACATCCCAGACCGCGATGCCTGATGACTTGAGTATGTCGGTTCGCGTCTGATAGGGCAGCGTGGGATTTGCACCGAACAGCTCGCCCATGATCGGCCAGAAGGCGTTGCGCGGATGGGCATAGTACTGGTTTTTTCTGAGCGATTCGACGCCCGGCATGCTACCCAGAATCAGCAGGCGTGCATCCGGATTTTCGATGGGAGGGAAGCCGGTGATTTGTTTCATGGGCGCCAGTGTATTATCAGTCCGATGATTATAACCATGATTAGCTGCGCGGGATCGGACGGCCTGCTATAGTAGACGAATCTTGCCTTGAGGTATCTATGTCTGTCGAAACCGAGCTCAAATTGCGTATTTTGCCCGATGATCTGGCGAGGTTGCGTCGTCATCCCCTGTTCAAGTCGTATCAGGTAACGGCGCCCGAGACACGGCGTCTGCACAATGTTTATTTCGACACGCCCGCTCTCGATCTCAACAAAAGCCGTATGGCATTGCGAATACGGCGGGTCGGGGGGCGCTGGATACAGACCCTGAAGGGCGGCGGACAGGTCAGAGCGGGCTTGCATCAGCGTTTTGAATGGGAAATACCGGTGCCATCGGCCCGTCTTGATTTTACGGGGTTAGATGCAGTGGTCTGGGACGAGCATCTTCCTCTTGCATGGCGCGAACATCTGCAGCCTGTTTTTACCACGGATTTTTACCGCGCCAGCCGGCTGCTTGACTGGCATGGCACCATCATCGAAGTGTGCATGGATAAAGGTGAAGTCAGCACGCAGCATCTGAGCACGCCGATCTGCGAACTCGAACTCGAATTGAAGTCGGGTGACCCGCAGCATCTGTTTTTGCTGGCGCAGGCGATTCTGGATATCGTGCCGTTTGAGCTGGAAACCGTCAGTAAGGCTGAATTGGGCTTCCGGCTCATGGCTGGATTTGTCGCTCATCCTGTTAAAAGTGAACTGCCCGATATTTCGCGGGCGGATAACTTGACGTCTGCGCTGCAAACGCTGGTCTGGTCATGTTTGCAGCATTGGCAAGGCAATTTGCGCGGTGCGCTGGGCTGTGCTCAGGACGCCGAATATCTGCATCAGATGCGTGTGGCGTTTCGGCGCTTGCGTATTGTGCTGCGCATGGTGAATAAGGTTCGCGCCGATGAGGAACTGACCTGTTTGCGTGGCGAACTTTCAGCAATGAGCGGTGTGCTGGGGCAGGTGCGCGAATGGGATGTCTTTATCGGCAGTTTGCATGCCCTCTCATCCGTCACGCCGGGATTTGACGCTCTGCTGACGGCGTGTGAGGCGCAGCGCGCCGCTTCGGATACGGCGCTGCGCGCTCAGAGTTGCGTGATGCAGCGTTTACTGCTTCGTTTTGCGGTCTGGATGAACGGCAACTATTGGCAGCAGGCTGAACTGACGGCCCCTGAGTTACCTGAATTTGCCAGTCGTTGTCTGCAGCAGTTACACAAACGCTATCAAAAAGCCTCTGCGCAACCAGATCGGCTGGACGAAGTGGCGTTGCACGATTTGCGTATCGATGCTAAAAAATTACGCTACAGCGCAGAATGTTTTGCCGGCCTGTTCAATGCGGCCAAGGCGGAGGTTTATATTTCAGGACTGAGCGAGGTGCAGGAATTTTTGGGTGATATCAACGATGTATCGGTCGCTCGCAGCTTGCTGGCTCGTCTGGCAGATACGCTGCCTGCAGACAGTGTGGCACTGATCGATCATGAAATTCGCTTAAAGTCGTCGAAAAATCTAAAATTATTGAATAAGAAGCTTAAAGCATTTAATCAGCAATCCGTTTTTTGGAAAAAGTAATCCTGCACGCACATCACAGATCGGTAATCTGCCAGTCTATGGGGCGTCGGCCGGCATCGGTCAGTGCCGCATTAATTTTTGAAAACGGGCGGCTGCCGAAAAATCCCCGGTAGGCAGACAGCGGTGAGGGGTGAGGTGATTCGATCACCACGTGGCGACTACGATCAATCAGACCGATTTTTTTCCGAGCATAGGCGCCCCAGAGTACAAATACCACGGGATCCGTTTTTGCATTCACGGCTGCAATCACCGCATCGGTAAAGGTCTCCCAGCCGCGTTCCTTGTGCGAATTGGCCTGATGCGCCTCGACGGTCAATACGGCATTGAGGAGCAAGACGCCCTGTCTGGCCCACGGGATCAGGCAGCCGTTATTGGGTATCTGGCAGCCGAGATCCGCTTTTAATTCTTTGAAAATGTTCAGCAATGAGGGCGGAATGCTCTCGCCGGGGCGTACCGAAAAGCAGAGTCCATGGGCCTGATGGTCATCGTGATAGGGGTCCTGACCCAGTATGAGTACACGGACCTCTTCAATCGGGGTCAGATGCAGTGCCGCGTATACATCGGCTTCAGGCGGGAAAACGGTGTGCTTTTCACGCTGTTCGGCAACGAACTGCTGTAACTGTCTGAAATAGGGTTTGTGCGTTTCTTCGATCAGAAGGGGGCGCCAGGTGGTTTTCATGATTAAACTCAGTGCGGACAATGGAAAAGGTTCAGGTTAATCTTCGGCTGCAGGTTTCCAGCGTTTGAGCAGCAGCGCATTGCTCACGACCGACAGTGAACTCATTGCCATCATCGCGCCTGCGATCACCGGATTGAGCATGCCGGCCGCTGCGAGCGGTATGCCCAGCACGTTGTAGCCAAAGGCGAAAAACAGGTTTTGGCGGATTTTTGCAAGGGTTGCGCGAGACAAGGAGATGGCGTTAACGACACTCATCAGGTCGCTCTTCATCAGCGTGATGTCGGCCGCCTCGATTGCGATGTCGCTGCCGCCGCGCATGGCGAAGCTCACATGGGCTGCGGCGAGTGCCGGCGCATCGTTGATGCCATCGCCTACCATGCCGACGGTGTTCCCGCCTTGTTTGAATGATTCCACCAGCGCGGCCTTTTCTTCCGGACGTACTTCGGCGCGAAACTCGCTGATACCCGCCTGATCCGCAATGCATTGCGATGTGACCTGATTGTCGCCGCTGATCATGATCACGCGGATGCCCAGTTTAACCAGTTTACTGACCGCAGACCGACTGGTGGGGCGCAACGGGTCTGCCACTGCGATGTAGCCTAGTAATGCTGAATTTTGTGCAATGACCAGCACCGTTTTTCCTTGCTGTTGCAACGCCATGATGCGTTGATCATCGATTGCGACCGCACGTCCGGCGGCGAAGGCGGGGGAGCCTAACAAGTACGACATTCCGTTGATTTCGGCACACAGTCCCTGTCCTGGAAATTCGCGAATATCGCCGGCTTGTTCGGCATCGATGCGCAGCGTGCCTGCATGCGCTGTCAATGCGCGCGACAGCGGGTGCGTGGAGCCTTGTGCCAGTGCTGCGGAAATTTTCAAAAGTTCACTGCCTGTCAAATCGCCGTGCGGTAGCAGATCGGTGACGGACGGATGCCCTTCGGTCAGCGTACCTGTCTTGTCAACCAGCAAGACGGAGAGTTTATGCGTGCGTTCCAGTGCCTCGGCATCCTTGACTAAAATGCCCGTCTGGGCCGCGCGTCCCGTTGCGACGACCAGTGCCGTGGGGGTGGCAAGACCCAGCGCGCAGGGGCAGGAGATGACCAGTACCGCCACTGCATTGATCAGTGCTGTGCTAAGCGTACTGCCGGCTACCCACCATGCGACAAAGGTCAGCAGAGCGATGCACACGACGGTCGGCACAAACACGGCAGAGAGCTTGTCGGCCAGTTGCTGGATTGCCGCTTTCGAACCCTGAGCCTGTTCGACAAGCCGGATGATGGCAGCGAGCCGCGTATGAGAGCCGATGGCCTGTGCGCGGCATTTCAACACGCCGAGCCCGTTAAGCGTGGCGGCATACACGGTGTCGCCCATGTTTTTCGATTGCGGCAGGCTCTCGCCCGTCAGCATCGCCTCATCAATGGCCGATGATCCCGACAATACGATGCCATCCACCGGCACGCTCTCGCCGGGGCGTACCAGAAAGACATCCTCGATGCGCATCTGATCAATTGGCATTTCCAGCATCACGCCATCGCGTTCGACATGAGCGATTTTCGGCTGCAGGCTGATCAGTGCTTCCAGCGCACTTGATGTTTTTCCCTTGGCGTGGGCTTCGAGGAGTTTTCCCAGCAAAACGAGCGTGATTAGCGTTGCGCCCGCTTCAAAATACACCGGCTGATCCAGATTGAGCAGCCATACCGCGCAGCTGAAGAAATAGGCAGCACTGGTGCCCAGTACGACTAATACATCCATGTTCGCACCGCCGCCGCGCAAGCTGCGCCACGCGCCTGAATAAAAGCGTCCGCCTATCCAGAATTGTATGGGCGTTGCCAGCAAAAATGACAGCCAATCAGGCAGCATCAGGTGAATGCCGGTGAACATCAACAGCATTTGTACCAGCATGGGGGCGGTGAGCAGGGCGGCGAGGATAAACTGCCGTTGCTGGGACTGCAGGGCCGTGAGTCTTGCCCGCTTTTCTGCCGAAAAATCGCGCATCGGGTGTGCATCGAAACCGGTCTCCTGAATTGCCTTGATCAGCCCTTCGGGTGTGAGCGTTTTAGGGTCGTAGCTGATATGCGCCTTTTCGGTCGCGATGCTCACCGCAGCGTTAACCCCGGGCAGCAGGTTCAATGCTTTTTCAAGGCGTCCTGAGCAGTTCGCACAGTGCATGCCGGTGACCTGAAGATCGATGTGTGTTTTCATTTTCGGATTATATGTCCTGAAACCGTTTCAGGTTTAGCGCGCGCGATACAGCAAAAACAAGGCTACACTGAAAATCAGCATGGCTAAGGCTCGTTGCAGCATGATTGCGGGTATTTTTGGCGCGAACAAGCGTCCCAGCAGCATGCCTGTTGCGGCTGCGCTTACAAACAACAAGGCCGGTTCCGCAAGATTCAGATGTCCCGATGAAAATGCCGAAATAACCGCACCTAGTGAGACAAAGGTGATCACGGCTAACGAGGTGGCGATAATGCCGCTCATCGCAATATCGCTACAGCGCAGCAAAGCTGGCACGATGATGAAGCCGCCGCCAACGCCCAGCAAGCCAGTTGACAGGCCGGATGCTAAACCGATCAGGCTTAATTTTAAAAAAGACAGGGGGTTCCAGCTGATACGACCGGTTTTATTGTCAATCACGCAGGTTCTGGCGCGTGTCGAATGCTTTGCCGAAGGGTGTGCCGACCTAAACAGGCGCACTGCCACGATAAGCATCACGCAGACGAATAGTACGGTCAGCCAGCGCTCCGAAAGCCGATGCGCCAGATGCAGTCCGAAGGGGGCCGCGATGAGGCCGGTGGCGGAAATGAGCAGTGCGGCGCGAATGCGGACTGCGCCTGCGATCAGTCCGCTCATCATGCCGATCAACGCTGCTGTGGCGACAGTCAGCAGTGCAACGGGTGAGGCGGAGGTCATCGACCAGCCAAGGCCCAGCGTGAGTGCTGGCACGGCAAGGATGCCGCCACCGGCGCCCGTGAGTGCCATGATCAGGCCGATCAGTAAACCTAAGCTTATCGGGATGAAGAGCAAGGCGATGTCAAACAAACGCGCTATTTATTGATGCGGCAGGTGTTAAGACGCAGCAGGGCATAGGCCGGACAGAGGCCGATCACGCCGGTGAGCATGGGCAGGATTCCCAGCCAGCCCCATGAACCAATCAGACCGGAATAGGCTAATTCGATCAGTGATAATCCTGCCAGGACGCGAAAGCCGCGATCGAGTGTGCCAGCGTTTTTATTCAAGGTATTTCCTTTAGGGTCGTTTAATGTGGTGCAGGATAGCCTCTGCGCCGCCGGTGATTAAAGTCATACGAGCGCGGCAAATTTTTTGAGTGCGGCGATATCGGTGAGTGTGATCTGTTCGCGACCGAGTTTGACCCAACCTTGTTCTGCAAAGCCCTTGAGCAGCCGGCTGACGATTTCGCGCGCAGAACCCAGTTCGTCGGCAATGGCCTGATGGGTGATATGGATGGGGCCGGTTTTGGCAATCAGCAGCGCGGCCAGCCGCTGATCCAGTTTCTGAAAGGCGACGGCCGTGACCAGCTGCATCATGTCGGTCAGTCGTTCGGTAAACAGCCGGAACACATAGCGACGGAAGGCGTCGTGCTTGCCTAACAATACATGAAAAACGCTGGCGGGCAGCATGATCATCTCAAGCGATTCTTCAACGATGCCGCGTGCCTGATAGGGGGTGTCCCCCAACAGGCAGCTGCTGGTCAGAATGCAGCTCTCACCCGGCATGACCCGGTACAGTTGTAATTCGCGACCATTGGCGGACGATTTAATGACCCGCAGGCAACCGCTGAGCAGCAGCGGAAATCCCTGACACGGCTGGTTTTCATCGAACAAAATTGTGCCGGCCGGAAAAGTCATCACGTGTGCGCTCGCGAATAGTGCATCGAATTCATCCGATTGCAGCATCGGATACTGCTGCAGGATGCGGGTGCGGGTATCGCCATCAATCATAATTCAGGCTACCTGTAGAGTGACGATCTTACTCTGGGCGCATTTGCGGGAACAGGATGACATCACGGATGCTGCTGCTGTCGGTCAGCATCATGATAAGACGATCGATGCCGATTCCTTCGCCTGCAGTGGGTGGCAAGCCGTATTCCAGTGCGCGGATGTAGTCGTTATCCTTGTACATCGCTTCTTCGTCGCCGGCTTCTTTTGCAACCACTTGTGCATCGAAGCGCGCTTCCTGATCTTCCGCGTCGTTCAATTCCGAGAAGCCGTTCGCCAATTCACGCCCCAGCACGAACAACTCGAAGCGCTCGGTAATGGCAGGATTGGCATCGCTGCTCCGCGCCAGTGGCGAGACTTCAACCGGATAGTCGATGATGAAGGTCGGTTCGAACAAGAGTGTCTCGGACAATTCTTCAAACAGTGACAATTGCAAGCCGCCCAGACAATCTTTCGGATTGTATTTTGCTTTGAGATCCTGCAGTTCGGTGAGTACGAAATCGCGATCGTGCAATTGTTCGGTGGAGAATTGCGGATGATACTTCTGGATTGCCTGCACCATGGTCAGACGGTGGAAGGGTTTGCCCAGATCGAGTTCGCGGCCCTGATAACTGACAACGGTGGTACCCAGCACCTTGCGTGCGACTTCGCGCAGCAGTTTTTCGGTGAAACCCATCAGGTAGTTGTAGTCGCGATAGGCTTCGTAAAACTCCAGCATGGTAAATTCCGGATTGTGGCGGGTGGACAGCCCTTCATTGCGGAAATTACGGTTGATTTCGAAGACTTTTTCAAAGCCGCCGACCACCAGACGTTTCAGGTACAGTTCCGGCGCGATGCGCAAGAACATCTGCATATCGAGCGCGTTGTGGTGGGTCTCGAACGGTTTGGCCGAGGCCCCGCCGGGTATCGAGTGCATCATTGGCGTCTCGACTTCCAGATAGCCGTGATGGATGAAAAATTCGCGTATCGCCTGAATGATCTTGGTGCGCGTGACAAAGACGTGGCGCGCGTCAGGATTGGTGATCAGGTCGAGATAACGCTGGCGGTATTTCTGTTCCTGATCGGCCAGACCGTGGAATTTTTCAGGCAGGGGACGCAGCGATTTGGTCAGCAGGCGTACCTGCGAGACACGCACGGACAGCTCACCCGTCTTGGTCTTGAACAGCACACCGACCGCACCTAAGATATCGCCCAGATCGTAATGCTTGAAGGCCGCATGGGATTCTTCACCGACGTCGCCGTTGCTGATGAACAGTTGCAATCGGCCGCTCATGTCCTGCAGCGTCGCAAAACTGGCTTTACCCATCACGCGTTTTAGCATCATGCGGCCGGCCACCGCGACGTGGATTTGTTTTTCTTCGAGTTCGTCGTGCGTGAGGTCGCCGAATTCTTCGTGCAAATTGCCTGACAGATGGGTGCGGTCGAAATCGTTAGGGAAGGCGACTCCCGCGCTGCGTATGGCGGCCAGCTTGTTGCGGCGCTCGGTGATAATCTGGTTGTCGTCTTGTGCGTGAGCTAGGGTGTCCGGCTGGCTTGGTGTAGTTTCAGTTGTCATAATGCTCGATGAGTTTAATTTTAATGCCGTAGGTGCGCGATTGTGTCACAAAACCGCCGAATCAGGAATCGGCGCGTCGTCAGATACTTCGTCAGACGGGCTTTTTCCCCGATGGGTCAGCCGGCCCGTCGCTGGCGAACCGCTTCAAACAGGCAGATGGCAGCAGCGGCCGCGGCATTGAGGGATTCGACGGCGCCGGGCATCGGGATCGTGACAGGATGGGTGGCCAGTGCGCGCAATTCGTCCGAGAGTCCTGCCCCTTCGTTGCCCACCATGAAGGCGATATTTCCTGTCAGATTGCAATCGAACAGGCTGTCGGTGGCCTGCAGCGTGGTGGCCAGCCGTTTACCCGAGTAGCCTTGTGCGATTTTGACTAAATCCTGCTGCTCGTGAATGGCAAGACAAAAATGTCCGCCCATCGCCGCGCGCAGTACTTTAGGTGACCAGGCGTCGGCACAAGCCGGTGATAAAAAAACGGCATCACAACCTGCGGCCGCAGCCGAGCGCAGCATCGAACCCAGATTGCCCGGATCCTGAACCGCTTCGAGTAACAGGGCGAAGCGGGCGCTTTCTGTTTCAGGCGGCGGCAAATCGATCAGCGCGAGGATGCCCGTCGGCGTTTTAAGTTCGGAGAGTTCCGAGAATAATTTGTCATCCAGTTGCGTGACGGGCGAGTCGGTTACGCGCGCGCGCAGCGAAGTTATTTCAGCATCCTGCAAGGCAGCCGTATTCAACAGGATATGGCGAGGTGCATATCCCGCATCCAGATAAGCGCTGAGCAGATGCGCGCCGTCGAGCAGCGTCTGACCTGCCTTGCGGCGGTTGCGGGTCGAGGCGGTGAGTTTGACAAGCTCTTTATAAAATGGATTGTCGCGCGACTGGATATGTTTCATGGCGCTGATTTTATCACCAAGCAACCCGTTGCGATGAATTGGCTATTTTTGCTTATTGCAAACAGGTGCACTAGGGGCAGACGATTTTAGTTTTTAGCAGCTCCGCGCACAGGATGCCGCTTCGCACGGCGCCTTCCAGCGTTGCTGGATAGTCGCCCCGGGTATAGTCACCTGCCAGCAGGACGGTAGCTAGGGGCGTTTGTTGTGCCGGGCGCTGCAAATCGGGCGTGCAGGCGAAAGTGGCGCGTTTTTCCGCGATGACCCTGAACCACAGCGGCGCATCGGTAAAGCCAAATTCGCTACTGAGTTCATCAATGACTTTTTGCGCCAGCTCGTCTTGCGATAAGGCCTGATGTAATCCTTCCGCGCTGATGACCGAGGCGATCAGGCCCCGCTGACCGGATATCTGGCCTTTGTCGAACAGCCACTGGCTGTAACGCTGATGCAGGCCCAGCATCGGGTGGGGGAGTGTGACGCGGGGCGGGTATTGCAGATAAACGGTATAGATCGGCTGATGGTCTAAGGCGTCGATTTGTGCGACCACGGGCGCGAGTTCTGTGAAGTCACGCAGGAGCCGGGCGGTGGTTACAGGTGGTGTGGCGCAGACGACATGGCTGAAATACAGGCTGCCCCGTTTTGTGACGACTTCCATGCCGATATCGTGGGGCAGCAAGCGTTCTACACCGCAGGAGGTTAGGACGTGCCCTCCGCGTTTTTTTACATAGTGTGCTGCCTTTTGGGGAAACAGTGCGGCAAAATCGATGCGCGGAATCAGCATGTCGCTATCGGTGCGCTTTTGATTAAGCGCATCGCGTAACACGTTGAGCAGTACCTGTGCCGATGCGATCGCTATGGGCGTGTTGAGCGCGGCGATGCACAGCGGCTCCCAGAGTTTTTCCACCAGTTGCGGACTTTGACCCTGACGGGCGAGCAGATCGCTCGCGGTCATATCGCTGGCAAGACGGAAATTAATCCGGCGCAGCAACAGCATAAAGCGCGCAGCACTCAAGCGCTCACGCCATGATAAACCCTGCGCACGGAGCAGGGCGGCCAGCAAATGCAGCGGGGCCAGCAGTCTCGGAGCTTTGAGTGAAAAATGGCCGTGCAGATCAAGCTGCAAAGGTAGCCGGAGAAAGTCGGCGTCAAGGTTGCCGCCCACCTGTCCGATTAGGCGTAAGGTATCGCGATAGCAGCCCAGCAGCAGGTGTTGGCCGTTGTCGAGCTGCGTATGCCGGTGCGCCACCCCCCTCGCGCGTCCGCCTAAGCCTCTTGCACTCTCGAATACGGTGACGGCCATGCCTTGCTCTGCCAGACGCACCGCCGCCGCCATGCCGGCATAGCCTGCGCCGATGACGGCGATATTTAATTCTTTATCCAAGTTGTCCAGGCGAGCCACAGTTTGCGCAGCGGAGTGAGTGAGACGCGTTCTTTGAGCACGTGGCAGCCAGAATGGATGACTTCATCCAGTGTTGCCCGATAGATGGCCGCCATAATGAGGCCCGTGCGCTGATTTTTCCGGTCCGTCGCGGGCAACTGCGCCAGTGCCTGATCATAAAAACGCTGCGCGCGTTCGATCTGGAACGCCATCAGCTTCTGGAAATTCTCGGTCTCATTGGCATTCAGAATATCCGCTGCCGTGACGTTGAATTGCTGCATCTCGTCCATTGGCAGATAGATGCGGTTGCGGCGTGCATCTTCGCCTACGTCGCGGATGATGTTGGTGAGCTGAAAGGCGATGCCTAAATCGTGCGCATATTTGAGCGTCTGGCGATCTGAATAGCCGAAAATTTCCACCGACAACAGACCGACGACGGAGGCGACGCGGTAGCAGTACAGTTGCAGCGACTTAAAGTCCGCATAGCGCGGCTGATCCAGATCCATTTCCATGCCGTCGATGATTTCAAGCAAATGTTCCTGCGCCATGTTGAACTGTACGACGACCGGCACCAGCGCTTGTGCGACCGGATGCTGCGGACGGCCTAAGTAGATTTCTGCGACCTGTGTGCGCCACCATTGCAGTGTGGTGCGTGCCACTTGCTCGTCCGAGCACTCGTCCACCACGTCATCCACCTCGCGGCAAAAGGCATACAGTGCGGTAATCGCGCGGCGTTTTTCTTTGGGCAAAAACAGGAAGCTGTAGTAAAAGCTGGATCCGCTCGCGGCGGCTTTATCCTGGCAGTATTGGTCTGGTGTCATAGTTTCAATAAGAGTGGGGTGCAGATTTGGCCAGCATGATAACCCAGTCGAGCGGGCGTAACACCGGCCGGTGGCGGAACATATCGTAATTGACCGCGTCGAGCTTGTCTAAAATGCGCAGTCCGCCTGCGATAATCATGCGCATTTCAAGGCCGATACGCCCCGTCAGAATACTGCCCAGCGGCGCGCCCTGTAACATCAGGCTGCGGGCGCGGTCGATCTGAAATTTCATCAGTTCCCGCCAATTGTCATCGCAGATGTGTTGTGCGATTTGGGTCTCCGTCACGCCAAAGCGCGCCATTTCATCAAGCGGCAGGTAAATTCGGCCTATCCCCCTGTCTTTGGCAACGTCCTGCCAAAAATTGATCAGCTGTAAACTGGTGCAGATCTGATCCGAATAGGCCAGATTGACAGGCGTGGCCTCACCGTACAGATGCAGCATCAGGATGCCGACCGGATTGGCCGAGCGGCGGCAGTAATCTGTAAGCTCTGCATAGTTGTCATAGCGCTTGGTCACCACGTCCTGCGAAAAGGCGTCGAGCAGGTCGTAATGGGGCTGCAAGGGAAGCTGGTACGCATGGACGGTCGCGGCCAGATTTTGGAACAGCGGCGTGAGCGGCGGTTCACCTTGATTCATGCGATCCAGTTCGCTGCGAAAGGCAGCGAGCTGCGCTAAGCGTTCGGCGTCCGTCAAATCACCTTCATCAGCGATGTCGTCCGCTGCTCTTGCGAAATGATAAATGGCCGCGACCGGGCGCCGCAGCCGTTTTGGCATCAGGATCGAGGCAACCGGGAAATTTTCGTAATGTTCAACCGGCATGAAGGATTACAGTAGATCGTTTCGATGCAGCATGAAGACGAACTGATCACCTGCGGTGACATCAAGCCATGTGAACGGCAGTTTCGGATAGGCCGCTTCAAGGATGTCCCTGTTGTGGCCGATTTCGACGATCAGGATGCCGTTGTCGGTCAGGTGTTCTGCCGCGTGTTTCAGGATCACGCGCGTCGCATCCAGTCCGTCATTACCGCTGCCTAACGATAACTTGGGTTCATGCAAATATTCCGCAGGCAAGGCCGCGACCGACTCCGCATCGACATAAGGCGGGTTGCTGATAATCAGGTCATAGCGGCGGCCGGATAACTTGGCAAATAAGTCCGATTCAATCAGGCTGATGCGCGATGCTAACTCGTAGTCGGTCACGTTGCGCTCTGCGACGGCAAGGGCGTCAGGCGACAAATCGACTGCATCGATCGTCGCATTAGGGAATGCGTCGGCGCACAAAATCGCCAGACATCCGCTGCCTGTGCAGAGATCAAGCACCTGAGCGATGGATTCGGGTTCGGTAATCCAAGGCGCTAACTGTTGACGCAGCAATTCGGCGATGAAGGAGCGCGGCACGATGACGCGTTCGTCCACATAAAAGCTGTAATCGCCCAGAAATGCTTCGTGGGTCAGATAGGCGGCAGGGATGCGCTGTTCGACGCGACGCTGGATAACGTTGAGCACTTCACCTCGTTCGGCAGGTGTCAGTTGCGCATCGAGAAACGGGGCGAGGGTGTCCACCGGCAGATGCAGCGTATGCAAAATCAGATAAACCGCTTCGTCATAGGCGTCATTGCTGCCGTGACCGAAGAACAGTTTTGCCTGATAGAAGCGGCTGACGGCGAAGCGCAGATAGTCGCGTACGGTCAGCAGGCTTTGTGACGCGGCAGAAAAATAATTGCTTAGTTGCATAACAGGTTTTCCAGTGTGCGCTGATAGGTCAGCTTGAGAGGTTCAATGTCGGCGACCGCGACACATTCGTTGAGTTTATGGATGGTGGCATTCAGCGGGCCGAATTCGATCACCTGTGCGCAGATGTCCGCGATAAAGCGTCCGTCCGAGGTGCCGCCGGAGGTCGAGAGTTCCGGCGTGATGCCGTAGCTTTGTTCGATCGCACGGCTGATGGCCTCAACCAGATTGCCCTTAGGCGTAATGTAGGGCTTGCCGGATAATTCCCACAGCAGGTCGTATTTGACGCCGTGCTTATCGAGGATCGCATGCACGCGATTTTTGAGTTCCTGCTCGGTGCTGGCGGTGGAGAATCGGAAATTGAACAGGATTTCCACCGTGCCCGGGACGACATTAGTCGCGCCGGTACCGCCGTTCATATTGGAAATTTGCCATGAAGTCGGCGGAAAATATTCGTTGCCCTCATCCCAGATCGTCGTGGCCAGTTCCGCAATGGCAGGGGACACCATGTGAATCGGGTTTTTTACTAAATGCGGATACGCGATATGCCCCTGTACGCCTTGCACCACCAGCGTGCCGTTGAGTGAGCCGCGGCGACCGTTTTTGATCATGTCGCCCACCAGTTTGTTGGAGGTGGGTTCTCCGACGATGCAATAGTCCAGTGTTTCGCCACGCGCCTGTAAGGCTTCGACCACGCGAACCGTGCCGTCCACCGCCACGCCTTCTTCGTCGGAGGTGATCAGCAGCGCGATTGATCCGTCGTGTTGCGGATGCGCTTCAACAAACGCTTCGATTGCCGTGATGAATGCAGCTATCGAGGTCTTCATGTCGGCTGCGCCGCGACCAAACAGCATTTCATCCCTTATCGTCGGTTCAAAGGGCGGGCTGAACCAGGATTCTACCGGGCCGCTGGGGACGACATCGGTGTGGCCTGCGAACACCACGACAGGCGCATTGATGCCGCGCCTTGCCCAGAAATTGTCGACATTGCCAAACCGCATGCGTTCAACAATAAACCCGAGCTTTTCCAGTCGTTCGATCAGAATTTCCTGGCAGCCTGCATCGTCAGGGGTAAGTGAGCGGCGCGCGATCAGCGCCTTCGCGAGTGCGAGTGTTTCAGTCATGATTGAATCTCTTTATTGAATAGGTTGGCATAAGTGGGGGTATCGAAGCCGATCTGTAGAATGCTGCCGTCCTGTTCCAGTACCGGACGTTTGACGACGCTCGTTTTGTCTATCATTAAAGTTAATGCTGAAGTATCGTCTTTAATGCTTTGTTTTTGTTCATCTGTTAAGGCGCGCCAGGTTAGTCCTTTGCGGTTGATCAATTCCGACTGGTCGCGTTGAGACAGCCAGTTTTCCGCAACACTGGCGTCCAGTCCTGATTTTTTGAAGTCATGGAACTCGAACGCGATATGGTGTTCTGTCAGCCAGTCGCGTGCTTTTTTGACCGTGTTGCAATTGTTAATGCCGTAGAGTTTAATCAAGATACATCCAGATCGAGTTTGATACCGCTAAAATCCGATTGCGGTGCAGTAACCGGGTTGGGGGTGTAGGAGGGCACCGTCATGGTATTGGTGCGCTCGGAAAAATCGACCAGTGCGGCCAGATTGCTTGCTGAATCGGCGTTGCGCATGGCTTCTTCTTTGGTGATGACGCCGGTTTTAAACAAACGATACAATGCCTGCTCGAAGGTTTGTGAGCCTGCCGACACGCTTTTATCGATGGCCTCGTGTATCTTTTCGATTTCGTCGTTCTTGATCAGGTCGGCAATCAGTGTCGTATTGAGCAGCACTTCAACGGCCGGGACCTGTTTTCCGTGCACGTTACGCACCAGACGTTGTGAAATCACTGCGCGCAAACACATGGATAAATCCGATAAAACGCTCTGGCGAGAATCGTAGGGGAAGAAGTTGACGATGCGGTTGAGCGCGTGATAGCTGTTATTTGCATGCAGTGTTGTCAGGCACAAATGTCCTGTTTGCGCAAAGATCAGCGCGTGCTTCAGGGTCTCGCGGTCGCGGACTTCACCGATCATCAGTACATCCGGTGCTTCACGCATGCCGCACGACAGCGCATTTTCGTAGTTTTTCGTATCAGTGCCGATTTCACGCTGATTGACGATAGCCTTGTCGTGTTTGAAGATGTACTCGATCGGATCTTCAATGGTCAGGATGTGCCCGGTCTGGGTACGGCTGCGGTAATCGATCATCGAGGCCAAGGTCGTTGACTTGCCTGAGCCTGTGGCGCCGACCACCAGTACCAGTCCGCGCTTTTCCATGATCAGCGATTTTAAGACGGACGGCAGATGCAATTTGTCCATCTCGCTGATCTTGCCGCGGATATAGCGGATGACAATGGCGATATCACCTCGCTGACGGAAGATATTGACCCTAAAATTGCCCAATCCTTCCTCACGGTAGGAGAAATTCATCTCCATGTTCGCTTCGAACTCGATGATCTGGCGCGAACTCATCATCTCGTAGGCGATGCGCTTGATGATGTCTGCACTTAGAACTTGCGAATTAACCGGGACGGCATTGCCGTCGATCTTGACGTTGACCGGCGCACCGACCGAAAAAAACAGGTCGGAGGCGAGTTTATCGGCCGCGAGTTTCAGCAACGGTGTGACGATCATCGGATGCTCCTTAAAAAGGATAGCGGTGCGAGGATTGAGGCATGAGGAAAAACTGAGCTGTGCTCAATCCTCAATCCCCGATCCTTGATTAAATGCCTCTGAGCAATTCGTTGATGCCGACCTTGGACAGGGTCTTGGCATCCACTTTCTTGACGATCACCGCGCAGTACAGGCTGTACTTGCCATCCGGTGAAGGCAGGCTGCCGCTGACGACTACTGAACCTGCCGGTACACGGCCATAGGTCACGGTGCCGGTTTCGCGGTCGTAAATCTTGGTGCTCTGGCCGATGAATACGCCCATCGAGATCACCACGTTGTCTTCTAGAATCACGCCTTCGACGATTTCGGAGCGTGCGCCGACGAAACAATTGTCGCCGATGATGGTGGGATTAGCCTGAACCGGTTCCAGTACGCCGCCGATGCCGACGCCGCCTGATAGATGTACGTTTTTGCCGATCTGCGCGCAGGAACCGACCGTCGCCCAGGTATCGACCATGGTGCCTTCACCGACATAGGCGCCGATATTGACATAGGAGGGCATCAGCACGACGTTTTTGGCGATGTATGCGCCACGACGAGCGGCAGCAGGTGGCACAACGCGGAAACCGCCTTCACGGAAATCGCGGCTGTTGTAGTCGGCAAATTTTGACGGCACTTTGTCGTAGTAATTGGTGAAACCGCCTTTGATAAAGGCGTTGTCTTCCAGACGGAACGACAGCAGTACCGCCTTTTTCAGCCACTGATGGGTGAACCACTCGCCGTCAATCTTTTCGGCGACGCGCAGCGTGCCGTTGTCCAATTTAGTGATTACGCTATCTACGGCTTCTTTGAGTTGCGCGTCCGCATTGCGCGGGGTGATTTCGCTGCGACGTTCAAAAGCGGCTTCGATGATTTGTTTTAATTGTTCCATGGTTATTCCTGTTTAGTAGTAAGTGGTGAGTGGGGAGTCGTGAGTTACTAGCTACTCGTGACTGACAACCCGCGGGTAAATTCAGCGATTCTTTGTGCGGCTTCCACGGTTTCGGCCGTTTCGGCAACTAACGCCAGTCGGACAAAATGCTCACCCGGGTTGATGCCCTGCGCGTGGCGGGCCAAGAAACTGCCCGGCAAAACGGTCACATTATAATCGCGATATAAGGCTTGCGCGAAGGCCGTATCTTGGATGGGTGTGCGTATCCACAGATAAAAAGCCGCATCCGGCAGATGGACAGGCAAAACGGGCGACAAAATTTCCATCACGCGGGTGAATTTTTCGGCATACATGCGGCGATTTTCAGCGACATGCGCCTCGTCGTTCCATGCTGCGATGCTGGCGGACTGGATCACCGGATTCATCGCAGAGCCGTGATAGGTGCGGTAGAGCGCAAATTTTTCGATGACGCGCGCATCGCCTGCAACAAAGCCCGAGCGCATGCCGGGCACGTTGGAGCGCTTCGACAGGCTGGAAAACACGACCAGATTTTTGTAGTCGCAGCGCCCCAGTTGCTGGGCGGCTTGCAACGCGCCCAATGGTGCTTCGTCAAAATAGATTTCCGAATAGCATTCGTCCGAGGCGATCACGAAATTGTAACGGTCGGATAGCTCAAACAGGACTTTCCATTCCGCCAGCGGCATCACGCGCCCCGTCGGGTTGCCGGGTGAGCAGACATAAATCAGTTGAGTGCGCTGCCAGACGGATTCTGCTAACTGGCTGAAATTCAACGCGTAATTGTCTTTCGGCAGCGTATTGAGAAAGTAGGGGGTCGCACCGGCTAAAAATGCCGCGCCTTCGTAAATCTGGTAGAACGGATTCGGGCAGACGACGGCAGCATCGGGGCGGTTGCGGTCAATCACTGTTTGGGCGAAGGCGAACAAGGCTTCGCGGCTACCGTTCACCGGCAAGACTTGTGTCTTGAAATCGGGCGTCGGGATATCGTAGCGATGCGCCAGCCAGTTGGCAATCGTGCTGCGCAACGCGTCAGTGCCCGCCGTTGTGGGATAGCTGGCAAGTCCATCCAGATTGTCAGTCATAGCCTCATGGATAAATTGCGGCGTCGCGTGTTTTGGTTCGCCGATCGACAGGCTGATCGCGCGGTAATCTGGATTCGGCGTGACTTCACGAAACAGGGCGGCGAGTTTCTGGAACGGGTAGGGCTGGAGTTTATTCAGGTCGGAATTCATTGCAATTGGGCATAGGCGTTGGTGGCATGCATTATAAAGGTCAGACGAGTGTCATCAAAACAAAATATCGTGCCGGCAGCCATGTTTTATGGCGGGCAACCGGGAAATTTTGCGTTACCTAGCTAAGTCGCTAATACTAAATGAGGAAATTAGCTGATACATTTCGTATCACCTTTTCGCCCGAGGCTTCTGCAAAAATTGACTGGATTTATTCTTGGTCAATGAACGACAATCTCAAAATAATAATTTTCATGAGCGAAAAATTGGATTTTCAGGCACGTGACGGCGACAACCCTTAACAATAGCTGACAGTGGTATCCATACTGATTTATGAATAGTATCTGGGGAATTGCTAATTTTTTTCGGTAGATTGCAAAGCAATTCAGAGTAGACGCTTTTGTTGGCGCGAAAAAAAACCCGCATCGCGGGTTTTTTTGTGTCACGGCGAAGCAATTACCAGGACATTGCAGCACCGATACCAAAGGTGGGTTTAGAGCCGGTTCCAGTTGCTATTGCCAAGCTCGATTTGACGACGACGTTCTCGTTATAGCGCAAAGAGCCGCCAACCGACAACGCCTGTTTGCCCATGAATGAACCAACGCCAACCCCCATGGTGAAATGTTTTCCTTCGCCCAGGCTTGGAATGTTCGACATGGCAGTGACGGCTGAAATGGCACCGGCAAACTGACGAACGTTGACGGCATCAAAATCTGAGGTGCCATCCGCTACGCCATGCACCTGAATCGGTGCACCGGTTTGCGCGTTTCTGAAGGTTACATCGTTGTTGTCAAATGTCAGACTGGTCGAGTGCGTACCACCGGAAATTACCGTTTGCGTTTCAGTTACCAGAATACCGTGTGTATTACCCACCCCGTTGGTTAAAGTCAGCGAAGCAGAGGATTGTGCGGCAGTTCCTACCACCGTGCTTAATTGTCCGTTGCCGTTCGATACGGTCTGGGTCGCGCCAGTCGTGCCCTTCATGACAATCGCGGTGCCGCCCGACGTGCCAGCACCCGCCGCCAGATTGCTGGTGCCAACGCCCGCTATCGGCGCACCGATAACGGTGGTATTCGCCGCATTGCTCGATACATAGTTCAGCGTACCGTTAATGTAGGCGTTACCGTCTACCAGCAAATTACCGTTGATCTTATTCTGGTAGGTGAAGCCGTTCAAAATACCGGCTGGCGATAATGCGGTCGGGATGGTGGTGTTCGGGCCGATGACCTGCGCGGTATTGTAGACAGTCAAACCGCCGGAACCCGTACCCGAGGTGGTGCCGGTGATGCCATTTGTGGCCAGTGTAGGGCCGGCAGTCAGACTCGCCGTGTTATTGATCAGTGACAGCGTGGTATTGCCGCCGCGTTCGATGACGGTCGTGCCCGTATTGGTGCTGCCGATGACGTTGGTGCTGGCGAACCCGGCATTATTGCCGATGCTGTTGATGCTGGTCGCCGCGCCATTGCCGATGTTGTTGGTCGTGGCATATGCATTGACACCGATGTTATTGGTCGCGCTGTTCAGATTGCTGATATTCAGTGCATTACCTATCGACACCGCACCGGTAGACGTGCCGGTATTGAGTGTTGTCGCCGCATTGATGTTGTCGTTGATGTGAGTGACGCCCGCAATGGTGTTGATGGAAGCCACATTACCGATATTAGTCAGGCTGGCACCTGAAGTGGTACCGATATTCGTCGTTCCCGCGATGCCGACATTGATATTGGTCGCACCTGTCGCATTACCAATATGGGTCGCTGCCGCGCCTGTGGTATTGATGTTGGTTGTGCCGACTAAAGTGCTGACACCCGTCTGATTGAGTGCGCCGGTATTGCTGATTGTCGAGCTGACAATGTTTGTAATGTTGCCAGTGGTGCTGTTAACGGTTGTTATGTTGCCTGTTGTGGCCGTGAGTGTGCCCACACCGGAGAGATTCCCGCCGGTCAGTGTCGCAACGCCATCATTTATTGAGCCTGTTGTAATCGCACCAGACACACCAAGAGAGGTCAGCGTGCCGACCGAAGTAATGGC
This sequence comes from Gallionellales bacterium GWA2_54_124, assembly GCA_001801025.1. Classification (GTDB taxonomy): domain Bacteria; phylum Pseudomonadota; class Gammaproteobacteria; order Burkholderiales; family Gallionellaceae; genus Gallionella. The sequence continues at coordinate 914,917 of MGWO01000007.1, forward strand.
TGTCTGTGCCGCGCCAGTTACCGTACCTGCCGTCGCAGCAGATCCCGCTGAAGTTGCATAGTTTGCCGAAGCCGCATTTCCGTTTAAAGTTCCATTAAAATTTGTTGCTGTGATAGTTGTTACGCCACCGCTGAGATTAATTGATGCTGGGGAGTCGACTTGAGTACCCCCTACATTGAGCACAATATTACCTGTAGTAGCATTAGCTTGAGCTCCTGCCATCGCCTGACCGCTGCCGAGCGCCGCCAGTACACCGAGCGTAACAATAGAAAGTTTGAATTGTATTGGCATTTTTTTCTCCTTATTAAAATTGCAGCCCGTATTAGAGCGATGGATTACAGAACGACTTCCTTCTTGATCGACACGCAACCACTACCAGCTGGCATCAAAAAAACTTTGGTGGCGTTGCCACCGTCGAGGACCGTGATATCCCTTTTCAAGGTGCCAATATTTTTCATGCCAGCAAACTGTTTATTGGCGACCGCTTCGCACTTGTGCGGCCAGTAAGCCACCGCGTCGTAACTTGCGCCGCAGCCATTGGCCTGATTGGGGGCAAAATTCGCCGAAATATAGGCGCTGCCGGAGTCAGTTGTGACTTCCATGACCATCGGTATCACCCGCTGATCAGGTTGCGCGGGCGGAATCATCAGCAGCGCACCGGCTTGGGGTGTAAAGCCGAGAAAATTCGTGACTTGATTGATACGGCTGGCGCAGTTGAGAACGCCTTGCTGCACTGCGGCCTGAGTGACGCCGTTACTGGCGGGGGCTTGCTGAGTGACTGGGGCAGGTGTTGCGGTTTGGGATTGGCTGTAACCGCTAAACAGCACGGTACTCAGCAGAAAAATCCTGCGGTCAACACGAAAAAATGACATGAAAAGCCCTGCCGATTGGATAGACATCCATTGTAATTTTGAGCAAAAAACCTCTGGTAATCCCGGCAGTGCAAATACTATTCCTCGCGGAATTTTTTTATTTTTGATGCTTTTTCAAGAGCCCTTTGCGGCACAATAGCGAGCCATGCAAACACGCCGCCATACCGACATTCTTCTGATTGATGATTCCGTCACCGACCTTCGGTTGTTGATGGGATTGATGTCAGCCCGTCATCTCCGCGTGGGTGTTGCGTTCGATGGTGAGAAGGGGTATCGCCAGGCCGAGTTGTTGCAGCCGGGCTTGATTTTGCTGGATGTGCGTATGCCGGGCATAGACGGGTTTGCTGTCTGCCGGCGTTTGAAAGCGAATCCGTCCACGCGATTTATTCCGGTGATTTTTTTGACGGCGGCAACCGATCTGGCAGAGCGCCTGCTCGGTTTTTCGGTGGGGGGCGTGGATTACATCTGCAAGCCTTTCAGTGAACAGGAAGTGCTGGCGCGGGTTGGGGTTCATCTGGTCTTGCGAGAGTCGGAGCAACCGGCGGAAGTTGCCGCGGTCAACGCGGGAAATAGCGATAAAACGCTGGATGCAGTGCTGGTTGCCGCCGGACAAAAAATTTTGCGACAGGCAATGTCGAGTCCGCCCACGCTCGATACACTGGCACGACAGCTGGGGACAAACCGGCGGCGCATCAACGAGGCGTTTAATGCGTATTGCGGCCTCTCAACCTTTGAATGGTTACGCGAGGAGCGACTGCGGCAGGCACAGTATCTGGTTGGTTCTACCGATACGCCCTTGTCGCAAATCGGTGAGTATGTTGGTTATTCAACGCCGACCAATTTTGCCAAAGCCTTCCGCGAGCGGTTTGGTTGCCCGCCCAGAACGTTGCGTCAGGAAATGCAGGCAAAACGGGCGCTCGATGAATAAGATGATTTCTGCGCGATACTTTTACTGGTTTGTATTTTGTTTGTTACTTGTGCCTTTTGCCGCTCGTGCAGTTGTGCTCGACGTTACGCAAGGCAGCAAAATCGTGGCGGACCCACACATGAGTTGGTGTGCCACCGGGCCGACGGTGACCTTTTCCGCAGTTCGTGAGGGGGCCTGTCGCTTGCAAGCCGTTCAGCCCGGAGAGATGGCGCGAGGGCTAGATGGACGTGCTTTCTGGCTGCAGACAACGCTACGCAATATGGGAATTGATTCGGTCGAACGCTGGGTTTTTGTCGGGCATCCGCGTCTGGAAGAAATCAGCCTGTTTAGTCAGGATGAGCGTGGTGAGTGGCGACAGCAGAATATCGGCACGCGTACTCCTCTGGCTTTACGTGATGAAATCGGGCGCGCCTATGGGGTTATTCCGGTAGTTTTGGCTCCCCGTATGGAGCGAACGGTTTGGTTGCGCGTAGCTTCGCGCACGGTGGTGGATTTGTCCACGACCCTCTGGGCTCCCGCCGAATTCCGGGATTCGGCAGGAAGAAGTCAGTTCAGTCTGACGCTGGCGCTGGGGGCGTTGTTTGTGGTGATGCTGCTTTCCTGTCTGACTTTTGTGGCGACACGGGAATTACCTTATCTTTTTTTTGCGCTCTCAATGCTGGGTGAACTTTTGCTGGAGGGCTTCCGGACCGGGCTGTTGCAGCGCTTCTTTTTTCCGCAGGATATGGCCATGCCAGTCGAGACGGCGGCGCTGGGGTCACTTCTGGCGGTGATTGGCTTTACAGTTTTTTTTCACAGTTTTGTGCCAACGATCCGCAGGAGCGGATGGCTATATAAACTTTTTGTTGTGCTGGTCGGGATCACGCTGCTTGCACAGATATGGTCTTTTTTTATCGACTATCGGGGTGGGGCAGGGGTCTGGTCATTCTCGGTAAATGGGGTTATTTTGGTCGGGATTGCGCTGGCAGTTCTGGCTTGGCGGGAGGGGATGGCATCGGCGGGGACATTGGTGTTCAGTTTTGCCTTTTTGGCCGTGCTGGAATTGTTGCGGTTAGGGGCGGTTGTTGGTTGGCTTCCGTTTTTCTGGGCCGAAACGATGGCCGGTCCGTGGGCCCTGGTGATGACGACTCCGCTCATTTTTCTGAGTGTTTTTCAGCGTTCGCGCGAGCTGAGCGACCTGTTGATGCGTGCAAAAATGGAGAATTCCGCGAAAGTTGAATTTCTGGCTCAGATGAGTCATGAATTGCGTTCGCCATTAAATACCATTCTTGGTAATGCCCAATTGTTGTCGCGTCCGTTCGGAGCTGCGCTATCAGAAGAGGGGCTAAAGAGCATTCAGCAAAGTGGACAACATTTGCTGGGCATGATCGACGAGATTCTCGACCATGCCCGAGGCCTTGCGGGAAAGTTGACACTGGAGCCTTTGCCGGTTGATTGGCCCAAATTTTTGATGGCACTGGATCACAACACGCGGTTACTTGCCTCTCAAAATAACAACCAGTTTTCTCTGCTACAGGAAGGTGCAATACCCTGGGTTTTGTTACTTGATAGTGGACGTTTGCGACAGGTGCTGGATAATCTGTTGAATAACGCGGCACGTCATACCCGGAATGGTTCGATTTCACTGCGGGTTACTGCTGGATCAGAGACCGCTGGCATTATTCAGTTGGATTTTTGTGTATCGGATTCGGGTGACGGTATTACACCGGAAGATATTCAGCGGATTTTTCTGCCGTTTGAACGTGGCAGCAACAACACACGGCATGGCGGCAAAGGCACCGGAATGGGGTTAGCTATTTCACGGCAACTGGTCGAGGCAATGGGGGGGCGATTGCGTGTCGAGAGCCAGTCTGGGCAGGGTAGCCGCTTTTTCTTTACCTTGAGGTGCTCCCCTGTTGAAGATAAACCCAAGCAGATGAATGCTTTCGAGTTGACGGATTATCAGGGACCCCGAAAAACCGTTTTAATTGTCGATGATGATGAGAGCGCATGCGGCATACTGAATCAGCTTTTTTCCGCGCACGGATTTTCGATTCGTATTGCACGCAGTGGCCGGGAGGCCATCGAAAAAATCCGCTTTACGCAAGATATTGATCTGGTACTGCTCGATCAATTCATGGCTGATGGTGATGGCTGGCAGGTGTTGCGTGAGATGCACACACTTGGTGCCGATATGCCCGTCGTCTTGATGTCTTCTTCTGTGCCGCTACGGCCGGAAGGCTTGTCAGCGAAAATGGATTTTTCAGCTTTCCTGTTGAAGCCGCTTGATCATTCAACGTTGTTGCATGTGGTCGGGGAGTTACTGCATCTTACGTGGGTGAGTCCGGAGCAAGTATCACTCAGTGAGAGTTCGACGGATTTTGAGCATCCTGATGAAGCATCCTTGGCAATTTTGCGTGAAATGATTGATTGCGGTGCAATGACAGACATTATCGAGTGGGCCAGCGCGTTAAAGACAGAACAGCCCTGTTATGCAGCATTTGCCGACAAGGTGCGAGCAGCGGCCTGTTACATTGACTTTCCTGCTTTAAATGTTTTGGCTGGAGTGCAAAAATGAGTCTGCTCGTTGGCTGAATGATACAGAGTTGTTCATCGGTGTACTTTAAACAGAGGTATCGCCCAGCGGTTGAGTCCTTGGTCGAAGAGCGATCTTGATTGCAGCGTGCTGGGTGTCCCGATTCCCGAAGGGCCGCATTCCGGTATTTAATTTTATAGCGTAACCTGAATTTTCGCTGCCCGGAAACCGGATGGTAACGTGGCGGCATTGAGTGTTAATCTCCTGTGTCGAAAGCTAAGCGGTTAATAATGCTTTTATACGTGTACTATTAAACGGGGTGTGAGATAACAATAATTTTATCCGCACGCAGGGCTGGTGCCGGCACTGAAAATTTCTGGGCGAATGACGATAATAATGGATTTTTATAATAATAAAAACAATGTGTTGCCTTCTTTTGGCATACTATCAGGGGCGCTCGTCTGGGGGTTGATCTGGTATCCTTACCGCGTATTGCAGGATGCCGGGATCTCGGGGCCGTTAGGGACGCTGATCACCTATACGCTGGCGATGGGGTTGGGCGCATTCATGCTGCCGCGCGTGTGGCGCGAATTTTCAACTGCGGGCTGGTGGGCGCTGGGGCTGCTGCTGAGTGCCGGCTGGGCCAATTTCGGCTACGTGTTGGCGATGCTGCACGGTGAAGTGATGCGCGTATTGCTGCTGTTCTATCTGGCGCCGGTGTGGACAATCCTGTTTTCTTTCTGGTTGCTGGGCGAGCGTTTAAATCGCTACGGCTATCTGGTGATCGCGCTGTCGATGAGCGGTGCGTTCATCATGTTGTGGGAGCCGGCGTTAGGCATGCCTTATCCGCAAAATGTCTCAGAGTGGCTGGGACTGTCAGCCGGGATCAGTTTTGCGTTGTCCAACGTCGTATCGCGTCGCGCAACCTGTCTTAGTGTCGAAACGAAAACCTTTAGCATCTGGCTTGGGACGGCTGTGCTTACCGCGCCTCTGCTCTGGTGGCAGGGCGGATTGCCTGAGCAGGGAATCGGGGGGGAGAGCTGGCTGATACTCGGATTGATCAGCATCGCCTTGTGTGCTGTCAGCTTTGCGGTGCAGTACGGTGTGACGCACATGCCGGCCAATCGGGCGATGCTGCTGTTTTTGTTCGAACTGGTGATCGCCGCCGTGGCCTCTTATTTTCTGGCGAATGAAGCGATGGGTTTGCGCGACTGGCTGGGGGCCGCGCTGATCGTGTCGGCCAGTTTGCTGTCAGGGAAACTGTATGTCGAACCTGAAATGAAAGCCTGAGCCCTGTCTGAATGCGGCGTGAGCCACAGCTTCAGACCTCGATTTCCTGACCTTCCCGTGCCAGCCTGACTTCTAGTTTCCCCAAGATGCTGGCGTTGCGTTCGAGTGCTTCTGCAAAGACGCGTTCGAGTTCATCGTCGCTGCGGGTCGGTTCGTGGTGAGTGCAATAAAGGATCCTAGCGCCCGCATTCAGAGCCAGTTTAATACTGCTGTCGAAGGTGCCGTGCCCCCATCCTGCCTTGGTTCGATGTTCCTCGGGCGTGTATGAGCTGTCAGCAATCAGCACATCGACGCCGCGTACCGCATTTACGATGGTGAGACACTGTTCATCGATCAGCGCCTGATATTCTGCATAGCCCTCATCTTCCGGGTCATAGATGTTGAAATGGGCTTCATGGTCGCCAGTAAAAAATATCGATTTGCCATTGCAGTCGATACGGTAGCCCAGATTGATCACCGGATGATTGAGCAGCGTGGGCGTAATGGTGGCGTCGCCCAGGATCAATGGTGCATTCGGCATCAGGCTGACATAGTCAAATCTCGATTGAATTTCGGCCTCGCGTACTGGAAAAAAACTGTATTGCAGCTGTACGTTGATAATGCGTTCCGGACCGTCACCTGTAACGGGATCGCGCGCGCCGTAAAGTTTGATCGTGTTGCCGGGGATGAAGATAGGAATGAAAAAGGGCAGGCCCTGAATGTGATCCCAGTGGCTGTGTGTATTGAAAATATGTGCGGTGATGGGCAACTTTTTGAGCAGCGATTGAGCCAGCGGAAAAATGCCGGTTCCGCCATCGAGGATGATCAGCTGATTATCGTCGCTGCGGATTTCGATGCAGGTTGTGTTGCCGCCGTATTTGACGGTCGCAGGGCCCGGGGAGGGAATAGAGCCGCGTACGCCCCAGAATTTAATTTTCATGTCCGGCTCACCCGTGCGGCCTGTGCAATGATCTGCGCTTCACTTGTCAGGCGTGATATATCGCCTAAGCTTGCGATGATGTCCTGTAATGAACCGTTGAAGCGCTCGCAGAGTGCCGGTGGCAAGTCTTCGGCGATCAGATTGCCCGCATTGCCCAAAGCCAGTTTCTTGCTGATTTGATTTGCGACGAACAGGTAACTTTGAACGGTGTTGTCCGGCGCCGTGTCATCATGATGATTGCGTATCGTGTTGGTGAGCGCTTCGGGGAAGCGCCATTTTTCGACCAGCATGCCCCCGATGACGGTGTGATCCGTGCCGATGATTTGTCGCTCGGCGGCGTGCAATGAAATATTTTCTCGTGCGGCAAGCGCTAATGCAGCGGTAAATTCCGCCTGCATAAACTGGGCAAAAACCACTTTTCCGAAGTCGTGCAGCAGGCCGGCGATGTAACAATCGGCAGGGTCGGTATCGTCATGGCTGTATTTTTGACACAAGGTGCGCGCCAGAATCGCCGTTGACAGCGAGTGATCCAGATAGCCCTGAATGTCGAAACCCAGATTGCCCTGAGGCGGCAGTGCGCCCATGGCGGCAAACGAGAGCGCCATGTTTTTTAGGGTATTGAGGCCAAGATACACCATGGACTGGCTGACCGAGGTTACCTGCTTGGGCAGACCGTAACAGGCGGAATTGATCACCCTCAGTAATTTCATCGTCATCACAGGATCTTGCTCGATCACCATGACCAGCTCTTTAGGGCGGCAATTGATGTCGCGGGAGAGTTCCAGAATACGCTGCACGCTTTTCGGAAAGGCAGGCATGCTCTCCACCGCAGCGGACAGTCTTAGCGTCAGCTCTGTAGAGATTTTTGTCATGGGTTTAATGTCTGGCGGGTAGTGTGCCGCAAAGACGCCGCTAAGCCCGTTTCACGGAAATACGTATAAAGAGGCAAGCTATTGTCCTGAGTTCGAGAAATAAACAAAGCGGTTGCGTCCTTCTGACTTGGCTGCGTACATGGCTTTGTCCGCGCATTTAATCAGGCCTTTCGTGTCCATGGCATCCTGCGGATAATTTGCGATGCCGATGCTCGCCGACACATGGTAGCCGGTCTCATCGTTGACAAAGAAGAAGGGTTGCGACAATTTATCGACGATGTTTTTTGCGACGCGCAAAATCTGGGTTGGATCGCTAAGTTCTGGAAGAATAACGGTAAATTCGTCTCCACCGAGACGGGCGACGGTGTCCGCTTCGCGTACGCAACTACTGATGCGACGCGCAACCTCCATCAGCAATACATCGCCGTTCGCATGTCCTAAGGTATCGTTGATTTCCTTGAAATAATCCAGATCGATGAAAAACAGCGCCAGCGGCAGTTCGGTACGATGTGCAAGTTTAATGGCTTGATTCAAGCGATCCTGAAACAAGCGGCGATTAGGCAGGTTAGTCAGCGGATCATAATTGGCCTGCCAGTGTATCAGCTCATCCTTTTGTTTCTTTTCAGTGATGTCAGAGAATTGCGCGACAAAACGGTAGATACTGCCATCCTGATGGCGCAGCGCGATAATGTTGACCGATTTTGCGTAGAGTCCGCCATCCCGGCGCTTATCCCAGATTTCACCTTGCCAGTGTCCCTGGTCGATAATCGCACGCCACATCTTGCGGTAAAACTGGATATCGTGCTGACCGGACTGCATCAGTCGCGGGTTTTTTCCGCGGACTTCATCCAGTGTATAGCCGGTGATGCGAGTGAAGGCGGGATTGACATCCACGATCAGATTATTCTCATCGGTTACGACGATGGCGTCCGCATTCGATTGATAGATAGAGCTCGCCAGTCTCATCGACTTTTCGGAGTTATACAGCGACTCTGACATCTGGTTGAAGGTGCGGGTGAGTTTTCCTATTTCGTCCTGATTGCCTTCATCTAAGGGAAGCGGAACAAAACTTGCCATGCTGCCACCGCGTTGCATGACTTCCATTGACGATTGCAACTGCAAAATCGGCTTAATAAACCGGCGGATCAGCCAGTTGGTGGCAAAAAACAGTAGCAGTTGCAGCAGGATTTGTCCTAGCCACAGCATGCCTTGCGTGCGTCGGATGGCCTTGAAGTCATCCGTCATGTCGATGGTGATACTCGCCGCACCGTTGACGGAACCCGCTTCTACCTTGTGGCAAGTGAGGCAATTGGTGCCGCGAAAATTGCTGCTGGCGATAAAGGGCACAACGGTACGCAGGGTAGGGGAGATCGGGTCTTCGTTGAGCAGGAAGTCCGTTTTTTTCGAGCTGATAACCCGCTTGTCCATCTCGTCGCGTACCTGTTCTTCAGGTAGTCCGTAACCGAACTGATCCTGTACCTGACGGGTTCTGATAATACGGACTTCTTTGACGTTTTCCGTATCGCTCATCTTGTTGATGAACAGCAGGCGCTGATTAGGATCTGAAATCGTGCCATTCAACATCATCATGTTCATGCCGTTGATGATGCCATCGGCGGAAACGGTGGCCCGCCGCTCAGCGCCATCGAGAATTTCTTCCTTGATATGCGCCATAATCCAGATATGGGCGAACGACAGCGCAAGGAGCAGCAGCACCTGAATCGGGATGTTTAGTTTGGTGCCAATGTCTAGGGTTTGCCACCAGTTTTTCATTGCGCGGTAAGGTTTTTTAGGCGTTGGAGTTCATCGGTGTGTGATATTACCGTATTCACGCCCGTATGGGATAGATTTGCAGGTGCAGAAACATAATTCAGCGTTAAAATTTTTAGCCGGATTAATTGGCACCTGCGGCTTGAATCAGCTTAAGGCTACAGTTTATTTTTGCTAATTAAATTTTTAATCAATGTATTGCATTATGCAATGGTCACGTTTTGGTCAAGATAGACATCCTGGATCGCATTGAGCAGTTCGACACCCTCACTCATCGGTTTTTGGAAGGATTTACGGCCGCAGATCAGTCCCATGCCGCCGGCGCGCTTGTTGATGACGGCCGTGCGCACCGCCTGATGCAAATCGTCATGACCGGATGCGCCGCCCGAGTTGATCATGCCCACGCGTCCCATATAGCAATTGGCAACCTGATAGCGCACCAGATCGACAGGATGTTCGCTGGTCAGTTCGCTGTAAACGCGAGCGCTGGTCTTGCCAAATTTAATAGCGTTGTAGCCACCGTTGTTCTCGGCCATTTTTTGTTTGATGATATCGGCGTTGATAGTCGCGGCCAGATGATTCGCCTGCCCTGTTAAATCGGCCGCCACATGGTAGTCGATGCCGTCTTGCTTGAAGGCCGGATTGCGCAAATAGGCCCATAACACGGTCGCCATCCCGAGGTTGTGCGCGTGCTCGAATGCTTCGGAGACTTCCTGTATTTGCCGGCGGGATTGCTCGGAACCGTAAAACACGGTTGCGCCAACGGCCACCGCGCCCATGTCGAAAGCCTGATCGACACTCGCAAACAAGGTCTGATCGAATTTGTTCGGATACGTGAGCAGCTCGTTGTGATTGATTTTAACGATGAAGGGGATTTTATGCGCGTAGCGGCGTGCAACCGATGACAGTACGCCCAGCGTTGAGGCGACCGCGTTGCAACCGCCTTCGAGGGCCAGTTCGACGATATTTTCCGGATCGAAGTAGATTGGATTGGGTGCGAATGAGGCGCCGCCCGAATGCTCTACCCCCTGATCCACCGGCAGCAGCGACAGATAGCCCGTACCGGCCAGTCTGCCGTTGTCGTACAGAGACTGCAGGCTGCGCAGCACGGCGGGTTTCCTGTCTTTGATGGCCACCACGCGATCTACGTAATCGCTGCCCGGCAGGTGCAGCGATTCTTTTGGAATGCCGGTACAGTGGTGATCCAGCAGGTAGTCCGATTCGTCAGCCAGTAATTGCACAATATTGGTCATGATATCTCTCCTTTTGTTAGGAATATGCGCCATATTACTCCTGTTTTAATCTAAATATCTAATTGATAGATATAAGATTTTCCCGATATTTCCTAGGTAAAATATTAGCGGATTGCACAGGGCGGGGTGCTGAGGGTGTGGCGGTGTATAATTTCCTTCATTTAATACTGAAGGTTTTAAAAATGTCTGCTCCTTCCTCTGTCATCGGTACGCCGCTCAGTCCTTCTGCCACCAAAGTCATGTTGCTGGGCAGCGGCGAGTTGGGGCGCGAAGTTATCATCGCCTTGCAGCGCTTAGGCATCGAAACCATCGCTGTGGATCGCTACCCGGATGCGCCGGGGCATCAGGTCGCTCACCGCGCCCATGTGATCGACATGACGGATGGTGCGGCCTTGCGCGCACTGGTCGACCTTGAAAAGCCGGATCTGATTGTGCCGGAAATCGAAGCGATTGCGACCGACATGCTGGCGTTAATCGAGAGCGACGGCTTATCGCGTGTGATTCCTACCGCGCGGGCGACTAGGCTTACCATGAACCGCGAAGGGATCCGCCGTCTGGCAGCGGAAACGCTGGGTTTGCCTACTTCCCCCTATCGTTTTGCCGACAGTCTGGCGCAAATGCGCGCGGCGACCGAAGAGATCGGCTATCCGTGCATCATCAAACCCGTGATGTCATCGTCCGGCAAGGGACAGTCCAAGGTGGATACGCCCGAGGAGGTCGATGCCGCATGGGAATACGCCGCCAGCGGCAGCCGAGTGAATCAGGGGCGGGTGATTGTCGAGGGCATGATTCATTTCGACTACGAAATCACGCTGTTGACGGTGCGTGCGCTGGGCGCCTCCGGCCAGACCGAAACGCATTACTGCGACCCTATCGGGCACGTTCAGGTGCAGGGCGACTATGTGGAGAGCTGGCAGCCGCAGGCGATGTCGCCACTGGCCTTGCAGCGCGCGCGCGACATTGCCGGCAAAGTGACCGGCGATCTGGGCGGCTTGGGATTGTTTGGCGTTGAATTGTTCGTCAAAGGGGATGACGTGTGGTTCAGCGAAGTGAGTCCCCGTCCGCACGATACGGGGATGGTCACGATGTGCACACAAGCACAGAACGAATTTGAACTGCATGCGCGGGCGATTTTAGGGTTGCCGGTCGATGTTGCTTTGCGTGCGCCGGGGGCCTCTGCCGTGATTTACGGACAGATGAATGCCAAAGGGATTGCCTTCGAGGGCGTGGCCGATGCGCTGCGCGTCCCGGGCAGCGATATCCGGTTGTTTGGCAAGCCCGAATCGTTCTTGCGCCGCCGTATGGGGGTTGCGCTGGCGACCGGGGTTGACACCGATGAGGCGCGTGCGCGTGCAAAACTCGCGGCCAGCCGCGTAAAACCTGTCAAGCCATGATCACCGGCATTCATCACGCGACTTTTCTGACGGCTGATCTGGCGCATGCGCGCGGCTTTTACGAAGGTGTGCTGGGTTTGCAGCCTGATGCGGCCCGGCCTCAGATGAGTTTTGAGGGAATCTGGTATTTCGTAGGTGGCGGAGCGCAGCTACATTTGATGCTGCTGCCCGACGCCTCTGCCGGTGTGCCGCGTCCCTTGCATGGCGGGCGTGATCGCCATGTGGCGCTGTCCGTCTCCGATTGGGATGGCTTGATGGCGCGACTCGAGCGGGCAGGGTGCGTGTATACCCTGAGTCAGTCCGGTCGACGCGCGCTGTTTTGCCGCGATCCGGATCAGAACGCGCTGGAATTCATCGAGGTCAACTGACGTGCATCAGGATGATACGGGGATGGATCCTAAGGCCTGGTATCGGGCCGCATGCGAGCAAGGCGGATTTACCTGTGACGCCGCGCAGACGGCCGCGATCGACGAGCTGGAGGCATTCTGGCAGCAGCTGGTCGAGTTTAAAAGCCGGCGCGATAAATTTCTGGGCCGCAGTCTGTTAAGTCCTGATGTCCCCCGCGGTTTGTATATCTGGGGCGGGGTGGGGCGTGGTAAGACGTTTTTGATGGATGGGTTTTATCACTGCCTGCCGTTCCGCCGCAAACGCCGGATTCATTTTCACCACTTCATGGCCGAAGTACACCACGAGATGAAGCTACTGGCACATATGCCCGATCCGCTGATCGCGTTGGCCGACACGATTTCACATTCCACCCGTCTTTTGTGCCTTGATGAGCTGCATGTGGATGATATCGCCGATGCGATGATACTGGGTCGATTGCTGGGCGCCTTGTTCAAGCGCGGCGTGGTACTGCTCACGACCTCTAATTACGCGCCGGATGATTTGTATCCGAACGGCTTGCAACGCGAGCGATTTTTGCCCGCGATTGCGCTGATGAAGCAGGAATTGAAAGTGCTGCAGCTGGCAGGCGATAACGATTACCGGATGATGCAGATGGTGCGGGATCCTATCTTTATGGGCTGCGACGAGGCGGGCAGGATGGCATCGCTGTTTGAACGGCTGACGGCGGGGGCAACTTCGCCTGTGGACTGCGATCTCAGAATTAACGCGCGTCGCGCATCGCGCGAAATCATCTGGTTCGACTTCAAAGTGCTGTGCGGGGGCAATCACGATCAGGCTGACTATCTTCTGGTCGCCCATCGTTACCATACGGTCTTTTTATCGGATGTGCCGCGCATGACGCAGGACAATGCATCGGCGGCACGTCGTTTTACCTGGCTGATCGATGTTTTTTACGACAATCATGTCAAACTGGTGGCCAGTTTTGCCGTCGTACCCGAGCAGCTCTATGAGGTCGGGCGGCACGACAGCGAATCTCAGCGCATCACGAGTCGTCTGACCGAGATGCAGACGACTCGCTATCTGGAAACCCCGCATCACCGTCTCGGCGAAGCGCGTACCGAATTGGCTGTTGCGCGTGTTACATCTTAAAAATCAGCAGCAATTTTCAGCAATGCCTGAGCACTGAGGTCGGTGAGTTTGATCATCTTCGCATCGGGGAGTTTTGCGTAGTGTTTCGAGGTGGCGCGCAGATAACTCGGATCGTAATGCAGCGTGAGCAATTCGCCCACCGTAGTGGAAAAATCGCCACTCTCGATTAAATGAGACCAGTGTTGCAATTGTTTTTCGCCGTGAAACTGGCGCAGCGCCTGCAGATGTTGAATCAGCAAGGCCGGTTGATCGACGTAATGCGGGTAGTCTTGCAGTAATCCCTCGACGCGTGCGGCCAGCGGCACTTCCAGCAGCAGGCACTCACTCGCATGCATGGCAGCGACCAGTGCGGGAGGCAGGGTGACGAGGCCGATTTTGTTGCTTTCGGCTTCCACATAGACGGGGCGGGCAGGATCGAGCTGTTGTAACGCCAGCAGCAGGTTACTGTCGAAGCCTTTTTGCGAGGGTTGCGGCTGATCCGGTAAGCGACCCAGCATCGAGCCCCTGTGCTGCGCCAGATTTTCTAAGTCCAGTACCTGATGCCCTTCTGCTGCCATCGCGCGGAGCAGCCGCGTTTTTCCCGAGCCTGTCGGACCGCACATCACCTGATAGGTGTAGTGCTGCGGCAATACGGCCAGCTGATCCAACACATTGCGCCGGTAGGTTTTGTAACCGCCTTCCAGTTTGTGCGCAGCCCAGCCGACCTGTGAGAGGATGATGCTCATCGCCCCGCTGCGCTGTCCGCCGCGCCAGCAGTAGATGACGGGACGCCAGGACTTGGGGTGATCCTTAAAGCGGGTTTCCAGATGGTGTGCGATGTTTTTGGCGACCATCGCAGCACCCGCCTTGCGCGCTTCGAAGGGGGAGACCTGTTTATACAGGGTGCCGACGATGATGCGCTCTTCGTTGGTGAAAACCGGGCAGTTGATTGCGCCGGGGATATGATCTTCGGCAAATTCGGCCGGTGTGCGCACGTCGATAATGTCGTCAAACAGGGCCAGTTGTGATAGGTTTGCGGTTCTGAACAGCATTGAGGAACCTATGTCGGAAGTAAAGTTGACCCAATTGTCTCACGGTGGCGGCTGCGGCTGCAAAATTGCACCGGCACTATTGCAAAAAATCTTAGGCGATATCAAAGATAAATTGCCCTATCCCGATCTTTTGGTCGGCACCGAAACCTGTGATGATGCGGCGGTGTACCGCTTAAATGACAGTCAGGCGATCATTGCAACCACCGACTTTTTCATGCCCATCGTCGATGATCCCTTTGATTTTGGCCGGATCGCTGCGACGAATGCACTGTCCGATGTGTATGCGATGGGCGGCACGCCCATCATGGCGCTGGCGATTGTCGGCATGCCGATCAATAAACTGTCGGTCGAGGCGATCCGCGCAATTTTGCAGGGCGGCGAGTCGGTTTGTCGCGCCGCTGGCATTCCGCTGGCAGGCGGACATTCGATTGACTCCCCCGAGCCGATTTACGGGCTGGTGGCGATCGGGGTCGTGCATCCTGACCGGTTAAAGAAAAACAGTGCAGCCCGTGCGGGTGATGTGCTGATTCTAGGCAAAGGGCTGGGCGTGGGGATTATGGCCGCGGCGCTGAAAAAAGGCGCATTGTCAGCTGAGGGCTATCAACAGCTGATCAGCAATACTACCCGGCTCAACACGGTGGGGCCGGCGCTCTCGGCAATTGACGAGGTGCATGCGCTGACCGATGTCACAGGATTCGGCCTGCTCGGACATTTGCTGGAAATGTGCCGGGGCGCGGGGCTAACGGGAGAGGTTAACTTCAACCAGGTACCGATTTTGCCCGCTGCACTGGAATTGGCTCAGGCAGGTTACGGCCCTGGCGCGATTGAGCGCAATATGGAGAGCTACGGGGCTGATGTGCATTTTGCAGAGGGAATGGCGTCATGGCAGCAGCGCGTGCTGGCCGATGCGCAAACCAGCGGCGGCTTGCTGGTATCCGTTGCGCCCGATGCGGTAGGTGACGTGTTGGCCTGCTTTTATCAGGCAGGGTTCAAACAGGCTGCTGTGATCGGTGTGATGAAAGCCGGGACTGCGAACGTCGTGGTCAGTTAAGTTCAGGATCGCCAAACCAGAAAGATGGCGAAGGCGATCCAGAACGGCAGGCTGTAGACCAGAATTTTGCCGAACAGCATGTCGCTGATATGAAAAAAATGCACCAGATAAGGGACGTATTGCAGGCTGCTGGCCGAGACGCTCAGCAGGATGAGTGCGCCGATGATCTGAGCAATCTGTGTTTTTTTCTCGATCGCAAGCCGGATACGCGATTCTGCCCAATCGTATAAACTTTCCGCCCATTCGTCCGGTCTGAATTTCATTTTAATTGGCTTGATAGGTTTGAATATTAAAGGCCGAGCGAGGCTAAGAGGTCATCCACTTCATCTTGTCCTTTGACGCTGTCTTTGATTTGGTTGCCCGGGCCTGCGGTTAATCCCTCGGTGCTGATCAGAGAGTCCTTGGTGTTGGGCGCATATTCTTTGAGAATTTCGAGCAGGATGCTTTCAACTTCAACCGCCGCGTTGACGATCTTGTTGACCATTTGCCCCGCGACATCGCGAAATTCCTGGGCTTCCATGATCTGCAGGAGGTTGTGATGCATGGTTTCCTCGCTCATGGCGATTTCCCCCAGTTTGGAGATGGTTTCCATGATCAGTTCCTGCTGTTCGGTGAAAACAGCATCCGACAGACGGATAGACAAGTCGCTGCAGATTGCGCGATTCCGGGCTGTCATAGGCAGCGAAGTTTCGACAGCGCTAATAGTCAGTTCCGAGGCGTCGTGCATGGATTTGTCGATGAAAGACAACCGGTCACGCGCGTCCGGCATAGTTGAGGCGGACTTTTCCAGTTGTCGGGTGTGTCCGAGCTCTTTGAGTATGCTGTGCAGCCTTGCGGTTGCGTGGCCAATTTTTTCAACTCTGACGTCAATCAAAGGCGTGCGTTTTTTGCTCATGTTCTCTGGCTCACTGTTCGTTCATTGAAGGGTCGTAAGAAAAGTCTTCACGATCCGTAATCGCTGTATTTCATGGCGCTGCCGTAAACCCGATCCGCCGGATACTTTAATGCATTTTTATCGATCTTGCGCATCGCCGCAGTAAATAAATCTACTCCGAGTTTGTCACAGAGGCGCACCAGATACAGCAGTACATCGGCCAGTTCATCGGCAACCTCTGCTTTTTTATCGGCGGTGAGATTATCCGATTGCGCAGCGGTGAGCCACTGAAAGTGTTCCATCAGTTCAGCCACTTCGACCATCAGGGCCATAGACAGATTTTTTGGCGTATGAAACTGGTCCCAGTCGCGCACCCGGGCAAACTCGCGCAGTTTTTCGCGCAATACCTGTAAATCAGATTGAGCGTTCATCGGTCAATTTAGCATGTGTTGATCGGCGTCCATTTTTAACAGGAAGGTTTCGATGTCCAACGCGACGATGCAATGCGGCAGCGTGACAGATTTTGTATCAGCCATGTGCGTTCTCAGTTGAGGACACGGCAACGCTTCTGCCGGAAAAGTATCCAAATCATTGCGTTCGATTTCATAACTGCTCATGCTCATGGTAACGATGCTCATGTCACACCTCCGTTTGTTACGTTAAGGGCGCGTGCTCTACTCATGTTATCGGTGCAATCAAACAAAAGCTGAGTGTTATCCGCGCGTATTTGACTGGCTGCCGAACTGAGTGAGTTCAACGAACGGGGCCGGTTGCCATCCTGTTTTGCGGTGCTCGGCGACGACATTAGTGAAAATGCCGCCGCGTACGTAAAATTTTGCAGTCAGGCGCATAAAGCGCGGATTGGTCGCCGCGATCAGGTCATTCAGAATACGGTTAGTGACGTCTTCATGAAAGTGACCTTCTTCTCTGAAAGACCACATGTACAGCTTTAAACTCTTCAATTCCACGCAATCTTGATCTGCAATGTAATCGAGTATCAGGGTCGCGAAATCCGGCTGGCCGGTCTTAGGGCACAGGCAGGTAAATTCGGGGATTTCCATATGGATGTGGTAATCGCGCGACGGGTTCGGATTCGGGAAGGTTTCCAGTGCTTTGGTGGGTTGGGTCGTCATTTGGTCGTGGGACTCGCTTCGGTTAAGATGGCGGCCATTATATCGTTGCGGCTGACAAATTGCGTCTTTCACAAATCAAGTTGGCTGGATTTAAATCCTTTGTCGATCCGACCACCATCGATCTGCCCGGTCAGATCGTAGGCGTGGTGGGACCCAACGGCTGCGGAAAATCGAATGTGATCGACGCGCTGCGCTGGGTGCTGGGCGAGTCGCGGGCATCCGCCCTGCGTGGTGAATCGATGCAAGATGTGATTTTCAACGGTTCTGCCCGTCGAAAACCGGTCGCGCGTGCCAGCGTCGAGCTGATCTTCGATAACGCATCTGGCAAGGCGGCCGGGCAATGGGCCAGTTACGCCGAAATTTCTATCAAGCGCGTGTTGCTGCGTAACGATGATTCGAGCTATTACATCAACAGCCAGAAGGTCAGACGGCGCGATATTACGGACATTTTTTTAGGCACCGGGCTGGGCGCGCGTGCCTATGCCATTATCGAGCAGGGCATGATCTCTCGCATCATCGAAGCAAAGCCGGAAGAATTGCGCGTTTTTCTTGAAGAAGCGGCCGGAGTGTCGAAATATCGCGAGCGCCGCCGCGAAACGGCGCAGCGCTTAAATGACACAAGGGATAATTTGTTGCGTGTCGACGACATCCTGCAGGAGATGGACAAGCAGTTGCTGCATCTGGCGCAGCAGGCAAGCGTGGCGGTGCAGTATCGCGAACTGGAAACGCTGCGGGATACGGCGCAGCATTTGTACTGGCTGTTACGGCGTGAGGAGGCTGAGCTTGCGCGGGCGGGTTTCGCGGCACAGATCGAAAAATGTCGCACCGAACTCGAATTAAAAACAGCCGTCTTGCGTGAGAATGAAAGCGCGCTTGAGATGGCGCGCAGCAGTCATTACCTGTTATCCGACGAGTTGCAGGCGAAACAGGGCGATTTGTATGCAGCCAACTCGGATGTTGTCCGTCTTGAGCAGCAAATCAAGCATGCGGCGGCAGCCAGGCTGCGGCTGCAACAGCAAATCGATCAGACCGGCCTGCAAATAGACCAGCAAAAGCAGCAGCGGCAATCCGCGCAAAGTCAATTGGCGCACTGGCAGAGCCAGCAGCGTACCGCAGAGGCAAAATTAACCGGGGCCGAGCAACAATTCGCGTGTGTCGATTTGTCTCAGGCAGAGCTGCAGGCGCACGAGGCTCGCGAGGCGTATCACCGGTTACAGCGCGAACAGGTGAAGTTGCAACAGCAGCTATCCGGCGCAGCGCACGGCAACTTGGCGCGTAACATCGCTCAGCTGGAGGCACGCAAGGCTCGTTTAACCGATGAGGCGGGCAGTTTGCCGCTGCCTGATTTTCACGCGTTGCAACAGGCCGAGAGCGAATTGGCTGAATTAGCCCTGGTGCAGGCAGAACGCGAAGAACATCAGTCGAGCTTGCAGACGCAATTGACGGAGGCTGACAGCCAGCGACAGCAGTTGCGCAGCACGTTGCAGCAAACGCAGTTGCAGGCGGCGCAAACGCAGGCCCGGGTACAGGCCTTGCGGTCGTTGCAGCAGGATGACGCGCCTGACTTGCAGGACTGGCTGGTTCGGCATGGGCTCGATGCATTGCCGCCTCTGTGGCAGGGGATACAGATTGAGCCCGGCTGGGAGACGGCGCTCGAAGCGGTGCTGGGTGAGCGTCTCAATGCGCTGCCCGCACTATACGAATTCATGAGCCAAATCGATACGCCGCCTGCCCGGCTGGCTTTATTTGAGCCGGGGGCGGGTGAACCTACCGCAGCAGTGGCTCAGCAACGCTTGCTCGATTGCGTACAAAGCCGCAATGCGCAGGAGTCGATCAATGAATGGCTGGCATCTGTTTATACGGTGGCGGATGTAGCGCTGGGGCTTTCGATGCGGGATAAATTACCCCCGGGCGGACGCTTTGTCACCCCGGAAGGGCATTTGATCGACAGCCGCAGTGTGCTGTTTCATGCACCAGACTCTCATTTGCATGGCATGCTGAGCCGACAGCGCGAGATCGATATGCTGGAGCGTAGCGCTGTGATCGGTGATGAGATTGTTGCGCAATTAAAAGAGGCTTACAGCGAAGCTGAGCAACGCTATCGCGATCTCGAGTGTCAGTTTCCCGTGTTGCGCGGTGTCATTCATGCTTCGGGTCAACGCCAGCATGCGTTGCAAATGCAGCGTCATATCGCCCAACAGGCCGAGGAACACCGTCGCGCGCGCGGGGAACAGATATCACTGGAATTGGCCGAAGTCGCAAAATTGCTCCTGATCGAGTATGCGCAGCAGGATGCGTTGCTGGAGCAGATGGAGCAGTTACGCTACGAGGAGGGTTATATCTGCGCGCAGGTGAGCGAAGCTCGGCAGGTGGCAGAAGACCGTCAGCGCGCGTTTCGCGAACAGCAGGAGCACGTGCGGCAGTTATTGCTGGTTCGGCAGGAAGCGGATTTTTTACAGCGCACCTGTGCCGATAAAATCACCGATGCACATGCCGCGATTGAGTTGTCGACGCAAGCGGTGCTGCAATCCGAACAGATGATGCAGCAGCATCGTGCGGAGTTGTCCAGCGGTGCGGATGAGATCTCCAGTGACGCATTGCAAGTTGCGCTTGCCACTCGCGAGGCGGCTGAAAATATGCTCAGTGAGCTGCGAAATCGTCTGGAAGCGCTAACGGTGCAGTTGCAGCGTCTGGATCAGGCGCGTCTGTCTTGCGAGCACGAGCTGACAGGAATCAGGGAGAGGCTGGCCGGGCTCGCGCTCAAAGAGCAGGAAGCACGTCTGTATTTTGAGCAATGGGCAGCTCACTTACAAGGGGTGGATGAATCAGCCCTTTTATCGAGATTGGCTCATGCCCGCTCAGGTACGCTGCAGAACGAACTGCTTCGATTGAATCGCGAGATTGCTGACTTAGGGGCTGTCAATCTTGCTGCGCTCGACGAGTTGCAGGCGGCCACCGAGCGACGCGGCTATCTGGTAGCGCAATCAGAGGATTTGCAGCAGGCGATGGCAACGCTCGAAGACGCTATCAGGCATATCGACCGCGAGTCGCGTGAATTGCTGATGGATACCTATCGTCAGGTTAATTTGCATCTGGCCGAGTTATTCCCGGTGTTGTTTGCCGGAGGGGAAGCATCGTTAGTATTGACGGGTGAGGAGATTCTGGACGGGGGCGTGCAGGTGATGGCGCAGCCGCCGGGGAAAAAGAACAGTACGATCCATCTGATGTCAGGCGGGGAGAAAGCGCTGACGGCGATTGCGCTGATATTTTCGTTGTTTCAGCTCAATCCTGCGCCCTTTTGTCTGCTCGATGAAGTCGATGCGCCCTTAGATGATACGAATACCGAGCGTTTGTGCGCGCTGGTGCGAAAAATGTCGCAGCACACGCAATTCGTTTTCATCAGCCACAATAAAATCGCTATGGAAATGGCCGGGCAGCTCGTTGGTGTAACGATGCAGGAGAAGGGCGTCTCGAAAGTGGTGTCGGTGGACATCGAGGCGGCGATTCGTCTGGCCGACACGGACGGATAATTTCCTAGACGTCCTTTCTCATCCTGTTTGATACCCCGTTTGTGCAAATGCGATACAATGCGGGCATGAATGTCCAACCGTTGACCTCACTTCTGACCTTATGCCTTGTTGCAGCAGCGCTGTTATTCAGCCTGTGGGTTGGTTGCGCGCAAAGTTTTTGTTCGCAGGATGTACTCGGCAGCGGCCATCTTGAGCTTACACTGGGCTCTGATATTCAAGTGGATGATGCCGATAACATCGCGGCGATCATCTCATCGCCTGACCGCACCATTCAAGCGCCAGATAGGGGAAATTATCCCCAATGGCTGGCGCAAGTTGTTTTGTTCAACTGTTTCTCTCCGCCTGACCGCCCGCCTATCTTAGCCGTTTGATTTAAACATGACGTCACGCCGTGATGTCGGGTTTTGTTGTTATTTGCACGATAATCAACGGATTAAAACATGAAATATATTTATGCTCACCTGATATCAGGTGTGTCGATGCTATTGATGCTAACGCCGGTCAGTGGTGCGCCACTGACGCTGCAACAAGCCTGGTCGTTAGCCGAGCAGCACAGCCCCTCTATTAAAGTGGCCCGCAATCTGGCGGAGGGCGCGCAGGCGGCACTCGAGACAGCAAGCGCATATCCTAATCCGGACGTTGAGTTCGGTACAGGTACTTCGTATCTCTTACCACCCAGCGCACAAACCGGACGCAACAGCGCGATGAGTATTTCGCAACCGCTCGAGTTTCCGGGGTTACGCAATGCGCGTCAGCGTGCGGCTCAAGCCGGAATTACATCAGGATCCGCCCTGTTGGATGATGCCCGGGTCAATTTGTATGCGCAGCTTAAGCTGGCCTTTTTTGAAGTGTTGCGCCGTCAGGATGAGGCGACGCTGACCGCTGAAAATCATGCTTTGTTGTTGCAGATACGCAATCGCGTCAAGCTGCGGGTGGAAGTGGGGGAGGCGCCGCGCTATGAACTGGTGAAGTCTGATGCGGAGTCTCTGACAGCCGAAAACGTGGCCAGAACCGCCGAACTCAGGGTTGTGCAGGCGAAAGACAGATTGCGCGTTTTGCTGGGTGCGCCGATTGGCGATCAGTTCGAGATCGTTCATTCGATGCCTAAACTATCAGAACCGCCTGAGTTGAGTGTATTGCGGGCTGAGTTGCTGCAGAATCAGCCGTTGCTCAAGGCGGCGATTGCCGAATCTGAGCGTGCTGAAGCCAAACTGGAGCAGGAGCGCAGTCTGCGGATTCCGCAACCCACGCTGAAATGGGGGGCCGAACGCCATCCTGACGTCAATCTATGGCGCGTCAGTGTGGCGATGCCTTTGCCCTTGTGGAATCAGCGGGCAGGTCCGGTGGGTGAGGCACATGCAAACCGGGAGCGCGCACAGGCTGAGCAGGAGCGTATCCGTCTGGGCTTGCTTGGGGAGCTTGATCAGGCCTATGGACGCTATCAGATCGCGCGTCGCCAGATGAATGTGTTCGAAAAAGGGCTGATGCGTGATGCGGAATCGGCGTTGAAGGTGGCGGAAGCTGCTTACCGATACGGTGAACGCGGCATTCTCGACTATCTGGACGCGCAACGGGTATATCGGAGCACCCGTATGGATTATCTTAACGCACGCTATGAATTGCAATTTGCGCTGGTTGACATTGAACGACTGCGCGCAGGAGAACCAAAATGAATTTATCAAAACGCTATGTATTACCCGCTCTCGTTTTAGTCGTGCTGTTGGGCGCTTGTCAGAAAAAACAGGAAACACCCGAAACGGCTCCCGCTGAAGACCCCGGACTCGTGAGCGTGACGCCGCTGTTGCTCAAACGGCTGACAATTCTAGCCGTGGGGGAGGGCGAAATGGCCGACACGGTCCGCGTGCCGGCACGCATCGAGGTGGATGAGCAGCGAGTCGCGCGCATTGGCGCTGCCGTGACCGGGCGTCTGACTGAAATTCACGCCGAATTGGGTCAGCGGGTGCGCCGCGGCGAGGTGCTGGCCATCTTGCACAGCGCTGAACTGTCCACTTCACAGTTAGCCTATCTCAAAGCCGTATCGCAGGAAGGGCTGCAGTTGAGGGCGGTGGCGCGTGCCAAGCTTCTGTTCGAATCGGATGTGATCAGCTCGGCCGAACTGCAAAAACGCGAGAGCGAGCTATTGCAGGCGGAAGCTGAACGTCAGACTTCGCATGATCAGTTGCGCGTGCTGGGTATGACTGAAGCTGACATTAAACAATTAGCCTCGACGCGTTCGGTGCATTCGGTATCCTCCGTCATCGCAACGATAGACGGGGTGGTGATCGAGCGCAAGATCACGCAGGGGCAGGTCGTGCAACCGGCCGATGCGTTGTTTACCGTGGCTGACCTGTCTCATGTCTGGCTGGTTGCCGAAATTCCGGAGCAGCAGGCAGGGCTTGTCAGAGCGGGCGGCGTGACGGAAGCTGAGATTCCGGCGCTGGGAGATCAGGCGATCAAAGGACGACTGATTTTCGTCTCGGATACGGTTAAACCCGACACGCGCACGGTCACTGCCCGTATGGATGTGGAAAATGCGGATCGCTTGATTAAGCCGGGCATGCTCGCGTCTATGCTGATACGCGGTGCGCTGCACAAACGTCTGATGGTGCCGGTGGTCGCGGTTGTGCATGACGGGAGTCAGGATTATGTCTTTGTTCAGAAGGATGCACAGCATTTCGAATTGCGGCAGGTAAAACTGGGACAGGAAAATGCAGGGGTGGCTCCGGTGATCTCAGGTCTGGCCGAGGGCGAGAAGATCGTCACGGAAGGCGCGTTTCATCTCAATAACGAGCGCCGCCGCAAGGAACTCGAAGGCTAAGCTGCTCCGTGATCAACAAAGTCAAATAAAGGCTCATTATGCTGGAATCATTAATACGCGCAGCGCTCAAGCAGCGGCTGGTGCTGGTCGTGGTGGCCGTCTGTCTGGTCGTGTTCGGGCTGGATGCGACGCGAAAATTGTCGGTAGATGCGTTTCCCGATGTGACCAATGTGCAGGTGCAGATCGCAACGGTGGCGCAAGGCCGCTCGCCTGAAGAAGTCGAACGTTTCGTCACCGTGCCGATGGAAATGGCGATGACCGGCCTGCCCGGTCTAGAGGAGATGCGTTCGCTCAATAAACCGGGTTTGTCGCTGATTACACTGGTGTTTACCGATGCCACTGATGTGTACTTCGCGCGTCAGCTGGTCATGGAGCGGCTGATCGAGGCTGCCGGTCGCATGCCACAGGGTGTGTCCCCGACGCTGGGGCCGCTGTCAACCGGATTGGGTGAAGTGTACCAGTACACGCTGGATTTGCCGGATGACGGGAATAAGGTGTTGTCTGTTGAGGAGCTGACCCGCCGCCGCATCGCGCAGGACTGGGTCGTCAGGCCGCTGTTGCGCGGCATTCCCGGTGTGGCGGAAATTAACTCCCAGGGCGGTTACGTCAAACAATATCAGGCGCTGGTCAATCCGGACCGGATGCGTCACTACAAAGTCACGCTGACCGATGTCTATCAGGCGCTGGCACGCAACAATGCCAATGCGGGCGGCGGGGTGCTGCCTCACTATGCCGAGCAGTATCTGATCCGCGGTATCGGTCTGATCAAGGATCTCGATGATATCCGCAGCATCGTGCTCAAAGAGCAGGACGGCGTGCCTGTGTTTGTGAAAGATGTGGCCGATGTATCCATCGGGCATGAAGTTCGCTACGGTGCGCTGCTCAAAAATGGCGTCACCGAGTCGGTAGGCGGCATTGTCATGATGATGCGTGCCGGCAACGCCAAAGAGGTGGTGTCGCGGGTCAAAGAGCGGGTCAAGGAGATCAACGACAAGGGTATGCTGCCTGATGGTCTGAAGATCGTGCCGTATTATGACCGTAGTGAGCTGGTGGATGCGGCGCTGGGTACGGTGGTGAAGGTGCTGATTGAAGGCGTGGTACTGGTCATCATCGTATTGTTCCTGTTTTTGGGCGACGTGCGCTCATCGCTGGTGGTGGTGGCAAGTCTGGTGTTGACGCCGCTGGTCACTTTCATGGTGATGAATCATTATGGTTTATCAGCCAATCTGATGTCACTCGGGGGGCTTGCAATTGCCACCGGGCTGATCGTGGATGGCTCGGTCGTGGTGGTGGAGAATGCTTTTCAGCGACTGGCTGAAAATAAGGGCCGGGGGCTTAGCCGGGTGCGGGTGGTGCTCGATGCGGCCACTGAAGTGGGCACGCCGGTGATCTTCGGGGTATCTATCATTATTCTGGTGTTCTTACCGTTGATGACGCTGCAAGGCATGGAGGGCAAGATGTTTGCGCCGCTGGCTTTTACCATCGCCATCGCCTTGTTTGTCTCTCTGATTCTGGCGCTTACCCTCACGCCGGTACTCTGCTCTTATTTGCTGGTCGGTAAAGACGAGCACGATACGCGTCTGGTCGCGCTGGCCAAAAAGCCCTATTTGCGCTTGCTGGACTGGACCATGGATAATGGCCGTAAGACTATCATGGCCGCATCGGCGCTGTTTGTTGTGGCGCTCTTGATATTACCTTTGCTGGGCACCGCTTTTATCCCCGAGATGAAGGAAGGTTCGATTGTGCCGGGGATCAACCGCGTGCCGAATATTTCGCTTGAGGAATCCATCAAGCTCGAAATGGAAGCGATGCGGCTTGTGATGCAGGTGCCGGGCGTAAAGTCTGCCGTTTCAGGCGTCGGGCGCGGTGAGAGTCCTGCCGACTCGCAAGGTCAGAATGAGTCGACGCCGATCGTCAGTCTCAAGCCGCGCAGCGAGTGGCCTAAAGGCTGGAATCAGGATGACATTGCGGCCGCGATACGGGAAAAACTGATAACCTTGCCGGGGGTGCAGATCGTTATGGCGCAGCCGATTTCAGACCGGGTGGACGAGATGGTGACAGGCGTGCGTTCTGACGTGGCGATCAAGCTGTTTGGCGATGATTTGGAACTGCTCAAACAAAAGGCCGATGCCATTGCCAAAGTGGCAGGCTCAGTCAAAGGTGCGCAGGAACTCAAGGTGGAACGGGTGACCGGGCAGCAGTATCTGTCGATTGAGATCGACCGTCAGGCCATCGCCCGTCACGGCATCAACGTCTCGGATATCAACGATGTGATTGAATCGGCGATAGGCGGGAGAATCTCGACCGAAATTTATGAGGGCGAGCGTCGCTTCGGCGCGGTCGTGCGTTTGCCGGAGGCATTTCGCGGCGATGTGGCCACTATACGCAGTCTGTTGGTGATGTCTCCGAATGGTGCGCTGGTGGCGCTGGAAAATCTGGCCCAGATCAGTGTGGCCGATGGTCCGGCTCAGATTAGTCGTGAAAAAGGCAAACGCCGTATCGTGATCGGGGTCAATGTGAAGGACCGGGATCTGGGCAGTTTCGTGACCGAGTTGCAGCAGGCGGTGGATAGCAAAATCAAGCTGCCTGACGGTTATTATCTGGAGTGGGGCGGACAATTTCAGAATATGGAGCGTGCCATGGGGCATCTGAAAATTATCGTGCCCGTGACGGTTGCGGCGATTTTCTTCCTGTTGTTTTTGCTATTTGGTTCGCTGCGATATGCTGCTTTGATCATTCTGGTGCTGCCCTTCGCATCGATCGGCGGCGTGGTGGCCTTGTTTATCACCGGCGAATATTTGTCAGTGCCGGCATCGGTCGGTTTCATCGCGTTGTGGGGCATCGCAGTACTCAACGGTGTGGTGCTGGTATCTTATATTCGCAGTTTGCGCGATGAAGGAATGAGTCAGACGGCAGCCGTCGTGCAGGGCTGTCGCCAGCGTTTTCGTCCGGTGCTGATGACTGCAACCGTGGCGATGCTGGGCCTGATCCCCATGTTGTTTGCCAGCGGACCGGGTTCTGAAGTGCAGCGTCCTCTGGCGATCGTTGTGATCGGCGGACTGATTACCTCCACCTTGCTGACACTGGTGGTGCTGCCTACGTTGTATAAATGGTTTGAAGAGAAGCCGGTCGAGGCCTAGGAGAACAAAATGAAAGAAATTAAAGCAATCGTGCGGCCCGCAAAACTGCATAAAATACGTGATGCGTTCCGGCTGCTGCCGGGTTTTCCCGGTATGAATATTTCAAATGTGGAAGGATGCAGCGCGCATTCGGGCATCGAGCAGAGTGACTCGCTGAAAAACGAGTTGACTGACTTTACCAAAAAGCTGCGTATTGAAATTATTGCTCCCGATGAGATGCTTGATGAGATTTTGGCTATCATTCACCGCACTGCGCATACGGGGCAGACAGGGGACGGCGTGTTATGGGTAACCGATGTGCAGACGTTTACGAGATTGTGTACGCTGCCCGTTCAAGAGTAGCATGGGCAGATTAACAACGGGCGTTGCACTCGTCTCGGACGGATCAGCACTTATGATGGGCAGGACTTGTTATGAATACGCTTAAGTCCGAATGGCCTGTCGCCATTGCCTTGGTGATGCTGGCGTTAGGTTTTACGCTGGAACACGCCGCGGTCGAGCAGGGCGGAGTGCTGTTGTGGGCTGCCTTGCTGGCCATATTAGCCGCGATCATCGGCGTTGCGTTTCGCATTGCTCACCATGCAGAAGTACTTGCGCTGCGCTTAGGTGAACCTTATGGCACGCTGATCCTGACGCTTGCTGCTGTCTCGGTGGAAGTAGTGATCCTGATCGTTTTGCTGCAAGGGGCGCCGAATCCGACGCTGACTCGCGATACCGTGTTTGCCGCGATCATGTTCGATATCAACGGCATACTGGGGCTCGCGGCGATTGCCGGCGGTCTGAGACACGGCAGCGCCCGCTACAATGTGGATTCGGCCAATTCCTTCATCGCCATGCTGCTGGTTGCGATCGGAATTGGCATGTTTATCCCGGATTTTGTGCCGGAAGCGAAATGGATGGGATACTCCGTTTTTTCTATCGTCATGATGGTCGTGATGTATGCCGCCTTTCTTCGCCTGCAGACAGTTGAACATCGCCGCTTTTTCGAATATTCGACCCAGCTGGAAGAAGAAGTGCAGGACAGGCTCAAGAGTCCGAATAGCCTGCATGTTGCTCTGATGCTGGGGGCGATTGTGCTGGTGGGTCTGCTCTCAGAGGGATTGTCCGTACTGCTTGATGCAGGGCTCGCCGGCAGTGGTTTGCCTCGTGCGATTCCTGCCGTGCTGGTCGCCTTGATTTCTGCCAGTCCTGAGATATTGACCGCGCTGAAGGCTGCCCAGCAAAATCGTATGCAGACTACCGTCAATATAGCGCTGGGCGCCTCATTGGCAACGGTGCTGTTGACGCTGCCTGTGCTCGAGGGCATTGCGCTATTCAACGGAGAGCGAATCGATTTAGCACTCACGCCGGTGCAGGGCGGTATGCTGCTGCTCACCTTTCTGACCGTTATGAACAACCTGCACGACGGCGAAACCAATGCCATCGAAGGTATCAGCCATTTCGCTCTGTTTTGTGCTTTCATCGCGCTGGTGATGACGGGCGTGTTGTGACGAAATTTTAAAACTAATTCACGAAATTGTTATGCATTTACTTCTCGTAGAAGATGACCCGGTGCTGGCCAATGGTCTGATGCACGCGCTGCAGTTGGCCGGTTTTACGGTGACCCATGAGGCAAACGGTCAGCGCGCAGATCATTTGTTGACTGTGAAACGCTTTGATCTGCTGATACTCGATCTGGGGTTGCCGGATATGGATGGCTCCGAAATTCTTTCCCGATTACGCCAGCGCGGCAATGTAATGCCGGTGTTGCTCTTGACAGCTCGCAACAGTCTGACTGACCGGGTTCACGGGCTCGATGGCGGTGCGGATGATTATCTGGCCAAGCCCTTCGATTTGCAGGAGCTGGAGGCACGCATCAGGGCATTGTTGAGGCGCAGTCAGCCTGTTGGCCATGCCCGGCTGGAAGTGGCGGGATTGTGTCTGGATTTGGAGGGGCAATGCGCCACGCTCAATCATGTACCGCTTGATTTGCTCGCACGTGAACTGAACTTGTTGAAAATACTGATGCAGCAGGCCGGTCGTGTAATCAGCAAAGACGTTCTGTGCGAACAGCTTTCCTCTGCAGGGGAGGAAATCAGCAGCAATGCAGTTGAGGTCTATGTGCATCGCCTGCGCAAAAAAATTGAGAGTGGAGGGGTCAGTATCCTCACTTTGCGCGGTTTGGGGTACATGCTAGAGTTGCCGTGAACGGATATCGCAATTGGATTAAAACGGTCAGCCTACGCCATCGCTTGCTGTGGAGTGTGTTGCTGCCG
Source organism: Gallionellales bacterium GWA2_54_124 (assembly GCA_001801025.1). Taxonomy (GTDB): domain Bacteria; phylum Pseudomonadota; class Gammaproteobacteria; order Burkholderiales; family Gallionellaceae; genus Gallionella. The sequence goes on from MGWO01000007.1 coordinate 944,059, forward strand.
ATGTTGATACTGCTGGTCATTAACATCGCGGTCGTCAGCAAAATGGGGTACGACAGTGCGACGCGCAGGCACGACCATTTTTTGCAGGATGTCAGTGCTAAATTGCTGGAGCAGTTAAATGTCAAGCAGGGGAATGTGGGGTTTAGCGACCGTAACGTAAGCATTCTGACGGAAGATAAAAAAGATGAGGTTCACTATTTTTTTCGCGGCGTGCAGAGTAACTTTCGGTTCGGTTATGCCGATTTGCCGGAGCCGACGGAAATGCTCAGTGAAGATCCAATCTATTATTTCGACACCTACAGAGACAAACCGGTACGCATGATGGCCGTGATCATGCCGCAGGCCGATGAACATGCGGAGCCTGTTGTGATGGTGGTGGCAAAAACGCTGGTGCTTTATCATGAACGAGCACGAGAGTGGATTTGGCGCGTGCTGCCAGCTCATTTGATTCTGATGGGACTTTCTGCTGTGCTGGTCTGGTGGGGGGTGGGACGGGGCTTGCGGCCTTTGCTCGACTTGCGCGATGAGATAACCTGCCGTTCTTCACTGGATTTGCATCCTTTGCCGGAGCAGCAAATCATTTTTGAGGTCAGGCCGCTGATCCACAGTTTCAATGAATTGATGGCGCGTCTGGATGTGTCATTAAATTCACAACGGCGTTTTATTACAAATGCAGCTCATCAGTTGCGCACACCGCTGAGCGGTTTTAAGGCGCAGGCCGAGTTGATCATGGGCATGGATAATGTCGATGAGATACATTACACGATGCAGCAGTTGCATATCGCCGCCGATCAGGCAGGTCGTATGATCAGCCAGTTGCTGGTGCTGGCCAGTTCAGAGCCGGGCGCGCAAACGCAGGAGAGTTTTTCCCGGCTGAATCTGGTGGGGCTGGCGCGCAGCATCACGCAATCCTGGGTGCCGCGTTCTCTGAAGCGTCATATCGATCTGGGACTGGAGAGCGATGAGAGCGATATTGTCGTGACGGGGAGCGCCTTGCTGATGGGTGAGATGCTAGGCAACCTGATCGATAATGCGTTGCGCTACAGCCATTACAGCGGCCGGGTGACGGTGCGGATCACCCGCAATGAAGATAAGGTCTACCTCGAGGTGGAAGACAATGGTCCGGGTATTGCGGTGTGTGAACGCGAGCGCATATTCGAGCGATTTTATCGCGTGCCGGGTACGCTGCAGGATGGCTGCGGGTTAGGGTTATCTATCGTCCGCGAAATTGCTCATCGTCATCGGGCTGAGGTTTATGCACTGTCAGGTTCTAATGGTCAGGGGACGTTGATGAGGATCGTCTTTGAAGGGCAAGGCGTCGAGGCGGCCGTTTAAAGTGTCCGCAAGTTGTTTTTGAGCAGAATGATGACCGCACCGTCGCCGCCCAGATTAGGCGGGGCAAGGCAATAAGCCAGTACCTGAGGATGCTGCGTCAGCCAATTGCGGGTCAGCGCGCGCAGCACTGCTTCCCCTCCCGGACTGTTGGTGCCCTTACCGTGAATGATCAGTACATGACGAAACTGCTGTTGTGTTGCCGAAAAAATAAAGTGTTGCAACAGAACCCGCGCTGTTTCAATCGGGCTGCCGTGCAGATCGAGACTGTCTTCGATACTGCTGCGCCGTAGTTTACGCAGCATCATGCGCGATAAGCCATTGGCGAGATAGGTTTCCGCTGACGGCTGAGCTGCATAGTCGGACAGGGTGTCGACCATTTTAGGGACGTTGCGTGTACTGCGCACCCGGGTTTGAACGGCAGGTTTTGCTTGAGTCGCGCGGTTTTGCTCAGCCAGCGGCGTCACATGGCCTACGACCGAGCGGAACAAAATGCCATCCTCAACGGTTGCGTTCATGACGCTACGTGTTACAGCTTGCCGATAGAGGCCAGATATTTATCCGCATCGAGCGCCGCCATGCAGCCGGTCGCCGCGCTAGTCACCGCCTGACGATAGATTTGATCCTGTACGTCGCCTGCCGCGAACACGCCTGAAATGCTGGCGGCTGTCGCGTTGCCCGTTGAGCCGCCGCGTGTGCTGATGTAGCCGTTGTTCATTTCCAGCTGACCTGCGAAGATCTCGGTATTCGGTTTATGGCCGATTGCGATGAACACGCCGGTCAATTCGATATCCTGTTTGTCGCCGCTTTGCACATCTTTGACGCGCATGCCGGTGACGCCTGAGGCATCTCCTAACACTTCATCGAGCGTGCTATTGAGTTGCAGGGTGATTTTCCCCTCGGCCACTTTCTCCATCAGATGATCGATCATGATGCGTTCGGCGCGGAAGGTGTCGCGACGGTGTACCAGGGTGACGTGTTTCGCGATGTTGGCCAGATACAGTGCTTCTTCAACGGCGGTATTGCCGCCGCCGATAACGGCCACATTTTGTCCCCGGTAGAAAAATCCGTCGCAGGTCGCGCAACCCGATACGCCGCGTCCCATGAACGCCTCTTCAGAGGGCAGTCCCAGATACTGAGCGGATGCGCCGGTGCAGATAATCAGTGCATCGCAGGTATAGCTGCCGGCATCACCTTCGAGCAGAAACGGTTTTTGTTGCAGGCGGGCAGTGTGGATGTGATCGGAAATCATGAGCGTATTGAAGCGCTCAGCGTGCTGTTGCAGCCGTGACATCAATTCCGGCCCCTGTACACCGGAGACATCACCCGGCCAGTTGTCGACTTCCGTGGTGGTCATCAGTTGTCCTCCCTGCGCCATACCGGTGATCAGCACGGGGCCGAGGTTCGCGCGCGCAGCATAGACGGCCGCTGTATAACCGGCAGGTCCTGAACCCAAAATGATGAGGCGGTGGTGTTGAGTGGTCATGAGAGGTCTTTCGGTTGTGGTTGTGCTGGTGTAATCCTTCAGCGATAGGCGAAATTTACCAGCAATGGCAGCAATTTGTCGAGCATAGGTTAAAATCTGCGCTATGAAATCCTATTTATATTGCGTTTGTTCTCTGTTGGGCTGTTTGCTCGCCGCTCCGGTGATGTCGGCTACGCTGCCGGGCATCCCTGAATTTATTGATGAAATGGTCAACCGGCACCAGTTCGATCGCGATGACTTGGCGGCTGTTTTTGCACGGGTGAATCACAGGCCTCAGGCTGTCGAGCTGATCTCGCGCCCCTCAACGATCAAGCCGTGGCTGGAATATCGAGCGTCCTTCGTCAACGCCCGGCGCCTTAAGCTGGGACTTGCGTTCTGGGATAAGCACCGCTCTGCATTGCGTCGGGCCGAAAAGCAATACGGCGTGCCTCAGGAGATGCTCGTCGCGCTGATCGGTGTCGAGACGATTTACGGTCAGAATTGCGGGAATTTTCGTACCCTCGATGCCCTGACGACACTGGCATTTGATTATCCCCGACGCGCGGCCTTTTTTCGCGAGGAACTGGAAAATTATCTGCTGCTGGCCAGAGAGCAGCAATTTGATCTATTTGAGGTGAAAAGTTCTTATGCCGGTGCACTAGGGATTCCTCAGTTCATGCCCGGCAGTTATCGCAAGTATGCGGTCGATTTTAACGGTAATCACAAAATTGATCTGTTGAACGAGCCTGTCGATGCGATCGGTAGCGTGGCCAATTATCTGAAGGAATACGGCTGGATCGAAGGCGGGCCGGTTGCGGTGCGCGCACAGGTCAGCGAAGGATGTTGCAGCGAGATCACTAAAATTCCGCGCAGCCTAGCCGTGTGGCAGGAATCTGATATCGTCGCCCGTGGTCATGTCAGTCCGTCAGAAAAAGCGCGATTGATGGACTATACCGTGACGGAGGGAAAAGAATACTGGCTGGGATTTAATAATTTTGACGTGATTACACGCTACAACAACAGCGATTTTTATGCGATGACAGTGTATCAGCTGGCCGAGGGGCTCAAGGCTGCACGACAAGTCAATTAATTATTGACGGCGAGCTGTTTGCTGGGGGTGATGCGGCGGGCGCCGTTGTATCGGGCGCGCCAGTACTTTTCATTCAGGCTGGTAATCATGATCGCTTTGCCGGTTTTAGGCGAATGAACGAAGCGGTTTTCGCCGATAAAAATGCCGACATGGGAATTCGCGCTGCGTGTGGTGTTGAAGAACACCAGATCTCCGGGTCTTAACTGGGCCGCGTCTAACGGCGTGCCGATGCGACCCATTTCAGCGCTGGTGCGCGGCAGATTCAGCCCGAGGGAGTTCTGGAACACGAATTGCACAAAACCGCTGCAGTCGAAACCGTTGCTTCGCGAAGCACCGCCGTACTGGTAGGGTGTATCGTGCAGACTCATCGCATAGATGGCCAGATTGCTCATCTGCGCTTCATCATTATAGGTCGCTTGTGGCGCGGCTGTATGAACCGGTGCCGTGCCGCAGGCGCTCAGCAGCAATAATGCAAAAAGTGTGGCTGGATATTTCATGGACAACAATTTACGGTAGAGTAGCCGAACTTGTAAAGGGGAAAAAAATGAAAAGACGAATTATGCTGTTGTTAGCCGTGCTGTTTAGCGTGTCAGTGCATGCCAGCGAGCTGGAAATCATTAATCTTAAGCACCGCACGGCTGAAGAACTGATACCGGTGATCCGGCCTTTGCTCGACAAGGACGAAATGGTCAGCGGCATGAACTACCAGCTTGTTTTGCGCGCATCCTCCCATAACATTACACAGATTAAACGTCTGCTCGAGGGACTGGACACGATGCCGCGCCGTTTGAAAATCACCGTGATGCAGAATGTCGACAGCGATACGGCATCCCGCTTAATGGCACTGTCGGGCAGCGTGGGAGGGCGTATCAGTCTGGGACAGGAAGGCACGGCCAGAATCATCAGCACCCGGTCGCTTGAAGACGATAAGAAAACGCAGCAGCTGCAGGTGCTGGAGGGTAACCGGGCTCTGGTGCGCAGCGGCCAGACTGTACCGGTTCCTCAGCGACAGGTCGTACAAACCCCCTGGGGTGCGCAGGTGACAGAAACGACGCAGTACCGTGATGTTGCCAGTGGATTTTATGTGTTGCCGCGCATACAGGGAGACCGTGTGACGCTGGAAATCAGCACGCAGAATGACGCGGTAGCACCGAATCAGAATACGGCGCGCATACAAAATACGAACAGCACCGTATCGGGGCGCTTAGGTGTATGGATCAGTCTGGGCGGCACGGAGCAGCAGCACAGTACAGATGATTCGACGATCACCTCGCGTAGCACCTCCAGACTCAATGAAGCGCGCACCGTGCTGATCAAGGTCGAAGAAGTCGATTAGGGGCGTGTTGATTCGGTAAATTTTGCGCCACGGCGCTCGCTCATTTTTCGACCAAGCAGCATGATCTGTTGTGTGCTTAACAGGCGCGCTGCCATCGGCAGCAGTTGTGCATTTTCGATCGCAATATGATCGGTGTGGCGGGTAATAAAATTTTCGATCAGCGCACTGTCGACAGAGGTTTCATGACCTGCGACGACTTGCAGCAGCACGGGGCGCAGCGCAGTCCACGCGCTTAGCATCTCCTCGTGTTCGGCAAGCAGGCAGGCCAGCAAGCCGGTATCGGTATCGGAGCAGGTGAGCAGCGCGGGGAACAAATTTTCTTCCTCATCCTGATGGTGAAATTGCCCTGCGCTGTCAAAGTAGCGCAGTATCCCTGATGCGGCTTGCTGGGTCTGTGTGTTACATCCGTTTTTCCTGAGGTGTGTGTCCAGCTTTTTCAGCGTGGCGCATTGTTGCAATATCTTGTCATGGCAGGCGCGTAGCATCTGTAGCGGGTCGTCAAAGCCGGGGGCGGCCTGAAATGCGTTCAAAGAAATCATGTTCCTGATCGTTGCGAGGTAAAGATGGGAAATCATCTTATCAGCAAAGCGGCGGAGTCTGTCAAAAGTGCTTGATGTGCGAGCATCCGTTTAGGCGGCGCAGATACCGTATTTGGGCAGAATGTTGTAAATCACGTTGAACCGGTGCGCCTGAATCGCATCGTGAAACTGTTTCCAGTTGCTGCTCAGAAAGTGTGACTGATAGCGGTATTCATGCAGGTCATCGCTCGTGCCGAGCGCATCGGCTTTCCATGAAGCCTCACCCAGCGGATTGTAGTCGTCGATATCCGCTTTTCCGCATACAGTAAATAGTCCGTCCCGAATGGCCGTGAGCCATTTTTGGTGACGCCAGGAGCCGTCATCGGACAGGGTGGTGGCAAACATCGTGCTGATTTGTTTCCGTGTCTGATCGCTAAGTCCGCGTACGCTCGCCTGCGGATCGCCCAGAATATAACGCCGCATGGCGATGCACATCTGTTCGCTGGCGGCCAGAAAGTCGGCCGGATTGTCGCGCGGGATGAGTTTGCCGCGGCCGTTTTTGTACTGCCAGCGTAAAAAGGGCATATCGGGAAAGACTTGCGCACGGGCGTGTCCTAACGGCGGAATGGCGTCATCCAGAAAACTGTCCAGCAGGGAACTCAAAGGCTTGTTGAAAATACCGGACTTGCCGGTTTCGCGGGCTTTTTCCACTTCGTTGATTTGGTGTGTCACACCAGCAAAGCCTTGATGTGCCCAGGTATCCGCATAGACATGCAGGGTTACGCCTAGCCTGTGCAATCCATAGGTGCGATGCTTTTCCAGTATGGCATCGCGCACCATTTCACGCGCGATCGGACTGTCCGGCGTACAGACGATTTTGTCGATGAAACTGCCCTCTGGATTCTGCTCTGACGGCAATCCGCCGTTGCCGGGTAAAAAGTGAAAAGGCAGCCAGACAGTGTGGTTGGCCAGTTCTTCCGCATTGCGAATGTCGATCATTTTGTGTGCCGAATTGATGCGCTTATAGGCGGCACCGTTATCGAAATAGACGGCGCCGCTGCAGGTTGCATCGTCCACATACTGGGATGCGTAGGCAATGATGCCGGCATCGTGATGATTAAAACCCGCTTCGCGGGCGACGACATAGGTGGTTGCGTGGTGAAAGTCAATTTGCATGAGAACTCCCGTCATTTGAAAATGAGTGCGGATAGGTATCCGCCCAGCATGTTTCGAGCTGGCCAGTAGATTTCGCGACGTGATCAAGGCTGAGATTGATTTTCATCGCACACGTAGCAAGGTGGAAATTTATACGGCAGTATTGGCTTTGACGACGCCTTTTAATTCGGATAACTGAGTCAGGATCGCTTGTGCATTTCCGCTGGCAATGGTGATGCTCAGCGTTGTGATTTTACTCAGAATGTTCAGTATCCGGCCGACATCATGGATCGTATGGATGGCAGCGGTTGCATGGTCTATCGCATCCACCAGTCCTTGCGTGGTGATTTCGCCATTACAGGCCAGCAGGGTAATCCCGACGGCCCGATAGCGGTCGGCGTCATAGCGCAGCGCAGTTTCGCGTGCGACTAAAGCGTCATATTGCTGATTTGTTAAGCTGCCTTTTAGCGATCGTCGTAAGATAAGCGCGGCTGCTGCGGCGGCCTGAATGGCATCGGCAATTTCAAAAACCTGAGCCGGAAGTAATTTTTTGTCGGTTAGCATGGTCGTCTACTTGATTTGATTAGAAGGCGGACAGGATTTGACTTCTGACCTGATGGATTTTTCCTGCGTAATCTTGCAATAATTCGATCAGCAGTTTGTCGTTGTCGGCATTGTTCAGCAGCGCGGCGTGTACATCGACCATCGCGTCTATGGCGATCAATACGGCCTTGGCGGATTTCTGGCGATAAGCTAAATTGATTTTTTGCTGTTTGATCGATTCGATCAGTTCCCGGGCGCGCAAGGGTTCTGTTTTGATATAGCGGTCATTGAGCAGCTCCTCCAGACCGTCGAGATTGCCCGATTCATTTGCCAGCACCGGCAAGTACCCATGGTTGATGAAGGCGCTGAGCAGGGAGGCGAGCTGAACGATGTCATCGTGTCGATCAAGTACCTGTTTTATTTCATTGCGCCGGTAGGCATCGGTTGACGCGCGCAGCAGCAGATTGGCTAAGGCGCTGACGGCGTTGAGCTGGGCGGCATTAAAATAAGGTGCTGCCGTGTTGAAATTGGCGAGGGCGTTTTTTGCGCTAGCCTCATCTGGGAACAGACGTTGATTATCCGCCAGCTGCCCCAGTAATTCACCATAGGCGCGTGTGATGCCATTGAACTGTATGAAGTGATTGCCAGCCAGCTTTAATTGATCGCAATCAGCGGCATAAGACAGGCGGGTGTCGTTCGAGAGCCCTTTGACCGGCACATCGAGGGCAAGCCTTCTGAAGCAGGATGCACTGCTGTCTTGTGCTAAGACATCGATCGAATCGGCTAAGGCGCGGGTCTGAACGGAGTACTTCTGCACGGCTGGCAGGCTCGCACAGCCTGTGAGCGTCAGCACAAAGGTTGCGATGAGCAGGATTTTGATCGGCATATTTCCCCCGTTGAGGTTAATGGGTATGACTTAAGTCCGCTTTGGCGGCAGACAGACGCGGCTTGCGACTGCATTTTTTGTCTCGCGACAGTGCGTTTTATTGGGCTGCGCGGGCAGCTGCACGGTTTTGTTTGGCGGCGGAGTGGGCGCCGTGTGTCCGGCAGAGAGCGCCAGCAATAAATAGAGCAATTGCGTTTCGTGCTTCATCCGCCCGCCTGTGCCAATCTCAGGTGCGCAGTTTTTCAGTTTTCGGGTATGCGGACAATATGCCTGAATGCCTAGTTATTTCGGCATAGTCAATTCGTCCGGTGAGTCCAGTAGTGAGCATGCGTGATGCGATAGCGCTCAACCTTGATGCCTTGCGCGTCCATCTCGACCAGAATCGCGCCATCCTGATCGGAGCGCAGCAAGGTCGCTCCGCTGTCCAGATAGCGCTGCAGAATCGGCTCCTTAGGATGGCCGAAGCGGTTTCGGTAGCCTGCGGTAAATACCGCATAGTCGGGTAGTACGGCCGCTACAAAATCGACGCCTGATGAACCCGCACTGCCGTGATGCGGCACAACCAGAAAATTGGCAGCTAGCTGTTCCGGGTGCTTGAGCAGTAGCCGTTGTTCGCCGCGTTTTTCGATGTCGCCGGGCAACAGAATATGCCGGTCGCCTATGCTGATGCGCAACACGCAACTCAGGTTGTTGTCGTGCGCTTTGCCCGTGCTGTTGCGCCCCGGATGCAGCAGGTCAAACTGAACGTCGTCCCAGCGCCAGCTGATGCCATCGTAGCAGCGGCGCATCGTTGCGGGTGCGGCCGGGGTTGATGCGGCGACCCAGTCTGTCCGGATGGATTTTAAGAGGGAGGCTGTGCCGCCTGCATGGTCGGCGTCATCGTGGCTGATGATCAGTCCGTCCAGATGCTTTATGCCCATCGCGTGCAAGGTCGGTATCACAATACCGCTGTCGCCCTCTCCTGTGTAATCGGGGCCCGTGTCGTAGAGCAGCGTGTGATGGCGGGTTTCTGCCAGCACCGACAATCCCTGACCGACATCAAAGAGGGTGAGGCGCAGGGTGTCGGGTTGTGGGGGCGCGGGGGTGTTCAAAAACATTGGCAAGAGCAGCAAACCGCCCAGCCAGCGCGAGGCAAATCCCCGGGGAAGGAGTATCCAGAGCGCGCCGATGACGCCGGTTGCGATACTCCAGCGTGGCGGGATGTGTTGTATCCATACCGCGTACGGCCAGTCGCTCAAACCTTGCAGCGGGAACATCGTCAGATCAAGCGCGATATGTGCGAGCCATAACGGCACTTCGGTGGGCAGGGCCGCGCCAGCAAGGGCTAGCGGTACGACGACGAGGCTGATCAGCGGGATTGCGAAGGCATTGGCGATAGGCGAGACCAGCGAGAGCTGCCCGAACAGCATCAGCAGCAGCGGCAGCAGGCCGATGTACATCGTCCACTGTACGGTGGTGTATTCGCGTATTCCGCGTAATACCAGGCGAACCGTCGGTGCGGTGTCAGGTTGAGTTTCCGTGCGTCCGATGCGATGGCTGGTGGTGTACAGGATGAGGGCGACCGCGCTAAACGACAGCAAAAATCCCGGGGAGAGTACCGCCCAAGGATCCGCAATCAGCACTCCCAGCAAAGCGATGCTGAGTATTTGCGCGAGCGAGAAGTTGCGGTTGAGCCATAGGGCGGCCGCCACGGCACTTACCATAAACACGGTGCGTTGCGCCGGAACGCCGTAGCCTGCCAGTTCTGAGTAGAGATACGCGGTCAGCATCGCCGCGATGGCGGCGGCCTTACGGGCTGGCAACCATAGTGTCATCCGGCTGTTGCGCCGCCACAGCCAGTACACGAGGGTAAACATCATGCCGGCGAGCATTGTGATGTGCAGTCCTGAAATGCTCATCAGGTGAATGACGCCGGTGCGCCGGAAGGTCTCCCACTGCTCGGCTGAAATGCTGTCCTGATCGCCGACCGCCAGTGCGGTGAGTATTCCGGTGTAGGGGGCGTAACCTAATGTATCGGTGAATTTGTCGCGTATCGCTTCACGCCACGCTTCAATCCGGTAGTGCATTCCCCGTGCGCGATGATCGATCAGGAGCGGAGGGACGAGATTATGAATGTAGCCGATGGCGCGTACGTTGTTTTCCAGCGCCCACAGTTCAAAGTCAAACCCGTGCGGATTGCTGCTGCCGTGCGGTTGCTTGAGTCGCACGGTCAGTTGCCAGCGTTGGCCTGCATGATATTGGGGCGGTGGCATTTTTAAACTGATATAGCTGCTGAGATAAAGGTGCGCCGGCACATGCGCCCCGGGCGTCAGCGTGCGTTCGACATCAAACCTGAAGCGTTGACCGCGAGCCGTTTGGTGCGGTAATTGGGCTACGATGCCGGACACCTCGATGTCGCGACCCTGCCACTCAGCGGGCAGGCTGTCAGCCAGCCTTTGTTCGCCCTGCCATGCGGCATGGAAAAATCCGATGCCACAGGCAATAACTGCAATTAATATCTGGTGGACTAGGCGGTGTCTTTGGGTGAGCGGCAACAGGAGCCCCCCTGCAAGACACCAGGCCCAGATAAAGTCGGGTAGTCGTGCCTGCAGTTGCAGCAGGCAGACGCCAGCCGTAAAAAACACCGCGAAGAGAACCATGCGCACAGCGTAACGCACGGTTAGAATGCCGTCATGCGAAAATTTTTACATCGGGTTTTGCCGCATCACGACACCGTGGTGAATAGCCGCTGGCTCAAGCCGTTTGCTCGTTGGCTGGCTGAGCCTAATTTGTGGCATTTACATCGTCGTTCGGTGGCGGGGGGGGTTGCGATCGGCCTGTTCTGCGGGCTGATTCCCGGGCCGTTGCAAATGATAGGGGCCGCTCTGTTTGCCGTGTTGTTGCGGGTGAATTTGCCGGTCGCGTTGTTTGTCACGCTGTACACCAATCCGTTTACGATTGTGCCGCTGTATTTACTTGCCTACCGGCTGGGGGCGCAGGCGACGGGGGGGAATGGGCTGTCGAATCTTCCGTATCCCGAACTGCAATGGCAAAACATGGGCGGCGAGTTGTGGGTCTGGCTGTTGCAGATGGGTCAACCGCTTTTGATTGGCTTGCCGCTGCTGGCCGCCGGATTAGCGCTTATCGGCTATGTTGCGGTGCGGCTGGCGTGGCGGGGCGGGGTGCTGTTGAAATGGCGCGCCCGTCGGCGCAAACGGGGTTGATGCCGCTCAGGGGTTTGTCAGCACACCGTCCACCAGCGTCAAGATTTTTTGCATGCGTTTTGCCAGTTCAAGATCGTGAGTGACGACGATGAAGCTGGTGCCCAGTTGTTCGTTGAGAAGCTTCATTAAATCGAATAACGCTTCGGCACTGGCTCTGTCGAGATTGCCTGTCGGCTCATCGGCCAACACGCAGGCCGGTTGTGTGACCAGCGCGCGCGCCACCGCTGTGCGCTGACGCTCGCCACCGGATAGTTCGGCGGGCAAATGCCGGGTGCGGTGCGCGAGGCCGACTTTTTCCAGCATGGCGGCGGCAACAGGTTCTGCCGCAGCGCTTGTCATGCCGCGTATCCGCAGCGGCATCGCGACGTTTTCAAGGGCGGTGAATTCCGGCAGCAGATGGTGAAACTGATAGACGAAGCCCAAAGACTGGTTGCGGATGTCGCCGCGCTGCGTCTCGTTCATCTTTTGTACATCCTGACCGAGTATCTGTACGCTGCCGCCGCTGGCATTGTCGAGCCCGCCTAACAGGTGCAGCAGGGTGCTTTTGCCCGACCCTGAGGAACCGACGATGGCAATGTGTTCGCCGCGTGTAACGGTCAGGCTGACGCCTTTGAGCACAGGGACTTGCTGCTTGCCTAGCGTGAAGGTTTTGCTTAAGTTGTCACAGGAAATGACGCTGTCCTGAGTTCTGAGTCCTGCATCCTGGTTCTTACTCATAACGAAGCGCCTCCGCCGGTTGTGTTTTTGATGCGCGCCAGCTCGGATAGAGTGTCGCTAACAGGCTGATGATGAATGATAAGGCGGCGACAGTCGCCACTTCCGCATAGCGCAGGTCGGATGGCAGTTCGCTGATGTAATACACGTCTTTCGCTAAAAATTGCACGCCGAACAGATGCTCGATAAATGGCACGACGACGTTCAGATTGAGCGCCAGCAAAATGCCGGACAGGCAGCCTAGCAGCGTGCCGGTCAGCCCGATGATCACCCCTTGCACCATGAAAATCTTCATGATGCTGCGAGGGGAGGCGCCGAGGGTGCGCAAAATGGCGATGTCGGCCTGCTTGTCGGTCACCGCCATCACCAGCGTGGAGACGATGTTGAATGCAGCGACCGCAACTATGAGAGAGAGAATGATGAACATCATCTTCTTTTCCATCTGCACGGCTTTGAAATAGTTGCTGTTCTGGTGTGTCCAGTCATTCGCGTACAAGCCTTGCGGCAACTGGTTTTGCAATTCGGCGGCGACTTGAGGCGCCTGGTCAATCTCGCGCAGCTTGGTGCTGATGCCGGTTACCGCATCGCCTAGCTGGAACAGCTTTTGCGCATCGTTAAGGTTAATCAGCGCCAGACTATTGTCGTACGGAGCCATGCCGATTTCGAAAATCCCGACGACGCGAAACTGTTTGACGCGCGGCATCATGCCGGCGGGGGTGATCGACCCTTGCGGCGCGATCAGCATGACTTTTTCGCCCATCCTCACACCCAGCGCGCGCGCGAGATCCGAACCCAACACGATGCCAAACTCGGTGCTGCGCAAATCGGTCAGTTTGCCGGCCTTGATGTTATTGGATAAATCCGTAATGGCGGTCTCAAGCGATGGGTCGATGCCGCGCACCATCACGCCCTGTACGCTCTGGCCGAACGACAGCATGCCCTGACCCGCGACATAGGGCGCCGCCGCCGCTACTTGCGGGTGATGCAATACGGTGCCCAGCAAGGGTTGCCAGTTCTCCATGCGTCCGCCGTCTGCGACGACTTCGAGGTGAGGGGACGCGCCTAGCATCCGTGCGCGGATTTCCTTCTGGAAACCGTTCATCACCGACAGCACGACGATCAGCGCCATGACGCCTAAGCCCATGCCCAGCATCGAGATCAGCGAAATGAAGGAAATGAAATGATTGCGTCGCTTGGCGCGCGTATAGCGCAGGCCGATGAAGAGTTCGTAGGGTTGCAAGGTGATTTGATCGGTGTGGTGGAACAGGCCGACAGTTTGCCACAAGCGGGCGGTGGAGGACAGCGCCTAATGTTCGTCCTGCGCTCGCGAGGCGCGATTTTCAGGACGAGGGGAGCGGGGCCATTGATTGCCGGAGTGATTTTCCCAACGATGATTATGAAAGCGGCTAAGTCTTAAAGGATTTGAGCTGCGCTGACCGAATTGCTTGTATGCTAGGCGCCGCCAGCGGAAAATCTTTGCCGCGCGTTGGACGTCTCTCATCCGACGCATATTTTTATCTGCGTTATTGTCCGGGCAGGCTGATGACGTGGGGTGTGTCGCAAAAACTGAATTTTTAAGGGGATGAATGCCGTGATGCCGTTAATGCTGGACGACCGACGTCGCGGCGATCTGATCGCCTCGAATCAGCAGACATGGCGAGTGTTCACGGATACGGTGATGGGCGGCGTGTCGTCGGCAGATCTGATTGCGGCGGAGGTGGCCGGGGTGCGCTGCCTGAGATTGCGCGGTCAGGTGAGTCTGGCGAATAACGGCGGTTTCGTGCAGGCGAGTCTCGATCTGGGGGCGTTGGATGCGAGCGCTTATCGGGGCATCGAACTTAAGGTGTGCGGCAATGGTGAGATTTACAATCTGCATTTGCGTACCGAAGACACCCGCATCGTCTGGCAATCTTACCGCGCCAGTTTTCAGGCCGGGGCTGATTGGCAAACCATCCGTTTGGCATTCGATGAGTTTGCACCCTATCGTATCGATAGTCCGCTCGATTGCAGCCGGTTGCGCCGTCTGGGCATTGTTGCCATAGGCAAAGCGATGCAGGCGGATATGTGTCTGGCCAGCCTCAGCCTTTATGCTTGAGATTCGTGCCGTGCGCTTTACAGGTAGTCCAATTTATTGGTGCTATATGAAATAGAGTGTGTGCCATACGAAATTTCAGCGGGGAATAATACAATGAACGCGGCTTCTAGCAGCCCCTGTGCGCCGCCGAAGATAGTCAGCAAAAGTCGGTGCCATTGGGCGAGGACTGTTTGAGCACGTGGCCGCTGGCGGATCGTGCGAGTTCCGCAGCCCCGACGTTTGCTGATTTCAAGGGTACACCTGCCTGTTTGGCTGCAGGCAGGTGCGGTAAACCGGGGTCGCTTTTTCTTGGGTTACTTTCTTTCGGCGACTCAAAAGAAAGTAACCAGCCGCCGGGCTGCCCCGGCAGAAGTAAACTAAGATTCACAGTACCCATTACAAATTACGTAGATTCAATAGGTGAGCGATGAACATTCTGATGACGGGCGGGACGGGGTTGATTGGTCGTGCGCTGTGTAAGGCGTTGCGGGCGCAAGGTCATCAGCTCACCGTGCTGAGTCGGCAGGCCGCCTTGGTGCCGGAACTGTGCGGCAAAACCGTGCAGGCCATGGCGAGTCTGGACGAATGGCATGCAACGCAGCACTTTGATGCGGTGATCAATCTGGCCGGTGCGCCGATTGTCGATGCGGTCTGGACTTCGGCACGCAAACAAATCTTGCGCGACAGTCGCATTGCGCTGACCGAAAAACTGTTGCAGCGGATCGCCGATGCCGCGCAGAAACCGGCGGTGTTGTTGAGCGGTTCGGCGGTGGGGTACTACGGCAACCGCCCGGATGTTGAATTAGACGAGCAGTCGGACGCAGGAGCGGATTTTGCCGCACACCTTTGCGCAGATTGGGAAAACGCGGCGCTGCCTGCCAGTGGTCTGGGGGTGCGGGTGTGTTTGCTGCGCACGGGACTGGTGTTAAGCGATCAGGGCGGGCTGTTGGGGCGGATGTTATTGCCTTTTAAGTTTGCGCTGGGCGCACGTCTGGGGGCGGGGCGGCAAGGGATGAGCTGGGTGCATATCGACGATTATGTGGCGATGGTCTTGCGCCTGTTGCACGATGAACAATTGAGCGGCGCTTTTAATCTGACCGCACCGCATCCGGTGAGCAATGCCGAATTTACCGAGCAACTGGCGCACGCCGTCGGACGTCCGGCGATCTTTGTCGCGCCGGAGCGTTTACTCAAATGGGCCATGGGGGAGCGTGCGGTGTTGCTGCTGGAAGGCCAGCGCGCGTTGCCTGTCAGAATGCTGGCGGCAGGGTTTAAATTTACCTATCCCGAACTTCCGGGTGCATTACGCGCCGTGCTGGGTAAATAAATAAAATAAAATGGCTAGACCGTAAATGCTAGTCATTTGATTTTAAATAAAAAACATGTGCACCATAAGCGATAAATCTGGGGGGTGGAAATTAGACATTTCTTTAAGTTAATTGAAACAAATTGATCTAATCACGGCTATTACAAATTTGTTAATTTTTCGCTTGGAAATCTCTTTCTAAAACGGAAGCAGTGTAATCAAGGAAAATCGAGGATCGTCAATTTGCAATTCAAAAATTTCCCCCGCATTGCTCTTGATTACTAAACTGTGTGGAGATGCGTCAGCCAAAACCCCTAACTCCTTCCCCTTAATATATAAATCATCACCAATATCCATTTTTTCACCGTTGACCATAAAGGACCCTTCAGCGATGCGCTCAACCATTCTAGATGGGCGCTTAAATCGCCGCTTAGCTTGTTCGTTTGGAATTTGAATTGGAAGACTTGAGTGTTCAAGTGATGAAATTCTACTTGCCAAATCTTTAAGCGCTGACAGGATAACACTTGTTTCACCTGACACCTCGACGCTTGATGGACGTGTTGCAGGTTGAACTGCCAGCAATTGAATTAATGAATTTACATCTGTACCATTCGCCATCGCAGTTTCAGACAGTGACTTTTGAAGAAGAGCAATATCACGAACAACTTCATCCACTCTCAGTGTTTGGTTGTACTCTGTATACCGAAGCCCTTGTATATCAAAAATTTTGTTAGTTTTTATGTCTTTTATTAAAACAGTTGGCAGATTAAATGCCTGCCGAATTCCGAGTTCGTACAGAACATTCGGATTTCTTCCACTTAGGTCGCAAAGTACAAGATCGCTATCAAGTATCTTGTGCAAAATATCTATAATGATGTAGTTGCTTGAACCAACATCGTCTGCACGAACTGGCAGGTAACCAGCTTTTTCGCAAGCTGGTTTTATTAGGTGGCTATACACCCTAGAAAAATGTCCCGTTTCATAGCCATCCATATCAGCTATCGGCATAATTACAAAGCAAGTTTTTTGCTTTGACTCATTTTTCGTTTCGTCGCTAACCATTTTATTTCTCTCCAGCATTGCTGCAACATTACTAATTAGCCATGACAATCTCCCCCCGTTCAAGTAACACGGGAGCCTATAAATACATACCCGCAGACTATCAGCTTTTTCCTCATACAGATATTGGAAAATCCTTAGGTCGTGCAGGGCGGTGAGCACGCGGCAGATGCGCACCGCTCGGCACAGTCAAAAGAATTTACATATCTTTCGTTTGATATTTGTAGGCAACCATGTACCGCTGCTCACAGCGATGCATAACCTAGGCTGGCAATAGTCCAAGTATCGAAATAGTCGCATAGCACCTATTACTATTGAGGTGTGAGTACATATGGTGCACAATATCATCATTCAATTTTAGGGAGTCCGTCATGTCTGCAACGATGACAAAAGAAAGTCGCTTGAATATTCGATGTGACAGCCATACGCGACAATTACTCGATAAAGCGGCAAGTTATGTACATGTCAGTATTTCGGAGTTTGTGCTGTCCAATGCGCTCGCGTCAGCTCAGCGTGTCGTACAAGAGCATGAGTCAATTACATTAAGCCCAAAAGACTTCGAGTCATTCCTGTTAGCGCTTGACGCGCCCGCAGCGCCTAATGCCGCATTAAATCGCGCATTCCAACGCCACGCCGATCAGGTGCGTTAATGGAATACCTCATTCGTCCACTTGATGCGGACACGGACACGGCCAATTTTCAGTGCGGATCAGAGCCGCTGAATGAGTATATACGGCGCTACGCATCGCAAGATGTGCGTAAAAATGTCGCCCGCGTGTTTGTCGCAACACCAAAAAATGATACAAAAAAACTGGCTGGATTTTTTACCTTAAGTGCCGGAAGTGTAAGTTGTTCAGCTCTTCCAGCATCACTTGCCCGAAAACTTCCCCGCTATCCTGTGCCCGTTGCGCTGATTGGACGATTGGCCGTAGATCATGATTCGCATGGCCAAGGTTTGGGATCGATATTGCTTGCCGACGCCTGCCAAAAAGTTTCACAAGCCAGCAATGTTCTCGCTGTGGTTGGGATCATTGTTGATGCAAAAGACGAGAAAGCCATTTCGTTTTATAAACATTTTGGATTCATTCTTTTGCCAGGTCAGACCGACAGACTGTTACTCCCTGCATCGGCGTTTCAATCAAAATAGTTATAAATTCTATTTCTTGCAGTCCCTCAAAATTCCCTGCTAGAAATAAAAAAGAGCCGGGCATTTCTGCCTGACTCTTTGATATTACATCCGAAACTGGTGCGCCACAGACGATAAATCTGGGAACTGGATGCATCATATCACTCTACCCTAGTCTGGTCAAACAGTATGGCCAAAACAACCTCTGGGATAGTGTAATTATGGGTTTGATCATAATTTTCAGAAGGCCGCCGTCTTAGGTATCGATTTAAACCGAATATTTTTTATAAATGGTTCAATTGGTAAAGATAAGCCCGTATGTTGTCTTGAACAGCAGCTTTCAGGTAGAAATTTTTCAACCTTGACCATCCGGTAGCGAGACATAGGCGACATTCAACATACTCAATAGCAGGTGACCATTACAATATTTTAGCGATACGCTGGAACTGCTGCCATCCGCAACCTTGCATATTTTGGAAGCTAGAGCTAACTAGGCTCATTAAGCACTCGTTTGGTTCTTCGCTTTCGTGGAAGTGGTTGCGGTTTAAAGCCAAGAATCTCATACACTTCTTTTACACCACTAAACTGTTGATTAATTGCGCCAACTATCTGACTGGTTTTTTTGTAGATTTCTTCCGGAAACTTAGTTTTGCCTGTTTTATGCTCATAAAGTAGTTGAATAGGCGACATTTTCCACTCTGAAATTATGGCCTGAAATCCATCAAGAATTGCTTCTCGCGACCACCGCCTAGTTTTATCAATCACTATTCCCAATAATTCGTTTACTGCCACAGAACCACCCGCAAATTTCAAAACAGCATTGTCAATTCTTGCCGCTTCTGCGGCCAGCTTGCTAGAAACTTTCCCGCCTTTTCTATTAATATGCCGAGCTTGACCCGGAGTTAATCCGTGTTCATCATAAAATTTCCGATATGCAGCAATAGCTGAATCTTTATCCCATTCTATAGTGCTTACATGAGATTGATCGAGTAGTTTACGTAAGTTCCTAATTCCTCCAAGCCACGTCTTAATGTAAATCGAAAGGGTGTTGTAAACCTCACCAGGACGATCTTTATATTTCCCCCTCTTCCGTAGCCAACCTTCGCATGGGAACTGTCCATCAGGCATAGTGGTGATGAGATGTCGGCAAAATTCCAGTAGTTCATCTGCGTTAGACCAGTGCGTCGAGTGAATAAGGTGATCTGTTGGTTTATCGAATTGAAACGCATCAATACTACCTATATACGGTTCTAATATTCCGGCTAGCATTTCCTCATTAAAACATTCTCTGAAATGGATGCCGAGAAAATTAGCATTGCTCTCGTTATAGGCTTCTTTGTGTTCACGCTTGGTTTTGTAATGTGCTTCAGCATGGCCATTTGGTTTATCCCCCCAAACCTCCACGTCAATCCATTGACCATTCCTATTCAAGAAATGCAAATCAAAGAATGCATATTTTGCTGTTGAGTGCTGCGAGTATTCATCAGGGTATCTTTCCCCTCGCTTATGCTGAATACCTCTTGCATACAAGAAATTGGACAGGGCGGCCTCCGGGTGGCTCAGCCAACGCATACCATTCCGTGAAGCTACGAAGTTGCTTCCTTCAAAATCGTTTAGTTCCTTACGAAGATCTTCCCATGTTCGTCCGAGATAATAAACAGCTTGTACCAATGATTGCTGTCCATTATCTTGAAACCAAGCAGCCGGTGGCAACATTCCCATTGTTTCTTTAACGGACGTTGCTTCCTTGACAATATATTCCCAAGTCCAGCGTTGGGATAAACGCCCTTTTCGCATCAGAGGAATGGTAGCTTTATGTGCAATGTACTCTTCTTGCAAATCTAACCGAACAATCAATGCCTTTTGGTTCACGCCATGCCGATACAAGTGGTAGTACAAAGCGCCTTGTTTAGAAAGTGCTTCATACGACAATGCCTTGATTCCATCTTTTTTATAGAGAATACGACAGAACTGGAGCAGCTCGTCTTCGGACATCTCTGAAAATTTCTGGCTTAGCTGAATTTGAGACACTATTTTTCCCTAAGATTTGCCTGTCTTGATCTGCTACCTAATAAATTAAAATTGATTTTGCTTAATTGCCATAGCACTAAGTCAATTATGTGGTTACGATTCACCAGCTGACTCGCTTGCAATCACCTCAATATCAAGAATAATCGTATTTGCCATTTCGATGACAGCACGAACCTGTGCAAGATTAGGCACCACATCGTTATGAGCAAAACGATTTCGGTAAACTCCGTAAAATCCACATACGAGGTTACGAAAAGCCTGTTTTTGGGAATCGTCGAGCGAAACTGGGATCTTGCCGCCTTTCCCAAATACAAGATTAACGAGTTCTTCACCATCAATTTCCGTATTTACACCAAATGCGCGACGCAACCGATCTGTAAGAATCACAAAAACTTTACGAATGGCCGAATCATAGTGCCCACCATTCATAAGTGGGGTTACAGCATCTTTTAGCCGTTGATCAAAGTGTTCGTCATCTGCTGATTTGATTACTATATTCCTAAGAGCAAAAGGTAAATCAAAGGAGACTATGTCTTTTACATCTTGCGCACAGTTTACCTTGTCATTTGACTTTAAATAGAGCTTGATAAATTTGAAATGCCTGCTCAAATTACCACAGTCCCCCCAACTTAAACCTGATACGTGCAGCATGCTTTCAACTTCATTTTCTAATGATGTTTGCATGCGCAGTAGTTCGGGCGCATCAGCGTCCTCAAAGATACTAAAAAGCTCGATGGCTTTATCATAAGCCCTCTGGTACTGCTGGATCGAAGTAGCAAGTGACGCTGGTGTTGTCATAATTTCACTTCATTGCCGTTGGAAAAGATACAAAGTAACTTTTTATATTAGCATTAGGGTGTTAAGTAGCTGAAACATCAAGGTGAACATCTGCTTATGGCACCTTGAAGACCGTCTCCACCGTCAGCTAGCTTCGCGTGATTTTACATCGTGTCCCGAAAAATCAGGTGAATATAATTTTTCGATGCCTTCTTCAATATACCGGAGAACCACAGATGCAACTACTAGCCATTAGGGCTAGACAGTAGAATTCTAGGCGAAACCCGTGGGCTAAAAGCTGGATGAACCATATTCTGATCAGCCAGTAAAATTTCTGCGCACCGGCGCATCGCAAGATGCGTGATGGTTTGTGAGCGAAGCGAATGTTTTTTGCCTTCCGCAGGAACCGCATTTCCGAAGGAAATATAGTCGGTCACTATATTTCTTTGAATTTGGCTTTTTGGCGGTTTCAGTTTGCCAGTATTTTTAACTTGGACTTTTTTATCTTTGACGTTAACGTGTAACTGATTGATTTATATCATTTATACTAACTAACGGAAGGATTGTCAAGCCCATGTACCAGTTCATACACATTTCAAGTTATTCATCGCAAGCCTCGAAAAAGAGCAGTTCGACTGCCTGCGTTAAATCCATCGTATCCGAAGCGGACCGAAAACCGAGTTACATCCACCACATGAAAGAGGTTGATGCGCCGGTCATCTTGTTTGGCTGCTCTCCGACTGCCGCAGGTGATTTGGCAGAAGCATGGGGAAAACAGAACAAAATCCGCAAAGATGGTCATGTGCTCTTGGCGGGTGTCATTTCGGTCAATGCCGAATTTGCACACTGGGATGATTATAAGCGGGACTGTATTGAGTGGCTGCAAGACAAATACGGTGATCAGTTGAAATCCGTGGTTGAACATACCGATGAAGGTCATCCCCACATGCATTTTTTTGTTGTACCGCGTGATGGCGAACGATTTGATGGCCTGCATGAGGGTGAAAAAGCGCGCAATGAATTTCGGGCCTTAAAACAGCGCACGACAGATCAGAATTTTGCCTACATCGCCGCAATGAAGACTTTTCAGACAAATTTTCATTCAGCGGTGTCAGCTGGATATGGTTTAGCTAAAAACGGACCCAAACGGCGCCGAGTATCTCGATCCGCTTATTTGGCCGAAAAGGAGGCTGTCAATATTGTATCGGCGGCAACTTTAGATAAAACCAGCCTGATTGAGCAAGGACGGAAAGAACGCACGGGAATTATTGAGCAGACCAAACGCGAAGCGGAGCAATACCGTCTCGACAACAACAAACTTGCAGATGCCGCCATACAAAAGCGGATGGATGAGGCCACTGCCAAAAACCAACAGGAAGCAGCTAAGGTCAAGAGGCAGGCTGAGATACTCGGGCGGCAACAAGGTCAAAAATCCTTTGAGCGGCAACCATGGGTAAAAAAATTCCGTGCAGTGATCTATGGAATTATTCAGCTGGGTAATAACCAGCTTGAACGCCTCCGACAACAGCTGATTACGTCAAGGTTTCAGGTTGATTCCAGGTTGGCGGCGGCCAAGCGTGAAATAGCTGAGATGGCTGCTGAGCTCGCCAGTCGAGAGAAAGACGTTCGGCATATCAGCGATTTATATGAGTCGGTCTGCAAGATGAACAGGGATTTAAATTGGGAGGCGAAACATCGCTCATCGCTGACATTTTCTGAATCTGCCAATGTGCCGGATCACTTTAAAAAGCCGAGATAAATTCAGTTGGAATCCCTGAACGCCTTATTTGATAAGGGTTTGCTGAATTCTGCAAACTAGTTTGTCGTGTACCAGCCGCTCGGGTAGTCGGGGATTATCAGGCGAAATTATCAAATACCGGCGCTGATGGTGAGCACCCAATTTAATTGAAAAAATATTTTATGGCTTTGCGTTTTTAAGTTGCATCGTCATTTGGATCCCTCTACTATACTTATATAAATCAATAGGTTGACAAATATCATGCTTGTTTGTATTTATAAAATAGCGGTTTCTGAGCATCGATATGAAGCAGGCGATGACGGGTTCCAACAAAAACAATAATAAGGAGTTTTATGACAGCAATTTATCAGGAGCAATTATGTAAAAAATCACTCGGCGACGTAGTCATTTCGGCGGCAGGTCAGTTGTCGCTGGTTATCGATGCACTCAACGAGCGAAAAAATCGCTTGTTACTCACCGCACAAGTCGGCTTGCCCGACCATCAATTTGAAGCCTACCGAAAAATCCTGCTCGATGAGCTGGGTCGGAATGGATTTGAACGGGATTTGGAAGAAATCCTGAAGCAGCACACGGCACGGAATGGATCGAGCAGGCCTATACATGCAGGAAAGGAGGTGCCAGAATGAGTGAACAAACCCACCCATATCATAATTCGCTTTAAACCGCAGTTGACGTTAGTCTCTGCGGAGGAATTAGCACTGCTTGAGTCCATTCTGCCTGATTTAATTCAGGCGATGCAGGCTGCGGAAGTGCATCAGCAACAAGAATAACAAGAACGTCTGATGCGCATCATGAATAACTGCGCCTCATACAACCCGTACATCACAGCCTTCTGGGATGTACGGCTTACTTTATGGAGAGTATTTTATGCATGTAGCGCTATACGCACGCGTATCAACAACACGGCAGGCTGACAACGACCTGTCTATTCCCGATCAATTACGCCAGCTTCGTGAATGGGCTGCGGCAAACGGTCATCTGGTCATACAGGAGTATGTGGAGCCTGGCGCATCGGCCACCGATGACAAGCGGCCTGTGTTTCAGCAGATGATCAGCGATGCGATGATGAAACCGGCTGCATTTGAGGTCATCGTCATTCATAGTCTGTCACGATTTTTTAGAGATGGCATTGAGTTTGGCGTCTACGAACGCAAGCTTGCCAAAAACAAGGTTAAGGTGGTGTCCATCACGTAACCGACTAGCGATGATGCTGGCGGTGAAATGATGCGCCGTATCATCTGCATGTTTGACGAGCATCAATCCAAGGAAATATCCAAGCACGTATCGCGCTCGATGAAGGAAAACGCCCGGCAAGGGTATTTCAATGGTGCAAAACCTCCATTTGGTTATCAGTCTGTGGCAACAGAACAATCGGCCAGTCGTGGGAGAAGTAAGAAAAAGCTGGCAATCGATGAAGGGGAGGCTAGTATCGTCCGACAGGTATATGACTTATATCAGAACGGATTTGAGGGGCGGGTGATGGGCTGTAAGGAAATCGGCAAGTATTTGACGAGCCAAAATTTGCTGATGCGCGGTTGTGCATGGAATGTCCATAAAACTCACAAGCTGCTTTCTGACTCGCTTTACATGGGCGATTACTATTTCAATGTGATCGATTCCAAGACCGGCCAAAAACGTCCACCGGAGGAGTGGGTTAAAACAACGATTCCTGCGATTATTGACGCAGCCACTTTTGAACGTGTCAGGTTAAAGCGTGAATCCCGTGCTCCTAGTGTGGTGCCGCCGCGCAGAGTCTCTTCACCGACGCTGCTCACAGGATTGTTGAGATGCGGCGTCTGTGGCCATGCCATGACCTTAGTCACGGGGAAAAGCGGTAAATATAAGTATTACAAGTGCACCAGTCGTCATAGCCAAGGTAATCATGCCTGTACGAGTGGTAATCTGCCGATGGAAAAACTCGATGAGCTGGTATTGAGTCAGTTGTCCGAGCAGGTTTTTTCACCGGATCGCTTGAAAATCATGATGGAGGAACTGCGCAAACGTATTCAGTCATCGGACAATGGTCAGCAGGAGCAGATCGGGAAATTAAATACGCAGATGAGGGATGTTGAAAAACGTCAGCAACGCCTGCTTGATGCGATTGAAACCGGCATTGTTGAATTGGATGAGACAACGCAACGTCGCTGCCAGCAGTTAAAAACTTCCCGCGAGGCCATATTTATAGAGTTGGCGGGAGTTCGTCGTGATACCGCGATACCTGCAGGTGATTACTTGAAAGCGAGTCAGGTGGACGTATTCGGCAAGGTGTTGCGTGAAAAACTGCTGGCGAAGGGTTCGCCGCTGGCTAAAAGCTATCTGAATGCGCTGGTGGATGAAATCGTGGTGGAAGAAAAAACCGCGACCATCAAAGGCAGTTATGTGGTGTTGGCTGAAACGATGCAACAAATAAAAAAGGGCAGCTTGAATAATCAAGTGCCCACTTTTATACCTAATTGGTGCGCCCGGAGCGATTCGAACGCCCGACCCCTTGGTTCGTAGCCAAGTACTCTATCCAGCTGAGCTACGGGCGCAAACTTGATACTGCTTAAAAACTTTACTAATTTATCAAATAGGTCAGCATTGCTGCCTGACATTTTGATACTACATCCGAAACTGGTGCGCCCGGAGCGATTCGAACGCCCGACCCCTTGGTTCGTAGCCAAGTACTCTATCCAGCTGAGCTACGGGCGCAAACATGAGATTAAAAACGCTAACCTCAAAACTACTGGCGGAGAAGGAGGGATTCGAACCCTCGATCCAGGTTATCCCCGGATGCTCCCTTAGCAGGGGAGTGCCTTCGACCACTCGGCCACCTCTCCGAAGCCGCGCATTATAGGGATGCACGGGGGTTCTGTCAATTCTATTATGCAACTTCCTGATCGAGATCGAATGCCTTGTGCAAGATGCGCACGGCCAGCTCCAGATACTTCTCGTCGATCACGACCGAAATCTTGATTTCGGACGTTGAGATCATCTGGATGTTGATGCCTTCTTCGGCCAGTGTGCGGAACATCTTGCTGGCGATGCCGACGTGCGAGCGCATGCCGACGCCGACCACGGACACCTTGGCGGCCTTGTTGTCGCCGATCACTTTTCGTGCGCCGATGTGGGGCAGCACTTCGTTGTTGAGGATGTCCATGGTTCTGGAAAATTCATTGCGATGCACTGTGAAGGAAAAGTCGGTCGTGCCATCGACGCCGACGTTCTGGATGATCATATCTACATCGATATTGGCGTCCGAGACGGGACCCAGAATCTGGTAGGCAATGCCAGGTTTGTCCGGTACGCCCAGTACGTTAACTTTGGCTTCATCGCGGTTAAACGCGATACCGGAAATAATGGCTTGTTCCATTTTGTCTTCATCCTCAAAAGTAATCAGTGTGCCTTCGCCTTCTTCTTCGAAGCTCGATAACACGCGTAGCTTGACCTTGTATTTACCTGCAAATTCCACCGAGCGGATCTGCAACACCTTGGAGCCCAGGCTTGCCATCTCGAGCATTTCCTCGAAGGTAATGGTTTTTAAGCGGCGCGCTTCGGGAACCATGCGCGGGTCAGTGGTATAAACGCCGTCCACATCGGTATAAATCTGGCATTCGTCGGCGCGCAGTGCGGCGGCGATCGCAACACCGGTGGTATCCGAACCGCCGCGTCCCAGCGTCGTGATATTGCCGTCCTTGTCCATGCCCTGAAAACCTGCCACGATCACGACGCAGTCATTGGCCAGATCCGCACGGATGCTTTGCTCATCGATGCTGACAATGCGCGCCTTGGTATACGCGTCGTCGGTCAGAATTTTGACCTGCGCGCCGGTATAGCTCTTCGCATTGACGCCCAGCTCCTTGAGTGCCATCGCCAGGAGGCCGATCGTGACCTGTTCTCCGGTGGAAATAATGACGTCCAACTCGCGAGGATCAGGATTTTGCTGAATTTCACGCGCCAGTCCGATCAGTCGATTGGTTTCTCCGCTCATCGCCGAGAGCACCACGACCACCTGATGGCCTTTTGCTTTGAAATTTGCGACGCGCCTAGCGACATTCTTGATGCGCTCTGTGCTGCCGACTGATGTACCACCGTACTTTTGTACTATTAGCGCCACGATATCTATCCGACTTAAAAAAGTATGACGATTTTAGCGCACCTGACCAAAAAAAACGAGTTCGTAGCGCTTGCATCGGGGGCGAAAGTCGATAATTTGACGCAGACGGGTGTTAAACTTGAGCCAACTTCAGCGTATTTGGTACACCATGACACAAATCACCCCTCGGGACATTCCGGCAATCGCGTTTCATACTTTGACGGATGAAGGCTATCCGCCCGCCATGGCGAAAATATTTGCCGCGCGCGGCATC
Organism: Gallionellales bacterium GWA2_54_124; assembly: GCA_001801025.1. Classification (GTDB taxonomy): domain Bacteria; phylum Pseudomonadota; class Gammaproteobacteria; order Burkholderiales; family Gallionellaceae; genus Gallionella. Next base: position 970,782 of record MGWO01000007.1, read on the forward strand.
GAAAATAAGGCGCAACTAGATGCGACTTTTGCGCACCTGTTGTCGTTCGAGCATTTGAAAAACGCCAAGACTATGGCCGTCATGCTGGCCGATGCCATCGCGGCGCAAAAAAAACTGCTGGTCATTGCCGATTACGATTGCGATGGTGCGACAGCCTGTGCGGTTGCCGTGCGCGGTTTACGCGCGTTTGGTGCCCGGATCGATTTCATCGTGCCGAACCGTTTCGAATACGGCTACGGGCTCACGCCGGAAATTGTTCAGCTCGCCCATGAATCAAAGCCGGACATTCTGCTCACGGTCGATAACGGCATCGCGAGCGTGGACGGTGTGGCCGAAGCTAACCGTTTAGGCATGCAGGTGTTCGTGACCGACCATCACCTGCCGGGCGATACGCTGCCCGATGCGGCCTGCATTGTGAATCCCAATCAGCCGGGCTGTGAGTTTCCCAGCAAGCATCTGGCCGGCGTGGGCGTGATGTTCTACGTATTGCTGGCCTTGCGCGCCGAATTGCGCAATCGCGGGCAGCTGACCGAGGCTCAGGGCCGGGCATTGCCGGAACTGCTCGACTTGGTCGCGCTGGGTACGGTCGCCGATGTGGTCAGGCTCGATCAGAATAACCGCATTCTGGTGCAGCAGGGGTTGTTGCGCATCCGCGCCGGTCGCGCCTGCAAAGGCATCAGTGCGCTGCTGCAGATCTCTAAAAAGTCGCCGGAAAAAATTGTCAGTCTTGATCTTGGATTTACCGTCGGCCCGAGGCTTAATGCAGCGGGGCGGCTCGATGACATGAGTCTGGGGATCAACGGCTTACTGACCGATGACGAAGCGGTTGCGCTGGGGATTGCAACACAACTTGATACGCTCAACCGCGAACGGCGCAGCATCGAGACGGATATGCAGGAAGGCGCGCTGGCGGTGCTCGATACGGTCAATCCGCAGGACAACTTCAGTCTGACTTTGTTCGATGAGAGCTGGCATCAGGGGGTGATCGGGATTCTGGCCTCGCGTCTGAAGGATAAATTTCACCGTCCGGTGATTGCTTTTGCACAGGCAAATAGCCGCGAGCTTAAAGGCTCGGGGCGCTCCATCGCAGGGCTGCATTTGCGCGATGCGCTCGATCTGGTCAGCAAGCGCTCGCCTAAACTGATCAAGAAGTTTGGCGGTCATGCTATGGCCGCCGGACTCTCTATCGATGCGGCTGATTTCGATGCCTTTGTCGCGGCTTTTGAACAGGTCGCCTGCGAGTTGCTTACGCCGAACGACTTATTGCAGCGCATCGAAACCGACGGTCCGCTCGATTCATCGGGTCTGACCTTGGAGGCCGCGCGACTTTTGGATGAGCAGGTCTGGGGGCAGGGCTTTCCCGCGCCCCAATTTGACGATGATTTCGAAGTGCTGAATCAGCGCGTGGTTGGCGAAAAGCACCTGAAACTGCAGCTTGCCACCGATGAGGGGCAATCGATCGACGCGATCCTGTTCGGTTACAACGAACCGTTGCCTGAATTCATACATGCCGTGTACAGCTTAAGTATCAACGAATACAAGGGCGCGCAAACGTTGCAGTTGATCGTGCGGCACTGGGAGTAGCGTACAGATGAATTATCGCCATGAATTACGGGAGAAATTGATATGAAAAATTATATGGTTGCGTTGCTGTTGTGGGCGCTTTCGGGCGCCGCGCTGGCCGATGAACTGTCTTCCGGTCAGACGTTGTATTTGCCGGTCTATTCGCACATCTGGCACGGTGACCGCATAGGCGCTGAGGGGGCGCCGCTGAAAATTCAGTTGTCGGCACTGGTGAGCTTACGCAATACCAGTCTTAAAACCCCGATCAGAATTATTTCGGCGCGGTATTACAACACGGAAGGCCGATTGCTCAACGAATATCTCATTAAGCCTGCCGTGATCAAGCCGATGGGCACGATAGAGCTGTTTGTCGAAAGGAAGGAGTCGGAAGGCGGCTCAGGGGCGAACTTCGTGATTCAATGGGATGCGGCGGTTGCGACCAATCCGCCGATGGTGCAGGCCGTGCACGCCGAAATAAGAAGCGGCAACCATGCGCTGACCTTCATTACCACCGGTCACCCGATACAGGCGGATAAATAATGTCGTTTATCCGGTGACGGGGCCCCGCCACAGATACGCATCCATGGACAAGCTGCCATAGGTAAAGTTGGGTTGATAGCGCGTCGGCGTATCGCCCTTTGCCGCACCGATGGCGACGAACAGCGGCAAAATATGATCGTCGTGCGGGTGGGCCTCTGCGCCATAGGGCGCACGGCGATAGTCGAGCAGTGCCGCCTGATCGCTAAGATGGTTGGCAATCCAGTCGGCAAATGTTGATGCTCTGTGATCCGGTGCCTTTTGCTCTGATGCATGCCAGTCGAGCCATGAAAAATTATGCGTGATCGAGCCTGTGGCGATGATCAGTACGCCTTCTTCGCGCAGTGGCGCTAAGGCGCGTCCGATCGCACTATGCGTCGCCGGGCTTTCATGCGCGACCAGCGAGAGTTGTGCGACGGGCACATCCGCATCGGGATACATCACCGACAGAGGCACCCAGGCACCATGGTCGAGTCCGCGATCAGGATGTGACTTTGTGTTGATGCCGGCAGCCGATAACAATGCGGCCGCCTGTCCGGCAAGAACAGGTGCACCCGGCGCGGGATACTGTATCTGGTATAGCTCGGGGGAGAAACCCGAGAAGTCGTGCAGGGTTGCGGGTTGAACGGCCTGACTGACCGTGGCATCGGTGGCCTCCCAGTGGGCGGATATGACAAGAATCGCCGCCGGTTTTGGGATCAGCTTGCCTAAGCTCTGCCAGCAGGCGAGCGTGTCAGCCGATTTTAACAGGGCGTCCGGTGCGCCGTGCGAGACGAAAACGACCGGCATGCGCTCGATAACAGACATTTAGGGGGCGGCGGGTGAGAGGGTTGGCCGGTAGCCCTTTATGACCATCAGCAGGCCCAGCAGACTCTCGACAAGATAAGCGATGCTTGAAATGCCGTGCAGCAATTTAAAGCGCGCGGCATAACTGCTGTCCATCACATTTAGCGGCGCTGCCTGCAATTTTAAATCGCTCATTACCGGCTGAATGCCAAACTGAATGATCAAGGTCAGCAAAAGCATGATTGCGACGATCCATATCTTCGGTTCACGCAGGCGGCCAGACTGACGGGCAAAATAGAATATTAAATAGCTCCCGAAAAGCAGGCCGAGATAGCCCGATACGGTAAACATCTCTCCTGCCAGCATGCCGGCCAGCTGCCGGTCGGGCTGGGCGTGAAATAAAACAGGCACGGCAAGATAGCCGATGGCCCACAGGCTGCCAGTCCAGGCGGTGAGGGACAGGGCGGCTAAATGATCGGTGATATTTTTCATGTGGATGAGGATATCACAGCATTCAGCCTTGCTCTCGCGGCTCACTTTGCTGTTTTATGAAAAAAGTTGCATACCGCATGTGTGAGTGTGTTGATCGTCGATTCCGGTTCTTCCCATTCGACTGACTCGGATTCCTCCTGCAAATGCAATTCTTTGAAGTCTTCAGGTGCCACTGTATAGAGCAGACCGGGCGAAAATTGTTGTTCCATGACGTTCTCCTTTATTCAGGGGGGGGTAATGGTTAACAGTATATACGGTAATATTATTATTGCAACTGTCTGGATTGCATAGGCCTTTTGGCATATTGACGCATTGCAAGCATGAATTTAGATTCGGATGCGTTAATACAAGTCATATCGGGGGGCATATGGAAGCGACGGGATTCAGTTGCGATATTCAGGGGCACACGTTATCACCCGGTGTATGTTCCGTTGTAAATTCAGATTTTTCTCGCGTCAAGACGCTCGCTGATCTGTCGCTCTGTCATGTGTCTCTGAACGATTTTCCGGTGGTCAAGGCGTGGCGGGATCGCCTTTTCGATGAAGTGCCGGAAATATGCGACGAGTTGCCGCGACTCTTGACTGGCTATGTGCGCACGCCGGAAGCTCAAAGCCTGCCGCCGGAAGTGAGGCGGGCACGCGCCGTGCGCCATGTGTTTGAGCATAAAAAGGCACTGGTACGCGCAAGCGATCTTTTGCCCGGGCAGACCACCACGAGTTTCGTGGGGCCTGTCATTTACATGGATACCATCGGTTACTGCATCTGGCCCGAACTCAATACGGTTGCGACCCGCCGGCAAAATCCGTTCAAGATCAGCCCTGATGTTGCGAAACGGTTAAATAAGGAAATCTTTCCGTTCTGGCTGGACAGGCAGTTGCCCGTTCAGGAAGCGGCGCGGGCGGCGGCGTACGACACCGGCGATTATCCGAACAAGGATGAGGTAAACGGAGATGCCATTGATCCCGCGCTTAAAAAGAGGGCGGGGGAAACGCCCAGGTGTCAGGAATTGATGGAGCGGGTGGCCTTTTATTTATCTGATAAATCCACCTGCGTCTCGCATACCGTGCCGGATTGGGATCGGCTTTTAAAATATGGTTTGGACGATCTGGCAGCGCAGATGCGGCGCGATCTTGCGGTGGCCAGTAACGCGTCGTCGCGGCAGTTTCTGGCAGGCGTCATCGGCACCTTTGAAGGCGCAATGACCTATGCGATTCATCTGGCGGAGGCGGCCGAAGCTGCCGGAAACGCGGAACTTGCACGCATCTGTCGAAAAGTGCCGGCACAGCCTGCCGATACCCTGCACGAGGCGCTGTCTGCAATCTGGATTTGCTACCATTTACTGTTACAGGAAAATACCAATTTCGGGCTTTCATTAGGCCGACTCGATCAGCTGCTTAACCCGTATTATCTCAAGGAGTGGCAAAATCTTGACAGCGACGGGGCAAGGAATGCCTGTACCCGGCATGCAGTTGAACTCGTCTGTCATTTCTTTTTGCGCTGTTCCGATCATGTGCCGCTTTCAACGTCAGGGTCGGAGACCTTGTTTGCCGGCAGCGGGTCGAATCAGGCGCTTACGGTGGGCGGCACCCGATACGAAAACGGGCGTGTCGTCGATGCGGTCAACGACATGACCTACATCATCTTGAAGGCAACGGAACTGCTGAGCATCCGCGATCCCAATGTGCACGCCCGTTACCATGCCGATGTGCATCACCGGGATGCGGACGGCAACCCCTTGCCCGTTCAGCTCATGGATGCCTATCTTAGGCGCATTTGTCAGGTCAATATCGCAACCCGCGCGACCCCGGCGCTGCACGGCGATATTCCTGTCATCAAAAGTATGGCCGCCTATTATGCAGATCATCGCGGGGTGAGTGCTAACGAGGCGATGCAGGATGCTTGCGATTATGCGTCGATCGGTTGCATCGAGCAGAATGCGCCGGGCAAGCATTACGGTAACTCAGGTTCGACCCTGCTTGTGTTGCCGGCGGTGCTGGAATTGGCGTTGTTCGGCGGCAAACATCGCTCCGACGGGACGGGGGCTGAGGATCCTGATTTGTTCAATGGTCAAACGAACAATACATCCATTCCGCTGACTGAGATGACCTGTATGGCGGAGTTCATCAGCGCCTTTCGCTTGCAATTAGATCAAATGGCCAGACATGCGGTACAGAACAATAATTATCTGGGCAGGTTTATGGGGGCGGCGCGCGCATCGCCGTTTTTGTCAGGACTGTTCACAGGCCCTGTCAATCTGCCGGGCGGGCAAGGTGCAAAATTTCGCGATGTGGCCGAGGGCGGTGCGAAATACAATTCAGCCGGCGTGGCTATCATCGGTCTGGCCGATGTCATCGATACGTTCTGCATTCTCGATGAGTTGGTGTTTAGCGGAAAAGTGAGCGCTGCCGAGTTGCTGTCTGCGATGGGTTCGGATTTTACGGTTGTGAATAGCGCTAGCGAACCGCACGACTGGCCGTATTATCTTGAGAAAATGCGCCGCTGGGTGCATCCCGATGAGACCATCTCGCTGCCGGCGCTGAGCGCTGAGCGTCTGGCTGAAATTTGTACCGCCATTAAACATACCGTGCATTACGGCGCGGGTGTTGCACAGAGCGGCATTTTTGATAACAGTCTGGCAGTGAAGTATTCACGGTTGCTGACGCGGATGATCCATGATGTGTTTTATGCATACCGTACCCACCGGGGCGGGCGCTATCTGACGGGCTACTGGTCGATGACCAATCATGCCGGTTTCGGCATGCTCACGCAGGCGACGCCGAATCTCAGGCGGGCGGGGCAGGCATTCGCCTCAGGGATCACGCCCTGTCCCGGCATCGTCAAGCGCGACGGTACGCCTGTGATGGCGCTCGATCACATGCTGTCTGTCGCGGCGGTCGACAGCGATGCGGTGAAAAACGGCTACACCTATAACCTGAGTCTGACAACGCGCGGTCCGACGGAAATGGCAGCGGACATCGAATTGTTTGCGCGCTATATGAAATCCTTCACCGATAACAACGGGGTGCTGGTGCAAATGTGCGTCTCTTCCATCGCTGATCTGGTCGCGGCTGACAAGGCGGCCTCAAAGGAGGGCGAGGGGGCTTTGGAGGCACTCGCGCCCTACAAAGACCTGATGATACGCGTGGCGGGTTACTCGGCGTATTTTGTCACCTTGAGTCCGCAGATGCGCACGGAAATCATCGCGCGTGCCAATTTCGCCTTGAAAGACGGCACCGAGCAGCACGCCGTTCATAGTCTGTAGCTTCAATGTTAAGGAGAAGAGCATGCATGCCGGTTTTCCTCAGCTGACTCCCGGGATTTTTCACACCCTCAATTCCGGTATGCAGGATGATGCGCACTTGAAGGGCATACTCTCACAAACAGGCGGGCACATGGTCGCAGAAGGTATGGCGCTGGCACTGCGGTTAGGATTCGGTTTGATTTTGCGCGACGGCTTGCTCGATGAAGCTCAGTCGCGGCGCGCGCAAGCATTTTTTTCAGACAATTTTGAGATTGCCGATCCGATGGTCGCAGGCGGGGTGCGTTATTATCAGGGGAAGTTTTTGATACGCACGCGGCAGGCAGGGGACAATATGAATGTGCTGCTGAAATTTTGTCCGGGCCCTGAACGTCTGTATCACAATATGCCCTGGGGTGCGTGTCTTGATCCCTTTGCCGTGGTGCAAACCTCCGTGCTGGATGAGGATGAGGCCGATGTTAAGGTGCGCTGTGTCGATCTGGTGATTAATTTTCGCGACAGTGCAACCATCCTCGGTCTGATCGGGCAGGCGAATGTGGATATTGTCGGGTTGCTGCTGAAAAATAAGGTGCAACTCACGGGCAATGTCGGGCATCTGTTCAAACTGGGCGCCATCGCCGCCGATGTGCAACGACTGATTGCTAGCGCGCCTTGAACGCTTTGCGCGGCCGTGTGTTCGACATCAAGCGCGATTGCAGCGAAGACGGGCCGGGCATCCGCACCACGGTTTTTTTTCAGGGGTGTCCGCTTCGCTGTCTTTGGTGCCAGAATCCGGAAGGTCAGGCACGGTCGAGCCGGGAGAGTCAGTCATACGACGGATCACGCTGGTATACGCTTGAAGAATTACGCTATCGTGTCTTGATCGACCGGCCATTTTTTGACTCGACAGGGGGTGGCGTTACGGTTTCCGGCGGCGAGCCTGCGCATCAGATGCCGTTCGTCGGCGCGCTCCTGAGCAGTCTTCAGCGTGAAGGCGTCGATACGGCCATCGAGACCTGCGGTTTTTTCAATTACATGCACTTCGAGAAATACCTGTTGCCTTATCTGAATCGTATTTATTTCGATCTGAAAATCATGGATGAGGCAGCGCATCTGCGGCTCACGGGGCAGTCAAACCGTCCCATCCTTGCCAATTTTCTGCGTTTAAAGCATGAAAGCGCGCTGCCTGTCGAGATCAGAGTGCCGCTGGTGCCTGATATCACCGCGACAGCTGAAAATCTTGCCGATATTGGTGCTTTTTTGCGGATTCACGGTATCCACAGGGTTACTTTGCTGCCCTACAATCCACTCTGGCAGGATAAGTCTGTTCGAATGGGCAGGATGCTGCAATTGGATTCAGGCTTTATGACGCCTGAACAGCTGGCCGATTGCGCACGGCAGATCAATACTCAATTAAGCCCGCGTGACGACGGCGTAGTTTTTCAAGTACGCATCGTTTAAGCCAATTCTTGACTGACGATTTCTGCGATTTGATTCAGCGAGCTGTGCATCTGGTTAATCAGGGTATGGGCAACGCCGATGTCGCATATTGTCCGGGACGTAATTTCCAGTCGCTTGGATAATTCATAAAAATCGATTGCACCGACCATTCTGGCTGGTGAACTGATGTGGTGAGCTAAGGTCGCGAGCGCGGCAAAATCTTTAACTTCCAGCGCGGCGTTGATTTCGATGAGATCCAGGCGCGCAGAAGCCAAAAAATTGCCGGTAAATTGCTGCAATTTTATTTTGTCATCGCCTATCCAGTTTGCCAGCACGGACAGATCGATTGCCTTTTTAGCTGCCGTTGGCAGGGCGTGTGTCGCTGTAATTTGAGTCAAACCGGTAATCATGCGGTGTAGCCTTGCAGGCTCAAAGGGTTTCTCGATAAAGTCATTCATACCTGCAGACAGGCAGCGGCTGCGATCTTCATTTGTGGCACTGGCCGTCATTGCAATCACAGGGATCATCGCCAGAGTCGGGTCCGCACGCATGTGCTGTATCGTCTGGAAACCGTCCATTACAGGCATTTGCACGTCCAACAGCACGCAGTCAAACGGCCTTTGTTTCATTAAATTGAGCGCTTCCATTCCATTTTGTGCGATACACACGGCGGCACCGGCATTTTCCAAAATGTCGGTGATGATTTCCTGATTAAATACATGGTCGTCTGCAAGGAGAATTTTGATGCCGTGCAGCGGAGTGCCTGCGTTGTTCGCTAAATGATCTGTCTGGTAAGGCATAAACGACTCCGCTAGGTTGAATGAAGCCCATTAGTCATATTTCTCGCTGACTTCATTTAGCCTTCATCAGGTGCCGCAACCGTCTTTAAAACGGCTATAACGGCTAATTTGATCCGGATAATATCTGAATTATTTGTTATCGTCTGAAACGTTCATCAAGCTATAGGGGGCTGATTCGTGGAATAATAACGCCTGCGAGTAACTTGATGCGAGAATGTATGCACGTGCGCTTAATTGTAACGGATGATCACGAACTGGTTCGGGCTGGACTGTTGCAACTTTTTGAAGGTGCGCCGGGTATTGAAGTGGTCGGCGAGGCGGTCAATGGCGAAGAATTGATGCTCAAACTGCAAACGACACAGGTTGATTTAGTGTTGCTTGATCTTGATATGCCGGGCGAAAATGGCGCAAATTTGATTGAGCGTATCAGACGGCACTATCCCAATTTGCTGATCCTGATACTCAGTGCGCATGATGAAATTAAGGTTGTGTCGCGTGCGGTTCAGGCGGGTGCATCGGGTTATATTTGCAAAGATTGTTCGCCGAAAACGCTGCTGGAAGCGATTCATAAAGTCGTTGCAACGGGCAAATATCTCTCACCGTTGATGGCGGAAGAGTTGGCTTATACGAGCGCTGTTCCTGAAGCAAATAATTTATGGGCTTTGTTGTCCTGCAGAGAACAGGAAATTTTTCGCCTGCTCGTGGAAGGACTCAGCAATGATGATATTTCCCGGAAACTATTTATCAGCGACAGAACCGTCAGTGCGCATAAAATCAATTTGCTCAATAAGCTTGGATTGAAAAACGTTGTTGAACTGGTTCACTATTCTATTCAACATCAACTGGTTATGTGATATTGGCTGTTTTCAATCTTCGGATTAAAAATTGATGCAGGTTAAATGCAATCCATGCTGGTAGACGTGTTCGATAGCAATGACTCGAGCTGCTCAATTGGCATCGGTTTGCCAAATAAATAGCCTTGATAGTGTGAACACTGGTTTTCCAGCAGAATTTGCCGTTGAATTTCGGTTTCTACCCCTTCTGCGATCACATTCAGGTTCAGACTGTGCGCCATGGCAATAATGGTGCGTACTATGGCCTGATCGTTGTGGCACGTTGCCAGATCGCGTACGAAAGATTGATCGATCTTGAGTTGTGCTAACGGCAGACGCTTTAAATACTGTAATGAAGAATACCCTGTGCCGAAGTCATCCAGCGAGAACTGTACGCCGAATTCCTGCAAGCGGTGCATGGTGGTAATCGTATCTTCCAGATTATTGAGCAGCATGCCTTCGGTCAGCTCCAGTTTCAACAACGCCGGGTTGATGTCGTGTCTTTCAATGACAGATTGGACTTCGGTTGCGAAACCGTTTTGATGGAACTGGCGGGCGCTGACATTGATGGCCAGAATTAGCTGAGCCGTCGCGGGATTATCCTGCCATTTTTTCAGCTGCGCACAGGCTGTTTCGAGTACCCATAAACCGATAGGTAAAATTAGACCGGTTTCCTCTGCGATGGGAACGAATTGTGCCGGTGAAATGATGCCGCTCACAGGATGAATCCAGCGCAGCAGCACTTCTGCTCCGATAGTCTGGTGCGCACTGTCTACCTGAATCTGGTAATGTAACTGTAACTGCTTATTTTCAAGCGCTTTGCGCAATTCCGCCTCAAGATTTGCACGCGAACTGATGGTGTCCTGCATGTTTTGATCGAAGAACCTCAACTTGTTGCGTCCCGATTTTTTCGCTTGATACATTGCGATGTCGGCTTGCTTCAAGGGCTCGTCCTGTGATTGCCCATTGTTGCTGAATAGTGAAATTCCGATGCTTACAGAGCTGTGAAATTCGTTTGTGAGTAATTGGTAAGGTATTCTTAAGGCCGCTAATATTTTTTCCCCGATGACCTCGGTTTGCGCAGCGGCCTCCACCGATTCTGCGTTCAGGTCCTCCAGCATGACGACAAATTCGTCTCCGCCGATGCGCGCCACGGTATCGATTTCCCGTACACACGCTTTCAAGCGATGTGCGACCTGTTTGAGCAATAAATCGCCAATATCATGTCCTAGTGTGTCGTTCAGGGTTTTGAACTTGTCCAGATCAATGAAGAGCAATGCGCCATTTTTACCGGTTCGCAGACCGGATGCCAGCGCGTAATTAAGTCTGTCGAGCAACAAACGGCGGTTGGGTAAGCCTGTAAGCGTGTCGTAGAATGCCAGACTGATAATTTTTTCTTCGGCCATTTTGCGTTCAGTCAGGTCCGTATAAGATCCGACATAATGTGTGACGATACCGTTTTTACCCTTAACCGCATAAATGTTGAGCAGCTTAGGGTAAATTTCGCCATTCTTGCGTTTATCCCAAATTTCTCCCTGCCACTTGCCGGTCTGTTTAATTTGCCGCCACATCTCGTGGTAAAACTCTGCACTGTGGCGATCTGTTTTTAGCAGGCTCGGCGTTTTTCCTACGGCTTCTTCGCTCGTGTATCCGGTTGTCGCGGTAAAGACCTGGTTGACCTTGAGGATAATGCCACGGGAATCAGTGATGATCATCGATTCTTCAGATTCAAAAGCGGTGGCTGCGATGCGTAAATCTGTTTCGGCTAATTGGGCTCTGACATGAGTTCTAGCATGTTTTAAGCTGGAGAAAAATATCAGGCCCAGCAACAGTGTACTCACAGGAATCAGACGCTCTCCCAATACCTTTGTTCTGGAAAGCAGCTGCGCTTGGGGAATATGTCGGACGACTTTCCAGTCGAGGTTTTGTGTTGCATTGAAATCGGCGCTATAGGCTACACGTTTGCTTGGGGTAAGACCGGAGGGATAAATGGTCGCGAATGTCCATAATCCGTCAGCGGTCATGAATTGCCCCTGTGTATGGCCGCCTATGTGCTGCCATGCAACCGGTTTGCTGTTCGCTATCGACAGCGTCTCCGGATACGGTGGATTGTCAAAGCCCTCCATTTCGGGTGATTTCTCCAGATAATATCCGTCCCGGTTGACCAGCATGGCATGCTCGTCGCCTGTCAGGGCAGACGAAATAAATTCTTGTACCAGGATTTCACTCGGGCAGTTGAATACGATCACGCCATGTTTATATCCATTGATATCGACAACTGGTGTTGCGATGCGCAGGATGTGTTTGTGCGCAGATTCAGTTGACTCGGCGTGCGGGGTGACATAAATTTCGCCGGCATTGAGATTGAGCGTCCGGGTGAAATAATCAGCAGTGGATCTGTTCGTCAGTTTTTCTTCGGGGATCAGGTTGGTGTGATTGCCGTTGAAATGAACACGGGCACGCTCCATGCCGGTTTCATCTATCCAGCTGATCTCGTCGTAATGTTTGCGGCTTTGTGAAATTAGACGTAAATCATGCAAAAAACGCCACGTCAAGCCGGATGAATTGTTTGTAATGAGTTCCTGTAAGCTCAGATTTTGTGCGACGAGATAGGTGTCGCTATAAATTCCTTCCAGCGTTTGTTCAACCGCGCCCTTTGCAAGTGAAATTTTTGCATTTTCACTGAGGCTTTGCGCAATAAACTCTCTTTGTTCTTCTGATTTATATAAATAGACGGACGATGCGATGACGAGCAATGCGAACGGCAGAAACCATATCAGCAGCTGAAAGAGTACAGAATTTTTCTTTAACTTAAGACTGAGAGCGGACATGTGGATTTGCTTAGGCGGCCATGTCAATCAGCTTTTGCGAACACCGGGTGCGGGAAAGGACAATTTCTGTCGACGCGCGGCATCCCTGATGCGTAATTCCTGCATTTTAGGTGAGCCCGGTGAGCAACTACTCAAGTCAGCAGCCAGAGGAGGACGCGGTTCGGACGACATTATCAGGGGCGCTTTAGGGCCGGTAAGCGGGATTGGATTCATGAATTGTCGTAACCGGGTTGAAGGTGAGACTGCTAAAAAAGGCCGGGGAGGGCCTGATCAAAGTTTTTTCATTATGCACAGATCAATTCGTCTGACGCCATTGGAGAGTACTGATTTTATCTAAGGAAATTCTTATGCTTTGTCAGGCAGATACGGACTGTATTCACGGGGATGGCTAGATGGACGCACGATCCTTTGTGCGCCGCTTTTATTGGAGGGCAGTGTTGCGATGACTCAGTACCGTCCTGATCAAAGGTCATTTGTATGCAGGCCGGTTTTTCGAAACTAAAAGGAAGGTATCTGCGTGTTGTTTAAGGCAGCGTTCTTGCCAGACGCAAACCGTTATTGTTGACTCGCTCGCCTGCGGTACGTTTGTAGCGGTTTGCTGCCCGAGGCGTCTCCTCATCGTTGGACCATGAACCGCCGCGTAACACGCGCGTATCGCACGTCTCTTTGCGATCACCTTGAGTTGCACGGGGGTGGTAACAGTCGTCAACCCATTCCCAAACATTGCCGCTCATGTCATACAAACCCCAGGCATTCGCCTGTTTAGATGCGACAGGGTGCGGAGCCTTTCCGGCGTTGTTGTACCAGGCTAATTCATCTGGATTGTTGCCGCCGCAATAGCGTTGGTTTTTTCCCGCGCGGCAGGCGTACTCCCATTCCGCTTCGCTTGGCAGGCGATACGATTTTCCCGTTGTCGTATTGAGTTTATTGATAAATTCCTGAGCATCGTTCCAGCTGATATTCTCGACCGGGCAGTTGTCGCCACACTGTTTAAATGCCAGCTTTTCAGGCAGGCGGCCCATCACGCTCACCCATTGGCGTTGTGTGACTTCCGTCTTGCCTAATTCAAAGGCGGGGCTGATGTTGATTTGCTGGATTGGTTTTTCATCTTTATCGCCGTCTGTCGAGCCCATCTCGAATTTCCCCGGTGCTATACGTATCATGGCCGTGCTAAAGGGATCGGTCAGCGCGGGCGAAGAAGCGGCGGGGGTGTTAGGGACCGGTGTCGAAGGGGCGGTTTTTGAACCGGTAAAAAAATAGACGGTGAAAATAACTGCGCCAGCCAATACGCCCAGTGCCCATCGCCATTGGAGGGGGTTTTTCGTATTGATTAGGGTATCGAGAGGTTCGGGTATCTCCGGCGCCAATGGTGCGTTGGTTAAACTTTGCGTGTAACGCTGCTTATGTACCTGCGCCAGACGATTGGTTTCATCGCTGAGCTTTTTGGCAACTTCCTGTTTGCGGAGTATTTCCTGTTGATCATCGGCTGAAATCATCAGAGGCGGCGCGTCAACAATTCTGGCTTTGAGTGCCGGTCGCTGGATTATTTGTTCTGCGCGGCGCGGGAGTGGCTCTGGTTTGTTGGTGACCTTGTCCGTGTTTAATGCCAGTTGCCTGTTAGCGGTGTGGATCAGACCGGGCAGGTGATCCTGTGAGGCAAGTTGCAAGTAAGCTAGTTGTAAGGCTCCGCTGTGGAACAGAGCGGGCAGGACTGCATCGCTCAGCTTTTGGAGTTTTGCTTCATCGATTGAGTAGGCTGCGGGAAAATCGATGTCTGCATCTTCGCATTTCAGCGGCGACAATAGGTCCTGTTGCTTGAGTTGTTCCGCTATTAGGCGTGTTTGTGCGAGCCGCTCAGCGTAATGCTGAAAAAATTGCAACTCATCATTCGCGCGCGGTTGCAATACCCCCTCTGCATTAACGAGCAGCTCACCCGTTTCAAAATTGAGCGCACGCGAGGTCTCGTCCAGATAAATTTTTGCGGGTTGGGTCAGATCCGGTAAAAACGGGTAGCGTTGTAAGGCCTGCGGGATATAGGCGGCACGCCACAGCCCTGCGGCACTGACCAGCAGATTGCCTGTGACCGGAAGGCCGAACAGTACGACAGGGCACACTTGTTCGTGCTCGTCGTACATGAAAAAGATGGGGTACTCCTGAGCTGCGCTGGTCAACTCATCAAATGTGACGGGTAGCGAAGTGCAATTGCGGGCGAACCGGTAATCCGGTTTTACCTCATCAATTCTCAGATTCAGATGCGTGCCGGAATTGAGTTCAACGATAGTGCCATTAAAATTTAACATTCGAATTTAATAGGTTGGTTAATTTTAAATGCCCGGCGCATGTCTGTTAAACGGCACACGGTTCGCTATCCATCGCTCGCAGTCAATCCCGTGCAGCATCACGTTGGAAAAACGAGTGTTTTCGCGCGACTTTGATAACCGTCGTGCGGCAAAAGGCATTGCAGGGTTGTCCAGCAAGTCGGAGCGTAGGCTTGAGAGGTCAGGGCGATCATATTCGAAAGTCTCAAAAATATCGGTGGATGTGTCAATAAACCGTCTTTAAGTATCTGAAGCTTACCATGTGGGAAACTTCCCTTGCTAATTCGAAGATCATATTATGAGCGCACATTTATGAATCATGCTGGATTTATTGTGGCGCTAAATTTAGCGATTTTAAAGGCGGCCTAGCTGTTTTTCGAGGCAACATATTTATTTTGACCGCAAATTTCCTGCTGTCTGATACCATGCGGCTAGGAGGAGTGAACGAGTGAGCTTAACAATAAAAATCATCGTTCATGCAACACATTATGCCCATAAATAAATTCGCGTCGGGTAAGCAAATTCAACGGGATCTTGTTGAGATTTTAACTTGCTGCGCGTACGGGTGTTCAAGTTGAACGGCCGTTATTCTGTGTTGCTAGTCGAAGACGAGCCGGCGGATGCGCATTTGGCGCAGCAAGTACTGCGGGCCAGCCGTTCGCCTGTTTTCAGCGTCGTTTGGGTAACCACACTGACCCTCGCCCTGCAGGAACTCAAACAACAGCGCTTTGACGTGTTGTTGCTGGATTTATCCTTACCTGATTCCAGCGGAATTGAAACAGTGCACCGCTTACGCGAGGTCGCATCCGAGATGCCGTTGGTTGTGCTCACGGGACACGACGATACCAGTTTTGCGCTGCAGACGCTCGAAGCGGGCGCTCAGGATTATTTGGTCAAGGGAAAATTTGATACCGATGCGTTGGTGCGTACGATTCGTTACGCGGTAGAGAGAAAATTACTGTCGGTTAATTTGCAGCAAAGCCACGATTTATTGCACAAACTATCAGATCATGTACCCGGATTGATTTTTCAGTTTCGTCTCGATGTGGACGGACATATGAGTTTTCCGTTTGCCAGCCGTGCGATGTTGGAACTGTATGGCGTAGAGGCTGATGCGGTTCGTGACGATGCTACCGCGGTGTTTGCCTTTCAGCATCCCGAAGATACCGCCGGTATTGCCGCATCGATACAAGAATCCGCTCGCACGTTGACGCCTTGGCATCATGAGTATCGCATCTTGTTACCTGAGCAGGGCGTTCGCTGGCGCAGGGGAGATGCCAGACCCGAAAAACAGGCAGATGGCAGCATACTGTGGCACGGTTTTATTACCGATATAACCGAGAATAAAAAAATTGAAGCGCGTCTGGAGTTAGCATCAAGGGTTTTTGAGACTACGGGAGAGGCGATTGTTGTCACCGATGTCAGCGGCGCCATCATCGCGGTCAATCCGGCATTTTGCCGCATTACCGGATACAGCGAAGCTGAGGTGATCGGTAAAAACCCCCGCATGTATAAATCAGGGCTGCACAAACAGGCTTTTTACCGTGACTTCTGGTCGGAATTGATCAAGCGCGGTCAATGGTGCGGTGAAATCTGGAATCGTCGTAAAAATGGCGAGCTGTATGCACAGTGGGAGTCGGTCGCTACCATTAAGGATTCAAAGGGAAATACCAGCAGTTATGTCGCGGTATTCTCCGATATGAGCGAGATCAAAAAGGCGCAGGCTGAGGTTGAAGAGCTATCCTGGCGTGATCCTCTGACGGGGCTGGCTAATCGTGCGCTGTTTTTGCGTCAGGTAGAGCAGGCGCTGGTGAGTGCTAAGCGCGATGATTACTTTGCCGCGGTGCTGTTGATTGATCTGGATCGCTTTAAGGAAATCAACGAAGCGCGCGGATTAGCGATCGGAGATGCCTTGCTGCGATCTGTGGCGGACCGCCTAGGGCAGACCTTGCATCGCGATGATCTGCTGGCGCGTCTGGATTCGGATGAATTTGCCGTGCTGCTGCCGAGGTTACATATTCCGCGCGAAAAGGCAGGGCGCGAGGCATTAGCGGTGGCAGAAAAATTGCGCGCTGCATTACGCTGTGCAATTGAAATGGATGGCGAGTTCATTCATGTCGACGCCAGTATCGGTATTGCCATGTTGCCCGATACGCCTCAGGAGACCGCGATTGATGTACTGCGTCAGGCTGATATGGCGATGACGAATGCCAAGGTAGAGGGGCGTTCGCGCACCATGTTCTTTGAGTCATTGATGGGTGAGACCGTCAGGGCGCGTTTTCAGCTGGAGGCAGAGTTGCGTCTGGCAATTTTAGAGGATCAGCTGCGCCTGTATCTGCAACCGCAGGTGAATTCGTCGGGCGTGCAGGTCGGTGCAGAAGCGCTGGTGCGCTGGCAGCATCCCACGCGGGGGCTCACGCTTCCCGGTCTGTTTATTCCTTTAGCAGAGTCATCAGATCTGATCATATCGCTTGATCGCTGGATGTTATCGGCTGTTTGTCGATTGCTGGCCGAGCTGGATGCAGAGGGGTGTTCAATCAGGCTGTCGGTCAATATCAGTCCGCGTCATTTTCAGCAGGCAGACTTCGTCAGCGAGATCCAGCATCAGTTAGAAGCGAGCGGGGCTGATCCCAGCCGCTTGGTACTTGAACTGACCGAAGGTATCGTGATCGGTGATATTGGCGATGTGATCGCCAAAATGACCCTTTTGTCGACGTTGGGGATACATTTTTCCATCGATGATTTTGGCACCGGGTACTCTAGTCTGGCTTATATCAAGCGGCTGCCTATTCATGAGCTGAAGATAGACAAGAGTTTTATTCAGGATTGTACCAGTGATCCGAATGATGCCGCGCTCGTTGAGACGATACTGTCCATTGCAAAGCACCTGCATTTTCAGGTGGTGGCCGAAGGTGTGGAAACGCAGGGTCAGAGCGAATTTTTGAATGCGCGCGGACAGATTGTTCATCAAGGCTATTTGTACGGTCGTCCTGAACCCGCTGCAGTGTGGCGGGCGCATCTGTCGCAGTCGGTCGTGACCGTTCTGGATTTGTAACGAGCTTAGAGGCCGTCTTCATGCTAAACGACACTGTTTCTGTCGCGCCTTCACGGTTTTTCTTGCAAATGGTTGCAGGCGCCGTACTGGTGAATCTGGCGATGTTTTTTCTGGTCGGTTTGATACTGTACCAAAGTTATGACCAGTATCAGCATAATGCCGAGAAAATGACGCAGAGTCTGGCGCATATTCTGGAAGAGAGTTTTGCCGGCATGCTCGCAAGAATTGATACCTCTATGCTGTCGACGATCGATGAAGTGCACCGTCAGTATACAAGCGGAAAAATCAATCCGGTGGAGCTGAATGTTTTTTTGGAGAAACGGCGGGCGCGTTTGCCGGAAATCGACAGTCTGCGCATTGCAAACGCGGCAGGTATTGTCAGCTACGGCACGGGGGTTTTACCCGGTTCAAATGTTGATATCAACGACCGCAAACATTTCATCTATTTCAAGTCGCAAAACGACGGTCGATTATTCATATCTGAACCTGTTTTTGCCCGCATCAACAAAAAATGGGTGCTGCCCATTGCGCGTCGACTCGATCACCCGGATGGTACATTCGCGGGCATTGTTTATGCGTTAGTTTCGCTGGAAAAAATTTCGACTTCATTTTCGCATATCGAGGCGGGGCAACACGGTATCGTAAATCTCCGCGATAGCGGAATGAATATCATCGTGCGTTATCCTGAGCCTGCGTTAACACAGGCGATAATAGGGAAAAACACGATGAGTCCGCCGTTAAAGGCACTGCTTGATGCAGGGAAAACGACGGGTACCTATCGGGTGTCGGGTATTTTGGATCATGTTGAACGAACCTACTCCTATCGTAAAGTATCTCAGTATCCGCTTTATATCACCGTTGGTTTTTCCTCTGACGATTATCTGGCGCAATGGCGTAATTCTTCGTTAAAGCTGGTTGGGCTGTCAGTGGCATTTCTGGTTATTTCCATTTTGTTGCTCGGTATGCTCTACAGAGGCGAGCACCGGCGCAGGGAGGCCGTGGATGCCTTGCAGGTGTTAAACCGCGATTTTATGACGTTGCTGGAGGGGACGACCGACTTTATCTATTTTAAGGACCGGGATAGCCGGATTCGTTTTTGCAGCCAGACACTGGCCCGTATCACCGGACATAAAAGCTGGCGCGAGATGATAGGAAAACATGATCGGGAGATTTTTCCTGAAGATGTTGCGCGAATTTATTCTGAGGAAGAGTTGCCGTTGTTCAACAGCGGGACGCCAATCTTTAACCGGATCGATCCTTATTATGATTCGGAGGGGCAGCAAGGTTGGGTCAGCACCAATAAATGGCCGGTGTTTGCCGATGATGGCAAGACGGTGACAGGTATATTTGGCATCAGTCGCGATATCAGTGATTTCAAACGTGCGGAAATTTCATTAAGCTTGAGCGAGGCGCGTTATCGCGCGACCTTTGATCATGCCGCAGTGGGCATTGCACAGGTATCTACGGACGGTGTATTTATTCAAATTAACCGTGTATTTTGCGATATTATCGGCTATACGCAAACTGAAGTGTTATCGCAGTGTTTTTCCTTCGGGCAGGTTACCTATCCGGAAGATCTGGCCGCGGATATGGCGCAGGTGCAGCGTTTGCTCAGCGGAGTGGACGATCACTACCAAATGGAAAAACGCTACATTCGCAAAGACGGGGGGCTTGTCTGGGTCAATCTTTCGGTTGCGCTGCTGCGTGATGCGGAAGGTCTTGCGCTGTATTTCATCAGTTCAGTGGTCGATATTACGCAACGCAAGCAGGCGGAAGACAGGCTGCTGGAGAGTGAAGCGCATCTGCGCGCCGTCATTAATAATGAACCCGAATGCATTAAGATCGTCGATGAACAGGGTTTGCTGACTCAGATGAATCCGGCCGGTTTGGCGATGATTGAAGCCGATTCACTGGCGCAGGTTGCCGGGCGGCCTGTCACCGGTGTGATTGCCCCCGAGTATCGCGAGGCCTTTTTGCAAATGCATAAGCGGGTGATTGCCGGCGAGTCGATGCAGTTGAAATTCGAAGTGCTGGGATTAAAAGGCGGTCGGCGCCTGCTGGAGACGCACGCCGTGCCGATGGAAGAAAACGGCAAGCGGGTTCAGCTGGCGGTCACACGCGATATCACCGAGCGGCAGCGGATCGAAGATGCGCTCAAACGCTCCAACGCGGATCTGGAACGCTTCGCTTATAGCGTTTCGCACGATATGCGTCAGCCGTTGCGCGCGGTAAGCGGTCATCTGCAATTGCTGGAACATAGCCTGAAAGATCGTCTGGATGAGGACGATCAGCAGAATATGAACTTTGCACTCGATGGCGCCAAGCGCATGGATTCGATGATCGTCTCGCTGCTCGAGTACTCTCGTGTCGGCAGAAAGACCGGCGAAAAACAAGGGATTGAGAGCCGCGCGGTTTTGGATGAGGCGCTGAGTTTTTTACAACCGATGATTCAGGAATCCGGGGCGCAGGTTACCTTCCAAGGGGTATGGCCGCAGCTTTTTGCCAGCCGTGACGAACTGATGCGGTTATTTCAAAATTTGATTGGCAACGCCATCAAATTTCACGAATCCGGGCAAGTGCCCCTGATTGAAATCGAATCGGTTGTGGCAAAAAAAATGTGGCGCGTTAGCGTTAAAGATCATGGCGTGGGGATTGATCCAAAACAAGCCGATCGCTTGTTCCAGTTCTTCAGTCGTTTGCAGTCGAGAACCCTTTTTGAAGGGACAGGCATGGGATTGGCGTTATGCAGGCGTATTGTTGAACATCACGATGGTCGTATCTGGGTTGAGTCTGCCGGAGTCGGCTCGGGTAGTACCTTTATTTTCGAATTACCCGTCATCACTCACGATCATTGAGCTCCGCTTTAACCCCGTATAACGTATTGTTTGCGTGCTAGTATTTATTAAACCGGAACTGTACACCGTCATGTCAGCCTATGTGCTGCAACGAGGAGAGATGAATGATGATGAACCAAGCCCAAGCCTTTGATATCTTGCTGGTAGAAGATGAGCCGGCTGATGCGAATCTGGTGCGTTCTGCACTCAAGAGCAATAAGGTTTTTTGTAATTTACATCACGAACTCGACGGGGTGGATGCCTTAGCGTTTTTGCGAAGGCAGGGTGAGTATTACAAGAATTCACCTCAACCTGATCTGATCTTATTGGATTTGAACATGCCCCGGATGAATGGACGCGAGTTTCTCGCCGCAGTCAAAAAAGATCCCGATTTATCCGCGATTCCGGTAGTCGTACTAACCACTTCTGATGTGGAACGCGATGTGGTCGCATCATACAAGCTGGGGGCGGCAGGCTATATCACTAAGCCGGTTGACATGAATCAGTTCATTGATGCGATCAAACAACTGGATAATTATTGGTTTACCCTGACCCGGTTACCCAGAAAAAGCTAACCTTATGATCGTGGTGCAAAACTCGCAAGGCGAAATATTGCAATCCCTACAGCCTGGCGCTAATTTACGCGAAGTGCTGATCGCGGGTGGATGTGCGGTGCGCTCGTCTTGCGGCGGACAGGCACGCTGCGGGCAATGTCAGGTCCGCGTGGCTGAAAGTGGGGCAATCCCCTATACCTTTTCTGAACGGGCCAGGCTCTCGGGTGCGCAGTTAGCGGCAGGAATACGACTTGCGTGCCAGCTGAATGCATTGATGGATTTACATGTCGAGGTGATGCAACCTCTGGCGCAGATGAGCTGGCGGATTTTGCGTGAAGATGAGTGCAGCTGCAGCGCATGGTCTTTTTCTCCACGCGCGCGCACCGTGCGCTACGGGGTTGCGATTGATGTCGGGACCACGCAGGTGCGCCTTGCGCTTTGGGATCTGGTTGCAGGAGTACGCATCAATGCCTGTTCAGGACTCAATCCGCAGGGAAGCTATGGTGCGGATGTGTTGACACGGTTGATGGAGGCCGATCGCGCTGAAGCGTGCGCGCGTGCGCTGGGCAAACTGATACGGGATCGGATTGCAGACGCACTGGTTAATATGTCATCTCAAAACTCGATTGCGTTGTCAGCCGTCGGGGAGGTTCAGATCGTGGGCAATACGGCGATGCTCAGCCTGCTGGCAGGGCTCAATTACCGGATGCTCTTGGATCCTGAAAACTGGACCCGCCGTATCGCGTGTCAACCAGAGCAAACAAATTTTTTGCGTGCAGCCTGGGGGGTGAGCGAGGCGGCAAACATTCGATTGGTGACGCCCTTAGGTGGTTTTGTCGGTTCCGATTTACTCGCAGGCGTAATCTCTACCGGTTTGATACGGCAGCCGGCAGGCGCGTTGTTGATCGATTTCGGCACCAATTCTGAGATGGCACTGTGGGATGGTCAGACGCTGCATGTCACGGCGACCGCGGGTGGCCCGGCTTTTGAAGGCGGTGGCATCAGTTGCGGAATGCCGGCTGAAGCCGGTGCGATTTATCGTATTGATCAGGCAGGGGGCGAAATTAAGCTGCATGTGCTGGGAGACTCAGCGCCGCGCGGACTGTGCGGATCCGCGCTGGTGGATGCCGCAGCCTATCTGTTGCGTACGGGGCGGCTTGATAAAGTTGGACGCTTTACCGACAAGACCTCCGGGGGATGTGCGATATCAGAAGGCCTTGTATTAAAACGCGGCGACATCGATGTGCTGCAGCGTGCTAAAGCTGCGATTGGCGCCGGGGTGCAATGGTTATGTCAGCAGGCTGGTATTGAATCTGGCGCTCTGACACAGGTTTACGCTTGCGGTGCGTTCGGTCAGTTGCTGACTGTCGAAAATGCACAGCAAATCGGTTTGTTGCCGCAAACGGCCTTAGTGCATCTGGAGGGAAATACAGCGCTGGGCGGTTGCGAGGCGTTACTAATCTCGGATCAGGCAGAGGCTGAGCTGGCGGCTGTTCTGGCGGTGAGCCGGATTTACAATCTTGCCGAGGATGCCGGGTTCGAGTCACTATTTGTGGAAAATCTTTATCTGCAAGCGATACCGCAAGTTCGAACTATGAAGGGGGTGCGTGATGTTAGATGAGGTGATCAGAAGCTACAACGAGGCGGTGATGGACACCGATCGCGTGCGTGCGCTGCAAGTGGTGGCTGATGCCGTCGAGCAGGGGCTGACGCCTGAAGATATTGTGTTTAAGGTTGTGATTCCCGGCATGGACTTGATGGTTAAGGCGCTGAGCGAAGGATTTGATACCAATCTGGCACAGCACTTTATGACATCGCAGATTGCGGCCGATGTGACCGAAAAAATGCTGCTGTTGTTCAAGGCTCCCCCGGAAATTACCGGTCGTGTCGTGATCGGTACGGCAGCGGGAGATTTGCATACGCTGGGCAAACGCATTGTGATCGGTTGTTTAAAAGCGCAGATGATCGAGGTGACCGATCTTGGCGTCAATGTGCCGGCAGAGCATTTCGTGGATGAGGCGGTCGCGCGTGGCGCGCAAGTCATCGGGGTCTCGGCGATGATGGTGCATACGGCGCGCGGCGAGAACGGTGCGCTCAAAGTACGCAAGATACTCAAAGAGCGGGGGCTGGAGCGCAAAATCAAGCTGGTGGTGGGGGGCGCGCCGTTTCGCTACGATGCTGATCTGTATAAACTGGTGCAGGCGGATGCCTGGGCTGAAAATGGCGTATCGGCTTTAAAAGTGATTATGGATTGCATTGCCGAGGTCAAGGCGATCACCAGCATGGACAGATTGCTTGCCGCTGCCGACGGTGAAATACTCGATCATATTCCGGTTTTCTGCAATTTACTCGATCAGGGCGCACGTGAACTTGGCCTGTCCATCGAGGAATATTTCTCCAAAGGCGAGCATGTTGCCCAAGCGCAGTTGAAAATGCTGGAAAAATTCGGACACGATAACGTCTGGAGTCTGTTTTATGTGGGGCGGGAAGCCGAACTGTTCGGTTGCAAGAAGATCCGCTATGCAACGGACGGCCCGCCCAATGTTGAGGATTACATCATCCAATCGTACGAGGATATCGCCAATTTGCAGGTGCCTGACGACATCAGTACACACCCTGCATTTGCCGAGACGGCTAAGTGTCTGGAAATTTTAAAGCGCGAAGTCGGCGGTAAGGTGCCGATCTGCGCCTATCTGACCGCTTCGATGTCGCTTCCCGCCATTTTGATGAGCATGGAGAAATGGATGGAGTTGCTGATGATAGGCGACCCTGCCGTGCGCGACATGCTGCTGGAAAAATGTTCCGATTTTTTCCGTAAGGAAATCGAAGCTTATCGCCGTGCGGGTGCCAATGTGTTGGTGTATGCCGACCCTTATGGTTCGACTGACATCATCCCGATGAAGCTGTTCAAGGAACTCTCGCTCAAATGGATCAAGCGGGATCTGGAACCCGGCGGCTTGGATGGCGTGGTGTATTACGTGGGGGGCGCGCGGTTAAATTCCGTGGTTGATGAAGTCATTCGCGAGGTCGGTATCACGACTTATTATCCCGGTCCTCTGGATAATATTACCGATTCGATGCGTCTGATCGGTGACCGGGCACTTTGCGCCAGCGTGATCAATGATATCAAGTTGCTGGACTGGACGCCGGACGAGGTGCGAAGCGAGGTAAAGCGCATTGTGCAGGGCGGACTGGCAGAGGGGAAAAAATTATTCTTCGGTACAGTGGTGATGCCCTATGGTATCCCTGAGGAAAATATTAAAGCCATGATCGCGGCTGCCAAGGAATACGGGCGGATGTGATGTCGGATAAAGCTACGCCCTATTGCGTGCTGCTGGGTTGTGGCATTTTGCAGGCTGAAGTGAGGTGGTTGATTGAGAAAAATGGCTGGCAGCTGGACACGGATTTTCTGGATTCCTCCCTGCATGTCAATTTCGAAAAATTAGCGCATGCTTTGCAAAGCGGTATTTTGCGCAACAGAGGCCGCGATGTGATTGTTTTTTACGGATGTTGCCATCCCCGTATGGAAAAAATACTTGAAACTGCGCATATTTTTAGAACCGAAGGACAAAACTGTGTGGAGATGTTACTGGGGCCGGAGCGATTTATGGCAGAACTGAGCGACGGCGCTTTTTTTCTGCTCGAAGACTGGGCCTTGCGTTGGGATGAGGCGATAGGCAAAACGTTCGGGGATAACCCCGATGTGACACGCGAGATATTTCAGTTGTCTAATAAATCGCTGCTGTGTCTGCGCACCCCCTGTTCGGGTGATTTTGAAGCCGAAGCAATCGCCATTGGCGAAAAAATCGGCTTGCCACTTCGCTGGATGGACGTAGACTTGCTTCATCTGGAGGCCGTGTTGCGCGAAGCGATGTCGCATCTGCAACTGATTGAAGATAGTGAAAATCAAGGGATGACAGCATGATCGACAATTTAACGCCGGCAGTTTCGATTGCACACGGTTATTGGATATCGTGGCAGCCTGAATTGGCCACGGTGCTGATCATTGGTAATCTTCTGATCGCACTGTCTTGTTTTACTGTTCCTCTGATAATTCTAAAATTTATACGCGATCGCACCGATATCGATTTTAAATATCTGCATTTGCTGTTTGCCGGTTTTATTGTGACGTGCGGGTTCACGCATCTGTTGCATGTCATTGAGTTGTGGTATCCGGTGCACTACCTCGAAGTGTTGATGGATATGCTGACGGCATGTATCACGATGCTGGCGTTTTTTTGGTTGTGGAAATTACAGCCTCTTGTCGTGAGTCTGCCGAGCCGAGCTCAGTTGCGTGCAGCCAGTGAGGCGCTTAAAAAACTTACCGATGACATCAAGGACAGGGAAATACAGTTGCTGAATCTGGGGAATAGTTTACCTGACAGCTTTTTGTATCAGTACACCTTAAATGAGGGGCATCCCGTATTTTTGTATCTGAGTTCAGGGGTTGAGCGCACCAATGGCGTTAAGGTTGATTGTGTATTGCAGGATGCAATGGTTCTGCTGGCACAGATTGCGCCTGCACAACGTGAGACTTACGCTGCGGCACAGGCGGCAAGTTTACAGTGTTTGAACAATTTTTCGATGGAATTACAAATGCAGCGACCTGATGGCGAGTGGCGCTGGCTGCAGTTTAAGTCTCATCCGCGCAAGAATAACGAAGGGCAAGTTGTTTGGGATGGTATTGCGACAGATATTACGGATCGGCACTTGTTCGAGATGGAAATCAATCGTCTGGCGCAGGCGATTGAGCAAAATCCGACCGGTGTTGTGATCACCGATACAAACGGTGTGCTCGAATATATGAATGCAGCGTGCAGTCGTATCAGCGGATATCAGTTTGCAGATTTTTATATCGAGCATCGTACGCCGCGTGAAATTATTTCTTCGGAGTTGACAGAGGCTGAGTATGAAGATGTGCAGAGCCAATTGATGGCAGGCAAGTTGTGGAGTGGCGTTATCCGCAATCGGCATAAGAGCGGTAAATTGTACTGGGAGCAGATCAACGTTTCTCCTATTTACAACAATGAGGGGCAGGTGGCCAGCTATTTGTATCTGAGATCCGATGTTACGGAGCAGATAAATGCAGACGCTGATCTCAAGTTGCGTAGCGCAGAGCTGGAGCGCGCGAATGCCGACCTGACGAGATTTTCCGATGTTTCCGCCCACCATTTTATGGAGCCGACGCGCCGACTGATCAGTTATGCGCAGAAATTGCGTACGCGGGTAAACGAAATGCCAGATACATGTCAGGATCATGAAGTTATGGAATCGCTGAACTATATCGAACGCGATGCCTTTCGTTTGCGTACCTTGATACGCGATGTGCAGCTCTACCTTGCAGCAGGAATCCCGCGCGGTGAAATTAAGCTGGAGGATCCGAATGAGCTGCTCGCTTCCCAGCTGCAAAAAATGCCACCTAATATGAAGGTGAAAATGACGACGTTGCCGCACGTGATGCTCGATCACGCGCGACTTAACGATTTGTTCAGTGTGTTGCTCGATAATGCGCTCAAGCACGGTCAGCCGGAAGATTCTGATGTGTTATTTGAGCTTTCCATTGCCGGGGAGCGTGAAGGGGGGCTAAGCCGATTTCGTATCAGCGATAACGGGCGCGGTATCCCAACCGAATATCTGGAGCGCGTCTTTGAAATCTTCGAGCGTTTAAGTCATGGAAGCGATGGGGGCGCGGGTATCGGTTTGTCTATCGCGCGCCGCATCGTCGAGAGCCGGCACGGGAAAATATGGATCGAGAATCTTCCCGCCGGGGGGGCGATGGTTGTATTTGAATTACCCGATGGAGTCGCGTCATGATGAACAATGCACCGTGCCGGATTTTACTGGTGGAAGATGAGGAGAGCGATGCGAGCCTGTTGCGCCAGTCTATGAAGAGTGCGCCAACGTTCACGTTTGACTGGGTGACCAGTATGGCGCAGGCACAGCAGTATTTGCAGAAAAATGTACCCGATGTGGTGCTGCTTGATCTGACCCTGCCTGATTCGAGTGGTCTTCAGACCGTGCAGGACGGACGGCGTGCGGCGGTGAGCTTGCCGTTGATCGTGCTGACCGGACACAACGATCCGGAATTTGCCTTGCAGACGCTGGAGTCAGGCGCGCAGGACTATCTGGTTAAAGGAGAATTTTGTGCCGACGATCTGATCCGTTCGATACGCTATGCGATGAGTCGCGCCAAACTTGAGCAGCGCCTGATTGAAGCCGAGGAGCGCTGGCGTTTTGCGCTGGAAGGTGCCGGGGATGGTGTCTGGGACTGGAATGTTCAGACCAATGAGGTTAAATTTTCAGTGCGTCTTAAAGAAATGCTGGGATATGCCGACGACGAGATAGCGGATCATCTGGATGAATGGATGCGCCGTATTCATCCGGAAGATTTGCCAAAAGTGCAGGCAGATGTAGCGGCCTATTTTGCCGGTGCGTTGCCAGCCTATTTCAACGAGCATCGCTTGCTGTGTAAAGATGGCCGGTGGAAGTGGATACTCGATCGGGGGCGTGTGGTGAGTTTTGATGCGGCAGGCGAGCCGTTGCGCATGATAGGGACACACACCGATATCGATATGCTCAAACAGGCGGAAGAAATGCTCAGCCTGTCCAGTACAGTGTTCAACACGGTAGATGAGGCCATACTGGTGTGCGATGCAGATAATCGTATTGTCATGGTCAATCCCGCGTTCACCCGGGTGACGGGGTATCAGGCTAAAGAGGTGATGGGGAAAAATCCTCAGCTATTGTCGAGCGGGAAGCATAACGCGGATTTTTACCGGCAGCTGTGGGCGCAATTAACCTGTGCGGGAAGCTGGTGCGGTGAGCTGTGGAATCGCCGGCAAAGTGGTGAACTTTACGTCGAGTGGTCGACCATCAAGCAGGTGCGCGACCCGCATGGAAAGCTGACGCATTACGTTGCCGCCTTTTCTGATATTACGCTGCGTAAGGCGGATGAGGAAAATATCCGTCATCAGGCACAGCACGATGCACTGACTGATTTGCCCAATCGCGTGTTGTTAATCGACCGTCTGCGTCAGGCGTTGTCTTTGGCAAAACGCGACAAAATGCACTTGGCGCTGATGTATCTGGATCTTGATCAGTTTAAACCTGTTAACGATACTCTGGGGCATGCGGTGGGAGATTTGCTGTTGCAGGAAGTTGCCGCCCGTATCAGGTCTTGTGTGCGTGAAGCCGATACGGTGGCACGAATGGGCGGTGATGAATTTGTCGTGTTATTGACCAGCAGTGAGGATCAGCGCGATGCATTGACCGTTGCTGAGAAAATACGTGTAGCGCTCGAGCAGGTTTTTCATATTAGCGGTGCAAGTTTGCAAATTTCCAGCAGCCTCGGCATTGCCGTTTATCCTGAGCACGGTGCGAGTGAGCATGAATTACTCGAGCATGCTGATATTGCGATGTACTACGCTAAGCAGAGCGGACGTAATCAGGTTCGTTTATATGAACCCGAGATGATCCCCGGGCAGGATAAATGAAAGTTAAGTCAGGCGGGGGATCTGTTTCTATTTGGTGCGAAAGGAGAGACTCGAACTCTCACGCCGTAAGGCGCTGGAACCTAAATCCAGTGCGTCTACCAATTCCGCCACTTTCGCATAGCGCAAGATTATAGCATTGCTCAGCCCGGTATGTAGAATAATAATCTCGTGCGTCGAGAGGGAGCGTGCTGTGCCGGGGCGCTGGTATTCTGTTACAATCTGCCGGATGCGAGCAATGGACAGGTGCGATATCCGCAGCATTTAATCGTGTTGTTGCCCATTTTTAATAGATTCAATTGCTTATAAATTGGCTTTGGCTTTCACATTGACCAGCATCCCATTTAAATTATTTCTAAGGAACACAGTATGCCAAGCGTAGAAACCGTGAGCGCGTTAGAGCGTCGCCTGAACGCAACTATTCCCCAGCAAGCATTGCGCACTCAGGTGGCCAATCGCTTGAAGCACATCGGTCGTACGGCGAAGATCGCCGGCTTCCGTCCAGGCAAGATTCCTGCCAAAGTGCTCGAGCAGCATTATGGTATGGAAGCGCGTCAGGAAGCACTGGGACACGCCTTGCAGCAGTCATTTGCCGATGCGATTGCTGCGGAAGCGCTGCGCGTTGCGGGCGATCCTGAATTTACCGTTAAAACCAGCGACTGGAATGCAGAAGAAATCGAATACAGCGCAACCTTTGAGGTTTACCCCGAGGTTGTGTTGGGCGATGTGGCGGCCGAATCGGTCGAGCGCGCAACGTACGAACTGAGTCAGGCTGACGTGGATAACACCATTGCAACGTTGCGTAAACAGCGCGCGACGTTCTCGGCCGTTGATCGTGCCGCTGCCAGTGATGATAAGGTCGTCATCGATTTCGTTGGTACCTTGGATGGCGTTGTGTTTCAAGGCGGCGAGGCGAAGGAATATCCTGTTGAATTAGGTTCCGGCCGTATGTTGCCAGAATTTGAAGCTGCCATCGCCGGGATGAAAGTCGGTGAAACGAAGTCTTTCGATATGACTTTTCCGGAAAATTACCACGGCAAGGATGTCGCAGGTAAGCAGGTTACTTTTGCCATTACGCTAAATAGCGTTGAAGGCCGTGTCTTGCCGGAAGTGAACGCTGAATTCGCGATGTCGGTCGGCATCGTCGATGGTGATGTTGCGAAACTGGCGGATGAAATTCGCAGCAATCTCGATCGCGAAGTGACGCGTCGCCTGAAAGGTCGCAACAAGGATGCGGCGATGGATGTGCTGGTGAAGGTCGCTCAGTTTGAACTGCCGGTTGCACTCGTGCAGTGGGAATCGCAGCGCTTGATGGAACAAACCGTGCAGGACATGGAAAAGCGCGGCATGGCGATGAAGGGCATGCAACTGCCGGCAGAATTATTCAAGGAGCGCGCTGAAAAGCGCGTCAAGCTGGGGTTAATTCTTGCGGATCTGGTTGAGAAATTCGAACTGAAGGCGCAGCCTGAAAAAGTGCGTGTTCTGATTGAGGATTATGCGCAGAGCTTTGAGCATCCTGAAGAAGTCGTGCGCTGGTACTATGCCGATCCAGCCCGCTTTCAGGAAATTGAAAATCTGGTTCTGGAAGAAAACGTGGTCGAGTGGGTCTTGTCCCGCGCCAAGGTATCTGACAAAGCGATCGCGTTCGCTGAATTGATGGGGAACTAAGATGTTTACCCTGGAACCGCAAAATATCGGCATGATTCCGATGGTTGTTGAAACCAGCGGGCGCGGTGAGCGGGCCTATGATATTTACTCTCGCCTGCTCAAGGAACGCGTCGTGTTCCTGGTAGGTGAGGTGAACGATCACAGTGCGAATCTGATCGTCGCGCAAATGCTGTTTCTGGAATCTGAAAATCCTGATAAGGATATTCATTTTTACATCAACTCGCCCGGTGGTTCGGTGACGGCCGGTATGGCGATCTACGACACCATGCAGTTCATCAAGCCTGCCGTGAGCACACTGTGTATCGGTCAGGCGGCCAGCATGGGGGCATTTTTGTTGACGGCCGGCGAAAAGGGCAAGCGTTTCGCTTTGCCTAACTCTCGCGTGATGATCCATCAGCCCTTGGGCGGCTTCCGCGGTCAGGCGTCCGATATCGAAATTCATGCCCGCGAAATACTGTATTTGAAGCAAAAGTTGAATCAAATGCTGGCGGATCATACAGGGCAAACCGTTGAGGCGATTGAGCGCGACACCGATCGCGACAACTTCCTGAGCGCTGCTGACGCGGTCGCTTACGGGCTGGTTGATCAGGTGCTGGAAAAGCGTGTTTAACGATAACAAAGGTTGCTAAAAATGGCTATCGATAAAAAGACAGGCGAAAAGTTGTTGTATTGTTCTTTTTGCGGCAAGAGTCAGCATGAAGTGAAAAAGCTGATCGCAGGACCTTCCGTGTTCGTGTGCGATGAGTGTATTACTTTGTGCAATGACATCATGCGTGAAGAGATTCAAGGCGAAGCGGCTAAAGGTGATAAGACCGAACTGCCTGTGCCGAAGGATATTTGCGCGACGCTGGATGAATATGTAATCGGTCAGGAGCGCGCCAAGCGTATTTTGTCGGTCGCGGTATACAACCACTACAAGCGGCTCAAGTGCAATACCGATGACGGGGTGGAGCTGGCTAAGAGCAATATTTTGCTGGTGGGCCCGACCGGTTCCGGTAAAACGCTGCTGGCTCAAACGCTCGCTCGCATGCTGGATGTGCCGTTTGTGATGGCGGATGCAACGACACTCACTGAAGCCGGTTACGTGGGCGAGGACGTCGAGAACATCATCCAGAAGCTGTTGCAGGCCTGTGACTACAACGTCGAAAAGGCGCAGCGCGGCATTATCTATGTGGATGAAATCGACAAAATTTCCAGAAAATCGGACAATCCGTCGATTACCCGCGATGTCTCCGGTGAAGGCGTGCAGCAGGCGTTGTTGAAACTGATTGAGGGCACCAAAGCCTCGATTCCGCCGCAAGGCGGCCGCAAGCATCCGAATACGGAGTTCTTGCAAGTCGATACGACGAACATCCTGTTCATCTGTGGCGGTGCGTTTGACGGGTTGGAAAAGGTCATCCGTAATCGTTCCTCTAAAGCCAGTATCGGCTTTGGCGCGACCATCCGTTCAGTGGATGAGCGCAAGACCGGTGAGACTTTAAGGGATGTGGAACCGGAAGATCTGGTGAAATTCGGTTTGATTCCTGAATTCGTTGGTCGTTTGCCTGTCATTGCCACGCTAGAAGAGCTGGATGAGGCCGCGATGAAGCAGATTCTCACTGAGCCTAAGAATGCACTGACCAAGCAGTATAAAAAACTGTTTGAGATGGAAGGCGTTGAGCTTGAGTTCCGTGAAGATGCGTTGCTTGCGATCGCTAAAAAGGCTTTGGCACGCAAGACCGGGGCTCGCGGTTTGCGCTCGATTCTGGAGCAGGCGCTGCTGGACGTGATGTTTGATCTTCCCTCAATGGATAATGTCAGCAAGGTTGTGCTGGATGATTCGGGTGTCGAGGGTGAAATTAAACCTATTATTGTTTACGCCGATACACCAATCGCGGCATAAACGCTTTTTGCTTATGCCCGTCGACTCAAAAAACCGGTTTTTCCCGGTTTTTTGAGTTTTTCTTGTCCCTATAGGGATTGTATTCGCGTAAGCTATCCCCATTTAGCAATCCTGACAACGAATAGGTAATTGCCATGTCTGCACAAGATACCCCGATTGAACTTTACCCGCTATTGCCGCTACGAGACGTAGTGGTGTTTCCGCATATGGTGATTCCGCTGTTTGTCGGCCGTGCCAAGTCGATCAAAGCGCTGGAACTGGCCATGGAAGCCGGACGTCCTATCGTGCTGGTCGCACAGAAAGCGGCGTCTAAGGATGACCCGGGTACTGACGATCTGTTTTCGATAGGAAGCCTGGCGAATGTGCTGCAAATGCTCAAACTGCCGGATGGTACCGTCAAAGTACTGGTGGAAGGAACTCAGCGCGTTAATGTGTTGAGCGTTCAAGATATCGATAGTCATTTTGTGGCGGAAGTCGATATTTTGCCGTCCGTTGAAGGCGAGGGGAGCGAGACTGAGGCGATGCGTCGCGCACTGATCGCACAGTTTGAGCAGTTCGTTAAACTGAACAAAAAAATTCCGCCTGAAATTTTGTCTTCTCTGGCTGGCATAGATGATGCAGGCCGGCTGGCCGATATCGTCGCGGCCCATTTGCCGCTCAAGCTTGAACAGAAGCAGGAGGTGCTGGAAATTGAGGCCGTCAGACGGCGTCTGGAGCATTTGCTGGGATTGCTCGAAGGTGAGATCGACATTCTTCAAGTTGAAAAGCGCATCCGCGGCCGCGTCAAGCGGCAGATGGAGAAGAGCCAGCGCGAGTACTATCTGAACGAGCAGGTTAAAGCGATTCAGAAGGAATTGGGCGAAGAAGAAGACGGTGCTGATTTTGACGGGCTGGACAAAAAGATCAAGGCTGCCAGCATGCCTAAAGAGGCGCGCGTTAAGGCTGAAGCTGAATTGAAGAAGCTGCGCATGATGTCGCCGATGTCAGCGGAAGCGACCGTGGTGCGTAACTATATCGATGTGTTGATCGGACTGCCCTGGAAGAAGAAGACCAAGATTAGTGCTGATCTCAAACAGGCTGAAGTTGTGCTCGAAGAGGATCATTACGGTCTGGACAAAGTTAAAGAGCGCATTTTGGAATATCTGGCTGTGCAGCAGCGTGTCGACAAGCTCAAAGCGCCTATCCTTTGTCTGGTCGGGCCGCCGGGTGTAGGTAAGACGTCGCTCGGTCAGTCCATTGCGCGCGCCACGAATCGCAAGTTCGTGCGCATGTCGCTGGGCGGCGTACGCGATGAATCTGAGATTCGCGGTCACCGGCGCACCTACATCGGCTCCATGCCGGGTAAAATCCTGCAGAATATGAGCAAGGTGGCCGTAAAGAATCCGCTATTTTTGCTCGATGAGGTCGATAAAATGGGGCAGGATATGCGGGGGGATCCGTCAGCCGCATTGCTTGAAGTGCTCGATCCTGAACAAAACGCCACCTTCGTCGATCACTATGTTGAGGTGGAGTACGATTTGTCTGACGTGATGTTCGTGGCCACTGCGAACACGCTGAACATCCCTGATGCGCTGCTCGACCGTATGGAGATCATACACGTCTCAAGTTACATGGAAGACGAGAAGATCAATATTGCGAATCGCTATCTGGTGCCTAAGGCGATCAAAAATAACGGTCTGAAGCCGGATGAAATCAGCATTGCTGAAACGGCGTTGCGCGATATCGTGCGTTATTACGTTCGGGAAGCCGGTGTGCGCGGTTTGGAACGGGAAATTTCCAAAATTTGCCGCAAAGTCGTCAAGGCGTTGCTGCTTAAAACGCGCGACAGTAAAGTGACGGTGAATTCCCGCAATCTGGATAAATATCTGGGTGTGCGTCGCTATTCGTACGGCGTGGCCGAAAAACATAATCAGGTGGGACAGGTGACAGGTCTTGCCTGGACGGAAGTCGGCGGCGAATTGCTGACGATAGAAACTGTGGTGTTGCCGGGCAAAGGCAAGACGACGACGACCGGTAAGCTGGGTGAGGTCATGCAAGAGTCCATTCAGGCAGCCTTGAGTGTGGTACGCAGCCGCACCAAGCGTCTGGGGATTGATGATGATTTTTATCAGAAGACGGATTTGCACATTCACTTGCCCGAAGGTGCGATCCCCAAGGATGGTCCGAGTGCGGGCGTCGGGATGTGTACTGCGATGGTGTCGGCGCTCACGGGTATTCCCGTGCGAGCGGATGTCGCGATGACGGGCGAGATTACGTTGCGCGGCGAGGTGTTGCCGATCGGCGGTCTGAAGGAAAAATTGATAGCTGCTCAGCGTGGCGGTATTAAGACGGTGTTGATCCCTGAAGAAAACGTTAAGGATCTGGCCGAGATTTCAGATAATGTAAAAAACAAGCTCGATATTCATCCTGTGAAATGGATAGAACAGGTGCTGGACATGGCGCTGGAACGCAAGCCTGTACCCCGTGTGGATGAAGTGCCGGCTGTCGAATTGGTGGCTGACACTGTACTGACAAAACCGGTTGCTGCGACTAAGCATTAAATTTTATTCGCTGTTGTGCATAATCTCTTGACCTGTGTATCGCGGGTTTGATATAAAGCGCAACTTAGTGGCTGTCAAAAATTTAACTACAATAACAGGGGATTAACGTGAACAAATCTGACTTGGTTGATGCAATTGCAACATCGGCTGATATTTCAAAGGCTGCTGCCGGACGCGCGCTTGACGGAGCGATCAGCGCGATTAAGAATGCACTGAAAAATGGTGAGGAAGTCAGTTTGGTGGGTTTTGGCGCTTTTTCTGTGGGCGAACGTGCGGGGCGTGTGGGGCGCAATCCGCAAACAGGTGCAGCGATTACGATTAAAGCAGCGAAAGTTCCTAAATTTCGTGCTGGTAAAGGTTTGAAAGATGCTGTAAACTAGCAATCTTTGTCGGGTGCTTAGCTCAGCTGGTAGAGCACCGCCCTTACAAGGCGATTGTCGGCGGTTCGAACCCGTCAGCACCCACCAATTTGCAGTAAGTAACAATCAGTAGCGAGTGGTAAGTGACCTGTAGTACAAGTTTTGGAGTGGTAGTTCAGTTGGTTAGAATACCGGCCTGTCACGCCGGGGGTCGCGGGTTCGAGTCCCGTCCACTCCGCCAAATTAAGGCGAACGTAAAGTTCGCCTTTTTTCATATCTGTCGTTCATAAATTTCGCCTGGGGTTGCTATGTTTGATTTTGTTCATGAAAAAAGAAGGTTTGTGCAAATCGTCCTGCTGTTGATCATTTTGCCATTTGCATTCTTTGGTGTGGATTCATACCGTCATTCAGGCGACACGGATGCGCCGGCTACGGTTAACGGTGAAAAAATCACTAAACAGGAATTCGATACTGCCATGCGGCAGCAGCAAGACAAGATGCGTCAGGTGCTGGGGGAAAATTTCGATCCCGCTCTGTTTGAAAAGGCGGAGATGAAGAGCGCGATTCTGGATAATCTAGTTGCGCAGCGCTTGCTGCTTGAGCGCGCTAAGGCGGCGGGACTCACGGTGACGGACGAGCAGATCGCACAGGTGATCGGCGGGATTGATGCCTTTAAGGACGGCGGTAAATTCGACAAGGCGCGTTACACGAGCGCGTTGGCAGCGCAAAACATGACGCCTGCGATATTCGAGGCGCGTGTCAAGGATGAGTTAACCGGTCAGCAGATGCGCGATGCGTATACTCAGAATGGTTACGTATCGAACGCCGTTGCAGATAACATTATTGCAATCAATGAGCAGCAGCGCATTGTGAGTATCGCTCCGATTTCGCGCCGTTCATTTTTGGCTCAGGCTAAGGTGGACGATGCAGCGATCAAGTCGTATTTTGACGCTAATCAAAAAGAGTTTCAGGTGCCGGAACAGGTTAAAGTTGAATACGTTAAATTTTCGATCGCTGATCTGATTGCGAAAGCGGATATCAAGGCTGAAGAAGTCCGTCAATATTATGACGAACATCAGTCAGAATTTGCCAGTCCCGAGCAGCGTCAGGCCTCGCATATTCTGCTGGTGGTCGCAGCTACCGCACCGCAGGCTGAACAGGATGCGGTAAAAGCGCGTGCTGAAAAGCTGCTGGCGCAGGTGAAGCAGGATCCCGCTAAATTTGCCGAGCTGGCACGTCAGAATTCTCAGGATCCGGGGTCGGCGGTTAACGGCGGCGATCTGGGAATGTTCGGTCGCGGCATGATGGTTAAGCCGTTCGACGAGGCGGTATTTTCCCTTAAGGCAGGTGAGATCAGCGGGCTGGTGAAATCCGATTTTGGTTATCACATTATTAAACTCACGGGGATCAAAGTGTCCCGCGCCACACCGTTCAATGAAGTGCAGGCAGAAATTGCGGGCAAGCTGCGTCAGCAAAAGGCGGCAGATTCGTTTGCAGAGCTGGCTGATAAGTTCAGTAATACGGTGTATGAGCAAAGTGATACCTTAAAGCCTGCGGCAGTGCTGGCAGGGGTTAAAGTAGCGCAGAGCGGGTGGCTGTCCAAAGGCGTTGTGGCGGACGAGATCTGGACGACTAAGATGCTGCAGGCGATTTTCAGCGATGACGTGATCAAGAATCATCGCAATACAGCTGCCGTCGAAGTTGCAGGCAGTACTTTGGTCGCGGCGCGCCTGTTAGAGCACAAGCCAGCGGCCGTTCGCGGGCTGGCAGAAGTGGCTGATTCGATCAAACAGAAATTATTATTGAAAATAGCACTGGACATGTCTGTAAAACAAGGTACAATGCTGCTCGGTCAAATGCAGCAGGGTAATAAAGCCGCTGTGGATTGGTCGGTTGCGCAGGCGGTGACTCATGGTCAGCATGCCACACTGGATGCCGCAATTGTACGTAAGTTGTTTCAGGCGGATGGATCTAAGCTGCCTCAGTATGTGGGTTCTGAAACCCCGGATGGTTACACGATCGTTCGTATTGATGCGGTAAAAGAGGGTGCTAAACCCGATGATGTCAAACGTAGCAGATATGCGCAGCAGTTGCGTCAGATGACAGGTGATGAGTTGTTTCAGGCATACATCGCTGATGCAAAAAAGAATGCGAAGATTAAGTTGAAGTTGCCGGAAGCGGCAACAGAAAAGCCTTAGTGCTTTTGTAGTAGATACGGGTGCTTAGCTCAGCTGGTAGAGCACCGCCCTTACAAGGCGATTGTCGGCGGTTCGAACCCGTCAGCACCCACCAAATAGCTGCTGAAAAGCGGCAAGAAGTAAGTAGTCTGTCGTATTGGAGTGGTAGTTCAGTTGGTTAGAATACCGGCCTGTCACGCCGGGGGTCGCGGGTTCGAGTCCCGTCCACTCCGCCAACATTAAAAAGCCGCTGAGCAATCAGCGGCTTTTTTCATGCGTCATGCAACCATCACGGAAATAGAGCGCTTCGCCTGCATCGAAGCGCCAAATGACTGCGCAGCAGCTCAGAGCAGATTTATTTCGGATGCTAAGGAGGTCGTGGTGATTTTGAAGTCGCCCATGATTGTCTGCCAGTCGTAGCCGTGATGGGTTCCTATGTAGTCGAGGAATGATGCGTCAGGATCGTTGAGCAGGATAGCGATTGCGCAACCGTCAATATTGTCCTGAAGTTTCATCAGGACATCATATTTAGTGCTGCTCGCCAAAATATCGTCAACGACAACGGGCGCGTCATCAAAAAACAGGCGGGGAATTTCATGGCGCAGGCTTACGGTAAAATCTGACGGGATGGCTGATTTGGCTTCAGTGAACGTACGTAAATTTGAAAAATATCCGCAGGGCTGAATTTCGAAGAACTGCTGTACGGGGGGCATTTTCTCCTGTTCGAAGGTTAATTCGAAGGCGGTTTCAATTTCTGTTCGACTGCCCGCTTTTTTGCGTATCTGAATAATGAAGGCTTCGGTGATGCCGGCAAAGCCGTTCGCCTGGAAATGTTGAACAATGCGTTCGGCAGCCGCGTCAGCCTGAAGTGAGGATCTGTTTTTCATTGCAACTTGCTTTCGAAAAATGGCGTAGTTTACCCAAACGGGGAGGGCTGTGCACCGCCTCTTTGCTCCACTACTGTGTATTCATCACTTGACGGCAAAATAACGTGTGTATTCATCACTTGACGGCAAAATAACGGATGAGTTCTACTCACAATTTTCGATAAAACAGTTTCATTTAACGGTGCAAAGCGATATCGATACCATTCAAATTTATCTGACCCATCCTCTGGGATTGCTCATTGTGTTTGTTGCGGCAAGCTTCATGATGATTTGGCGTCTGCACGCGATGGAGAGCAAGGGCTTTGAAGGCACGGTGCTGGGCACGCTCATCATGCCTTACTGCTCTGGATTTGCAAATCTGGTGTTCGCCTATGTGATGAGCAAGTCGGCCGGCAATGGCGGGCTGGTCATCGAGAATTGCCTGGTCAACAATGCCACTAACCTTACTTTGCTGCTCGGCCTTTCCGCCCTGTTTGGCTCTGCTGCGGTGGTCAAAAAAAGTGCTGCAAAACGACACGCTGAATTTTTCCGTATCAACCGGCTGAATTTGCTGTTTACCCTGATCGCACTATTCCTGTTTACCGGCACGTTATGGGCATTAGCCAAGGATGGTGTACTCGATTTTTATGACGGACTGGTATTGATTGCACTTTTTCTGTTCTGGCAGATCTTGCATGTCTTTGAAGTGCTCAAAGATAAAATCCGAAAAAATCAGGCGTTTCACTGGTCTATCGCAACCGATGTCATGCTGCTCGCCGCCAGCGCCTATTGCATCTATTTTGCAGTCGATCACCTTGTGACATGGGTGAGCCATACAGAAAATCCGCTGTTCAGCTTTGCCAGACTCGGTTGGTTCAGCGGCTTATTGATGGTGGTGCCTAATGCATTTCTTGCCTTGTACTATACGCGTATCGGCCGGCAGGACATCGTCATGAGTTCGCAAATCGGTGACGGGCACATTTGCATTCCCATGTGTATCGGTCTGTTCTCGGTGTTCAACACCATACAGGTGCCGGATTTTTTGTCGATGGGGGTCTATGTGATCCTGAGTGCCGGGGTGATCCACTTTCTGTCTATCGCGATCTTCGGTCGTGTTCAGCGTGCATTGGGCGTTGTCCTGATCGGCGGTTATGCCTTTTTCCTGTATCAGGGGCTTATTCCGTGATGTCGTGCTCGCTGAGCGTGATTCGATTGCGGCCGGCGGCTTTGGACTGGTATAGCGCAGCGTCTGCCATTGATAAGATCGCTTTGCCGTTTTTAAGGGGATTTTGGTTCAGCCTTGCAACGCCAAAAGACAGGGTCACCTGTAACCATTCATCCTCCAGCGCATGACCTGTCGGCCCGATTTTTGCAAATCGATGCCCGGCAACGGTGAGTCTTAGGCGCTCAACGATCGCTAGCACCTGATTGATTTCGGTATCTTCGTAAATCAGCAAAAATTCTTCACCGCCGTAGCGGCCTGCGACATCTAAATGCTTGCGTATCGCAGTTTTAAAGAGTGTACCCACTTCTTGCAGCACCGAATCCCCCTGAATATGCCCGTATTCATCGTTGATTTTTTTGAAAAAATCGATGTCCGCGAGCACCACCGCACCGGGGGCATGGTTTTTGCGCAGCTGGCGTTGGACGGACTTTTCCAGCTCTTCCCGGATGGCGCGGCTGTTCATCAGACCGGTTAAGCTGTCATAGCTCGCCAGCGCTTCAAATTGGGTTTTCATCAGCACGGCGCTCAGCATATTGCACATGATTTCACACATGCGTACTTCATGCTCTTTGATGTCGGATTCATCGCCGAAAAAATCCCCCGCCAGCAAATAACCGTAGCCTAAGTTTTCCGGCAGATAAATGCTGCCCACCATATCGCACCCCCAGCCGGGGATATTGATGGCCGAGACATTCCGGTGCTTGAAGGCCATGACTTCATTGGTAAATTCCAGCGGCGGGTGCTCAATATTCAGGCACAGCTTACTGCCTTCGAGCAAATCGGGCCTGATGTGATCAGGATTGCAAACGGTCATTACCTCTAAAATCAGATCTTGTTCAATCACATTGGTGATTTTGTACAGCACCCCGATATGAAATCCCAGTGTGTTATTGATGATTTGCAGCGGTTTCTCAAAATAACTACGATCACGATGAGGAACATTGGTTAGGTGATAACTTAATTCGCCCAGCTGATTCAGTAGATATTCAGCCGAATTTGCAACTTTGCTCATACTAAACATCCTTAAAAGATACTCAAGTGCAGGCGGCATTACTAAAAAGACGCGCTACTTCACCGGCTGGTGAAAGCGGTGGCAGCTGTCGCAACCGCTGGTTACCATCCCCTTTGCCGGTCGGTTACCGCTATGGCATTCGCGGCATTTTGTGATCGCAGGTATCGCGATGTCTGCGCTGAGCTTTGAATTTAGCTTGTCGTGGCAATCTGTACACTTCATCGTTTCGTGTTTGGCATGGTTAAATACAGCCCCGGGTTGCCAGTCACGATTGATGCGTACGGGAGTGACTTTCCACGGGACATCCTTTTCGCCGCTGGGTTTGATTTCATGACATTCGCCGCATTCAAGCCGGTCTTTTTTGGAGAGGGGGCGGGTTCTGAACAGGGTTGCGGCTGCATTTTTATCAGCCAGTTCATTTGCACAGGCCAGCATCGAGGGTGTGTCGGCGTTATTCTGACACGCATTTTCAGGTGCGCTGGTCAGCCAGTTGATATAAAACTCGCGTAACCTGTCCATGACGGCATGTTCAGAACCGTGCGGTGCCAATCCTTCCACAGGCTCTGTGAAGTCAAGCGCATGACAACCCGATTGCTGGCAGGTATTTTTCATCGTCATCGCCTCAAAATGTCGTCCGGACTCTTCCAGTTTGTGGCAATCCTGACAGCGCATCACAGTATCTCCCTGCGGTGTCGAGATGCCTTCCTTCGCCAGATGAACCTGATGCGAATATTTCAATCCGGAGTTTTCGACCAATCCGGCTTTATCATCCTGACGCAGGCGGATGAGCTGGTCTCCTTTGAATAAAGACAGTCGAAAGGGCGGATGACCCGTTGCAAAATCACTGACGTTGCCAAGTTGTGAGTCGGCAAGCGTATGTTTGATCTCAGCATGACAGCTGACGCATTTTGACGAGTCATGCAGCAGCAGCTGTTCAGCACCTTTGTGGTCGATATGGCAATTGGTACAACGCATCGTATGAAAGGTTTTATCCTGCAACGCTTCCTTCGTAAGGTGGCGCCCCACCTGTTTGTGGCAGCCGGTACAAATCTCATCAGAAATCGCAGTGAACGGCTTTTGATGGCAGGACGAACATTTCGCATCCAGCATGCGGTGTCCGCCAGCCAGCGGTTCGGGGCTCCAGGCACCCGTTAAGGTGAGGGGCAGGCTGGCCTGCCACTTGTTCAATGCGCCCGAAAAATGCGGCAGCATCGGTAAAAACAGGAAAAAAAACAGAATGACGGCTGCAAGGCTAAACCCGAACTTTCGTTTGCTCAATCCGAGTGCTGCAACGGTGAGCGGGATGTCCGGCTTTGCTGCATCGGTATGATTGAGCGGATGAATCAGTTCGATGGATAAAATCAGGTCATACCCGCCGGCTAGAGGTTCGACGATCAGTAGATAGGGGCCGATTTCGATCTGAGTTCCGGGTATTAATGCTGCGTGCTGAGCGATATAACCATTGATTTTTAGCGTGACATTTTTCTCGCCGTTGATGAACAGCGCGCCGTTTTCAGATCTGACGATCAAAGCATGCAGCTGGCTGACGCGGTGATCGAGCAGGTGGATTTTGCATGCGGCTCCGCGGCCAATTTCGATCGTTGCACCTGAAATGAGGCTGTCTTTGCAAACGGGCAGTCCCTGCGGGCTGCGCGAGACATGAATTAACAGGCAGGAGATCATTCTGGTTACCAGTAAAAAAAGATCGAGACGATGTGTGCTGTCAGTGCGGCCAGCAGGGCAATACCTAACGGTGCGTGCAGGTAGAGCCAGCATTCCATGCGCGCTTTGAGCATGACTTCCGTTCTTGCACGCAAGACCAATTTTTCTTTACGCAGCAGCAGGGAGTAGAGATCCCGCATGATTTTTGGCTGCTCACCCCGATTGTATTTTTCGCTCAATATGCGCAGTTGTTCGACGCCGAAACTCGTCGGGCAATTATATTGCTTGCCGCTCAATTGCTGTAAAAGCGTGCCGCCTATACGCGTTTCATTGCGCACTTTTGCAATCAGGGAATTGATTTCATCGGGCAAACCCAGTGCGCGGGTGCGGGCCAATTCATCCAGTTCATTGATTTTTAGCATCAGATCTTCCAGCGTTTCCTCCCCCATATTGAGGGTGATCAATCGGGGGTAATTCAGGTAGACGCTCAGCCCGTACAAACCGCTGGTGATGACGAGCAGCATCAGCGCATAGGCCAGCGTATGTACATTCAGGCCGAAATGAAATCCGGTATGCAGTGTGACCAGCACGACAAGCGATGCGCCTAGATAGACATGCGCTGAGAGCCATTCCTGCAGCGTGGCGCCGTTCATCCCGCGCGATTTTGTATGCGGCTTGCGGCGCTCCTGACCTGCAGGCGCGGATTGCCTGCGAGCGTCGCGTCTGTCCGGGGCTCCCGTGATGCGTCGTTTGGTCACGCCATACCACATCAAGAGCAGCATGATCAGGGTGGAGAGGGTTCCTAACGTGTAGCCTAACCAGGTGCCGCCGTAGGATTCTCCACCGGCGGGATTGATCAGTGCATAGGCTGTGATGGCGACCAGTATCAATGCACTGGTGGCTTTGAGATAACGGAAATTCTTGTATTTGAGCAGCGTAGCGCCTTGCATCTTGTTCATTCTCGACTCCGGTAGTGTGCAGGCGATCTACTTGACATATTCCATGAAATTTTCCGGGCTGACGCGGAACGCCGCACCCGTTGGACAGGCCCGTACGCAGACGGGGCCGCCGATGATGTCTTTGCACATATCGCATTTGACGGCGATTTTCGGTAATTCAGGCGCGTCCGCTGCGGCAGGTTTTGCCGCAGGATTGAGGCCCAGCATGACTTGCCAGATGCTGCGCTTTTGATAATCCTGTTTGACCGCCATTTGAATCACGCCGTAGGGGCAATTGGTCTGGCAGTTTCCGCAGCCGATACAATTGTCGCTGATGAACACCTCGCCGTTGACCGAGCGGTGTATTGCGTCGGGCGGGCAGTCCTTCATGCAATGGGGATGTTCGCAGTGTCGGCATGAAGTGGGAACGTGAATCTGCGCAAAGGTCGAGCCGGCTTCCCGGTCGAGACGCGAGGTGCCGTCATGGGCATCCGCACAGGAGGTTTCGCAGTTGTTGCAGCGTATGCAGCGTGCATAGTCGATCAGCAGCACATCGGTGGCTTCACCAACGCCCTGACCCATCAGGAAATTGATCAGCTCGCTCGATTCGCTCGACAGCGCGTGCTCATCGGAGCGTACCTGTTCCAGATAACGACTGTCGACTTTGCGGCGCATCGAGGTGTTTCTGCCCAGCACTTCGGCGACCCGAACCGATTCTAATAAGACGACTTCAGTCGGGGAGGCTGCCCGTACGGTAGCTGAACGGGGCTGACTCGACATCAGCGCCATTTCTCCCACGTAATTTCCCGCCGATACATAGGCTAGCACCACTTCCTTGCCGGCTACGATGCGCGATACGGTGACCGAGCCGCGCCGTATCATATAAAGGCCGTCCGCCTTGTCACCCTCGCTAAACAGCACATCCCCTACCGCATAGCGCCTGGGTTGTGCCCCCTGAACTAGATAGCTGAGCTCGCTTTCAGGCAGCGAGGTGTCAAGACAGCCGCTCACGGCGCGTTTGAGAGAGACTTCGTCGAGTTTGCGCTGAACACCGGCCGCAGAGTAGAGCAGTTTGAGCATCGAACGGCGGGGTGTTTCGACCAGTATGCAGTTTTCGCTGGCGACGACGGTGCCTGAGCGGCGGCGGCCCGATAGCAGTCCCATCTCACCAAAAAAGTTGCCGGCTCCCAGAGCGAAAACGGCTTCATTGCCGTTTTGATCTTCCGTTTGCACCGCCACGCGGCCTTCCAGAATCGAAAAGAAGCTGTTGCTGTAATCATTGCGGCTGAAAATAATTTCGCCGCGTGATGGGATGCGTACACTGCTGTCGAGCATGAATTCGCGTAATTGCAAGGTCGTGAGCGGGGCAAGCAGGGGTTGGTTGATGCGCAGCAGCGCGATTCCCTCGCTGACTGAGTGTATGTCCGGTACGCCGGCAAATTTTTGTTTCAGCAGCGCTTCGTCGGCCGGTTCGACCGGATTGCCCAGGATGTATTCGATGACCTCGTAGCCTTGATTCATCGCCTGCTTGATGAGCGGGTAACCTGCCAGCGCACCAACGATATATAAACCCGGCAGGTTTGAT
This sequence comes from Gallionellales bacterium GWA2_54_124, assembly GCA_001801025.1. Taxonomy (GTDB): domain Bacteria; phylum Pseudomonadota; class Gammaproteobacteria; order Burkholderiales; family Gallionellaceae; genus Gallionella. Next base: position 1,015,467 of record MGWO01000007.1, read on the forward strand.
TCGTATTGTTCGGTCAGCTGGGGAACGGACGTCGAGTCGCCGTTCGGGAAGGCGACACCGAAACTTTCCACCAGTTGGCGCGGTGGCTTTGCCCCCAGACGTGCGATGACGCGGTGACATTCGATCTGCTCGTGACCTTCAGGCGTTTGCGCGAGATAGCTCAGCTTGAAATTGCCTGTGTTGGACGCTTCAATGCGTTCTGTGAGCGTGCTGACACGGGTTTCGATTTTTCCCTGTGAAATTGCCGCCATCAGCTGGTCAAAGTTGGCCTCCTTGCAGTTGCTGAATTCTTCCTGACGGTTAATCAAAATCACGCGGTTTTGCGCAGAAAGTGCCAGTGCGTTTTCTACGCCGGCATCGCCGCCGCCAACGACGACAATGGTTTCATCGCGGAACGCTTCCGGATCGTCTAGATGGTACTGAACCCCGGGCAGGTCTTCACCCGGTACGGCCAGTTTGCGAATATTGCCCTGCACGCCGATGGCAAGCACGACAAACTCCGCGCTGACGGATACGCCCGATGCCAGTGTGATTTCGAATGCGCCCGCTTCCCCTGTAATGGCGGTAACGGCCGAACTGACACGAAAATTGACCCCAAGCCCGCCGAGTTCATTGTGCCAGGTATTCAGAATGTGTTCGCGTATGCCGGCGCCGAAGCTGATTGAGCTCCTCAGCGGTAGCACGGAGGGTTCCGCCATTACCGACTTTCCTTTTTGAAAGTGGTGGATGGTATTGGCCAGCTGTGGTGCGGCTTCGAGCAGCAGGTGGCTGATGCCATGTTCCGCTGCGCGTGCTGCTGCTGACAGGCCGCCGGGCCCGGATCCAACGATTACTATTTTGAACTTTTCACTTGTCATTAGGGCTGTGCTCAAAACCGGTCAGTGGGCGCTTATGGAATCCCTTATTTTACACAGCAGGCTGCGGCCTTTGCTATCAGTTCGGAGCATAACACTGCTCAGTGCTTTGGCGGTTATTTTATAAGCAGATCGTTCGCCAATTTAAGCTTTGAACCGGATTAAACTTCGCTGTTAACAACGGATTCCGCCTCAGAATACAGCGTGTTCAGCTGCACCTCATCAAGTTCTAAAATACGCAGGCTGACATCCCCCAGCTTGCTCCATTCATGCGTCATGCTGAGGCCGAGCTGCTTTTGCACGATGTGCTCGGCCAGTTGTGCGGTGGCAATCAGTCTGCGGCTGAGTAACGGGAGTTGAGAACTGAGCGATTCTAATGCCATCAGGTCATGGTGATTGCGTATCGCCAGGCAAATCTCCTCAGGCAGCCACCAGCTTTGCGCAAGTATGCAGCCGATCATCGCGTGGTTGGTGGACAGGCCGTTATTTTCGATTTCGGTAAAGCTGTGTTCGGTGCTTGAATTGGCTTCATTCAGAATTTTTTCATATTGCGGGAAGCGTCCGAGCAAGACCGGAATCCCGCAGTCGCGGAACAGACCGAAGGTATAAGTGTCTTCAGCACGCAGGCCGTGAATATTTAAGTGTTGGGCCAGCCAGCCTGACAAATGTGCAATACGGGCGGAGGCGTCCCAGAAACGCTCCATATTTGGCACGTTAGGAAATGCCTTGCGCAGAATGATGCCAGCTACCGCACGACTGGCTGGTTTGAGTCCCAGTATGCTGAGTGCTTCATTGACTGATCGCACGCGTTGACGCAAACCAAAGTAAGGCGAGTTGGCTGTTTTGATCAGTCCGGCTGACAGACCGACATCGCTGCCGATAATACTGGCCAGCCGGTTGAAGTCAGGTTCGTCCAGGCGCGCTTCATTCATGAAACGATCGAGGATAAGCGGGCAGGGCGGAATGCCGACATCGAGGATGGAACGTTCGATCAGGTTGTCAACGGCGGACGGGTTTGCGGCATCTTGTATGTTTTGCGTCATTGTGTATTCCTGTTCTGAAGCCAGTGAAGCAGCGCTTCTTCGGGCATCGGTTTTGCGTAGAAAAAGCCCTGAATTGCATCGACGCCGGCATCGAATAATGCGTCGATTTCCTTCTGGTGTTCACACCCTTCGGCAACTACCGTCATGCCCAGTTCGTGTCCCAGTTGTGTCATCGCACGGACCACGGCAAGGGCGCGGCGATCTTCCGGCAGTACCGTCACGAAAGCGCGATCGAGTTTGAGTTTTTTTGCTGGAATGTCTTTAAGGTTAGCCAGGCATGAATAGCCTGTGCCAAAATCGTCGATCGATAAACTCACGCCCGCAGCGATGGCATTTTTAAGATTGTTCTGCACGGTATCGGAGATGTCCATGAACAGCGACTCGGTCAGTTCCAGTTCGATTAATTCCGGTTTTACGTTGGAGCAGATCAGTGCTGCATGCAGCGCCTGTGTGAACTTGGAAGAAACGAGTTGAGCGCGCGAGACGTTGATGGCCACTTTAGTGTGATATCCGGCATCCTGAAGCTGGCGCGCTTGCAATGCGCCTTGCAATAAACTCCATTCGCCGAGTCTGACGATCAGTCCGGTCTTTTCGGCAACCGGGATAAATTTGCCAGGCGGCAGATTGATGCCGTTAACGGTGCAACGCATCAAGGCTTCGACGGCTTCAATTTTTCCATTGGCAAGAATGATAGGCTGGTAGTGTAAGCAGAGTCCGCCTGTCTCCAGCGCATCGTGCAGCATGCTTTCAATTGAAATTTCTTCTCGCGCGAGCGTGATGCCCAGCCTGCCCGGAATGGGTTCGTCGCCGGAAAAAACGATGCAGTTTCCCCCTTTGTCCTTGGCCGCATACATGGCACGGTCCGCACGCTCGAGTAAGGCGAGGGAGCTTTCATCCGTGTCGCAAATTGCGATGCCGATACTGGCGGTAGGGCAGAGTGTCAGATTGCCGATATTGATGATTTCACTGATGGTGCTGGCAAGTTCACGGGCAAAATTTTCTGCGCTTGCACGGTTGCAGCGTGGCACGAGAAAGACGAACTCATCTCCTCCCATGCGGGCAATTTCGGCGCGGCCGCTCGCACGATTGCGCAGGCGGACAGCGAGATCCTTGATCACTTCGTCGCCTCCGGGGTGGCCGAACGATTCATTGATGCGTTTGAAACGGTCCAGATCAATCCAGATGGCCGCGTAAGGCTGGTATTGCGCTATTGCGGCAAATCGTCCTGCCGCCGCTAAGCAGCCGAAGCGTCCCAGAAGTCCGGTGAGTGGGTCTGTGCTATTCATAGGCTTAGCTGCTGTCGGTTACAAAGACCATGTTTATCAAGGGCGGATAGATTGTCTGTGTAATTTTCTGTCACGCCTTTGCTCCCCTGAGTTATTTGTTGATAATTTGACATCTATACGTGCCATTTTCCGACCGCAAATTTACGCGCAACGGGGTTTAAACTCAAGTCCGTTCGGACATAATTAGACTAATTGCCTCAGCGGTGCGCTAGCCATGATGAGCGGTATTAATTTGGGTATGAACGGTATTTTTTGACCTCGTTGCATAAAGCCTGTCTGTGCACGTGTATGAAATGCGCAGAGCATATTGATCAAAATCGCGGCTTTAGCCGTGCTGCCGCGCCGGTTTGTATCGCATACATTAAATCATGCGGGCATCAATTTACTTAAGCAGGGCGCATGCAAAGCTCGTAAAATGTGCCCCCATTTGTTTAATTGTTAGGCCGTTATGACGACTCGTACCCGATTTGCTCCCAGTCCAACCGGTTATCTGCATATAGGCGGCGCGCGAACCGCGCTGTTTTCATGGGCCTATGCCAGAAAGCTCGGCGGTACCTTTATTTTGCGCATTGAAGACACGGATCTTGAGCGTTCGAGCCAGGCTTCGGTGCAGGCAATTCTGGACGGGATGGCGTGGTTGAACCTGGATTATGATGAAGGTCCTTTTTATCAGATGCAGCGCATGGACCGTTACAAGGAAGTGCTCGCCGGGCTGATCGCACAAGGCCATGCTTATTATTGTTACACCACGCCCGAGGAACTTGAAGCCATGCGTGAAGCCATGCGTGTTCGCGGCGAGAAGCCACGCTATGACGGATGCTGGCGACCCGAAGCTGGCAAGGTGCTGCCGGTCCCGCCTGCGGGTGTGAAGCCCGTGGTGCGCTTTAAAAATCCGTTGACGGGCGTTGCTGCCTGGGACGACATGGTCAAGGGGCGGATTGTTTTCGAAAACAGCGAACTGGACGATCTGATCATTGCCCGTCCGGATGGCACGCCGACCTATAATTTCTGCGTGGTGGTGGATGATCTGGACATGGGGATCACGCAGGTGATACGCGGCGACGATCACGTTAATAACACGCCGCGTCAGATCAATATCTTGAAGGCGCTGGGCGCGACCTTGCCGCAGTATGCGCACGTGCCGATGATACTGGGCAGCGACGGCGAACGGCTGTCGAAGCGCCACGGGGCGGTGAGTGTGATGCAATATGCCGAAGACGGCTTTTTGCCTGAGGCGCTGATCAATTACCTGACCCGTCTGGGCTGGTCGCATGGCGATGAAGAAGTATTTTCAGTCGGGCAATTCGTCGAATGGTTTGATCTGGAGCACATCAGCAAATCGGCGGCACAGTTCAATCCGGAAAAGCTGCGCTGGCTTAATCAGCATTACATCAAGCTGGCGGACAACGCCAGATTGGCCGAACTGGTAGACGGACATTTGCAGGCACGCGGTGTTGTGGTGAGCAATGCGCCGAAACTGGAAGACGTGATCGCACTCTACAAGGGGCGTGTTGCGACGCTGCTCGAACTGGCGGATGAGGCTGAAGTGTTTTATGCCGATGTGCATCCTGATCAGGCCTTGCTCGATGAGCAGTTGGTCGAGGAAGTCAAACCTGCGTTGCGTGAACTGGCCGGGCGGTTTGCCGATGTAGAGTGGCAGGCGCCGGCGCTTGCGGCACTGATCAAGGAATTACTGGCTAAGCATAATCTTAAGATGCCTAAGCTTGCGATGCCTTTGCGCGTGATGCTGGTAGGTCAGACGCATACGCCATCGGTTGACGCCGTGCTGGCTTTGTTTTCACGCGAGACCGTCTTGGCGCGTATGGCCCGTTATTTATAGAAAATAGAGAAAAGACTTTACAGATTCTGGGCATATCCCTATAATGCGCGCTCTTCGAAACGGGGGTATAGCTCAGCTGGGAGAGCGCTTGCATGGCATGCAAGAGGTCAGCAGTTCGATCCTGCTTATCTCCACCAAAGAAGAAAAGTTTTAGATTACGTCCCTATCGTCTAGAGGCCTAGGACATCGCCCTTTCACGGCGGTAACACGAGTTCGAATCTCGTTGGGGACGCCAGATTTGCAGTAGAAGTAAAAGTTTCAACGTCCCTATCGTCTAGAGGCCTAGGACATCGCCCTTTCACGGCGGTAACACGAGTTCGAATCTCGTTGGGGACGCCAGATTTTTTAAAAGGCAGCTTGAATAATCAAGCTGCCTTTTTTGCATTCTGTCTGCCAAAGCCAGCTAGCTGCCGCTCGCCGATTTATCCTACAGCACGATTTCACTCACCCGTGCGCTCAGATAACTTTTTGCCATTGGTGAATCTTTGGCCAGCAGCTTGTTGTTCAGTATCTTGCCGAATAGGTTAGGAATTCAGCTCCCTGCGCAGATGTGTCACAACGCACCCCAGTCAGCTCTATGAGCTGTTGGGCGGGATTAGGCAAAGCAGGTCACGCGGTTTCTACCCTCTTGTTTTGCGTGATACATCGCCTGATCTGCATCGCGCTGGATGTCCTCGATTGCATGATGGTGCGGCAAATTAGGTGCGACGCCTATGCTGGCGGTAATTTTCAGTTGCGTTTCGCCGGTTGTGGGCATCAGGCTTTCAATGTCCAGACGCAGCTTTTCCGCCAGCGTCAATGCGCCTTGCAAATCCGTGTTGGGGAGGAACATGGAAAATTCCTCTCCGCCGATACGCCCCAGCGCGTCGCTTAGACGGGTATTGCGCAGCAGGCATGCGGCGGTGTCACGCAATACCGTATCCCCGGCTTCGTGTCCGTAGGTGTCATTCACGCGTTTGAAGTGGTCCAGGTCGATAAACAGCACGGCAAACGGCGCACCCGTGCGCAATGCGCCGCTGATCAGTTGCTCGCACGTAGCATAATAAGCGCGGGCATTCATCAGTCCCGTGAGTGGATCGGTTGCCGCCAGTTCACGCAACTGTCGGTTGGCTTCGGTCATGCGTTTAAAAAAAGAAACGAAACGCTTGCTGTAGGCAAAGAAGAAAATGCTTGAATAAGTAAAGGTCAGCACAACGGTGGTGAGCGCGTTGTCCGAATAGGGCGCGGAAATATAGCGGTTGGCAGCAAAAATGCAGGCGAATGAAATCAGCGTAACGCACACTCCTGCGATCTGTCCGAGCAGAATGTAGACTGCGGGCAGATTGATAAAGTACCAGAGGATGCGCATCGGATCGTCCGGCACCAGAATCAGTGCGGAAAGGTAGATCAGCAGGCTGGCCGTTTCGGTGAGTATCGCGATGACTAAAAAGCGCTCCTTGTGTCCGTATAGTGCCGCGGTCAGCACAATGCACGTGGCAAAATAGGCAATGTTGTTGCGCACATGCAGGCCGGAGAGGTGGTTCACTTGCAGACGGTCAGCCAGAATGAACAGGCCTGAAAAGAAAATTCCCATCAGCAGCAGCGCATACAACAGGCGGAACTGGAAGCGCTGATATTCTTCGTCTTCCGGAAAATTGACGCCGCCAAAGAGGAGGGATTCGATTTTAGTCATCAGCAGCTTCGCATTATTGAATGTCCTGAAGCCTATGACGATCGCCGGATTATTGCAAGCAATCCCTTGTACAACTCTGATCGACGTTACCCTGCGCCCACGCTCTTAATTCATGTCTCATGGTGCGTTTATCAAAAAGCACTACGAGCAAACGGAAGTTGCTTTGCAGTGCGGGAGCACGATAGATCCTGCGCTACAGAAATCTGTCCAGCAGCTTTCGGCTATGCGCATCCAGATTTTCGGTATTGCGGATCAGAAATGACACGCCGTGACCATCGGTGATCAGCAGTGCGCTGGCGGATAGCCGGCGGATATGATCTTCGGCCTTGAGCAACAGTTCCGTGTCGCCGCGATCCGTTTCAACCTGCCAGCTGCTTGGGGTGGCAAAGCTCGATACGCTGCGGATGCGGCCTATTTCGGGCGTGAATTCACGGTGCGCCAATTCCTCCAGAATCAAGGTTTGGATGTCGTCTGATACATCGCTGAGTTTTTCTATCCAGACGTGTTCATGGCCGTCTATGCCCATCAGCGAGATGCACTCGTCGGGGGCGGCGATGGGAAAGGCGCGGACGGGCACGATGCCTGCATGACTTTCGCCGTTCCGGGTGAGCACCAGCTGACCTGCTGCGTTGCGTATTAACTGGAAGCTGTTCATGCGCTCACCTTGTTGTCTGTCTGGATGGCGGGGACATCGTTTAAGTCCGTATCGACGTTGCGGGCCTGTGCCTGATACAGGCGGTAATAAGCCCCTTGAGTTGCCATTAGTTCGTCGTGGCTGCCGATTTCAACGACTTCGCCCTTGTCCAGTACCACAAGCCGGTTCGCCTTGTGCAGGGTGGAGAGGCGATGGGCGATGGCGATCGTGGTGCGGCCGTGTACCAGATTATCCAGCGCCTTCTGGATTTCTTTTTCGGTTTCAGTATCCACCGATGCAGTCGCTTCGTCGAGGATCAGAATGCGCGGGTCGATCAATAGCGCGCGGGCAATCGAGATGCGCTGGCGCTCACCGCCGGACAAGCCGTGACCGCGCTCGCCGACCAGCGAGTCGTAGCCGTGCGGCAGGCGCAGTATGAATTCATGCGCATGGGCCGCGTGGGCTGCGGCAACGATTTCGGCACGGGTTGCATCCGGTTTTCCGTAGGCGATGTTTTCGGCAATGGAGCCGAAGAACAGGAACGGGTCTTGCAATACCAGCCCGATATGGCGGCGATATTCGGAAACGGGCAGCGATTTGATGTTAACGCCGTCGATGCTGATGGAACCTTCCGAGACATCGTAGAAGCGGCACATCAGATTGACCAGCGTGCTCTTGCCCGAGCCGCTGTGGCCGACAAGCCCGATCATCTCTCCAGGTTGTATGGTCAGATTCAGGTCCTTGATCACGGCGCGGTTGCCATAGCGGAATCCGGCACCCTTGAGATCAATGCGGCCTTCAATCTGGCCCAGATGAACCGGATTCGCTGGTTCGGGCACGCTAGAGACATGGTCGAGGATGTCGAAGATGCGCTTGGCACCCGCTGCGGCCTTTTGCGTCACCGAGACGATGCGGCTCATCGAATCCAGTCGCGCATAAAAACGGCTGATGTAGGCTAAAAAGGCCGTCAGTACACCGACGGTGATTTCGTTGTTGGAGACCTGCCAGATGCCGAATGCCCAGACGACCAGCAGGCCGATTTCGGTCAGCAGCGAGACGCTCGGGGTAAACAGCGACCAGATTTTGTTGATGCGGTCGTTGACTTGCAGGTTGTGCGCGTTGGCGACGTGAAAGTGCTCGGCCTCGCGCCTTTCCTGAGCGAAGGCCTTGACCACGCGGATGCCGGGGATGGTGTCGGCCAGTACGTTGCTCACTTCAGACCAGACGCGATCAATTTTTTCAAAGCCGGTACGCAACCTGTCGCGCACGTTGTGGATCATCCAGGCGATGAAGGGCAGCGGTACCAGCGTGACCAGTGCCAGCCATGGATTGATCGAGAACAGGATAGCCGCGGTCATTACGATCATCAGCACATCGGTTGCAAAGTCGAGCAGATGCAGCGATAAAAATACGCAGATACGATCCGATTCCGAACCGATGCGCGACATCAGATCCCCGGTGCGTTTGCCGCCGAAATATTCAAGTGAGAGGCGCAGCAGGTGTTCGTAGGTGATGGTGCGCAGATCGGCGCCGATGCGCTCGCTCACCAGCGCCAGTATATAGGTCTTTGCCCAGCCCAGCCCCCATGCCAGCAAGGCCGAGCCTAAAAGCCCCGCCAGCAGCCAGCTGACGATGACGAAATCGATGGGCTTGCCGTTCTGATACGGAATCAGCACCTTGTCCATCAGCGGCATGGTGAGATAAGGCGGCACCAGTGTGGCAGCGGTCGAGGCGAGCATCAGCAGAAAGCCTGACAGCAGTTGCCACTGATAAGGTCTGGCAAAGCGCCACAGGCGCAGCAGCGTCCATGCCCGTGGCGGCGCATTGAGGGTGATGCTGCAATGCGGGCATTCGCCCTGATCAAGCGGGGTCAGGCAGTCCGGACAGAGTTCGGGTGCGTCAGGCGCGGCGGGCAGGCCTGTGCGCGCGCAGGCTTGTTGCTGATTGAACTGTTTGATGAAGCGGGTCGCCGCTGCATTGTGCGCCAGTGTGTAAAACCAGCAGGTTAAACGGCTGGCGCCGTCGAACAATTCGATGCGTCCGACGCCGCCGTGATCCCGATGCTGCAGGGTCAGTGTGTCGCGATACGGATAATCGCAATCTGAACCCAGATCGATCAGCCGACAATCGGTGATGAGCAGCAGGTTGTGGGTAAAATTAAGCTGCGCATCGAGGTTGAGTTCCAGATGGCCGGTGATTGTTTCGCCGTCAGTCAGTCGTGACTGGGCTTTGATGCGCCATGCATCGGGTATAGATAGGGTCACGGGAAGGGCGTCTGAGTATTCACTGGCTGCGATATTACTACAATAAAACGCACGGACAAACAGTTTTGCCGCGCCCTCTGGTAAACTTGTATCGCGGTCAGGTAAACCGATGTGGAGTGGTCTGCGTTAACCGCTTCGTGCCCTAATTTTAAATTCGCCAGGAAAGTCTGATGGAGTTTCTCAAAATATTGTCTCTGCGTGGCCCGAACATCTGGACTTATCGCCCCGTACTTGAGGTGTGGCTGGATATCGGTGTACTGGAGGATTCCCCTTCCAATACCATTCCCGGTTTTTACGAAAGACTGACAGCCTGGTTGCCGACGCTGATCGAGCACCGTTGCGGCATCGGTGAGCGAGGCGGTTTTCTGCAGCGTTTGCGTGAAGGTACCTGGCCCGGCCACATACTCGAACACGTCACCCTCGAATTGCAGAATCTGGCCGGTATGCAAAGCGGTTTTGGCAAGGCGCGCGAAACCTCCGTGCGAGGCGTCTACAAGGTCGTCGTGCGTTCGCGCAATGAGGCCGTTACACGTGCAGCGCTGGCAGCCGCCCGCGATCTGATTCTGGCCGCGATGCAGGACAAGCCCTTTGACGTGGCCGCCGCCGTCGCAAAACTCAACGACATGGTCGATTCCTTGTGTCTCGGCCCCAGCACCGCCTGTATCGTCGATGCGGCAAGCGATCGGGGTATTCCGTCTATCCGTCTGACGGAAGGAAATCTGGTGCAGCTGGGTTACGGCGTGAGCCAGCACCGCATCTGGACTGCCGAGACCGATCAGACCAGCGCGATCGCCGAGAGTATTTCACGCGATAAGGATCTGACCAAGACCTTGTTATCCGCCTGCGGCGTACCCGTTCCTGAAGGGCGCATTGTCGATAGTCCGGCCGATGCATGGGAAGCTGCGGAAGATATCGGTTTGCCGGTGGTGGTAAAACCCACCGATGGCAATCACGGGCGTGGCGTGTCCACTGAACTGATGACGCAGGAAGAAGTCGAGGCCGCCTTTGTGCTGGCCGATGCCCAGGGCAGCGAAGTGATCGTCGAACGCTATATTCGCGGCAATGAGCACAGACTGCTGGTGGTCGGCGGCCGACTGGCGGCGGCGGCACGCGGTGAAACGGTTTCGCTGGTTGCGGACGGAAAATCCACGATTAGAAGCCTGATCGCCGAACAGATCAATACCGACCCGCGACGCGGGGAAGCCGAAGAATTTCCGATGGATAGGGTCGAGATCGATACCGATGCCGCCGCGCAGTTTGAACTCAAACGGCAGGGATATGCCGCTGATTCGGTGCCCGCAGCGGGCACTGAAGTGCTGATCCAGCGCAACGGCAATGTTGCCTTCGATGTCACGGATCTCGTGCATCCCGAGGTGGCTGCGACGGTTTCGCTTGCCGCGCGCATCGTGGGGCTTGATATCGCCGGCATCGATCTGGTCGCCGAAGATATTTCCCGGCCGCTTGCAGAACAGGGCGGGGCGATCGTCGAAATTAATGCAGGTCCGGGGCTTTTGATGCATTTGAAACCTGCCTCAGGCGAGCCGCGTCCTGTCGGGCGCGCAATCGTCGATAGTCTGTTTTCAGAGGAGGAGACCGGGCGCATTCCGGTGGTGGGTGTGTGCGGCACGCAAGGCAAGGCGCAGGTTGCCCGCATTGTGACCCGGTTGCTAAAACTTGCAGGCTATTACGTCGGGCTGGCAAGCCGGGACGGGCTGTCGTTTGATAAGCGAATTGTGGATAAACGGGATAGTTCAAACTGGGCATCGGCGCAGAAAGTGCTGCTGAATCGTTCGGTTAACGCCGCTGTCATTGAAAACAGCATCGAAACGATTTTGTCCGAAGGTCTAGGCTATGACCGCTGTCAGGTGGGTATTATCACCAACCTGGAACCGGCGAAGCATTTCGGTGCGTATTACATCGAAACCGATGAGCAGGTCTGTAATGTCGTGCGCACTCAGATCGATGTTGTGCTCTCCAACGGTGTGGCGGTGCTCAATGGCGCCGATCCGCTGGTGGCCGCGATGGCTGGCTATTGCGACGGTGAAGTGATTTATTTCGCACGCGAGGGCGAATTGCCGGCTGTGAATGAACATTTGCAGGCGGGCGGGCGGGCTGTGCTGGTCAGAGGCGATAAAATTGTGTTTTGCACCGGATCGGAAGAGGTCTTGCTGCTGACGCTGTCTGCTGTGCCGATGTCCGCTGATGAATGTAATCTGTCGCAACTGGAAAATGTGCTGGCCGCCGTCGCTGCAGCCTGGGCGTTGGGCGTTTCGCCTAGCCTGATTCGTGCCGGCATTGCTTCGTTTGAAGTGGCTGAAATTTCAGCCCGTTAAATAAAGGGAAGTTTTAATGGAAGTGTCACGCATACGCGCACTGCGCGGACCTAATCTCTGGAGTCGGCATACCGCCATTGAAGCCATTGTGTCCTGTACGGACACCGAGTGCGACATTGCTAAAATGAGTGGTTTCGAGGGGCGGCTTCGTGCACGCTTCCCGGAAATCGGCCTGTTGCGATTGCCGGGGCATGCCGAGGCGGTCACCATCGCTCATGTGCTCGAAGTCGCGGCCTTAGGATTGCAAGCGCAGGCCGGTTGCCCGGTGACGTTTTGCCGGACCTCTGCGACGATGGAGGCGGGCGTCTATCAGGTGGTGTTCGAGTACAGCGAAGAGGCGGTGGGGCGTTTAGCGTTTAAACTGGCGCGCGACCTGTGTGCCTCCGCACTGGAGGACACGCCGTTTGATCTGACAGGTGCACTCGCGCAATTGCGTGAACTCGATGAGGATGTGCGATTAGGCCCCAGTACGGGTTCGATCGTAGAGGCCGCCGTCAAACGTAACATCCCCTATCGTCGCCTGACTGAGGGTAGTCTGGTTCAATTCGGCTGGGGCAGTCGCCAGCGCCGCATTCAGGCAGCTGAAACGGATTTGTCCAGCGCAATCGGTGAAGCGATTGCACAGGATAAGGAGCTGACTAAAAAGCTGCTTGAAGCTGCCGGTGTGCCGGTGCCTCAAGGGCGACCTGTTTCGGATATCGAAGATGCGTGGGCGGCGATGTGCGAAATCGCAGGGCCGGTGGTGGTCAAACCACTCGATGGCAATCAGGGAAAAGGCGTGACGGTCAATATTGTGACACGCGAGCATCTGGAAATCGCCTATGCTGCTGCGGCAAAAATCAGTTCTGAAGTGTTACTCGAGCGCTTCATTCCCGGCAGCGATTTTCGTATGCTGGTGGTCGGTGACCAGCTGGTGGCGGCGGCACGCCGTGAACCGCCGATGGTGATTGGCGATGGCGTGCACTCGGTGCGTGAACTGGTCGATCAGGTCAATAGCGATCCCAAGCGCGGCGACGGACATGCAACCTCACTGACGAAGATGCGTATCGACAGCATTGCGCTGGCGCGTCTCGAAGTGCAGGGCCTGACGGTGGATTCGATTCCCGATAAAGGGCGTTATGTGATCTTGCGCAACAATGCCAATCTGAGTACCGGCGGGACGGCTACCGATGTCACCGATGACGTGCATCCTGAAATGGCAGCCAGCGCGGTTGCTGCCGCGCAAATGGTGGGGCTCGATATCTGCGGCGTGGACGTGGTGTGCGATTCTGTTTTGCGTCCGCTGGACGAGCAGGGCGGCGGCGTGGTCGAAGTGAATGCAGCACCCGGTTTGCGCATGCATTTGCAGCCTTCGTTCGGCAAGGGGCGTGCGGTGGGAGACGCCATCGTATCGATGATGTTTGAGGCGGGCAACGACGGACGCATCCCGCTGGTCGCGGTGGCAGGAACCAATGGCAAAACCACCACGGTGCGGCTGATTTCTCATATTCTCGGTTGTCAGGGGTTGCGGGTCGGGATGACGAATTCCGATGGCGTGTATATTCAGGGCAAACGCATTGATACCGGTGATTGCAGCGGGCCTAAGAGTGCTCGAAATGTGTTGCTGCATCCTGATGTCGACGCGGCGGTATTCGAGACCGCGCGGGGCGGCGTACTGCGTGAAGGGCTGGCCTTTGACCGCTGCAACGTGGCGGTCGTCACCAACATCGGCATGGGGGATCATCTGGGGCTCAATTACATCAGTACGGTCGAGGATTTGAGCGTCGTTAAACGCGTCGTGGTGCAGAATGTCGCGTTAAGCGGTGTCGCGGTGCTCAATGCGGCCGATCCGATGTCTGCTGCGATGGCCGATATCTGTCCGGGTTCAGTGACCTTTTTTGCACAAGATCGCTCCCATCCGGTGATGGCGGCGCATCGCGCGCAGGGCAAACGGGTGGTGTATGTCGAGGGTAATCAAGTCGTGGCCTGCGAGAACAAGTTCGAGCAGCGCGTCGACTTGAGCCATATTCCTATTACCCGTAACGGCGTCATCGGGTTTCAGATCGAAAATGCGATGGCATCCATCGCGGCAGTCTGGGCGCTCGGTGTCGACTGGGATACCATACGTCGCGGGTTGGCATCCTTTGTCAACGATGCGGCAACGGCACCGGGGCGTTTCAACTTCTTTGACTATCGCGGTGCATCGGTGATTGCCGATTACGGCCATAACCCTGACGCGATTCTGGCGCTCATTTCAGCCGTGCAAAGTATGCCCGCCAAAAAGCGCATGGTGGTGATCAGCGGGGCCGGTGATCGCCGTGACGAAGACATTCGCCTGCAGACTGAAATACTGGGCGATGTTTTTGATGAGGTCATTCTGTATCAGGATCAGTGTCAGCGAGGCCGTGCGGACGGTGAAGTGTTGAGCCTGTTAAGAGCGGGACTGATCAATGCTAAGCGCGCGAAAATCACCGATGAGATCAACGGAGAGTTTCTCGCCATCGATACAGCCTTGGCGCGCCTGATGCCGGGTGATTTATGTCTGATACTGATCGATCAGGTTGATGAAGCGCTGGCTCATATCGAAAAAACGATAGCGCAATCCTGATTGCGCCTTAAAACGGGATAAGGTCTGCGTGACACAGGTGCATTCAGACCTTTTTAAGTTTAGCGTTAAACACCACGCAATGTCGACTGAGTTGCACGCCGTGCGGCAATCTCCGTCAATCGCTATCCACCTTAAATTTTGCGCGGAACACACATGAGCTTTATCAGGGGCGCAGTGGATGCAGGCGGTCACGCGGAGAAAATCATCTCAGGCATCGGCGGCTTTGTGGGCATCTTGCTGGCAATGTGGGTCAGTCAGCATTATTTGGGCACACAAGGCGCGGCGCTGCTGGTCGCGTCCATGGGCGCTTCCGCCGTACTGCTGTTTGCCGTGCCCAATGGCGCATTGTCGCAACCCTGGCCGCTGATGGGCGGACATGTGTTTTCCGCGTTGATCGGTGTTTCTTGTGCACAACTTGTTCCGGATATGCTGATTGCGGCGCCTCTGGCAGTCGCACTGGCGATCGCGTTGATGTATTACCTGCGCTGCATTCATCCGCCCGGCGGTGCAACGGCCATTACCGCGGTGATTGGCGGTGCACAGGTGCATGATCTGGGGTTTCAGTTTGTTCTCACGCCAGTGCTGATCAATGCGCTCATCCTGTTGCTTGCCGCCATTGCGGTGAATTATGCATTTCCGTGGCGTCGCTATCCTGCACGCTTGCAAAAGACCGTTAAAGCGGTGCAGAGCAGCAGCAATGATAATCCGTTAGGGCAGGCCGATTTTAGGTATGCGCTCGATGAGATCGGCACTTATGTCGATATTCGCGAAGAAGATTTGCTCAGACTATACCGGTTAGCCTGCAAGCATGCGTGGCAGTTGTCTGACCTGCCGGACGTGATTACGTCGGGTTTTTATTACAGTAACGGTGAGACGGGCGATAGTTTGTCTGTGCGTCGTGTCATCGAATGTTCAGGCGCCGGCACTGACGCCCTCATCACTTTTACCGTGGTGGCAGGAGTGGGTGTGGGGGCGGTAAATACGATGACCCTTGCAGAATTCACTGGCTGGCAGCGCTATGAAGTGATCTTCAAAAATGGCGATTGGCACCGGATTAGGCAGGCATCAACGCCTAATCAGCATTAGCCGGTGTTGATGAAACTGACTCACTATTCACTCTGCATTTGAGGTTAAGGTGCTGCGCTGGCCGAACGGGTTGTAAGTGGTGACACGTGCTGGCCCGGTTAAGATCGCATCATTCAACCACTAATCAATAAGCGTTTTGCAAAGGTTTTAGATGGATTTTCTCCCTGTTTTTATGAAGGTTAAAGGGCGCGCCTGTCTGGTTGTCGGCGCAGGTGAGGTCGCGCTGCGCAAGGCGTCGGTCCTGCTAAGCGCCGGTGCATCCGTCAGGGTCGTGGCGCCGGCGTTCTGCGCTGAATTCGCCGCTCTGACGGGTGTTGAATGTATCCACGCGCGTTTTGCAGCCGTGCACCTTGACGGTGTCGTGCTGGTGATTGCGGCGACCAACGACCGCGCGGTCAATTTTGATGTCTCGCAACAGGCACGCCTGTTGAATATTCCGGTGAATGTGGTCGATAGTCCGGAGCTGTGCAGTTTTATCATGCCTTCGATACTGGATCGCTCGCCGCTGGTGGTCGCTTTTTCCAGCGGCGGGGCATCCCCGGTGCTGGCCCGCATGTTGCGCGCGACGCTTGAGACGATGATCCCGGCGCGTTATGGACATCTGGCTCAATTTTGCGCCGATATGCGCGACACCGTTAAGGCGCGTATTTCCACCGCTGCCCGTCGGCGTATCTTTTGGGAAAACGCGCTGGACGGCGTGATCGCTGAAAAGGTGCTGGCAGGCGATGCGGCCGGTGCAAAGGCTCAGTTAATGGCTCAACTGGATGATGCGGGGTTGCGGCCGCAAGGTGAGGTCTATCTGGTGGGGGCCGGGCCGGGCGATCCTGATTTATTGACATTTCGCGCGCTGCGCCTGATGCAAAAGGCCGATGTGGTGGTGTACGACAATCTGGTGTCTGCGCAGATTCTGGATATGACGCGCCGCGATGCTGCGCGAATTTTTGTCGGCAAGCAGCGTGACAATCACACGCTGCCTCAGCAGGAGATCAATGCGCTGCTGGTTAAATTGGCCATGGAGGGCCGTCGCGTCGTGCGACTGAAGGGCGGCGATCCGTTTATCTTCGGGCGCGGTGGCGAAGAAATCGAAACACTCTCAGAACACGGCATTCCTTTTCAGGTGGTGCCCGGGATTACCGCCGCATCCGGTGTTTCAGCGTATGCCGGCATTCCGCTCACCCATCGAGACTATGCGCAGTCGGTAATTTTTACCACCGGACACCTCAAGGAAGGCGTGCTTGATCTGGACTGGGAGGCCTTGTGCAGGCCGGGACAGACGGTCGTTATCTACATGGGCTTGGGTGCGCTGGCCGGGATTTTCCGTCAATTGATGGCTTACGGACTGATACCCGACTGGCCTGCGGCGGTCGTCATGAACGGCACCCAGCCCGATCAGGTTGTGGTGGTTGGCACTTTGCAGACGCTGGCAGACAAGGTCGCAGGCGCCGGGCTGAAATCTCCGTGCCTGATCATTATCGGCGAAGTGGTTAAGCTGCGTGACACGCTGTCGTGGTGCTAGCGCTGCGTATCCGTGTTGTTGCTGCACGAACCCGGTGTATTACTCTCCTAGATTCAGGCGTCTGATGTAGTGGCAGGTATAGCCGCCGGGGTGTTTGATCAGATATTGCTGGTGGTATTCCTCTGCCCGGTAAAATTCGCGGAACTGCGCCACTTCGGTGACGATTTTGCTCTTTAATTCGCCAGAAGCCTCTGCGATTTTGATGACCTCCATCGCGGTATGCTGCTGCGCCTCATCCAGATAAAAAATGGCCGATCTGTACTGGCTGCCGATGTCGTTTCCCTGCTGGTTGCGCGTGGTCGGGTTGTGCATGCGGAAAAACTCGAACAAAAGGTGCCGGTAGCTGAGCTTTTCGGGGTTAAAAATAATTTTGAGTGATTCGGCATGTCCGGTGCGTCCGGTTTTGACCTGTTCATACACGGCATTGGGCGTTGTGCCGCCGGTGTAGCCAACCTCTGTTGCGATAACGCCTGGAATTTTTCGCACCAGTTCTTCCATTCCCCAGAAGCATCCGCCGGCAAGATAAGCTGTTTGTGATGGTGTAGTGTGAGTCATGGTAAATCCAGTCAGGGGGAGCAGGGTGGCAAGTATAAAAATGATTCGTTTCATCCGGCATGCTCCGAAAATTCGTTAGCGCCGCTCTTTTTTCATGGCTTGAGCAACTTCGCGTTTAGAATCCTTTTCTTTTTCCGTGGCACGTTTGTCATGGAGCTTCTTGCCTTTTGCAAGGCCGATGGCGAGTTTGACGCGTCCGCCCTTGTAATGCATGTCCAGCGGCATCACGGTATAACCTGCACGCTGCACCTTGATCAGGATTTTTGAAATTTCAGCCGCATGCAGCAGCAGCTTTCGGGTGCGCACAGGATCGGGGTGGATGTGTGTAGAGGCATTGAGCAACGGGCTGATATGCGAGCCGAACAGGTACAGCGCGCCGTCCTTTGCGGTGACGTAGGCTTCCTTCAACTGGGCGCGCCCGGCACGAATGGCTTTGACTTCCCATCCTTCCAGCATCAGACCCGCCTCGTATTTGTCTTCGACGAAGTATTCGTGAAATGCTTTTTTATTCTGGATAATGCTCATGGTAGGTGAATTTTGCTGTGTGTTCGGCTATTCTACCAGCCTTTGGAATTGTATCTAGATTGCTAATGGCGACGGTTGAGAAAACAGTATTGGTTGCACACAGTGCGGAACAGATGTTTCAGCTGGTGGATTGCGTTGAAGATTACCCGGCTTTTCTGCCCTGGTGCGGCGGGTCGAGCGTAGTCGATAAGTCTGAAAATGTCGTTCATGCAACGGTGCATATTAATTATCACCATATAAAACAAAGCTTTACGACTGAGAATAACCGTACGCCGCCCAGTCAGATCGACATTACCTTGCAGGACGGGCCGTTCCGGCATTTGGACGGTTGCTGGCGATTTATTCCGCTTAGCGATTGTGCCTGTAAAATAGAATTCCGTTTGCATTACGAATTTTCCAGTAAATTGCTGGAAAAGCTGGTGGGACCGGTGTTTCATTACATCGCTAACAGCTTCGTAGATGCGTTTATTTACCGGGCCGAGAAAGTTTATCCGAACACATGACTGACAAAATTAACATCGAAGTAGTGTATGCCCTGCCGGGCGAGCAGACGTTGCTCAAAAAAGCGGTGCCGGCGGGTTCCACGGTGATGGAGGGAATACAGGCCAGCGGTCTGCTGGAAAAGTATCCGGAACTGGATCTGGCCGCTCACAAACTGGGTATTTTCGGCAAACTGACGAAAGCCGATGCAGTGCTGCGGGAAATGGATCGCATCGAGATTTATCGTCCGCTGATCGCAGACCCTAAAGAAGTGCGCCGTCGCCGTGCCGAAGAAGGCAAGGTCATGAAAAAAGGCGGTGGCGACGCGTGAGCGGTTTTGCTGAACGCTGGAGGCGTGTGTATGCTTGATTACGACCTGCATTGCCATTCCAATATTTCCGACGGGACCTTGACGCCAACCGAAGTGGTTGAGCGCGCGTTCGGGCGCGGTGTCAAAATGTTGGCGCTGACAGATCACGATGATACGGATGGACTCGATGAGGCGCGCGCGGCGGCCACGGTTCATGGCATGATCTTTATCAACGGTGTCGAGATTTCGGTTTCCTGGCGTAAGCACACCTTACACATCGTGGGTCTTGCCATCGATCCCGCTTTTCCGCCCTTGCAGGAAGGATTGCGCAGCGTACGCAGCGGACGGGGCGAGCGTGCCCGTAAGATGGGCGATGAACTGGCACGCGCGGGCATCGGCGGGGTTTATCATGGTGCACTTAAATTTGCCAGCAATCCGAACATGATAGGCCGCACGCATTTCGCCCGTTATCTGGTCGAGGCGGGGCATTGCAAGGATGTTAAAAGCGTCTTCAACCGTTACCTTGCCACCGGAAAACCCGGTTACGTGCCGCACCAATGGGCTGAGCTTGGCGATGCGATTGCATGGATTAAGGGCAGCGGCGGTATTGCGGTGCTCGCGCACCCGGGCCGCTATATGGTCGGTCGCCACAGTATGGGGCGTCAAACCATGCATACGCTGCTCACCGAGTTTGCGCAGCTTGGCGGCGAGGCGCTCGAAGTCGTCACCGGCAGCCATACGCCCGAGCAATATGCCGAATTTTCACGTTATGCCGATGAATTCAAATTGATGTCTTCATGCGGTTCCGATTTTCACGGGCCGGCTGAGAGTTATCGCGATTTGGGACGTCTGCCTGATCTGCCGATGATCTGCCGTCCGGTCTGGGAAGCATTCCAGTAATTTAAATGGACACGACTATGTCACAATTTTTTACCATCTATCCGAACAACATCAACATGCGCCTGATCAAGCAGGCCGTGTCGATTCTTAAAGACGGCGGTATCGTGGTGTATCCGACCGATTCCTGCTACGCATTAGGATGTCTGCTGGACGACAAGAACGCGGTAAGCCGTATTCGCGAGATCCGTCAGCTCGATGATGAACATTACCTGACGCTGATGTGCCGGGATTTGTCGGAAATTTCCAACTATGCCCGGGTAGATAACGCGCAATTTAGACTGCTCAAAGCCAATACGCCGGGCAGTTACACGTTTATTTTGGAGGCGACCCGCGAGGTGCCCAAGCGGCTGCAACATCCCAAACGCAGCACTATCGGCATCCGTATCCCTGATCATCCGGTGGCGCTGGCCTTGCTCGAAGAACTGGGCGAACCCATGTCCAGTTCCACGTTGATTTTGCCTGACGAAGTCTGGCCTTTGAACGACGCCGAGCGGATACGCGAATTGCTGGAAAAGAAGGTGGATGCGGTGATCGATGGCGGCGCTGCCGGTGTGGATTTCACCACGGTGATTGACCTGACCGGCGAGCAGCCTGTGCTGTTGCGGCAGGGGATAGGCGACATCGCGCCGTTCGGAATTACGCAATGATGCAAATCGATCAGCTAGTCCAGACGATCACGCTCGCCGCGATCCCAATTTTATTCGCGATCACGCTGCACGAGGCGGCACACGGCTATGCGGCGCGACATTTTGGCGATAATACCGCCTATTTGCAGGGGCGCATCAGCCTCAATCCGCTGCGTCATATTGATCCGGTCGGGACGATTTTATTGCCGCTGCTGACGCTGGTGCTGGGCGGCGTGCTATTCGGCTGGGCTAAACCCGTACCGGTGAATTTTGGCGCGCTGCGTCATCCGAAAAAGGACATGCTGTGGGTGGCGCTTGCAGGCCCTCTATCTAATCTGGTCATGGCACTCGGCTGGGCGCTGCTGTTCAAGTTCTCAGCGGCCTTCCCTGAAAACTACTTTGCCGAGCCGCTGATGGGTATGGCCGGAATAGGTATCAAGTTCAATGTCGTGCTGCTGGTGTTGAATTTGTTGCCGCTGCCCCCGCTCGACGGCGGGCGCGTTGCGGTCAGCCTGCTGCCGCATCGTGAAGCGTATCAGTTGAGCCGGATTGAGCCTTATGGCATGTTTATCCTGATTTTTATGGCAATGACGCCGGTGCTGGGCTGGGTGCTGTTTCCTCTGGTCAAGTTTGTTGAGAAATTTATTTTTATTATGGTTGGAATTTGAATGTTTGCTGATCGCATCGTATCGGGAATGCGTCCCACGGGAAGTTTGCATCTGGGCCACTATCATGGCGTGTTAAAAAACTGGGTCAAAATGCAGCATGAGTTTGAGTGCCTGTTCTTTGTCGCCGACTGGCATGCACTGACGACGCATTATGAATCACCGCAAGTGATCGAACAGAGCGTCTGGGATATGGTGGTCGACTGGCTGGCGGCCGGTATCGATCCGGCTCATGCGACGCTGTTCATTCAGTCTAAAGTTCCGGAACACGCCGAGTTGCATCTGCTGTTGTCGATGATTACCCCGTTAGGCTGGCTCGAACGTATGCCGACCTATAAGGATCAGCAATTGCATCTTGCCGACAAGGATCTTTCAACCTATGGCTTTTTGGGCTATCCGCTGTTGATGAGCTCCGACATCTTGATTTACCGCGCCACGCAAGTGCCGGTCGGCGAAGATCAGGTGCCGCATGTCGAATTTACACGCGAAATCGCACGCCGTTTTAATCACTTGTACGGGCGCGATCCGGGCTTTGCCGAAAAGGCTGAATCGGCCATCAAAAAACTGGGCAGCAAAAAAGCACGTTTATACAACGAGCTGCGCAATCGTTTTCAGGAGCAGGGCGATGGAGACGCGCTTGAATCGGCCAAGGCGCTGCTCGATGAGCAACAGAGCCTGAGTCTGGGTGATCGTGAACGCCTGTTCGGCTATCTTGAGGGGGGTGGCAAGATGATTTTGTCTGAGCCTCAGGCGATGCTGACAGTTGCCTCGAAAATGCCGGGGCTGGACGGGCGAAAAATGTCCAAATCGTACAACAACACGATCACCTTGCGCGAGGATGAGGCGACGGTCGCTAAAAAAATTCGTACCATGCCGACGGATCCGGCGCGTGCGCGGCGCACGGATCCGGGCGATCCTGAAAAATGTCCGGTCTGGCAATTGCATCAGGTGTATTCCAGCGAACAAACAAAGCAGGGCGTAATTCAGGGCTGCAAGAGTGCGGGCGTCGGTTGTATCGAATGCAAGCAACCTGTGATCGATGCCGTGCTTTTAGAGCAACGCCCGATGAGGGAGCGCGCACAGCTGTACCTTGATGATCCGTCACTGGTGCGCAACATCATCGCTGACGGCAACGAAAAGGCCCGCAAACTGGCTGGTGAAACGCTGCGCGATGTGCGTGAGGCAATGGGATTGAGCTATTCCTGATCTATGGTTGAAGTTCAAATCCTGCCGGTAGCACGTCTGCACGGCGAGCCGATGCTGCAGATGCCGCTGGATTTGTACATTCCGCCAGACGCGTTGGAGCTGGTGCTGGAAAATTTCCAGGGGCCGCTGGATTTGCTGCTGTATTTGATACGAAAGCATAATTTAGATGTGCTGGATATTCCAATGGCGGAATTGACCCGGCAATATTTAAGTTATATCGCGTTATTGAAGCAGCATAAGCTTGAACTTGCCGCCGAATATCTGTTGATGGCGGCGGTGCTGATCGAAATCAAATCGCGTCTTTTACTGCCGAAATCTGTCAATGTGGCCGATGACAACGATGAAGATCCCCGCGTTGAACTGATGCGTCGCCTCAAAGAATACGAGCAAATGAAACTGGCCGCGCAAAAGCTAGATGAATTGCCGCAGGCCGGGCGGGATTTTGAGGTGGTTGCTGTGCTCATCGAGCGGACGGTGGAGGCGTGTCAGCCGGGAATCAGTGTGGAAGATCTGAAGCTGGCATGGATCGGCTTGCTGGCACGCGCCAGAGTGAATACGCATCATACCGTGCGTCGCGAACAGCTCTCGGTCAGAGAACAAATGGCGCATATTCTGCGCTGTCTGAAAGGCGGCGAGTATGTCGCTTTCGACAGCTTGTTCGATCTGTCGGAGGGTCGCGCAAGACTCGTGGTTACGTTTATCGCCATGCTGGAACTTGCTAAAGAATATCTGATTGAAATACAGCAGGTTGCAACGTTTGGAGTCATCTATGTCCGCAGCGCTCAAGCCTGAAAAAAAACGGGTTGAAAATATTTACAGCGAGCAAGGCGCAGTGTCGTTAAAACTCATCTTCGAAACGGTGCTCTTGACCAGTACTGAGCCTTTGCCGTTGAGTGAGTTGAAACGGCTTGCAGATGTGCCGCTGAGTAATGCTCAGATTGAGGCGATTTTAGAGGAGTTGGTGCAGGACTGGCAGGGGCGGGGTATTGAGTTGACCCGGGTGGCCAGTGGCTGGCGTTTTCGTGCCCGGCCTTCGATGCAGGTTTATCTGGATCGGCTCAATCCGCAAAAGCCGCCGCGTTATTCGCGTGCCGTGCTCGAGACGCTGGCGATCATCGCTTATCATCAGCCGGTAACCCGCGGCGACATCGAGGAGATCCGCGGGGTTTCGGTCGCATCGGCTATCTTAAAAACGCTGGAGGCGCGCGGCTGGATCGAAGTGGTGGGGACGCGCGATACACCGGGCCGCCCTGAATTATTTGCCACAACCCGTCAGTTGCTGGATGACTTGAACCTGCGCACGTTGCAGGAATTGCCATCGCTGCAGGAAATGGGGACGATCCTGGATCAGGATGCTGGCAGATAATTCGCTGATTATATTGACATGGTTTATGTATCGGCGTAGGTTGGTACGGAATTCTCGTTGAGTTACGAGAGGGTGCTGTTACAGGTATCTGGGCCATGGAAATTTCTGCCGTCACATCGTCAATCAATCCGGTCAATAGCATTTTTGCCACGACCCGTTCGCAGCGCGTTGAATTTTCAATTGTTACCCCCGTTGCGACAAGTTCGGTCAGCGTCGATATCTCCGCACTGGGGCAGCTCCTTTCTGCCACTTCGATTCTGAATAATGCGCTAGGCGAAACTGGTTCAACCGCCAGTTTTGGTAGGGTGGTGGCGGTCACGCAGCAGCTTGTCGATGCCTTCAATGCTTTTTTGCAAAGTCAGCAAAATACTTCAGGCGTTTCCATCGGCAGCCTGTTTGAGCAGATGCTCAATATGTCAGGGAGCGCAGGGACATCCATTTTCAGCAATCTGTCAGCTGTAGGCGTTAATTTTCAGCCTGCAACAAGTCAGGATGTGCCAGCGCAGATAACGATTGATTTTCAGCAGCTGCAAGCTGCTTACACGACCGATCAGGCGGGGACCGTTGCAACCTTACTGGCCGCGAGCCAGTCTATCGGGCAGTTTGCTGCACAGTTGGCGGGGGCGGTCGCTCAGGCGGATATGCTGACGGAAACCGGCACCTTGCTGACTGGGGCGATAAGTGCAACGGCATCAGGAACAACAGGAACAACAGGAACAACAGGAACAACAGGAACAACAGGTACAACAGGTACAACAGGTACAACAGGTACAACAGGTACAACAGGTACAACAGGTACAACAGGTACAACAGGTACAACAGGAACAACAGGAACAACAGGTGCAACAGGTGCAACAGGTGCAACAGGTACAGCAGGTACAGCAGGTACAACAGGTACAACAGGTGCAACAGGTACAACAGGTGCAACAGGTGCAACAGGTACAACAGGTGCAACAGGTGCAACAGGTGCAACAGGTGCAACAGGTGCAACAGGTACAACAGTGTCAGATAACACCGTGTCAGGTATAGCTGAATCTGGCGCAGCGGTGGCTGGCAGCATTGTTTTGAGTGCTGTTTCCGGTACGGCGGAAACTGCTACAAGCGCGACAATTGATACAGGGCTGGCTGCTGAGGTGACAGCCCAAACGGTTGCAGCACCTGTTTTGATGACTTTCCCATCGTTGACTCAATCGACCGGACTTATGACGGGGATATCCACTGATCTGCCTGCAGCGCAGACCGAGCTAGCTCAGTTGTCCGTTGCGAATATTGCATTGTCTTCTACCTTGATCAACCCGTTGATCGATTCGAGCAATCCGGCCATTGCCGCCGCCATTGCTGCTTATCATATGATCGATGGCATTTTCGATACGGCCTGGCCGCACGATGGCGGTGCGCCTCCTGTTATTGACTACACAGAAATTCGAGCTATTTCCGGAATTGGGCATATCAAGCTGGATTTAACCGCCTAAGAATTTCACTACTTTTACATCAGTGGGGTCAGAGCGATCGTGTATCATACCGCTCGGGATTTTCTGAATTTCATTGCGAATCAGATATCCTTTAAATTCGGTCGGGCTCCAGCGTTGAGCACACCACATAGACTCAGGGAATAAGATGTTACACACGCGCAAGCTATTAACAACGTTGTTTTTTTGTTTGTTTTCGCAAACGCTTTACGCGGAAGATTCTGCCAGTGAAACTGATTATTTTCAGGATTTTCCGGTGGTTTTGAGCGCCTCCCGCCTGTCGCAGCCTTTATCTGAAGCACCCAATGCGATGACGGTGATCGACCGTAAAATGATCACGGCATCCGGATTCAGAAATATTCCTGATTTGTTTAAGCTGGTGCCCGGTATGTATGTCAGCTACTACAAAGGCGGCCAGGCCATTGTTTCTTATCGCGGTTCGTCTGACCAGTATGCACGACGCATGCAGGTGTTGATCGATGGTCGCAGTATCTATATGGCGCCGGCCAGCACGGTGGACTGGGCTAATTTGCCCATCACCATTGATGATATCGAACGTATCGAAGTAATCCGCGGGCCGGCCGCCGCATCGCATGGTGCGAATTCAACGCAGGGCGTGATCAGTATCGCCACACGCGACGCAGGTGCGATTCACGGTCGTCAGGTTTCCATTACTCGCGGTGAAAAAGGCATCAATGACGTTGCCGCTCGTTTTGGACATCAAGGCGAGACGCTCGATTACCGCATGACCGTGGCGTACAGCGCGGACAACGGTTACGATAATCTCACCGCGCCGCCAAATAATATGACGCTCGCTAATGCTGTCAGAGGCGGACTGCTCAATAACAGCAATGACAGCAACCAGGCCCGTATGCTCAATTACCGCGCGGATTTTCATCCTGACGGTATTGATCGCTTCGATATTCAATTCGGTTTCAATCGCGATGTGCAGATCGTAGGCTGGACGGATTCGCCGAATTCAAATCCAAACCACAATCTGATCTCAAACTCAAATTATGCGCATCTGGGATGGATACGTGTGCTCGACAATAACGATGAATTCAGCGCGCGCTACTATCATATGGGGCAGCAGCAATCAGAGGCCTTTGTCATTTTTAGCACACAAAACGTTATGCAGAGTGTGCAAACTGCCCGGGATGAACTTGAGTTGCAACATACGGTGCATCTGACGGAATCGAATCGTCTGGTGTATGGTGGTGCATGGCGACGAGATCAGGTGGCAGGGCAAGGTTATGTGCAGGCTTTGTTGACTTTTTACGGCAGACCCCCTAACTATTCTTCTTCGTTAAGTACCAATGAATATCGATTTTTTGCTCATGACGAGTGGCGTATTACACCGCAGTTGTTGCTCAATACCGGTGTGATGCTGGAGCGCGATGGCTTAGGACATGAGAATTTGTCGCCGCGCATGGCTGTCAATTACCATGTCACTCCGCAACACACCGTACGCATGGGTGCCTCGGTCGCCTACCGTACTCCCGCGCTGGCTGAGCTCAATTATAGAATCTTAGTGCCACCCGCTACGGGAACGCCTGGCGCTTTGCTGGTGCCGAATCAAACAATTTCTTCTCTTGGGTTAATGCCGGAAAAAATGTTTTCCCGGGAAATCGGTTATCTGGGTGAATTCCCGACGCTTGCGACATCACTCGATCTGCGTATGTTCAGTGATCAGTTGGGGCAGGGGATATATGCCGATCTGGCTGCAAGACATTTTGTCAATGGATTTACTGCAGCCTATCAGGGTATCGAGGCGACCATCAAACATTCGATGGGCGATGCCAGTGATCTGACCGTTAATTTTGCGCACGAACTAGCGCGCAGTAATGCGGTAGCGGTGGGACTCGGGGGGGGGGATTTTGCAACGGCGGATACGCTGGCGATCAGTACACCGTTAAACAGTGCGAGTCTGTTGTATTCGAGGCGTTTTTCGCACGATGTGAGTTTTAGCACCGCTTATTATTATCAGGATGCCTTGCAGCCCTTTGCGCGTACAGGTTCGTTCGATCGTCAGCTGATGCAGCGCCGGACCGATATGC
Source organism: Gallionellales bacterium GWA2_54_124 (assembly GCA_001801025.1). Classification (GTDB taxonomy): domain Bacteria; phylum Pseudomonadota; class Gammaproteobacteria; order Burkholderiales; family Gallionellaceae; genus Gallionella. The sequence continues at coordinate 1,042,741 of MGWO01000007.1, forward strand.
GTCTGGCAAAAGCCTTTAATCAGGGGAATGGCGTTAAAGGGGAGATCGCTTTCGTGCTGCAAAATGTGTTCGATATGAAGTATTCCGAATATGTCGCCAATAATGTTTTTAACCGCCGCAGCTATGTCACGCTGACGCTGAACTGGTAATTATGTCTACTATTAAACCACCGCTTACACCGCCATATCTTACCGATGAAGAAATGGATGAGTTGGGCAACTTCCTGATTTCCGATGCAACTTCGGATGAAACCATGATGCTCGATCGTCTGGACGGTTTTTTGACCGCGCTCGCCAGCGGCCCCTTCATGCCGGCAAACAACGTCTGGTTGCCGCAAGTCTGGGGGCCCACTGTGCAGGATGAACCAACATTCGCGAGTTATGCGCAGCTGGAGCGGATCACCTCGCTGATCATGAAAAACCGCAGCAGTATCGTGCTGCGTCTGCGCGAGAGTCTGGATACGTTTGATCCTGTCTTCGACAGTGCGGTCTATCCTGACAGCGAGCGCGAATTTGTCGATGGCGAAATGTGGGCCTACGGCTACATGACGGGTATCGATTTGCAGCGCGAGGCCTGGCAGCGGTTTTTTGATGACTCCCAAAGCGCCGAATTGCTGCGTCCGATTTATCTGCTGGGAACAGAGGAGTTAGACGAGGAAGCCGAAGCGCTGGTTGAATCGCCCTCTCAGCGCGAAGTATTATCCATGCAAATTCCCGAGAGCATCGCGGCAATCTACCGGTTCTGGCAGCCTTATCGCGTTGCAACCGCTGTTCCTGTCAGCCATTTTCAACGCGAACAACCTAAAATTGGCCGCAATGAAAAGTGTCCCTGCGGCAGCGGGAGAAAATTTAAAAAATGTTGCGGTGTCACTAGCGAGTCTGAATAACGCGATGCATCCAGATCGCCTGTAGTTAACCGTAATCGCCGGGAGAAGTCATTTTGCGCCGAATATTTTTATTTTTTTTGCTGGCAGGTGCTGCGCAGGCCGATGAAATGGCGGCCCCGCCGCCCGTTGCGGCTCAGGATATGCAAATAAAGGTTCAGGCCCCAGCATATCCTCCCGCGTCCTTGTTTGAAGCGGACACCTTGCGCAAACAACGTGCGCCGCTGGAAATAGATCTGTTGCGCACGATGGTGCGTGACGCGAAGAGCGAAAAGGGTTTTTTTAGCAGCCTGTTTACTTCCAAAATTAATCAGTCGGATATCGATTTGCTGGCCGAGATGGACAGTTTTATAGATCGGTTTGCAGAGCTTGCCGAGACGGCGGAAATTTATCAGATGAAGGCGCAGGTCAATTTGCGCGTGAATGCTTATCCGCAAGCCGCCATAAACTGGCTGATGCTGCAGGCCGCCTACCCTGATTCTTCCTTTGTTCTTGAGTCTCAAAAAGGGCTCAAGGCTCTCTCCGATGACAAGCTGAAAAAACATGAGTTGATACTCAAAGTAATGAGCGATACCGCAAAGTCACTCAGCGGTGATCAGGAGCAGCGGGTCGCGACCTTTCTGATTTTTATGGGCAGTTTGCGCGAAGCGGATTTCGCCGCAGCGATTGCGGCTGAATGCGCGTTGTTTTTGGCGCGCAATCAGACTTTTCTCGATGAAGATAAGATCGAACATGCGCTGGCGCATCAGAAGATGTTGTACAGCCCTGAAATGGCTGTCTTTCATTTTAAAAAATTACTGGCACTTTATCCGGCCAGCCCCCTTCGGGCTGACAGCCAGTTGTCTGTCGGGCTGATCGAGCGAGAATCTCTGAAGCGTTACGTAGAGGCCGTTGCGAGTTTTAAAACGGTGATAGCGGATTATCCAGATTCAGAGGAAGCGAGACAGGCTTATGAGTCGCTTGCGAACACTTATGATGAAAATTTGCGCGATTACGTCAACGCGATCGCGGCCTATGAAGCGATTGCCGCACGCTACAAAAATGACGCCGTGGTGCTGCGCGGTTTGCAATCGCTCGCGCGCCTCTATCAGGACAAGACGCATCAGCCAGCACAGGCTTTAGCAACCTGCCGTCGTGTGTATGATATTTTCAAAGGGCGCGAAGGATTGGCTGCACTGGTCAAGGCGCAAAAGATCGCGGTCAGCAATTTGAACGACTGGAATCAAGCCATTGAGATCAACGATCTGATCATGCGCATTTATCCTGACAGCGATGAATCGGTCGCGGCGCTATACGGCAATGGTGTCATTTATGAAGAGAACAAAAAAGAGAGCGAGCATGCCACGCGGCTCTATCAGGATCTCGTTAACCGTTACCCGCAACATGAACTGAGCAAGGAAGCAAAGCGGCGTATCAGCGCGTTGACGCAAAAAAAGTAAGGGTCGTGGCGGGTTAGAATTTTATGTGACAAGGCTGTCCCAGAAGGTTGCGTCTGGATTTGCCAGCAATCTGCGGGTGAATTCAAGTGCTGCTGCCAGATTGCCAAGAGACTCAGCGGTGGGGGCTTCGCCAAGTTCAAAGGCGTGGCCGCGTACGCACAAGATGAATGACGGGGGGGGCGCTTCGTTGTAGAACTGCCGGTAGACGTTGAGCAACGCTTCGGGCACCAGTGCGTGGCTATAGAGTACCGCCTCACTATTTTCACACGCACGGCTAAAGCGGAAGGGCGCTGGCGTATCCATGCCGGCATCGATAAACAGCACGATTTCCCGGTCCTTCATATCCATCACGTGTTCGATCTGCAACTGAAAGTCTTCCAGCCGTTCGATCTGGTCAGTATTCTGCAGTTGACGCAACAGCAACGGGCCTAAGGCATCGTCGCCGCGCGATTCGTTGCCGACGGCGAAAATCAGAACGGGCGCGGTCATTATGCGCAAAAGCTCCCGTCGCCTGAACGCGACAGATAGGACAGTCGCGCCCCCGATTCATCGAGCACTTCGATTTCCAGCGGCATCTTGCCCAGCGCGTGGGTTGCACAGGACAGGCAAGGATCGAACGCGCGAATGGCCACTTCGATGTGATTGAGCAATCCTTCGGTGATTTCGTGTCCGTGCAGATACTGCTGTGCTACGCGGCGCACCGCCTCGTTCATCGCCTGATTGTTGTGGGTGGTGGAGACGATCAGGTTGCACATGGTGACCAGATCGTTTTCATCGACCCGGTAGTGATGGATCAGCGTGCCGCGCGGTGCTTCGATCACGCCCACGCCCTCGAAGCCGCGTTCGCCGGTGGCCATAAGTTCGCTGCCGGTGATGTCATCGTCGTGCAGCAAATCCTTGATCATTTCAGCAGCATGCAGCATTTCGATCATGCGCGCCCAGTGGTAGCCTAACGGCGCATGCATCGGCATCACGCCGCTATAGGCCATGAATTCACGACGCTCAATTTCAGCCAGCGGCGTTGAAATAAAGTCGCAGTTTTGTACGCGCGACAGCGGACCTACCCGGTACCAGCCCTTTTCAGCGCCCAGAGATTTTAAGTAGGGGAACTTCATGTAGCTCCAGTTTTTCACCTCTTCGGCAATCAACTCGCTGTAGTTATTGTAGTCGACGCCGTCAAACAAAATATTGCCGTTGTCGTCCCGCGCGCGCAGTCTGCCGTGATACAAATCCAGCGATCCGTCCATTCCGACCATAGACATATAGTTGGCGCGAAACGCTCCGAAACTGTTGTAGAGCTCGGGGTTTTTATGGTGCAACTCCTTGACCAGATGAACCGCTTCGCGGCTCCATGACACCATCTGGTAGATGTCTTTGAGTAACTCGTCCCGTTCGGCAACCGACAGCGATTTATTGACCCCGCCCGGCACTGAGCCCGTCCCGTGGATGCGTTTTCCCGCCGCGTGACGAATCACCTCCTGACCGAATTTGCGCAGCAGGATGCCGCGTTTCGCGGTCTCAGGATATTTTTCGGCAATGCCGACGATATTGCGTTTGGAAATATTGCTGTCAAAGCCGAACAAAAGATCGGGTGAGCACAGATGGAAGAAGTGCAGGGCGTGAGATTGCAGTATCTGGCCGTAGTGCATCAGGCGGCGCATTTTTTCGGCTGTTGGTGTCGGATGTTTTGCGCCGACAATGGCATCCAGCGCCTTGCTCGCGGCCAGTTGGTGGCTGACCGGGCAGATGCCGCACAGCCTCTGTACCATCACAGGTACTTCCCAGTAGGGCCTCCCTTGAATGAATTTTTCGAAGCCGCGAAACTCGACGATGTGCAGGCGAACCTGATGAATCTTGTTCTTGTCGTCGAGCAGGATGGTCACCTTGCCGTGACCTTCGACGCGTGAGACAGGATCGATGGCGATGCGGCGCAGATTTTCCGGATTTGCAGCAGTTTCTAATGAAGTCATCGTGATTCCCTTAATCGTAATGAATCAGGCCGTGGCCCAGTTCAGGCTCACGCCCTGCCAGCAGGTCGGTCAGCACTTTCCAGATTGCATCGGCGGAGGGCGGGCAGCCGGGAATGAAATAATCGATCTTGACTACTTCATGTATCGGATGCACCTGATTGAGCGGCAGCGGAAGTTCCGGGTCGTTTGGGATGAATCCGTCCACCAGACCGTGCTGCGCGTGATAGACCTCTTCGAGGATGGTTGTGAGGGCAAGATGATTGCGCTGTGCGGGCAGTCCGCCGTTAATGGCGCAGGCGCCAAGTGCAATCAGGGTGGTGCAGTTGGCGCGAAATTCGCGCAGCACATGAACGTTTTCCGCATTGCACAGGCCGCCTTCGATAATGCCGATGTCGCATGGGCCGCAGGTCTTGATGTCGGTCAGAGGTGAGCGGTCAAATTCAATCAGCTCTACCAGAGCCAGCAGGCGCTCGTCGATATCCAGAAAGGACATATGGCAGCCGAAGCAGCCCGCTAAGGAAGTTGTGGCGACCCTTAACTTTTTTACGGGTGTGTTCATCTCAGGCACCTTTCACAGTGGGATGTGGCGTTGCACTGATCGGCTTTTCGTCAAAACTGCGCTCGCCGATCGGGATTGCGAATCCCACCCTTTTTTTAAGGATGACGCCCACCGGACAGACCTGAGCCGCTTTGTCATTAGCGCTAAAGCCGGTGTCTGCCAAGTCGCCGGATTTCGAATTTACGACTAGGTGACTGTTGATGCCGCGTCCTGCCAGAGCGAATACATTCTTGCCATCCACATCGCGACTGGCGCTCACGCAAATCGAGCACAGGATGCAGCGGTTGAAGTCGAGCAGATAGTCAGGGTGTGAGGCGTCAACCGGCCGGTCCGGGTAGAAATGATCGAAGTGCGGCGACATCATATCAAGCTCGTAGGCGGTGGCCTGCAACTGACAGTCGCCGCTCTTCTCGCAGGACGGGCAAAAGTGATTGCCTTCGACGAACAGCATTTGCAGCAGGTTGCGTCGCTCATCGTTCAATTCTTTGGTATTGCTTTCAACCACCATGCCCGCTTGCGGTTTTTCGGTACAGGATGCCACTTGCCGGCCCTTTATCTTGACTGTGCATAGTTTGCACGAGCCGTGCGGCTTGAATTCAGGGTTGTAGCACAGGTGAGGGATATAGACGCCGGCGGCCATCGCGGCCTGAATGATGGTTTGTTCATTCGTGTAGGGTATCGTTGCGCCGTCTAAGATAAAGCTATTACTTTGAGTCATGATTTTTCTCCAGATGAGCGCCTGCATCGTCGCGTCCGGTCATCCGGCGCGCCTGAGACAGGGCTGTGTCCAGATCGAAAGCCGGCACAAATTCCTTATGGCTCAAACGACACTCGTAAGCCGGGCGGAATTTGGCAAGTGTGTGCAGTACAGGATTGCATGCGGTGCGACCTAAGCCGCAATGACTCATCGATTGCAACAGCGAGTCGAGTTTTTCGATTTCGGCCAGGTCATAGGGCGAGCCCTGTCCTTCATTGAGTTTGTCCATCATGTTGGAGAGCAAGGCCGTGCCAACGCGGCAGGGCGTGCAGAAGCCGCAACTCTCATGAGCGAAAAAGTGCACGAAATTGCGCGCCACTTCAAACATGTCGCGGCGCTGATCAAATACCATAAAAGCGCCTGCCGTCGGAATGTCGTCAAACGAGATGCGCCTATCAAACTCATGGGCTGCGATGCACATTCCGGACGGCCCGCTGATTTGCACTGCCTGTGTGTTTTTTGCCCCGCAATCTGCCAGCACTTGTGCGACGGTTACGCCAAAGGGATATTCGTAAATGCCCGGATAGTCGCAGTCACCTGACACCGAGAATAGCTTGCTGCCGCTGGAATTTTCCGTGCCTATACTCGCGTACCAGGCGCCGCCGTGCAGCGAGATCAGACTGGTCGACGCAAACGTCTCAACGTTGCTCACCACCGTCGGCTGGTTCAGGTAGCCTGCGGTGACCGGGTAAGGAGGCCGGTTGCGCGGCGTGCCGCGTTTGCCCTCCAGAGACTCGATCAGCGCGGATTCTTCGCCGCAGATATAGGCGCCGGCACCCAGATGAATCTCGATATCAAACTCGAATTCGGCTTGGCCTAAGATGCCGCGACCCAACAGATTTTGTTCGCGCCGCCGTTGCAACACCGCCTGCAAAGGTTCTAGCAGGTAGCGGTACTCACCGCGCAAATACAGGAAACCCTTTTTCGCGCCGATGACGTAGGCGCACAGCGTCATGCCTTCAAACACCAGGTCGGCATAACTGTTCAGCAATACCCGATCCTTGAAGGTGCCGGGCTCGCCTTCATCGGCATTGCACACGACATAATGCGCATCCCCGTTTGCATTGCGGCAAAACTCCCACTTCATGCCGGTGGAAAAACCGGCACCGCCGCGCCCGCGCAATTTTGAGATTTTAATTTCCTGTAACGTGGCATCGGCCGCGCGATCAAGGCCTGCCGGATCAATCATGTGTGCAACATAGCCTTGAGAGGCTTGTGCGGTTGCCGCTTCTGCGCGAATAAACGCGGCTTTTAACGCTGAGCCTGCCTGAAAATGGCTGTTCAGCAAAATGTCGCGGCGGCGGATGTTGTCTTCGATGGCAAAAAATTCTGCCGGCCAGTCTGATACGGGTACATGCTCGCGTATCAATTCGCAGATTCGATCAATTCGGTCCTGTGTCAGGCGGTTGATGGCGATATTGTTGACCAGCATCGCCGGCCCCTGATCGCACATGCCGGTGCAAGACGTGGTATTGACCCAGAGCAGCCCGTCTTCGGAGGCTTTACCGGGTTCTACCCACAGCTGGTTGCACAGGCTCTGCATCAGATCCTGATTTCCCTGCATGCGGTCGGTGATGTTGTCTGAGAACAGTACGCGGTATTCACCGTGCGGGCTCAGATACAAAAATGAGTAGAAGCTGGCAACGCCTTCAATCATCGCGCGCGGCAATCCGAGTGCTGAACTTAGGTAGTCGATGGCGTCCGAATGAATAAAACCATAGATTTCCTGAGCGCCGATCAGTATTTGCAGCAGGCTGTTCGGGTTGTGACTGCGGTGTCGTAGTATAGGGTCAAGATACTGTTTATGCATATTGAGTGAGCTGACCATGAGTTTGTTTCCTATGGTGACTAGCGGGTGAAAAATATTTTTCAGCACGGGCGATTTTACGCGCTTGAAAACTGATTTGATAGTGTCGATTTATCATCATACAATCGCACGCTTCTGTCACCTCATTTTAAGGAACTGCCATGACACTATCGTTGCGTACGCAATCGATTATTTTTTTGCCTGTTCTGTTGGTGATGCCTGAGTTTGCACAGGCTCATACGGGTATTGGTGAATTTTCCGGTCTGGCACATGGCATGCTCCATCCTTTTTCAGGACTGGATCACCTCGTAGCGATGATAGCGGTCGGATTGTGGGCCGCTCAGTCAGGTGGTCGTGCGCTCTGGTTAGCACCGACTGTTTTTGTGCTTGTGATGGCTATGGGCGGACAACTTGGTATGTCAGTCAATCCGCTATACTTGAACGAGGCTGGCATACTTGCCTCTTTACTTGTGCTGGGGACGCTGATCGCCGCCTCGATCCGTTTGCCTTTGTTCCTTAGCCTGGCGTTAGTTGGTTTGTTTGCGTTATTTCACGGTTATGCGCATGGTGCTGAATTACCGCATAGCGTATCAGCGCTGAGTTATATGCTGGGTTTTATGCTGTCTACCGCGATGCTCCATTTTGCAGGTGTTTTGATGGCAACTTTGCTGGCGAAAAACGGAGGTTCATACGTGTTGCGTCTTGCCGGTTTATTGATTGCAGTATTTGGCTTGTGCATTGCGGGTTGATATGCACGAAATGTCGCTGGCAGAAAATGTGTTGCGACTGATTGAAGATTCTGCACGCACCCAGCAATTTAAACGCGTCCGTTCTGTGGTGCTTGAAATCGGAAAATTATCGTCTGTCGAACCCGACGCGATGCGCTTTTGTTTCGATGCGGTGGTGGCTGACAGTATCGCACAGGGTGCAAGGCTGGATATTATTGAAACCTGCGGGCAGGGGTGGTGCGCATCGTGCCAGTGCAATGTGCCGGTGGCGGCGCGCTACGATCCCTGTCCGCTGTGCGGCGCCTATCAAATCAGCATCACCCAGGGCGATGCGATGCGGGTTAAGGAACTTGAAGTCGAATAGGATCGATCAGAAACTATACGGTGTACGGGAGAATCCCGGGAAATCAGGCAATTCCTGCGGGAACCTATAGCGATTCGATCATCGTGACGCTGACGTATTGAATTGATGGACCGCGTTGGCGTGAGTCATTTTTGCCCGGATTGTTGCGTGCAATTCTGAGACGGTAAAAAATCATGCCGGAATCGTTTGCGAGTGGGCGTCCTTAGCGTACACTCGGCTGTGCTCTCCTAATGCAATAATGCCATGTCCATGTCCCGCTCGCCTGACAACACGCCGAATCATCGGGTCGCATTCCTCAATAGCGTGTTCCTGTTTGCAGGGATCGTGGCTTTAGGTATGGGATTTTACCGCTGGCAGAGCAATCATCTGATGGGGTTGATCGATAGCGGATTTGCGATCGGAAATTTTTCACTGGTCTATTATCTCAATCGCCGTCCGGCGCGCGCAGCGCTGGTCAGTTCGATCGCACTGGTGATGTCTTATCTTCTGTTTACTGCGCTGTATTTGCTAGCCAGCTATAACACAACTCGCATTTCACTTTTTTTTCTGCTGTCGGCTTCGGCATTTTTTCTTAAAGGAAGAAGGAGCGGCTATCAATGGTTGATCTTAATACTCGCAACCATCGTCGTCGGACATTTTCTGCCCGGTTTTAATACTGGCTACAGCCATGTCGATATTGTCACGTCTGTCTTGTATCTGACGGGACTGTATTTTGTCATTCGGAACTACGAAATTTTCAACGAGCAACGCTATGAACAGGATCGCGAACAGGAAGTGTTGCGCCTGAGCGAAGAGCGATTTCGTACTCTGGTGGAAGGAGGCGAAGATATTATCGCCATTATTTCAGGCGCGGGGCGGCTCATCTTTGTGTCGCCTTCCATCGAACGGGTGTTGGGTTATAAGCCTGGCGAAATTGCCGACGTGTTTATCAATGAGCTGATACACGATGAGGAACAGGAAAAGATCCAGGATGCACTGGTTCATTTTAATATCCGTGCTGATGGCGGTATGCTGGCTCCGATCGGGTTTAGTATGAAGCACAAGGCGGGCGGCTATCGCAACATCGAGTTGATGGGACGAAATTTGATCAATAATCCGGTGATTTCCGGCATTGTGTTGAATGGCCGTGATATTACCGAACGAAAGCGTGCCGAGGAACATTTGCGCCTGACGGCTAAAGTTTTTTCTAATACGCTCGAAGGGATCATCATCACCGATGCGGCAGTGAATATCATCGAGGTCAATGAAGCGTATTGTCTGATTTCCGGCTATTCGCGTGAGGCGCTTATTGGAAAAAATCCTCGCATGCTGCAATCGGGTCAACAGAGCCGGCTGTTTTACGAAACGATGTGGCAATCGATCGTGCATACCGGTCATTGGGCGGGTGAAGTCTGGAATCAAAAAAAAGATGGTGAGCACTATGCAGAATGGTTGAGCATTTCAGCTATCGTTAATGAAACCGGCGACGTTACCCACTATGCCGGTATTTCTTCCGATATCACGTTGCTCAAACACCACGAGAATCAATTGGAGCGCATCGCTCATTACGATGCGTTGACGGGCATTCCGAACCGCACTCTGCTGGGCGATCGCATGAAACAGGCGATTTTGCGCACGGGACGCGAACAAAACATGATGGCGGTTTGTTATCTGGATCTGGATGGGTTCAAACCGATCAATGACACCTTAGGCCATGAGGCGGGTGATCGTGTTTTGATTGAGATTTCTAAACGTATTCAGGAAGCGGTACGCGGGGACGATACGGTCGCCCGTTTGGGGGGAGATGAGTTTGTCATCTTGTTGCTGGGATTGGAACGGGGTGAAGAGTGCAGTATGACTCTCTCGCGTCTGCTCACTGTGATTGCCGAGCCAATCATGTTGATGGACCAGTCTATCTGTGTGAGCGCCAGTATTGGCGTGAGTGTTTATCCGCTCGATGATGAAGATTCGGATACGTTGTTGCGCCATGCCGATCAGGCGATGTATCAGGCCAAACAATCCGGTAAAAATCGCTTCCATATCTACGATCCTGCACTCGATCAGCGGGCGCGCAGTCAGCAGGAGCTATTAAAATGTATCCGGGATGGACTGCTTAATCATCAGTTTGAGCTTTACTACCAGCCTAAGATCGATATGCAAACGCGAGAGTTGATCGGTGCCGAAGCCTTAATACGTTGGCATCATCCTGAAATGGGGGAGCTCTCGCCAGCCAGATTTCTGCCTGCAATTGAAAACACCGAACTTGATATTCTGCTTGGCGAATGGGTGATTAACAGCGCGCTGCAACAAATGGATCTCTGGCGTGAAGCAGGATTGTCAATCGAAATCAGTGTAAATATATCTGCCTATCATCTGGAGTCGGCACATTTTGTCGATAAATTGCAGGCGCAACTATCAGCGCACCCTGATGTTCAAGCCGCTCATTTTCAGATTGAGGTGCTCGAAACCGCAGCGCTTGAGGATATCGGTGAAGTGTCGATGATTATCGAAGCGTGTAAAAATCTGGGCGTGAGCTTTGCGCTGGATGATTTTGGTACCGGTTATTCTTCACTGGCTTATCTGAGCCGATTGCCGGTTGATGTGCTCAAAATCGATCAGTCGTTCATGCGTAACCTGACGGTGAGTAAAGGCGATCACGCAATCGTGCTGGGGGTTATCGCGCTCTCGCGTGCATTTGATCTTGCAACGGTAGGGGAAGGGATTGAAACTCAGGCGCAATTTGATCTGCTGCGCGAGATGGGCTGCGATATCGGTCAGGGCTATTTAATCGCGCGCCCGATGCCCGCAGTTCAACTCGCCGACTGGAATATGGAGAATCAAGTGAAAGTTATAGTATGACCCCAGCCATGCACAATACTGTTTTGTCCTTGCAATCATTGCCCGCGATGCCTGAAACTGCCCGAAAAATATTGTCGATTGAACTGGCAACGGACAGGGGGAATGAGTTGTTGCTGAGGCTGATCGAAAAGGATCTGGCCATTTCAGCACGGGTCATTGGTTTGGCTAATTCCCCTTTGTTTGGATCATCACGAAAAATCATGACGATCGGTGATGCGGCAACGGTGTTGGGCATTAAACGCGTTAAGATGGTTGCGCTGGGTTTTGCAATGATGTCGTCTGTGACTCGCAATCCCCCGGGTTTGTTGAATGTGCTGCAATTGTGGCAGCACAGTATGGCGGTCGCGCTGGCAATGGATGCCTTGTCCGCTGCGATGCCACAGAAGATGCGTCCGCCTAATGAGGAAATTTATCTGGCGGGGCTCTTGCACGATATCGGTTTTCTGGTGCTCGAATATGTCGACCCTGACTTGAGCAACCGGTTTCACGCAAGCCTTGCGAATGTGGGTTCGCTGCACGATACAGAACTTGAAGCGCAGATGCTCGAAATCAATCACTGTGAGTTAGGTGCACTACTCGCAGAACAATGGAATCTGGCTGAGAGCATCGTCGCTGTGTTGCGTTACCATCACGCGAATTTTACAGCGCAAAATTTGGCATCCCATACACTCGTTGCCATGACGAATCTGGCTGAGAAGTTGTTGCCTACCTTTGGTATGAGTGAGGATGATTCGCTTGAAATTTCGGCTGATGAATGGCTGTCTCTGGGTATCATGGAGGCGCAGATCGCGTCGGTAGAAGCGGCCATGCGTTTGCGTGCCAGCGAGATAGGATCGGCTTTTTTATGAGCATTTGATGATAGGGTTGCAGGAGGAGTTCTCATGTGTGTTACATGTGGTTGTGGCGTAGGTCAGACGTTGATTGGCGGTCATGCGCTTCGTCAGTCTAAACGGGCGGGCGGGACATTAAAATTTCGCGCACCTCAGGCAATTGAACCTTTGCCGGCAGTTGAACCCGCAGAGATTCAACCCTCGCGCATGATTAAAATCGAGCGCGATATTCTTGCCAAGAACAACGATTATGCCGCTGAGAATCGCAGGATGCTGGTCGATCATGGCGTCTTCGCACTCAATCTGGTTTCTAGTCCCGGATCCGGCAAAACGACACTGCTGGTTAAAACCATCACGGCGCTCAATGGCGAGCTCCCCCTTGCTGTGATCGAGGGCGATCAGCAGACAGAAAATGACGCCGAGCGGATTCGTGCAGCCGGGGCGCCTGCGATTCAGATCAATACCGGACGAGGCTGTCATCTGGAGGCCCTGATGGTAGGGCAGGCGATGCATCGGCTGAATTTGTCTGATGACAGTCTGCTGTTGATCGAAAATGTCGGTAACCTGGTGTGCCCTGCCAGTTTCGATCTGGGCGAGGCGCACAAGGTGGTGATACTCTCGGTGACCGAAGGGGAGGATAAGCCGCTCAAGTATCCTGACATGTTTCGCGCTGCAGATCTGATGATCTTGAACAAATGCGATTTGCTGCCTTATCTTGAGTTTGATGCCGATCTGGCCATCGAATATGCGCGCCGCATCAATCCTGACCTGCAGGTGATACGGCTGTCTGCGACTTCTGGTGTGGGGATGGCTGAGTGGCTCGAGTGGATCACGGCCGGATGCCAAAGGATGAGCCGGCAGGCATGACGGTCTGCGCTAAAATTAGTGTGTCAGGTCAGGTGCAGGGTGTGGGTTTTCGCCCCTTTGTCTACCGTCTGGCGCATGAGTTGGATTTGGCCGGCTGGGTGCGCAATGACAGTTGCGGGGTTGAAATTAGCGTTGAGGGTGAACGGGAATCCATTTTAAGCCTGATCGCGCGCCTGAAAAGTGAGCCACCGTCGCTTGCCCGCATTGAACAGGTCAGCTTCGAACTGACGCCGCCTGTGTTTGATGTGCAGGGCTTTAGTATTCTCGCCAGTCGGAGCGGGGTGATGCAGACCAGCATTGCGCCCGACATGGCGATTTGCCCTGATTGCATTGCCGAATTATTCAACCCTGCCGACCGGCGTTACCGTCATGCTTTTATCAATTGTATTCATTGCGGTCCGCGTTACACGCTGATCCGTCGATTGCCCTACGATCGCGCCAACACCAGCATGGAAAAATTCGCGCAGTGTCCGGCATGCCAGCGAGAATATGATGATCCCGCAACGCGTCGCTTTCATGCTCAGCCTAATGCGTGTCAGGTTTGCGGGCCAACGCTTAAATTGTATGGGTCTGATTTTCAGCCGGTTGAGACAGAGGATCCGCTCGTTCAAACCGCAGGTTTGCTGCGCACCGGGCAGATCGTCGCCATTAAGGGGATAGGCGGATTTCATCTGGTCTGTATGGCAAGTAATCAGGCGGCGGTTAACCGGCTGCGCGCTTTAAAGCAGCGCGACGAAAAGCCGTTCGCGGTGATGGTGCTCAACACGCGTTCCGCGCAACGCTATGCGACGGTTTCGGCGGCGGAGGCGTTCTTACTCGAGACAGGGGAGCGTCCTATTGTGTTGCTCGGTAAACGACCCGCATGCGATGAAGACCTGTTCGCTGTGGCGCCTGACTTATCTCATGTTGGCATGATGTTGCCTTATACGCCGTTGCATTATCTGTTGTTTCATGACTTGCTGGGGTGCCCCGACGGGACGGGCTGGTTACAACAGGCGTCGCCGATTGCGCTGGTGATGACCAGCGCAAATGCGGGCGGCGAACCGCTGGTGATCAATGACGATGAGGCGCGCGCCTCACGTCTGGCGGACGGGTATCTGACCCATGATCGCGAGATTCTGCATCGCTGCGACGACAGTGTGATGCGGGTCGTGCCTCCGGTGCTGGCGCCAAAATTTCAGTTTATCCGCCGGGCACGCGGTTATACGCCGCGCCGGATTCTGTTGCCCTTCGCGGTTCCCTCCGTGCTGGCGCTGGGTAGCGGGCTTAAAAATACCGTTTGCGTGACACGGGGGAATGAAGCGTTTGTCTCGCAACACATCGGTGATCTGGACCATGCCGGTGCGCGTGCGATGCTCGATGAGACCGTCACGCACTTGTGCGACCTCTTCGATATTGAGCCGCAGTGCGTGGCGCACGACCTGCATCCTGATTGCTATACCAGCCAATATGCGGCAAGGTTTGCAGCCGCGCGCGGTGTGCCCACGGTTGCGGTGCAACATCATCATGCTCACATCAATGCAATCTGCGCGGAGCACGGTGTCAGTCATCCTGTGCTTGGATTAGCCTTGGATGGGGCCGGCTGGGGCGCTGATGGCACCTCCTGGGGCGGCGAGTTGTTGCGGGTATCGGGGGCTCAGTTTGAACGGTTGGGGCATCTGGCCGCTGTAGAGCTGCCCGGCGGTGATCGCGCCGCGCGTGAACCCTGGCGCATGGCCTCAGCGGCGTTATTTGAGATGGGTAAGGGCGCGGAAATCGCTCAGCGTTTTTCGAATCAGCCGGCAGCCCCCACCGTGGCGGCGATGCTGGCCCGGGGGCTTCATTGCCCTCAAAGTTCCAGCATGGGGCGACTGTTCGATACCGCTGCCGGATTGCTCGGCGTGAGCCAGATTCAGTCTTATGAGGGGCAGGCGGCGATGCGGCTCGAAGCGCTGGCGATTCAATACGGCGAAGTTGAGCCGTTAGCGGGCGGCTACCGGATGACCGAAGCGGGTGTGCTGGATTTTCATTCGCTCCTCGGCCAGCTTGCCGGCTGCAACGAGGCGGCTTTCGGTGCGGCTTTGTTTCATGCGACGATAGCTCGCGGCCTGATCGCTTGGGTATCAGATGCGGCGCAAAATACCGGTATCGGCAGTGTGGCGCTGGGCGGCGGGTGCTTACTCAATAGCCTGTTGTCGGAAGAGCTGACCAGCGGTTTGTCGAAACAAGGTTTAAAGGTACTGACCGCGCAGTTGCTGCCGCCTAATGACGGCGGTATTTCACTCGGACAGGCCTGGGTTGCGGCACAATCGGATTTTGCAGGGAGGCGTGTGATTTCCTGAAAACGGGGAAACGAAGTTATGGTAATCTGCCGTTCGTCTCAACCTGAGGAATAATCTCATGACAGATCCTATTTCGCCACTGAAATCGCAGGTGTTAAATTCGATGCTGAACTCGGTCACTCGAAATGACGGCGCATGGGATGGCCTGTTTCAGATGCTGGTTGCCGGTGGTAATTCGCCCTTGCTGACGGCGTCAGTGAGTTCAAGTATCCCCGTGGTGAATATAAAAGGCTTATCCGCGACGGGGCGCAATACGGCACTGGCTGATGCAGAATCAGCTTACAGAATGATGTCTACTATTAATAACTTGGAGATTGTTTTTAAAGCGCAGTATTCAGAGTTGAGCCAGATGAAAGCGGATGTGTCTCAGCTGCAGGACGCGGGTAAAAATCTGGCAGGTATTAGCAGTTCGACCGGCAATGACAGCACGAAGCTTCGTCTATTAGGCTTTGTCGGGCAATACAATAACTGGGTCAGGCGATTTGCTCCCGATACGCAGCAGGGTGGATTGCTTGCCGGCACGCAGGCGGCAGAGGCTTCCCAATATGAGCTGGAACAGAACCTCAAGAATCGATTTTTTGGCGCAGGCGATGGTGTGCAGGGCATGGGAGATTTGGGGCTGACGATTGATCCTGTCACTCACCTCGCATCGCTCGATACGGCCAAACTCGAATCCATGCAGTCTGGCAACCGTCAGGGCGTGGTGAATACGGTACAGACGTTCGGTGAAAATTTTGCCAAATCGGCAGGTTTACTCGTATCAGATGGCAATTTTTTCTCGAAACAGTTAGCCAATCTGGACCGGGGGATTCATTACATTACGGACAATACCGCCGCGCTGCAACAGGAATTCGGTACCGGTGATGCCGCCCATCCGAGCGGGCAGGTCGCCGCAGCGCTGGCAGACTACAACAAAATGGCTAAGTCCTGACGCATTTAGCACCGAATATTTGAGGATTTGACCATGTGCCTTGCCATACCCGCCCGCATCGAACAACTCACAGCTGAGCAGAGTGCCATCGTCAATCTGGGCGGGGTGCGCAAACAAATCTCACTGGCGCTGCTCGACGATGTGGCGGTAGGGGATTATGTGATCGTGCATGTCGGCTACGCGCTGCAACGACTCGACGTTGAGGAGGCGGAGCGCACGCTGGCGCTGTTCGCCGAGTTTAATGCGATGACTGAAGCGCAGGATTCCTCGCCTGCATGAAATACGTCGACGAATTTCGCGATGGTGCCTTGGCCGTGCGCATCGCTGACAACATTGCGGCGACAATAAATCCTGCACGCGACTATCGCCTGATGGAGTTTTGCGGCGGGCATACGCATGCGATATCGCGTTACGGACTGGCCGATTTGCTGCCATCCTGTGTGCAACTGATCCATGGCCCCGGCTGTCCTGTGTGCGTGTTACCGATCGGCCGGGTGGATCAGGCGATTCGTCTGGCGTGTGAGGCGGGTGTCATCCTGTGTACTTACGCCGATACCATGCGGGTGCCGGCGTCCGATCATTTGACTCTGATGCGCGCCCGAGCGCAGGGCGCTGATGTGCGCATGATCTACTCGACTCAGGATGCGCTGAAAATCGCGCGCGAGCATCCGGATCGGGAAGTCGTTTTTCTGGCGATCGGCTTTGAAACCACCACGCCTGCGACGGCCGTTGCGATTATTGAGGCGGCGTCTTACGGGCTTAAAAATTTCAGTATCCTGTGCAACCATGTGTTGACCCCGGCTGCGATGCACGCGATTGTTGCGGGCGGCGTAGCGCTCGACGGTTTCATTGGACCGGCGCATGTCTCCACCGTGATCGGCAGCCAGCCCTATGAGGTATTCGCCGATGCTTATGCCAAACCTGTGGTAATTGCCGGATTCGAGCCGCTGGACGTGATGCAGGCCATTTTGATGTTGGTTCGTCAGATCAACGAGGGACGCGCTGTCGTTGAAAATGAATTTACCCGCGCTGTTAGCCGGGCGGGTAACCTGAAGGCGCAGGCGCTGGTGGCACAGGTGTTTGAGTTGCGCGATACGTTCGACTGGCGCGGTCTGGGCGTTTTGCCGCACAGTGCCTTAAAGCTGCGTGCGGAATTTTCCGCCTATGACGCGGAAGTGAAATTTGCGGCCCCATATCGTCCCGTGCCGGATCATAAGGCCTGTGAATGCGCCGCTATTTTACGCGGTGAAAAAACGCCGTCGCAATGCCGGATTTTCGGCTCTGTCTGCACGCCGGAAAATCCGGTCGGTTCTTGCATGGTGTCCAGTGAAGGCGCGTGCGCGGCACATTATTCCTACGGGCGATTTCGCGGGGAGGCAACTTGAACATCGCTAAACAGTATGCGCGACCGCTGGATTTGAAAAACGGGCGCATTGAAATGTCGCATGGCGCCGGCGGCCGTGCGATGGTGCACTTGATAGCGGAATTGATCGCTCCGGCGTTCGATAATGTCTTTCTTGCCCAGGGCAACGATGGTGCGGTGATGCCCGCCGTATCAGGGCGACTGGTGATGTCCACCGACAGTCATGTGGTCTCCCCGTTATTTTTCGCCGGTGGCGATATCGGTTGTCTGTCGGTACACGGCACGATCAATGACGTGGCGATGATGGGGGCGCAGCCTTTGTATCTGTCTGCGGCCTTTATTCTCGAAGAAGGCTTGTTGCTCGCCGATTTGCAACGCATCGTCGAGTCGATGGCGCAGGCGGCGAGGGAGGCTGGCGTGCCGATCGTCACGGGCGACACTAAGGTCGTTGAGCGGGGCAAAGGAGATGGCATTTTTATTACTACCACCGCTGTGGGCGTTGTCAGCGACGGCATCAATCTGTCAGGTGATCGGGCCCTTGCCGGTGACAAAATCCTGTTGTCGGGCACGATAGGCGATCACGGCATGGCGGTGCTCTCGCAGCGCGAGAATTTGAGCTTTGATGCGCCTATCGTATCGGATACGGCGGCGCTGCACACGCTGGTTCAGGCGATGCTGGCCTCAGGTGCAAGCTTGCGCGTGCTGCGCGATCCGACTCGTGGCGGGTTGGCCACCACGCTCAATGAGATTGCCAGTCAATCAGGCGTCGGCATGCTGCTCGACGAAGCGGCGATTGCGGTTAACGCACCGGTGGCAGCCGCCTGCGAATTTTTGGGATTAGATCCACTGTATGTGGCCAATGAAGGGAAGTTGGTGGCGATCTGCGCAGCGGAGGATGCCGAGAAATTGCTCTTAGTGATGCGCGCGCACCCGCAGGCCCGTCAGGCTGCGATCATCGGAGAGGTGAGGGCGGAGCGCTTTGTGCAGATGACAACAAAACTCGGCGGTAGGCGCATCGTCGACTGGCTGGCTGGCGAGCAATTGCCTAGAATTTGTTAGTGTTTCTTGAGTAAGGGCTCATAGCCCAGTACAACTTTTAACTTAACGGCCTGGTTTTTTGCTTCATTCAGGCTGGGATAGGGACCCAGCTGGGTGCGCACCCAACCATCGGTTGAGAAAATGCTGAGCGTATGTCCTGTCGGGTTTAATTGAGCCCTCATTTTTTCAATGTATTTTTCAGCCTCTTTGCTTGATTTGAATGCGGCAAGTTGCAGGTAATAACGCGCTGTATTGTCTGTCTCGCCGGCTGCATCGATAGCGCGTTCGATGGATTGTTCAGACTTGATGCGGTTGTTTAAATCCAACATCAGCGCGCGGGCATTATCATGGCCTTGAGCCGCTGCCCGTGAGGCCCAGCGGTTTGCCTCGGCATAATTTTTTTCAACTCCCTGACCGTTGGTGTACATCACGCCCAGATTGAACTGGGCTTGTGCCTCTCCTTTGTCCGCTGCAAGTCGTATCCAGCGGGCCGCTTCAGCCTCGTTACGAGCGACGCCCTGCCCCGAGATGTAGGCGACGCCCAGATTGGTTTGAGCAAGCACTAAGCCCTGTTCTGCCGCCAGCCGATACCATTTCACAGCTTCAGCCGGGTTCTGTGCGACGCCTTGCCCCAGCGTATACATCATCCCCAGATTGAATTGTGCCTGCGGGAGTCCTTGCCGTGCGGCCAGACGAAACCACTTCGCGCCCTCTGCAAGATCCTGTTCTACTTCCTGCCCCTTGCAAAAAATCCCCCCCATATTTAATTGCGCTTCGGCATTTCCCGCCGCCGCGCGGGCATGTAGTTCACGCAACTGAGACAGGTTCTTTACATTGCCCGTATCAGACAGGTCGGCTTCAAAGTCCGCAAAGGCGACAGGCGGCCAAGCGGCAAGCAGAAAGGCGAAAATATAATGACTGATTTTGACCATACTGATGCGCCTTAGGCTCGCGAAGCTGTATTAGTCGTGTTTGCGCACTTTGGGTTGGTAGCCCAGTTTGACTTTGAGCGCATCGGCACTTTGTTGCGCTTCACTCTGGCTGGCGTAGGGGCCGACATGGATACGTTCCCAGCCCTCGTTGCTGTAAAAGCTGTAGGGTTTATCCAGTTCGCCTTGTTTGGCGCGCGTTTTTTCCATAAAGTCGGCAGCTTGTTTTTTGGACTTGAACGCGCCAATTTGTACGTAATAGGCTGCATCAGGCAGGACGGGTGAGGGGGTTGCCGCAGGTGCTGAGATAACGGGTTTTTCAGCTTCTTCGGCAGCAGGCGTTTCCGCTACTTCAGCAGATTTTGTTTCTTCCTGGGTCTTTGCCGCGACTTGCGTTGCTTGCTGGGCGGGCTGCGCGTTTTCTGCAGCAGCAGACTGTGCGAGTGTTGCAACGGATTTTACAGCTTCTTCGGCCACCGGCTGTGCTGCAACGGTTTGCACTGCAGGGACTTGTTGGACAGGCGAAACGTCTGTCACTTCAGCGGCCTTGTTGTCTGTCTGTTGGGTGTCGCTTTGATTTGATGTTATCTGTGACTTTTCAGGTGTTACTACAGGCAGCTTTTTTTTGATCGGTTTGTTGGCCCGGGCGATTTGTTTGGCCGTCATTTTTCGGGTTAGATCGCTAATCAACTGGTTAGCTGTCTCATGTCCCTGTGCCGCTGCGAGTTTCGACAGACGATAGGATTCGATAAGGTTTTGCTCTGTACCTTGTCCATTAGCGTACATCACGCCCAGATTAAACTGTGCCTGTGCATCGTTCTGCTCGGCCGCAAGACGAAACCATTTGACAGCCTCAGTATCGTTTTTTTGTACGCCCTCGCCATTGGCATAAGCGACACCCAGATTAAGCTGTGCTAGTGCAAAGCCGCCTTCGGCGGACCTTTGATACCATTTGGCAGCAGCGGCATAATCGGTCGCGACACCTTGTCCTGAGTTAAACATCATCGCAAGATTATAGGCGGCAAGGATATGGCCCTGTTCTGCCGCCCGCTGCATCCATTTGGCCGCTTCGACGTAATCTTGTTCTACTTGCTGCCCCTTGAAATACAGCGAGCTCAAGTTGAACTGTGCTTCTGCATCGTTTTGGTCTGCGCGAATGCGCAGCTCGCGCAACGAGGAGTCCGTTTTTGCAGTGGCAGTCAGATCGCTTTCAAAGTCTGCAAAAGCCAGGGGAGAGAGCTGTGTCATCAAGATAAACAGCAGGATTTTGATCATGTTAGCGCTCCATGAGTAAAAAAAATAATTCGTTCAATTAATGCAGGGCAGAGTGTACCAATAAATGCAATCTGCTATCACTTTTCAGATTATTCGGTGACAATCTGTCTGTGCTATTTCGTTACAAGAAAATTATGTCGACATGCCTTTTAACACCCGATCAATTGCGTATATCTATTGATCCTGCAGACCTTGGGTTTGCAGATACAGCCGAATTATTGGATTACTCATTGCCGTGGATAGGCCAGGAACGTGCAGAAGCTGCAACTCGATTCGGTTTGTCTATGGATCAGCCTGATTATAATTTATTCGTTCTGGGGGAAGCAGGCAGCGGGCGTTCATCACTCCTTAAACAGGCGATGCACACAATTGCTGCGACCCGGAAGGTGCCGCCTGATTTGTGTTATCTGCATAATTTTGATGTGCCTGAGCGTCCGCGTGCTTTGCGTCTGCCTGCAGGTTACGGGCGCGTGTTTCGCCAGTTTATGGTGCAGCTGTGTAAAACACTGCAAACCGAAATTCCCCGGCGTCTGGTAGGTCAGGACTTTAAGTCTGAAAGCGCGCGGATTGAAAATATCTACAAGGCCGATGAGGCCAAAGCCTATGTGGAGCTGGATGCCTTTGCAGAGGCGCATCACTTTATTTTGCATCGGGAATCAGGTCATCTGGTGTTTACCCTGATGGGGGATAAGCGACATGCCATCACCGAGCATGAGGTATATGCTTTACCAAAAGAGCGCAGGGCTGAAATTGATAAGGCTGAGCAGGCTTTGCGGGTGGAAATCGCACGATTCCTCGAGAAGACGCGTCCTATGGAGCGTGCCATGAACGAGGCATTGGCAGCGTTGCGACGCCAGTTGATCAAGCCCTTGCTCGAACAGGAATTGCAGTCAATCCGCAATCAGCTCAAAAAGCAGATGGTTGACTCCATCAAACTCACGAGCTATTTCGAGCAGCTCTCGCAGGATGTGCTCGATAACATTGAGTTGTTTGAGGAGTCCGATAGCGATGACGAGATCAAGATGGCGGCGTTGTCGCGTACTTTGTCCCGCTACAGGGTCAACCTGGTGGTTGATAACGAGGGGCTGAGGGGAGCTCCTGTGATCATCGACGATAATCCGCTGTTTCGCTCACTGTTCGGCAGCATCGAATATCAGGCCGAAAATGACGTACTGGCAACGGATTTTACCCGGATACGGGCAGGCACTTTGTTGCGGGCGCATGGCGGTTTTTTGATGTTGCATTTGCGAGACTTGCTGGCAGACGGGCTGGTGTGGGAAAAACTACAGCGTTTTTTGCGTAGCGGAAAGTTACAAATCGAGGAACCGGGGACAACTTTTGCGCCGATTGCTGCTGTCTCGCTCGAACCCGAAGCGGTCGATATTGAGGTCAAGATTATATTGGTAGCATCACGCGAACAGTACTATGAATTGCAGGAGGAGGATCCTGAGTTTGCACGTCGCTTCAGGGTCAAGGTGGATTTTGCCGAAAGCTTTTCAACGAATCAGGAAACGCACCGCGCTTTTGCGATATTTGTCGCTCACAGCTGCCAAAAACTAGGCTTACTGCATTTTTCAGCTGCCGCGGTGGCCTTGCTTCTGGAAGATATGCACCGGGAAGTAGATGATCAGGCGCGTCAGAGTGCCAATTTTTCCAGGGCAGAGGCACAGGTGATGGAGAGTGCAGCGCATTGCCTTGGGCGTGGTGGCCAGTTGGTAGAGCGCATCGATGTTGAAACAGCGATAGCCTGCCGTATCCGCCGTCACGATTACCCTGCCCGACGCATGCAGGAATCAATCCGTGATGGCGAGGTGCTGATCAGCGTGCAGGGCGAGGCGCTAGGGCAGATCAATGCTTTGACCGTGATGGATCTGGGGGACTACCGTTTCGGTTTTCCGGTCAGGGTAACTGCGCGAAGCTTTGCCGGTAATGACGGTCTGCTCAATATCGAACGCGAAGTCGAGATGTCAGGGCCGATACACGACAAGGGCGTGTTCATCCTGCACCATTATCTTTCGGCGCTCTTTGCGCATATCGCGCCGCTGGCGCTTAACGCATCCCTCGTATTTGAGCAGGAGTATTTCGGTGTTGAAGGCGATTCGGCTTCCTGTGCCGAGTTGTATGCGCTGCTCTCCTCATTGTCGGGTGTGCCGCTCAAGCAGGGAATTGCCGTGACAGGTGCGATCAATCAGCACGGCGAAGTATTGCCAGTGGGCGGGGTCAATGAAAAAATTGAAGGCTATTTCAGTATTTGTGAAGCATCGGGACTGGATGGACAGCAAGGAGTGCTGATTCCATCGCGCAATTGCCGTCACCTGATGGTGGCGCCGCGGGTCATCGAGGCGGTCCGGCAAGGTCTGTTTCATATTTATTCCGCCAGTCATGTTCGCGAGGGGATGGAACTGGTGATGGGGGTGGCGGCCGGTGTAGCAGATAGTGACGGAGATTATCCGCATGGCACCCTGCTTGGCCGTGCGCAGAGAAACTTGCAATCTTATCGTCGTGCCTGTCTTGCATCCGAGCATCCGAAAGCGGGTCGCAA
The DNA here is from genome assembly GCA_001801025.1 of Gallionellales bacterium GWA2_54_124. Taxonomy (GTDB): domain Bacteria; phylum Pseudomonadota; class Gammaproteobacteria; order Burkholderiales; family Gallionellaceae; genus Gallionella. The sequence goes on from MGWO01000007.1 coordinate 1,066,182, forward strand.
GTATTTGCGTTAAACGTTATGATTACGGGCTGCTGCGTCTTGCCTGATGGATGTGCGATGTGATATTTATGTAACTCCTGTGCCTGAACGCTTTAAGCCCTATTGACGGGGCAGGAAAAATGAAAAGAATACTATGCCCATTGAAACCGAAAAAGCCATCAAACAACTGGTGATAAAGGGGATAAAACTCCCGCCTCAACCTAAGGTGTTAATCGAACTCGACGCGGCCCTTTCATCGGGGAATTACAGCATGAAAATGCTGGCGAAGGTGATTTCGACCGATCCCGGGATTACTGCGATGCTGTTTAAAATCGTTGGCTCGCCGGTTTTTGGCAATAAAAAATACGACACACTCGAACAGGTGCTGATGCTCGTTGGTGTCAAGCAAACCTATAATCTGGTACAGGCGATTTGTTTGTCTACCCATATTTCAGATTCGACGCGCAAGTCTTTTGAGATATTCTGGACTCGTTCAGATGAAATAGCCAAACTTGCCGCACTGATTGCGAGTGAACGGGTCTCCGTTTGCAATATTTTTCCTGATCAGGCTTACATGGCCGGTATCTTTCACGAATGCGGGGTGCCGGTGTTAATGCTGCGTTTCCCCGAGTACTGTAGTACGCTTAATCTGGATACGAACTTATGCGGGCCTAGTTTGAGTCTGGAGGATAAACATTTCAATGTGGACCATTGCAGTATCGGTTATTTGATCGCGCGCCATTGGAAATTGCCGGATTTTATCTGTAAGTCGATCCTGTATCACTATGAGTTGCCGCGCGAGGAACCGGGGGTCGTGCGTACGCTGGTGGCCATTTTGCAACTGGCGATCCATTTTCACCATCGTATTTCACATAGCGAAAATCCGGTCTGGCGGCAGATAGGTGCTGAGGTGTTAGAGGAGCTCGGGATTGCTTCGGACGGAGAGCAGGCCTATTACGAAGAAATTTCTGAGCATTTTCTGGCTTGATTCTGTTTAATACGAAATACCGTTAAAGCCTGTCGGTACGGTTTTTGTGTCTTTGCAGGCACGCTATGCAGGCGGTTTGTAGGTTGCGCTAGCGGTTGGCGGTGTCTTCGATTACTTTTAAAAAATCATCGCCATAGCGCACAAGTTTACCCTGACCTATACCGCTGATACGCCCCATTTCAGTCAGGCTGCCGGGGCGCTGCTCGTGCATTTCCAGCAGCGTGCTGTCGTGAAAAATCACATAGGGCGGCACGCCTTGCTCACGTGCCAGTTGCATTCGTTTTGCCTTGAGTGCGAGCCACAACCTATCCTCATTTGCACCTGAAAACGGCTCCCGCGACTTATTTGCCATCTCCGATTTAACCGATTTTCGTTTGGCAGGTTCCGTATCGCGGCGCAGCGATACGGGGTGTTCGCCTCTGAGTACGGGACGAGCCGTTGCGGTCAGCATCAGTCCGCCATACGCTTCGATATCCGCTTCGAGATAACCGCCTGCGATCAGTTGACGATACACGCTGCTCCATTGCTGCGCGGTGTGCGCCAATCCGATACCAAAGGTCGATAGCTGCTGGTGTCCGAATTTTGTGACGCGCTCCGTTTGTTTGCCCAGCAGTACATCGACCAGATGCCCGACGCCGAAGCGTTGCCCGGTACGATAGACGCAGGATAAGGCCATCTGCGCCTCAAGGCTTGCTTCCCACACTTCTACCGGTGTCAGGCAGTTGTCGCATTCCTGACAATTGCCCGGATGCGATTCGCCGAAATAGCGCAGCAGGGTCTGGTGGCGGCAGGCGGTTGATTCACAAAATCCGAGCAGCGCGTCGAGTTTTTGCAGCTCCACCCGTTTGCGCTCCTCCGGTGAGTCGCCCGAGAGTAGCATCTGCCGCATCGATACGACATCGCCCAGACCATAGGCCATCCAGGCGTCGGCAGGTAATCCGTCCCGGCCTGCGCGGCCGGTTTCCTGATAATAGCCCTCCATGCTTTTGGGCAGATCGATGTGGGCGACAAAGCGTACGTTAGGTTTGTCGATGCCCATGCCGAATGCGACGGTCGCCACCATGATCACGCCCTCGTCGCGCAGGAAGCGGCTCTGATTGGCCGCGCGCGTTGCGGCATCCAGCCCTGCATGGTAGGGCAGTGCATCCCAGCCGAGCGATTTTAATTTTGCTGCTGTTTCATCTACTCGTCGACGCGACAGGCAGTACACGATGCCGGCATCGTGCGGATGCTCTTTGCTGATGAAGTATTGTAGTTGATTGATTACGCTGTCTTTATTTGTGATTTTGTAGCGGATATTCGGCCGGTCGAAGCTGGAGACAAACTCGCGTGCCTGTTCGAGCGAGAGCCGTTCCACGATTTCGCGCCGGGTCGGCGCATCTGCGGTCGCAGTCAGTGCGATGCGCGGTACAGCGGGGAAGCGATCCCGCAAGATCGTCAGTTCGCGGTATTCGGGGCGGAAGTCGTGTCCCCATTGCGAGACGCAATGCGCTTCGTCGATGGCAAACAGTGCAAGACCGTGTCTTGCTTGAACCTGCTCGAGCAGGCCGAGAAAATTAGCATTCATCAGCCGTTCAGGCGCGACATACAGCAGGTCGAGTTCGCCTCGCATCAGCTGTCCTTGCACTTCGCGTGCGATGTCCGTCGCCAGGCTGGAATTGAGGTAGGCCGCTCTCACGCCCAGCTGTTGCAGTGCCTCGACCTGATCTTGCATCAGAGCGATCAGCGGCGAAATGACGATGCCGGTACCCGCACGCAGCAGTGAAGGAATCTGATAGCACAGCGATTTTCCACCGCCGGTCGGCATGAGCACCAGCGCATCCCCGCCGGCGGCGATGTGCTCGACGATGGCCTGCTGATCACCGCGAAAGGTTGTGTATCCAAAAACGTCGAGGAGGATTTTGTGTGCAGGTGAGGTCATGAAGGTCTTGTGAAAAAATGCCGGGCGATCAGGTCAGCGTCCGGCACTGAATGATAGCATGACCGTTCAATCAGGCATCACCCTGATGCGCTGACGGCCGAATGCCTGCGTATAGGCTTCATAGTGTCCGGCAATCTGAGCGTGGCAATCGGGACAATGCCCGTCGGGTGTGAGCCGGTATGCATTGATTTCATACCAGTCGCGTACGATCAGCGCAGCCCCGCAGGACGGGCAAAAAGTGCTGTCTCCCGCCTTATCGTGTACGTTGCCGGTATAGACGTAAGCTAACCCTGCATCGAGGGCGATTTTCCGCGCGCGGGCGAGTGTCGCAGGCGGCGTTGCAGGAATGTCGGTTAACTTGTAATCCGGATGAAAAGCCGTGAAGTGCAGCGGCACGCCCGTGCCCAGATGTTCTGCGATCCAGTCGCACATGCGGGCGATTTCGTCGTCGCTATCATTCAGTCCGGGAATCAGTAGCGTGGTCAGTTCAACCCAAACTTGAGTCTCGCGGCACAGGTAGGTGAGTGTGTCGAGTACGGGTTGCAGATGCGCGCCGCATTGCTTGACATAAAATTCATCGGTAAATGCTTTGAGATCTACGTTGGCCGCATCCATTTTGGCGAAAAAATCCCTGCGGGCTTGCGTGTGAATATAGCTGGCTGTGACCGCCACGGTCTTGATGCCCCTAGCATGGCAGGCGTCCGCCGTATCCATCGCGTATTCGGCGAAAATTACAGGGTCGTTGTAGGTGAAGGCGACGCTCTTGCACCCCAGTTGTACTGCGCTATGAGAGATGGCATCGGGGCTGGCTTGATCGGCTAACTTGTCAAAGCTGCGCGATTTTGAAATATCCCAGTTCTGGCAGAACTTGCAGGCCAGATTGCAGCCGGCGGTGCCGAACGAGAGGATGCTGCTGCCCGGATAAAACTGGTTGAGCGGTTTTTTTTCAATCGGATCGACGCAAAATCCGGACGATCTGCCATAGGTGGTGAGCACCATCTGATCGCCGACACATCCTCGCACGAAGCAGGCACCGCGCTGACCTTCGTGCAGCTTGCAGTCGCGCGGGCATAAATCACACTGGACTCGCCCGTCAGAGAGGGTATGCCAGTATTTCGCAGGATAGCGTTCTGTTGCACTGATGGGCTCATCCATTTTAGGCCTCCTTGAATTTGCTGACTGAGTATCTGGACAGCTGGACGCCCTGATCCCAGAAATCTTCGGGCAGGCCAGCCTTGCGTTTGAGCTGAGAGAGAAATAATGCAGGTTGCGGCAGTTGTTCCCATACCTGAGGTGAAAACGTGCTGCGATAGCGGCCGTATTCGAAGATCACGCCATCTATGCCGGGGCGCAACTGGGATAAAGCATCCGCTTTGTCGCGAAACGCCATCTTTTCGATGGGGGAGAGCAAGGATATTTCGATACGCGTGGTGTCGAGTTCGTCCGCTGTCAGTGGCATGAAACGCGGGTCTTGCAAGGCGGCTGCAATGGCATTGCTTTTGAGGTCGGCCAGTAGCGAACGGTGGGGGATGAGCGAGCCGATACAGCCGCGCAATTGGCCATGCTGGGTGAGGGTGACGAAACAGGCGCCGTACTCCGTGAGCCAGGGGGCGCTTTCATCGGCGATGCGCGGAATATGCAGGGCGCGGGAGATCGCGGCGCGTGTGATCGCTAACAGAATAGGACCTGTCTCAGTCACGGTTAGTATCCTCAGTGAATGCCAGTGCGGCATAACCTACCACCCGGTCACGATCGCCTGCGGTGTCGCCGGAATTTTTAAGTTCCAGTAAATGCGGCCTTAAATGATGGTGTATGGCTGCAATCATCAGACCGCTGACCGGTGTGCCGCCGCAGGCACGCTCATGTGCAATGGGTTGAGTCAGGTTCAGAATGGCTTGAACTGTCTCATTGTCTATGCGCTGCGCCGTTGCATAAGTCAGATAGTGCGACAGATCCGAGCTGATGACAATCAGCGTTTCCTCGCCCCCCCATAAGCATTCGAGCACACGGGCGACTTCTGCTGCGCTGGCGTTACCCACCGCCAGCGGCAGCAGCGTGAAATCAGACAATACGCTTTGCAGGAACGGCAGTTGTACTTCAAGTGCGTGTTCCTGCGCGTGCGCCAGAGGGCTTGTGACGACCTGTGCCATGTGCCCGATGGCGTCGACCGCTGCAGCGTCAATCCATATTCGGCCAAGCGGCGTGTCGAATGCGTCAACTCCGGGCAAGGCGATGCCGCGTATCGCGACGCGATGCGTGGGGCCTAGCAATATCACGCGGCGGATTTTTCGGGAAAGCTTGTGCAGCGTGGCATAGGCAGTTGCCGCGATGGCGCCGGAATAGATATAGCCCGCGTGGGGAACGATCAGGGCTTTGGGGGAGAGGTCGAAAGGCTGTGCAGCGGCGAGATACCCTTGCACTTCCAGTTTTAGCTCGCCGGCATCGGCCGGGTAGAACAGACCTGCGACAGCAGGCGGACGGATAGCAGGCATGACGATCTCCTTTTAATCACGCGAGTAATATGGGGGAGCGTTTGCCAGAGTCAATCCTTAATTTAAGGATTTTTAATGTGTCGAAGCGCGAAGTGAGCGGCGCTGGCGTTGTTCGTTTTGGACGAAGTTTCGTCCAAAACGGGGAGAAAAAATTATTTCGCCATTTGCTTTTCTCTGATTTCATCGAGAGATTTGCAGTCGATGCACTGGGTTGCGGTTGGACGCGCCTCTAAGCGACCGAGGCCGATTTCGATCCCGCAATTTTCGCAATAACCGTACTCGTCTGCATTGATTTTGTTAAGCATTTCATTGATTTTTTTGATCAGCTTGCGTTCGCGGTCGCGGTTGCGCAGTTCTAGGCTGATGTCGGATTCTTGTGTTGCTCGGTCGTTTGGATCGGCAAACACGGTCGCTTCGTCCTGCATCGTATGAACAGTGCGATCTATGTCCTCGCCCAGACCCGATTTAATCTGTTGCAGAACATTGCGGAAATGCTCGCGCTGATTCTGATTCATGTAAGGCTCGCCTTCGGTTGCTTGATAGGGAGCGATGGGCTTTAGCGATAGTTGCGACATTGCACTTCTCCAACGTGAAAAAAATAAGTCCGCTTTAATACCAGAGATCAACTCTTCGTGCAATAAAAAAGCGCTTTGAGAGCCGTTTATTTGTTTGCGAGCAGTAAAAACAGGCTGGGGCGCTTGTTTAATTGCGGGGCCGGCTGTGATTTCCACTGCTGTATGGTACGCGTTTGTATCTGTTCTGACGCGAGACTGACATCGGTTGCGACGCAGAGTAAGGTGCGCGGCTGGCATTTCGCAATCAGTGCTTGAAACAGCTTGTCGTTTCGATAGGGGGTTTCGATAAATAGCTGTGTTTGCCGGCGACTGGCCGATTCGGCTTCCAGTTGCGCGATCGTTTTGCTGCGGTCAGCATCGTTGATGGGCAAATAACCGTGAAAGGCGAAACACTGTCCGTTCATGCCGGAGGCCATCAGGGCGAGCAGGATGGAAGAGGGGCCGACCAGCGGGATGACGCGTATGCCGTTTCTGTGGGCCAGTTCGACAAGGGCGGCGCCCGGATCGGCAATGCCGGGGCAGCCCGCTTCTGAGATAATTCCGACGTCATGTCCTGCTAGTAGCGGAGTCAGCAGGGCTGCGAGTTCAGTCGGGGCGGTGTGTTCGTTGAGCGTTTCAAAATGCAGCGACTGAATGGGGTGCTCGTGCTTCAAAGCGGACAGGAATTGCCTTGCCGTTTTAAGTTGCTCCACGACGTAATATTGCAGGCTGCGTGCAATGTTGATCACGTGTTGAGGGAGAACCTGCTCGGCAGGTGTTTCGCCCAGCGTGCAGGGGATAAGATAGAGTGTGCCTGTTTTATGGGTCATATTAGAATGGCTTTACGTTTTCGCGGCGCAGCATGTCAATTAGCAATATTAACGGCAGGCCGATCAGTGCGTTAGGATCGTCGCCTCTCATGCTGCTCATCAGCGCGATGCCCAGTCCTTCTGATTTTGCGCTGCCGGCGCACTGATAGGGCTGTTCTTTTAGCAAGTAGCCTTCAATTTCCTTATCGGTTAAGTCGCGCAGCGTGACAGTATTTTCGGCAACGGCGGTCTGCATGTGCCCTGTGCGGCTGTTGAGCAGAGTGAGTGCCGTATAAAAGGTGGTGGTTTTTCCGCTCATGCTGCGCAGTTGTCGGATTGCATTTTCGTGTGTGAGTGGTTTGCCGATTTGCCGGCCTTCCAGCAAAGCCACCTGATCCGAGCCGATGATGAGTGCATCAGGATAATCGGCAGCTACCGCTAGAGCCTTCTCTTGTGAGAGTCGCTCTGAAGTTGCGCGCGCGGATTCACCTTGTTGCGGGGTTTCATCGATATCCGGAGAGGTTGTGACAAAAGGGAGTTGCAGGCGCTTTAATAATTCGCTGCGATAAGGCGAGGTGGAGGCTAGGACAAGCAAATCGATTCCTTGGAAAAAATAATGCAAATAATAGGTGTAAGCAGGTCTGAAAATCCTGTGCCCGGTTGAAAAGACAGCTATTTTCAATATTTTTGGCAGGATTTTTGACAGCGAGGCCCGAAAAATATATCATGCGCGGCTCATGTACGCACGACCTTTTATCGATAGCCTAGATTTCGCCGAAAACGGCAAGCAAATAGACGCGAAAGTGCCTGTTGCTGAGTTGTCGCGTTTGCTCGATGTGCTGGATAATCCGCAAGGAATTTTGCATTATATCCTGAAGGGCGGCGTAGATAGTCAGGGGCGTCCGATTTTGGATGTCAGTATCGAAGGTGGTTGTCAGTTGCGTTGCCAGCGTTGTCTGCATGGTCTTGATTATGCGGTGCAGCATGAAGCGCGCTTGTTGTTGTGCGATCAGGCTAGTCTGGATGAGTTGGACGACGAGGAAGACGAGTTTGAAGGTATTCTGGCCGAGGCACATCTTGATGTGCTCGCGCTGTTGGAAGACGAGATTCTGTTAGGTTTGCCAATTGCACCGAGACACGAGCTTGGCGATTGTCAGATGGCAGAGGAAGAAGAAAAGCAGATGGATGAAACGCATCCTTTTGCAGCTTTAATGAAATTGAAACGTAAATAATCAGGTTTATTCAAGGAGTAATAGCATGGCAGTTCAGCAGAATAAAAAATCCCCATCCAAGCGTGGTATGCATCGCGCCCATGATTTTTTGACAACACCGGCGCTGGCAATTGAGCCTACCACCGGCGAAAATCATTTGCGTCACCACATCAGCCCGACTGGTTTTTATCGCGGCAGAAAAGTAGTAAAGACTAAGGCTGACTAAGTCCTGATGTCTACAGCGCAGCCGATTCGTCGGCTGCGTTTTCATTTCTATCGGATTTAGATTTGTCTGAATTCATCGCCAAGGACACTTTAGTGGATGTCACATTAGCTATAGATGCGATGGGGGGCGACCACGGTGCCTCAGTTACGATCCCAGCCGCCGTTAACTATCTGAAGCAGTATCCTCGCGATACCATCATTCTGGTAGGCAATCCCGACGCAATACATACTCAGTTGCAAACTATCGGAGTTAAGACCGGTCAGTTCGGTGATCGTCTGCGTGTGCATGCAGCAACTCAGGTTGTCGGTATGGATGAGCAGCCGCAATCGGCACTGCGCGGTAAAAAAGACTCGTCGATGCGCGTCGCCATTAATCTGGTCAAGGACGGGACGGCCGCCGCCTGCATCAGTGCGGGCAATACCGGTGCTCTGATGGCAACGGCACGCTACGTGCTCAAGACGATTCCCGGTATTGATCGCCCCGCGATCGCGTCCTATCTGCCGACTAAAAATGGTCAGGTGTGTATGCTCGATCTGGGGGCTAATACCGACTGCAGCGCGGAGCATCTGCTGCAATTTGCCATGATGGGGGCAACGCTGGTTACAGCTCTCGAGCATAAGCCCAGTCCTACCGTCGGCCTGCTCAATATCGGTTCTGAAGATATCAAGGGTAACGAGGTCGTCAAACAGGCGGCTGTGTTGTTGCGTGAGAGCGATCTTAACTTTTACGGTAACGTCGAGGGCAACGATATTTTCAACGGTGTGACGGATCTTGTTGTCTGCGACGGTTTTGTCGGCAATGTCGCGCTTAAAACCGCTGAAGGGGTCGCCAAGATGATGGGCGGTTTTCTCAAGGAAGGCTTTACTCAGAATCTTTATACCAAATTTGCCGCGCTGGTTTCTTTGCCCGTCCTCAAGGCATTTAAGCACAGACTTGATCACCGGCGTTACAATGGCGCCAGTTTATTAGGTCTGCGCGGTATCGTGGTGAAAAGCCACGGTTCGGCCGATGTATTTGCCTTTGGCTGCGCGATTGAAAAAGCCGCTGAGGAAGCGCGCGAAAATATGTGGCAGCACATCAGCGAACATATCGAAAAGTGGCACAACCAGCGTCAAAATACCCCTCAGGGAGTGTCGTAATGCATGCAAAAATTATCGGTACAGGCAGTTATTTGCCAGTTAAAACGCTGAGCAACTTCGATCTGGAAAAATTTGTCGATACGACGGATGAATGGATTGTCTCGCGCAGCGGTATTCATGAGCGGCATATTGCGGCGGAGGATGAAGTGACCAGTGATCTGGCGCTGCACGCGAGTCTGCGCGCGATTGAGATGGCTGGTATCGAGGCGTCAGACATCGATCTGATCATCGTGGCGACGACCTGTCCTGACAAAATTTTCCCAAGTACGGCCTGTATCCTGCAAGATAAACTGGGCATTAAAAATGGCGGTGCGGCATTCGATATGCAGGCCGTCTGTGGCGGTTTTGTCTATGCACTCAATACGGCCGATTTGTATATCCGTGGCGGGCAGGCTAAAACTGTGCTGGTGGTCGGCGCCGAAATTATGTCGCGCATTCTTGACTGGAAAGATCGCACGACCTGCGTTCTGTTCGGCGATGGCGCAGGTGCAGTGATTTTGCAGGCCAGCAGCGAGCCGGGAATTTTGGCATCCAGGCTGCACTCTGACGGTCAGCATCACGCCTTGCTGCGTGTCGACGGGACGGTGTCAGACGGCGTGGTGCAGGGTGATCCCTTTATCCGCATGGAGGGTCAGGCTGTATTCAAATTTGCCGTGACCGTGCTGAGCCGTGTGGTTGACGAAGTGCTGACCATCGCCGGTTTGAAAGGTAGCGACATCGACTGGCTGGTGCCGCATCAGGCCAATATCCGCATCATCGAAGCGACCGCTAAAAAGCTGGGTTTGAGTCTCGATAATGTGGTGGTCACGGTGGCCAGTCACGGCAATACCTCATCGGCCTCGATTCCGCTGGCACTCGATGCCGCGGTACGCGACGGGCGCATTGTGGCCGGACAACACGTTTTGCTCGAGGCGATCGGCGGTGGATTTACCTGGGGCGCTGTCCTGCTCAAATGGTGATCATGCCAGCGAATGGTTAGCCGTTCGAACTCGCCAACTCACAACTCACTACTAACGGATTTTTTATGACTAAATTCGCCTTCGTATTTCCCGGTCAGGGTTCTCAATCGCGCGGCATGATGGACGGTTATGCCGATTTTCCGGTCGTGCGCGACACGTTTAATGAAGCGTCTGCAGTTTTGCAGCAGGATTTTTGGCAGTTGATGCAAGAGGGGGCTGATGCCGAACTCAATTCAACCGTGAATACGCAGCCGCTGATGCTGACCGCAGGGGTTGCTGTTTATCGCGCCTGGCAGTCTCAGAACGGAGCACTGCCTGCCATGATGGCGGGACACAGTCTGGGCGAATACACCGCACTGGTTGCCGCCGGTGCGCTGAGCTTTTCCGATGCGCTGCCGCTGGTGCGTTACCGCGCTGAATGCATGCAGCACGCCGTGCCTGAAGGCGTGGGCGGTATTGCCGCAATCCTAGGCTTGGACGATGAAGCGGTGCGTGCTGTGTGCCTCGAAGGTGCGCAAGGCGAGGTGCTTGAAGCTGTCAATTACAATTCTCCGGGGCAGGTGGTGATCGCGGGCAATCGCGCTGCGGTTGAGCGCGGCATGGAACTGGCCAAGGCGCGCGGCGCCAAACGCGCGATCATGCTGCCGATGAGCGTGCCATCGCATTGCAGTCTGCTGACGGGCGCCGCCAGTCAGCTGCGGGCCTATCTCGCTGACGTTGCGATCGTCTCTCCTGTCATTCCGGTGCTGCATAACGCTGATGTGGCCGCTTACAGTGATGCCGACAAGATCAAAGATGCGCTGGTTCGTCAGTTGTATTCGCCGGTACGCTGGGTTGAAACCGTGCTGGCGTTCGGCAAACTAGGCATCACGCACAATGTTGAGTGCGCGCCGGGTAAAGTATTGGCAGGACTCAATAAGCGTATCGATACCACTCAGCAGGCATTGGCCATCAACGACGGTGCCGCATTGACACTGGCGTTAGCGACTCTCGCATAAAGGAATGAACATGACATTACAAGGACAAATCGCACTGGTTACCGGTGCTTCTCGCGGCATTGGTCAGGCCATCGCGCTGGAGTTGGGGCGTCAGGGAGCGATCGTGATTGGTACCGCTACCTCAGATAAGGGCGCGGCTTCAATCAGCGAATATCTGGCGACTGCCGGGATTAGAGGTCAGGGCTATGCGCTGAACGTTAACGATGTGCCTCAGACTGAACAGGTATTGGGTGAATTGCGCAAACAGTATGGTGAAATCTCCATACTGGTGAATAATGCCGGTATCACCCGCGACAATCTGCTCGCGCGTATGACCGATGACGAGTGGGATGACGTTATCGCGACCAACTTAAAATCTGTCTTCCGTCTGTCACGTGCAGTGCTGCGCGCGATGATGAAGGCGCGGACAGGGCGCATCATCAGTATTTCGTCGGTGGTGGGCAGCATGGGCAATCCCGGGCAGGCTAATTATGCAGCGTCCAAGGCGGGCATGATCGGTTTTACCAAGTCACTGGCGCAGGAAATCGGCAGCCGCAACATTACCGTGAATTGCGTCGCGCCGGGTTTTATCGATACCGATATGACCCACGCATTGGGTGACGAGCAACGCGCCAAGCTGGTCGAGCATGTGCCGCTGAAACGTCTGGGGCAGCCGACCGACATTGCCGCCGCTGTCGCCTTTCTCGCAGGACCGTCAGCCGCTTACATTACCGGCGTCACGCTGCATGTAAACGGTGGGATGTATATGGAATAGGTTGTTCGTTGATTTTCAACCATAGTTGAAAATCAACGCGCCCTGTGAGTTGCACGGACGGCCTGGGAGGATTCAGGATTGCGCATAACTGACATTGCAGTCGCTGCTTGCCATACCGGACTTTTCAGCTTGCTACGGCGCTTTAATTAAGTCACAAATTCACCTGATGTCATTCTGTTGCAAAAACAGAAGGCGTATCGCAAGGCCAGATAAAACTCCGGTGAATAACCAGATTTAAAAACGCCAAACTTATTTTGAGCAACGTCACCGTGGTGACGATTAAACTCATCCCTGCTATCTATTCTGCACGCGATGCCGGTGAATCCGGATTGTCTAGGCCTTTTGGCATATTGTATTTATCCGGACCCGTACGCAAAATGCGTTCAACGTTCTGGCAGTACGCAATTATTCAGACGGACATTCCTTGCAGCACCCCTGGCGGGTGGCTTGAAGTTGATTTGGAGGGCGCGTCAGTCGGTTTAGCGCAAGCCGTAGGTGAATTTTCGGGATCTGTACTCAAGTTAGCATCATTCGCGGGCAAGTTGAGTTGATCCGCAGGCAAGTTAACATGATCTGCGAGCCATATGAGTTGATCAGCAGGCAAGTTGACATGATCTTCGAACCATATGAGTTCATCCGCGGGCAAGTTAACACGATCCGCGAACCAGTTAACAGGCGCGGCAGACTGGAGCGGTTGCCCGGCGCCGTGTCACGGGTATCTGAGTCAGCGTGCAGACGACTTCATATGGTTCGCGGATGAACTGATCTGGTTCGCAGATGAACTAATATGCTTCGAAGATGAGCCCATATGGTTCGAAGATCATCTGAAACTGACGGCAGAGCCTATCAGATAGCGTGCGGAACCCGCAAGAATAAGTGGCGAGCCCGCAGGGCGGATAAAAAATCACGCCGTAGCAATTGTGAATTATGTTCGTAATGCAGTCCGGTTTTTACTTAACCCACCAAAAGGAGTTCGATCATGGACGGCGCATAAAAATCTGCTGCGCGATGGCGGTACGGATTTCGCAAACTGGCCGGCCGTTCTTAAAACCGATGAAGCAACACCTCCCGTTGTTGCCCCTGGCATCATTTCTCGCCTGTCCACGCTGGTTGCCGGCATTAAGGCCCACAAGAATTACACCGAGGCGATCGGTCAGCACTTACAATTGATTGGTCCTAAAATTACGGTGGAGCCGGACACCTGGAAGCCGGTTTTGAAGTGTCGCTACAATGCGGGAAATCCGGTCATTTGCTGGACGAAGGGGCAGGCCTCAGCGATTGAAATCTGGGCGGATCGGGGGGCCGGCTTCGTGTTGTTTGCCGTCAACAACGAGCCCGATACGATTGATATGACGCCGTTGCCGGCGTCCGGCACTAACTGGAAATACAAGGCAATTTACCGGCTGCACGATGAGCCGGTCGGACAATGGAGCGATGTGATGAATGTGGCGGTCGGCATCTAATTTAAATACTGATCGATGGTGGTGTTTGCCGCCGGACAAAAAACGGCACTCACAACCCGAGAACCCTCTCTCCGCCTGATGTACTACGGGCGGATTTTTTTCCTCAGATTCTTGAGCCGTACAGCATCGGCAAGTCATGAATATAAATGAATACTATTTAATAACACCATCCAGTTTGTGCCTGACGCGTGTGAGGTTTACCTGTATAGGGCAAAAACGTTTAAGCGGATTAATACATTGAATACTGCTGCCGCAAGTGATCCATTCAATGGTTAGTCGCTATATCTTCAAATAAATGGTTAGCGAGGGCGACTAGTTATCAGAGCTGACTAATGTCAAGCATAGCCCGAATAAGCTAGTCGCAACCCTCTGTATTACGATTATCTATTGATCAAGTTGTTTAGTTTTCTTTTTCAATGAGCTGCTAGCTGTGTCATTCATGTAATTGGGCTTAGCATTAGTAACTTTTTGGGCCGGTGTAGTGACAGGCGGTTTGTCGGTCGGTTTTACCTTGTTTGCAGCCGGGTCTGCCGGTTTGTTTAACCCCTTATTGATGTTCTCCTTCTGCTTGTCCCAGCCTGAGGTGAGCCGGGCCAAATCAGCTTTGCGATCAACCGGAGTGCTGTCAGCAGATTTCTTCGATGGCTCAGGCGCTTCGGCTGCGTATTTCTTGGTGATGACATCGGCAGCCTTAGGGCGGTTATCCGGTATGTCATCGGTTGTCTTCGAACCTTCCTTCTTCTTTTCAGTTGTGGACTCAGCGCTGCCGGCCACATCAAGGCCTACTGAAACTTCGTAGTCGGCGGCCTTTTCGTTGACCACTTTGCCGGTAATTTGTGTCCCTTTCTTGGCGCTAAGATCAGCTTCCTGATTAGTCACGCTCTTGCCCTTGATGGTCAGTGTGCCGCCGGAATCAATGCTGGTCGTCTCTGAGGTGACGTTGATACTCAGGCTGGCATTGGCTCCTGCCTCTCCGCTCTTACTGCTGCCTTCGTCATTTTTGCTGCTGCCTCCGCTCAAACTGGCGCCAAAGCCTGTGCTGATTTCGCTATTTTCAGCCGCTTTCAGGTTGACGTTATTGCCGGCTTCAAGACTCGTGTCGCCTTTAGACTTAATCTTAGTGCCTTCCAGATTGATATCATTGGCGGCCTTAACGCTGATCGTGCCGCCTTTGAGGCTGCCAACCTGCGCGGTTTTGCTGGTCGCATCCTCCTGAGCATAGGCTGCACTTGCGCCGTTACCCGACTCGCCCTTGCTGCTGCTTATATTGGCGCTGACATCGATGGTGTTGCTGGTGCTCTCGACGGTATCATAGGCAGCCTTAAAGTTGACGCTACCGGCGGATTCGAGTTCAACACGGCCTTTGCCTTCAATGCTAGTGCCTTCGAGTGTTGCATCGCCCTTTGTGGTTTTGATACTGATATTGCCTGCCGCACTGATGCTGCCGGTCTGTGCGGTTGAGGTTTTTTCGCCTTCTCCTTCGCGTCCATAGCTCCCCTCGACTTCCACCCCGGCTTTGCCGAGCAGGCCAATCTTGCCGGAGGCATCGATTTCATTCGAATTCGAACTGCTGGTGGTGCTGTTGCGCGCGGCCTGGTAATCGAGTGAGCCGGCTTCGATGCTGATGTCTTTACCAGCCTCGAACTGCGTGCCGATCAGCGTGGTGCTCTCTGTCGACTTGGAGGTGATGCTGCCGCCCGCTTTATATCTTGAGGTGACGGCGGTACTGGTGCTCTCGCTCTCCCCGCCAATTGACCCCTTGTAGCTTGCTTTGAGTCCGGCTGAGGCGCCTGCATCAGGTCCCTCTACAGTGGATTCCACACCATCTGCTCCTGCATTGGCGCTGGCGCTTGCACTGGCATCGGCACCTGCATACACGCCCACGCGTGCGTCATGAGATTGGGTGTCTGTGCTACTGGAGGTAGTGTCATGTATGGCCTCTTCCTTGATGACCCGCGCAGATTGTTCGATATTGCCGACAGCCTCAATCGATGTACCCTGATCGAGGATGGTGTCTTCTGCGGTACGCTTAAAGTTTCCTCCTGATTTGAAGGTGTTAGTGACGTTGGTCACCGAGCGTTCCGAGGTTTTTTCCGATTCGTAGTTTTCGCGTAAACCGGCACTGGCTTCGGCGCTGGCTTCCGCACCGACACTGGCACCCGCTTCGGCACCAGAGCCGGCCAGCGGATTGGTTGTCGTGCTGGCATTCGCATTCGCTTCAGCGCCTGCACTGGCGTGTGCTTCAGCACCGATATAGAGTCCTGCGGTATTTTGAGTGCTCGACGAAGTAGAGGTGGAAATGTCCTGAGCGGCCCGATTCTCGATGTTTTTAGCCTCGATATTCATGTCTCCACCTGATTCGATATCCGCACCGACAAACAAGGCTTTATTCTGAGCCTTGATATCGAGGCTGCCGCCGACCTTGATGGTTGAGCTGGTGTTAGTCAGGTTGTAGCTCGATTCCTGAGATTGTTCAGTGCGTACTCCCACGGTAATGGTCGATTCGGCATTGGCTTCAGCAGAGGCTTGTGCATTGGCCTCTGCACTGGCACCGGTTGACATCGCGCCGCGCGCTTTGGCTTTGGCGCTGGCATCGGCACTCGCTCCGGCACTGGCGTCCGCGCTGCTTTGTTCGTAGAAACCGATCGAAGCGGTGCTGGTTTGACTGTCGCTGAACTCTTCGTTACGTCCTGTCAGTACTTCGATGTCCTTGGCATCCAGACTGGCATCGCCGCCAGCCGATACATTTGAACCCTGTATAGTCAGTGTGCCGTCGGTTTTCGCCTTCAGATTGCCGCCGATATTCAGGTTGGAGGCCACGCTGGTCTTGCTGCCAGAACGCGAGGTGGTCGTGCTGGTCTCCATCAGTTTAACATTATGTTCTGAGGACGCGTCAGCAGACGCCTCGGCTGAGGCATCGGCGGAGGCTTGTGCTGTCGCCTGGCGCTTGCCCGCTTTGCCGGAAGCTGCTGCGGCACTATCGGCGTTTTTATCGGATTTAGCCTCCGCGTTGGTATCGTTACCTGCACCGTCTATCTTCAGGAAGGTGGTTGTGGTCGTGGTGGTCGTGGTGCGCTCTTCATCCAGACCATCCAGTATCTGGATACCTTGTTTTGCGTAGATATCGGCATTGCCGGCCACGTTCAGGTCAGAGCCTTGCAACACCATGGATTTGCCCGCTTTGACGTTTAAATCGCCTGACGGGATAGCGTCCACTTTCGCTTGCAGATCCTTACTCTCTGCTAATTGCGAACGATAGCTGGCCAGTCCTGCATTAAATTTTTCCTTGAGCGCAGCCGCTTCCGGTGAACCCGGTACGGCATTTTTGAATTTCGCCTTCAGTGCTAGCAGGGCATCGGTGGTCGCAGATAAAGCAGCATTTTTGTCGCGCAATTCCTGCAAGGCTGCGACACGAGTTTCCTGGTCCTCCGCTTTGCCTACCTGTATGGTTGAACCCTTATTGCTTCCTTTGAAATTATCCGTCGTCGTGGTTTCGCTGCCGACGAGACCGCCGCCGACACCAATACCTGAAGTTTCACTGGTCGACTTGGTCGTTGTCTTGTCCTGACGTGCCAGTACGTTGAAGTTTCCGCCAGCATCGACATCTAAACCGCCATCGGCCTGAACGTTGCTGCCGGCGATGGTGGTATCTCCGCCACTCTTGATCGATAGTTTTCCGCCGCTAGCCAGATTGGAGCCGATATTTTTCTCGTTACTGGTGGTGGTCGTGGTCGATGAATTATATAAACCCAGATACAGAGATTCGCGTGAAGTCGTCGTACTCTTATCGACGATGGTATCGAATGTGACGTTGCCGCCAGCCGAGAGCGAGGCATCACCTCCTGCGCTTACATCGCCGCCCAGTACCTTGATGTCCTTTTTGGCATCCAGTTCAAGATTTCCTGTCGCCTGTATGCCGGCAGTTTTTCCTATGGTCGTCTTGTAGTTTTCATCGTTGCCGCTGCCCTGTGTCAGGGTTTCGTTTTTGATGCTGCCTTCGGTTGATTTCAGACTGACATTGCCACCGCTGATGTTGCCGCTGGTGTTGGTGATATCTCCCTTAGAGGTGATTTTCAGTGTGTCGCCTCCCGAGATGCTGCCGCCGGTATTGGTCAGCGAAGTGACATCCAGATTGACGTTGTCGCCGGCGATCACGGCGCCGCCTGAGATCATGTCTCGCGTCGATTGCGCCAGATAGACACGGGGAGCTAACACCTTTTGTCCGGCTACCACGACCTCTTCCATCCATACGATGTCTTGTTTGAGGCTGGCCGCCTGACTCGGGCTGAGTGCCTGACCGAACACCAAACCCATTTCCTTACCCTGGCTGACCGCCTGATCCATCAGACTTTGCATCTGAGCGGCTTCGTTACCATAGCCCTTGAGTACGTTGCCACCAGTTTGCTGAATGAGTTGCTGGCGCACCAGATAGGCTTCGTAGTTTGAATCCCCCAGGCGTTTGATCACCGTGTCGGGGTTGTATCCATAACGTTGCGCCATATAATCCGATCCGACGAAATTGGAACCGACCGCGAACAGTGGATTGGTTTCGACCAGATAGTGCGCCGCCGGATCGCGATTGGGAACGAAGTAGCCATTCGGGTTCGATGGCAGGGTCAGATTGAGTCCGGCAAAGGAGAGGCTAGCACCCGCGACA
The DNA here is from genome assembly GCA_001801025.1 of Gallionellales bacterium GWA2_54_124. Classification (GTDB taxonomy): domain Bacteria; phylum Pseudomonadota; class Gammaproteobacteria; order Burkholderiales; family Gallionellaceae; genus Gallionella. The sequence goes on from MGWO01000007.1 coordinate 1,084,332, forward strand.
ACGTTGCTCTTGCTGCCGACGACAGCGCCACCTGCGCCATTGACGCCGGTGGCGCTGCTGGCACTGCTGTTGTTCGCCCCCGATACGCTATTCGGATTGGACTGTGATGCGCCGCTGGCCGAACGACTGGTGGGGGAGGCGGCCCAAGGTGAACTTTGATTGTATAGGGCAAAACCGGATGCATTCAGTGTGCTGGCGAAAATCCCCGCCCCGTACGAGTAAGCGGTGCTGGGGGAGGTGACGAGGTTATAACCTTGGTTATAACTCCACGTGTCAGAAATTAGCCCCCAGTTCTTATAGGTATACCAGGTCTCTGTGTAGTGGTTGGTGAGCAGAGACAGGTCGTCATTGGTAAACGAGCCTGTTCCAGTAATCGACAGCGTTCCCGAGCTGGCAGACAGTACTGCACCGGTATTAAATGCCTGACTGAATCCGGATATATTCATGTTCCGGCCCGCGATTATCTGCGGTTTTACCGCAGGAATCACCGCAGCAAAATACTGTGACGCCGAACCGTCACGCCGGTAATACCACCACTCATCGCCGGGCACGACGGGGCATAGTGAGCCATTGCAGGTATATCCGGTCTGTACCGTTCCGCCCCAATTGGTCGCACCCCACAATCTGGCCGGAACCCCTCCCGGGATCTCGTTGCGCACGGTGGACGCATTGATCGAGATGTCATTCGTTGCGTTGATCGTGCTGTTGTTGGTGAACGTGCCACCCGCATTCAACGACATGCTGCCGGATGAGTCCATCGTGCCGGTGGAGGCATAGTTGGTTAGATTGCCTAGGGTCGCGCTGACCGTCAATTGATTGCCTGCGTACAGAGCCCCGTAGTTATCCAGATTGCCCGTGCGGGCGGTCAGGTCTAGTGTCGTCAGAGAGGACAGGCCGCCGGTACTCCGGTTGGTGATGCCTGTCGCGCTGATCGTGAAGGTATCGTTCGAGTGTATCGCCCCGTAGTTGTCGAATGTTCCGCTGGCTGAAATCGTGCTGGTGCCACTGCTCATCGCCCCCAGTATGAGTGCGCTGCTGTTGCCGGCTCCGCCGTTGATCACATTGGCGACATTCATGCTGGTGCCTGTGTTCGCGTATATTTTGCCCTGATTGTCCAGATCGCCGCCGCTGATCGAGAGTGTGCCATTCGAGAAGACGATACCTGATAGTTGATTGCCGAGCACTGCACCATGGCCCGCACCACCCAGCGTCATCGCCGCACCCGATTGCAAACGACCGCTGTTATCCAGATTGAAACTGGCCTGACCCGTGGTAAGTGACACGGTGTCATCGCCGATCAGCGTGCCGGTATTGGCAACGTTGCCGCCGCTGACCAGTGAAAATGCGCCGATACTGTGCAACTGGCGACTGTTAGTGAACGTGGTGCCGCTTGTGTTGGTGGCGGTTAGCGTCGTCAAACCGCTGCCATCGACAAAGCCGCTATTAGTGAACGTGCTGCCGGTGAGCGACAGGTTGCCGCTGCCCTTGATCGTGCCGCTGTTGGTCAAGGTGCCGGTGCTGGCAGCGTTTAACGCGCCGGCCGATTGCAAGGTGCCCTGATTGTCGAATATGCCGCTGAAATTGAAGTTGCTGGCCGCGCCATTGCTTGTGGAGGTGATCCAGGTTGATCCAGTGTTATTAGTAAAGTTTGTACCGCTCAGCGTCGTGCTACTGGCGGCCTGTACGGTGCCGGTGTTACTGATTGAGCCGCCGGTTAAGTTCAGCGCAGCGCCCGACAGTATGACTCCAGATAATTGATTATTAAGTGAAATTATATGATTTGTGCCGCCCAGTGTCATCGCCGCGCCCGACTGCAAGCGGCCGCTGTTATCCAGATTGAAACTGGCCTGTCCCGTGGTGAGTGACACGGTGTTATCGCCGATCAGCGTGCCGGTATTGGCAACGTTGCCGCCGCTGATCAATGAAAATGCGCCGATGCTGTGCAACTGGCGACTGTTAGTGAACGTAGTGCCGCTGGTGTTGGTGGCGGTTAGCGTCGTCAAACCGCTGCCATCGACAAAGCCGCTATTAGTGAACGTGCTGCCGGTGAGCGCCAAATTGCCGCTGCCTTTGATCGTGCCGCTGTTGGTCAAGGTGCCGGTGCTCGCGGCGTTTAATGCGCCGACCGATTGCAGCGTGCCCTGATTATCAATAGTGCTGCTGAAATTGAAGTTGCTGGTCGTACCGCTCGCGGTCGAGGTGATCCACGTTGAACCGGTGTTATTCGTAAAATTCGTTCCGCTCACGGTGGCGCTATCGGTCGCTTGCACCGTTCCCGCATTGCTGACTGTGCCGGCTTTCATATTCAGTGAGGGCGCCAGCAGCGTACCGCCGCTCAGATTGCTAAAGCTGCTCGCGAGATGGTTGATATCACCAACTGTCATCTGAGTACCGGCTTGCAGAAGGCCGCTGTTACTCAACGTGAAGTTGCCACTGCCAGTGGTGATAGTCATACCATTATCACCGATGATCCTGCCGCTGTTATTCAGGGCTGAACCGGCATTGAGTGTCATCGAGCCCGCGCCTTGCAGGATACCGCTGTTCGTGAAGAGACTGCTGCCCGATGCACTGGCCAGCACGGTTCCCGCAGCATCAATTTCACCGCTGTTGGTGAGTGTGTTGCCCGAAAAGATCAGCGCACCGGCATTGCCGCCCGTGGTAAGCGTTAACAGTTTCCCGCTATTGTTCCATGCGCCCGTTGCATTGATTGTCAGTGCACCTTTGGATTGCAGCGTGCCTGAACTGTCGAATGCGCCGCTTAAGGAAAAAATAGCATCCGAGCCTGCTGTATCTGATGCAATAAAGGTGCCGGTGTTGAGCAGGCTGGTGGCGTTGAGTATCGTGCCGGCAGTCGCCTGTATCGCGCCGCTGTTGTTAATAGCCTGAGCCGCCACGGTCATCGAGCCATCCGCCAGCAGAGTGCCGCTATTGGTGATGTTTTCCGTGCGGCCATTGTTCTGATCGGCTATGTCCAGCGTGGTTTTAGCGTGGAGTGCGCCGCTGTTGTCCAGCGTGCCGTTTACGCGTGCAGTGATGCTGCCTGTATCGGCGGTGACTGTACCGGCATTGGTCAGCCCGTTGCCTGCCGTCATACTTAGATTGCCGGCGGTGGTCTGTATGCCCTGATTCACACCGGCACTCGTGCTAATCGCGCCGCTGCTGGCGGCAAGCGTCATATTACCGGCTGAACGCACCGCCGCGTTTGCCAGCGACAGATTGTTGACGGTAGTCAAATCCAGCGTTGTGCCGGCATAAAGGGTGGCGCCATTCGTCCCGATCGCAAGTGCGTCAAAAGCACCTGACAATGCGCTACCCGCGCCCCAGATTCCGCCATCGATTGCCGCCGCCCCGCTGGTGTTCAGGGTATTGTTGACACCGGCAAAACGAGTTTTTGCCGCAGTGGAAACATCGCTTAAGGTATTGCCCGTCAAGGTCAGATTGTTGGCCGCATATAGTTCACCCTCATTCAGATTGATCCGGCCTGATGTGGCGAACAGTGCCAGATCGCGACTGGCGGAAAGTTTGGCCGCTGCACCATTGATAAAGATATCTTGATTTCCGCTGGCTGAACTGGTGGTGATCGTCGTGTCCCGCGCGGCGCTTAGCGCAGACTGAATTTCGACCTTGCCTGCACTGTTTAGCGTGAAGTCATCCGCACTGGCCGCCGCTTCACCCAGCATGCGTACGCCCACGCCCGCTTCTGTGGCGATGATGCGGATGCGACCGGCATACATGCCGCCCAGTGCGGTCGAGTCAAGTGCATAAACCGGTACTGCGCCGGTGCCGGCGACCGCTCCGGTGACGTTGCGCGTGGCGTAATCCCAGATAGTATTGCCGGTGGTGATTCCCAGACTGCCATTGGCGAGCGTATTAATTTTTCCGTCGATTTTGACCGAACGCGCCACGATATCGAAGATTTGCTGAGTGCCGGCATTGGCACCCACGCCTTCGATCAGCACATCGCCGCGATTCACAGAAAATCCTGCCAGATTGCCCGCGCCACCGATATTAGCGACACCGCTGCTCAGGGTGACGCGATCCGTGTTGATGAAGCCGCAACCGTTACAGGTGATGCCGTTGGGGTTAGCCACGATCACGTCGGCTTTGCCGCCGAGCACCTCGGTAAACCCGGCCAGTACGCTACGACTATTGGAAACTACCTCATTGAGAATGATGCGCGCTTCCTGAATCAGGTTGAGATTGGCGACGACTTGCCCAGCCAGTTGAGATTGGCGTGCAACCTGACTGTTATTGCCGTTGTTGAGCACCAGTCCGTTCGCCTGCACGTTATAACTGGTGTAATAGTTGTGAGATAGTCCCGCCGCGTTGGCGGTTTCAATATTGACGACAGGCACGCCGTTTGCCGAGATGTATGCATTGGTCTTGCCGCTGGCCGGAATCACCGTGGTGGCGGGCAGTTCGGCCATCGCCGGAGAAATCGAGAAGCCTGCCGCAGTCAAGGCACAGATAAACGCTTTGCGCGCCGCACGACCACTTCCTTTACCGCGCGAGCGGGTGTTTTCGGCGACAGCAACCCAGGTGCGAGTGCATTCATTCCAGACAAGGCGGTATATATGGTTCATGTTGTTCTCCTAGAATGAATATGCAAGACGGCACCAGGTTTGGCTGGCTTCACGCGTCATGTTGCTTGCCAGAGTGAGTGGTCGGGTGTTGAAAAAATCCCAGCTGACGCCGCGCCAGTTTGCCGATACGCCAAAAACCATACCGGCCAGATGACCTTGTGGAATATTGGCAGTCATATTTTTGACTTCACCCGTGTCATAGCCCGCATAAAAGCGGGCGGGGATTGTTTCACTGCCAACGGAGACCGGTTGGCGTATCGATAGCTCGTTACGCCAGTAGTAGCCGTTATCACCCGAGAGGGTATTGCGGACGAAACCGCGCACTGAATAGAGTCCGCCGATGGCGATTTGCTCGGAACCGTACAGGGTCGTGCCCGTGTGCTGACCGGCCATTTGGCTGGTAAAGCTTGCATCCATCCCCAGCGCATGAAAAGGCCGTGCATAGTTAAATCCGAATTTGATTTTACTGAACTGAGCGCGGGCCGCCCAATCAGGCAGATTATTCATATCACGGAGCGCGCCCATGGCATTCAAGCCTTGTGCATAGCCTAAATCCAAGGTGAGTGTGCCGCCGGCAAAGCCCGTGGTCAGACGGCTGTCCAGATCAAACACGGTCAGGTTGCGACTACTGACGCCCAACAATTGTCCATCCAGATAGTTTCTGGATTGTTTTGTAGTCAGCATTGCAGACAATGATGCGCGGGTGGCCTGATCGCGGTAAACGACCCGATCCAACCTCACATTATCTGTTTGGTTGGTGCCGCTGGCGATGAGAATCAGTCCACTGGGGACGTGAATCATGCTGGCATACCGTGAACCACTCGTACTCATAGACAGCGTGCTATAGCCAAAGGGGATGCTGAAATTGACCGTGTCGCTACCTGAATATTGGCGTTGAAAATCAGCAGGAACAGACTCCCTGTGTGTTACTGAAAACATCTCGTTCAGTCCCAGCAGATGATCGACCCCCGCTGTAATGCCTGCCTGGGTCTTTCCTGTCGAATCTGAGCCCTGGTTGTCGGTCGACAAATTGAGGTGATAGGGCGACCGGGGTTGGTTGTGGACGATGACGCGACTGGCACCGGGCTGCTCTCCGGGCTGGATATCCAGCTGTGCATTATTGGACTCGAGCCGGTTTATCTGATCGATCCCCTGTTCTAAATCGCGCAAATTAAGCAGATTTCCTTCGATGCCGGGAAAGACATTTTTAACTGAGATGCTATGTTTATTTCCGTCATCCAGCAAGATTTTTTCCACCACCCCCTCGACGACCAGAATTTCGAGCTGCCCTTTACTCAAATCCTGCGGAGGAAGATAAGCGCGCGCCGTGATAAAGCCGCGATCAATATAATGCTTGGTAATTTCAGCCAAAATGCGTTCGATATCGCTCACGTTGAGGCAACGGTGGTTGAATTTCGCGATAATTTCCTCGCGAACCTGATCCGAAAGATTGGGGGATGCGTTGATGCGGATGGTGTCGATCTGGCGACAAGTAATGCTCAGTGCGGGAACTTCGATTTTAGGTTGGAGTTTATCGGTGTCCATGCCGTCAATACGTTCTGTGCGCTGGCGGTTTTCTTCCTGATCTTTTTGCAGGCGCGCCTGCTCTTGTCGCTGAATGATGTCTGCCTGACGCTGAGCAGCCTGAATATCTGCTGCCGTTTGCGCAAAACTGCACTCTGACGTCATGAACCCGCCGATCAGACAAAGACCGAGCAGGGCGCTGTGTATAGGACAATACGAGGAGTTTGCCGAATTTTTTTTACGAACGAATGCAGCGGGATTCATGTGTTCACCTTAAGTCAGTGTGCTTGACAGGTGAACAATGCCGTATCTATTTAAAAATTGTCAGTATCAAAGATGTCTCAATTTCTCTCAGCACACATCGCTATTACGCATTTGCTCCTGGGTAATGAAAACGAACCCTTTACCGAATATGGTGCGGATGGGCAATACTTCGTGTAATTCCTGCTGAATTTTCTGCCGCAGGCGGGAAAGAATCACATCGATGCGATGACTGTCTATCTCCTCCGCATCAGGGAAGACTCCCGCATGGAGTCGTACTTTGCTGATGACTTCGCCTCGCGCACGCAGCAAGGTCGCTACCAGTGCAAATTCACGATCGGTGAGCGTCGATTTTTTTCCCGAAGGCGATTGCAATGTCCAGTCATTCGCATCGAGTGTCCAGGCAGATTGCGCGAGAGCGGGCAGCATTGGTTGCGGACAATTGGTTGCAAGGCTATTGACTCTTCGCCATAATGTTTCAATTGCAGCGACCAGTTCACGCATATCGACGGGTTTGATAAAATAATGATCTGCACCGGCGCTGAGACCTTCTATCCGGTTTTCCGTGCCGCCGCGCGCGGTGATCACGATAATCCCCATTTGACTGGTCCGCCTGAGATGGCGCAGTGTGGATAGCCCGTCCTCTCCGGGTAATCCCAGGTCGATGAGCAAAATATCTGCCGCACAAACGGCCAGCTCACGATAGAATGCTTCGGCACTGGCCACGCCCCAGGCTGAGAAATGCTTGCTTCTCAAATAAAGTAACAGATTAGCGCGCAGGTCTTCGTCATCTTCGATGACAGCAATTGTCGGGAATATAGGATTCATGCGTGTAAATATACATGATTTTTTAGTTTTACTGCTCCGCATCTGCCGTACCGCAGCCCTGGTCACGGGTCTGCTGTTCGCCACATTAGCGTGTGCGGATGAAATCGATTCACGCCCCCTGTCTTTGCGATTAGGCGTGGAGTTACCCTATGGCGTTCTGGCTGATCCGTCGGGTGAATTGTCTGTCGATGCGGTGACCGCGATGCCTGCTGAGCGCTTCACCAAACGTCCGGGCGGATTTGCTGCCGGATTTACTACCAGTACGTTCTGGTTGCGCGTTGAACTCCCGGCCCGGGTGAAAAATGACAAAGAATGGTGGCTGGTGCTCGGGCCGCCATTCTTGGATACGCTGCGCATCGTCGAACCTAGTCAGGACGGTTGGCGTATACATGAGGGCGGGGACTTGTTGCCGCTGGCAACGCGTGAGCTAAATTACCGGGATTTTGTTTTTCGACTCAGACCGCAAGGCGACCAGCCGCTTTTTATTCGTGTAAAAAGCAGCAGTGCCGTGTTGCTGTACGGCGCATTATGGCAGCCGGCGGCCTTTGCCACACAAGCCTTGCCGGATGCGCGAAACTGGGGGCTGTATTTTGGTATGGCCGCGCTCAATACCATCTTCATTGCGGGGCTGGCGGTGGTCTTTCGTCAGCGAAAGTTTTTTGCGCTGGTGAGCAGCAGTTTGCTCAGTTACCCTCTGGTCGCAGGATTACAGGGATTTCACATCTGGCTGCTTTGGCCGGAGTCGCCGCAATGGGCCAGTATGAGTGTAGGGGTTTTGGTTTGTCTGACCAGTGCGGCCGCAATCTGGTTGCTGCGCGAATGCCTGTCACTTAAACAAAATTTTCCGCATCTTGATAAGATTTATCTGGGTATTGCTGGGCTGTTGGCGCTGTGTGCGCTTAGTGTGCCGCTCGGCCTCTATTATTGGGTGGCTGGCAGCGTTACGTTGATCACCGAGTTGGCGACGCTAGGCGCGTTATTCATGTCGGTACGACTGGCAGTTTTGGGTAATCGTGTTCAGATCGCGTTTGCAATCGCGTTCCTTATTCATTTTTTGTCTGTCGCACCTGCATTAGCGATTAATTACGGTCTGATTCCCCCGTCGCGTGCGCTGCATACGCTCTGGCAATATGAATTAATCCCTCATATGCTGATCATCGCAGGCATCTTTCTGTTTGAAATCAGGCGTTCTCATTTGCAATGGGTCAGTAGTCGCAATGAAGCCTTGCTGGCAACACGGGAAGCGAAAGACATGCTGGCTAACCTTGTGGATGAACGCACCCGGGATCTCTCCTGTGCACAAAACGCTTTGCAAGTTGCGTTAGATGGTGAACGTAGCGCCTTGTTTGAACAAAAGCAATTTATGGCGATGGTGTCGCACGAATTTCGCACACCACTGGCCGTCATTGATGCGACCGCAGTTAATCTGACGGATGTTCCGCCGCAAGACCAGTGTGATTTGGATCTGCGAGCAGGGCAGTTGTTACGCGCAACTCGCCGATTATCTAAATTGACTGATACCTGTCTGGCCGATGCCCGTTTGCGGGATGATGCCTTTGCTCTGCAGCGATCGGATGTCGTGTTGGAGAGTTTAATTCGCGAGGCGGCTGATATTGTCAGCTGGTCGGTCAAGCACACCCTGTTAGTCGATTGCTCGGCAGCACCGGTTCATTGGAATTGTGATCCTGCGCTGATACGGATCGCGCTCTCGAATTTACTCGATAATGCGGTTAAATACGGCGGTCCCGGCCAGGTTAGCGTGATCGCCACGCTGGAGGCGGAAAATCTGCTGATTAGCATCAAAGATGAAGGGGAGGGTATTCCTGCTTCCGATCAGCTTCGTGTCTTCGAGCGTTACCAGCGCGGAATTCATTCGCCGGAAGGGAAAGGGAGCGGACTAGGTCTTTCAGTCGTAAAAATGATCTCAGAAGCACATTTTGGCAGCATTGATATGGTTGCGCATCCGAAATCCGGGTGCGTGTTTGAATTAAGATTACCACCTGTTAGTGCATCTCTTTTATGAAAAATACAAATAAACGGACGCAATATTTTTTGTTGTTAAATCTGTTGGCTATTGCGCCTGCACATGCGGCGATCAACGATGTGTTGCCTGCGGATTATTTTCCTCTGGCAGCCGGAACGAGCTCAGTGGCGGCCTATATGTATGACCGCCAGTCTACAGGCCCATACAATAAAGGCGTTCGTGTATTAGACGGAAAAGTGGATACGCAAATCGCGGCGTTGCGAGCCGTTTATTTTCTGAGCGTAGCAGACAAGCCGGTATCCTTGATTGCCGTCTTGCCCTGGTCGCAGAGTTCGGTCGGCCCCGCTGCGCTTTCCGGAGCAATCGGACGGGAGGCACAGGGCTTTAGTGATTTACGTTTAGGCGCAACCGTATGGTTGCTGACCAATCGTGAATCCGGTGAATATTTTGGCATGACCGGGCTCGTATTTTTGCCGACGGGCGATTACCGTCGGCAGCAGGTGCTGAATACAGGGGAAAATCGTTACAAAGTCACGCTCAATGCAGGCTGGATACGCCCGCTGACGCAGGCATTTATTTTTGAAGCGATTCCGGAAGTGGCCTGGTTTGGTGTCAATTCAGATTATGCCGGCGGCCGCTCATTGTCGCAAAAACCAGCCTATGCGCTGACCAGTTATTTGCGTTACCGCGCCTCGCCGAACTGGCAGTTTTATGCGGGAGCTCAGGTCAATCAAGGCGGTGAAACGCAAATCAATGGTATTGATCAGAATAATGCGCCGGACAACAAACGTATGATGCTAGGCACAAGCTATTTAACCGACAACAAAAAAAACCAATTGCAACTTCGCTTAGCCAAAGATATTTCAGTAAAAAACGGCTTTAAAATTGGATCCGAGGTGATGTTGCGCTATCTGACGATGTTCTAAATCGGATCAATCAAAAACAACACTTAATATGACTTGCAGGTATTGTTGAATGCCGGCTTCAGAGCAAGGGCTGTATATCGTCCGGTTCGATTTACCCCTTGGCCTGCGAAACTGCCTTACTTTCCCCTTTTTTGTAAAAATACCTAGGCCATCTGGTCTATAGGAATTTTTTCGCCGGCTTTTATAATACGCGTGCGTAAAACTGCATTAACCACAGGTAATTAATTCGAACAGCAAGCACCGGGGGGTGTCTGAATGACTCATTTTATTAATTTGACCGGAAGTTCAACGCTGCCCGTTGAATCATCCGGTCGTATTTGTCCAAATTGCCAGTCCACTTATATCAATCGGATGCAGCGTCGTCTGATTGACCGTGTCATCAGTATTTTTTGGCCGCTCAAGCGTTATTCCTGCGGGTCATGCGGTTGGATAGGAAATATAAAATCAGACCGTAAGTAAAATTTTTGTGGCGTGTATTTGTATCAGCCCTTTGTGATGTAGACCCGGGCGTGGCACAATTGCGTCCCGCACACGATCTGTTCTGTTCTATGCTGAGTTACCGTCACGCCTTTCACGCCGGCAATCACGCCGATGTGCTCAAGCACTTTGTCGAGGTGCAATTACTGAGCTATCTGGCCCAAAAAGATAAGCCGTTCTGGTATGTCGATACGCATGCGGGGGCAGGGTGCTATTCATTGGACCGCGGCTATGCGGTGCAGAATGCCGAGTATGAAAGCGGCATCGCCAGGCTTTGGGAACGCGTGGATCTGCCCGAAGCGCTCGCGGCCTATGTGAATCTGGTCAAAGGGATTAATCCCGACGGTCTGATGAAGCTCTATCCCGGCTCGCCTCTGGTCGCCGCTGAGTTGTTGCGGGACGGCGACAAGATGCGTCTGTTTGAATTGCACCCCTCCGATACCGAACTTCTGAAAGATAATTTTGCAGACTACCGGTCCGATGTGCTGGTGCAAACATCGGACGGTTTCGGTGCGCTCAAAGCCTTGCTTCCGCCTCCGCCGCGCCGCGCGCTGGTGTTGATCGATCCTCCCTATGAAGACAAGCAGGACTATCAGCGTGTGGTAACAGCGCTGAACGAAGGACTCAAACGATTTGCAGGCGGTGTGTATGCGGTGTGGTATCCCCAGTTGCAGCGCAATGATGCGCGTGATTTGCCCGAGCAACTCAAAAAGCTCCCGGTGAAGAGTTGGCTGAATGTTGCACTGAGCGTGAAAGGCCCCGGTGAAGATGGTTTCGGGATGCATGGAAGCGGTATGTTTATACTCAATCCACCGTGGAATCTGCACGGCATCCTTCAGCAGGTGATGCCGTATCTGGTCGCTGTGCTGGGGCAGGACAAGCTGGCATCCTATACCCTGGAATACAGGGAAAATTAGGATTCGCAATAAATTAACGATGGAATAAACATGACTAAAGCTCATACATGGAATTTTTTTCGCGCAGGCGGTTTCGATCAGGTCAGGCTGGATACGGGTGCTGACCTGATCGCACTCAAGGATCTGGATCAAAAGCTTTGGGTGGCATTGAGTTGTCCGACGCGCGGCATCGAGTTCGATACCCGCACGCTCGATTTGATCGACAGCGATGCTGATGGACGTGTGCGAGCCAACGAAGTGCTGACCGCCATTGAATGGGCCGGGGCGCTGTTAAAAAATCCGGATTTGCTGGTGTCAGGCACCGATGAACTTACCTTGTCGGATATCGACGACAGCCGCGAAGAGGGGCAGCAGATCTTGCGTTCCGCGCAGCATATTCTGAAAAATATGGGCAGGCTGGATGGGGGCACAATCGCCATGTCGGATATGACCGACATCGCTAAACTCGTCGCAGGCTTGCAGTTTAACGGCGACGGTGTGATTACGCCTGCGCAAATCACCGACGAAAAGTTGCGCGCCACCATCGAGGACATCAATAAATGTGCCGGGACCGTGGCTGACTTGAGCGGCGAGTCCGGTATCAATCAGGAAATTACAGACCGCTTTTTTGCCGATGCAACCGCCTTTTCGCTTTGGTACGCCAGAGGCGAGTCGGATGCAGCGATTTTGCCGCTGGGTGAGCAGACTCAGGCGGCGGCGAATGCTTTCCATGCGCTGCGCGACAAGATAGACGATTATTTTACGCGCTGTCAGTTAGCCGCTTTTGATCCGCGTGCCGCGATGGCGTTGAACCGTTCAATCGAGGATTATCAGCAGATTTCCGTGCAGAGTCTGTCCGCACAAAGCGCGGATGTCGCAAGTTTTCCATTGTCAGCTATCGCTGCTGCTAAGCCGTTGTCGCTGGGCGCTGGTATTAATCCGGCGTGGCAAGCCCGTGTGGCTGAACTGAATGCGCGGGTTGTTGTGCCTGTGCTGGGTGAGCGAGGTGTGCTGGATGCGGCTGAATGGGCGCTGCTTTGCGGAAAGTTCGCCGCGTTCGATGCATGGCAGGCGGAAAAGCCGCTGTGCTGCGCTGAGTCGCTCGGCATCATACGCATTCGTGAGCTGATCGCGGGCGCGCACAAGGCTCAGATTGATGCGCTGATTGTCGAAGATAGTGCGGTTGAAGCCGAGGTGAAAGCCATTCATTCTGTCGAACGCCTGTTGCGTTACAAGCGTGATCTGTTCGTTCTGGTGAATAACTTTGTCTCTTTCCGCAATTTTTATACCGGCCGCGAAAAAGCGATTTTTCAGGTCGGGACGCTCTATCTTGACGGGCGCAGTTGCGAACTGACCGTTAAGGTGGAGGATGTGGGCAAACACGCCGTATCGGCGACCCTGAGCGGCGTATGTCTGGTGTATTGCGATTGTGTGCGCGGATCTGAAAAAATGAGCATTGCCGCTGCCTTCACGGCAGGTGACTCGGACTTTTTGACCGTCGGCCGCAACGGTATTTTCTATGACAGGAAGGGGCGTGACTGGGATGCGACCATCGTGCGTATCATCGATCACCCCATCGGTATCCGGCAGGCCTTCTGGTCTCCCTACAAGAAGCTGTCGAAGTCGATCAGCGAACAGTTGCAGAAAATAGCCAGTGCGAAGGCCAGCAGCGCCGAGTCCGGCATGATCAAGGCTGTGGTCGATAACGGCAAGGCGGTCACGGGCCCGGTTGTACCGAAGCCTGCTTTTGATGTCGGCAAGTTTGCCGGTATTTTTGCGGCCATCGGTCTTGCGATCGGTGCGATCGGCGGAATACTCGCGCATATCGTCGGCGGTGTATTGGGTTTGAAGCTCTGGCAAATTCCGCTGGCGCTGGCAGGCTTGATGCTGGCGATCTCGGGACCTGCGATGGTGCTGGCCTGGTTTAAACTCAAGCGTCGCAATCTGGCACCTATTTTGGACGCGAATGGCTGGGCAGTGAATGCGCGCGCAAGAATCAATATTCCATTCGGCACGTCGCTGACGGGCGTCGCGAGTCTGCCATCGGGCGCAAACCGTTCGCTTTTCGACCCTTTTGCGGAGAAAAAATCCGTCTGGCCGTATTATGTGCTGCTGATCGGCGTGGTTTGTGCACTGGCCGCCTTATGGTACTTCGGCTTCTTCGGGCATCGCTAAGCGTCCTTTGGCTACGGAAAAGTTTGATCCCAAGCCGATACTGGCCAGCCTGCCGCTGCTGCCGGGTGTCTATCGCTATTACGATGATAAGGGCGCGGTGTTGTATGTCGGCAAGGCTGTGCAGCTGAAAAAACGTGTTTCGTCGTATTTTCAGAAGACCAATGTGTCGCCGCGCATCCGCTTGATGGTCTCGCATATTGCGCGCATCGAAACCACGGTAACGCGCTCTGAAGCCGAGGCCTTGCTGCTTGAAAATAATCTGATCAAGTCCTTGAAGCCGCGTTACAACATCCTGTTTCGCGATGACAAGTCCTATCCGTATATCGTACTGACGGGGGATGAGTTTCCCCGCCTGACCTATTATCGCGGCACGCCGAACAAGCAGCATCAGTATTTCGGCCCCTATCCGAATTCTTATGCCGCGCGCGAGACGATCCAATTGCTGCAACGGATATTTCGCATCCGCACCTGCGAGGACAGTGTGTATAACAACCGCACGCGCCCCTGTTTGCAGCATCAGATCAATCGCTGCACTGCGCCCTGCGTGCATCTGATTTCAGCGGAAGGCTATCAGGCGGATATACATCGTGCCGTGCTGCTGTTGCAGGGTAAGCATCAGGAGGTCGAGCGCACTTTGCGCGACGCGATGGATCAGGCGGCTGAAAATCAGCATTACGAGCAGGCCGCCGTGCTGCGCGACCAGTTGCGCGCGCTGCATACGGTTCAGCAAAAACAGTTCGTGGAATCAACCGGCGGGACAACGGATGCCGATATCATCGCACTGGTGCAATCAGGCGGTTTGGTCTGCCTGAATCTTGCGATGGTGCGCGGCGGTCGTCATCTTGGGGACAAGAGTTTCTTTCCGGAGCACGCCGAAGACATGAGCGCAGATGAGATCGTGCCCGCTTTCATTGCGCAGCATTATTTGAATCGTGCCGTGCCATCATTGCTGGTGCTCGCGTCTGAGTGCACCGATAAAACGCTGGCACAATTGCTCAGCGAGCAGGCCGGGCATGCAGTGAAGATCAGTACGGCAGCAAGTGGTGAACGGCGTCAGTGGCTGGAGATGGCGCAGCGCAATGCCGAGTTGGCGCTGGGTCAGCGCGTGATGCAGCAAGGCGGGCAGCAACAGCGGCTTGACAGGCTGCGTGAGTGGCTGGCAATGCCCTCTGTGCAGCGCATCGAGTGTTTTGATATCAGTCATACCCTAGGCGAGGCAACGGTCGCCTCCTGTGTGGTGTATGAGAATCTGGATATGCGTTCATCGCAATACCGGCGCTACAACATCAGTGGCATCACACCGGGGGATGACTATGCGGCGATGCGTCAGGCATTAACACGTCGCTATCAGAAGCTCAAGGAGGGGGAGGGGGTGCGGCCGGATTTGATTTTGATCGACGGCGGTCTAGGGCAGTTGCATGTGGCGATGCAGGTCATGCAGGAACTGGCGCTTGATCTGCCGCTGGTCGGGGTGGCGAAGGGTGTTGAGCGTAAGCCTGGCATGGAGCAGCTGATTTTCCCCGATGGCAACGCGAGGCAATTGCCGGCTGACGATCCCGCACTGCACTTAATACAGCAGATCCGGGATGAGGCGCACCGTTTTGCTATTGCCGGCCACCGCGCGCGGCGCGGTAAAACGCGTACCGCATCGAGTTTAGAAGACATCGCAGGAGTCGGGGATAAGCGCCGCCGCAGTTTGCTGACCCACTTTGGCGGGCTGCGAGAAGTCGCGCTGGCCTCCGTCGAGCAACTCTGTCAGGTTGAAGGAATCAGTAAATCGCTTGCCCAAGTGATTTACCAGCGGCTACACTAACGGCCATGAATATAAACATTCCAAATCTGCTCACCTGGCTGAGGATTTTGCTCATCCCTGTGTTTGTCACGGCTTTTTACCTGTCCGATACTACGCTGACTCCTCATCTTAAGAATTTAATTGCGACCGGAGTTTTTTTGCTGGCTGCGGTGACAGACTGGCTGGACGGTTATCTCGCGCGTCGCCTCAATCAATCTTCTGCCTTTGGTGCCTTCCTCGATCCTGTCGCTGACAAGCTGATGGTTGCCGCTGCCCTGATTTTGCTCGTAAAGCTGGGACGCGCCGATGCGATTATTGCGTTTATCATCATCGGTCGCGAAATTACGATTTCCGCCTTGCGTGAATGGATGGCGAAAGTCGGGGAAAGTAAGAGTACGGCGGTTTCTCTGCTGGGTAAAATTAAGACGACTTTTCAGATGGCGTCGATTGCCTTGCTGCTGTACAACGAGCGCTTGCTGGGGGTGGATTGTCAGTTGGTAGGTTACTGGCTGCTTTATATGGCTGCGCTGCTGACATTGTGGTCGATGGGGTATTACCTGATGATGGCGATGCAAAGATTGAAAAAAATATGAAAATCGCCGTTGCATTATCGGGGTGCATCTGTATAATGCGCAGCCTTCGGGGTGTAGCGTAGCCTGGTAGCGCGCCTGGTTTGGGACCAGGATGTCGGGAGTTCGAATCTCTCCACCCCGACCAGGTTTTATTGATTTTTGTTGTAAGTTGCAATGCTTTAGCTGTATAATGCACGAAATTCGGGGTGTAGCGTAGCCTGGTAGCGCGCCTGGTTTGGGACCAGGATGTCGGGAGTTCGAATCTCTCCACCCCGACCATTTTAGTAGTGTTCTGATCTGTATAGGTCGGACAAGAATTTGTGCCCATAGCTCAACCGGATAGAGCACCAGCCTTCTAAGCTGGGGGTTACAGGTTCGATTCCTGTTGGGCACACCAGTGTCTGTCGGGCGCCAAGACGGAAAGTCTGGCAAGTTTAATGGTGGCTGTAGCTCAGTTGGTAGAGTCCAGGATTGTGATTCCTGTTGTCGTGGGTTCGAGCCCCATCAGCCACCCCAAATTAAAGCCGCTAATTCAATGAGTTAGCGGCTTTTTTCTTGTGATTGCTTTTTCACGGTTGTCTAATAAAACACTACTTGTCTAATACTTTTTGCGAAGTGGTTCAACTTTGCTAGTGCCTCGCTCGTAGTGGCGTTTTGTAACAGCATCACTAGAGTGCCCAAGTATTTTGGTAGCGTTTTGTCCAAGCTCTCTGGCCTCGGTAGCTACTTTCGCACGCAGGTCGTTTTCCGCAAAAGTTTCGGTCAGGCTTCCAGCCTCTATTGCCCTTTTCATCGCACGAGCCCATGTGCTCTTGAATCCGCTGGGACTGAGCTTTGTGCCATCCCGATCTGAGTTGATTAGATGCAGGCTAGTAACGCGATGTCGAAGCGCTTTGATTGTCTCGACGATGGTGCGTAGATTGTCGCTCCAACTAAACAGCAATTTCTTGCCCCGTTTCCCAGTTTGGACGAACAGACCATCATCCCGCAACTGGTCAAGACGGATGCTGAGCATGTCACCCTGACGCAGGCCTGTGAGTAATTTCAGCCTTATATAAGCCTGTAGCCATTCGGGGCAATGCGGTAAAAATGCAACAATCTCACTATCCAATACTTCTCTAGTGCGTGGATTTTCAACATTTCTACGGACTTGCTTGCATGGGTTGGTGTTGATCAAGCCCATTTTGATTGCTTGATTCATCACATTGCTTAATACGGCTACATCTCTATTTGAACGCACTGGTGCGTTACGCATTCGCATAAATGCGTAAATGTCTTTTGGCTCAATATCCTCTGGGAACATCTCACCAAAGATGGGGCGTAATAGTGCTAAACTGGTAAGGTAGTCCGTCTGAGTTAACGGTTTACGAGAAGGAAGTTCCTCCTTGATATAGGTATCCATGACTGAGGACAATCGTTGTTTGCCAATCACGGGTTGAAGCATCGCAGCCCATTTTTGCATGGCAATGCCGTACTCTTTTCCAAGCGGAATCCATTTATTTTCAGTGTTGACGAAGTAATAGGCACCGTGCTTGAAATAAACACGCTGCGGTAAATCTTTACGAATTTTTCTTGGTTTTCCCATGATTATGATGATACAGATTTCACTTTTTTTCCAAAGAACTAAAATCAGGTGAAGTCTTTGCACGTGTAAATTCATGTGTGAGACCACCCATTTGTTTTAGGTAGTGGCTCCTATCCACCCTTGCTCTACCATCCGCAGCCACCCTGAATATAAACCCTTGATCTCGCAGCCACTCATTTTGTTTCTTGGGTTGTAAATACCCTGTGAGTTCTGTGAGTTCATCTGTTGTCAGAGTTATGTTCATGAATTTGATTACTTTAAAAAGGGAGGCGGTGAACAATTTCATGGGATGGAATATAAGGCTATTTCAACGGTACGTTGACTTGAGAACGGGTGTTTTTTCTTCTTCCTCGTACTTTATTGAGTTTTTAGTGTTGTCAGGGGTGTATGTCGTTGATCGAGTTTCCTTTCATATAAACTTGAGTATTGGATGGCTATATTAATTGGGTTATCGGAAGTGTCGATATATCACCGTTGATTAATAATGGTTTCTTTCTTGCGCTGGTGTTTTTATATGCATTACCAATATCGCTTTGGCTATTGATAAATACAGCGCTTAAACAGCTCGGTATTCTCCAGTCAACGATGCGCAAATAATAGAACAATAGGCACAACGGCTTTACGTGATTATTCTTCAGTACCATACACAATTGAACTTCTGCTTCGTCTCGTCAACAGGCCGTTGTGACCGTCAGCAATCAGGCAGGCTAAATTTTGAACCGAGAAAAATTTTCAAGGGTCGGTTTCAGGCGGTGTATTATTAAAGCTGTGCATCGGCTGCGTGCCATCAGCGGATGGTCGAGATTGAAAAATTGCCGCCTGAAACCTGACGTTCGTGGAAGGTGGAAAAATACCAGCAGAGCATCATTCTGATGATAAATTTTTGAAACGCACCCCATTTTATCTTTATCTTGCCGCAAGGTAACTTTAAGGTTACCATTTGACCATGACCGTCAAAATTGAAGAATACATAACCAGCGAACAGAAGAACTACTATGCGGAGTGGTTCAATGATTTGTCCGTTGAGTATGCTGCAAAAGTAGCCGTTGCTCGGGCGCGCATGATGGCGGGCAGCATGGGGAACGTAAAACCCATTGATGGAACGCTTAAGGAATATCGAATTGATTGGGGTCCGGGAATTCGGATTTACCTCATCCATGACGGTGATGTGTTAATCGTGCTGCTTGGCGGTGGAACAAAAAACGGTCAGGCTGCCGATATCAAGCATGCGAAAAAGTTACGCGATGAGTACGATGTCCGTAAGTCCATGTTAAAGAAAAATCAGAAAGGATAAATGATGGGACAGCTCACTGTAGATTCCAGTAAAACATTACAAGCCAGAATCAAGGCAGATCCCGCATTTGCCGAAGCATTGCTGAGAGAGGCAACGGATATGTTTCTCAATGGCGAGGCGGAGGCGTCACGCTTATTGCTGCGCGATGTGGTGAATGCTACCGTGGGCTTTGAGCAAATTGCCACGGCAACCAACCGTCCGAGCAAGAGTGTGCATCGCATGCTTTCTGCTCGCGGCAACCCTACAATGGAAAGTCTGTCTGCGGTTTTTTCAGCAATCAGGAAGGTTCTTAACGTTTCTTTTGAGACGCACACTGTTCATCAGGCTTGATTGGGTAACGGCAACCGTTGAAATCGATGGGTGTGTATTTACACATAAATTGCATTGTCCGTGTCGATATGAACAACAGCTTTATGGCGATTGTTTGTGCGGCGCGTATTTCGGCAAGTGCCAATTTCGGCCATTGGTGACAATATGACATCGGACCGTTGCGGGAAAATAGATTCAGTAACGATGGTAAATGATGAGCTAACTTCTCGCCAGGTGTATGTGTTTGCCGCAGTGTGACTGACAGCCGACCAACCCATTGCCGGTAACGCTCGCAGAACCAACTGTACTGGTAGCCTTCAGGATGGATGGCTTTATATTCTTGCCATAGCAATTCGAGCGTGACGCTCTTCTTGCGCATTTCGCGGTGCGCCCAAACCCAGTCTGGCTCAGTGCGAACAACATCAGAAGCCACAACGGGCGGTAACAGCCGCAACTCAAGGGCCGAATCATCCAACCCTTCGGGCAGCGGATAGCCTAGGCCCGCAGCTTTGGCGCGGCGAACATACTCACTAACCGTGGTGGGAGATGCGCCTATGGCACGGGAAATTTCCCTAAAGGTTCGACCGCATTCGTAATGCAGGCGGAGTGTTTCTGTAATTTTGCGCATGGATAACCTGTTGTTGGCCATGTGGCTCCCCGGTAAAAATCGCCGAGGTTGCCACGGTTATCCCGCGTACCGCTACATCTCTATTTTACTGTCCAGTTTGCCGTGGAATGCGTGTCCAAGTTGCTCCGGAATTCGCAAAATGTGGGGATTACCATTCGATTTGGTCGATACGCTGCGCAACAATGCCGGGAGCGTGAATTGAGAAAGCCTGAAACGTTTGACTTTCTTGGGTTTACGCATTGCTGTGGTCGGCGTGGCCGAGGTCTCTTGATCGTCAGGTTGACGATCAAGAAGAGGATGAGAGCAACACTGGCAGCTATTCGGGAAACATTGATGCGGCGACGTCATGAGTCAATCCCAGTGGTAGGGCGTTGGCTGGGGCGTATGGTCCGAGGGTATTTCAACTACTACGCCGTGCCGGGTAATATGTACCGCTTAGCCTCTTTCCGTAGTGAACTGTGCCGCGCTTGGCGGCATGCGTTGATACGAAGAAGTCAGCGGCATAAGTTGCTCTGGTCTCGGTTCAATAGGCTGGTCAAGAAGTACCTGCCACCATGCCGGGTAGTCCATCCGCTTCCGAGTGAGCGGTTCTGCGTCAAGACTTATGGTAGGAGCCGTATGCAGTAGTGCTGCAAGTACGGATCTGTGCGGGGGGCGTCAGGTAACTGGCGTCCCTACCGCAACCGCTGAAATTGAAAGAAATCTTGGCCATACGTATCCGCCTGAAATTATCAAAATAGGTCCGCAAATTGGCCATGTTCAACTTAGCCATCGACAGCAAACTACGCGTGTGTAATCTGCTCGAACTGACAGCGATGAGCTTTGAGTATATCGAGGTGCTATATAACTGAAAACGGCAGCACTCAACACTGGGCTACAAATCACCGATTCAGTTTCTGGATAGCTGGCTGATTGCTCAGCAGAAGGAGAAACTGGCAGCATGAACCCCGCCCCTTGGAAGATGAAATATCGGTGGAACCTCAACTTATTTCAGGTGCTTTTATTCGTGCACCACTACCACTCTCTCCAAGAAATAACCTAATTGCTTATCGGAACTCCCGATGTGCCCAAGTAGCCAATCCTTGAGCCACTGAAGAACAAACTCTTCACCCCCTTGTAAGAAACGCTTCTTCAATGTTTCTATTTCTCTTAATAGGGCCTGATGTGCATTTTTGTGAGGCTCTGATCCAGGATAATTGAATTGATCCATCAATTTTTCTTCAAATTCAAAATGCTGTCCAACATAAGAGACAAGGTTATTTAAACGTTCAATGAGAGAGTCGTGGTCATCATTGACTTGTAGTGCAGCGCTAAAGTCATTAAGCATTTTTGCGATTTCAAGATGCTGCGCATCAATCCCGCTATGTCCGGTCATGTGTGGACCGGAAATGTCTACCCAGTCTGCCTGCTCAGTAGATGTTAACTCAAGATCACTATAGAACGTATATCGATTTTTTCCTGAAGTTTTGCTTTTATACATTGCAGAATCCGCTGCCTTCAGTAGACTATCGATTTCGTTGCCATCGGCAGGATATAGCGCAATACCAATGCTGACACCAATGCGTGCATACTTATCTCCATCCAAATTAATGTCGTCGGCAATCCATTTTAAAATCTTATTCGCTACTGATTTGACATCGGCGACAGTGCGGATAGCGTTAAGTATGATTGCAAATTCATCTCCGCCAAGGCGGGCAAGGGTGTCTGTTTCACGAATACACGATAACATTCTTCGAGCTGCTTCCTTAAGAGTTTTATCCCCAGCTTCATGTCCAAAAGTATCATTTATTGCCTTAAATCCATCTAGATCTAAGAAGAATATCGCAGAGGTTTCTCTCATTCTCCTTCCGGTTGAAATGGCTTGAGAGAGACGATCATAGAGGAGATCTCGGTTGGGTAGTCCCGTCAATGAGTCGTGAGTTGCTAAATAGCCAATTCGTGCCTCTGTTGATATTCGCTCGGAGATATCTCTTGCTATAGTTGAAATTCCCGTCACATTTTCAGAATCGCCATAAATTGGTGAAAGTGTAGCGGAAATATTGACTAACTTGCCCGTCTTGTGTGACCGAACAGTTTCAAATGACTCTATCCTCTCGCCTTTGGCAATGCGGCCCAAAAGCGAAAGTTCTTCATTTAATTTTTCAATAGGAATAACTAGTTGTATATTTTTTCCTATTGCCTCTTCGGAGGAATAACCAAATAGTTTTTCGGCGCCTCTATTCCAAGTTTGAATAATTCCTTCAAGTGATTTGCTTATAACTGCATCTTCTGTATGGTCGATAATTGATTTAAACTTGAGTAAGTTTAGTTCGCGCTCTTCAATTTTATTTTGAGCCGCAATGAGGCTGTTCTGACGCTTTGTGGCTAAAAAATAGAACATTATGGTTGCAGCAATTAAGAAAATTAATCGAATTACGTTGGTGAGTTCAGATCGCATCCATTGTCTGAATATAAGACCGTATTCTGTAGAGACGATGATTGTGAATGGCGCATTTTTGAAATTCCGAAATACGGACATTCTCATGACTGGCTCGAACTTGACAATATTCAAATGTTGAGAGACTTCTAATCCGGACTTGGTGTGTTCCGTGAAGGCTATGCCGCCTATAAGATTTTCACCAGTATGTTCCCTTCGTGGAACACGGGTAAAAATATCTCCCTGCGTATTGATGAGAAGTGCCTCTAATTCCGGCTTCTCATCTTCCAATGACATACTCTCTGCAAGAAATCTTGCGTCGATTGATGCAACCAGCACTCCTATAAAATTCCCATTTCTGTCACAATAAGAATGTGATGCTGTGTATCCAATTAAGCCACTAAAAGTCTTGAATGGTCTCGAATAATATGCGTCCACACTTTGTGGAGTAGCCTTGTGATGTCGAAAATATTCGCGCCCACTGGCATCACTTCCTATTGCTATATCTCTTGCATCCGCTCGAATCTTACCGTTTGAATCAACGAAAACAATGTTGCGAAGTTCAGGGAGCTGGCGAAGGTAATTTCTAAAAAGCTTTCCCTGATCAACAGCATCAAGGTCTGGCTGATCGCGCATATCTTCAATGAGGCTATTCATCATCAGATTTATAGTGCGCAACGCTCCGGAAATTCGGGCATCACGGGCTTTTGCCCGTTGGTCGAGCATTTCGTATTCATGCTGAATCAATAATTCGTAGTTTTGGTGGGCACTCCAGACGGACCACAATATAATTGCAATAACGATGACGCTGGCGAGAACCCCAGTCGGTACGACTTGTGCGGAGGCTACCTTACACCTCAATTTAACTGCTAAAAGGGCACGCAGCATTTGATTAACTCCATTTTAGATCCCTAATCCCAACTTGTTATTTCATTGACTTCCTAGTCGTTGCATTGAGTAAACTGGGGCATGTTAATACTATGGAATTTTTCAGCTTGGTATAACTAGGTTGGTACCTAGTTGGCCGTTGAAATACTTCCGTTGGTAATTTCTGGACTACCCAGCTCCAGTTCGCGATAAATCCGATAGACGCGTTTGTGATTCCGTGGATAGCCCTTTACGTTGCGCAGATAAAAAAATCAAAGGCGGAACACCCAGTTGCGTTGGTTATGGGTCAGGCGAATCAGATGAAGGGTGTACATGGATGAAAATTCGTGAAGTTGATTTCCTCCGCTTACACTTCACGAACGCCCAATCTTGGTGCTTCAGCATAAGGCGTCGCACTTTTTATGAGCATTTTGCAGCGATCTGCGCAGACAAACAACCGTATTAATGGTGATGTAAACTGTGGCATGCTTTATGCTTTAATTATCGCGAGGGTGTCGGTCCGATAGGTCGGCCACTTGCAGAAGAACTAGGGTTCCGACTGCCAATTAAATTTTGGCAGTGTCTGGTCCGAGAGTTCTCGGTCTTGTCGATGATAAGACTTCACGGAGGGATAAAAGCCCGGGAGGTTGTGACCAATTTTTATTGGCACCCTCTCGGGCTATTTCATTTCAGGAGTCAAATTATGTCGTCAAAGCAATTGGTTGAATCGCCATCAGTAACATATAGGTGCCTCGTAGGCTACAACGAGGTGCACAATGTCTAGTGATAAAACACGCCAGCATCGTGTCATCTGCGGATGGCGCGCCCTTTGGGTGATACGCGGACATCTTAGTCAGCGTGCCTATCTGTTGTTCGCGCTGACAGGCTTGTTGCTACCACTTGCTGGATGGTGGTGGTTATCCGCGAGCGGGCTAATGGACAAGGTATTTATGCCAGGCCCGGTGGACGTGCTGTCACGGCTCTATAGCTGGTTCAATGATGATGATTTGCTGGGTGACATGTGGATCAGCACCTACCGGGTCGCAGCCGGGTTTACCTTGTCAGCGGTACTTGCGATCCCGCTGGGCATTATGATCGGCACCTACCGTCCGGTGCAGGCACTTCTCGAACCCTTGACCGACTTTATTCGCTATATGCCGGCAGTGGCTTTCATTCCGCTGGTCATGTTGTGGGTCGGTATCGATGAAAGCTCCAAGATCGCCATTATCTTCATCGGTACCTTCTTTCAGATGGTATTGATGATCGCGGAAGATGTGCGCCGGGTTCCCGTCACGCAAATAGAGGCCGCGCAAACCATGGGCGCGACGCGTAGCGAAATCGTCTCACGGGTCATTGTTCAATCCGCCAAGCCGGCTTTACTTGACACCCTGCGCGTCACCATGGGGTGGGCGTGGACCTATCTGGTGGTCGCTGAACTGGTCGCTGCAAATTCCGGATTAGGCTACGCCATTCTAAGGGCGCAGCGTTTCATGCAGACCGACAAAATCTTCGCCGGGATCATCCTGATCGGACTGATCGGATTAGCGATCGACCAGCTGTTCCGCTGGCTGCATCGTAAGAGCTTTCCTTGGTTGTACAAAAAATAGGTGGCGATAATGGACATCAAAATACGTATTGAAAAGGCCTGCAAGACATTCGGCGAGGGCAGCATCACGGCCTTGCAGGAAGTATGCCTGGATATTGGCAGCAATGAGTTTGTGACTTTCGTCGGTGCATCCGGCTGCGGGAAATCCACCCTGTTGCGCTGCATCGCCGGATTGGAGACGCTTTCCTCAGGCAGCATCAAGGTAGACGGGACGCCGATCAGCGGCCCCGGAGTTGACCGCGCCATGGTATTTCAGCACTACAGTCTGTACCCCTGGCTGACGGTGATGGATAACATCAAATTCACGCGCCAGCTGCAAATCAATCTCGAAGACATCACCTCTGCGGATGTTGAAGCCGCCTCAGGCCGGGCGGATGCGTTAATTGATCTGATGGGTCTGAACCATGTAAAAAATTCCTACCCGAACCAGCTATCCGGCGGTATGCAGCAACGGGTTGCCATCGCACGCGCATTACTGCCACGCCCGCAGATACTGCTGATGGACGAGCCGTTTGGCGCGCTGGATGCTCAGACGCGTGAAGTGATGCACGACATGATTTTGCATGTATCCAAACTGGAGAAGACCACCATCGTGTTCGTCACGCATGATGTGGAGGAAGCGATCTATCTTGGCCAGCGCGTAGTGGTGATGGCTCCGCGTCCCGGACGTATCGACAGTATTTGCCCTGTGAATCTGCCGGCACAACGCAATCAGGACATGAAACTCTCAGCGGAATTCATGCAGCAGAAAAAAGCCATCCTGACCCGTATCCGCGAAACCGCCGGTGTGCACACCGACTTGGAATTGCTGGCGCGGATGACCAAGCCTGCTGACAACAACTAACGATATGCAAGGAATGCTATGACTGAAAAACTATCAGAATTCAACAGGCTGTGGGAAGACACTATCCCCGGCGGCGCACACGCCTCATTTTCGATGCGGCGCGGTACGGCACTGCGCATCACCGATATCGAAGGCGGCGCAAATTTGTCCACGCTGTTTTACAACCAGCAAGAGAAGCTGGAGCGCTACAACATGGCAGATACGCTCAAAGCACAGCACACCGCGCATTTGACTCGTGGTTTCGTGTGTTATTCCGACATGGGGCGCGTGCTGGCTTCCGTCATCGAGGATAGTTGCGGCTGGCACGACACAATTTGCGGCATGAGCAACGCGGCACTGGTGACGAAGAAATACGGTGCAGCAACTTACCAGCAGCAGCGCAACGCCATGCACCGCAATGCGACGGATAGCATTGTTATCGAGCTTGGTAAGTGGGGGATGGGTCGACGCGACATCGTGCCAAATGTGAATTTTTTTAGCAAGGTGAGTGTGGACGAGGAGGGCGGTCTGCACTATCAAAGCCTTCATTCCAAGGCGGGCGACTACGTCGAGCTGCGCTTTGAAATGAACGTGCTGGTCGTCGTATCCGCCTGTCCGCATCCGCTTGATCCTAATCCGCACTACGCGCCAAAACCCCTGTTGTTGCAGGCCTGGCACGCAGGTCTGCCGGATGAAGATGACTACTGCCGCAACCGCTGCCCGGAAAACGTGCGCGGTTTTTACAACACCGAGTTGCTGTATCGCTAAGGAAATCACATGACTATCGTTGAAAGCAAACTGACACTCGAACAGGCATGCTATGACCTGATACTGCCGGCAGGCGAGTCCTGGCTGCATGAAGTTAAACGCGGGCAGCTGTTTCGCATTCTGGATCTGGAAGGCAATCAGGCCGTGGATACGCTGTTCTACAACGCGCGTAACCCGGAAGAGCGTTACAGCGCGGTGGACACCATTCGTGAGCAGTCTAATTTGTATCTGAGTGCCGGCACGCAATTGATGTCGACCGAGGGCCGCGTGCTGATGACCATTGTCGCTGACACGTGCGGACGTCACGATACGCTGGGGGGCGCCTGTGCGGCGGAAAGCAACAGCGTGCGCTATGCCATCGACAAGAAGTATATGCATAGCTGCCGCGACAGTTTTCTGCACGCGCTGGGACATTGCGATTGCGGCCCGGGAAACATACAACTGGGCAAGCGCGATCTGACCGCCAATGTCAATTTTTTCATGAATGTGCCGGTCATTCCGCAGGGCGAATTGACCTTTGCCGACGGTATTTCGGCACCCGGAAAATATGTCGAGATGCGCGCGGAGATGGACGTGACGGTACTGATCTCGAACTGCCCGCAATTGAACAATCCGTGCAATGCCTATAACCCGACACCGGTGCGTTTGCTGGTCTGGGATGCTGTCAGCCATTAACTATCGCGTCCGGACGACCGGATGCATGACAACCATGCAGGACGACCTGCAAATGGGGTGAGCCATGTTTAATAAAGTTTTGATAGCAAATCGCGGTGTGATCGCCTGCCGCATCATCCGCACACTGAAGCAGATGGGGATTCAGTCCGTGGCGGTTTACTCCGAAGCCGATGCGCAATCGCTGCATGTGCAGATGGCGGATGAAGCCGTCTGCATTGGTGCGGCCCCCGCCACTGAGAGTTATTTGCGCGGCGAGCGCATCCTTGAAGTCGCGCTTGAAACCGGCGCACAGGCGATCCATCCGGGTTACGGGTTTCTCTCGGAAAATGCCTCTTTTGCCGAGCAATGTGCTGAAGCGGGTGTGGTGTTCATCGGCCCGACCCCTGATCAGATGCGCCGCTTTGGTTTAAAACACACCGCACGCGAGCTGGCTGAACAAAATGGTGTGCCCTTGCTGCCGGGCAGCGGTCTGCTCATCGATGCGGGCCATGCACACGCCGAGGCGGCACGCATCGGCTATCCGGTGATGATCAAAAGCACCGCGGGCGGCGGCGGCATCGGCATGCGTCTGTGCTGGAGTTCGGATGAATTGAATGAGGCCTTCCAGTCGGTGGAGAGACTGGCGCGCGCCAATTTCAAGGATGCCGGCATCTATCTGGAAAAATATGTCGAACACGCGCGCCACATTGAGGTGCAGCTGTTCGGTGACGGCCGTGGCGGCGTGATCGATTTGGGCGAGCGCGATTGTTCGGTACAGCGTCGCAACCAGAAAGTGATCGAAGAGACACCAGCACCCAATCTGACGCACGCTGTCAGGCAACACTTGCTGGCAACTGCGGTACGGCTGGGTGAGGCCGTTCAGTACCAGTCGGCGGGCACGGTGGAATTCGTCTTCGATGCGAACAACGGCGAATTCTATTTCCTCGAAGTGAATACGCGATTGCAAGTCGAACATGGCGTAACTGAAGAAGTCACCGGAGTCGATCTGGTTGAGTGGATGGTGCTGCAGGCCGCAGGAGAATTACTCCCGCTTGCGTCATTAAAAGTCGTGCCTAAGGGCGCATCCATGCAGGTGCGTCTGTATGCGGAAGACCCAAACAAGAACTTCCAGCCTTCCAGCGGCGTGCTGAGCGACGTCGAGTTTTGCGAAGAAGCACGCATCGAGACCTGGGTAGAACGCGGCAGCGAGATCCCTCCTTATTACGATCCGATGATCGCGAAGATTATCGTCACCGCCGACAATCGGGAAGCAGCGCTGGAGAAGATGCGTCACGCGTTGACCAACACCCGCGTCGACGGCATCGAGAGCAATCTGGACTATCTGCGCCAGATCGTGTGTGATCATGTGTTCAGCGATGGCTTGCAGACCACGCGCTATCTGAATGGTTTTCACTATCATCCTAATACCATCGATGTGATCGAACCCGGCGTGCAAAGCACTGTGCAGGACTACCCGGGTCGCACCGGTTACTGGAACATCGGTGTACCCCCGTCAGGCCCGATGGATGCTCTGGCTTTTCGGATGGCGAATCGCTTGCTGGGCAATGCAGCGAATGCGGCAGGTCTTGAGTTGACGGTCGCAGGCCCAACTTTGCGCTTTAATAGCGATACGGTGATTGCGCTCACCGGGGCTTTGATGTCGGCTGAACTCGATGGCGAACCGCTGCCGTTCTGGCGCAGTCATGCCATCAAGGCCGGCAGCATACTGCGTCTGGGATCGGTGGAGGGGGGCGGTTGCCGCAGCTACCTGACGGTTGCCGGCGGTTTTGATGTGCCGGAATATCTGGGCAGTAAGGCGACTTTTACGCTGGGACAATTTGGCGGACACGGCGGGCGCACTTTGCGTACCGGCGATGTACTGCATCTGGGCGCCGTCACAGCCGCCTGCACAGAACAAACGCTGCCCGCTGATTTGATTCCGGCTTACTCCCGACAATGGGAAATCGGCGTGCTGTATGGCCCGCACGGCGCACCGGATTTTTTCACAGCAGCTGATATCGAGACCTTCTTTGCCACCGACTGGGAAGTGCATTACAACTCCAGTCGAACCGGTGTGCGCCTGATTGGCCCCAAGCCCGAATGGGCGCGGCAGGATGGCGGCGAGGCCGGGCTGCATCCGTCCAATATTCACGACAACGCCTATGCCATCGGCGCGGTAGATTTTACCGGCGACATGCCGGTGATCTTGGGACCGGATGGCCCAAGCTTAGGCGGCTTTGTTTGTCCTGTGACTATCGTTCAAGCTGAATTGTGGAAAATGGGACAACTAAGACCGGGTGATAGTATCCGTTTCAGTTGTATGACGATCTCGCAGGCCAATGAGTTGGAACGCAGGCAAGATGCGGCCATCGAGCATTTACGCCTGCCTGAAGCAACTGCGTCGCTGCCCGCAACGGATGCAATGGCAAGCCCGGTCGTACATAGTATTCCGGCAAGCGGCGATCAGGTGCAGGTGGTTTATCGTCAGTCCGGCGACCGTAATCTGCTGATTGAATATGGCCCGCTGGTGCTAGATATCAACTTGCGTTTCCGCGTGCATGCGCTGATGCAATGGGTGCAGCAGGCCATGGACGATGGCAAGTTACCGGGCATCCTCGATCTGACCCCCGGCATGCGTTCATTGCAGGTTCATTTCGACGGCCGCATTTTGTCGCGTGAGCGGCTGCTGCAAGCCTTGATTACAGCGGAGACGCAATTGCCGCCGGTTGAGGACATGCAAGTGCCGACCCGTATTGTGCATCTTCCGTTGTCGTGGGACGACCCTTCTACGAAGCTTGCGATTGAAAAATACATGCAATCGGTACGCAAAGATGCGCCATGGTGTCCGAGTAATATTGAATTTATAAGAAGAATCAACGGGATAGATGATATCGAAACGGTTAGAAACATCGTATTCGAGGCCAGCTATCTGGTGATGGGGCTGGGGGATGTCTATCTTGGCGCACCGGTCGCAACCCCGCTTGATCCGCGTCACCGGTTGGTCACCACCAAATACAACCCGGCGCGCACCTGGACACCGGAAAATGCGGTCGGCATCGGCGGTGCTTATATGTGCGTGTACGGCATGGAAGGCCCCGGCGGTTATCAGTTCGTCGGACGCACGATACAGATGTGGAACCGTTACAAACAAACGGCTGATTTTAAAGCGGGCAAGCCGTGGTTGCTGCGCTTCTTTGATCAGATTCGTTTTTATCCGGTGTCTGAACAGGATCTTATCAAGATGCGTGCAGACTTTGTAGCCGGCAGCTTCCAGCTCAAGATCGAGGAGACGACGTTTAGTCTCAAGGAATACAACCAGTATCTGGAGCGCAACGAGGATGCGATCAGCGCGTTTCGCCTTAAACAGCGCGCGGCCTTTGCGGCAGAACGCGAGATGTGGAAAGCGAACGGTCAGGCAGAATACGCAACGGATATCACCGTAGCGGCTGCCGGTACCGACAGCGAACTTGATCTGCCGCCGGGTAGCCGTGCGGTCGCCGCGCATGTGGCAGGAAACGTTTGGGCCATCCCGGTTGAAGTAGGCAGCAAGGTCAAGGCGGGTGATACGCTGGTGGTCATCGAATCGATGAAAATGGAAATTGCCGTCGTCTCACCCTGTGACGGTGAGATTGTGCAGTTGTATTGCCGCACGGGCGGACAGGTTGCAGCAGGCCAGGATTTACTGGTCATCAAAAGCTGGGTCGCAGCATGAACGACCGTCTCGACATCCATACGCTGCGCCAGCGCTATCTGGCGGGAAGCCTGCATCCACTGGCGGTGATGGAGGATATTATTCACCGTATCGGTGACGATCCTCATCATGTCTGGATACATCGACTGCCGATAGCACAGATACGCGATTATGTGTTTGCCCTGCAGGACAAAGATCCTGCCGACTTGCCGCTGTACGGCATTCCGTTCGCTATCAAGGACAACATCGATCTGGCGGGGGCGCCCACCACAGCAGGTTGTGTGGAATATGCCTACCAGCCTGAGAGGCACGCAAGCGTGGTGCAGCGCCTGATCGATGCAGGGGCGATCCCCGTAGGCAAGACCAACCTCGATCAGTTTGCCACCGGGCTCAACGGCACCCGTTCTCCCTATGGCGCATGCCGAAACGCCTATCATCCGGACTATATCTCCGGCGGCTCAAGCTCAGGGTCAGCGGTCGCGGTGGCACTGGGTCAAGTCAGTTTCAGTCTGGGTACCGATACCGCAGGATCAGGCCGTGTGCCTGCCGCATTCAACAATCTGGTCGGCGTAAAACCTTCGTGCGGATGGCTGTCCACACGCGGGGTGGTGCCAGCCTGCCGGTCGCTCGATTGCGTATCCATCTTTGCCTTAAATACGGCGGATGCATCCAGCGTATTGTCAGTGGCGGCAAGCTTCGACGATCAGGATGCCTATTCGCGCCGGAGGGAGACCTATGGCTTTGATTTCGGGCGCGCCGAAACTTTTCGTTTTGGCGTACCCCTTGCCGAACAGCTGCAGTTTTTCGGCAATAAGCAGGCCGCTGCCTTGTTCGCGCGCAGTATCGAGAGGTTATCCGCCCTGGGCGGCACGGCAGTCGAAATTGATTTTTCACCCTTTTTGCAATCAGCGCGCTTGTTGTACGAAGGGCCGTGGGTGGCGGAACGCTATGCAGCGATCACGGGTTTTTTCGATGCACGCGCTGATGTGATTCATCCTGTGGTGCGCGAAATCATCGCCGGGGCAAAAAAATTCTCGGCGGCGGATGCCTACAACGGCATCTACCAGCTGCAAGCCTTACGCCGTGAAGCCGATAAGGTCTGGGAGGGCATCGACTGTCTAATCACGCCGACGGCCGGCAGTATTTATCGCATCGAAGAAATGCTGGCTGATCCGATCCGGCTGAACGCGAATCTAGGCTATTACACCAACTTCATGAATCTGCTCGATTGCGCCGCTGTTGCGGTACCGGCAGGCTTTCAGGATGACGGACTGCCGTTCGGCATCACGCTGGCAGCACCTGCGCATCAGGATATTCCTTTGCTGCATCTGGCCGGGCGATTGATGGGCGGCGTAGCGGTGACTCAGGAGCTTTCCGCCGGACGCGTTCGTATTGCCGTCTGCGGCGCTCATATGGAAGGACTGCCGCTCAATCATCAGTTGACTTGTCGCGGCGCACATCGAGTCGAACGTACCCAAAGCTCGGCTGATTACAAGCTGTACGCGTTGCCTGGCGGCCCGCCGCATCGGCCCGGGATGGTGCGAGTTGCGCCCGATGAACAAGGCTGCGCGATTGAGGTTGAAGTCTGGGAAATAGCGGCAACGGAATTGGGTTCTTTCGTTGCGGGCATACCTGCGCCGCTGGGTATCGGCACGCTCACGCTGGCTGACGGAGAACAGGTTCAGGGTTTCGTCTGCGAGCAATACGCAGTCAAGGACGCGCTGGATATTAGCCGATTCGGCGGTTGGCGCGCTTATCAAGGCAGCTTATAAATGGAACTAAAACTCTTCAAAACGCTGTGGGGACGGACGGGTTCAATCGTATCGGCAGCAGATCAAGCTGTCGGTGCGGGCTTTGCCGGACTGGAAGGCGGCGCGGATGGAACACAGGCGTATCGCGATGAATTGTTGCATGCCTTGCAGAGCCGGCAACTGGAATACATACAGGAAATCGTCACAGCAGGCGGTTATGTGCCGCGTCGTGAGGCCACTGTAGAGGAGCATGTCGCCGATGTCGCACGCCAGTTGCAGCTGGGACAAATGCTCGAACCCCGTTCAGTCACCATTATCGGGGGATATGACGCCTGGTCGCAGGAGCAAAGCGTGCGTTTCTTTGCTGAAGCGCAGGAAATCGCGGCACGCATGAACATTCCCTGCAGTTTTGAGACGCACCGCAGTCGTTCGCTGTTCAATCCCTGGACCACGCTGGCAATCTTGCAGCGTCTGCCTGAGCTGCGCCTCACCTGCGATTTCAGCCACTGGGTGGTGGTGATGGAGCGGCAACTGGATCAGGACTGGGAGGTCGTGCTCGACGTGGCCCGGCATGCGTATCATATTCATGCGCGTGTCGGTTACGACCAAGGGCCGCAAGTGCCGCATCCCGCCGCCCCCGAATATGCAACCGCACTGGCATCCCACCAGCACTGCTGGGAAGCAATCTGGACGATACAGCAGGAATCGGGATATTCAGTCACCACGATGACGCCCGAGTTCGGGCCCGATAGTTATCTGCATACCCTGCCGTTCACGCAGCAAGCGGTCGCCGATTTATGGGAGATTAATTCATGGATGGGCCAGACCGAAACAACTCACTTTCAGGATTGGAGGCTGAGCTTGAATAAATGATCGCCAGCAAAATCAGCCGATTTCATTAGGTTTTAACGTAGGGTAGTTCGATTCACCATCATTTTCATCAACCAAGTAAGGAGTCGCAAAATGCAAATCAAAAAATTTATCGTATCAGCCGCGTTACTGTCGGCTTCAGTTTCAGCCTTCGCCGTCACACCGGTCAAACTGGGTCTGACGACCTGGATTGGATACGCCCCGTTCTACGTAGCCGAGGGCCGCGACCTGTATAAAAAATACGACCTGAAAGTGACGCTGCAAACCTTTGCTGATCCTGCCATGTTGCCTTCGGCAATGGCCAGCAAAGCCGTCGATGGTGCATTGATGACCTATGATCAGGTGATCGGTGCGGTCGCTCAAGGGCAAGATTTTAAGGTCGTGATGCCGATCGATTATTCCAACGGCGGGGATGCGGTACTTGCGGGAAAAGGCATTAGCAAAATCAGCGATTTAAAAGGCAAAAAGGTTGCTTATGCACCGCTGTCGCCTTCAGATTTTCTGATCTCGTACGCCCTTAAGAGTAACGGTATGACCGACAAGGACATCAGTCCTGTCAACATGACGCCTGAGGCGATTCCTTCTGCGATGGCCTCCGGTGCGGTTCAGGTGGGGGTGACTTATGAGCCTAACGTGTCGCAAATACTGGCGATGGAGGGCGGCAAAAAATTCCATGTGATCTATTCGTCCAAAGAAGCACCCGGTCTGATCGCTGACGTACTGGTGTTCGATGGGGCGCATATCCAGAAGAATGGCCGTGAAATTACCAGCCTGATCAGGGCTTATCTGGATGGTCTGGCCTACATGCAGGCAAAGCCTGCAGAGTCGGCAGCCATTATCGGCAAGGCCATCGGGGTGTCAGGCAAGGAAGTGCTAGAGCAACTCAAAGGGGTTTACAACATTCCGTTCAGTGAAATGCAAAAACCGTTCGCGCAGGGCCGTGACACCAAGTCATATT
This sequence comes from Gallionellales bacterium GWA2_54_124, assembly GCA_001801025.1. GTDB lineage: Bacteria > Pseudomonadota > Gammaproteobacteria > Burkholderiales > Gallionellaceae > Gallionella. The sequence goes on from MGWO01000007.1 coordinate 1,118,570, forward strand.
TTGTCAGCGGAGACGTCATCAATACCCTCCTGCTGAAGAGCGGTCAGATCAAGAAAACCGTGGCAATCCCCGCCACCCTTGATGATCGCTTTGTCAAATCCTTGGCGAAATAAACCATTTTCAGCCTGCTAAACCGTCATTCCTGCACCTGCAGGAATGACGGTTTTTTCTGATATTGAACGCACGGAGATGTCTCCTTATTTTATGGCAATTCGTACAATTTTCCTCCGGCCTGAAAAGGGTAGGGCTATCCCGGCATTGCTCGCAGGTTCGGTGATCTGGGGGCTGTTCTGGTGGCCGCTCAAAGCATTCGATGCGGCGGGTATTCATAGCGGATTTGTGCAGGTCTTCGCGTACAGTCTGTCGGCACTGGTGCTGTTGCCATTCGTATGGCGTCGTCTGTCGGTCTGGCGCAATCAGTCCGGTTTGCTGCTGCTCATCGCCCTGTTGGGGGGCTGGGCCAATGCCTCTTTTGCCACCTCGCTGGCAGAAGGCAGTGTGGTTCGGGTGATGTTGCTGTTCTATCTGGCACCAGTCTGGACCATCATCGCCGCGCGAATTTTCCTCGACGAAGCTTTTACCCGGCTGCGCTTATTCGCATTAATGCTGGCGCTCGCGGGATTATTCGCGACACTCGGCGGCCCGGCGGTATTCGCCGCACCACTATCTGCCATTGACCTGCTGGCACTTTCGTCTGGCCTTGCCTTCGCGCTCAACAACGTTGCCATTCGCGCAGGACACGGCTTGCCCGAATTGATCAGAGCTTTAGCTGTATTCGCCGGGTGTGCCGTTATTTCGCTAGGTTTTATGTTTTGTAACCCGCAACCGTTTCCGGCACTTAATGCCTTGCACGTTTGGGGCTTGGTCGCCATTGGGTTGCTTTGGATACTACCCGGCACACTCGCCACGTTTTATGGTGTCGCTCGCTTGGATGCAGGCCGTGCCGCCATCCTGCTGCTGACGGAACTGGTTGTAGGCGTGTTCTCTGCCATGCTGATAGGCGCTGAACATTTGTCTTTACAGGAAGCCATTGGGGGCGCGCTTATCTTGTCGGCCGCCGTACTCGAAGCGCGCAGCGAATCAAAAGCTGAGGAGAAATACGCATGAATCTGGTATTGCGTCTCTGGCCGTTGCTGACCGCCACACACAGTTACGATAAATCGCTTTCAACCCGCAACCGTGGTCAAGGACAGCTCATTCAGGCACCGATACTTGCCTATCTGATCGAGACTAGCAACGGACGCATCCTGTTTGATGTCGGCTGCGATTATACCAAGATTGCCGACCCGGCTCAGCGCGCACAGTATTACGACCCGGAAAATTTTGCGTTCGGCGCGCCCGAGATGCAGGAGCCGCAGCGCTTGCCGCGTCACCTTGCCAAATTGGGGCTGACACCGGCCGATGTGGATGTGGTATTTCTGAGTCATCTGCATTTCGATCATGCGGGTGGACTATGTGATGTATGCGGCAAGGAAGTCCACGTACAACACGACGAGCTGGAAGCTGCTCGAACGGGGAATGATGCAGCTTATTTCCCAGCCGATTTTTCGGGTGATTATCCGTGGAAAGTAAAGCGTGGCGAATACGATCTGGTGCCGGGGGTACGAGCCATCTCAACGCCCGGACACACGGCGGGTCACATGTCATTGTGGGTAGAGCTACCCAAAGGTTCACCCATATTGCTTTGTGGTGATGCAGCTGATCTTGCCGAGAATCTGCAGCAGGAGATTGCGCCCGGTTTATGCTGGCAAGACCGTGACGATTTGGCCCTGAGCAGTATCCGAAAACTAAAGCGTCTTGCTAGCGAAGAGCAGGCTCAACTTTGGCCCAACCACGACATGGAATTCTTTCGCTCGTTAAAACAATTCCCAGATTGGCACGAATAAACCAACTAAATTCAACAAGGCTCGATAAAACATGAGCTAGGTTTACATTTTTCAAAATTGACAAGTTGTTGTGAGCGCCACTGACAATATTGCTCTGAAAGGATAAGGAAGATTATGTACATCCCAAAACAATTCGAAGAAACAGACGTTGAGGTTTTACACGAGCTGATTCGGATAAAACCGCTGGCAACACTGGTTACACTCAATGCTGGTGGTATCGAAGCCAACCCTATTCCGCTGATATTGTCGGCGGAAACTAAGCCTTATGGAACGCTAAGCGGGCATGTGGCGAGATCCAATCCGCTCTGGCAGGATCATCCTGCTGATGCTGACGTGCTGGTAATTTTTCACGGCTCTGAAAGCTATATCACGCCTTCGTGGTACGCCTCCAAGGCGGAATCCGGCAAAGTGGTGCCTACTTGGAACTATGTGAGTGTTCAGGCTAAGGGCAGATTGCGCGTCACTCATGAGCCGGACTGGATCCTGTCCCAGCTGGAGTCTCTTACGGCACATAACGAAGCTGGCTTTGAACATCCGTGGACTGTGGCGGATGCACCACACGAATTCACCCGTAAACTGCTGGATGTGATTGTGGGGATTGAGATAGAGATCACAGAGCTTAAAGGTAAGTGGAAAGTCAGCCAGAATCGATCGGATCAGGATCGTGCATCCGTCGTCGGCGGGCTGACCAGCACAGGCCAGCCTGAAATGGCCGCGCTCGTTAAGCGCTGCGCGAAAGACGGTGCAATATGAAAATCAGACAATTTCAAGTGGATGCGTTCGCGGAGCGGGTTTTTGAGGGCAACCCGGCAGCGGTGTGTCCGCTCAATCACTGGCTTGAGGACAATTTGTTGCAATCCATCGCTGAGGAAAATAATCTGTCTGAAACAGCATTTTTCGTCCCCTCTGAAAAAGTCTACGAATTGCGATGGTTTATACCCGTTACGGAAGTTGATCTGTGTGCTCATGCAACGCTTGCAGCATATTTGAAGAGCTTGGTTACACCAGGCAGCGCATCACCTTTGAGACACGCAGCGGTGATTTGTTCGTACAAAGGGATGGCATTCGCCTGAAGATGGATTTTCCTGCGTGCCCAGCCGTTCCGTGCGAAATATCGGAGTTACTAACCAAGGGGCTGGGGCGACGTCCTTTTGAAGTTCTGGCCGCAGACGACTACATGGCGGTATTCGAAAGTGAAGATATTGTGCGAGCCATCAGACCGGATCAGGCTTTACTGGCTCAGCTTGATTTACGCGGTGTCATCATTACGGCTCCCGGCGTTGAGGTGGATTTTGTCAGCAGGTTCTTTGCACCGAAGTTTGGCATACCGGAAGACCCTGTAACCGGTTCTGCTCACTGTGCGCTGACGCCGTACTGGGCGACAAAACTTGGGAAAAACCGTTTGATAGCACGACAAATTTCCAAGCGCGGAGGGCGCCTAAGCTGTGAGATAAATGATGGGCGAGTGATTCTGTCTGGAGGTGCAATTACTTTTATGAGTGCGAATATTACAGTTTGAGATTGTTGCGATTGAAATTGTTCAAGCGTAAGTCTTTAGTGTTTTTCTTGCTGCAGAAAAAACATTGGTTGGCTAAATTTTGAACCGATAAATAATCTTCACTGACTGGTTTGAGGCGGTGTATTATCCAAACCGTCCATCAGGAACGTGCCATTAGCAGCCGTTAGTGGCCTCCTAAATTTCTTGTAATATCTTAAAAAATGGCTAGCAATTACCTAGAACGTAGTACCCAACTACGCCCAATTCTGGCACTACTGCCTCCTATGCTGGCATTTGCGGTGCAATGGGAATTCTGGTTCATATTTCAGCCGTTAGTGTGGTTTTTGTTTTATCCCGCCGTATTTTTCAGTGCTTTGATCGGAGGTTTCATTCCCGGAATAATCGCTACTGTTTTTTCAGCTCTGATTGTATGGTGGTTCTTTATCCCGCCGCAGTTTTCCTTCAGTTTAAATTCACCCATGGAGTTCGTATCGATCATCATGTTTTGTGTCATGGGGGGGCTGTTTAGCATCACGCTGGGTCGCCTAAAAACTGTTATTCAGTTGGCTGCTGAGACAAATAATAAATTACGTCTGAGCGAGAAGCATTACCGTTTGTTGGTAGATGGCGTCAAGGATGTCGCTAATATCATGCTGGATGCAAGCGGACGCGTGATTAGCTGGAACGAGGCGGCCCAACGACTCAAGGGTTATACCTCAGAAGAAATCATAGGACAGCATTTTTCAATTTTCTATCCGTCCGATCAGGATGTATTTGAAAAGACGGAAGCTGAACTTGTTGCGGCACAGGAACAAGGGTGTATCGAAGATGAAGGTTGGCGATTGCGCAGAGATGGCTCCCGGTTCTTGGCACATGTAATGATTACGCCTCTGTACGGTGATCAGGGTGAGTTACTGGGGTTCTCCAAGATTTCACACGACATCACTGAGCGAAAAAATGCTGAAGAAGCCTTGCGCCAACTGAGTGAGCGGCTCTCGCTCGCCACCCGAGCCGGCGGGGTCGGTATCTGGGATTATGATGTGGTGCATAACACCCTGAGTTGGGATGATCAGATGTTCGTACTGTACGGCGTCAGCCGTGAGCAGTTTAGCGGCGCTTATGAGGCTTGGCGGTCAGGACTTTTTCCTGACGATGCTGCACGCGGAGATTTGGAAATCCAGATGGCGCTGAGCGGAGAGAAAGATTTTAATACTGAATTTCGTGTGCTGAAACCTGATGGGACAATCCGCCATATCCGTGCAATGGGCAACGTACAGCGCGACGGGCAAGGCCAGCCCCAGCGTATGGTCGGCACGAACTGGGATATCACCGAACAGGTACAAAGCCGAACGGCACTACTCGACGCCAAACAAAAAGCGGAAGAGGCACTCATGTTGCAGCGTAGGCTGCAGGATGAACTGGTTCAGTCTGAAAAATTAGCTGCCTTGGGTGAACTAGTGGCTGGCGTTGCGCATGAAATTAATACGCCGGTTGGAATTACACTCAGTGCTGCGACCCATTTAAGTTCAGAAACAAAGAAGACCGACGCGCTCTATCAGGCAGGAGAACTCACTGAAGAAGGACTCGCTGAATATTTTTCCACTGCACAGCAGGCAAGTCAGTTGATCACAATCAATAGCCGGCGCGCGGCTGATCTGATACACAGCTTTAAACAGATTGCCGTTGATCAGGCTGGCGGCGAGATGCGAAATTTCGATCTAGCAGACTATCTGAATGAGATTTTGCTGTCTGTGGGGCCTAAGCTCAGGAAACGCAATGTGGCGGTAAAAACAGACTGCCCGGCAGGAATTTTGCTGCATGGACTACCAGGGGTCTTGGCGCAAGTGCTAACTAACCTGATCATGAATTCGCTGCTGCACGGCTACAATGAAGATCAGCACGGTCAAATTGAGATTGCCGTACACGATACAGGTGACCATATCGAACTTGTCTATCACGACGACGGGAAAGGGATTCCCCTCGAGTTTCACCACAAGATATTCGATCCGTTTTTTACGACCGCACGCGGCAAGGGGGGCAGCGGGATGGGATTGCATATTGTCTATAATATCGTCACTCAGATGCTTCATGGCAGTATAGAAATGCAAAGTTCGCCGGGGAAAGGCTGCACTTTTATCCTGCATTTTCCACGCATACTGGCCGACTAAATAAGGAATAACCTCATGACCGATGTAACAAATCCACTGCGACTCAAACCATCCAAACCTGTTGAACCCGCCAGGCGGTGCAAGGACTGGCGCATCCTGATTGTAGATGATGATGAGGAAGTTCACGCAGTGACGCGCATGATACTGGGTAAGGTTATTTACAAGGATCGCGGCATTACGATGCTGTCCGCCTATTCCGCGAAAGAGGCAAGTCAGATACTGGCGAGAGAGTCTGGAATTGCAGCTATTTTGCTTGATGTGGTCATGGAGAGTGATGACGCCGGTCTGCAAATGGTCAAGGTAATACGTGAGGATCTGGGCAATCTGGCTGTGCGTATCATTTTACGTACCGGGCAGCCAGGCCAGGCCCCGGAAGAGCGTGTCATTATTGACTACGATATCAATGACTACAAGGCAAAAAGTGAACTGACTGCGCAAAAGCTTTTTACTACGGTGATTGCTGCACTGCGTTCATACGAGACCATTCTTTCACTGGAAAAAAACAAAAATGGGCTGACTAAAATCCTTGATAGCACCAGTACGCTATTTCAAGTGAGCTCTATACAAAACTTTGCCTCGGGCGTGCTCACCCAGTTAGCGGGTTTTCTGGATTGTCAGCCTAATGGGGTTATTTGTGCCCAGTTGGAACAGGACCTATCTGTCGCTAATAATCGTGAATGTACCGGTATCCAGATACTCGGGGCAGCAGGGGAATACAGTGATTGCATGACCTGTCCGATGGATGGTGCCTGCAAGCATAGTGAGATGGTGCAGCTGATACGTCAGGCGCTGTCTGATAAGAAAACACAGATGACGGATGACTACACGGTTCTGTATCTTGAAACAGAGTCTGCTCAGGGAAGCGCGGCGCTGCTGCACGGGACTTTAGGTGACACCGATGAACATGACCGGAAATTGCTGGAAGTGTTTTCATCCAAAATATCCATCGCGCTGGCCAATGCGCTCAACTACCAAAAGCGCACCAGTGCTGAAGCGGCGGCCACAACTGATTTTCTCACCGGACTTAACAACCGCAGGCAATTGCTACGCATCGGTGTTCCATTGGTATCCAGTGCCTATCGTATGAATACACAGCTCGCTGTAGCCGTGATAGACATCGATCATTTTAAACGCATCAACGATACTTGGGGGCACGACGCCGGAGATGAAGTATTGCGGATAGTTGGCGCTTTGTTGCATGAGCGTTTCCGCAGCAGCGATATTGTCGCCCGCTATGGCGGTGAAGAATTTTGTGTGATTGCATCCAATCTCTCGCCCATCTCGGCCTTTGATTTGTTTGATGACTTTCGCAAAACACTTGAAAAAATGATCATTGAAATTGGCGATACCAAAGTTTATGTGTCTGTCAGCATCGGCATTACCACGAAAGTGACGGACCATGTGGACACCATGATTTCTGCGGCTGATCATCTTCTATATCAGGCGAAACACGAAGGCCGCAACCGGGTGTTAATAGACTGACGTGTGACAAGGTAGCGATGTACTGGGAAAAATTGGTGTACGTCATTTGGTGCAGTTTGTGTGTCGGAAATTGACTAAACGTAATGAGTCGTTTGTAGTATTTATCCCGCTGAACTTGCTAGGCAGCTGAAGTTTGTCAAGGACCGCTTAGTTTTGATTGCCCGCATTCGCGAATGACTGGCTCGGCGCAGGCAAAATATTGAGCGGTGAAAACTCCTCTAATGCCTGCTTATCAAAGCCGTGCATCGGCTGCCAAAATCTGTGGGAATCAGGAATACGCTTGTACCTAGCTCCGGTACGTCAATTTCCCAATCCCATCTCAAATGGCAAACCTCCTGCTCACGTGTACCTGTATTAACCTTAAACAAAACCATTCTGGCAAAATGATCAGGAAGTTCTTGCATGAATACAGTTTGCTTTTCCCAAGAAATTGGATAAGGTTTACGCGCATCGTGAGTTGGAGGCATAGATATCAATGGTGGGGTCGCACCCCGAGTTAATTTAAGCTATCCCAACGCCTGCGAGCCATTGTGGGCAGCTGCGAAAACCTACCAAAATCCCTTATTCGGCAAGAATCTTATCAGGAAATTCGCCGGTTGTTTCGTTGCAGGTAGAGTGGCAGCGGACGTGGGTTCAATTGCGCGATCGGGAATTGGTCATCTTGACCAGCCAACGCGTCTGCATGCGCATTGGCGTTCGCAGGCTCGCAGCATGCTGCTCGAATGCTCCTAGATGAGTGGTTTCAGCGAAGCTCGTACTAGACACCCCGTCCGCTACCGTGCTGGTTTAAGTGTCCGCGTTCGATCAGTGTACGGAAATGTTGCTGAGCGTATTGCGGCTCGCACCGGTCAGTTTGATTGCCTCACAACGTTTAATATTCTTGTGTTGATATCTCACTTCACCACAAATACATGATCCACTGTGTAAACTCATCGCTCGTTATTTCACGCTGGAGGGCGGTCGCCTTAATGGTGCGCCGCCATCCGCTTCTGTGATTAAAGAAATCCCTATATCAAATAAGCCAGCAAAAATCCTACTGACCAGCCACAGCTAATGTTCATTGTTGGCGCTTCACTTTGAACCATGCCGCATAGAGCGCGGGTACAAATCCGAGCGTGAGGATCGTAGCTACAATCAGCCCACCCATAATCGAGATCGCCATTGGGCCCCAGAAGATGCTGTGTGTCAGGGGAATCATGGCAAGAACAGCCGCAGCAGCCGTCAGGACGACCGGGCGAGTTCGGCGCACCGTTGCATCCACGATAGCTTGCCAAGGATGACTGCCGGAACTGATGTCCCGCTCGATCTGGTCGACGAGGATGACTGAATTGCGCATGATCATGCCACTTAATGCGATTACGCCCAGCAGTGCCACGAAGCCGAACGGCGCATGGAAGATCAGTAACGCCGGTACCACACCGATCAAGCCCAAGGGGGCGGTCATGAAGACCATGAACATTCTGGAGAAACTTTGTAGCTGCATCATCAGGAACGCCAGCATGACCAGTAACATCCCCGGGAATATCGCCAATAATGCCAGGTTTGACTTGTCCGATTCTTCGATGGCTCCGCCCTTTTCGATCCGGTATCCGCTGGGCAAGCTGTCGAGCACTGGCTGTAGCGATGGCCAAATCTTTTCGGTGGCATAGGGCCCCTGAACACCGTCAGCCAAGTCACTGCGCACCGTAATCGCCATGTTGCGGTTCCACCGCCACAGCACGGGTTCCTCAAAGGTCGGTTCGATGCGTGCGACCTGCGAAAGCGGAATCACGGCACCGGTACGTGAAAACAATACAATGTCGCCAAGGTTCTCCAGTTTTTTTCTTTCGCTGGCATCGGCACGCACCACGACATCGATCAGATCTTCGCCGCGGCGGATTTGCGTCACGGGCGCACCGGAGAGGACTGTCTGTAAGGTTTGCGCGACATCGGCTGACGATAAACCCAGCAGACGAACCTTGTCCTGATCCACGTGAACGCTTAGGGTACGGACGCGCTCGTTCCAGTTCAGTTGCGTATCACGCACCAAGGCGCTTTCCCGCACGATGTCTCGCACCCGGTAGGCGATGCCGCGCACGGTATCGGGGTCGGGGCCGATGACGCGAAATTGGACAGGGAATCCAACCGGTGGGCCGAACTCCATGCGCAACACCCGACCGCGTACTAACGGCTGCGCCTCATCCTTGGCGAAATAGTCGAGCAGACGGGCGCGCAAGGCCTCCCGCCCCTTGGCTCCGGAGGTCATGATGACGAACTGGGCATAACCGGGATTGGGTAGTTCCGCCTCCAGGGACAAGTAGAAACGCGGAGCCCCGGCACCCGTATAGACTGTGAAACTCTTGGCATCCGGATCTTTTGCCAGCACCTTCTCAAATAGCTTGACCTGCTCTTCGGTCGCCGCAAAAGAAGCTCCCTCCTTCATACGTAGTTCGACCATCAGTTCAAGACGATCAGAACTGCTGCTGCACCAGCGTCATCCCCAGACCGGCAAGAACGAAGAAGATGCCAGTTGCAGCCAACACCTTCCAGCGCTGGCCGACACACCAGTCAACCCACTTACGCAGCCGGTGATAGATCGGCTTGTCATAGGGGTCGGCATGCGAGCCGCCCGCCATGGTGGACGGCAGCAGTTTCATTCCGAGATAGGGGGTGAAGATGACCGCGACGAACCAGGACGCTACCAGTGCTATGCCCACGACCCAAAATATTCCGCCCGCGTATTCGCCGGCGGTGGACTTGGCAAAACCCACGGGCATGAACCCCGCTACAGTGACCATGGTACCCGTCAGCATTGGGAAGGCGGTCGAGGTATAGGCAAAAGTCGCCGCTTTGGCCCGATCCCATCCTTCCTCCAGTTTCAGCACCATCATCTCTACGGCAATGATCGCATCGTCAACGAGTAGACCGAGTGCGATGATGAGCGAGCCGAGTGAAATACGGTCCAGATTCCATCCGGCCAGATACATGACAACCAGAACGATGCCCAGCACCAGCGGCACCGAGGCCGCAACCACTACCCCCGCCTGCCGCCCCAAGGACAGAAAAGACACCGCCAGCACAATGGCAAGCGCTTCCAGAAACGACCTTTCAAACTCCCAGACCGATTCCTCGACCACCTTCGGTTGATCTTCATACTTTTCTACTGAAATGCTCGAGGGCAGGTTCGCCTGAATCGCAGCCATCCGTTCGTCAACCGCTTTGCCGACCTTGAGGATATTCGCATTCGGCGTCATGGTGGTAGCGATTACCAGCACCGGATGACCGTTGTGGCGGACAGTGTATGCGGGCGGATCCTCGTAACCGGCGCGGACTGTCGCAATATCGGACAACCTGACCAGCCGTCCGCCTGCCTCGATACTGACCTTAGCAACATCCGCTGCGCTGTGCAGCGCTCCATCGACACGGGCAAACACATGGTCGGAACGGGTGTCCACCGAACCCGATGGACTCATCAGGTTTTGCCGTACCAGGGAGTCAATTACTTCCTGCGGGGACATGCCTAACGCGCCAAGGTGCTTGCCGGATAGCTCAACAAAGACTTTTTCGGGCTGTTTGCCCAGAATGTCTACCTTGCTCAGGGTGGGTACGCTCTGCAGGTCTCGCTTGATTTTTTCCGCATATTCAAGGAGCTCTGCCATTGACAATCCATCGCCCTGAATCGCATAAAGCGACATGTAGAGGTCGTTGTACTCGTCGTTGAAATAAGGGCCGCGCACACCAGCAGGAAACTCCTGCTGGATATCGCCGATTTTCTTGCGCGCCTGGTACCAGGCATCGGTGAGTTGTTGCTGGGGCAGGCCGCCCTTCATACGCAATGAGACAGCACCATAGCCTTGGCGGGAGAACGTCTTCACGTAGTCTAAACCGTTAAGCTCACGCAGCCTGCTCTCAATTTTGTTCATCACCTGATCCTGAACTTCCTGCGCCGTCGCGCCGGGCCAGATGACGACCGCAGTCATCAGCGGAACATTGAAGTTTGGATCCTCCAGACGGCCGAGTTTCATGTATGAACCCCCCCCAGCTATCAGTGTAGTCAGGATCATAAATAACACTAGGGCCTGATGCTTGACGGCCCAGGCGGAGAGGTTAAATCCCGTCTTCACAGTTGAGTCCCCGCTGTGCTTTTCATAGCCGTATGTGCGGCTGATGTACTCAGATTCATTCCGCTGCCACTACGCTCAACGGGAACGATGTCAATGCCGGGAACCAGTTTTTGAATGCCAGCCGATACCACCTTCGCGCCATCTGCTAACCTCCGCACTTGCACTGCCTCGTTCGTATAGCGGAGAACTTCAACAGGTTTTGCGATGAGCTTGCGCCCTGAGTTGTCCACTTGCCAGATCATGGTGTGGCCGTCGGTTTTCCAGACGGCTGTTGCCGGTAGAACGGCTGTTAGTTCACCCTCCTTTTTGGATAGATGCAGGTTAGCCGTCATACCGAGATGCAGTGCCTGTTGAATAGCGGGCGACTTGTCTGCGATGCTGAATCGTACCCGATACGTTCTGGTCTGAGCGGCAGCAGCGGGCGAAATTTCTCTCAATTTCAGTGCAAGGCTAAGCGCTTGTGTATCTAAAAAAGTGGCCGAGGCAGTCAAGGTATTTACGCTACCCGCCATTTCCTCGGGCAGATCGGCAACCACCTCCAGTTCGGACAGGTTGGCAATCGTCACGACCGGTTGTCCTTCGGCGACAATCTGGCCAGTCTCGAATTTTAGCGAGGTAATCACGCCATTAAATTCCGCGACGAGGGTTGTGTATTTGCTCCGGTTACGTGCCAAATCAAGTTGTCGTGCGGCCTGTGCCTGTCTTGCTGCCGCAGCGTCCGCACGGGCTTTCTGCCGCTCATGGTCGGCTACGGAAACCGAATGATCTTCGAGCAGGCGCCGGAAACGTGCTTCGTCTGATGCCGCCTGTTCAGCATCAACCCGGGCGGCTTGCAGCTGGGCTTCTGCTGCTTGCAGCCCCAGCTCGTAATCGGCGGGATCAAGGCGGGCGAGCGCTTGTCCGGCAACGACGTTTTGCCCGACTTCAACCATTCTGGCTGCTACCTTGCCGCCAGTCCTGAAGCCCTGAGCGGATTCATGCCGTGCGCTCACGATGCCGGTGAATGTACGCTCAGCAGAGTTGTACACGTTGTGAACGGTACTCACCAGAACCGGGTGAGGCTTAGATTGCGGTAGCGCTTTTTCTCCGCAAGCTGCAAGACTCGCTGCTATGACGAGGGAAATGGCCGTATGTCCTGCCATCCGGCGAGAGAGGTTTAGCTGCTTTAATGTCGAGATCATTGCTTAACTCCTGAAGAAGAATTGGTCGCGATTGGCGTATTGGCAGGCGGGGGCAGCGCCTGCCAGCCTCCGCCTAGTGCTTTGTAGAGCTGGACGTAGCCGACTGCGCGCTGGGCATTACTCTCAGTTAGCGACAGTTCAGTGGCCAATAATGCCCGCTGTACATCAAGTAATTGCAGGAGATCGATCTGGCCTTCCCGGAACAATGACCTTGCATGTTCGAGCGCTTTTTTATTTTCCTTTGCGGCGGCAGTTTGAGACTCAACCCGCTGTTGCTCGCCAGTCAACACGGCAAGACTGTTCTCGACATCCTCAACCGCATTCAGAATAGTTTGTTCGTAGGACAGCAAAACTTGCTGTTCTCGTGCGCTCTGCGCCTCGATTCCCGCTTTAATGCGTCCGGCATTGAGAATAGGCAGTACGAAAGTCCCTGCCACATTGGAGTAGCGCGATGCCGACAGGCTCAACGTATCGTTGAGCGTCAGGGCCTGTTGTCCGAAAAGCGCACTTAAAAATAGCTTGGGGAAACGGTTTGCTTTCGCCTCAACCAAACGGGATGATTCGGCGGACAGGCGTTGCTCTGCGGCAAGGATGTCCGGTCGGCGTCGCAGCAAGTCTGCGGGCTGCCCGCTGAATGGCGCTTGTGTGGAAATCCAGCGAAATTCATCTTCACCATGAAGCTCAGGAACCAGAGTCGAGGCGCTTGACCCGGTCAGAACGGCAATGCGACTTTCCGTGACAGCCATCAGTGTGCGCAATTGCGGCAGTGAAGCTTCCAGACTCATGGTTTCGCCTGCAGCTTTGGCGACATCGAAGCCGCTCGCCATCCCCTCACGATTGCGACTGCGCGTCAGGCGCTCTGTGTCGCGTTGCGTTTGCAGCAAAGCTTCAAGAATATTCAGCCGCTGCCGGGCTCCGTGCCAAATATAGTATTGCCGTGCGACCTCGCTCGCAACAATCAATTGTGCACCTGCTATGCCAAGCTTTGCCGCTGCCGCATCTTTTTCCGCCGCATTTGCTGCCGCTCTGGCGCCGCCGAATAGATCTATTTCCCAGGCGACATCCACGCCGACACGCGTGGCCCTGGTATCCGGCATCGATTGTTTTACCATCGCGGGCAGGCCGGTTCGGTTTTCGGATTGAGCTGCTATCAAATTCACGCTCGGGAACAACCGCGATTCGGTCGCCCCTGCGCCGGCACGGGCCTGTCTTGCGCGCTCTACAGCGATCCGGATGTCGTGGTTCGCCACGGCAGCTCTTTCTACAAGGCGCGCCAGTTGTTTATCTCCGAATTGTTGCCACCACCTTTGATCGATAGCCGGCCCGGAATTTGGAAACTTATCTCCATGGAGATAGCTAGGGCTAAGCGAAATATTCGGTTTTTTTACATCCGGATTGGTCGCGCACCCGTACAACGCCAGACCAAGACTTAGGAGTAGGGGAAGGGCATTTGAACGAATGCCATAATCTCTTGCCTTGTCGAAATCGATTTTCATATTTGACGTATTTCCATGTCGTTACACTCTGAATTTATTGCTCATCAACAAATAAGTTAAGGAATCTGCTTACTCAGGGAGCAATTATCAAAATTGCGATAAAAATGATGGGCCATGCCGTAATAAATGCGCTTGCCCATGAATGTATGAAATCCGAAAAGGATACCGTGTGCGGATAAACACGCCGGATACGATAAATGCTGTACTGCATGACATTAAAAATGCCAACAGAATCCAACGGATACGGAATGGCATTTTTCATGTCATGCCGCTGTATTCGTTATTGATCGGGAGTCCGAGCATCACCATGACAGCGCATCTTCTTCGCGGGCTGTGTATGAGTTTTGAGGCCAAACGACTTTCTGAGGCTTTGGTCCACGGGTCCTGCAGGCATAAAACGGCGCAACTTGCTCAAAAGCGAAGCCTGCCCCTTCGGGGTATGGCGCATGCGCCAGCAGCCGAGCGCCGCGCTGACGATCGTGTCAGCGACGCCATCCGGTTCGGGAGCGTCAACAACGTTCTTGGCAACTATGCTTGTTACGAGGTTGCGCTCGGAGTCATATGCGGCGATTTGGTTGCTTGCCTGAGGCGAATTAGTGTCGAGGCGTGTCTTGGTGAATGCGGGTTCGACGAGCGACACACGGATTCCAAACTGGCGTACTTCATGATCCAGCGTCTCGGACATTCCCTCTACGGCATGCTTGGTGGCTGAATAGAGTCCCATGTAGGGGGCGGGATGAACTTATATTGACGATTCTGCCCGAGCGTTGCGCGCGCATGTGCGGGAGTACTGCCTGGCAAGTTCGCAGGATGCCGAACACATTGGTCTCGAACATCCATTTAGCCTCATCAATCGATGTTTCCTCAGCCGAGCCAACCATACCCACGCCCGCATTGTTGACGAGTACGTCGATGCGTTTGGTCTGCTCAATGACAGATTGGATTCCGCGTTGTACCGACCTCTCATCGCTTACATCCATCTCGACGAATTGCACACCAGGCAATGGAGATACTGTGGAAATAGTGCGCACCGTACCGAATACCTGGCATCCTCGCTTGGCAAATGCCGCTGCTGTTTTACGACCAATGCCAGAAGATACTCCGGTAACAACCACAACTGTGGATCTCGACATAAACACCTCTCTCTAAGTGACTTTAAAAATGCAAGTCACAAGATACACAAGTGACTTGTAAAATGCAAGCTACTTGTGTAAAGTTTGCTTCATGAAAAAATCATCCACCGAAATTTCCATTCCAGACGATCACCGTTCAGCTTGCCCGGTTGCATGTGTGCTGGATATTGTGGGAGATAAATGGACGTTGATCGTGGTGCGCGATCTTTTTTTGGGTAAACACCGCTTCGGAGAATTCCAGGCCTCTCCTGAGGCGATGCCGACCAATATCCTGGCCGGGCGCCTAAAACGACTGGAGGCGGCAGGACTTATCAAGAAAGAGTTCTATCAGGACAATCCGCCAAGAGCGGAATACTTCCTTACCAGTCAGGGTGCAGCCTTAGGACCGATATTGATTGCCATGCGGGAATGGGCAGAGCGCTACATTCCCGGTGTAGTCTTAGTGGCAAATATCCCGTCACCAGAAATCAGGGATTAGTTGGGTTGTGAGTACCCGCCTAAATTGTCGGCGCCGTACAATTCACGCGTCTAGGTATTGCTCAAGCTCTGCTTTGCAGCCATAAAGCTGCACGTCGCCAGCTCATTTTCCATGAGCAGGTGAGTCTCGGGAACGGCACCTCACGCCACTTCGGGATGAGTGTCTGCTGTACTAAATATAGCGGATATTCAAGGAATGATGATTAAATTGGCCGAACAGTTTTCAGCCACTACCCCGCGAGCTGGCTGCGGATGATTCTTATAGATCGAAAATGTTTGGTAAATCACGACCACCGTAAACTATGCGTCAATCCTGATGACCTCTCCCATGAGACGGAAGAGAATGGCATAGTTTCCAACGGTTGCCATTCGTGCTTCCTCGCCAATGTTGGGACGAAGCTGATAGATGAGTGGGTTGCGCTGGATGTCGAAGAATTTCGCACGAATGTCCTGAATGAATGTAACTGCTCGACGTGGAAAGCATAAAGGACGTATTGCTATCCAATTTTTCAAATTCACAGTCTCACATAGCAACTATATTATTTTCCTCAACTCTACTGATCTTATCTATTTGATTTTTAATAAAAAATTAACTATATGTCAAAGAAAAATTACTCAGAACGAGACTCGGCTAGTGGTCTATAAATCCGCCATGTCGGCTACGCAGCACTATCTGAATAATACGCTGAATATGTTTGAGTTGATCAAATATGAATTTGAAGAGGACGGATCGGTTTCAAAAGATACATTCCAGCTTTTACAGCGTGAGCTTGCAAAAACACAAAACCATGTTGCTGAGCTTGCTAACCTAGACAACCCAACTCCTGAGAATATCAATGCAAAAGTTAAGCAATCTTTATATGCCCAGTAACTCCAACATTGCCAGACTTTTATAAATCCGCCAAGTCTAATACTCAAATTCGATATTCAACTTGGCGTAATTATTTTTAAAAATTAATGTGCTAGTGGCAATTCTGGCAACGTCAAAGGCATATGCTTAGAAGTCAGTGCTTCCATGAACGCAACGATGTCCGACATCTCCTGCTCACTCAAGTTGAGCGGTTTGATATTGGGAGACAGGTCTGTTTTAACTTCCCCGCCCTTATTATAGTGCGCAACAACTTCTTTTAGTGTTTTGGCCGATCCGTCATGAAAATACGGTGCAGTCAAAGCAACATCACGCAATGTTGGTGTCTTGAAAGCGCCCTTTAAAGCGGTAACCTTCCTTTGTGTATAGCGACCAAGATCGGGATTTTCTACACCATAAGATGCGAGCCCCAAATTATGGAAACCGTTATCGGTAAAATTGGCGCCTTGATGACAAGCAGAACAATTTCCCTTCTTGGGATCGGTAAACAATCGGAAGCCAGTGACTTGTTGCTTTGTCATCGCATTCTTGTCACCTTTTACCCAGCGATCGAATGGTGAATTATTACTAATGACGCTACGCTCGAAAGTCGCGATCGCTTTAGCCAACGTCGCTTTATCAATTGGCTCCCCTGGATATGCCTTTGCAAAATCAGCCTTATAACCTTCACTAGTATTTAAAAACGCCATCATGGCTGAGAAATTAGCAGCCATTTCATGTTCGCTTTCCAGTGGCCCAGTTGCCTGGTCTTCAAGATCTTTTTTACGACCATCCCACATTTGCAACCCATTAAATGCTGTATTGGTAACTGTAGGTGATGCACGACCTAACACCTCGCTTTTAAATCCTTTTGCAGTAGGCAATCCATCCGACCAACCATAAACCGGATTGTGACAGGTCGCGCAGGACATGTTGCCATCGCCAGATAAACGTGTATCAAAGAACAGCTTTTTCCCAAGTTCAATACGGGCAGCATTCGGCTTATTATCCGCCGGATAGGGGGCTGTGACAGGTAGCAACCATGACTTATCTTGCTTAGTTGGTGTCATTACATAATCAGTCGCGAAAGCTGATTGCAGCACAAGTGTAGAAATTAAGGTTGAAACAATAAAACGACTTTTCATCAGGCACCCCTTTTCGATTAAAAACTATGGCTTTTCAACAAGAGTATCGATGTAATGCACCACATCGGTAATTTGCTCATCTGTCAACTCTTCACCCCACGGTGGCATAAATTCTGAACGCCCCATCTCCTTGCCTCCTCTGCGAACAATCATTTCCTTATAACTGGTTGGATAGGTACTCTTACGCAAATTAGCAGGCTTCGGGTTGTACATCTTGGCAGCACGTCCCATCCCGTCTGCATTGGGTCCATGACATAGCTGACAATAATTGTGGAACACCAGATCACCTCGATAAATCGATGCTTCCGGCGTATCCCTGCGAGGATAATCGTCCAGCGATTTCGCCTGCACGGACACACAACAAATCACATACAGCAGCGCGCCAACTATATTTTGCAACCGCATAGCAACTTCTCCCTATTTTTCGGCATCTGCTGGCGCAATAGTGCGCAAAAAATTGACAACATCGTGGATCTGTTCTTCGGTCAATTCATCTTGCCAAGAGGGCATATCAGGCGAGCGGCCCCATCCGCCGCCCCCTTTACGGATTATCATTTCCTTGTATATGTCAGGCACCATGCTTTTACGCAAATTGGCCGGCCGTGGATTGTGAAGCTTCGCCGCGCGTCCGTTTCCTTCTCCGGTAATACCATGACAAAGCGTGCAATAGCTTGAAAAAACAATTTCACCACGAATTACCGATGCCTGAAACGTATTTTTAATAGGTACAGATTCATCGCTTGTTGCGACAGTTTGATGACAAAAAAACAATGTGAGCGCGGTGATTGCACTGCGCCTCACAAAATTCATTTGTTTACCTCTACATTGAGTTTCATCTCAGGGTGAATCGCACATTCCACTTCAACCTTGCCAGCCTGTGTGAAGGTAACCTTCTTAGATTGCCCTTGAGGATATGATCCTAAATCAAATGTCTGCGCATCTGAAAGTGAGAACACATTGTGGTTAAATGGATCGGAATTTTTAAATTCAATCACATCGCCAACTTTAAGCTTTAACTCTTTTTTGGTAAATTTTTTATCCTTTTGCTCAATCAGATATTCAGCTGAAAAAGCGGTGGAACTTAGCAAGGTTAGTGTAAGCATAGCAAGTAATTTCATTGTGTTTCTCCTTTATAATTGAAAAACTTATTTACGAAGCTTAAATTTGGACATCATGAACTCTAATTCTTCTGCGGTATGCCTCAGTTCAATTGAATTTTCATCCAATCTAGATGACTGAGCACCAGACTGAGAAGCCATTTTTCCGAGCGATAAAACACTGTGTTGAATATTCTCAACGGAATGCCTTTGATCAGTCATCAACACCTCAATCGATTTCATCACGCTTTGCATATTGACCGCCGCATGACTAGCCTGCGTCACGGAGTCCGCAATATCTTTTAAACGCTGGCCATTTTCGCCCGCACCGACAGTAGAGTCCTCTAGCGCCTGGACGGTAAGATCTGCATCACTACGAATGTTCAGTGCGATTACATGAATTTCCTTAGTGGCTTTGGCTGTCATCTCCGCTAGTTTACGTACTTCATCCGCGACAACTGCAAAACCTCGTCCCTGCTCACCCGCTCGAGCGGCTTCAATTGCGGCATTAAGTGCAAGTAAATTAGTTTGATCAGCAATACCCTGTATGACTTTACTGATTTTAGAAATATCATCAACTGAATGCACCAAAGCCTGAGCCACTTTTAGCGTGCTGCCCATTTTTATTTGGTATTCGCCAAAGTGCTGCACCATTTGCCCCATTCCAGCCAAATTATTTTCTACTGCTTCGACCGTATTCTGTGCACTTGCAATGGCATTATGCAGATAATCAGATGTCTGAGAAGTCGCCGTCAACACTTCGGAAGAGGCATGCTCAAATCCAGAAACAGCCATCTGAAGATGACTTTCAATATCGCGTGACTGTAGCGCCGACTCATGGATGGACTGAGCATGACATGTGACTTCACTGGAACGTGAGTGTATAGAAGCCACTGTTGCATTGAGACTTTCCAATGTCAACTTTAGCGCATAAAGGGTTTTTCCTACCTCATCTTTACCATAATCTCCTACCACTTCGCTCAAATCACCTTGCGCCATTTGCTCTATGGCATTTTCCATTCGATTGAGCGGTCTGGTTAATAGATTTTTAAGCACTACTGCAAGAAGTGATAACAAAAATGCAGCCGCCAAAACAACACCTACCAACGTGTAAATCATATTGTCGCCGCGCACGTTATTTTCTTCGGCCAGACGCTCAAGCTCCTTCTCTTCCTCATCCAAAATGGCTGTGGAAAGTTCGTTTATCTGAGCAAGGGTATTGCCAATTTCTTTTAATTTGAGCATAGCCTCGCTGTCATCATTCTTTTTTGCAGCACGAATGACATCCATACGCAAGGGCTTGATTTGTTCGTTAAGTTTGACTAGCTCAGCAACCTTGGAATTTCCAGCCAAACTGGTCGTCAAATTTTGCAGACTTTCATCCAATAATGAAGCAGATTTGATGGCGTCAATTGCTGATGATCTGATGTCGTCTGGTTCGCTTGACGAAATCAGTCGATACATCGCTTTGTCCATAGAGAGTGTAGAGGCGCGGGCCATGACCGATGAATTCAATCCTTGCTTGGCACGCGCTATACCAATCTGAAAAGAATCAGACAGGTGTTGAATTCCCATTCCGCCGACAAGACCTACAATAATCATGCCAATGCCAAAAAGCCCCATCAGCCAATAAATCTTTTTTGACCAGCTGATATTACCAATTGCCTGCTCGATCCTGGACGCCATGGGCTCTCCAATAAATTGGTTTTAATATTTACAATACTTGACTATAACACACAGGATTATTCTTACAAATTTTCTTATCTTTGTAAATAAAATTTCAACTTTTACTAATCAGCCACGTGGCTAATACAAAGGTATGCGCTTCGGATTAAAAAGAACCATCCCCTAAACCAATTAAAATATGATCAAAATCAATTTGATAGAGTAAATCTTGACACGATTGACTCCAAGTCACTGGCAGATACACCAAGACTCCCAGCATGGGCATGGAGCTGAACAGACTGCTTCTTATTACCCTCACTAATCATCGAAAGTTCATCAATATTTTCACTGATGCTTTTAACAGCCGCCTCCTGAGAATGCATGGCGATATCAATTTCAGCCATGGTTCGCCCCATACTTTCAGCTTGTACCAATGCATATCCTATCCCCTGTGCAACATCGCGCAACCGATTTGCGTTTTCTCTCGCATCACTGACCGATTGTTCAAGTGATCCGACAGTGCTACTGACGTTACCTCCAATATCGACCGCAATCGCTGCTATTTCAGAGTTGGCAACTTGCGTTTGCGCTGCCAGACGACTAATTTCCTGTGCGATATCAGCAAAACTATGCGACCTGATACCATCACATATATTGACACCTTCTGGGGGAAATTGGCTTGGATACAGTCCTTGTCTGGTCGCTGTCTGGCGATTGTCAATAATGGAGGCGAGTTCTTGAACAGAGATGAGCACGTCCTTCATCGCCTGTGAAGCATCTGAGGCGAGTTGATGTCCGTTATCAATAAGCGATACGGTATCATTTACAAGCAAACGTATTTCTTTTGCAGACTCAGCGACACCCTGTGCTAAAGTGCGAACCTCGCTTGCAACAACACTAAAGCCTTTACCATACTCGCCTGCACGCGCTGCCTCTACAGCGGCATTAAGTGCAAGTATATTAGTTTGAAAAGCGATGCTGTTTATGACGCCAATAATTTCCCCTACCTTTTTTGAGCTCGCAGCAATTGTTCCTATATTATCGACTACTTTTTCGACAATATTACCGCCACGATCCACCGTTTCACTGGCATTTTTGGCTAGAAACACACCGCGTTTGGCCTGACTTGACGCATTGATAGCCAGTTGCTCAGTTTGCTTGGCAACATCTGAAATTGAACGCGTAACGTCAGTAATTGAAGCAACAGAATTTAGCAAGCTGCGCGAACTGCTCATGGTATCTTCCATCCCATTGCGATAGCTCTCGAACTGTTCAACCATGAGTTCCATTGAAGTCAAATTAGAGTGAGCATCTTGAATGGTAGCTTCGCTGCTTTGAATTGCGATGGATATATTTTCAACGGTTTGTAATGTTGCAGCGAGCACCACTTGCGAACGTTCGCGAACTCCATTCATCGCGGCATCCATTAACTTGCCATCTAAAGTAACGGCGTTCGCAATCAGATCTATGTCTCGCGCGTGTGTAGAAATAAGATTAGAGCCGTCTCGAATCTGCACGACCATATTGTTCAAGCTATTGACTGTGCGTCCACATGAGGAAAGCATATTGCCAATTTCGTCACTACTTTTCCCATCAATAGCAAAATTCAGTTTCCCATCAGCCATATCGGCCATCGCAATTTCCATGCGGCGCAAAGGGGTCAATAGTAACTGACGCAACAAAAAAGACAGGAAAGATACTATAAAAATGGCAGCAAGTACGGTTTCAGATAGTAATTTGATACGTGCATTACCACGTTCAGCATTGTCTGCTGCTAACTTTGCCAAAAATTTCTGCTCAGTCTGAAGCGTCTTGCTTGATAATTCGTCAATTCTTTGAATCGCATCGCCAATATCCTTTAATTTGGCCAATGCATTTTGATGCATCATTGTTTTTGGCTGATAGAAGCACTTGCATTCTAGGCTGTTTGATCTGCTGATTAAGCCCAACCAATTCCTTTACATCAGCGCTATCTGGTAAAGCCAGAGAAAGTTTTTGCAACGCCTCATCAAGCAATGATGCCTGTTTAATTGCAGAGATAGCTGCCGCGCGAATATCAGCACTTTCGCTTGCTAAAATTAAACGATAAAGTGCTTGGTCCATCGCCATTGTGGATATGCGAGCCGCGGTAGCAGAGTCTAATCGTGTACGAGTTACTTCAACGCCTGTTTGAAAACTTGACGATAGATTACTGATTGTTCTTGCACCGACAGCTCCCACAGCCACTATACCAGCACTAAAAACCACAACCAATATTATGATTTTTGTGCCCCACGAGAGATCAAAGAATAATTTTTTCACAGTCCACACCTAACACTAACATAATCACATTTATATCGTAAAATACTATAATTCTTGTTGCAACTTGATTTTTATTTCAAATAACGGCACAACACAAAGACTTAAAACGCAATATATTCAATATGTTAAATAAATTCATCTATTAAAATCCTGAGGTATAAGTAAACTGTCGCCGAAAAAATATGATATTTTTCCAACACACGCTAACAGCAACTCAGATAAAATCAAGGAATATACTAATAAACCAGTTCAACTCCTCTCAACCCTACCTCGTCACCGAATTTACTCGATGACACAATCCCATCCAGTGCAGTTCAGCTCGCCAAATGGAGCTGTGGTTAAATTTCAGGGTAAGCAGCGATTATGGCAAGTCTAGCAAAAAAATAGGCACCTGATTAAAGGTGCCCAAAGGAGGAAAGAACATATCAAGGAGGTCTTGATCGTATCGGTTAAGCATTATGCGCGATCAGTATTACAAAAATATTACATCGCCGCCGTTTCGATGAACAACCCCATTACCAATTACATTGCAGTATTTTCGGTGTTTATGACAATCTCCGTCCATATTAAAGGAAAGAAATTGTCATCTTTTTACACGAGAATTGCAGCCGTAGTGTTAATAACCCGTTTTTTTGAAGAACACTAAATTGAGGGCGTGCATCCGATGGTGAAAATCAGCCGTGGTGATATGCCCAAGTTGAAGCAGGGATAGCAGGATGCCGAAGGCGGTGTTCTGATAGCCAGACAGCATGGCTGCTTCATCCTTTTTGTCACTAAATTCAAACTGGTCATCGTAATCATTAATGGCTTCCACAAGGTCGTCAAAATCTTCAAGCAGATGCTCGATCCGTTTGTCGTCGTACTTGAACTGCCTCATCAACTTGTTGATTGAATTACTCATAATTTACTTCTCCTGATTTTATAAATTTAATACTGAAATATTTGTTTGCGGTTTTAACATCAGGAATCGATCTGATTGCCGATCTGATAGGGGGAGGGCATCCAAAATGGCCTGCTATGAACCCTAGTCATCTCGCCGGTACGAGCAACGCGGTATTAAATCCGCAGTGCCAGGGAGCATGCTCATGCCGAAAAGTAGAATGGCTTTCAGCATTGCAGGCTCCCTGATGACTCGCCCGTCCGGAGCGCTACGCCTGTTATGCTGCCTCACGGATCGTTTGTGTAAGCCACGCGCCTGTGTGCTTCAGGTGAGTAGACTCATCTGATTGCCCGACACGCATCTCTTTCAATGCCTGCTGCAATTGAGCCTCCATCTCATGACCGGTTACCACTTCCGGCAACTTTCTGATTAAGTCGCGACCGAGTTTTGTCGAACGGAGGGTGCGCGCCTGCGTTGATGGCAGGCCCTCATGGTCTGTTTGCGGAGTGACATCAATCAGCTTTTCGTTGATCAGGTTGGTAATGGCCGCGACACGAGTGGATTCTGTACCGATCCATTTTTTAGCCATCATCCGCAGCAGTGAAGACTCGGTAAAATACTTTGGCTTCCCGTAATTTTCGCGCGTCAGACGAACCGTGACCGGAAACTCATCGCCCGTTTTGTAGATGGCCAGTTTTTTCTGGTTGGCCAGAATGTTTTGATTTTTCAGCAGATCACGATCGGGTGAGTCATATGAAATGGTTTCCCACCTTTCATTTGAAGAGAAATATTCTCCACCGATCTCAATTGTTTGAGTGCGATCCATAAGGATAAGATGGTTTTTTTGATACAGCTCATTCAATCGAATCAACTCAAAGATGCGCGTGGCTTCCTCTGTCATGCCAGCGGGTAAATCATCCCTCATGGCGACGATAGCGTGATGTACGGCAAAGTCATCAGACGATGTGCCCGGCAGCTGCGTCGAGTTGGTACGGGGATAGCTGATCGTGCCGGACTCATAAAGCTTTTGAATCGCTTTATAACCTTCATCCAGTGGGATGCCGATGTCTGCTGCATCTGCCAGCAACGCAGTGAGTGTGTAGGGGAGGGGCCTCGTTGGCTCAAAGGGGACTCCCATCTCATCGGTGTAGTAGCAACTTTCATCCTTTCGATAAATGCCGCCTTGCGCGCCTGCGAGTCTCTTGAAATCCACGATATGGTCACACGGCTGATCACCTTGTATTAATTCGAGCAGGATGTCACCCAGCATCACATAGGCCGTCTCATATCCGTCTTGTATAACATTTTCAGCTTGCTGGTCATTGGTGACGATTTCATTGAGCAAGCGTGTTTTAACGCGACCGATATTGGCTTTAGATTTGAGGAGGACGGAGAATGCACGGCTTAAATTCATGCCAAACAGCCAGTCCATTTCATGGCGCACACGTCCAGCTTGGTAATAATGATCGGTCTCTGACAGCGGACGCAAGTTTTGCAAGGATTTTTTAAGTGACTCTGTTTCCAGCGCAGACATCCACAGTCGCAAAACTTCTCCAGAATAATTTTGGGCCTGTAATATCTGACGACCGATGACTTCGCCTTCCTCATCAGGATCGGTGGCGAGAACAACCAAATCGGCCTGGCTCAGGTATTTTCCGATATTGTCGAAATGACCACGATGTTCATCCTTGACTTGCCATACCCAAGTTTTTGGCAGGATAGGCAGGTTTTCCAGGCACCATGGGCCAGCACCGATATACGTCTCTGGCTTCGCCAAGTTCAGCATATGTCCATACGCATGTCCGATGACGACCCCTTCTCCGAAATGCATCTGATCACGACCTTTTTCAGCGCCAAGTACCTTGGCCAGCGTACGCGCTTGTGATGGTTTTTCGCACAAATAGAAAGTGTTACGTGCGGATGGGTTTGTTGTGATTTTTACTGCTTGTTTCATTTTTGAAGCTCCTTTATGTGTAGGAGTTCATTCTGCCTAAGTCGAATATTTTCCAAAGCACTATTTTTATGCAAAGAAAATTACGAGATTTTGGTGAAAATTATAAGGTTATTTTGGCTACGTACTGCTGTGGCGAGAAGTATCGAAAATCGTTAATCCGGATCGATTGCGGAGAATTAAAATTTGAATCTCGAATTTTGTTCAACAGAGAGTGATTGAGCGATACTGCTGCGCAAAGGGTTTCTTGCTAAAATTCAAGAGTGATGTGGCAGAGAGCGGTACTTTAAAATTTTGCACAGAAGTTTTTTGAGGCGCAGTGCTGTCTGGTTAAGACCTATATGATGGCTGGTGCTTCGGGATGAATTCATCTGTGCAGATTGATGAGCGCTCTGCAATCTCATGCGTATTTGAATGTGTGCATACATTCCGGTTTTCAGTGATTGGTGAATCGTTACTGACTCAGTACAAGCCCTGTGAATGGAGGAAGGGGAATATAGGCAGTCGGTAAAAGGGCTACAAACCGGAAAGTTCGATACCACCAGTAAAAAGGCTACTTTGAATGAAAACTGTTATTATCAGACAACCTCTTAATTTTGCGGATGGAAGGTGATAATCCTTCTGATGTACGTTAGGGAATTCAACATGTTAGGAATCTTTAATGGCAGATAATACAAAACGTAACCCTTTGGCGGCGGATACTGAACCTACGGATGATGAGTTAGGTGATGTGATGCGTGAGGCGCGTGATTTAGCGATGCTGCGAAAAGGGCAATCGGATAGCTGGATGCGCAGCATGCTTGTGCAAGCAGTTGCGGATGCTCGTGCCAGAGACACGGTTGTTGTGCATGATGCAGCCTGAACAGCCTCGATTATTACTTGTCGCGGGGCCCAATGGGGCTGGCAAAACAACAGTGACCGAGCGCGGTCTGGCGCATGAATGGTTTTCCGGTTGCGAGTATATAAACCCAGATTTCATCGCTCGTGATCAGTTTGGCGACTGGAACTCTCAGTCTGCTGTAATACAGGCGGCTAATTTTGCCAGCGAACTGCGTGAAAACTGTCTTGCCTCCCAGCGTACGGGCGGCAAAATATTGATGTCTGATGGTCAAGGTTTAGGCGTGGATGGATTGACTAAATTCATTGCGGTTTTTGATAAATCTGAAACGCTTGTGGCCGTCATTATGACCATGCCAAAGAATGTAAATTCGACATATTCAAAACTGTCTGAAAAATACAAACCGGTCAGTAAGAATGTTGATGAGTTTATGGGTTTTGGCACCGCCAAGCTTGAAAAAGGTGACTCTTTCATCGTATTAGAAGCGCCTCACCTCTCTTTTGCAATGGATGTGGTGTATGCAACCAAAGAATTTATGGCAACGTCTGAGCGTAACACGGCTGAAACTCGGGCCAAGAATGAGCAAGAGCAGAAAGATAAGCTGTAATTGGCGGCGATGCGATGAAATACACATTCCAGAAGATCTTCATTGTTGTTTTTTGTTCGGTGTTCGTGATGATCGGTACACCTTCACTGATTAATGCAATTCAAGGCGGTGGGAATTTGTTCGGTCTAGTTTGGGGCGGCATGTTTGTATTTATTCCACTCAGTATTGCGATTTATTGGTTAAGGCAACTATCCAGATTCCAGAAGATGACGTACGTGTGGTACAAAACCGTTTATACCGACAATGTGCAGGGTAATAAGGTCTCATGTTTCGTGTGCGGCAATGACAGCATCCACGTTCGGGCACTGATGAACAAAACTTTTCACCGTGAACATTTTTGTACTCAATGCGGCAAAACGCTTTATTACTCGCCTGAGCAAGGCTGATTAATTACGTAAGAACCGTGAATCCCTTCCGTGAGCGTTAGTACTGTCTCTGTGCTGAGGCAGTACTATGGCGGAGGTCTCTGGTGTAGCGTTGTCATGACTACCACCTAGTAAGCGCAATGTTACTCGGCGACTTATAAACCTACACTACAGCAGGCGGGAATCTCTGACAAAACATGAGGTTCAGCCTATTTCCACTGTCGGAGACGTTGGGCAGCGATGGGCATCGCGATGCGACGTTGATCATCTTGACCTATCGTCATGGTCTGCGAGTCAGCGAACTGGTTAGTCTGCGCTGGGATCAGGTCGACCTGCGGCAGGGTTTGATGCACATTAATCGATTGAAACAGGGCAATCCCAGTGTGCATCCGATACGCAGCCCAGAATTGCGCGCGTTGTGCTGACTGCAGCGTGACTATGGGGGAGGTTTTGGCACGAATCCACCACTACGAGCCTGTCGCTGCGTGATTCGATTCAATTAACGGTCGCCGAAGGGGATTAGCATGGATGTATTGTTGGATGTCGTTAAGGTTAAGACCAGTCTAGATTACAGGCTGTATCTTGAGTTTGAGAACGGAGAAAATCGCATTTTTGACATGTCCCCATACTTGGAGAAAAAGCCTTTTGTTCCTTTGAAAGTGTTGTCGCTGTTCGCTATGGCCTCCATAGATTATGGAACCGTGGTATGGCCTGGGAATATTGATGTGGCCCCCGAAACGCTTTATCCTCGCTCTGTTCCGGTATAAAATTCTGTTGCCCTCCAGAGACTCTTTGAAACCGGTGGTTTTTATTTTGTGGTTGGTTCTATGGACGTAAATATTTTGAATCTGTCAGGATTTTAAGCAGACCAGCACCGAGTCCTGAGGATGTAATATGTCCGATGAGTGTAGGGATGTTTCGGAAATGGTACGTCAAACTTGATTGAGGTGAATTTCAGCTATTTATCCGATACCAGATAGTCATATGACATGCACAAGGGCTTTTTGAACAGCTGCAAGGTGCCTTTTGCCTACCCTCAGGATATTGAATCTGAACGACTGCAACAGACCTTCAATTAAGGGGATGAGTGACTCGTGATCGGCAAAAACGGGCAGAGGTGCGGCCTCGAACACAATTGACCATGAGTGAACGTTCAGTATCGTGTTGAGCAAGTGCTACAATTCTTAGAGAATTTTCTATCGTATAAATCTACAAGGCAGTCCAATGTTGATAATTAAGTTAACAGTCCGTAGTTTTTTGTTCTGTCTGCTCTTGTTGAGTAGTTTGAGTCGTGCTGAAACGATTAACTTAGCTGTCCCCGGACCGGGTTCGCTGGTTTATTTGCCCGTTCAGTTAGCTGTCGCAGTTGAAGCTGATAAAGCAGAAGGTTTAGACCTGAAACTACGATTTTTCTCCGGAGGCCCTTTGGCCTTGCGTGACCTGAGCGAACACAACAGTGATTTTACGGTGGCAGGGCTTCCTGCAATTGCCTCTGCGCGAGCCGACAAAATGCCGGTTCTGGCTATCGGTCAGTTGAGTCAGGCTGCAATGGTGTCGTTGATATTGCGCAAAGATTTAAAAGGTAAAGTACACAACATCGCACAACTGAAAGGGCGGCGGATTGGCGTGAATACCAGTACACGAACCGCACGTTCCACCTCTCAGATGCTGGCAGAGTATTTGTTGAATAACGCGGGGCTTAATGCAGATGATGTGCAGATTATTCCTGCTGGTCAAACGCGTGAAGCGCAGCGTTCTGCGCTGATCGGTGAAACGGTTGATGCGGTTATGGGTGACGAACCATTTGCAACTGAACTTGCCTCCAAGAACGAAGCCTCTATTTTGCTTGATTTATACAATCCGCAACGCAGTCGTGAATTGTTGGGAGGACCTTTTGTGCATGCCGCACTGGCTACGCGTGAGGATGTCTTTAAAGAGCACCGTTTAGTCGCAGTTAAAGTGCAGCATATGTTCGACAAAACACTGCAATGGATGAATAGCCATTCTGCACAGGAGATCTTGGACAAACTGGCTAATCAACCCGGTTTCGACCCACAGCGGAATCAAATTTTGTTATCGGTGATGCAGCGTAATCCTAAAATGTACCCTGTTCAGTGTGCGTGGGACCCGAAAGCCATACTTACAACGGAAAGGTTTTTTCATGGCATGGCTGCGGATCAAGCAGAAAGCAGTCTGCACTTCAGCGAGTTTGTACGAAATGCATCACCCGAGGTTCGTCCGTGAATATTTCTCACTTCAACGTGAGGCAGCATAGTTTACGCAAGGTTTTTGCTAGGCGACTGCTGCTGTTATTGGTCGCTTTTTCATCGCTCTCCACACTGATCATCGCGTTAAGTTATGAAGCGCGCTTGAATCGTCAGAATGCAGATGAACTGAGCGCGTTGTTGAATCACATCGCGCCTCGACTGAAAAATCAGGAGAAACTCTGGCAGGATGACGCTGAGCAGGTCTTAGCTGTTCTTGAGTGGTCGGGGCTGATTGGCTTGAAGGAACCTATTCGAACCGCCAGACTTAACTCGTTGTTTACTGTGCAATCGGAACATATGCAATTTGAAGGTGTATCGATCACCGAAAAAAATACCGGTAGATTGATTTATGATTATTGGGGAAACGCTGAGAAGCCCACCGTAAAAAAGTCAGCAGGGGAAGGTCAATCTCTCTGGTTGGACGAAGAGCATAAGGTTTTATACCAGCTGATCAGAAAACCCATGCATTCAATGAGTGGGGAACTGGAGGTCGATTTTTTTAAAGCATGGGACAGTGCCACCCTAAAACGATTGAGCTTCCCCGGTGCTGAGACCTTTCTTGCCCTTGGGACCTATCCTTTACTGAGCTCGTCTGGCAGTCTGGCGCTCGAATCGGCCCAGCCCAAATCTGGCAGTTACTCGAGTTATAAAATCAACGGTGTGCTATTTCAGGAAAATAGCGCATTGCTGGAAAATATACTTATTTCCGATGGAAAAAAAATTCCGCTGAGACTGGTGGTGCGTACTCCCATCAAGCGAGCATTTCCATCGGGCTCTTTGATAGCGATTTCATTGGGCGTCACACTGTTGTTTGGCGGGATAGTTTTCCTTTTTTTTGGACGCTGGCTATCAAAAATTGGTGTCAGGCTGGACTTGGTCACTCAAGCCACCGTGGGTTTTCACGCAGGCTTAGCCAAGGGCGCACTTGACGAGCAGTTGGGCTTGCTAAAAACAGCTGATTCCAATAATCACGACGAGGTCAGCGTCATCGCTCAGGAGTTGTCTGAATTGATGGTGATCTCAAGGAAACGTGATGAAGAACAGCGTGCTTACCTTGATACACTGGATATGTTGCAAGATGCCGTGATTGAATTTTCTCCCGATGGACGTTTGTTGCATGCCACCGATGCTTGGAAAGTCCTGACCGGCAAGGATGATATTTCTCAATGTGGCATTGCCAATTGCGTTCATCCTGAGGACAGCGCGGATGTGCTGGAACAAATTAGCGCGTTGGTTCACAAACAGAAACAACAGATTTGCATACGGTTTCGTATTCGCGGACCTGGCTCACCCGACGGACACGTTTGGGTTGAAGCGCGATTTTCGCCGGTCAACGAGAACGATAAAGTGCTTGCAATCCGTGGTGTGGTGCGCGATATCACCAATTCCTATGTTCAGGAACGACAAATCAGCCATATGGCGTTGCACGATGCATTAACTGACTTGCCTAATCGGGTACTCATGGAAGATCGTCTGGCAATGGCAATAACGCGTGCTGAACGGAGTAATCAACGCGTTGCATTAGGATTCATTGATCTTGACCATTTTAAACAGGTGAATGATACCTTTGGTCATACAATGGGAGATCTGCTGCTCGTAGAAGTGACTAAAAAGTTACAAGCGGCTTTACGCAGTTCAGACACGCTTTCCCGTTGGGGTGGCGATGAATTTGTTGTGCTGTGTCCCGATCTAAATTCCCTGCAAGATGCGAGTGATATTACAAGCAAACTGTCTGTGCTTAACCTGGAAAACATTAAGATCGGGGATGCTGAATTTCCGTTTTCATTTAGTGCGGGTTTTGCGGTCTATCCAGATGATGCGGATAACAGCGAAAAGTTACAGTCGCAAGCTGATCGGGCCATGTTCTATGCAAAAGCACAAGGCCGTAACAACATCCAGTTTTTTAACGCAATTGCAGCCAAAGAGCCTGGTAGACAATCGTTTTACATTCAGAGTAAGCTTGCTGCCGCCATCAATAATGGTGAAATTCAAGCTTGGATGCAACCGTTGGTATCGAGCGAAAGCGGTAAGGCCATTGGGGCCGAAGTATTGGCGAGGTGGCATGACCAAGAGCATGGGTGGGTTCCTCCCTCTACCTTTATTCCCATGGCCGAAAGCATGGGTATTATTGATAAGTTGGGGCAGTCTGTATGGATGCAGGCGTTAGATTCATTTCATTTGCTGCCGGAAGGTCATCGTTTATCGGTCAATTTATCAAAGAGACAGTTATTTTCTTCCTCAATTGTTCAGCAGTTTTGCGATGATCTTGCGGCTGCCGGCGTGTTGCCTGCGCAAGTTATGCTGGAAGTTACCGAAGGAATTGCACTGTCTGATGTCGACTATGCGCGTGAGCGTATTGCGGAACTTGATGACAGAGGTTTTGGTATCGCAGTCGACGACTTTGGCGTGGGTTATTCATCACTATCGCAATTGCATGAAATTCCTGTTGATGAACTTAAACTGGATATTTCGTTTGTCCGGCGTATTCACGAACCCAAGGGGTTGGCGATGGCAACCGCAATTGTTTCGATCGCGAAATCCCTCGATCTTGAATGTGTAGCGGAAGGGGTCGAAGATACGAAAACCGCTGAGTTGCTCAAGCAGATGGGCGTTGAAACGTTGCAGGGATATTATTTTTCTAAAGCGATGCCAATTAGTGAGTATATAAACTGGCTATCAAAGCAAAACGCTGAACTTTGAATTGTTCATTACGGTGGGCTTCCGAGGTATTATATATTCGGAAAGTTCCGATATGTATCGGTAGTGCACATTCTTAATTTCAAGTAGCGGACGCTCCAGCAAGCTGATTAAAGCGATTTTTCAGAAAACCGCCTGCCGTCCGGTTTGGCCGATAAGAGTTAAGCATTCCCTTAAATTGAAGGTCTGCTGTCCATGGTAAAGCTGTCAGTCCGATGCCATAGCTTGGTGGTCGGGTCTGTCTTGGGAACGGCACGTCAAGCCTCAACATGATGAGTATTCCGCTATGAATTTCATTGCGGAAATTCGCAGCACGATTAAACTGCGAACATAGTCATCCGCTAGGTGCCATCATCAGAGGGGCAACTGTCAAAATTGATCAACTGCTTGTTGATGGGTAGTGGTCGTTGAATTGTGTGGCACCGTACTCACTGCAAGGTGGATAAAGCTGTCAAAATCCGTGTACAAATATCGCGCATCACGTTGCACGCCAGTTCGTTGCTTTGCGTTCAGAAATCTGCCAGCCGACAATTTTGAGGCTAAAAATATCCATGAACAAATATCCGGTAAAGATAGATGCCTGTCACCAGCGCCGCTAGTTAGATGATGCACAAACTGAACAGCTGATTCGGGCGGTAGCGCAGCGCGCGGTTTGTGACGGCATTGCGCTGGGTGCTTGGCAGCCCGATGCCTGAGTAGATTCTTGGCTATCATAATGCGATAGAGCGTTTATTCTGATGCAATATATTCGCCGAGCTCCGCCAGTATTGGCGGGATTTTAGACGGCGGAAGAGTGCCAAACTCAACCGAATTGACCGCCATCAAAACTTTTTGACGTCCCATTGTTGCACCCAAACCTCAACGTAAATTTTTTGAGGCGACAACTAGTGTGGAACTGGGTGACAACAATCGAAAAGTCATAAATCCATTCCGCCAATTAACCTCCTATAAGGACACAAGACACCCGCTCCTATTATCAAATGAAAAAAGACGTCAGCTATTTATAAGTGATATTAGCAATAAGTACAGTCAATTTTTATTGCCCAACGATGGTGCATAAAGTTGGCTGAAGTGAATTTTATGGTGCGAATTTCGTATGGCTTCAGTCATATTGCTATGTTTATATACGTTTAAAATGTTTGGCGCGATTATTGCTTGTAGTGTTGTAGGCAAAGCGCAGGGCTAAAATTAAATGCTCCATTTTATTTTAGATCTTTTTACTTATTCGCCAGCTATAACGTCGTCACAACAATTTTATTGGTCAGTGCCCATTGGGGAAAATGTTTAAAAATAATAGATTAGGTAAGGTTTATCTTATTGGTGCTGGGCCAGGTGCAGCAGATTTAATCACGCTGCGCGGTGCTCGTTTGTTGGCTAGCGCCGATGTGGTGCTATATGACGCACTGGTGCAAGCGGAATTATTGGCAATGGCGAACCCTGCTGCGCAGCTAATTTCGGTCGGGAAGCGCTGTTCGCAACTTTCCACCGACCAGCGTTTTATCAATCGTGCGCTGGTTGAAGCGGCAAAAAATAATGGTGTTGTGGTGCGCCTTAAAGGTGGTGATCCGATGATTTTCGGGCGTGCGCAGGAAGAAATTGATGCGCTGCATGACATTGGAATTGAATTTGAAATCGTTCCCGGCATTACATCTGCATTGGCTGTGGCAGCTGAATTGGGCGTGTCGCTGACGCGGCGTGGACTGAGTCGTAATGTGGTGTTTGTCACGCCACGAGTCGGTGAAGCAGAATCCGCCAGCGACTGGGTGCAGAGCGTGTTAGCAGCGGATACGGCCGTGTTGTATATGGCGTCAGGTCAAGCGGCTGAAATCTCCGAATCCCTTATGAAACGTGGCTTTTCGGGTAGTACTCCAGCCGCGATTGTCAGCAATGTATCGTTACCTAGCATGCAAAAAATTCATACCACGCTGGCCGATTTAGTCGGCGCCGCTAAACAAGTTGGTGCGCCTGCGCTCATCATGCTGGGCGAGGTTTTGCATCAACAGTCTGAAATACAACTGTCTGAACGGTTACGGCAGGCGACTGCTTAAAGAGAGCGATACACATGGATGCAACTGGATTTATTCGCGATATAGGTCGTGGCGCTAAAGGGGCGCGTGATCTTGCGCGTGCCGATGCTGAAAACCTGTTCGGCGCGATGCTGGATGGCGAAATCGATGAGCTGCAACTTGGTGCTTTGTTGATCGGGTTGCGCATCAAGGGCGAATCGAATGATGAGCTTTTGGGCTTCAAGGACGCGTTAGATGCTCGCACACCGCAGTTTTTTCTGCATGATGGACAGCCTAATCTTGTCGTTATACCCAGCTATAACGGCGCACGCCGCCAGCCGAATTTTGTTCCTTTGCTGGCAATGCAACTGGCACAGTCAGGAATACCAGTGCTGATACATGGGCGATATGATTTTGAAACAAGGGTGGATCCTTCAGGAATGATGTCTGTACTTGGTATTTCAAAAGCTGGCAGTCTTGCGCAGGCCAATGAGTTACTGGCGGAACAAAATATCGCATTTGTCGAACTGGCTACACTTGCACCGGGACTGGACCGATTGCTGGCCTTGCGCGCACGTCTTGGATTGCGTAACAGCGCGCATTCGCTAGTTAAATTGCTTGATCCAGCGCGAGGACGCAGCGTACGAATAGTGGCTGTCACCCATCCTGAATATTTGGAAAAAATGCATAAGTTCTTGCTGGCTGATGGTGGACGCGCTTTGCTGTTGCGCGGCACTGAAGGTGAGGCTTATGCCAATCCTAGGCGACGTCCGCAGTTGGAGGTCTTCGTTAATGGGTGCGCAGAGATTGCTTTTCCATCTGCCGAGGGAGGAGCTCCTCCTTTGGCGGGCATACCGGATACGCCTGATAATTTGGCAACGGCTATATTAATACGCGATATGCTGGAGGGACGTAAAGCGATTCCGCAGCCGATTTTAGATCAACTCGACGCCATCAACCAACTGTGCCATTGCAACTGATTGTATTTATTTAAAATGCAGAGGTTAAATTGAAGCGAATATTGATAATTGATGATGTGCAGGATCGTGCCGCATGGCTTAAAGCCAGTCTGGAGCTGGCTGAATATGATGTGGTCGGTGTACTGGACTGGGAGCAGGTCGACGAGAGGACGATACAGGCGGCGTTTGCCGACGTGATTATCGTCGATGCCAATGCGCCGGGGCGCGACACACTTGAACAAATCAGCCTGATGTCCACCACGCTGGAAAAACCGGTGGTTGTGCTGGGCGGCCAAACAGATCAGCCCAGTATTCAGGCCGCGATGCGCGCTGGCGTCAGTGCGTATGTGTCTCATGCGATACAGGGTGAAGATTTGAGCGGGATTATTCAGGTGGCGGCGGCCCGTTTTGCTGAGCACAAACGTCTGCGCGATGAATTGAAGGAGGCCAGAAGTCAGTTGGTTGAGCGGAAATTGGTGGATAAGGCCAAGGGGATTTTGATGGCGGATAACGCGTATAGCGAAGTGGAGGCCTACAAAAAAATGCGCAATTTGGCAATGAACAAGGGAAAACGCCTCGCCGAAGTTGCCGAGGCGATTATTCTGGCCAAGGAACTAAATTCCTAGTGTGCATGGCTTCGTGATGCATGCCTCGTATAAAAGCAAAACACGCATGATTGTGATGCGGCCATTGCACAGAATGACTCTTATTGGTGCATCGACTTAAAATAACCTCACCGCTTATTAATACATAACTACTTGAATAAAAACAACTAATAATTTATTTTAAATCTGGCACGAGTATTGCTTAATATTAAGCATCAACAAACCAACGGCGGTTTGGCGAATTGCACTACCGGACAAAGGCGTCCCACTGCGTTTATACGCGGTCGGACGCCTTTTGCTTTTTACGAAATGATAAGGAGAGTTGAAATGGAAGATTCAAAACTGATCAGCACCGACAAATTTGTGGCACCTAGCGTGCCGGAACAAAACAACCGGAGGGACTTTATGAAGCAGGCGGGCGCGGTTTTAGGCATGGCCGGAATTATGTCGATGGTGCCGATGGGTACGCGGGCAGCGGCCTGGGCGGCGGGGTCGGATGCACCTGAGCTGAAAGAAGTCAAGGTGGGCTTTATTCCTCTGACCGATTGCGCTTCGCTAGTGATTGCGTCGGTGATGAAGTTCGACGAGAAATACGGCATCAAGATCGTGTTGTCTAAGGAAGCTTCTTGGGCAGGGGTGCGCGACAAACTGACTAACGGCGAACTGCATGCGGCTCACGTTTTGTACGGCCTAGTCTATGGTGTGCAATTGGGAATAGGCGGTCAGAAGAGAGATATGTCGGTGCTGATGACCCTGAACAACAATGGTCAGGCGATCACGCTTTCAAACCAACTCAGGGAGAAAGGTGCGACGACCGGCGAATCGCTTAAAAAACTTGTCGATGCGGACAAGCGCGACTACACCTTTGCACAGACCTTCCCGACCGGCACGCATGCTATGTGGTTGAACTACTGGCTGGCAAGTTACGGGATAAATCCGCTTGCTGATGTCAAGAATATTACCGTACCGCCACCGCAGATGGTCGCGAATATGCGTATCGGCAATATGGATGGATATTGCGTTGGAGAGCCATGGGGTAATCGTGCTATCGCAGACAAGATTGGTTTCACCGCTGTGACTACGCAGGACATGTGGAAGGACCATCCGGAAAAAGTACTGGGTTGCACGGCTGAATTTAGCCAGAAATATCCGAACACCGCTCGTGCGCTGATTATGGCCGTACTGGAAGCGTCGAAATATATCGACATCATGGCTAATCGCCGCAAGGTGTCGGAGATTATCGCTGACAAGTCCTATGTGAACTGTCCAGTTGAGGTGATTGATCAGCGCATGGAAGGTAAATACGAAGATGGTTTAGGTAAGAAATGGAATGACCCGAATTGCATGAAGTTCTATAACGACGGCGCGGTGAATTTCCCGTATCTGTCAGACGGCATGTGGTTCATGACACAGCAAAGACGCTGGGGTTTACTGAAAGACGATCCGGATTATCTGGCGGTCGCTAAGAAGATCAATCAGATCGACCTGTACAAACAGGCCGCATCGCAGGTGAAAGTTCCGGTGCCAAAGGATGTGATGCGCAGCTCCAAGCTGTTTGACGGCACGGTGTGGGATGGGCGTGATCCGAAGAAATATGCCGCCTCATTCAAGATCAAGGCGTAATCCGAAACAATTCAGACGAAAGTGAGAGCCTCGATGGAAAAGTTAGACAGGCAAACGGTACGCGACATGTTGTTGCAGGCCAAGGAAAACAAGTCACTCACCTGGCCGAAACTGGCCGGAGAAATTGAGCGCAGCCCGGTATACACAGCCA
Source organism: Gallionellales bacterium GWA2_54_124 (assembly GCA_001801025.1). Classification (GTDB taxonomy): domain Bacteria; phylum Pseudomonadota; class Gammaproteobacteria; order Burkholderiales; family Gallionellaceae; genus Gallionella. The sequence continues at coordinate 1,155,998 of MGWO01000007.1, forward strand.
TGTTGGTTTACGGATACGGGCAAGCAACAGAGCATGAGGCGGATGCATTGCTGATGACGTTGGATCTGCCACTGGGACTCAAGCCTATCTTGACGAAAATCCCTCATCGGCAACCGGCGCAACCTTGGCCACCTACCGACCCGTTTATTTATCGATTTTACGAGGCAATCATGTTGTATGGGCCGGTATACAAGGATGTGGCGAATGAAATGTTCGGTGACGGCATTATGAGTGCAATCGATATGTCGGTGGATATTCAGAAGATTGAAGAGCCTGCAGGTGTGCCACGCATGGTAGTCACACTTAATGGCAAATGGTTGCAGTACAAGAAGTTTTAAGTCAACCGCAAATAATAGAAAAGAAGGTATGTAATGAATATCAGACGTTATTTTGGTGAAAATTTATTTCCTCCGATCATCGGCATCGGACTGTTCATCGTTGTCTGGATGATATTGGCTCAAAGTAGCGAAGCGCTGCCTGGCCCGATTAAGACATGGGATTCGGCTGTCGTCTTGTTCAGTGATCCGTTTTACAACCACGGACCAAATGATCAGGGTATCGGCTGGAATATTCTCAATTCATTGGGGCGGGTCGGTGTTGGTTTTGGACTGGCTGCGTTGATTGGAATTCCCCTTGGTTTTATCGTTGGCCGGGTGGAATTCATCGACAAGATGACCTCGCCCATCATCAGCATGTTACGGCCGGTATCGCCACTGGCGTGGTTGCCGATTGGACTCTTGGTTTTCAAAGCGGCGAATCCGGCGGCAATTTGGGTAATTTTTATTTCCAGTATTTGGCCGATGATTATCAACACCGCGATGGGTGTGCGTCAGTTGCCTCAAGATTATCTCAACGTGGCACGGGTGTTGAATCTATCTGAATGGAAGATTTTTACCAAGATTTTGTTTCCGGCCACACTACCCTACATGTTAACGGGTATCCGTTTGGCAATCGGCACGGCATGGCTAGTAATCGTCGCGGCAGAAATGCTGACCGGTGGTGTCGGTATCGGTTTCTGGGTGTGGGATGAGTGGAATAACTTGAATGTCGAACATATCATCATCGCAATTTTTGTGGTGGGTATCGTCGGGCTGCTGCTGGAAATGCTGCTAGTCAGGCTGGCAAAACGATTCAGCTACTAAGGAATCAACATGAAAAAATATGTACAAGTTGAGAACGTGCAGATGTCTTTTGAGACCCGTAATGGTGCGTTCGTTGCACTCAAAGATGTCAATCTGAATATCGCGCGAGGGGAATTCGTTACCTTGATTGGGCACTCTGGTTGCGGAAAATCTACGCTGCTGAATCTTATTGCTGGTTTGCTGATGCCAACAGACGGAGTGCTGTTGTGTGCTGATCGTGAGATTGCCGGTCCCGGCCCTGATCGTGGGGTTGTTTTTCAAAATCATTCACTGTTGCCTTGGTTGACGTGTTTTGAAAACGTCTATCTCGCGGTTGAGCGTGTGTTTGGTGAGACTGAAGGAAGAGCTGAATTAAATCGCCGGACCCACGAGGCATTAGGCTTGGTTCATCTGACGCACGCTGAGCAAAAATTACCAAATGAGATTTCAGGTGGAATGAAACAGCGAGTTGGAATTGCTCGTGCTTTGGCAATGCAACCCAAGGTGTTGCTGATGGATGAACCATTTGGAGCTCTGGATGCGCTGACTCGTGCACATTTACAGGATGAGCTAATGAAAATCGTTGAAAAGACAAACAGTACCGTGATTATGGTGACACATGACGTGGACGAGGCTGTTTTGTTGTCGGATCGTATTGTCATGATGACAAATGGCCCCGCAGCAATGATTGGTGAAATATTGGAAGTTGATTTACCTCGTCCTCGTAATAGGTTGGCTTTGGCGAGTGATGCGGGATATCACAGAATACGGGGGGCTGTACTGGAATTTCTGTACCAAAAACATGTGAAGGAAGCTGCTTAGTCGGATGAAAAACATATTTGATCAACTTTTCACCGCATCGCTTACACGTAACCATGAAATTTCAATCATATATTTAGGTAGAAGCAGTGATTTTTTGATGATGACTTCGGAACGTATGGTTATTCCAGACAAAAATTTCACACTGAAACAGGTGCTGACCCGGTTACGAAAACGTGGCGGAAGATGGGGCTGTGAACTTGATGATAGTCATGTGATTTGCACCGTCGATGGAGTCTCTGTGGCGTTATCTGACAACATTCTTGTGGGTAGTAAGCTAAAAATAGGTTCGCGTAAATCTGTCTTTGAGCCGTGAAATTGAAAACGACGGATGGTCTATGTGAAGCCGCATAGTAATGCCAGAAATTACGGCTGTAATGGATAGTAGATGTGATTTGAGAGCTATTTTAACAATCTATTAAGTAGCCCAACCTGCTCTATTCCGGCAGTGCTACATTAATTATGAGAGGTTGGATATGGAAGAAAATAAAAAACGATTAGTGGTGATCGGCAATGGTATGGCCGGAATCCGTACGATAGAAGAATTGCTTAAGATAGCGCCAGATGACTATGAGATTACGATATTCGGCGCGGAGCCACAGCCCAATTACAATCGCATCCTACTCTCACCGGTACTCTCCGGTGAAATGAAGTTTCAGGATACGGTGTTGAATGATTGGGGTTGGTATCAAGAGCACAATATCACATTGCATATGGGTAAATTGGTTACAAAAATTGACCGCCAGTGTTGCGTTGTCGAAACTGAAGATGGGCTGGTTGTGCCTTACGACCGGCTGTTGATCGCGACCGGATCGAATCCGATTATGCTGCCGATACCTGGGATGAGTCTACCGGGTGTGCTGGCCTATCGCAGTATCGACGACGTGGAAAAAATGCTGGTTGCTGCCAGAAACAGTAAGCGTGCTGTGGTGATCGGTGGTGGTTTGCTGGGGCTAGAGGCCGCTAATGGATTAGCGCTACAGGGCATGGAAGTTTCAGTAGTGCATCTGTGTGACTGGCCTATGGAACGCCAGCTCGACAAGGTAGGGGGCGGATTGCTCAAAGAGGCGCTGGAAAAGCGTGGCCTTAAATTTTATCTATCGCGTCAAAGTGAGGCAGTGCTGGGTGAAGATAAGGTCACCGGTTTGCGATTCAAAGATGGAGATCAAATCGAAGCTGATCTGTTAATCATGGCAGCAGGCATACGGCCTAATATTGCGCTTGCCAAAATGGCTGGGATTAATTGTGAACGCGGTATTGTGGTCAGCGACAATATGCAGACTGATGATCCTAATATATATTCTGTAGGGGAATGTGTGCAGCATCGAGGTCAGACTTATGGCTTGGTAGCGCCACTTTTTGAGCAGGCAAAGGTCGCTGCGAATCACTTGGCTGGTCTTGATGAGATGTGCTACCAAGGCTCTGCCGTTTCTACAAAATTAAAAGTAACCGGTATCGACCTGTTTTCGGCAGGCGACTTTAATCCTGCTGATGGTGACGAAGAATTACTGCTTCAAGACTCCAGTCGTGGCGTGTATAAAAAACTAGTGGTGCGCAGCAATAAGCTACGTGGAGCCGTAATGTACGGAGATACTGTAGATGGTTCATGGTATTTTCAGCTAATGCGCGATGGCATAGACATTTCTGAAATGCGTGAGCATATTTTGTTTGGTCAGGCTCACATTGGCGAGGCAGGTCACGGCGGTGTATCCAGTGTAGCCAATATGGCCGACAGCGCAGAGGTCTGTGGTTGTAACGGTGTCTGCAAGGGGACGATCGTCAATGCGATTGTCGATAAGAAATTGTTTACGATCGAAGAGGTGCGCGCCCACACTAAGGCTTCCGCCTCATGCGGTTCGTGCACGGGCTTGGTGGAGTCAATTCTGGCTAACACTTTGGGCGGCGACTATTCCGCAAAATCAAGTAAAAAGCCGATTTGTGCCTGTACCGAATCCTCGCATCAGGATGTCCCCAAGGCAATCCGTGAACTGCGCGTTAAAACCATGCCGGAATTGATGCGCGCGCTGGAATGGAAGACAGTGGACGGCTGCCACGTCTGCCGCCCAGCACTAAATTATTATTTGCTGACCGCTTGGCCTGGTGAATATCAGGATGATTCCCATTCGCGTTTTATCAACGAACGGGTTCATGCCAATATCCAGAAGGACGGCACCTATTCGGTGGTGCCGCGTATCTGGGGCGGCGTCACGACCCCGTCCGAGTTGCGTTCCATTGCTGACATCGCCGATAAATATCAAGTGCCGAGTGTGAAGATTACTGGCGGTCAGCGCATCGACCTTTTGGGGGTGACCCGCGAAAACCTGCCGAAGATGTGGGGTGATTTGGTTGCGGCGGGATTTGTCTCAGGGCACGCCTACGGTAAATCGCTGCGCACCGTGAAAACCTGTGTGGGCTCGGAATGGTGTCGTTTCGGTACGCAGGACTCCACGGGGCTTGGCATCAAGGTCGAAAAAATGACCTGGGGTTCATGGACACCGCACAAGTTTAAAATTGCCGTATCTGGTTGCCCGCGCAATTGCGCCGAGGCGACCATCAAGGATTTTGGCGTGGTGTGTGTGGATTCAGGCTATGAAATCCACATCGGCGGCAATGGCGGCATCAAAGTGCGCGTCACCGATTTCCTGTGTAAGGTCGCAACGGAAGCTGAGGTGATGGAATACTGCGGCGCGTTCATGCAACTGTATCGCGAAGAGGCGCATTACTTGGATCGTACCGCACCCTGGATAGAACGCGTCGGACTAGCTTACGTGAAGCAGCGTGTTGTGGACGATGCAGCAGGGCGTGCCGAATTGCATGCGCGCTTTCTTGAATCTCAACGCTATTCACAGGATGATCCCTGGAAAGCACGCGCGGAGGGGATGGATGCATATGAGTACACACCATTGGCCAACATTGAACAAGGAGCAATGCAATGAACTGGATACAGGTAGGTAATTTGGATGATATTCCGCGTCAAGGTTCACGGACCATCAATACGTCAACAGGGGAGATTGCGCTATTTCGCAGTGTGGATGATCAGGTATTCGCACTGAACAACCGTTGTCCACATAAGAACGGGCCACTTTCGCAGGGTATCGTGCATGGCACACGCGTTACCTGTCCGCTGCACAGCTGGGTAATTGATCTGGAATCTGGTGAAGCTATTGCACCTGATTCTGGCTGCGCGCACCGTTATGAAGTGCGAGTGGCTCACGGTGTGGTGCTTATTAATTTAGAGGCTGGGGTATGCAAAATATAAATACGTCTGTGTTCAGCACGTGTCCATATTGCGGTGTCGGTTGCGGTGTTGCCGTTAGTGCGGGGATGAAAGCTACTACCTTGGCTGGGGATAAATTCCATCCAGCGAATTTCGGGCGCTTGTGTTCCAAGGGTACGGCGTTGGCCGAGACGCTCGGTGAGGAGGGGCGATTGCGCCATCCCGTTGTGAATGGGCAACGGGCGTCTTGGGATGACGCGCTGGGCTGTGTTGCGGAGGGATTCGGGCGGATCATCGCCGAGCATGGGCCGGATGCGGTAGCCTTTTACGTCTCCGGGCAGTTGCTGACAGAGGACTATTACGTTGCCAACAAGCTGATGAAGGGCTTTATTGGCAGCGCGAATATCGATACTAATTCGAGGCTGTGCATGTCTACAGCAGTGGCGGCCCACAAACGCGCCTTCGGTGCAGATGCGGTACCGGTCTGTTACGAAGATATTGAACTGGCCGATTTGGTGGTGATTGTTGGTTCCAACTATGCATGGGCACATCCGGTGCTCTACCAGCGCCTTGTCGCAGCAAAAAAAGCGCGTCGGGAAATGCGTGTGGTGGTGATCGATCCGCGTCGTACTGCGACTTGCGACATTGCCGATTTGCATCTGGGCATCGAACCTGGCACTGATGCCTATATGTTTAATGGGCTGCTGCATCATCTGCGCCGCGAAGATGCGCTTGATCTGAGCTTTATTGAGGAGCATGTGGACGGGTTTTCCGCCGCCTTCGATGCCGCACGGGATTCCATTCCGAAAATAGCGCAATTTTGCGGCGTTGACGAGTCAAAAATTGCCGAGTTTTTTAATCTGTTCGCCAAAACCTGCCGTACCGTGACGATTTTTTCGCAAGGTATCAATCAATCCTCCAGCGGTGTGGACAAGGCAAATGCAATCATCAATGTACACCTAGCTACAGGGCGGATCGGGAAACCCGGCATGGGGCCGTTTTCGGTGACAGGCCAGCCGAATGCGATGGGCGGGCGCGAAGTGGGCGGGCTGGCGAATCAACTAGCGGCACATCTGGACTTCGCTGATGTGGCAAGTATCGACTTGGTTGCACGTTTCTGGAATGCGCCTGACATCGCGCAAAAACCGGGTCTCAAGGCGATAGAGATGTTTGATGCAATTGCAGATGGAAAAATCAAAGCGGTGTGGATCATGGGTACCAATCCTGTGGTCAGTTTGCCCGATGCGGATAAGGTGCGTGCAGCTCTGCTGGGTTGCGACTTCGTAGTGATATCCGATTGCGTCGAACACACCGACACCACGGCCTGTGGCGATATCCTGCTGCCGGCCCGTGGCTGGGGTGAAAAGGACGGCACGGTAACCAATTCAGAGCGGTGTATCTCGCGTCAGCGGGCATTTCAGTCATCCGTCGGTGAAGCAATGCCGGACTGGTGGATCGTCACTCAGGTTGCGCAGCGCATGGGCCATAAAAAGGCATTTTCCTACACCCATCCTGCGCAGATTTTTCGTGAACATGCGCGCCTGTCGGGTTTTGAAAATGAGGGGGGGCGTGCGTTCGATATCAGCGCTTGGTCAGAGCTGGGAGAAGAAGAGTACGATGCGCTGAGGCCGAAGCAATGGCCGGTTAATCGCGCGGCACCCGATGGTACTTTTCGGCTGTTTGGTGACGGGAAATTTTATACACCAAACGGTCGTGCGCGCATGATCGCGGTTACTCCGCGATTACCAGCTATCGCTACAAATGATGAATTTCCGCTGGTGCTCAATACCGGCCGGATACGCGACCAGTGGCACACTATGACCCGTACCGGGAAAGTGCCGCGCCTGAATGCACATTCAGTCGAGCCATATGTGCAAATTCATGCAGACAACGCACATCAACTCGTTAATGGTGCACTCGCGCGATTGATCAGCCGGCAAGGCGAGATGTTAGCACGGGTACAGGTCAGTGCAGACCAGCGTCCAGGTTCGGTATTTGTGCCGATGCACTGGAGTGAAACTTTTGCAATTTCGTCTAGAGTGGATGCGCTGGTAGCACCTATCACTGATCCAATTTCCGGTCAGCCGGAATCAAAACATACACCAATACGTATTGAGGCGTATCAGCCACACTGGCAGGGATTTATTTTGAGTCGCAACCGTCTTGCATTGCCGGATGCCAGTTATTGTGCCTGTACAAAAGGTGAAGGTTACTGGCGACATGAGATCGCCGGCGAAAGTATGCCGGATAACTGGAGTAGCTGGGTAAAAACGGCGCTGGCAGCACAAGCCTCTGCTGTCTGGAGCGAGTATCAAGATACTGGAATGGGGCGATATCGCGCAGCTTGTCTAGTGGATGGTTTCTTGGAGGCAGTGTTTTTTATTGCCAAGGATCATGCGCTGCCCGAGCGCGAGTGGCTTGCCAGCCTGTTTGATAAGCCTGAAATTAAGCATGATGAGTTGGCTGGGTTACTGGCTGCACGTCCGCCCAAAGGATCAGCCTCCGACAGCGGACGTGTCGTGTGCGCCTGTTATGGCGTGGGAGAAAAATCCATCCTCAATGCCATTAAAACCCATGGATTGAAGAGTGTGGACGCCATCGGACAATGTCTGAAAGCCGGAACCAATTGCGGATCATGTGTGCCGGAGCTAAGGCGTTTACTAGAAAAATATTAGCTATGAGAATTACTTGATGTTCGTGGACAAGGGGTGGCGCTAGTATTAAGATGCATAATTAATGTATCTTTGATGATGTTTCAGTATCCTTAAAATTAAGAAGGAGAATACGAATGCCTATCACCCGTCGCGATTTTCTCAAGCAAAGCGCTATTGTCTCTTCAGTCGCTGCTACAGTAGGAGTTTCAATCAATGAAGTTGCCAGTGCAGCGACTTTGAACGTTGAAGCGGGCTGGCGATGGGATCGGGGGGTGTGCCGATTCTGCGGCGTGGGGTGCGGTATTCAAATAGCTACCGAAAAGGGCAAGATCGTCGCTACCAAAGCCGATATCAATTCGCCGGTTAATCGCGGGCTTAACTGCATCAAGGGTTATTTCAACGGTAAGATTATCTACGGAAAGGACCGACTTACTCAACCGCTGCTGCGCATGAAAGACGGCAAGTTCGACAAACAGGGTGAATTCGTTGCCGTCTCCTGGGAGCGCGCCTTCGACGAGATGGAGAAACAATTCAAACGTCATTACAAGGAGCTGGGCCCGACCGGAATTGGCTTCTTCGCCTCTGGTCAGCATACTGTGCAAGAGGGCTACGCCGCCGTAAAACTGATGAAGGCCGGATTTCGCAGTAATAACATCGACCCCAACGCGCGACATTGCATGGCCTCTGCCGTAGCAGGATTTATGCAGACTTTCGGTATTGATGAGCCATCTGGGAACTATGACGACATCGAACATACTGACACGATGGTTTTATGGGGGGCGAACATGGCGGAAATGCATCCGGTTCTATGGACGCGAATTACAGACCGCAGGATGAACACGCCCGAAGTACGCGTGGTTAATCTGACCACGGTGAGCAATATGTCATCCGGTATTTCCGATCTGGAAATTATCTTCAAACCGAGTACTGATCTTGCCATCATGAACTATCTGGCGCGCGAGATTGTGACCCGCAATGCGGTTAATTGGGACTTTGTTAATAAACACTGCGCTTTTGCAACCGGACCTACCGATATCGGTTACGGTATGCGCGGTTCGGATAAATTCGATTATGCGCCGGAGAAGGGCACTAACGGCCGCGAACTGACCATGATGCTGGACGCTCAGGAAGCGATTGCGCAGGGCAAGCAAGCCGGTGCGACGGTGGAGCAGAAGAACCGCAATACGGCTGACAAGCACTGGCTGATCAGTTTCGACGATTTCAAAAAAGGCGTAGAACCCTACACGATTGATTTTGTTGCAGAACTGGCAAAAGGTGACGTGGACGAGTCACTGGATGACTTTAAGGCCAAGCTAAAAATGCTGGCTGATCTGTATATTGAGAAAAATCGTAAAGTGGTCAGCTTCTGGACCATGGGATTTAATCAACACCAGCGCGGTACCTGGGTTAATGAACAAGCTTATATGGTGCATCTGCTGCTCGGCAAACAGGCAACACCCGGCAATGGCGCATTTTCCCTGACCGGTCAGCCATCAGCCTGCGGCACTGCACGCGAAGTCGGTACCTTCTCGCATCGTCTGCCGGCCGACATGGTGGTGAACAATCCAGATCACCGCGCAGCCTCTGAAAAAATCTGGCAGCTGCCTGCAAAAACGCTCAATCCTAAACCTGGCAGCCATATCACCAAGCTGCTGCGCGACCTTGAAGATGGTCAGGTGAAATTTGCATGGGTACAGGTTTGCAACCCGTTCCAGGGCAGCGCCAACGCTAATCACTGGATTAAGGCCGCACGCGAGATGGATAATTTTATTGTGGTGTCCGATGGCTATCCGGGTATCTCGACCAAGGTCGCCGATCTTATACTGCCGGCCGCTATGATTTTCGAAAAATGGGGGGCTTACGGCAACGCCGAGCGTCGCACTCAGATGTGGCGCGAACAGGTTCCGCCACCGGGAGAGGCGCGTGCCGATATTTGGCAGATTATGGAGTTTTCTAAGCGCTTCAAGTTAAAAGAAGTCTGGGGGGAGCAGAAGATACCGGGGCTTAAGGCTGCAGGTTTTGCTGATGGCGTATTGCCAGATGTATTAACCGGTTCCGGACTCTCGCCTGAAGCGACGCTGTACGATGCACTGTTTGCTACCGCGGACAATAAAAAATTCAGCTGGCCGGATGCGGTTGGCAAGACCCACGATAATCATGTATCACGCCTGTTGGGGGATCACTGGTTCCCTGAAAAGGCTTTGTTTGAGGAGTATGCCAGTTTCGGTCGAGGTCATGCGCATGACCTGGCCGAATTCGATGTGTACTTCAGGGACGATGTGCGCGGGCTGAAATGGCCGGTGGTCAATGGTAAAGAGACACATTGGCGCTTCAACGAAGAATATGACCCTTATGTCAAAAAAGGCAGCGGTTTTGATTTTTACGGCAAGGCGTTCAAAAAACTGCCTTCAGGAAATTTGGATGGCGTGACCAATGCGGCGGATACCGACATCAGCGGTAAAGCCAAAATCTTTTTCCGACCTTATGCTGCGCCCGTTGAGGTGCCGGATCACGACTATGACATGTGGTTGTCCACTGGACGCGTGCTGGAGCACTGGCATTCGGGAACGATGACGAGGCGAGTGCGCGAGTTGCACTGGGCTGTGCCTGCGGCACTGATTTTTATGCATCCGGATGATGCTCGTGCCCGTGGGCTTAAGCAGGCAAGCATCGCCTGGATCGAGTCACGCCGTGGCAAGGTCAAAGCCACCGTCGAGACAGCTGGACGTAATCGTCCGCCTAAGGGGACGGTGTTTGTGCCTTGGTTTGACGAGGGGGTGTTTATTAACAAGGTGACGCTGGATGCGACCTGCCCGATTTCTAAGCAGACCGATTTTAAAAAATGCGCGGTCAAAATCTATAAGGCTTAAGCCTAAGGGAGATGAAATGATGATTAAAAAATACCTTGTTAGCGCACTTTTTATCGCACTCTCGGCGGGTTCTGCTTATGCGACGGCACCGATCAAGACGGAAGAAATGGGACTTTCCAAGACCAGCGTTTTTGATGTGCCGACGCCCCGTGTTTATCACTATAGCGATGCGGCACCCGGTGCAAACAAATTGCTGCCACGCGCTTATCTGGGGGCCCCGCCTCAGGTGCCGCATGCGGTCAGCGATTTTTTGCCCATTACACGTGAAAATAATCTGTGTGTTGCCTGTCATGCTCAGCCTGATCTATGGGGTAAAAAATTGGAAGCGGGTATGCCTGTGCCAATTCCAGCTACGCATTACACCGACAGGCGCAATGCTCCGGACAAAGTGACTGATCATCTGATTAACGGTCGCTACAACTGTAACCAGTGCCACGTACCGCAGACCGATGCGCCGGCGCTGGTTGAAAATACGTTTTCTAATAAAAAGAAACGCTAACTTAAGAAACAGGCCGGTGGATAAGCAATCTGCCGGCACTCGTGACCTAAATGCCTGACGTTATTCCGATACAATACATTAATAGTTCACCCGTATCTTCAGGTGAGTCGGTTCAGCGCAGTCTGATGCATGGGGTCGTGCTGAATGACGCCTTGCACCGCCCGATGCAGGATCTGCGTATCTCCGTTACGGACCGCTGCAATTTGCGTTGCACTTATTGCATGCCGCGCGAAATTTTCGATCAGAACCATGTTTTTCTGCCTCGCAGTGAACTGCTGACGCTGGAAGAAATTGTCCGCGTCGCAGGCTCTTTTGTTCGTCTGGGCGTACGTAAAATCCGTCTGACGGGGGGTGAGCCGCTGATGAGACGCGGGATCGAACAGTTGGTCGAAAAGCTGTCCGCCTTGCGCACCAACACGGGAGACAGAGTCGATATTGCCATGACCAGCAACGGCGTGTTGCTCGAAGCGCGCGCGCAAACACTCAAAAATGCAGGCCTGTCGCGCATCACCGTCAGTCTGGATGCGTTAGATGACGCGATCTTTCAACGCATGACCGACTCACACTCGTCGGTCGGTTCGGTTCTTGCGGGGATTGTGGCAGCGCAGCATGCAGGGTTGCTGGTTAAGATCAATATGGTGGTCAAACGAGGTGTGAATGACGGTGAAATCATGCGTATGGCAGAGTATTTTCGCAACACCGGCATTGTGCTGCGCTTTGTCGAATATATGGATGTCGGCAGCACCAACGGTTGGGCGATAGATGAGGTCGTGCCGGCACGGGAGATCGTCGAAACGATCTCTGCCCGATATCCCTTGGTTTTATTGGATGCCAGTTGCACGGGCGAAGTTGCCAGTCGTTGGGCTTATACCGATGGCGCAGGCGAGATTGGTCAAATCGCGTCGGTCACGCATGTTTTTTGCCATGACTGTACGCGCATCCGGCTCTCAACCGACGGAAAACTGTACACCTGTTTGTTTGCAGAACAGTCGAAGGCCGATCTCAGAGCCCTGCTTCGCTCGGGTCATAGCGATGAAGATATCGCTCATGCAATTGAAAATTGCTGGCAAAATCGCACTGACCGCTATTCAGAAATTCGCAACGAAGTTGCCGGATTGCCGCTCAACAAAATCGAAATGTCGTATATTGGCGGGTAAGCCACACTTATGGATGCACTAGCATGAATGAATTAACACATTTTTCTGAGTCTGGACGCGCGCGCATGGTCGATGTGTCCGCTAAACCAGAGTCCCAACGTATGGCGGTGGCCAGCGGCGTGCTGCGTATGCAGGAGGCGACCTTGCTGCGTATCCGCGAAGGACGCATGAACAAGGGTAACGTGTTGGCGGTGGCCGATGTTGCGGCTGTGATGGCGGCAAAACGCACGCCGGATATTATTCCGATGTGTCATTCGATTATGCTTTCCGGTGTAGTGGTCGAATTTTGCGACATCACGGAACCTGATGACAGCGGCTGTACTGGCATCAAGGTGATGGTCATGGTTAGTTGCGCGGGGCAGACCGGGGTTGAGATGGAAGCGCTGACTGCGGCGAACGTTGCACTCCTGACTATCTACGATATGTGCAAGGCAATTGATCGCGGCATGCGTATCGAATACGTGCAACTGGAAGAAAAGCGTGGCGGCAAGAGTGGACTCTGGCGGAGGGAAAACCAATGATAAATGTTTTGTTTTTTGGCCCGGTCGTCGAGCGATTGGGGATGAGAGACTGTCAAATCCCCTGCGTTGAGGGCATGACATTGCAGTGCTTGCACGATCAGTTAGCAGCGATATACCCTCACGCCTTTGAAATCGTCTGTTTTTGCGCGGTTAACGGCTGGCAAGTTCGCGACCTTTCGGTCGAGCTTGTCGACGGAAGCGAAGTGACTTTCATGGCCAAGTTTTCCGGGGGATAGATGAAGGACGCGGTCAGAATTCAGCAGGATGACTTTTCTCAGGATGAGGAAATTAAGGCGCTCAAGGCCTGCTCACTACGCATGGGGGGCATCGCCACATTTGTCGGTTGCGCACGGGATTTTTCGGCGGGGCGTACTGTGTCGCAAATTAGCTTCGACGCCTATGGCAGTATGGCGCTGTCGGAGATGAATCAGCTGCGACTGGATGCCATCGAAAAATACAGTTTGCTGGATGCGCGCATCGTGCACCGCCTCTGTACGGTCACGGCGGGTGAAAATATCGTGTTCATAGCGGCTGGGGCCGAACACCGGGTTGCCGCTTTGGACGCTTGTCGCTGGATGATAGACGAGCTGAAAGTGCGCGTGCCGATCTGGAAAAAGGAAGTCACGCCAGAGGGGGACGCATGGCTTACCTCACATCCATGAAAGTCATCTCCATCGTAGGACATTCCGGTTCCGGAAAAACGACGCTGGTCGAAAAGTTGGTGCGACATTTTAGCCTCCAAGGGTTGAACATCGCGACGATCAAACACGCACATCACAAGGTGGAGCTCGACACGCCGGGTAAGGACAGTCACCGGTACAAGGCCGCAGGTGCGTCGATGAGCATGCTGCTCACGCGAGATGCGTTACAGTTGGTGGCGGATGCGACGAGCGAACGGGAGCCTGAACAGCTGGCCCGTCGCTTCATGAGCGATGCGGATTTGGTGCTGGCCGAAGGTTTTTCCCATGCGCCGGGTGTCAAGATCGAGGTGATGCGTCGCGCCTGCGGCAAACTGCCGCGCTGCACCCTTGAAGACGGATTGATCGCAATGGTCACTGATATGGATGAAATTTATCCCGAACTACCACATTTCGGTCTGGAAGATATCACCGGTATCTGTCAATTTATAGTTGAACGCAGATGATTTTGGACTGTACGGCATTGATATTGGCAGGGGGCGAGTCTCGCCGCATGGGGCAGGACAAGGCACGCTTACGGCTGGGTGAGCAAACGTTGTTGCAGCGCGTCACTGCGATCGTGCAGCCGTTATTTTTTAAGGTCATTGTCAGCACGCGTGAACGCCGCGCCGATTGTGATTTACCACAAGTTTTTGATGCGCCTATGTATGCGGGACCATTAGCTGGGCTGGCGGCCGGCCTCGAATGTATCAAAACACCCTGGATGTTTGCGGTGGCCTGCGACATGCCATTTATTACGCCCCGGTTGATCGAAAATATAGCGTCGCGTCGGGATAATTTCGATGCGGTTGTGCCCGTTTTTCAGGGGTGTCCACAACCGCTGGCGGGATTTTATGCAACGCGAATTGAGTATGAGTTACGCGATGTGCTGCAGGGCGGCGGTAAAGGGAGTTTGCGCGAACTGCTAGCCAGATTGCATGTATGTTATGTGGATGAGGCTGAAATACCAGAGGCGGATCACGCTGCATTTTTCGATCTGGATACGCCGGAAGAGATGAAATTAGCAATGAAGAAAGTAAATCAATGGAACACCTGAAAATCAGCTGCGCACAGCGCGTCATTTTTGAATGTATCACGCTTCAGGATTCGGAATCGGTTGATTTGGCCATGTCGCTGGGACGTGTGTTGAGCGAAAACATCTTCGCTAATCGCGATTTGCCACCCTACGATGTGTCGGCGATGGATGGCTTCGCGGTGCGTAGTGCTGATCTGTTCAACCTGCCGGCGACGCTTGTGATTATCGAAGATATCAAGGCGGGCGACATGTCGACGCTAACCGTCGGACGCGGTCAGTGTGCGAGGATTATGACGGGTGCACCGATGCCGCGGGGTGCGGATGCCGTCATCCGCGTGGAAGATACGCGGGAAATTTCGCATGACACAGTGCAAATCACAATAGCGGTAAAAGCATGTCACGACGTCAGACCTCAGGGCGAAAATATGCGTGAGGGTGATGTTGTGTTAACTAAAGGCACTGAAATCACACCGGGTGTAATCGGCGTGCTGGCAACGGTGAAGGCCGCGAAATTTTCTGTATACCGGCGTCCGCGCGTCGCGATTCTGTCCACCGGCAATGAACTCGAGGCAATTGGCGACCCCGTCAATCCTAATAAAATCCCCGATTCAAATACCTATGCGCTAATGGCGCAGGTGCAAGCACTGGGCATCACACCTGCTATGCTCGGAATCGCCCGGGATGATCCGGCTGAACTTGAACAGTTTTTGAAAATTGGGTTGGAGTACGATGTGTTGCTGGTCTCGGGCGGCACCTCGGTCGGCGTGCACGACTATGTGCGCCCTACGATCGAAGGACTGGGCGTTGAAATGAAATTCTGGCGTGTGGCGATAAAGCCGGGGCATCCGCTGGCATTTGGCAAGACCGACAAAACGTTCGTCTTTGGGCTGCCGGGCAATCCCGTGTCCAGCATGGTGTGCTTCGAAGAGTTTGTCGCACCCGCGCTGCGCCGTATGATGGGTAATACAAAACAGTACCGCCGTACGGTGACCGCGCGTCTGGCGCATGCGGTCAAGATGCGTCCTGGTCGCACCGAATTCGTTCGAGTACAACTCTCAGCCGATGATGCAGGTTACATCGCCAGTTCTACCGGTACGCAGAGTAGCGGTGTGCTGCTGTCAATGGCGCGGGCGGATGGGTTGCTTGTCTTGCCATCAGCATGTAGCGGGTTTGAGGCGGGTGCGCAGGTCACCGTTCAATTGCTCGATGGCACCGTGTTTCAGGAATGCCCGGGATTTAAGGAGTAAAGATGAGTGTTGCGCGTATCGGTATTTTGACTATTTCGGACCGTGCCAGTCGCGGTGAATATGAAGACCTCGGCGGGCCTGCCATGCGCGCCTGGTTTGAGCGAGTATTGACCAGTCCTTGGGAGGCTGTGGCCAGAGTCATTCCGGATGAGCAGCCTCTGATAGAGGCTGCGCTAATTGAATTATGCGATCAGGAAAACTGCTGTTTGGTGGTCACAACAGGCGGCACGGGCCCGGCGTTGCGTGATGTGACACCTGAGGCTACCGAGGCCGTATGCGGCAAGATGATGCCGGGGTTTGGCGAGTTGATGCGTACGGCTTCTCTAAAGTTTGTGCCGACCGCGATTTTGTCACGCCAGACGGCAGGCATACGCGGCCGCAGTCTGATCGTAAACCTACCCGGTAAACCCTCGGCGATCGGCGATTGTTTGAATGCGGTGTTTCCGGCTATCCCTTATTGCATCGATTTGATCGAAGGCGCCTATCTGGAATCCGATCCTGGGCAATGTAACGTATTTCGTCCTGCTCATGCCAAAAAGCCTTAGCGTGTTTCATCAATGAGTTTGCAAGAAGGTATCTTTGCGCTGCTCATTCTGGTCGCCGCGTTGCTATACTCTTCAGTAGGACATGGCGGAGCCTCAGGGTATCTGGCAGTCATGGCACTGATGGGGGTCGCTCCGGTAGAAATGAGGCCGGTCGCATTGTCGCTAAATATTTTGGTTGCCATGATAGCCACATTTAAATATTACCGTGCAGGCGCCTTTTCCTGGCGTTTGTTCTGGCCGCTCGCTATAGCTTCTATTCCTTGCGCATATATAGGCGGCACATTGACGCTGTCCGGGCATCTGTATAAGCCTGTCTTGGGTGTTGTGCTGATTTATTCTGCCTGGCATATTTTTAGGACGCTGCGCGAACCGGAGCTGCCTGTGGTTGAGCGTCCCGCGTTGTGGGTGTTGCTGTCAGCGGGCAGCGTTCTGGGATTTCTTTCCGGTTTGACCGGGGTGGGCGGGGGGATTTTTTTAAGTCCGCTCATCTTGTATTATCGCTGGGCGAAGGTAAAAACCGTATCCGGAATCGCCGCAGCTTTCATTTTCGTTAATTCGATCGCAGCTTTGACGGGGGTGGCAAAACTGGCGCCCACTCTGCCCTCAGCGCTGCCTTACTGGGCTGTCGCTGCGGTCATGGGTGGGTTGATTGGTGCTGAATATGGCAGTAAACGTCTGGGCAACCCGGTTATTAAAAAGTTGTTGTCGCTTGTGCTGCTCATTGCTGGGATGAAAATGATAGCAGTCTGAAATGAGCGGTATTTTGTGGGCCGTTTGTTTTGGCATATTGAAGTCGCAAGCGACGGCCGGCTTGTTGGGCTGATTTTAATGGAATGAAATAACAAAACTGAACAAAAGTATTCGATCACTTATGACGGTCTGCTTGGGCCGATCAAGAAGTACTCACACCCTTGAATGGAAGGTCTGTTGCTCAGCAGAAGGAGAAACTGGCAGCATGAACCCCGCCCCTTGGAAGATGAAATATCGGTGGAACCTCAACTTATTTCAGGTGCTTTTATTCGTGCACCCAATAAAATTCCCTTTATTTTATTTATTGAAGCTACAATAACCCCATAAGCACACGCTATACATGGAAAGAGACTAAGCGCAAAGCGAATATCGTTAAGCACGGCCTTGATTTCATAGATGCAGATTTAGTGCTTGAAAGCCAATACAAATACGAAATTGATAGTCCGAGAGGACAGCAAATGCGTAAGCAGGTTTTTTCGTATGTGTTTGATGAGTTGACTGTGCTGACATTGGTTTATCAGCCTAGTGAAATACCTCACATCATCAGCTTTCGACACGCCCACAAAGATGAACGGGAGATATATTATGACTGGCTCGAAAATGACTACAATGACACTTGAAGACATGCGTACAGCACGTGAAAGCAGGAAAAGTCAGAGTGATTGGGATCGTGTTCACCGTATGGTGAGCCATGGCATTGAACCGGCAGAGGATGAAGATTCCCCTAATGCTGCTGCGCTTATGCGTGCTGATCTTGAAAAACGTCGCATTGGTCGTCCTGTTGGTCAAGACAACAAGGTTCAGGTTTCAATCCGCTATCACCGCGAGGTTCTTGATTATTTCAAATCTAAAGGCGCAGGCTGGCAGGCGCAAATGGACAAGGTGTTGCTCGATTGGGTGAAGACGCATTCAGCCAATAAAACCTGAATTCATAGGGCGGCATTCGCCGCCCTAATCACTGCACCCCTGAGCAGCGGGCCATACAAAATCAGCAGCTGCACTTTTCCGCGTTTTTAATATCTGTGCCATTTTTGCTTTTCTGTCAGGGTCCGCAACCGCACCAGAACTGTTCCACACATCAACATTTGTTCGCTGTATGCGAGCCTCTTTTTCTGCCTTTTTATCTTTTAACTCATGATGTTTTTGTAGGACAAGACCAGGCAGCGTTTTTTTTGCCTTTAAAATTGCTTCGCTAAGCTCAGCCGGGGGGATGGTACTTGCCAAATTCGCAGCAGCATCGCGGTCAGCAAGTTATCCCGTGACTGATTGAAAACTGTTTTTTTATTTCTGGGATCTTTGCTGCTTCTGCTTCCTCTTGCTCAACCTTACCCCCTTGCAAACCCTTAGTGTTGGATTCTCCGGATGTTGTTTTCCCGTCTTTCGGTATCGGTGTTTATATCAATCTTAAGTGGACTTTCTTTTGCCCACTCCTCAGGGTTTACTAAAATAAGTTTTTTCCCGGCGAGTTGCCCTGTTTGTTTATTTCTCTCGACTTCATAATAAATGGCACCTATGGGATGACAGTTGTGGGTTAACAGCCTCACGGGCTACACCTTCCACGTGGGTGATAAAAGCACTGGATGGAAAGGCTTCGCCTTTCTAAAAAAAAGTCAAAGGCAGGTCAGCATCAGCAGTTGTTGCAGGAGATCAAAGCGATACCAAGCAGCATGGCAGTTTCAACGGATGGACGTTATCTGGCGATGAGCGGCGACAAGAAAATTATCGTTTGGCAATTAAAGTAAGCGACTAGCTAAAGCTTATTTATTTTATTCAATGCAGGGAGGTACTAATGGCAACGATTCAAGAATTGGCTGCAATGAGCGCTCAAGTTTACAACTAAAATGCAACGGAAGATAGGTTTGTATCAAGCAGGGTGGCATGGCTTTATGCTTTGTCGTGTCGCAACCAGATTGCGATGATTTTATTTTTCCCTTGACTACCGGTCGACTAATGGGTGTCTCGGGAGCGGCACGTCACGCCACTTCGGGATGAGTATCTGCTGTACTACATATAGCTGATATTCAAGGAATGATGATTAAATTGGCCGAACAGCTTTCAGCCACTAATCGCGAGCTGGCTGCAGATGATTTTTATAGATCGAAAATGTTTGGTAAATCACGACCACCGTAAACTATGCGTTCAATCCTGATGACCTCTCCCATGAGACGGAAGAGAATGGCATAGTTTCCAACGGTTGCCATTCGTGCTTCCTCGCCAATGTCGGGACGAAGCTGATAGATTAGCGGGTTACGCTGGATGTCGAAAAATTTCGCACGAATGTCCTGAATGAATGTAACGGCTCGACGTGGATTATCCTGGGCAATATAGTATGAGATGTTATCCAGATCACCTTCAACATAGCGTGATAGTTCCAGTTTCATCATTTTTCGATACTTGTACTCTCGGCGATAGCCTGATACTTGCATTCAAGGCGATCTAGCACGTCGTGCGGAGAAATGCCTGGAGTTTTATCATTTACGGCCTCTTGCCAGACACGACGCAATTCGGTAACGCCTTGCTGGCGCAAGTTGCGTTTGTATGTCCAGTCGCGTAGCGCATCACGAATGACTTCGCTGCTTGATGCATATTCGCCGGTAGCAACGGCACCACGGACGATATGAACCATTTCAGGTGGCAAGGCAATACTGATTTTTTCGGCGGTAGCCATTGGTGTTCCTTTGAGCTTATGGTAGGAATAATTCATACCATAATAGCAAATCTGAAGAAGGTGACAATAGAAAACGTTACAAAGAATTTAGCTCATGTCACTAATCACTTGCCGGACTTTTTCCGGATTTGGTTATGCATTTGCAACTTGAATTTTTGAGATAGGCTGCGGCCTGCTGCATTTCGCGTTGTAACGGGGAAAACTATTGGAATGCATACGTAGTTTCCGGAGAATTTTTATTTGAAAAGTCACTTTTTAGTCAAGAGAGAGTGATTTAGACTTATTGCGCGCAAAAGGATTTGTTGATGAAAAACAAGAGAGATATAGCAGAGACAGGTACTTGAAAATTTGACACCTCAAGTTTTTCCATGATTTAATGCGTACACTTTCGCTTATGTGTGGGGTGCGACTGGCCAACGGTAAATTGGCTGCGACGGCGTACTGTTGCCTTGTTTATTCAAGATAAGTGTATGAATATCGACGTTTCACATTGGTTAGTCACCAATTTCTATGTAGCTTCACGCTACAAATCCGTCCTAAATTCCTACGGGATTTATGGATATCATAACTAAAGTTAGTAGCGGACAACGTCCAGCGAACCCTTGATCTGCCTTTGTCTAGGCAGGACATTCAATCTGTAATAAATCAAAAGAAAGTAAAGCAATAAGTACCCTCGATGCGGGCGCACTACATCCAGAACCTACATGCACGAAGCCCAATGGGCTTTTTAGCAGTTGGGTTGGTGGCGTGTTGGTCAGCGCTGTATTGCTGTTCGTCGTTCTGCCTGATCTATGGTCAGGACAAACAGACGTAGAGTGGGAAATTTGTATTGAAATCTGGAGGATGAAGTTACATGGATGTTCATGAAGACTATGTAGTTGCTGTATTGCAGTTGTTTCATGCTTCACGTTTCATAGCTTCACATGCACCCCTCTTTCGTTAGCGAAAGATTGTGCTCAAATACCTGCGAAGTTAGCCGAGCTAATAAGTATGCGGATTTGGGATAGGGGAAAAAAGGGGGTCGTGTTTTTATGCGATTGCGTCTAGTGGTGGTAGCTAGATGCACCAAGAGTGACCCGGCGTGTGTGGTAAAGGTTGTTGAATTAACCCTTTGGGAAGGCCGTTCGAAACGGCATGAAGGTTTGGTGACATTGTCACGTTGTTCAGTTTTGGCAGAAATGCGAACTGAGCCGCCCTTTCCTGAGTAACTTACGTAAAACCGTGGCGGAAGCCAAAAAAGAACTCTCAGAGATGACTGTAATTTCATCCCGTGGCGACAGGTTATTGCTGCTGATTAGACTGATCGGCAAAAGCTTTTGCAATACTGATTTGATGCTGAAATTTTGATTAGGTTATTGATTATTGAGAGGTGAGGTGAATAGATGAATGAGGAAAAGCTGTCCGCCGAGAATGTGGGGATTGCCGATTACCTGATTCGCCTCACCCATAATCAGCGAAACTGGGGATTCTGCCTGTATCTGCGCAACGTAAATGCTAAGCACACCACTATTCTCCCCCCGAATTTTTCTCCCATTTCGGCAACTCTCTTGGTTATTCCCAATTTAATTGCTTGTCATTTGGTAGCTTATAAGCTACATTTATTTCCATGATTGAAATTTTCCGATACAAAACTGAGGATGGTAAAGAGCCTTTAACCGAATGGCTTCAGTCGCTGCGCGACAAGCAGGCGCAAGCCAAGTTTCGAATGCGGCTTAAACGTCTGGAGTTGGGGAATTTCGGTGACTGCGACCCCGTTGGTGAAGGCGTACAGGAATTACGGGAACATCTTGGTGCGGGTTATCGTGTTTACTTTGGTCGTCATGGTCAGACGGTTGTTATTTTGCTGTGTGGAGGATCCAAGAAAACACAGCCAGCCGACATCAAGACTGCCAAGCTGTATTGGGAAGATTGGAAACGGAGGCAAGTATGAACAAAAAAATTAACGCGGCGGTATCACACCATGAGCGCGAAATTGCAGAGTTGCGTGCAGATCGTGAACTGGCTGTCGAATACATGAAAGCCGCCATGGAGTCGCTCGATAATCCTGATGATCGCGCAGCCGGACTGCTTGCGCTACGCACGGTTGCCGAAGCTTATGGCGGGCTGGGCGCGGTTGCTGCTGAAGCGGGCATCAGCCGGGAGACGCTTTATCGCACACTGTCAGCTAAAGGTAATCCGACCTTGAAAACATTACTGGCGGTATTGAAGGCCGTTGGTATGAAGCTTTCAGTTGAATCGGAGCATCCTGCCACGGCATAAGTAATCCACCATTTTTACGGCGGCGTAATTCAGCGCATACCAACCGTAAAGCGGTGATAATTGTTTTTCTTACAACACAAGGAGAACGATATGAACACCGACACTTCCATCAAACCCCACCGCGTGCAGTGGAACAAAGGTAAGCAGGTTGGTCAGAAGATGTCGCCGAAGCTGAAGATGATATGGGCAATTCGCATCCGGCTTCAGTTGGCGCATCAGGTTCGGGAGCTTGCTCTATTCAATCTGGCCATTGACAGTAAATTGCGCGGCTGTGATTTGGTTTAGTTGCAAGTGCGTGACATTTCACAAGGAGGGAAGGTGTTACAGCGCGCTATCGTCATGCAGCGTAAAACGCATCGGCCTGTGTAGTTTAAAATATCCGAACAAACACGCGATGCGGTCACCGCATGGATTGCCCAGGCGCAGCTTAAATCAGAACAGTTTTTGTTCCCAAGCCGCATATATGACTCGCCACACATTTCGACTCGGCAATATGCCAAAATTGTTGAGCAGTAGGTGACTTCCATCGGCCTCGACCGCAATTCCTATCCGTCAGGAGATGTTGATCGCCTCAATTGAATTGGTTGATTTGTTACCGTTAGGACGTACTTGATTTGATTTAAGCAGCTGGTTTGATGGGCTGTAATTCGTCGATGTGGCGCATAGCTAAGACGGATATTTTTTCAGTGTATCTTTGAGTCAGTCGGCTGATTTGATGTCTAATATCGATTGGCGACTTGAGTATTTAACTGGGCTTTATTAACCTTGCTTCTTGGATTTATTAGACAATTACTATATAATAAATCGTTATAAAACAATGCTTTAGGTCTGTTTTAATTTTGGATTGTGATTCCTGTTGTCGTGGGTTCGAGCCCCATCAGCCACCCCAAATTAAGAAGCACTTAGAGTCAATGCTCTAGGTGCTTTTTTTTGTCCTAGATGAGTGTGATATTCAAAAATTTACTGTTTGAGCGCTGATACGCATATTCAGTCCGTAAAACTCCCTACGCCTGCCAGACCCCAAGTCCGGCGCTACGCAAATCAATTCCAATTTCGATTTCTGTGTCACACGCTTCCCCGTATCCCATCGGATTGAACCCTTCGTAAAGATCCGGTAGCAACCGCAGGCCATATTGCTTCACGTACCTATTTGATTGAATGCCAGCCTTGTGCTTGTCAAAACGGACATCTGGATCCAGGCCTGTCATACCGACATAGACACAGAGTTTTCCTGTGACGTAACCGGGATTACATTTATTGAATTTGGCCTCAAAGAGTACGTCTTTTGACAACTCTATGACGTAAACGTGGTAGTGATTTCGGCGAGCCATAGTGCATTAAATTAAGGAATATTATCCGGGACAGTTTACATCAGCAGGATCAGTTGCAATACGAACGCCTTCATTTTCTGCTTCTTCTTGCCCGTGCTTGTAGGTCAAAGTTGTTAAAAAAGGACCGTTCAGGCGTTTGCGCGAGTCTGTTTCCGGCAGTCATGACGTGCTGGTGGTTTTGCGGGTGGTGGCAGGAATCCCGACATGATGCCGGCAATCAACACAGGGCTGCCTGAGCGCTAATCTGGGTTAAAATCGCGCCCATGAAAAAAGTACATCTGGTTATTACCGATTTATGCCTGCCTAAAGAGTTTGCCGCCGAAGTGTGTGCGGGATTGCGACTGCCCGCACTGGAAAAGTTGCTGGCGCGCGGGGTCGCCACGGGTCAACCGCGCGCGGATGACTTTTCGCTGGACAGGTGTGTTTGCAGCTTGTTTTCGGTGTCCTCGGGAATCGCATCGGTTTCGGCTGCATTTGACGGCCTGCCGGAAGGCGTCTGGTTGCGGTCGGACCCAGTGCATGTACGACTGCAGCGCGAGCAGGTGGTGTTGCTGCCCGATGTCGCTGTCAGCACCGATGAGGCGATGCAGTTTTGCAACAGTCTAAACGCGCATTTTGCCGGGCAGGGCGTGACGTTTTTTGCGCCGAATCCCAATCGCTGGTATGTGCGTTTGGACGAACATCCTGATATTCAAACGATGCCCCTGTCGCAGGCTGCCGGGCGTAACATACACGGGAATTTGCCGCTAGGCACTGAGTCGCGCCGCTGGCATCAGCTGTTTAACGAGATTCAGATGTTGTTATTCGCGCATCCGCTCAACGCGGTGCGGGAAGCGCGTGGCGATGTGCCTGTCAACAGCGTGTGGTTCTGGGGGAATGGCCCTCAATCAGCGCTTGTGCAGGGCGAGTATGATCATGTCAGCTCTGATGAGGTACTGCTCGAAATGCTCGCATCTGCGGCTGACATCCCTTATTCAGCTTGGCCGCCCGTGTGGCAGGCAAGTGAAGACAGGCAGCTGCTGGTCTGGACCGGGCTGCGCCGTGCGTTGCAGCGCGGCGATCTGGCCGGGTGGCGCGATGCGCTGCAGTCGTTTGAGACGGGCTATGCCGAACCTTTGTGGCAGACCTTGCGCAGCGGTAAAATCGAGCAATTAACAGTCGATCTGGTGGGGGGGGGGAGTCTGCAACAGCTGAGTCTTACGCGCTTTGATGCATGGGCATTCTGGCGGCGCAGCAAAACGTTAGCCGGTTATTCCGAGGCATCCTAATGAATAGCGGAGAAATCATGGTTTTTTGGCAGACGGCAATCCAGTATTTTTGGCGCGATGAAGCGCTGGTTGTGTTTGTATCGGTGCTGCTGTTGTCTATTTTTCTGATGTATTTCATCAAGGATGACCGCAAGAGCGTCACCAATACGATGATTTTCTTTGCGGCCTGCCAGGCGGTCGCGCTTTTGAGCGGACTGGTTCACGCCATGAGCTACACCTTTGTCGCTGCTCTTTTTCATGAGGCGGCGGTGATCGGTTCTGGCATCGCCATCATCCGCTTGTGCGGATTGATGGCATTTCGCATTGTTTTGCCCTCAGTGAGGCTGCAGCCGCCACGCATCACCGAAGATATCTTCGTCATTATCGCTTATATCGCCTGGTGTCTGGTCAGGCTGCGTTACGCAGGGCTGGATCTTGGCAGCATCGTCGCAACATCGGCCATGATCACCGCGGTGGTGGCCTTTTCCATGCAGGATACGCTGGGCAATATTTTAGGCGGACTGGCCTTGCAACTGGATAACTCCATCGAGATCGGCGACTGGATCAAGGTGGATGATATGGTCGGGCGTGTGGTAGATATCCGCTGGCGCTCTACGCTGGTGGAGACGCGCAACTGGGAGACGGTAGTCTTTCCTAACAGTCAGTTGATGAAAAATAAATTTCTGGTGCTGGGGCGGCGCAGCGGGCACCCTGTTCAGTGGCGCAGATGTGTCTGGTTTAATGTCGGCCTCAACACGACGCCTCGCCAGGTGACGCGGGCGGTTGAAGAGACCATTTTGCAGGCGGATATCAGCAATGTCGCCAAATCGCCGGCTCCCGGTTGCGTGTTGATGGAAATTGACAAGGGCGTTGCCCGTTATGCATTGCGCTACTGGCTGACCGATATGGCGCTGGATGATCCGACCGATGCGGCGGTACGCTGGCATGTATATACCTCGCTCGAGCGTGCCGGCATTTCACTGGCTGTGGAAATGCAGAACGTTCACTACGTTAAAGAAAATGAAAAATACGAAGGAGCGATTCATCAGCGCGAAGCTCAGCAGCGCTTAAAAACGCTCAAAAATGTTGAGCTGTTCGCCAATATGACCGATGACGAATTGATTGCGCTGGCCGAACGGCTTAAATACGCCCAGTTTGCCAAAGGCAACATTATTTCAAGGCAGGGGGCGGTTGCTCATTGGCTGTATATCATCATCAACGGCGAAGCCGAAGTGTACCTTGAAGCGCCTGGCGGTGAGCGGCGCACGGTGAATGTGCTGGGGCGCGGCAGTTTTTTCGGCGAGATGGGAATGATGACCGGCGCGCCGCGTTCAGCGTCTGTCATTGCAACGACTGATGTGGAGTGCTACCGGCTCGATAAAGAGGCGTTTGCCGGCATCATGCAGGCAAGGCCCGGTTTGGCTGATGAAATCACCCATATTCTGGTTGAGCGGCGGGCGCAGCTGGATAGCGTTTTACATCATCTGGATGAGCAAACAAGACGGCAGGAGAAAAGTTCCCAGCGCAACGAATTGCTGGTGAATATCAAACGTTTCTTCGGTTTGTAGTATCATCGCGCCGCAGCCGGTTGGGTTTACGCCGGAAGAATTAATCAAAAGCCACCGCTAGCCGTTAGTTGCCAGCGGCTGGATGTTAAGCTAAGAGCCTGGATCAATATGAAAATTACCTTTTTAGACTTTGAAAGTCCTATCGCAGAACTGGAAGATAAAATCGAGCAACTGCGCGATGTGCACGATGATACGGCAGCACTGGATATCACCGATGAAATCGATCAGCTATCGAAAAAAAGCGAAGCGTTGACCCGCGATATCTACGCAAAGCTCACGCCATGGCAAATCTCCAAGGTGTCGCGTCATCCGCAGCGCCCGTATACGCTCGATTACATTGAGCATTTGTTTACCGATTTCGAGGAGTTACACGGCGACCGAAATTTTGCCGACGACCGTGCGATTGTTGGCGGATTGGCTCGTTTTAACGGTCAGAGCGTCATGGTGATCGGTCATCAGAAGGGGCGCGATACTAAAGAAAAAATCGCGCGAAATTTCGGTATGCCGCGTCCTGAAGGCTATCGAAAAGCGATGCGCCTGATGCGTCTGGCTGAAAAATTCGGCATCCCCGTGATGACTTTTGTCGACACCCCGGGTGCTTACCCCGGCGTGAATGCAGAGGAACGCGGTCAGTCTGAAGCGATTGGCCGAAATCTGTATGAAATGAGCGAATTGCGCGTGCCGGTCATCTGCACCATCATCGGTGAGGGCGGTTCAGGCGGTGCGCTGGCGATTGCGGTAGGAGATGCGATGCTGATGCTCCAATACAGCACCTATTCGGTGATTTCTCCTGAAGGCTGTGCGTCTATTTTGTGGAAAAGCGCTGACAAAGCCGAGGATGCTGCGGAAACACTTGGCATTACGGCAACACGGCTCAAATCGCTCGGCATCGTCGACAAAATTATCAGCGAACCGCTGGGTGGCGCACACCGCGATTACCCGGCAACCATGCAAAGCGTGAAAAAGGCGCTGCAGGATGCATTGAAAATCGCGCAGGAAAAACCAACCAACGACTTGTTGCGTGACCGCTTCAATCGCCTGATGAGTTATGGCAAGTTCAAGGAAGTCGAGCTTACTTAATCTCACGGAGCGGTTGTCTATCAGTCTCGGGCAGCTGCTGCCCGAGGGGAGTTCCATCCTGCTTGGGCTGAGCGGCGGCGTAGATTCAGTGGTGTTGCTGCATCTGCTGAACGGCCTCGCTCCGCGTTTCTGCTGGAAAATTTCCGCACTGCACGTTCATCACGGGATCAGCCGCAATGCGGATTCCTGGTCGGAGTTCTGTAAGCTCCTGTGCGAGCGGTATCGGATCCCGCTTTGCATCGAACGGGTGGATATTGCCCCGTTGCGATCGCAAGGGATAGAGGCGGCAGCGCGTCGCTTGCGCCACGCTGCATTTGGGGCGCAGCGCTGCGATTTTGTCGCGCTCGCTCATCACGCCGACGATCAGGTCGAGACGCTGTTTTTACAGTTGCTGCGCGGAGCGGGCGTGAAGGGGGCGAGCGCAATGCCGGTCCTGAGTCAGCCAAAAATATCACGGCATCAGCTGGTGCGCCCCCTGTTGCAGTTTACGCGCGATGAGATCTTAACTTATGCGACTGAGCACCGTCTGGAATGGGTAGAGGACGAAAGCAATGCGGATGAACGCTATCCGCGCAATTTTTTGCGCCATTGCTTGCTACCCCGGCTGGCGACTCAATTTCCCTCTTATCGCGAGACTTTGACGCGCAGCACGCGTCATTTTTCAGAAGCCGCTAACTTGCTCGATGATCTGGCGCGTATCGATGCGACAGGCGCGCTCAACGATAGCCGTTTGAACGTGGGTGTCTTACAGGCATTGAATCATCCGCGCGCAAAAAATCTGCTGCGCTATTTTTTCGATCAGCAAGGCGCACCGATGCCACAAGCCGCGAAGCTCGATGACATGCTGCAACAGCTTTGTTCAGCACGTGAGGATGCCGCGGTCTGCATCGATTTTGGCGGCTGGCAGGTGCGGCGCCATCAGGGGCATGTCTATGTCTTTCGGGCTTTCGCTTCATTTGACGGGGTGCAGCTGTGGCAGGGCGAGTCGATATTGCCATGGCCCGCATTGAACGCCTCAGTCGCATTTCAATACACCGAAGGGCAGGGGATCAGTCTCTTAAAGTTACAAAGCGCTCAAGTGACGTTGCGGCAGCGTCAGGGCGGCGAGTCGTTGCGTACTCAATCAGCAGGTTCGACGCGCACCTTGAAAAACTTGTTTCAGGAATGCGGTATCCCGCCCTGGCAGCGCGATCGCTTACCCTTGCTGTACTGCGGCGATCATCTTGTTTGTGTGCCGGGGGTTGCGATTGCTGCGGCATATCAGGCTTCCGGGACAGAGGATGCTGTTTCGATTTCTTTAACGCAGCGCTAAGAGTTCACATTACGGTGTGGCGGGTTTTTTGGACCATTCAATTTTTTTAACGGGTGTTTTGGCAGGTTCGTCTCCATTCTGCGGTTCACGTACCCCTAATTCCTCGTCTGTCAGTTCAATTCTCGCGGGGTAGCGCGGCTTGTTTTTGACGTCTGCTTTCTTAATGTTTTTTACAGGAATGTCGTGTAGCTTTGATTCGGCCTTTTGCACTACCGCTTGCGGAACGGGTTCCGACTCGGGGTTAGTGTCGTTTTGTGGCTCGGAAGTTACTGCGTGCCTGATTGGTTTTTTGGCTGTTGCAGGTTTAATGACTGTTTTTTCTTCGTTCAATAGCGGGTGGTCCGGATCCTCATCCTTTTTCGCCGTTTTGCGTGTTGCCATGCTGTCGTTGGTTTTTTTGTGCCGGGCAATATCTTCTGCGCGGTGTCTGGCCACTTCCGCATTGATTTCAGCGCGGCGTTGATCTTCGCGCGCCTTGATGCTGTTGGCGTGATTGATTTTTTGATTTGCGCGTGCGGCATCTCGCTCGGCTTTGGCTTCCTGCTGCGCTTTTAGTTTCGCTGCCTTTTCCTCCTGTTGCGCGAGCAATCTGGCGGCCTTTTCTTCAGCTGCCGCCTGTTTATAGGCGGCAATTTGCACTTCTAGCGCAGCGTCAGCGGCGGCCTTTTGTCTTGCCTGTTCTGCCGCCTGTGCGATCGCCGCTTTTTCGGTGGCGATCCGTTCTGCCTCGGCGCGAACCGCTTCTGCCGCTTTGACACGGTCTGCTTCTTCGCGCGCCAGTTTTTGTTCTGCCGCCAGTTTTCGGCTGTCGATTCCCTGCGCGATCTCATCGCGTCGGGCTGTATAGGCGTTGCGCTGATTCATGTCGGGCGCGTTGGTGATAGCTGTGTTGAGCCAGTCAATCGCGATTTTGCTGTTTTGTGCAGTGCCCAGGCCCTTTTCATAACACTCGGCTAACCGCGCATGTGCCACGGCGTCCCCTTGTTTGGCGGCTGACTGATACCATTTAAAGACTTCGCGGTAATCCTGCGGCACGCCCTGTCCTTCGGCGTACATGTCTCCGATATGCAATTGGGCCGTTGCATTTCCCTGTTTTGCGGACAGTAAAAACCAGTTCATGGCTTTTTTGAAATCTTGAGCCACACCTTTGCCTGAAGCATAGAGTTCACCTAATTTGTTTTGCGCTTCAGGATGCCCTTGTTCTGCCGCTGCCAGATACCATTGCAAGGCAATCCGGTAGTCTTGCAAAATTACCCGACCCTGCGTATACAGCAGCCCCATATTGTATTGAGCGATGGCATCCCCCTTTTCGGCGAGGGGCAAAAATAAGCTGGCAGCCCGGGCATAATCGCCGGCTTCCTGAGCGCGTAGTGCCTCTGCGCGTTGCGGATTATCAGTTGCCGCCTGTGACGAGCAGGCGATCAGCAGCAAGAATGCAAACAAGATATGCATAAGTTAGGTGGGTTAGGTTTGTGGTTAAGTATTTTTCCGCATTGCGATTTTACCGTCAGAACGATACAGGTGCTGCATTCATCGTCGATATTTATCGATATTGTTAACGATATCGGCAGTCGGGAGGCAAACTTTATCTCAGTGTCAGTTTTCAGTCGGTAATTTCCTGCGCCTGCCTGTGCGGCTGCCGCAGTCCGATGAACGACAGCAGGGGCAAACTCTGGTAGAATGAGTGGTCGTAATTTTATCAATCCCAGTTTGGAGAATTTAGCATGGCTGTTGAACGTACTCTGTCAATTATCAAACCTGATGCTGTTGCAAAAAATGTAATCGGTCAAATCTACTCGCGTTTTGAAGGTGCTGGCCTCAAGGTTATCGCTGCACGCATGACGCAATTGTCACGCAAGGAAGCTGAAGGCTTTTACGCTGTGCACGCTGCACGTCCTTTCTTCAATGACCTGGTTGAGTTCATGATCTCAGGTCCTGTAATGATTCAGGCTTTGGAAGGCGAAGGCGCCATTTTGAAGAATCGTGACCTGATGGGCGCGACAGATCCTAAAAAGGCGGATAAAGGCACGATCCGTGCTGATTTCGCTGATAGTATCGATGCGAATGCGGTACACGGTTCTGATGCGGCTGAAACAGCAGCAGTTGAAATCGCGTATTTCTTCCCTGCATTGAACGTTTACTCTCGTTAATCAACGAGATGTCATCGTTAGAAACCGTTATGAGCAGTTCGAGAGCAAGAAGCCGCGCAGCGAACGACGAGACATACCACGCCGGTAGGCGAGGAATGAACGAGCACGCGACGCAGCTGTTGGCCTGCGCAATAGGTTTATGACGATGATAAAACAAAATCTCCTCGATCTGGATGCACATGCGCTGACCGCTTATTTCACGGAAATGGGCGAAAAGCCGTTTCGTGCCAAGCAGTTGTTGCGCTGGATTTACCAGGTCGGGGAGTCCGATTTTACCGCTATGACGGACATAGCAGCCGTATTACGCAATAAACTGGCGCAAAGCGCCTGTATCACCGTACCCGATATCGTTCGGGAAGAATTATCCGATGACGGCACACGCAAGTGGCTGCTGAGCGTCGGGAGCGGCAACGCAGTGGAAGCGGTGTATATCCCCGAATCCGCGCGGGGCACGTTGTGTATTTCATCGCAGGCTGGCTGTGCGCTCGATTGCTCGTTTTGTTCGACCGGCAAGCAGGGGTTTAACCGCAACTTGACCGTCGCCGAGATTATCGGTCAGCTCTGGTGGGCCAATCATCAACTGGGCAAGAACAGTGAGGGTAACTGGCCGGTGAGCAATGTGGTGATGATGGGCATGGGCGAGCCGTTATTGAATTTTGACAATACCGTGAGTGCACTGCGTCTGATGCTCGATGATCAGGCCTACGGGTTGTCGCGCCGTCGCGTGACGGTGTCCACCTCGGGGATTGTGCCGGCCATGGACAGGTTGCGCGAAGAATGTCCAGTCGCACTGGCGGTCTCCTTGCATGCACCGAATGACGCGTTGCGCGATCAGTTGGTGCCAATTAATCAAAAGTATCCGCTCAAGGAATTGCTGGGCGCATGCCGGCGATATCTGGAAAAAGCGCCGCGCGACTTCATCACCTTCGAATACGTGATGCTCGATGGCGTGAACGATACCGTGCAGCATGCACATGAGTTGGTGAGACTTGTGAAAGATACGCCGTGCAAATTTAACCTGATTCCGTTCAATCCCTTTCCGCTATCGCCCTATAAGCGCTCAAGACCGGATGCAATTCAGCGCTTTCGCGATGTGCTGATGCAGGCAGATATCATTACGACCACGCGCAAGACGCGCGGCGACGATATCGCTGCAGCCTGCGGACAACTGGCAGGTCAGGTGCTGGACAAAACCCGCCGCACAGGGACGCGTCCGGTAGTATTTCATGAGGCGGCACGATGAAGCACCTCGCGTTGGTGCTGGTGTTGCTGCTGACAGGCTGCGGTGGCGCTGCGGTAAAACAGCAAAGCAACGAGCGCGCGCAAAGCAGCGCCAAGATCCACACCGAGCTGGCAGGTATGTATTTTGAGCGCACTCAAATGGGGATCGCGCTGTCCGAAATCGACCTGGCGTTGCGGGCTGATCAAAATTACGCGCCGGCCTACAATGTGCGCGGACTGATCCATATGTCGCTGCGCGAAGACGCTGAGGCCGAGGCGGATTTTGTGCAAAGTTTGCGTCTGGATAAGACTGATTCTGAGGCGCATAACAACTACGGCTGGTTTTTGTGTCAGCGCGGTCGTGAGTCCGAATCGATCACACACTTTATGGCCGCGGTTAAAAATCCGCTGTACACCACGCCTGAGCGTGCCTATTTGAATGCCGGTCTGTGTTTCCAAAAGGCGGGCAAAACTCAGGATGCCGAAGAATTTTTACAGCGCGCCTTGCGTTTGCAGCCTGAATTGACTCAGGCACTGCTGGCCATGGCAGAACTTAAATTTTCTGCCGGAGAATATTCGGCTGCCAGCAAATATTTTGCGGGGCTTAAAAAGGAAAATCTGACGGCTGCGCAATTATTGCTGGCCGTACGTATCGAACGCCGTACCGGGAATGTCAATGCAGAGGCGAGTTATGCCATGCATTTGCGTCAGCGTTACCCCGATTCGCGTGAAACTCAATTATTGATGCAGGGTGAATGATGGAACCGTTAGCAAAGAATGAACCCGATCAGACCGGGGCTCCGGAACAAGAAACAGTGCTGGCATCGGGCGCAGCGCCTCAAGATTCGGCAGCGTCCGTAGCTCAAGAGTCTGCTGAACAGGAGTCCGCAGCGTTAATCGAGCAAGCATCTGTAGCTGAGGAGTTAGTTGCCGCACCGTCGGTGGGCAGCGTTTTGCGTGCTGCGCGCGAAAATATGGGGATGAGCATAGACGATGTCGTCGTCAAGATTAAGCTCGCCCCGCGCCAAATTATCGCGCTTGAAGCCGATGATTTTCAGGTGTTGCCGGAGACGGCATTTTTGCGCGGATTTGTGCGTAGCTATGCCAAACTGCTGCAACTGGAGGCGCAGCCGCTGCTCGATGCGCTGCCCGGTGCGGTCGTTGTTAACCCAGTTCAGGTAAAAGTCGAAGAACCGCTTCCAACCGAAAAAACCAGTCGTCGTCAGAATGTAAATTTGTTAAGTGCTGCTTTGCTCGTTACAGTACTGATTGCAGGTTTCGCAGTCTGGCAAAACAACACGCCCCAACAGCCGGTCGCAACAATTGATTTAGCCGCATCCGATGTCGCATCGCTGCCGATGCCAGATCAGGTTGAAATGCTGGTCGCCTCAGAAGTGGCCGAAGTTATCGAAGTGACGACCTCTGCACCTGCCGGTGCATCTACTGTCGCTCCGGCCTCCACAGTAGCGCCGGCGTCTTCTCCTGCCGTTGCGGTGTCGACAGCGGTTAAAACGGTATCTGCCTTGCGTCTGGTTTTCGATAAGGAATCCTGGGCGGAAATCAAAGACCAATCCGGAAAAGTGCTGGCCAGACAGGTCAATGCACCCGGCAGCGAATTGCGTGTTGAAGGCGTAGCGCCTTACACGATGGTCATCGGCCATGCCTCGGCAGTGCATTTGTTTTACCGCGAAAAACCGGTTGATTTGTCGTCATACGCTAAAGCCGGCAGCGACGTGGCGCGTATGACGCTGGAGTAAGCGTATGAATGTCATTTTGCGTCGCCCGTCGCAACGGGTTGTGATCGGAAACGTGATGCTGGGCGGCGGTGCGCCTATCGTTGTGCAGTCGATGACTAATACCGATACGGCCGATATTTCGGGCACCACAAACCAGATTTTTGAGCTGGCCAAAGCGGGCTCTGAACTGGTACGCATTACCGTCAATACGCCGGAAGCCGCCGCCGCAGTGGTGCATATCCGCCGCAGACTGGATGCGCTGGGCTGTTTCGTTCCGCTGGTGGGGGA
The DNA here is from genome assembly GCA_001801025.1 of Gallionellales bacterium GWA2_54_124. Classification (GTDB taxonomy): domain Bacteria; phylum Pseudomonadota; class Gammaproteobacteria; order Burkholderiales; family Gallionellaceae; genus Gallionella. The sequence continues at coordinate 1,189,971 of MGWO01000007.1, forward strand.
TTTTCACTATAACGGTCATCGTCTGCTGACCGACTATCCGGACTGTGCCCGCTCGCTTGCCAAATATCGTATCAATCCGGGCAATGTCGGGCGCAATCGCGCTGAAGAAGATCCCTTTACCATCATGATTCAAACCGCGATCAAGTATGATAAGCCGGTGCGCATCGGGGTGAACTGGGGGAGTCTGGATCAAAAATTGGTGGTGCGCATGATGGATGAAAATGCGCGTCTGGCAGAACCTAAAGATGTAAAAGAAGTGACGCGCGCCGCGCTGATTGCGTCTGCTATCGAAAGTGCGCAGCGTGCCGAACAATTGGGCATGGCGCATAACCGTATTGTGCTGTCCTGTAAGGTCAGCGAAGTGCAGGATTTGATTGCCGTTTATCGTTCCCTGACGCAGCAGTGCGATTATGCGCTGCATTTAGGGTTAACCGAGGCGGGAATGGGTTCCAAGGGGATAGTTGCATCGACCGCAGCTCTGTCCGTGCTGTTGCAGGAGGGTATAGGCGATACGATACGCATATCCTTAACGCCTGAGCCGGGCGGTGATCGTACAAGGGAGGTACTGGTAGGTCAGGAGATTTTACAGACCATGGGGATGCGCGCCTTCGCACCAATGGTGACAGCCTGTCCCGGTTGTGGACGCACCACCAGCAGCTTCTTTCAGGAGCTGGCGCAAAGCATACAATCCCATTTGCGCACGCAAATGCCGGTTTGGCGCGAGCAGTATGACGGCGTCGAGAACATGACCGTCGCAGTGATGGGATGCGTGGTGAACGGCCCCGGCGAGAGCAAATTAGCAAATATCGGCATCAGCCTGCCGGGTACAGGTGAGACGCCTGCCGCACCGATTTATATCGATGGCGAAAAGGCGATGACGCTGCGCGGCGACCATATCGCCGAAGAATTCACCGCCATCGTGGATGAGTATGTGGCTAGAAAATACATTAAACGGGGAGTGGAGCGTAGGGGGTAGAAGGCTGGGTTTTCCCACTTACGACTGACCACTTACTACTTACCATATTTAAAACATGAGCAACGAAACATTACAAGCCGTACGCGGCATGAACGATATTCTGCCTGAAGAGGCCGAACTCTGGTTGTGGTTTGAAGGCGTGGTGCGCGACTGGCTGACAAGCTACGGGTATCGCAACATCCGCATGCCGCTGGTTGAACCCACTTCGCTTTTCTGCCGTGCGATCGGCGAAGTCACTGACATCGTCGAAAAGGAAATGTATAGCTTTGAGGATAGTCTGAACGGCGATCAGCTCACGTTGCGACCCGAAGGTACCGCTTCTTGCGTGCGCGCAGTCCTGCAGCATAATTTGCTGTATAACGCACCGCAGCGTTTGTATTACAGCGGGCCGATGTTCCGTCACGAGCGTCCGCAAAAGGGACGTTATCGTCAGTTTCATCAGGTCGGCGTAGAAGCCTTGGGTTTTTCAGGGCCGGATATCGATGCCGAGCAGATTTTGATGTGTGCCAGGCTTTGGAAGATGCTGGGGCTGACCGATGTGACCCTGCAACTGAATACGCTGGGCGATGTCGAATCACGTCAGCGCCATCGCGCAAAACTGATTGCCTATTTCGAACAAAACAGTGAGTTACTGGACGCGGAAGCTACGCGCCGTCTGCACAGCAATCCGCTGCGCATACTGGACAGTAAAAATCCTGCGATGCAGGAACTGATCGAAGCTGCACCCCGCTTGATGGATGAACTCGACGAAGCGGCGCTCAGCCACTTCGCCGCCGTGCAGGCGATACTGACGCAGCACGGCATTGCGTTTGAGATCAACCCTCGTCTGGTGCGAGGGCTCGATTATTACAATCGCACCGTGTTCGAATGGGTGACGACGCGATTAGGTGCGCAGGGTACAATTTGTGCCGGCGGCCGTTACGACGGTTTAGTCGAGCAAATCGGCGGCAAGCCCGCGCCCGCGATGGGTTTTGCAATGGGCATCGAGCGCTTGCTGGTGTTATTGCAGGAAGCGGGTATGGCGTTGCCCAAACCTCAAGTTGATGTGTATGTCGTGCATCAGGGCGAGCTGGCCGCGAAATTGGCCAGTACCGTAGCAGAACAGTTGCGCGATTGCGGACTGCGCGTTGTGATGCATTGCGGCGGAGGAAGCTTCAAATCGCAAATGAAAAAGGCGGATGCCAGTGGTGCATGCGTTGCCGTAGTGATCGGCGACGATGAAGCACAGTCGAATGAGGTGAGCGTCAAACCCATGCAGGGCGGTGCGCAGGAACGTGTGAGCGTACAAGATTTAGCCACCACCATTAACAAACTTATCAAGCGGGAGTAAAACATGGCAGCTTTGGATTTGCAGGAACAAGAACAGCTCGACACGCTAAAATCCTGGTGGAAGGACAACGGCAACTGGATCGTAGGTGTTGTGCTGGTTGCGACCCTCGCTATGGCCGGCGTGCGCGGCTATCATTATTATCAGAACAAGCAAACGACTGAGGCGGCAACGTTGTATCAGCAATTTGTCGAGCAACTGGCAAGCAACGACGTCAAGCGCGTCAACGATGCGGCAGCGGCGGTGATGGATAAGTATGCCGGAACGCCCTATGCTGCACGCGCGGCTTTGATTGCCGCTCAGATGAATGAATCGGGTAAAGAGCCGCTGCGCGCCAAAACGCAACTGCAATGGGTGATTGAACACGCGTCTGAGGACGGCCTCAAAAGCGTGGCCAGTTTGCGTATGGCGTCGATCTTGCTGGATGAAAAGAATTTCGCCGGCGCGCTCAAATTGCTCGAAGCGAAGCATGCCGCATCGTTCGATGCGCTTTATGCCGATTTAAAAGGCGATGTGCTGACCGCGCAAGCCAAGCCAGCCGATGCCAAACAAGCTTACAAACTGGCCTATGACAAACTCGACGAGAAAAGCGCCTATCGCAACCTTGTGCAGATGAAGCTTGATGCTGCAGGGGACGCAAAATGAAAAAACTACCGCTGTTAATACTGCTGGCTTTGGGCGGATGCGGTACGGTCGATACGGTTAAGGGCTGGATGGGTAAAACGCATGGTGCAGATGAACCCGCTGCCTTAGTGGCTTTCAACGAATCGGCAAAATTTACCGAACGCTGGCATGCGAATGTCGGCGATGCAGGGCAAAATCCATTACATGCCGCAATGACATCCGATGCGGTTTACGGGGTGTCGGGCAAGGGAACGCTCACCCGTTTACAGCGCGATACTGGCCGTCAGGTGTGGAGCGTTGAGAGCAAAATTCAAGTATCCGCCGGGGTCGGTGCGGGCGAAGGACTGGTGCTGATCGGCAGCGACAAAGGCGAGCTGCATGCCTTTGGCGAGGACGGAAAGCTGCGCTGGAAGCAGACGGTGTCGAGCGAAGTGTTAGGCGTACCGCAGGCGAGTGATGGCGTTGTTGTGGTTCGCAGCGGCGATGGTCACATTGCAGGCTTGAGTGTCGCCGACGGACATCGTCTGTGGGTGTATGAGCGCAGCACGCCAGCGCTTGTGGTCAGAAGCCATGCCGGTGTTACACTGCGTCGTGGCGTTGCCTATGCTGGTTTCGCCGGTGGCAAACTCGTTGCGATTAAAATTTCGGACGGTTCGCTGCTTTGGGAAAATTCTGTTTCGCAACCGCGCGGTAATACCGAGCTCGAGCGCATCAGCGATATCACCAGCAATCCTGTGGTGAGCGATGCTCAAGTGTGTGCGATCGCCTTTCAGGGGCGTCTGGCCTGCTATGAAGCAGGACAAGGCAATCCGTTGTGGAATCGTGAGATCGGCAGCGATAAGGGATTGTCGATTCTGCGCAAGCAACTTTATCTGAGCGATTCCACAGGCGGTGTCATGGCGCTGGATAAGGACAGCGGCAGTACGGTCTGGAAGAACGACCAGCTGCAGTTGAGAGATACCTCGACCCCCTGCGCTCAGGATCAGTATGTCATCGTCGGTGATTATCAGGGTGTGTTGCATGCCCTGAGCCGAGAAGACGGCCATTTTGCAGCACGTATCAAACTCGATGGCAGCCCGATTCAAACACCGCCTGTCGAAATGGATAGCGGCCTGCTGGTGCAAACCCGCAGCGGCGGAATTTATTCGTTATCTGTACACTAGACAGCAATTATCAATTATCAATTATCCATTATCCATTATCAGTTATAAATTAAAAATGTTACCCACACTTGTATTAGTTGGTCGTCCGAATGTGGGTAAGTCCACTTTGTTCAATCGTCTCACCCGCAGCCGCGATGCACTGGTTGCCGATCAACCGGGACTGACACGCGATCGCCATTATGGCCGTGGCCGTGTTGGTGAGCGCCCTTATCTTGTGGTCGATACCGGCGGTCTTGAACCGGTTGCCAAAGACGGCATCATGTTCGAGATGGCAAGGCAGAGTCGTCAGGCCGTCGATGAGGCCGATGTGGTGATGTTTCTGGTCGACGGACGTGCCGGATGCACACCGCAAGATCTGATCATCGCGACCCAGTTGCGCAAGACCGGCAAGCCGATTTTGCTGCTGGTCAACAAGGCGGAAGGTATGGCGCGTGCGCGCGTGACCGCCGAGTTTTTCGAACTTGGGCTGGGAGAGCCATATCCTATTTCCTCGGCACATGGCGATAATGTCGTCGAAGTCATTGAAATCGCGCTCGAAAATTTCCCTGAAGAAATCGTTGATGAGGCTGCGGTAGTCGAAGATAAGCCGCCTAAACTGGCGATTGTGGGACGGCCTAACGTGGGGAAATCCACGCTGGTGAATGCGATTCTGGGCGAGCAGCGCGTGATTGCGTTTGATCAGCCCGGCACCACCCGCGACAGTATTTATATCGACTTCGAGCGGGACGGTAAGCAGTACACCATCATCGACACGGCCGGTGTGCGTCGCCGCGGCAAGGTTGAGGAGGCGATCGAAAAATTCTCCGTCATCAAGACCATGCAGGCAATCGAAGACGCCAATGTGGTCGTGCTGGTGGTGGATGCGCGTGATCAGATCACCGAACAGGATGCGCATGTCGCCGATTTCGTTTTGCAGGCGGGGCGCGCACTGGTGCTGGCGGTCAATAAGTGGGACGGGCTGGATAATCACCAGCGCGAAATGGTTAAGAGCGATATCGAGCGTAAGCTGCATTTCTTAGGTTTCGCGAAACGTCACTACATTTCTGCGCTGAACGGAAACGGTATCAGCAATGTGCTGAAATCAGCGGACGACGCCTATGCCGCGGCGATGTCGAAGATGTCGACGCCTAAACTGACCCGTGCTCTGCTTGGTGCGACCGAAAAGCAGGCGCCGCCTAAGGTGGGGCGCTTTCTGCCCAAGATGCGCTACGCCCATCAAGGCGGCAGCAATCCGCCGCTGATCGTGATTCACGGCAGCGGTCTGGACAATATTCCTGCCAGCTACGCGCGTTATCTGGAGCGTTCTTTTGCCGAAATCTTCAAACTGGAAGGCACCCCGTTGAAGATCCAGTTCAATTCCAGTAAAAATCCGTTCGAGGGCAAGAAACCGCGTGCATTGACCGAGGCCGAACAGCGTTCGGCTCACCGTGCGCGTATCCGCGGACGCAAGATGTACGGCAAACAGTAACTGTAGCGGTGTAGCCGCCCGCGGAGAACGACTGTGTTTGGCTTTTCTCTGAATAAAGATACGCCTGAACTGCTCGCCGCAATTGACTATGCGGCGGGCAGAGTCGAGCCGCTGCTAAGACAAACGGGCGGATATCCCGGAGATTTTCGCAAACCCGTCATCAATGCGCTGCAATACGCACAGGATCTGGCCGCCAAGCTGCCGGGGCCTGTCTGCATTGATTCCGAGGCGTATGCGCTCGATGCCTATGTGCACGCCATTTTCCCGTCATCAGAGAGTTTTCCGGAAGCGATCAACATGAGTCGCGCCATGCAGGACTATTTCCACAAGGTGACTGACGGTGAGGCGGTCTTCGCCCTGCTGGGGATGCGACGCATCGAAAAAAGCAGTATGGGAATGGCGTTGTCCGGACACTTTATTCAGCAGGATGTTGCTCAGCATGTCGTGTATTTTGGCAGTCACACCATTGAAAATCCGGCACCCAGCGAGGCTTTAGCACGGAAAAATATCGCATGGTCTTTTTTCGATAGTTTGCTGAGTAAGGTCGCCAAACGGGTGTCGCAACGCAAGCAAAAATTGCAGTCTCAACGTCAGGAGAGAGCGTTGCTCGTTGCCAGGTTGCGCACCGCTGACCGGGATTCCCGTCCCGCACTCGAAGCAGAATTAGCTGCATTGATGGACGCAATGGCGGATACCACGCGTTCGCTGGATTTGAGGAATTATTCTGATGATTTTGAGGCTGTGCTATGCAATCCGGAGCACGCCCTACGCCTTACGCCCTCTGTTCTCAAACTCGACGCGATGGGGGTTAAACTGCCCTTGGATGCAAAAATACCGGGGAAGACGCTCGTCTTTGACGAATTGACCGGGTTCGACCGCCGCGACTGGACGGTCACGATGGTGCGATTTCACGCGGTGCGGGGCGAAAAGTTTACCGAGCGACTCGATGCCGGCTACCGCATGCTGAGCTGCTAAATGAACGCGCGATGATTACCCCTTTATTTTTCCCAGTACGCGCTGTACGAGTTGCACCGCACGCGCTTCACTCTCCGCTTCACAGTAACAGCGCAATTCAGGCGCATTGCCTGAAGGGCGCAGATGCACAATCTCGCCGTTGCTAAACTGTATGCGCAATCCGTCTGTGGTGTTGCAATCGACGGGCTGTGCATCCTCGGGTGCCAGATAGCGCAGCAGTGCTTCAGGATCGCGGGTGAGTGTTTCAATCAACTGGCGACTGGCGGCTACCGGGAATTCCTGCAGCCTGTCGCTGGCGGTAAAGCGCGCCGGCAGCCCCCGCATTAAATCGGATATGCGGCCATTGCGTGCTGCGGCCAGCACGGCTAGCGCGGGTAAAATCGAGTCGCGGGTTGGCAGCGGCGCCAGATATTTTCCGTTACGCAAAAAACGGGAGCCGACTAAAAATCCGCCGTTGGCTTCGAATCCTACGATCGCATCGTTCGCGCCGCTGGCTACCTGCTGCATCCCTGCAATCACATAAGGCGAACCGATCTTTGTGCGCAGCACCGTTTCAAATTCGCCGCACAGCTCGATCGCCGTGTTACAACTGACCGGCACCACGACTTTGCGGGCTTTTAGATAGCGGGCGCAGATCAGTCCCACGATATCGCCGCGCAGCCAGTTTCCGGTTTCATCCGAAATCAGCGGACGATCGCCGTCGCCGTCGGTCGAAATGATGGCATCGAAATGATATTGTTGAGACCAGTCTTTGCCGCGCTGAATATCGATTTCTGCCACCGCTTCCGTATCAATCGGCACGAATTGCTCGGTCCGGCCGAGCGAGGTCACCTCGGCGCCTAAGCCCTCTAATATAGTACGCAACACGTCGCGCGCCACGCTCGAGTGCTCATAGACGCCAAGTCGCAGGCCCTTGAAAGCGTCTGTGGGGAAAAAATCCACATAGCGTTGCACGAACTGGTTGAGCGCAGCGGGATTCACCTCCGGTAAATCGCAGCTCACTTGGCCGATTTGCACCACCGCTTCGCTGATGGCCAGTTCATCCGCCTTGGTGATTTCGCCGTCGGGCCGGTAGAATTTGATGCCGTTGCGATCGAAGGGAATGTGACTGCCGGTCACGACGATGGCAGCAATGCCTTCGTTCTGCGCATAAAGCGCGAGGGCAGGTGTGGGCAGCGCGCCGCAAAAATCAACCTGAATTCCCATCTCTGTGAGTGTTGCGGCACAGGCGGCCACGATGCGCGGACTGCTGGGGCGCAGATCCATCCCGAGTGCGATGCGCGTGACCTTAAATGAAGACCTGATAACCGATAGGAACGCGGCCGCGTAGGCGGCGCAAACCTCATCTGTCATCGCACTGACCAGACCGCGCGCACCGCTGGTACCAAAGGTCACGCCGCTATGCTTCATGACATCAAGAATGGCGATGGTTTTCAATTGCGGGACTCCTTAAAAAATGGTGGTAGTGAACTTGAGCGTACGGATTCTGAAGACTCAGCGATGCGTAATAAAATGATTGCTGTATTTTAACTGACCTGAAAATTTACTTGATTTTTTTTGAGTGTAGCGAGGTGTCGCAACGGGGAGTTGCCCGCCACATGCCGTGTCGGCGCGGGCGGGTGGTGCGGGTGATCAGTAGTCTGAATAGCCTTTTTCGCCCGGTGTGTAGAAGGTGGAAAAATCAGGTGCAGTCAGTTCAGCACCGCTGCGCAGTTTTGCAACCAGATCAGGGTTCGAGATAAACGGACGACCGAAGGCCACCAGATCGCCGCGTCCCGCATCAAGATCGCTGTTCGCGCGCGCTGTATCGTAGCCGCCAGACAGAATGTAGCGTCCCTTAAAGTTGGCGCGTATCGCCGCTTTTAAAGTCGGGCTCACTTCCGGTGCACCCATCGCACTGTGATCGACGATATGGATATACACCAGACCGATGCGGTTTAATTCTTCGATCAGGGCAAGATACATCGCATCCATTTCGGCATCGGAGGCGGTGCCGTTGAATACGCCGTAGGGTGAGATGCGCATGCCGACACGATCAGCACCAATTGCGGCGGCCGTGCCTTTGGCGATCTCGACGGCGAAGCGGATGCGATTTGCGATGCTGCCACCCCAGTTGTCTGTACGCTGATTGGTTGCCGTATTTAAAAACTGGTCGATCATATAGCCGTTGGCCGCATGAATTTCTACGCCATCGAAGCCCGCTTCACGCGCATTTTTTGCGCCCTGCACATATTCAGCAATCGTCTGTTCAATTTCAGCTTCTGTCATGGCCTGTGGCACAGGGTAGGGCTGCATGCCGCTGGTATCGGTCCACATGTCACCGGGGGCCGCGAGTGCTGAGGGGGCGAGTATTTTACTGCACGCCTGCATGTTGGCAGGATGGCTGACCCGACCGGTATGCATCAGTTGCACGTAAATGTGGCCACCCGCTTGATGCACGCCCTGATTGACACGCTGCCAGCCTGCAATTTGTTCGGTGCTGAACAGGCCGGGTTGACGTGCGTAACCCAATCCGTTAATTGACGGGGAAATCCCTTCGCTGATGATAAGTCCGGCATCCGCACGGTTGCGGTAATACGCTTCCATCAGGGCATTAGGCACCGAGCCGATGGCACGGCAACGCGTCATTGGCGCCATCGCAATGCGATTGGGCAGTTGCAGCGGCCCCAGCGTGACCGGGGTGAATAGGGTAGTTGTCATCGTGTGCTCCTTAAAAACAGTTAACCCTCCGAGCCGAAACAGGCGGCGGGGAATGAGGTGAAAAATTACTGCTTGATTGATTCTACCGGAATTGTCAGTGTGACTTCATCGCCGACCAGCGGTGCATATTTGCCCATGTTGAAATCAGAACGCTTGATGTGCGCGGTTGCATCTGCACCGCAAGCATCCTTTTTCATCATAGGGTGTGGCATACATTTGAGCGAAGTGACCATCAGTGTGACAGGTTTCGTCACGCCTTTGATGGTCAGATTACCCTCGACACTGACCAGTTTGTCGCCGTCAAATTTGAGCTTGTCAGACTGGTAGGTGATGGTCGGATATTTTTCGGTGTCGAAAAAGTCTTCACCTTGAATGTGGGCGTTGAACGGTGTCGAGCCGGTATTGACCGATTTGGCATCGATCGTGATATCGACTGATCCTGTGTGAGCGGCGCGATCGATGATGATCTTTCCGGTCACGGTATCAAAGCGGCTTTGCTGAGTCGAGTAGCCCATGTGGCTGTATTCGAAGCGCGGCTTGGTGTGGTTTTGTTCCAGCACATAGGTTTCAGGCGCAGCATAGGCGGCGGAGGCAAAAGTTGTGGCGAGGGCGAGGACGATGAGTTTTTTCATGATGTATATCCTTTTAAGTTAGGTGGGTCTACTTTTTTGCAGGTGAGGCTAAAACGACTAAGTGAAATTTGATCTGAATCTCGTCGGCGACAGTGCCTAAATCGGCCCACTCGTCGGTGCCGATGCCATAGGCTAAGCGTTTGATGGTGAAACTGCCGTCGAAGGCGCGGCCATCAAAGGTGACAGGCGCTGTCACTTCCAGCGTTTTGCCTTTGATGGTGAGTTTTCCTGTCGCCTGATAGCGATTGCCGCCGATCGATTTAACGCCGGTGGAGACGAAGCTGGCCAGCGGATAAGCTTTAGCATTGAACCACTTTTTGCCGGCTACTTCTTCATCCGCGTCAGTTGAACCCGTGTCGATGCTCGCCAGATTGACATCGATGCTGGCGCGGGCACTCGCTAATTTGGCCGGATCAAAGACCAGTTGCGCGGCAAATTTGCTAAATTTTCCCTCCATTGCGACACCCATCTGCCGATAGCCAAACGTCAGGGCACTCTTGGCGGGGATCACCTGATTGTATTCAACGGCTTGCGCAGCGCAGGCATTGAGCAGCAGACCGAGTAAAGCGAATTTAGCGAGCTTCATTTTGCAACTCCTCCGGGTAACATGCGGGACAGGATGCCGTCGCGGTCAATTAATTGATGTTTTAAGGCGGCTGCCACGTGCAGCAGCACCAAAGCCAGCAGCAGGTAGTTGAGGCTTTCGTGTACTGAGGTGAGCAACACGCCGAGCGCCTTATCTTTGCCGACCAGATCCGGCAGTGGCAGGACGCCGAATAGCACGGTCTGAAAACCCTTGGCCGAACTCATTAGCCAGCCGGAAAGCGGTATGGCCGTGAACAGCACATACAGCAGGCCGTGGACGGCACTACTTGCGCGTTGCTGCCAGCGCGGCAGGTGAATTTCAGGCGGCCTGTGTGTGAGGCGCCAGAGCACACGAAAGATAGCCAGTGCCAGCAGCGTGATGCCGATCCATTTGTGGTAGCTGTAGAGCTGTAGCTTGACGGGCGATAATTTCAAGTCGCTCATATAAAGCCCCAGCACAAAAGCCCCTGTGAGCAGCAGCGCCATCAGCCAGTGCAGCACAATCGCGGTGGGGGTATAGCGTGTCGTCATACTCTTATCTCCTGTCGCGCACTCAGGCAAAATGGCCTGAGCGAAAGTCATCGAGCGCCTGATGGATTTGTTCCTGCGTATTCATCACGAACGGCCCGTACTGCACGATGGGTTCATTCAACGGTTTGCCGGCAATCAGAATCAGGCGCGTATCGCCTGCCGCTTTCAGGGCTACACCCAGACCGCTATTGCTCAAAATCCCCATACGCTGGGCTTTTATTTCGGTGTCGTTCACATGCGCCGCGCCACGATAGACGTAGATAAACGCATTGTGGGTGACGGGAATATCCGTTTCAAAGCGTGCACCTGCCGGCAGATGTATGTCCAGATATAAGGGCTCGGTATTCTCGCGACTGACCAGTCCCTGTATTGTGTCGCTTAGCCCTGCAATCACGCGCACGGTTACGCCCTCAGTGGTCTGGTATTCGGGGATCTGATGGCTGGCATAGTCCTGATACCAGGGCGCATCCATTTTCCGGCCGGCGGGCAGGTTGAGCCACAGCTGGAAGCCTTCCATGACGCCGTCTTCCTGTTCCGGCATTTCCGAATGAATGACGCCGCGCCCGGCGGTCATCCACTGCACGCCGCCGTTTTCCAGCAAGCCTTCATGACCTGCGCTGTCACGGTGACGCATACGCCCTGACAACATATAGGTCACGGTTTCGAAGCCGCGATGCGGGTGATCGGGAAACCCGGCGATGTAGTCACCGGGGATGTCACTGCCGAAGGCGTCCAGCATTAAAAAGGGATCCAGGCGGCGCTGAAGTTTTCCGGTTAAGACGCGGGTGAGTTTGACGCCTGCGCCGTCCGAGGTTAGGACGCCTTCGACGATTTGTTCTACGCTGCGCGATGTTTGGGTATTCATGATGGCCTCTGATCTATCGTTGACGCATCATAGGGTAAGCAAACCGATAGATAAAGACGCCAATTCGGGATAGACTATCCCGTAAATGGAACAACTCTCCGCCGATGACTATATTCTGTTCGCTACTATCGCTGAATTTCACAGCATGGTGCGTGCGGCAGAACACCTTGTTATGCCTAAGGCAACCGTTTCGCGCCGTCTGGCGAATATGGAGGCGGCCTTAGGTCAGCGCCTGCTCATTCGTACGACGCGCCGCTTAACACTCACCGAATTCGGACTTGAATTTCTCGATCATTGCCGGCGGGTGAGCGAGGAGGTTGCAGCCGTACAGGATTTTGTCCGCAGTCAGGATGCGCAGCCGCATGGCCGTTTGCGGGTCTCAATGCCGGGGGATTATGCGCGGCATCATTTTTCGCGCGCGATTGCCACATTTATCGATGCCTATGCCGAGATTCAGCTCGATCTTGATTTATCCTCAAGGCGCGTCGATCTGATCGGTGAGCGCTACGATCTGGCAATCCGCATGGGCGAGCTGACTGACGATGCAACGCTGGTGGCCAGAAAAATCGACGAACAGCATTTTGCGCTGTACGCGAGTCCGATTTATCTCGCGCTGCATCCGGCCCCCACTCATCCTGATGAGCTGATGCACCATACGGCGGTGCGCCTGTTGTCCGACCGGGGTAATGCCGTTCCGTGGAAGTTACAGTCCGGCAAATCCGAGTGGGAGGGGACGCCGCCCGGACGTCTCACGCTCAATTCGCCGGACATGATTCAGCAGTTATTGTTAGATGGCGCGGGGATTGCCGCCTTGCCATGCAGTTTTGCCCGTGCAGATTTGCTGCAAGGTCGTCTGGTGCAGGTGCTGCCGGACTGGTCGCAGCCGACTGTGCCTGCCTGGGCAGTGATGCCGATGCGCCGCTATCTGCCGGCCAAGACGCGTGCCTTTATCAGCCATCTTGAACGGTATATGCAAAAGGGCTGACAGGCCAGTAAAAAAAGATGGAACTATCATGGCGCTGCGAGGATAATTAAACCCTTCATGCAACTGACCAATCAGTTTGTAATATGTCTGCCATAAAATGTCCTCTTCGACCGTGATGACTGTCCGGTTCCCTATTTCAGAATTCAATTCGTTAAAAATAAAATATTATGTCTAAACATTATCTTACATCGCTTTTCTCACCTAAGTCCGTCGCTGTATTCGGTGCCAGTGATCGGGTCGACTCCGTCGGGCAAATCGTCTTTCACAATATGCTTGAGGGGGGCTTTAAGGGCGGCCTCTATCCGATTAATTCGCGTGTTGCCGAAGTACAGGGTTGCAAAGCTTATGCTGCGATCAGCGAGATCGAAAGTGAGGTGGAACTGGTGGTGATCGCCACTCCGCCTAAAACCGTGCCGGATATTATCGAAGAATGCGGAAAGCACGGCGTTAAGGCGGCGGTGATTATCACCGCAGGCTTTGGCGAAATCGGCGCGGAAGGGCAGGAACTGGAGCGTCAGGTGCTGGTCAATGCGGCGCGCTACGGGATACGCTTAATCGGCCCTAATTGCCTTGGGGTCATGCGTCCTTCGATTGGACTGAACGCGACTTTCAACAACGGCGGTGCGAATGCCGGAAATCTGGCGCTGGTCTCTCAGTCAGGCGCATTGTGCACCGCAATTTTAGACTGGGCGCAGATCAACGACGTGGGTTTTTCCAGTGTCGTATCGATGGGATCATCCGCCGACGTCGATTTTGGCGAGACGCTGGACTATCTGGTGTCGGACTCTCAAACTCAGAGCATTTTGCTGTACATCGAAGGGATCAGGGAGTCGCGCCGTTTCATGAGTTCGTTGCGTGCTGCCGCCCGCGTTAAACCCGTGATTCTGATCAAAGTCGGGCGCCATGAGGCAGGCTCTAAGGCTGCGATGTCGCATACGGCATCCTTAGTCGGTTCTGACGATGCATTTGACGCTGCCGTGCGCCGCGCAGGCGTGGTGCGGGTCGAGACCGTCACTCAATTGTTTTCGGCAGCCAAAGCGCTGTCCTGCGGTTTTCATCCGTCCGGCAACCGCTTAGCAATCGTCACCAATGGCGGGGGACCGGGTGTCATGGCGACCGATCGCGCATCCGATTTAGGGCTCGTTATGGCCAACTTGTCGGACGCAACGATCGCGCGGCTCAGCGAAGTGCTGCCGCCTAACTGGTCGCACGGCAATCCGGTGGATATCATAGGCGATGCACAGGCTGATCGTTATCAGCATGCGGTGGCTGCCTGTCTGGAAGACCCCAACGTCGATGGCGTGCTGACCATACTGACGCCACAGGCGATGACCAAGCCTTTGGAAGCGGCTCAGGTCGTGATTGAACTGGCCAATAAATACAGCAAGCCGCTCCTGACCTGCTGGATGGGTGAAACGCAGGTGGCCGAATCGCGCAAGCTGTTCGCGCATTCCAAAAAACCCAATTTCCGCACCCCGGAGCCTGCAGTCGAAGTGTTTTCTTATCTGTCCGATTATTACAGCAACCAGAAACTGCTGATGCAAATGCCGGAACCTTTGTCTCACCATGTCGCACCGGATGTCGAAGGCGCGCGTATGGTTATCGAAGGTGCGCTGATGGATAAGCGCAAGGTCTTGAGCGAGATGGAGTCCAAGGCCGTGCTGGCTGCGTTCCATATTCCGGTCGCTCAAACCATGGTTGCCCGCTCGCCCAATGAGGCCTTGCTGATCGCTCAGCAACTGGGTTTTCCGGTGGCGATGAAGGTCAATTCCCGCGACATCACGCATAAAAGCGATGCCGGCGGCGTCAAGCTCAATCTGGGCAATGCACAGGCCGTGCGTGCGGCATATCACGAGATTACCGAAAATATTAAGAAGAACCGCCCCGGTGCGCACATGGACGGCATCTCGATTCAGCCTATGATCGTCAAACCCAATGGCCGCGAGCTGATGGTCGGCGTGATTTGCGATCCGGTGTTCGGTCCTGTGATTACCTTCGGTGCGGGCGGCACCATGGTCGAGGTGATGGGTGATGCCGAGGTGACGCTGCCGCCTTTAAATTCCTTTTTGGCGCGCGATCTGATCAACCGTACCAACGTCTCGCGTTTACTGGGCGCCTTCCGCCATATGCCGCCGGCCAACATGGAGGCGCTCGAATCGGTGCTGCTGCGCGTATCCGAAATGGTGTGCGAGCTGCCAATGCTCACCGAGATGGACATCAATCCGTTGATTCTGGACGAGCACGGTGTACTGGCGGCCGATGCGCGTGTCGTGGTCGAATTTAAACAGCCGAGTGCGGATCGTTATTCGCACATGGCCATTTACCCGTACCCGACTCATCTGGTTAACCACTGGCAGTTGGCCGACGGCATGGATATCACGATCCGCCCGATTCGCCCCGAAGATGCAGAATTGGTGCAGGAGTTCGTCCGCAATCTCTCCGAGCAGTCGCGTTTCTTCCGTTTCATGAACAGCGTGCAGGAACTGAGTCAGGCGATGCTGGTGCGTTTCACGCAGATCGACTACAGCCGCGAAATGGCGCTGATTGCGGTGACTGAGATACACGGCAAAGAAGTGGAGCTGGGGGTTGCGCGTTTTGCCATCAATCCCGATGGCGAGAGTTGCGAATTTGCGCTGGCAATCGCGGACAACATGCACGGCAAGGGATTGGGGCAACGCCTGATGACGACCCTGATGGAATCGGCTAAAGCCAAGGGCTTGAAAGTGATCGAGGGCGAAGTGCTCAGAAACAACACCGATATGCTGCATCTGATGGACAGAATGGGCTTCGATGTCGCAACCAGCGAAGACGACGACAGCATCAAGGCGGTCAGGAAGGTCCTGTAGAAAACAGGATGCACGCGGAGACCGCGGAGATGGATTTTAGTTTAACTACGCTATTTTTACTATGCAAACTGCCTATTTGACGCATCCGGTCTGCTTGAAACACGACATGGGGGCCGATCATCCTGAGTGCCCTGCGCGCATCCATGCCATCGAGGATCAGCTGATCGCATCGGGCTTATTTCACTATCTGGCGCATTTTGATGCACCCAAAGTGACCCGCGAGCAGTTGTTGAGGGTGCATGAGGCAAGCTACGTCGACAGCGTATTTGAACGTGCGCCGCAAACGGGTCGCGTTGAGCTCGACGGCGATACGCTGATGAATCCCTATACGCTGGATGCGGCACTGCATGCTGCGGGTGCTGCGGTACACGCGGTTGATCTTGTGATGAGCGGACAGGCAGAAAATGCCTTTTGCAATATTCGCCCGCCCGGCCATCATGCGGGGCCTTCGAGTGCTGCCGGATTTTGCATTTTCAACAATGTCGCTATCGCGGCGGCGCATGCGCTCGAACAGCATGGTCTAGAGCGCGTGGCGATCGTTGACTTCGATGTGCATCACGGAGACGGGACAGAAGCTATTTTTCGTGCAGAGCCGCGTGTGATGCTGTGTTCAACCTTTCGTCATCCCTATTATCCCTATTGCGGTGCGGACAGCGGCAATTCGCACATCATTAACGTACCGCTCGCAGCGGGCACTTCAGGTGTTGATTTTCAGGCAGCGGTCACGCAACACTGGCTGCCCGCGCTGGAAGCCTTTTCGCCGCAACTGCTGTTTATTTCGGCAGGATTTGACGCGCACCGGGAAGACGATATGGGCGGGTTAGCTCTGCGGGAAGCGGATTACGCATGGGTGACGGAACAAATGAAAACGCTTGCTCAGCATCATGCATTGCGGCGCATCGTCTCCGTACTCGAAGGCGGCTATTCATTGAGCGCGCTGGGACGCAGCGTTACCTCGCACATCAGGGTGTTAAGCGGACTTTAAGCGGAGCGGGATCTGCTGTCTTTTTAATCGCGGGGTCGGATTATCTCAATTGCGAATGGGGATTGTCCGATAGACACAAGGCACCAACTGGTTGTATCTTGCGATATTACCCGAATTTTAATTAAGGATATTGCGTGGACACCGATCCAATCGAACCACCTGTTCCAACAGCGCCAACGATGAGTCAGTCCGCCCCCTTTAATATCGTGGGTCTGGGCGCATCAGCGGGCGGACTGGAAGCGTTCGAGATGTTCTTTCACCATATGCCGGCAGACAGCGGCATGGCCTTTGTCATCGTGTCGCATCTGGATCCCGGACACGCCAGCATCCTCACGGAAATTTTACAGCGCACAACTTCGATGCGTGTCGTTGAGATTGAAGATCAGACGAAAGTTGAACCCGACACGGTTTATGTGATTCCTCCCAACCGGGATCTGGCGATTTTTCACGGCGTCTTGCAATTATCCGTGCCAGGTCAGCCGCGCGGACAGCGTTTGCCCATTGATGCTTTTTTTCGCACGCTCGCCGATGATCTGGGCGAGCTGGCCGTCGGGATCATTCTGTCAGGTACCGGCACCGATGGCACACTGGGCTTGCGTGCCATTCTGGGCGCGGGCGGCGTCTCGCTGGTACAGGAGCCGGCCTCTGCAAAATACAACGGGATGCCGGAGAGTGCGATTAAGGCAGGTTTTGCCACCCGTGTGCTGCCGGTTGAGCACATGCCGGCCGCGCTGCTTTCGGGCATCCACACTCATTTAAGCACGATAGTCAAACCTGTGGCGGCAACCGGCGAATTAAATCGCATCCTGATGCAGTTGCGCAACGTCACAGGGCATGATTTTTCCCAGTATAAAAAAAGCACAATAGGACGGCGCATCGAGCGGCGTATGAGTATGCATGACATCGACAGCCTTGAGGTGTACGGGCGCTATCTGAAGGAACATCCTGAAGAGGCGGGCAAACTATTCAAGGAGCTACTGATCAACGTCACCAGTTTTTTCCGTGATGCGGAGGCGTTTGACGCGCTAAAAAATGACGTGCTGCCGCAGTTACTGGCCGATAAACCGGATGATTATGTGGTTCGTATCTGGGTTGCCGGTTGTGCGACAGGTGAAGAGGCTTATTCAATTGCGATTTTGCTCTTCGAATGGATGGAAAATACGCATCGGACATTCAAGGTGCTGCTGTTTGCGACCGATCTGGACGATGATGCCGTCACGGTGGCACGCTCAGGTTTGTATCCGCTCAATATCGCGCAGGATGTCAGTGCAGAGCGTCTGCGCCGCTATTTTATCAAGGAGGGATCCGGCTTCCGGGTCAAAAAATCAATCCGCGAAATGGTGGTGTTCGCAATTCAGAATGTGATCAAAGACCCGCCGTTTACAAGGCTCGATCTGCTCAGTTGCCGCAACCTGATGATTTATCTGGAGCCTGAAGTGCAAAGCCGTTTAATTCCGGCTTTTCATTACGCTTTGAATCCGGGCGGCGTACTGTTTCTTTCCCCTTCCGAGAGCATAGGCAATTACCCTGATCTGTTTACGCCGATCAATCGCAAATGGAAATTTTATCGCGCCAGCGGTGCCTTGTCGTCA
Source organism: Gallionellales bacterium GWA2_54_124 (assembly GCA_001801025.1). Classification (GTDB taxonomy): domain Bacteria; phylum Pseudomonadota; class Gammaproteobacteria; order Burkholderiales; family Gallionellaceae; genus Gallionella. The sequence continues at coordinate 1,208,225 of MGWO01000007.1, forward strand.
ACCAGTGCCGTGATGGCCGGCGGACTGGTCTGGGCACGCAATGCCAATTCTAAAGAGCCTGAAGAAATGATCATCAAACCGCGCGAAATCAATTTTGCCGAACTGACCCGCCGCATGCTGTTGCAATCGTATGCGCCAGCTTCGGTTGTGACGGATGAGAATGGCACGATTTTGTACGTGCACGGAGATACTGGTCGCTATCTGAGACCGGCACCGGGACAGGCGACCTTGAACCTCGTCGAGATGGCCCGGGATGGCCTGCAATTACACTTGCGCAACGCGATTAGCACGGCAATCAATCAGGCCCAGCCCACCTTAAATCATGAAGTGCCGATCAAGAGCAACGGTGAAATTCAAAATGTGAGTTTTAGCGTACGCCAGATGCACGGCACGGATAGCCGGCAGCGCTTATTGCTGGTGAGTTTTCAGGATATCGCACCTGCACCGGCAGGCAAGCGGCACAAGGGGGTGCAACCCGGGTTGCTTGAGCTGGCAAGGGTTGAGGAACTGGAGCGCGAATTAACGTATACCAAGGAGCATCTGCAAGGCACGATTGAGGAGCAGCAGGCCTCCAACGAAGAACTCAAATCGACCAACGAGGAGCTGCAATCAACCAACGAAGAGCTGCAATCAACTAACGAGGAGCTGGAAACTTCCAAGGAAGAGTTGCAGTCGGTCAACGAGGAACTGGTCACCGTCAATGCTGAATTGCAGTCGAAAATTGAGCTGCTGGCTCTGATGCAAAACGACATGAAAAATCTGCTCGACAGCATCAATATCGGCACACTGTTTCTGGATAATCAGTTGAAAATCAAGCGTATTACACGCGAGTCAATGAAACTGTACCGACTGGTCGCCACGGACATCGGACGGCCGCTCTCTGATATCAAATCGAATATACCGGACATCGATTTATTAGCGGATGCCCAGACGGTGCTCGATACGCTGGTGCCCTTCGAACGCGAAGTAACAACCAGCAGCGGCGCCTGTTACCTCGCGCGCATACAGCCCTATCGCACACTGGACAATGTGATCGACGGAGTGGTGCTGACTTTCACAGATATAACCCAGCGCAGACAGGTAGAGCTGGCCATCATCGAGGCGCGCGAGCTGGCCGAGGGCATCGTCAATACGGTCAGAGAACCGTTGCTGGTGCTCGATGGTGAGTTGCGCGTCGTATCCGCCAGCCGCTCTTTTTATAAATACTTTAATGCGGATGAAAAAGAAACCATTGGCAGTCTGATTTACCTTCTGGGCAATAAACAGTGGGATATTCCTGAGCTGAGAGATCTGCTCGAAACAATTTTGTCCGGCAATCAGGTCATCGAGAATTTTGTTGTCGATCATCAATTTCCTTTTATCGGTCAGCGTAAATTGCTGCTCAACGCCCGGCGCCTTACGGATGGCGACAGAACAAGGGAGCTGATCCTGCTGGTGATGGAGGAGGCTGCATGAGCGAACAGCCCAACGCAGCGCAACTTCGGCGAGCCGCTGAAGCTAAGCTACGACAGACGCCGGTTGCCGCTGTGATTCCGTCTGAATCATTGCTGCACGAACTTCAGGTGCATCAAATCGAGCTAGAGATGCAAAACGAGAATTTGCGTCAGTCGCAGTTTGAGCTGGAAAAGTCGCGTGACCGCTACATGGATTTTTATGACTTCGCGCCGGTAGGCTATATCACACTCAGCGAATCGGGTCTGATACTGGAAATCAATCTCACCGGCGCCGGTATGCTGGGGACAGAACGCAGCAATTTGCTCTATCGCCGTCTGACGCCCTATGTATCGACTGAATATCACGACCGCTGGCTGCGCCATTTTATGACGGTGTTGGGTTCTCAGGAACCGCAAGCCTGCGATCTGGAGATGGTGCGTAATGACGGTTCGATTTTTTTTGCACGCATGGATTGTTTGCGACAGAGTAAGGGAGAGCGAGAGCCTGAGGTGCGTATCGTGATGACCGATGTTACCGACCGTATTCGCAATGAGGAAGAAATTCGCAAGCTGGCTTTTTACGATGCACTCACCCAACTCCCTAATCGCCGCCTGCTCAATGACCGGCTGGATCAGGCCATGGCCGGAAGTCGCCGCAGCCTGCGCTTTGGTGCGCTGATGTTTGTCGATCTGGATAATTTTAAACCACTCAACGATCAATACGGTCACGACACCGGAGATTTGCTGCTGATAGAGGTGGCGCGCCGCATCACGCGCTGCCTGAGGGAAATGGATACCGTGGCGCGTTTCGGCGGCGATGAATTCGTGGTGCTGCTCAATGAACTCGATACGGAAAAGGAAGCCTCTGTCAGCCAGGCGCGCCACATCGCCGAAAAAATCCGCAGCGCACTTGCCGAACCCTATCTGCTCAAATCACATGAGCTGCTCCAGCTGGAACATCATTGCAGCTCGAGCATCGGCGTTGTGCTGTTCATTAATCACGAGACGCGTCCGGACGATATTTTAAAATGGGCCGATATGGCGATGTATCAGGCCAAGGCTGCCGGGCGCAACCGTGTGATATTTTTTGAGAAGGCTAATCAGTCCGGTTCAGTCACAACAAGACAGGATGCGCTGTGAGCAGTTTGCGCGGCATGGCGGAAGCAAAACTTAGCAAACAGGCATCCGAACCGTCCTGTCGTTCCTCTGAAGAATTACTGCACGAGTTGCGGGTATACCAGATCGAACTTGAAATGCAGAATGAAACACTGCGTCAAAGCCAGATTGAGCTTGAGGAGTCGCGTGACCGTTACCGTGACTTGTACGATTTTTCACCGGTGGCCTACCTGTCGCTTAATGCATCGGGCATGATCGTAGAAATCAACCATAACGGCGCCCTGTTGTTAGGGATGGAGCGCAGCCGGCTCTATAAGCGTAATTTTGCGCAATTTGTCAGTCGCGAAGACAGCCTGCTCTGGCATAGGTGTCTCTCCGATATACTGAGTAATCTCAGTACATTTCATGGCGAGTTTCGTTTACAGCGTTGTGATGGCTCCCTCATTTATGCCGGCTTGCACATCCTGCGTGCTGACAAAGGTGAAAAATTCATCCGGATCGTCCTCAATGATATTACCGAACGAAAAAATGCGGAACTTGAGCTAAGAGCAAAAGATATCAAGTTGCGGGGACTGTTCGAGTTGTCGCCGCTAGGTATTGCGCTGACGGACAAAACGGGCCGGTATATCGAATTCAATCAGTCTTTTATTGATATTACCGGCTATTCAAAAGAAGAACTGATATCCCTTGACTACTGGGAATTGACCCCTGAACGCTATGCGGCGCAGGAGGCTTGTCAGCTCGATTCCCTGCAATCTACCGGACGATACGGTCCTTACGAAAAAGAATACATCCGCAAAGATGGCAGCCTGGTTCCACTGCGGCTGAACGGTATGCTGACGACGGGAGCCGATGGGCAGGAGTATATCTGGTCTATCGTAGAAGACATCACTGAACAGTTGCAAACGGCGGCGGCATTGCAGACAAGTGAAGCGCGATTCCGCCAGATGGCACAGGCAGTCGAGGAGGTGTTCTGGATGATGTCGCCGGACGGGAAAAACATACAGTACATCAGCCCGGCCTTTGAAAAAATATGGGGAATCAGCTGTGAGCAATTGTATGCTCAACCCGATCTCTGTACCCTGATGGCGCATCCGGATGACAGAGCGAAGGTCGGCAGAGCCATCTCAAATCTGGCACGGGGTGTTAATTTCGACATCGAATATCGCATCATCAGACCTGATGGCGTAGTGCGCTGGATCAGTGACCGCGGTTATGTAATCCGCGACGCATCTGGCCATGTCGTTAGCAGCACAGGGGTTTCTTCGGACATCACACAAAAGAAACTGATTGAGTTAAATCTGCAGATTTCCGATGAAAAATTGCGCAACTCGGCTCAGATGCTCGAAGCGATCGTTGAACATATTCCCGTGATGGTCTTTGTTAAACGCGCCAGCGATTTAACTATTGAGTTGTTCAATCGCGCAGGCGAAGCGTTACTGGGCTATGACCGCAGCGCGTTGCTGGGCCGGGGGAATTACGATCTCTGGTCGCAAGAGCAGGGCGATTTTTTTACAGCGACAGACCGTGAGGTGTTAGCTTCCAGCGAAGTTAAGGAAATCGCCAAAGAGCAGATTACCATCGCAGGCGGCGAAATTCGCTATCTGCACACATGGAAAATCGCCTTGCGCGACAAGCGCGGACAAGCTACCCATTTGCTGGGTATTTCAATGGATATCACCGAACGTGAACGCGCTGAAAAACAGCTGCGCGACTCAGAAGAAAAAATGCGCGCCATTGTCGAAGGGGCACTCGACGGCATTGTGTTGCTGGATCCGGAAACTTTGCAGTTCGGCAGCGCCAATCCGGCATTTTGCACGATGACCGGATACACTCAGCAGGAAATTGACCGGCTGAACATGCGTGATATCCATCGTAAGGAGGATTTACCCGGGATTGCAGCGCAGCTCGAACGGCATATTAAAGGCGAACAACTTTTAAGCACTGATATTCCCGTCAAGCGACAGGATGGCTCGGTGTTTTTTGTCGATATCAAATCGGCGCAAGTGGTGCTAGGCGGCAAGCGCTATCTGGTCGGCATCTTCCGCGATATCACCGAACGCCGCGAGGCCGATGCCCAGCTGATGATGAGTGCACGCCGCCATCAGTTGCTGTTCGAGCATTCGCGCGATGCCTTGATGACACTGTCCGTACCCTCATTTCAATTCACTAGCGCTAATTGCTCGACGCTGAGCTTATTTTCGGCAAATAATCTGGCGGATTTTATTGCGCTAAGCCCATGGGATGTCTCTCCAGAGCGTCAGCCGGACGGCACACTGTCAAGCGAAAAAGCCTTAGTCCGGGTGCAGCAGGCGCTCGAATCAGGGCTCAGCAGCTTTGAATGGCAGCACAGGCGGCTGGACGGTACGCTGTTTACCGCCGACGTCTTGTTGACTCGCATGCAACTCGGTGACGAGTTGTTTTTGCAAGCCACCGTCAGGGATATCACGCTTGCGAAATTAAGAGAGAGGGAACTCAAGGAATACCAGCAACTGCTGCGCGAGCTGGCAGCGCAGGGGGTCGCATCACGCGAAGCTGAACTCAAACATATCGCGCGTGAAGTGCACGATGAACTCGGCCAGTTACTGACTGCATTGCGCATGGATATTTCGCTGGTACGTATCCAGTTCGCAGATCATATTCCGCTATTGATGCCCAAAATTCAGGGCATGCTGACCCTGGTCGACAAGGCGATACAGGGCGCACGCGATGTCACCCGTAATTTGCATCCACCGGCGCTTGATATGGGTATTGTGCCTGCGACACTCTGGCTTCAGGATGAATTGACGTCGCGCAGTCACATCAAGTGCACTTTACATGTGATCAAAGAACCGCCGCTTATTGAGGACGCGCTGACGCTGACACTATTCCGGATTATGCAAGAATCAATCACCAACATCATGCGCCATGCCCATGCCAGTGAGGTGAAAATCACGATCGATTACAACCCTGAATCTATTTATATTGAGATTTCAGATAATGGAGCAGGATTTGATGCGAACCTAGTACCATCGAAAAAATCCTTCGGCCTGATGGGCATGAAAGAGCGCGCGCTGGCTGTCAGCGGCAAGGTTGAAATCAACAGCCAACCCGGACTGGGTACCGTTGTCGCAGTTCATATTCCATTATTTCTAAAACACATTGGGAGAAGAGTGAATGATTAAACTGTTAATTGCTGACGACCATGCCATCGTGCGCGAAGGCATTAAAAAGATACTGGCGCTGGCCCCGGACATTCAAGTCGAAGCTGAGGCTGTCAATGCAATTGAAGTAATGAAACAATTAGATGACGGCGTAACGATCGATGTGCTGCTGCTTGATCTTAGTATGCCGGGCGTGACGGGGATGTCGTTGGTTATGCAGATCAGGGCGCAATATCCGGCATTCCCGATACTGATATTCAGCATGCACAATGAAGCTCAGGTCGCATCCCGTGCGATCAGGGCAGGTGCTGCCGGTTTTATCGCCAAGGACAGCGATCCGGAAATCCTGCTCGAAGCGATACGCAGGGTGGCGGCCGGCCGAAACTATATTGATCCGGCGCTGGCAGAGGAAATGGCATTCGATGCCTTGATGCCCCCTAAATCCGCGCCGCACGCGATACTGTCCAGCCGGGAACTGGAAATTTTTGCACTGTTGGTCGCGGGAAAACGCGTCAACGACATTGCCTGTATCCTCAATATCAGCAACAAAACCGTCAGCACCCACAAACTGAATCTGACCGCAAAAATGAAACTGCACAGCACGGCTGATCTGGTTCACTATGCCCTAGAACACAAACTGTTCGCACAGTAATTTTTTATTATCAGCCGGCTGTCCCCTGCCTTTCCCTCTCATCTAATTAAATTCCACCCCGTTATTAGGGATTTTCTGTCACCGCCTCAGGTTCATCGGATGCCAAAATCAGCATCGCCCGATGGTGGAGGATGAGGACAATCAGCATAATCCTTCCTGTCGAAATAGTTAAACAGCAATTGATCCGGGGGGGCCGCCTGATGCACAAATATAAAAAAACAAGTACGACACTGTTTGTTTTGAAGGTCATGCGACGCATGAAACAAATGCAGTCGGAACTTGAAGAACACCGTTATTACTTAGAACGCAATGTCGATCTTAAAACCTTACATCTGACACGGCGTATCGATTTACTCGAATCTTGCAATACCAACTTGTGCGGGAAGCTTGCGATCACCAAAAAAGAATTGGCGGCGCTGACTGAGGGTAGCCCGGTAAAACTTCAGCTATTCAACAACGATGTCCAGCGCGTTGCCTGATGCGTTGCAACACAAATTAACACGAGGGGGATGTTATGCAAATAGCAGAAATTCGCACGATCGCCAAAGCACAGGGTCTCTCGACTGCAAGGCGTTCAAAGAAAGATCTGGTTCAATCCATCCAATCGGCCGAAGGCAACTTTTCCTGCTACGCGACCGCCGCCAGCGGCGTGTGCGATCAGAAAGACTGCCTGTGGCGTGATGACTGTTTTTTTGACGCAGCTAAACTAGGAGAATGAAGATGAATCTTGTTAAATGGAATCCGTTCAGGGAACTCGAAGACGTCAGCAACCGGCTCAACACGCTGTTCGGCAGGTTGCCGGTTGAGCAGGGGCAATTGACGCTGGCCGACTGGCAACCGGTCGTCGATATCAGCGAAACCGATAACGCCTATCTGATTAAGGCTGAAATCCCGGACGTTGAAAAAAAGGATGTCAAAGTGTCCGTTCATGACGACATGCTGACGCTCTCCGGTGAGCGGCGTCAGGAAAAGGAAGAGAATAACAAGAAGTTCCATCGTATAGAACGCTCGTATGGTAGTTTTTCACGCAGTTTTCGGCTGCCGCCGGATACGGATGGCAGTACGGTTAGCGCCGAGTTTAACAACGGCATGCTGAACGTCACTCTGCCTAAATCCAAACAAATCGCGAGCCGTTCTATCGACGTCAATATCGCGTAGCGGTACCTTGCCCCTTTCCGCTGCCGGGGGGCTGTGGAAGGGGGGCTCCAAGGTGGGTGAGTCGTCACAAAATCAATTTTTTAATCGCAAGAGGAGCTGCAAATGGCAACAGGTACGGTGAAGTGGTTTAACGACGAAAAGGGGTTTGGTTTTATTTCTCCTGATGATGGTGGCGACGATCTGTTCGCGCATTTCTCTGCCATCAATATCAGCGGTTTTAAGTCGCTCAAGGAAGGACAGAAAATCAGTTTTGACGTGGCACAAGGCCCAAAGGGACGGCAAGCATCCAATATTCAAATCGTTCACTGATAAAATACTGATTTCCCCTGCGTAATGCAGGGGGAAAAGCCACCATGATAGAAAGACAAGAACGCGCACTGGTCAGACGTCGAACGGATGGCGCTCTACTCGAACTGCGCGAGGAAAAAGCGCAGGCCGAGCGTGCTAATCATGAAAAAAGTCGCTTTTTAGCAGTAGCAAGTCACGATCTGCGCCAACCCATCCATGCACTCGGTCTGTATATAGACGAGCTGCGTCGCAAAATTTTGGATCAGGAGCAGCAGCAACTGCTCGGTAAAGTTGAACATTCCATTGATTCCATCACCCGGCTGATAAATGCCTTGCTGGATATCTCACGGCTGGATGCCGGTGTCGTCTCAGCTCAAAAACAGCCCTGTCATTTATCCGAGTTGCTCGAACGCATCGCAGCGGGTTTTCAACAGGAGGCGGCCTGCCGGAACATCCGTCTGGTCGTGCATCCCATCGAAGGTTATGTTAACAGCGATCCTGTGCTACTCGAGCGCATCATCACGAATCTACTGAGCAACGCGCTGCGCTACACGCCTGAACACGGCACGGTGCTGCTTGCCTGCCGTCTGCGCGGCAGGCAGATTTTGCTCGAAATACGGGACAACGGGATCGGGATAGAGAAAGTTTTCCAGTCAAAAATATTTCGTGAATTCATACAGTTAAATCAGAATACTGAACAGGGGCTGGGGCTGGGGCTGGCGATCGTTAAGCGGCTGGCCGATTTGCTGGGACATCCCTTGATGTTGCGCTCAGCTCGCAATCGGGGGGCGAATTTTAGCATGTTGTTAGAACGGGCCAGTCGCCCTGAACAGGCCGGTCTGGCAGAACCTGCGCCGGGTCATCTGAATGGCATGCGACTCCTGATTGTCGATCACGACGCGCAAATGCTGGCGAGTACCGGGATGATGCTGAAAGCCTGGGGGTGTGAAGTGACAGCCGCCTCCTCATTGAAAGCGGTACAGCGACATTTAATGGCGGGTTTGCGCTGGGATTTAGTGATCAGCGACGATCAGGGTAAGGGCGCTGGAAGGCTCAATGTTATTCAAACCGTCCGGCGTTATCAGGGAGAATCTACGCCATGCATCCGGATTAGCACCGATAGTCTAGCGCAGGATGAAGATGCACTGGTTTTACTCAAACCTGTCAAACCCGCTAAGCTAAGATCGCTGATACAGTTTTGCTGTAGCAGGCACGAACAACCGCTAGCCAAATCACGGCCGCTTGTAGTACCCTTGAGCGAAGTTCGGCCTGTTGCGCCGTGTTTAATGAAGGGTAGAGATTGAAGCAAACATCGGAAAATCTGGTCGAAGTCAGCAACCTGCATTTTGCTTTCGGCAACAACAAGGTGCTCAAAGGCATCAATCTGAATATTCATCGCGGTAAAGTGGTCGCGATTTTAGGCGTAAGCGGTTGCGGCAAGAGCACGCTGCTGCATCATTTTGGCGGGCAACTCAAGCCTGACACTGGCAGCGTCAAGTTTGAGGGACGGGTCATACACGAACTGGATAATACCGACCTGTATGCAGTGCGCCGTGAGATGGGCATGATGTTTCAGGTCAGCGGCCTGTTCAGCGACTTGACGGTATATGACAATCTGGCCTTTCCAATGCGCGAGCATACCGATTTGTCGGAAGAGATGATCCATGATCTGGTGCTGATGAAGTTGCAGGCAGTCGGATTGCGCAATGCGCATGGCCTGATGCCCGGGGATTTGTCAGGCGGCATGGCGCGGCGTGTGGCACTCGCACGGGCGATTGCGCTTGATCCTACGCTGATTATTTACGATGAACCTTTTGCGGGGCTCGATCCGATTTCGCTCAGCACCATCGCCAATCTGATCCGTAAACTCAACGATGCGCTGGGGATTACCTCGGTGGTGGTGACCTACGACATGTCGGAATCGTTGAAGATCGCCGATTATGTGTATTTTATTCACGATGGCGTGGTGGTGGCAGAAGGCGATGCTGAAGATATGCTCGCGTCAAATGATCCGATTGTGTATCAGTTCATTCATGCGGAGCCTGACGGTCCGGTCGCATTTCACTATCCGGCCCCCCCCTATGCGGAAGATATTTTGTAACAACAACTGATAATTGACGACTCTCAATTATCAGTTGTCAATTTTAATCTATCTACTTGTTTTTACGATAATACTCAATCAGGTGTCGCGTAGAATCATCGTGCTGCGAGCCGATTTTTCCATCCTGCAGTTCAGGCAGAATTTTGCTGGCCAGTTGTTTGCCCAGTTCCACGCCCCACTGGTCGAATGAGTTGATATTCCACACGATGCCCTGCACAAACACCTTTTGCTCGTAAAGCGCAATCAGCATCCCCAGCGTGTGCGGATCCAGACGATCGAACAGCAGGGTATTGGTCGGTTTGTTGCCAGCAAAAACCTTGTGCGGCAGTAAGGCTTCAAGTTCTGCCCCCGACAATCCCTGCGCGACCAGTTCTGCGCGCGCCTCGTCAGATGTTTTGCCTATCATCAGCGCCTCGGTTTGCGCAAAGCAATTGGCAAGCAAAATGGCGTGATGTTCCCCCAGCGGATTCTGGCTGTGCAGGGGAGCTATGAAGTCCGCGGGTATCATGCGGGTTCCCTGATGGATCAACTGGTAGAAGGCGTGCTGACCGTTGGTGCCGGCCTCGCCCCATACCGCCGTGCCGGTATCGTAATCGACAGTCTGTCCGTCACGGTCTACGCCCTTGCCGTTGCTCTCCATATCCAGTTGCTGCAGGTACGCGGCAAAGCGGTGCAGGTACTGATCGTAGGGCAGCACGGCATTCGAACTGGTTGCAAAAAAGTTGCCGTACCAGATGCCCAGCATACCCATCAATACCGGCATGTTCTCCTCTAAAGGCGCGCTGCGGAAATGTTCGTCCATTGCGTGCGCACCCGAGAGCAATTCTTCGAACCTGTCCATGCCGATAAACAGCGCGATGGGCAGGCCAATCGCCGACCACAGCGAGTAACGTCCGCCCACCCAGTCCCAGAATTCGAACACGTTGTCCGGATTGATGCCGAACGAGGCGGTCGCTGCAAGATTGGTCGAGACGGCGGCGAAGTGGCAGGCGACGGCGTTCTCTGAACCCAGTTTTTCAACCAGCCAGGCGCGCGCGGAACGGGCATTGGTCAAGGTCTCCTGGGTAGTGAAGGTTTTGGAGCTGACAATGAACAGGGTCGTTTCAGCGTCCAGTTTTTTCAGTGTTTCGACCAGTTGACTGGCATCGACGTTAGAGACGAAATGCACGCGCAGCGCAGGGCTCGCGTAGCACTTCAACGCCTCGCAAACCATCAGCGGGCCCAAATCCGAGCCGCCAATGCCGATGTTGACGATGTCAGTGATCGCGCGTCCCGTATAACCGGTATGCGCACCACTGCGAACCTTGCCGGAAAACACCCGCATCAGCGCCAGCACGCGGCGCACGTCCGGCATCACATCAATCCCGTTGAACAGCACGGGACGGTCTGAGCGGTTGCGCAGTGCGGTGTGCAGCACGGCGCGCTGCTCGGTATTGTTGATTTTTTCGCCGTTAAACTGGCCTTCAATACTGGCGGACAGGTCGGCCTGAACCGCCAGATCGATCAGCAGTTTTCGGGTTTGTTCGGTAATGCGGTTTTTCGAGTAGTCCAGCAGCAAACTGCCGAATTTCAGCGACAACTTATCAAAGCGCGATGGGTCGGCTGCAAACAGCTCGCGCATGTGCAGCGGTTCAATGTCGGCGTAATGCGCACTCAGCGCTTGCCAGGCCGTGGAGAGGGTAAGTTTTGACATGGTAATGATCTTTGTTCAAAGTTCAACTAACGGACATATTAAACAGCCCTCCCTGATAGGGGAGGGCCTTGCAAGCTATGCCTCAGGTACCAGAATCACACCAGCCAACGGCGGCAGTGAGATTTCTGCCGAATAGGGCAGTCCCATCCAAGGAATAGACTCTGCCGTGATCAGGCCTGCATTGCCCAGATTGCTCCCTGCGTAATACGTCGAATCGCTGTTCAATGCTTCACGATACTGGGTCAATTCCGGTAGGCCGATCCGATAGTGCTGACGCGGCAGCGGGGTCAGATTCAGCGCGACGATGACGCAGGCACCATTGCGTGCAGTACGCTGGAACGACAGCACCGACTTTTCGGCATCGTTGCAGTCTATCCAGGAAAAACCCGCCGATTCGAAGTCCAGCTCATGCAGCGCGGGAAGTGAACTGTAGAGTTTGTTCAGATCGTGCGTCAGATTCTGCATACCGCGGTGCAATTCTTCGCCCAGCTGCCACCATTCGAGTTCCCATTTTGATTGCCATTCGCGTCCCTGAGCGATTTCATTGCCCATGAAGTTGAGTTTTTTGCCCGGGCTGGTCATCTGGTAAGTCAGCAGCAGACGCAGGTTGGCGAATTTTTGCCACGCATCGCCCGGCATTTTGGAGAGCAGTGAACCTTTGCCGTGTACGACTTCATCGTGCGAGAAAGGCATGATGAAGTTTTCGCTGTAAGCGTAGATCTGGCCAAAGGTCAGCTGGTTGTGGTGATATCTGCGATGTACCGGCTCGTGTTCGAAATAGCCTAGGGTGTCGTTCATCCAGCCCATGTTCCACTTCATCGAGAAGCCTAAACCGCCTAGATAAACAGGGCGTGAGACGCCGGGCCATGCGGTGGACTCTTCAGCCATGGTCAGTGCGCCCGGGAATTCCTCGTGAACCATGATGTTCATTTCGCGCAGGAATTCAACTGCATCGAGGTTTTCACGGCCGCCGTACTTGTTCGGTATCCATTCGCCGGCTTTACGCGAATAATCAAGGTACAGCATGGACGCGACCGCATCGACACGCAGGCCGTCAAAGTGAAACTCGGATAACCAGTAATGCGCGCTGGAGAGCAAGAAGGTTTTAACTTCGTTGCGGCCGAAATTGAATATATGGGTGCCCCAGTCCTGATGAAAACCCAGCCGCGGGTCTTCGTGCTCGAACAGTGCGGTGCCGTCAAAGCGTGCCAGCGCCCAGCTGTCCTGGGGAAAGTGAGCCGGTACCCAGTCAAGGATCACGCCGATGTCAGCCTGATGGCATGCATCGATCAACTGACGCAGTTCGTCAGGAGAACCGAAGCGGCTCGAAGGCGCAAAGTAGCCCGTGCACTGATACCCCCAGGATTCATCGAGCGGATGTTCGGTGACCGGCATAAATTCGATGTGCGTGTAGCCCATACTTTTAACATAGGGCACCAGATCACGGGCCAGCTCACTATAACTATAGAAACGACCGTCCGGATGGCGCTTCCAAGATCCCGGATGCACCTCATAGATATTCACCGCCGCGTGCAGCCAGTCCCACTGGCCTCGCTTGGCCATCCATGCATCGTCCTGCCAGCAATGTGTATTCGCTGGTGCTGCCAGCGCTGCCGTTCCCGGGCGCAATTCGAAACCTTGCGCATAGGGGTCGGTCTTGGTCAGGATGTTGCCGGTATCACGATTGCGGATTTCATAGCGATACAGCGCGTGCTGCTTAATTTCCGGGATAAAGATTTCCCAAACGCCGGAGGAACCGTGCAATCGCATCGGATACATACGACCATCCCAGTTGTTGAATTCGCCGATAACGCTCACGCGTTCGGCATTCGGTGCCCAGACGGCGAAGCGCACGCCTGTGACGCCGCTGATTTGCACCGGATGCGAGCCCAGCATGCGATAGCCTTGACGCAGTTTACCTTCACCGAACAAATGCAAATCCTGCGCTGAAATATCGGACGGGAACTGATAAGGATCGTAGATGTCGCGGGACGCGAGTCCTTCGCTGACTTTTAAGCGGTAGGGGAGCTTGGGTTCGCAGACACCGCGCCATTCGAACAGGCCGTCGGGATGGATTTTGGTAAATTCTTCCTGAGTGTAGATCAGGGTGACTTGCGTGGCATGAGGTTCATAGTAGCGAATAACCCACTCAGCGCCATCGCGGTGCAGACCAAGTAAGGCAAAAGGATCGTGGAGCCGTGCTTGCAACAAAGATTCGATTAACATATTCACTATATTTCCTCATTAGTTCTTGTGTCGTGCGGTAATTGTAAACGATAATGCCTTGGTCAATTAAGGTAAATGTGACCATGAGGAGGTAAAGATGAATGTCGAGTTGGGTTATCTGAAAAAAAATTACCACGCAGCTTCTGGCGATCCTGAACCGCGTTTTGTTAGTCGTCTGACTAAAAACACTTATGCGATGGTTCTGGCGGGTGGCCGGGGCAGCCGTCTGCATGAGCTGACCAACTGGCGAGCGAAGCCCGCCGTGCCTTTTGGCGGTAAATTCCGCATCATCGATTTTGTCCTCTCCAACTGTGTTAACTCGGGCATACGCCGTATCGGTGTCGCCACACAATACAAATCTCACAGCCTGATTCAGCATATTCAGCGCGGCTGGTCATTTTTGAACGGTCAGTTCGGCGAATATCTCGATTTACTGCCGGCGCAACAGCGTATCAGTGAAGATCAGTGGTATCAGGGAACAGCGGATGCCGTATTCCAGAATCTGGATATCATCCGCGCTTCAAAATGCGAATTTATCGTGATTCTGGCAGGCGATCATATCTATAAGATGGACTACGGCAAATTACTGGCCTTTCATGTCGAAAAGAAAGCCGATATGACCGTTGCCTGTCTCGAAGTGCCGATTGCTGAGGCATTTGCGTTTGGCGTGATGGGCATCGACGAAAACTCCCGCGTGGTTGAGTTTGTCGAAAAGCCGGCGAATCCGCCTTCCATACCGGACAATCCGGAAAAATCGCTGGCAAGCATGGGGATCTATGTATTCAATACTCAGTTTCTGATCGAACAGTTGATCCGTGACGCCGACAGCCCGAATTCGTCGCATGATTTCGGCAAAGATCTAATTCCGCATATGGTTGAAAAATACCGCGTATTTGCTCAGAGTTTTGAGCAAAGCTGTGTCGGGATGGGCGATGACAATACGCCTTACTGGCGCGATGTGGGAACCATCGATTCCTACTGGGAAGCCAGCATGGAGATGACCAAGGTGATCCCCGATCTGAATATGTACGATCAGGAATGGCCGATCTGGACTTATCAGGAGCAATTGCCGCCTGCCAAATTCGTTTTCGATGAAGAGGAGCGTCGCGGTTACGCGGTCGATTCACTGGTATCCGGCGGTTGTATCGTCAGCGGTTCGACGGTTAAGCGTTCGCTGTTGTTTTCTGATGTGCGCGTAAACAGCTATTCTTCGATCGAAGATTCAGTATTGCTGCCGAACGTCGATGTGGGTCGTCATGTGGTATTGAAGCGTGTCATCGTCGATAAAAACTGTAAAATTCCAGATGGTATGGAAGTCGGTGTCAATATCGAGGAAGATCGCAAGCGTTTCCATGTCAGCGAGAATGGTATCACCCTGATTACCCCTGAAATGCTGGGGCAGATCGTACACAGTATCCGTTAAGGCTCAACTCAATTAACCCCGCTGCCAAACAGCGGGGCTTTCAGCTATGAAAAAATCCCTAGACTTAGTATTTCTCTGGCACATGCATCAGCCGGACTACCGTGATTATGCCAGCGGCGATTTCGTATTGCCGTGGGTCTATTTGCACGCCATCAAAGATTACACCGATATGGCCTATCATCTGGAGCGCCATCCCGGGATGCACGTGGTACTCAACTTTGTGCCTATTTTGCTCGATCAACTGGAGGATTATACCGACCAGTTTGCCACCGGAAAAATTCGCGATCCATTGCTGCGCCTTCTGGTACACAAAGACACGTTATCCATTGCGGAACGTCAATTAGTGCTCGACTCGTGCTTCCGCAGCAGCCACACCAAGATGATTGCACCGTACCCGGTTTATAAGCGTCTGTGGGATTTATTCCAGATGTTGCAAGCCGAGGGTGAAAACGCGTTATCGTATCTGTCCGGTCAGTATATGGACGATCTGCTGGTCTGGTATCACTTAGCCTGGTGCGGTGAAAGCGTGCGTCGCGAGAACGAATTGGTTGCGCAACTGATGACTAAAGCCGAAGGCTTTACGCTCAATGAACGAAAACAATTATTCAATCTGATTGGCGAACTGACCAGCGACATTATTCCTCGCTACCGTAAGCTTGCCGAATCAGGTCAGATCGAAATTTCGGCCACACCGCATTATCATCCTCTAGCGCCTTTGCTGATCGATTTTGCCAGTGCCAAGGAAGCGATGCCTGATGCGCCGATGCCTAAGGCGCCGCATTATCCTAAGGGGCGTTTACGCGTATCCAAGCATATTCAGCTGGCTAAAGCGAGCCACAAGGCACGATTTGGTTCTGAGCCTGCCGGTATGTGGCCGGCGGAAGGCTCAATTTCTGTGGAAACGCTGGAAGTGTTTGCCGAGGAGGGCTGCGGTTGGGCTGCCAGCGGTGAAGGCGTACTCGTTAACAGCATACGCCGCTCGAATCAGTCCGTGCCTGAGCGTAACCAGTATCTGTATCGTCCCTATACGCTGGATAAGGGCGCTGTACAGTGCTTCTTCCGCGATGATCATCTGTCGGATCTGATCGGGTTCGAATACTCACGCTGGCACGGCAAAGATGCGGCGACACATTTTATCGACCAGCTGGACAACATCTCACGCCACGCCCCCGAAGGAGAAACGCCGGTCGTCAGCGTGATCCTCGACGGCGAAAATGCATGGGAATACTACCCGTACAACGGATTTTACTTCCTTGACGAGCTATATGAGCTACTGGAAAATCATGGCAGAATTCGTACGACAACTTACGAAAATTTCATTAAGCTCAGTACGATACGCACCGATAGTGCCCGCGTGGTTAGTTTGCCGACAATATCGGCCGGCAGCTGGGTTTACGGGAATTTCTCAACCTGGATAGGT
The DNA here is from genome assembly GCA_001801025.1 of Gallionellales bacterium GWA2_54_124. Classification (GTDB taxonomy): domain Bacteria; phylum Pseudomonadota; class Gammaproteobacteria; order Burkholderiales; family Gallionellaceae; genus Gallionella. The sequence goes on from MGWO01000007.1 coordinate 1,224,878, forward strand.
TGTGAAGACAAGAACCGTGCCTGGGATTTGCTGTGTGCTGCGAAGCAAAGTTATGACATGGTCATGTCCAGCGGCAGACTGAGCAAAGCAGAACAGGCGGCGGCCGACAAGCAATTGTGTTCTTGCGAGAGTTCAGACTGGTTCTGGTGGTTCGGGGACTACAATCCGGCCAATTCAGTTGCCAGTTTTGATCGTTTATATCGTCACAATTTGACTGAATTGTATCGGCTGCTCAAATTGCCGGCACCGCTCACGCTGGCAGATCCCGTCAGCCGAGGCTGCCTTGGGGAAACAGAAGTTGACGGAGCGATGCGCCGCGCAACTGAGTAGATGTCAATCAGCCTTTAGACCGTTTTAGAGAATGAATCGCTTATGATAAAAGACCGAGCCAGCGGTATTCTGTTGCATCCAACGTCTTTGCCCGGGCCATTTGGCGCCGGCGATCTGGGCGCCAATGCCTACCTTTTTGTCGACTGGCTAAAGGGGGCAGGGCAGACGTATTGGCAGGTCTTGCCGCTGGGGGAAATCGGGCCGGGCAATTCACCTTATATGAGCAGTTCTGCCTTTGCCGGCAACGTGCTGCTGATTGATCTGCAGGATCTGGCAACGCAAGGATGGTTGACCGCTGAAGATTTAATTCCCGATCCGGGATTTTGTGCCGACCGGGTCGATTTCTCTTTGCAAGCACCCTTCAGGCTTGAGCGTTTGCGTCGCGCCGCCCGACAATTTTTTGCAAGCAGCCAGGGGAGCATGCACGAGGCGTATGCCGATTTTTGTCTGGCAGAGTGCGAGTGGCTTGAAGACTATGCGCGCTTCATGACGATACTGGAACAACAAGAAGGTCGCGGATGGAATCAATGGCCTGAGGTGTATGCAAGACGTTCGCCGCATGCACTGGCGGTTCTGGACGAGGTTTCTCAGGTCAAGATTAGTTTCTGGAAATTTTGCCAGTGGTGTTTTTCGCGTCAGTGGACTCAGTTAAAAAGCTACGCGAACGGACGCGGCATTAAGCTGGTTGGTGATGTGCCGATTTTTGTGGCATTTCAAAGTGCGGACGTATGGGCGCATCCTGAATTGTTTGAGCTCGATGAATCAGGTTGCCCCTCGGTTGTCGCGGGTGTTCCACCGGATTATTTTAGTGAGACCGGGCAACTGTGGGGAAATCCGCTTTATCGCTGGGACGTACATGAACATACCGGCTATGCCTGGTGGATCAGGCGGCTGCATGCTGCGTTATCCAGCTTTGATCAGGTACGCATCGATCACTTCAGGGGTTTTGCGGCCTACTGGGAAGTGCCTGCGGGTGAATCTACCGCAATGAATGGCAGATGGGTGCAAGGTCCCGGTGCTAAACTATTCGACGCCTTTACCAGCGCCTTTACGGAATTGCCGATTATTGCTGAAGATCTGGGCGTGATTACACCGGATGTCGCCCAATTGCGCGACCAGTTTAATCTGCCCGGCATGCGCATTTTGCAATTCGCTTTTGGTGATGACAACCGTAATGCGTTTTTGCCGCATAACTATATCGCCAACACGATTGCCTATACCGGCACACATGACAATGACACAACCCTTGGGTGGTGGAACACTGCGTCCGAGCATGAGCATCACTTTGCTCAGGCCTATTTTGCCAAAGAGTTGGTTGATGTGCCGTGGGATATGATCAGTGCGCTGTCAGCATCGGTCGCCAATACGGTAATTTTTCCAATGCAGGATGTACTTTGCCTGTCGGGCGAGCATCGCATGAACTATCCGGGACGTGCTGAGGGAAATTGGGAGTGGCGTTTTACGTGGGAGCAGGTTCAGCCATGGCAGACAATCCGATTTGCTAATATAACAGCTTGCAATAAGCGAAATCCGCCGTGTCTGGATGCAAGTTGCGAGTGTCTTGATGCGTTAGGTTAAGACATACGCCAGTTCTCTGCGAGGACTGGCGTATCAAACGAATGCTTATTTGTTTACAGCTGACTTCAGAGTTGCACCTGGCTTGAAAGCAGGCACTTTAGACGCGGCGATTTTCAATTCAGCGCCAGTCTTAGGGTTGCGGCCGGTGCGTGCAGCGCGTTCGCGCACTTCAAAAGTACCAAAACCGACCAGAGAAATGCTGTCGCCGCTCGCCAGTGTTTCGCCAATCACTTCAATCAGTGCAGCGATATTTTGTTCCGCAACAATTTTGGTGCTTCCGGTTTTGTTGGCCAAAGCATCGATAAGTTCTTTTCTGTTCATGTGTGTCTCTCCGTGAGTAGCGTCGTGAATGTTTAAGGGCTGCGCATTGCTGCGGGCAAAGTCTAACACTCTCCCGAGACAAACTGAACATCTTGGCGTGATTCTGTTCAAATTTTCTTAAAATAAATTGATTTATTATCACTCGGAAGTCATTTTTTGGCGGTTAGTGACAATTCTTATCGAGCTGCCCGATAAATTCTGTGCAAGTTGCGCCGTTAACTTTAATAATCTCTGGATTATAAAATATCAACCCGCGGGTGTCAGTTCCCCGTATCATCCTGCCGTTTTTGCAGTCTGACTGAAAATTTTAACAAGGACATCAAATGAAGTGGCTCGATTTTAAGCGTGACTATCTGGTGCAATTCTGGTCACCCATCCCCTCCGTCATTGCAGCGGGTGTTCTCGCTGCCTATTATTTTGGCATTACCGGCACTTTTTGGGCTGTTACCGGTGAATTTACCCGCTGGGGAGGTCATCTCCTGCAAGGGATCGGTTTTCATCCGGAAACATGGGGTTATTTTAAGGTCATCCATCTGGAAGGATCTCCCTTGAGTCGTGTGGATGGCGTGATGATTATCGGGATGTTCGCAGGGTGTCTGTCTGCCGCACTGTGGGCCAACAACGTCAGGCTGCGGCAGCCGCAACATCGCATTCGCATTATTCAGGCGCTGGCCGGGGGAATTATCGCGGGTTTCGGTGCACGTCTGGCAATGGGGTGTAATCTGGCAGCCTTTTTTACCGGCATCCCGCAATTTTCACTGCACGCATGGTTTTTTGCGTTGTCGACGGTTGCAGGTACATGGTTTGGCGCGCGTTTTGTCATGTTGCCGGTATTCAGGGTCGCAGTGAACATCAAAAAAGTCACGGCCTCCCAACCGTTCAGTCAGACATCTGGGCAAGCGGAAAGCCGTTTTCGTCTGGGCTTGCTTGTGTTTGCCGGATTCTCGCTGTGGGCGATTGCCAAAACATTCGATACACCTAAACTGGGCTTGGCGGCGCTGTTCGGTCTGGCTTTCGGTATCCTCATCGAACGGGGGCAGGTGTGTTTTACCTCGGCATTTCGCGATTTGTGGCTCACCGGCCGCACGCAAATGGCCAAGGCGATCATTCTCGGGATGGCAGTGAGCACGATTGGTGTTTACAGTTATATTCAGCTTGGAGTGCCGGCTAAAATCATGTGGGCAGGCCCTAATGCCGTGATCGGCGGCTTACTGTTCGGCTTCGGTATCGTGTTGGCTGGCAGTTGCGAGACAGGCTGGATGTATCGCGCTGTCGAAGGTCAGGTGCATTACTGGTGGGTGGGGCTGGGCAATATTATCGGCGCGACCTTGCTCGCGCTGTGCTGGGATGACATCGCGCCTGTGCTGGCAACCCGTTACGATAAGGTCGATCTTTTGGTGGTTTTCGGCAATACCGGCGGTCTGATGGTTACCTATTCGATGCTCGCACTGGCGATGCTGGCCGTATTGTGGTGGGAAAAACGTTTTTTCGCCGCTAAAGCGGCGGTACAGGAGGTCGCATGACCGGACAAATACCTGACTATCATCTCGATATGATGGGGGAGACCTGCCCCTATGTTGCAATTGCAACGCTGGAGGCGATGGCGCAACTTCAACCCGGCGAGATTCTGGAGGTCGTGACCCGTTGTTCGCAATCGATCAACAACGTCCCGCCGGACGCGGTGAATCACGGCTATCAGGTGCTGGAGGTACAGCAGGATGGCCCCAATATCCGCTACCTGATTCGTCGCTAAACGGCAGGTTGCAGTCAGAATGACAGGTGAGGGGGGCTTTTTTCGTTAGTTAAAATTTGTGTCGCTGATTGTGTTAGAATGCGCCCCCCTACATTTAGCAAGGCTGTATCCATGTCACGCCAACTTCGCAATATCGCCATTATCGCCCACGTCGATCACGGTAAAACTACTCTGGTTGATAAGCTGCTGTCACAGGCAGGTTCTTTTTCAGCTCACCAACACGTTGCCGAACGTGTCATGGACAACAACGATCTGGAAAAGGAACGCGGGATCACGATTCTGGCGAAAAATTGCGCGGTTGAGTTCAAAGGCGTGCACATCAATATCGTCGATACCCCGGGTCACGCCGACTTCGGCGGCGAAGTTGAACGCGTGCTGGGCATGGTTGACGGCGTTTTGCTGTTGGTTGATGCGGTTGACGGCCCGATGCCGCAAACGCGTTTCGTGACCAAAAAGGCACTGGCCTTAGGCCTGCGCCCTATCGTTGTGATCAACAAGGTTGACCGTCCCGGCGCGCGTCCTGACTGGGTTGTGGATCAGACTTTCGACTTGTTCGACAAGCTGGGTGCGAGCGATGAGCAGCTGGATTTCCCGGTTGTTTACGCTTCTGCGCTGAATGGCTATGCGAAGACTGAACTCGAAGCGGTCACCGACAATATGTTCCCGTTGCTGGACGTGGTCTTGAGCCATGTTCATGCACCGACTGTGGCTGCGACTGAAGAGCCATTGCAATTACAAATTTCAGCCCTTGATTATTCGAGCTTCGTCGGTCGTATCGGCGTAGGTCGTGTGACCCGCGGCAAGATTCGTCCTGGTCAGGAAGTCATGGTCATGAATGGCGATAAGTCCTCCAAGCGCGCCCGTGTGAATCAGGTGCTGGGTTTCCGTGGCATTGAGCGCGTATTGCTCGAAGAAGCGATGGCGGGCGATATCGTGCTGATTAACGGGATCGATGAGATCGGTATCGGCGTGACCATCGCTGATATGAGCAAACCTGAAGCGCTGCCGCTGCCTAAGATCGACGAACCGACCCTGAGCATGAACCTGATGGTAAATACTTCGCCCCTGTGCGGACAGGAAGGCAAGCTGATCACCAGCCGTCAGATTCGCGATCGTCTGAACAAGGAATTACTGGTTAACGTCGCGTTGCGCGTCGAAGAAACAGACAATACCGACGTATTCCTGTTGTCAGGTCGCGGTGAGTTGCATCTGACGATTTTGCTGGAAAACATGCGCCGTGAAGGTTTTGAGATGGGCGTGGGTAAGCCACGTGTCGTGTACCGTGAAATCAACGGCGAAAAATGCGAACCGTTCGAAATGCTGACCGTGGACGTCGAAGACGCCAACCAGGGCGCGGTCATGGAAGAATTGGGCCGCCGCCGCGGTGACTTGCAAGACATGCAACCGGACGGTCACGGACGTGTGCGTCTGGAATACCGCGTTCCTGCCCGTGGCCTGATCGGTTTCCAGTCGGAATTTATGACGCTGACACGCGGCACCGGCATCATGGCGCACGTGTTTGACGATTACGCACCGGTCAAGGCTGATATGCCGGGCCGTCGCAACGGCGTGCTGATTTCATCCGAACAAGGCGATGCCGTAGCTTATGCGTTGTGGAAGCTGGAAGATCGCGGTCGCATGATCGTAGTTCCTGGCGACAAACTGTACGAAGGCATGATCATCGGTATTCACAGCCGCGATAACGATCTGATCGTCAATCCGATCAAGGGTAAGCAGTTGACCAACGTGCGTTCATCCGGTACCGATGAAGCGGTTCGTCTGACGCCGCCCGTACGCCTGACGCTGGAATCAGCCGTTGAATTTATCGACGACGATGAACTGGTCGAAATCACACCGGTTTCGATTCGTGTCCGCAAACGCTTCCTGACTGAAAACGAACGCAAGCGTAACGTGCGCGGCCTGTAATCAGTCAGCATCGTTTATTAAAAGCCGCCAGATCATTCTGGCGGCTTTTTTGTTGATTAAAATTGACAAGGCAGCGTAATTTTGCGAAGCTCTGATCATGTCCTACCGTGCCCGAAAATTAATCGCTGTTTTGCTTGCCATCTGGTTGCCGCTCTTTAGCGGCAGTGCCTTGGCCGCCAGCGTGATGATGCAGATGCCGTCTGATACCTGTCAGGAGATGGGAATGGACGGGCATGACATGGCGCCCGTTCCTGCGCAATGCGATACCTGCGATGTCTGTCATTTGGCCTGCGGCAGTTATCTCGCCGTGCAGGCGATTTCTCATCCTGACGCACTATCCGCCGTTGCGACGGTCACACCCTATTTGCTCTCGTTTAACTCCATCACCAGCATTCCCTTGCTCCCTCCGCCTTTAGCGCTCCTCTAATACAGGACGAATCCGCCTGCCGGTATCGATTTATCCCGTCCTGAAACAGGGTAGCGATCACGTTATCTGACTGATTACGCACGAGGATTAGCAACATGAAACAAATCATTTATATTTTTCTTGCCTGCTGGCTTCTTCCCGCCGCAGCTCAGCCTTTGGGCCGTGATGTGGCAAGCCTGCTCGCCTATGCGAAGGATCACAATCAGGAACTGGCCGCACTGCGTTTTGACGCGGATGCTGCCTCCCAGCGCGTGCAGCCGGCAGGCAGCCTGCCTGATCCTGTGCTGCGCACCGAACTGATGGATTTTACCAATCAGGGTAACAACAGGCCTGCCAGCCTGCTGCCGGGTAATGTGGGCGCTACGCGATATTTGCTCACGCAGAGTGTGCCCTGGTATGGTCGTCGCGAGTTGCAAAGCAATGTCGCCCGGGCGCAGGAGAGCGGTATTCGCGGACAAGTTGCGGCACTTTGGGCCGATTTGAGCAGCAAAATTAAATCAGCCTATGCGATGCATTACTACCTGGCGGGCAGCATCAGGCTCACGCGTGAGATGGCTGATCTGACGCAGCGCCTCGAAAAACTGGCGCAAACCCGTTATGCCAACGGGCAGGGGACGCAGCAGGAAGTGATCCGCGCACAACTTGAACGAACTGATTTGCAGAGCACGCTGATCGCATTGGCGAACGAACAACATCATGCACATACCCAACTGAATAATCTGTTGTCGCGCCCATCCGATGCCCCGCTTGCCGATCCTGAAACGCTGCGCCCCCTGCCGAGTGCGGCAGGTCTTGGCACGCTAGACGCGTTGGTGCGCGCCAATAATCCCCAGTTACAGATCGCCGCATCCGGTGTGGATGAGGCGAAAATCAATCTCGATCTGAGCTATAAAAACCGTTATCCCGGATTCACGCTGGGGGTTGCGCCCACTCAGAGCGGAAACACGGTCAAAAGCTGGGATCTGATGGTTGAATTTAATATCCCCTTGCAGCAGGAATCGCGCCGCTCACAGGAGCGTGAGGCACAATCTCGGGTTGCGGCTGCAACTGCACGACAGGAGGTACTGCTCAACGGCGTCCTGTCGGCTTTAGCAGAAAGCGTGTCGGGGCTTGCGAGCGCGCAGCGCACCGAAAATCTGATTGCGATGCAGATGCTGCCGCAGGCAGAGCTGTCATTTCAATCGGCGCTGAACGGTTATGCGAATGGCAAGGTCGATTTTGCCACCTTGCTCGATGCGCAGCGATTCATACTGAAAGCGCGTTTGCAACAGATCAGGGCGCAGTATGACGCTCAGCTTAGACTGGCTGAAATTGACCGCTTGACGGGAGAATAATAATGAATAAAATAAAATTAATAACACTGTCTATTACGGTGATTTCTATTGTTGCAACAGGCGGCTACTGGCTGGGAAGTCATGCAGAATCTAGAACTCATAACTCAGGACTCAGGGTTCAGGAGGAGGGTTCTAAGCCGGGCGAGCAGCGCAAAATTTTGTATTACCGTAATCCGATGGGATTGCCGGATACCTCCCCCACGCCTAAAAAGGACAGCATGGGTATGGACTATGTGGCAGTGTATCAAGGCGATGCGACGGAGGACGGTCTGGTTACCATCAGCGTCGAAAAGGTACAGAAATTAGGCGTCAGGCGCGAAGCGGTCACACGGCGAGATGTGAATAAAACGCTGCATGTCAGCGGGCGGATTGAAATCGATGAGCGTCGCACCTATGCGATTTCCCCGAAATTCGAAGGCTGGATCGAGCATCTGTATGTCAATAGCGCAGGACAGAGCGTGACGCGTGGTCAGCCTTTATTCGAGGTGTACAGTCCGGAACTGGTATCCGCTCAGCGTGAATACAGTATAGCCAGGCAAGGTGAGGAGACCTTAAAGAATGCAGGTTCCGAGGCATCCCTCGGTATGAGCCAACTGGCTGAGGGCGCTCGCTCGCGGCTTAAAAACTGGGATATCGCAGACGGTCAAATCAGTCAGTCGGGCAACTCCCGCCGCACCTTGACCTATTACGCACCGGCTACCGGCATCGTGATGGAGAAAAAAGCCGTACAGGGGATGCGTTTTTTGCCCGGTGAGACGCTGTATCAAATTGCCGATTTATCCCGTGTGTGGGTGATTGCGGATGTCAATGAGCAGGATATCGGACAGGTCAATTTAGGCGGCGTGGCACAGATTCGCATCGCGGCTTATCCAGATAAAGTTTTCGAAGGGAAAGTCGCGTTTATTTATCCGACCCTCAATGCGGCGAGTCGCACGGTTCAGGTGCGGGTGGAACTGGACAATCAGGCAGGGAAACTCAAGCCCGCGATGTTTGCCAGCGTCACCTTGCCGACGGCTAATCATACTGAGGTGCTGACGGTGCCTGTTTCATCCGTGATCGACAGCGGTAAGCGAACGATCGTGATCGTTGAGCGCGCCCCCGGGCTTTTTGCACCACGCACCGTGACTGTCGGCCAGCGCGGCGATGAGTACGTCGAAATACGGGCGGGGCTTGCGGCGGGCGAACAGGTCGTCACCTCAGCACTGTTCCTGATCGATGCAGAAAGCAATCTTAAAGCCGTACTGAGTGGCCTCGGCGGGGAGGATAGCGCGATCCCGGCAAAGCCTGTATTGGCACCGGAGACCGCGAAGCCTGTGATCGCCAAACCCACTGTCGTTAAAAGCCCTGTCGTTAAGCGGGTTGGTCATCAGGCGGTTGGTGTTTTTAATTCGATCAATCCGGACGGTTCGGTGAGCATTACCCACGAGGCGATTAAAACGCTGGGCTGGCCCGGCATGACGATGGATTTTGCACTCGCCAATGCCTCGCTTTCAAGCGGCCTGAAGGCGGGGAGCCGCATTCGCTTTGAGATTGTCGAGCGCAAACCCGACGAATGGGTAATTACCAGTCTGCACGACGTCTCACAGGAGCATTAAGATGCTACAAAACATCATCGTCTGGTCGGCTCGCAACCGATTTTTAGTGCTGCTGGCGACAGGATTCATTGTGCTGGCGGGTGTTTATGCGATGTACAAGACGCCGCTGGATGCCTTGCCCGATTTATCCGATGTACAGGTCATTGTTTATACTGAATATTCAGGTCAGGCGCCGCAGGTGGTCGAGGATCAGGTGACCTATCCGCTGACCACGGCGATGCTGGCGGTGCCCAAATCCCGTGTGGTGAGGGGCTTCTCCTTCTTTGGCGCTTCCTTTGTGTATGTGATTTTCGAGGACGGTACCGACATCTACTGGGCCAGATCCCGCGTACTGGAGTCGCTGGCCAGCATTGCCGGACGAATGCCGGCCGGTGTCGCGCCGCAACTGGGGCCGGATGCGACAGGGGTGGGCTGGGTGTACCAGTATGCGGTGCTCAGTGAAAAACACAATCTCGCTCAGTTGCGCACCATGCAGGACTGGTATTTACGCTATCAGTTGACCAAGGCGCATGGCGTCTCGGAAGTCGCCTCGATAGGCGGTTTTGTGCAGCAGTATCAGGTAAGCGTGGATCCGGTCAAACTGCGCGCCTACGGCATTGCGCTCAAGACCATATCGCAGGTTATCCGGGATTCAAATCGCGATGTCGGCGGTCGCGTGGTGGAGATGGGCGAGACCGAATACATGGTCAGAGGGCGCGGCTATCTGCGCGGCAAAACGGATATCGAGACGCTGGTGGTGAAAGCGGATCGTGGCACACCGGTGCTGCTGCGCGATATCGCGCGCGTCGAACTCGGGCCCGACGAGCGGCGCGGCCTGACTGAACTTGATGGCGAAGGCGAAGTCGTGGCGGGGATTGCGATGGCGCGGTTTGGCGAAAATGCGCTGGAGGTCATTGAAAACCTCAAGCATAAGCTCACTGAAGTCTCGGCAGGGCTGCCCGAGGGCGTATCAATCCGCGCTGTGTACGATCGCTCAGAACTGATCAAGCGTGCAATCGACACCCTCAAACACACGCTGCTCGAAGAAGGCCTGATCGTGGCGCTGGTCTGTATGGTGTTTTTGCTGCATGTCAGAAGCGCACTGGTGGCGATTTTAATGCTGCCGGCCGGTGTGCTGATCGCGTTTATCGCCATGCATGCGCTGGGGATGAATTCAAACATCATGAGTTTAGGGGGAATCGCTATTGCAATCGGTGCGATGGTGGATGCGGCGATCGTGATGATCGAGAACGCACATAAACACATTGAGCGATTAGGGGAGGGCGAGTCGCGTAGTGATGCGATTATTGCCGCCTGCCGCGAGGTTGGCCCGTCGCTATTTTTCTCCTTGCTGATTATCACGGTGTCATTTTTGCCGGTATTCACGCTCGAATCCCAAGAAGGGCGACTGTTTTCACCGCTTGCCTATACCAAAACGTTTTCTATGGCGGGCGCGGCGTTGCTGTCGGTGACGCTGGTGCCGGTGCTGATGCTGCTGTTTATTCGCGGGCCGATTCTGCCTGAGCAGAAAAATCCGCTCAATCGCTGGATGATCAGGTTCTACCGTCCGCTGATTGCTGCCGTACTGTCGAAGCAGAAAACCACCGTTGCGATCGCGCTGCTGGTGTTGGCTCTGTCCGTCTATCCTGCGATGCGATTGGGCAGCGAGTTTATGCCGACGTTAAATGAAGGCTCATTGCTGTATATGCCAGCCTCGTTGCCGGGTATGTCGGTCACGAAGGCGGCCGAGTTGCTGCAAACGCAGGACAAGATCATCAAGTCGTTCCCGGAAGTCGCTTCCGTGTTCGGCAAAGCGGGCAGGGCGCAGACTGCAACTGATCCTGCGCCGCTGGAAATGTTCGAGACGGTGATCAATCTAAAGCCTCAGGATCAGTGGCGTCCCGGCATGACCACCGATAAACTGGTCGCCCAGATGGATCAGGCCCTGCAATTTCCCGGTGTAGCCAATTCCTGGACGATGCCGATCAAAGCCCGCATCGATATGCTCTCAACTGGAATCAGAACACCTATTGGAATCAAGGTGTTCGGCAAGAATCTTGAGGAAATGGAGCAGCTTTCAAAACAGATCGAGAGCGTGGTGCGGCAGGTGCCGGGCACATCCAGCGCGTATGCGGAACGGTTAACGGGCGGCGCTTATCTTGATATTGAGCCCGATCGTATGGCGCTGGCGCGTTACGGCCTGACGGTGGGTGATGTGCAGGATGTGATTGCGACCGCCTTAGGCGGCGAGACGGTCACCACCACGGTGGAAGGACGGGAGCGCTTCGGTGTCAACGTGCGATATCCGAGGGATTTGCGCGGCACACCGGAGGAGATTGCCCGCGAAGTGTTAGTCACCACTCAGGACGGCGCGATGATTCCGTTGGGGCAGGTGGCCAGAGTTATTATTAATCGCGGCGCACCGTCGATCCGTACCGAAAACGCGCTGCTCTCGGCGTATATCTATGTGGACATCAGGGACCGCGACATCGGTTCATTTGTCGCCGATGCGCGCCGGGCGGTGAACCAACAGGTCAAATTTCCGCCGGGCTATTACGCGACCTGGAGCGGTCAGTTTGAATATATGGAGCGTGCCTATGCGCGCATGAAGATCGTGATTCCGATCACTTTGCTGCTGATCTTCCTGTTGCTGTATCTCAATTTCAAACGGGTGACGGATTCCCTGATCGTGATGCTGTCGGTGCCCTTTGCGCTGGTCGGCGGTTTATGGCTGCTGTGGCTGCTCGATTACAACGTATCGGTCGCCGTTGCGGTCGGGTTTATCGCGCTCTCAGGCGTGGCGGCTGAAACGGGTGTTGTGATGCTGATCTATCTTGAGCAGTCATGGCAGGCGGTGCTGGCGCGCTGCAAGGATGAAGGGCGCGCGGCCACGGTGCAGGATTTACATGATGCCATCATGCACGGCGCAGTCGAGCGGGTACGCCCCAAGATGATGACGGTGGTCGCGATCATGGCGGGCCTGTTGCCTATCCTGTGGAGCACGGGTACGGGGTCTGAAGTGATGCGACGCATCGCCGCCCCAATGGTGGGCGGCATGATTTCGTCGGCTATTCTGACGCTGTTGGTCATCCCGGTGCTGTTTGCGCTGGTAAAAGGAAAAAAATGACAGGCAACGTGATTGAACTTGATGGGCAATTGTTAAAATTAAAGCGGATTCGCATTAATACCAACGTATGCAATCACCGGCGGTTTGGGGTCTGGAAAATCGCTCGTTTCTATCGGCCGCATTCAAGATTATTTGAAACATGGTAGTCGTAAGGGGGCTTGCGCCCCCTCTTTTTTTACGGTTATGAGAATTGTTTAGAAAAATGATTTCAGTACTAAAGCCACAACGCCGCCCAGTACTAAGCCGGTCATCCATTTTAATATCTGAAGTTCTGCTTTCATGGGTGCTAGTTCTAATTGAATGTCTTTTTTTGTGACTAGCTCCTGATCGTTGGACGCATCGCGGTAGGCGTTCGCAATTGCTTCGGCCTGGTTGTTTTGCATACCGCTGGCTTCAGGTGTTTTAACGAATTTCAGGGTGTCGAATGTAACGGTGCTCATGATGTTCTTTTCGGTTGATGGTTAAGACTAAATCATTTTCACTACATTAGCAATTTAGTGACCACTCGATGCACTCTCCTGGACGTAAAAAAACTTTCCGCCTCGATGCTCAACCGTCCCGCTTTTTGCCCGAGAAGAAAAAAGGGTTTCGGGCGGTGTTGATCTGCTGGATCTGACCCGAAGACCGTAGGGTTCGGCAGTCGTCCCGCCGAAGGTTAACGGTTTGATTGTTCTTGATGATTTTTAATTCGCGTGAATGGGCTGACAAGGGCAGGGCGGCTGTTATCGCATGGCTTCGCCATTCTCGTAAACTCGGTTGGGATGTCATTTACATTATGCAAGACGTGAATTCTATTGATAAGCAGATTCGCGCCGGATTGATTGAGCATGAGGGCGTTTGTAAGCGTTCTGACCGTATGTCATTGCCTTTTGTTGGTGGTATTTTACGTGCTCTCGGTCTTGGTTTTTTGAGTCGTCCGCCTCGTGTTCATGTCTGCACTGTTAAATATGGCCTTTCCCAGCATGCTCTGTCGTTGATCGTTGGATGTATCGTGGTGTCTTGCTTCAGGATGGTTACGACACGAATCAGATTTTTAGTGAATTTGATGTTAACGGTGACTCTGTCGGCATTCATTCTATCTTAAGTCCTTGGCATACGCGGGGGCGTTATTTGCCTCCGCCGTTTTTGACTCTTTTTCTGCTCTACCTTCGTGGTACTCCTTGGCGAAAGCCGGTTTCAACCTTCAAGCATCCGTTGGTTTCTCGCATCATGAAATTACCGCCGGAACGGCGGATAGAGTTTTTCAATCGTTTTGATTCTTGCGGTGCATTTTCATGAGGTTGGTTATTTTGTGTTGCTTGGCTGTCTCGGCTTGTTCGTTTCCTTCGCATCGTGATGTTTATCTTGATTGGTACAAGTGTATGCAAAACAATTATGTGAAAGATTGTGATTGAGATTTCCCGATCACAGCTGTATGCCGCGTCTTTACTGGGTTTGAAAAAAGAAAAGGGGGCTTTCGCCCCCTTTTTTTCTCTGGCCGTTGGCTAATTGTTAAGCTGTTGCATACCGCCTTACATCTAACTCAACGCCATGTTGTGCGGCCTGATTTGCTTGCTCTAACAATGATCGGGTGATTTTTGCATCGTGGTAAGCCTCTCCGCAATTTTCACAAACTTCTGCGGGAACGTTTTTAAACATCATTGTCGAGTTGCCGCGTTCTAGCGTAATGCTTGCAACACCGTGTTGTGTATTTCCGTGTTTGCAAATTGGACATTTCATTTTTATCTCCTTGTTTTCAGGTCTTCGAGCCAGATTTCTGGGTTTGGCTCGTATACCGTAATTATGATTCTGATGTCTTCGTCGACAGAGTCGGCGTATACAACGTGAACAGCCTTGTTTCCTGCATGTCCTAATAACAGTGCGCTAGGATAGGGCGTGTCATTCGGGTATGCCTCAATAATTGTTCCGGTTTCAATTGCCTGTTCTACGTCAATTTCTGATATGCAACGCTCATGCATTCGCTTGATGGCGTGTTGTCTGTAAATTATCCGCATGCTTTTCCTTCGTTTGATTGTCAAGACTAAATGATTTTCACTACATTAGCAATTTAGTGACCACTCGATGCACTCTCCTGGACGTAAAAAAACTTTCCGCCTCGATGCTCAACCGTCCCGCTTTTTGCCCGAGAGGAAAAAAGGGTTTCTGGCGGTGTTGATCTGCTGGATCTGACCCGAAGACCGTAGGGTTCGGCAGTCGTCCCGCCGAAGGTTATCCAGTCAGCGCGCAGCCTGTTTTTTAATCACGGAGCTTTTCGCCGTTGATTTTTATTTATCGCGCTGGGGTGTTATTGTGACTTTATGATATTTCATCCATACCCAGTTTGGTCTGTTGTAATCCGTAATCATTTTTGGACTCTGCGTTATATTCGCGGATTCAATGAGTCGCGGAGACGTCAGCAATATTGGCTAATCGAGAAAGAAAAAAACGCCTGTATGAAACAGGCGTTGATAGTGAAGTGGTGCGGTTGTTATGCCGAGATATGGCAATTCCTCGGAATCCTCATGCTGAAAAGCGCTTTTGGGATGAATTTCATAAGCCCGCGAATTCTCCATAATTTTCTTCTTATATTTGACATAATATACATTTGAATTCAACGAGTTACGATCTAACCCTATCAATTCACTTGCATTTGCTGGGGCAGGTGTCATGTTTAAAATGACAGCACCTAATATCACCGACGCGGCATGACTCACAAAAGGGAGCAATACCGCTCTTCTTTCCTGATTTTTTTCTGTTATTAATTCGCTTGCTGAAATTACTTCCATTTCATTTATTGTTAATAGTTGAGCAATTTGACAACAAACTGCGATTGGTAAACCTGCGCGTCCGTTTTTTGCATTTGTAATTTGTTGAGAAGATACGCCAAGATAATCGGCTAATTCCTTTTGGCTCCCGACTTCCATTATTGCTAAGACAATGTAATTTTTCATATTCATTATTTTCTCCTGTTGACATACAAATTTATTTGATTTATTGTGTCGATCAAATAAGTTTGTATGCAATTAAATTTGTATGCGCTTAGATTGCACCAAACAGCGCAACAAGTCAATCAACAGGGGGCAGGAATGCAAAACGGACAACCAGCACAGCAAAGGCTTATAGGCGTTTCTGGCATTATTCCCGTGCATCTTGAAAACCGTCTACACAATTTAGCAGCTTCAAACCGCCGCGATTTCGACTTAGATTACTCGGACACGTTCGCTCAGGTGATCGCGCTAGGTGTCGATGCATTACAGTCCAGACGTTCGTCGGCCTATGTCCGGTCAACTGAAATTATGAAAAAGGTTTGCGGCTAATGACTCCTGCAAACCAACAGGCGCTTGAGGCTTTACAGGCTTACGACCTCGCGCATCCTCCCGTTGAGTCTGTCTCAACACAACCAGAATTTTTCAAGATAGTGCTGACTGATGATTCCAAATGTCCGGTCAAGCTAATACCGAATCGCATGTCATCTGGGGATGGTGTTGCATTCCTCGATTGGGTCAATTTCACTATCCACGAATCAACCATGATTGACTCTGCTTTAGAGGGGCAGTGTTTTTCTGACGAAGATTTCATGGTTTCGTTTTCTCGCATCCTCTTTAAGATTTTCGGCTTTGGTCTTACTTCTCGCATGAGTACCGGATCTGATTTCTACCAAAAAAGATGGGTGCTAGGGGAGGGCTTCGGCTTTGTCTGTTTCGGCGGCAATAACTCAACCGTCTTGACCAAGCTTTCTGGCACTGGCTGTGCGGCTGCTCTGCACGGTTGGGAATCTCGGTTAAGAAATTTCCTAGAGTATCAAGCTGTCCAGCCTCGTATCACGCGCCTCGATCTGGCGCACGATGTCTATGATGGTCAATCCTACAATGTGGATAGAGCTTCCAGTGATTACGATGCTGGCTTATTTTCTTCCGGCGGTCGCTCTCCGAATATCGAACTGCGCGGCAACTGGCGCACGCCAAACGGCAAAGGCCGCACGGTCTATGTCGGCGCAAGATCAAACGGTAAATATCTCCGCGTCTATGAGAAGGGCCGTCAGCTGGGCGATGCTACATCTGAGTGGGTTCGTATCGAGGTTGAAATTAAATCCATTGATCGCGTTATCCCTTTTGATGCTCTGGTTAAGGCTGGCGAATATCTCGCGGCAACTTATCCGGCGCTCAATTTTCTGTCCGTTAAGCAATGTCGCATTGAAACAATTTCCCGTACTGCTAAGGCTGGCTATGCGCACACGGTTGCATGGTTAAAACATCAGTGTGGATCATCTTTGGCTCTGGTCGCTGAGATAGAGGGCGGGGCGGATCAGGCTCTTGATCTTATAAAACGCCCGATAGTTTTAAAGGGTGCTTTGCTCGTACCGTCTTGTGATACGCATCTAGTTCCTATTCATGATCGTGAGCGATTGGAGCATCCCGATATGGTTTTACCTGAATTCTGATTTTTGATTACCTCCTGTTTCCGGCGCTCAGGGTCAAAGGTATAGCCGTAGTAATTTATAAGGAAATTGTCATGAAATTTAAAGCCTCTGTTGTTGTTACTGGTCTGAAGCGTTCTAAAGGCGATATGGAAGGTACGCCTTATGACTTTACGTCTGTTTTTATTCAGGTTGATTTAGACGAATCTACAAAAAACGCTCGCGGTCAGGCTGTTGAACCGTACAAGCTTGGCACGTCAGACAATTACGCGACTTTCGACGGTTTCCAGTTGCCGTTTAATGCGATGGCTGAGTTTGAAATTACAACTACGGGCAAAGTCGCAAAGCAAAAATTGCTTTCCCTTGTTCCTGTTCCTGCTCGTCCGTAATGCAATCCCCTGCGCTCCGTCAAGTTTGGGTTATCCAGTGCAAAAGCACGGGGGCTTTCTTGACGCCTGAACAAGGCTTTGCTGCAAGCCTAAAGAGGGCAGGGCGTTTGTTCAATCCTGATGAAGTCAGAGAGACGGCTTTTGATGCGCTCGATGACGATTATGAGGTTCATACCTTCTACGAGGTTGTGCAAATGCTTGAGGGTTTTCGTCATTATGAGTAGCTTTTTCAATGCCCCCCCCCCCACATAAGATGGGGGGAAAGTATCTTTGTAAGTATGTATGTAGGGTATTTTCCCAAAATTTTATAGGGTTGGATTCTTGATGTTTAGTGAACATTCCATCACTGCCGACTGGTTCATTCAGCAAGTCATATTAGCCCTGATTCATAGTGCTGTTTATGGCATGGCTTACCACTTTTTCAAAGGGCTGTCCCTCGGTGGTGCGGTGTTGGCTTGCTTGTGTCTGCTGGTCGTAGCGTGGCTCGCATTTAAACTTTTTAGGCGTTAGGTCAATTAAATGGCTTTTACTTGCGTCCCAGTCGTTGCTCAGTGGGGTACTGTCTCCTACATCAACACGAATCAAGCCGCATGCGCTGCTAATCAGTGGGCTGTGTTCACCTCTGCTGATTTGACTGCCTATAACGCATCTTTAACCGCTGGCACGGCTTCAACCCCTGCCGTTACACAAACAACGTCATTCTTTCCCTCGATGACGATTGCGGAGGCTCTGCCCATATTTGCAGCTATCTCGCTGCTGTGGGGGCTGGCTTTCACCTTGAGGGCTATTGGTAATTTTCTAAAACCTAAATCTGGAGATTCAAATGATTAAAAAACTGAAAAACGCGCTGATTCGTAAACAATTCAAGATCGCTGCTGGCGCTGGTGCGCTTCTGGCTGCTGGCTCGTCACAAGCTGCCATCGATGTAACTGGCGTTACAGCTGCCCTCACTGATGGTTTGACCGCTGTAGGTACGATCGGCGGTGCTGTTCTGCTCATTTGGGGGACAAAGAAGGTTTACGCCCTCATTTCCGGTCGTTAATCTTCAGTAAACAAATAATTCCCCTTGTTGCGCGTAGCCTCAAGGGGATTTTTTTTAAGGGGTATAAATTGGAAGGTTATCTTTTGTTACTCGGGCTTATCGGTGCTTTATGGATTCTCTTCGCTCCCTAGTTTTACTTCTCGCCGTGTTTTTTTCCGGCCATGCTTTTGCTGGTGTTGATTACTCTCAACCCCAGCAGTCATTCTCTGCACAAAGCTTGTCAGGTTCTTTTTCTAGCGCTGGGCTTATGCTTTCCGCTTTTATGTCTCATTTTCCGCAATATACGTCCTGTACTTTTGATGGCGTCAACTCGCATCCAATTCTCTGCGATGGCACTGGCGGCGGCGGACCTTATACTCAGCAACCTATGGGTGTCGGTTATGCTTCTGCCCCTCTTTGCCCTTTATCATCTACGTTTAATTCTGTTTCTGGTCAGTGCGAAAAGCCAAATTCATGTACGGCTGGCCAGACTATTTTTGCTGGTCGTTGGTCGTCTATGCCCTCAAACGGCTGTAATTCAGGGTGTAATGCAGTTTGGACAGGCTCAAACGTTGCGGGAAGTTCCTCTAATTTTTCCGGTTCTGCTGTCCTCGATGGGTCGTCATGTTCTGGTGGATCGGCTGTGCCTCCTCCTGATTTGCAGGATATAACGGCTTGTCCATCTGGCCCGACTGGCCCGACTTCCTGCGCTGCTGGCGAATCACTCGTTATTCAGGGTTGTACAGCATCTTGCTCCCCTAATACTCAGTCTGGTACTTCCGGATCAACGACTGGCGGCACTACTGGCGGCACTACTGGCGGTACAACTGGTGGCACAACTGGTGGCACAACTGGTGGTACAACTGGCGGTACAACAGGCGGTACAACTACCACAAACAACACGACAAACAATGTTGATATGTCGCCCGTCACGGCTGCGGTCGATGCTGCAACGGCTGCAATCAAGGCAGGAACGCTTGTCCAGTACTGCATCGATCATCCTGATGCGAATATCTGTCAGACCAATGTCATTAATGCCGCTTGCGGTTCTTTTAACTGCTCTGGTGACGCTATTCAGTGCGCGATCGCAAAAGATCAATTTGACCTTCATTGCAAGCTTGCTAATGAGCAAAACGCCAATCTTGATATAGGCAAAAGGATGATTGATGGAACGGACACTAGCGTCAGAAATCCCGCTGATGTCGCTAACCGCTCCACTTTCTCAATTGGTTCTTTGGATATGAGTTCCCCCATTGCGGCCAAGTGCCCGGACGATGTTGTTTTTACTGTCATGGGTAAGTCGTCAACTTTGCCGTTGTCTCTCTGGTGTCCTTATCTCGCTCTTGTCGGCAATGTTTTCATGGCCTTGTCTCTTGTCGCTGCTGCTAAAATTATCGGAGGTGTTTAATGCCCGCAATTGGTGTTGTTATTGGCTGGCTTGTTGGTGCAATTGGCCTTACGCTTGCAAATTGGGTCGGTCGTGTTTTGGTTGCTCTCGGTATTTCTTACATCACGTTCAGCGGTGTTGATCTACTGTTTTCGAGCCTAAAAACTGAAATTTGGTCACTGCTCGGCGGTGCTGGTCAGCTTTCCGGTGTCATCGGTCTTTCCCGCATTGGCGAATCGGTCAACATCGTTTTTTCCGCCTTGATCGCTAAAATGTCCCTTTCTGGCATGACTGGCGGTAAGCTCACTAAACAGGTCATCAAGTAATGGCTATCGACCTAACGCCGCTTACTGTTGTCACAGGTTTGCCCGGATCGGGCAAGACGCTTTTTACTCTTACTGGTGTTGATGAGTACTCCAAGCGTGAAGGCTTCAAGGTCTACTATCACGGCATTCCTCAATTGACGCTTGATTGGGAAATGCTCGAAGAGCCTAAGCAGTGGCACAACCTGCCGAACAAGTCGATTATTGTCATCGACGAATCACAAAGTACGTTCCCGCCCCGATCATCGTCGGCCGCCATGCCTGAACATGTCGCAGCTGCCAATACCCTGCGCCACAAGTCGCACATGCTGGTTTTGATTACGCAGCATCCGATGCTGATCGACGGGTCGATCCGCAAGCTTTGCACAAAGCATTATCACGTTGAGCGTTTTTACGGCTTTCAAAAATCAACGATTCATGAGTTTTTGAAGATCCGCGACAACTGCGACAAATCCACTAAAGGCTCTATCTCTACGCATTTTGTTTATCCAAAAGAGGTTTTTAACTGGTACAAAAGTGCGGATATGCACACGATCAAGAGGCGCATCCCCGCGCGTCTTATTATGATTATTATTCTGCCTTTGATCGCTGTTGCGCTGGTTTATTTATTCATCAAAACTGTGGGAGGTTTGACTACTGGAGATAAGATTAAAGGGGGGGCTGCTTCACCCACCACCGGAGTTCAAGCGGTTTCAGGTGTCATTGCCGTTCCTGTTTGGACTGACACATTAAAGCCTCGGTTGTCCGGTTTTCCGCACACAGCCCCGCGTTATGATGAAGTGACTAAGCCGACTGTTGCGCCTTATCCCGCCGCGTGTGTTTCGTCTGAATCTCGTTGTGTCTGTCACACGCAACAGGGAACTAAAATGCTTGTCGATGATGCTCTTTGTCGGAGCATTGCCAGCAACGGATTTTTTAATGATTTTCTTGAGAAAAAAACGGATTCATCGCCTGTTTCTCAAGTCCCTCGGCCTTCGTTATCGTCGCTATGATTAAAAAACTTTTCTGGATTCTGATGGTCGTTTTGATGTCTGGCTGCATGTCTACGCCTGAATCCCGCCATGCTGAAACTGCTGCATGGTGGTCTTGTACTAATCTCCATCGTGTTGGAGATTGCTGAATATCGAGGCGAAGCGCACGCGGCTAACGAAGTGCCGCGAAGCTCGCCCGATATTTATTTTCTTCGATCGCAGCTGTATGCCGCGTATTTACTGGGTTTTATAAAAAGGGAAGGGGGCTTGCGCCCCCTTTTTTAATGCATTTTCATCAGTATTCCGATTAAAACGGAGAATTGAGCTAGTGCTAGGCCGATAATCCATTTAAGCATATCGAATTTCATATCGGTCAGCTGAATTTGTAGATCTTGTTTTGTTACGAGCTCTCTGTCGTCTGATGCGCTTTGATAGGCATTTGCAATTCCTTTTGCTCTCTCTTCGTCAAAACCGCTTTTTTTAAGTATTTCAACGAATTTCAGGGTGTCGAATGTCACTGTGCTCATGATGTTCCTTTCGGTTGATGGTTAAGACTAAATCATTTTCACTGCATTAGCAATTTACGCGAATAACTGCCTGTTTTTTTTGGGTGTCCAGTCAGCCCATTTTAGAATATCTGCCACAATTACCAGCTCGAGCACGTCTTGAATGGGTGCAACTTGCTTGGCCGCTGGCATTTTGAAATTCTTTACCCATTTTTTCAGCCATTCGGCTGAATTTTCCTTAATCTCGGCCATGATTTGCAAGGCCACGCCAACAGCATCAACGAAGTCCAGCCACGTTTGACGGGCTTTAAATTCCGCGTTTTTCATGTATCTGCAATTGTTGATTTTCATGGTTTTGGTATTCCCAGCATCTTCCAGAATCTTGAGCCTGCTTTTGATTTCCTCGCGGTGCAGGTTTCTGCCGCTTGCTTCTTTGCTTCTCCCGTCATCCCGTCGCCTTGCGATATCAGCTCGTAGCAATTTTAATAATCAACGATTTTGGCAAGATCGCAGTTTTTGCGGCTGTATCGCAAAAAACGATTGCCGCAAAACCCGAAGGGCGCACAGTCTCACCGTGCGTTGTTGATTATTGAAATTGTCGGAGGGAAGATTCGCGTTTTAGGCGGCGGGGTGATGGGAAAGCATTTGCGGAGTGCTGCACGGTCGAGTCAAAAAATAGAGCACCCGAAGGGTGACGACCTAACAGACAGTTTCACCCGTCTGTTAGCCTTTTAATGCAGTTGGCATTGCGCCGTTGATTTTGATTTATTGCGTAGCGGTGGTATTCTGAAAAAATGATATTCCATCAATACCCCAACTGGTCAGGCACGATTTTGAGTCATTACTGGTATCTGCGTTACTTCCGCTCGTTTCAGGAGGCTAGACGGCGCAAACAATACCGGCTGATCGCGAAGGAAAAAAAACGCCTGCATGAAACAGGCGTTGATAGTGAGTTGGTGCGGTTGCTATGCCGTCATGCGGCAAATCCTCGGAATCAACATGCTGCAAAACGCTTTTGGGATGCTTTGCACAAGCCTGCGGAATCTTCTTAATTTACTAATCAATTTGACATAATATACATTATGCGTATTTAAAACGCCTAAAAACGCCTCCCTGCGTTTTTACGAGGTCTTGCCCTGTCCATAAGGTAGCGATGCAAAGCAAGGCCATTATGAGGCCTCTCAGGGGCTGCTTTACACGCAAGCGAAAACCCGCCCAGAACTTTTGCTCTGTTTCGTTCTTCGCGCTCAATTCCTCAAACTCCGCTATCAACGCCAATGGATCCAACCCAAGACATTCCGCGATCTTCATCAGCGCATAGGCATTCGGTACACGTTTGCATTTCATGTATTCGCTGATTCTTTGTGTCGGAATCTTCAGTTCTTTTGCTAGTGCGTAATCGCTGGAAATCTTTAGCTTGATTTTGCAGTCTTTCAAAAGTTCGCTGGTTCTCATTTTTCTCTCCGGTAGTCCGACTGTTTCAGTTGGCAGCTGTATTTTATCCCGTTTTTGGGGATTGACAATCTCCCACTTATCGGGATACATTCGGCTATCCCATATTTCGGGACAATTAACCGACAAAGGAACATCATGACCATCCGCATCGAAGTCAAAAGCGCAAAAGTAGTCGAAGTTAACGGCACCTCAAAAGCCGGAAAACCCTTTCATATCGTCAAACAAGCCGCATGGGCTTACACCTACGATTCGTTCGGTGAACTCAATCCCTTCCCAGAACGCATCGAAATGAGTATCGCAGACGGCGCACAACCCTATCCGGTCGGAAATTACACCCTCGACCCCCGCTCATTCTTCGTCGGCGATTTCAACAGCCTGTCAGTCGGTCGCCTCATTCTCGCGCCAGTGACAGTTCGTCCGGCTTAATCATGTTCCTCCCAAAAATCTCCCCCGATTTTTCCTCGTCCTCACCGACGGGGTTTTTTGCTGCGTCCTCTGGTTCGAAAAAACCCGCCTTTGTCGGTGTCGAGGTCGCAGCAAAAAACCTGAGAATTGACCCTACAAAAAAGTTGGTCATTTCTTGTTCTGGGGTAACACGTAGCCAATCATTCCCAATATGGGAATTTTATCTCTACTTTTACCCCCTGCCATTCAGTCTCAAATTGAGACTTTTCTAAAACCATATCGGGGGATATTTTGAACGATGCACACTATGACAATGACGGGTTGTTTGTTGACTGGCTCACCCTGTGGCAAGTCCATCCCGCACACGGCGCTATCAATTCAGGATGTGTTCGAACCCTTGACGGAAGTTCAAAGGTCGTTTTTGAGAGAACTCGCGCCGCGCGCATTCAGGGAAGTTATGCAAGTTCATGCTCTGTTAAGAGTGACGGTTCTTGTGTCGTTTTCTCGGGCAATTTCGGACGGTTTAACCGTTACGACAATCTTTTCAACTATGACCCTGCGAAAACCCTCGAACGCGCCAACGTGGTTGCAGAGTTCGCAGGATTCCCCCCCTTCCGCCTTCACGATCTCCGAGACAACACAGCTACCGCCCCAGATTTCAGCGCCTTGGTTGGACCATCTCGCGCAGCTTTCAGGGAAGCCGAAGCACGAGCATCTTTTGTCAACTTATCCCGTGTTGACCTCACTAAAAACTATTCATGCGGAAGCCTTGGCGCTGCCCGTGCATTGATCAAGGCGATACAGGGAAAATCTGTTTCACGCGTAAAAAAGGGGATCGGTGGCGATGCTTCTGTCTGGTGGTCTAACACCCGTTACATGCTCAAGGTCTACATCAAGGCTTTGGAAATGGAGGCGCATGGCATTACCAGCGGCAGGGCTTACGAATACGCCCGTGACAATGGGATTGTGCGGCTTGAACTGGAGTTAAAACGCCGTGAGCTTCACGATCTGGGCTGGAACGATTACGCATTATTTTTGAAAGGATGGGAAATGGGTACAGTTCATAAATTATTTTCTGACTACGCAAAAATCATGGAAACGGTAGCTATCTCAGATGATGCTGAATTCATCGACTCACTGCCTCAACGGCTTCGCGTCACTGCGGCTGCTTTCTTAGCTGGTCGTGATGTTAAAAGCATCATGTCCAATGGTGGTTTTTATCGTCACCGTAAAGCTCTCCTCGAATATGGCATCGACATCGCTGACGAGCGTCCAGCGCGCATCAACGTCCAGATTCAACAGGTCACTGTAACGCCCGTTACCGCTCCAGACTGGTATTGGGGGAATGCAGCGTAATGGCTTTTACTTGCGTCCCAGTTGTTGCTCAGTGGGGTACTGTCTCCTACATCAACACGAATCAAGCCGCATGCGCTGCTAATCAGTGGGCTGTGTTCACCTCTGCTGATTTGACTGCC
>MGWO01000008.1 GCA_001801025.1 Gallionellales bacterium GWA2_54_124
CAGGCGATGCAGGCGATGCTGGGTGATGTGGGCGGCGTGATGAACGGCGTATCGCAAGGCGATCTGACTGGCCGTGTGAGAGCGGAAGGACGCGGTGATCTTGCCCGACTGAAAGAGGCAATCAACACCTCACTGGATGGTCTGTCTTCTGCGCTCAAAACGATCAACGACAACACGCGTCAGGTTGCGGCTGCGGCGAATCAGAGCAGTACGGCGATCGGGCAGATTTCGGACGGTGCGCAAAATCAGATGCATGCCATTTCACAGGTTGCAACGGCGGTGCGTCAGACAGCGGTGTCGGTGACGGATGTGACGGGCAATACGGAAGCGGCAAGCCGCAAGTCGCAGGAGTCGGTTGCCATCGTGCGGGGCGGTAAGTACAAGATGGAGCGGATGGTCGAGGTCGTGAACAGCATTTCGGCGAACTCTGAGAAGATCAACAAGATCACCGAGGTGATCGAGGGGATCGCGAACAAGACGAACTTGCTGAGTCTGAATGCGGCAATTGAAGCGGCGCGAGCAGGCGAACATGGACGGGGTTTTGCGGTGGTTGCGGAAGAGGTAGGCAAACTGGCGGCGAACTCGGCATCGAGTACGCAGGAAATTGCGCATTTGGTACAGCAGGCTGTAGCGGATGCGAACCGCGCTATTGAAACCGTCAAGGAATTGGCGTCTGACATGGAGCGTATTGAGAGTGGTTCGGTTGAAGCGGACGGGATGTTGCAACGCATCTCAGCTGCACTGGAACAGCAAAGTGCGGCGGTGCAGGAGATCAACGCCAATGTAAGCAATCTTAACCAGATCGGTCAGAGCAATGCGGCGGCCTCGGAAGAGATTACGGCGACGGTGGTCGAACTGGCAAAAATTGCAGACAACACCCGGAGAGCGGTCGAAAAGTTCAGAGTTTAGGCGTTCAGGGTCTGGTACGTGCAAATGGACAGATGTTATTTATAAAGATTGCAGGGCAAAACTCAGGTGGATTTTTTGAAAAATTTAAAAATAATGAACCGGTTCTTAGTGATAGTAATCTGCATGGTCGCAGGCTTCGCGGTGTACGGGGCTTGGTCATTCAAGACTCTGAATGAACTAAAGGTGAATGGCCCTGTATATAGTGAAGTGGTTAAGGGGAAGGATCTGATTGCCGATATTCTGCCTCCGCCTGAGTACATCATTGAATCCTATCTTATCAGTCTGGAACTCGCAGCAAGCAACAAATCCGGGATGGTTGCACTGATCGAACAATTTAATTCCCTGAGAAAAGAGTTTTTTAGCCGGCATGAATATTGGAAAAACACGCCGTTGCCCGACAACATTCGTCAGGGCCTGGTGCAGGAATCTTTTGATTTTGGCGTTGATTTT
>MGWO01000009.1 GCA_001801025.1 Gallionellales bacterium GWA2_54_124
CCTCTTTCAGTCGGGCAAGATCACCGCGTCCTTCCGCTCTCACACGGCCAGTCAGATCGCCTTGCGATACGCCGTTCATCACGCCGCCCACATCACCCAGCATCGCCTGCATCGCCTGATCGACAGCAAGTTTGAACTCACCATCCACTTTAGCGTCAACTCGTTTGTCAAAGTTGCCTTCGCGCAACGCCTTCATCACATCCGTCAGCGCGGTCATGGTCAGTTCCAGCTTGTCCACAGAACCGTTGACACTCGACTTCAGCTGCGCCAGATCACCGCGCGCCTCCACACTGACGCGCCGGCTGAAATCCCCCCGCGCTACCGCTCCCATCACCTGATTGGTATTGGACAAGGCGTCTTGCAACGAGGCCATCATGCTGTTAAACGCACAGGCCATCTGCCCAGCTTCATCCGCAGACTGGTAATCCACCCGATACGAATAGTCTCCAGTACCCTCGATTTCAGCGATCGTTCCCTGCACTAATTTCAGCGGATAAATGATCGAACGCACGATCAGGAATGAAATAAGCAAATTGACGGCAATCGCCACAAACAAGATCGTCATCATCACTTTCGTCGCATGACTGATGGTCTCCGCGGCCCCCTCTTCTATCGAATTCAAATACAGGTTCGTATTAGCAACCACCTTATTAATCGCCACCCGGTGATTTTCGTAGGCGGTTTTCATCCTTTTCAAGGCGCTCTCTGCCGTGTCCTGATCACCTTTCTGCAAGGCAGGAATGAATTCATCAAGCCCGATTTTGTAAAAATCAACGCCAAAATCAAAAGATTCCTGCACCAGGCCCTGACGAATGTTGTCGGGCAACGGCGTGTTTTTCCAATATTCATGCCGGCTAAAAAACTCTTTTCTCAGGGAATTAAATTGTTCGATCAGTGCAACCATCCCGGATTTGTTGCTTGCTGCGAGTTCCAGACTGATAAGATAGGATTCAATGATGTACTCAGGCGGAGGCAGAATATCGGCAATCAGATCCTTCCCCTTAACCACTTCACTATATACAGGGCCATTCACCTTTAGTTCATTCAGAGTCTTGAATGACCAAGCCCCGTACACCGCGAAGCCTGCGACCATGCAGATTACTATCACTAAGAACCGGTTCATTATTTTTAAATTTTTCAAAAAATCCACCTGAGTTTTGCCCTGCAATCTTTATAAATAACATCTGTCCATTTGCACGTACCAGACCCTGAACGCCTAAACTCTGAACTTTTCGACCGCTCTCCGGGTGTTGTCTGCAATTTTTGCCAGTTCGACCACCGTCGCCGTAATCTCTTCCGAGGCCGCCGCATTGCTCTGACCGATCTGGTTAAGATTGCTTACATTGGCGTTGATCTCCTGCACCGCCGCACTTTGCTGTTCCAGTGCAGCTGAGATGCGTTGCAACATCCCGTCCGCTTCAACCGAACCACTCTCAATACGCTCCATGTCAGACGCCAATTCCTTGACGGTTTCAATAGCGCGGTTCGCATCCGCTACAGCCTGCTGTACCAAATGCGCAATTTCCTGCGTACTCGATGCCGAGTTCGCCGCCAGTTTGCCTACCTCTTCCGCAACCACCGCAAAACCCCGTCCATGTTCGCCTGCTCGCGCCGCTTCAATTGCCGCATTCAGACTCAGCAAGTTCGTCTTGTTCGCGATCCCCTCGATCACCTCGGTGATCTTGTTGATCTTCTCAGAGTTCGCCGAAATGCTGTTCACGACCTCGACCATCCGCTCCATCTTGTACTTACCGCCCCGCACGATGGCAACCGACTCCTGCGACTTGCGGCTTGCCGCTTCCGTATTGCCCGTCACATCCGTCACCGACACCGCTGTCTGACGCACCGCCGTTGCAACCTGTGAAATGGCATGCATCTGATTTTGCGCACCGTCCGAAATCTGCCCGATCGCCGTACTGCTC
>MGWO01000010.1 GCA_001801025.1 Gallionellales bacterium GWA2_54_124
CCTTCCGCTCTCACACGGCCAGTCAGATCGCCTTGCGATACGCCGTTCATCACGCCGCCCACATCACCCAGCATCGCCTGCATCGCCTGCATCGCCTGATCGACAGCAAGTTTGAACTCACCATCCACTTTAGCGTCAACTCGTTTGTCAAAGTTGCCTTCGCGCAACGCCTTCATCACATCCGTCAGCGCGGTCATGGTCAGTTCCAGCTTGTCCACAGAACCGTTGACACTCGACTTCAGCTGCGCCAGATCACCGCGCGCCTCCACACTGACGCGCCGGCTGAAATCCCCCCGCGCTACCGCTCCCATCACCTGATTGGTATTGGACAAGGCGTCTTGCAACGAGGCCATCATGCTGTTAAACGCCGCCGCAGTCTGACCCACTTCATCCGCAGACTGGTAATCTACTTTCATAGAAAAATCACCCGTGCGCTCAACACTTAACAAAGAACCCTGCAGCAACTCCAATGGACGTGTGACCGAACGGATTACAAACATGAAAATTACGACGGCTAAAACCAACAACAATATATTGGTAGCGAGCAGAATCCGGTGAGACGAAACACCCATCACAGAGATCTCACTCGCGCCATCCTGTATAAGTTGTACTTGAATGCTTACCAGTTTATTGAGACTGGCAATCAAATTGGTGTACAAGGGCGTCACTTCTTCCTGCATCACTCTTTGACACTCGTCGTTATTTCCCTTTTCTTTCAATGCGATGGATTTGCTAAATCCAGCAACATAAAGCTTACGTGCCTCACGAATTTCCGCCATGGCGGCTTTCCCAGCGGGGAGATGAATAAGCTGATCGACTTGATCCAGCACTTCCGTAATTCTGCCTTTGTTCGCGGCAATGGCTTCTTTATATTTTGCAATATCGGACTTGCTGGTCGACAAAGTTATTAAGAAGGAATAATTAGCGTTTTCCGAAATCAGACGCTCCACTTCCACCAGCAATTCTACTTTGTGAAAATCCTTGGTTGTGACCTTACTGGAAATATCTACCATCGAGTTGATTTTGTGGTTGACGAAAAACGCCGTTCCAACAATTAGACACATCAGCAGCGCCAAACCGGTCCAAAGACGCATCCCTATTTTCATATTTATAAACATATCTTTTCCTAGATTGAAAATCTTCTTAACTAGAATCAATTTAAAAGGTTCATAATCCTTAACAATACGGTGCATTGACATGTGCACAAAAACGTATCTTATTAATTTTTAAATCGTAATTTAAATTACGAGCTTGACTTCAACAGCTAGCGATGACATTGCATTATCTAAGTCCTGCCGCCATGCGCACGGCTTTAACGATGTCATGTCCTTTTTTATCGGCTAAATCCAGACTCATCGCGCCGCTCGGCTTGGCAATCACATCTGCGGCACCATCGCGGCGAGCCTGCAATGCTTGCGGCGAACCCGTTTGTGCCACGGAAGACACAATAATCACCTTAGCTTTTGAAATGAGTTTAAGTCGCTTCAAACACTCCAAACCGTCCATTACCGGCATTTCAATATCGAGAAGGATGACATCCGGTGAGAACTTTTTAGCAGCGTCCAACCCAAGCTGCCCGTTTGCAGCATCGCCGACCACTTCTAACTCCGGATCTGCACTAACAATATCCTTAATCAAGGTGCGCATTACAAACGAATCGTCAACGATGAGAACTTTTTTTGCCATTTCGACACACTCCAATTAAATAAAAAACTTTTAAGCTTACGCACACCATTTACAGAGCCGCCGCCCGAGCTCATCCAGTTGCAATACGGCAGATGCAATACCAGCGGCAATCACAGACCCGGTCATGCCGTCTACCACACAACAGTCCGGATTTTGTACAAGAATCGGCACGTTGCGTTTATGAAGCATTTTCGCGCCTTCAGTACCGTCAGACCCCATACCGGTCATCACAACGGCAACCACACCGACTGATAAAGAGAACGCTGAACGAAACAACACATCCGCATTCGGATGAATATTCGCCGCATCATTCAACTTAAGGAAGAGTGTCAAACGTCCGGGAAACGGTTCACGAACCACGCTGTCCGTACCGCCGGGAGCAATCACAACCATTCCAGGCTCTAACGGCATCCCATCTACCCCTTCCACCACATTGAGCCCCGTCTCAGCCCGCATATGATCGGCAAATCCTTTGGTAAACACGGCGGGCATATGCTGTGCAATGACCATAGGGCAATTCAGCCGCCCCATACTGCTCAATACTTTCGGCATCGCTGCGGGGCCCCCGGTCGAAACCCCCACCACCACTAACCCGACTTTCCCCACAGGAGAAAAGTTATTCAGCGCCGATGAGGGCAACGAAGGAGAACGTTTAATCCCACCAAAGCTCGCAATATTTTTCTTCTGATTTGCCCATAAGCGAATTTTCCCGGCCAATTCATCGCCAATCTGGACGATGTCCAGTTGCACAAAGGAGGATTTTTTAGGAATAAAATCTACCGCGCCGAGCTCAAGTGCCTTGATGGTCGTTGCCGCACCGCGTTCAGTCAGGCTGCTCACCATAATAATCGGGCACGGTGCTGCCGCCATGATCTCGCGGGTTGCCGCAAGACCATCCATTTCCGGCATTTCGACATCCATGGTAATCACATCAGGACGCAACTCGATGGCCATTTGCACGCCGACCGCACCATTCTTGGCTTCGCCTATCACCTGAATATCGGTATGACACTCGATCATTCTGCGCATAGCGATTCGCATGAAGGCAGAATCGTCAACGATAAGAACCTTGATCATCAGGCAGCCAGCAACATTTCAGTCGCCCCTTCCACAGCCAACGGATCGAGCGTTAAAATCGATATCAACCGGCCATTTAAACGACCAACGGCAGCGATATAATCCGTCTTAGCCGTTTTGATTTGCTCGATATCCGTCTCGGCAATTTCAATCACCCGCTCAACACGATTCACAGTCAGCGCCCATACCCCGCCCGCTATGCGCACAACCAAAAATGTCACGTCCTTATCCTCTATCTCACCGCCAATTTCGCTACGCAAGTCGATCACCGGCACTACCTCACCCTGAATCTGAACAACCCCGGACAAACCCGCCGCTGCCGAACCCGGCAGTCCCGTCTCATCACGGTATTCTTCGACACGCTCAACCAACTGCAGTGCAATGGCACATTGCTCGCGCCCCAGACGGAAAGTCAGCATGCGACGTTTCGCTGCTGCCGTGTCAGACTGACATCTTAAAGTTTGCTCCAAATGATTCTTAATCAAGAATTCACGATAACGATTGAAGTGTGCTTCCGTGATTAAACCGCTCAAGCCCAGCAATCCGATCATGCTGCCATCGCCACCAATCAGATACCCCTCGATTTCCGAACCTGACTCCACTTCCTGCACGGCATGGTCAGCAAAATATTCAATGCCTGCGACTTCATCTACCAGCAGACCGAAATTAATACCATTTTTTGCCACCACAACCATTTGATTCAGGTCAGCCTGACCTGCTCCGCCTAACATCGCACCCAGCGACAATGCCAGCAACGGCGCTCCGCGCAGCAAAGCCATTCCACTCACTTCGAGTGGCGCATGCGGCAAGATGGTCAAATTAAATTCATCAACAACTTCTCCAACCTCATCCAACGGTAAGCCATATCGCTCCCCGTTACACTTTACAATCAGACAGGAGAATCTCTTCCCGACAGCTTCATTGTCACTATCCCCACGACTCGTCGAGCCCGTTACCGATGCAAGCAGTCCCCCTTCGCCGTCAGGCTCCCCTACTGCAAAAATATCTGCCGGAGAAAAAACATGGGCAGCTAATAACAATACCGATGTGTCGCACCACTGAAAGCTACCTGCCAGGTAGCGAGTCCCTGCCACTTTTTCATCCCCGGCTAAATCGACGGCATCCTGACGAGCGATCTCTTCGTCGGCAACGGTTGCATGCGTTATGACACGCTCAACATGAACAGCGCTTTCAGCCCGCCCCTCATTACAAATAACCAGTACATTGCCCGATTGCTGATTCAAACGATCGCCGACCTCAAGGCGCATCGCCGCATCCATTTGCACCACCACAAATCCAGACACATTTACCAGACCATCGACAAACTCCGGAGCATAAGGCAAAGGCGTAACCGGAACAGGATCCAGCACTTCAGATACACATTCCGCCTGCAAAGCATAGCGCTGCCCTTCCACTTCAAAAATTACGACATCCATTCTGTTCTCCGCATAATTATCCTATGTGCGTCACCCGGCATTACCCTCACCCCTCAAGCTTCTTTGATATACCAAGCGCCACCATCTCCAAACTGGCGTTTATAAAACTCCGGCCAATACAGTACATCCGGACCACCCAGCACCAGCACACCGCCGGTACTTAACGCACGACCGAATAACGCCTGAACTGCACGCTTCACGGAGTCCTGAAAATAAATCAATACATTGCGGCAGATCACAATGTCACAGCCCGTTTCAGCCGGGGAACTAGACAGAAGGTTATGCTGACGAAAACTCAAATGTCGGCGAACAAAAGGTTTAGCACGGTAATAATTCACTCCGGGCAACGGGTCTGCAATATCTGAAACCAATTCAAAAAACTGCTTTAAATTGGCCTGTGAAAAGTCACGGAAGGAACCCATACCGAAATCGGCATAATGAGCATTCTTCGCAGTAGCCACCACCTGCCGGGACACATCGGTGCCGATCACCTGTAACTTCCAGCGCGGGTTAGGAGAAATCTCGCCATCAACACTGACACTCGCCTCGCCCTCTTTAACTAACGCTTGCAGTAGCAGCATGACCAGATTGGTCGTTTCTTCGCCAGTCGAGCAGCCGGCAGACCAAATTTTAAAGGTGTAGTCGCCTGACTGTTTCTTCCTCTGCAACAACTGTGACATGACCTCTCCGCGCAACATTCGCAGCATAGGCTTGTCACGACAAAAATAGGTTTCGTGTACCGTAAGACTCTCGACCAGAGACAACCACTCGCTATCCGTTGCAGGCAACATCGACATGTGATCGACCCAGCCGCACAAATCACTCTCAGTCGCCTTTTCAAAAATGCGCTCCAGCTTGCGTTCAACCTGACCCGACGGCTGAACACCAAACCGCTCCTCAACCTGCAAGGTCAGGCGGTGCACTTGACCCGCCTTTCCTTGCTGCACTAAGCGCGTCGGCGCGACAACGGCTGGGACTGTTGACAATGCAGCAATCCCGCGCTGCATATCACTCAATAGTTTATTAATTTAAATCCCCTTATAAAATCAATCAACAGAGCGGAATTTGACTATTAAACGCGGAAATTTTGTACAACACGGCGGGTGTTGTCTGCAATTTTTGCCAGCTCAACCACCGTCGCCGTAATCTCTTCCGAGGCCGCCGCATTGCTCTGACCGATCTGGTTAAGATTGCTTACATTGGCGTTGATCTCCTGCACCGCCGCACTTTGCTGTTCCAGTGCAGCTGAGATGCGTTGCAACATCCCGTCCGCTTCAACCGAACCACTCTCAATACGCTCCATGTCAGACGCCAATTCCTTGACGGTTTCAATAGCGCGGTTCGCATCCGCTACAGCCTGCTGTACCAAATGCGCAATTTCCTGCGTACTCGATGCCGAGTTCGCCGCCAGTTTGCCTACCTCTTCCGCAACCACCGCAAAACCCCGTCCATGTTCGCCTGCTCGCGCCGCTTCAATTGCCGCATTCAGACTCAGCAAGTTCGTCTTGTTCGCGATCCCCTCGATCACCTCGGTGATCTTGTTGATCTTCTCAGAGTTCGCCGAAATGCTGTTCACGACCTCGACCATCCGCTCCATCTTGTACTTACCGCCCCGCACGATGGCAACCGACTCCTGCGACTTGCGGCTTGCCGCTTCCGTATTGCCCGTCACATCCGTCACCGACACCGCTGTCTGACGCACCGCCGTTGCAACCTGTGAAAT
>MGWO01000011.1 GCA_001801025.1 Gallionellales bacterium GWA2_54_124
CGGTGCGTCAGACAGCGGTGTCGGTGACGGATGTGACGGGCAATACGGAAGCGGCAAGCCGCAAGTCGCAGGAGTCGGTTGCCATCGTGCGGGGCGGTAAGTACAAGATGGAGCGGATGGTCGAGGTCGTGAACAGCATTTCGGCGAACTCTGAGAAGATCAACAAGATCACCGAGGTGATCGAGGGGATCGCGAACAAGACGAACTTGCTGAGTCTGAATGCGGCAATTGAAGCGGCGCGAGCAGGCGAACATGGACGGGGTTTTGCGGTGGTTGCGGAAGAGGTAGGCAAACTGGCGGCGAACTCGGCATCGAGTACGCAGGAAATTGCGCATTTGGTACAGCAGGCTGTAGCGGATGCGAACCGCGCTATTGAAACCGTCAAGGAATTGGCGTCTGACATGGAGCGTATTGAGAGTGGTTCGGTTGAAGCGGACGGGATGTTGCAACGCATCTCAGCTGCACTGGAACAGCAAAGTGCGGCGGTGCAGGAGATCAACGCCAATGTAAGCAATCTTAACCAGATCGGTCAGAGCAATGCGGCGGCCTCGGAAGAGATTACGGCGACGGTGGTCGAACTGGCAAAAATTGCAGACAACACCCGCCGCGAAGTCGAAAAGTTCAGAGTTTAACCGTCATCTGCTCATAACCATTGTTTGAATGAAAGCGAGCGAAACATGAGTAACGATTTCATGGAAAGTATCTGGTCGCAATTTGCGATCGAAACCGAGGAACATTTGGAGGTCATGGAGCAAATACTGGTTGACGCCGAGCGCGACATTGTCAGTTCCGATGAGATATCACGCCTGTTTCGCTCTTTCCATTCTGTTAAAGGACTGTGCAAAGCATTGGATTTGCTGGCGATGGAAAAGTTGGCGCATCGTGCCGAGGATTTGTTGGGGCTTGTGCGCGATGGTGTTGTGCTGCTTGATCCTTCGACAGCCGCGCTCTTGCTGGAGGCGGTTGATGAATTAAAACAGCTGCGTGAACTGGCCGTGGCACAGCGCGTCGATGGAACGGCACCGGAAAACTTGTTGGTACTCCTGTCCGAGGCATTTGTTTTCGCAGGCAGGCAGGGTACAGTTGAAGAGCCAGCGGCGATCGTCGAGTTGGAGGCGGTCGTGACGAGCCAGGCTTTACACGAAGATCCGGAAATGGTGCAGTTTTTTATGGAAGTTGTGCGCGAAAACATGCCGCACCTGACAGGAATTGTGTCGCCGAAATGTAATTTACCTGCGAATTGCAGTGCTTGCAGTATGTGTGATGAGATGCGCGGGGGAGTCGAGACTGTTTCGTGTGCAGCGGATGCGATGGGGTTTACCCGTATTAAAGAGATACTGGACGATGTGGCATCGAATTTCCCTGCCGGCGGCGGTCCGGTCACGCTGGAGCAACGTGACCGCATTGTTGCTCTGCTTCCGCAGTTTCACGAGCTGATTGGTTTTGTCGAAAATGAGACAGGACACGATGCCGGCGGTATGACGATGGCGACTTATCTGAAGGCATCGATGCGGGTAAATTTTGATCATTTATTCGTCAAACTCATTCACAATCTGGATATGCTCGAAGGGGGAGGGGCTGATGTCAGCGAAAGAGCGGTGGTCGATGAAGAGGTGGCTGATTCCCTGTGCCGTAAGCTTTCAGCGGCGAATTCTTATTTTGCGTTTCTTGTACCGGAGGCAAATTGTAATTTGCTGCTGTTGCTTGAGGATGTTTATGGGCGTGCGGCACGCGGCGAGCTGAATATCGGCGGTGAAATCATTGGCTTGACACGCGAAGTGCTGCTGCTCGTACAGCAGCACTATTTGTGTACTGAAGAAGGGGGAGGCGACAGTGATACACAGGCGTTGTCGTCTTCTCGTGATGCGTTAGGTGCGCGGATCCGTGATTATGTTTGGGCTCATGAGTCAGGTGGTTCTGAAAACAATCCGGTCGAGGTGTTTCGCGATTTCGTCAAGGAACTGAAAATAAATCCTGAGCTGGTCGAGATTTTGTCGCCCGAAAATGTCCGGGATCTGATGAATGCGGTAGAGGATCACTGCAATATTTATGAAGTGTTGGCTCATCTTGAGTCGTCTGAAGAGGTCGCGGGCAGCTTTCTTACATGGGTCGGGCGTCGTGGCAAGGTGATTACGAATCGTTCGGTCTTTATTGACGGGAAAAGCTGGTATGAAATGTTACTGGTGTCAAAGGCCGGAGACGCAGAGGTAAAAGCAGAGTTGTTCGCCATTGATCCCAGCGAAACACTGATTAAACTTAAAATTTCCTCGAGCAAAGTTGAGCTGCCAGTTACGCCGGCGCCAATGGAATCGAAAGCAAACCCCGGGGCACAGGTTAGCTCCTCTGCGGCAGCAAACGTGATCCGCGTTGCGGGTGAGACACTCGACCATTTCATGAATCAGATCGGCGAGATGGTAATGGTGCAAGCTCAGCTCAATTATGCCGTTAACAACGAAAAAGCACGTGCCGCGCTTGCGCAGCTTAAGTGTATGGTCAATGAGCACAGCATAAAATCCGGACAACGTGAGTCGGATAACTTATTCGATATTTGTGAGGCGTTTGAGGCTCAGAACAGGCGTCTTGCCGAAGTTGATGCGCTCATCCTGAGTACGTTGCAACGTTTGCAGGTGAGTGCTATGGCGTTGCGAGTCGTTCCGATGGAAACGGTATTTAAGCGATTTCCTCGAGTGGTGCGTGATCTTGCTCAGTCACAGGGTAAGCACATCCGTCTGGATCAGTCGGGTCAGGAGGTGAAGATTGATAAGGCGATGGTCGAGGTGCTTTCTGATCCGTTGATGCACATGGTGCGCAACAGCGCAGATCATGGGATTGAGGCGCCAGAAGAGCGGAAGGCTGCAGGAAAGCCGGAAGAAGCGCACATTTTGATCAATGCCTTGCAACAGGGGAGTCGCGTGATTGTTCAGGTAAGCGATGACGGGCGCGGTATCGATACTGAAAAAGTGCGTCGAAAAGCGGTAGAGCGGGGTTTGGTGCAGGAGGCTGACAGCTATAACCTGACGCAAGAGGAAATTTATAACTTTCTGTTTATGCCGGGTTTTTCTACGGCCGAAAAGATCACCGAGACCTCGGGACGCGGTGTCGGAATGGACGTGGTGCGCAACAATGTAATGCGTCTGGGCGGATCAATTCATATTAAATCCGAGTTTGGCAAGGGCTCTACATTTACGCTGGAGATGCCTTTGTCGGCGGCAGTGCAAGAGGTGTTGTTAATCAATGTAGCGGGGCAGACATTGGCCTTGCCCGGTCGTTATGTTGCCGAAGTAGTGGAAGTTGAAAATGGCGCGGTCCAGTCTGTTAAGGGGCTGCCTGCGGTGTTATTGCGCGGTGCATTTTTGCCGTTGGTTAATATGGCAGATTTACTGGGATTTAAACGGATCGAAAAATCTCATGTGGCGCACCGTTCTGCGGTGGTCATTTCTAATGGTCAGCAGATGGTCGGTATCGAAGTGGACAGCATGGTCGGCAGACGCGAATTGTTTGTAAAAGATATTCATCCGCGTTTGGCCGCTTTGCCGGGGGTCGGCGGGGCGTCAATTATGGGCGACGGCAAGGTGGTTTTGATTCTTGATGGTGAAGCCTTGTTCCGACTTGCTGAGAGTGCGCGCGTACCGAATTCGGCTAATTCGACGATTTGTCTGGAGGCCGCGTGAAGCAATATTTGCAAGTTCACGCGGGGCCTTACCAGATGCTACTGGATGCGTCAGGCGTACATGAAATCGTTGAGTTGCTGAATGATGATAATTGTGCCGCAGGACACCGTGATTGGCGAGGGCGAGTTTTGACGTCAATCAATGCGCGTTCCTTGTTGGGCATGAAGGACAATGCGCTGCCGAAGTCTCATGCGGGTGTGGTTTACAGCGCGTGTGATGAGGATGCGCCGGTTATGTTCGAACTGGATAGCGTTGCTTGCTTACGCCATGTGGAGGATGCCTGCTTTTTATCTTTGCCTTCCGTGTCTATGCAGTTGGCTAGTTTATTTGATTGTGTGTTGCCTGATAAAGAGCGCGGTATTCAGTTGTACCATTTACGTCATCCGGTTAATTTGGGTGACTTGATGGCGAGCTGGCTTGTTGATACGACAGCCCAGCAAAGTCATGACGCCCTTTGTGACGGCAGCACGTTATTTGACGGTTCTGCGGTTGATGCGATGAAGGTAGAGGTGAATGCGGAGACTAACTCTATTGAGCCTTTACGGGGAAAGCATGTGGCTTCCGTTGAGGCGAGCGCGCGCCGTGCGCGACGCCGTTCACCAAGGCGAAAATAGTTAAATTATCCTTTTGTTTAAAGTGCAAAAAATTGATCATACGGTCAGAGATACAGATCGTATGATGTTCGATGAGTATATTGATATGGCACACAGAAGCAGATTGAGTACGGGAATGGATTGGTTGAAAAATATCATATCCGTCTCGAGTAGTGAGATGGTACGTATATTTGGCAGCATCATCAGCTTGACTAAGGACATCGCCGGTCATTCTGCACACAGCGGTGAGATATCGGAACGTGCAAATTCGGAATTGCAAATTAATTTTCTTAGCCGTTACGATTTGTTAACGCAATTAGCTAATCGGAGTCAGTTAATCGATCTGTTGCAGCAGGCGTTGTTCTCCAGTAAACGGAGTGGAAAATCTGGTGCATTACTGCTTATCGATCTTGATAATTTTAAGGAATTGAATGACACCCTCGGACATGAGACGGGTGATCTTCTACTGGTGCACGTTGCCGATCGGCTGAAAAACAGTGCGCGCGAGGGCGATACCGTTGCTCGAATGGGGGGCGATGAGTTTGTTGTCATGCTTGAAAAATTGAGTGGAGAGGTGATCGACGCGGCCTCAGAGGCAAAACAGATAGGCGAAAAAATTTGGACGATATTAAATATGCCCTATCTGCTGGGCACCCATGAATATAGCATTACGTTCAGTATTGGCGTAACCCTGTTTGGGGGGCAGGATGCGACTGTCGACGAGATACTAAAACAAGCTGATATCGCCATGTATCAGGCTAAAGATGCGGGGCGTAACTCTTTGCAATTTTTCGAACCGAAGCTGCAAGAGGCGCTTAATGAACGCGTTAGTTTGGAGAGTGAGTTGCGTCATGCACTTGAAAAGCAGGAATTGACGTTGTATTTCCAGATTCAGGTGGATAGCGGCAGATCTCCTGTGGGGGCGGAGGCTTTGCTTCGTTGGATTCATCCTGTTCGCGGCCTTGTTCCACCGTTGCAATTTATTGATATTGCGGAAAAAAACGGATTTATTTTGCATATCGGGCTATGGGTGATTGATACGGCATGTGCACAGATTAAAGCATGGCAGCAATCTGTTGTTACCCGTGAACTCGTGCTGTCGGTCAATGTGAGTGCGCGTCAATTTAATCAGGCGGATTTCGTCGAGCAAGTACAAGGATGTGTATTGCGTCACGGCATTAATCCGAATTTGCTCAAGCTGGAACTGACTGAAAGCATGTTTGTGAATAATATTTCAGACATCATCGAAAAATTTCGTGCATTGAAAATGATGGGGGTTCAGCTCTCATTAGATGATTTTGGGACCGGTTATTCTTCTTTGCAGTATCTTAGTAAATTGCCTATTCACCAGATTAAGATCGACCAGTCGTTTGTGCGCGATCTAAGTAACGGCAATGACGGGCGTGCATTGGTACGAACCATTATCGCGATGGCCGACAGTATGAAGTTTGAAGTGATAGCGGAAGGCGTGGAAACTGAAGATCAGCTTCAATTACTCCTGGGTAAGGGCTGTAGATGTTTTCAGGGCTACTTTTTTAGCAAACCTGTTCCCATCACAGAGTTTAATGCGTTGGTTCTTCAGCTCAGCAGTTCAGAAGAGGCAACATGATCATTGCAGATCAGCCCGCCGTTTTAAGTTTTATTCTATAGAGATTGGTTTAAATCAACTTTGAGTTTTAGGCGGTTAATATGAAATACGCTTGTGGGGAAAACAGCATGGATCGAGTATACGCTTCTCCCGCTTTTATCGAGGCCGTATGGGAAAACAGTCCTTGGGGCATGGTTGCAATCGATAGAGAGGGTTGGGTGTGTGCGGTTAATTTTGGTTTTGAATATTGTACAAATATCACTCGAGAGATGGTGCTTGACATGTGCGAAGCGGATTTTATACAAACACTGCTTATCAGGCTTGTTTTTGAACATCGCAGGATGGAAATCGCGAGCGGTCCACTGAAGGCGATTTATTATTTTCGTGGAACCCAGTTGTTTGACTTATCCGTCAAGGGTGAGGGGCGCTAGATTTTCTAGCGTGTCAGTCCGCCTGCAACACTTTCCAGATTTAGGGCAATACCCCGTAATTCCCGGGCGCGATCTGTTTTGGGAGCGGGAATTGTGTGCTGCAGCCGGCTCAAGCCGGTGCGCAGCGCCGCGTGAATTGACGGTTCACGGCAGGAGGCGCGGGAGCCGTTTTTGTATGTAATCGGGTACGGGTGCGGCTTGCAAAGCCGCTCATTACTCGATGAATTGCAGTTAACAACCGAAGTTAATTTTAGGAGATGTGACACATGAACTGTCTTGACAAAGCCACGGGGATAAGCTACCCCCCCCCCCCCCCCCCCCCCCGCATTTTTTGCGAGTTATCAACGGGTTAGCATGCATTTTTGCGGTTCGTCTCTGATGCGGGATGCGCTATGAAAATCAATTTGCCCGTTACGAATATTGAGCGCGATTACCACGCCAACGAAAAGTTGGTTTCTGAGACGGACCTGAAAGGTATTGTGACATCCGCGAATGCTTCTTTTTGCGAAGTAGCCGGTTATGCGGAACGCGAAATGATCGGGAACAACCATAACATGGTGCGACATCCCGATATGCCCGTGGAGGCCTTCGAGGATTTGTGGCGTACCGTTAAAACGGGGGCGCAATGGGTCGGGTTAGTCAAGAATCGTTGTGCGAATGGCGATTATTATTGGGTCAGGGCGGTGGTGACACCGATCAGGACGGGCGACAGTATCACCGGCTATCGTTCGGTGCGCAACAAGCCCTCGCGTGCGGAGATATCGGCAGCAGATGCCTTGTACAAGCGCCTGAAAAGCGGCGAAAAAATCCCGCTGGATACGCTGGCGTCCCGCCGTAAGGCGGCAGGATGGCTGGGCGGATTTTCGTTGTCTGCGCGCTACTGGATGTTGTTCGCCCTGTATGGCGCAAGCTCGGTCGCTGTGCTTGCGCTGGCGATGAGCGGGTGGAGCGGAGGCGCCATGCTGGCTGTTTTCGGAGCGGGGTTACTTGCCAGTGTGTTAGTCACCGGTTATTTCGTGGCGCATGCAAAAAAGTCCGTGGGGTTGGTTGTCTCGGGCATGATGCGCTGGGAGGCTGGCGATTTACTGGCTAGGGCAGATTATTGCGGCGGTGACGAATTCGGTGCGATTGCAGCGGCGTTTAATTCGGCCTCCGATATGGCCAATGTCGCGCTGGCCGAGGTTGCTCAGGTGACGTCAGCCATGGCACGCGGGGATGTGAATCGACGCATCAGGGCGACATTGCCGCGCGATCTGGCGGTGATGAAGCAGGAATTCAATGGCGCCATCGATAATGTGGCATTGGTTCTGGAGGCATTTGAAGGGCTTTGCAATGCGCTGGTGCAGGGGAATTTCGCCTGGCGCAGCAATAACAGCAAGGTTGAGGGCGTTCTGGGCGAGAATTTGAGACGTGCGGAGTTGGCGATGTGTTCCATCGAAGCCGTTATGCTCGATATCGCTCGCGTCCTGGTTGCGTTGTCCAGCGGGGATTTGCGCGAGGAGGTTTCGGTGCCGACCCAGGGGCAATTGACCACCCTGAAGGGGCGGATCAACACAAACTTTGAACAGTTGAGCATGTCTTTTGCGGCATTGGCATCGTCGGTTCAGCATCTTGCGGCAGCGGCACACGAGTCCAGTACGGCGATCGGTCAAATCTCGGACGGGGCGCAGAATCAGATGCATGCGATCAATCAGGTGGCCACGGCCGTGCGCCAGACGGCCTCGTCTGTTGCGGATGTCACGCAGAATACGGAAGCGGCGAGCCGTAAGTCTCAGGAATCCCTCGCCATCGTCCGCGATGGCAAGGTGAAGATGGATCGCATGATCGAAGTGGTCAACAGTATCGCGGCGAATTCTGAGAAGATCAATAAGATCACCGAGGTCATCGAAGGCATCGCCAACAAGACCAACCTGCTGAGCCTGAACGCGGCTATCGAAGCGGCGCGTGCCGGTGAACACGGCAAGGGGTTTGCGGTCGTCGCCGAAGAGGTCGGCAAACTGGCGGCGAATTCTGCCTCCAGTACGCAGGAAATCGCCCAACTGGTACAGCAGGCGGTGGCGGACGCCAACCGTGCGGTAGCGACGGTCAGGGAAGTCGCGGCGGACATGCAGCGTATAGAAAACGGCTCGGTCGAAACAGAGGGCATGATGCAGCGCATTTCGGCGGCGCTGGAAGAGCAGAGCTCGGCGCTCAATAATATCGACTCGAATGCGACTAATCTCAAGCAAGTCGCCCAGAGCAACGCGGCAGCAAGCGAAGAAATTACCGCGACGATGATCGATTTGTCGCGTATCGCTAAAGATGCCAGCGTTACGGTTGGCCGGTACAAACTCAAGAACAATAGCGGAGAGTTTGCTGGCATGCGTCAGGCACACATGAATTGGCTGGTGACGGTACAAGACATCATGGCGGGCCGGAAAAATGTCGCGGAAGTGAAGGTCGTCAGTCATCGCGACTGCAAGCTAGGTCAGTGGTTGTATTCGGAGGGAATGAACAAGTATGGCAATCTCCCCGTCATGAATACGCTGGAACACGATCACATGTGCATGCATGATAACGTGAGGAAAGTTGTGGAGTCGATGCAGTCCGGTGATCGCACGCAGGCAGCCGTTGCGTCGCGTGAAGTGGAGCTGTTGAGCGGCAAGGTCGTGGAGTACCTGTTCGATGTAGAGAAGCGGGTCGGGTGATAAACAGGCCACTCGTCCGTAATCTCGACGCGATAGGCTGACGGGGAAAGCCCGGGCATGGATAGGCCGCCAGTACGAGGATTGGCGGCCTATCCTGTTTATCTATGTATGATGTAAGCGGCCAGTTGATGTCTTATATTTAGTTTTCAAAGTCTTGAGCGGATATTCTGCTTACAACAGAATATCCTTCAAACCTCCGGAGTCACATCAATCACAGCGTCCTGTTTAAAAAATGTCTGCAAAACTAAATCTAGCACCATCAAAAAAATACACAGCCCACTAAAAAAGAGCGTGATGAAAAACAAGACTGGCGCATGATCAAAAAAAGACCATATCACTTTCATCCAGACCGCCAAATAAACAATATTCATCAGACTTGAATGTGGTGCAACCGATTTAACCTCCACACGCTTATCCATGGCCAAGCCCCTCATCTGTTCAAATTAACCTTGAAACGTTAGAAACCAGGTTGTCGTTCCCTGGTCATTTAGCAAAGAGTTTCACTTTACCCCTATTGAGCCTTCTTTTTACGGATCGGCTTAGGTTTGTTTGTCAGACGTTGGGTATCGTGCTGATACGTACCGGGATGTCAGTTGTGCGCCAATCTGGCACCGTGTTTGATTGGCATAGAAGCTTGCGGGCACCCAAAAGGTTAACGGTGAATAGTCCACTCTGAGCGCTGCGGCATTCTGTCCTCATGCTGGATATTAAACCCGTTTTTGAGCCGCTTGTGACTGTACGATAAACAAAATCCGTATCTGGTATGACAGAAAACGATCCCCGTACCTGAATACAGGATTGAGGATCGCCGAGACAGAACGGAAGAAGTTATACCAGCAGTTTTTTGATACTTTCAAGAACGACATCGCCTTTAAACGGCTTAACTATCCATCCCTTAATTCCAGCTGCTTTACCTCGTTCCTTCAGACTCGGGCTGCTCTCTGTTGTCAGCATGATAACATTGACGCTGGTATTACCCAATTCACCTCGTATTTTTTCTACCATGGTCAGACCATCCATATTGGGCATATTGACGTCGCTAACAATCAGCTTGATACCAGAATCATTTTTGAGTTTGGACAGACCGTCTTTGCCATCAACGGCAACGACCACATCCAGATTGTTCTTTCTCAGGAATTCAGCTACTGCATCCCTGACCGTACTTGAATCGTCTACAACAAGAATTTGTGCCATTATTTCATCCTATTTAAAAAATTCGAGTTCGCCGGAATCGACAAACCCCTCAGCAGCATGACCAAGCTCTTTGAAATTTTCAGGAGACCAGTTGAGATTAAAAATAAATCGTTGGTACAACGTAACCGTCCTGCCTGTACTTCCATCAACCAGCTTATACAAAAAACAAAGATGCGGATTCTCAGTTCCAAAGGATATATATTTGTGCTTGTGACTCACAACCAGCGGAACTTGTATTTGAGCGTTTGACGAAGGGCTGGTATCGCCGATATAGCGATTTTTGAATGCCCCCCATATCTGATTGGTAATTTCACCCAGCAGGCTGTTCACTGCCCTGAAGTTGGTGTCATGATCCTGCTCATTGTACAAACCGAGTACCTCCAGAATAGGCTCCTCTTCCGTTTGCAGCATCATGTAGCCACGGCACCAGTTGCTCTCCATCGGTATCAGGCTGAGTACTTCGCCAAAAACTACCCGGTCACGGACGATATAAGGCGTGTCCCAGGCAATCGTTAACTGTTTAAATTGGCTAGACAGTACGGCCTCGGTAATCTCAGAAATTCCCCGTACTAACGCATTGGGATACACCAAACTGAAGATATATTCATCGATCACTTTACGCAGTGTGCTCATATCGTCGGCAATATAGGCCGCGCAAAATGCGGGTCTGATAATGTCTGGCAGGCTATCTAGGGTCACCTCCTTATCGCGCCGCACGATAATGGGAAGTTCAGGGCGAAACGCATGTATTTTTAATGCGATTTCTGTATTTTCCTTGATAGAACCGCCATAGTTCTCCGAATACAGAATGGCTCCCAGGTCTATGTTCGACTGCAAAACAAACATCAAACGATTTTTGCGCACTTTGAGAGCGATCAGATTGTTATTGTCACAA
Source organism: Gallionellales bacterium GWA2_54_124 (assembly GCA_001801025.1). GTDB lineage: Bacteria > Pseudomonadota > Gammaproteobacteria > Burkholderiales > Gallionellaceae > Gallionella. Next base: position 11,060 of record MGWO01000011.1, read on the forward strand.
AATTCTTTGATTGCATGCGCATGCTCAAGACTATCGTCTAGCACCAGAACCTTGCTGACAAGATTTTCAGCCATTTTAGTATCCCCACTATTACTCATATCAATTTTCAAAAAATTTCCAATGCGCCACTGGTGTCCGCCAAAATTGACCGGTAAACAGAAAAATCAAACGGCACATAGCAGATTCTTCTCCTTAAATGTCTCCAGCAATCCGAGGGATTCCAAAAAATAATTATATTCATGTATTCACTTCACCCAACACGGATCACTGTGTGCGATGCTCAGAGTAATTGCCGTACACAGCATCCACTGATCAATTCTCCCTTCCAGAAGATATTCAAATATCGTCTTATGCCTGCTTTGAAATAGTCATTTCGTTTGATTTAAAATCGACCATAGCAAGATCAAATTTATCCTGATACGCTGAATGGAAATGCACACCATCGATACTTTCTGCCAGCATTTCAGGCAGGCAGACAACCATCTCGAATTGACGGAAATCAGCACCAATATTACCGTCGGTAAAACGTATCTTTATCGTACCTTTTTCCTTATAAATGAAATCCTTTACTGCATCCATACCAACTCCGCGCCCTGAAACTTCAGTCACGGAACTGGCCGTAGTAAAGCCGGGAAGAAAAATAAGGTTAGCAATTTGCTGGTCAGTCAAAGAATCGTCATGACTGACCAGCATTCTGTCAATCGCCATTTTGCGAATTCGATTCAAAGCCAGCCCTCGTCCGTCATCGCTCAGCTTGATTTGCAGCATACCGTCCTGCACATCCATCTCCAAGCTGATTAATCCGGCCTGAGGTTTGTTCTGAGCGATGCGCTCTTCTGGCGTTTCCAGCCCATGATCCATCGCATTTCTGATAAGGTGCATGAATACATTTTTAAGCACGCTACTCGCCTGAGAATGAATAACGTATCCATTTTCCTGAATATCTACGATAGGCGGGATCTTGCCCAGTTCGCGTGCGAGCGAGGGCAGCGAGCCGAACACACCTTCCAGCGTTTCAATAATGCGCTCTGTGCCTAGCAGGCGTAATGTTTTGCTGACAGCACCATGAGCTTCGCGCAGGTCGTGTATATTTCCATAGGTTGCCTTTTCCAGATGATGGATTGTTTGCATAATCTGGCGCTTATCCACCATAAGGAAATGCTCAATGCCACCGCGACGTCCCGGTCCCTTACGGCCTAAACTAACCTCATTGATATTTGAGTAATATTCGAGAACTTCTCTTACAGAATGCAATTCGCCTAGCAACACGTCCTGGTTCCATACGGATTCTTGATTGCACTCTCTCAAACAGACGTACTCCTGCTCAACTTCATGAACAATATTCGTCAGATGATTCAGGCCGTAAGTGCGCGAGTTACCTTTGATCGTATGCATATTGCGGAACAGCTGTGTTAATACCTCGTTATTCTGGTGGAGATTATCGCGAATCAGTTTTTCATTTTCATCAAGGAACTGAAAAGCGCTGATGATAAATTCATGGAATTTTTCCTGTGTCACAGAAAGAATTTCACCGATAATTTCAAGCTCCCGCTTCTGCTTCGTCGCTTCTGCCGCCAATGCTCTAAGTTCCGTAACATCGCGGATACACAACATCAAACGAATCACGTGGTCATTTTCATCAAGGATAGGCGACCAGCTTAAATCGAGTATTTTGATATGCCCATCAGGCATCGTCTTTTTAATTTCATCTGCCAGCAAGTGACTGTTAAATTTAAAATTCATCTGATCTTCGCTAATGCATGCTGCTGCTACCGCTTCGACTTGAGACAACGTGTCAGAGCCCATGTCAGAGTTTGCAAAAACAAGATCCATGAAATTCTGTCCGGCGATTTCCTGGGTGTCAAAAATGGTCTCGAGATAGGCTGAATATTCAGGATGAACCTTATTTCCTTCCGCAATGGTCAGTATTCCCTGCGGCATATTTTGCAGCATGGTGTGAATATCTTTGGTTTTTTGCTTCAGCAAGATTGAATTTTCCTCAATCTTTTCAATCATGATATTAAATGCAACGATCGACTTGCCAATCTCATCCATGCGCGTCACAGGTACGCGATGGGTGAAATCCTGGCTTGATGCAATTTCAGTGGTAGCTTCTTGCATCCGGTTAATCGGGTAAATGATTTGCCGATACAAAATTAGACCAAACGCACCCAGCCCGATTATGATCGCGAGCGACAACAGGGTCACGCCTGTGACAGTCGCAGACAAATTATTGTTCAGTTCAGCAATCGCGAGATCCTTTTCGCGACTCTTCTCAATGCGTAATGTGTCCACGATTTGTTGCAATTCGCGCTGCAGCACAACCACGTTGCCAAAATAAGTTGCATCAGCAATATCGCTTTGCCCGGAAAGCTTAAAATTAACGGTTTCGTCAATCGCCGAAAAATATTCGGCCAGATTTTCCTTGGTCTGCACGATCAATCCGTGCTGTGTATTTCCATCGGCATGTGCAAACTGAAAATCGACGCCATCCTGTAAATTTTTTTTGCTAATAAGCAGCTTATCCTTAGCTTGATTCGCCAGATTGGTGTCGGGAGTAGAAATCATCGACATCGTAATGAGCTGCATTTCTTTCACCTGAGAAACCAGATCTGCAGAACTAAGCGCACTGGGCAGCACGTCTTCGGTAACCTTTTTGACTTCTGCGGCATTATTTTTAGACAGGAGAATCGAAGAGCCACCAATAGTAAAAATAGCCATTACTGATAATGCAATCAGCAAAGTGATACGTTGTTTGATATCCATGTTAATTCCAATCATATTAAATTAATGCTATTTTTATTTGCGAGTACGACTTTTCGCTTTTTAATTTATCAAATCCAGGTTACAGAAATATGTATGTGAATCCATGTCTATTCGCAGTAATAACGGGCCGGATACATCAGCGGAACACTGAAGAACCGGGCAATTCTGCGGGATGATATTCAGCGTGGCAGTGAACGTTTTCGCTATTGCGCAAGGCGCAAGGTATTATTTTTTCGTATTTTTCGTATTTTTCGTATTTTTCGTATACTATGTGTCCGTTCAAAAAATAAGTGTGATCATGAAGCCTCCCAACATAGTCGTTCAGAGCGAAATACAAAAATTGCGCCGTAATAGCGCAATTTTTTTGCTTGACTCTATGGCATGGGTGAGTTACCCCCCCCCCCCCCCCCCCCCCCCCCGCATGCAATATTCATGCCAGTGTTGCTAGCTGCGTGTGTGGCGCGGCACATTCACAGACGGATATTGGCTCTTTTTCGGGCCGCGCTTTCTCGTAGTTTTCATTTTTTTGATTTCTCGCTATGGCACAGCTTTCGCCATAGCATCCGCCTGTTCCTGCTGTTTTCTGCGCGCACGTCCTAATTTATCCTGGATAGATTAGGTGTCGATGGATCGCCTGTTGCGGTAGGCGCTCATGCAAAAACTGTTGTGGTTTTTGCAATAGGCTGATTTTATGAAGAAATATGAATTGGGAGTTTGCTGTGAATGATATGAAAATGGGTGCCAGGCTGTATTTTGGTTTCGGTGTCGTTACTTGTCTTATGGAGCGCGGGAAAGTGGGATATGGCGTCGTGTCACGACATCACCTCGGGCATGTATTCTTGTTGGTAGCGGGGCTTTTTGTCACGGAAGTTGCGATGGCGGGGGCTTCCACCGTTACTGGAAATATCGGCGTAACCTCGGATTATATTTTTCGGGGCATTTCGCAAACATCGCACAGACCGGCGATTCAGGGCGGTTTAGATTACGTCCATGAGAGTGGTTTTTATGCTGGCGTCTATGCTTCCAATGTTAATTGGATTTCAAACAGCGGCGCGGTTGCATCGGGCAGCGCCAATCTGGAGCTGGATACTTATCTGGGGTTAAAAAACACTTTTGCCGATGACTTCAGCTATGACGCAGGATTTATCCGCTACAACTATCCTGGCAGTTACAAGTCAACAACGGGTTTTTCCAAGGCTGATACCGACGAGGTATACGGCGCTATCGGTTACAAATGGTTTTCTGCCAAATATTCTTATGCGCTAGGTGATTTTTTGACCGTACCGGGCGCACGGGGAACTCGTTATATTGAATTGAATGCCAATCTTCCACTTGCTGATACGGGTTTCATCATCGGGCTGCATGCGGGCCAGCAGATTTTTAAACCTGCTGCGGCATCAATCTACACTTACACCGATTACAAGCTTGGGATTAGCAAAGATATCAACGGATATCTGCTCGGAGTTGCGTATACGCAGACTAACGCAGGCCCTGCGTGGACATACCCGGTTGGGGGAAATTGGGGGCGAGGTACGGCTGCATTGAGTTTGATACATGTGTTTTAGGTGGCTGATACCAATTAGCCTAATTTGAGGTCACTCTCCGGTTTTGTCGAGAGTATTTATGAGGATAGCTCTAATGTTTAAAAATTACTTTGTAAAATCAAAAATTTATTTTTTGATTGCTGTGGGAATTATTGCGCTTGGATCAGTCGGGTTAATAGGTAATTCCGGAATTAATGGTTGTGTAGTACAGGTTGAAGAAATCGGTAAAGTGCGTTTGCCTTCAGTAGAGGGGCTTATGGTGCTAAATGAAGCGCAAACGGCAATTCGTATGCGAACGATTGAAGTGGCCATATGGGAAAATAATTACAATGCTCAGGATAATTTCGCAGATTCACTCAAACGGAAAGAGCACGCCTGGGAGCGCGCTGAAAAAGGTTGGAAGCAGTATGAGTCACTGCCTCAAACAACAGAAGAGGCAAAGTTGTGGAATCAGTTTGTTGGTGAATGGAAAACCTGGAAGGGGTTGGATGCGGAAATGACGCAGACGATGCTCGCGCTGAGCAAAAATTCCAGCGAAAGTGAGCAAAAGCGTCTATTTAGTAAATTTTATAGTCAGTACGAAGCGCAGCGTGCGAGCTATAACGCGTCAGAGATAACCTTAGGGAAAATTATCGATTTGAATGTCGAAATAGGGGTCGATTCGGTTAAGCAAAGTGACGTGTTAACCCATTCAGCACGGATATCAATGATCGTCTTTGTTGTACTTATTGCTGGTTTGCTTGTGTTCCTGGGGTTGTTCGTTCTGCGTTCGGTCACACGTCCATTGGAGTTGCTGCAGGGTTCTTTGTTAAGTGTTGAGCGCACGGGTGATTTTTCTATGAAAGTAGATTACCAGTCTGCGGATGAAGTGGGTCAGACTGCGGCGGCGTTTAACAGCATGATGGCCTCGTTGCAAGACGCCTTGTCCAATACCAATCAGGTGATGGGAGCGGTAGCGCGGGGGGATTTCAGCCGGCGCGTCAGTGTGGAGGCGCGCGGTGATCTGGCGCAGCTGAAGTCGAGTGTCAACGGTTCTGTGGACAAGCTGGAACTGACCATGACCGCGCTGACGGATGTGATGAAGGCGTTGCGCGAAGGCAACTTTGACAAACGAGTTGACGCTAAAGTGGATGGTGAGTTCAAACTTGCTGTCGATCAGGCGATGCAGGCGATGCAGGCGATGCTGGGTGATGTGGGCGGCGTGATGAACGGCGTATCGCAAGGCGATCTGACTGGCCGTGTGAGAGCGGAAGGACGCGG
>MGWO01000012.1 GCA_001801025.1 Gallionellales bacterium GWA2_54_124
GATTGCCTCTTTCAGTCGGGCAAGATCACCGCGTCCTTCCGCTCTCACACGGCCAGTCAGATCGCCTTGCGATACGCCGTTCATCACGCCGCCCACATCACCCAGCATCGCCTGCATCGCCTGCATCGCCGAATTAACGTTCGACACTAATTCGGCATTCGCGCCATCCGGCATACGCGTTGCAAAATCACCGCTTTGAATCGCGCTCATAACGGAAGCCAATGCCAGCGTCTGAGAGCTCAGTTCATTGAATGCATCCTCTGTAGCTAGCAGCACCGTCCGCGCCTGACCGCGCATGCCTCCCGCCAGCGGAATCCGATAGGTAACCCCAGCCTTCATTGCACCGGCAGAAGCCTGCAACTCGCGGAATACGGCCTCAACAGAATCAAGCACTTCATTGAATGAAACAGAAATATCACGCAGCTCAGGAGATAACCCGACATGAACATCAAGCCTTCTGCCAAATCCTCCCGTTTCTGAAACAATTCGCATTTCTTGCTGCAAACTCATCAGCGGACGCAGATTCCTCGCCAGAAGCCAGCGCAAAATAAAGAACAGCAGCACTTGCAAGGCAATAAACACGCCGGACACGATCATCATAAAACGGCTGCTGTTGGCCAGTTTACTTGTTATATCCAGGCGCAGATCAAGCGCGCCATTCACCACCCCCTCTTGAACCTGATGACAGCTCAAGCAGTTTGTTCCGCGAAATTCTTTTTTGGCAATAAACGGGAATACGACCCGCAAGATCGTCTTATCGCCTTCGACATAACGCGTCGTGCTTTTCATCCCCGAGGTCAATACCTGACGATCGAGTTCATCACGCGGCTGCTCCTGCTCAAGACCGGGCCCAAATTGATCCTGCACCGGCTTGCCGCGCATTACCCGCAGATCAACGATGCCCTCTGAATCCTTCATTTTATTGACAAACAGTGCTCGCATAGCCGGGTCGGAAATAGTGCCACCGACCATCATCAAATTCAGGCCGTTAAGAACGCCATCCGAAGCCTCCTGCGTGGATTGCCCGAGAAAATCTTCCAGCACCTCATCTTCATGAACACTTAACACGAAGAGAATTCCAGTCAGCACGATAAACAGTATTATTTGCAGTGCAATTTGCAAACGCAATTGCACACTAAAGCCTGACCATACAGTAACAATCGATTTCATAAACCACCTCATTCGTTAACGGACACACTCAGCTCGATCAGCTTGACAGGTTATCTTGTACGATCTAACTTGATGATACTAAATATGAATTCCTCATAACTCTTAAAACCCTGACTGCCGATTGCATCAACTAAAATCCTGGTCGATGCATCCATCGCATCGCGCGTACCGGCATTCCGCTCTGCCTCCAACAGGGTGCGATACAACGCGGATACGGCAGATACGGCAACCGGACTCGGGCGGCGCCTGACAGAGTAATATCCTGACACACGGCCACTCTCATCAAAATCGCAGGTAACGTTTGCCAAAACCCAGTAAAAGCTACCGTCTTTCGACATATTCTTCACATAAGCGTTAACTTCGCGGCCTTGCGCTAAGGTGTCCCACAGCAACTTAAAAACGGCACGCGGCATATCAGGATGACGCACACAATTATGCTGCACCCCCATCAGCTCTTCTCGCGCAAACCCGGAAAATTTGATAAAGGCATTATTACCATATGTGATAATGCCTTTCAAATCAGTACGGGAAACAATCAAGTCGTTATCTTGCAGAACTCGCTCCACGCTTGTTGGCACCACTTTATTTTTCATCAAGATCCCCGTTAAGTAATAACCGCCACAACGATGTCATTCCCCCCCTTACATCCCAGCGGCAACAAACAAATCTGAAACAAAACACGTCCAAAAGCGAACCTAGTCGAGATCGCGCCACGGCTCCGGCATCTATTCCCAAGCCGCGTTACTTGCAGCCGCTTGCATGACCTAACCTGCACAGCCTCATTTAAATCACCCTACACCGCCGGGCGTTGAAAACACCGCCACAACGCTCACTAAGCAACGCTCAGCACTTACGACTTGATTATTCTACTGGCATTTTGATAAAATTGATACAGGACTGATAAAATCAATTCGCATCTGATATTTATGATACCATTTACGAAATCTCGGGGGTGTTATGAAAAAGTGGTGGAACAACCTTTCTCTTAAAAACAAATTGCAAATCCCATTGCAATTGATCTTAATGTCGGTACTGCTTTTCGGACAACACCTCACCGTAAAATGGTTTGAAGAGAGAATGCTCGATGAAGTCACGCAAAAAACGGCCTTGTCAGCAGAGCTGTCATTCACCCAAATCAATACACTGATGCTGAACGGCTCAATTTCAGATCCAGCCAGACGCAAACAGACCATTGAAGATGCGAGACAGGACAAGAGTCTGAATATTGCGGAGCTAAGGGTGATACGCGGCAAACCCGTTGAAGAACAATTTGGCGCCGGACAGCCTTTTGAACAACCTCAAGACACGATGGATTTCAGAGCACTAGGCGGGTTCGGCATTCAAACTGGAAAATTTAATCCTCAGGGCGAACGCACAACCTTTCGCATGGTCGTTCCCTTTTCAGCCCGCAAAAATTACGGCGGGATCAATTGCCTGCAATGCCACAAGGTTCGCGAGGGAGACGTTACCGGTGCCGTCAGCATCGTTGCCGATGTCTCCAAGGAATATGCGCTCATTAAACAACTCAATATTGCGCTGTGGAGCACACAACTCATTATTCAGCTGATGCTGTTCTTTGTCGTGGGCAGCGTGATCAAATACCTAACCCAGCCAGCGCGTGATCTGCGAAATATCATGCTTAAAATACAAGCCACAGGGGACCTGACGTTACGCGCCCCCGTCAGCAGCAACGATGAAATCGGACAAACCTCCAAGGCATTCGATTCGCTGATTGATAGCCTGTCAGACACACTGAGGCAGGTTCAAACTGGCGCACAAGACGTATGCAGAACCGCAGCACAACTGACAGCCACCTCAGGACATATCTGCAGTGACTCCTTAATGCAGAGCGAAGCTGCAAGCGCAACCGTCATTGCCATTAAGCACATGTCGTCAAGAATCGACTCCGTTGCACACCGCACTGATGAGGTACGCATGATGTCAGAAGAAAGCCTGACATACACCCGCGCAGGAAATGAAAATGCAATTAATATGATAAGGGAAGTACAGGTCGTCGAAAAAACAGTCCGGCAAATTGCCGTGTCGGTAGATGAGTTCGTGCAGAGCACCCGCACCATTGCCGACATGGCACAACAAGTCAAAGACATCGCGGAACAAACGAATTTATTGGCACTCAATGCGGCCATTGAGGCCGCACGAGCAGGAGAGCAAGGACGCGGGTTCGCCGTAGTCGCCAATGAAGTGCGCAAACTGGCAGAAAAATCCGCTGGCTCGGCACAGAAAATTGACAGCGTAATCGCTGCATTAGGCGAAAAATCGGCACGTGCGGAAGGATCCATCAAATCCAGCCTCGCCTCGCTGCATACCACCTTGCAACATATTGATCAGGTAACCGGCGTACTTGACAATGCAGGAACATCGGTGAATGCGACAAGCAGTGGCGTCGATGAAATCGCCTCATCCATACATGAGCAGAATCAAACCAGCTTAGAAATCACACGACATATTGAACACATAGCGCTGCTGGCAGAACAAAATCATAGCCACATCGTGCAGAGCACGGAGGGAATTTTGCATATTGAGCAGTTAGCGCGCCGATTTGAATCCGCTGCGAGCCGTTTCAGGCTGTAACGACAAGCTCGGTAACCGCATAAGCCAAAAATGAGCGCCCCCCGATGAAATACCCCAGCCAATTGGAGCATAAATCATGAGCCAAAACACCTTTGAGCTAGCTGTAAATCTGACCAAGTTAGCGATGGAGTTGGATTACGTCAAGAATAGTTTCCCTCCACAGGCCAAACAGCTGTCAGTTTGTACCGTCGAAAAATTACACTCCCTGGCATCAATACTAGCCGGGGACAGAGCTGAAATAATATACGATACAACGGAAGATACACCAGGCGATTATCTCTATACAGCAAATTTTAACGATCATATAGACGACTCCATTGGTGAGCTGCAGTGCATCATGAAATCGACCAGTCATAATTAAATGTACACACAGAGATTTGCCATGAACAAAAATGAAGTACGCAGCACCTTCAAAGATCAGGCTTCGCTGATCAGAGAGATTCAGCTAGCAGACGGAGCATCACCTTGTTATGGCACAGCCAAGTCAAAGTTTTGCGATAGTCCGTGCTGCTGGCGTCATGACTGTTTTGACGACAACAGCCCACACTCGGGAGATTTGTCCTCTGATAGCATAGTCAACACGAATATCGGGCACTAGGATAAAAATGCTGAAAAAAATTAGCGTAGATGATGTGAAGCTAGGTATGCATATTGAAGAAATGTGCGGAGGCTGGATGGACCATCCATTTTGGAAAAGCTCGTTCGAGGTAAAAGACTCGAAAATACTGCACATGTTGCACAGAAGCGCCGTCCGTGAAGTATGGATTAACACCCGAAAGGGTATTGATGTTGCACCTGAAGTAAATACTGCCAGCGAAGACATTGAAAATCTTAAGGTAGAAGAAACCTTGCTCCTCGCAAGTAAAACTCAGAGCCATACCGAAAATCACCAGATAAGTCTTCACGATGAAATTGATCGCGCACGAATCATACACGCTAAAGCAAAAAAAGAAGTCATTTCCATGTTTCAAAACGCGCGTATGGGACGGATGCTCAATCTGGAAAATGTAGAGTCATTAGTCGATGAAATAAACCAGTCAATGCTGCGCAATGACTCTGCGCTGCTAAGCCTGTTACGCATAAAAAATAAGGATGACTATACCTATCTTCATTCAATTTCCGTCTGCGCCCTAATGCTTTCATTAGGACGAAAACTGGGCTTGGAAGGGGCCAGCTTAAACGAAGCGGGAATGGCTGGGTTATTGCATGATATTGGCAAATCATTAATCCCGGAAAATATACTGAACAAGCCATCACATCTGAGTGATTGTGAATTTGAAGTTATGAAAGAACACCCGCAATTGGGTTGGAATATTCTGTCACAATCTTCGGAAATTAGCGAAATTACACTGGATGTATGCTTGCATCACCATGAGCGACTGGATGGCAGTGGCTACCCAAAGCAGTTGTCAGGTGATACTATTTCACTGTTTTCTCGTATGGCGGCAATTTGTGATGTGTACGATGCCATTACTGCTGATCGCTGTTACAAAAAGGCTTGGGAACCGGCCATTGCCATTCGAAAAATGGCTGAATGGAAAGACGGAAACTATGATGTACTCATTTTCCATGCCTTTATCAAAACGATCGGTATCTATCCCGTAGGGTCATTAGTAACACTAAATTCCGGTCGACTCGGCATCGTCATTGAACAGACCCCTAAAAGTCTACTAACGCCACGTATCACGGTATTTTATTCGACTCGAAGCAGTGAATATATTCATCCAGAAATTGTCGACTTATCAAAATCACAGGATGGTATCTTCAATATCGAATCTACCTCTGACTGGCCATTCTCAACTGATTTTTTGCAACGGATGCTTGAAATAAACCCGCATCCTGATTAATGATCTGTAAAACAAGCAACGCCAGAATACAGAAAAATATTATTACCGATTAACCGCGGTCAGCGATACTTAATATGAGTAACTATTCCCATGCAATATTTCCCTCTCAAAATATTGCACTTTTTTTGTGAGCGCGCCGTATTATATATAGAGATTTCCATTTAAAAATATCATCATGCTGAAACGCCGCCTTGAAAAAATTGATACCCTGCCGGCCATGCCGACAATTGCGCAAAAACTGCTTAGTTTAAAGATTGAAACATTCGATGGAGAATCCGCTTTACTCAAACTAATTGAGCAAGATCCCCAGCTATCCGCAAAAATTATTGGGTTGGCCAACTCACCATTATTAAGTTCGTCAAGAAAGACCTCCTCTATCAATGGTGCTGCAATGTTACTCGGCATGAGCAGAGTAAAATCCATTGCCATTGGAATTGCAGCTATCTCGGCGCTGACTCAGATGCCGCAGAGTAAATTAAATGTGACAGAACTGTGGCTGCACAGCCTGACCGTGGCGCTATCTATGCGCGCCATCGCACAGTTTATGCCTGAGCAATCGAGACCTGACGATGATCAAATTTTTTTAGCGGGTCTTTTGCATGATATTGGTTATTTGGTATTGTCTTATCTGGACACTAAACTCAGCGACCAATTACATGAACAAATTTGCCAGGAACACAGCACTATTTCTACGCTTGAAATTGAGCAAAATTTACTGGGGATAACCCACTGCGAACTCAGTGCACAATTGGCACTCAACTGGGGACTTGAAAATAATATTGTCTCGGCATTACGCAACCACCATTTATCAGATTTTTTTCACAATAAAGACAGCATCGATAATACCCTAGCAGTCCTCATAACATTGGCTGAAAAATTACTTCCGTCATTTGGTGCAACTAATCTGGAAAAAAGGATTGGCCAGCAAGAGTGGGAATTATTAGGCATTGACCCTGGCAAATCTGAAGATATTTACACAAGTGTAAATAATCAAATTGAACATGCAAAGCAACTGACCATATAGCGCCACGCTTAAATTTTTCTGTTCCATAATTTATCCTGCATTTTGTTATTATCGCTTCATGCTGTTTTGTTCCGGACCTCTGAGCAAAAATTAGACCTGCTCTGCAGGGTTTAAAACCTTTAGCTTATTCTAGCAGCCGGGATGGATCCTTTAGCATTGCAAAAATCTGGATGCAAGCCAATCTTGGCAACCCAAAAAAATAACTAAATAACAACGAAAAATGTAGTATCATTATTTCGCCTTTGCTCAGCGATGAAAGGCCTTTTTTTACGTTACTTACAACAAGGTGATTATTATGCAAATCAGCTCCGTACACTCAGCGACAAACTTCAGCGTACAACCGCAAAGTGCCATCACACATGCTAAAGAAATTGAGAATGACGGCGACAAAGATGATGCCGCGCAAAATGCCGTCACCGCACAATCAGCCCCCACCGTTAACACCAGCGGCCAATCAATCGGCAATATTATCAATATACAAGCATAAAATTTAAAGTTTCGCAGCACCATCAAAATCGTTGGGGCAGCCCCGCAGCCACCCCTTCACGCTTGATCATGCTGGCACCCGAGAATGGGTGCTTTAAAGGCAATCCGGCACCTCAGCCAGCTCGTCTGCCTAAACAAGTTTGGGCAGACGGCAAGGGTGCAACATCTGGCATTGCTGCGTCACCGGCAGCCCATGATTGCAGCCGTAGTCATGCTGAAGTTTTGGCAATCTGCCTGAGCCTGTACGCGACTGTTATGAAAAAAGCATACTGGCATGGTGCGCGCGCGCCGTGATTCTGCCGAACAAGGATATAAAATCCGGACGTGCTTCGCAGCCCCAGATTAGCCCCAGTTTTTCGCATGCACCCGTTGAAATAAACGTCACACGACTTCCCTGAGCGCCACCCAAATCCAGCGCATTGGTCATCACTTCGCCTACGTGCAATAAGGCCACCAGCGGGTCGCTGCAATGAAGCCCCGGTGCATGGTGATGTTTGATGGCATGGCTAATGCTATCGGGCAGGCCCCAGTATTGAGTGATCCAGGCACCGATAACGGCGTGATCGACGCCGAACGCGGCTTGCTCGGCATCCTCTATGCCCACCTGACGTCGGCGAGCCTCTAACCAGACCTCCTGATAAGCTTCGGGTCGGAAGCTGTACAGCCAAAGCTTGCCGATATCGTGCAGCAGTCCTGCGACCAGCGCTGCTTCCGAGGTGATTCGGCTCATATCAATCTGGCGGGCCAGTTCTTGCGTGCAGACTGAAACGGCTACGCAATGTCGCCAAAACCTTTCTGGAATCTGGACGCTCAGACTATCGGCAGCAAAACCGGTGATACTGCTGACTAGTGTCATTTCACGGATGTTTCCCACACCAATTAATGAAATGGCTGTATACAGATCCATAATCTCAGACAGATTGCGCGTTCGGCTGCCCGCTCTGTTGGCAAGTGATAGCACGCGGGCTGCGATGACCGGATCCTGCTCGATGTAACTGACCAGTTCATTTAAATTGGCGTCCGTATCATTGACGGCGGACAGAATTTTGCTAATGATTAAAGGGAAGCTTGGCAGCTGCTGGCACAGTCTGATGACTTCATCTTGGCAGATAGAATGGGCGAGGTTCATTTGCTGTGAAAAATAAGAATTTGGTTGAAAAGGGTCGCCATGGCAGGATCCGATAAATCAGCACCGGCGAAAATTTCCATGACGCGATGAGCCGTCTCGGCCGCTTCAATGGCAATCTGTTCACTTGCACGGTCTTCCGGTTCCACGATAAACATGAATTCCGCCTTGTGAGCGTAAAGTTGTTGCAGACTGTTGTGCGTCAGAATATGGCCTGCCGGCAACGTCAGATTGAGAATGCCATGGCTGATGGTGCTCAACGGGGCTGCCAGTTCCATGCCGGCTTCCGCTTCGATCAGTGTGATATAGCGCGGACGTTTGTTCATCACTGTTCCTCCGGCTTGAGCAGCGCTTCCTTCATGTACGTTGCGAGCGCCACCGGGCTAAAGGGTTTGACAAAGTAGGCATCCGCACCGAGTGCGCGGCCAAATTCCTGATCAGCAATCTGGCCGCAGGCGGTGACCAGCACAACGTGGATGCCGGACAGCTCAGGCGACTGCTTGATGCGTTCACATAACTGAAAACCATTGAGTTGGCCCGGCATCATGACATCGAGCACAATGCCATCCGGCTTGTCCTTCAGTATCAACTGATAGGCGCTATCCCCATCGCAGGCTTCGGTCAGAACAAAACGTTTATCTTGCAGTGCGATCAGGATCATTTTTCGGATGATCGGTTGATCATCGACGATCATAATTTTTTTCATGTGATGTGTCCTAAAGGTTCGCTGAGTACATCCTCATTGAAGTTGTCTTTAAAGTGCCCGGACATCCCCCAAACAGGGATGCCGGGTGCTGCGCAACACACTGAAGAACACCGAAGCGCCGCGCGAGACTGAAAATTTTTTGATCATGTTTTTGATCTTTCGGAAGCGGGAAAGAATTGTTGGCGCTTTTGCGGGGTTCGTGTGCTCATCGGGATTTACCGGCTGAGTTGTTTTTTGATGGCAGCAACCAGGGCGAGCGGGCTGAACGGTTTGATGAAGTAGGCGTCCGCGCCGCGTTGCATACCATCTTCATAGTCGCTCACCTGACCGCGCGCGGTGACCATGATGACATGGGTATGCTGCAGTTGAGGCGTGCTCTTGATTGCGTCCAGCACCTGAAGTCCATCCAGAGCGCCAGCCATCATGACATCGAGCACAATCAGATCGGGGATGATTTTTAAGGCGAGCTGCAGCGCCGTTGCGCCATCTTCAGCTTCAAAAATATCAAAATTTTGTCCCAGTGTAATGCGGACAAGGCGACGGATGTCGGCGTGATCGTCGACGAGTAAGACTTTTTTCATGCTGCCTCCCGCGCTTTGAGTAATTTTATTTGGGCTGTTTTTTCAGCGATCGCGAGTAAATGGCTAAACGGGACGGGTTTAGACAACAGCGATATGCCATGCGGTATTCCGCCGTGTGCGCTGATCGCAGCGTGATCGAGTCCACTGACGGCAATAATCTGCATGTCGGCGAGTTCGGCGATATTGCAAAGCCTGTTTAGCATGCGAAATCCGTCCATCCCTGGCATCTGCAAGTCGGTAATGAGCAGGTCTGGTTTGTCGTTCCCTATGCGGATC
>MGWO01000013.1 GCA_001801025.1 Gallionellales bacterium GWA2_54_124
CGTGATCGCCGCTGTCAGCGTTGTCTTACCGTGATCCACGTGACCGATCGTACCGACGTTGACGTGTGGTTTGGTGCGTTCGAATTTACTTTTTGCCATTTTAGCCTCTATCAAATAATTATCTGTTTTACTAACGTCTAATCGCCAGTTAGCCCAAGGCTAACTAGCGACTAGTGTTTAACAACTTCTTTTTACTTCTTGTTCATAATCGCTTCAGCGACATTCTTCGGCGCTTCAGTGTAATGCTTGAATTCCATAGTGTACGTAGCACGACCCTGAGTCGCAGAACGCAACGATGTAGAGTAACCAAACATCTCGGACAGCGGAACTTCTGCCTTAACTGACTTACCCCCACCCAGCATGTCATCCATACCCTGAACCATACCGCGGCGTGATGACAAATCGCCCATCACAGTACCTGTATAGTCTTCCGGTGTTTCAACTTCAACCGACATCATAGGCTCAAGCAGAACAGGACTCGCCTTACGCATACCTTCCTTGAAGGCCATAGACGCTGCCATCTTGAACGCATTTTCGTTCGAGTCAACATCGTGGTACGAACCATCGAACAGGGTTACCTTAACATCGACAACCGGGAAGCCCGCCAACACACCGCTTGGCAATGATTCGCGCAAACCCTTTTCAACCGCTGGGATGTATTCACGAGGAACCGTACCACCCTTGATCGCGTCAACGAATTCGAAACCCTTGCCCGCTTCGTTTGGCTCCATGGTAATCCACACATGACCATACTGACCGCGACCACCGGTTTGCTTCGCGTACTTACCTTCGACTTCGACCTTTTTGCGGATCGCTTCACGGTACGCAACTTGCGGTGCGCCCACGTTTGCCTCAACGCCAAATTCACGCTTCATACGGTCGACAAGAATTTCCAGATGCAACTCGCCCATACCGGACATAATGGTCTGACCCGACTCTTCATCGGTGCGAACGCGGAATGAAGGATCTTCAGCAGCCAGACGACCCAGCGCCAGCCCCATCTTCTCCTGATCAACCTTAGTCTTAGGTTCAACCGCAACGTGGATCACCGGCTCAGGGAATACCATACGCTCAAGAATAATCGTATTGTTGATATCGCACAGAGATTCACCAGTGGTAACTTCCTTCAAACCAATACAAGCCGCGATATCGCCAGCCAGAATTTCATCGACTTCCAGACGCTCGTTAGCATGCATCTGCACGATACGACCGATACGTTCTTTTTTGCCGCGCACCGAGTTGTATACCGTATCGCCTTTTTTCAGCACACCGGAATAAACACGCACAAAAGTCAACTGCCCGACAAACGGATCCGTCATCAGCTTGAACGCCAATGCCGAGAAGCTTTCACTGTCATCCGCCTTACGTGAAATCGGCTGACCCTCTTCATCTTCACCGGTCACATCAGGAATATCCACAGGTGACGGCATGAACATGATGACCGCATCCAGCATACGCTGAACACCCTTGTTCTTGAAAGCAGAACCGCAAAGCATCGGTTGAATTTCGCAAGCGATAGTACGGGTGCGCAGACCAAAAATAATTTCCTCTTCGGTCAGTTCACCATTCTCAAGGTAGTTATTCATCAACTCTTCAGAAGCTTCAGCAGCCGTTTCAACCATCTTCGCGCGCCATTCGGCAGCGACCTCGACCAAATCGGCCGGGATTTCACGATAGTCAAACTTCATACCCTGAGACGCCTCATCCCAGTAGATGGCACGCATCTTGATCAGATCAACCACACCTTCGAAATTCTCTTCAGCACCGATAGGCACGACAATCGGCACAGGGTTAGCACGCAGGCGTGTGCCCATTTGCTCAACGACCTTGAAGAAATTTGCGCCTTGACGATCCATCTTGTTAACAAATGCCAAACGAGGAACTTTATATTTGTTAGCTTGACGCCAAACCGTTTCGGACTGAGGCTGCACACCACCTACCGCACAGTAAACCATGCACGCACCGTCGAGCACACGCATAGAACGTTCAACTTCGATCGTAAAGTCAACGTGACCCGGCGTATCGATAATATTGAAACGATGCTCTTCATACTGCTTTTCCATGCCCTTCCAGAAACATGTTGTCGCAGCTGAAGTAATGGTAATTCCACGCTCCTGCTCCTGCTCCATCCAGTCCATGGTGGCAGCGCCATCATGAACTTCACCGATCTTGTGACTTACACCGGTGTAGAACAGAATACGTTCGGTTGTCGTAGTTTTGCCCGCATCAATATGCGCGCTGATACCGATATTACGGTAACGGTTAATAGGTGTTTTACGAGCCACGATGTATACCTAACTAGTTTGATTGTTAATGCTAAATTAGAAACGGAAATGCGAGAACGCCTTATTGGCTTCAGCCATACGGTGAACTTCATCACGCTTCTTCACCGCACCACCACGACCTTCGGACGCATCGATCAGCTCACCAGCCAAACGCATACCCATGGACTTTTCGCCACGTTTGCGGGCCGCTTCGCGCAACCAGCGCATAGACAGCGCCATACGACGTGAAGGACGAACTTCAACAGGAACCTGATAGTTTGCACCACCCACACGACGGCTTTTCACTTCAACCTGTGGCTTAGCATTGGTCAAAGCAAGATTGAAAATCTCAATCGCATCTTTACCAGTCTTCTTACCAACCTGCTCCAGTGCACCGTACAGAATACGTTCAGCAACTGATTTTTTACCAGCTGTCATCAACACGTTTACAAATTTAGACAAATCCTGATTACCGAACTTTGGATCTGGCAACACTTCACGTTTGGGTACTTCTCTGCGTCTTGGCATATCAACCTCAAATAAATTACTTAAAAAAATACAATCGCGAACTTATTTCTTAGGACGCTTGGTACCGTACTTGGAACGTGATTGCTTACGATCCTTCACACCTGCTGTATCCAGACTACCGCGAACCATGTGATAACGCACACCCGGCAAATCCTTTACACGACCGCCGCGCAACAGCACAACCGAGTGCTCCTGCAGATTATGGCCTTCACCGCCGATGTAGCTAATGACTTCAAAACCATTGGTCAGACGAACTTTAGCCACTTTACGCAACGCAGAGTTAGGCTTCTTAGGTGTTGTGGTGTAAACACGAGTACACACACCACGCTTTTGTGGCGAACTACCGAGCGCTGGTACCTTGCTCTTTTCTACGATTGCGACACGCGGCTTGCGGATCAACTGATTAATGGTTGGCATTATCTAACATCCTAAAGTAAATTCTAAAATTCCGTTTGTGTTTATAAAACAAAAGCTTATCGTCGCAGACAGACAGAATCACCTGCTGCGACGATAAAAAGATTGTGGATTCTATTCAGAAACCACTGCACTGTCAAGCAACTCACCGGCAGGTGCCGACTCTGCTGCCATAAAATCACGACCTTGCGCCATATCAATACCTAGACCCTGCTTGCGTCGTGCATTATGGTAAGCCATCCCGGTACCGGCTGGAATCAGACGACCCACAATGACGTTTTCTTTCAGACCGCGCAATTCGTCGCGTTTGCCCATGATCGCAGCTTCGGTCAGAACGCGGGTTGTTTCCTGGAAGGAAGCGGCCGAGATAAACGAATCGGTCGACAACGATGCCTTGGTAATACCCAGCAGCATAAATTCGAAAGTAGCTGGCTCTTTGCCGGCAGCACTCATTTTCTCGTTTTCTTCCAGCAGATCTGCGCGCTCTACCTGTTCGCCCACGATAAAGCGAGTATCACCCACTTCTTTCACCTGAACGCGACGCAGCATCTGACGCACGATCACCTCAATGTGCTTGTCGTTGATCTTAACGCCTTGCAGACGGTACACTTCCTGAACTTCATCAGTGATGTAGCGAGCCAGCTCCGCGACGCCCAACAGGCGCAGAATATCGTGAGGATCAGCAGGACCGTCGACGATCATTTCACCGCGCGTCACCATCTGACCATCGTGTACCAACACATGTTTTTCCTTAGGAATCAGGAATTCGCTTGCCAGACCTTCAACATCGGTAATAACCAGACGCTGTTTGCCCTTGGTTTCCTTACCGAACGATACCGTACCGGTACACTCAGCCAGCATGCCGGCATCTTTAGGGATACGTGCTTCGAACAGTTCAGCCACACGCGGCAAACCACCGGTAATATCGCGAGTCTTGGAAGATTCCTGAGGAATACGCGCCAATACATCACCAATACCAACCATCTGACCATCTTCTACCGTAATAATGCAACCGGTCTGGAACGTCACACTAACCGCTGTTTCTGTCCCTGTCAGCTTGACATCTTCACCGCTTTCATCAAACAGGCGAACCATAGGACGAACCATCGTGCCGGCCTTGTTTTGTGCCGCGGTACGCTGCTTAGGATCGATAACCACCAGCGTTGACAAGCCTGTCACTTCATCGATCTGTTTAGCGACGGTCACGCCCTCTTCAACGTTCTGGAAGCTGACACGACCTGCGTACTCTGTAATGATAGGACGGGTATGCGGATCCCAGGTTGCGAGTACTTCGCCGGCACGGACAGCAGCACCTTCCTTAATCACCAGCGTCGCACCGTACGGAATCTTATGGCGTTCGCGTTCGCGACCATAATCATCGGCGATGATAATTTCCGCACTACGCGCAACAACAATCGCTTCACCGCGCAAGGTGGTCACCACGCGCATATTCGGGCTGTATTTCAGCACACCGTTCGATTTACCCTCAACCTGACTCGCGACGACGTTACGTGATGCTGCACCGCCGACGTGGAAGGTACGCATCGTCAACTGGGTACCCGGTTCACCGATGGATTGCGCTGCAATAACACCCACCGCTTCACCCACGTTAACCATAGAGCCGCGACCCAAATCACGACCGTAGCACTTAGCGCACAGCCCGAAGCGCGTTTCACACTTCAATGGTGCACGAACTTCGACCTCATCAACTCCCAGCGCTTCGATACGTTCAACCGCTGTTTCATCCAGCAGGCAACCCACTTCATACAGGGTTTCACCTGACTCAGGATTAACCACATCGCGGCTCAGGACACGGCCCAGAATACGTTCACGCAAGGCTTCGATAACTTCACCACCTTCAACAATCGCCTTCATCATCGCGCCGTTAACCGTACCGCAATCTTCTTCAACTACAACCAGATCCTGCGTCACATCAACCAGACGACGTGTCAGGTAACCTGAGTTCGCTGTCTTCAACGCCGTATCGGCCAGA
Organism: Gallionellales bacterium GWA2_54_124; assembly: GCA_001801025.1. Taxonomy (GTDB): domain Bacteria; phylum Pseudomonadota; class Gammaproteobacteria; order Burkholderiales; family Gallionellaceae; genus Gallionella. The sequence continues at coordinate 5,200 of MGWO01000013.1, forward strand.
CCCTTACGGGCACCGTGGGTTGAAATAAAGTACTGCAACATGCTCAAACCTTCGCGGAAGTTCGCGGTGATCGGCGTTTCGATAATCGAACCATCCGGTTTAGCCATCAAACCGCGCATCCCGGACAGCTGACGAATCTGCGCTGCAGAGCCCCGCGCACCGGAGTCGGCCATCATGTAAATGGAATTTAACGATTCCTGCATCACCGGCTTGCCGTTATTCATGCGAACTTCGCCCGTAATACGGTCCAGCACAGGCTCCGAGCTCAACTGATCCATCATGGCCTTAGCCACCATGTCACCTGTACGACCCCAGATATCGACAACCTTGTTGTAGCGCTCGCCATCCGTCACCAGACCTGAGGTGTACTGGGTGTGAATCTCCATAACTTCTTTTTCTGCTGCACCGATCAGATCCGCTTTTTCCGGCGGCATCAGCATGTCATCGATACAAATCGAAATACCTGCCCGTGTCGCATAAGTAAAACCGGTGTACATCAGTTTATCGGCCATGATGACCGTATCGCGCAAGCCGCACTGACGGAAACTCGCGTTGATCAGTCTTGAAATCTCTTTCTTTTTCAATGCCTTGTTAATCAAAGCAAACGGCAGACCGGCAGGCAACACCTCTGAGAGCAGCGCACGTCCAACGGTAGTTTCATGACGCACCAGCTTTTCTACAAACTCGCCCGCCTCGTCCTTATGGAATTCCTTCAGACGAACGATCACCTTCGCCTGCAAGTCCACTTCACGAGACTCATAGGCACGCGATACTTCTGCGATATTGGCAAACATCGAGCCTTCGCCCTTAACGCCGATATTTTCGCGAGTCATGTAGTACAGACCCAAAACGATATCCTGTGAAGGAACAATAATCGGCTCGCCGTTCGCAGGTGACAATACGTTGTTAGATGCAAGAAGCAAGGTTCTGCATTCCATCTGCGCTTCGAGCGACAGAGGCACGTGTACCGCCATTTGATCGCCGTCGAAGTCGGCGTTGAATGCCGTACAAACCAGCGGGTGCAATTGAATGGCCTTACCTTCGATCAGGATCGGTTCGAAGGCCTGGATACCCAAACGGTGCAATGTTGGTGCGCGGTTCAGCATCACCGGATGTTCGCGAATCACTTCTTCGAGAATATCCCATACGACCGGCTCTTCAGCCTCAACCATACGCTTACTGGCCTTGATCGTCGTCGCCAGTCCCATTGCTTCGAGACGGCTAAAGATAAATGGTTTGAACAGTTCCAGCGCCATTTTCTTAGGCAAACCGCACTGATGCAGTTTGAGCTGAGGACCCACCACGATCACGGAACGACCGGAGTAATCGACGCGCTTACCCAACAAGTTTTGACGGAAACGACCGCTCTTACCCTTGATCATGTCAGCTAATGACTTCAATTGGCGCTTGTTCGCACCGGTCATGGCTTTACCGCGACGACCATTGTCCAGCAGCGAATCGACCGCTTCTTGCAACATGCGCTTTTCGTTACGCACGATGATATCCGGCGCCTTCAGTTCCAGCAGGCGGCGCAGACGGTTGTTACGGTTGATCACGCGACGATACAGATCGTTCAGATCAGATGTCGCGAAGCGGCCGCCATCCAGTGGCACTAACGGACGCAATTCAGGTGGCAATACCGGCAAGACTTCCAGCACCATCCACTGCGGCTTGATGCCGGATGCGCTAAACGCTTCCAGCACTTTCAGACGCTTGGCGTACTTTTTGATCTTAGTTTCAGAGCCGGTCGCCTGCAAATCCGCACGCAACGTCTCGATTTCACTCATGACATCAAGACCGGAGAGCAAGGCACGCACGCCTTCAGCGCCCATCAGTGCAGTGAATTCGTCACCGTACTCTTCAGTCTTAGCCAGATAGTCGTCATCAGACAACAACTGACCGCGATTGAGCGGCGTCATGCCAGGTTCAGTCACGACATAGGCTTCGAAGTACAAGACACGCTCGATATCGCGCAGCGTCATGTCCAGTACCATACCCAAACGGGATGGCAGAGACTTCAGAAACCAGATATGCGCGACCGGACTTGCCAGTTCGATATGACCCATGCGTTCGCGACGAACCTTAGATAAGGTCACTTCAACGCCGCACTTCTCGCAAATCACACCGCGATGTTTCAGGCGTTTGTACTTACCGCACAAACATTCATAATCTTTTACCGGTCCGAAAATCTTGGCGCAGAACAGACCGTCGCGCTCAGGTTTAAAGGTGCGGTAATTGATGGTTTCAGGCTTTTTAACTTCGCCATACGACCAAGAACGAATTTTCTCAGGTGACGCAAGACCAATCTTGATCGCATCGAATTCTTCTTTTTGTGTGACCTGTTTGAACAAATCTAACAATGACTTCATGTGTAACTCCTAAATCTGGTAAGTGGGGTGTAGTAAATGGTGAGTAGGAAATAGGTGAGCGGTAAGCTCTCTATTTCCTACTTCCTACTTCCTATATCTAGTTACGCTCCAAATCCATATCGATGGCGAGAGATCTGATTTCCTTGATCACCACATTGAACGACTCCGGCATGCCGGCATCAATCTTGTGGTCACCCTTGACGATATTTTCATACACCTTGGTACGTCCTGCCACGTCATCCGACTTAACGGTGAGCATTTCCTGCAAGGTGTAAGCCGCGCCATACGCTTCCAACGCCCAGACTTCCATTTCACCGAAACGCTGGCCACCGAACTGTGCCTTACCACCCAGCGGCTGTTGCGTCACCAGACTGTACGGACCGGTAGAACGTGCATGCATCTTGTCATCAACCAAGTGATGCAGTTTCAGCACATGCTTGTAACCGACCGTGACCGGACGATCGAACGCTTCGCCGGTACGACCATCGTGCAAGGTCGTCTGACCTGACAGCGGCAAATCGGCCAATGCGAGCATGTACTTGATTTCCTCTTCCGATGCACCGTCAAATACCGGGGTAGCAAAAGGCACGCCCTTACGCAGGTTGCGGCACAGCTCGATGATTTCGTCGTCGCTGAACGATTTGAAATCGACAGACTGACCGTTGTTATTGTTGTAGATCTTGTCGAGAAAACCGCGTAACTCGGTGATCTTCGCATTGGTCTGCAGCATCTGGTCAATTTTCTTACCTAAGCCATTGGCAGCCCAGCCCAGATGGGTTTCCAGAATCTGACCGATGTTCATCCGTGAAGGAACGCCCAACGGGTTCAACACCACGTCAACCGGCGTACCGTCAGCCATATAAGGCATATCTTCAACAGGAACAATGCGTGAGATCACACCCTTGTTACCGTGACGACCGGCCATCTTATCACCCGGTTGCAGACGACGCTTAACTGCAACGTAGACCTTAACCATCTTCTGCACGCCGGCTTGCAACTCATCGCCCTGCGTCATCTTTTTCTTCTTCAATTCGAAAGCAGCATCGAATTCCAGACGCTTTTGCGCCAGACCATCCTTTACCTGTTCCATTTGCGCGGCGACTTCATCGTCTGCCAGGCGAATATCAAACCATTGATGATGCTCGACACCCGACAAGTAGTCAGCCGTCAGTAAGCTACCCTTAGCCAGCTTCTTAGGACCGCCATTGGCAACCTTATCCAGCAGCAACTTCTCGAGACGCGTGAAAGCATCGCTTTCAACGATACGCATCTGATCGGCCAGATCCTTCTTGTAACGGTTCAGTTCATCATCGACGATCTGCTGGGCACGCTTGTCGCGCTGCAACCCTTCGCGTGTAAACACTTGAACGTCGATGACCGTACCGGAACTACCCGCAGAAACGCGCAGACTGGTGTCTTTCACATCGGAGGCCTTTTCGCCGAAAATTGCGCGCAGCAATTTCTCTTCAGGCGTTAACTGCGTTTCGCCCTTAGGCGTCACTTTACCCACCAGTACATCGCCTACAGCGACTTCTGCACCGATATGCACGATACCGCAGTCATCCAGACGGCCCAATTGCACTTCCGACAGGTTAGGGATATCGCGGGTAATTTCTTCAGTTCCCAACTTGGTATCGCGAGCAACCACGGTCAGCTCTTCAATATGGATAGAAGTGAAGCGATCCTGAGCGATGATACGTTCTGAGATCAGAATCGAATCTTCGTAGTTGTAACCGTTCCATGGCATAAACGCGACCAGCACGTTTTGACCCAGCGCGAGCTCACCCATATCGGTTGAAGCACCGTCAGCCACTACGTCGCCACGGGCAATCACATCACCCACCTTTACCAGCGGACGTTGATTGATATTGGTGTTCTGATTCGAACGTGTGTACTTGATCAGGTTGTAGATATCGACGCCCACTTCACCGGCTGTCGTTTCTTCGTCGTTTACACGCACCACAATACGGGCCGCATCCACGTAGTCAATACGACCACCGCGAATCGCCTGTACCGCCGTACCCGAATCGAGCGCTACCGTACGTTCGATACCCGTACCCACCAGCGGCTTTTCAGCACGCAGACAAGGAACTGCCTGACGGGACATGTTGGCACCCATCAACGCGCGGTTCGCATCGTCGTGTTCCAGGAACGGAATCAGACAGGCCGCAACAGATACGACTTGCGACGGCGATACGTCCATGTAGTTGATGGTATCCGGCGCTGCCAGCACAAATTCATTGTGACGACGTGCGGAGACGATGTCATCGGTAAAGCGGCCCTTCTTATCCAATTCAGCATTCGCCTGCGCGATGGTGTAGGTGCTCTCTTCAATGGCTGACAGATAGTCAACATCGTTAGATACACAACCATTCGTCACTTTACGATACGGTGTCTCAATGAAGCCGTACTCGTTGGTGCGTGCGTACAGTGCCAGAGAGTTGATCAGACCAATGTTCGGACCTTCCGGTGTTTCGATAGGACATACACGGCCGTAATGTGTCGGATGCACGTCGCGAACTTCAAAGCCGGCACGTTCACGCGTCAGACCACCCGGTCCCAGTGCTGAAATACGACGCTTATGCGTTACTTCAGACAGCGGATTGGTCTGATCCATAAATTGGCTCAACTGGCTCGAACCAAAGAATTCCTTGATCGCGGCTGAAATCGGTTTAGCATTGATCAGATCGTGCGGCATCAGATTATCTGCTTCCGCCTGGCCTAAGCGCTCTTTAACAGCGCGCTCTACACGCGCCAGACCCACGCGGAACTGGTTTTCAGCCAATTCACCCACCGCACGTACGCGACGATTACCCAAGTGATCGATATCGTCGATTTCGCCGCGACCATTGCGCAATTCAACCAGAATCTTTACCACCGCAACGATGTCCTCATTGGACAAAATCGGTGAACCGGTCAACTCTTCGCGACCTACGCGGCGATTGAACTTCATACGGCCGACGACAGACAGATCGTAACGCTCTTCGCTGAAGAACAGACCATTGAACAAGCCTTCTACCGATTCTTCGGTCGGCGGCTCGCCGGGGCGCATCATGCGATAAATCGCAACGCGAGCGGTCCACTTATCAGTGGTCTCATCCGTGCGCAGTGTTTGCGATATATACGCGCCCTGATCCAGATCGTTGGTGTACAGGGTGTTAAGCTTGGTGACATTCGCATCCTGCAACTTGCGCAGCAGCTCTTCGGTCATCACATCGTTGGCATTGGCAATAATTTCGCCGCTTTCTTTGTCGATGACGTTATTCGCGATAACGCGGCCCAGCAGGAAATCGTCGGCAACAGCCAATTTGTCGATCCCCGCTTCCTGCATCTGACGGATGTGACGCACAGTAATGCGCTTGTCTGTCGCGACGATGGTCTTGCCCGACTTGTCGAGAATATCGAAGCGCGCGATTTCGCCGCGCAGACGTTCTGCAACCACTTCAAACTGAATACCGCCCTTTTTGCCCAGTTGGAAGGTGTCGAATTCGTAGAACATGCCCAGCATGTCTTCATTGGTGTAACCCAATGAGCGCAGCAGGATCGTGACCGGCATTTTGCGGCGACGATCGATACGGAAATAGACGTAATCCTTGGCGTCGAATTCAAAATCCAACCATGAACCACGGTAAGGAATAATACGAGCGGAAAACAGCAATTTACCCGAAGAGTGGGTTTTGCCCCGGTCATGCTCGAAGAACACGCCTGGAGAACGATGCAGCTGAGACACGATAACGCGCTCTGTACCGTTAATCACGAAAGAACCAGTATTCGTCATCAGAGGCATTTCACCCATGTAGACTTCCTGCTCTTTTACTTCTTTTACCGTCGGCTTGGAAGCTTCCTTATCCATAATGGTCAGGCGTACGCGAGCGCGCAATGGCGATGCGTAGGTCAGGCCGCGCTGCTGACATTCCTTGACGTCAAAAGCCGGGGTTCCCAGCATATAGCTGACGAAATCCAGTCTGGCATTTTTGGAATGGCTTTCAATCGGAAATATTCCGTTGAAAGCAGCTTGCAAACCTTCATTTTTGCGTTTTTCAGGCGCAGTAGCCTCCTGAAGAAAGGCAGCAAAGGCTTCCAATTGGGTGGATAAAAGGAAAGGAACCGGAAGTGCACCGATTCGCTTGCCGAAACTTTTACGAATACGTTTTTTTTCGGTAAAAGAGTAGCTCATATATTCTCCACGACTAGGCAAAAAGACAGGGGGCGAAAAGCATGAAATCAGACTTTCCGTCCATTAGCTTCTTAGAGCGCCAAAAGGCTGACGGTAAGCCGTCAGCCTTTTGACAACACAATGTATTACTTAACTTCAGCGGTCGCGCCAGCTTCGATCAACTGCTTAGCAATTGCGTCAGCATCAGCCTTTGAAACGCCTTCTTTAACAACCTTAGGTGCTGCATCAACCAGATCCTTAGCTTCTTTCAAGCCCAGACCAGTGATAACGCGAACAGCCTTAATTACGCTAACCTTGTTGTCGCCAACAGTTGCCAGGATAACGTCAAATTCAGATTGTTCAGCAGCGGCAGCAGCAGGACCAGCAGCAGGACCGGCAACAGCAACAGCTGCAGCAGATACGCCAAACTTTTCTTCCATTTGCTTGATCAGTTCTGACAATTCCAGCACAGTCATCGAAGCGACTGCATCCATCAATTCAGCATTAGTAATAGCCATATTGTTCTCCAATTATTTCAAAAATTAAACAGCAGCCGCTTCAGCAGCGACTTCAGCAGGTGCATCTACAACACCATTTGCATCACGGATTGCAGCCAGCGTACGTACGAACTTCGCAGTCGTCGCATTCATAGTTGCCATCAAGCGAGCAATCAACTCATCACGACTAGGTGTTGCGGCGAGCACAGCGACTTGATCCGCAGACATCACGGAACCTGCCATTGAGCCGGCTTTAACGACCAGCAGCGGGTTGGTCTTGGCAAATTCGCACATCACTTTAGCAGCAGCAACAGCGTCGGCACTCATGCTATAAACAAGAGGACCTACCATACTGTCAGCCAATGCTTCGAATGAAGTGCCTTGTACCGCACGACGCGCCAATGTGTTTTTCAACACGTGCAGATAAACACCTGATTCACGTGCAGTAGCACGCAATTTAGTGATATCGGCAACTTTGATGCCACGGTACTCTGCCAAAACGATGGTTTGCGATTGCGCCACTTGTGCACTGACTTCCGCTACCACGGTTTGTTTTTCTTGCAGATTGAGACTCAAGTCTTCCTCCATTATCCAGAACGCATTCAACACGCGCTCCATCATTTACAACAGCGACCATGAGTCAGGAGAACAACCATTCCTGCTCGCGGGCACACCATCTGCGGGGGGATCAAATGCAGGATTGAGGAATGAGGATTTAGAAACCCCTAAAACTCAATACTGAACTATCAATTAAGCCGCCATTACCAGACTCCCGGATCCTAGATCCTAAATCCTGGTTTTGTCAGCCCCACCGGTCTTTGATGCTGACTACCGCCAGCAGTGCAAAGATATAAGGCGACATGGCAGACACCATGCCACCAGATTTAATTCCTTAAGCCGTGAAACTTGACTGATCTACGCGAACACCGACACCCATCGTGCTGGACAAAGAGACCTTCTTCATGAAGACACCCTTGGAAGCAGCAGGCTTAGCCTTAGCCAGCGCATCGATCAATGCAAGCAGGTTTTCACGCAATGCTTCAGGCGCGAATGAAGCGCGACCGATCGTGCACTGGATGATACCGTTCTTGTCATTGCGATACTGAACCTGACCTGCCTTGGCGTTGCGCACTGCACCGGCTACGTCAGCCGAAACTGTACCGACCTTAGGGTTAGGCATCAAACCGCGTGGACCCAGAACCTGACCCAGCTGACCCACCAGACGCATTGCATCCGGACTTGCGATCACAACGTCAAAATCCAGATTACCGGCTTTGATAGATTCAGCCAGATCATCGAAACCGACGATATCTGCACCGGCAGCTTTTGCCTCTTCAGCTTTAGCACCCTGAGCAAATACAGCAACACGAACTGTCTTACCTGTACCGCGTGGCAATACGACCGAACCGCGAACCAGTTGATCAGATTTACGTGCATCGATACCCAGATTGACAGCCACGTCGATGGACTCATCAAACTTGGCAACAGCGTTTTCCTTAACCAGTGCCAAGGCATCAGTCAATGCATACAGCTTATTGCGATCGACTTTAGTTGCAATTGCTTTATAGCGCTTAGACATTATTCGCCCTCCACTGTGATACCGATACTGCGCGCGCTACCTGCGATGATGCGTACAGCGGCATCCATATTCGCGGCGGTCAGATCAGCCATCTTGGTTGTTGCAATTTCTTCTGCCTGCTTACGTGTCAAGTGACCAACCTTAACCGTATGCGGAGTTGCGCTGCCCTTTTGAATACCAACAGCCTTCTTGATCAGAATGGTTGCCGGCGGGGTCTTCATAATGAAGGTGAAGCTCTTGTCAGCAAACGCTGTGATAACCACAGGGATTGGCAAACCTGGCTCTACGCCCTGGGTTGCAGCGTTGAACGCCTTACAGAACTCCATGATATTCAGACCGCGTTGACCCAATGCTGGACCAATCGGTGGACTTGGATTTGCCTTACCAGCTGGCACTTGCAGCTTGATGTAGCCTATGACCTTCTTTGCCATGTTACTCTCCTATCAAACGGGTAATCGAGATTTTCACCTCTCCCCAAATACAGAAAACAGCAAACGGGAAACAGCGCCTGCAATCATTGCAAGCTGCGTTTCCCATGCTATTTCCCTCTAATTTAGCCTTTTTCTACCTGGCCAAAATCCAACTCAACCGGTGTCGCACGACCGAAAATCGTAACTGCCACCCGTATCTTATTCTTATCGTAGTTGACTTCCTCCACCATGCCGGTAAAGTCGGTAAACGGACCTTCCTTAACACGTACAGACTCGCCCACTTCGAACAACACCTTAGGCCTTGGTTTTTCAACACCCGCCTGCATTTGCTGCATAATATTCTGAACTTCTTTTTCGCTGATCGGTGTCGGGCGCATTGCAGATCCGCCCAAGAACCCAGTTACTTTTGGTGTATTTTTCACCAAGTGCCATGACTCATCGGTCATTTCCATCTCAACCAGCACATACCCCGGAAAAAACTTGCGCTCTGAGGTGACTTTTTGCCCCCCCTTGAGTTCAACAACCTCTTCGACCGGAACCAGAATCTGACCAAACTTTTCTTGCATACCCTCGCGAGCAATTCTTTCGACTAATGCCCGTGAAACACTTTTCTCAAATTGAGAGTACGTGTGAACAACATACCAACTCATCGCCATTATTCAGCCCGCCCCATCAACTTATTTACCATCGTCATCAGACTGGCATCAACCAACCACAAAAACAAAGCCATCGTGATAGCAAACAAAATCACCACACCGGTGGTTTGCAGCGTCTCCTTGCGAGTAGGCCAAACAACGCGCTTCGCCTCCGCAATCGAATCACGGCCAAAGGCGATAAACTGACGGCCCGACTCGCTTGTAGACGCGACACCTACCGCAAGCAAAACACCCGCGAGCACCGACAATAACCGCAGCACTGCCGCACTGTCATGCAGGTAGTAGTAACCCGCAATCCCTGCTACAACCAGCAGAAATGCAAATAGCAACTTGATTTTATCCGACATGCGAGAATGTTCCGATTAACGATTACTTACTATTTGGCAGGCCAGGAGGGTTTCGAACCCCCAACCCTCGGTTTTGGAGACCGATACTCTACCAATTGAGCTACTGGCCTAAAAATTTAGGATTGCGGGCTATGTAATGAGCAAGCTCAATTCAAAACCCCCAATCCCGATCCTGCTATTACTCGATAACTTTTGCAACCACACCGGCACCAACGGTACGACCACCTTCGCGAATCGCGAAACGCAGACCTTCTTCCATCGCGATCGGGTTGATCAGTGCAACCGTGATGCTGACGTTATCGCCTGGCATAACCATTTCGGTACCTGCTGGCAATTCAACCGCACCCGTCACGTCCGTCGTACGGAAGTAGAACTGTGGACGATARCCCTGGAAGAATGGTGTATGACGACCACCTTCYTCTTTGCCCAATACGTAGATTTCCGCAGTGAACTTAGTGTGAGGCTTGATTGAACCTGGCTTRCACAACACCTGACCGCGCTCAACTTCTTCACGCTTCGTACCGCGCAACAGAACACCCACGTTATCGCCGGCCTGACCTTGATCAAGCAGCTTACGGAACATTTCAACGCCGGTACACGTTGTCTTCAGCGTTGGCTTGATACCAACGATTTCGATTTCTTCGCCGACTTTAACGATACCGCGCTCGATACGACCGGTAACAACCGTACCGCGACCAGAGATCGAGAAAACGTCTTCAACTGGCATCAGGAAAGCGCCATCAACAGCACGTTCCGGTGTTGGAATATAGCTATCCAGCGCCTCAGCCAAACGCAAAATTGCAGGCTCGCCGATATCAGACTGATCACCCTTGATGGCCAGCATCGCAGAACCCTTGATAACTGGAATGTCATCGCCAGGGAAATCATACTTGGAAAGCAATTCACGCACTTCCATTTCAACCAGCTCAAGCAACTCYTCGTCGTCGACCATGTCGCACTTGTTCAGGAACACAACGATGTACGGAACGCCAACTTGACGTGCCAGCAGGATGTGCTCGCGAGTCTGAGGCATAGGACCGTCAGCAGCAGAACAAACCAGAATCGCGCCATCCATCTGCGCAGCACCCGTGATCATGTTCTTAACATAGTCGGCGTGACCCGGGCAATCTACGTGAGCGTAGTGACGGGTTGCTGTTTCGTATTCAACGTGAGCGGTATTAATGGTAATACCGCGTGCCTTTTCTTCCGGCGCCGCATCGATCTGGTCGTAAGCCTTGGCYTCGCCGCCAAACTTCTTGCACAAAACCATCGTGATCGCCGCTGTCAGCGTTGTCTTACCGTGATCCACGTGACCGATCGTACCGACGTTGACGTGTGGTTTGGTGCGTTCGAATTTACTTTTTGCCATGACTTTTCCTTATCAATGTCAAACGTTAACAATAATTACTCAATTTGGTGCCCATGGCGAGAATCGGACTCGCGACCTCTCCCTTACCAAGGGAGTGCTCTACCACTGAGCCACATGGGCGGAATTTTACTGGAGCGGGTGAAGGGGATCGAACCCTCGTCGTAAGTTTGGAAAACTTCTGCTCTACCATTGAGCTACACCCGCAAGCATTCCTATCAAACAACGCCATCAAGACTGCACTACCTGCCAGACTTAACCTAAATTTTGGTGGAGGGGGAAGGATTCGAACCTTCGTACTCAGAGAGGGCAGATTTACAGTCTGCTGCCTTTAACCACTCGGCCACCCCTCCAAAACTGGAGCAGCATTATGATAATCTTAGACTCGATTGTCAATAGCTTTTTTAATTTATTTCACTTCTGTACAGAGCCGATTGCGCATGCGCCTGCAAACCTTCGCCAAAAGCCAGCGTTGCCGCAATTTTCCCCAGCGTCTTTGCACCCTGCGGCGAGACCTGTATCAGACTGCTGCGCTTTTGAAAGTCGTATACGCCCAGCGGCGATGAAAAACGTGCCGTCCCCGAGGTCGGCAGGACGTGATTCGGACCGGCACAGTAATCTCCGAGGGATTCGGATGTATAACGCCCCATAAAGATCGCACCGGCATGCTTGAGTTTTGGCAGATACTCCTCCGGCTTTTCAACCGACATTTCCAGATGCTCGGGCGCAATCCGGTTACTGATTTCGCACGCCTCATCCAGACTGGCGACATGGATCAACGCACCGCGATTTTCGAGCGCGGTTCGAATAATGTCACATCGCGGCATTTGCGCTAGCAGACGATCTGCACTGTCAGCAACGGCACGGATAAAATCTGCATCCGGCGAAAGCAGAATGGCCTGCGCGAGCTCATCGTGCTCCGCCTGCGAGAACAAATCCATCGCGATCCAGTCAGGATTTGTATGTCCGTCGCAAATCACCAGAATTTCCGAAGGCCCTGCGATCATATCGATGCCGCAAATGCCGAATACACGACGTTTGGCTGCGGCCACGTAGGCATTACCGGGACCCACAATCTTATCGACCTTTGGAATGGTTGCCGTACCGTAGGCCAAAGCCGCCACTGCTTGCGCGCCGCCTATCGTAAATACCCGATCCACACCCGACAGATAAGCTGCCGCGAGCACCAACTGATTTTTAAGTCCATCAGGTGTCGGCACCACCATAATCAGTTCCGCCACCCCCGCCACCTTAGCTGGCAGGGCATTCATCAACACCGATGAAGGATAAGCCGCCTTTCCCCCCGGAACATACAAACCCACGCGATCAAGCGGCGTCACCTGCTGACCCAGCAACGTGCCGTCCGCATCCTGATAACTCCAGGACGCCTGCAGCTGCTTCTGATGGTACTCAGTCACACGCGCTGCTGCAGCCTCTAATGCCGCGCGTTGCTCAACAGGCAAGCCGTCAAAGGCTGCGCGCAATTCTTCTCGCGGCAACTCCATTCCTGCGGCATCAGCTAGCGTCAGACGGTCAAAGCGACTGGTATAGTCCAGCACGGCTTCATCGCCACGTTTTTTAACATCCGACAGGATGGCCGCGACAGTCGCTTCTAATTTTTCATCCGCCGTTTCTTCAAAAGCCAGCAACGCATCCAACTCTGCACTGAAATTGGCACTGCTGCTCGATAATTCTCTTATTTTCATAACCGCACCTTATTTAACGAGGGCCTGCGCGAAGGCATCGAGCATGGGCTGAATTTTATTGCGCTTTAATTTAAGCGCAGCCTGATTCACCACCAGACGGGACGACACATCACTGATGTGCTCGACCGCCTTCAGGTGATTAGCGCGCAAAGTACCGCCGCTGCTGACCAGATCAACTATGACATCAGATAATCCGACCAGCGGCGCCAATTCCATCGAGCCATATAATTTGATTAAATCGATATGCACACCCTTGGCCGCAAAGTGTTCGCGCGCCGCGTTGACATACTTGGTCGCAACGCGCAGCCGCGCACCCTGCGTGACTGCAGACTCGTAATCAAAATCGTCGCGCACCGCAACCATCATCCGGCAGCGCGCAATATTTAAGTCCAGCGGCTGATACAAGCCTTGTCCGCCGTGCTCATTCAATACATCCTTGCCCGCCACACCGATATCGGCCGCACCATCTTGCACATAGGTCGGCACATCAGAGGCTCTGACGATAATCAGGCGCACATCGCTGCGGTTGGTATCCAGAATCAGCTTGCGCGACGTTTCAGGATCATCCAGCGCAGTGATTCCTGCTGCGGCCAGCAAGGGCATGGTTTCTTCAAAAATACGGCCTTTGGACAGCGCAATCGTAATCATCTCAATCTCCTAGCTCAAGCGGCGAATGACAGCGCCAAGCGCTGACAGCTTCGCTTCTATGTGTTCGTATCCGCGATCTAAATGATAAATGCGATCCACGATAGTTTCACCCTGCGCCACCATGCCGGCAATCACAAGCGATGCCGAAGCACGCAAATCGGTCGCCATCACATTCGCACCTTCAAGTTGGGCTCGCCCCTGAATCACGGCAGTATTTCCCTCGATCTCAATCTGAGCTCCTAAGCGCTGCAACTCCTGCACATGCATAAAGCGGTTTTCAAAAATAGTCTCCACCACCTTTGAACTCCCCTCTGCGATGGCATTCATGGCCATAAACTGAGCCTGCATATCGGTTGGAAAGGCAGGGTACGGCGCGGTGCGCAAATTAACGGCACGCGGCCTGCCATCCATTGCAATCGAAATTCGGTCAGCGATCACATCAATCACCGCCCCCGCTTCTCGCAATTTATCCAGCACATTATCCAGCGTATCCGCGCGCGCACCGGTCAGCGTGATCTGCCCGCCGGTTGCCGCTACTGCCACCAAGAATGTCCCGCTCTCAATGCGATCCGGCATCACCGCATACTCCGCACCGTGCAACGCATCCACGCCGCAAATCGTAATCTTATCGCTACCCGCACCCTCGATCTTTGCACCCATCGCAATCAGGCAATTTGCCAGATCAACCACTTCGGGTTCACGCGCTGCATTTTCCAGCACCGTTACGCCCTCCGCGAGCACCGCGGCCATCATCAGATTTTCCGTGCCGGTCACGCTGATCAGATCGAAGCAGATGCGCGCACCCTGCAGGCGCTTTGCCGTTGCATGAATATAGCCATGCTCGATATGAATCGACGCGCCCATCGCCTGCAGACCCTTGATATGCAAATCCACCGGACGCGAACCGATCGCACACCCACCGGGCAGCGACACACGCGCTTCGCCAAATCGCGTCAACAACGGACCCAGCACTAAAATCGCCGCCCGCATGGTTTTAACCATATCGTAAGGGGCTTCTAGCTTATCTACCGTGTCCGCATTGAATGTCGCCGACTGAACACCGGATTCAATCCGAACGCCCATCTGCTGCAACAACCTGACCATGGTTTTCACGTCGTGCATGTCAGGCAGATTACTCAGATGTAACGCATCCGCCGTTAACAGGCTCGCGCACATAATCGGCAGCGCCGCATTCTTGGCACCGGAGATTTTCACCTCACCCTTGAGGCGATAACCGCCTTGAATTGCTAGTTTTTGCATAAAATTATCAGTGAGTGGTAAGTCGTGAGTCGTGAGTGGTTTTGCCACTGACTACTGACTACTTACTACTTACCGTTTTCTCCCATTCTTCCGATGTATAGGTTTTCATCGACAGCGCGTGAATTTCACCCTTCATCCTGTCACCCAGCGTCTTGTAGACCAACTGCTGGCGGCCGATGCGGCTCTTGCCTGCAAATTCATCGCTGACCACGACCGCCTCAAAATGCTGACCATCGCCGACAACGGTTAAATGTGTCGTCGCCATGTTTTGCGCGATGTCCTGCTGTATGCTTTCCGGGGTAACCATTAAAATCCTAAATTGAGTTAAAACAACAACGTTCCGATGCGCAGATATTGTTAATTCGGCAGCATATCGGCCACGCCGTATAAGTTTGCCAGTGTCAGCAACGACGCCGGAATGCCGGTAACACGCAACGCACCCTGACGAGCCTGAGCTGCTCTTGACCACCCCAGCAGCATACTGACCGCTGCGGAATCGACCGTCTCGACTCGACTCATATCCACCTGCAAATCTTTTTCTGAGAGGACTTTCAACCCGGATTCATAGAGGGCCGGCACGGTCGACATCGTCAAGCGACCGCTCAGCAACAACGCATCTTCCGTTAGCTCGATCACTTAGCGTCTGCCTTGCGCACTGAGCCCGCATTCATTCCGGACAATTCCTTAATCAAGCCGTCGATACCCGACTGCTGTATCGTCGTCGCAAATTGCCCGCGATAATTGGTCACCAGACTCACCGCTTCAATCACGACATCGTAGACCTTCCAGCCATCCGCCTCTTTTTCCATTTTGTAATCAACCAGAGTCGGCTGACCACTGGATTTAATGATGCGCGTGTTCACGACAACCTCTTTATCGCCCGCATTCATTTTGACCGGCCTGACTTCAATTTTCTGATCGCGGTACAGCGACAAGGCATTCGCATAGGTACGCACCAGCATATTGCGGAATTCGGCCACCAGTGCTTTTTGCTGCTCAGGCGTCGCCTGCTTCCAGTAGCGCCCGACAGCCAACTGCGTCATGTGGGTAAAATCAAAATTGGGCAGCACACGCGCATCGACCAGTGCCAGAATCTTCTTCTGATTCTCCGCCTTGCTGCCAGCATCCTGTTTAATGATGACGATGACTTCCTGAGCCACATCCTTGATCATTGCATCGGGTGCCTGTGTTTCAGCCTGTGCCGAAAAGCACGACAAACCCACCGCCATACTCAATAAAATACGCTTCATTTCGACTCCTCTTTTGCAGGCTCTGAGGCCTTGCTATACATAAATTTACTGATCAAATCTTCCAGCACCATCGCCGATTGCGTTTGTTTCAAAAGATCGCCGTCTTTGATCATTTCAGTCTCACCCCCCGGCACCAGACCGATGTATTGCTCACCCAGCAAGCCTGAAGTCAGAATATTGGCGAAGGTATCTTTGGGAAACTGATAACGCTTGTCCACGCTCATGACCACATTCGCCTCATAACGTTCAGTATCGAGCGAAATGGAGGTCACGCGCCCGACCAGCACCCCGGCACTGCGGATCGATGCTTTAGGCTTTAGTCCACCGATATTGGAAAAATAGGCATGCACCTGATACGTTTCGGACACATTGTAGGTACCCAAATTACCGACTTTCATCGCCAACATCACCAGTGCACCGATGCCTGCCACCACAAACATACCCACCCATAAATCCAAAGTTGTCCGTTCCATCTCTTAAGCCCCTCTAAACATGATTGCAGTCAATACAAAGTCCAACATCAAAATCGCCAGCGATGATGTTACAACGGTGCGCGTGGTCGCACCCGACACCCCTTCAGCCGTAGGCGGTGCATCGAATCCCTCGAACAAGGCAATCACCGTCACCACCGTCCCGAATACGACACTTTTGATAATCCCGTTCATGATGTCTTCACGAAAATCAACCGCCGCCTGCATCTGCGACCAGAATGAACCTTCATCCACGCCGATCTGCACCACCCCGACCAGATAACCGCCGAAAATCCCCACCGCGCTAAACAACGCCGCCAGCAGCGGCATGGAGATCACCCCCGCCCAAAAACGCGGCGCGACGATACGTGCGATCGGGTTGACGGCCATCATCTCCATCGCCGAAATTTGTTCGGTCGCCTTCATCAAGCCGATTTCAGCGGTCATCGCAGATCCTGCGCGGCTGGCAAACAGCAAGGCGGCCATCACGGGTCCTAACTCGCGCACCAATCCTAACGCCACCATCACACCCAGCGCCGACTCAGAACCATAGCGCTTGAGCGTTTCATAGCCTTGCAGCCCTAATACCATCCCGACAAACAACCCCGCCACGATGATGATGATCAAAGACATCACACCGGTCGAGAACAATTCCTTGATGACTAAATGAAAACGCCTTAGACAGTTCCCTGAATACAGTAAAGTCAAAAAGAAAAAACGCGCCGCCACACCGATACGCCAAACGGTGTCAACGATGCGATGACCAATTGCACTTATAGTTTTAACGACTGCCATAATTTCAAGCCCGTAAATTTAAAGCCTGGCGATAATCAACGCCGGGATAATGAAATGGTACCGGCCCGTCCATCTCGCCGTGCACAAACTGACGTACAAAATCCGTGTCGCAGGCGCGAAGTTCATCCGGCGTACCCTCCGCGACAATCACGCCGTTTGCCATAAAATAAACATAGTCGACGATCTTGAGCGATTCCTGAATATCGTGCGTGACGATAATCGAGGTCGCACCCAGCGCATCGTTCAGACTGCGGATCAAATCGCCAATCACCGTCATCGAAATCGGGTCAAGACCCGCGAACGGTTCGTCGTACATCACCAGCATCGGATCCAGCGCCATCGTACGGGCCAGCGCAACACGACGCGCCATTCCGCCGGACAACTCAGAGGGCATCATATGCTGCGCGCCGCGCAAACCCACTGCATTGAGTTTCATGACGACCAGATTGTGTATCATCTCTTCAGACAAATCGGTATGTTCACGCATTTGAAACGCGACATTGTCATACACCGACATATCGGTAAACAGCGCGCCAAACTGAAACAGCATGCCCATTTTTCGGCGCATCAAATACAGCCCCTTAGCGTCGAGCTCATGCATCACCTGACCGTCAAATTTGACATAGCCGCGTGTCGGCTTCAAAGCACCGCCGATGTGGCGCAGCAAAGTCGTCTTGCCGCAACCGCTCAGCCCCATGATTGCAACCAACTTTCCTTTCGGAAACGTCATATTGATACCCTGCAGGACAGGGCGTTTATCATAGGTGAAGTTAAGGTCGCGAATTTCGACTAAGGCGGGCGCAGGCAAGTTTGAATTCCAATGATCAATTCGTGCATTCTAAACGATAGCACAGCCTATGCTCAACTATTACCTGCGGGAGACATCGGTTAAGCTGCCTGATCAAACAAAGTTTGCAGACTGACCGCCGTATTGCTTTCCAGGCTGGCAGCGCATTTAGCCAGCCACAGCTTTAACGGGTCATCCCCCTCCTCCTCCAGCAAACTGCTTCGATCCAGCACGAACAAATGCAATAATTCAGTCGCCTGGATATGGGCCGCATCCCGCATCATCAGCCAGCCGTGCCCCTCCGCCTTGCGCACCAGATCCGCGCTCACCAGACGCTCGATGATCTCCTCCAGCGTAAAAAATCCTAAATGCAGTTTGCTGGACAACGCAGGTATCGTCATCACCACTCCCTGCCGCATCCCGTCGGACATCAGCTTCAATACCCGGAGTGCATCGAGCATCTTCACGACTGCCGGCAAATAATGCGCCTCCGTAGTTCGCCAGTGTGGCAGCGATGCCGCGACCACCGCACCCAGCAATATGGTCAGCCAGGAAAAGTACACCCACATCAGAAAAATCGGCACACTGGCGAATGCGCCGTACACGAGCTTATAGGTCGGGAAGTGGCTGATGTAATAACCAAATACGCGATTCATCGTTTCAAACAAGGCGGAGGCGACAATCCCGCCTATCAGTGCGTGTGTCAACGGCACATAACGGTTAGGCACCAGACGGAATAGCATCGCGAATGCCAGCGTAGTGAAGATGACTGGCAGCGCTTTGAGCATCCCCACGCCGAAAAACGGAATATTTTTAGCATAACCCATCGACAGTCCGACCAGCCAGGAGGTCAGCGACAAGCTCGCACCCACCAGCACAGGCGCTAGGGTCAACACCGCCCAGTAAATCACCAGCCGCTTTAACAGGGTACGCGGGCGGCCTACACGCCAGATGACATTAAATGCATGATCAATGGTCAGCATCATCAGCATCGCCGTGACCGTCAGAAATAGCACCCCCAGCGCGCTCAGTCGCCCGGCACTTTCAGCAAACTGCTCCATATAATGCGTAATCACGCGACCTGCCGTCTCCGGCATCAGATTACCCAGCAAATAGGTTTTAATCTGGATTGAAAAATCGCCAAATACCGGAAACGCGGAGAACAACGTCAGCGCGATGGTAATTAAGGGCACCACCGAGAGCAAGGTGGTAAACGTCAGGCTCGACGCGATCTGCACGCAGCGATCCTGACGGAATCGCGCGGCGACAAAACGAATAAAAGAAAAGAGTTCCTGACTTTGCATACTGATATTGAATCCCTATAATGCGCGCATGATAACCGACAAAGAAATACTGGTGCTGTATTACAGCCGGCACGGCGCGACGCGCCAGATGGCGCAATTCATCGCCCGCGGCATTGAAACCATTCCGGGAGCACGCGCCCGAGTGCGCACCGTACCTAAAATATCAACCGTATGCGAGGCCACGGAACCTGCCATCCCGGACAGCGGCGCGCCTTATGCAGAACTGTCCGATTTAGAAACGTGCATCGGTTTAGCCCTAGGTAGTCCGACACGCTTTGGTAATATGGCAGGTGCGATGAAACACTTCTGGGATGGCACGAGCGAACTCTGGATGAAACACAGCTTAGCTGGTAAACCCGCAGCCCTGTTCACGTCCAGCAGCAGCCTGCACGGCGGCCAGGAGTCGACGCTGCTGTCGATGATGCTACCGCTGCTGCACCACGGCATGCTGATCACCGGCATACCCTATTCAGAACCTGAACTGGCCACCACGCAGAGCGGCGGTACGCCTTACGGCGCAAGCCATGTTGCCGGATTAACCGGCGATCTGCCTATTTCAGAGACCGAAAAGACGCTATGTATGGCGCTAGGCCGTCGTCTGGCTCAGACAGCCTTAAAGCTCTCTTCATGAGCCATGCACAAGAAGCGCGCCGGTTGCTGCGCGCTCACCGCTATGGCGCACTCAGCACCCTGTCCAAAAAACTTACGGGCTTTCCGTTCGGTTCGATCACCCCTTATCTGACCGATCACGACGGCAGCCTGATTATCCTGATCAGCGCGCTTGCCGAGCACACAAAAAATATCAGTCAAGATCCGCGCGTCAGCCTGATTACACACAATCAATCGAGCCCCGATATCCAAATGCAGGGACGCGTCACAGTGACAGGACTTGCTGAACGCCTGCCTGATTGTCTAAATATGGTGAATCGCTATCTGCGACATTTTCCCGAAGCTGCCGGCCTGCTAAAACTTGATTTTTCCTTCTACCGTATCATTCCTGTTGCGATCCGCCACATCGGCGGCGTAGGACAAATTCACTGGATCAACAAGGAAAGCTATGCCGCCCATGCGCCCGAAGATTTTTCCGCCCACGAAGAAACCTTGCTCAGACATATCAACAGCGAGCAGCAAGCTGCGCTCTGCCGGCAATTGCAACTGTCACACGACGTTCAATCGAGCAGTGCAAGCGCCTACGGTCTCGATTGCGACGGACTGGATGTACGCTGCCAAACGAATAGCTTCAGACTCGATTTTATCCATCCGTTGAGCCATCCTGATCAGTTCACATCCCTAACAGCGCTCACATTTCGATCCCCCTGAACGGATACAGCCCTGCACGAATACTTAAACAACACACAAATATTTGCGCAGTGACCGTGATTTATGGATAATGCTCGGCTGGATTACAACCCGAATGCGCACACCCGCCGCATCAAATTACCTGCTAGGAAAAAAATGAAAGCCAATACACATCCCGATTACCACGAAATTACCGTCACTTGCAGCTGCGGCAATTGTTTCAAGACAAATTCATCCATGGCTAAGACCACATTGAGCATTGAAGTCTGCTCTGAATGCCACCCGTTCTATACCGGCACACAGAAAATTGTTGACACTGCAGGCCGTATTGACAAGTTCCGTCAAAAATACGCAACAAAGGCGGCTTAAATATAGCCGCCACGCGAGGGAACCCTTCGCACAGAACCTCATCGAAGGGCAGCTTGAGCTGCCCTTTGTTGTTTTAAACATCCAATTTTCGAATAGGAATACCGATGCGCTTTCTGATCATTCCCCTGATTGTTGCACTGCTGTCCGGTTGTGCACAAAATCCCGTGACCGGCTCAAACGATTTTGTGATGATGTCGGAGAAACAGGAAGTCGCCATCGGTCGCCAAAACGACGAGCAAATCAAAAAGCAATATAAAGTTTACGGCTCACGTGCACTGCAGGACTACGTGAACGCCGTCGGACAAAAAATAGCGAAGCAAAGCCATCGCCCCGGCTTGCAATACCACTTCACTGTGCTCGACACACCCGACATCAACGCGTTTGCGCTGCCGGGCGGCTACATCTACATCACGCGCGGCATCATGGCCTATCTCAACTCGGAAGCTGAGCTCGCAGCCGTTCTGGGCCACGAAATCGGCCACGTGACCGCGCGCCACGGCGTGCGTCAGCAAAGTGCCGCACAAGCAGCCAACATCGGCATGACGATCGCATCGATCTTCGTACCCGGAATCAACACCATGGGCGGCAGCAATCTGACTAACCTGATTGGCGGCGCATTGCTGTCAGGCTATGGGCGAGACCACGAACTAGAAGCCGACAAACTGGGTGCCGAGTATCTGGCGCGTACCGCCTACGATCCGCAAGCGATTATCACCGTGATCGGCGTGCTGAAAAATCAGGAACTGCAAGATGCCATACTCGCCAAACAGGAAGGGCGCGAGCCGCGCCGCTATCATGGCGTATTTGCCAGCCACCCGGACAATGACACGCGCTTGAAGCAAGCAGTTGCCGAATCAGACAGGCTCGCCTCTGCCGTCCATTTTACCGGACGCCGCGAATTCCTTGCCGCCACAGAAGGCCTGGTATTCAATGAAAACAGCGATCAGGGCGTCGTCCGCTACAACGCCTTTTATCACGGCGAACTGGGCATCGCCCTGCAATTCCCCAAGACATGGCAAATACACAATCTGCCGACTTCACTGATTGCCGTCAGCCCGAACGGTGACGTCAAAATGCAGATGAAACTGGACGAGACACCAAAGGGCACGCCCGAAGAATACACGCGTCGCATGACAAGCTATAGCGCTCAAATTACCAACACCTACATCAATGGATTACCCGCAGCACTGTTCGAGCAGCCCGATGCAGCCGGCGGCGTTGTGTTCCACGATAAGCAAGCCTTTGTACTGCAGGCCAAGGGAAAGGACACCACCCTGCTCGCCGCGCATCGCGATGAAGTGATCAGCACGGTCAAGAGCTTTCACGCCATCACCTCCACTGAGCGCCAGTTTCTCAATCCGCTCACGCTGCACGTGATCACAGCGAAAAAGGGAGACAGCTACGCGGAGCTGGCGCAAGACTCACCGCTGGGTCAGTCGGCTGAAAACTATTTACGCCTGATTAATGCGAACTTTCCGGATGGCGAGCCTGTGGCCGGTCAGCAAATCAAACTGGTCAGATAACAAGCCGCCATGTATTTCATTAAGCCCACAGACCCGAATCCCGTCACGCCCGCCAAGGCTGTGATGCTGGCGCTGCTCTGCGTCATCTGGGTCGCAACAGGGCTAGTCGGCCATGATCCCTGGAAACCAGAAGATGCCTACAGTTTCGGCGTGATCTATAGCATGCTGCAAAACGGCAACTGGTTAGTCCCGACGCTGGCAGGCGAACCGTTTATGGCCAACCCGCCACTGTATTACTGGACAGCGGCCCTGACGGCCAAGCTGTTCTCGCCAGCACTGGCCTTACACGATGGCGCGCGGCTGGCAAGCGGCTTATACAGCGCGCTCACCCTGCTGTTCATCGGCCTTGCCGGTCGAAAGTTGTATGGAGAAAATCGCGGCTGGGCTGCCAGCATCATCCTGATCGGCTGCATCGGCATGCTGGTCAGATCCCACGAAATGATTACCGATCTTGCACTGCTCACAGGCTGTTCAATGATGCTCTACGGATTTTCGCACAGCCAGGAGCGCGCATTACGCGCCGGCATCTGGACGGGACTTGGCTGCGGCATCGGATTTTTATCAAAGGGCTTCATCTCACCGCTGCTGTTTGTACTGATCGCCGCCCTGCTGCCGGGCCTATTTCAGAACTGGCGCTGCCGTACCTATCTGTTCAGCATCGGCCTAGCCACCCTCGTCGCACTGCCGTTTCTGACAGTCTGGCCTTACCTGCTGCATCAGCAGGAACCAAAATTATTCTCCGAATGGGCCTGGTCGCTCAATATAGGCGGCTGGCTTTCCTTCATTCAAAAGGGCCCCAACACAGACGCCTTTTATTACCTGAAAAGCTTACCCTGGCTCGCCTGGCCTGCCCTGCCGCTGGCCGTATGGGCCGTATGGCGGGAGCGCAAGCGCTTAGCTCAACGCGATGACTTGCAACTCCCCCTCGTCACCTTCGGGGTGATGCTGATCGTTTTGAGCCTGTCGACCAACGTCAAGGAAGCCTATGCACTGCCGATGCTGCTGCCTGTTGCACTATTAGCGACCGCCTCGCTGTCCATGCTCAAGCGGGGGGCTGCTAACGCACTGGACTGGTTCGGCCTGATGACCTTCGCGCTGTTAGCCATCCTGCTGTGGTGGGGCTGGGCAGGCCTCCTGCTGGATAATCACGCCAAAGTCACCTCACTGATGAAAGAATATCAGCCGGGCTTCGTACCGGTGTTTCAAAACCCTGCCGTCGCCATCGCCTTCATTTCAACGATTTTGTGGCTGGTACTCGTCTGGCGTGTGGGTCGTTCGATGCGCCGCGCCGTCGTTAACTGGGCCTCCGGCATCACATTGATCTGGATACTCGCGATGACCTTGTGGCTCCCGTGGCTAGACAGCGGCAAGAGTTACCGCGGCATGGTCGCCTCCCTCAGTGCCGCCATGCCGGCAGATGCAAACTGCGTGGCTCGCAACGCCTCTCTGGGAGATGCTCAGCGCGCCATGCTGCATTATTATGGCAATATTATCACCCGGCGCGACCCGGCGCGTTTCTGTGAATTACGCCTGATACAGGGCGAAAAGATCTCCCGCCCGCTGATGGATGAGCGTCGCTATGAAAAAATTTGGGAGGGAAGCCGGAAAACCGACAACCATGAGCAGTACCGGCTCTATAAGGAAATCAAGAAATAAAGCTTACCGCCTAGGCGTTCGATATACCAACCAGACGCCGGCCGCGATAATCAGCAACCAGCCAGTCGCGCGCACCAGAACTGCAATCCCCGTATCCCAGTCCAGCACACCCCAGCGACTGAAAATTTCTGTCCAGTCGTGTTCGCCGTTCCCCACCAGCGGTAAAAGCTGCACGCGCGCATCGGCCATATACACGGCGATATTGAACAAATTTTCGCCCAGCCATAACACGGCAAAAGCAACTGAGAGTGCTTCACCCCGGCGGTAAAAACTAAAACCTGCGGCCAGCGGAAACGCCAGTTGCATCAGCGTGCCGCCATACACAGTGAGCCGCTCGCTGATCAGGCTCAATACCGGATGTCCTGCCTCGTGCAATGCCAGATTCGCGTTGTCGAGCAGAAAAACCCAGTGCCCTTCGGTATGCGACAGCCATAAGATGAGCAGCGCAAAAAACAGATAGATTGCCACGCCCCACCCTGTGACGGGTTTCCACTCTCCGTCTTTCACAGCGACTTGATCTGATTACCGCGCTGTTTCGATGCCTGCTGCACCGCTCTCACAATTTCTTCAGCAGATGCGTGAGCTTCATCATCGGGAAATCTGGCTAACACCTGGCGGGCGAACTCACTGATGACAGACAGATTGCTTTGATCTTTAGATATCGGGGGCGCGGCCTGAATATACAACAGGCCCGCTCGCCGCGTGATCGCCAGCAGATAGCACTCAAACCCGTGCGATGAAACCTCGCTGTCGCGAACTTCAAAATAGTGCGTCTCTGTATTGGCAGGCACATCCGCTAGATCGGCTATCTGTCCGGCAATGGCCTCAAGAAAGGATTGCGCGAGATTGAGTTGCGGCGCCAGCGTCAGGTAATACTGTCCGGGACGTTCAATAACCAGCGGATTGCCTAACGGCGGCGTCTTGCCCGGCCGAAAAAACATCAGATACAGCATGCACAAGGTAATCAGCGTCGCGGTTTCAATCATGGCATCTAAATTCAGGATTGAGGATTGAGGGTCGAACGGGGATTTCCCCCGTTCACGACTTGCCACTAAATACTTCCCGCAATCTTAGGCGTCGCACAAGCGACATCGGCGTTCTGCGCACGCTGGCGCAGCGCATGATCAATCAGCACCAGTGCCAGCATCGCTTCAGCGATGGGCGTCGCGCGTATACCGACGCAAGGGTCGTGACGACCGTGCGTCTCCACCATCACAGGCTCCCCTGCTGCATTGATCGAGTGGCGTGGAATGCGAATACTTGAAGTGGGTTTAATTGCGAGGCGCGCCACGATATCCTGACCCGTTGAAATACCGCCCAAAATACCGCCCGCATGATTAGAGAGAAACCCTTCAGGCGTCATCTCATCGCCATGAAAACTACCCTTCTGCGCGACGCAGGCAAAACCATCGCCGATTTCCACGCCCTTAGCCGCATTGATTCCCATCAAGGCATAGGAGATTTCCGCATCCAGCCTGTCGTACACAGGCTCCCCCCAGCCCACGGGAACATTTTGGGCTACGACCGTCAACGCAGCGCCGATCGAATCGCCCGATTTGCGCAAGGCATCCATATAGTCTTCCAGAGAAGCGACCACCGATGGATCAGCCGAAAAGAACGGGTTGTCGTTCACGCCCTCCCAGCTCACGAACGGCATCTCGATTTCGCCCAGTTGAGAAATATAACCGCGTATGACCACACCGTAACGCTCATTCAGCCATTTCTTGGCAATGGCGCCTGCCGCCACACGCACCGCGGTCTCGCGTGCCGATGAACGACCACCGCCGCGATGATCGCGAAAACCGTATTTTTGCGTGTAGGTGTAATCGGCGTGTCCGGGACGGAAAGTCTCGCTGATATTGCCGTAATCGCGGCTGCGCTGATCTTCGTTGCGGATCAGGAGCGCAATCGGTGTGCCGGTCGTCTTACCCTCAAACACACCTGACAAAATTTCGACCGTATCCGACTCGCGCCTTTGCGTAACGTGACGCGATGTGCCGGGCTTCCTCCTGTCCAGATCGTGCTGAATGTCCGATTCAGTTAACGCCAGCCCCGGCGGACACCCATCGACCACACAGCCGATCGCGGCGCCATGCGATTCGCCGAATGAGGTAACGGTAAAAATAAGACCAAAGGTGTTTCCTGACATAAGCAATCCAGTCGAAAAGATGCGCAAATAAGTCGCACAGTTTAACATAGTCACCTGCCTCATTAAAAAACGAGCTTTGCAATGACCTGTAATTCTGAGCCTGTAGCCATCGCGTTAATCGACACGCACTGCCATCTGGATGCAGCCGAATTTGCCGGTCATCAGGCAGAAATCATGCGGGCTGCGAAAACGGCTGGGATCAGCCATATCGTGGTACCGTCTGTTACACGCGATCGTTTCGCCGGGGTTAGCGCACTGTGCGATCAGCATCCTGAGTGTTCGGCCGCCTTCGGCATCCATCCGATGTTTATCGAATCTGCAAAGCCCGACGATCTGCTCGTCTTGCGCGAAACGTTACTCACCGAAAATCCTGTCGCCGTCGGCGAAATCGGACTGGATTTTTTTGTCACAAGCGATAACAGAGCGAGACAAGAATACTTTTTCGTTGAACAACTCAAACTGGCGCGCGAATTCGATCTGCCGGTGCTGCTGCACACACGTCGCGCAACAGACACCGTGTTAAAGCATCTTCGGCAAAATGCGGTTCGCGGCGGGATTGCCCATGCATTTTCTGGCAGCCGGGAGCAAGCGGACGAGTTCATCAAACTGGGTTTTAAATTAGGCTTTGGCGGCGCCGCCACTTTTTTGCGAGCCACCCGCCTGCGCGAACTGGCAACGACGCTGCCGCTCTCCTGCCTCGTACTGGAAACCGATGCGCCCGACATGCCCCCTGAATTTGTGCTGCGCGGGTCCCCCAACAAGCCTGAATATCTGCTGCACATCGCGGAAACACTGGCAAGCTTGCGCGGTATTTCATTGACGGAACTTGCGCTGGCCACGACAGCAAACGCCCGCTCAGTGCTTGCCGGACTGCCGCGTTAAACACAGGCGGCTGCCGCCTTTTCTTAACTAAGGATTAGCCAACCCAGCGTCTGGCATTCTGAAACATCTTCAGCCATGCGCCGTTTTCCTGCCAGTCACGAGGATGCCATGAATGTTGCACAGCACGGAACACGCGCTCAGGATGAGGCATCATGATCGAGAAGCGCCCATCCGGTGTAGTCAGTCCCGTGATCCCCTGCGGAGAACCATTCGGATTCAACGGATAGGTTTCAGTTGCAACGCCGCGATTATCCACATAGCGCAGCGTCACCTGCGCGGCATTCATTTTTGCCTCGCTGCCGAAATCGGCATAGCCTTCGCCATGCGCGACCACGATCGGCATGCGACTGCCGGCCATGCCATCGAAGAAGATCGACGGGGATTCCTGCACTTCCACCATCACGAAACGCGCCTCGAACTGCTCGGACTGATTGCGCGAAAAATGCGCCCAGTTTTGTGCGCCTGGGATAATTTCATGCAGATTGCTCATCATCTGGCAACCGTTGCACACGCCTAGCGCCAGCGTATCGTCGCGATTAAAAAACGCTTCGAATTCATCACGCGCGCGGTTGTTTAACAGGATGGATTTTGCCCAGCCCTCACCCGCACCCAGCACGTCACCATAGGAGAAGCCGCCGCAAGCTGCAACACCCTTAAAGTCGCTCAAATTAACGCGACCGCTGATAATGTCGCTCATGTGTACGTCGACCGATGCGAAGCCTGCCCGATCGAAGGCTGCCGCCATTTCCACCTGACCGTTCACCCCCTGCTCACGCAGGATGGCCATTTTAGGACGGCTCTTCAAGATTGCAGGTGCCGCGTTGATGTCAAAGGTCAGCTTTGCATGCAAGCCCGGATCAGTTGCATCCAGCAGCCCGTCAAATTCCGCCTGCGCGCAGTCCGGATTGTCACGCAGCTTCTGCATCTGATAAGTTAACTCAGACCAGATGCGTTGCAGGTTAACCCGCGTATCGGAAAACAGCGTATCGCTACCACGCGACACTTGAATCAGGCCGCTCTGGGTTGTGGTTGCGACGGAATACGCCGCAATGCCGGCACCGCGCACCGCGTGCAGAACACCGGCCAACTCGCTGTTTTTAACCTGAATGACTGCGCCCAGCTCTTCATTGAACAGCGCGCTCAAGGTATCGCCCGGCAATTCATCCAGTTGAATAGCAAGGCCCAGATGCGATGCAAATGACATTTCGCATAAGCTGACAAACGCGCCGCCATCCGAACGATCGTGGTAGGCCAGCAGTTTTCCCGCCGAGTTAAGCGATTGAATCAACTCAAAGAACGATTTTAATTGAGCGGCTGAATCGACATCGGGTGCGGTATCGCCCACCTGTTTGTAGACTTGCGCCAGGGCCGATCCGCCCATGCGGTTCTGACCATTCCCCAGATCAATCAGCAGCAGCGTGGTGTCCGCATCGTCTGCCAGTTGAGGCGTCATCGTGTCGCGCGTATCGGCACAGGGTGCAAAAGCGGTGACGATCAGAGACAAGGGGGAAGTCACGGACTTATTCTCGCCGCCATCAGTCCAGGTCGATTTCATCGACATGGAATCCTTACCGACCGGAATGCCAATGCCCAGCGCCGGGCACAGTTCCATCCCCACCGCATGCACGGTATCGAACAGCGCAGCGTCTTCGCCGTGGTGCCCTGCGGCGGCCATCCAGTTCGCCGACAACTTAATGTCGCCGATCTTGGCAATCCGTGCGGCAGCAATATTAGTCAGCGCCTCGCCTACCGCCATGCGCCCTGAGGCAGCCGCATTGACCAGTGCCAGCGGCGTGCGTTCGCCCAAGGCATAGGCTTCACCCAAATGGGTATTAAAACCCATCAAAGTGACGGCCACATCCGCTACCGGCACCTGCCAGGGGCCGACCATTTGATCGCGCGCGGTCATGCCGCCCACGGTACGATCGCCGATGCTGATCAGGAACGTCTTGCTGGCCACGGCAGGCAAACGCAATACGCGTTCGATTGATTCTTTTAAATCCAGCGTAGCCGTATCGAACGCGGTCAGTTGGGGCGTTTCACGCACCACGTTGCGCGTCATTTTCGGCGGCTTTCCCAGCAACACCGACAAGGACATATTGACCGGATCGTTATTAAATTCAGTGTCGTGCACGATCAACTGATCATCCTCAACCGCTACACCCACGACCGCAAACGGACAACGTTCACGTTCGCAAAATGCGCGGAACTCGGCAAGACGTTCAGGCGCAATCGCCAGCACATAACGTTCTTGCGACTCGTTACACCAGATCTGTCTTGGCGACATGCCGGTTTCATCCAGCGGAATCTTACGCAATTCAAACGTTGCACCGCGACCTCCGCCATGCACCAGTTCAGGCAGCGCATTGGACATCCCGCCCGCACCCACATCGTGTATCGACAGAATCGGATTATTCTCGCCCAACTGCCAGCAGCGGTCGATCACTTCCTGCGCCCGGCGCTGCATCTCAGGATTGCCGCGCTGCACAGAATCGAAATCCAGATTTTCCGCATTGCTGCCGGTGTCCATACTGGATGCCGCCCCGCCCCCTAAGCCGATCAGCATACCCGGCCCGCCCAGATGCACCACCAATGCGCCTACCGGCAGATCGTGTTTATGGGTATGAATTGCAGAAATACTGCCCACGCCGCCTGCCAGCATGATGGGCTTGTGATAGCCGCGCATCTCGCCGCCGACCTGCTCTTCAAAGGTACGGAAATAACCGGTCAGATTCGGGCGGCCGAATTCATTGTTAAATGCGGCCCCGCCCAACGGACCCTCCAGCATGATCTGCAATGCGGTGACGATACGCGATGGTTTGCCGTAATCGTCCTCCCAAGGCTGCTCGAATCCCGGAATATTCAAATTTGACACGGAGAATCCTGTCAATCCGGCTTTAGGCCGCGAACCGATACCGGTCGCACCCTCGTCGCGAATCTCGCCGCCCGATCCGGTCGCAGCGCCTGCAAAGGGCGCAATCGCAGTCGGATGGTTATGCGTTTCCACCTTCATCAAGGTATGCGTCAGCTCTTCACTAAAAGCGTATGCACCGCCCTCGCGCGGATAAAAACGCTCGACACTCGCGCCTTCAATGACCGACGAATTGTCGGAATACGCAACCACGGTGCCTGTCGGGCTGAGCTTATGCGTGTTGCGTATCATGCCAAACAGCGAGATCTCCTGCGCCACACCATCGATTACCCAGTCGGCATTGAAAATCTTATGTCGGCAATGCTCGGAATTGGCCTGAGCAAACATCATCAGCTCAACGTCGGTCGGATTCCGATTAAGCTTTTTGAAGTTTTCCACCAGATAGTCGATTTCATCGACAGACAGCGCCAACCCCATCTCGCGGTTAGCCACAGCCAGTGCCTCAGTGCCGCCCTGCAGGATATCCACGCTCGCCAGCGGTTGCGGCTCACCGTGCATGAATATTTTTTCTGCCGCATCCTCAACCGATGAAAGCACCGATTCAGTCATACGATCATGCAGCAACGGCAACGCTTTTTTAACCTCGGAGAGTTTCCCGCCGTTTTTTGCCGACAGATAGTAAATCACACCGCGCTCGATGCGCACCACGCCCGTCAGACCGCAATGCTGCGCGATGTCGGTAGCCTTGGTCGACCAGGGCGAGATCGTACCCAGACGCGGCACAACCAGCACAGGCTCGCCTGCAGGCACTTGTTCTTGCCCTGTCAGCCCCAGCACTTTATCCAGCACAGCCGCTTGCGCAGCATCGAGTGTGGCGCCTTGCAGGGCGCTGAAATAACAATGGCGCGTATCGGCAACCACGACATCGGGGGCTGCCGTTTTTAGGGCGGCACGCAATTTTTCCAAACGAAAGGCGGACAAGGCAGGACTGCCGACAGAGACTTTAAACATAGCGGTGGCGGTGAGAATAAAATTCGGGACGCGATTATACTATGCACTGCCGCTTACCTGAGCATTTAACGAAGACAGCATGAATCCACAACGCATTGACCAACAACGGCTCGTAAAACGACTGCCGGCACGGACGCTGGACAGCCACAAGGGTTTGTTCGGGAAAGTTGTCGTCATCGGCGGCGCCTCCGGCATGACGGGCGCTGCCATTCTGGCCGCACGGGCAGCGCTAAAATCAGGCGCGGGGAGCGTGTATGTCGTCCTGCTGACCGGCAATCCGCCCGCAGTGGATTTCATACAGCCCGAACTGATGCTGCATGACGCAACAACCCAGCTGCCATATGCCACCGTGCGGATTGTCGGCTGCGGCATGGGTTGCGATGCGGTCGCACGAAACTTTTTGCAAGACTCGCTGCAAAGCCAGAGCGCTCTGGTGCTCGACGCCGATGCACTGAATTTAATCGCACTGCATGCCGAATTGCGCGAATTGCTTGCGCAGCGCAACGCACCCACCGTGCTGACACCGCATCCGGGAGAAGCCGCCCGACTACTCGCGTGCAGCACAGAAGATATCCAGAGCGACCGCATCACTTCAGTTCAAAAACTGGCTAAAATTTTTTCCTGTACCGTGATTTTAAAAGGTGCCGGCAGTCTGTGTGCCACGCGCGAAGGGCTCTACATCAACACAACCGGCAATCCTGGTATGAGCGGCCCCGGCATGGGTGATGCACTGGCAGGTATGATTGCTGCCTTCATCGCACAGGGAATGAACACCGATGACGCGGCATTACTAGCGATATGCCTGCACGGCGCTGCGGGCGATGAATTATCAAAACAGGGCATTACCATTGGCATGACCGCCTCAGAACTGACCGATCAGGCGCGCCAGCTGTTAAATCAGTGGCGCTCAATTTAACCCCCCACTGACCACTCAACATGACTACCCCTATCGACATCTCCGAAAAAGACGGCATACGTTATCTGCACTTTGGTTCCTCCTGGGTACAAGGCGCTATGCGCATCAATCGTCCGTGGAATCTGGAACTTGAATACACACGCGAAATGATGGCCTCCCTACTGCTGCGCAAGGAATCTCGCTGGCCCCGCAAAATTTTACTGATCGGTCTGGGCGCCGCCTCCTTAACCAAATTCCTGTATCGCTATCGCCCCGATGCGCACCTGACCATCGTCGAAATCGAACCTGACGTTGTCGCCGCCGCACGACATTTTTTCAAGCTGCCGGAAGATGACAAGCGCATTCACATGATCATCGGCGATGGCGCTGAATTTGTGCTCAGCACTAATAAAAAATTCGATCTGATTCTGGTCGACGGCTTCAACGAACACGCGCACCCGGGTCAGCTTAACAGCCTGCCGTTTTATCAGGCATGCAGAAGCCGCCTGTCGGATCAGGGCATCATGGCGGTGAATCTCTTGGGACTATGCAAAGGCGTGCTGGGCGGCTTCGCGCACATCCTTACCGCTTTCAATGAACGCGCACTCCTGTTCCCGTCCTGTGAGAGCGGCAACACCATCGCCTTTGCGACAGAAGGCGAATTGGTCAATATCAATCTGGAAGATTTAAAAACGGCAGCGATCGCCTTACAAGAAGATACCGGCCTGAATCTGCTGCCGACGCTGTCCCGGCTCGAAAAATCAAACATATGCACAAATAGCACATTGATTATATAGAAAATACATAAATACAGGCCGCTGCATATGATGGCAAAAAAGCGCATGCAAATTCAACGACTGGTGATAAAACGCTATCAATAAGGCCATAAAACAGGCAGCCTGATAAAAACCTATGCTGCACAGCAGGTTAAGCGGTTAACCCACACAGGAATCCACAACGTTATCCACACAATATGTGGGTAACTATTAACGATTGATTTCAAATCGGGCACTTTAGACTGCCGTCCGTCCATCCTGCGCAAGAAATTGAAAATCAACACAAAATTTTTCGCAGATAAAGCGCAACAATATGATTAATAATCAGATATTTTAAACTGCAAATTAGGCACACCGTTAAAATCCCTTACCCGACAACAGCTTAGCAGCCCAATCCACACAACCGCCCACACCCTTATCCACAGTTTTTGTGGGTAACTCTTCATTCACAGCCGTTACAAACACACAACACCCGATACTCCACCTGCGACAACAACAATACAGAATGGGGAATTGACATCGCTGCCAGATTAATTACGTGCCTTATCAAGCTGCTCAAGGATGCACTCCATATGTTCGTCAATTTCCAACCCTTCGTCGTACAGCGCTTTTGCCTGCACGATCGCGGTCTCGAGCATGCCAGCCAATTCTTCCTCCTGTGACTGAGTAATCCCTATCGTTAGCATCGCCTGATCGAATTTCCTTTGCAGTTCCAGAAATATCCTGCTGCTTCTAATCTCCTGATTGCGATGGCGTTGATCAATGCGCTGCAGTGCCTGATGCGTACGTTCCAGCAACACTTTATTAGCTGCGTGCTGCCTGACAACTTCAGCGTTAGTCTCAATAGAAACGACCCGCGCATTAGCGCCTTCGGCCAGCCAGGCCAGATTGTCCTTCATACGGCCATGTCGCTCAGGATCATCGCGAGAGTTACTCTTCACGATAATGGTAATGTGCTCATAACTGCATGACGTACGAGAACCGAACTCAAACAGCCGCGCCTGAAGCGACATATTAGTCAGCACCGACTCCTCCAGCGCCGAACAAGGTCCGTTAGACGATAGAGCAACATACCCCTCACGCCCGTGAATTTTAACGCTGGCCTCAAATCCGTAAGCACACAGCGTATTCAAGACTTCGCGGCACAGACTTTCATAATCCGGGCAGCTAAAACTATTGCGCATGAATTGCAGTACCGCACCCATCTCAGCGGAACTCGACATCGCCGTCATCGCCGTGGAAAAAGCACTGAAAAGATCCGTCTTAAGACGCTGACGCTCAGTACGATTGGCCAGCGCCAATTTAATTTTTGAGCGCAACTCATCGACCGCTACCGGCTTGGTCAGATAATCGTCACCGCCAGCCTCGTAGCCTGCCAAACGGTCTTCATCACTGAGCCTGCCCGAGAGAAAAATAATCGGTAACTCGCCTATTGCATGATCTTCACGCAAGGTGCGACATACTGCGTAGCCTGACATTCCGGGCATCTCGACATCGAGCAACAACAAGCAAGGCTCCGCCTTAACAATGATCTCCAACGCCGCGGCACCACTCTCAACATGCCGGATATCGTATTCTGAAGCCAGCATTTCCACCGTCACAAGTGCTGAAAATTCATCATCATCAATTAGGAGTATGTAAGGTTTTTCGTTCATGATTAATCCTTTGTATGACAAATTAAAATCCCCGGATGGATACACAGTCATTTAGCGCTCAAATTAACCCTAATAATAAAAGTTCTTTTCACCTGCGGCTATTAGCCATATGGCTACTAGTTCGCAAATTTATATGGCAAAATAGGGCGCAATGACAATGTGTAAAATGTATGACTATTTTTGAAACGATGCGTCCGCACTTTGAATCGCTCACCCCGCGTCAGAGAGAAATCGCACGCCTGCTGGTGAGTGGCATGACGAATCTCCAAGTTGCCGGGCAGCTTTGCATATCAGTCCACACCATCAAAGCGCACCGCGCCGAAATAATGAGCCGGATGCAGGTAAACTCCTTCGCCGAACTGGTTAATCAGTTCAACAGATTACAAACAACGCTGCCTGCACGAACAACGCCCTTGCACGTCATCGTGGTTGAAGATGACGAGTGGTATCGAGACTATCTGACAGACAACCTGAGCGAACGCGGCTACAGCAGCATCGGCGTCGTCGATGGGGAGGGACTGCGCTCAGCCTGGGCTCAAAAGCCAGCCGACGTGGTCATTTTGGATATCGAACTGGGGCAAGGGAAAGAAAACGGACTGGCGCTTGCAGCACGTATCCTGTCCAACTGCCCGTGCGGCGTCATCATGGTCACGGCCAAGGGTGCGCAGGATGAACGGCTCGAAGGCTTAAGCATCGGCGTGGACGCCTATTTCTCAAAGCCGGTCAACATCGACGAACTCTCCATTACGCTCACCAACTTAGGCCGCAGACTGCGCTAATAAAAAAGGACACCGAAGTGTCCTTTTTTTAGCGCGCAATACCAGTGTTACTTGCGACGCGGCAGCATGCGTTCCATCAGCCCGTCTTTCGCAATAAACTGATGTTTCATTGCACCCAATACATGCACAATCACCAGCAAAATCAGCGTCGTAACCAGCACCTCATGCACCTCATGGGCAAATACATGCTCATAACCGCCATCTACAGGTAACAGACTCGCATCGCCTGACAGCAAAGCGCGCCCTGCATCGCTGCTGACAATCGTGATCATACCGCTTACCGGCAACAGGAACAGCACGGTGTAGAGCGTATGGTGTATCCCCTTGGCGACCTTATCCATCAACGTATCGCCGATGGCCGCCGGCGTGCCGTCTTGACGACGAAAAAGCAGACGCAGAACGGTCAGCAGCAACACCGAACCACCCACGATTCCGTGAACCAGATATCCCGCGATCGTGGCCTGACTTTCATCTGTCGCTTCTGCTAACTCTTCCCCCAAAAACCACGCAGCGACAAGCAATGCCAGCGTCAGCCAGTGTACGAATATCATGCGATTACTATATTGCGTCATACCATTCCCCCTTAATTTTGACAGAACCCATCTGACTTATATCTGAGCAGATAAGTTCCCTGTTTGTGACCGCTGCGAAATTTACCTTAAATAAACACCGCAAACAACTAGGAGTTAACTTTGGCCCCCGCCGGGTGAGTCGCCGTTCTAACGAAGATACACTTCCGCCCGCACACAACCTAAAAAACAATTTTCCGTCAGGCTTGCAGGCATGCAAAAAGTCCGCGAGGCTGCTAGAATCCAACCTTTGCAACCGACCCATCTTAAGGAATACGAATATGTCCATGTCCGACCGCGACGGTTTTAT
Source organism: Gallionellales bacterium GWA2_54_124 (assembly GCA_001801025.1). Lineage (GTDB taxonomy): Bacteria > Pseudomonadota > Gammaproteobacteria > Burkholderiales > Gallionellaceae > Gallionella. The sequence goes on from MGWO01000013.1 coordinate 41,566, forward strand.
CTGGCACGACGGCAAGCTTGTGCCCTGGCGCGATGCTACCACCCATGTACTGACCCATACCCTGCACTACGGCATGGGGGTATTCGAAGGGGTACGCGCCTATAAGGCTGCGGAAGGCACGGCGATTTTCAGACTGCGCGAGCATACCGAGCGCCTGTTCAATTCGGCACACATTTTTCAGATGAAAATGCCGTATGACAAAGAAACAATCATGGAAGCGCACCGCGAAGTCGTGCGCACCAACAAACTCGAATCCTGCTATATCCGTCCGATCTGCTTCTATGGTTCCGAGGCGATGGGCATTGCTGCAACCACCCTGTCCACTCACGTGGCCATTGCCGCCTGGCCGTGGGGCGCCTATCTGGGTGACGAAGGCATGCAAAAGGGCATACGTGTGAAGACGTCCAGCTTTACCCGTCACCATGTCAACGTCAATATGTGCCGCGCAAAATCGGTGACAACCTACGCCAATTCAATTCTGGCGCATCAGGAAGTCGCCAACGACGGTTACGATGAAGCGTTACTGCTGGATGTGGACGGCTATGTGGCCGAAGGCGCGGGCGAAAACCTGTTCATCGTAAAAAAGGGCAAACTCTACACGCCGGATTTAACGTCCTGCTTAGAAGGCATTACCCGCGATTCCGTCATCACACTCGCCAAAGAAATGGGCATCGAAGTGATTGAAAAGCGCATCACACGCGATGAAATTTATTGCGCGGAAGAAGCCTTCTTTACCGGCACGGCAGCGGAAGTCACCCCGATACGCGAACTGGATCAGCGCCAGATTGGCGCAGGTTCACGCGGCCCGATTACCACTTTGCTGCAACAGGCGTTCTTCGATTGCGTGGCAGGAAAACACCCGAACCATACCGACTGGCTGGACTACGTATAAGGAGAATGAACGTGAGCACAATCACCCACCGTCAAATCGAGGTCACCACGCATGATCTGCCGCTGACCTGCCCGATGCCGTCTGCCAAGCTGTGGAATGCCCATCCCAGAGTTGCGCTGGCGCTCAATGCGGAGGGTGAAGCTCATTGCCCGTATTGCGGTACGCTCTACAAGTTTAAAGGCGAACGTCCCAAGGGACATCACTAAGCAGGTTCTGCCGTACAATCGGCAACACGCGGGAATACATCAGCATGCATAAAATCTTAGTCATCGGCCCGAGCTGGGTGGGCGATTGCATGCTGATGCAGCCGATGCTGATGCGACTGAAGCAACGCCATCCGGACTGTCTGATTGATGTGTTAGCCCCGCCCTGGACCGCCGGATTGCTGCATGCGCTACCGGAAGTCAATCAGGCCATCGTCAATCCCTTCGGGCATGGCGCGTTAAATATCAAAGAACGCTACCGGCTGGGCGTTGAGCTGCGAGCCGGCCAATACGATTGGGCCATCGTACTACCTAATTCGCTCAAATCCGCACTGATACCTTTTTTCGCCAACATCCCGCTGCGCACCGGTTTCGTTGGCGAGCTGCGCTACGGCCTGCTCAACGATGCCCGTCCACTCAACAAGCGCCATCTGCCGCTGATGGTCGAGCGTTTCGCCGAACTGGCCGAAGATCGCGATGGCATCATCCCGCGCCCGCTGGCGAATCCGAAACTGAGCATCTCTGAAGCACAACAAGATGCCACACTCAGTAAGCTTGCCCTCACGCTCGAAAAACCCGTTGCTGTCTTCTGTCCGGGCGCGGAATACGGTCCTGCCAAACGCTGGCCGATCGCTTATTTTGCCGAAACCGCCCAGCGACTGCACGATCAAGGGTATGCGGTCTGGCTGGTCGGCTCTAATAAAGACCGCGAAGTGGCGGAAAAAATTATCGCCCTCGGCAACCCCGAAACGCGCAATCTTTGCGGCAGCACCGATTTGAGCGATGCCATCGCATTGCTCTCGGTTGCAAATCTCGTGATCAGCAACGATTCCGGCCTGATGCATCTGGCCGCCGCGCTCGATCGCAGGCTGATCGCACTGTTCGGCTCAAGCAGCCCCGAATTCACTCCGCCGCTGTCAAAATCCGCACAGGTCGTCAAACTCGACATTCAATGCAGCCCCTGCTTCAAACGAGTCTGCCCGCTGGATCATTTCAACTGTATGAATCATCTGACGCCTGATCTGGTGTGGAAAAAAATACAGCAGGCTATCAAGAGTTAAATCGCACTGCACTTCTTACACTTGCTGCTTGAAACCGTAAGCAAACTCCCCCTGTCTCAAGAATTTTTTATATGCTCTGATTTATTTTTGCTCGCACGCGCGAGATTTTCATCTGAATTTGAGGACATCTGATTGAAAGCGAACTCTGGCGTACTGCCCGCAGAAATATTCAAAGCCTACGACATACGAGGCATCGTCGGAAAAACCCTGACCACAGCGGGTGTCGAAGCCATCGGTCACGCCATCGGTTCGGAAGCCGTTACACGCAACCAACACACCATCGTAATCGGTCGTGATGGTCGCGTATCCGGCCCGCAACTGATACAAGCGCTTACACTCGGCATCCAAAAAAGCGGCATTGACGTCATCGACATCGGCTGCGTGACAACGCCGATGGCCTATTTCGCCGCTTTCCATCTGAATACCAGTTGCTGCGTGGTGCTGACCGGCAGCCACAACCCTGCCGACTACAATGGTTTAAAAATCGTACTGGCAGGCGAAGCGTTATACGGCGACGCCATACAGGCGTTGCGCCATCGCATCGAACAAAACGATTTAAGCCACGGCAACGGTCACTATTGCCAACAAGATATTAGCCAAGCCTATCTTTACCGCATCATATCCGACGTTAAACCGGCGCGCCGAATGAAACTCACCGTCGACTGCGGCAACGGTGTGGCGGGTGCCTATGTCGCCGAACTCTACCGGCAACTGGGTTGCGAAGTCGTGGAACTGTATTGCGAAGTGGATGGACGATTTCCTAACCATCACCCGGATCCGTCTATCCCCGAAAACCTGCAAGACCTCATTGCAGCCGTCCAATCCAACGGCAGCGAACTGGGACTGGCATTCGACGGCGATGGCGACCGCCTGGGCGTTGTCACACGGACAGGTGACATCATCTATCCTGATCGCCAGCTGATGCTGTTTGCCGCCGATATGCTAAGTCGCAATCCGGGCGCAACGGTCATCTTCGATATCAAATCGACCCGCCATCTGTTCGACTGGGTAAGATTGCACGGCGGCGTACCTGTCATATGGAAAACCGGCCATTCGCTGATCAAGGCGAAGATGCGTGAAACCGGCGCACAGCTTGCGGGTGAAATGACAGGCCACCTGTTCTTTCAAGAGCGCTGGTACGGCTTCGATGACGGACTCTATGCGGGCGCGCGTCTTTTGGAAATCTTAAGCAAGAGCGCAGATCCTTCCGCTGTCCTCAACGCGCTGCCTGATTCATGCAGTACGCCTGAGCTGCACATCAAGACGCAGGAAGGCGAAAACCACGCACTGCTGGCTGAACTGAATGAAACCGCCCATTTCGCAGATGCGCTGGAGATCATCACGATAGACGGGCTGCGCGTCGAATACAAAGACGGCTTCGGCTTAGCGAGAGCTTCGAACACCACACCCGCTATCGTACTGCGTTTCGAAGCCGATTCAGAAATCGCACTGCGGCGCATTCAGGACGCGTTTCGCAGCCTATTCCAACAGACAGCGCCCCACCTCAACCTGCCGTTCTAAATAAAAAAGGCATCCGGTTAGGGATGCCTTTTTTAACTTTTCAGCTGCGATCAGTTCACAGCTTGCCGCGTACCCAGTCAGGCACGGAGGCTAAGGCCGCCGCCAAATGCTCAGGCTGCGTACCGCCCGCCTGCGCCATGTCGGAACGACCGCCGCCTTTGCCACCGACTTGCTGCGCTGCCATGTTCACCAGTTCGCCGGCTTTCACCTTGGCCGTCTGATCCGCCGTGACACCCGCTATCAACGCCACCTTGCCGTCTGTTACCGAAGCGAGCAAAATAACTGCCGATTTGAGCTTATCTTTCAACTTATCCAGCGTCTCGCGCAGGATCGCCGCATCCGCCCCCGGCAATAAGGCGGCCAGTACTTTGACGCCGTTAATATCCTGCGCCTGAGCTACCAGTTCGTCACCCTGAGCCGAGGCCAGCTTGGATTTGAGCGCAGTCAATTCTTTCTCAAGCGACTTCTGGTGATCGAGCAATTGAGCAATTCGGCCAGCGGCCTCATGAGGCTGCGCCTTCAGCGCATCCGCAACGGCGCGCAACTGGCGTTGCTGCATCTGGATAAGATCGAGCGCCCCCTCGCCAGTGACCGCCTCAATGCGACGCACCCCTGCCGCAACACCACTCTCGGCGACAATCTTGAACAGCCCGATATCCCCCGTACGTGCAACGTGCGTACCGCCGCACAGCTCAATCGAGCTACCGATATTCAGCACGCGCACTTCATCGCCGTATTTCTCGCCGAACAACATCATCGCGCCGGTCTGCTGCGCATCTTCTATCCCCATCACACGCGACTGGCTCGCCGCATTGGACAGTATTTCAGCATTGACAATGGACTCGACTTTTAAAACTTCACTATTCGTCACCGGCTGGCTGTGCACAAAGTCGAAGCGTGTTTTATCCGCATCGACTTGCGACCCCTTCTGCTGCACATGAGTACCCAGCACTTCCCTTAACGCTTTATGCATCAGATGGGTCACCGAGTGATTACGCTCCGTCGCGCGCCGCGCCGCCATGTTTACGCGCGCCTGAACGCCATTGCCGACCATCAGTTTCCCTGTTTTTAACACGCCATGATGACCGAAAACGCTGGCCTGAATTTTCTGCGTATCTTCTACCGCAAAGATGCCGTGCGAACTGCGCAGCTCGCCGCAGTCACCGACCTGACCGCCTGATTCTGCGTAGAAAGGCGTGTTATCGAGCACGACGACACCGGTGTCGCCTTCATTCAACTCGCTCACCGACACACCGTCTTTATACAGCGCCAGTACACAGCCTGCATGTTCAAGGGTCTCATAACCGTGAAACAGCGTTGCAGGTCCTTCATATTCAAGATTAGCCGCCATTTTGAATTTGCCAGCCGCACGCGCTTGTTGTTTTTGCTGCGCCATTGCGGCATCGAATGCGGCGACATCGACAGTCACACCGTGTTCGCGGCAAACATCCGCTGTCAGATCGACCGGAAAGCCGAACGTATCATGTAATTTAAAGGCCGTCTCGCCGTTGAATACGGTGTTGCCAGCCTGATTCATTGCAAGTAAATCGGCTTCCAAAATCGCCATGCCGTTTTCGATGGTGGCAAAGAAACGCTCTTCTTCCAGCTTCAATACGCCCTTCACGCGATCCTGAGCCGCAGCCAGTTCAGGATAAGCCACCCCCATCTGTGCAACAAGATCCGGCACCAGCTTATAGAAGAAGGCCTCGCGCGCACCCAGCTTATAGCCGTGACGGATGGCGCGGCGGATGATGCGGCGCAACACGAAACCGCGACCTTCATTGCCGGGAATTACGCCGTCGCTAATCAGGAACGAACAGGCGCGAATGTGATCTGCCAGCACTTTAAGCGAGGGCGAATCCATATCGCTGCAATTCGTTTCACGCGCTGCGGCGTTAATCAGCGCCTGAAACAGATCGATTTCATAGTTGGCGTGCACATGCTGCAACACGGCAGAGATGCGTTCCAGCCCCATACCGGTATCAACCGACGGTTTAGGCAGCGGATGCATCACGCCCGCCTCGTCGCGATTGAACTGCATAAAGACGTTATTCCAGATTTCGATGTAGCGGTCGCCGTCTTCTTCAGGCGTACCGGGCAACCCGCCGGGAATATGTTCGCCGTGATCGTAGAAAATCTCGGTGCAGGGGCCGCAGGGGCCGGTATCGCCCATCATCCAGAAATTATCCGATGCGTAGCGCGCGCCTTTGTTGTCGCCGATGCGAATCACGCGGGACGCTTCGAGCCCCATCTCTTTGGTCCAGATATCGTAAGCCTCGTCGTCCTCGGCATACACCGTGACGTAAAGACGATCTTTAGGCAGTTTGAATACCTCGGTGAGCAATTCCCACGCAAAAGCAATCGCATCGCGCTTAAAATAATCGCCGAAGCTGAAATTGCCCAGCATTTCGAAAAAAGTATGGTGTCGTGCGGTATAGCCGACGTTCTCCAGATCGTTGTGCTTACCGCCTGCTCTGACGCATTTCTGGCTCGAGGTCGCGCGTACATAGGGACGCTTGTCAAAACCTAAAAATACATCTTTAAACTGGTTCATTCCCGCGTTGGTGAACAACAAGGTAGGATCATCATGCGGCACCAGAGAGCTGGAGGCGACGACCGCATGGCCTTTTGAGGCGAAAAAGTCTAAAAACTTCTGGCGGATTTCACTGCTTTTCATAATTTTCATCCATCACTGATCGTAGCTACTGGCGGCATGAGCGCACACCTGACAAGGTGCGCATCATACCATCCGGCACGCTTTTCGAGCCACAGGGAAAAAGATCTTAACACTCGAACCTGTTTTCCACACATGAAAATATAGAGACGCTGCCGAATTCAGGTTGTTGAAAATAAAAACGTATCACCATGAATAAAGACGGCCATTGTCAATCATCCACGTCAGGCGCTTGCAACACCTTTAAAATGACATCAAAGCCGAAACCGCGGGATTGCAAGAAACGCATCTGTTTCGCTTTTTCCTTTGCATCCTGAGGCAGCATGCCGAATTTTCGCTGCCAAACATCGCGTGCCGTATCCAGCTCGGACGCTTTCAAGGCGGGCAAGGCATCTGCGATCAGCTCTTCACTCAAGCCCTTCTGATGCATTTCATGGGTAATACGATGGGTCCCGAAACGAGGACGTCTGGCATGAAGAATCTGCGTGGCAGCACGCTCGTCGGATAAGTAGCCGGAGTCTACCAGACTGTCCAAGACAGATTCTAAATCAACGGGTTGCACTTGTTCAAAATCATCTTCAACCTGTGCGTAGGGTCGAAGTTTTGCCGCCAGTTCGGCACGGGTGTACTCGCGGCGCGCCAGATATTGCATGGCGCGCCCGCGTAAACTAATTTCAGGCTTTTTCTTCACCTGCAAGTGCCAGTTTTTCGGCCGCTTTGGCTTTCGCTGCCGCCTTCGGGGACTCACCAGCTTCGATCAGCGCAACGCCGACGATCGTGCGAATCTTGTTTTCAATTTCGAACGCCATTTCCGAACGCGTACGCAAAAATTCACGCACATTGTCTTTGCCCTGACCGATTTTCTCGCCGTTGTAGCTGTACCACGAACCGGATTTTTCGATCAGCTTGTGCAATACGCCCAGATCGATAATTTCGCCTTCGCGGGACGTCCCTTCGCCGTACAGAATATCGAACAAGGCTTCTTTGAACGGCGGGGCCACCTTGTTTTTGACGACTTTTACACGCGTCTCGTTGCCGATGACTTCATCGCCCTTCTTGATCGCACCGATGCGGCGAATATCCAGACGTACTGACGCATAAAATTTCAGCGCATTGCCGCCGGTGGTCGTTTCAGGATTGCCGAACATCACGCCGATCTTCATACGCAACTGGTTGATAAAAATCACCAGCGTGTTGGAGCGTTTAATATTAGCGGTCAGCTTACGCAGCGCTTGCGACATCAACCGTGCATGCAAGCCCATCTGCGAGTCACCCATTTCGCCTTCAATTTCAGCCTTAGGGGTTAACGCCGCAACCGAGTCGATGACCACCACATCAACGGAAGCTGAACGCACCAGCATGTCGGTTATTTCCAGCGCCTGCTCGCCATTGTCCGGCTGCGAGATCAACAGATCTTCAACCTTAACACCGAGCTTTTGAGCGTATTGCGGATCGAGCGCATGTTCCGCATCGATAAAGGCCGCCGTGCCGCCCAGCTTTTGCATTTCCGCGATAACTTGCAAGGCCAGCGTCGTTTTACCCGAGGACTCAGGACCGTAAATTTCGATCACGCGACCGCGCGGTAAGCCGCCGACACCCAGTGCAATGTCCAATCCTAATGAGCCGGTCGATACAACCTGTATATCCTGCGCAACTTCGTTTTCACCCAGACGCATGATTGAGCCTTTGCCGAACTGCTTCTCAATCTGACTTAAAGCCGCCATCAACGCCTTGCTTTTATTCTCATCCATGGGATATCCCTTCAAAATTAGTTCGCGGATTATGGCACATCAATTCACTTATGAACAGAACGATCGTTCTTTTTATGCTTTTAGGCAGTTTGGCTACGCGAGTTCAGCAAATCAATCACGCCCTGCAGGGCAATACGCACCGCTTGTTTGCGAACTTCACTGCGGTTGCCTGCCAGTTGATGACGCTGCGTCATTATCGTTTCATCTTGAATGCCCCAGGCAAACCAGACGGTACCCACCGGCTTATCAGGCGTACCACCGTCAGGCCCGGCGATACCGCTAACTGCTAAGGCTAGCTGAGCCGCGCTGAACCGCAATGCACCCGCAACCATTTCGCGCACGACAGCTTCAGAGACGGCACCGTACAGTTCGAGTGTAGCGGCTTCAACGCCGAGCATCTGCTGTTTGGATAAATTTGAATAGGTTACAAATCCGCGTTCGAACCAGAGCGAACTACCGGCAATTTCGGTTATCGCCTGAGCCACACCGCCGCCGGTACAGGATTCAGTGGTGGCTAGCATCAAGCTGTGCGATTTCAGCAATCCACCGACCTGAGCAGCTAACACATCCATCAGACGTTTAAGCCGCGCGCCAGATCGTTTTGGATATCGACGATTGCCTCCAACCCCACCGCGATGCGTATTAGTCCATCTGAAATACCGGCAGCGGCGCGCGCCTCAGGGCTGATACGCGCATGGGTCGTGCTGGCCGAATGGCAGATGGTGGTACGCGTATCGCCCAGATTGGCGGTAATCGACAGCAGTTTGGTATTATCGATTACGCGCCATGCTGCCACCTTACCCCCCGCCACCTCGAAGGCCACGATGCCGCCGCCTGTTTTCTGTTGACGCATCGCCAATTCATGCTGAGGATGCGACGGCAGGCCGGGATAAAAGACACGCGCCACATTGGGCTGTGCTTCGAGCCAAATCGCCAACTGCAAGGCGGATGCAGAATGGGCATCCATACGGATTTTCAGCGTTTCCATGCCTTTCAAAAACACCCACGCATTGAACGCACTCATGGTAGGACCCGTTGTGCGCAAAAATCCGTAAACCCCTTCCATGTTCTTGCGAGTACCCAGCACCGCGCCGCCCAGCACACGCCCCTGCCCGTCCAGATATTTGGTTGCCGAATGAATGACGATATCAGCACCCAGTTCCAGCGGTCGCTGCAAGATCGGCGTGCAAAAGCAGTTATCTACCGCTAGCAGGGCGCCACAGCTTTTCGCCACTACCGAGATAGCTGCGATATCGGAAATTTCCGTCAGCGGATTGGAGGGGGTTTCGAGAAAAAATAACTTAGTATTTGGTCGCACCGCCGCCTGCCATTCAGACACGTCGGTTGCCGAGACATAGGTCGTTTCGACGCCGAATTTCTTAATGACGTTGTTAAACAGATTGACGGTAGAACCGAACAGACTTTGTGAGGCAACAATATGGTCACCTGCCTTCAACAGGCCCATCACGCACGCTAAAATTGCCGACATACCGGAGGCGGTAGCGACGCATTGCTCAGCCCCCTCCAGTGCTGCCAGCCGCTCTTCGAACATGGTGACCGTCGGATTCGTGAAGCGCGCGTAAATATTGCCCGGCTCCTCACCGATAAAACGCGCGGCGGCCTGAGCTGCGCTGTCGAATACGAAGCTGGACGTTAAAAACATAGCCTCAGAATGTTCACCAAACTGGCTGCGTACGGTTCCGGCTCTGATGGCCAGCGTTTCAGGCTGATAGTTTTCTTCGTTCATCTTCCGCACTCCTAAATGCTCAATCCTCAATCCTGCCACTTTTACATCGATGAAGCGCTCATCGCCAGCTCCAGCTCCATCTGATCGTCGTCCGCCGACTTATTAGCTTTGCCAGCCGAACGCCCGCGTTCGACCTTATCAAGATAAGCCGGTGTGATGTCACCCGTAATATAGACACCGTCAAAACAGGAAGCTTCGAATTCAACGATAGCCGGATTAGCCTTGCGTACCGAGGATTTCAAATCTTCCAGATCCTGATAGATCAGCGCGTCGGCACCGATCTCACGGCAGATTTCCTCATCGGTACGCCCTGTTGCGATCAGCTCCGCGCGACTTGGCATATCGATGCCATAGACGTTAGGGTAGCGCACCGGTGGCGCGGCGGAGGCAAAATACACTTTCAGGGCACCCGCATCACGCGCCATCTGAACGATCTCGCGACTGGTTGTGCCGCGTACGATGGAGTCATCCACCAGCAACACATTCTTGCCCTTGAACTCCAGACCGATCGCATTGAGTTTCTGGCGCACCGACTTCTTGCGCATCGCCTGTCCCGGCATGATAAAGGTACGGCCAATGTAACGATTCTTGACGAATCCCTCGCGGAACAGAATATTCAGGCGGTTTGCCAGTTGCAGCGCACTAGGGCGGCTCGAATCCGGAATCGGGATGACTACATCGATTTTGACATCAGGCCAAATACGCGCCAGTTTATCAGCCAGATATTCGCCCATGTACAAGCGCGACTCATGCACAGAGATACCGTCAATGACCGAATCCGGACGCGAAAAATATACGTATTCAAAAATACACGGGCTCAGCTGGGCGTTATCGCTGCACTGACGCGTGTACAGACGCCCCTGGAAGTCGACAAACACAGCCTCACCGGGGGCGACATCGCGCAGAAATTTAAAACCCAGCGTATCGAGCGCAACGCTCTCAGATGCGATCAGATACTCGTTACCCTCTGGCGTTTCGTTGACACCGATCACTAAAGGGCGAATGCCGTAAATATCGCGAAACGCCAGCAAACCATAGCCTGCAATGATCGCCACAACCGCATATGCACCGCGACAACGTTGATGCACACCCGACACAGCGGCAAAAATACTGTCCGCATCCAGACGCAATCCCTTGGATTTTGACTGCAATTCATGCGCCAACACATTGAGCAGCACTTCGGAGTCTGAATTGGTATTGACGTGACGCAAATCCTGCACAAAAAGCTGTTTCTTCAACTCTTCCGCATTGGTCAGATTACCGTTGTGTCCCAGCACGATACCAAACGGGGAATTCACATAAAACGGCTGCGCCTCATTGTGATCAACGGCAGATCCGGCTGTCGGGTAGCGGACATGCGCAATGCCGGTATTTCCCTGCAGTGCACGCATATTTCGGGTGCGGAACACATCGCGCACCAGGCCGTTGCCCTTATGCAAATGTATCGTATCGCCATCCATCGTCGCAATACCCGCAGCATCCTGACCACGATGCTGTAAAACTTGCAAACCATCATACAAAAGCTGATTGGCGGGCGAATACGAGACCACTCCGAGAATGCCACACATGTTGAGTTCCTTTTAATTTCTATTTCTGTAATGGATGCGCGCGGCAATATCATCCGGCAACACCACTTTGGAAAGCAGTGCCGCATCTTCTGCCCACTTGCTGAATTTTGCATCAAGCCAAAAACGTTGTTCGGGCAGGCTGGAGGTGCCCGCCAGCCACACCAGTATCAGTATCACCAGCATTCCGCGCAACAACCCGAACAAACTGCCCAGCAAGCTATCGATCAAACCCAAGCCCACCGCTTTGATGAGTTTGGTAAATATCCACACCAGCATTGCCCACACGACTAACACGGCAATAAACACCAGCGCATAGGCTAAGGCGATACGCGCCTCATCCTGACTGACCGGCAACATAGGTGCCACCACACCGGAAAACTGGCGACTGATCAGATAGGCGAGCGGCCACCCCAGCAGGGATAATACTTCGTACACCAGACCACGCCACACTCCCAGTAACAGTGAGACCAGCATGATGCCTATCACTGCATAATCAAAACCCGTCATTTAACTGCCGTTACCGCCGGATGCAAGCCGTGCTTTTCCAGCATTTTGCGCACATCGTCCGCCTTACTGCGATCAACATACGGCCCTACCCGCACCCGTGTCGTACCCGCAATGACTTCTGTATAGGCCTTAAAACCCCAACCCTTCAATTTATCGGCTTCCTGTGCCGCCTTGTCTGCATTTGAAAATGCACCTACCTGAACCACATAGCTTCCAGCAGGCTTTTCACTCGGTTTTTCACTCACCGGTTTTTTTTCGGTTTTCTTGTCCTCAACAGGCTTCGTTTCTACTGACTTAATTTCTACAGGCTTAACCTCACGCACTTCAGCCGCTTTGATCGCTACAACTGGTGTCTCAACAACCGGCTTATCCTTTACTTCAGCAACCGTAATTTTTCCCGATGCCACAGGAAGCACTTCTGACGCCGCAACAACGGCCGATTCAATCTGCACGGGCGCTTCTGGCACTTCCGACAACGTCACGCCCGGCACAAACGCTCCCGCTTTATCTGCCGCGGGGATGCGCAGTTCGATATCCTGACCGGTTATTTTCGGTTCACTGTCCAGCACCATCGGCAAGATCACCACAACTGCAAGTGCGAGCGCAATCGCACCGATCAGGCGACGACGCGCCCGGCTTTTAATATTCTGATCCTCAGGTTGCTTTGCCATTGATTGAAACCTTTAATTGCATCAAACCTGCTCTCACACAGGCATTCCAAATATTTCCACTCAAACTACGCGGAGTTTTTTTGCGTCCATCACATCCGCTACCGTGTAGAACGATCCGAAGGCCGCGATTCTATCATTTTCACCCGCCGCATTACAGGCATGCGCAAGTGCATCGGCAATACTGGCAAACTCGATCACCTCACCCGCCCCCCCCGATTCCGCCAGCACCTGCGCCAATTCGCGCCCGCTAGCACCGCGCGGCACTGCGAGTCCCGCGACCAGCCAGGTATCAATGCAGGGCTTTAATGCCGCCACGACACCGGCGATATCCTTGTCTTTGAGCATCCCGAACACGGCATAGGTGTGCGGACAGGGCGGCAAACTCCCGAGATTATGTGCCAGCGAGCGGGCCGCATGCGGGTTGTGTGCCACATCCAGTATCAGCTGCGGCTTACCCGGCACGAACTGAAAACGCCCGGCTAACTGCACTTCTGTCAAACCGCGACGTATCGCCGCCATACTGACAGGCAGCCGATCCTGCAAGGCATCGAGCGCGGCTAAAACTGCGCTGGCATTATTTAATTGAAACGCACCCCGCAAGGCAGGATGTGGCAACGCGCTGCGCGCGCAGGTCCGGCTACGATAATCCCATTGCCCCTGATGCAGTTTAAAACCGAAGTCCACACCCGCACACCAGAGCACGGCGCCGATTGCCTGCGCATGATCGGCAATCGCCTTGGACAGTTCGCTATCAGCAAAGATGGCCACGCGATCGGGGCGAAAAATCCCCGCCTTTTCATAAGCGATCGCCTCGCGCGTCTCGCCCAGATAATCCGTGTGATCAATGTCCACCGAAGTCACGATCGCACAATCGGCATCGAACACATTGACCGAATCCAGACGCCCGCCCAAACCCACTTCGAGTATGGCGACATCAACCTTGTGATCGATAAATAGCTGCATCGCAGCGAGCGTGCCGAACTCAAAATAAGTGAGCGGGATATCACCACGTACCCGTTCAATCTTCTCGAAAGAAGCACACAGTTCATCGTCGGATGCCGCAAGCTTACCAGTGCGCACCCGTTCGTTGTAGTGCAGCAGATGCGGCGAAGTATAGCAGCCGACGTTATAGCCTGCCGCATACAATACCGATTCAAGCATCGCACAAACCGACCCCTTGCCATTAGTCCCGCCCACCATGATGACCGGAAAACCAGGTTCGAGCTGCAGCCGCTGTGCGACCTCACCGATGCGCTCTAACCCCAGCGCAATCGTCTTGGGATGCAGCGATTCAAGATAGGTGAGCCAATCGGCTAAGTTTTCAGGCATAGGGTAGGTCAATCAGGCCGCGTCCGGCTCCACAACAGCGGGCTGACGTGTCAGCAGCGTGATCAACGTTGCCAGTTGATTGCGCATTTCGCGCCTATCGATGATCATGTCAACCGCACCGTGCTCCAGCAGAAATTCAGCACGCTGAAATCCCTCCGGCAGCGTTTCGCGCACCGTCTGCTGAATCACCCGAGCACCGGCAAAGCCGATTAGCGCACCGGGTTCCGCAATCACCACATCGCCCATGAAGGCGAAACTGGCGGATACACCACCCATCGTCGGGTCGGTCAGCACAGAGATGAACGGCAGTTTTTCTTCGGACAACTGCGTCAGTGCGGCGCAGGTTTTTGCCATCTGCATCAAGGAAAGCAAGCCTTCCTGCATACGCGCGCCACCGCTGGCGGCGAAGCAGACAAACGGACATTTTTGCTCCAGCGCAACTTGCACGCCGCGCACAAAACGCTCGCCCACCACAGAGCCCATCGATCCGCCCATGAAGGCAAATTCAAAGCAGGCAACCACGACCGGCACATCCCTGATGCAGCCTTGCATCACGACCAGCGCATCGTCCTCATCCGTGCTTTTCTTGGAGGCGATCAGCCGCTCGGAATACTTGCGGCTGTCCTTAAATTTGAGCGTATCGACTGGCAATACTTCAGCGCCAATCTCAAAGCGCCCTTCGCCGTCCAGCAGCCAGTCCAGTCTCGTGCGCGCACTGGCACGGTGGTGATGGCTACACTTGGGACAGACGCCCAGATTCTTTTCCAGATCCGAGTGATACAGCACGGTCTCACAGGAAGGGCATTTACTCCACAGCCCTTCGGGTACATTTTTCTTGGCATCGCCTTCACGGCGGTTGATTTTCGGCGGTAATAATTTTTGAAACCAGCTCATGCTATCTCCTTTAGGCCTGATCTACAGCCAGCCTTAATTCTTTAATCAATGCACTTACGTGATCGATCACGTTGGCTTCATTCGAATTTTCGATTTCCTGTACGATGCGACTCCCCACTACCACACCGTCACACAGACGGGCAACGGCTGTCGCCGTGGCTGCATCGCGTATGCCAAAACCCACCCCAATCGGCAGTTTGATGTGCTGACGCAACTGAGGTAATTTTTGTTCGATCGCCGACAGATCGATACTGCCTGATCCTGTGACCCCCTTGAGCGACACATAATACACATATCCGCGTGCCAGCTTGGCGACCTGCCTGATGCGCGCCTCTTCGGTGGTCGGCGCCAGCAAAAAGATCGGATCGATGCCGTGACGCTGCAGATGTTCGAAGGCTTCGCTGCTCTCTTCAGGCGGAAAATCAACCGTCAGCACGCCGTCGACACCGACATCAGCACAACGCTGCGCAAACTTTGCCCAGCCCATCGCCTCGATCGGATTGCCGTAACCCATCAACACGACAGGCGTTGCATCATTGGTACGACGAAATTCAGCTACCAGATCCAGCACACCGCGCAGCGACATACCCTGTTTGAGCGCGCGTTCGGAAGCGCGCTGGATAGTCGGGCCATCCGCCATCGGATCGGAGAACGGCACACCCAGCTCAATGACATCAGCACCGGATGACGCCAGCGCATGCATCAAGGGCACGGTCACCGAAGGACTCGGGTCGCCTGCCGTAAAAAACGGAATCAGCGCACGGCGCTGCTGCTGTTTGAGTTTCTCGAACGTTCCCTGTATGCGACTCATAGCGTGATCCCCGACAAACGCGCGACGGTATTGATATCCTTATCGCCCCGACCGGACAGATTAACCAGCAAAACCTTGTCCTTGCTCATGCCGGGTGCAATTTTCGCCGCATGCGCCAGGGCGTGACTCGATTCGAGCGCAGGAATAATACCTTCGAAACGGCACAGGTCGTGGAAGGCGGACATCGCCTCATCATCATTGATCGCAACATATTGAGCGCGTCCGATGTCTTTCAGCCAGCAGTGCTCTGGCCCGACGCCGGGATAATCCAGGCCTGCCGAAATCGAATGCGTTTCTTTGATCTGCCCGTTCTCATCCTGCACCAGATTCACCTTGTTGCCATGCAGCACGCCCACCGGACAGTTTGCAGTCAGTGGCGCGGCATGCATGCCGCTTTCAACCCCGTGACCGCCGGCTTCCACGCCGATAATCTGCACATCAGGCACGTCGATATAAGGATAAAACAGACCAATGGCATTTGATCCGCCGCCGACACAGGCAATCACCGCATCGGGCTGACGACCGATCATCTCAGGCATCTGGATTTTGGCTTCATTGCCGATGACGCACTGAAAATCGCGCACCATCATTGGATAGGGATGCGGGCCTGCTGCCGTACCGAAAATATAAAAAGTACTCTCGACATTCGTGACCCAGTCGCGAATCGCTTCATTGCATGCGTCTTTGAGCGTTCTGGAACCGCTGGTGACGGGCACAACGGTCGCCCCCAGCAGCTTCATGCGATACACATTAGGTGACTGGCGCTGAATATCCTCAGCGCCCATATAAACGATACACTCCATACCGTAACGCGCGGCTACGGTGGCTGTTGCAACGCCATGCATCCCGGCGCCCGTCTCGGCGATTACGCGCTTCTTTCCCATGCGACGGGCAAGCAGGGCCTGACCGATCGCGTTATTGATCTTGTGCGCACCTGTGTGGTTCAAATCTTCACGCTTGAGATAAATCTGCGCACCGCCTAAGCGGTCCGACCAGTTTTTCGCGTGATAAATCGGACTGGGACGCCCGACATAGTGTTTGAGTTCATAGGCGAACTCAGCCTTAAATTCAGGATCGTCGCGGTAGCGCAAATACTGCACGCGCAATTCCTCCACGGCGGGAATCAGTGTCTCCGCCATGTATATGCCGCCGAACTGCCCGAAATGGCCAGTGATATCAGGATAATCGTACATTCTTAACCTCTTGCATGAAACGGGCGATTTTCGCCGCGTCTTTGACACCCTTCAGGGTGCTAATTCCGTTGTCAGCCTCTACCCCGCTCGACACATCGACGGCATAGGGGCGAACCTGCTCAATTCCGGCCGCGACATTTTCCACATTCAATCCGCCTGATAAAATCAGCGGCAGCGAAATCTGCTGAGGAATCAACGTCCAGTCAAACACCGCACCCGTACCGCCTGGAACGCCCTCTACGTGCGCATCGAGCAACAATCCCTGCGCCTTATGAAAATCCGCCGCGCATTGTAACAAATCCACGCCCGGCTTGACGCGAATTGCCTTCAGATACGGCTTATTGAACTGAGCGCAGTACTCGGGCGTTTCATCACCGTGAAATTGCAGCACATCCAGCGGCACGCGATCCATCACCTCACGCACATCATTTGCGCTGGCATTAACAAACAGGCCGACGACGGTCACAAAGGGCGGCAACACGGCAAGCAGATGCGCCGCCAGATCGCAATCGACAAAACGAGGACTCTTGCTGTAAAACACCAGCCCGATGGCATCTGCGCCGCAGGCGGCAACAGCCAGCAAGTCCTCGCGCCGCGTAATACCGCAAATTTTCACACGTATCACATCATCTCCTGCTGGGGTAAACACCACTTCGGGTCGTATTGTATGCGACGCAAGTATAAGCCATCCGGCGCAAAGGTCGGTGCCGCCAGACGACGCTCTTTTGATGCCAGCACACTCCCGATCCATGCCGGCGGATATTTCCCCTTGCCAACATAGACCAAGCAACCCACAATATTTCTCACCATATGATGCAAAAAAGCATTCGCTTCCAAATCAAAAACGATCACATCACCATTCAAATAAATATCGATCTTATTCATACACTTGACTGGAGATTTCGCCTGACATTCTGCCGCACGAAATGCGCTGAAATCATGCTCTCCCAGTAAATACTGTGCCGCCTCGCGCATCAAAGAAAGATCCAGCGGCAGATGAAACCAGCCCGCTTTTCCGGCATGAATCGCCGAGCGAACCGGCTTATTAATGAGCAGATAGCGGTAACTGCGCCCCTGCGCTGAAAATCTGGCATGAAACTCATCTGTAACCGGATGAGCCCATCGCACCACAACACTGGGCGGCAACATCGCATTAACGCCTCGCACCCATGCAGTCAGAGGCCGACACGCCTCAGTATCAAAATGCACGACTTGCTCCAGCCCATGCACGCCGGTATCGGTACGCCCTGCCGCATTCACCGCAACGGGCGCATCGGCAATATGACTCAATGCCGACTGCAGTGTATCCTGCACGGTCTGGCCGCCGGGCTGACTCTGCCAGCCCCAATAAGGTTTTCCATCGTATTCCACACCTAGCGCAATTCTCATCTCACGACCTGCCATAACAATATTACCATCGCCGCCAGCAACCATTTATCCCACCATGAGAAGCTATGAAGCGTGAGCTCCATCGTCCTGTTTTCAGCTGCCTCCCCATTTGGAGCCGTTAAACTGCGCAAACTGTCCTGCCATGAGCTCCCGCGTAACATACCTGCCTCGGCGTAGTACAGTGTTAGCGCGAGGCGCACCGCAAGACGCTCCCGCGACAGACCGAAACAGCTCAAGGGCGCAAACAAACAATACAATCCGGACATTAAAGCCTGCCGGTGCAATCGATCCAGCAGCAACGCCAGCCCTGCCAATGCGGCAACCAGCCGCATCAACTGCAGCCCGCCATCCGCCAGCCCCTCAAGACTGGGGCTCAAATCGCCAAGCCTCTCCAATACAGGCGTACCGATGGTGGTGTAACCATAAATGAGGAACAGCGAGAACATAATCCAGCGCGTGCGCGACAACAACTGGACTAACTTATGCCGTGACACCATAAAGGCAAACGTCAGAATGCATGAACCCGCAACCAGCAGCGCATCGGGCGATATGAACTGCATGACCGTCAGTAAAACGCACCAGATCAGAATTTGCGTGGCCGGATGCAAGCGCATTGTCACTCCAAATAAAAACGGCAGCTCACAGTGAGCTGCCGTCGATTTAAATAACAAAATTAACCTAACTGCTTGATCAGCAGTTCCGCTTCATGCTGCTGTGCGGCATCGCCTTCTCGCATGACTTCGTCGAGAATTTCCCGTGAACCCACCTCGTCGCCCATTTCCTGATAGGCTCGTGCCAAATCCAGTTTGGTTGCGACTTCGTGCCATTGCTCGCTCTTCGGTGCTTCGCCGACTTCGGCGACTGGCGCAGCGATATCGTCCATATCCAGACTGATATCGGACAAATTAATCGCCGGTGGCGCAGCCGCTTCCTTAACGTCATCGAGCGGAAAATCGAGGGTAAACTCCATGCCATCGTCTTCCGACTCCGAAGCAATAGATGCCGCCGCTTCAGCACTGGCCGAATTTGATGACGTCACATCAAAAATGAGATCATCTAGACTAGGCAGTGCTTCCTCAGGCTCTGGCACGGAAGAACTTGTCGCCACATCAAAGTCCAGCACATCCGGAACTGCAGGACTCGTCGATGTCACATCAAAATCTACTTGGGGCACCGGGTGTGTTGAAGTCACATCGAAGTCCAGCGTCTCGGCTACGATGGGCGGCTCAACTTCCGGCTCTAGTTCAGCTTCCAGTTCTGGCTCTGCGAATTCCGGTATCGCCGCTACCGGCTCCTCAACAGGTTCCAAATCATGCGCTTCAACTTCGAACGCATCCATCAATTGCGTGGCTGTACCGGCGTCCTCGATAGACGCATCAGCGAGCTGCATCGCAAGTATTCCTGCCTGCTCGATGGCATCACGATCCCCCGTTTTTTCCAGCAACCCGGATATTTCGGCAAACGCTGCAGCATTTTGATGCTTAGCGTAAATTCCCAAGAGTTTCAAGTGAATTTCATGGTTATCGGGTGAATGGCGCAGCGCGTCTTTCAACACTTCTTCGGCCTGCTCATCCCGTCCGAAGTTGAGAAACAGATCAGCTTCACTGATCGGATCAACCTCATCCGAGGGCGGCGCGACCTCATCAGCACCGGTCGTTGTAAAATCGCCCGTATCAGGAGACGGCATAACAGGCACAGTCAACAGTCCGGTTGAAGATCCGGTGTCCACCTCGGCCGGTTTTCCAGCCGACTGCCGGCGTCGCTTGATCGCAATCCCAAGACCTGACAATGTCAGCAAAGCTGCCGCCCCCAAACCTAACAAGGTGGCATTCTCCTGCAGCCTATCCAGCAATGAAGGCGCTTCGGCTTCAGCCGCTACCGGCGCACTGGCTGCCACGACTTCACTTGCCACTGCGCTCGCTGCCACCACGTCACTGACGGCGGCGACGGCACTTTCCGCCGCCACTACTTCGCTCACAACCGCGACTTGAGAGGCGGCACCGGCAATCAGCGCGGCCGCTTCTGCCTTGAGCTGTGCGAGTCGCTGCATATCTTTCATATTCGCTTCCAGCAATGCAGCACGGGCTTGTTCCTCTTTGTCTGCCTGTGCTTTTGCGATTTCCTCTTCGGCTGCCGCATTGCGTTTATCCTGATCGGCACGCGCCGCCTCAGTGCGCTTGTTCCCCGGCATTTCGCCTTTAGACAAACGCAATACTTCTTTGGCGGATTCCGTCGCTAACGGTGTTTTATCCAGCGCAGGCGCAGAAATTTTCCCGGTGGCAACCTGCTTATTGCTCTCAGAACGAGGCGTCGTTAACGCGGCGCCCGCGAGTTTCTGACGATAGCTGTTCCAGTCAGCCGATTGCGCATGAATTTCCCTGACCGCATCAGACTGCACAAGATGTGTGAGCTCATCGCGATCCGGCATACGCAATATTTTTCCGGTTTTAATCCGGTTCATATTTTTTCCGTCGAACTGGTCGGCATTCGCCCGGTACAAGGCAACTAACATGCGCTCAAGACTGATATCAGCGGGCTTGACTTCAGAGGCAATTTTGTTAAGCGTATCACCGGACTTAACCGTAATTTCATCGGATGATGATCGGGATGCCCTGACCGCCGGCCTGCTAACGGCTTTCTCCACTGGCGTGGCAACCGGAACGGCTTCTTCCCGTTTTACAGGTGCCGCTTCCAGCGGCGTCGACTCAACGACAGATGCTGCCATCGGTTCTACGGCAGCCGGTTTAGGTTGTGCAACGACATAGCCTGGCGGATCAAGCAAGAAGGTATATTCGCGCATCAACCTGCCGGATGACCATGATAGTTCGACCAGCAAGCTGACAAAGGGATCGTTGATTTCGTGATTACTGTTTAGCTTAAGGTAGGGATCGCCATTGGCTCGACTCCCCACTTCAAAACTGTATTTCACCCCGA
Source organism: Gallionellales bacterium GWA2_54_124 (assembly GCA_001801025.1). Classification (GTDB taxonomy): domain Bacteria; phylum Pseudomonadota; class Gammaproteobacteria; order Burkholderiales; family Gallionellaceae; genus Gallionella. The sequence goes on from MGWO01000013.1 coordinate 62,711, forward strand.
AAGGATACTCAAGACCGGCACCCTTGTAGGCATCTGGGGAAGCCAATCGCGCCACCAGACTAGGCTTATCAGCGCCGCTCACAGCGACCAGCTCGATTTCCGCCTTCAGCGGCTGCCCCAAGGCAGACACCACATTGATGCCACCCAATCCTACCGCATAACTCAATACGCTAAGGGACAATCCAGCTGTCATTCCGAGCAGTTGCAACATCAACTTGCGAGGCATATTTGTACACTTCACCTCACCTCCCGATGAGACAGCAAGAGGTGAGTCGGGTCGTTTTAGCGGTGTTTTTTGCACGGCATTGCCTCGCTTGTTTATTGAGCAGCTAATTGGGTAATCATAACAAGATGTTACCCACTGACAAAAGTCAAATCCAGATATTCGGCAACTAATTCAGATACACGGCGACTACTTTAAATAGTCGGCGATGAGAATTTCAGCGATTTGCACACTGTTGAGTGCAGCGCCCTTGCGCACATTATCGCTCACCACCCACATATCCAATCCCATCGGATGCGATAAATCCTCGCGGATACGCCCAACATAAGTCGCATCCGTACCTGCAGCATCAACTGCTGTCGGCCAGCCGCCCGCCACACGCTCGTCCATCACGATCACACCGGGTGCTTTTTCCAGCAAAGCACGCGCTTCTGCTGCCGTGATCTTCTTTTTGGTTTCGATGTGTAATGCTTCGGAATGACCGTAGAAAACCGGCACGCGCACCGCCGTCGGATTGACCATGATGGTGTCATCTTCCATGATCTTCTGAGTTTCCCAGACCATCTTCATTTCTTCCTTGGTGTAGCCGTTTTCCATGAACACGTCGATCTGCGGCAACACATTGAAAGCGATACGCTTAGGATAAACCTCTACTTCAACATCTTGCGAACTAAACAGGGCGCGGGTCTGATTGGCCAACTCTTCAATCGCTTCCTTGCCGGTACCGGAGACCGCCTGATAGGTCGCTACATTGATACGAGAAATCCCTACCGCATCCTTAATCGGTTTCAGTGCCACCAGCATCTGGATGGTCGAGCAATTCGGATTGGCGATGATGCCGCGATGGGTGTATTGCGCAATGGCGTGCGGATTGACTTCAGGCACGACCAGCGGAATATCACGGTCATAACGGAAATGCGCCGTATTGTCGATCACGACGCAACCGGCAGCTGCCGCGATCGGCGCATATTTTTCAGAGACACTGCCGCCGGCCGAAAACAAGCCGATTTGCGCAAGCGAGAAATCAAAGCCTTCTACATCCAGTACGGTTAATTCTTCGCCGCGAAAGGAAATCTCCGTGCCTGCGGAGCGGCTGGATGCCAACAGATACAGATTGCGCACCGGAAACTTGCGTTCTTCCAGTATCGCCAGCATCGCTTCGCCCACCGCGCCGGTCGCACCCAAAATACATACGTCGTATTGCTTGCTCATGTTTCTCATTCCTTAAAATCAAATTGTGTAAAGCCGGCCACTGTCAGCAAACAGACTACAGCGCCTTAACGACCGCATCGCCCATCGCCGTGCAGCCGACTTTCTGCATGCCCGCTTCGAAGATGTCACCGGTACGTAAACCTTGCTGCAAGACGCTGCGTACTGCACCTTCGATGCGCTGCGCGACATCTTCACGTGCAAAAGTGTAACGCATCATCATCGCAACCGACAAAATCGTGGCCAGCGGATTAGCGATATCCTGTCCTGCGATATCGGGTGCCGAACCGTGGCAAGGCTCATACAGCCCCTTGTTGTTTTCATCGAGCGATGCGGACGGCAGCATGCCGATGGAACCGGTCAGCATGGATGCTTCATCCGACAGAATGTCGCCGAAAATATTGCCCGTCAGAATCACGTCAAACTGCTTGGGTGCACGCACCAGCTGCATCGCCGCATTGTCCACATACATATGCGACAACACAACTTCCGGATAGTCGCGCGCCACATCCGTGACGATCTCGCGCCAGAACATACTGGTGTCGAGTACGTTGGCCTTATCCACCGAACACAGTTTGTAACTGCGCTTCATCGCGCTCTTAAAGCCGACATGCGCCACGCGACGAATTTCAGATTCAGTGTAATGCATGGTGTCAAAACCCTGACGCTCGCCGCTTTCCAGCGTGCGGATACCGCGCGGCTGACCAAAATAAATGTCGCCTGTCAGTTCGCGCAGAATCAAAATATCTAAACCTGATACCAGTTCAGGCTTCAGACTGGAGGCATTTACAAGCTCTGGATAAACCATCGCAGGACGAAGGTTTGCAAACAGATTCAATGATTTACGAATTCTAAGCAAGCCCTGCTCAGGGCGCATAGCACGCGGCAAGGCATCGTACTGATAGCCGCCGACCGCACCCAGCAACACCGCATCGGACGCCTTGACCAGATTTTCGGTCGCCGCCGGAAACGGATCACCGGCCGCATCATAGCCCGCACCGCCCAGATGGGCGTATTCGGTCTCGATGTGCAGCCCGTCGCTCTTCAATGCATCCAATACCTTCGCAGCCTGCGCTACGATCTCAGGTCCAATGCCGTCACCCGGCAAAACTGCAATTTTCATTTTAATGTCCTAATCAATTCTTAAAAACAGGAAATATGGGGAGTGGAACAGCACTGTTTGCCTCAGTGGCGAGTGGCAAGTCAAAACCACAATCCCACTTTCTACTTTCCACTTGCTATTTCACAACCAGGGCTGTGCCGCGCGGTGCTTCGCTTCAAACGCGGAAATCTCATCCATGTGCTGCAACGTCAGGCCAATGTCGTCAAGTCCATTGAGCAGACAATGTTTGCGGAACGCATCAACGATGAACGGATATACCGTACCCTCAGGCAACGTAATGGTTTGCGCCTCAAGATCGATCGCAAGCTTAAAGTTCGCCGTGACCGCTTCGGCCTTAAACAGGGCATCAACCGTATCGACATCAAGTTTGATCGGCAACAGGCCGTTCTTAAAACAATTGTTGAAAAAGATATCGGCAAAGCTCGGCGCAATAATCACCCTAAAACCGTAATCTTCCAGCGCCCAGGGTGCATGTTCGCGAGAGGAGCCACAACCGAAATTCTCGCGGGTCAGCAAAACCTGTGCCCCCTGATAGCGCGGCTGATTAAGAACGAACTCCGGATTAACCGGACGCGTTGAATTATCCATACCCGGCTCGCCGTGGTCCAGATAACGCCATTCATCAAACGCATTCGGGCCGAAACCGGAACGCTTGATGGATTTCAAAAACTGCTTAGGAATAATCGCATCGGTATCGACGTTAGCGCGATCCAGCGGCACGACCAGCCCGTTGATTTGTGTAAACTTTTCCATTTATTTTGCTGCCTTTTCAATTTTCTCGCCGCCTCTTTTGAGGTCTTTGCCGATACCTTCTACGGTATTACAACCGGCCAAAACAAACACGGCCAACAACAATGCAATCGTTTTCATCACCGCTCCTTTAAATTTTGCTGACATCGACAAAATGCCCGGCAATCGCTGCCGCGGCGGCCATCTCGGGGCTGACCAAATGGGTGCGACCGCCCTGACCTTGCCGGCCTTCAAAATTACGATTAGAAGTCGAGGCACAACGCTCGCCCGCTGCCAGTTTGTCATCGTTCATCGCCAGACACATCGAACAGCCCGGATCGCGCCACTCAAAACCCGCCTCGATAAAGATTTTGTCCAGCCCTTCCTGCTCGGCCTGCAATTTAACCAGACCGGAGCCGGGAACGACTAACGCCTGCATGACATTAGCTGCCACTTTTTTACCCCGCGCCACTGCAGCTGCCGCACGCATGTCTTCAATACGCCCGTTGGTACAAGAACCAATAAACACCTTGTCGATTTTGATCTCTGTGATCGGCGTATTGGCCTTTAAATCCATGTAAACAAGCGCACGTTCCGCGCCTTCACGCTTATCCTGACCCATCGATGCAGGATCAGGCACACAACCGTCGACGGACACCACCATTTCAGGCGAGGTACCCCATGTTACTTGCGGTTTGATTTGCGCCGCATCAAGCTGCAGCGTCGTATCGAATACCGCGCCCTCATCGCTGTGCAGATTGCGCCAGCTGGCGACCGCCTGCTCCCACATTGCACCTTGCGGCGCAAAGGGACGCCCCTTGAGATAGGCGAAAGTCGTGTCATCCGCAGCAATCATGCCGGCGCGTGCACCCGCTTCGATCACCATATTGCACAAAGTCATGCGGCCTTCCATGCTGAGGCCGCGCACCGTGCTGCCGGTAAATTCGATCGCATAGCCTGTGCCGCCCGCAGTACCGATCAGCCCGATCACCGCCAGGGCAATATCCTTAGCCGTCACGCCATGACCCAGCACGCCTTCAACGCGCACTTCCATGGATTTTGATTTTTTAGCCACCAGACACTGGGTCGCCATCACGTGTTCGACTTCAGAGGTCCCGATGCCGTGCGCCAGCGCGCCAAAAGCACCGTGCGTACTGGTATGAGAATCGCCGCAAACGACCGTCATGCCGGGCAGGGTCGCGCCTTGCTCCGGCCCCATCACGTGTACGACCCCCTGACGAATATCACCCATCTTGAATTCAGTGATACCAAATTCGGCGCAATTGGCGTCCAGCGTTTCCACCTGAATACGTGAAACAGGGTCCGTGATACCGGCAGCGCGATTCGTGGTCGGCACATTGTGATCCGGCACGGCCAGCAGTGATGCAATACGCCAGGGACGGCGCTTGGCCAGCCTCAGACCTTCAAAAGCCTGCGGACTGGTCACTTCGTGGACCAGTTGGCGGTCGACGTAAATCAACGCCGTACCGTCCGCATCCTGCCGAACCACGTGAGAATTCCAGAGTTTGTCGTAAAGGGTTTGTGCGCTCATTTTATTTCGCCTGACTGATACACGGTTTTATAGAGCGCGCGATTATGACACAACACAGGCTATTTGACAGCTTATGCGCTTACCGACAACTCAAAAGCAGACCGGCAACGACATTTTTTTCATCGATACAGCACATCAAAATCACCGGCGCCCGATCGTATGATTAAACTCAACGTCCATCAGCAAAACTGACTTTTAAGTACCCGGCAAAACAACTTTGCTTTCACATTGCTAGCGCCCGGCTTCAAGGGTGTTGAATTCCGTATAAGCCTCCCACTGGCTCGCACCGCGGCTCAGATAATACTGACCTTGTGATTCGGCAACCGTGACCGTTTCATTTTGCGAAACAAACCGGGTATGGGGGTAATTTTGCACATAGTCGGCAGATCTGAAACGGCCATTCGAAAATGGCGACTGCTCCAGCGTACGTTCAATGATATGTGAAATAGCGAGGTAGCTGGTTGGCTGATCGATCGTCAGCGCGTCTCCCTCACGCTGCACGCCGCCACCGACTATCTTGACACCCACCGGCACCAGCGAAATCGATGGCGTTGGTATTTCCCGCAGACCGGCTATCTGCCGTTTATCTCCGCGTATAGCCGCCCCGTGTTCGGGCACCATCACCACCACCGCCCGCCGTCCTGAGGTCTCCAGTTTTTGCAGGAAGCGATCCGTCTCATCCAAAAATTTGCTCAAACGGTTTTTATAGTTGACCAGCGTATCAGGCGACGCATCAGCGCCCGACACATGATTTCCATCATGCATACTGACCGTGTTGTAGTACATCGCGACGCGCGAACTGGCGGACGCCTGTCTCGTTTTCAGCCAGCGATCCAGCACGGAAAAGTCGTCATAGACAGGTGACTTATCAAAGGCGTGCTGAGCAACATCAAGCCCTTCTAGCGACATCGGTGGCGCATTCAGACGGCCGTGTTTTTTCAACTGACCCAGAAAATCATCAAATTTTCCGTCGTGATTGAGCACCAGATTAGGTTCAAAGCCACTCAACTGAAGACTGTTCATCAAATAGCACTTATCGGCCACTGTCGTATACATGACACCATGCTCTGTCTGACCGCACTTGGCACGCATGAAATGAATGGCAGCAGGCCCGCTGTAGGATGCCGCTGAATTAAACCTCTTCATCAGAATATCGAAACGCTGCCATAACGGGTGATCGTCAAGCCCTACAGCCCGCACATCATCCCAGGACAGCGAACAGACATGAATAAAAATCACATCAAATGGAACTGCATCCGTTTGCGGCGTGACAAACAGCGTCGAACGTTGCGCCTCTTTTAGAAAGAAGTCTTGCAGCACTTTATTCATATCAAGATCCGCGTTTAGGGTCGCTTTATCAGCACTGAGCCTTGCCGCATTCTGCCATCCCCATAACATCAGCATACTCAGCACAATAAACACCCCCACCCTGATGCGGCGCGAGACGATCCAGTAAGCGATCGACAGGGCTAACACCAGGCCTGTGATCTGCCAGCTGAAAAAACGCCCGGATAACTCTACCGCATAAGCCCAGCTAAAGTCGGAAAGTTGCGATGCCTGAGTGATCAAACGTCCGACATCAGGCAACCATGAATCATAGTAGAGCAGCGCCAACGCCAGCAGCGTTGCGAATATGGCTCTGAGCCGAGATAAAAGGCGCGACGAAACGGGCAGCAACAGCAAAGCGGCAAACAGCAGATTTTCCATCGGATGGAAAGAAATCGCACCAAGACCGAACAGCGCCAGCTTGGCCGCGAAGTAATACCCCCAGATCCCCAATGAAATATGTGCATAAGCGATTTTTTCCAGCGGATCTGCCACACGGCGCAAATTAACCACCAGTCGCCCCAGCAAACGAGGCGCGAAATATCGCCAACGCCCCCTGTCCAATCGTGTATTCGCAATCGACTCAGACGATGATTGACCGCGACGCTGCCGGGGGCCGGTGCGCCTGTCGCCAATCGGTCTTCGGATCCCATAGGCCGGCACAGAACCCTGCGCTTTGGCAGCCTTCGCCACACCCGGCTTGAGCTGCTGCCCGAGTTTTAGCAGATAAGCCGACCACGCAGGCAATTCGTTCGTATGCTCGACAGGTTGCACACCCTCGGCCTGCATGAGCGCACGGCGTTGCTCCGCACTCATGCGCCGGTCGCCACGCGGACTGCGTACACGATGCTGAGGTGCCGGTTTTAATTCTGACGCATCGGTGGTCGACACGCGAACAGACTCACCGGTCCAAATATTCGTGCTGGCCGTTTTTCTAACCTGCTCGCCCAGCCTGTCCAGATAACCTGACCAATAGGGCAACTCACGCCCGACAGCTCGAGAGACATCATCATTATTTGAAACGTCGGGTTTGTAAGTTGCGTGATTCAATTAAAACACCTCAGTACGACGCAGGTTATGCGGTTATTTAAACTCATCATATCTTAAGCATCTTAGCCGAAGGATACATGAACCACCCCTTGAGCTAATGAGCAGCCTCAGACAAACGTCCGGATGAACTCCATCCGACCAGAATCAACCCCAGCAAAGCCATGACAGCACTGCAGGTGTACAACATATTCGCACCATAATATTGCCATACCGGCCCGCTGATCAAGCCGCCCAGCATTCCTCCCGCCCCGTAAGTTAAGCTGCCAAACATCGCCTGCCCGCGCGATTGATGCTTGCCCTGAAACAGCTCATGTATCAATCCGACCGAAGCGGCATGATAAGCGCCGAACGTTGCCGCATGCAGCAGCTGAGCGATGAGTAGCAACAACAGGAAATCGACACACCACCCTATCATCATGAATCGAATGACCGCCAGTGCAAAGCTGGCGATCAAGATGCACGTAAATCCGTATCGTTTCGCTAACCGCGGCATCAGGATAAAAACACCGATTTCACAGATTACGCCAAGCGCCCACAAACCGCCTACCGCACTTTTCGCGTAACCATGCTCGACCAGATAGATTGAAAAAAATGTGTAATAGGGCCCGTGCGCCGCCGACATTAAAAAACAGGCACCGAACAGCATCATCACGGACGGTCGCAAGAGAATCCGCAGAATAGGCTGCTGATCGGTATGGTGGGGCACAACCTGCGTTTCGGGCAACTGCCGGGAAAACAACAAAATACCTAATTCGCAGATTAACCCTGCCCACAACAGCCATGAAATTGCAATATAATCAAACGCGTAGCCTAATCCAACCACCGAGCCGATAAATCCAACCGACCCCCAGGAACGCAACCGTCCATAGCGTGCCGTGTGTTTCCCCAGATAACTTAAGGTGGTGGCCTCGACCAGCGGCATCGAAGCGCTCCAGAAGAAGCTCATCAACGCCAACACCATCAGCATCCCCCAGAAACTGGTGGTCACAAAGACGCCGAGATAAAATACCGCGCTCAGACTGGCGGCGACTTGCACCACTAGCAGTCGCTTGCCCGTATGATCAGCGAGCCACCCCCACAAACTGGGCGCGAGCATCCGCATCACCGGTTGTACCGACATTAAAATACCAATCTCGACCGCACTAAAACGGATCGATTGCAGATACAAACTCCAATAGGGCGCGAACATCCCGATGAAGGCGTAATAAAAGAAGTAGAAACCGGCAATACGCCAGTAATAATTTTTGAGCTGGGTCACTTAATATGGTGAAATAATCAGATCGTCGTGCATCCCAAGGAAGCACTAATTTATTCGTCATGCTGCACGGCAGCATATTCAGCTTATCGATTTAACTGAATTACGTCCTGCACGAGAAATAACGACTCAGTATCTCCAAAATAAAAACAAAATAAATTTGAATCCGCGATTGCTATTGGCACCCGTAAAGAGTCACGGGTTAAGCTTGCGCTATTAAATGCAGATACTATATATTGTTGCATTGGGTTTCATCGGGCATCAATTTTTAATGCTCTATAATCATTTACAGGTGGATGCCATGCTTTTTTTTGACTGTGTAAGGCGAAATCTGTACTCGTTACTGGCGGTTATGATGTGCTGCTGCCTGTTCGGAAAAGTCAATGCGAATGAGGCTTTGCTCTATGATCCTGAGCCACCAGCTGACTCTACTTATTTGCGGATTATACACACCGGCGCTCAACGCGCAGTCGATGTTCACATTGACGGACATTTACGTATGGCAAATTTGCGTCCTGCCACGCCGAGCGCCTATATTATATTGCCCCCCGGGAAACATGAGTTGACGATTCGTACCGCGGGCAAGTCACAGATACTCGTTACCACGCCTTTAATCCTTGAAAGCGGGCGATCTATGACGATCGCCTACAACACATTAAGTACCAGCATAAAACCGCTGCTATTTAACGATAAACTCAATGCTAACCACCTGAAAGCCATGTTGTCGGTTTACAATCTGACCGGCAGGAATGGTACGTTTGATATTCTCACCGCAGATGGAAAGACAACCGTGTTTTCCAGTATTCACTCTGGAGAAAATATGGATTTACCGGTGAATCCAGTTTCGGTTGAACTTATTCTGACGAAAACAGGCAATAAGGTGGCGCGCGGGAAAATACCGATATCTATGATAGCGGGTGCAGCATATAGTGTCCTGCTGCTACCGCGAGAAGGCGAAAATCCTTTGATTTACATCGGTCAGAATAAAACGGAACGTTACACAGCTAAATAAGGAATTGATGATGAATAGTTTAGTTGGAATCAATTTAAGCAAGTGGTTCATGTATTCAATGGCGGCACTCATCGGTTATGGCTTACCGTGCACTAATGCTACCGCAGACGAACAGATGGTCATTGTTGGTCGTGATGGATGGCTGTATTTTAGTCATGAGATGACAAAAGCTGCCGTCGAGAAACCCGGAATTGCGACTTCGCTAGAAATTATCGACAAATTTAATCGTATCCTGAAGCGCAAGGGGATCACACTGACCATCGCTATGGTTCCGTTGAAAGTTAGAATCTACCCGGAGCATTTACCCCCGGGTGCCAACCTATCGAATGACCTCATTACTAATTATGATCGCGCGCTGTCGATACTAAAAGCCGACGGGGTCAATATGATCGACCTGAATAGTGCGTTTTTGAGGAATAAACCAAAAAACAGCAGCGATCTGCCACTGTACTATCCTTTAGATACACACTGGTCTCCTGCCGGCGCGCTGCTCGCAGCAGAAACCATTGCGGCAGCGATTGAAAACACCCCTTCCTTAAAAGAAAAAATAAATACAATTCCGCCAACGAAATATAAATTCACCTGGCTCGAAGCGAGCGAAACACCCCAAGTATCCGCCAGCACTTTCGATCTGGTCAAGCATTTACCCAAAGCATCGCAAAATTTCCCGTTACAGAATGATCGTCAGTTCAGAGTTTCCAAACAGACATCAAGCGGAAACAGTTTAATGGGTGAGGTCAATAAACCCGACATTACCCTGATGGGAAGCAGTTATAGCGGAGCCTGGACCAAGTTTCCGGCAGGACTGCGATATACCCTGCAACGCAACATTCTTGACATCTCAGTCGAGGCACCTCATGGCTCATGGTATGGCATGGAACTGTATTTACGCAACGAAGCCTTTCAAACACACAGGCCCAAACTGCTCATATGGGAAATGCCTGAACGCGATCTGATTGCACCACCGGATTACCAGTATCGTGAAGCGCGCTATCAAAGCGACAACGATGAGTGGTTGTTGCGTGTAGGTGCGCAGACAGAAACCGTTTGCATCCCTTCATCTACGATAGCCAAGCTTGAAAAAAGCAATAATGCGACAGGGAGCAGCACAGCGCTGGCGAACAGTGCTTCCAATGATTTTGTTCAAATCAATCTGAACCGTTCACTCGATAAGCTGGACTATCTGGCGGCCAATGTCAGTACCACGGGTTCAGGTAATCTCATGTTAGAAGCAGTAGGGAACGGGGAAATCCGTCACTTCAGTGCGGTGGTAGCGAACGATGGAGCGCCGCATGCCGTTAAATTTCCGTTGACAGTAAGTGGTCAGAACATTACCAAGGTACGTATTTTCCCCGGTAAGACCAAAGGCTTTTCAATGGATTCCTTAATGGTATGCCGGCAATCGTTTGACCCGACAAAATAGCCAAGCCTGATTGTATTTTATACGTTAGGCATAGTGAGTTTCAGTTTTGTCGTTCCTGAGCAAGCAAAACCTTTAAAAAGGTTCTTAATTCCTTAGGAAATAACAAACAAATCAGCGTTTTTTATCGATACACTCGGAGAATTTTCATGTCGAAGTTACTGGTTAGTGTTGCACTACTCGCGCTCAGCGCAAATACCCGCGCTGCCGAGCAGCCGCTAAGCGGACTCAATATTCTTGCGCTGGGTGAAAGCCATATGTCCATCAGCAATTATCTTATTTCCAGCCTTCCTAACGAACTGGTAGCACAGGGCGCAAAAGTATTTTCCTATGGTGCATGCGGAGCATCAGCAGGAGACTGGCTCAAAACAAAGTCCGTACCCTGCAGCGCAAGCCGCGTAGATGTGGGCACTATTAGAGAACGTCCTAGCGATGTAGCCACCACTCAGCCTATCAGCAACTTAATTGCCAAGCACCATCCCAACCTTATCCTGCTCATCATGGGTGATACGATGGCCAGCTATGATGCCAGTACCATACCAAAAAGCTGGGTCTGGCAGACTGTTTCAGCCCTGACCCATGAAATAAAAGCGCAGGGAACGCGCTGCGTCTGGGTAGGCCCCGCCTGGGGCGAAGAAGGTGGTAAATACAAAAAAAACAATGCGCGCGCCAGAGAGTTTTCAGACTATCTGTCCACGATCGTCGCCCCCTGCACCTACATCGACTCGTTGTCTTTCTCCAAAATAGGCGAATGGAAAACTTTCGACGGTGAGCATTTCGACAAGTGGGGTTATGAAAACTGGTCTAAAAGCATCGCCAATGCACTCATAGAGCCTGAAATGCTAAAGACATTAAAACAATAACGCACACACACCGGCAACTTAAAACGCTTACCCGATCAACACAAGCGTGCTGTTATTTTCAGGGCATAGATCTAACCTGACATACGCTTTATTTTATTAACCCACGAAAGTCGCTCACTTTTAATTTCATCGTGCCTTTCATCCAAATTAGGCCAAAAATTTAGCAAAAACAGATCGATTGCAAATTTTATACACGTTGCGTAATATTGTCCGGTGATCGGGGCGGTACAATGCTGTCCGTGCATGGTTAATTTAAAGCCAAAAATATGGCTAACAGACCAGTTGCAACGCAAACGATGCAATTAATATTGCAATATCTTTCAACCTCAAGGCGCACTTTGAATGTCAAATAGTTCAATAAATCTCTGCGGCGCACTGCGGTTTGCAGCATTCCTATGGTTTTTCACTCTGAGTTTTTACGCACATGCGGCAACGTGTGACACCTCATGGCCTGAATGGGATGCCTTCAAGAAAAATCTGATCAACGAGAATGGCCGCGTTGTCGACGGCAACACAGAAGACTCGCACACGACGTCGGAAGGACAATCCTACGCGCTGTTTTTTTCACTGGTCGCTAATGACCAAGCGACTTTCGAGAAACTTTTGAACTGGACGGAAAAAAATCTTTCCGAAGAAGACATCATTACGCACCTGCCCTCCTGGGTACTGGGCAAAAAGGAAGACGACAGCTACGGCGTCTTAGATACCAATTCCGCCTCTGACTCCGACCTGTGGATAGCCTATACGCTAGGTGAGGCGGGAAGACTATGGGAGAACCGCCGCTATGTTGCGCTCTCTTCTCTGCTGGCTAACCGTATACTCAAAAATGAGACGCTTGACATACCCGGGCTGGGCACCGTTTTATTACCCGGAGCCGCCGGATTCACCCCGACGACGACCAGCGCCCGCTTAAATCCGAGCTATGTGCCTCTGCAATTGATGCACTGGTTTAACACTCACAGCAACGATCCCCGCTGGGCTTCTTTGCTCAATTCATCAAAAGAGTTGATCGTAAAATCTTCGGTCAAAGGCTATGCACCCGACTGGACGATTTACCAATACAACAAGGGATTTCAGCCCGACACGGGCAATGAAAGAGCGGGGCTGGGTTCGTACGACGCAATCCGTGTCTATCTTTGGGCAGGGATGCTCAACAAAGACAGCCCTGAATATAAAAGCGTGATGGAAGCCTTAAAACCGATGGCAAAACTAGTCGCAAAAACGGGCGTCCCGCCCGAATTTGTCAACGTAGACTCGGGAGACACCCATGGTCAGGGATCCAGCGGATTTTCAGCGGCCATGGTGCCATTTCTGATGGCCGAAGGATACGACAAAGTCGCAGAACAACAACTCATGCGCATCGATGCGCAACCCATTGTAAAAGACCGTTATTACGATCAAGTATTAAGCTTGTTTGCGCTGGGCTGGCAAAAAAACTTATACCGCTTTGATTCAAAAGGTAACCTAGCCCCGAGATGGAAGTCAAAATGCCAATAAATTTACACGCGCTCTCTATGGTTCTTGTCCTGTCCGGACTGATCTCTCAACCCGTCTTAGCCGCCGAATCGTCTACCGATACATTGTTGCGCGGTGCGAAAAAATGGGTAGAAAAAGACCGCGCGGACATCGCCAAAACCATGTTAAAAAAGGCGATACTATTAGACCCGAACTCTCAGGAAGCCCTATACATGATGGGCCGCATCGAGCTTAAAGACGGCAAATCTGATGAAGCCACGAAATACCTGCATAAACTGGAGCAGACCGCACCAGACAGCAAACGCACGCAAGAACTGAACGCTGCGATCTACGGGAAGGTAGCGCCTACCGTGAAGGCGCCAACGGCATCCTTTGTCAAACCGGCACCCGCTCTGCAAGCGCCTACCGCCTCCCTCGTCAAACCGACCAAGCCGGTCACAAAGCTCAGGGTTGCAACTGTAAAAAACGATCAGAGCAAACAAGTTCAGCAAATCAAAAAAACCAGACAAAACGAACCGGAACCCTCTCCCAAAGTAGAAAAATTCGATGCGGATGAAGCGGCTGTCCGCCTCGCCAACGACCCAGATATCATCGCACGCACCGACGCACTGGATGCACTGGCAGATGGCAACCTCGAGCAGGCCGAAGCGTCATTGCTGGACATTATCAAGCGCAGACCCAATGACCCTGAAGTCATTGGCGGATTGGGCCTGGTGCATCAAAAACGCGGCAATTTTATTGAATCTGAAAAATATTTTATACAAGCCGTGGCAGCGGCTCAGGGTGAAGAAAGCGAAGCTGGCAGATGGGAGAGTCTGATCCGAACTGCAAGATTCTCACAGTACATGACCAATGCTAAAGCCTTGCTGAATGAAAATAAACTTCCTGAAGCGGAGGCTGCGATTGAACAAGCCATCGCGTTGCAACCTGGCGACCCGGACACCCTAGCCGTTCGAGGCAACATTAAAACTGCAGAAAATAACTTTCCTGAGGCCGAGCGCCTGTACCGCGAAGCATTAAAAATTGAAGGGTACAATTCATTTGCTACGAGGGGATTAGCAAATTTACTTGTACGCATGGGGCGCAGTGAAGAAGCGCTTAGTTTTATTGAACGGGTTCTGAATGACTACCCCAACGAATGGCGCAAGAGTCCCTATAGTCAAGCCAGCCTGCTACGCGAAGCAGGTAATTTATACCTTGCAGCCCACCGTCCAAGCTACGCTGTCAAAGCATTCGAACAGGCTGTCAGTGTCGATCCCAAAAACCCCTGGGTTCGCTTCTCGCTAGCCAAGCACTATATCAGTCTGGATCTAATCCCTTTGGCGCGCGGTGTCGTACAAGAAGGCGTCAATTTATCACCTAACGATCCGGCCATGCATCAGGTGCAAGCACTGGTGCTGCTCAGCATAGACGACTATCAGGGTGCTTTGGACTCGCTCAACCAGATCCCTGAAAATCAACTCACACAGGATCTGCGCGAAACGAAAAACAGTGCACTGATAAAATATTACTTACTGCAAGCCAACGAAAAGATTGCGCAAGGCAACCGTAAAGAAGCCATGCGCATCATGTCGGTCGCTCAGATACAGGCGCGAGGTGACTATTCTGCGACCGAACAGGTAGCGGAAGCCTGGTTCAGACTGGATCAGCAAAAGCTGGGGCTAGCCGCTATCCGCGCGCTCCCGCAACCCGCTCCCTTACAGACTCAGGTACACTTTGCCTCCTTGCTCAATCGCGCAAAGATAGACCAGGAACTCGAAGAGTATCTGCCTACGCTGCGCATACCCGAAGGCAACGACGACAATCTCAATCAGTACCGCTCGACCATACAAAATATCGAATTTGCGATGGCAGGACGGCATTACGATAAGCTGATGAAAGCTGGCAAGACCGAGCAAGCTCAGCAATTCGCTGACGCCATCATGAATGCCAATCAACTGAGCACTTCTGACTATTTCAGATTTCACCGCAGCTACTTTTCCAGAGCGAAATTACCTGAAAATGCCATCGCGCTGCTGAATCAGGAAAAAGACAAATCTCCGGATGACCTGAACGTACGCTATGACTTAGCCTACGCCTACTATCAGGACAAACAGAACAGCAACTCGCAAAGAGAAATACAGGAACTGCTGGCGCTGACGAAAAACGACGATATCGACATGCGCCTGCGCATCGCCAGTTTGCAGCAAAGCGTCGGAGACGACAACGGCGCCAGACAAACCGTACGCGACTTGACCAGCCGCTTCCCGAATAACACCGATGCGCTGGTTCAGGCGGGGAATATCGCACGCTCGAGCGGTAAATATAATCAGGCAATGCGTTATTACCAGAAATCCAAAGCACAATCTTTGCAACCGCAAGCCTCAGGCGACACCGTTAAAATCGCGGATCAACCTTCAGGCACCTTGCTCAACCTGTTACCCACTGCACAGAATAAACCTGCGACGAAGCCAATCGCACTGGTCAGCAGCACAGAGAGCGAGAGCATTTACCGTTCAGCGCTGGCAGCAGAGACCGGCAAAGCGAAACCGAAAATGGTCGGTTTAACCGCAGTCGATGAGGCGATGAACAGCATCGCAGCGCAGCGCAGCGCAAAAATTGAGGCAGGGCTCGATATTCAGTCCAAAACTGCAGGCAATGGCACCTCGACCTATAACTCAATAGAAGCTCCCGTGCTTGCACGCTTCCCGATTGGTTACGAGGCACATGGCACAGTTCAGATCGACAAGCTCAGCGTCGATGCAGGCTCTTTGCCAGCGGCTTTCAACGATGCCGCCTTGTTCGGAAAAATTCATCTAATCCAGAGTCCACTTGCTGCCCCGCTCGCGCAAACGGCATCGGGTACCTCTATCGGCTTAGGTTATGAGCAATCCGGTGTCAAAGCCGATATCGGTCTCGTAGGTCAGGGTTTCCCCGTCAGAAATGTGGTGGGCGGTATACGCACCGGCGGAGAAATAGGTGGTTTGAGTTATTCACTGACGCTGTCACGCAGACCCTACACAGGATCGCTACTCTCCTACGCAGGCACCAAGGATCCGATTTCAGGCATGACTTGGGGCGGCGTGACCAATACAGGCTTATCGCTCTATATGTCGACAACCTTGGGAGACTTTAATGTATCGGGTATGGGCTCCTACGGATTACTGCGAGGACAAAATGTGCTGAATAACAGTCGATTCTACTTGCGTGCGGCGATTGACACAGACATTTACACCAGCGATGACTCGATTCTCAATATCGGCCTGAGCGCTAATTATACGAGTTTTGCCAAAAATCAGGCCTTTTACACCTTTGGCCACGGTGGCTACTACAGCCCGCAAAGCAGCCTGAGTTTTAGCCTGCCTGTTGAACTAAGGGGACGCGAAGACTTGCTGTCCTATCAGGTCAGAGCCAGCGTATCGTATTCCCGCACCCAAGAAGATGCGGCCGTCTTTTATCCGACCGATGCAGCCTTGCAAGCACGGGCAGCAGCCGGACCGTTCTTCCCGCCTGGCAATAGTCAGGCAATCTATCAGGGGGGCACGGGCGGCGGCTTCGGCTATGGCTTGCTTGCCGCTACAGAATACCGGTTAACGCCGAACTTAGCGCTGGGAGGACGCTTTACGATGGATCGTTCAGCTTACTATGCCCCTAATACCCTGTTCTTCTACGGCAGATACCTGTTTAACCCTGAAACAGGACCGGTAAAACTGAGACCCGATCCGGTCACGCCCTACTCTCAATACTAAACTGGTCAGCCCTCTTTTAATTTAATGACACAGACTCGGACAAAAAATACATAAAACAATATGTTACGCAAGCCTGAATTCCAATCTCTGCTGTTCTGTGTCGTTTCATATGCCGCAGTTATTACACTTAAAGGCTGGAGTACGGGCATCTTTACGTTGATGCTTGGGATTTCAGCTTTAATTTTTGTCGAATTATTTACTGTCCCAACAAAATTACGAAAATTTATCGCCTATTGCATTTTTTTTGTCACCCCATTTTTAACTGTGATCGGACAGGTTGGCGTCTTGACAGGCTTGGGGAGAAGTTCTGTTTCACTACCTTGGCAAGGTATTGCTTTTGCGACATCAGGCATTGCCTTTCAAATCTATCAAGGGAAGCTGGGTTTTAACCAGCTGTTTGGCAGTATTTTGCAGCCATTACGACTGATTTCAGGACCTTTGGCAATTTCCATTGAACCGTTCAAACGATTGAATGTTAAGCGAATACGAATATATTTGGGATGGATTGTTTTAGGAGGCTTCTTTTATGGTGTACTGGCCTCAGGAATAGCTTCATTACTTGTTTTTAAAGAATCCACTGAATCTTTCGATATTTTACTTTTTTCAATCATTTTTGAAATGTACGTGTACTTTAATTTTTGCGGCATTTCATTGATCGTATTAGGCGTTTTAAACCTAGTGGGAGCACGTACCGCATTAAATTTTAATGCACCCTTCAGCGCTAATAATCTAATCGGATACTGGCAACGATGGCATATTAGCTTTGCCCATGTATTAAAAAATCTTTTTTTTAAACCATGCCGAAATGTAATCGGCACTTCACTTGCTGTCATTGTCGTTTTTTTGGCCTCATCAATGTGGCATGGTGTGACGCTGAATTTTTTAATCTGGGGAATGTTTCATGCAATCGGTTGGCTGCTGACATACCATCTTTCATATTTAAAATGGGATAGAGTCAAACAATTATTGAATATTTTTTTAATGACTGTGTTTATTTTAGTCGGGCGTATCATTTTTTCAGAAGATAATACGAACTTACTGTTTATCAAGCTGAGGAATTTATCTAATTTCGAATGGAGTCCAGATGCACTTGCACGTAATATAAGTCTCGATATTCAAACCTGGTTAACAATATCAGCTTGTGCAGGTGTCATATTGCTGGAAATTTTTGCATCAAACAAAATGTTCCAATACAAAATGCTACGTAAAAATTGGGTGCTCTTATTTTTACTTTCTTTAACCGTGGTATATGGCTCAAACGGACTCGGTAGTGCTTACGGAAATCGATAATAAATTATGCTTTTAAGTGGATTAGGTATTTTGATTGTAGGGGGTAGCCACATAGTTTATCCGGGTACTCTTGTGACTTCTTTAAATAATGGCTTATCGGATAAGGGTGCTCACGTTCATTCTCTGGGTGTATGTGGTATCACGCCTTCACAGCTAACCAAAGTATCCAAGGGGACTTGCGGCGCTGCAGAACGCGTTGGTACAGGCGCGCTAAACATGAAATTGGGCAGCAAAGCAGAAACTGTTCCCATTGCAAAACTCATTGAAACTGAAAAGCCAGGATTAGTGATTATTGTGATGGGAGACACATTAGCCGATTATCGCAACAAGGCTGGAATGTCTACGCCGTGGGTCAATTCTGAAATTGATCAGGTTACACAAGAGATAAATCGCACCAAAGTAAGATGCGTTTGGGTCGGCCCATCATGGGGTCAGGAAGGACATTCCGGAGGTAAAACCTATGCCAGAGTACAGCAAATTTCTAACTTATTATCGCAAAGAGTGTCACCTTGCACCTATATTGATTCACTAAAAATGTCACAAAAGGGCGAGTGGTCAACTTTGGATGGCATACACTACCGTGATCAATATTACAAAATATGGGCCGATAAGATCGTCGACGAGTTAGATAAAATCAAATAAACAACCACTGCTAAAGTTCGGTGTATTTGAAATGCGGACTAAAAGTTATGAACCGCGACTCATTTAGAAACATCGGTCGCAGTAGAAACGCCCGTTACCTGACACCCCTGCTGCGACTAAATCATGGCGGTAAGGCTGAAAAATCTTCGCTTAAACCTTAATGTTTGATTTTCTGCAAAATATCAGCTGAAACGATCACTTTCGTGATCGCACTACCCCATGCCTGATAGCCTTCACTCTGAAAATGCTGACCGTCAAAATGTCCGGGTTTATTGGGTACCGGAATAGGAGCCCACTCACCCGGCTTGGACATTGTAAGAGAGTTAACATAGATGCAGGGAGACACATTATCGGCCAGAAAATCAGACATTTCCTTGACGCGCGCATAGTTTTTTCCATTATCCCCGCCTTCAGTACCCCATGCAGGTCCCACCCAGACACAACTTGCACCACTTGCTTTGATGCCTTCAGTCAACGTTTTAACTTCATCCCGCACCCAGGATTTTGGGAGCGAGGCAGCCTTATAACTTGCCATCGTATCGCCGTTGACCACAACAATTAAATCAGGATGGTGTAAATTTACCAAGTCAGGCAGCGGCTTGGTAAATCCAGCCACACCCGCACGGACTCTCAAAGGTCCATTGTCCAACCTGAATGCACTGCCGCAGGGCGGCTGAATCGATTTCATCCACGCACCCGATGGCGTACCGCAAGCACCATAGGTATAAACCTTTGCACCCTGCTGCATTAAACCATCATGCAAAGTACTAATCAGATAGCCATCGCTGGCCAGATGACTGTCGCCGATAACCAGAACGGTAAGACCTGCAAGTAGTAAGCTGCTCATATACGCTATCCTTTAAATTTTCATTGTCCAACCGAACGAAGTTTAAGTGCAGAAATTCCACTTGTCCAGAACTTAAGCCCCCTCATAGCTCCCCTCGCTAAAATTAATTGCGGCTATGCAATTTGAGCATGGCCGCCTCCATTTTCCCGTCGAGCACCTGAGGCAAAACCTGCATAGACTGGTGCA
Organism: Gallionellales bacterium GWA2_54_124; assembly: GCA_001801025.1. Lineage (GTDB taxonomy): Bacteria > Pseudomonadota > Gammaproteobacteria > Burkholderiales > Gallionellaceae > Gallionella. The sequence continues at coordinate 82,642 of MGWO01000013.1, forward strand.
GCGCCTCGAGCATCAGTTCACGTTCGGCGTCACGCGGATGACCCAGTACAAAATTTGAAACTTGGGCGCGATCACCCGGATGACCTATCCCTAAGCGCAGGCGCCAGAATTCCTTCGTGCCCAGCTGCGCGATGATGTCTTTAAGTCCGTTGTGTCCACCGTGGCTGCCACCCAACTTCAAACGCGCAATACCGGGCTGCAAATCAAGCTCGTCGTGCACCACCAGAATCTGAGCCGGTACAACTTTATAAAATTGCACCAACGCCCCCACAGACCGTCCTGAGAGATTCATGAAAGTCTGCGGTTTGAGCAGTGCAAGTTCTCGCCCCTCTACCAATCCACGCGCTGCCAGGCCGTGAAACTTAGCCTCATTCTTAAAATTCAAACCCGCGCGATCGGCCAGTTCATCGACCCACCAGAATCCAACATTGTGCCGGGTCGCCTCATATTCGCGGCCGGGATTTCCCAAACCAACAATCAACCGTATTGGATCCATTTAATCTAGCCTCGAATCAATTTTAAAACGAAAAAAAACCCGCCTTGCATAAGCAATGGCGGGTTCCTGAGCAACCGGATTTACTTGGCAGCTTCGGCTTCAGCAGCAGCTTCAACTGAACCGCGAGGCACATGCACTGTCGCCACAACCGCTTCAGCAGCGTGTTCACCGTGTGCGCACAGCTCAACGCCGCGTGGCAGCTTCAATTCGCCCAGATGCACAGAGTGACCCAGTTGCATACCGCCCAGATCAACTTCGATAAAGGCTGGCAGATCAGCTGGCAGACATGAGATTTCAGCTTCGATCATCACATGACTGATCTTGCCGCCACCTGTTTTAACAGCCGGTGCGATGTCCTGATTGATGAAATGCAAAGGCACTTTGATATGAATTTTCTTAGACAAATCAACGCGCTGAAAATCCAGATGTTGAACTTGCTGACGGAAAGGATGGTTTACGAATGCGCGCAATTGTACGGCTTCTTCCTTGCCGTCCAGATTCATCGTCAATACAGATGCGTGGAATGATTCAGCACGCAGTTTGTAGTACAGTTCGTTGTGATTCATTTCGATCATCACGGCTTCGCCTGAACCGTAAACTACGCCAGGTACGGAACCGGCTTTACGCAGACGGCGGCTCGCACCCGTACCTTGCGTTTTACGTGTTGTTGCGTTAAATGTTGTTGTCATTTTTACTTCTCCAGATAGAGAACCGACCGCGACCAGTCGATTCAAACAAACGGCAACCAACATGGCTGCCGCTAAAACTTAATTATTTTATTCAGTAAACAGCGAACTGACTGATTCTTCATTGTTGATGCGGCGTATGGTTTCAGCCATCAACTCGGCCGTGCTCAGCTGACGGATACGGCCGCAATTTTTCGCCGCTTCCGACAAAGGAATCGTGTCGGTGACGACCAGTTCATCGATCGCTGAATTTTCGATGCGTTCGATCGCAGGTCCGGACAACACAGCATGGGTACAATAAGCCAGCACGCGCACAGCACCCTTTTCCTTCAATGCTTTTGCAGCTTCACACAGCGTGTTTGCAGTATCGACCAGATCGTCCATGATTAAACAGGTGCGGCCACTGACTTCACCGATGATGTTCATCACCTTGGCTACATTGTGGCGCGGACGACGCTTGTCGATGATCGCGAGATCGGCATCTAACTGCTTGGCCAGCGCACGGGCACGTACCACACCGCCGACGTCAGGTGACACCACGATCAGGTTGGGGTAATTCTGACGCCATACATCGGCTAACAGAATCGGACTCGCGTAAATATTATCGACTGGAATATCGAAGAAACCTTGAATCTGGTCAGCATGCAAATCCATCGTCAGCACGCGATCAATACCGGCACTGGTCAGCATATCGGCAACCAGTTTCGCGGTAATGGCGACACGCGCCGAACGCGGACGTCTGTCCTGACGCGCATAGCCGAAATACGGCATCGCAGCGGTAATACGGCCTGCGGAAGCGCGCTTCAACGCATCGGCCATCACCATGATTTCCATCAGATTATCATTGGTCGGTGCGCAGGACGATTGCAGGATGAAGACATCCTTACCGCGCACATTCTCCAGGAGTTCGACCATCACTTCGCCGTCGGAAAAACGATCGACGGTCGCACGACCCAGCGTGATCCCCAATTGCTGCACCACCGCTTCGGCAAGCTTAGGATTGGCATTACCGGTGAACACCATCAAGCTATCGTAGGACACGTGAACCCCTTAAAGAATAAAAACCAAAAGGGCACTTGCGTGCCCTGATTGTGGCTGAGGAGGTAGGGATCGAACCTACGAATGACGGGATCAAAACCCGTTGCCTTACCACTTGGCGACTCCCCAATTACCTAGTTAAAGCACCCAATCCTGCAACGGATGCTTCATTAAACCTTTTACTGCTACGCCGCGCATACTCTTCGGCAATTTCTGCAAAACCGCTTCAGCTTGCGGTTGATCCGGGAATTCGGCAAAAACACATGCACCCGAACCCGTCATCATCGCATTGCCATACTTACCCAAGGTTTCGATGTAATTTGCAACTTCCGGATAGAGACTACACACCACCGGTTGCAGATCATTTCGCAAGGGCTGCGTTCTGAGGGCGCGAATTATTATCGAAACTGAGTCCCGTGTCAATTCCGGATGTGAAAATATTTTCGCAGTGGGCACATGAACCGGTGGAAAAAGCACGACATACCACGCTTCCGGCAATCCATACGCCTGTAATTTTTCGCCCACGCCTTCGGCAAAGGCGTTCTCACCGAACACAAACACCGGCACATCGGCGCCCAATTCAAGCCCCAATTCCATCAAACGCTCTCGCGTCAAACCCAATGACCACAAGCGATTGAGTGCAAGCAGCGTGGTAGCCGCATCGGAACTCCCCCCTCCTAAACCGCCGCCCATCGGGATGCATTTTTCAAGCGTAATATCGGCGCCCAGCGTACATCCGGTATTTTTTTGCAACAAACGCGCGGCACGCACACATAAATCCTGCTCTTCAGGCACCGCTTCGATGAGATTGGTGCGACGAACCACGCCATCGGCGCGCAATTCAAAATGCAAGGTATCGGATAAATCGATGAAACGGAACAAGGTTTGCAGTAAATGCATCCCGTCGGCACGGCGCCCGGTGACATGCAAAAATAAATTCAACTTAGCGGGCGCAGGACAGGTGAGCTTCATTTGATATTCCATTCGCATTCATCAATCAACAGGATGATTTCCAGATTGGCGCGTGTCAGCCTCATACGAACGGGCAGACTATTCGCCTTATCATCCGCATACGCCAAATAGCGCACTTCCCAGCCGTCCTGACGCAACACGGTGAGCCGCCCCTGCGTATCCCGCTCCAGCATCGCATCCCCCGGCACTGTCAGACCCAGCACCCAATGATGCAAGTGATCCAGTTGCAATCGCCACCCCAGCACCTGCTGCATCAGCGATTCGACATCGGTATCGCTATAGTGCTGATCACCATTATCTAGCGTCGCATGCGCCTCATCGCGGTAAATGCGCGCGGCCGTCTGACCCAAAGGCGTGAGCAGCAATATTTCATCGGTCGTATCCTGATGGGTCCAGCGCAGACCAGCCGAATCGCGCGTACCGTTATGTTTCACCGAGATGCGGCCATTCATCGCAAACGGTACCGCCTCAGGTTGCACCGGGCGCGTCAAGGGGGGCGGTGTAGCACACCCGGCCAGCAGCAACACGATCAGCCAGCAGCGTATCAAGGCAGATACCGCTTCATCACCGCCTGCAGCGGCGCATTATCAGGATGCGCCTTTAAGCTGTCCTGCCAGATGCTTGCCGCCTCCGCCTTGTCGCCGCGTATCCACAGCACCTCGCCCAGATGCGCGGCAATCTCAGGATCAGGATTGCCCGCAAACGCCCGCTTCAGCATCAAGACACTCTCATCTAACTTACCGTTGCGGTAATACCCCCACCCGACGCTATCCATGATGGCATGATCGTCAGGCGTCAGTTGCAGCGCATGCTCGACCAGCCCCAGCGCCTCTTTGATACGCACATTGCGCTCCAGCAAACTGTAGCCTAACGCATTGTAGGCGTGCGCATGATCGGGTTTTAGCTTAATCAGATGACGCAAATGTTTCTCGGAGACGTCGAATTTACCCAGCTTATCGGCCAGCATCGCCGCTTCATACAATAGATCAGGCTGATCGGGCAGCTTGACCATTCCCTGCTCGAGCGCTTTGTACGCCTCAGTAAATTTCTTTGCCTCACTGAGCAACTGCGCCTCTATCATCAGAACCTGCACACGCTGCGCTGGGGTTGCGGCTTGCGCCTGCTGCAACTGCACTCTTGCCTCATCCGATCGACCCTGCTTATTGAGCAGATACACCACCCTCAATTGTGCGGTGAATTGATATTCGCCCTGCGTCACCGCTAGGTAATGCGTCAAGGCTTCGGCCTCATCCTCTTTGGCTTCGCTCAACTGCCCCAAAAAATATTCGATGACATCCTGCGTTTTACCGCCTCTGAGCAGTGCAGTCTTAAACTGCGACTCCGCACCGGATAAATCGTTCAGTTGCAGGGAAATCAGCGCGATTGCAAAAGGCAGATCGACGTTATCCGGACTCTCATTCGCCAGCAGCTGAAATTCGTCGCGCGCCGCCTGATACTGCTTTTGCGCGAGCAAAGCCCGTGCATATTGCAGACGAAGATCCCCAGCTGCAGGATGCGCTGATAAATAGCGCTGCAGCAGTGACAGACTTTTCTGCGGCTCAGCCTTGTTCAGCAATTGCGCTTCGAGCGACACCGGCGCACCCCATTCAGGTTTTAATTCGCGCGCGCGACGCACTTCACTGAGCGCTAAGGTTTCATCTGATGCTGCCGTCGCCAGTTGCGCCACCAGCCAATGCGCTTCGGCCACCTTTGGATAGGGTGCTGCCAGACCGCGCATCAATCCCAACGCGGCAGCCTTGTCGGGATAGCTCGCGGCCATCGTATAGAGTTGCACGAAGACGGCGCCCACCGCCGGCTCTTCGGATTTGAGCACTTTGACGAACTCGATGCGCGCTTCGTCTAGTTTTCCTCCGCGCAACAACAACGAGGACAGCATGCGTGTTGCCATCAAGGCCGATGGCTCCGTTTCCTGCCAGAATCGGAAGGCCTCAACCGCCCGATTCATGTCGCCAGATTCCAAAGCCAGTTGCGCAGCGCGCTTAGCCAGACGCGGATCACGGGTGAGACGCGCCAGCTCCTGACTACCTTCAACCGCGAGCGCCTGATGCCCGCGCTGACTGGCAAACTCGGCCAGCAAAAACTCATACAGCAACTCACTGCTCAATTCCACATCAGGCAACACCGGCTCAATTGCCGCGGCCGTTTCAGGCGCTGCCGCGTCTGGCGCATCTGCGGCGACCGGCGTCACGGGTGCCTGCGCGCAACCGGCCAGCACCAGACTTGCGAGAATTAAATGTTTGAATGAGCTCATGGCAAGACAGTTTTTGATACGGGTGCACATATTAGGTTATATTCAGGACTATTCACAACTACACATGCCACTTACCTTGCCCAACGCCACGCCTCAAATAACGCTCCGAGCACGGAATCTGACCCGCAGCTTCGGTAAACAGCAGATCATCCACGACCTGTCTTTGGAATTAAAGCGCGGCGAAGTACTGGGCCTGCTGGGCCACAACGGCGCAGGCAAAAGCACCACGCTGCAAATGCTGACCGGCTGCTTACTGCCCGGCAGCGGTGAAATCGACATCTGCGGCATTGATTTACGCAAAGCCCCCGTGCAAGCTAAAGCGCACATCGGCTATCTGCCCGAAACACCGCCTTTATATCGCGAACTCACCGTTGACGATTTTCTGACCTTTGCGGCACGCTTGCGCGGCGTCAAGCCCGAGGAAGTATCCGGCGCGCTGTCGCAGGCCTGCCTGCGCTGCGGTCTTGAATCGGCCAGAAAAAAAATCATCTCAACCTTATCAAAAGGGTATCAACAGCGCGTTGGAATTGCACAAGCCATCATCCACAGCCCCGCTGTCATTGTGCTGGACGAACCTACCGTGGGACTCGACCCTGCGCAAATTCGCGACATCCGTAACTTGATTCGCGAACTGGGCAACACCAGCAGCGTGATTCTCTCCACTCATCTGCTCAGCGAAGTCGAAAGCGTCTGTGACCGCGTCGAAATCATGCATCATGGCCGCCTGATCTACAGCGATTCGAGCCGTCAAATGCAGGACTACGGACAGACGACCGGGTTCATCATTACCCTGCGTCAGCCACCCGAATTGAGCGAATTGCGCGCGATCTCCGGCGTTACCTCCGCCGAACCGCTCACTGACAACCAGTTCCGCATTTTGCATACGCCTGAGGATAACCCGACAAGTCTGGTACTCAGTCAGGCCGCCTGCCACGGCTGGCAACTGGAGCAACTCACCCCTCTGCACGCAACGCTGGAAGACATCTTCGTCAAAATCACCGGCGATGAATCCGCCCAAAAGGACCCTCAACCATGATCCGCCTGATTGCGATGCGCGAAATCCGCAGCCTGCTTGCGATGCCCTCGACCTGGTTCGTGCTGGCCGTCTTGCAATTCATCCTCGCGTGGTTTTTTCTGGCGCGTCTGGAAGCCTTTCTGGAAATTCAGCCGCAATTAGCGCAGCTTGCCAATCCGCCGGGCGTCACGCTAACCGTTGCTGCCCCCCTGTTCAACACCGCAGCGCTACTGCTGATGATGCTGGTGCCAATGCTCACGATGAGGATGATCGCTGAGGAGCGGCGCAATCAGACCCTGACCCTGCTACTCTCCTCCCCGCTGTCCGGCCGCCACATCGTACTGGGCAAATTTCTCGGCCTGCTGATCTTTTTACTTGTACTGCTTGCAACTCTGCCACTGATGCTCTACACCCTGGCGCTGGGAACCCACCTTGATCACGGCCTGCTGCTGGCCAATTGCATCGGTCTTGCGCTCCTGACTGCAAGCTTCATTGCACTGGGTTTATACCTGTCCGCGCTGACGACTCAGCCCCTCATCGCAGCGGTCGGTGCACTGATCATACTGACAGGGCTGTGGCTGGCTGACATAGGTTCATCCAATGCAGACTCGGTCTGGCACCAGTTCTCGCCGATGTTTCACTTCCAGAACTTCAATGCCGGCCTGCTCGACAGCGCGGATGCCATTTTCTTCGTGCTGTTTACCAGCGTGTTTTTATTGCTCACGATGAAACGGCTGCACAACAACCGGATATACGGATAAGCCATGCTGAACAAAATGATGAACTCCGCCTCCTTACGCAATCTGCTGTTTGTCCTGCTGCTGACCGGCATCATCGCCGGCCTAGGTTATGCCGCAGCGCGGCATCCGCTGCAGCGCGACATCACCTTCAACGCCAGCAACAGCTTAGAGCCCGCCAGCATCCATGTACTCGGGCAACTCAAAGATCCTGTCAACATCACCGTTTACGCAACCTTGCAGGATGCGCACTTAGGCGACATCCGCAAAGTCATCAGGGATTTTTTATCGCTGTATCAACGCTATAAACCCGACATCAAACTGGTGTTCATCGATCCTGAAAAGGAACCCGAACAAACCCGCGCCGCACGCATCCAGCTCAACGGTGAAATGGTCATCGAATATGCAGGTCGCAGCGAGCACCTCACGCTGATCAACGAACAGACACTGACCAGCACACTGATGAGGCTCGCACACAGCCGCGATCAGACGGTGATGTATCTGGACGGGCACGGCGAGCGCAAACTGGACGGGCGCGCCAATCATGATCTGGGGTTGCTGTTCGGCGCCAAGTTAAAAGAAAATGGCTTCAAGCTCAACAGCTTGAATCTGGCGATTGCACAGGATGTCCCGTCCAACATTCGCGTACTGGTCATCACCCAGCCGCAGATTGATCTGATGGCAGGTGAAATCGACAAACTGTTGCGCTTTATCGATCGCGGCGGCAATCTGCTCTGGCTGGTCGATGCAGGCCCGTTGCATGGCCTCGAACGTCTGGCGGAAAAAATCGGCCTGCAACTGCCCGCCGGCATCGTGATCGATCCTGCCGCCCAGGACATGAATGCACCGGCGACCTGGTCTCTGGGTACAAGCTATGTGCCCCATGCCATCACCAGCAATTTCAACCTGATCACGGCCTATCCCTCTGCCCGCCCCCTGACATGGGCTGAAAATCCGGACTGGCAGCATCATATTCTGCTCGAAGTCGCCACCCACGGCTGGATCAGCCAGCGCGACATCAACGCCCTGTCCGGCAATCCGGTGTTTGACAAGCAGCACGACAGCCGAGGACCCGCTGTCATAGCGCTGGCGCTCAACCGTAATATCAACGATATCGAACAGCGCATCGTGGCCGTTGGCAATGGCGCCTTCCTCTCCAATACCTTCGCCGGCAACGGGGGCAATGTGGATCTGGGCGTCAACATGATTAACTGGCTCGCCAATGATGACACGTTAATCAGTTTACAGCCGCGCGCGGCCCGCGACAGCAGCATCGTCCTGTCCCGAACTCAGCTCACCGCCATCAGCAGCGGGTTGTTACTGATCCTGCCCTTATTGCTAGCGGGCGTTGGCACTTTGATCTGGTGGCGTCGCCGTGCCTGAACTGCCGGAAGTTGAGACGACCAGGCGCGGGTTAGCGCCTTATCTTGCAGAGGCTACCGTCACAGGGGTCATCACGCGTACCCCGCGCCTGCGCTGGCCGATACCGGAAAATCTTAACGAACTGCTAAACGGGCAGCCCGTCGTATCACTGACGCGCCGCGCCAAATACCTGTTGCTCGAATTTAGCCACGGCACGCTGATTCTGCATCTGGGAATGTCAGGCAGTCTGCGTATTCTGCCCGCCGGCACAGCACCTCAGACGCACGACCATTTCGATCTGCTGCTCGATAACGGATGTCTGATGCGCTTGCGCGACCCGCGCCGCTTCGGTGCCGTGCTATGGCATGAAGGGAATATCAACACGCACCCGCTGCTGGCAAAACTGGGCCCCGAACCGTTAAACGATGACCACTGCGGGTTTCATGCGCACTATCTCTATCAGGCAACGCGCAATCGCCGCGTTGCGATCAAGCAATTTATCATGGACAACGCAATTGTCGTCGGGGTCGGCAACATCTACGCCAGCGAAGCGCTGTTTGGCGCTGGTATCAATCCGCTGATCAAGGCCGAAACATTAAGCTTTGCGCAATGCGAAAAACTCGCGGATGTCATCCGTTCGACATTAAACGAGGCCATACTGGCCGGCGGAAGTACGCTGCGCGATTTTGTCAACGCATCAGGCAATCCCGGTTATTTTCAGCAACAACACTGGGTCTACGGCCGCGCGGGAGAACCTTGCCGCGTCTGCTCCAGCCCCGTCGTACAGATTAAACAGGGACAGCGATCAAGTTTTTATTGCAGCCTTTGTCAAAAATAAGTCACACTTACAACATGGTTAAAATCCGTCAAAACTTTAACAACCGTAAAACGATAAACGGGACTGTATAAGAAATGAACAAAGAAGAGGGCATGCTGGCCATCAGCAAACTGGTTTTCGAACTGACCATCACCAGCAGCAGCACGGCCGATCTGGACATCCTGCTGCAGCGACTATTCTCCATACTGGACAATTACTACGACCTGCAACTTGAAGCGCGCGGTGCTATCCTGCTGCTCAATCCGCGCGGACGCTATTTCCAAGTCGCACAATTCGGCATGGAACCGGCATGGACCAGCAAGATGCGCTGGGATACACCCGCCTTCACCAACCCGCACATCAGCGATCATTGCCTGACACAGGACACACTGCCCTCACTTGAATTCCCAACCCCAGCCCACATGTTGCTGCTGCCATTGCATATCGAAGGTAAGGGACTTGGCTATACCGTGTTGTTCACACCAGAAAATTACGCGATGAGCGAAACGCACAGCGAATTCATGGAAGACTTGGCACGCGCCCTGTCAGGCCTGATTAACCGCGCGCTGACCAATGAGATACTACGCATCCGCAAACTCGAACTTGAAGAGTCGCGCGCCGATGTCATCCGCAGTCTTGGGGTTGCATCCGAATATCGAGACAACGAAACCGGCTTGCATATCATGCGCATGACTAATTTCGCACAGGCCATCGCCAAATCGCTAGGCCTTCCGGACGCACAACGCGAATTGCTGTATATCGCGGCACCGATGCATGACGTGGGGAAAATTGGTATTGCGGATGCAGTGTTACTCAAACCCGGCAAACTGACGCCGGAAGAATTTGAGATCATGAAGACGCACACCGATATCGGTGTCACCATTTTAGAAGGTAAGGACGACCTCATCGCAGCCGCACGAGACATCGCCGGCTGCCATCACGAACGCTGGGACGGTAACGGCTACCCGAACGGACTGAAAGCGGAACAGATTCCGCTGCTCGCCCGCATCTGCGCGGTGGCCGATGTGTTTGACGCACTGACTTCATCACGCCCGTACAAAAAAGCCTGGACGGTCGAAGACGCCTACAACTGGGTTACCGCCGAATCCGGCAAACATTTCGACCCTGCCGTAGTCGCTGCCTTCGACAAGGCGATGCCCGATATTCTGCGTATCCGCGAACTCTACCGTGACGACATCATCGACCCCAAACAGGTGCTCGCCCTGCCGCCTATCGAGCGGCGTGAAAACATCTGGATTCCATGGGATGAAAAATTGAGTATCGGCATTGACGTCATCGACGAGCACCATCGCTATTTATTCGATTTAATCAACGATCTGTACGAAGTCGTCGCCCATAAACGCGGTGCACGGGAAGTTGCGCGGCTCATCAAATCGCTCGATGCCTATGCAAAAATACACTTCCGCGCAGAAGAGCAGATGATGAATCACTATGCGTACGCCCGCATCGATCGCCAGCTTAGCCAGCACCATGCTTTCGAGGAAAAAATAGCCGAATTTTACGAGGAGTTGCATGACAACCCCTTCGTGGCACAATTTGATGCACTCGCTTATCTGCGCGAGTGGCTGATACACCACATTCTCGTTGAGGATATCCAACTGATCGAATTAACCAAAAAATGAAACTGCGACATCTATTCATTCCCCTGCTATTGGCGGCCGCGACTACACAGGCCGAAAATTTGCCGCGCCCCGATCATGTCGTCGTAGTCATCGAAGAAAATCGCGGCTATTCGCAGATCATGGACGCGCTTAAAAGCGATTCCTACATCCATTCACTAGCCCGCCGCGGCATGCTGTTCACACAGTCCTATGCAGTCACACATCCGAGCCAGCCGAATTATCTGGCACTGTTCTCAGGCACGACCCAAGGCAGTACCAACAATGACTGCCCCTTGAGTTTCGCTGGCGACAATCTCGCCAGCAGCCTGGCCGACCGGGGTCTGAGCTTTGCCAGCTTTTCAGAGTTGATGCCGCAACCCGGATTTTTGAAATGCACGTCAGGCCCCTATCAGCGCAAACACAATCCTGTCGCAAACTGGCAGGGCACCCGCCTGCCGCCCTCAGTCAATCTCACCTTCAATGAGTTTCCGGACGATTTCACCCTATTGCCGACCGTCTCGTTCGTGATACCGGATCAGAACAACGATATGCACGACGGCAGTTTTTACACGGCGGATCGATGGCTCAAAACCCATATCGCCCCTTACGTTGAATGGGCATACCAACACAACAGCCTGCTGATTCTGACCTGGGATGAAGACAATGGTGCGGAAGGCAACCGGATTGCCACCCTGTTCGCAGGACCTATGATCAAGCCAGGGAAAAGCGGCCAGCACATCGACCATTACTCGGTGCTGCGCACCCTGCTCGACTTTTATGACGTCCCGGCTATCAATGCCAGCCGGCACGCCGATCCGATCAAAGGCGTCTGGCTCAAGCACTGATGCCGTTATTTGATAAGCAAGTCCCGCCCTTTTATCGCTGGGAAGGCGACACGCTGACCCTCAACGTGCTGGGTCGCCCGAATTCAAAACAGGATGCGATAGGCCGCGTAATCGGCCATCAGCTTGAGGTCTATGCGGCGGCGGTACCCAGACGCGGCGGGGCAACCGCCCACATGGTGCAGTATTTAGCCGGCGTTTTTGCCGTACCGAAAGAAGCGATCACCGTCGTATTCGGCGAAAAAAATGTCAACAAACAACTCAGAATCGAATCCCCCGGCAAGCTGCCTTCGTCAATTCAACGCCCCGGAAGATAAAAAAACCGCTTTGAAGCGGTCTTTTTATCTGCGAGTGCTTTAGCGCTTGGCCGCCATCAGTTTTTCATACTTAGCCTGCAACTGCGCGTTGCTTTCCACATGCGCAGGATCTTTAGGGATGCAATCGACAGGACACACTTCAACACATTGCGGGGTGTCGTAGTGCCCCACGCATTCCGTACATTTATTCGGGTCAATTTCGTAGATGGTATCACCTTGCGAGATAGCGTCATTCGGGCACTCAGGCTCGCATACGTCGCAGTTGATACATTCATCGGTAATTAACAGTGCCATACTTTTCTCCTCTTGATAATCAATCTAAACCGATATTAATAATTATTAAAGACCCATACCATTTTTTTGCTGCAACCGGATAGCCACTGAGGGCGAGACGAACTTCCCGACATCCCCGCCAAAACGCGCCACTTCGCGCACCATGGTAGCGGAAATGAACGTGTATTGCTCGGCTGGCGTCAAAAACAGTGTTTCCATTTCCGGATACAAATTGCGATTCATGCCCGCCAACTGAAACTCATATTCAAAATCCGAGGCTGCCCGTAAGCCGCGCAGCACGACACGCGACTGCTGCGACTGCACGAAACTCATCAGCAGGCCATCAAATCCCTCGACACGCACGTTGTCGTAGTTTGAAAACACCTCACGCGCCATCTCAACCCGCTCTTCCAGCGTGAACAGGGTATTCGCACGACTTTTGGCCACTGCAACGATGACCTCGCCGAACAAACCGGTCGCACGACGCACCACATCTTCATGGCCGCTGGTGATCGGATCAAACGTGCCCGGGTAGACGACCTTTATCATGTATTCAATCCTATCAATTGATACCAAACCTGTCCGGCCTTGCCCGACTTGATGACCTGCCAGGGCAGGGAAACTTCGATCGCACCGCCCGATTCCACATAGACCACACCGTTTTCAGTCAGACGCGGCGGCAGAATTTGCAGCAATCGAGGCAACAAATCGCTGGCAAAGGGCGGATCGAGAAAAATAACGTCATAATGTGCGGTGTCGCGCCGGACGAATTCTAGCCCATCTTGATGGCGTAAAGATACATTAGCACAGGCTAACTTATCGGAATTATTCTGCAAGGCGCGAAAAACAGGCAGACTTTTCTCCAGCATCAGCACATGTTCAGCGCCACGCGATGCCGCCTCGAAACCCAGCGCACCGCTGCCGGCAAACAGATCAAGACAGCGCCTGCCATATAAGGTTTGCCCCAGCCAGTTAAACAGCGTCTCGCGCACGCGATCCGGTGTGGGCCTAAGCCCGTCTGCATCCGGAAACGTGATGACGCGGCTACGCAGTTCGCCGCCGCCTATTCTGACCTTATTGATGATCCGCTCCTTCGGGTGCACCGACAATCACTGTCGCCATCCGTTCAGGCTGAATATGACGCGCAAAGGCCTCATGTATCTGCCGCACCGTAACGCGCTCGACCCGGCTTGTGAAATCATCCAGATAGCTGAGCGGCAAATCGTAAAAGCCGATGACAGACAGATATTCCAGAATTTTTTTGTTGCTGTCGATGCGCAACGGGAATCCGCCGACGATGTTTTGTTTAGCGGCAAGCAACTCTTTTTCGGTCGGACCTTTGACGACGAAATCGCTCAGCGTTTTACGCACCAGTTTGAGCGCATCATCGGCCTGCTCCTTCTTGGTCTGTAAACCGATCTGAAAAGCGCCCGGCTGTTTGAGCGGCATAAAATAGCTGTACACGCTGTACGCCAGTCCCCGCTTCTCGCGCACCTCGTTCATCAGGCGCGAGACGAAACCGCCGCCGCCCAAAATGTAATTGCCGACATAAAGTGGAAAATAATCCGGATCGCTGCGCGACATACCCGGCGCCCCGATCAAAATATGGCTCTGCGTGGCAGGGTGCGCAATGCGCAGCTCCGAGGCCGGTATCTGCATCTCGACTTGCGGCTGTGCCGACGACTCAACGCCTGCCGGCAATTCGCCCGTCAGCTGCTGAGCAATCGCATCAGCCTCTGCACGCGTGACATCCCCCATGATCGCCACCACCGCCTGACCTGCTGCATAGTGCGCGCGGTAAAAGTCCTGTAAATCCTGCACCGAGATTTTTTCGACGCTGGCGATTTCACCCGACACCTGCATGGCGTAAGGGTGGGCGCCATAGACCGCCTTTTGAAAGGCGCGGCTAGCGATAGACTCAGGCTTCGTTTCCGCCTCCTTGAGTGCTGCAATCAACCGCGCTTTTTCGCGCGCCAGTATCGCCTCAGGAAAAACAGGATGCTGCAACACGCGCGCCATAATAGCCAAAGCCCGCACCCGCTCAGCCTGATGACTCAGGGTGCGCAGGTTCAGGCTGGCTCTGTCCTGATCGAGACCGCCTGCCAGTTGCGCGCCGATATCGGCCATGCCGCTGGAAACCATATCCTCCGTCATCCCCTCGGAGCCTAAATCCAGCATGCCGTGGACCAATCCCGCCACACCGCCTTTAGCCTCCGTATCGAAACGACTGCCGGCTGACAGACTCACCGCGACATCCAGCATCGGTATATCGTGGTCTTCCACGAATAGCACCTTCGCACCGCTTGCGCTCTGCCAGTGCTCAATGACGGGCGTTGCCTGCACCAACCCGACCGCGCTGCACAAGGCGAGCGCACCGAGCAATTTATTAATGAACATGAGCTGCTCCTGTGTGTTTCGGTTTTCCAGACAACGGCTGAGGATCGAGCACGGCGACAGTCAGATTGTCGTCCTGCAAAAACTCTCGGGCCACTTCGCTCACCTGCGCTGCCGTCACCGCCTGCAATTTTTCCAGCATCACGGCAATCGCGCCATGCCCAAGACCGATGGATTCCATCTGACCGATCTGCATCGCCTGATAGAACACGGAATCGAGCTTATAGACTTCACCTGCCAGCACCTGTGCCCTGACCCGCTGCAACTCCTCCGCACTCACCCCGTCTTTGACCAGCTGTTCGATTTCAGCACGCAAAGCCGCCTCCATCTGCACGATGCTCCGCCCTTCGCTGGGCGTTGCCTCCAGCGTAAACACCCCGGGGCCACGGGAAGCCGAGTCATACCCCGCCCCCACGCTGCTCGCGACCTGCTGCTCGCGCACCAGATGCTTATTCAGACGCGCCGAGTCATTTCCGCTCAGCACGCCGGCCAGCATCTCAAGGGCATAGGGCTTCCAGTCCTGTTTGGGATCGATGATATTCGGCGCATGAAAGCTCATCACCAGCAGCGGCAACTCGGCGGGCGCCTTTACCACCATGCGCTTGATGCCAAGTTGCACAGGCTCGGTATACACACGGCGCGGCGCTTGCGCCTGCTTGGGAATCGATCCGTAGTAACGCTCGGCCAAGGCGAATACCGCAGGCGCTTTTACATCGCCTGCGACAACCAGCGTAGCATTGTTAGGCGCGTACCATTTTTTATACCAGTCACGCGCATCCGCCACCGTCATCTGTTCCAGATCGCTCATCCAGCCGATCACCGGATGCTGGTAGGGGTGCTCAAGATACACCGCCGCCGTTAGTTTCTCCTGCAACAAGGCATGAGGCTCGTCATCGGTGCGCATACGACGCTCTTCCATGACGACCTTAATCTCTTTGGCGAACTCCTCTGCCGACAGATCCAGATTCTGCATACGGTCAGCTTCGAGTTTCATCGCCAGCGGCAGTTTAGACTTATGCAACTGCTGAAAGTAAGCCGTATAGTCATTGCTGGTAAACGCATTTTCGCGCCCACCGGCAGCTGCAATGCGACGCGAGAATTCACCGGCCGGCACGCTTTTGGTGCCTTTAAACATCAGGTGCTCCAGCACATGAGCCACGCCCGTTTTGCCGGTGATCTCATCCATGCTGCCGGCTTTGTACCAAATCTGCTGAACCAGCACCGGCGCGCGATGGTCTTCTCTGACGATCACCTTCAAACCATTGGCAAGCGTTCGCTCGAACACCTCGGCAGCGACCGCCGTTTGCAAGCTGGTTGCCAGCAGCGCAACGCCAAATAGAAAATTCCGCATAATCATTAACCTCAGAATGCCTAATCGGCATAAAATAACGAAGATGGCCACTTAACGTGGCCGTGCGTATTATGCCCCAACTATTGCTACCGGAACGTATCCAAAATGTTTAGTTTCCTAAAAAAGAGCACGCCGGCAAAAGCCGAAGAAACCGTCGCTGAAAAGCGCAGCTGGATAGATCGCTTAAAAGCGGGGCTATCTCGCACCGGAAACCAGCTGGCCGACCTGTTCAGCCGCGGCGGAAAAATCGACGACGACCTGTACGAAGAACTCGAAACCATCCTGATCACAGCGGATGTCGGCATGGATGCGACCAACGCACTGCTCGCCGATCTGAAGCGCCACGTCAGAGAACACAAGCTCGTCGAAGCTGCAGAACTCAAAGCCGGGCTCGCGCACTGCCTGCTCAAACTGCTGGGACCGCTGGCGGTGCCCATGCAGGCACATACCCACAAACCCTTCGTCATCATGATGGTCGGCGTCAATGGCGCCGGCAAAACGACCTCCATCGGCAAACTGGCAAAATATCTGCAATCGCAAGGGCTGTCTGTCATGTTAGCAGCGGGGGATACCTTCCGCGCCGCCGCGCGCGAACAGCTGATGACCTGGGGCGAGCGCAACAACGTGACCGTGATTGCGCAACAAAGCGGGGACGCCGCTGCCGTGATTTATGACGCCGTACAAGCAGCACAGGCCCGTAAAATCGACGTGGTATTAGCCGATACGGCAGGACGCCTGACGACACAGGCTCACCTGATGGAAGAAATTAAAAAGGTCAAACGGGTCATCGCAAAGGTGCTCCCCGGCGCCCCCCATGAAGTGCTACTGGTGTTGGATGCCAATACAGGTCAAAACGCGCTAAGTCAGGTTAAAGCATTCGACGCGGCATTGGACGTAACAGGTTTGATTTTAACCAAGCTGGACGGCACGGCGAAGGGCGGCGTCATTGCGGCGATCGCCAAAGCCCACCCCATCCCAGTGCGCTTTATCGGCGTAGGCGAAGGTCTGGATGATCTTCGTCCGTTCGATGCACAGGAATTCATCGACGCACTGCTGGGATTGTCTGCATGATTACATTCGATCAGGTCAGCAAGCGCTATCCGGGCGGCATCGATGTCTTAAAAAATGTTTCGTTTGAACTGGCTAAGGGCGAAATGGCTTATCTGTCCGGGCATTCGGGTGCCGGTAAAAGTACGCTGCTAAAACTGATCGCGGCAATTGAGCGACCCAATAGCGGCACGGTACTGGTCAATAACCAGAATGTCAGCAAACTTAAATCCGATGCGCTGCCCTACCTGCGCCGCAACTTCGGTCTCATTTTTCAGGATCACAAGCTTTTGTTCGACCGCAACGTATTCGACAACGTGCTGCTCCCGCTGCAGATATGCGGTTTCGAGTACAAAGAAAGCGCAAAACGCGTCCGCGCTGCGCTCGACAAGGTCGGCCTGCTCGGTCGCGAAAAGTCTAACCCGATTGCGCTGTCCGGCGGCGAGCAACAGCGCCTCTGTATCGCGCGCGCCATCGTCAACCGCCCCAGCATATTGCTCGCCGATGAGCCAACCGGCAATCTGGATGCGGAATATGCCGAAGAAATCATGAATATTTTCAATTCTTTTCATCAGGTCGGCGTCACCTTATTAATTTCGACTCACGATGCAGCCTTGCTGCGTGAAACCAACCTGCGCATCATCGAACTCAAGCAAGGAGCAATCCAGCCCCACTCGAGATACGCCGCCGATTTGCATGAGACTGAAGACGCATGAACACACTTTCAACACAACAGGGCGTCATTCGCACCGCCCTTGGCCGCATGTTTGTTTCGCCGATGGCGGGGATCGTCAACATACTTGTCATCGGTATCGCACTGAGCCTTCCGGCTGGCATGTATGTGCTTTTGAAAAATGCACAGGGACTTGTCGCCCAACTGTCAGGTTCACCGCAGATCAGCCTGTTTCTGGCTATGGACGCCACACCCTACAGTGAAGAGCAAATACGCAGACAGCTGAACGATCACCAGAACATCAAATCCGTTGAGTTTATCTCCCGCACCGATGCGCTCAACACATTGAGTGAGGAAACTGGCTTGACTGACGTCATCGCAGGACTGGATAAAAATCCTCTGCCTGACGCTTTTGTCATATCACCCCGCACCAGCAATGCAAAACAACTCGATGAACTGCGCAATGAGCTGCAAAAGATTCAGGGGGTCGAGCTCGCACAGCTCGATTCAGCCTGGGCCTATAAACTGGAGGCTTTCGTCGAATTCGCCCATATCGCAGTACTCGTGCTCGCCAGCCTGCTAAGCTTAGGTTTAATTGCGATCACCTTCAATACGATACGGTTACAAATTGTCACGCAACGCGATGAAATTCAGGTTGCAAAACTCATAGGCGCAACCGATGCCTTTATCAGACGCCCCTTCCTCTATTTCGGCGCCATACAAGGTTTGCTGGGCGGAATTGCTGCGTGGCTGATTATCCTGTCTAGCCTGCAACTGCTAAAGCAACCGCTTGCAAATTTATCCCAGCTCTACGCCAGCAATTTCGCACTCGAACCGCTCTCAGCAGGTGACAGTGCATCTTTGCTGCTGTTTTCGCTCTATTTAGGCTGGCTGGGGGCATGGCTGTCTGTGGCAAGACACCTGTCGCTGATTGAATCTCGCTAGGATCCGTTTACAGCCATGCGAATAAGGTTGACATGACAGGAAATTTTCAGAACAATGACGAGTTCATGCATCATAATATGCAATAAAACAAATAACAGGGAGAGCTTAATGGAAAATTCGAAGTGCAAAGTACTGATACTGCCATTCACGATCGCAGCTGCATTGTGGTTGATCGGTGGTTTTTTCCTGAGCAAGGAACTGGGTATGATCTGCGTTATTTTCGGTATCGCTATCGCCGGATGGGCAGCGGGTAACATCATGAATTCAGATTGCGAATTATCCGAAGAGAAATAAGCACTTTAAAATCTGCTCTGCACAACTTGCTGACTAATTGCAGTTAGCAAGTTCTAAGTTTTATCCGGCAATACCTAAGCGATACCCAGAGTGAACCTTTACCCATTCAGAAGCTCACAGGCTGCAAATGTTAACTAGGAGGAAATCCCTATGAATATTGCCAACAGCTTACCCATGCCCTCTGCCCTTGGCAGTCTGGACAGTTACATTCACCTTGTCAGACGCTACGCTGTCTTGAGTCAGGAAGAAGAGTTCGAGCTTGCCACCCGCTTTCGCAATGAAAATGATCTGGATGCCGCCCGTCAGCTGGTTTTATCCCACTTAAGAGTGGTGGTCAGCGTTGCGCGCGGCTATGCGGGTTATGGATTACCGCAAGCTGACTTGATACAGGAAGGCAACATCGGCCTGATGAAGGCCGTTAAGCATTACGATCCTGAGTTTGGTGTACGCCTTGTTTCATTCGCGCTGCACTGGATACGCGCGGAAATCAACGAATTTGTGGTGCGCAACTGGCGGATGGTTAAAATCGCGACCACCAAGGCGCAACGTAAACTGTTCTTTAATTTGCGCAGCCTGAAGCAGGGTCTGGAATCACTCAAGCCCAAGCAGATCAGTGAAATCGCTGAACAACTCAACGTCAGCGAACACGATGTGATCGAGATGGAAGCCCGTTTTGCAGGTCATGAGGTTGCGCTCGATCCGACAGGTTCCGATGAGGAGGACAGCTATTCTCCGATACAGTATCTGGCTGACAGTGAAGAGCACGAGCCCTCTAACATTCTGGAGTCATCAGAGGGGCATAATCAGCGCACTCAGGGGCTGGCTCGCGCCTTGGCGAGTCTAGATGACCGTAGTCGCCGCATCGTCGAAGCGCGCTGGCTATCAGAAGATCAGAATGCCACCCTGCACGATCTCGCCGCTGAATTTAAGGTATCCGCGGAACGTATCCGTCAGATCGAGCAAAAAGCGATGAGCAAAATGCACACTTTCTTATCTGCCAGCTGAGCCGGCAACAACTTGAAGTCATAAAAAAACCGCACACTGTGCGGTTTTTTTATGACTTGGTATTTTATTACTTAACGATAGACAACTGAGGCTTTCTTGGTATCTGCTTGATCTCTGCATCAGGAGGCGGTGGCGAATCTGAATCACTTCCTTGAAACACCAGACCTTGCCCTGTTTCCTTGGCAAAAATTCCAATCACCGCATCAACCGGTACGATGAGATCAAATGAAGAACCGCCAAAACGGCCGCTACAGGTAATCCACTCATTGCCCAGCTCCATGTTGCGCACAGCACCTGCGCTCAAATTAAGGACAATTTCACCATCCTTCACATAAGCTACTGGCACTTCGGTTCGATCATTGACACGAACTGCAAGATAAGGCGTCAAACCGCTGTCAACACACCACTCATGAATGGCGCGTATCAAATACGGACGGGTCGACAAATCACTCACTTGCGCATTGCCCTTTCTGCGGGCGTCAATGAATCGATGAAGCCCTGACGCGAAAAGAGACGCTCAGCGTATTTAAGCATCGGTGCTGCATCTTTGCCGAGCACAATGCCATAGTGATCAAGACGCCATAACAAAGGCGCAACAGAGACATCCAGCATCGAAAAATCATTACCGAGCAAGTACTTCTGCTTAGTTAAGATTTGCGATAATTGAGTCAGATTATCGCGTATGCTGGCGCGTGCCTTATCCGCGGTCTTGCCGCCCTGCATAATGATATTGACGTTACTGTACAACTCCTGCTCGAAACGGAACAGGAACAGTCGCGCACGACCACGCATCACAGGGTCAGCCGGCATCAACTGCGGATGAGGGAAACGCTCATCGATGTATTCGTTGATGATGTTCGCTTCGGTCAGAACAAGATCGCGCTCAATCAGCACGGGCACTTTGCCGCCCGGACTGATCGTTGCAAGGTCCTCTGACTTATCCATCAAGTCAACATCGATTACTTCAAAATCCATACCTTTTTCAAATAAAACGATTCGGCATCGATGGCTGTAGGGGCAAACTGTCCCCGAATACAATCTCATCATTACTCAATTACCCCTTAATTAAACTTCTGGACTGCATATAGCTGCGAACCAGGAAATAGCCGATCAACGCAACCGTACCGCCAATCACGATACTGGCAGCAATCGGGTAGCTACCCGTGCCAGTTACGCCACCAATCCAAACATAACGTTCGAAAAGCGTGCCGATGATAATACAGATTGCCACTGCATTGATAGCAGTAACATTGTGACGGGGGCCCGGGAAACAGAAAGTAACGAAAGGAACCACAAATTTGAGCACGATCATCGACCACCAGATGAAGGCGTAATCTCCATCCTGCATGGCAAAGACACGGTCCGTTTCATCGGCAAGATTGCCGTACCAGATGGTCAGGTATTGCGCATCAAAGGTGTAGATCCACAGCAGCGTGAATGCCAGCATCATCTGAGCCATGTAGTTGTAAATTTTATCAGGAACAGGAGTGAGCAGCTTACCCTTAGTGTTCATGATGTAGATCCACACTGTCATAAAGGCCAGGAACATGCCGAAATTGCTGATGAATTGCTGCAGTCCGTAAATCGCGCTGTGCCAGTGAGGTACCAGCGTCATTTCAAAATCCCACGCAACCATCGTGCTGTACAACACGAAGAAGAACGGAATCCATGTAGCAATGGTATGGAAACGCTGGGCATCTTCCGGGCTGTTTTCACTCACGGCCTGACGCTGGATAAACACCCAGTACAATGCCGCCATAAAGATTATGCCGACGACTTCGCGGGACATCAGCCAGTGAGGCTGATACCAGCCCGGCATATGCGCCTCATGACCGACAGGAACATCCCACCACGGGAAGGTATGAGATCCGCCGACCAAAAGCACGACCAGCAGAACAAACGCCAATGGGAACAAGGCGTAAAGAGATACTGCCAGATGACGGACATTAAAACGCCACTGCGCACCGACCAGATGCAATACAGAACACAATGCTACGCCGCTCAATGCCAGTGACAGCACCACCACGAAACATACCGTCAAAACAGCCCAATTACTATATGCCAACATTTTATAGCCTCCTATTTCGACTGAGCCGCAGCTGTAACCGCAGGACCTTTTTGCATCACTTTACGGATGTAGTTAACTACGTGCCAGCGTTCGGTCGCCGTAAGGTCATTCGCGTAACTTGGCATCACAGCAAGCCCTAAGGACATTACCCCAAAGATATAGCCATCTGTATAGTCCTTGGTATCCCATGGATGGACATCATTAGATGAAGTCAGATTCCACGGTTTGTAAGGCAGCTTGGTGCCCACCAGACCATCACCGGTACCGGACTTGCCATGACAAGGCGTGCAATAGATTTCATACAAACGGCGCCCCTTGGCAACCGACGCTTCATCAGCTGCCACCGGATTAGCCATTTTCTTAGCGGCATCAAGATCTTTGACATTCACTGTGGTACCTGCAACCGGCTGAGAACGCTTAGGAAACTGCGCCATACCGGGATTTGCGGCATCGACGCTTTCCTGCGGTTTGATACTCACTTGATTTGCCATATCCTGCGACCAGGGCCATGCCTGAGCGAAGGTTGGCGCCAACAACAATGTAATTGCTAAGGATAATTTTTTCATTTCCCTGCCTCTTCCTGAATTTCCAATGCCTTGTGCTTGGTGAAAATTGCCTTCAGCTCGCTGATCGCAGATTCATCCGCCTCTACCAGAATCGCGATGTTATCGACTGAAACTTTGGTACTGTACAGCGGTGAGCGTTTAGCTGGCAAACCGGCACAGATCAGAAACCCCAGAATTGTGATAAACACGCCGCCCAGAATGAACATCTCGTAAGTCAGGACGAAGTTGGGCGGGAACGGCACAATCGGTTTCCCCCCCTTCAACTGCATGTAGAAGTTAGCCTGAGCACCTGAAATCAGCGAAAATCCCAATATGCCGCCCAGCAATGCACCGACCAGCGTGAACCATTGCACATACACCGGCTTATCACCCAGAAAACGCTCCACTTCCGGGTGCTCAATCGGCGACTTCACGATCATGTCATCATTGACATCAAAGCCCTTGATCGTCGCATTGCGCAATTCCTGAACGACCGCTTCGGCCTCTTCAAAGTTGCCATACAAGGCAAGTAAATGACGTTTACTCATGATTAGTGTGCTCCCTGTTCGGCATTTTCACTCTTTTTCAGATGCAGAGTACGGTGGTAAACCATTTCTTTCACTTCATACATGGATACAGACGGGAACACTTTGCAGAAGATCATGAACAGCAAAGTAAACCAGCCAAAACTTGCAAATACCATACCCCATGCAACCAAGCTAGGCCATTGTTCGTGATCCCAGGTCCACGGATAGTAACCATGTGAGAAGGTCGGCGCGACAATCATCCAGCGTTCCAGCCACATACCCAGATTCAGCAACAGCGACACTGCAAACAGCACAGGAATATTGGTCTGGAAGCGTTTGAACGCAAAGACCAAAGGCACGACCGATCCGCAGAAAATCATCCCCCACCAGAACGGCGCGTAAGTACCTGTCATTTTCTGAATCAGAACTGCCTTAGACGCTTCATCATGACTGTACCAAACCGCTGCGAATTCAACTGCATTCAGATAAGTCCACACCATCGCAATCGCGAAGGTCAGACGCACAATCTTCTTCAGAATAGGCAATGTCATGTAGGTCTCAAACCTGAATACATAACGCAGGATGATGAACAGCGTGATGATCGCAGCGCAACCTGAGTACAACGCACCCGCCACAAAGTACGGAGGGAAGGACGTGACGTGCCAGCCTGGCTGTTGTGACATCGCGAAGTCAGACGCCACAATTGAGTGCACCGATACCGCCAGCGGAATCAGGAAACAAGCGATCGTCAAGTAAGTCACGCGGAAATTGCGCCATTGACGATCCGTACCTTCCCAACCCAGCGCAAGCAGGGTGTACAACTTCTGACGCCAGCCCGGCTGCATATTGTCGCGTGCAATCGCCAGATCCGGAATCATCCCGACGAACAGGAACAACACGGATGAGCTCAGGTAGGTGAAGATCGCCATCGCGTCCCACAACAGAGGTGACTGGAAGTTAGGCCAGATACCGCGATCGTTAGGGTACGGCAGTGAATAATAAAACTGCCATAAGCGACCGATATGCACCATAACGAACAGACCGGCTGTCATCAGGGAGAATGTCGTCATCGCTTCTGCAAAACGGTAAATCGGCTTACGCCAGTCAGCGTGCATCAGATGCAAAATGGCGGACAGTAACGTACCGGAGTGGCTCATACCGATCCAGAAAATGAAGGTAGCGATGTACAGCCCCCACACTTGCGGATTATTGACGTTTTCAACGCCCATACCGGTCCGGTACTGATAAATTTCACAGCCCACACCGAAACCGAATGCGGCCAAAGCCAAAAACAGGATCACCCAATACAGCTTACGCGGGTTTTCCAGACTCTTCATCACGTCCTGGTTGATCTTCGCCCAAGCAATGTCTTCGCGGATATCTTTCATTGTCATTCCTTAAAGTAATTCCGTTAGTCTTACAGACTACACAGCGCTTTCACGCACACGTTCCAGATACATCACCGAAGGATAAGCACGCAACTCTTCAAGAATGCGATAACCACGCAGCTCGGATGCCTCTTCCTCCTCGTTCTTGGCTTGCTTATCCTTATCCAGCTCAACCTGCTGCGCGGCCCACTGTTTGTGAACTCGAGAATCAGGATTGACAAGATTACCAAAGGATATCGCACTGGTCGGACAAGCCTGCTGACAGGCAGTCTGCACTTCGCCTTCAGCCACAATACGGCCCTCACCCTTAGCCTTGACTTTAGCTGCAGACAGACGCTGTACGCAGAACGTACATTTTTCCATCACGCCCTTGCTGCGCACGGAAACATCCGGATTCATCTGCTGCTGCATCTCTGCCGGCCAGACCATCTCGTCGGTTGGGTAGTCGTACCAGTTGAAATAACGCACCTTGAACGGGCAGTTAGCCGAACAGTAACGCGAACCGATACAACGGTTGTAAATCTGTGAGTTCAGACCATCCGCCGTGTGATTGGTCGCAGCTACTGGGCATACCGTTTCGCACGGTGCCGCCTCGCACTGCTGACACATCATAGGCAGGAACTGGAAGCCCTGATCCGGAAATTCACGACCGTCTTCATCCCAGTAGCGCTCAACACGCATCCAGTGCATTTGCTGACCGTGCTGAAAACGCTCTTTACCCACGACCGGAATGTTATTTTCCGCATAGCAGGCGATACTGCACGCATTGCAACCTGTACAGGCATCCAGATCGATTGCCATCGCCCATTTATAGGGGTCATGCGGCTTGTCATTATTTGGGTGTTCGTGCCTGACCTGCGCCCAGTTTTCTAATAAATTGCTGACTGACATAACTCAGACCTCCTTCGACAAATCAACTTGATCGGTGGACACGCGACCGGCGATCTTTCTGCCCATTTGCAACGCGCCCGCAGAACCTTCATCCTTGACCACCAGTACGCGCTGACCAGTCTTGCTGATCTTGACGCGTGTTTCGTGCATCGCCAGCTCACCCGTTGCAGCTTCGAACACCGCATCCATGATCTGGAATGGATTCACACCATAGCCCTTGGCATAACGCCCCATCGCATCGTGCCCGCGTCCGACCGGGATCGAAATCGCTTCAGGATGAATGCCGGGGAACAGATACACCTGCGCCTTGACTGAACCCGTCTTTGAGGTCACCTGAACGATATCGCCTTCGACGATACCCAATTCAGCAGCCTTCTTCGGATGAATCTCAACCCATGAATCCCACACGATGGTGGTCAACGGATCAGGGGACTCCTGCAACCACGGCTGATTGGTGTGACGACCATCACGCAAACTGGCGGTCACGCCCGGAATCAGATGCAGCGGGAAATGCTCGTCCGCTTCAGCTGCTGCCGGCAATACCAGACCTGCCGCACTGGCATGCGCTGCAAGACTCGTCGTCGTCCCTGCCAGTTTCACGATACCCTGTGTCAGCGTATCGTTCCAGAACGTGTCATCTTCAACCCCGCCGCCACCCAGTGCACCCTTGTTCTGCAACACAGCGCCACGCAGGTAAGCGTAGTAATCTTCAAAGCCCTTGTACTCGTCAGCCTTCTTCTGCTTGATCAGACCCAGCAGAATATCGCCCATACCGCGCGTATTGGCATGCAAACGCTCCATCAGCGGTTGCTGAATGTTGATTTGAGCGCCTTCTGTCATGTATTCAGGAACTTGCGTACCCCAGTCTTCCAGAGCGGAATCGAGCGGCAACACCAGATCAGCCTGCAAGGCGGTTTCATCGAGATAATGTGCAAACGCGACCTTGAAGCCGGCCTTGGCAAAGTTGTCCTTGAACTTGAACGCGCCGGGTGCAGTAAATACCGGATTAGCAGCAAAGTTAAAGACGACTTTGTATTTACCTGCGGCCAGACCGTCGTTCATATTCTTCAGTGCAACGGTATTGCCCTTAGACGGCACCATCTGCGGGAACGGCACGGACACCGGCGCTTCGATCGTCTTGCCGACATTGCCCAATACCTGATTGAGCAAATTGATCGCTGCTGCATTTTGCGAACCGTGCGCATAGCCTTCGGCAGCGTTACCTGCCAGCACCAGACTCGGGCTGCGCAGCTTCAACAGCGCAGCGATCTTATCGATCTGACCGGTGGATACACCTGTTTCACGGCTGACACGTGCCTTATCGTAACCCTTAACCAGCTCAGCAACTTCGCCTGTCGCCATACCGAGCGCATTGATGATACCCAGCGCCAGCACACCTTCGGTACCAGGCTTCACAGCCAGCCAGCGATCCGCATTCGCGCCGGTCAGAGTCATTTTAGATTCGACCTGAATCAGCACGCCGCGCTGTCCATTGACACCCTTGCGGAATTGCGCATATTGCTGCGAGAAGTGCACAGGAGAGACCCAGCTACCCAGGAAGTCTGCACCGAAGGACAAGACGACCTGCGCCTTATCAAAGCGGTAGCGCGGCATTTCGACGCCGAACGCCTTGAGGTTTGCGGCGCGCACTACGGATGGCGCAATCGCTTCGTAAACGAAATGATTTTTCGTTCCGAGACTGTCCAGATAGTTGCCCAGCAACACTTTAAGATGCCCGCTCACGCCACCGGACAGAAAGGCAATTTCTTCACCCGAAACACCGGCAAGCTTTTCAGCGATCAGTGCATAGGCTTTTTCCCAGCTAATCGCTTCGCCCTTGTTACCGTTGCGCAGCAGAGGCTCACGCACACGGTCAGGATTGTAGTGATGTTGCACACCCGCCTGGCCCAGACCGCATAAGCGCCCCTTGTTGATTGCCGAATCCGGATTTCCTTCCAATTTGAGCACACGACCTTCGCGAACGCGGCCGTTGATGCTGCAGCCTGCGTCACACTGAGCGCAGGTGGAATTGAAATACACGCCGACACCCGGAACCATGTAGTCATTTGCTTCAACGTAGGAAACCACCGTCTCCCGACCGTCTTCAACCGAGGTATTGCCGCAACCTGAGAGCGCGACCGCAGCGCCACTCCAGCCCAATACTTTCAGAAAATCACGCCGATCAAACGGGTGCCCGGCCATTTGCTTTACGGAACCACTGTCTATCATCACAGCCTCTCTGGTAAATTCTTTAATTTTCATGGCAGCTTACTTGTGGCACTGCCAGCAATCATTAGGACCACGCGCTTTGGTGTTCGCATCCACAGCCGCTGCCGGCTTCTGGAAACTGTACCAATAGGCCTGCCCCGCAATCGGCGTACCGCCTTCAGCCACGACAGGATGATCCTTCTCGTGACAGCTTGCACACCACCCCATCGCCAGCGATTTTTGACGACGCGCAACGGTCATTTCCTTCACGTCGCCATGGCAATATCCACACGCTTCCTGAACAGGCCTATCCTGTTGTTCAACAAAACGCTTGATGTGACGCTCGTGATTGAAACGCACAAAATCAGGCAAGTCATGGACTTTTTTCCATGGCACGGCCTTTTTAGCATCCCAATACTTGAACAACTCGACGATACGCGGCTTATTGCGCACGGATTCGATGTTTTGATGACAGCCGATACATTTTTGCAGCGGCGGGATCCCCGCTACCGCACTGCGACGCGCGTAGGTATGACAGTACTGACAGTTGATCTCCATACCGCCCTTGGCAGGATCGCTGGCATCTTTAAGTCCGGCATGACGATTATGAGGAAACTCGATAGGCTGCTGAACTTGCGGACCTAAACTGTCCTCGGTTGTAAGCGCAGGTTGTGAACTATTGGCTGCGAAGCTGCTTGCAGCCAAAAACAAACCTACCAGCAAGATAGGAAAACGTAAGAAACGATACATCGTGAGAACTCCCCAAGCAAACAAATGATCCCACGCCTGCTGCTGCAGACATGAACGAACAGTCAAATCGGATTATTTTTGGTGCGATGCGTCGCGATACTTATTATGATCTGCTTTAGTTTTTTAAATCTGCAAAATTAAGGCATCCCGAGCACGGACGAATGATGTCTGGTTTAAAAAATAAAGTCAACACTGATAGTGAGTCACCATTATAGTTCCCCAAAAACCTATATATATTTCTTGGAATTACAGTATTCGCTTATATTCATTACCTGCATAACTTACTAGGATTTATTAAATGAACGAAGAACAAGCCGTCCTCGATTTTTTTTCAAAACCGGAAAACTTACCCCTTGGTCTGTCGGTTGCCGAGCAAATGGATGAAATCCGCAGCCGAATGAACACCTCGTTCTGGGAACAACTCTGCCTGCGACTGACAAGCCGGCTTGCCCCCTCCCCATGGCGGATCATCACCACCGAAGATCGCAACACAGCAGGGGTACTGGTCGGGTTGCAGTGCAAGTTGCGCACCGATCAGACTCAAAGCCTGTTTCCCATGCTGGAGCAACAATTTCTAGGCGGCGTCTGGCGTGTTTTTTTCGGCCTGATGTGGCAATCCACACCCACCGCTGAACAACTGGCGCTACCGGCCGTGACAGCACTCAGGCAGCAGTTGCAAACCGATGGATTCAAACAAAACGAGACTTTTCTGGCATGGCAATGGACGCCTCACTACCCGTTGCGACGTGATTTTTTACAGCGTTTTTCGCAACAGCCTGACGCACTGCTGGATGATATGGAAGCGATACTCGCCCCCTTACTGTTCAGCCACAGTGATTTGATCGTCACAGCCAATGCCAGTTTGCAAAGCATGCCGCGCAGCATGACGATCTCGCTCGATCAGCTACGTCAAAAACGCCGCGATTAAACCGGGTTATCCTGATCGAAAAAGCGATGTTGCAGATTGAAACGATTTGCCAGATGCTCGCCTAACGCCTGTATACCGAGCCGCTCGCTTGCGTGATGCCCGGCAGCAATAAAGGCAACGCCCGTCTCGCGGGCCAGATGATAACTTTGCTCGGAAACCTCTCCGGTGACAAACACATCGACGCCTTGCGCAATCGCGGCCTCGAAATACCCCTGCCCGCCGCCGCTGCACCATGCCGCCCGGTGCAGCATTTTCCCGGCATGACCTATCACCAGTGGCGCACGCTGTAAGGCCGACTCAATCCGGCCTGCGAAATCGGCAAGTATCAGCGGCACATCCAGCGCGCCATGGCATGCGATATTCTGTTCACCAAAACGTCCCTGTTCGCGCAATCCCAAGGCCGCCGCCAGCCGGGCGTTGTTGCCCAGTTCGGTGTGCGCATCGAGCGGCAGATGATAGGCCAGCAGACTCACATCGTGCTTCAGCAGTTCAGCAATACGATGCTTTTTGACTCCCACAATACAAGGGTCTTCATTGCGCCAGAAATAACCATGATGCACGAGGATTGCATCCGCGCCCCACGCGATGGACTCATCGATCACCTGTTTTGAAGCCGTCACCGCCGTGGCAATTCGCGTAACTTCACCGCGCCCTTCAACCTGCAATCCGTTCGGGCTGTAATCCTTGAATTGACCGGTTTGCAACACGCTTGCGTTATAATCGACCAGTTGATCCAGATTCATAACCATTCCCCCGAAAATATATAAACACTAAGTTATCTTACCATGCGTAAACACTGGCTGTTATTCACCCAAACTGTCACCATCGCTCTGGCGCTGCTATTTATCGTTCATACGCTAAAGCCTGAATTGCTGCCGAGCGCCGCGCGTAACGGCGTAGTCACTTTATATGAAAGTGACACCCCTGCTGCAGACGGATCCGCCCCGCTAAAAGGAATGAGCATAGCGGCCAAAAAAGCCATGCCTTCTGTCGTCAATATATTTACCAGCACGACTATTAAAACGCCCGTCAATCCTTTTCTGGACGATCCGCGTTTCCGCTTCTTTTTCGGCGATCAGGACAGCACGCCGCAGCAAAGTTCTAGTTTAGGTTCCGGCGTTATCGTAAGCTCAGACGGTTTTATCCTGACCAACCATCACGTCGTGGAAGCCGCCGATCAGATCGAAGTCGCCTTAGCCGATGGTCGCAAGGCGCGTGCACACGTCATCGGATCAGACCCCGAAACGGATCTGGCCGTGATCAAGATCGAACTTGCCGGCGGTCTCCCCGCCGTCACTTTTGGTCACCCTGAAACCGCCCATATAGGCGATATGGTGCTCGCAATCGGCAATCCGTTCGGCGTCGGTCAAACCGTGACGATGGGCATCATCAGCGCGCTCAAGCGCGACCATTTGGGTCTGAATACCTTCGAGAATTTCATCCAGACGGATGCGGCGATCAACCCCGGCAATTCGGGCGGCGCGTTAGTTGACAGCAACGGCAACCTGATCGGTATCAACAGCGCCATCTATTCGCCAAATGGCGGCTCGCTCGGCATCGGTTTTGCCATACCCGCAACCACTGCGAAAAAGACAATGGAGCAAATTATCCAGAATGGTTCAGTCACGCGCGGATGGATAGGTGCGGGCATACAGGAACTCACGCCCGCACTGGTCGAGTCCTTCAAGCTGCCTGATGCAAAAGGTGTGCTGATCACCGAAGTGATACGCAGCAGCCCGGCAGAACAGTCCGGCATCAAAACAGGGGACATTCTGCTGTCGATCAACACCCATGCAATTGACAACTGGTCTGCCATGCTCGACACCGTCGCCAATCTGCCCCCCGGTTCGATAGCTACGATAGCGCTGTTGCGCGACGGTCATCCCGTAACGACAAAAGTTAAGATCGGCAAACGCCCGAAACCCCGGCCTCAATAATTTTAAGGCTTGATGCGGACTTCGCGCTGAGGGAATGGAATTTCGATGCCCGACTTTTGGAATTCCCGCCAGATTTCCATATTGATCTTCGAACGCAGCGTTGCCTGAGAGACTTCAGGATCATCCAGCCATACTAACAATTCCAGCAAAATCCCGTTGTCTGCAAAGTTAATCAGATTCACGGACGGTGCCGGTTCACTCATCACGTGCTCTTGCTGCCGTGCCGCTTCCGCCATGATGCCCATCGCCTGTTCCAGCGGGGTGTTGTAGGCCACTTGCAGGCTAATCTTGATGCGGATTTTTCGGTCTGAATAGGAATGATTACCCAGCGCCTGCGTGATCGCCATTTCATTTGGAATCAGAAACTCAGTCCCGTCCTGACCGCTTAATACCATATAGCGCCCCGTCAGACGTGCGACCGTCCCGGTGCGATTATCCAGCGTAATCACATCTCCCAGCCGTATCGATTTATCGAGCAGAATGATGAAACCGCAGATGTAGTTGCTCGCGATTCGCTGCAGGCCGAATCCCAAGCCCACGCCCAGCGCGCCGCCGAACACAGACAGCACACGAATATCGATGCCGACCAGCGAGAGCGCAACCAACACTGACAAGACCAGCAAGGCGCCCCGCACCACCTTAGTCAGCAGCACGCGAGAACTGGACTCCATCTCTTGCATGCCCATGATGCGCGTTTCAAGGAATCGCCCAAGCCACAAGGCTAGCAGCACCGTTGCCGCAATCGAAATCAGCCCTTGCAGGATAATCAGCAGTGAAATGTGCTGATGCCCCGCATTGAAGCTCAGATTTTCCATTCCCGCCAGCACCGCATCGAGCAGACCTGTGACATGCAAGGCAACACCCAGCCAGGCGATCATCGCGATGGTGCGCTCCCAAGACCTGAGTTTGGATGAGTTTGAAAAAACCTTGTGCAGTACATAGACGAGCAGGCGGATGCAGGCCAGCGACAAAAACAGCGGAATTGCCAGCTTGAGCAATACAAAGGGCGCATCCAGATACCTGAACACTTCCCGCGCAATCAGTACACCGAACAAGTTCAGCAACGGGAATACAATCCGTTTGACACCGCGTATCGCAACAGTCTGTACTGTTTTTGCAGCCAGCAGATTTTTCAAAAACAGCGCATCGAACCACCATGCCAGCAGCATGATGACGGCAATAGCGCCTAGCTGCCACACAAGACTCGCAGGTTCGCTGTGCGCAATCAGTTCGATCAGCAGATTAGGCGTATCGGGCGTGACGGTCATCGCACTAAAAACGACTGCCGAGTTGCACGGGCTTTTCTACCGGGCGAGTCCAGCTCGCGACGACGATTCCAGCCTCGTACAGCAGCCAAAGCGGCAAAGCCAGCATCAGCTGCGAGACAACATCGGGTGGCGTAAAAATTGCGCCGATCACAAACGCTCCCACGATGATATACGGCCTGATTTCGCGCAATTTGGCGACCGAGACAACCCCCATGCGCACCAGCAGCACCACTGCCACAGGCACCTGAAAGGTAATGCCAAACGCCATAAACATGGACAAGACAAAGCTTAAATATTTGTCGATATCGGTCATCACTGCAACGCCAATGGGTGCTGCTGCCGTGATGAAACCAAACACGACCGGGAACACCACAAAGTAAGCAAAACTCATGCCGCAGAAAAACAAAACAGTGCTGGCAAAAATCAGCGGCACGATCATGCGCTTTTCGTGCTCGTATAGTCCGGGCGCAACGAAGCGCCAGACCTGATACAAAATATAGGGCAACGCGATTAAAAATGACGCCATCAGGGCGACTTTGAGCGGCACAAAGAACGGTGTCGTGACATCGGTCGCGATCATCTGCCCGCCTTTGGGCAATTTGGCCAGCAGCGGCTCGGCCAGCAGGGCGTAAAGATCAGAGGCCCACGGGAACAGGCAGATAAATACCAGCAGCAACGCAATCCCTGCGTTCATCAAACGCTTACGCAATTCGATAAGATGGGAGATAAAACTCTCGCTGGTGCTCATCAGGACTCGGGCAACGCCTTAGTTGATTCGACGGGTTTTGCAAGCGGACTGGCCGCAGCCTGATTGATCTCCCGCACTCCGGCATCGACCGCCTGCCCCGCCTGCTGCATCGATTGCTGCAGGGCGGCGGCTTCCGCCTGAACCTTTTGCTGCAACTGGCGATATTCATCCATCGCCATGTCGCGCGAAATATCGGATTTAACACTGTTTACATAGCGCTGCGCGCGCCCGTACAAATGCCCTAAGGTTCGGGCGACTTTCGGCAGGCGTTCAGGTCCGATGACGACTAGGGCGACCACCATCACGACCATCAACTCGGCGAAACTAAAGTCGAACATACCGGTTTAGATGTTGCTATGCGTCTTGCTTTTAATTTCGCCTTCGATGGTTTGTCCATCTTCCTTGATCTGCTTGGCAGGTTCTTCAGCAGGTGTACCCATGCCTTCCTTGAAACCCTTCACCGCCCCGCCCAGATCGCTGCCGATGTTGCGCAGTTTCTTGGTGCCGAACACCAACATGACCACAACCAGCACAATCAACCAATGCCAAAGACTCATCGAACCCATACCGAACTCCTTAGATATTTAATTACGTTTGACCATAGGCGGAATGTTGCCGCCGCCGATGACATGTACATGCAAATGAAAAACTTCCTGACCACCGCCGCGCCCCGTATTGATCACCGTGCGAAAACCGTCACTCAACCCCTGCTCTTTGGCAAGTTTCGGCGCCAGTAAGAGCAGCTTGCCTAGCATCGCCGCATGATGTGTTTCCGCTTCTGCCAGCGAGGTGAGATGGGGCTTTGGAATCAGCAAAAAATGAACGGGGGCAACGGGATTGATGTCGTGAAATGCCAGCACGTCATCGTCTTCATAAACTTTCCGGCAAGGGATCTCACCCTTAGCAATTTTACAAAACAGACAATCGCTCATTTTGCACTCCGGCTGTTTTTTTCCGCAATACCGGACAATCCCTCCCGGCGCGCCAACTCGGTGAGCACATCGTCCACCGACAAGCCGTGATGGGACAGCATCACCATGCAGTGAAACCACAAATCCGCCGTTTCATAGACGATGTGCGTCTTGTCGCCTTCCTTGCTGGCCAGTATCGTTTCGGTTGCCTCTTCGCCGATCTTTTTCAGAATGGCGTCTTCGCCTTTACTGAACAGTTTGGCGACATAGGAGCTATCTGGAGACGCCAGTTTGCGCGACTCTATGGTTTGGGTTAAATCTTGTAATATCGTCATACTCATCCTAAAATTCCCCACTTACCACTTCCCACTAACTGCTTACGGTTTTTTATAAATCTCATCAGGCGATTTGAGCACGTCGTCCACCTCGCGCCACGCACCCTGCTCAAGACGGGTAAAGAAGCAACTCTGTCGTCCGGTGTGACAGGCAATGCCGCCCTGCTGCTCGATCTGCAACAGAATCACATCCGAATCGCAATCGAGACGAATTTCTTTCACCTTCTGGATATGTCCGGATTCCTCACCCTTGTGCCAGAGTTTGCGGCGCGAACGCGACCAGTACACCGCTTCAGATTTTTGCCAGGTCAGCAGCAGCGCCTCCCGGTTCATCCATGCCACCATCAGCACGCGACCGGTTACTGCGTCCTGTGCGATAGCGGGAATCAGGCCATCATCCGACCAGTTGATCCGTTTGAGCCAGGGCTCATTTTTTTGCTCGGCATCCTGCTTTCCTGCTTTCACAGTCGCACCTCGATGCCTTGTGTCGCCATGAATTTCTTGGCCTGCTCGACGGTGTATTCGCCAAAATGGAAGATGCTTGCCGCCAGCACAGCATCCGCGCCACCCTGTGTCACCCCGTCGGCCAGATGCTGCAAATTGCCCACCCCGCCGCTCGCGATCACCGGAATTTCCAGCGCATCGGTCACAAGACGCGTTAATGCCAGATCAAACCCGTTTTTCTGCCCGTCACGATCCATGCTGGTCAGCAGAATTTCACCCGCGCCCAGCTGTTGCATTTTAGCGGCCCACTCGACCACATCAAGCCCGGTGGCTTTTCTGCCGCCATGGGTAAATACTTCCCAGCGCCCGGGCTCTACCTGCTTGGCGTCGATCGCCACCACGATACATTGGGAGCCGTAACGGCTGGCTGCATCCGCCACCAGCTGCGGATTGAGCACGGCCGAGGTGTTGATGCTCACCTTGTCAGCCCCTGCATTGAGCAGGTTGCGCACATCGGACACCTCGCGCACGCCGCCGCCGACAGTGAGTGGAATAAATACCTGAGAGGCGACCTGCTCGATGATGCGGAAAATGATGCCTCTGTCGTCGGAACTTGCGGTGATATCGAGAAACGTCAGCTCATCCGCGCCCTGTTCATCGTAGCGTTTCGCAATCTCAACTGGGTCACCCGCGTCGCGCAACTCGACAAAGCTCACGCCCTTCACGACGCGCCCGCGCGTCACATCAAGACAGGGAATAATGCGTTTAGCCAGCATTACAGTCGAGGAGACAGTTCGTCTGCCAGAGCCTGCGCCGCACGAAAATCCAGCGTGCCTTCGTAAATCGCGCGGCCCGTGATAGCACCCGTGATGCCTTCGCCCTGCACGGCGCACAAACGGCGCACGTCATCCAGATTGGTGATACCACCGCTGGCAATGACAGGCACATGCAACGGACGCGCCAGTTCAACGGTCGCTTCGATGTTCACACCCGAGAGCATACCGTCGCGGCCGATGTCGGTGTAGATGATCGCCTCGACACCGTAATCCTCAAAGCGCTTGGCAAGATCCGCTACGTCGTGGCCTGTGAGTTTTGACCAGCCGTTCACTGCAACTTTGCCGCCCTTGGCATCCAGCCCCACCATGATGTGGCCCGGAAAAGCATCGCACGCCTCATGCAGAAAACCCGGCACTTTGACGGCGGCCGTCCCGACGATGATGTAGGTCACGCCCAGATCCAGATAGCGCTCGATCGTTTCCAGATCGCGGATGCCGCCGCCCAGTTGCACCGGCACATCGCTGCCAACCGAGGCGATGATGCTGCGCACGGCCGCTTCATTCTTGGGTTTGCCGGCAAACGCGCCGTTCAGATCGACCAGATGCAGGCGCCGTGCGCCCTGATCCAGCCAGTGTTGTGCCGTCGCGGCGGGGTCTTCGGAAAACACCGTGGACTCTTCCATCAAGCCTTGCTTGAGGCGTACACAATGACCGTCTTTTAAATCAATCGCAGGAATTATTAGCATGGCGAATAAATAGTGAGGTTAAGGATTCCAGTGTATAAAATTTTGCAGCAGTTTGAGCCCTGCCGCCTGGCTTTTTTCAGGGTGGAACTGCACCCCGAAGAGATTTCCCCGCGCGACCGCGCACACAAACGGCACCGGATAATCGCTCGTTGCCTGTATCAGGCTCTGATCCTGCGGTTTGACATAGTAGCTGTGCACGTAATAAAAACGCGCATCCTGAGCGATACCATTCCAGAGCGGATGATCCGTCTGGTGCCGGACCTGATTCCAGCCCATGTGCGGCACTTTAAGTTTATTGCCCTCTGCATCCTGCATACCACCCGCAAAACGCAGCACATCGCCACTCAATACACCTAAGCCCGGCACATCACCTTCCGCACTGTGCTCGAACAGCATTTGCAGGCCGATACAGATACCGAGAAACGGCTTAGTTTGCGCCGCATCAATCACCGCATTGCGCAACCCGCGCGCATCCAGTTCACGCATGCAGTCGGGCATTGCGCCCTGCCCGGGGAAAACGACGCGCCCGGCCTGCGCGATCACACTGGCATCGTCGGTGACAACAATATCCGCAGCCGGTGCGACATGGCGCAAGGCCTGTTCGACCGAGCGCAAGTTGCCCATGCCATAATCAACTATTGCAACATCGACCATTTTCAGAGACACCCTTTGGTCGAGGGCATCATGCCCGCCATGCGGGGATCGACTTCGATTGCCATGCGCAACGCACGACCGAACGCCTTGAAGATCGTCTCAGCCTGATGGTGCGCGTTGCTGCCTGCCAGATTGTCGATATGCAAGGTCACCAGCGCGTGATTGACGAAGCCCTGAAAAAACTCGTGAAACAGATCCACATCGAATGCGCCGATATTACCGCGCACGAACTCGCAGTTAAATACCAGCCCGGGCCGACCCGACAGATCGAGCACCACGCGCGAGAGCGCTTCGTCGAGCGGCACATAAGCGTGACCGTAACGCGTCAACCCTTTCTTGTCGTCCACCGCCTGTGCAAAGGCCTGACCCAGTGTAATACCCAGATCTTCAACCGTGTGATGCGCATCGATGTGCAAATCGCCCTGTGCCACGACGCTGATATCGAGCAAGCCGTGACGCGCGATTTGATCGAGCATGTGATCTAAGAACGGCAATCCGGTCTCAAAACTCGCCTTGCCCGATCCATCCAGATTGAGTTCGACGCTGATCTGCGTTTCCAGAGTGTTGCGTGTAACTTTTGCGCTGCGCATGTCATTCCTTACCACTTAAAAATTATCAGCCATGAAAATTGACTCTTCACGCGGAGAAAACCAAAACAGATCAAAACCGACTCACGCGGAGGCGCTGAGAAAACCCAAACAAATCAAAATGAAACTGTATTTATTTTAGTAAGTTTTTAAGCAAAATTTTCAGATTGTTGCATGTATCTGCATCAAGCTTCAGTTAGGGGTTTGGTTTTCTCCGCGGTCTCCGCGCCTCCGCGTGAACATGTTTTTAAAGCTTAACTAATATATCTTGCAAAGCGTCTAGAAAAAGCGCGTTTTGCTCAGGCGTACCGACTGTCACGCGCAAACAATCCGTCAGCATCGGGTGACCGCCATTCAGATTTTTGATCAGCACGCCGCGCTCTTTCAATCCGTTAAATACACCGGTCGCATTCGCAATCCGGAACAACAAAAAATTCGCTTCAGAATCATAGACCGTAACACCTTGAGCTGCAGCGAGCGCCTGATGCAGCGCCACACGGTCTTTTTTGATTTGCTCGGCCTGCTGCAAGAGCACGTCGTGATTATCCAACAGCTTTTGTGCGACCAGTTGCGGCAGCACCCCGACATTATACGGTAAACGCAGCTTTTCCAACTGAGTAAGCCAGAGCGAACTTCCCGCCAAAAATCCAAGCCGCAATCCTGCCATACCTAGCTTGGAAAAAGTGCGCATCACCAGCAGATTCGGATAGTCAGGCAGCGAGGGAATAAAGCTGTCGCTGGCAAAAGCATAATACGCCTCGTCGATGACGACCAACCCCGGGGAGGCTTCGATAATCTCGCGCACCTGCTCACGATCAAACCGGTTGCCGGTCGGATTATTCGGGTAGGCTAAAAAAACCAGCGCCGGCTGCTCGCGATAAATCGCCTCCAGTGTCGCCGGAAAATCCAGCGAATAATCAGCAGCTAACGGCACGCCCACATAGCGCATACCGACGAAGGTCGCGATCATCTTATACATAACGAACGACGGCTCGACCGAAAGTAACACAGCACACGGCTGATTGACCGCCATCGCCAGCAATTGAATCAACTCATCAGAACCGTTGCCCAATAGCACGGACATCTCATCGGTCAATCCGAGCAGCTGTGAAATTTTATCTTTGAGCGCGCGCGGATCAGGATCAGGATAACGGTTGATCTGCGCTTCAGCCACCAACTGAGCAATCTCATCTTGCAGCGATTGCGGCAGTAGATAAGGATTTTCCATTGCATCGAGCTTGATCAAGCCCGTGCAATCGGGCACATGATAGGCGGAAAGCGCCTGAATTTCGGGACGAATCAGAGTTTGAACCAACTGGGATACGGATGACATAAAAGGCGATAGAACGTAATTGAAAATACGATGCGAAGCTTACCACAGCTCAATCTTTACTGCGCAAAAGTCATCACGAAATCAGCACAGCCGGGCTAACGCAATTCTCAACCGCATTAACCTGAGAATTTTGTATGTCCCGGACTATCGTATCTGAGCTGAAATACTGCTCATTCGGCCAGCCAATGCCGTGATACACCGGGGCAAGCATGCGGAAATAGGGTACATTCAGCAACTCTTTAAATGCACTCCCCGCCAAATAGGGTTTTACATCAAAGATACCGCACACGCCGCTACTGGTTAAAATATCCACCCTAAAATCATCTAGCGTAATGGCTTTCAGAATCTTATCCATTATTAGGTACTCGCTTATTTCAACGGATCAATTTTAAAAACAGGATCACCTGCAACGGCCAGTTTCCAATCTACCATCAAACTTTCTTTGTGAATTTCAATCCATGCCTGAACCAATTTCAGTTTGGCGTGAGACAAGCTCCCACTCAACACTTCTCCATCCTCAATTGCAATTGAAGAACATATTCAGCATGAAGGTGAGGTCGTGCATGTTTTTCATTATCGTAAAAATACATCAGGATTAATATCCCGTAAAACATACTGATCGTTGGTATGTCACACCTCGCATAACAATACGGCGCAGTGTAGCAAACTTCCTGATTAAAAATAAAAAAGCAGGAGAGACTTTCGTCTCCCCTGCTCTTTAATTTTTCTGCCGAATGGGCTAACCGATATTCAGGTTAACTCATCCTGACTAAATCTCTGCCGGACATATGCCCGACATCGAATTAGAACATTGTTTCAAGCAGAAGTGTTGATGCATTCTTACCAACTGGTGTTGCACCAGCAACTGCATTCCATGCAGTACCAGACTGAGTTGTGAAGTTCAATGCCAACTCAACGTTTTGAGCCAACTCATAAGTTGCACCAACCATAAATGCATTGTCGGTAGAAGCAACAGCATCACCCAGCTTAGCTTGACGCAAGCCGAACTGAACAGTCATCAGACCAGGGATTACACCGATATCTGCTGCCAAATTGAATGACGAAGCTTGATTTGCACTAACAGCACCAACCGCACCCTTGGAGTTGAAGTTAGTTACTGTTGGATTCAATGCATTCAACACACCAGCAGCAGTCGCTGGGGAAGTACCGTAGGAAGCGTAAACGCCTACTGGTGTATTACCCATTTCGCCTTGAGCCTGGAAGTCGATTACAGTAGAACGCAATGAGGTGTTAGCCAATACAACAGGCACTGTCTGAGTCGAAGTACCGCTCCAGCTCTGAACACCACCAGCCAATTCCCAACCTGCAACATCAACAAAACCAGCAGCACGAACGTAAGTCAGTGGCAAGGAAACAGCAACACCCGTACCAGCAGCTGCAGCTTCAAACTTAGCAATATTCAAGAAACCACGATCGTTATTCACTACGAATGACAGACCGGTTGCATTTGTACGGCCACCGCCCAAGTACATAGCAGCAGATGTTGCACGACCATGCTGCAATGAAGGACCTGCATTACCCATCAAACGATGCACACCACCTACAGCGCCGGTATTCAATGTTTCGAAGCTGTAACCAGCGCCCTGACCGGAAGTTGTAAATGGAACCAGACCAACGCGTGTACCTTCAGCAACTTCGAACAGCATTGGCATTTTTGCAGCAGCCAGAGCGCCCGCACCAGCAAAACCGAGTTCTGTCAAGAAACCGGCAAATTCAGAAACACGACCACCTGCGAACAATGACAGTTCACCGCCAGAACCTGGAACACCCCAACGACCATTTGCTGAAGTACCTGACTCTGATTGCAGATAGGTAGTTGCCAATACAGCCATGTTCAATGTTGAAGGAATTGACAGATGCTCGCCTTCTACTTTGCCTTGCGCGCCCATCATGGTAAAACCAGATGATTTAAATGCACGACCGAAACCGTTCAACAACGGAAAATGCTGGAAGTGACATGCAGAACATGCCATGCCGGTTTGACGTGCAAATACTGGAACAGCAGACGCTTCTGGAGCGAATGCAGCTGCGGCCATAACGGCTGCGATCGAAAGTACGATTTTCTTCATGATTTATCCTTAAGTATTTTTTGAAGTGATTGCAAGACCTCCCTGCCTTCACTGAGAACGGACTTTATAGAAAGCTGACTACAACTGCAAAATTTTATCTTCACACTGTTGTTTTTTTGCAACAAGGATAGAAAAACAGGATTGGGAATTAAGGACTGAGGACTGATACCGCAATGCCGCAGGGGCATTCTCCATGAAATATAGGCGCACTTCGTGCTTTTATTTCATGTGAAGGGCATTCCCACGAAACTACGGAGCTGAAGCGCCTGTTTCTGAATAAAGGAGTGAGGAACGGAGAAAAAATCAAAAGCATATTCACGCGGAGGCGCGGAGAACGCGGAGAAAAACAAAAAACCAACTTAAGCACGAAGCAGAGGCTTACAACAAACTGTAAGCTGTGCTTAAAATTCCATTAAAACCAATTCGTTTTTATATTTAATTTGATTTTGATTTTCGTTTTTCTCCGCGCTCTCCGCGTGAGGCGGTTTTAACAGTTTGCCACTTTCTGCTTTATATTCTGTATGCCGCACTCGTCATGACTTTACCGTTCAGCTTCATCAGCATCCGCACAGGTTTAGGCAAGGGCGCGCCGCCCAACTCGACCGCCATATCGGCGTGACCGATTTCATCCGTGTACATCTGCGCCACAATCGCACGGCTTTTTTCGTCCTGCACCGGCAACTTTGCCAGATGGCTCTGCAAATGACTGCCCACCTGCTGTTCAGTTTCCGACAAGAATCCCAGATTCCATTTATCCCCGAGCAAGCCGGCAAAGGCGCCTATCGACAAGGATGCCGTGTACCAGAACGGATTGAGCACACTCAGATGTCCGCCCAATTCATGCACGCGATGCGCCGTCCAGGCCAGATGTTCAGTTTCCTCCTCAGCCGCATGCTGTAATTTCTGCTGCACCAACGGTTCACGCGCGGTAAGTGCCTGCCCCTGATATAAAGCCTGCGCGCAAATTTCGCCGCTGTGATTCACCCGCATTAACGCTGCCGCCTGACTTTTTTCGGCATCCGACATCGACGCTTCGGCCACATCCGCGTCGGGATAGGGCCTCACGCTGTGCGCCTGACTAAACAAGGTGCGCAACCCCTTGTCGAACTCAACGATAAAACGATCCAGATTTAACATGCCGCCCCCAAACTTTTCACGAGCATGCAATGTAGAGAATTAAAAACGTCGCGTCAAATAAAAACGGCCACCCGAGGGTGACCGTTAAGCTTCAGATCAGCAAGCGTCCTGATGGACGCGAGTGATTAGAAAGTGTGAACCAGACCAGCGCCGAAGCCTGACAGCTTAGAACCAACACCGTTCAATGCAGCAGGAGCCGCGCCCGCTGCAGTTACAGCATTACCTGCACTCAGGTTATACATCGCACCTGAATCATTGGTCAGAGCAGAGTACATACCAAATACTTCTGTACGCTTAGACAAGGTGTAACCGTAGCGCAATGACAACTGCTTAGCACCCGTATTAACCACACCACCTAAGTTACCGGCTGAAACATAAGTCAAACCAAAGTTGTTAGCACCCATAGTGTACTTACCAGCCAATTCCCATGCAGAACGGGATGTTGAAACACCCGTAGCAGCAACAGAGCCGGACAATTTTTCATAAGTCAGACCAACCAGACCATTGTCAAACTTGTATGCACCAACCAAACGACTACCATCGCTCTTGTCGCCAGCAGTTTTCACTGGTGTTGCAGCAGTCGATGTACCCAGCGCCAAATCTTTCACCGCTTCAAAACCATAAGCTGCGTAGAACATGTCATTTTCGTAAGTAGCTGACAATGAAACGCGAGAAGTGTTCGTACCGGTACCAGCAGCGTTAACAGACTTGAGATTATCTGTACCGTAAGCCAATTTACCTTGGAAGCCGCTCAAAACTGGCGTCCAGTATTGAACAGAGTTTGCCAAACGTGTATTGAAGTTACCGTTTGTAGCACTTGTACGACCCAACACGTTCAGCGCAGAAGCGAATGTAGTATTGTCGAAAAGTTCAATTTTGTTGTGCGTAACTTTATATGGAGTATCCCAGTTACCCAAAAATGCGGTACCAAATCCGCCTGTCA
Organism: Gallionellales bacterium GWA2_54_124; assembly: GCA_001801025.1. Taxonomy (GTDB): domain Bacteria; phylum Pseudomonadota; class Gammaproteobacteria; order Burkholderiales; family Gallionellaceae; genus Gallionella. The sequence goes on from MGWO01000013.1 coordinate 126,014, forward strand.
AACCAACATTACTGTTACGTGTACCGCCACCAAAACCTGAACCACCAGTACCATCAACGTTGAATTGCGCTTCCAGTTGATAGATACCCTTCAGACCATCGCCCAAATCTTCAGTACCTTTGATACCAACGCGTGACGCATTGCTAACTACACGATTCAATGTGTTAGAAAATGGTGCTGCAGCCGTATTTACGTTGCTACTTGTAACGCTTTCAAAATCTGCATTCAACAAACCGTAGACGGTTACGTTGCTGGTGTCAGCAAATGCTGGCGCTGAGAAGGCTGCGGCAATAGCCAGAGCGATGATTTTCTTTTGCATAAAAACTCCTTAAATAGTGCGTTTTAACCGGCAGCACATGCTACCGGCTGAATAGAAAGTCCGAACTCGCAAACTTCTGGAACGGATTATGCCCAAAGAAAAAATGCCCGCAACCCAATTCACGCATTTGTAACAAAAGTTTCACAAAGTGTTGTTTTTTTACAACAAGCGCTTACAAAAATACTTTTTCCAGCTCCGCACCCGGATTGTCCGCGCGCATAAACGCCTCACCGACCAGATAACAGTCCACTTTATTCGCGCGCATCAGCGCCACATCACCAGCGCCCAAAATGCCGCTTTCGGTGACAACAATACGATCACTGCCGATAAAAGGCAAAAGATCGATCGTATTTTGCAGACTCACCTCAAAGGTGCGCAGATTGCGGTTATTCACCCCGATCAAAGGCGTCGCAAGTTGCAGTGCAGCGTCCAGCTCCTCACGATTGTGCACTTCGACCAGCACCGCCATACCAAAGCGATGGGCCAGTGCCTCGAACGCCTGCATCGTTGCAAGATCCAGTGCCGCAGCGATCAGCAAGATCGCATCCGCCCCCATCGCACGCGCCTGATAGATCTGGTATTCATCGACGATAAAATCCTTGCGCAGCACAGGTAGATGGCATGCCGCACGCGCCTGCTGCAAATACTCAGGACATCCCTGAAAAAACGGCGCATCGGTCAGCACCGACAGGCAGGCGGCCCCGTGCGCCTCATAGCTGGCCGCAATCTCCGCCGGATTAAAATCCGCACGTAATACGCCTTTGCTGGGGCTGGCCTTTTTGATCTCGGCGATCACGGCCGACCTGCCCGCACCGATTTTTGCGCGTATTGCCGCCACGAAATCTCGCGCAGGTGCGGCGTGTTCCGCCTCGCTGCGCAGCACATCTAACGGTTTGACAGCGCCTGCTGCTGCGACTTCCTGCACTTTCACAGCCAGAATTTTATTCAATATGTCAGACATTTTGCATTCCTATTAACATTCGTCGCATTTTAACATCAAGCTGAATGCTAAAATGCGCCACCCTTCCGGCATGAAAGACATTATGGAAAATATTCAAGCATACATGCAGCAAGTGGGCATCGCAGCCCGCGCCGCATCCCGCACCCTAGCGCAGGCCGACACGTCGGCTAAAAACCGCGCACTGGGCGAAATTGCCACGACCTTGCTTGCGCAATCCGCGCTCATCCTGACGGCCAATTCACGCGATGTCGCCGCCGCGCGCGCCGCGGGTCTGGATGAAGCGTCTATCGACCGCCTGACGCTGACGGAAAAGACGATCCGCTCGATGAGCGAGGGCTTGCTGCAAATCGCACAACTACCCGATCTGATCGGCGCGATTACCGATCTTAACTTCCGCCCCTCGGGCATCCAGGTCGGCAAAATGCGCGTGCCGCTGGGCGTCATCGGCATCATTTATGAGTCACGCCCCAATGTCACGGCGGATGCAGCAGGCCTTTGCATCAAATCCGGTAACGCGGCGATTTTACGGGGCGGCTCGGAAGCGATCCATTCGAATCAGGCCATCGCAGCCTGCGTCCATGCGGGACTCAAAGCCGCAGGCCTGCCGGAAACTGCAGTCCAGGTCATCTCAACCACCGATCGGGCAGCTGTCGGCGAACTCATTACGATGAAGGAATATGTCGATGTGATCGTACCGCGCGGCGGCAAAAGCCTGATCGCACGCATTTCAGCCGATGCAAAAGTGCCTGTCATCAAACATCTGGATGGCATCTGTCACGTGTACATCGACACCGATGCCGATTTAGTCAAGGCGATCCGCATTGCCGACAACGCCAAGACGCACCGCTATGGCGTATGCAATGCGATGGAAACTCTGCTGGTCGCAGAAGGGGTGGCGGCCCAAGTGTTGCCGCCGCTGTGCAAGCTCTATCTCGAGAAAGGCGTAGAATTGCGCGGCGATGCCGCATGCTGCGCGCTGGTGCCGCAAATGACGTTAGCGGTCGAAGAGGACTGGCACACTGAGTACCTCGCGCCGATTCTGAGTGTGAAGATCGTGGCCGGTATGGATGAAGCGATCAGTCACATCGCAACTTACAGCTCACAGCACACCGACACCATCGTCACGGAAAATTACTCGCGCGCGATGCGGTTTTTGCGCGAGGTCGATTCAAGCTCGGTCATGGTGAATGCATCCACCCGTTTTGCCGACGGATTTGAGTATGGACTGGGTGCTGAAATCGGCATTTCAACTGACAAGATACACGCACGCGGCCCGGTCGGCTTAGAAGGACTGACGTCGCAAAAATACATCGTATTAGGCAGCGGACAGATCCGCGTTTAACTTTTAGAGAGAACAATATGAGCCAGACCATCGAAGTAAAAGTACCGGACATCGGCGATTTCAAAGATATCGCCATCATCGAAGTCTCCGTTAAGACCGGAGATACCGTGACGGCGGAACAATCGCTGATTACGCTGGAAACCGACAAGGCTGCCATGGAAGTACCTAGCCCTGCCGCCGGTATCGTCAAAGAATTAAAAGTCGAAGTGGGCGACAAGGTATCAAAAGGTTCGATGGTGCTGGTGCTCGAAGTCCCCGATTCCGGCATCAAGATTCAATATGACGCAGCCCCCAAACAAGAACCTGAACCAGCTAGAGCCACTAGCACCAATTCAGACTCGACAATACACGCCGAAGTCCTCGTGTTGGGCGCAGGCCCCGGCGGTTACACCGCTGCATTCCGCGCCGCCGATTTGGGCAAACAGGTTGTGATGATCGAAAAACACAGCAGCCTAGGCGGCGTGTGTCTGAATGTTGGCTGCATTCCGTCCAAGGCGCTGCTGCATGTCGCAAAAGTCATCTCTGAAGCCGAAGAAGTCAGTCATCACGGCGTCACTTTCGGCAAACCCGCCATCGACATCGATGCGATCCGCAACTGGAAAGAGAGCGTCGTCAACAAGCTGACCGGCGGTTTGAAGCAACTGGCTAAGCAACGCAAGGTTCAGGTCGTACAAGGCGTGGCGAAATTCGTCTCCGCCAATTCGATTTCAGTTGCAACGCCTGAAGGCGAAAAGCTCATCACCTTCGATCACGCGATCGTCGCAGCGGGCTCCTCGGTTGCACGCATTCCCGGTTTCCCTTACGACGATCCACGTATCATTGATTCGACCGGCGCACTGGCGCTTCAGGATGTACCGAAACGCCTGCTAATTTTGGGCGGCGGCATTATCGGCCTTGAAATGGCGACCGTCTATGACGCACTGGGTTCAAAGATTTCTGTCGTCGAACTGATGGATCAACTGATCCCCGGCGCCGACAAGGATATGGTCAAACCCCTGCACACCCGCATCGCCAAACGTTACGAGGCGATTTACCTGAAAACTAAAGTCACCAAAATCGAATCCCTGCCCGAAGGCCTGCGCGTCACATTTGAAGGCGAACAAGCGCCCGAACCGCAACTGTACGACCGCGTACTGATGGCGGTCGGTCGCCGCCCCAATGGCCGTGAAATCGGTGCTGAAGCAGCAGGGCTGACGGTCAACGAACGCGGCTTTATCCCGGTTGATAAACAGCAGCGCACCAATGTACCGCACATCTTTGCGATCGGCGACATCGTCGGCGACCCGATGCTGGCGCACAAGGCGGTACACGAAGGCAAAGTGGCGGCTGAAAATATCGCCGGACACAAAGCATATTTTGAACCGCTGACCATTCCATCGGTCGCCTACACCGACCCTGAGATCGCATGGATGGGTCTGACAGAAACGCAGGCGAAAGCACAGGGCATTGCCTACGAAAAGGGCGCATTCCCGTGGGCCGCTTCCGGTCGCGCACTGTCAGTCGGGCGCGAAGAAGGCATGACCAAGGTGCTGCTCGATCCTGTGAGCCGCCGTATTCTGGGCGCTGGCATTGTCGGCGTGAACGCGGGCGAACTGATTGCGGAGGCCGTACTCGCGCTGGAAATGGGCGCAGATATGGAAGACATCGGTCTGACCATCCACCCGCACCCTACCTTGTCTGAGACACTCTGTTTTGCCGCAGAAATGGCCGAGGGCACCATCACCGATCTGCTGCCACCGCGCAAAAGGGGCTAAACGTGAAATTACGTTACCTGCCGTTTATCACCTTTGCACTGCTGTGCTCTTCCGCTCAGGCGTTTGATCTGGGCGGACTCAAGGACCAGCTTAAAGCAGCGCAAAATACGGCTCAACCGGCACCTGCGACGTCTGCCGCTAACCCGGCGGGCCTGACCGGCATCAGCAAAACCGATCAGGTGGGCAGTTTAAAACAGGCGCTGACTCAGGGCGCCGAAACCGCCGTTGCGAGCCTTGCCAAAGAGAACGGGTTTCTGGGCAACGACAAAGTGCGTATCCCGTTGCCGGCCAGCCTGCAAAAAGCCGACAGTTTGATGCGCACGCTCGGCATGGGTAAATATGCGGATGAGTTGACGACCTCAATGAACCGGGCAGCGGAAGCCGCCGTACCGGAAGCTAAAACCCTGCTGATCGGAGCCGTAAAAAGCATGACCGTTCAGGATGCAAAGGCCATCCTGATGGGCGGCAACGACTCTGCCACGCAATATTTCCGCAAGAACACTGAAGCTGCGCTGACGGGAAAATTCAAACCGATCGTCAACAAGTCGATGCAAAAAGTGAAGTTTGCTGAAAAATACGACCAGTTTGCAGGTCAGGGGGTAAAGCTGGGCGTGGTCGACCAGCAGGATGCAAAACTTGACGACTACATCACCCGCAAAGCCATGGACGGCCTGTTCCTGATGATCGCTGAACAGGAAAAAGCCATCCGCGCCAACCCGATGCAGGCCGCAGGCTCTCTGGCACAGAAAGTCTTTTCGGCAATCAAGTTCTAATACACCTCCGGATTCCCGCCCCGACAAACCTGTTTGAGGATTGGCTGCGACGGGAGTAACGCAATGACTGAAACCGCCAGCCTGCTCTCCCTCTTTGCCAGCAGTTTTTTAGGCGCAACGCTGCTGCCCGGCGGCTCGGAAGCTGTGCTGTTCGCCGTCCTCAAAGCCTATCCGGACTCGTTGTGGACAGCGCTTTTAATCGCGACATTCGGCAATACGCTGGGCGGGATGGTGAGTTATTTGATGGGCTGGCTGCTGCCACAGACCCAGCAACTCAAACACGTCGATAAGGTACGCCGCTTTGGCACGCCGGTTTTACTGCTGGCGTGGTTACCCCTGTTAGGCGATGCATTGTGTCTTGCGTCCGGCTGGCTGCGCCTGTGCTGGTGGCAGGCGGCATTGTTCATGGCAATCGGAAAATTCGCAAGATACTGGGTGATCGCACAGATATAGAGAGTAGAAAGTGAGAAAACACTCACCACTTACTACTCACCATCTTCAACCCCCAAGCCACACCGAATCCGGTAACATCTGTTCCTACCGCACCCAAGCCCTCTTCGCAGCGAACGGCGGACAGATCGACATGCAGCCAGGGCGTATTTTTTTCGACAAAGCGGTTCAGAAAACGCATCGCCAGAATATGATCCGCCCCGGCTTCCAGCGTGCACTGTTTGATGTCGGCAAACTTGGATTCAAGCTCTGCCTCATAGTCTTCATCCATCGGGAACGCACACAGCCGCTCGCCGACCTGCTTACCCATCTCGACCGCCCGCGCAAGCAGAGCATCAGAATTCCCAAGAACGCCGGAATAACGGTTGCCGACCGCCTCTACCATGCTGCCAGTAAGCGTCGCAAAATCAATCATCAAATCGGGTTTCGCGCGCGAAGCGAGCGTCAGCGTGTCAGCCAGCACCATGCGCCCTTCGGCATCGGTGTGGATCACCTCGATCGTCGTGCCGTTGAGCGCGACCACGATGTCGTTCTGCTTATAGGCTTTCGCGCTGATGTGGTTCTGCGCGATCGCCAGCCAGCAGTCGATGTTCACCGGCAACTTTTGCAACGTTGCGCCCAGCAAAACGCCGAGCGCAACCGCCGAACCGTTCATGTCTTCATGCATATTGTGCATGTAGCGCGAAGGCTTCAAATTGTGACCGCCGGTGTCAAAACAAATCCCCTTGCCAACCAGCGCGATGGTTTTTTTCGCTTTGGGATGCCGATAAGTCAGATGCACGATGGCCGCATCTTCGATCTCACTGCCCTGCGCGACTGCCACGAACGCGCCCGCCCCCATTTTTCGCAAGGCCTTCATATCGAGTGTTTCCATCCCCCAGCCCTGTTCATCGGCCAGCTTTTCAATGCGATGGCGATACAAGGTCGGACTCAATTGGTTAGGCGGCAATACGGTGAGTGTCCGGCACAACACATTGCCTGACGCCTGTGCGCGAACGCTGTCGAAATCAGACTCACCCGGGACACCAAAAAGCTCGATACGCTTGAGCGATTTTTTCTCATCTTTTTTCTTATGTACCGGCAGGAGCGCGCCATTAATCCACGCCACATACAAGGCCAATTCGGCTGCTTTTTCACGCTGAGCATCATCACCCAGCACGCAAATGGCAAGTTCTTTAGGATGCTCGTCCAGCAAGAGCTGCAACGCTTTGCGCAATTGCACGTGCAAGGAAAACACTGCCTTATCAAAATCCAGCATCACCCAGACGATCAGCGTGCCATCGGGCAAACTGGCCGCAACTGGTGATTTTTCCAATTCGGACACTTTCATGTCGCGCCGCGCTAAAACGGCCTTAAGCTGTTCGGCGTGCGGCAGATTATTGCCCATAACTTTCGACTTCGGGCTGATCAGCAGCAGATGTTTACTGGCCGGCAGGGTCTGAGACAGGGTCAATTGTGCTAGCATTACGTCCTCGAAAAAAGTCATTCAGTGACGCGATTATACGGCCATCTACACTATGCGCACCTACCTCAATCTCATGCAGCACGTGCTGGATAACGGCACCCAAAAATCCGACCGCACCGGCACCGGCACGGTCAGCGTATTCGGCCACCAGATGCGCTTCGATCTGGCACAGGGTTTTCCGCTGGTGACCACCAAGAAGTGCCACATGAAATCCATCATCCATGAACTGCTATGGTTTTTGCAGGGTGACACCAACATCGGCTACCTGAAAGAACACGGCGTCAAAATCTGGGACGAATGGGCGGATGAGCACGGCGACCTGGGGCCCGTTTACGGCCATCAATGGCGCTCGTGGGAGGCGGTGGACGGACGCGTGATCGACCAGATCAAGATCGCTGTGGATCAGCTCAAAAACAATCCCGATTCGCGCCGCATCATCGTCTCGGCATGGAACGTCGGCGAACTCGATACAATGGCGCTCGCGCCCTGCCATGCCTTCTTCCAGTTCTACGTATCAGAGGGCAAGCTTTCCTGCCAGCTCTACCAGCGCAGCGCCGACATATTCTTAGGCGTGCCGTTCAATATAGCAAGCTACGCGCTGCTCACCCTGATGATGGCGCAGGTCTGCAATCTTGAACCGGGTGATTTCGTGCACACCTTCGGCGATGCGCATTTGTATCTGAATCACCTTGAACAGACACAATTGCAACTGTCGCGCGAACCGCACCCGCTGCCCGTCATGCACATCAATCCGGATGTAAAAGACATTTTCAGCTTCAAATACGAGGACTTCACACTGACAGGTTACGATCCGCATCCGGCCATTAAAGGGAAAGTCGCGGTATGAGCCCCTGCATTGTGGTTGCCATGGCAAAAAACCGTACCATCGGCGTGAACAACACGCTGCCCTGGCGCTGCCCTGAAGACTTGAAACATTTCAAGCAACTCACGATGGGGCATCACATGATCATGGGCCGCAAGACCTTCGATTCGATCGGCCGCCCCCTGCCGGGACGCACCACGGTGGTTGTCACACGCGACAAAAACCTTAAAATTGACGGCTGCTTGATCGCGCACTCGCTGCCCGAGGCGCTCGCCGCCTGCACCAATAAACCTGCCTTCATCGTCGGCGGTGCTGAAATTTACGCGCAGGCGCTCGACCTTAGCGACACGCTCTACATCACCGAGATTCAGCAGGATGTTGCGGGGGATGCGCATTTCCCAAATTTTGATCCGTCCGCATGGCAGGAAGTCGCACGCGAAATTCGCACTCAGGAATTGCCTCAGCCGCTGGAATATCATTTCGTTACTTATCGCAGAAAATAGCAACATGAATACACTCGAACTGCTCGCTCCGGCGAAAAATGCCGACATCGGCCGCGAAGCGATTTTGCACGGTGCCGACGCGGTGTATATCGGCGGCCCCGCTTTCGGAGCACGCCACAATGCCGGCAATTCGATTGCAGACATTGCAAAACTGGTCGGCCATGCGCACAAATACAACGCGCAAATTTTCGTCACGCTCAACACTATGCTGCACGATGCGGAACTGGAAGAGGCCAGACAACTGGTCGTTGATTGCTACGAGGCGGGCGTCGATGCGCTGATTGTGCAGGACATGGGATTGCTGGAACTGGATCTGCCGCCGATCGCGCTGCATGCCTCAACCCAGTGCGACATCCGCACGCCGCAAAAGGCAAAATTTTTATCGGATGCAGGTTTCTCGCAGATCGTGCTGGCGCGTGAATTGAATCTCAAAGAGATCGCTGCCATACGCGCGGCAGTCCCTTGCGACACGCTCATCGAACACTTCATCCACGGCGCATTGTGCGTCGCCTATTCAGGTCAGTGCTACATCAGCCATGCGCATACCGGGCGCTCAGCCAATCGCGGCGACTGCTCGCAGGCGTGCCGCCTGCCCTATACGCTCGAAGACAATAAAGGACGCGTCGTGGCATTCGACAAGCACCTGCTGTCCGTGAAAGACAACAATCAGAGCAATAATTTACGCGCGCTGATCGACGCCGGGGTGCGCAGCTTCAAAATCGAAGGTCGCTACAAAGATATGTCGTATGTGAAGAACATCACAGGCCATTATCGCCGGCTGTTTGACGAAATCCTCAATGAACGTCCTGAGCTTGTCGCATCCTCCAGTGGCAAGACGAAACTGCTGTTCACGCCCGATCCTGATAAAACCTTCCATCGCGGGGCAACAGATTATTTTACCAACGGTCGCCGTGACGACATCGGTGCATTTGACGCGCCTTCTTTTGTCGGAACGCCGCTGGGCAATATCACCGCAGTCGGCGCCGACTGGTTCGATCTGGAAACAGAGGAGACGCTCGCTAACAGCGATGGACTCAATTATATGAACAATCGCGAAGTCATCGGTCTGCAGGCGAATATCGTCAAATGCCAGTCCCAAGGGCTATGGCGCATTTGGCCCAATGAGCCGATGAGCCAGCTTGCAGGCTTGCGCAAAGGCATTGCCGTTAACCGTAACCGCGATCACATCTGGGAGCACGTACTCACCAAAAAATCAGCCGAGCGCCGTATTGAAATCAGCGCTCATTTTTCCGACAGCGAGGATGGATTCAGCTTGACCTTGCAGGACGAGGACGGCGTTGAAGCAACCGCTACGATCCCGTGCGACAAACAGGCCGCCCTGCACCGCGACGAGGCAGAAAACGCATTGCGCGAGCAACTCGCGCGTTTCGGCAGCAGCGATTTTGCTTTGAAAGAACTCGATGTAAACTGGTCAAAACCCTGGTTTGTGCCAAGCTCTCTGGCTAATCGGCTGCGCCGCGATGCGGTCGAAAAACTCGAAGCTGCGCGCCAACTGGCCTATGCTCGTCCTGCCCGCAAAACGGCCCGTGACGCAATTTATCCGGATGAAGCGCTCACCTATCTGGCCAACGTCAACAACCACTCAGCCCACGCCTTCTATACCCGGCACGGCGTGAAACTGATCGAGTCCGCCTACGAGGCGCACGAAGCAAAAGATGAAGTCTCTTTAATGATTACGCGCCACTGCCTGCGCTTTTCATTGAGCCTGTGTCCAAAGCAGGCAAAAGGGGTCATCGGCGTTCAAGGACAGGTGCGCGCAGATCCGATGACACTGGTCAATGGCAGCGAACGATTGACGCTGAAATTCGACTGCCGCGCCTGCGAAATGCATGTGATGGGAAAAATCAAAAAACACATCTTAAAATCCGTACCGGTGATGTTTCACCCGCACGGAGCAAAACGCTGATGTTCGCGCTGCCCTCGATCGCGAATCTGATTATTTCAACATTCGTGTTTTTTATCGCGGTCTGGTATATCAACCGCTATCTGGATGAACAAGGCATCCCCACAGGCATGACGCGCAGCCTGCTGGTCTTTACACTCGCCTCCCTTGTATCGTGGGGCTCAGGCGAGGTCGTGGACTGGCTGAACGGCACGCACCCCGCACCAACCGACCTGTCGAACCTGCTAAAACGCACAAACTAATACGGCCCCTCATTCCGGATGAGTAAGCTCTGTTGTGCAGCTCTCCCGCATCCAGCACTCAAACCAGTCGCTCAACGAGCGACTCTCGCCTAATCGTGCGAGTTGCTGGTCAATGGCATCGTGATTGCCCCACACCACGCTGGGCAAGCGCCCCTCGTCAACCTGTAATTCAATGTCATGACAATACAGCCCCTTATCGCGCTGCACATAAAAACCGTAAGTACGACACGCGACCGGCCGCTGGTGATAGACCGGACAGGTGCCACTCGAGCGATCCAGCATCGGGCAAGTAAGGGGACGATCCTGCTGTGAACTGATGGCAAGCATGCGTATCTCCTGAAGTCGTTCCGCTGACAGCGCTGCCAAGCCCTCACGCAGCAACTCCCATTCTGCAAATGTCAGCTGAGGCACTTCAGCCAGGCGACGGCAGCATCCATCGCACCCCTTGCCGCACAACCAGTCGGCGTGCCCCTCCAAAATGGTGTGTACGCGTACGTCGATATCGATATGGAGATTGGCTAGCGGTGTCATGTGATGATTTAAAATGTACAAAACAAAAAAGCCCGGAACTTTCGTTCCGGGCTTTTTAACAAGCGCTAATTAAGCAGCTTGGATGTTTGAAGCTTGCTTGCCCTTAGGACCTTGCGTAACTTCAAAACTTACTTTTTGACCTTCTTGAAGGGTCTTGAAACCGTTCATGTTGATCGCTGAGAAGTGTGCGAACAGATCTTCGCTACCATCATCAGGAGTTACGAAACCGAAACCTTTTGCATCATTGAACCACTTAACTGTACCAGTTGCCATGTGACTACTTCCTTTTTTAAAAACACGGGAAAAACTCCCGCAAAACCATTTGATCGAAGATTGCACATGGTAAAACCAGTACTGCAGTGACTTTGAATCAAACACGAAGGTGACTTTATACGCTATTTTTTAAACCTGATCAAGAAAATTTTAAAAACTCGCGTCAGACAACGAATATTACCTCACACAATCCACAAAATAGCGCTTCACGCCATCCACTTCCTCGGCAACCAGACCGTGTATATCAGTCTCGAAACCGGGTAATTTCTGGCTGAAATCGCGGGCGAACTTCAGATAGTCGATAATCGTCTTATTAAACATTTCACCCGGAATCAGCAGAGGGATACCCGGCGGATAAGGCGTGAGCAGCACAGCGGTAATGCGACCTTCCAGATCGTCGATTTCCACACGATCCAGCTCCTCATGCGCCATCTTGGCGAATGCATCGGACGGTTTCATCGCCGGCTGCATATCAGACAGATACATTTCAGTCGTCATGCGAGCGACATTATGCAGTTTGTAGGCATCGTGTATCTGCTGGCAAAGATCGCGCAATCCGGTGCGCTCATAGCGGGGATATTTAGCGGCAAACTCGGGCAGAATACGCCACAGCGGCTGGTTCTTGTCGTAATCATCCTTGAACTGCTGGAGCGCGGTCAGCAGCGTATTCCAGCGCCCCTTGGTGATGCCGATAGTGAACATGATGAAGAAGGAGTACAGACCGCACTTCTCGACGATCACGCCGTGCTCGGCCAGATACTTCGTGACCATCGACGCCGGAATTCCGTTATCGGAAAAATCGCCATCCACATCCAGCCCCGGCGTGATGATTGTCGCTTTGATCGGATCGAGCATATTGAAGCCTTCGGCCAGATCGCCGAATCCGTGCCACTTGTCGGACGCTTTCAATACCCAGTCTTCGCGCGAACCGACACCCTCTTCGGCGATCACATCCGGCCCCCAGACCTGAAACCACCAATCCAGCCCGAATTCCTCGTCTACTTTGCGCATCGCACGGCGAAAATCCAGCGCTTCAGCGATGGACTCATCAACCAGCGCAGGCCCGCCCGGCGCCTCCATCATCGCTGCGGCCACGTCACAAGACGCGATGATCGCGTACTGAGGGCTAGTGGACGTATGCATCAGATAGGCTTCGTTGAAGATGTACTTGTTCAGCTTGCGGTTTTGCGGCTCGCGTATCAAAATCTGCGACGCCTGAGACAGGCCTGCGAGCAGCTTATGCGTGGACTGCGTCGCGAAAATCATCGATTCCCGCGCCTGAGGACGATCTTTTCCGATCGCGTGCATATCCTTGTAGAAATCATGGAACGCCGCGTGCGGCAGCCACGCCTCATCGAAATGCAGCGTGTCGATGCGACCGTCCAGCATTTCTTTCAACATCTCGACGTTATAGACGATCCCGTCGTAGGTACTTTGCGTGATGGTCAGAATGCGCGGCTTCTTGGTCTTGTCTTTGATAAACGGGTTCGCGTCGATCTTGCGCTGTATGCTCTCAGGCTCGAACTCGGATTTCGGTATCGGCCCGATAATGCCGTAATGATTGCGTGTCGGCGTCAAAAATACCGGCACCGCGCCCGTCATCATGATCGAATGCAGGATAGACTTGTGACAGTTGCGATCCACCACGACGATATCGTCGGGCGCGACCGTCGAGTGCCAGACGATCTTGTTAGACGTCGAGGTACCATTGGTGACAAAGAACAGGTGATCCGAGTTAAAAATACGCGCGGCGTTGCGTTCGGATGCGGCAACAGGCCCTGTGTGATCGAGCAACTGCCCCAGCTCATCCACTGCATTACACACGTCGGCGCGCAGCATGTTCTCGCCGAAAAACTGGTGGAACATCTGACCTACAGGCGACTTCAGAAAAGCCACGCCGCCCGAGTGCCCCGGGCAATGCCACGAATAGGAACCGTCCTGCGCGTAATGCAGCAAGGCGCGGAAAAACGGCGGTGCCAGAGAATCCAGATAGGAACGCGCCTCGCGGATAATGTGGCGCGCCACGAACTCCGGCGTATCCTCATGCATATGAATAAAACCGTGCAACTCGCGCAACACATCATTCGGAATGTGGCGCGAGGTGCGTGTTTCGCCATACAGATAAATTGGGATATCTTCGTTCTTGAAACGGATCTCTTCGACAAAGGCGCGCAGACTCTTGAGTGCAACTTCCGTCTCTTCAGCACTGCCCCCGCCAAACTCCTCATCATCGATGGACAACAGGAACGCAGACGCGCGGCTTTGCTGCTGCGCAAATGAGGTCAAGTCACCATAACTGGTCACACCCAGCACTTCCATACCCTCTTTCACCAGCGCATCAGCCAGCGCGCGGATGCCTAAACCGCTGGCATTCTCGGAACGGAAATCTTCATCGATAATAATAATGGGGAAGCGAAATTTCATAGTCTGACTCTCAGTGAGTGTAACGAATTGGCGCGGATTGTCGCAGATTTACGGAGCAGCGCAAGCGTGTTATTAATCCTGAGGAGAATAAGAATCCACAAGCTCAGCAATCAGGCCGGCCAGCGCCTGCCTGACCTGCTTGGAATCAACGCCCATCAGCACGGCATCGTCCAATGCGTCCTGACAAATCTGGCGGATTTCTTCTAAATTCTCGCTCATCACCTTATTCTTTTCCACGCAGGCGATGACCTCACCTTTTGGCGAACGCCAGATTATCGGTTTGATCTGTGACAAAGACATTACATTTTCGGCAAAGTAACGCCAACCTGCCCCTGATACTTGCCGCCGCGGTCCTTGTAGGAGGTCTCGCATTCCTCATCGCTCTCGAAGAACAACACCTGCGCGATGCCTTCGTTAGCGTAAATTTTGGCGGGTAGCGGCGTGGTATTGGAAAACTCCAGCGTCACATAGCCTTCCCATTCAGGCTCAAACGGCGTAACGTTGACGATGATGCCGCAACGCGCATAGGTCGATTTACCCAGACAGACGGTCAGCACCGAACGGGGAATGCGGAAATATTCGACAGTGCGCGCCAGCGCAAACGAATTGGGCGGGATGATGCAGTAATCGGCAGTCACTTCCACGAAGGAATTCGGATCGAAGTTTTTAGGATCGACGATGGTGCTGTTGATATTGGTAAACAGCTTAAATTCGTTCGAACAACGGATGTCGTAACCATAGCTGGACGTGCCGTAAGACACGATGCGTTTACCATCGACTTCTTTGACCTGATTGGGTTCGAACGGCTCTATCATGCCGTGCTGCTCCGCCATCCGGCGTATCCATTTGTCTGATTTAATGCTCATAGTATTTAATGAAATGGACAATTTATATTGGACAATTGATAGTAAAAACCCTGATCCTGCTTTCAATTATCAATTGTAAATTGTCAATTATCACTTGCCTTTCTTAAGTATTTTGAACGACGATTTTCGGGAAAGCGGCGCTGTGATCCTGAGCCATCTCGGCCACCTTCACCGCCACCCGGCGCGCAATCTGCTTGTACACTTTAGCAATCGACCCATCCGGATCGGCCACCACGGTAGGCGCTCCCGAATCGGCCTGTTTGCGAATTGAAATATCCAGCGGCAACCCGCCCAAAAATTCGGTATCGTAATCAGCGCACATCTTTTCTCCACCGCCCGCGCCAAAGATATGTTCTTCATGACCGCACTTCGAACAGATGTGCGTACTCATATTTTCGACGATACCAATGATCTTGATACCAACTTTTTCAAACATTTTCAATCCTTTACGCGCATCCAGCAAGGCGATATCCTGCGGGGTCGTGACGATGACCGCACCTGTGACCGGCACTTTTTGCGACAGCGTCAGCTGAATATCGCCCGTACCCGGCGGCAAATCCACGATCAGATAATCCAGATTATCCCAGCGCGTCTGGCGCAGCAACTGATCGAGCGCCTGCGTCACCATCGGGCCGCGCCAGATCATCGGCGCATCATCCCCTGCGATCATATAGCCAATCGACATCGACTGAATGTCGTGATTGATCATCGGCTCCATAGACTGACCGTCGCGCGACACCGGTTGTCCCTTAATGCCCAGCATCATCGGTTGCGACGGGCCGTAAATATCCGCATCCAGCATCCCGACACGCGCGCCTTCAGCCGAGAGCGCCAGCGCCAGATTCACGGCAGTCGTAGATTTACCCACGCCCCCCTTGCCGCTCGCCACCGCAATGATGTTTTTGACGCCATCGACAAGTTTAACGCCGCGCTGCACCGCGTGAGGCACAACTTTACTGGCAACCGTAACGCCGACCTGACCCACACCCGGCAACACGGCTTTAAGGTGCGCCTCTACCATGACGCGAATCTCGTCCCACACGCTTTTGGCTGGATAGCCCAGCAGGATATCCAGCGACACATCGGCACCTGCAATTTTGATGTTCTTGACGGATTTTCCCGCGACAAAATCACGGTGCGTATTGGGGTCGATCAAATTTTTCAACGCGCTTTGCACGTCCGCTTCGCTAAAACTCATCGCTGCCTCTATTCGGTAATAAATAATACAAGAGCGCAATTCTAACTGATGTTAGGAATACACATAACCTGATACGCAAAAAGGGGAACAGCCATTTTTCTTGAATCGATCAAGCGTATGAAATATGCCTGATCGCTCAAACAGCTTAATACTTCGGATAATTGGGAATGCTCACGGTATCTTCATCGAAAACGCCCTCGGCCGCTTGGGTATGACAGGCATTGCAGTTGCTCAGCGACTTCACCTTTTTATTACCCCTGATCATCTTATCGGGGATCTCGTGATGCTTGCGCTTGATATAGCGCACCTCGGTGATGCGCAGCGGCGGCTCTCCCTCAGCCGTTGAAATCGCAATCTTGCGCGAACGCTTGTGATAGGATTTTTCTGCCGCATTGGCCAGCGCATAGTCATAAATTTCTTTAAGCGACTCCTGATCCAGATCGGCGTCCTCACCAAAATGATCCAGCAACGCCTCATGGGTGAGCAGCTTTTGCCACGATTTTCCCGGCAGCAAACCCGGCTGATAAGCGAAATGGCAGGCGCCACACTCTTGCTTATAGAGCTTATTTTCGACCGGCACGAGCTCCTTCTGGCGCAGCGGCGTCATCAAAGCCCACAGCAAACTCTCTTCGGCCACGGCTGCCTGTGAACCGAACAGCAGGCCTGCCAGCACGGCGGCAGAAATCAATTTGATTTTCATATCGATCCGCTCCTTACTGAGTCAGGAAAAATGTCAAAAATTCCGCTTTTTCCTGCACGGTACATTCGCGACCCCATGCATCCTTGCAATTGCGTTTGAACCATTTTTCCACTTTTTTCTCATCGGTAAAACGCTCTGCATTCACCCGAGGCGACATCGGTTCGATGACTTTTTGTGTCTTGTGATGCTTGCCTGACTTAGCAAAATCGGTGCCGTGACAGGTCGAACAGGACATCAGTTCACCATCCGCATCGCGCGTCTCTTTGGTCCAGTTAGCTTTTCCGGTGGCCGCATCCGCTTTGACAACCCCTGCCGCCTTATAGGATGCCATCAGTGCGTCACTCGCCGGCGTTGCCGATGCGACAGGCGACAGCGCCAATAATCCTGACAAAATAATTGCATATACATAGTTCACGTTTATCTCCTCTACCAGGTTAATTTGATCGCAAGGCCCATACCCACCGCACCCAGTTCTGCCATACCGGCATGGCTGGTCGGCGTCGAAGAATGCATCGATTTATTCACGGCATACGCCATGAGCGCCGCGCCCGACAGCGCGAGCAGGACATGCAGGTTATCCGGATCAGACCAGCCGTCTTCCAGACTGAAATCATCCCAGTGGTTCAGCAAGCCGGTCGCAACGGTCGCTGCGGCCATCGCAACGGTGGCTTTTGCATAACGCGCGTGTGCGCCACTCATATCGCGCGGCGCATTGCTGCCCGGCACCGGATGCTTGTGCGTAATAAACGTCATACCGGCCATCACCATGGTACCGACGCCTAAGTACTGGTGCAGTTTGCTGCCCGATATGGGATCCGGTTCAAATTTCTCCGCCGTCTTACCGGCCTCGACTTTTTCTGCCGTACTCTCCTCCATCATTTTGGTATCAGGACGATAGGTACTTGCCGGCAGACTCAAGTCCAGCTCTGCAGCAGATCCTGTACCTGCCAGCAGCACCAGCAACATACCGGCGACCAGTTTATTTAAACGCCATGCTAGCCTCATTTTTCCTCCTTATTGCGGCGTGCCGGGACGATACATTTTTTTCCTGTGATCATCGCGCGCACCAGATTTTCCTTGTGCTGAATGCTGCCGACTAACACGCCCAACAAATGCAGCGGAATCAGCACCAGCGCAATATTAACCAGCCACTCATGCAAATGTCGAACCGTATAGCTGGTCTCGTCATTAACATAATCGATCAGGAACAATGCCGGCCCTTCAAAATCGATCACGGCCAGGTTCATCAGGCCGCTCAGAAAAACCAGACTCAGCGTACCCAACAGCGCAAACACCATCAGCGCGCCGGCGGGATTGTGCCCGAGATAGGGCTTCGGGTGACCTTGCAGCATGGCGCGCAGGTAACTCATCGTCTCTGCGCGTGAAAAAATAAAGGAGTGAAAACGCGCATAGTGATTGCCGGCAAACCCCCAGATGATACGCGTCAGCAGCAGCACACACAGAAAATAACCTATCCAGATATGCAAAAACCCCAGACGAAACTCAGCCGTAAAATAAGCAGCAGCAAAACTCACGACCAGCGACCAGTGGAACAGCCTGAGCGGCACATCCCAGACTTTCACTACCGTTTTCATGTGATTCATTTCGACTCTCCTTTCCCGGCATTCGTCGTGCTATTTTTTTCCGTTATTTTCCATCGTCAATTAACCGTTCAGGATGAAAATCGCCGCGAATGAATGAAAACAGTTCTGAAACCGGGAGTTGTACCAGCGTACTGCCGAGATTTTTTACCGAAAATTTAACCAGCGCAATCAGCGTTTTTACAAGACGCCGGTCCATTTTCCGGTACAGTATCCACGACACGGCAAGCCCGACATATATGCTCCCCACCAGCAACACCAGCACGATGATCACAAAACGATTAAATCGTCCGCCAGGATCGTTCGCCTGCCACAAATCGAACACGACCGAACGATGCCCCAACTCCTCTTCGGCGTGCATCGCAAACAATTCCTGCGCATAAGACGATGCAAATTGAAGGCCGTGCTGCTGACCGACATACAGTTTGGACATCACCGCCGTCAGATGTTCGAGTGCGGCAGCCAGCCCCAGCTGTTGCGCGACCGACAAACGCCGCCTGGCAGCATCGAGCATCGCGCCGACCATAGTCAGTCCCGCTGGCGGGCGGCCCAGATAGCCCAGCAATACCGTGTTAAATTTTTTATGCGCGCGCGAATGACTCGATTCTTCCCGGATAAATGCCTGACAGCGCCGTGCCAGTGCAACATCCTGACGCATCCGCATTCCCTGAGCGACACTGCGAATGAAAAAACCTTCCAACACCGGCGTCACAAAGCTGACCGTCTCCATCACACTGGAAACCACGACATCGTCGTTGCACCAGCTTTGCGATAAATCACCGATATCGGCATGTCTGGCTTTCATCGTGCCCCTGACTTTTGCTCGCGTTCGGCGTCCAGCGCCGCAAATGCGTCGGCTGCAATCTGATACTGCTCATCTCCCGAATAGACCTCGACCTGCGTCACCACGCCATCCGCATCGGTAATCGTCAATTTTTTAGCAGTCTGTATGGAGGTATCCGCCTTCTGTATCGCTTGACCAACCAGCACCGTACGTATTAGCGCATGATGCGCATCATACAAGCGCGTTCTGAGCGACAGCCGGGCGTTCACATCAACACAGCTCTCGACTTCCCGAACGGTTAAATTTTTATCGTCCGTGCTCGAGCGTATCGTCACGCACTCGCGCCCGTTAATCCGATCCGCCGTCATCATGGTTTGCCGGCGCCAGCTCCACCACGGGCTAAACATATCCCAGAGCACCAGAGACGAATCGAACAGACGTGCGTCGCTATCGATACCTTTAGCCTCACTAGGCGCGCGATATGATACTGCACGAATATCACCTGCACGAGCCGATTCTGCGGCAAAAAATCGCCCGCGCACCAAATCGGGCGAAATACCGTTGACGCGGAGCTGCTGTTTGTCGGCACTGAACCGGCCGATCACGGCGACTTTAAAAGGCGTACCGTGCACGCCGTCAGGCCGGGTGACCAGCACATTCATGCGCGCCGCGAATCCCGAAGTAGACTTCGCCTGCCGCATCAGGCCCGCTAACTCATCCGCGCCAGGCTCCGCGTGGCAGAGCGTTGAAAAACACATCAGCATAACTAAAAGCCGCTTCATTCATGCCTCAGTGCGGCAGAGGGCAGAAGGCGCGAGGCTTTAAGCGCCGGATACAGGCCGCCGAAAATACCCAGCAACACAGACAAGCCCAGCACGGCAAACAAGAAGGGGATCGAGAAAATCGCATCGATTTTTCCGCGCATCAGTTCGAGGTGCTCGAGGCCGACAGCTAATCCCGCCCCCAGCAAGATACCGATCACACCGCCCAGCAAAGAGAGCAGCATCGCTTCGGTAAACACTAGTTTGATAATCGTGGCGCGCTGCCAGCCCAGCGCCAGCAAAATACCGATTTCGCGCGTCCGTTCGTTAATGCTCATCAGCATGGTGTTGAACACCACCAGCGCACCGACTAACGTGGCGATCAAAATGGTGGCATTGCTCATCGCCTTGGAAATGCGCACAATCGCGTTATTGCCGACCAGCTCGCCTGAGGTAATCGCCAGAAATCCCGGCATGGTTTTTTTGACCTGTTCTTTGATATAAGCCAGATCCGCCTCACTCGCCCCCGCATCCAGCTTGATGTTCAGGAAATTCACCTTGCCCGGCTTGTCGGTCAAGGCCTGTGCGCGATTTAGCGTCATGATGACGGCGCCGTTCTCCACCACCGCGCTGCTCTCAAAAACACCCGCCACGTTGAAGACCTGCCCCTCAATCTCGACCTGATCGCCGGTTTTCTTATGCAGCATTTCCGAGGCGAGCGAGCCCACCATCACCACAGCCTCATCGCTATCAGCCGGCCAGCGGCCATCGACCAGTCTTAAGTGATCCCACAGATAGCTGCCGTATACCCAGCCGAACACAAAAGCGGGCGGCGCCTCTTCGCTGACCGTCAGCATTTCGCTCAGCAGTCCGACCACTTCTTTGACATGAGGCAAGCGCCCCAGCGCATCCTGCACTTTGGCGGCTATAAACGGCGAGGGCATACTGTTCTGACTGGCAATGCGCGTGACGATCAGATCCGTGCCGCGTGCATCGTTGGCTTTTTGCCAGCTGGCCTCAAACCCCCAGGCAATGCTGGTCAGTGCGACGACGGCGGCTATCCCCAGCGAAATCGCGGAAACTGTCAGCCCGCTGCGGGCCGGCCGGCGATACAGATTATCCAGCGCGAAACGAAACAGATTCATGCCAATGCCCCCTGTGCTTGCTCAACACACCCATCCCTCATATGAACGATGCGGTCGGCACGCGCCGACACACTCGCGTCATGCGTCACCATAATCAGCGTCAATCCTTGTTCCTTGACCACCTGAGTCAACAAATCCAGCACCTGCTGCGCGTTGGCGCTATCCAAACTCCCCGTGGGTTCATCGGCCAGAATCACACGCGGCTGATTGATCAGCGATCTGGCAATGGCGACACGCTGCCGTTCGCCGCCGGAGAGTTTTCCCGGAAAGTGATTCAGCCGGTCTTGCAGCACTAAACTGCTCAGCAGCGCTTGCGCGCGCGCCTTATGACCGCGCCCCTCGCAACCGATTGTCGGCACAATTACGTTGTCCAATGCCGACAGGGTAGGAATCAGATGAAAGTCTTGAAAGATAAAACCGAAATTCTCGCGCCTGAATAGCGAAGCATCCCGGATAGTCGA
The DNA here is from genome assembly GCA_001801025.1 of Gallionellales bacterium GWA2_54_124. GTDB lineage: Bacteria > Pseudomonadota > Gammaproteobacteria > Burkholderiales > Gallionellaceae > Gallionella. The sequence continues at coordinate 147,314 of MGWO01000013.1, forward strand.
ATACGCCTGATCGCGAAAATAAATCTCGCCGGCCGTCGGCGTATCCAGCGTGCCAATCACATTGAGCAGACTCGATTTCCCGGACCCGCTGGCCCCGACGATCGCCACAAACTCACCTTCTTGAATTGTAAGATCAACCCCGTTCAATGCCCGCGTCTGCCCCCCGTCAAAATAGAGCGTGATGCCGTTAATACGTATCAGCTGCGTGTTAGCCATAAATAACCTGCAGATTTCCCGGTTGCAGCAATGCACCCAACTCCCGCATCAGCGCATCATCAAGCGTCACCTGCCAGTCGGCACCCAGACGTAATTGGCAAACAGCGACTCCGTTGGTGTAATTGATCTGCACAGCGCACTCGCCTTCGCTCCACGGTTTAAGTATCTCTTTAAGCCGTGCGATGTTCACTGACGAATTGCACTGCAGTTCAAGCTGCCGGGCAAAACGGGAACGCGCCTGCGCGAAATTAAACAGTTCTTCGCCGCTGACGCGAATGTTGCCTGAATACTCATCGAGACTAGCCTTGCCTTCCACCACCAGCAATTCGTCCTCCACAATCCACTGACGGCTTTTCTCGTATTCTTCGTTGAATACGGTCAGTTCAACCTGAGCGCTGCCGTCATCGAGCGTAATGACTGCCATGCGGCCACGCCGCGTCTGCTGCAGACGCAATCCGGAAACAATGCCCGCCAGCCTGACCTGCACGCCGCGCCGCGACACATAGCCGCCTGAACCACTGTTCTTGCCAAGAAATGCCGGCGTCAAATCACCCAGTCTGACCTTGATAAAATTATTCAGTTCCTTTTCATATTCCTGATAGGGATGACCGCCCAGATAAATTCCCAGACTGATTTTTTCAAACGCCAGTTGTTCGCGCAGACTCCAGCGCAGTACGTCCGACTTTTGCTCAATCAGCACGGCATCCGCATCATCCTCGCCGAACAGGCTGTCCTGATTGATCGAACGCGCCTGCTGATCGGCACTGGCCAATGCCGCATCGACGCTGGCCATCAGCGCTGCGCGATGATCGTTGATCGAATCAAAGGCACCTGCGCGTATCAGTGTCTCGATGGTGCGACGATTCACCGCGCGCTTATCCACCCTGCGGCAAAAATCGAACAGATCTTTGAACGGGCCGGTGGCGCGCGCCCTGACGATACTGGCGATGGCCGCTTCCCCGGTGCCCTTGATCGCACCCAGACCATAACTGATCGTCTTTTCGTCCGTGGGCGAAAACGCGTAGCCGGAGCTGTTGACATCGGGCAACAGGATTGCAATACCCTGTTGCAGCGTGTCGGCGTAAAAGGTGCGTACCTTTTCGGTGTTGTCCAAGTCGCCCGACAGGGTCGCGGCCATAAAGGCAGCCGGATGGTGCGCCTTAAGGTAGGCCGTCTGATACGCGACCAGCGCGTAGGCTGCCGAGTGCGATTTGTTAAAACCATAACCTGCAAACATTTCCATCAGATCGAACAATCGGGTTGCCAGATCCTTGTCGATCTGTCGATTGAGCGCGCCGCTGACAAAAATATCGCGCTGACGCGCCATCTCGGCAGGATCCTTCTTACCCATCGCGCGGCGCAGCATATCCGCGCCGCCCAGCGTATAGCCGCCGATGATCTGCGAGATCTGCATCACCTGCTCCTGATACACGATCACACCATAGGTCGGTTTGAGCGAAGCTTCCAGTTCGGGATGAAAATAATCCGCCGTCGCGCGTCCATGCTTACGGTCGACGAAATCGTCCACCATGCCGGATTCAAGCGGGCCGGGTCGAAACAAGGCGACTAACGCGACGATATCCTCGAAAGTATCCGGCTGCAGGCGCTTGATCAGATCCTTCATGCCGCGCGATTCGAGCTGGAACACAGCCGTGGTATTGCATTTTTTCAGCAGGTCGTAACTGGACTTATCGTCCAGCGGAATAGCTTCAATGGCAAAGAGTTGAGAATTGCGAACTGAGGATTGAGTAGCAACTTGGTTTTGATCCTCGATCCTCGATCCTCTACCCTGAAGACGATGTATATGCCGCACCGCCCAGTCGATAATGGTCAGCGTGCGCAGTCCCAAAAAGTCGAACTTAACCAGACCAATCGCTTCGACATCATCCTTATCGAATTGGCTCACCACGGACGCGCCGCCATCGGCGCAATACAACGGACAGAAATCGGTCAGTTTACCCGGCGCGATCACCACACCCCCGGCATGCATGCCGACATTACGCGTTAAATCTTCCAGCCGCATCGCCAATTCCAGCAATTCCGGCACGCCTTCTTCGCTCTCGGCGATGGCATTTATTTCAGGCTCCATCTCGCGCGCCTTTTGCAGCGACACGGGCTTCACCCCTTCGAGCGGAATCGCCTTCGACAACCGGTCGCACAAGCCGTACGGAAATTCCATCACCCGCCCGACGTCGCGGATGACCGCCTTAGACGCCATGGTGCCGAAGGTCGCAATTTGCGACACACAGGCCGCACCGTATTTCTGCTTCACGTAATCGATCACCAGCTCGCGCCCGTCCTGACAAAAATCCACGTCAAAGTCGGGCATGGAAACACGTTCAGGATTCAAGAATCGTTCGAACAGCAATTCGTAACGCAAGGGGTCCAGATCGGTAATCAGCAGACAATAAGCCACCAGCGAACCCGCACCCGAACCGCGGCCCGGACCTACCGGCACGCCATTGGGAAAGGCGTCCGAACGATAGGCCTTAGCCCAGCGGATAAAATCCGCCACAATCAAAAAGTAACCGGGGAAGCCCATCTTGATGATGGTATTGATTTCGAACAGCAGTCTTTCGTGATACTGAGGGAATTTTTCGGCGCGCTCCACCTCATCCGGATAGAGAAAAGCCATCCGGTCGGCCAATCCCCGCTCGGATTCGCTGAGCATGAAGTCATCGAGACTCTCACCCGAGGGCGTCGGAAAATCGGGCAGGCGCGGCTTGCCCAGCACCAGCGTCAGATTGCAGCGCCGCGCAATTTCCACGCTGTTCTGCAGGGCTTCCGGCAAGTCGGCGAACAGCTCGCTCATTTCGGCCTGTGTCTTGAAATACTGCTGCGCAGTAAAGGCTTTCTCGCGGCGCTTATCGTTAAGCACATAGCCTTCGGCGATACACACGCGCGCTTCATGCGCCTTGAAATCGGCTGAAGTCAGAAACTGCACCGGATGCGTCGCAACGACTGGCAAATCCAGCCCGGCTGCCAGTGCGGTTGCCGCATCAACATAGGCCGCTTCGTCGGCAAAACCCGCGCGCTGCACCTCGATGTAATAACGATCTTCAAACAACTCCAACCAGCTTTGCGCATAGCGCCGAGCCTCGGCCACATTGCCCGACATCAGCGCACACCCCACATCGCCCAGATGCGCACCGGACAAGGCAATCAGCCCTGCCGTGCCTTCGTCTTTGAACCACTCGCGGCGCAACTCGGCACGCTCGCGATACTGGTTCGACAAATAGGCGCGCGACAACAGACGGCACAGACGCAGATAGCCCTCAGTTGACTGACAGAGCAGCAGCAAGCGATAGGGTCTGTCCCGGTCGGCATCATTAGTGATGAACACATCGACGCCCGCGACAGGCTTAATGCCTTTACCGCGCGTTTTTTTGTAAAATTTGACCAGACCGGAAAAATTGGACAGATCGGTCAGCGCCAGCGCCGGCATGCCGTCAGCGATCGCCGCATCGACAGCTTCATCGATGCGCGCCATTCCATCGGTGATGGAGTATTCGCTGTGCAACCGGAGATGGACAAATGCAGGAGACGACATGATGTGAGTAAAATAATTTTCAACCGCAATTTTACCACCGCCCTATCCGGCAACGGCAGATAAAATTGAAGCGCGCCGCAATTTGCCGCCAATCCTTGATCAGCGATCCTGCTAAAATAGCGGCCACGCAACCATTCAGCCCTTCATGCCTACCCCTCTGACCCCGCAACGCGAACGCTATCTGCTGCTGACCCTGTCCGGCATGCAGTTCTCGCACATTCTCGACTTCATGATCATGATGCCGCTGGGCCCGATACTGATGAAGGAATTTTCCATCACAACACATGAGTTCGGCTTTCTGGTCGCCTCCTACAGTTTCAGCGCCGCCTTCGCGGGCCTCTTAGCCGCCACCTTCGTCGACAAGTTTGAACGAAAACGGCTGTTGCTGACCGTCTTCGCGCTGTTCGGCCTCTCCACGCTGGCCTGCGGCTTTGCACCCGGCTATGCCACGCTGCTGATCGCACGCGGACTGGCAGGCGCATTCGGCGGGGTGATGGGCGCCATGGTGCAAACGCTGGTCGGAGATTTAATTCCATTCGAGCGACGCGCCACCGCCAGCGGGGTGATTTCCTCCTCGTTTTCACTCTCGACCGTGGCCGGCGTGCCTTTGTCGCTGTGGCTGGCCAACCATTTCCAATGGCGCGCGCCGTTCATCCTGATTGCCGTCACCACCGTGGTATTCATGATCATCGCACTGCGCCACCTGCCTGACGTGCGCCACCACTTAAATCAGCCGCGGCGCGCCCACCCGTTCTCGGCGATGTTCGAAGTGCTGCAAGACGCCAACCATCTGCGCGCGCTGATCTTCACGATGCTGATCCTGTTTTCGGGCTTCACGGTCATCCCGTACATCACCGTCTATGCCGTGGCGAACGTCGGTATTCTTCAACACGATATTTTCTATATCTATCTGGCGGGGGGCACCGCGACACTGATCACTTCGCCGCTGATCGGACGCTGGGCGGATCGTGCCGGCAAGGTCAAAATCTACCGCATCATGGCGGTGGCATCCACCGTGCCACTGCTCGCCGTCACGCAAATTGAAGCCGCACCGCTTTGGGTATGGCTGATCAGCACCACGCTGTTCTTCGTGCTGATCTCGGGGCGCATGATACCGGCGATGGCAATTATCACATCGTCCGCCCGTCCAAAACTGCGCGGCACCTTCATGTCGCTCAATTCCGCCACACAGCAACTAGCCAGCGGACTGGCGGCAACGCTGGCAGGCTTCATCACGACACAAAGCGCAACCGGACAAATCGCGGGGTATGACAAAGTAGGCTATGTGGCGATTGCCGCAAACATACTGGCGATCGCCTTCGTGGCGCGCATCGTGATGCACGAAAACACCGCAGAAACGAGAATAAACAGGGAGTAAAGCTTAAGATGGAGCGGGTGAAGGGGATCGAACCCTCGTATGCAGCTTGGGAAGCTGCCGTTCTACCATTGAACTACACCCGCGTGGTAGCATCGCATTTTAGCGTAAATGAAGGACAAAGTGAAAGTGATTACTGTCTTTGTGAACGGTGCTGAGCGCCAATTGAACGAAAATTGCAGCATTGCTGCGCTGATTGACACGTTAGGTTACACCGGGCGTCGCATCGCGCTGGAGAAAAACGGCGACATCGTGCCGCGCAGCCAATACGCCGATTACACCCTGAACGAAGGCGACAAACTGGAAATCGTCGTCGCGGTCGGCGGAGGATAATTATCAATTAATCATTGATAATTGATAATTAAATACAAAGGATTACAAAATGAATGACCCGCTCATCATCGCAGGAAAAAGCTACTCATCAAGACTGTTAGTCGGCACTGGAAAATACAAAGATTTCACCGAAACCCGCGCGGCGCTGGACGCTTCAGGAGCCGAAATCGTCACGGTGGCGATCCGCCGCACGAATCTGGGTCAGAACACTAATGAACCGTCACTGCTCGACGCGGTGCCAATGTCGAAATTCACCTATCTGCCCAACACCGCCGGCTGCTATACAGCGGATGATGCGGTGCGCACCTTGCGTCTGGCGCGCGAACTGCTGGACGGTCACAGCCTGGTTAAGCTCGAGGTGCTGGGCGATCCGCAATCTTTATATCCGAACGTGATCGAGACCATCGCCGCCGCCAAAATACTGGTCGCCGAAGGTTTTCAGATCATGGTCTACACCTCGGATGATCCGATTGTCGCAAAACAACTCGAAGACATCGGCTGCGTGGCGATCATGCCGTTAGCCTCGTTGATCGGCTCCGGCATGGGCATCTTGAACCCGTGGAATCTGCAGCTGATCATGGATAAAGTCAGCGTGCCGGTGATTGTCGATGCGGGCGTAGGAACCGCCTCGGATGCGGCGATTGCCATGGAATTAGGGTGTGCAGGGGTCTTGATGAACACCGCAATTGCCGGGGCACAAAATCCGGTGCTGATGGCCAGTGCGATGAAAAAAGCAACGGCAGCCGGACGCGAGGCATTTTTGGCAGGACGTATGCCGAAGAAACTGTACAGCGCGAGCCCCAGCTCCCCTACCACCGGCATCATCGCACGCAGCTAAGACCATGACAGAAGACATCAAAAAACGCCACATCCGCAGCTATGTTTTACGGCAGGGGCGCGTCACGGTCGCCCAGCAGCGCGCCGTCGACACCTTGCAAACGGTCTATGGCATTCCCTACGCGCCAGCTCCCCTCAATCTCGAAACGGCTTTTGGCCGCGCAGCACCCAAAATCCTCGAAATCGGTTTCGGCATGGGGGATAGCACAGCGAGCATTGCGCAGGAAAATCCGCAAAACGATTACCTCTGCCTTGAAGTGCATACACCGGGGGTGGGCAATCTGTTCAAAGTGATGGGCGAGCAGAACATCAGCAATATCCGCATCATCCAGCACGACGCGGTGGAAGTGCTGCGCGACATGATAGGGGATGGAACGCTGGACGGCGTGCATATCTTTTTCCCCGACCCCTGGCACAAGGCGCGTCACAACAAGCGCCGGCTGATTCAGGCGCCGTTCATCGAAAAACTGATGGCGAAACTCAAACCGGGCGGCTATATCCACGTTGCGACCGACTGGGAAAATTACGCCCAACAAGTACTACAGGTATTGAGCGATGAGCCGCTGCTTGAAAATACGGCCGCCGACTACGCACCGCGCCCCGACTATCGCCCACTCACCAAATTCGAGAAGCGCGGTATCAATCTCGGACACGGTGTCTGGGACTTAGTCTTTATCCGTAAGGAAAATCTCTAATAAATCATTGAGAAAGCGCTGGCCTTTCCGGGTCGGAGCGATGTGATCGATGTCGCGGTGCAATAAGCCGCGACGTTCGGCCTCTAATAGCTCGCGCTGGATAGCGATCAATGACAGACTGGTGCGCTCGCCGAACAGGGCAGGATCGAAACCTTCGTTCAGGCGCAGCGCATTCATCATAAACTCGAACGGTAATTCATCCCGACTGACTTCGTTTTCGGTCTGCACCGGTGCCCCCGCCATCACCTGCTGCATATAAGCTTGCGGCTGTTTGTAACGCGCCTGACGAACAATTTTATCGGGAAAACTAAGCTTGCTGTGCGCGCCGGCGCCGATGCCTAAATAATCGCCAAACTTCCAGTAATTGAGATTGTGACGGGAACGACGATTGGGCTGCGCGAAGGCGGAGGTTTCATAATGCTGGTAGCCGTTTCCCGTCAGTAACTCTTCGATGCTTTGCTGCATGTCGGCGCTGGCGTCATCGTCCGGCAGCGATGGAGGGTTGCGATAAAACAACGTGTTCGGCTCCAGTGTCAGGTGGTAGGCTGACAGATGTTGCGGTTTAAATGTCAGCGCGGTGTGCACATCCTGCAAGGCCTGTGCCAAATCCTGCCCCGGCAGCGCATACATCAAATCGAGATTGATATTATCGAAATGAAGCTGCGCAATGGCGATAGCGGCTTTTGCCTCAGCGGCGGTATGAATCCGCCCCAGCGCCTGCAAGTGCGCATCGTTAAAACTCTGTATTCCCATCGACAAACGGTTGACGCCCGCATCACGAAACGCAGCGAACTTTCCCGCCTCTACCGTGCCGGGATTAGCTTCCAGCGTAATTTCCGCATCGCCTGACAGCGGCAGCAACATGCGCACCTGACGCAGTATTTCCGTGATCGCTTCACCTGAGAGCAGGCTGGGCGTACCACCGCCGAAAAAAACTGTGTAAACTTTTCGGCCCCATATCTGCGGCAGCGCCATTTCCAGATCACGGATCAAGGCAGCGACATATTCCTTTTCAGAAAACCCACCGCGCGCCTCATGTGAATTAAAGTCGCAATAAGGGCACTTTTTCACACACCACGGCACATGAATATAAAGCGACAGCGGCGGTAAGGCGGTAGTAAAACTGACCGATTGCGATTTCAATGAAACGGGTTGCAGCGAAATCATGCGACTTTCATACGCGACAACAGCACCTTCATGGCCTGCCCGCGATGACTGATCGCGTGTTTTTCTTCATGCGTCAGTTCCGAACTCATCTTATTCAATTGCGGCAACCAGAACATCGGGTCGTAGCCAAAGCCGCCCTCACCCCGTTCCCCGTGCGCGATTTCGCCGTGCCATTCGCCCTCGGCGATAATCGGCTGCGGATCATCCGCATGACGCACCAGCACCAGCACGCAATAGTAATGCGCGCGCCGGTCAGTCACGCCCTGCATATCGCGCAACAATTTCTCGTTGTTGCGTTGGTCGGACTTCGGGTTCTCCCCCGCATAGCGCGCGGAAATCACGCCCGGCATGCCGCCCAGTGCCTCAACGCAGATGCCTGAGTCATCCGCTAATGCAGGCAGTCCGCTCAGCCGGCTGACGTGGCGCGCCTTGGCCAGCGCGTTCTCGATAAACGTGACATGCGGCTCTTCCGCTTCGGAAATACCCAGTTGCGACTGCGTCACAACATCGATCCCTAAAGGCTGCAGCATATGGGAAAATTCGCGCAATTTACCGGCGTTGTTCGACGCAATGACGAGTTTATTCACGGGTTTACTCCGCCAGTGCTGCCTGCTGCATTTTGATCAAATCAATAATGCCGTTTTGCGCCAGTTCCAGCAACTGATCCATTTCAGCGCGGGAAAAAGCGTGACCTTCGGCAGTGCCTTGCACTTCAACGAAATGACCGCTGCCTAGCATCACCACATTCATATCGGTATCGCAGGCCGAGTCTTCCAGATAATCCAGATCGAGAACCGGCGTGCCCTGGTAGATACCAACCGAAATCGCGGCAATGGCATCGGTGACTGGCGTTTGGGTCAGCAAACCTTTTTCTATCAAACTGCTCACCGCATCCTGCAACGCCACATAAGCACCGGTGATGCTCGCGGTACGGGTTCCGCCGTCAGCCTGAATCACATCGCAATCAATTTGTATGGTGCGTTCACCCAGCTTTTTCAAATCCACCACGGCACGCAGACTGCGACCGATCAGGCGCTGAATCTCCTGAGTACGACCGGACTGTTTGCCTTTAGCGGCTTCACGCTGCATGCGGCTGCCGGTCGAGCGCGGCAACATGCCGTATTCCGCCGTCACCCAGCCTTCACCGCTGCCCTTCTTATGTGGCGGAACGCGCTCTTCAACGCTGGCGGTGCAGATGACCTTGGTGTCTCCGCACTCGATCAGCACCGAACCTTCGGCATGTTTGGTGTAATGACGGGTAATGCGAATTTCACGCAACTGATTTGCTTGTCTTGAACTTGGGCGCATGGATTGTGGTAAGTGGTAAGTGGTAAGTGGTAAGTGGTAAGTGGTAAGTGGTAAGTGGTAAGTGGTAAGTGGTAAGTGGTAAGTGGTAAAAAATTTAAACCCGAAACCGGATTTAGTGAATGTCTAGAATATGGCTGATGATAACTTCAGTATCGTGTGCAGCCTCCGCGTTGCCCCAGCGTAATGCCAAGCCCGTGGCATTATCCGCTTTGCCGTTTTCGAGTCCTACAGCGCGAACAATCAGCTGATCGAGCACCCTTTCAACCGGATTTCCGGCAAAGGCGGCCAGCAGATCTTTATCAAACAGAGGGCCTGACAAACCATCGCTGCACAACAAAATCACATCGCCTGATTGCAGCTCGACGGGATTGCCAAGCTCAATATTGAACATATCCTCTACGCCGCCCAGACAATTGGTGATCTGATTGCGTCTGGGGTGAGTGCGCGCTTCCTCTTCATCGATCACGCCGCAAGCTAGCCACATCTGCACCATCGAGTGATCCAGCGTCTTGGCAAACACTGCACCATTGCGAATCAGATAAAGCCGGGAATCGCCGGCATAGCCCCAGTACAGTTTGCCATTCTGGATCAGCGCCGCCACGCAAGTGGTACCGGGAAATGTATGATCCATTTTTTGCGGCAGACTCATAATCCGCTGGTGAGCCGCTTGCATCGTATCGGATAAAAAAGCTTGCGGATCAACAGCATGGGAGTGACCGGCAAACGCACTCATAAACGTATCTATCGCGATGCTTGCTGCCACTTCGCCGTGAAAATGCCCGCCCATCCCATCGGCCAGCACCATCAATAAATCGTCATTACTGTAAGCGTAAGCGACGCGATCCTGATTATATTTTCGATCACCGATGTGACTGGCCTGATGGATAGAGAATTTCATAGTCTGCAATCGTAATATAATGCGCGCTCAGCGCACAGCTTTTTATTTGCAACAGCGCATTTTGGATACTTAAACATCATGATTTTAAGCATGACCGGTTACGCGAATACCAGCGCCGACGCTACCAGCGGCACGGTATCTCTGGAGCTGCGGGCTGTTAACCACCGCTACCTCGATATTCAGTTGCGCATGCCGGAAGAATTTCGCGTATTTGAAGGGGCATTGCGCGAATTGATCAGTGCACAACTCCAGCGCGGCAAGGTCGAATGCCGGATTAACTATACCGCACGCGAGGTTCAGGGCAATACGACCCTCAATCGCGAACTGCTGACGCAGCTGGCACAATGGAGCCGCGAAGTGCAAAGTGCCCTTCCCGGCGCACGGGATTTGAGCGTGGCCGAAGTTCTGAACTGGCGCGGCATCCTCGCCACACCGGCCGTTTCAAACGACGCGTTACGCGCCACATTAATCAGCCTGATGCAGGCCGCCCTGCTGGAATTTTCCGCTTCGCGCCAGCGTGAAGGCGAGAAACTCAAAGAATTTCTGCTGGCGCGCCTTGAGAAAATTGAAGCATTGCGAACTGAGGTAATCCCACACGTCCCCGCCGCAATTTCAGCTTACGAGGCACGCCTGACCAGCCGTCTGAGAGATGCAATGCAGGGCACGGATGATGAACGCATACGACAGGAAATCTTGCTGTTCGCCAGCAAGATCGATGTCGATGAGGAGCTCTCGCGCCTGGACAGTCACCTGACCGAGATGCACCGCATCCTCAGGCAGGGCGGTGCAGTCGGCAAGCGGCTGGATTTCCTGATGCAGGAACTCAACCGTGAAGCCAATACACTTGGCTCTAAATCAGTCGATGCAGAGGTCTCGCGCAGCGCAATGGAAATGAAAATTCTCATCGAACAAATGCGCGAACAAATCCAGAACCTGGAATAACCCGGAATTTGAAATTTACCGTTTGGAGTTTTTATGTCAGGAAGTTTATTCGTTATCAGCGCGCCGTCTGGCGCCGGAAAAACCAGTCTGGTGCATGCCTTGCTCGCCACCAATCCGCAGATTGATTTGTCCGTCTCCTACACGACCCGTGCGCCACGCAAAGGCGAGGTGGATGGTGTCGCCTACCACTTTGTCAGCCGCGAAACATTTATCGAAATGTCAGGGCGCGGTGAATTTCTGGAAAGCGCCGAAGTCTATGGCAATTTTTACGGCACCTCGCAGAACTGGATCGCACAAGAAAACGCTAAAGACCACGATATTCTGCTGGAAATCGATTGGCAAGGTGCCAATCAGGTCAGATCCCAGTTCCCCGAATGCGTGAGTATTTTCATCCTGCCGCCTTCCATCGCAGCACTGGAACAGCGCCTGACCGGACGCGGCACCGATCACAGCGACATCATAAAACAGCGCATGGCTGCTGCAAGTGATGATGTCGCACATGTTGCCGAATTCGATTATGTTATCATCAACGACAATCTGAACGAGGCGCTCAAGGAATTCAACGCGATCGTTCTGGCCGCCAGACTGCGCGGCACCAAGCAGTTGGCTCGCCATCAAAATTTAATTAACCAGTTACAAAATCCGGAGTAAATCATGGCTCGTATTACCGTAGAAGAATGTTTGGCACATATCCCTAACCGTTTTGAAATGACGCTGGCCGCCGCTTTTCGCGCACGCCAGATCGCCAACGGCGCATCGCATCTGGTCCCTGAAAGCCGCGACAAACCAACCGTGGTTGCCTTGCGCGAAATCAGCAAGGGCAAAGTCGGCGTAGAAATCCTCAACCGGGGTCACGCTTAACTGTTGCTATAGCAAACAATGGCCGACGCAGAATTTCTGATTGAGGAAGTATCGGGCTACCTGAAGTCGCAGGATGTAGAACACATCCGTGCTGCGATCGAATTCAGCCGCATCGCCCATCAGGGTCAAACCCGCCAGTCGGGCGACCCGTATGTCACACATCCAATTGCAGTGGCACGCATACTTACGCCACTGCATCTGGATGCACAATCCATTATTGCCGCACTGCTGCACGATGTGGTTGAAGATACCGAAATCACCACCGAACAGATCGCGGAGCAGTTTGGCAAACCCGTCGCGGAACTGGTCGGCGGCCTGAGCAAACTGGAAAAGATTCATTTTGAGACGCGCGAAGATGCGCAGGCCGAAAATTTCCGCAAAATGCTGCTCGCAATGGCACGCGATGTGCGTGTCATTCTGATTAAACTGGCCGACCGGCTGCACAACATGCGCACGCTCGGCTCGATGCGGCAGGAAAAGTGCGAACGCATCGCGCGCGAGACGATGGAAATTTACGCGCCGATTGCCAACCGGCTTGGGCTCAATGAGATCTATCTGGAACTACAGGATTTAAGCTTCAAACATCTGCACCCGAATCGCTATACGGTGCTGGCCAAAGCGCTCAAGGTCGCACGCGGCAATCGCCGTGAAGTGCTCGGAAAAATACTGGACGCCATCCGCGGACAGCTTGAAAAAAAACAGGTTCAGGCCGAAGTCACCGGACGCGAGAAAAACATCTACAGCATCTATAAGAAAATGCAGCTTAAATCACTGGCGTTTTCCGAGGTACTGGATATCTACGGTTTCCGCGTGCTGGTCGAAGACACCAATGCCTGCTATCTGGCACTGGGGGCGCTGCACGCGCTGTACAAACCGATCCCCGGAAAAATCAAAGACTATATCGCCATCCCGAAGTCCAACGGCTATCAGTCGCTGCACAGTACGCTGTTCGGCCCCTTTGGCACGCCGATAGAAGTCCAGATCCGTACCCGCGAGATGCACAAGATCGCCGATGCAGGCGTTGCTTCGCACTGGCTTTACAAGAACGGCCATGCAACCATTAGCGAGCTGCATAAAAAGACTCACCAGTGGCTGCAGGAATTACTCGAAAGCCTAAACGACAGCCGCACCTCCGCCGAATTCATGGAGCACCTGAAGGTCGACCTGTTCCCCGATGCGGTTTATATTTTCACCCCCAAAGGCAAGATTCTGTCCTTGCCGCGCGGCGCTACGGCGGTGGATTTCGCCTACAGCGTGCACACCGACATCGGCAACCGCTGCATTGCAGTCAAGATCAACCACGAACTGGTCCCGTTGCGCAGCGAACTCAAAAATGGCGACCGGGTGGAAATCATCACAGCGGCACACGCAAAACCTAATCCTGCCTGGCTGACCTATGTGACCACCAACAAGGCGCGCAGTCATATCCGCCATTTCCTCAAGACCATGCAGTCGGGAGAATCGGCTCAACTGGGAGAGCGCTTACTGGGTCAGGCATTGACGGCACTGGGATTTAAGCCGGCCGAAATCTCAGAAGCCTGCTGGAATAAACTGCTGCGGGACACCGGCGTTAAAAGCCGTCAGGAAATCCTGGCCGATATCGGTTTAGGCCGCCGCCTCAACATGGTGGTCGCACGACAACTGGCCTGTAATGGCGATGCCGTGCCCGGCGATATCGTCTCCAATCCAGTCATCACCATACTGGGCACGGAAGGCATGGCGGTGCAGTTCGCCACCTGCTGCCGCCCTATCCCAGGAGATCCTATCATAGGTGTAATCAAAAGCGGGCAGGGACTGGTCGTCCATACGCACGACTGCCCGCTGCTACGCAAAGGCCACAGCGGACAATGGCTGGACGTTGTGTGGGACAAGCACATCACGCGCACCTTCGCCGTAAACCTGAAACTGCTGGTTGCCAATCAACGCGGCGTACTGGCAAAAGTAGCGGCCGCCATCGCCGACGCTGAATCAAACATTGAAAACGTCAGCTTCGCTAACGAGGGCGAGTACACCGCGCTGCACTTCACTCTGGAAGTCAACAACCGCCTGCATCTAGCCACGATCATGCGCAGCTTGCGTATGATCCCCGAAGTCATCCGCATCTTCCGCGTACAAAGCACAGTCTAAATTTTCGCCCCCGGCGTTCAAGAATCAGCGCGCCGTTATACCACCGTAAAATTCAAGCAGCGCCAGCAGCGCAGCAGCCTTATCCAGCGTCTCCTGATATTCGGCATCACATTGCGAGTCGGCTACCAAGCCGCCGCCCGCCCAGCAGCGTATCTGCCCGCCGCTGTAGACCAGCGTGCGAATAACAATATTGGTGTCCATGTTGCCGTCAAATCCGGCATAGCCGATCGCACCGCAGTAAATACCGCGCGATGAGGTTTCGAGTTGTTCAATAATCTGCATCGCACGCACTTTAGGCGCACCGGTGATAGACCCTCCGGGAAAACAGCCACCCAACAAATCGAGCGCATCACGGCCTTGAGCCAGCTCACCCTGTACCGTACTGACGAGATGATGAACGTGTGCATAGCTCTCCACATCGAACAATTTCGGCACCCGAACTGAACCTGCCGTGCAATTTTTGCCAAGATCGTTGCGCAACAAATCGACGATCATCAAATTTTCGGCACGATCCTTGGGATGGCAGCTTAACTCACCGGCCAGCCGCGCATCGATCAGCGGATCCGCATCGCGCGGACGCGTACCCTTGATCGGCCGGGTCTCAACAACACCGTTACACACGCTGACAAAACGCTCAGGGGAGGCGCACAGAATCTGAACATCAGGGAAATTAAGATAAGCAGAATAGGGGGCAGGACTCAGGTCGCGCAGTTTGAGATAGGCGCACAGCGCATCCCCTGTTGCCGCGGCAGAAAAGCATTGCGCCAGATTGACCTGATAACAATCCCCCGCCTGCAAATAGCCCTGCACAGCATCGAACGCCGCCGCATAAGCGGCTTTGGTGAAGTTGCTGACTATCTTACCCTGCACGCGGAAGAATTCGGACGGCTTGCTGTGCGAACGGGTCAGTCGCTGCAGCACATCGGCCAGAACTGCAGCGGTTTCGGCAAAACGCTGATGCGACACCAGACGCGCTGTTTTTTTATGATGATCGAGCACCAGCGCCCAGTCATAAATACCGATGGACATCAAAGAAGTCATGCCAGATGCCCCTGCCGTACCCTCTGCAAGATCATAACTCCAGTAGCCCAGCGCACCACCGGCAAACGGCACATCGGTAAGCGGTGCGATGTGTTCGCCCAGCTCACCGCGTATCAGTGAAAAAGGATCTTCGCATGCCTCCTGCAACACCAGCGTATGGTGAGGTTGCGCGGTCAGAATATCAAAACGCGCCATGCCTGCACTGTCAAGCCAGGCGGCCCACGGCAGATCAGCAATTGCCGCATAGTATGTCGCGGCGTCTGACAGGTAGGGTAGCTCTTTGCTGTAAGAATTCACGGTAAAAATTAAAAACGAGGAACGTCAAGGGGCGCAGACGGATGTTGTTCGAGCGCCTTCTCAGCTGCAATTTTCTGCAACCACTCATGTATCATCGGCAAGGCAGCGGTTGCAGCCTCCTCCCCCGCCTTAATCAAATGTAACTTGCTGGCAGCATCGATCTCAGGGGTCATGCCGATTGCCGGACGTATTACGACTTGAGCCGATGCCAGTTCCTGCGACAAAATGGACTGGCGCATAATGCGCAGGCTTTGCTTCAAAATATCGATGATATCGAGCAGCGCGGGACTGTCTTTGGGCTGCTGAGAAATGTCCACCGCAATGATGAAATCGGCGCCCATTTCACGCGCGATCGTGACAGGCACAGGCTTCTTCAAGTCCCCGTCTACATACTCTTCGCCCTGAATGATCACAGGATAAAATACCCCGGGGATGCTGCTGGAGGCACGCACCGCCATACCTGTATTGCCGCGGTTAAAGGCGACGGCGCGACCGCTGCTCAACTGGGTTGCAATGGCGACAAACGGCTTGTCGAGTTGCTCGATGGAGCGATTTTTCAGCGCACGATTGATAAAATCCTGCAACTGCTCACCCCGCACGTAACCGCGCCTTGAGAAATCAAAATCCTTGAGCTTTTCACGGTCCATCTCAAGCGCCAGTTTTTCCAGCGCCACGCCGTCATATCCGCCTGCATATAACGCGCCGACCACACTGCCCGCGCTGGTTCCCAGCACCAGATCGACCTTGATATTATTAGCTTCGAGCACCTTGATGACGCCGATATGTGCAAAACCGCGATCACCTCCGCTGCCCAGTGCAAGTGCGACCACAGGCCGGTCAGATTGCAGCTGCGCGGAATAAACCGCCTGCGGCAAGACGACATCCTTGTATTGCAGCGGCGGCGTGCTGCAAGCACTTAGCAACAAGAGCAGCAGTATAAAAGTAATTTTCATGTACGAACCATTTGCAGCGTTTGAGCGATAGCGGCGATAAAATTCGCAAACGCACGGTCAAGAACATCCAAATTCGCGCTGCGATCTACCTCAACATGCGCCCTGTTTAAAATAAGCAGCAAAACAATTTTTCCAAACGTATTCAAAATGTTAAATTTTCCGTTTACTGCGTGAACGTGGCAAACAGGCGACTGTACCGTCTCATTCTACTTCGCTTCAGTAACTTTAAGCACCTGCAACAAAAATACGTCTATGCCACATGCACGATGTATCCATATCTGGCTGACCGCAATTATATGCGAGTAAGCCTGCAACGCTGCGCAATCATCCGGCCGATCTCACCTGATGGGTATACCTGCAAGGGCGTGGGGCACTTCTATTCTCTACGAGCTGTGTTCATTTGATCGCTGATGAAACTGGTTTTTCACCTGCAAAATATGTCATCATCTGCAATCGAAAGTTGTATTGCAAAACACAAACTTACTCAAACAAAATAACCCATGAAAATCGCCCCACCGCCAAAAGATGAGCAAGCGCGCATGGCCGCGCTGCTCGATTACGAAGTGCTGGATACAGAGCCCGACAGCGCACTCGATTCGATGGTGCAACTGGCATCCTATATCTGCCAGACGCCGATTGCAGCAATCAGCCTGATCGACGAGCATCGCCAGTGGTTCAAGGCCAGCACAGGGCTCGATGCGAAAGAAACCTCGCGCGATGTGGCATTCTGCGCCCACACCATTCTTGAGGACGAAACCATGATCGTCGAGAATGCGCTGTTGGACGAGCGATTCTTTGATAATCCGCTGGTCGTTTCTACCCCAGAAATTCGTTTTTACGCCGGCGTTCCGCTCGCCGCACCCGAAGGCCAGCACATCGGCACACTCTGTGTCATCGATCGCGTGCCCCGAGTATTAAGCCCGGAGCAAATCAATTCCATCAAAATTCTGGCCAATAACATCATGGCCCACCTGAATCTGAACCTGTCGCACCGAATGTCACGTCAGCATGTCGACAGCCTAAACCTGAAAAATGCGCAACTGCAAACCAGTCAGAACTTGCTAACGAAATTGTCGCATCAACTACCGGGTATGCTTTTTCAGTTCCGCCTGTTCCCGAATGGGAACGTCAGCATGCCTTATGTCAGCGATGGAATTTTCGAGATATTTGAATTACCCGCCGTTCAAATCAAGGAAGACGCTTCGCTGCTTTTTACACGCGTTCACCCTGACGATTACGAAATTCTGATGGCGTCCTTCCATGAGTCAGCACGCACGCAGCACCCATGGCGGCTTGAATACCGTGTCGTGCTGCCTGCAAGAGGGGTGCGCTGGCTTGAGGGGCAGTCCAGACCGGAAAAATTGTCCGACGGCAGCGTGATCTGGCACGGCTATATCTCCGATGTAACCGAGCGCCATCGTGCAGAGGATGCACTGCACGAAGTCAGCGAGCGGCTCGCCCTTGCCACACAGGCGGGCGGAGTCGGTGTATGGGACTGGGATGTCGTGAATAACACGCTGACGTGGGACGATCAGATGTTTACGCTGTATGGACTGCAACGCGACCAGTTTTCGGGGGCTGCTGAGGCATGGAGCTCGGCAATATTGCCCGAGGATACAGCCCAAGCCCAGGCCTGCGTGCAAAATGCGCTGGCCAACAACGAAAACTACGATACCGAATTCCGCGTGCGCTGGCCTGACGGAACCATCCGCAATATACGCGCGCTGGCCAGTGTCAAATTTGACGCGGCAGGAAAACCGCTGCGCATGACAGGCACTAACTGGGACATCACCGAACTCAAACAATCGCAGCAGGCGTTGCAACGTGCCAAAGAAGTTGCAGAAAGCATGGCTCAATCCAAATCCGAATTTCTAGCCAATATGTCGCATGAAATCAGAACACCGATGAACGCCGTCATAGGACTATCTGAACTGGCACTCGACAGCGCAGATCCCGCTGAAAAACAAAGTCACCTGCAGCAAATCAATGAATCCTCCCGGTCATTAATGGGCATACTCAACGACATACTGGATCTGTCAAAAATAGAAGCGAACCAGCTGTCAATTGAAAAAATACAATTTAATATCTATGAGCTGATCGACAGCATCCAGCGGATATTCACCCTGTCCACAGTGGAAAACGACATTGAGTTCAACGTCGTACGCGACACTGACATCCATCAACTCTTGCTGGGCGACCCGCTCAGACTGAGACAAATACTGACCAACTTGCTGGGTAATGCGTTTAAATTCACCCAAAAAGGCCTCGTTACACTGAAGGTATCGCAAATAGAAAATGCGGCCGATTCAACCACGCTGCGCTTTAGTGTGAAGGACAACGGCATCGGCATGTCACCCGTGCAAATCAGCGCGCTGTTTCAGCCATTTTCTCAGGCCGATAGCTCCATCAGTCGACGTTTTGGCGGCACAGGTCTGGGTTTAACCATCAGTCGCAATCTGGCGCAACTGATGGGAGGTGACATCAAGGTTGAGAGTCAGACAGGAGCAGGCAGCACCTTCAGCGTTGAGCTCACCTTCAACAAAGTTCAGGTCAACGAGCATCAGCGTCGACAGTCTGACAAAGCACCGCCAGAATTGCGCGAAATAGCACACGCACTGCGCGGCAAACACGTTTTGCTGACGGAGGACAACCGGATCAATCAGCTGGTCGCCTCTAAAATGCTCGAGAAAATTGGCTTGCTCGTCGATATCGCCAGTAATGGGGAGGAGGCAATACAACGATTGCAGGAAAAGACTTACGACATTGTACTGATGGACATCCAGATGCCGGTGATGGACGGACTGGAAGCTACGCGCCTGATTCGTCAGGATGCGAGATTCATCCGCCTGCCCATCGTCGCGATGAGTGCGGGCGTGACACTGGATGAAAAATCCGCCTGCGATAAAGCCGGAATGACCGGATTCGTGGCCAAACCGATTAATTCGACCGAGTTGATCAACAAACTGGTCGAACTGTGCTTTCCCTATATTTCAGACGGCATCTAAACGCGCCACACCCAGGAGGGAAAATACTCAAACGCACTTTTTGACAGGTGCGTTTGAGCAGCAGACTAATCCCAGCTTAACGAACCGCCAGTCTGATATTCCGTCACGCGCGTTTCGAAAAAGTTCTTTTCCTTCTTCAGATCGATCATCTCCGACATCCACGGAAACGGGTTGGTCGCCCCCTGATACAGGATATCCACGCCGATTTGCTGGCAGCGACGGTTGGCGATGAAGCGCAGGTATTCCTTGAACATGGTGGCATTCAATCCCAGAATTCCGCGCGGCATCGTGTCTTCCGCATAGGCGTATTCCAGCTCCACGCCCTTTTGCATCAGGCCGCGAATTTCCTCACGGAAAGCGGCCGTCCACAGGTGCGGGTTTTCCATCTTAATCTGGTTGATCAAATCCACGCCGAAATTCAGATGCATGGATTCATCGCGCAGAATATATTGATACTGCTCCGCAGCCCCGGTCATCTTGTTCTGGCGGCCTAAAGCCAGAATCTGCACGAAACCAACATAGAAGAACAGCCCTTCCATGATGCAGGCGAACACAATCAGACTGCGCAGCAGTGCTTGATCGGTTTCCGGCGTACCGGTTTTGAATTCAGGATTGGTCAGCACGTCAATATAGGGGAGCAGGAATTCGTCCTTGTTACGGATGCTCGGCACTTCGTGATACATATTGAAGATTTCGCCCTCGTCCAGCCCCAGACTCTCGACGATATACTGGTAGGCGTGCGTATGAATCGCTTCTTCGAACGCCTGACGCAGCAGGAACTGGCGGCATTCCGGATTGGTGATATGACGGTACGAGCCCAGCACGATGTTGTTGGCAGCCAGACTGTCGGCCGTCGTGAAAAATCCCAGATTACGCTTGATCAGACGGCGCTCGTCATCAGACAGCTTATCGCTCTTCCACAGCGCGATATCGGCCGTCATGTTTACTTCCTGCGGCATCCAGTGATTCGCACAGGCGGCCAGGTATTTTTCCCACGCCCACTTATACTTGAACGGCACGAGCTGATTGACGTCCGCCTTGCAGTTGATAATACGCTTGTCTTCCACACGGATACGAGCGGACGCCGCATCCACGCTCGGCGCATCCACAGCAGGAATCGTTGTTACAACTTCATCATCAAATGTCAGCATTATTGGCAAGCCTCGCACTCAGGGTTATCAATCGAGCAGAATTGTGTTGTCTCCGCCGGTGCATCGCCGACCGCCACCGCATTCAGGGCGCCTGCACGACCGGTTGATTTCTCAGCCGACGTTGCACCCAGCGTGCGCAGATAATACGTCGTCTTCAAGCCCCGCACCCAGGCCAGCTTATAGGTGTCGTCCAGCTTGCGACCAGACACACCTGCCATGTAGATGTTTAAGGATTGTGCCTGATCGATCCATTTCTGACGGCGCGATGCAGCTTCAATTAACCATGAAGGCTCGACTTCGAAAGCGGTCGCATACAGGTTGCGTAATTCGGCCGGTACGCGGTCGATCTTGGCCAGACTTCCGTCGAAGTATTTCAGATCGGAAATCATCACTTCGTCCCAGAGCCCCAGTCGTTTCAACTCAGCGACCAGATGATCGTTGATCACAGTAAACTCACCGGACAGATTCGATTTAACGAAGAGGTTCTGATAGGTAGGTTCGATACAGGCAGACACGCCGATGATGTTTGAGATCGTCGCCGTCGGCGCAATCGCCACACAATTTGAATTCCTCATACCGTATTGGCCGATGCGTGCACGTAACGCGTCCCAGTCCATGCTGACCGAGGTATCCACTTCGACATATCCGCCGCGCTCTTCTCTTAACAGATCGAGCGTGTCCTGAGGCAGGATACCGCAATCCCACAGGCTGCCCTTATAGGAGGCGTAACGACCGCGCTCTTCGGCCAATTCGGTCGATGCCCAGTAGGCGTAATAGCATACCGCTTCCATCGAACGGTCGGCAAATTCAACCGCTTCCATTGAGGAATAAGGCAGGCGCAACTGATGCAGACAGTCCTGGAATCCCATGATTCCCATCCCGACAGGACGGTGCTTCAGGTTGGAATTGCGCGCTTTGGCGACCGCGTAGTAGTTGATATCGATCACGTTATCGAGCATGCGCATCGCGGTGTTGATGGTGCGGCGCAACTTGGCGTGATCGATCTGACCTGCCAGATCGTGACCTTCAGGATACAGATGAGCGGGCAGATTCACCGAACCCAGATTACACACGGCGATTTCATCCGCGTTGGTGTTCAGCGTGATTTCGGTGCACAGATTCGAGCTGTGAACGACACCCACATGCTGCTGAGGCGAACGGATGTTGCAAGGATCCTTGAAGGTGATCCAAGGATGTCCGGTTTCAAACAGCATGGTCAGCATCTTGCGCCACAGGCTCGCGGCCTGTACCGTCTTGTACAGCTTGATTTGTCCAGCGGCCGCTTTTTCTTCGTATGCGGTGTAGGCGATTTCGAAATCGATACCGAACAGATCATGCAGATCCTTCACATCCGATGGCGAAAACAGCGTCCAGTTACCGCCTTCCATCACGCGTTTCATGAACAGGTCGGGAATCCAGTTCGAGGTGTTCATGTCGTGCGTGCGACGACGGTCGTCACCTGTGTTCTTGCGTAAATCCAGAAACTCTTCGATGTCCAGATGCCATGTTTCCAGATAGGCGCACACAGCCCCCTTGCGCTTGCCGCCTTGATTGACCGCAACCGCCGTATCGTTGACGACTTTGAGGAACGGCACCACGCCTTGCGACTCGCCGTTAGTACCCTTGATGTGAGCACCCAAAGCGCGCACAGGCGTCCAGTCATTGCCCAGACCGCCGGCAAACTTGGCCAGCAGCGCATTGTCTTTGATCGCGTCGTAAATACCTTCCAGATTGTCTTCCACGGTCGACAGATAACAGGAAGAGAGCTGGGAGCGGCGCGAACCGGAATTAAACAGCGTCGGCGTCGAACACATGAAGTCGAAACCTGACAACAGGCGATAAAACTCGATCGCACGCGCTTCGCGGTCGATCTCGTTCAGTGCCAGACCCATCGCCACACGCATGAAAAACACCTGAGGCGCTTCGATACGCGTACCGCCGATATGCAGGAAGTAACGGTCATAGAGCGTTTGCAGCCCCAGATAACCGAACTGCAGATCGCGCGAGGCATCGAGCTCTGCTGCCAGTCGCGGCAAGTCAAAGCCTGCCAGCTTGTCATCGAGCAACTCAGCGGCAATTCCGCGCTTAATAAATTTCGGAAAATACTCTGCATAGCGCGTAGCCATATCGGCGGGCGCGACATCTTCGCCCAGTACTTCACAGCAGATATTGTTCAGCAGCAGACGTGCCGTAACGAAATTGTAAGCTGGCTCTTTTTCGATCATCGAACGCGCCGACAAAATCAGACATTTGTGCACTTCATGCAGCGGCACGCCGTCGTACATATCCTTCAAAGCAACCTGAAGCACCATCTGTGCGTCAACGACGTCACCCAGACCTTCGCAGGCGGATTGAACCAGCACCGACAAACGCGCCAAATCGAGCGGCTGCACGACGCCATCTTTGCCCGTGACGTTGATAACGTGGGCCGGCTGCGACACCACTTCTTTAGCGCGTGAACGGGAATGCGCTTCACGATATAAAACGTAGGCTCGCGCAACATCGTGTTCGCCTGAGCGCATCAGTCCCAGTTCAACCTGATCCTGAATATCTTCGATATGCAGCGTGCCACCGTGCGGCTGACGTCTCATCAGTGCGATGACCACACCTTGGGTGAGTTGCTCGACCAGCTCGCGGACCCGCGCGGATGCGGCAGCTGGCCCGCCACTGACAGCGATAAACGCCTTGGTCAGTGCCACTGAAATTTTCGCAGGTTCAAACACGACAACCGAACCGTTGCGACGGACAACCTTGTATAAATCGAACGAGCTGTTTGCCTCTTTATCGCCCGCGGCGGACGGCAAAGAAGTTGAAGCGCTGGCAGCGTTTGTCATGAGCATCCCTTGTATTAACTGATCTGGTAAATTCGAAAACCACTATATATAGTATTTTTTTTAGTGGTGAACGCTAATTGTAGTGTTACCAGAAAATTTTGCAAGCAAAAACAATCCGACAAAAACCAGCACTCCGATTTTTCACGGCGAATCAATCAACTGCGGAACGTATTGAGGAAGTTACTTCAAAGCGAGGCGCGAAAGATAACGCTGCCAGTCGAAAAACGGCCCGGGATCAGTCTTACGGACAGGTGCAATATGGCTGTGTCCGGCAATTCCGCGTATCGGCAAGGCCGTGCGCAGCGCGAGGGTCAGTTCATGAAGCGCCGCATACTGCGCATCGGTAAAGGGCACATTGTCGCTGCCTTCTAATTCGATACCGACCGCAAAATCATTGCAACGCGGCTTGCCCTGCCATGAGGACAAACCCGCATGCCAGGCGCGCTGCAAACAGGAGACGAATTGTATGAGATGCCCGTCGCGGCGAATATAAAAATGCGATGACACACGACCTTCCGGTATCGTCTGGTAATAAGGATGCGCGCAACGGTCCAGCGTATTGGTGAAGAGCTGCTGCACACCCTCACCGCCGAACTCATCGGGCGGCAAACTAATATTGTGTATGACCAGCAACTCGACGGGACCTGCCGCCCGCTCGTCAAAATTTGGTGAAGGCAGATGCTCGCACCCGCTAACCCAGCCTTCCCTGTCAATCCGCATCATCCGCCCCTGCCGGGCTTTTGATCCCCAGCCGCTCCATACGATAGCGCATGGTTCTAAACGTCAGTCCGATCAGTTTCGCAGCCGCGGTTCGATTGAAATTCGTCTGCTGAAGCGCCTCCATTAGCGCCTCCTTTTCAACCCGGTCAAGATAGGCAGGCAGCGGATACTTGTCGGTCCGCTCTCCCGCTTCAGTTTGCTCCGCCGGACTCAGACACAGATCTTCAGCCGAAATCACCCCGTCCGAACACAGTGCCAGCGCACGCTCGATGATATTTTCCAGTTCCCGGACATTCCCGGGAAAATCATACTGCTGCAACACACGCAAGGCCTCATCCGAAAAGCGTGCGGGCTCACCTGCGCGCAGGCGGTTGAGCACCTGCTGAGCGATTTGACCGATATCCTCACGCAATTCGCGCAAGCTGGGCATCTGTATCGGAATCACATTCAAACGATAATATAAATCCTGACGGAACTGACCCGACTTGACACGCTCGGCCAGATCTTTGTGCGTCGCACTGATCAGACGCACGTCCACCGGCTCTTCCGTCGTCGAACCTACTTTTCTGACGCGCTTTTCCTGTATCACGCGCAACAGCTTTACCTGCATCGTCAACGGTAAATCCGCAACTTCATCCAAAAATAACGTGCCGCCGTTCGCCGCCTGAAAAAACCCGTCGCGATCCTTGTCTGCACCGGTAAAAGCGCCTTTTTTGTAACCAAAAAATTCACTCTCCATCAGATTTTCAGGAATCGCGCCGCAGTTGACCGCGATGACCGCCTGATCACAACGCGGGCCACTCTGCACAATCAGGCGCGCGGCCAGTTCTTTGCCGCTCCCTGACTCACCGCTAATATAAACAGGCGCCTGACTGCGCGCGACTCGCTCGATCAAATCGCGCACCTTCTGCATGGCTGGCGCATTACCCAGCAATAGCTTATCGGCAGAGGGACTGGGCTGTGGCATGCTGAGGGCCGATTTCACCAGCGTGCGCAACTGTTCGAGCGACAGCGGTTTGGCCAGATAATCAAAGGCACCGGCCTTGAGTACCGTGATCGCATTTTCCATATTGCCGTGTGCGGTAATCACCGCGACCGGCACATCGAGACTGTGAGCGGCGATATGTTTAACCACTTCCAGACCGTCGCCATCGGGCATACGCATGTCCGTCAGGCACAAGTCGTATCGCTTTTTGGCTAATTTATCCAGCGCCTCCCTAACACAAGCGGCTTTGTCCACCACCAGCCCCATTTTAAGCAGGGTCATTTCCAGCAATTCCAGAATATCAGGCTCGTCATCGACCAAAAGCACCGACTGCTGCACGGTCCCCTTGACTGAGCCCGACTGAAATTCGCGTTTTGTTTTATCAGCCATGTTCATTCACCGGTCGTTTCCCTAATCTTCTCTCGCCAAAGGTAATTCGAAAGCATGCGCCCGGTTCCGAAAGCCTATCATGATATTCCAGCCAGGCGCCATTCGCCTCGCACAATTCACGCGCAATATACAAACCCAGCCCCGTCCCCTGCTCGGCAGTGGTAAAAAAAGGTTCAAACAGACGGGATTGATGCGCTACCGAGATCCCCGATCCGTCATCCAGCACATCGAGCATCACACGCCCCCGATCCTGCCCCGTCGTCAGTGTAAGACTACCGGGCAATTGACGTCCGTAATGCAGTGCATTGCGACACAAGTTCCACAGCACCTGCCGAAAATGCCCCCGATCGAACGTCACCATGCTGCATGTCTCCGCATGCAATTGAAGCACGCCGCTCCCCACGCGCTCCGCCTGATTGAACTCATCGACGAACACGGGCAAAAAAACGGCTAAATCGAACGTTTCAAGTTGCGCGCGATCGCGCCGGTTCAGTTGCATCACGTCTTCGACTATCCGGTTGATGCGCTGGGTATTGTCCCGAATCAGCTGCAACAGCCGCACCTGCCGCGTATTGCCCGATTCTTCCTGCAGCAACTCGGTCGCATAACTGATGGCCGACAAGGGATTGCGCACTTCATGCGCGAGATTGGCCGTCAGCCGACCCAGTGCCGCAAGCTTAATCTGCTGCGCCTCGGCCTGAGCATGCTGCATGTCTTCCAGAAAAATCACCGCACCCTGCGCCGCATCGCGCTCTACCCCGACAAAGCGTAATCTGGCCTGCAAACCGCCATCCAGCTGCAAGGTGACGCGCGCATTGATCGTATTGTGCTTCCATTGCGCATACTGCTGATATAAAAGCGGGAAACTCTCGGAGAGCATACTGTCGGCCGCTTCCGTGTTGTAGAGCAGGCGCGCGGCGCTCGGGTTCATCTGTACGATTCTGTCATGCTCATCAACCACCAGCACGCCGTCTTGCATGTCGCGCATCACTAAACGGTTCGCCTCCGCCATCCCGATCAAATCACGGCCCCGGCGCTGCGCCAGCTTCTGATTGTCCAGCGCATACTGAGCGAGCTTATGCGCCAGTCCCGCCACCGCAAAATAAGACACACACAACAAGCCCACCTGAACATATTGCGTGACTGGCGCATCATCGTATAGGACGGCAAAGGCGTGTTCCAGCAACGCAGCTATGCTGGCAAGCGATGCAAAGAACAGGGTAATTTTTCCGCGACTGATAATTCCGGCCACCGCCATCGATACCATCAGCAGCAAACCCACACTGCTCTGTATCCCGCCGCTCGCATGAGACAACACCGTCAGGGCGACGATATCGCTACCGACCTGCCACGCCAGTTGCCATGAAAATTTAAACCAGCGCATCCGCATCGGAATAAACGACAGCGCCACGACAACGGCATATACCCAGCCCGTCAGCAGAAACAGCTGCCCTTTGCTGGTGCCGAACAGGCGCTCAGCCTGGAAGGC
Organism: Gallionellales bacterium GWA2_54_124; assembly: GCA_001801025.1. Classification (GTDB taxonomy): domain Bacteria; phylum Pseudomonadota; class Gammaproteobacteria; order Burkholderiales; family Gallionellaceae; genus Gallionella. The sequence goes on from MGWO01000013.1 coordinate 174,488, forward strand.
GATCGCAATAAATAAAATGAAGCTGACTAAGGCTAAGCGGTAGAGATTGAAATAATTAAGCGAACGCCAAAAATCGGCGGGAATCTCGTCATTATTGACGTGCAACATAACTAGCCTTGGGCATCGCGGTGAGCTGCACAGCAAAAGTGCAAATCACCCGCACTCACGCTCTCGCCCGCCGGCAAATGGACACCGCAATGCGCACAGCGCACCATATCTTCAGCAGGCTTCACCGCTTGCGGCGGTAAATTTTTACGGGCAGATTTAAACAGCAGATAAATCACTGCAGCAATAGCAAACAGAAATAGCAGACGACTCATATGTACTCCGTTGCAACGCCCCGCATGCGGTTGAATTAGTGCTGGCGCGTGGCGGCGAAGTGCGCCAATTCCATCAGGCAGGTTTTATATTTCGAAGCTGGCAGACCTTTAATGGCTGCGCAAGCTAATTCGACCTCGCGCATCGCCTGCAGCCTCGTAAAATCGAGCGCGCCCGTATCGTGTATGATTTTAAGCACCTCGGCAAATTTCCCCACGTCGCCCTCTTCAATTGCACTGCGCACCACTGCTGCCTGCTGAGCGGTGCCGTGCTGCATCGCATAAATCAGCGGTAACGTCGGTTTGCCTTCAGCCAGATCATCGCCCAGATGCTTGCCGGTGGCCGCTTCATCAGCTGAATAATCGAGCACATCATCGATCAGCTGGAACGCCGTACCCAGATGCATGCCATAGGTGGCGGCAGCCGCTTCATCCTCGCTTGAGGTTTTGGCAAGGATCGCACCCAGACGCATCGCCGCTTCAAACAGTTTCGCGGTTTTGTAGTGGATCACGCGCATATAATTCTCGGCATCAACATCGGCGTCGTTGCAATTGAGCAACTGCAACACCTCGCCTTCTGCGATCACATTGGTCGCATCGGCCAGCGTCTGCATGACGCGCATTTCACCGACATCAACCATCATCTGAAACGCGCGCGAGTACAGAAAATCTCCGACCAGCACAGAAGCTGCATTACCGAACAGCGCATTGGCCGTTTCGCGACCGCGCCGCAGTCCTGATTCATCCACTACATCGTCGTGCAGCAAGGTTGCGGTGTGAATAAATTCTACGACTGCCGCCAGTTCGTGATGATGTACGCCTTGGTAATTAAAAGCGTGAGCAGACAGCACCACCAATGCCGGGCGCAGACGCTTACCGCCGCTATTGACGATATATTCAGCAACCTGATTCACCAGCACCACTTCCGAGTGCAACTTATTGCGTATGACCTGATCGACCGAGGCCATATCGGCCGCCAGCAATTGATTAAAGTTTTCCAACTTTCCGCCCTAATAAATTCTAAGTGCCAACAGCACCTGATTGATCGCGTATTGTCTCATAAAACGCCCCTTAGCCGCACGCAGCTCACTGACAGGAAATTAACGGTTAATCCGTTTTTTATCGCAGCGTATCAAATACAGCCCGATCAGCACGCCCGCCCCGCTCAACAGCAGGACGTAATGTGCGGGTGCCATGGGGTCAAACGGCAAGCACAGACTCACAAGCACAGGCGTAAGACCGCCGAATACGGCGTAGGCCACATTATAGGAAAACGACAAACCGGTGAATCTGACCACGGGAGGAAAGGCGCGCACCGCAGCGGCCGGAATCACGCCGATTACACCGACAAAAAATCCGCATAGCGCATACAAGGGATTAATGTATTGCGGCGCAACAGCCATCTGGCTATAGAACAGCATCGCCGTCAAACCCAACATTACGCAACCGGCCGCCAGCACGCGTCCCGTGCCAAAGCGGTCAGACAGCGCACCAAACACGATGCAGCCGACGCTCAAAAACAACGTGGCGATACTGCCAGCCTGCAACGCGACGGCAGCCGGAATCGCATATAATTTTTGCACCAGAATCGGCGTCATTAAAATCATCACGATGATCGCTGCCGATAGTAACCAAGTCATCGCCATCGTCAGCAGCACCGATGCGCGGTGCGCCCGAATAACCGTTTTCAGCGGCAGCTCATCAGCCAGCAATTGTCGCGCCTGCATTTCTTTGAATACCGGCGTTTCATGCAGCCACTGACGCAGCCATACCGACAATAGGCCGAACAGTCCGCCCAAAATAAAAGGCACACGCCAGCCCTCACTGAGCAACTCTGCAGAGGAATACATTTGATGAACAGCTGTTGCAACCAGAGAGCCCAGCAAGATACCACCCGTCAGTCCCGCCGTAAGGGTCCCGCAGGCAAAACCAACATGTTTTGCACAGACGTGTTCCGAGACGAATACCCACGCGCCCGGCACCTCGCCGCCGATCGCAGCCCCCTGCATAATGCGTAAAGTCAGCAGCAAAATAGGCGCCCAGATGCCGATCACCGCATAGGTGGGCAAAAGACCGATTGCCAGCGTCGGCAGCGACATCAGCAGGATGCTCAGCATAAACATGCGCTTGCGCCCCAGCATGTCGCCGAAGTGCGCCATCACGATACCGCCGAGTGGCCGCGCCAGATATCCGGCTGCAAAAATACCAAAGGTTTGCAACTGTCTCAACCAGTCGGGCATATCGGGGGGGAAAAACAACTGCCCGATGACCACGGCGAAGAAGACGAAGATGATGAAATCATAGAATTCCAGCGCCCCGCCCAGCGCGGACAACACCAGCGTTCGATAATCGTTACGACTCAGAGACGACATACACACCCCACTAAAAAATTGCACGGCTGACTGACAAATGAAAATGGCTCAGGATTTTACGCCTGAGCCATTCTATTTGGTGGGTCGTCACGGACTTGAACCGTGGACCAAAGGATTATGAGTCCTCTGCTCTAACCAACTGAGCTAACGACCCGTAAACAATTAACCTTCGCTATCTAAGAAACTCTTCAGCTTCTCGGAACGCGACGGGTGACGCAATTTACGCAAAGCCTTGGCTTCAATCTGACGAATGCGTTCACGCGTCACATCGAACTGCTTACCCACTTCTTCCAAGGTGTGATCGGTATTCATTTCGATACCGAAACGCATACGCAATACCTTAGCCTCACGCTGGGTCAGACTGTCGAGTATATCCGACGTCGCGCTGCGCAAACTTTCATACACCGCAGCTTCGATCGGCACCGTGGTGTTCGAGTCCTCGATGAAATCGCCCAGATGCGAATCATCATCATCACCCACAGGCGTTTCCATCGAAATAGGTTCTTTGGCGATCTTCAAAATCTTGTGGATCTTGTCTTCCGTCATTTCCATTTTTTCGGCGAGCGTTGCGGCATCGGCTTCCTGCCCGGTTTCCTGCAGAATCTGACGCGAGATGCGGTTCATCTTGTTGATGGTTTCGATCATGTGCACCGGAATACGGATGGTGCGCGCCTGATCCGCGATGGAACGGGTGATCGCCTGACGAATCCACCAGGTCGCATAGGTCGAAAACTTGTAGCCGCGACGGTATTCGAACTTATCCACCGCCTTCATCAGACCGATGTTGCCTTCCTGAATCAGATCGAGGAATTGCAGACCCCGATTGGTATATTTCTTGGCAATCGAAATCACCAGACGCAAGTTAGCCTCGATCATGTCGCGCTTGGCACGGTGCGAACGCGCCTCACCATTGGTCATGCGGCGGTTGATTTCTTTCAGATCAGTGATCGGCAATCCGACGCGCTTTTGCATATTGATGAGATTTTGCTGCTTCTCAACAATCGCATGCTGATAGCGCACCAGCAATTCGCTGTAAGGCTTAGCCGCCTTAATTTCCTGTGCGAGCCAGTCCATATCCACTTCATGCCCGACAAAGCTCTTGATAAAATGCGGACGCGGCATCTTGCTCTTCGTCACACAGATATCCTGAATACCGCGCTCGTTGGTGCGAATTTCTTCAACCAGACCACGCATGGTGTTGCACAATGCATCCACCTGCTTGGCGGTAAAACGGAACGCCATCAGCTCTTCGGTAATGCCGGCCTGATGCACATTGTATTGCGCACTCAGATAACCGTACTTCTCGTATGCCTTGCCCATTTTACTGAACAGATCAGCAATCACGGCAAAACGTGCCAGCGCATCCGCTTTTAACTGCGCCAAATCGGCAGCAGCAGCAGCGGCACTCGCGGCGGCCATCGCCTCTTCATCTTCTTCGTCTTCATCATCAGAATTCGACTCCTCCGAAGATTCTTCCTCTTCGGACTCATCCTGTTCCTGATCATCGCTGGCAGTCAAACCGGACTCGTCTTCCAGTTCGATATCCACGAAACCATCGATCAGTTCATTGACGCGAATCTCATCAATTTCAATTTTGGCCGCCAGCGACAGGATTTCCGCGATTGTCACAGGACAGGCAGAAATCGCCTGTATCATGTTGCGCTGACCTTCTTCAATACGCTTGGCGATTTCGATTTCTTTTTCACGCGTCAGCAGATCCACCGTCCCCATTTCGCGCATATACATGCGCACAGGATCTGTGGTTCGGCCAAATTCTGAATCGACCGTGGACAAAGCCGCTTCCGCCTCTTCAGCAGCATCTTCATCCGCCGCGGTCGGTGCAGAGTCAGTCATAATCAGCGCTTCAGCATCGGGCGCCACATCGCAGACACGAATCCCCATGTCGTTGATCATGCTCGCTACGCTCTCGATCTGTTCGACCTCGAGCATATCCGGCAAATGGTCGTTGATTTCGGCGTAGGTGAGATAACCGCGCTCTTTACCCAGTACGATCAGCGCCTTCAGACTGGTCCGTCGCGCATCGATGTCCTGCTGCAACTCGGCAAGCGGCAACGCAATCACGTCGTCCTTCTTGTCAGTTTTTTTCTTGGTCTTTTTAACCGTTACCATAATCTTGTTTCCAATTGCGTGAGACCTACGTTAGGACCGCAGAAAAGCGCGCCATTATACCCGAAAAGCCCGGACACTTACACCCTTCACGAACATCAACTCTTTGGCTCGCTTACCGCACCCGAATTACCGCGCTGCAACAGTCGCAAATACTGCTCACGCTCGTCAACGCTTAATCCGGACACCCCCCCTTGCGACAACCGACTTTGCAACGCCTGAAACTGATCGCGGCGCTGCCCCTCTTCCAGCTTGCTGAGCAAACCCGAAAACTCAGCGGCAACATCGAAGGAATCCCCCCATGCCAGCATTTCCGCTTCCGCCTGAGCCAGCGCTCTGGCATAGCTGGTTCCCTCAAACATCTGCATCAGCGCAGGACTGCTGATTTGATAATCCGCCTCGCGCAACGCCAACAGCACGGCCACAATTGCCTCGGCATCCGCTCCCTCACCATGCCATTCGTCCGGCATATCCACAGCCAAGCCGGGTTGTGCGATCAAGCATTGCAACATCAGACGCTGCACGGGAAATGGGGTGCGTGCCGCTTTTTTCAAGGAGGGGCGCGGTGCATGCGCAATCGGCTTGATTTCATACAGCACCTCGAGCTCAGCCTGACTGACCCCCGATAACACCGCCACCTCCTTACGAAGCAGCAACGACGTGACAGGAGATACAATTACCGACAGCAACGGCTTTGCGCGATGCAGCAATTGATTACGCCCCTCCTGAGTATGCAAATCCAGCTCCGACGTCAGCTCGCGCAACAAATAGCCTGACAGAGGCATCGCCTCAGAAATTCGCTGCTCAAACTCAGCCTGCCCGAACTCACGGATAAAACTATCAGGATCATGCTCGGCGGGCAAAAACAGGAAACTCAGCAGTTTGCCATCCTGCAAATGGGGCAGCGCATTTTCCAGCGCGCGCCATGCCGCCTTGCGCCCCGCCTTGTCGCCGTCAAAACAAAATACAATCTGATCCGCCAGTCGCAACAACTTCTGAATATGGTACGGCGTCGTCGCCGTACCCAGCGTCGCCACCGCGTAATCGACGCCGTGCTGCGCCAGCGCCACCACATCCATATACCCTTCGACGACCAGCACGCGCCCGTGAGCGCGTATGGCCTTTTGTGCCTGATACAAGCCGTACAGCTCGCGCCCCTTCTCAAACAAAGGCGTTTCAGGTGAATTCAGATACTTAGGTTCGCCCTTATCCAGCACGCGCCCGCCAAATCCGATCACCTGAGAACGCACATTGATAATCGGGAACATAACGCGGTCGCGAAACCGGTCGTAGCGCTTATCGCCCTCACCCGTAATCACAAGCCCGGTTTCAACCAGAGTCGCGCTCTGGTAATCGGCAAAGGCTGCGGCCAGATTTTGCCAGCCGTCCGGCGCAAAACCGATGCCGAATCTTGCCGCGATCTCTCCGCTCAAGCCGCGACTTTTCAGATAATCGATCGCTCGCGTGGATAACTTGAGCTGCTCCCGGTAGTAACGGGTAGCAACCTGCATCACCTCATATAAATCGGGCGCGACCTTTTTAAAGGGCTCCGCCTGTTGCTCGTACGGCACTTGCATCCCGACACTCTGCGCCAGATCTTCGATCGCTTCGACAAAACCCAACCCCAGATGCTCCATGACGAAACCCACCGCCGTGCCATGCACGCCGCAGCCGAAACAGTGATAAAACTGTTTGGACTGACTGACCGTAAAGGAGGGAGATTTTTCGTTATGAAACGGACAGCAGGCGACATAATTGCCACCGGATTTTTTAAGCGGCACATAGCGCTCGATGACATCGACGATATCCAGACGATTGAGCAGGTCCTGAATGAAACTTTTTGGAATCATGCCGGAACGCCCTTTTCATCATGACAAAAAGCGCCCTGAAGACGCTCATTGAAAAACCTGCAACGTTCAAACTACTGCGAGAGCTGAGCCTTAATCAGAGCAGACACCCGACCCATATCAGCGATACCCGCCAATTTAGATTTGAGCACACCCATGACTTTCCCCATATCCTGCGGACCCGCAGCACCGACAGCCGAAATCGCTTCAACAACCGCGGCCAGCACCTCTGCTTCGCTCAGCTGTTGCGGCATATAAGCTGCCAGCACGCCCATTTCGACTTTCTCGATATCGGCCAGATCCTGACGAGATGCCGCCTCGTACTGACTAATGGAATCACGGCGCTGCTTGTTCATCTTTTCGATGATCGCAACGATATCTCCATCTGCCAGTTCAATGCGCTCATCCACTTCACGCTGCTTAATCGCGGCGAGCAATAGACGAATAGCCGAGAGGCGTGCCGTATCTTTGGCACGCATCGCGACTTTCATGTCATCGGTAATTTTCTGCTTTAAATTCATTACCACGCGAACGGGTAAGACTTAGTACAGCTTAGGCGGCAGCGTCTGGCTGCGCAGACGCTTGTAATGACGCTTAACCGCTGCTGCGAGCTTGCGCTTGCGTTCAGCTGTTGGCTTCTCGTAAAATTCACGTGCACGCAAATCGGTCAACAGACCAGTTTTTTCTACAGAACGCTTGAAACGACGCATTGCGACTTCAAACGGCTCATTCTCTTTAACACGTACGGTTGTCATCTACGAACTACCTTCTACCAAAAAATTGAGGGCGCGATTCTAGCAAAACCATCCTCGCATAACAACCCATATTTCACTATAAGCACAAATAAAGCAGATTTAAAACTTATTGCACTGTGATTCGTGCAAATTTTCGCTTACCCACCTGCGCGACAACGACCCGGCCAGCCGCTACCGTATCGCCTTTATCGTTCACGCGCTCGCCGTCCAGCTTGACCGCGCCTTGCGCAATCATGCGCATTGCCTCCGAAGTACCGTCTACCAGTCCGGCCTGACGCAACAACAACGGCACCGGAATCACGCCATCGGGTGCCGCAACGATAATTTCCGGCATGTCGTCAGGCAACACCCCCTTACGAAAACGTGCATCAAACTCTGCCAGCGCAGCTTCAGCATCCCGCTGAGTGTGAAATCTCGCAACGATTTCCTGCGCCAGCAACACCTTGATGTCACGCGGATTGCGCCCGCCTTCCACTGCGACACGCCAGCTTGCAATTTCGCTCAGACTGCGGAACGACAGCAACTCAAGGTAACGCCACATCAGCACATCAGAAATCGACATCAGCTTACCGAACATATCCTGAGGCGCATCAGTAATTCCGATGTAATTGCCGAGCGATTTGGACATTTTGTTCACGCCATCTAAACCTTCGAGCAGCGGCATGGTCAATATGCACTGGGCCGACTGCCCGTAATGACGCTGCATTTCGCGCCCCATCAGCAGGTTAAACTTCTGGTCGGTACCGCCCAACTCCAGATCCGCCTTCAACGCGACCGAATCGTAACCTTGCACCAGAGGATAAATGAACTCATGTATCGCAATCGGCTGCCCCCCCTTGTAGCGCTTGGCAAAGTCATCGCGCTCGAGCATTTGCGCAACCGTATGGGTCGCCGCCAGCCGAATCAGGTCCACCGCACTGAATTTGTCCATCCAGGTCGAATTAAAAACGATTTCCGTCTTTTCAGGATCGAGCACTTTAAACACCTGATCACGGTACGACTGCGCATTTTCCAGCACCTGTTCGCGTGACAGCGGCGGACGGGTAGCATTTTTACCCGTCGGATCACCAATCATTCCCGTGAAGTCACCGATCAAAAACAACGCGTGATGCCCCAAATCCTGCAACTGACGCATCTTGTTCAGCAATACGGTATGCCCCAGATGAAGATCCGGTGCTGTCGGGTCGAAACCCGCCTTAATGCGCAACGGACGACCCAATGCGAGCTTTTGCTTAAGTTCAGCTTCGATCAGCAATTCATCTGCGCCGCGTTTTATTACATCCAATGCCTGTGTCATGTCATTCATATTTTTCATTTTAAATTCAGTAAAATCGCCAGCGCACGCCCTACTTTCCCGCCAGGCTGTAACTATCTGTTCATTTTCACACAAAACATCAGTTAAACCTTTAAGGAATAGCCTGTTTCTGTTAAAGTTCGCTTTAACCAGGTAATGCTGCCATCATAAAACGGCAATCCGCTCACGGAGACGCGAATGTTAACGCAAAACATGCTCAACCAAGAACGCAAAAAGAAATTGCGCTGGTTTATCACCGTATCAACCATGCCACTGCTGGGCGTAGTCACCGCCTTTGGACTGGTGCCAACCAGCAATCTTGGCTTGAATAATGACAAAGTAGCCATAGAACAACTTGCTCTGCCCGCAGCAGCCCCAACCGAGAGCACGCCCGCCACCTTCTGGCACACCGAACGGCTGCAGCGCGGCGATACGGTTGCAGAACTGATGCAACGGCTGAACATTAAGGATCCGGCTGCCAGTAACTATTTGCGCAACAGCGCTGATGCAAAAGCATTCCGGAAATTAGCCGTTGGCAGCGAAGTACAAGCGGAAACAGATACGACAGGTGCACTTGTATCATTAAGCTATTTAGGCGAACAAGGTGCGAAAACCGTCATCCAAAGGCAAGGCGACTCTTTCAGCTCGAAGACGGTTGCCGCGCAACTCGAAAAACGTCTATTTGTCCGCACAGGAGAAATCAAGACCAGCTTATACGCCGCCACCGATGCCGCCGGCATGCCCGAATCAGCTGCCAACCAGCTGACTGAAATTTTCAGCGGCGATGTAGACTTCCATCACGATTTGAAACGCGGCGATCGATTCACCGCCGTCTATGAAATGACCTACAGCAACGGCGCACTGGTGAAAGCAGGCCAGATTCAGGCTGCAGAATTCATTAATCAGGGCAATGTCTATCGCGCCGTACGCTTTCAAAGCGATGCAAGCCACAGCGATTACTATACCCCCGAAGGCCGCAGCCTGAAGAAGGCTTTTTTGCGCTCTCCGATTGCTTTTTCACGCGTGAGCTCGGGTTTTACCATGGCACGTTTTCATCCTGTCCTTAACAAATGGCGCGCGCACAAGGGCGTAGATTTTGCAGCCCCCATCGGCACGCCGGTGAAAGCCACCTCGGATGGTATCGTCTCTTTTGTAGGCCAGCAGAACGGCTATGGTAACGTCGTCATTCTAAAGCATCAGAGCCAGTACTCAACCGTTTATGGCCACCTCTCTCGCTATGCCAAGGGCCTGCGTAACGGCGCCCGCATCAGACAGGGCGATGTAATTGCCTATGTCGGCATGACCGGCATGACCAGCGGCCCTCACCTGCACTATGAATTCAGGATCAACGACCAGCAGCGCGACCCGCTGCGCGTCGCACTGCCCAACGCACTGCCGATCACAGGCGCCAACCGGACCGCCTTCAAGGCAATGGCAGATAAATTTGTCGCAAGTCTGGTTCAGTTGCGCAACACCAATCTCGCCAAGCTGGATTAATTGGACGCACAGCACTTGAGTCAGCCCGAACTTTATATCGGGCTGATGTCGGGAACCAGTCTGGACGGCATCGATGCCGTGCTGGTTGATTTCACCCCCACCGCTCCGACGCTGTTGGGAAAATTTTTCCTCCCGTTCGATAACGCGCTAAGACAAGCCGTACTGGCTTTACACCTTCCAACGTATAATGAGCTACACCAGACACAACTGATTGCAAATCAACTGGCGACGCTGTATGCCCAAGCCGTCAACGCACTGCTGGCGCTTACCTGCCACACCCCTCAGCAAATTCGGGCCATAGGCTGCCACGGACAAACCATCCGGCATTGCCCGGAACACGGCTATACGTTGCAAATCGGCAATGCTGCGCTACTGGCTGAATTGACCGGCATCTCGGTCGTCAGCGACTTTCGCAGCCGCGACATTGCGGCAGGCGGTCAGGGCGCCCCTTTAGTGCCGGCTTTCCACGACAAACTGCTGCGCGCACCCGGCGTACATCGCGTTATCGTCAATATCGGCGGTATCAGCAACCTGACACGTCTCGCACCCGGCATTGCCACATCAGGCTTCGACTGCGGCCCCGGCAATCTGCTGATGGACGCATGGTGTATGCAGCACATCAATAAACCCTACGATGCGAACGGCGCATGGGCCGCAACCGGACGAGTATTACCCGCGCTGCTGCAATTGATGCTGGCAGAACCGTTCTTTGCTCTCTCACCGCCCAAGAGCAGCGGACGCGACCTGTTTAATAGGGAATGGCTGCAAAACAAACTTAACGGAAATGAATCACCTGAAGACGTACAGTCCACGCTACTGGAACTCACCTGCCGCACCATCGCAGAGGCTATTCAAACGCAATGCGAGGGCGCTCAGGCCGTTTACCTGTGCGGCGGAGGGGCGCACAACCTGACGCTGCTGAACCGTCTTGCAACGCTGCTTTCCGGCAGCATTGTGCAGACCACCAACGAGCTCGGTGTAGACAGTGACTATCTGGAAGCCATCGCCTTTGCCTGGCTGGCACAGCAAAATTTACACGGACTGCCTGCAAACCTGCCACAGGTGACAGGCGCTCGCCATTCCTGCATCTTAGGCATGATCTATCCGGCATGACACCGCCAAACTAAAAGTACGCACCAGCTAATGACTAATTTGACAGAGACACCTCATGACTGAAGAACGCTTCGTAAACATCGAAACAAAAATATCTTATCAGGAAGACCTGGTAGAGGAACTCAATAAAATTGTCTATCAGCAGCAACAAAAACTCAGCCAGCTAGAAGCAATTTGCGCCTCTCTGACAGGGCACATACAATCGCTGAATGAAGCTGGCAATATCAATAAAACCGCCAACGAAAGACCACCACATTATTAAACTGATCTTGCAATGGAAATCGGCCCCGCTGCAAAAATAGCCGCGATTGCCACCGAAGTGAAAATACTGACATTAAATATCCGTCAGAATGAGACTACCTGACGGATATTGACAACGCTGACCTATACCGAGAATGACGAACCGCAACCGCAGGTAGTCGTCGCATTCGGGTTCTTAATGACGAACTGAGACCCTTCCAACCCTTCCGTATAATCGATTTCTGCACCGACCAGATACTGGTAACTCATCGGATCGATCAACAGTTGCACCCCGTCCTTATCAAGAACCGTGTCATCTTCATTAATGATTTCATCGAACGTAAAGCCATACTGAAATCCTGAGCATCCGCCACCGCTGACAAATACGCGAAGTTTGAGTTCGCTATTTCCTTCTTCTTCGATCAGTTGTTTGACCTTGGCAGCGGCATTGTCTGTGAACACCAGCAAATCTTGTGACTCGGTTACAGCAGTTGTTGCATCCATGATTTTTCCTTACATTAATTAAGCATTACTCGATTTAAATGTGACCACACTTTCCTGATCGGCGGCATTGGTATGCACCAAATGCCCTTGAAGCATCGCACCAATCTGAATTTCCAGCGTTTTGTAATGAACGTCGCCAGAAACACGCGCTTTGGCATGAAGCTCCAGATATTCAGTAGCGGTGACATTCCCGCAAATCGCCCCGTTAACCACAAGGTGAGTTACGCTTACCGCGCCATTCACGCTCCCCAGCTCGCTTAAAATCAAGGTCGAGGGCTTGCCCGGCATGGCGATCACATCACCGTTTATCTGACCGTCGATCCGCATACCGCCGCTGAACGTGACGTTGCCATCTATAACTGTGCCTAACCCGATAAGGGTGTCAATCCGGCTTTGTGGCCTACTGTGCTTCTTGTTGAACAAACGCGTCTCCCTGACTACAAAAGATTAACACTCTGTCTGATTTTGGGTTCGCGCATTCCCTGTTCAAACAGTCTAACCTGCACACTCTTCAATTGCACATCCGCGGGAAGCCGCAGAGTTTGCTCCAAGCGCTGATAATACTTGAATTTCAGTGAAAACTGCGCAAGTCCTGATTCTGCAGAGGGGAATAGCTGCGTTGCTTCGCGCCCGTTTTGCACGCTAGTCCCAACAAGCTGATAGCCTCCGGAGAACTCTTTGCCGCGCTGACCGCTCTGCACCAGCAACATCCTCACACGATATTCTCCGGGAATTTTATCGCGTTCCAGCGTGAATCTATGAATGGCGAACTCACCTTCTTTACCGCTGGCAGCGGTCAAATTCTGGAAAAAATTTAAATCATCCTGTAAACGTGCATTCTCTGCAGTGAGGCCCTGCAACTGACGCGCTGTCTCCCCGCTACGCCCCTGCTCTACCTGTAGTTGCTGCTGAAATTGTGCAAGCTGACTGCTAAGCTGGTTATTCTCCTGAGTGACTTTGGCCAACTTCTCCTGCAATCCTGTCAATGCACGCTCGGACTCACCACTGCGAAAACCGGCCAACTCCAGCCCGCTGATATAAGCGAACCATACCAGTCCGGCCGCTGCCAGCACAAAGGGCAACACCATACTCCAGCGATAATACCAGGCAATATGCGGACGAACCGACAGCGGCCTCATACTGAAGCCGCGTCTGGCACGACGAAACGCTTTAATGACAGCCTCCCGCAGGCATTACGGCAACAACGGCACGATATTCAACGCCATGGTTTCAGGAAATCCGAACATGATATTCAAATTCTGTACAGCCTGACCCGCAGCACCCTTAACCAGATTGTCGATCACTGACAACACAACGACCGTATCCCCCCCCTGCGGCCGGTGTACCGCGATACGGCAGCGGTTTGAGCCTCTGACCGAACGCGTCTCAGGGTGCGAGCCCGCAGGCATCACATCGACGAATGACTCTTGAGAATAGCGCGCCTCAAACAAGGCCTGTAAATCCACATCGCGCGTCAACTTTCCGTAGAGTGTGGCATGTATACCGCGTATCAGCGGCGTTAAATGCGGCACAAAAGTCAGACCGACACCGGCACCTGATACGCGCGCCAACCCCTGTTTAATTTCGGGAAGGTGACGATGACCTGCAACCCCATAAGCTTTAAAATTATCGCCCGCTTCGGCAAACAGCGCCGGGATTTCCGCCTTGCGTCCTGCACCTGACACCCCCGATTTTGCATCGGCGATCAGACTGCCCGACTCAATAACGCCGGCCTCCAGTAGTGGAATAAAACCCAGCTGCACCGCCGTCGGATAACAACCCGGATTGGCGATCAAACGGGCCGTCTTGATCTGCGCGCGATTAATTTCAGGAAGACCATAAACGGCGTCAGTGACCAGATCAGGGCAGGCATGCGTCATGCCATACCATTTCTCCCATGAAGCGATGTCCTGCAAACGAAAGTCTGCCGCCAGATCGATCACCCGGACGCCCGCCTCCAATAGCGCGCGCGTCTGCTGCATCGCAATCCCGTTCGGGGTCGCGAAAAATACGGCGTCACACAGCTCTAAATGCGCTTCGTCCGGATGTACGAACAGCAAATCGACCAGACCGCGCAGACTGGGAAACATCTGATCAACGCGCGTCCCCGCGTCGGCGCGCGAGGTAATGACCTGCAATTTAACCTCTGGATGCAAGACTAGCAGGCGCAGCAACTCAACGCCCGTATAACCCGTGCCACCTACTATGCCCACCTTAATCATCGCGAATCCCTTTTAAAATCACGCGGCATAATACACCAAAACAAAAACCGCCCGAAGGCGGTTTTTGTGATCCAACCAAACGATTAACGCTTGGAGAACTGTTTCCTGCGGCGAGCTTTACGCAAACCGACTTTCTTACGTTCAACTTCACGTGCATCGCGTGTCACCAGACCCGCTGCCTTCAATACAGGCTTGAAGTCTGCATTGTAGTCAATCAGAGCACGGGTAATACCGTGGCGAACTGCACCAGCCTGGCCGTTTTCACCGCCGCCTGATACATTAACCATGATGTCGAACTGACCCAGCGTATCAGTCAAACCCAACGGCTGACGCACAATCATACGGCCTGTTTCACGTGAGAAATATACATCAACCGGCTTGTCGTTGACGATGATATCGCCCTTACCTGCCTTGATGAATACACGTGCTACCGCGCTTTTGCGGCGACCTGTTCCGTAGTTATAAGAGACCGTCATGATTAAGCCTTCAACAAGTTAATGAGTGTCGGTTGCTGTGCTTCATGAGGATGTGCAGGACCTGCATATACCTTCATTTTGCGCAACATCGCGTAGCCCAAAGGGCCTTTAGGCAACATGCCCTTGACGGCTTTTTCCAGAACGCGGGCCGGATGACGACCTTGCATCTTGGTGAAGTTAGTCGTGTACAAACCGCCAGGATAACCTGTGTGGCGATGGTACAGCTTAGCTTCAGCCTTGTTACCTGTTACTCGCAATTTATCCGCATTGATGACTACGACGAAATCGCCGGTATCCACGTGTGGGGTGTAAATTGCTTTATGCTTGCCACGCAGACGCGAAGCAATTTGTGCTGCCAGACGGCCGAGCACTTGATCAGCAGCATCAACAAGAAGCCATTCGTGCTGGACTTCGTGTGCTTTTGCGGAAAATGTTTTCATATCCACTAACCCTAAAATTCTATATTGAAACCTCGAAGGGCGCGAATTCTAGTCCACCCCCCCGCCTATGTCAAATTATATTTTCATTTACTACCATACCGGACACCACGGCGCTTCATTGATACGTCTATCCAACCTCCCCGTGCGTTCCTGACACTTGCGATATACGTTCCTCAGCCTATTCAATGCACTAGTTCGATGGTTAACCGAAGTGAATATGCAATATTCCATCTCCCCTGTGCTTTTCTCCTCTGTTATTTGTCATTAACACCTATCCCGCTTCCAGCAATAGGCCGAAATACCTAGACCATCAGGCATATTGATTCGTTAATTAATTATCATTATTGTTCGCTCTAAGGATTTTCAGATTTTTTCAGCATAGCCCGGCTAACCGGTTGCACCACTTAGCGAACATTTTTCAGCAGGGATCGGACAAGAAAAACCGGGTGTGCGGCAAGCAGAATCATGCTCCGTGATAGGGGTATCAAGCAGCGGGAAAGCGGCATCAAATATCGATCAAGCAGCATTAGCTATCCGTCAGAAAGTTCATAAAGCAGTCTAACTAAAACAGTCAGGCGTTTAGCGGCATCAAGCCTCAGCCGAGAAGTAGCATGCAACTGACTAGCAGCACCGTGAAACAGGAAGTTGAAATTTGATTCGATTGTCCCGGCTCAGTTACAAGTAGCTGCGTAGTGGTTATTCGCAAGTGGGTATCAATTAAAATGGCTTTGCGCATATTTACTCGTGGGTGAAATTCGATTGTCCGGAGTTTGTATCAGTACACCGTAACTGATGAGAGCGTTTCGGTGAGACTGCAGCAGTTTGCCGTGAGATAGAGGCAGTCAACAGGAAAAGTACAAATCAATAAACGCGCTATAAAGAACAGGATTTTCAACGGGTAGACGGTTAACTTTTTTAAATCCAGGGGGTTACTATCATGCCGAATGCTACTTTCATGCCTAAAACCGACACCGGAAAAGTTGAACTTCTTGAACACGTTGCCAGCACGCTCCCCAAGTACCAGAGCATTTTTCAAATCAGCAATGAGGACATGGAGACGGTCAAAAGCGATGCGGTCAACCTGCGCCATGCCCACACCTCGCATCATCAGGTGCAAAATTACGCCCATCACTGGACAGCGTACAAAAACCAGTTGCTCGATGGCGGTGGCGGCGATGTCAGTTGGCCTGTAGCGCCCGTTATCGACCCGCATATATCACCGACCGTCACGCCCGGCGTAATTGCTCGACTTTCATCTCTGGTGGCTCGCATCAAGGCGCATAAAAATTACACCACCGCAATCGGTCAGGATTTGCATATTATTGGGGCTGAAATCGTGCTTGACACTGCCAGTTGGAAGCCAGCATTAAGTGTTAAATACATTGCAGGACATCCGGTTATTGTCTGGTCCAAAGGGAAAGCCGGGGCGATTGAAATCTGGGCTGACAGAAGCGATGGCAATGGCTTTAGCTTTTTCACCATCAACACCGAGCCAGATACTAGCGATAACACACCACTGCCTGCTACGGGCACAGGGATAAACTGGAAATACAAGGCGATTTATCGCCTGCACGACGAGCAGGTAGGCCAATGGAGCGATGTATTGAGCATTCTGGCGGGCGGCTAAGCATTTCCGGTGTGCCTGTTGATATACAACATGTTTGAAAAACAACCTATGTAGCCTGGATGCAACATACCTGCCTGCCCTGTCTGCCGACAAACCGGCGCAGGCAGGGCGCAATCCGTGAGTGCCAATCAAGACAGCAAATCCTGCATTTCCTCTGCTTTGTGAAATCCACGGTAAAATACACCCCGGTTGTTAACTTGCAGAGTCATTATGTCCTGGTTTTTCACCAACCTTATCAGCGCCTTTTTGCTGCCACCGCTCAGCCTGCTGCTGATTCTGCTCGTCGGGATACTGCTACTTTCCCGCCATACAACGCTGGCTCGTACGCTATGCATAGGTTCGCTGGCACTGCTCTGGATCGCCTCTACACCTTATTTTTCGGAAGGCGCATTACACCTGCTGGAAAACCAGACGCACGCACTGGCAGCTGACAGCCCGAAAGCATCGGCGATTGTCATACTGGGCGGCGGGACTTACTTTCATGCACCTGAATACGGTAATCAGGATACGATCAGTGAAGCCACCCTGCTCCGCCTGCGCTATGGCGCAAAACTTCAGCGCGAATTCAACACCCCGATACTGGTCAGCGGCGGCAAGCCTCTAGGCAACCGCATTTCAGAAGCGGATCAAATGAAAATTTCCCTTGAAGCGGATTTTCGGATTCCCGTACACTGGACAGAAGGCTCATCCGACAATACCTTTGAGAACGCCCGGTATTCCTATCAAACCTTGCAAAAATCCGGCATACGCCGCATCTATCTGGTCACACACGCCTGGCACATGCCGCGTTCGGTCGCCGCATTTCGCGCGGCAGGTTTTGAAGTCATCGAAGCGCCTACTGCATTCACCACCCGTTACCAGACCGACCTCTTAGCCTTCATACCCCGCGCTGAAGCCCTGCGCGACAGTAAAATATTTGTGCATGAAGTGATCGGATTGCTCTGGTATCAGGCAAAATTACGCATTCACGGTTAAATATAAGGACAGTCATATGAAAGCACGCGTCAAATGGGTAGAGAATGTCGCCTTCTTAGGCGAGACTGAAAGCAACCATGCAGTCCTGATGGATGGCGCACCAGCGGCCGGCGGCCGCAATCTGGGTCCTCGTCCGATGGAAATGCTGCTCTTGGGCGCAGGTGGCTGCACCAGTTTTGATGTGATGTCGATACTGAAAAAAAGCCGTCAGGCGGTGACCGACTGCTATGTCGAACTCAATGCCGAACGCGCCGAGACTGATCCTAAAGTTTTCACTAAGATCCACATGCACTTCGTGGTCAAAGGGCGCAACATCAAACCTGAAGTCGTCGAAAAGGCCATCAAGCTGTCAGCCGAAAAATATTGCTCCGCGTCGATCATGCTAGGGGCGACCGCGCTTGTGACACATGATTTTGAAGTGATACAAGAACAGGACTGAAACCTGAGTTTTTTAAGTTTAAATAATTTCAACCAGATACCATGAGCCAAGTCTTCCTCTATGACACCACATTGCGCGACGGCACGCAGCGCGAGGATATTTCCCTGTCCGTTGACGACAAGCTGGTCATCGCAAAACGTCTGGCTGATTTCGGCTTCCACTACATCGAGGGGGGCTGGCCAGGCTCTAACCCCAAAGATGCAGAATTTTTCGCGCGTGCCGCAAAACTCGATCTGGGTGGCGCCAAACTTGCCGCATTCGGTCGCACTCGGCAAAAAAATAAAGGCTGCGAGGAAGACAGCAACCTTGAAGCCTTGCTAGCTGCGAAGACACCGGTCGTCACAATGGTGGGCAAGAGCTCCGACTACCACGTAAAACTGGTGCTCGCCGCCCCTCTCGAGGAAAACCTGGCGATGATACGGGACAGCGTGGCCTACATGAAGCAAAACGGGCGCGAAGTGATGTTCGATGCCGAACATTTTTTCGACGGGTTTCTCGCCAACAAAGACTATGCGCTGGCAACATTACGTGCAGCGACCGAGGCAGGAGCCGACTGGCTGGTGCTTTGCGAGACTAACGGCGGCAAGCTGCCTTGGGAAGTCGAGGAAATCATCCGCGAAGTGCGCCAACATATCCCAACCCCGCTAGGCGTACATTGCCACAACGATACCGGCTGCGGCGTCGCCAACTCTCTGGCCGCCGTGCGCGGCGGTTGCACGCAGGTACAGGGCACCATCAATGGCTATGGCGAGCGCGTCGGCAATGCCAATCTGACCACCATCATTCCCAATTTGCAACTCAAGATGGATAGAAAGGTTGTTAAAACTGAACAACTGCGCGAACTCACCTCACTCGCCCAGTACGTCGCCGAAGTGGTCAACTTAAAACACTACAATCACGCACCCTACATCGGTCGCAGTGCGTTCGCACACAAGGGCGGCATTCATGTTGCGGCGATGATGAAAGCCGCGGACACTTACCAGCACATAGATCCGGAGCTTGTCGGCAACGAGACACGCTCGGTTGTCTCTGAACTGTCAGGACGCGGCAATATCCAGTTTCACGCCAAGTCTCTCGGGATTGATCTTAACAACGAAGACGCCCAGCACATGCTGGGCCACATCAAGCATCTGGAGCACGAAGGGTTTACCTTTGAGGCGGCAGAGGCCAGCGTGGAACTGATGCTGCACCGCTTGCGAGCCGATTACGTTCAACCGTTCGAACTGATCGACTATTTCGTGATTACTGAAAAACGTCAGAGCCGCGGCCTGCTGTCCGAAGCCACGGTCAAAGTCAAAGTCAATGGCGAAATTAAATTCGTCGCAGCCGAGGGAAACGGCCCGGTCAACGCGCTCTCGACCGCGCTGCGCAGCGCGCTGGCAGGGGTCTATCCGGTGCTCACCACGGTGCGACTGATCGACTACAAGGTGCGCATCCTCGACAGCGCCAACGGCACTTCCGCGCAGATTCGCGTACTGATCACATTTCAGGGGGGAGGCCATGTGTGGACGACTGTGGGAGCTAGCGCCAACATCATCGAAGCGAGCTGGCGTGCGCTCTCGGACAGCCTGGAATATGCGCTGGTAAAACTTCAGCCTGCTGACGCCCGCGTTTAATTTTAATTGCGGGCAGCCTGCTGCCCGCACCAGTCTTTTGCGAACTGGCACGCCACACGACCGCTGCGTGACCCGCGTGACAACGACCATTGCAATGCAGCGCGGCGAACCTCATCGCTCATACCCTGCATCCAGCCGTGATACTGCAACCAGCACTCACAAATCGTCAGATACTCATCCTGACTGAACGGATAGAAGGAAATCCACAAGCCGAAGCGTTCGGATAGCGAAATTTTTTCCTCGATGCTTTCGGCGGGGTGAATCTCGTCTCCGTCATAGCGCGTCGCGAGATTATCGCTCATGTAATCGGGCATCAGATGGCGGCGGTTCGAGGTCGCGTAGATCAGCAGATTGTCGGAAAATGCCACCAGATCGCCATCGAGTGCCGCTTTGAGCGTCTGATAACCGTCTTCATCGGCATTAAAGGATAAATCGTCACAATACAGAATAAAACGCTCACGCCGCCCCTCAACCAGCCCCACAATGGCTGGCAAATCCGTCAACCCCTGCTTGTCGATCTGAATCACGCGCAAACCCGCATCGGCATATTCATTGAGCAAGGCCTTGACCAGAGATGATTTTCCGGTGCCGCGCGCACCCGACAGCAGCACATTGTTGGCCGTCCCACCTGCGACGAATTGCTTCGTATTTTGCTGTATGCGTTTTTTCTGATCGTCTATGCCGAGCAGGTCAGCTAAGCGTATGCGCTGAAAATTAGCAACAGGCGACAGAATGCGCTGCCGGTGATCCCAGCGAAAGGCCGCTGCCGCTGCCCAGTCGGGCGCCGGCACAGATGCTCCCGGCACAATGCCCTCGAGTCGCGCTAGCAACCCTTCAGCGCGGGTAAAAAATTGATTGAGTTGATCTATCATTTAAGTCATACAAGCAAAAACCGACTTACGCGGAGGCGCGGAGAACGCGGAGAAAAACAGAAACAAATTTAATTAAAACTGAAACTAACCAATTTTAAAGTTAGTTTCCATTCTAAAATCCGAATTTCTCCGCATGAGAAAAGGAGTTAACTGCGATAACTGGCGTTAATCTTGACGTAATCGTATGAAAAATCGCAAGTCCACAGCGTGGCATTCACATCGCTACGGTTCAATACCACACGGATCGTAATATCGGACTGAGCCATTACACGCTGACCGTCCGCCTCCTGGTAACTGGCGGCACGACCGCCATTTTCAGCGACCAGCACATCGTCCAGATACAGCTGAAGGGCTGCCACATCCAGATCTTCCACGCCCGCATATCCGATCGCGGCCAGAATACGGCCCAAATTCGGGTCGGATGCAAAAAAAGCTGTCTTCACCAGCGGAGAATGCGCAATCGCATATCCTATTTTTTTGCACTCGTCTTCATCACGCCCGCCCTCGATCTGTACAGTGATAAATTTAGTCGCGCCTTCACCGTCGCGCACGATCGCCTGCGCAAGATAAATCGCAACCTCGGTGATGGCATCGAGCAACACGCCGTAAGCTGCATGTGATGTCACTTCATTGGGCGAAGCTTTTCCGGTAGCGATCAGCATCAGCGCATCATTGGTAGAAGTATCGCCATCCACAGTGATGCAGTTGAAAGAACGGTTCGCCGCCGTGCTGACCAGCTGTTGCAACAGTGGCTGCGAGATATTCGCATCGGTTGCAATATAGCCCAGCATAGTCGCCATATTCGGATGGATCATGCCCGATCCCTTGGCGATTCCGGTGATCGTGACGGTTGCCCCCTCGACGACAACCTGTTTTGAAATCGCCTTAGCGACGATATCGGTGGTCATGATCGCATGAGCCGCATCGAACCAGTTATCGCCTGTCATATTAGCAACGGCAGCTGGCAGACCCGCAGCGATTTTCGCAACCGGCAACGGCTCCATGATCACGCCGGTCGAAAACGGCAGGATCTGGGTTGACTTGCATCCGAGCAAACCTGCCAGCGCAGCGCATGTCGTGCGCGCATCGAGCAATCCCTGATCGCCAGTCCCCGCATTTGCATTGCCGGTATTCACCACCAGCGCACGGATACCGTCCGCTGCGGCCAAATGTTCACGCGCAACGATAACCGGTGCAGCGCAAAAACGATTTTTGGTGAATACACCGGCGACTTTTGCACCGTCGCACAGCTGCATGACCAGCAAATCACGACGGTTTTCCCGCTTGATATTGGCTTCTGCGATGCCCAGGATGACGCCCTCGACGGGCAACAATTGCTTTGCTACGGGCGGATTCAGATTAACCGGCATGTATGTTCCTTCAGATTTAGTAACGACCACCGGTCTTGTAGATGTAATTCGACAATTCAGCGGATTCAATATTCACGCGACGCACGATACCGTGCATATTTCGGATGATGCCGCGCATCACACGATAGACCAGCATAGGATGGGTATTGATCAGTGTTTCGAAGCGCGCGCGCGCCATGCTCAGCACTTTAGTCGGTCCGACCGCATACAGGGTCGCACTGATGTGAGTCGCAGCCCCGCCCGCGAACGTAATCATGCCGGCCAGATCACCCGGCTTTAGCACATGAACAGTGGACTCGTCCCCGCCGCTTTCGATTTTAACATCCACTTCGCCCGAGGCGAGAATATACAAATTATCAGGCTGAACATCATTAGGCTGAACGATAATCTCGCCCGCTTTGAATTCCTGCACTTCAAACAGGGTCGCCAGAATTTCCACTTCAGCCTGACTCAACTCTTCCGTGACCGGCGAGGTGCGCAGCGTATCAATCACTAATGACATTGCATTCTCCTTTTAATTTAATTGCCCATGACACTGTTTATATTTCTTTCCCGAACCGCAGGGACAAGGATCATTACGCCCTATTTTCCGGCCATCGCGAACAAACGTTTGAACCGCCTCATCGGTTGACACAGGGGTCGCATCCTGAGCCAGCGCTGCTTCGTAATCGGCATGGTGATACTGCACATTTTCAACTGCAGACGCGGCTTCTACCGCTTCGATTTCAGCCTCGCTGCGCACCTGAACGGTCATCAGCACCTGAGTCACTTCGCGCTTGATCACGTCCAGCATGGATGAAAACAACTCGAACGCCTCGCGCTTGTACTCCTGTTTCGGATTCTTCTGCGCATAGCCGCGCAGGTGTATCCCCTGACGCAACTGATCAAGGGCTGCCAGATGTTCGCGCCAGTGCACATCGACACTTTGCAGCATGATGGCACGCTCGTAGTGATGCATCCCCTCAGATCCCACCTGTTCGACCTTGGTGCGATAGCGCTGCATGGCCTCTTCAAGCACACGGTTGCGCAGCCCCGCCTCATTGAAATTCTTGTCCTCTTCCAGCCATTGCGCCAGCGGCAACTCAAGATGGAATTCAACCGCCAGCGCC
Organism: Gallionellales bacterium GWA2_54_124; assembly: GCA_001801025.1. Lineage (GTDB taxonomy): Bacteria > Pseudomonadota > Gammaproteobacteria > Burkholderiales > Gallionellaceae > Gallionella. The sequence goes on from MGWO01000013.1 coordinate 197,700, forward strand.
TTTTCAAGACCTGGCACATCCCATTGCTCTTCCATGCTGTGCGGCACGATGTACTGGCTGATAGTATCGTCCAGCACGCTGTCGCGCATGCCTTGCACCGTCTCGGTAATGTCGTCGCTTTCGAGCAGTTCTGTGCGCTGCTGATAGATCACTTTACGCTGATCGTTCGCCACATCATCGTATTCGAGGATCTGCTTGCGCATATCGAAGTTACGCGCCTCAACCTTGCGCTGTGCATTTTCGATCGCACGTGTCACCCAGACATGCTCAATCGCCTCGCCTTCAGGCAATTTGAATTTGTTCATGATCGCCGCAACCCGATCGGACGCAAAAATACGCAGCAGCGGATCTTCCAGTGACAGATAAAAGCGACTCGATCCCGGGTCTCCCTGACGACCCGAACGGCCGCGCAACTGGTTATCCACGCGCCGCGATTCGTGGCGCTCAGTACCGATAATATGCAAACCACCGCTCTTGATGACCTGTTCGTGCACGATCGTCCAGGCCGCTTTCAACTGTTCGATCTGCGAGGCTTTAGCGGCTTCGTCCAGAGACTCATCGCCTTGTACAGCTTCTATTTGCCGCTCGACACTGCCGCCCAACACGATATCCGTACCGCGTCCGGCCATATTTGTTGCAATGGTGACCATCTTGGGCTGCCCGGCTTGTGCGACGATCTCGGCCTCGCGAGCATGCTGTTTGGCATTGAGCACCTGATGCGGCAGATTTTCCTTCTCCAGCAGATGCGAGAGCAACTCTGAATTCTCAATCGACGTCGTACCCACCAGTACCGGCTGACCGCGCTCGTAGCAGTCTTTGATATCGACGATGACCGCGCGATATTTTTCCATCGCTGTCAGATACACCTTGTCCATCATATCGCGGCGTACCGTCGGACGATTCGGCGGAATAATGACCGTTTCCAGATTATAAATCTGCTGAAATTCGTAAGCTTCGGTGTCCGCCGTTCCCGTCATACCGCCCAGTTTGTTGTACATGCGGAAATAATTCTGGAAGGTAATCGATGCAAGCGTCTGATTTTCCTTCTTGATTTCAACGCCTTCCTTGGCTTCGACCGCCTGATGTAAACCATCCGACCAGCGGCGACCCGACATCAGCCTTCCGGTATGCTCATCGACGATCACCACTTCACCATCCTGCACCACGTAGTTTTGATCCTTGTGATACAGCGCGTGCGCGCGCAGCGCCGCATACAAATGATGAATCAGGCTGATATTAGCCGCGTCATACAAACTGCCGTTTTCCGGCAGCAGCCCGGCGTCGGTCAGAATATTTTCCGCGTGCTCGTGACCGATTTCGGACAATAATATCTGATGATTTTTTTCATCGACTGAATAGTCGCCCGGCCCGTCTTCTTCGGTCTGGCGCACCAGTTTCTGCACCAGCTCGTTGATCCTCATATAGACATTGACATCGCCTTCTGCCTGCCCGGAAATAATCAGCGGGGTACGCGCTTCATCGATCAGGATCGAATCGACTTCGTCGACAATGGCGTAGTTGAGTTTGCGCTGAAAACGCTCACCCATCTGGCTGGCCATATTGTCGCGCAGGTAATCAAAACCAAATTCGTTGTTGGTACCGTAGGTGATGTCTGCTGCATAAGCCGCTTGTTTTTCATCCGACGGCATCTGCGATACGATCACGCCAACGCTCAGCCCCAGAAAACGATACAGCCGCCCCATCCATGCCGCATCGCGCGAGGCCAGATAATCATTGACGGTGACCACATGCACACCGCGCCCTGAAATCGCATTCAGGTAAACAGGCAGGGTCGCCATCAGCGTCTTACCTTCACCGGTGCGCATCTCAGCGATCTTGCCGTAATGCAACACCATACCGCCTATCATCTGCACATCGTAGTGACGCATCCCTAATGCGCGCGTACCTGCTTCGCGCACGACGGCAAACGCTTCGGGCAACATCGCTTCCAGCGTTTCACCCTGCTCGAAGCGCTGCCTGAAGCTGACCGTCTTGTCGCGCAACGCTTCATCCGAGAGCGCAGCCATCGAGGCTTCCAGTTTATTGATATCTTTAACGGTCGATCTGTACTGCTTGAGCAGACGATCATTGCGACTACCGAAAATACTCTTAAGTGCTTTTGAAATCATTTTTTATCAACCACAGGGCGAGACAGTATTGAGCTGCCTCGCCCTTATAAATTTTAACAATCAACCCGTAAATTCAATCAACCTGCTGCATTTTGCAAAAAACGTACGGGATTCTGAGCGCTGCCCTTGTACCGCACTTCAAAATGCAAATGGTTACCCGTCGAGCGACCTGTGCTACCCACTTCGGCAACCTTATCGCCGCGCCGCACAACCTGCCCAGCTTTGACCAGCAGCTTCGATGCGTGCGCATAGCGCGTTACGATATCGCTACCGTGATCAATTTCTACCATATTACCATACTGAGCATGGGTATCTGCATACACCACTACCCCGCCCACAGAGGCAAATATGGCCGTTCCCGGTTCCGCCATAAAATCCACCCCTTCGTGCATTGCGCTGCTGCCCGTAAATGGATCGACGCGCCAGCCGAAATTAGAGGTATAGACGCCGTTTTCGATCGGCACAATGGATGGTAAAAGTCCGCGATTCAACTGGTTTTGCATCAGCAGCGTCTGCAGCGCCATCAGTTTGTCGCTCCTGTCATCCACCACATGGGCGAGGGAATCGAGTTGTAGTGCCAGCGTCGCAGCGGTCGCGGGACCTGCACCCACCAGCGGACCGCCCTGAGCCGGCGGCTGATCGAACTGAAATTCTTCAGGTTTCATCCCGGTCAGCTTAACAAGCCGTCCACCCAATGCATCGAGTCTCTGGACGCGCGCCTGCATTTCGCCCAACTTCAACGCTAGTGCAGCGAGGTTACTGCGCTGATACAGAAATTGATTTGGGCCAATTCCTACCTTATCGAGTCCCGCCGGTGCAAAACGCATCATGCCCAGAACAGCCGCCGCAGTCAGGACAACTAACAACACAATAAACATGAATACATGCCACCCAGTCAAATATATACTGCGCGACTGTGTGCAGCGATTGGAAACTAGAATAATATTCACGCTTCCTCCTTTTCGTTTTAAGCAATCCGTGACCCAACGTTTAAAATCCCTGATGAACAGCAGCAGCCAACTGCGCGAGCTGCTCAACGCAGTGCAGTCTCTGACCGAACTGCAGCACCACTTCAATCAGGTCGCGCCAGTTTATCTGTCCACACACTGCCAAGTACTGGGTCTGCGTCAGGGAACGCTCAGCATTGCTGCATCGAATGGCACGCTCGCCGCAAAACTCCGCCAGCTGGCTCCTGAATTAGTAACTAAACTACAAGACAGGGGGTGCGAGGTTAGCGGAATCAGGGTCAAGGTGCAAGTGAGCTATGCCGTGGTTAAAGTACAGCCCGCACCTCGTTTGCTGAGCAATACAGCAAAGAACCAATTGCACGCACTCAGTGACAATCTTCCCGAATCACCGCTCAAACTTGCGCTAGAGAAGTTTTCAAAATCATAGACGGAGCGAAGTTCACCGGACGGTGACTCACAAGAATACTTTCCACGCCACCAACACATAGCGTTCGAGCACAAACAGCAAACCGAACACTAAAATCAGCAGCACCGTAAAACGAACGGTTTGCCAGGCGAACTTCAGGTAGCGCCTGTTGCGGGTGAAGACATACATTCCGCCTGACAATATCAGCAGCAATACAACCAATATCAGATACAAACGCAGGATCAACATCTGTCGCCCTTCTGAATGAGTGAGGCGTTAGGCTACCTGCAAGCGCAAAAACTCCGGCGCATCGTCCACATCGTTAAAAGTGACGAATTCCCATGCCATTTCATCGGCAAGCAGGGCTCTGAGCAAGGCATTATTCAACGCATGCCCCGATTTAAATCCGGAAAATGCGCCGATCACGGCGTGTCCAAGCAAATACAAATCACCGATCGCATCGAGTACCTTGTGCTTGACGAACTCGTCTTCGAAACGAAGTCCATCGGGATTAAGCACACGATATTCATCCATGACGATCGCATTATCGAGGCTTCCGCCCAGCGCCAGTCCCTGCGCGCGCATATTCTCAACATCCTGCATAAAACCGAAGGTGCGCGCACGACTGATATCCCGAATATAGGAATGCTCGTTGAGATCAACCGTTACATGCTGCTTGGAACTGGCAAATACGGGATGAGCAAAATTGATAGTAAAGGTCAATTTATACCCGTTATAAGGCTCGAATCTGACCCACTTGTCACCCTGCACGACTTCTACAGCCTTCTTGATCCGGATGAATTTTTTGGCTGCCGGCTGCTCGACGATGCCGGCTGACTGCAGCAAGAAGATGAAGGTACCGGCACTACCATCCATGATCGGCACTTCGGCACCGTCCATTTCGACAATCGCGTTATCAACACCCAGGCCCGCCAGCGCGGACATCAGATGCTCGATCGTCGCCACACGCACCCCGTTCTGCTCCATGCAAGTCGACAAACGAGTGTCATGCACCAGATGCGGTTGCGCTTGTATGTCTTGTATCGGCTTGACATCGACACGGCGAAATACGATACCGCCGTCAACCTGCCCGGGACGTAAAGACAGCGTGACTTTCTCGCCGCTGTGCAAGCCGACTCCGGTCACGCTGACAGAGGTTTTCAAGGTACGCTGCTTAACCATCGGCTTATTCAGTGCAAATTTCATGCACTAATTCTAACATACCGACCTCGAGGCATTTTCATTTTCGCGCTGCAAAGTGACCGACGCTAAACACCCAAAGCCGCCGGCAGTGCAAACCGAATACACCCTGTTTAATCAGCCTGTTTACGCAAAAACGATGGAATGTCATAAGTTTCTACACCATTTTTCTCCATCGCCTCAACGGCTGCACGACGCCCACTGCGAAATGCGGTAGGTGTTTCAAGTTCAGCATAGTTCACATTAGAGACTGGCATGTCGTGCGTACCCGTACGTTTGCTCTCTTGCTCAACGTACACCAATTCAGGCTTGGACTTGCGTCCGCCCAATCCCGTCGCAACCACAGTTACGCGCAGATCATCGCCCATTGATTCGTCGAACACAGAACCTAAAATCACAGTCGCTTCTTCTGCAGCAAATTGCACGCACGCCATGACTTCATCCATTTCTCTGAGTTTCAATGAACTGGTCGACGTGATATTAACCAGCACACCGCGTGCGCCGGTCAGATCCATATCTTCGAGCAACGGACTCGCGATAGCGCGCTCCGCGGCGACTCTCGCACGGTCAGGACCGGATGCAACAGCCGAACCCATCATCGCCATGCCGTTTTCCGACATCACGGTGCATACGTCAGCGAAGTCGACATTGATCAAGCCCGGTGCATTGATCACCTCGGCGATACCGGCCACCGCGCCTTGCAATACGCCGTTCGCTGCCTTAAAAGCTTCCGGCACCGTCACATCATTACCCAGCACTTCCATCAATTTGGAGTTAGGCACGATAATCAGCGAATCGACATGTTCCTGCAGCGCTTTGATCCCATCGGCTGCGAATCGCATACGATTACCTTCATAAGCGAACGGCTTGGTCACCACTGCCACAGTCAGAATATTCATCTCGCGGGCAATTTGTGCAACGATCGGTGCTGCGCCTGTACCCGTTCCGCCGCCCATACCGGCTGTGATAAACACCATGTTAGCACCGCTGATCATAGACTTAATACGCTCACGATCCTCTTCAGCTGCCGCTTTACCGACAGATGGCTTAGCACCGGCTCCCAGCCCCTTGGTAATCGCAGCGCCGATTTGCAGCTGCGTCGGTGCTCGACTGCGATTCAAAGCCTGTGCATCGGTGTTGATGGCGATGAATTCAACACCCTGTACGCCTTGTTCAATCATATGATCGACCGCATTACCACCGCACCCGCCTACACCGATTACCTTGATTACTGCATCCTGAGATTCCGCTTCCATGATTTCAAACATCGCCATCTCCCTTAAATGAATACAAAAATTTACCGGTCAAAATCTGACCACCTCAATACAAAAACCTAATTTGTTAAAACCACGACTTCATTTTTGCGAATACATCACCAAATGAATTGCCCTGCATTCGTGTCGCTTCATTATTTTTATGGTACTCAAGCCCGTACAGCAGCAATCCCACGCCTGTCGCCATACGCGGCGTTTTCACGACATCCAGCAACCCCCCTACGTACTTTGGAATACCCAGTCTGACCGGCAAATGGAATATTTCTTCGCCCAGCTCAACCATACCTTGCATGGCACTGCTACCGCCGGTAATCACAATCCCTGATGACAATAAGTCGTCAAACCCGCTGCGGCGCAACTCCGCCTGCACCAGCGAATACAGTTCCTCGACGCGCGGCTCAATCACTTCAGCCAGTGTTTGCCGCGACAACATGCGAGGGCCGCGATCGCCTACGCCTGGCACTTCGATCGTACCGTCGTCCGCCAGCTGGCGAAGCGCACAGCCGTGACGGATCTTGATGTCTTCGGCATCCTGAGTCGGTGTGCGCAACGCCATCGCGATATCGTTAGTGATCTGATCGCCGGCAATTGGAATCACTGCGGTGTGACGTATCGAACCGCCGGTAAATACGGCGATATCGGTTGTGCCGCCGCCGATATCGACCAGACACACACCCAAATCCATCTCATCGTCTGCCAGAACCGCGCGACTCGATGCCAGCGGCTGCAGGATCAGCTCATTGACCTCCAGCCCGCAACGGTGAATGCACTTCATGATATTTTGCACGGCCGCAACAGCCCCCGTAACAATATGCACCTCAACATCAAGCCGCATCCCGCTCATGCCCAACGGCTTTTTAATACCATCCTGCCCGTCTATGCTGAAAGCCTGTTCCAGCACATGCAGTTTCTGCTGATCGGCCGGCATGCTGATGGAGCTGGCGGTTTCCAGCACACGGTCAACATCCGCCTGCGTGACTTCCTTTTCCTTGATCTTCACCATACCGCTGGAATTCACACTGCGAATGTGACTGCCTGCTATACCGGTGTGCACCTCGGTGATTTTGCAATCCGCCATCAGTTCAGCTTCTTCGAGCGCGCGCTGGATTGCACCTACCGTCGCCTCAATGTTGACCACCATGCCCTTTTTCAGGCCCGATGATTCGTGCATGCCCATACCGATCACTTCCAGTGCCCCGTCAGGTTTGACTTCACCGACAATAGCCACAATCTTGGACGTGCCGATATCTAGGCCAACTACCAGATTTTTCGCTTCCTTATTTCTGCTCATCGCACGCTCTCCACTGCCGTTTTCCAAAATATTCGAATCTATGCATTGCCTTGCCGCCTTCTAACCGCGTAACCGTTTCGGTAGCGCATATCAACCACCTGAATTTCACGCTCGGCATCCCCCTGCGGCGCCAACCCGTAAGGATAGACCGCGATAAAGCGTGCCAGTCGCTGACTGAGCGCCTCACGCCCCAGCTCGACCACCATGTCGTTGCTCAATCGCAACTGCCATGCGTGGCGCGGCGACAGCGACAGTTGCTTCACCTGCAAATTCAAGGCCGCCAGTTGTGCGCCAAACTTCGCATATTGCTGCGCCACCTCGGCTGAAGTGCCTTCATATCCTGTAAATCTTGGCAACACCTGCATCGTCTCGGCTGTAAACACCTCGCCCTGCCTGTTCACCAAAGCCACATCATTCCAACGTGCTAAAGCCTGATGTTCTTCAAACTGTACAACCAGCCCGTTCGGAAATTCACGGCGCACGCTGACATTACGTACCCAGGACAATTTCTCCAGTGAGCGCCGGAGTGTGTCGATATCCACGGTCAAAAAATTTCCCTGCACCACCTGCCTGACAACCGCCCTCACCTCATCGCTCATTACCCGCTCCGGCGCATTCGCCAGCCGGACACTCTTGATAGGCAGCAGCTTCGGCATATGAACTACGTAGTGAGCCCCGCCGTACAACACGACAACGATGCTGCAAAAAAACAGCATGCTGGCCATGCCGCGCAGCAGAGGCGCGTTATCCCACATGCGCCATTCCTAATACGCGCAACACCAGCTCATCAAAACTGATTCCCGCCTGACGAGCGGCCATCGGCACCAGACTGTGGTCTGTCATCCCCGGCGAGGTATTAGCTTCCAGTACGTAAGGCTGGCCCTCTTCGCTCATCAGAAAATCCACGCGCCCCCAACCTTGTCCGCCAATCAGGGCAAATGCGGCCTTGGCCAGCCCCTGCATCTTTGCTTCACTCGCTGCATCCAGTCCGCTCGGACAGCGATAACAGGTATCGTCGCGCAGGTATTTAGCTTCAAAGTCATAAAATTCGTTGGCAGGCTCAATTTTGATCACCGGCAGCACCTGATCACCCAGAATTGCCACGGTATATTCGCCGCCACCGATGAAGCGTTCCGCGATGACCAGAGGATCGTGACGGGCTGCCTCACGATAAGCCGCCTGCAACTCACCCGCGGCCTTCACCTTGCTGATCCCAACACTTGAACCTTCGTTGGCCGGTTTCACGAACAGCGGCAAACCCAGTTTCCCTATGACTTCCTGCGGCGAGCTGTGCTCACCTAGCATCATAAAATCAGGTACCGGCAATCCACCCGCCTGCCAAACTAGCTTGCTGCGCCATTTGTCCATTCCCAGCGAAGACGCCATCACGCCGCTCCCCGTGTAAGGAATACCCATCAATTCCAGTGCGCCCTGCACCGTACCATCCTCACCGAATCTACCGTGCAGCGCGATAAATACGCGATCGAATCCCTGATCTTGCAACTCATGCAAATTTTGCTTAGCGGGGTCAAACGCATGTGCATCCACTCCGCTGCGCAGCAATGAAGCTAATACCGCAGCACCGCTCTTGAGTGACACTTCCCGCTCGGCTGAACGCCCGCCGAACAGCACGGCAACCTTGCCGAAAGCAGCAGGATTAAGGATAGAGGATTGAGGATTCAGCGTTTTAAAATCAGTCTTACTGTTAGCCATCTTTACGCTCGCCTCTCCGATGATTTTCACTTCAGGATGTAAATCCACCCCTGTTTGCGTCATGACCGTCTGCCTTACCTGACAAATCAGGGTTTCGATATCATCGGCCGTTGCGCTATTCACATTGACAATAAAATTGGCATGTTTTTCAGACACCTGTGCACCGCCAATTTTTTTACCCTTCAAGCCGCACTGTTCTATCAGACGCGCCGCGTAATCATTTGGCGGATTGCGAAAGACCGACCCGGCATTGGGCAGATTCAGCGGCTGACTGTTGATGCGTTTAGCCAGTAAATCCTTAATAGTTTGGCGTGCGATCTGCCCGTCGCCCGGCGAAAAGGACAACCAGGCGCCGACGAGAAATTCTTCCGGGGAATGGGGAGTGGGGAGTGGGGAGTCACGGCTTTCCCACTTTCCACTTGCCACTTGCCACTGACTGCGCAATGCCACACTCCGATAGCCTATTTCGTATTCCTGCGGCGTTCTCACCTTCAACTCGCCGCTGCGCGTTACCACCTGTACGCGCGTAACGTGCTGCCAGATTTCACTGCCATAGCAACCGGCATTCATCGCCAGCATGCCGCCCAGCGTCCCCGGTATCCCGGCGCAAAATTCCGCGCCGGCTAAATCATTGTTGGCGGCAAAGCGCGCAAGCTTCGCGCCCGGCACACCCGCCTGCACGTAGATCAGTCCGTCCTGCCGCATCGCAAGTTCTGTGAGTGCACCGTGCATCAACAGTACCGTGCCGCGCACACCGCCATCCCTCACCAGCAAATTACTGCCAAGACCCACCGCAACCAGTGGCTCGTCCAGTGGACGGCTGCACAAGTACACCCGTAAATCATCCATATCTGCAGGTTGATACACGCGATCCGCCGCACCACCCGCACGCCAGCTGGTATGACGGCGCATGGACTGATCAAGGCTCAGCTTGCCTCTCAGTACCGCTGCGATAAATTGTCCCGGCTCGCTCATATTCATGTCTTTGCCATCTGTTTGACCGTCCCCGGCACATTGCCGATCGAACCTGCCCCCATCGTGACCACGACATCGCCGTCACGCGCCCATTGCATAATCGACTGCGGCATATCGGCAATATGTTCGACAAAAATTGCCTCCGACTGCCCCGCCAGTCGTAAGGCGTGCATCATGGCGCGCCCATCTGCTGCAACCAGTCGTGCCTCGCCTGCGGCGTACACTTCAGCGAGCAGCAAGGCATCTACACCGCACAGAATTTTCACAAAATCTTCGAACAGATCGCGTGTGCGCGTATAGCGGTGCGGCTGAAAGGCCAGCACCAGGCGGCGTCCGGGAAATGCGCCGCGCACGGCCGCCAAGGTGGCTGCCATTTCCACCGGGTGATGCCCGTAATCGTCGATCAGCGTGAAACTGCCGCCATCGGTCAGCGTAATCTCGCCATAACGCTGAAAACGTCTGCCGACGCCTTCGAATTCATCTAAGGCCGCAATAATAGCGTCGTCTGCTGCGCCGACTTCCAGTGCGATGGCGATAGCCGCCAGCGCATTCAATACGTTATGACGTCCCGGCAGATTGAGCGTGATTTCCAGATCACGGGGCGTGCCGTTCTGCCTGCATTGCGCGGTAAAGCACATCTTGCCGCCCTGATGCCGTACATTGATGGCACGGATCTGTGCTTCTTCAGAAAATCCGTAGGTTGTCACAGGCTTCGTCACGCGCGGCAGAATCTCGCGAATATTCGCGTCATCCACGCACACCATTGCCCGCCCGTAAAACGGTAAGTGTTCAATAAAATCAATAAAAGCCTGCTTTAATTTTGCAAAATCGTGGCCGTACGTTTCCATATGGTCTTCATCGATATTTGTCACAACGGCCAGTATCGGCTGCAGATACAGGAAGGAGGCATCAGACTCATCCGCTTCAACGACGATAAATTCTCCGGTGCCCAGCTTCGCGTTCGTGCCGCTGCTGTTGAGCTTGCCACCGATCACGAAGGTCGGATCAAAACCGCCGCGCGCCAGCACACTGGCGGTCAGCGAGGTGGTGGTAGTCTTGCCGTGCGTACCCGCCACGGCAATTCCCTGACGCAGACGCATCAATTCCGCCAGCATCATCGCGCGCGGCACAACGGGGATATGCCTCGCTCGGGCGGCGACCACCTCAGGATTGTCCTGACTCACGGCGGTTGAGACCACCACCACATCGGCGCTGGTCAAATTCACCTCGCTGTGTCCGATTGCAACGGAAACCCCTAACTCTCGCAGACGGTTTGTTGCCGCATTTTCTGCCAGATCGGATCCGCTTACGCTAAAACCCAGATTGAACAGCACTTCTGCAATACCGTTCATACCGGAGCCGCCGATACCCACAAAATGAATTTGTTTGATCTTGTGTCTCATTGTGCTAACTCCTTGCATATGTTTGCCACATCCCCTGCCGCGTCCGTCTTAGCCAGACTGCGTGCCTGCTGCGCCATCGTCAGCAACTTTTCACGGCTGAGTTCCATCAACTGTTTTGCCAATTTCGCCGCATCAAGTTCAGTCTGAGGCAGCAAAATGGCCGCACCCTGTTCGCTCAAAAACCGCGCGTTGTGTGTCTGATGATCATCAACCGCAAACGGAAATGGCACCAAAATACTGGCCACACCGGCGGCCGCGAGCTCTGCCACCGTAAGCGCACCCGAGCGGCAAATCACAAGATCCGCCCGTGCATAAGCGGCTGCCATATCGCCAATGAAGGACAGCACATCGGCCTCAACACCCGCGTTTTCGTATAATTTTGTCACTGCACCGTGGTGCTGCTTGCCGGTTTGGTGCACGACATTCGGTCGCACGTCCACATCCAACAGCGCCAGTGCAGCTGGCATCGCCTCATTTAGTGCGCGCGCACCCAGACTGCCGCCGACGACCAGTACATTCAAACGACCTGTGCGTGCGGCATATCTGTCGGCAGGCGCTTGTATTTCGGCAATGACACTGCGCACCGGATTGCCGCACCACTGTGCTTTCGGCAAAACATCGGGAAAGCCTGTCATCACCCGTGTCGCAAAACGCGCCAGTACCTTGTTGCTCAATCCTGCGACCGAATTTTGCTCATGTATCACTAGCGGCCGATGCAGTATCGCTGCCATCAGTCCACCCGGAAACGTGATATAGCCGCCCATACCTAACACGACATCCGGCCGGTGGCGGAAAATTGCGACCGCGCTTTGCCCGAGTGCAATGATCAAATTGACCGGTAGCATCAACTTTCGCAACAAGCCGTTACCGCGCAAGCCGGAAAATCTGACCAGCGCCATCGGATAGCCGTGTTTTGGCACCAGATCCGCTTCCATACTGTTCGGTGCGCCCAGCCAGGTCACCTGCCAGCCTTGTTCGCGCAGCAGATCGGCCACCGCGAGTGCCGGAAAGATATGCCCGCCCGTGCCGCCTGCCATGATCAGTATTGAACGGTTCATAAATAGTAACCCGCTGAATGACCACAATCAGGCTCAACACAACAAGGTTTTACCTGAATCATGAATCCTGAATCCTCGATCCTGATCTTCATGCTGGCATCCCTCGTGCAATACGACGGTTTTCATAGTCGACGCGGAGCAATACGGCGGCGGCGATACAATTGACCACCACGCCACTGCCACCGAAGCTCAAAAAGGGCAGTGTCAGTCCTTTGGTAGGCAACACGCCCATATTCACACCGATGTTGATCGTTGCCTGCACGCCGACCCACACCCCTATCCCTTGAGCGACCAGCGCCGAGTAATTCCGTTCCAAAAATGCGGCATGCCGTCCGATCTGCAATGCGCGTATCACGACCAGCGCGAACAAGCCAATCACACAGACCACGCCCACCAAACCCAATTCTTCTGCGATCACTGCCATCAGAAAATCGGTATGCGCTTCGGGCAGATAAAATAATTTTTCAACGCTGCCACCCAGCCCTACGCCAAAACGCTCACCTCGCCCGAAAGCGATCAGCGCATGACTTAATTGATAGCCTTTGCCGTATGGATCAGCCCAGGGGTCCATGAATCCGATCACGCGTTGTAAACGGTAAGGCGACGATAAAATCAGCGCGGCGAAGGCCATCGGCAGCATAAACACCAGCAGGCCAAATACTTTTAAGTTAAATCCACCCAGCCAGAGCGTGCAAATAGAGATGGCCAGCACCACCACAAACGCGCCCATATCGGGTTCGAGCAGCAGCAGCCCACCGACGACCGCCATCACGCCAAACATAGGCAGAAAGGTTTTGATAATCGAATTGCTCTCTCGCCCTTTGCGCACGGTGTAATCGGCGGCATACATCACGGCAAACAACTTCATCAATTCTGAGGGCTGAAGGTTAATCACAAACAGCGACAACCAGCGTCGGCTGCCATTGACTTCGCGCCCGACATGGGGAATCAGCACCAGCACCAGCAGGGCGGCACCCGCCACAAAGAGATAGGGCGAGTAGTTTTGCCATGTCTGCACTGGCACTTGAAAGGCCAGCGCGCCGGCAACCAATCCCACCGCGATGAACATGCTGTGCCGCATCAAATAATAGCTCGCTTGATGACCGGTAAATTTGCTACCTTCGGCCGTTGCGATTGAGGAGGAATACACCATCACCAAGCCCACCGACAGCAGCGCGATGAACACCCAGATCAGCAGCATATCGAACTGCACCTGAGGCGGCCTTGTGTGTGTTTTGACTAATGAGGCCATGCACCCTCCTCATTTAAGCGGTGCACTTCATCGATGAACACCTGTGCGCGGTGTCCATAGTTGCGGTACATATCGAAACTTGCACAGGCCGGCGACAGCAGGATCGCATCCCCCGACTGCGCGATGCTCGCCGCTTGCCTGACTGCATCCTGCATATCCGCTGCATGCATCAGCGGTACATCGCACCCTACCAGCGCGGCGGCGATCAAAGGCGCATCGCGCCCGATCAGCACAACCGCGCGGGCGTGATGTGAGACGGCTGATTTTAGTGGTGAAAAATCCTGCTCCTTGCCCACGCCACCGGCGATCAGCACCGCAGGGCAGCCCAAGCCTTCTAATGCGGCGACCGTCGCGCCCACGTTGGTGCCCTTGGAATCGTCATAAAACGTGATGTCATGCAGTACCGCGACCTTCTCAACACGATGCGGCAACCCCTTGAAACTGCGCAATGCGGCCAGCAAAACGGACATCGACATATCAATCGATCGGCACAGCGCGAGGGCTGCCAGCGCATTGGCAACATTGTGCAAACCTGCCAGTTGCATGTCTGACGCCTTGATGAGTCGCGAACTGCCCTGCACCAGCCAAATGTCATCACCGTCCCGCTCGATGCCGAAATCGCTTTCGCTCGCGGGTTTGTTCAATCCAAAACTGATGCATGCGACCGCCGTATGTTTCATCGCAATGCTGCGCGCATCGTCTCGGTTGAGCACCTGCAAGCGACAGCCGCCGAGTATCTGCTGCTTGGCCGCCGCGTACTCATCCATGCCGGCATAGCGATCCAGATGATCTTCGCTGACATTCAACACAGTCGCCGCATCAGCCATCAGGCTGCGGGTCGTTTCCAGCTGAAAGCTCGACAATTCCAGCACCCAAACCCCGGGTTGCTGATCACCGCGCTGCAACACCACATCGAGCACTGCCGGCGAAATATTGCCGGCCGCCACCGCATCGAGTCCCGCCGCGCGACACAAATGCTCGACGAGAGTTGTGACCGTCGTTTTGCCGTTTGAGCCGGTGATGGCAATAATCTTAGCCCCGCCTTTTGCATCCTGCATCTGTTGTGCGAACAGTTCTATGTCGCCCACAACAGGGATGCCGCGTGCTGTGGCCCGTGCGATATGCGGTTCGGCCAGCGGGACGCCGGGACTGATGGCAATCAGGTCAATGCCGTCAAACAGGGCATCGGTAAAATCGCCGCAAAATAGCTGATCGCCAGGCACGAACCGGGCGACTTCATCCAAGCCCGGCGGCGCTTTGCGACTGTCTGCCACGCGCAGACGCGCGCCCTGGGCGCTTAACCAGCGCACCATCGATAATCCAGTCTCACCGAGACCTAATATCAGGACAAATTTGTCGCTCAGCGTTTTCATCTTAGTTTTAACGTCGCCAGTCCCAGCAATACCAACAGCATGGTGATAATCCAGAAGCGCACCACGACCTGCGTTTCCTTCCAGCCCTTTAGTTCATAGTGATGGTGCAGCGGCGCCATGCGAAATACGCGGCGACCTGTCAGCTTGAAGGAGGCGACCTGAATTACGACCGACAGTGTTTCCACGACGAACACGCCCCCCATAATGAACAGCACCAATTCCTGACGTACAATGACAGCCACCACGCCCAGCGCAGCACCTAAGGCCAGCGCACCGACATCGCCCATAAACACTTCCGCGGGGTAAGCGTTGAACCACAAAAATGCCAGCCCCGCCCCTGCGATACCGCCACAAAATACAGCCAGTTCTCCCGCGCCCGGGATATAGGGAATACCCAGATATTTAGCGAACACGGCATTGCCTGCGACATAGGAAAATAGTGCCAGCGCACTGGCCACCATCACCGTTGGCATGATCGCCAAGCCATCCAGACCGTCCGTGAGATTAACCGCGTTGCTGGTTCCGACAATCACAAAGTAGACGACTGCAATAAACGTGACGGCACTCAGCGGAAAGACAAAAAACTTCATGAATGGCACGATCAGTTCGGTCTGAGCCGGCAGCGTCGAGGTTTTCCACAGATAGACGGCGACCACCAGTGCGATCAAAGACTGCCAGATCATTTTCGCCTTCGCTGACAAGCCTTTTGGATTGCGATGCACGACTTTACGATAGTCGTCTATCCAGCCGATCACGCCGAAACCCAGCGTGGTGAGCAGCACTACCCAAACATAATGGTTGTGCAGATCCCCCCACAGCAGCGTGGTAATACCAATCGAGGTGAGAATCAGCGCGCCGCCCATGGTCGGCGTACCCGCCTTGACCAGATGCGTCTGGGGCCCGTCGGTACGCACCGACTGGCCGATCTTGTAAGCGGTCAGCTTGCGGATCATCGCAGGGCCCACCATAAACGAGATACCCAGTGCGGTCATCGCCGCCAATACGGTACGCAGCGTAATGTAATTGAATACACTAAAAAAACGTATATCCTGAGCCAGCCATTGTGTGAGCGCTAATAACATTCTTATTCCTTTGGTAAGTAAGCAGTGGTCAGTGGTAAGTTGGCTGTGTTGATTCCACTCGCCACTTCCGACTCACTACTCACCAGATGCTTTACGACGCGTTCCATTTTCATGAAGCGCGACCCTTTCACCAGCACAGTTGTGCCGTCTTTTAATTCTTTGTCCAGCACGTCGAACAGTGCCTCGATACGCTCAAAATGCAGGGCACGAGCACCGAATTCGCGCACCGCCTCCCGAGTTAACTCGCCCAGCGCATACAACTTTTCGATGCCGGATTCGCGTGCAGCAATCCCGATACCTGCGTGAAATTGCGCTGCATCCTCACCCAACTCGCCCATATCGCCCAGCACCAATACGCGCTGCCCGCTCATTCCGGCCAGTACTGCGATCGCAGCTTTCAAAGAGGCCGGATTCGCGTTATAGGTATCGTCGATCAGCACGGCGCCGCCTCTCGCGAACTTGCGCTGCAATCTGCCGTCGACGCCGCCGAATTTTGCTAACCCTGCGACGATGCTCTCCAACGATAAATTCAGCGCGATGGCCGCAGCGGTGACCGCAAGTGCATTGCGCGCGTTATGCTCGCCTGGCACTTGCATATCCACCGTGAAATCGCCTACAGGTGTTTTGGCATCAAGACGCAGACCCTCACCGTTCGGCTGCCATGAGCCGCTGATGTCAGACTGCACGCTTAAACCGAATTCCAGTAATGAATGCGCACCGGCAAGACTGCGCCAAAGCGGCGCAAACTCATCATCCGCATTGATAATCGCGCTGCCGCCCGACTGCAAGCCTGAAAATATTTCGCCTTTAGCATGCGCTACCGCCTCGACCGAGCCCATACCTTCGAGATGGGCGCCGCTGGCATTGTTAATCAGCGCTACATTCGGACAGGCAATCCGCGTCAAGTAGTCGATTTCGCCCGGATGATTCATGCCCATTTCAATGACCGCATAGCGGTGCTGCGCGTTGAGTTGCAACAGCGTCAGCGGCATGCCGATGTCGTTGTTGAAATTACCTTTGGTTGCCAGCACCGCGTCGTCCGATCCCGCCGCGATGCGCAGTACGCTCGCCAGCATTTCCTTGACCGTCGTCTTGCCATTGCTGCCGGTAATCGCCACCATCGGAATGGTGAACTTTTGACGCCAGTGCGCTGCCAGTTGCCCCAATGCGATGCGCGTATCCGCGACCAAAATTACCGGGCAGCTAAATTCCTGTCCCACCTGGAATGACTCTTCATTGACGAGCGCTGCAACAGCACCGGACTGCATCGCTTGCGCAATAAAATCGGCGCCATCGAATTTCTCACCGCGCAACGCGATATACAAATCACCCGTTTTGATCTTGCGCGTATCGGTTGATACCGCCATAAATCGCACATCTGACGGCCCTTTAATTTTCCCGTTCAGTATTTTGGCGGCTTGTGCGAGCAACATCATGCTGTAACTCCTGACTGATTCATCCAAATTTTCAATGACTGTGTCGCCACACTCACATCGCTAAACAGATGCTTCACACCCTTAATTTCCTGATAATTTTCATGCCCTTTACCTGCAATCAACACGATATCGGTACGCCCGGCCCTAGCAATCGCATAAGCGATAGCATCAGACCGGTCGCTGATCACCTCGTGCCTGCCATCAGACATACCCGCAATCACCTCGCCTATGATCTGCTGTGCATCTTCGCTGCGCGGGTTATCGCTGGTGACGATGCAACGATCGGCAAATTTTTCTGCAACGCGCCCCATCATGGCGCGTTTGCCGCGATCCCGATCCCCGCCGCAACCGAATACGCAAATCAGCTGCCCCGCCTCATTCGCGCCTTGACCTGCCTCACGCAGTGCCAGCAACACTTTTTCAAGTGCATCGGGGGTATGCGCGTAATCCACGATCACCAGCGGCTGATTCAGCCCGCCCAGTTTTTGCATTCTCCCGGTGACAGGCTGCACCGCATTCAATGATGCAACCGCGGCGTCGAGGGTCATGTCGCTTACCAGCAGCACGCCCAGTGCGCCGAGCAAATTCGACACATTGAATCTTCCTACCATCTGAGTGCACAGCACGGCCGCCCCCCAACTGGAACGAACTTCAACTTTCATTCCGTGACTGCCCATATCCAGCACCACGCCGTACACCATGCGCAGGCCGTGCCGTTCAGCCAAGCGAAGCGCTTCATCCGTCATGCCGTACCCAATCACTTCGACCGTCTTGTCAGCTAACTGCAGCGCCAGCTCCGCACCAAAGGCATCGTCGAGATTGATCACGGCATAGTTGAGCGACTGCCAGTCAAACAGCCGCCGCTTAGTTGCCGCGTAGTTTTCCATATCGCCGTGATAATCCAGATGATCGCGGCTCAAATTCGTCAGCAAGGCCACATCGAAGCGCACGCCGTTGACCCGCCCCTGTGCCAGCGCATGAGATGACACCTCCATCGCAGTCGCGCGCGCGCCCTTGTTCAGATAATCGGCTAACAAGCTATGTACGCGAATCGCATCGGGCGTGGTATTTGCGCTCGCTTGCAAGTCATGGGCGAAACCGTTGCCGAGCGTGCCGATCATCGCGCAATTTTTTTCCGCATCATTCAGCGCCTGCGCGATCCAGTGACAGGTAGACGTTTTGCCATTTGTCCCTGTCACACCGATCATCCAGAGTGCTTTCGATGGTTCACCGTAAACGTCATCCGCCAGAAATCCCGCGTTGTAACGTAAATCAGAAATTCCAATATTGGGAACCGTCCATGCCGCGTCCCAGACAAAATTGTGCACATCCCAAATTACGGCAGCCGCGCCCTGAAGAATTGCCTGCGCGATAAACTGCCGTCCGTCCGTCTTTTCACCGGGACAGGCCACAAACACGTCGCCTTTTTTCAGCGCACGACTATCCGTCACCAGATGTTTTACCTGTACGCCCAACTGTGACTGCAACTGACTCAGGGTGGGCATCATATTTCCTCCCTGACAATTTCAGCTGGTGCTGCAATCACATTGTCCAGCGGAGCATCGTTCGGTACATTTAGTAAATGCAACGCACCTGCGACCACCTGACTGAACACGGGTGCCGCTACCAGACCGCCGTAATATTGCCCGGCGCTTGGCTCATCTATCATGACGGCAACAATCAGACGCGGTGCTGATACAGGCGCCAATCCGACAAAGGAGGCGACATATCGGTTTGAGTAATGCCGCCCGTCAAGCTTATGCGCCGTACCTGTTTTCCCCGCCACACGATAGCCTGCCACTTGCGCGAGCGGCGCCGTGCCCCCCGGCATCACCACCGATTCCATCATTACGCGCAACTGTGCTGCCGTTTTACTGGAAAATACCGGTTTGCCTGCTGCCGGCTGGTCGAGTTTGAGCATCGAAACGGGTTTGATTTCGCCATCGCCTGCAAACACCGTATAGGCACGCGCCAGCTGCAACAGATTGACCGAAATGCCGTGCCCGTAGGACATAGTGGCCTGCTCGATGGGTTTCCAGCTTTTTGCATCTCGCAACATGCCGATTGCCTCACCCGGAAAATTGCTGCCGGTGTGATGACCGAAGCCCGCATCGTAAAATGTTTGCCACATCACTTCAGGCTCCATGGACAACGCGATTTTTGCCGCGCCCACATTGCTCGATTTTTGTATCACCTGAGATACACTCAGCATGGGTTCGGCGTGGGTATCGTGAATTTTTTTATTGCCCACCGTAAACACGCCGTTTTCGGTGTTGATCATCGTATCAGGACGCACCTTGCCAATATTCAGCGCTGTGGCTATGGTGAAGGGCTTCATGGTGGAACCCGGTTCAAACACATCGGCCACCGCGCGATTGCGCATTGCCTGCGTGCTCACGCGTGTGCGGTTATTGGGGTTGTAGCTCGGATAATTGGCCAGAGCCAACACTTCGCCGCTATTCGCGTCCAGCACCACGATCGCGCCTGCCTTAGCCTGATGTTGCGCGACGGCGAGCTTTAACTCCCGATAGGCCAGATGCTGAATTTTACTGTCCAGACTTAATGCAATATCGCCACCGGGCTTCGGTGGCGTGAGACTTCCCGCATCCTCGACAATATGACCTCGCCTGTCCTTGATCACGCGTTGACTACCCAGTTTACCGGCAAGCTGGTTCTGCAGCACCAGTTCCAACCCTTCCTGTCCGTTGTCATCCTGACCGGTAAAGCCTAGCATCTGTGCAAATTCCTCACCGGCCGGATAATAGCGACGATATTCATGCTGCAAGGAAATCCCCGGTAAATTCAGTTTTGCCACACTTCCTGACTGCTCAGGCGGCAACTGCCGTTTCAGAAACACAAAATCCCGCTTCACATCGGCCAGATGGTCATGTACATCGCTCACCCGCATGCCCAGTGCCTGTGCAAGCTGATTTAATTGTTGCTCGCTAATCTTAGTTTCATTGGCATCATCAATTTTGATATCGGAGGGGCTTGCCCAAACCGATTCGACTGGCGTGCTAACTGCGAGTGGCTCACCGTTACGATCTGTGATCATGCCCCGATGCGCACTGACCTCAACGATCCGGCTGTAGCGTTGATTGCCTTTCTCCTGCAAAAAATCATCCCGTATACCCTGAAGATAAATCGCTCGTCCGACCAACCCTGCCAGACACAACAACAACATCGCGAACAGCACAATCGCACGCCATCCCGGCAATTTCGCCGCGATGTTATCGTTTGATTTAGCCGTATATTTCATGGTTTATGGCTGGTTCCGTTATCGAGAGGCGAGGACTGCCCAACCCGTATCAATTTAATTTGTTCTTTTTTTGGTAACTGCATCTGCAACTGCTTTGTTGCTACTCTTTCCACGCGAGCGGAGGCTGCCAGCGTGCTTTGCTCTAACTGCAACTGCCCCCACTCGATTTCCATCTGGTGGGCGTGCTCTTTTTCCTGCTGCAATGCAATAAATAATTTACGCGCCTGATGCTGTGAGGTCACCACGCTCAATGCGCCTGTGATCACCAGCACCAGCAGCAGGCCCTGCAAAAATCCGTTACGCCACATCGCTGCGTTCTGCCACACGCATCACGGCGCTACGCGCACGCGGATTGCTATTCAGCTCGTCCTTGCCAGCCTTAATCGCACGCCCGATTAAATTCAACTTACCCTTGGGCACTTCACTGGCACGGATAGGCACATTGCGCGGCAATTTGTCCGCATCGTTCAAATCGCGCAGGTAATGTTTGACCATGCGGTCTTCCAGTGAATGAAAACTGATGACTGCCAGTCGCCCTCCCGGCTTCAGATGAGCGACGCACTGAGGCAACACCTGCTCTAATTCCTCGAGTTCCTGATTGAGATAAATCCGTATAGCCTGAAAGGTCCTTGTCGCCGGATTTTTTCCGGTTTCGCGGGTACGTACCGTCTTGCCAACCAGCTCGACGAGCTGCCCCGTGGTCTGGATGGGTTGAATTTCACGCGCAACAATAATCGCTCTTGCAATCTGCTTAGCAAACCGTTCTTCGCCGTAATCACGTATAACCTCCGTCAGCAAACCCTCGTCTGCCGTTTCCAACCATTGCGCGGCGGTCGAGCCGCGACTGTTATCCATACGCATGTCTAACGGCGCATCGAACCTGAAACTAAAACCGCGCGCGGCCTCATCCAGTTGCGGCGAAGACACACCCAAATCAAGCAAAATTCCGTCAACATACTCAACACCCAGCTCGCGCAACACCTCAGCCAAATGCGTAAATCCACTATGCACCATCTTAAAACGCGCATCCTTCCACGCCAGACCATGACTGACCGCGGTCATATCTTTATCCAGCGCAATCAGGCGCCCATTGGTGCCCAGTTGCTGCAAAATCAGTGCACTGTGCCCGCCACGGCCGAAGGTGCAATCCAGATAGATGCCATCCGGTTTAATCGCCAGCGCCTCGACAGCCTCAGACAGCAGCACTGTGGTATGAATCAGCGCATCACTCACAGCGAAAATCCTTCCAGTTCTGCCGGCAAATCGCCCGACATCAACAACAACGAGGCTTGCTGCTGCGCCTGCCACTTGACCTCATCCCACAACTCGAATTTATTACCCTGACCGATCAGCATCACATTTTTGTCGAGCGCGGCATAACTGCGCAGCACCGGAGATATCAAAACCCGTCCTGCACTGTCCATCTGCACATCCTCGGCATGTCCCACCAACAGACGCTGCAGGGCGCGGCTTCTAGGATTGAATGCAGAGAGTTTGTTCAATTTATCGCGAATAGGCAGCCATTCAGGTTCCGGGTAGACCAGCAGGCAACCATCCGCATCTGCCGTCAGCACCAAATTTCCGGCGCAGCCACTCAGCAGTTCGTCGCGATACCTTGCCGGTATTGCGAGCCTGCCTTTGCCATCCAGATTAAGTTGTGCTGCACCTTGGAACATTCGACAACCTCCACAATTACCCACTTTTTACCACTTACACCCACTATATTGAAAAAACCCCCTTGGGTCAAGCAAAAAACAGATTTTTTCTTTAAAAGACAATGAGTTAGAGCCGAATGCTAATGAAAATAAAATATGCTTATAAAGCAATGAATTGCACAATTAAGCTAAAGTTGTTTGTAATGAACAGAAATAGACTCAGGCCTGCCGAGCTGCAATGATGACGAGGAATAAAAGCTGTCGAATGAGAAGAAAACCGGAAAATAATAATCTACATGACAGGCAAAACCGGAAGTGGCGGCAAGAACCTCAGATAGCTCGCAGTCCTTTCACCGCGTCATTCAAGCTGACTTGACTATAACGATAAAACACCTATAAGATAGTAATCAAATACTTTCTAAATTTAGGTTTAAGCATGATTAAAAAATCCAGATTGAAAACAAGTTGCTTGTTTGCAGTGTGTATTGCAGAGCCTGCTCTGCTGTTTAACCATTATTGCTGTCACTCACAATAAAAAAAACATTACGACTTTTAAGCGCACAAAACATGCTCTCGATCATCGCGCACATGGAAGAGCATGCGATGGCCAGTATGCGGAACAGTCAACTTATTGGAGCAAGGTTATGAATCAAGAAATCATCAAACGCCGCATGCCGAGTGAAGAACGGCAAAGCGAGATTGTGCGCGTCGCTATTCATCTGGCCGCCGAAAAGGGTATAGACAGCGTCACGACACAGGATATGGCCGATGCGATGAAAGTGACCCAAGGGGCTATTTTCAAGCATTTTCCGACCAAGGACGATATCTGGCTGGCCGTCATGCAGTGGATACGCGGCAAACTGATGACGGTAGTGGAAAAGGCCGCATCCGGGGCGACAGATCCGATGGATGCGATTGAACGGATGTTCTTCGCGCATATTACTTTTATCGGCAAGCATCCTTCCATTCCGCGGTTGCTGTTTTCAGAAATGCTGCATAAAAGAAACAGTAAGCTCCGCGACCTGATTCAGGAAATCATCTCAGGTTATGAAGGGAAAATTGCCGCCCTGCTCGAAATGGCAAAAGATCAGGCACTGGTGGCGAGAGAGCTGGACAGCAAAAATGCGGCGGTGCTCTACATCGGGATGATTCAAGGGCTTTTCATGCAGGTTTCTATTTTTGGCGGCAAGCGCACCTTGCTGGAGGAGGCCAAAAAAACCTTCCCGATTTATCTGCACGGCATCAAAAAACGTAGCGATGATCTTTAACAATTCACCCATGAAAGGCAGCTCAATGAAAAAAAGAATCGCATTCTTGATCGGCACCCTGTTGTTTACCACGCTCACAGCCGCAGAGCCGCTTGCACTGCAGCGGGTAATGAAAGACTTGGGGAAACATATGCAAATCGTAACCGATGGCATATCCCGCGAAGACTGGGCGCTAGTTGAACACACCGCTCATCAGATCGGCGAGCATTCTGAGGCACCGCCGGATGAAAAAATCCGCATCATCAGTTTCATGGGAAGCAATATGGGAAAATTCAAGACCTTCGACGCGCAAACCCATGAAGCCGCACATGAAATGGCAGAAGCCGCCCATAAAAAAGAGGGGCTCAAGGTGATCGCAGCCTTCCAAAAAATACAGACCGGCTGCCTTGCCTGCCACCAGACCTTCCGTCCTGCCTTCACAGAGCACTTCTACGGAAAACCCAAATAAAACCTTTTTTAAAATCATCTGCTTAAAGGGAACGTCATGCAAAACTACAAATTGAGCTGGAGTCTGGTGGTCGTTTTATCCATCATCGTCGCGCTGTTAGGTTACAAATTTACCGTAGGTGAAGTGCAACCGTCCGATGATGGCCGCCAGGCTCTCATGCTAAGTAAGGACGAACGCAATACGTTGTTGCTTGAGATGCGCAACTGGCTGCAAAACTCACAAGCCATATTGGCAGCGGCATCCGAAAAGGATTTCGATACCGTCATTAAATCAGCAAAAGCATCCGGAATGGCTGCGGAAGCCGATACACCAGGCTCGTTATTCCGAAAGATTCCCGTTGAAATGAAAGCGCTCGGTTTTGGAACACGCAAGAAATTTGACGAGATTGCCGCCGATGCAGAACAATTCAAAGACAGCAATCGTATCGTCGCCAAATTGAGTGAAGCTATGAACAACTGCGTCGCATGCCATGCGACCTATCGTTTTATTGAAACGGCACAATAGCGCTGGATCAGGCCCAGGCCCGTCAGAACTTTTGCAAGCCGGGATCATTGCCCCCTGCAAAAGGGTTCAGTAGTAAGATTCAACCGTATTGCAATCAACTAAAACTGACCCGGGCCGTCTAGCGCAGCACTCAACGACCTCCGCGCATCCCCCCTCCTTGACCACCACCCATTCCGCCACCCGGCCCCCGGGCCGGCACGCCATCCGGAATAGCGAGGCCTTTTTCTCTGGCTTTCTCCTTCATCTCCTCATGATGCTCTTTACGTATGACCTTTCGCGCCTCGTCTAAAGTTGCATTGCGCATTTTTTTGCGCTGCTCGTTTTGCTCTTCTGATGACATCAATTGCCTGCCGGTTGTCTGCTGAATTCCGGATGGCTCCTGTGCCGCAATATCGCCCGCCAACGCGACACCAAATGACACAAGCAAAGTACCGGACAATACTGACAAAACCATTTTCTTGTACATTTTTATCTCCGATTAGAAAGTTAAAATACGATGTATCAACTTCACTTTGAGGGGAATACCGATTGTATTGCTTAAATCCGAAACTCACTACAACGGCAGACTTCATACATCAGATAAACAGCGTCGTACCGGATTCTGAGGCCTCGCCCAAAAAGGCTGCTACGCCGCCAATTTCCACGCCGTCAATCAACTCGGACTGGTGTATTCCCATTACATCCATGGACATTTGACAGGCGATCATCTGTGCCCCGCCGTCCACCAGACTTTGCAGCAAATGCCCCGGGGTCTCCACCCCCTTGTCGTGCATCACCTTACGGATCATTTTAGCGCCCAAGCCGTGCATATCCATTTTCGAAATCGAGTTAAGATGATCTACCCCTGACGGCAACATGGAACTGAACATCCGATCCATCATCGGCTTATCCCGTGCAGGCGCATTTTCACGACGCAGCACATCAAGCCCCCAGAAGGTGAAAAACAGGCTGACCGGCTTACCCATCGCCAGCGCACCATTAGCGATGATCATACTGGCCATCACCTTGTCCAGATCGTCCGAAAACACGACCAGAGTAAGTTTGTCACGGTTCACTGCTGGCACGGATGTCACAGGTGCGATCTTATTCTTGCGCAACAGCACGACAATCAGTCCCTTGTCGGATTTAAGCGACAAGACATCGTTGCCTGTCTTCTTAGCCCATGCGCGGATATCCCGGCCAAAAGCGGGGTCGGAGACGGTCACTTCCAGCAACTCTCCTGCATCGAGTGCTTCCATCGCCTTGTATGTCTTCATGATGGGGCCCGGGCATTGCAGACCGACCGCGTTCAGCGTGTGCAACTCGCCATCTGGCGCGACCAGAGCAGCACTACCGCTACGCTCAGCTTCAATCTCTTCTGGCGCACGACGCTTGATGTCTTCATAGTCGAAGATATCCGGATTGGATTGCTTGTCCACCGCCCACGAGTAAGTCTTGTAGCCGCCTGACAGATTGCTGACCTGAGTGAAACCATGCTGTTTAAGAATGCGATAAGCCAGATAGCCGCGCAGACCAATCTGGCAGAACACCACCACGGGTGCATTGCGATCCAGTTCGTCCAAATGTTCACGAATCTGATTGACATCGAAATTGCGCGCCGTCGCGATACTGCCGAATTCGTACTCTTCGGCCGTGCGCACATCGATGAGTTGAAGTTCAGATGACTTTGCGAGCAATCGCTCATGCAATTCGCGCCAGCCTATCATCTCGTGGGATTGATTGAGCAAATTGACGGCAACATAGCCTGCGATATTAATCGGATCCTTAGCAGCACCGAAGGACGGCGCGTAAGCCAATTCCAGCTCGGCCAGATCTTCCACATTCAGGTTGCCATGTATTGCGGTCGAAATCACATCAATCCGCTTATCCGCCCCGTCCGCTCCCACCGCCTGCGCGCCGAGTATTTTTCCCTCCGGCGTAAATAACAATTTCAAACTGATCTGCTTAGCGCCGGGGTAATAGCTCGCGTGCGAACCGCTATGTGTAATGCAGCTGAGAAATGGGATTCCCGCCGCGGTCAGTTGTTTCTCGTTCAGACCGGTGGTTGCAGCAGCCAGATCAAACGCCTTAAGAATCGACGTGCTCTGAGTGCCACGATATTGCTGTGCATTGCCGAACACAATATTATCGGCGGCCATGCGCCCCTGACGGTTGGCAGGTCCTGCCAGCGGAATCAATGCCTGAAGACCACTGATGAACTGAGTGACCTCGATCGCATCGCCTACTGCATAAATATCCGGATCGGAGGTCTGCAAATAGCTGTCCACCTTAATCCCGCCAGTACTGCCCAATTCCAAACCGCAGGCGCGCGCCAGCGTGGTTTCCGGACGCACCCCGATCGCCAGCACCACCATATCTGCCTGCAGACGGCGGCCACTGCCAAGATATACAACGGTATGGTCATCTCTGTCCTCAAAGCGCTCCACCTTATCCGACAGGTAAAGTTCGACATTCTTGTCTTTCATGTGGGAATGAACGATGGCGGCCATCTCGTAATCAAGCGGCAGCAGGATCTGGTCGGCGCCTTCCACCAGCGTAGTAAAAATTCCTTTTTCATGGAGATTTTCGGCGACTTCAATGCCGATAAAACCACCGCCGATTACCACCGCGCGGCGCGGCGCATGCTGTTCGAGATGCGCCATGATACGATCCAGATCGGGAATATTGCGCAAACCGAAGATGCGCGGTGAATCGATACCGGGCAGTTTGGGGCGCACGGGTTCAGCACCCGGCGAGAGCAGCAGCTTATCATAAGACTCGTCATACTCATCGCCACTGGCAAGATCGCGCAGACGTACCACTTTAGCATTGCGATCAATGGCGATAGCCTCTGTTTTACTGCGCACGTCCACTCGGTAGCGCGCCTCGAATGCCGGTTCAGAAGTGACGAGCAGCTGATCGCGTTGTTCAATAGTACCTGATATGTAATAAGGCAAGCCGCAGTTGGCGAAACTGATATACGGGCCGCGCTCTATCATGAGTATCTCGGCACGCTCATCATTGCGGCGAATCCGCGCTGCCGCGGTGGCGCCTCCGGCGACACCCCCTATAATAATCACTTTCATCTTGCATCCTTAAAAGGGTAGTTAAACCGTCGATTACACATCGAGAGCAGTCGAAAATATCGTTTAGCAACGCTCATCGCAGTAGTTACCAGACACACTCAACAAAACGCTAGCCGACAGAGACTGCAACCGTTCGATAGCGATTAATAAGCTACGATCAGCTGGAATTTTCAGCCTAAATGATTTTAATTACAAGCATATTATAATATTCTTACATAGAAGTCTTTATTGCGACATTTATCACAGATCACTGATAACACTTCAAATATCATGTACCACCATTCCCACCCTTCACTCAGGATCTCAGCATGAAATTAACCACTAAAAAAATATCACTGACGCTAGCGACCCTGTTAGTTATGATGCTCGGCGCTCAACGCTTACAAGCCACA
This sequence comes from Gallionellales bacterium GWA2_54_124, assembly GCA_001801025.1. Taxonomy (GTDB): domain Bacteria; phylum Pseudomonadota; class Gammaproteobacteria; order Burkholderiales; family Gallionellaceae; genus Gallionella. The sequence continues at coordinate 225,851 of MGWO01000013.1, forward strand.
ACGGATGTAGATATTGATGTAACACAAGCACACACCCTGAATAGGCAAGGGGCGTTGTTACTGGATGTGCGGGAGCCCAGCGAATATACTGAAGTGCATGCGCCCAATGCCACACTGATTCCGTTGGGCCAGCTGAGTGCAAGACTCAATGAAATTTCGGCATACAAAGACAAACCCATCGTCGTGATGTGCCGCTCCGGGAGGCGCTCTGCAAAGGCCGTCCATCTGTTGCAGGAAGCGGGATACAGTCACGTTAACAATATAGCGGGCGGCATACTGGCGTGGGAAAAATCAGAACTGAAAGTAGTGCGTCCGAATTGAAAAATCACGAATATCAGACGCAAAAAAGGCCATCGTCAAGATGGCCCTTTACTTGTAAAACGAGGTGAAACGGCTTACAAACTCTGTGCGTGATCAGCCAGATATTGTGCAACCCCTTCCGTGGATGCGTTCATACCGGCTTTACCCTTTTTCCAGCCTGCAGGACACACTTCACCATGCATTTCGAAAAATTGCAGCGCATCGACCATACGCAGCATCTCGTCGATATCGCGGCCTAACGGCAACATGTTCACAACCTGATGCATCACCACACCTGTCTTATCGATCAGGAAAGAGCCGCGCAATGCAACACCTGCACCGGCCAGTTCAACGTCATAGGCCTGGCAGATTTCATGTTTGATATCAGCCACCAGCGGATAACCAACCTGACCGATACCGCCCTTATTGACCGGTGTATTTTTCCATGCAAGATGGGTAAATTGCGAGTCAATCGACACGCCGATGACTTCCACGCCACGGTTTTTGAACTCCGCCAGACGATGATCAAATGCAATCAACTCGGAAGGGCAGACGAACGTAAAATCGAGCGGGTAAAAAAAGATCACCGCAGCCTTGCCTGCAATGTGGCTCTTCAGATTGAACGATTCGTTAATTTCGTTGTTGCCCATTACGGCGGCGGCGGTAAAATCGGGTGCTGCTTTGCCTACGAGAACTGCCATGTTTATCTCCTGAAGTTGAATGTATCGGGTGATGCAATTTAGGGTATTAACCTCATTTCGTCAACCTTAAGCATCTTGTGGAATTAAGTTTGCACCGGCGGAAAACTGAACGCTGTGCAACTGTGCATAGACGCCTTTTTTAGCCAGCAATTCGCTGTGGGTGCCGATCTCGGCGATTTCACCTTTATGCATTACGACGATGCGGTCTGCTTTTTCGATCGTGGATAGCCGGTGTGCAATCACCAGCGTGGTACGCCCCTGCATCAGCGTTTCCAATGCCGCCTGCACATGACGCTCAGACTCAGAATCCAGAGCCGAGGTCGCCTCATCCAAAATCAGCACCGGCGCATCCTTTAAAATCGCACGGGCAATCGCAATGCGCTGACGCTGACCGCCGGAAAGCTTGACGCCGCGCTCCCCCACCAGCGTATTCAAGCCTTCTGGCCATTCGCGTATAAACTCCATCGCGTGAGCCGCCGTGGCCGCCGAGATGATCTCGGACTCGCTGACCACCCGCGTCTGCCCGTAGGCAATGTTCGCGGCAAGCGTGTCATTGAACAGCAACACCTCCTGACTCACCAGCGCAATATTGGCGCGCAAACTTGTCAGCGTCAGCTCGTTCAGATTATATCCGTCCAGCGTAATGCGCCCGCTGCCCGGCAGATAAAACCGGGGAACCAGATTGGCAAGCGTACTTTTACCGCTACCCGATGCGCCGACCAACGCCACCGTTTCTCCTGCAGGAATATCCAGACAAATATCGCTCAGCGCCTGGCGAATAACACTTTTTTCATCGGTCGACTCACTTTGATAGGCAAAATTAAGATGTTCAATATGCAATGCACCCCTCGCACGCCCGATGGCAACCGTTCCGGCATCCGGTTCACTAGCGGTATCGAGCAGTTCAAACACACTCTCCGCTGCGGCAAGGCCGCGCTGCATATGCTCGCTAATACCCGTCAAACGCTTGATGGGGGCTGTCAACATCAGCATCGCCGCGACAAACGACAAAAAACCGCCGACGCTGGTCGCATCGGTCTTCGCTTGCGCGGTGGCCAGATAAATAATGACTGCCAGCGCAACGGCTGCAACCAGTTGCACCAAGGGCACGTTCGCCGCCGCCGCTGCCGCCTGTTTCATGGCATGACGGCGCATCCAGTTGGTCTCGCTGGTAAAGCGCTGCTCTTCATACTGCTGACCGCCGAACAGCTTGACGACTTTATGCGCGCCCACGCTCTCTTCGATGACTTGCGTGACATTTCCCATCGCGCGCTGCGAATCACGGCTGGAATTGCGCAGGCGGCGATTGATGGTGTAAATTACCAGTGCGACGGCCGGCGTGACGATCAGCGAGAGCAAGGTGAGTTTCCAGTTCAGATATAACAGCCACCCCATCAGTCCTACGATGATAATGGAGTCGCGGATCGTGACGGTGACAACGCTCGTTGCCGCTGCCGTGACCTGAGTGACATCGAACGTGAGTTTGGAAATCAGATTGCCGGTGGCATGGTTGTCGTAATACGCCGTCGGCAGGGTCAGCAGTTTGCGGAACATCTCACCGCGCAAATCCATCACCACCTTGTTGCCCACCCAGTTGATCGCATAGGATGCAACGAATCCTGCGATTCCGCGCACCAAAAAAATCAGAATGATGATCAGCGGCGCCCAGCGGATAACGAAATCATCCTTCTGCACAAACGTGCCGTCCAGCATGGGTTTGAGCAGCGCCGGCAACAGCGGCTCGGTCGCCGCCGCAATCGCCGTCCCGACAATGGACGCGGCAAACACGCGCCAATACGGTTTCACATAGGAGAGCAGACGCAAATACAACTGAGAGGTCGAAAGATTCATGGCGCGCACTTTATCAGAAAAGCAGGGCGTTCGGACTGGCCTTAAAGATCAATGCCGGCCTGCGCGCGAATACCGGCACGGAAGGCATGCTTGACATCATTAATTTCGCTGACGGTATCGGCAAGATCAATCAAATCTTTTGAAGCCGCGCGCCCGGTAATCACCACATGCTGACTGACAGGGCGAGCAGCCAGATCAGCGCACACCTGCGCTGCATCCAGATAACCGTAATTGAGCAGATAGGTCAGTTCGTCGAGCACCACAAGATGCAAGGACGCATCCTGCAACAGCGTTTGTGCAACGGCCCAGCCGCGTAATGCGCTCGCGACATCCGATTCGCGATCTTGCGTATCCCAGGTAAAACCGTCACCCAGCACATACCATTGCACGCCAGACTGACGGGAGAAAAACGCCTCTTCACCGGTGTCGCGGCGCGATTTAAGAAATTGCGCCACACCAACCCGATGACCATACCCCAGACTGCGTGCCACCATCCCGAAGGCTGAACTCGATTTTCCCTTGCCGTTACCCGTCAGAACAAGCAACAGCCCCTTATCCCGATCGGCGCTGGCAATAGCCGCATCCACCACGGCCTTTTTGCGGGCCATGCGGTTGCGGTGATGACTATCAGGCATGTTCGGCGTCAGTCGCAGCACTGCTGCGTGCGAACACGACATACAACAAGGTGGCGGGAACCAGATAAATGACGGCACCGCTCACGTAAGGCACATAGTACTGGGTAACTTCAGACGCATACTGCATGGCGCTCATCCCCGCATACCGATCCGAAAACAGGTAAAACGAAGCATTTGAGATCACAAAGGCCGCATTGACGGCGGCCAGCGACAGCGCAGAAAACCAGCCCAGACTGCGCAGGTTATTCTGGTGCAGACCTGCGTAATAGCGGCCTGCGAACCACAGCACGGCATAGGTTGGAATCAAAAAACCATAGGCTGGCGTCATACAGTAATCGCTCACGCCGAATTGGGTGACCGCGGTGAAATCAAGCAGAGCAGCCTCCATCAACAACAAACCGAAAAACAGCGGACTGGCCATCACAGCTCCCGCAAGCAGAAACACTGCCAGCGACGCATCGGGCAGATGCAGACCCGTGCCAAAATGATGCATACGGGTGAATGCCATAAGCGCAACAAGCGCCACTAAAATGGCGGTTTTTTTAATCTGGATGTGATTCATTACATCTCCTTAAATTGGGTAGCGGCGCAATGATACCAAACTGCGCAACTACCCGCTAAAAAACAAGGCGGCAACACCGCCCTTGCCGGCATCAAAATGAAGGATACTTAAAACTGATAACTTGCATTCAACGAAAAATTTCGCCCCTGCATCGGATAAGCGTTATACACGCCCGGCGTAGTAGTACTGGATACAGCATGAGTATAATACTGCCTGTTGAACAGATTATTCACACTCGCAGCCAGCTGCCACGCGCCTTCCCGATGAGTGAGTTTCATATCCACCGTCGTGTACGCAGGCATTTTTTGCCCGAAAGTATTCGCCTGATCATTATCAAAATGTTGCTGGCCAACGTACATGGCGCTGCCGCTCAGCGAAGTTTTTTCCGTCAACTTGAGTGCAGTTGACAGCGCGAGCCGTTGGCGCGGCACCAAAGGAATATTATTGCCGGACACGTTTATCCCGCCATAAGTACCGTTAGAAAATTTAGCCACGGTATAACTGTAGGCTGCACCCACTTCTAGGGAATCGCTATAAGCGTGCGTGCTTTCGAGTTCAAGACCGTAACGGTGCGTTGGTGAAAGATTCATGTTGGTAAAGGTGATGGCATTGTAATGAATTTCATTATTCAAGTTCATCTGGTATACAGCAGCTCGGATCTTGTCCTTTCCGCTCTTGAAGTCTAGGCCAATTTCACTGTCCTGCGAGGTTTGCGGCTCCAGCATGGCAACTTTTGAATCAAAGAATGGCCCGCCGTACTGAGCAAAAATCTCATCCACGGTCGCAATCCGGAAACTACGACCAATTCGACCAAACACAGCCAGTTTTTGATTCAGGTTATGACGCAATCCGAATTCGTATGCATTCGCCGTCCTCACCTGATTGTCCGAAGCGTAGGCGGCAGGATTGACCGCATCACGCGCCTGATAACTCACCCTTTGTGAACGCGCGCCCAAGGTCAGCTTGGTATCAGCCCCCAGTTGATTGACATTTTGCAGATATAACGCACGATCGGACTGCCCCGCCAGAAGCTTTGTCGTCGGCGTCCCAATGCTTGCCGGAGCGTTTGAACGGCCGGAATCATATTTCCAGTTGGACATATCCATGCCCACAGTCAACTCGTTTGCCGAGCCGCCTAGCTGGTAAGGCATCTTTATACGCGGAGTAAAGGAAAGCAGATTAAGCGCTGTATCCAGATACGCACCGCCAAACGCAGCGAAATAGGCCGTTCGTTTAGTGTCCCGATAAGAAAGCTCCCCCGCAAACTCACCGAACTCAAATTGTTGTGCAGCACCCAGACTGACATGCCCACCCTTGCGTGTACCATAATCAAGCGGCGTTGTTGTACCCCTGGGGTCAGTCAAGAGCTGATTAACGCCCGTATTCGGGTTCACGCTCCGATTTCCCGGATATCGTACCGTCTGATTATCCGCACCGAACTTCATGAACGCATCACCCTGACCTACATCGCCCCGGATATCCGCTTCCAGATTGTTTTGTGTGACATTGTTATTGGCGCGATAGTTGGCGGTATTCAAACCACTGGCCGTAACACGCATACCGACCCGGTCACCTGAACCTGAAAGCGCCAACTGCCATTCCCTGGCGCCATAGCTTCCTGCCCCGAGACTTGCAATGCCATGCAAGTCCTTGCCCGGATGTTTGGTCACGATGTGAATCGTACCCCCGCCAGCACCGCCTCCATAAAGTACAGCACCACTGCCGTTGACAATTTCAATGCGCTCTATGGAGTCGAGCGGAATGGCCGACCAGTGTATCGAAGTCAGCTCTATATCATTAAGTGGCTGACCATCGAGCAAAACCAGCGTGTTTTGATTCCCTGTCATACCAAAACCGCGCATGTCGATCGCTAAATCTGACGTGCCGTCGGTACTGCGCACATGAATACCGGCGTGTTGTGCCAGCAGGCTGGGCAATGTTTTGGAAGCACTCTTTTCAATATCAGCAGCGGTAATGACTGTGACGTTAACAGCCGTATTTTCCGAGGTAGTTGCGAAACGTGTCGCCGTAACGACCACCTCATCAAGGCTTGAAGTTTCAGCAAAAGCTGCCGCAGGAAGTGTGATCGCACCGAACAGTGCGACGATAATAAGTTTTTGATGCATCGTTAATTCCCGAATAAATCCCAAGCGTCCCCGTTGGAATGTTGTATTTTCAGGAAATACTGCGAGTGAATGCGATGAAATCACGAGACGGAACAAGGCTTTCGCCGCGCTTTCTCATGAATTCCGATGCGCCGCCCGCAGCATCTCCCGTACCGTTGCGATAAGGCCGGTATCCGGGCTCACAAGTCTTGATTTACCGCCTTCCCATGATGACTCACAGTGGCTCAATGGCAAATCCACACTCGACGACCGTTGCGGGGGCAGCTCAGGCTTTGTCGCCAGCACAGGAAAATTTCCTGCGCCAAACAACGCACCTGCTTCCCGTTTAACTTGACTGCAAAGCAGCAAAGCACCTTAAAGCGGCGCACACTTTAACACGCGCGCCTCTCAGCACAAAACGGGTTTTTATAAAACGCTTCTAAATGCGCGTCTTAACAATTGACTTTCCAGCACTTTTCAAACTATATTAGCCGCATGGAAAATGAACTAAATTTACTGGAGCAAAAACTCGGACAGCTGATCAAAATCAGCAGCCAGTTGCGCACGGAAAACCATCAATTGCGCCAGGAACTGGCTCAGGCACAAAGCGATAACCGGCTATGCAATGACAAAATTGAAAGTGCGCGGGAGCGTCTGGAAAAATTGCTGCCCACCTTCCCTGAGGAACTGTCATGAGCGGCCAAAAAAACATGCTGGACGTGAAGATTCTCGATAGAGAACTGCGCGTTGCCTGCCCTGAAGATGAGCGCGAAGCTCTGCTGTCTGCTGTCGCCTACCTAGACAAAAAGATGACCGAAATTCGCGATGCCGGAAAAATCGTGAATGTCGAACGCATCGCAATCATGGCCGCGCTCAATATTGCGCATGAATTGCTTTCTACCAAAGTCGGACGCGGGGTTGACCTCTCGGACTTAACGCGTAGAATGACTGCCATGCAGACAGCGATCGATCAGGCGTTAGCCGAACAGGACAATCTGTTTTAACCGGCCACACCAAGATTTCGAGTTGACCCCTGCGGTGTTCGTCAGACCCATATATTCTTTGAACCAAGTAACTTTACAGGTCGCGACCCACACGCCGTTGTTGTGAACGTCCCTTGCGGATGATCCTGATATGGCAGGGAAGTGACCCTCTTGAACCTTTAGGTTCGAGATGCTGGGTCAACGGCACAGGCGGGGGGCTTTATTTAAGTGCGACCCTGCGGTCGCACTTTTTATTTGTCCCTCAAAAACAGTTGCGAACACGCCATACAATCCTCGCGACAACGGGTTAACCGCCTATCAACTGGGTGACCGCATAGATTGCCAGACCGAACAGGCCACCGACCAGCGTGCCGTTGATGCGAATATACTGAAGGTCGCGGCCCAAATACAACTCCAGCCGGTTAACCATCTCATTATCGTCCCAGTTGGCGAACTCCTCCCGAATCAAATCGCCCACTGCCCCCTTGTTAGCATTGGCGGCCTGAATCAATGCCGTCTGAATCTGATCATTGATCCACGAGCGCACGGCCTCATTACTCACCAACTGAGATTCAAGCTGATAAACCAGCGCGGCAATTTTTCCGGCAATCACCGATTCAGGTTCAGACATATCGCGCACCACCCACCCGCGCAACTGATCCCACAACGACTCGATCTGCGCTGCAAATTCCGGACGACTCAATAAGGCTTCTTTCTGAGCGTTCATCCATGCCTGCAATTCGGGATCCTGTTGCAGTCGCTGCAGATAGCTTTGCACCTGCTCGTTGTATTCACGATACAACCCATTGGTTTCGTCCTCGGCCACCGCGCGCAACTTGTTGACCACCGCTGTGCGTATCGTCGGCACAAACGGCTCTATCATGCTCTGCACAAAGGCGTTATCGCTCCAGCCCTTGATAAAAGCCGAGATCGTTTCGTGATTGTCCGGATGATCCACATAGTCGGCAAACCGGTTCAGCCCGCCATGCAAAATCTTGTTGTGGCGCTCACCGCGTGTGACCAGCTCCAGACTGCCCGCCAGCAATCCTGAAAGGTCAATGTTCCGCAGCTTGCTGCGCGTCGCCTGTGCGATAAAATCATGAACTCGCCTATCGTCCAGCGCCTTCACGCCATAAATAAACCCCGCGCTTAAATACCCTGCCACCCGCTTGCGGTTATCTGGCAGCGTCAGCCACTGCGACAGATGCAGCGCAGCATCATAGCGCTTGAGTCGCTGCGCGATCACGTCCGCGCTCAAAAACTGCCCGACGACAAAATCCGCCAGACTATCGGCAATGCTGCGTTTGTTGCGGGTCACAATCGCGGTGTGCGGAACAGGAATCCCCATCGGATGGCGGAACAAGGCGACCACCGCGAACCAGTCGGCTAGGGCACCTATCATCGCAGCTTCCGCAAAGGCCGCTAAATATCCCAGCGCGAATAACTTACCCAGAATATAAAAACAGGCCGCCAGCCCCAATAAACCGGCGGCAATCCATTTCATTCTGGCAAGATCTCGTGCTCTTGTGGTATTTTCAAATGCAGTTACGATATCGCTCATGATTTATTCTCGTTGTATCGTTATAGAACCAGCCGCACAGAGTAACGCAACTTCTCAGTTCATGCCAATGAACACGAAGGCGATCGTTCGCGTATTATTAGCACCTGCTCTTTACACAGCACTACACACAAGGCATTACAAAATCGCAAAAAATTGATTTTTAAATACTATTTAACAACAACCCGACAATATAAAATATTCCATGCGTTACTGGCTTATGAAATCCGAACCCGCCGACGTCAGCATAGACGATCTGGCCAGCTTCCCCGATCAAAGTGTCGCCTGGTATGGCGTGCGCAACTATCAGGCTCGCAATTTTATGCGCGACCAGATGAGCATCGGCGACGGCGTGCTGTTTTATCACTCGAACTGCAAAATCCCCGGCATTGCCGGCATCGCACGCGTATCGACCACAGCCTATCCGGACGCAAAACAATACGATAAAACCAGCAAGTATTTTGACGAAAAGGCCACCCAGGAGCAGCCCCGCTGGTTCAATGTCGATGTGCAACTGGTCAAAAAAATCCCGCTCATTTCGCTCAGTGAGTTGCGCCTGCACCCTGAACTTGAACGCATGCGCACTTTGCAACAGGGCAATCGGCTGTCCATCACGCCGCTCGATCCGGCCGAGTGGAATTACATCACCACGCAACTGGTTCGCGACTGATATGGAATGGGCCTACCTGCTGCTGGGTGCAACCGTCGGCCTGCTGGGCGGACTGTTTGGCATCGGCGGCGGCACGGTGCTCGTCCCCGTCCTGCTGCTGCTGTTTGAAGCACAGCATTTCCCGCCCGAACACCTGCTGCATCTGGCACTCGGCACCTCGATGGCAACCATCATTTTCACAGCCCTTGCCAGCCTCTATAAACACCACCAGCACAAGGCGGTTAACTGGGGCGTGGTGCGCACCATCACGCCCGGCATTCTGATCGGCACAGGCTTAGGCTCACTGCTTGCCACCAGCATTCCGCCCCATTTTGTCGGGATTCTATTTGCGCTGTTCGTCTACTTCGCCGCCGCACAAATCCTGTTCGACCTGCGCCCGCCCGTCTCGCGCCAACTGCCCGGCAAACTGATCGTCGGACTGTTCGGTGTATTCGCAGGCACCGTGAGCAGCTTAGTTTCCATCGGCGGTGGCACGGTTATCATCCCCTTCCTGTTGCGCAGCAACCTCCCCATCCGGCAGGCTATCGGCACCTCGGCAGCAATCAGCTTTCCGGTGGCCATCGGCGGCACGATAGGCTATGTGGCAACCGGCCTCTATACCTCAGGACTCCCCCCGCTGAGTCTGGGCTACGTTTATCTGCCCTGTCTGCTCTGGACAGCCGCAGCCAGCGTCATCACCGCGCCGCTGGGGGCCAAAGCCGCACACCGGATGAATATAGGCGTGCTGCGCAAATTATTCGCCGTGCTGCTTTTGCTGCTCGCCACCAATTTACTCTTCAAGGTCTTAGGATAAATGGTTTCCATTCTGAGCACATCATCACAAACCGATGCGATGTCCTGGCTGCATGGCCTTGCCGGTTTATTTTCACCTGACGAAATCGATGTCATCGCTCGCGCCTGCAAACTTGCCGAACCGCTCTACAGAGGACAGACTGAGCTCACCGGCACGCCGCTGATACAACACGCGCTGGGATCTGCCTCGATCTTAATCGGCATGAACATGGATTATGAAACCATCGCGGCGACGATCCTGCATGCTGTTCCTGAGTATCTGGACGACTGGTCTGAGAAGTTGCAAGCTGATTTTGGCGTTCCCGTCATGACGCTGGTCGAGGGCATTTCGCGTCTGGAACAAATCAAACAATTTCGCGAGTTGCGCAGTACTGACAAGAAAATCGACAACAACCAGCAAATCGATGTGCTGCGAAAAATGTTGCTGGCAATGGTCAGCGATATTCGCGTGGTGCTGATTAAATTAGCCGAACGCACCCAGACACTGCGCTGCCTGTCGGGGGCCCGTCCCGATGAGCAAAAGCTGATCGCTCAGGAGACACAGAGCCTGTTCGCGCCGCTGGCAAACCGCCTCGGCGTGTGGCAGATCAAATGGGAGCTGGAAGATTTGTCCGTGCGCTATCTCGACCCTGCACTGTACAAACAGGTCGCAAGACTGCTCGATGAGCGCCGTGTCGATCGTGAACGCTACATCGATGACGTCGTACAGCAATTGAAACGCACCCTCGCCGCCGCCGGCATTGAAGCCGAGGTAACGGGCCGCCCCAAGCACATTTACAGCATCATCAACAAAATGAAGCGCAAGCAACTGGCGTTTGATGAACTGTACGACGTGCGCGCGGTGCGCATCCTGGTGAACGATGTGCAAAGCTGCTACGCATCGCTCAGTCTGGTGCATGAACTCTGGACGCCGATCGGCAGCGAATACGACGACTACATCGCGCGCCCCAAGAGCAACAATTACCGCTCGCTGCATACCGCGGTGATCGGCCCGCGCGAACAAAATTTCGAGGTGCAGATTCGCACCCGCGAAATGCACCAGTATTCCGAGTTGGGCGTCGCCGCTCACTGGCGCTACAAGGAAGGCGGCAAGACGGACGCCAAACTCGATGAAAAAATCATCTGGCTGCGACAAATACTGGAATGGAAAGACGACCTGACGGATCGCGGCGATTTGCAGGCGCAATTCAAAAACGAGTTATTTCACGATCAGGTCTACGTGCTCACGCCACAAGGCCGCGTCGTTGACTTGCCCAAAGGCGCGACACCGGTCGATTTCGCCTACATGCTGCATACCGATCTGGGACACCGCACGCGCGGCGCGAAAGTCGATGGCGCCATCGTACCGCTTAACTACAAGTTACAAAACGGTCAGCGCGTGGAAATCTTAACCACGAAGCAAGGCGGCCCCAGCCGCGACTGGCTCACCCCTGCGCTAGGCTTTTTACAAGGTGCTAGAGCACGCGCCAAGGTGCGGGCCTGGTTCAAGAACCAGAACATCGATGAGAGTATCGCGCAAGGTAGAATACAATTAGATCGCGAATTGCAACGCCACGGCGTCATTTCGGTGAATCAGGAAAAACTCGCGCAACGCCTGCATTTTAATAAGCTGGACGATCTGCTCGCCGCCCTCGGTCGCAACGAAATCACCCAGCGCCGCATTGCAGTGGCGCTCAGCGCTGAACTGCCCAATAAAATAATCGCGATTGCAAAACCCGTGTTCAGAGCACCGGCGGAAAAACGTTCAGCGACAGGGATTTTGATCGAAGGGCTGGGCAATCTGGTGACCCGCCCGGCCAAATGCTGCAACCCCGCGCCCCCCGATGTCATCATCGCTTATGTCACACGCGACCGGGGGATCACCATACACCGTAAAGATTGCGCCTTCGCGCGGCAACTGACCAGCGACCGGTTGCTCAGTGCGCAGTGGAGCAGATAGCGATTAACCGCCCAGATAGGCGCGCTGTACCGCGTCGCTACCCAGCAAGTCAGCCGATGCACCCGACAGGGTAATCGATCCGCCCTCCATCACGTAGCTGCGCGAAGAGACCTGCAGCGCGAGTCTGGCATTTTGCTCAACCAGAAGTATGCTCATACCCTGAGCCGCGACCTCACGGATCGTTTCAAAAATCTTCTTCACCATCAGGGGCGCAAGTCCCATGCTGGGTTCATCGAGCATCAACAGGCGCGGACGGCTCATCAAGGCACGCGCCATCGCCAGCATCTGCTGCTCGCCCCCTGACAGGGTACCGGCCAGTTGATCGCGGCGCTCCACCAGACGCGGGAACAAGGCATACATGCGCGCCAGATCGTCGTCAATCGCAGCATGATCGCGGCGACTGTACGCACCCATCAAGAGATTTTCGGCCACCGTCAGACGCGCAAATACGCCGCGACCTTCCGGTACCAGAGCAATGCCCATAGATACGCGCTGATGCGCGGGAACGGCGTTTAAAACACGACCATCGTAATCAATTTGCCCGCCAACTGGCGCGATGAGTCCGGCCAGTGCCTTGAGCGTAGTCGTTTTTCCCGCACCGTTGCTGCCGATCAGCGCGACCAGCTCACCCTGCCCGATATGGAAATCGATCCCCTTGACGGCATGAATTCCGCCATAGCCGACTTCCAGCCCGCTTATTTCCAGAAGTTTATTCACTCTCCGCTCCAATATAGGCGGCGATGACGCCGGGATTGTTGCGCACTTCATCCGGGGCGCCCTCAGCGATTTTACGGCCGTAGTCAAGCACCGCCACCCGGTCGCACAATCCCATGATCAGCTTCACATCGTGTTCGATCAGCATCACGGTGACGCCGGTGGAACGGATGTCCTGAAGCAACGCTTTCAGGCTCTCAGTTTCCGTGGCGTTCATGCCGGCCGCAGGTTCATCGAGCGCCAGCAGCAGCGGCTCGGTGGCCAGCGCGCGGGCGATTTCCAGACGACGCTGTTCGCCGTAGGACAGATTTTTGGCCAGCGTCTGATGAGGCTTGCTGATGCCGACATAGTCCAGCAATTGGCGCGCGCGCACAACGGACGCGCGCTCTTCATCCCGCGTCGCCCGGTTCTTGAACAGTGCACCGAACACGCCGGCACGGGTTCGCGCATGGCGCCCGATCAGCACATTTTCCAGCGCGGTAAGATTGGCGAACAGGCGAATATTCTGGAAGGTGCGCGCAATACCCGCCTGCGCCAGTAAATGCGGCGCACCGGTTTGAAAAAGGCGGCCATTGAAGCTGAATTCACCTGAACTTGCCTGATACAGGCCGGTGACCACGTTAAACAGCGTGGTTTTCCCCGCCCCGTTCGGTCCTATCAGCCCGTAGATTTCGCCAGCGTTGATATGCAACGAAACATCCGTCAGGGCGGAGAGCCCGCCGAACTGCTTGCCGATGCCTGTCAGCGTCAGTAAAGGTTCGTTCATCGTGCGACCTCGTCAGACTCCAACTCACGGCGACGCACGCGCGAAGGCCATAAACCTGCGGGGCGATACAACATCACAACAATCAACGCGACACCGAACAGCAACATTCGCAGACTTTCCGGATCAATCAGTGTCTTGCCGAACAGCGCCTGTTGCAGTGGCACCACGCTATGGCGCAGCACTTCGGGCAATAAGGCGAGCAACAAGCCGCCCAGAATCACGCCGTAGATGTGCCCCATGCCGCCTAACACCACCATGCACAACACCATGACCGATTCCATCAGGCTGAAACTCTCAGGGCTGACAAAACCTTGAAAACCTGCAAACAAAGTGCCCGAGACGCCGCCGAACATCGCGCCCATTGCGAAGGCCAGCAACTTCAGATTACGTGTATTGATGCCCATTGCGGAGGCGGCAATCTCATCCTCGCGTATCGCCATCCAGGCGCGTCCAATGCGCGACTTCTCAAGACGGCTGGACACAAATACCACAAGCAGCGTAAAAGCTAAAAACAGGTAGAAATACAGGTGCACCGAGGGCAGCGTAATCCCCATCACTTGCTGCGTGCTATTCAGCGAAACACCCGCGACACTGATCGGATCGATGCGGCTGATGCCTTGCGGCCCGTTGGTGAAATTCACCGGCGCATTCAGGTTATTCATGAAGATGCGGATAATTTCACCGAATCCCAGCGTCACGATGGCCAGATAATCGCCTCTCAAACGCAAGGTCGGCGCGCCGAGCAAAACGCCAAAACCGCCTGCAAGCAAGGCGGCCAGCGGCAACACAATCCAGAACGACAAATGCAAGCCGTCTGGAAACAGCAAGGGATATGCCATCGCCAGATGGGGAGATCCGGTCAGCGCATAACAATACGCGCCCACCGCGAAAAATGCGATGTAGCCCAGATCCAGCAGCCCCGCGTAACCGACCACGATGTTGAGCCCTAACGCCAGCATGATATAGAGCATGGCGAAATCGACGATGCGCACCCAACCGCGCCCGAGCAGTGCATCCGTGGCGAATGGTAATAGCAACACCGCAACCAGCAATAGGCAAAATAGCAAACGTTGCCGGTGGCCGTGCGTCAGGATAGATTTAAGCACGTTCGGCAAGCCGCTCTCCCAGTAAACCTGATGGACGAAACACCAGCACTGCGATCAGCACGAAGAAGGCGAACACGTCCTGATACTGACTACCCAAAAACCCGCCCGTCAGATCGCCGATATAACCCGCGCCCAGACTTTCAATCAAACCTAACAACAATCCGCCCAGCATCGCACCACGCAGATTGCCGATCCCGCCCAGCACGGCTGCGGTAAACGCCTTCAATCCCAGCAAAAAACCCATGTAGTAATGCGCAAGTCCGTAATTGGCGCTCACCATCAACCCTGCGATGGCCGCCAAGGCTGAACCCAGCATAAAGGTGACCGAAATCACCCGATTGACATCCACGCCCATCAGTTGCGCAGCATGCTGATTCTCCGCCACCGCCCGCATTGCACACCCTAAGGAGGTGCGATGTACGATTGCCATCAGCCCGGCCATTAATCCCAGCGCCGTGATGATTATGACAATTTGAATATCGTTGATAATTGCGCCGCCAACGTGGTGTGACTGATTGTTGATCAACTGAGGGAAAGCGTGGTACTCACGCCCCCAGATCATCATCGCCAGATTTTGCAGCACGATGGAGACGCCGATCGCGGTGATCAACGGCGCCAGTCTCGGCGCATGGCGCAGGGGCCTGTAGGCGATACGCTCGATGCCGAAACCCAGCAGCATGCAGCCTGCCATGGCTAGCAACAGGCTGACCGGCAAGGCCAGCAATGGCGGCACGCCCCAGCCGATCAACGCGGTCAGTGCTGACAGCGCCAGCATCGCGCCCACCATCACCACCTCACCGTGGGCGAAGTTGATCAGACCCAGTATGCCGTACACCATGGTATAGCCCAACGCCACCAGCGCATATACGCTGCCTTGCACCAGACCGTTGATAATTTGCTGAAAGAATATTTCCATTGCGGGTGCGATTAAAATCCGTTTTAAGGATTATTTTGCCGCGCCAACGGTTTCCAGCACCTGCCACTTGCCCTGCTTGACCTGATACAACGTCACCGCGCCGCCCTTCAGATCTCCGTTACCATCGAACTGAATATCAGCCGTTACGCCCTGATGCGACAGACTGGCTAACGCTGGCATATATTTGGCGGGATCGGCCGAATCGGCTTTTTGCATTGCGGCAATCATCACATTGACCGCATCATAACAATAGGGTGCGTATAACTGAATAGGCTGATATTTGGCGACAAAACGACCCGAAAAATCTTTCCCGCCCGGCATTTTATCCAGCGGCACGCCGGGCAGTGAGGCATACGCACCCTCTGCCGCATCGCCTGCTAGTTTGACAAATTCAGGCGTGTAACCGCCATCGCCCATCATAAGCTTCACGTTCAGAGCGAGCGCCTTGATTTGTCTGGCCATCGGTCCGCCCTGCGCATCCATGCCGCCGTAGAACAGTAAATCCGGCTGTTTTCCTTTAACTGCGGTCAACACAGCCGTGAAATCCACCGACTTATCGCTGGTATATTCATGCGCGACAATTTGGGCACCGGCGGCACGAGCGGCTTTGATGAATTCATCCGCGAGCCCCTGTCCGTAGGCCGTACGGTCGTCGATGATAGCGATTTTCACAGCGCCGAGATTTTTCACCGCATATTCACCCAGCGCACGACCTTGCTGCGCATCGTTCGCCATCACACGAAAAGCAGTCTTAAAGCCCTGTTTGGTATAGCTGACCGCTGTAGCGGAAGGTGAAATTTGCGGTATGGCATTATCGCTGTAGATTTTTGCAGCTGGAATGGTGGTTCCGGAATTAAGATGGCCAATCACACCCGCCACTTTATTGTCCACCAGCTTTTGCGCGACGATGGTCGCCGTCTTGGGATCGGCCTGATCATCTTCGCTGATCAACTCGAAATGTACCTTTTTGCCGCCTATCGTGATGCCCTTTGCATTCGCATCGTCGATCGCCATGCGTGTGCCATTTTCGTTGTCTTTACCCAGATGTGCCTGAGGACCGGTCAGAGGCGCGACGGCCCCGATACGCACGATCAACTCGCCGGCCGCCTGATCGGTGGCTGATTTTCCGCATGAGGCCAGTGCGAACAAGGCTGCGAGCAACAGTGAAACAGAGCGTAATGACATATTTGAATTCCTGAGAAATAGCGTAGTGGCGACAAGCGGTCAATTATGCATAGCCGCCACACTGCTTGTCAATTTGACAGGCAACAAAAAAGCCGGCTCGCACCGACTTTTATGGAGATTACTCAGAAGCGACTTATTTGGCCAGTGCCAGAATAAAGCGCACCAACTCCTTCATTTGTTCAGGCTTCTTACCGGATGCATCGTTCGCCGGCATCGGCATGGTTCCCCAGTTACCCGCACCACCCTTGGACACTTTCGTGATCAAACGCGCTTCAGCAGTGGCATCCCCCTTATATTTGTTGGCAATATCCATCCACGACGGACCAACGACCTTCTTGTCAATCGCATGACAAGCGGTGCAATTATTCTCCCTGGCAGCTAAGGGCATCGTTTTAGCAGAATCGGCAACCGACGCCACAACAGCTTTAGGCGCAACGGCATGAACCTCCTCAGTCTTGTTGCAAGCGCTCAGAACAAACGCAAACAGCACGACTAGAAAAACGTAACTTTTTTTCATGGAATTCTCGGTTTAAGGCGTACGACAAATGAAAAAGCGAAGCCGACGAATCAGCTTCGCTTCAGTACCGCTAGATTACTTCAAGCCAGCGATGAACTTAGCCAGATCTTTGATATCAGCATCGGATGCGCCCATGCCCTTAGGAGGCATATTGCCCATCTTCCAGCCAAATGCGCCACCGTGCGTAATGCTTGCAGCGATCTTGCTTTCAGCTTCTTTGTCGCCAGCATACTTCTTAGCAACATCGTTCCAAGCTGGACCAACTACCTTTTTGTCGATAGCGTGGCATGCGCCGCACTTTGCTTTGCCGTTTGCTGGCATATCAACAGCCATAGCCGAACCTGCGATCATCAAACCTGCTGCAACTGCGATACTTGCGATAATAGATTTCATATGTTCTCTCCGTTTTATGATCAAAAAACTTATAAAGATGCGGAGGTTTCTCCTCCGCTAGTGATTCTAAACAACTCCGCTCAGTTTGCCTATCAACTTTTCTGAACGTGAGCAAATAACGTTCTGAAATGCACTCCGGTTGACACCGTTATTGCAAATACAGCACACACAGGCATCAATGAGCTGGCTGAGCATCCGGTACGATTTTTTCCAGCACAGGCTCTTTTAACCCGGCAGCAGGCTTCGCCTCTTCAGCCGCATGATGTTTATCGTGCATAGGGCAAGGCTGGCTGACTTGTTCTGCACAAGGATGCTTATGCGCCTTATGCTTTACGGAACCATGATTGACATCGCAGGCATAGGCTTGCGCGCCATTGAACAATGCCAGAAACAGAATTACTTTGCGCATTTGCATATTCCTTATACAGACTCAGCGCGATATTCGACGATCAGCGTATGTGTGGCGCCCGCTGCGACCGTCACCACATTGTCGATTGCATTCACCGACTCCACGCACACCATTTCACGCCAGCCGTCAGGCTGCCCCATATCGCCCATCTTATTAGCTTTTTCGACCCACGGTGTCCACACCACGGTAGACAAGCTACCGGATTTAGCAATGTGAATGCGACGGGCCAGCTTATCGTCATGAATCACGCAAGTCGCACCGGTATTGATGTACACGCGATCAACTTCTGCCGCAAACGTGATCGCGCCATCCTGACGACGCAGGTTAGAGCCACCCACCTTATCCCAATATTCGCAGCCTTCAAGTCCCGTCACGCTGATAGCACCGATGTCGCTGATCTGAAAATAGGTATGCAACGCTTCACCGATCACAAAATCAGTCTCACCGGTATTTTCCGTGGTCATTTCCATGCGCAGTGTTTCACCGGCAACCACGGTCAAATCGACATTGCATTCATGCGGCCACTGCGCGCGCGTTTTGTCGGAAGGCTCCAGACGCAAGGTCAGCCGTGTCGCGCCATCGGGTTCAGAACCCGATTCGATCACGCGCCAGGGCACGGTGCGCGCAAATCCGTGCCCCGGAAAGCCGGATTCGGTCGCATGTGCACCGAACCACGGCCAGCACACCGGTGCGCCGCCGCGAATCGATTTACCGACTGCAGGTTTAGTGTCGCGCGACAGCCACACCACGGGAACCGCCTGACTTTTAGGCTGCCAGCTCATCAGGTGTGCGCCCTGCAAGCACACCGATGCCCGACCCAATGCGTTGTCGATTTCTGCGACGATCAAGCCACTCGCGTCTTCACGAAAGCTAAGCTGCCCTTTGATGCCGAATTGCGAATTCAATGCTGTAGTCATGTTTAACTCCAATGGATAGTGATAATTGTTAATTTTCAATTTGAGAGACATCTCTCACCGCGCCTTTATCAGCGCTAGTAGTCATTGCGGCATAGGCGCGCAAGGCAACCGAAACATGCCGCTCACGACTGACCGGTTTCCAGGCCAGACGGCCGCGCGACTCCATTTCGGTGCGACGACGGGTCATCTCCTCATCTGAGATACTCAAAACGATGCTGCGATTGGGAATGTCGATTTCTATCGTATCGCCCTCGACAACCAGACCGATCGCGCCGCCCGCAGCCGCTTCAGGCGAGACGTGTCCGATGGAAAGCCCCGAGGTGCCGCCGGAAAAACGCCCGTCGGTGAGCAAGGCGCAGACTTTTCCTAAACCTTTCGATTTCAGATACGCGGTCGGATAGAGCATCTCCTGCATACCCGGCCCGCCCTTAGGCCCCTCGTAGCGGATCACCACCACGTCACCCGCGACGATGGTATCGGCAAGCACGGCAGCGACCGCATCGTCCTGACTCTCAAACACGCGCGCACGCCCGGTAAATTTTAAAATACTCTCATCCACGCCTGCCGTCTTGACGATACAGCCGTCCACTGCCACATTGCCGTGCAGCACCGCTAAACCGCCATCCTGCGAATAGGCATGCGCCTTGTCGCGGATGCAGCCCGTAGCACGATCAGAATCCGTTTCCGGGTACAGCATCGATTGCGAAAATGCGATGGTGGTGACGATACCACCGGGTGCGGCTCTGAAAAACTTGTCCGCCGTCCCATCGGTATTTTGCACGATATCCCATGCGGCCAACCCGTCGCGCAGCGTCTTGCTGTGCACCGAACCCACCTCGCCATGCAGCAAACCGGCACGATCGAGTTCACCCAAAATCGCCGGAATTCCCCCAGCGCGGTGCACGTCTTCCATATGATATTCACTTGATGGCGCAACCTTGCACAACGTGGGTACATGGCGCGACAAACGATCCATATCCTTCATCGTGAAATCGACCTCTGCTTCGCGCGCGATCGCCAACAGGTGCAGCACGGTATTGGTCGAACCGCCCATCGCGATATCCAGCGTCATGGCGTTTTCGAAGGCATTAAACGTCGCGATATTGCGCGGCAAGACAGAGGCATCGTCCTGTTCGTAATAACGTTTACACAAATCAACGATCACGCGCCCTGCACGCAAAAATAACTGTTTACGCTCGGCATGGGTCGCAACCAGCGAACCGTTGCCGGGCAGGGACAGACCCAGCGCCTCGGTCAGGCAATTCATTGAATTTGCCGTGAACATGCCGGAACAGGAACCGCAGGTAGGACAAGCGGAGCGCTCGATCGCATCCACCTCCGCGTCACTGTAATGATTGTCGGCTGCGGCCACCATCGCATCGACCAGATCAAGCCCGCGGGTCGCGCCGTTCCAGTTTACCTTGCCCGCTTCCATCGGACCGCCCGAGACGAACACCACCGGAATATTCAGGCGCATCGCCGCCATCAGCATGCCGGGCGTAATTTTATCGCAATTGGAAATGCACACCAGTGCATCGGCGCAATGGGCATTGACCATATATTCGACGGAATCTGCGATTAGATCGCGACTGGGCAGCGAATACAGCATGCCGCTGTGTCCCATCGCGATACCGTCATCCACCGCAATCGTGTTGAATTCTTTGGCAATTCCACCAGCACGCTCAATTTCACGTGCAACTAACTGCCCCATGTCTTTCAAGTGCACATGCCCCGGCACGAACTGAGTGAATGAATTGGCAATCGCGATAATGGGTTTGCCAAAATCGCCCTCTTTCATCCCGGTCGCGCGCCACAGGGAGCGCGCACCGGCCATATTGCGACCATGGGTGGAAGTACGTGAACGGTAAACTGGCATGATGTCTCTCTAAAATGAAGGGGTAGGCTATAATCAGGTTGTCAATTCTACCTGATTCCAACATGCTCGTTTATCCACATATCAATCCGATTGCATTGCAACTGGGCCCGCTGGCGATTCACTGGTACGGCCTGATGTATATGGCAGGCTTTCTGACTTTTTTGTGGCTGGGCCGACGCCGCATCGTTACGCTGAACTACACGCAGATCACCCACAAGACGCTGGACGATCTGCTTTTTTACGGCGTGCTGGGCGTCATTTTAGGCGGACGATTGGGTGAGGTGTTGTTTTACAACCCGTCGTACTATTTTGCCAACCCGCTCAAAATTCTCGCGGTCTGGGAAGGTGGCATGTCGTTTCACGGCGGGTTTCTGGGCGTACTGGTCGCGATGGCCCTATTCGCCTATCAGCAAAAGTTGCGCTGGCTGGAACTGATGGACTTCATCGCCCCGCTGGTGCCGCCGGGCCTAGCCTTCGGCCGACTAGGCAATTTTATCAACGGCGAATTATGGGGACGGCCGACCGATGCACCTTGGGGCATGATTTTTCCTCACGTCGACAATCTGCCGCGTCACCCTTCCCAGCTTTATGAGTTCGCGCTCGAAGGTATCGCACTGTTTATTGTTCTCTGGCTGTACGCGAAGAAACCGCGCCCTGTCGGCGCCGTATCCGGACTGTTTTTGATCGGCTATGGCAGCTTCCGATTCTTGGGCGAATTCGCCCGCAATCCGGATGACGGAATCTTTGGACTGATGAGCCTTGGCATCAGCATGGGGCAATGGCTAAGTTTGCCGATGGTACTGACAGGAGTCGCCATGATGGTATGGAGCTACCGACACCCTGCGGCTTGACACAGCCACACAGCTCTCGCACACTGACTGCAATTCACTCAGCGACACTCCTTTGGACGACTTCTCTACAGCTTCATTATTTGGCATCTTGATCTTGCTGCTGGTTTGCGGCGCGTGGTTCTCTGCTGCTGAGACCGGCATGATGGCGATCAACCGCCACCGCCTCAACCATTTAATCCACAAAGGTAACAAGAGCGCTAAGCTAACCGGAAGGTTGCTATCTAAAATAGACAAGCTGTTAGGCTCCATCCTGTTCGGCAACACTTTGCTCAATGTGGCGGCAGCTGCAGTCACCAATATCGTCATTATGCGTCTATTCGGCGCAAGCGAACTGGCGCTGCTGATCGGCACGCTGCTGATTACTTTTGTGTTATTGGTGTTCAGCGAAATCATGCCCAAGATCATCGCGGCGAGCTATCCGGAACGCATCGCACTGCCGTCTAGCTATCTGCTCACCCCGCTGATCACCCTGTTTCACCCAGTCGTATCGGTCGCTGGCGGCATCGTAAAAGGCGTACTCTGGCTCTTACACATCAAAGTTCAGACCGATCAGAGCAAACAGAAAATAACACTGGAAGAATTGCGCGGCATGGTACTGGAAGCCGAACACTTCCTGCCACGCAAACACCAGAAAATGCTGCTCAACCTCGTGGATCTCGAACGGATCACGGTCAACGACGTGATGATCCCGCGCAATCAGATCGAATCGCTGAACATCAACGCAGATCAGGACACGCTGCGCGAACAGATCATCACCTGCCACCACACGCTGCTGCCGGTTTATGCCGACACACCGGGCAACATCTTAGGCATCCTGCACATCAAGCGCGTCCCGGCGCTTTTTCAAGAGGGCAATTTCAACACGACAGAATTGCGCGATGTACTGCAGGAACCCTATTTCATACCGTCAGATACGCCCCTGCTCCAGCAACTGCAACAGTTTCAGGAACGTCACACGCGCATGGGGCTGGTGGTAGACGAATACGGCGAACTGCGGGGACTGGTGACGCTTGAAAATATATTAGAAGAAATCGTCGGTGAATTCACCACGCAGTCCCCCTCACAAACAGGTAAATTTCTGCGCCAGGAAGATGGCAGCATTTTGCTGGAGGGCAGCACCACCTTACGCGAACTTAACCGAAAGCTCGGCTTACACCTGCCGATGGACAGTGCTAAAACGCTGAACGGACTGATACTGGAACAACTGGAAGATATTCCGGAAACGGGTACCAGCCTGAAAATCGCAGGCTACCCCATTGAAATCATTCAAACTCAAGATCGTATCGTCAAGGTCGCCCGCCTGTTTCCAAAAATTAAACTCAGTGAGTAATCAGTAAAAAGCAGGCCGTAAACATTCACATCACCCCCACTCACCAATTACCACTTACCACTCTCTACCCCATTGGCTTTACAATCCACCTAAAGCTCGGCATCATACCGCGCAATGTCGGATAGCAACTCAGAGGAAACTTCATGGCTGTCGCACAACAAAAAGCAAAAGAATACACCTATACCTGGGAAGGCAAAGACAAGTCCGGCAAGCTCGTCAAAGGTGAAATGCGTTCTATCGGCGAAGCGAATTTGTCCGCCTATCTGCGACGCCAAGGCATTACCGTTGCCAAAATAAAACGGGCGCGCAGCAGCGCCAAGGCAATCACCCAGAAAGACATCACCTTATTCACCCGGCAACTGGCGACCATGCTAAAAGCCGGTGTGCCGCTATTGCAGGCATTCGATATTGTCGGCAAAGGGCACCACAACCCGTCCGTTTCAAGACTCTTGTTCTCCATCAAAACGGATATTGAAACCGGCAGCAGCCTGCAACAAGCCTTTAAAAAGCACCCCCTCTATTTCGATGATTTGTATTGCAATCTGATAGGTGCCGGCGAATCTGCCGGTATTCTGGACAGTTTGCTCGAACGTCTGGCGACTTATCAGGAAAAAATTCTGGCCATCAAGAGCAAAATCAAATCCGCTTTGTTCTATCCGGTTTCGATTATCGTGGTGGCCTTCATCATCACGGCCGTGATCATGATTTTCGTCATTCCCGCCTTCAAGGAATTATTCTCAAGCTTTGGCGCTGATTTACCGGCCCCTACCTTATTCATCATGGCGATTTCAGATTTCTTCGTCAGCTACTGGTGGGCCATTTTCGGCGGCATAGGCGGGGGCTTCTACACCTTTTTCTATTTCTTGAAGCGCAGCCGCCCGATGCAGCACTTGATGGACAGGGTGCTCCTTAAACTTCCCATTTTCGGGGAACTGGTAAAAAAAGCCACCATCGCGCGCTGGAGCCGCACCTTATCCACGATGTTTGCGGCAGGCGTGCCGCTGGTCGAAGCCTTTAATTCAGTTGCAGGCGCTGCGGGTAATGCCGTGTATTTCGATGCGACCAAAAACATACAGCGCGAAGTGAGCACCGGCAACAGCCTGACCGTCGCCATGCAAAATACCGAGGTATTCCCCAGCATGGTAATCCAGATGGTATCGATCGGCGAAGAGGCAGGTTCGCTCGATGCGATGCTCTCCAAGGTAGCCGACTTTTACGAAGCCGAAGTGGATGATGCGGTAGAAGCACTCTCAAGCCTCATGGAACCCATCATCATGGTAGTGCTGGGCACTTTGATCGGCGGCATGGTGGTGGCAATGTATCTGCCTATTTTCAAAATGGGCCAAGTCGTATAACTACTGATCGTAGCGACTGGGAAGTGGTCAGTAGTAAAACATGATGCAGACTCAAGAAAAGTGTATGGCTTTTCCCACTCACCACTTACTACTCACCACTCACCTCTCAAAAATATGAACTTACTCGATCTACTTGAATCATCCGCCCCGCTGTTTATCGGCATCTGCACGCTGCTGGGACTGATGGTCGGCAGTTTTTTAAACGTGGTCATTCATCGCCTGCCTAAAATGATGGAACTGGGGTGGAGGTCACAATGTGCCGAATTGCGCGGCGAAACACCTGTTGCAGGTGAAACGTACAATCTAATGGTGCCGCGCTCCGCCTGCCCGCAGTGTCAGCACGCCATCAGTGCATGGGAAAACATCCCTGTGATCAGCTATCTGCTGCTGCGCGGCAAGTGTTCAGACTGTCATGCGGCCATATCCCCCCGCTACCCGATCATCGAAACTTTCAGCGGTCTGCTTTGCGGATTTGCCGCATTTCATTTCGGCTTCGGACTGACGTCCATCGCCGCACTTATACTGATCTGGGCCTTAATCGCGCTAACGGCGATCGACTTTGACACTCAGTTACTACCGGACGACATCACCCTGCCGCTGATCTGGGCCGGACTCGTGTTCAACCTGTACGGCGCTTTTACTTCATTGCACGATGCATTCTTAGGCGCCGTTTTTGGCTATCTCGCCTTATGGTCAGTCTTTTGGCTCTTTAAACTGATCACCGGCAAAGAAGGCATGGGCTACGGGGACTTTAAGCTGCTGGCCGCCTTAGGCGCCTGGCTGGGCTGGCAACTGCTGCCGCTGATCATCATCCTGTCTTCACTGGTCGGTGCCATCGTCGGCATCGCCTTAATCATCGCAGTCAAAAGAGGCCGCGAGATTCCCATTCCGTTCGGGCCGTATCTTGCCGGCGGCGGACTGATCGCACTGTTTTGGGGGCAGATACTGACACAAAGCTATTTGCAGCTATTGGCACCATGAGCCAGGTATCGCAGACGTGCATCGGTCTGACAGGCGGGATAGGCTGCGGAAAAAGCACGGTCGCACGCCTGTTTGAAGAAAAAGGGGTTCGCATCATCGATACCGATGCGATCGCCCATCAGTTAACGCAAACGGGCGGCAACGCCATCGATGCGATTCGCACCCACTTCGGCTCGGAGTATGTGCTGGCTTCCGGCGCCATGGATCGCCCGAAAATGCGCGACCTGGTTTTCTCAGACTGCGCCGCAAAAGTCCAGCTGGAAAACATCCTGCACCCGATGATTTTAACTGCCTGTTCGCAGCAAATCGCCACCCCGAGCTTAGCGCCGTATACCCTGCTGATGGCGCCGCTCCTGCTGGAACACCCGTCCTTCCTGAAACTGGTACAGCGCGTTCTACTGGTCGATTGCAGCGAGCAACAGCAGATTTCACGCGTCATGCAGCGTAGCGGACTTGACGAAACCCAAATCCGTGCGATTATTGCGCTGCAAATGTCGCGTAATGAACGGATTTCTCGCTCGGATGACCTCATCAAAAACGACGGCACGCCGGACGAGTTAACCGTTCAGGTAAACAACTTTCACAACGATTACCAGCAGATAAGCAACAACCATTTGACGGCAGGCTGATATTCAATATATCTTCCGGCCTTAGCATCTTTTTTTATCGAATTTAAGACCATAACGACGTGATCAGCTACGAATTCCCCATCAATGAAAAAGTACGCACCTGGTTGCGTCTTGAGGATTTGTTCGCGCGTATGAATTACTTTTTAGCAGGCGAAATCAGCATGGAACATCATGTTGCCCTCACCACGCTGTTTGAAATTCACGAAGTTGCCAGCCGCCCGGATCTTAAATCTGAATTACTGCAGGAGCTCGAGCGCCAAAAACGCGCACTGGCCTGCTTGCACAATAATCCGGCCATTTCCGAGCAGGCGCTCGATAGTATCCTGACAGAAATCGAACAAGCTTCATCAGCCCTCCTCGCTATGACGGGTAAAGTGGGTGCGATACTGCGGGAAAACGAATGGCTGATGAGCATAAAACAGCGCGCCAGCATGCCAGGCGGCACCTGCCAGTTCGACCTCCCTTCTTACCATTACTGGCAAAAGCAACCCGTTGCCTTACGACGTGCCAACCTTCAGGAATGGCTCTCACCACTGCTGCCTATTAGCGCTGCCATCAGCATTTTGCTCCGCCTGCTGCGTGAAAATGGCAGAACAATCAGTTTTACTGCGCATCAGGGCACTTTTCAGCAAATGCAAGGCGGGCGCGCGGCTCAACTGTTGCGCGTGCGACTGGCAGCTAACCTGCCCTGCATACCTGAACTCGGCGCAAACAAATATGCGATCAACATTCGTTTCATCGTCGCGAACTACGAAGCAAAATCATCGCTGCTAGAACAAGACGTTCCCTTTGACCTGACTTTCTGCACCCTGACAACGTGAGTAAACCACCTATCGTGCCGTGCCCGCGCTGCGGCAAAGAATCCCTCTGGGATACAAACAATCGCTTTCGCCCGTTTTGCAGCGAACGTTGCAAAATGATCGATCTGGGAAAATGGGCCGATGAAGAATTTCGCGTTGCCGTGCCAGACGACGAACAGGACTTTACCGCACCGACTTACCAAGCCTGACGCAACAGCGCGATACCGTGCGCGCCCTGCTGCCACGCTGTCAACATATCCTCGCGGGTTAGCCCGCCTAGCGCATAGACCGGTATGGATGATCCTGCCGCCAGCGCCGAAAATCTCGCCCAGCCCAGATGTGCGGCACCCGGATGGCTCTTCGTTGGCAACACGGGGCTTAACATCGCAAAATCACAGCCTAATCCTTGCGCACGGTGCAATTCCTCTGCCGTATGACAGGAAGCCGAACACCAGGCCACAGGCGGACGCTCAGTCAATTGCTCCAATTGAACTGAAGTCAGATGCACGCCGTCCGCACCGACTTCCTGCGCAAGCGTGACATCGCCGTTGATCAACACCTTCGCACCGGCAGCATGTGCCATTGCAACCGTACGAATAGCCAGTTCACGAAGCGCATCAGGCGTTAAGTGCTTTTCCCGTAACTGGATCAACCTCAGCCCGCTGTCCAGCTGTACTTGCAGCCTGCTTAAAAACACCTCCACGCCTAATTCGCCGGCATTGCTGATCGCGTAGAGCGCAGGCAATTCCAGCGCGCGCAGAATAGGCGCATTCGCCGGCAGCACAGGCGATACCCTCACGTCCCAAGCCAGCTGCCACGAAAATTGCTGACCTTCATGCGGATAGAGCTCCCCTTGCCACTCGGTGACCCGAAAAAAACTTAGTTTCACCGTTGCGTGCGGATAGGTAAACACGCGCTCAAGCCAAGGATAGGCGTTGAGAACTTCAATGCCCAGCTCCTCATGTAACTCGCGAACCAGCGCATCGCGTGCGGTTTCGCCTGACTCGACCTTACCACCCGGGAACTCCCAGTATCCCGCCCATATTTTGTCGGCGGGTCGCTGTGCGAGCAAAAATGTGCCGTCCGGACGCTGCAACACGGCAGCGGCCACCTCAACTACCTTTGTGTTCAATGCGCTCAACGAAATTTCTCCGGATTATTTTCTGGCGAACATGCCCCCCATCTTGGCATCAATGTATTAGCGACCCCCAGATGATCCAAAATGCGTGCGACCACAAAATCTACCATATCCTGCACGCTCTGCGGCTGATAATAAAAGCCGGGATTAGGCGGCATGATGACAGCCCCTGCTTGGGCGAGTTTGAGCATATTTTCCAGATGAATCACCGAAAAAGGCATTTCACGCGGTGCCAGAATCAAGGTGCGCTTTTCCTTGAGCATCACATCCGCCGCGCGCGCGATCAGATCATCGCTGATACCGCAGGCCACCTTAGCCAGCGTGCCCATCGTGCAGGGGCAGATCACCATCGCATCGCCCGGATTGGAACCGGAGGCCATCGGCGCATACCAGTCGTCTCGACCGAACACCTGCAACTCACCGCTAAAGTCCCCCATGCGCTCCCGCAGCACGCGCACAGCTTCCGGCGGACGACTGGACAGCACCAGTCCCATTTCCTGTTTGGCAACGATTTGCGCCGCCTGTGAATACACCAGATGCACGCGCTGCCCGCTTTTCAACAGACATTCGAGCAGACGCATGCCGTAAGGCATTCCCGATGCACCGGTAAAAGCAAGGTTAATGGTTTTCACAACAGACACTCCAGACTATATAGTTTCTGCATTATCCATGAAACGGGCGGCAATCAGCCCGTTCACTGTGCCGAACAGCAGGGCGGCGGCGGCAAAAATGGGCATCAGGTAGGCGATCCCGGCATTCGGGATCAGCCACAGATACACCAGCGCCATCTGCCCTGCAATATGCGCAAAGGCCGCGCATACGCTGTGCGTGACAGGGCCGAACCAGCGCGGTGGCAGATGTTGCGCCAGTGCCAGCACCAGCAGGCTCAGCAGCGCACCGGTCAGCCCCAGAAAAAACCCCGGCGTTAAAAAGTTGCCGAACAACAAACTGCCGGCGAACACACGCAGCAGCGAAACCCATGCGGCCGTACGCCAACCGTAACGCGCCAGCACAATCAGCGTGACGATATTGGCAAGCCCGGGCTTCACCCCGGGCAAAGGCGATGGAATTGCCCCCTCCAGTATCGTCAAACCCAGTGCCACCGCCGCCATCCGCGCGATATGATGATCCTCTGCATTGGCGTGAAGCAAAATTCGGGAATCAGAATTCGGGATTCGGGATTCAGATTTTCCTGCATCCTGCATACCGGCTGCTGACACCTGCATCCTGCATCCTGCATCCTGCATCTCAGTAGTTGAGGCTGTCATATCGCTTGTGACTTCCGGCCAGTTCCACGCTTACCTGATTGGGCAGGCACAGCGCGACTTCCCCTGCCTGTTGCAGCCAGCCCTGACGTACACAGTACTGGCGCGGACCGGGATCTTTTGCGATACGCACCTTGCGATTCTCTATCGATATCAGGCTGACACCCAGAGGGCCTGGCACTTCTATTTGCTGGTTCCGCGACAGGGACACCTCACGAAAAAGTTTGCCGCCACTGCGTATGATGGCCTTGTCGGCTATTTCGCCCGACCAGAACATCAGTGCAAGCAACACCACACCGCCCGTACCCATAATCAGCGTCAGCCAGTCACCCGGCTTGATGTGATCTAATGCGGGCGGTGACATGGCGTTAGGATAGTTCGCGGTGGCGCAACAATACCTGCTGCTGCGACTGAAAATGACGGCTCAGTTTCTCGCTGATATATACGGAACGATGCTGGCCTCCGGTACAGCCGATCGCAATGGTCAAATAGCTGCGATTATCGGCAATAAAATGAGGCAGCCAGCGCTCGACAAAGCGACTGATGTCAGCAAACATCTCCTGAGTAGCCGGAGTATTTTCAAGAAATTCGATCACCGGCGCATCGCGACCGGTCAAAGGACGCAGCAGCGGATCATAAAAAGGGTTGGGCAAACAGCGCACATCAAAAACATAGTCCGCATCAAGCGGAATGCCGTGCTTGAATCCGAAAGACTCAAATAAAAGCGTCATGCGTGCGCGATCTAATTTGATGAACTGCTTGATCCAGGCGCGCAAGGCGTTAGCGCCCAGCTCGCTGGTATCGATGTGATGCCCTATGTTGCTAATTTCGGAGAGCAACTCGCGCTCACACTCGACACATTCCGGCAGTGTCCTGACACCGTCGCTCAAGGGGTGCATGCGGCGCGTCTCGGAAAAACGCTTCACCAGCGTATCGGACTTGGCATCGAGAAACAGCACGTGCACCGCCAGATCTTTTTGCATCAAATGCAGCAATATTTCAGGCAGTCGTTGCACGCTGTTGGCGCTGCGCACATCGATGCTGACCGCCATTTTGTCATAGCCTGCCGACAACAAATACTCAATCAAGCCCTTGAGCAATTCAGCCGGCAGGTTGTCAACGCAATAAAATCCGTTGTCTTCGAGCACCTTGAGCGCCACGCTTTTACCCGAACCTGACAGGCCGCTTAATAAAAATAACTGCATCGTCAGCCTCCGGCCAACATCTGATCATGCCGGCTGATAAATTCCTGCATGGTATTAATTCCGCGTTGTTGCAATACAAAATTACGCGCCGCCGCCTCAACTAACACGGCGAGATTGCGTCCAGCCACCACAGGGATATTCACTGTGTTGATTTTCACGCCGATAATCTCCTGATGCGTGGCCACAAGCGGCAGACGCTCCATTTGCGACAGTTCACCATCTTGCGAGCGATGCAAATGCACAATCAACTTTAGGCTCTTTTTGCGACGCACGGCGGTTTCACCGAACATGGTGCGTATATTTAGCATACCGAGACCGCGCACCTCAAGAAAATCGCGCAACAATTCCGGACAGCGACCTTCTAGTGTATCGGGGGCGATGCGATGCAGTTCGACTACATCATCGGCAACCAGCCCGCTGCCACGCGTGATGAGCTCGAGCCCCAACTCGCTTTTCCCCACGGCACTCTCGCCGGTAATCATCACCCCGACACCCAGCACATCGAGAAATACACCGTGGCGCGTCGTCGATTCGGCTAATTCCTTAGCCAGATAGTGCCGGATCAGCCACATCAGATGTACGCTGGGCTTGGAAGATGAAAAGAGAGGAATACTGGAGCGATTGGCAAACGCCATCAACTCGGGTGGAATTTCGTTATCGCCCGCCACGATCAGGCAGGTTGTGCCATTTTGTTCTATTTGTTCAAACGCCAGATTGCGTTCATCGAGACTCAGATTGCGAAGATAATCGAGTTCCGCCGTACTTAATACCTGAACCCAACTTGGATGGATCAGACTCAGATGTCCGACCATTTCGCGATTGGAAGCCTCTACGGCTTCGCTATCAATAATTCTGTCTACACCATCGGTGCCTGCGACGCGCCTAAGTTCCAGCCTGACTTGTTTGTCTTCAAACAATTGCCGGATATTGACCTGACTCATGCAGCACTGTCCCAGTCAGCAAACAGTTGGTAAATGCAAGCGGGATCGTCACAAGCTGTCAATTGCTCGCGGAATTTGGCATCGCTGAACATCTGCGCCAATTCCCCTAACAACTGCAAATGCAAGTCCGTCGCCAACTCCGGAACCAGTAACACAAAAATCAGTGTGACAGGCTGTCCGTCCGGCGCATCAAAAGGGATAGGGTGTGTTGTTCTGACGAACGCTGCCGTCGCATCCCGCAATTTTGGAATTCGCCCATGCGGTATCGCAACCCCCTGTCCCAGTCCTGTTGAACCCAGCTTCTCACGCGCAAACAGGCTGTCAAATACCTGACTGCGCCCAATTTGCATCTCGTTTTCAAACAGCATACCGACGCGTTCAAAGACGCGCTTTTTGCTGGTGGATTCGGAATCCAGCAGAATATTGCCTGGGGAGAAGATTTTGCTGATCAAATTCATCGTCATCGCGCCTTAAACAATGGGCGGCAATCATGCCGCCCGTGGTGTTCTACTCTTCTGCTGCAACCTGGGTTTCATCGTGGCGACGATCAGCCAGCTTTTCCTTATGCTTGATCACCTGACGATCCAGTTTATCGACCAGTGCATCGATGGCAGCATACAGGTTTTCATCTTCGCATTCGACAAATACGTTCTTGCCGCTGATATGAACGGTTGCTTCCGCTTTTTGTTTGAGCTTATCAACAGAAAGAATGATGTTCACATCCAGCACATTGTCAAAATGACGCTTAATCTTGCTAAACTTACCCGTCGCATAGTCGCGAATGGCAGGTGTGATTTCCAGGTGGCGTCCGGTTATATGGAGGTTCATTTTATGCTCCTTGTTTTAGAGTGATTTACGGAGATTCACCGGGAGTATATGCAGCGCTTCCCGATACTTTGCTATGGTGCGTCGGGCAACAACTATGCCCTGCTGCGCCAAGATTTCTGACATTCGGCCGTCCGTTAGTGGTTTGCTTGTATCTTCACCGCCGACCAGTTGTTTAATCAGTTCGCGTATTGCGGCAGAAGAACAGACGCCGCCACTTTCCGTGACCAGACCGCTGCCAAAGAAATATTTAAATTCATAAATTCCACGCGGCGTACGCATAAATTTTTGCGTCGTGCCGCGTGAAACAGTTGACTCGTGCATCTCAAGCACATCGGCTATTTCGCGCAAAACCAGCGGGCGCATAGCGATGTCACCGTGTTCAAGAAAAGCCCCCTGCCTATCGACAATCGCCTGCGCGACCCGCAATATGGTATCAAAACGCTGCCGCAGACTCTTAATCAGCCAGCTCGCTTCCTGCAATTGCGACACCAGCGGCGCGCCCGATTTATCATCCCGCTGCTGCAAAATATTCGCATACATCTGATTTACGCGCAGCTTCGGCATCGCATCTGCATTCAGTCTGGCGCGCCATTTTCCCTTATGCTGCTCGACAATCACATCCGGCACGACATAGTCAGCCACACTCCGGTCAAACTCGCAACCGGGCTTAGGGTTCAGGCTGACAATCAATTCCTGTGCCACACGCAAACTGGCATCGGAGCAACGCAGCAGTTTTTTAATTCTGGCAAAATCATGTGCGGCCAAAAGATCAAGATTCCCGTTCACAAGACTCATCGCCAGCTCACGCCCCGGCGTCTGCTCCGGCAACGCCTTCAACTGCAAGGCCAGACATTCACTCAACGTCCGCGCCCCAAGCCCCGGACGATCAAGATACTGCAGCTGTACCAGCGCCGTTTCAAGATCATCCAAGGTCAAGCCCAGTTCCACCGGCAACAACCCGGCTAATTCTGCCAAATCCTGCAACATATAACCATTTTCATCCAGCGCATCGATCAGCATCCCGATCACCTGCCTGTCCCGACCATCTAACTGACTGACCGATAGCTGGCTGTGCAAATACTCCCGCATGCTGGCCTGCAGCGCCGCCTGCTCAGGATACGCGTCGCTTTCATCATCAGCGCCGCGCGTCTCGGCATTCCACTCAAACGGCTCATCCTCGCCGCGTTCCGATTCGGCATTATCCGCCTGTGCATGGTCTTCACGAACAGGTTCGCCTGATAATGCGTGATATACAGACTCATCACCCAATTCCAGCATCGGATTTTCATCGAGCATCCGATCAATTTCCTGTTGCATATCCAGCGTAGAGAGCTGAAGCAAGCGAATGGATTGTTGCAACTGAGGCGTGAGCGTCAGCTGCTGAGACATGCGAAGTTGTAAAGAGGCTTTCATTACTTAATTATTCAATATCCGCGATCATTCTACCCAAATCACCTCAAAGCTTGAAGTTTTCACCCAGATAGACTTTTCGGACACCTTCATTGTAGATGATTTCATCCGGTTTGCCTTCCGCCATTACCGCGCCTGCATTAATGATATAGGCGCGATCGCAGATACCCAGTGTTTCCCGCACGTTGTGATCGGTGATGAGCACACCGATGTTGCGCTCTTTGAGGAAACGGATAATTTTCTGAATATCCAGTACCGCAATCGGATCGACCCCGGCAAACGGCTCATCGAGCAGAATAAAACGCGGATTGGTTGCCAGCGCGCGGGCAATTTCCACCCGGCGACGCTCGCCGCCTGACAGACTGATCGCCGGATTGTTTCTTATTCCCTGTATGTGCAGATCGTGGAGTAACTCTTCTAAGCGGCGGTCGATTTCCTCATCGGACAAGTCCTGCAATTCCAGCACGGCCTGAATATTTTGCGCCACGGTCATGCGCCTGAAAATGGACGCCTCCTGTGGCAAATACCCCAAACCCAGTCGTGCACGGCGATGGATAGGAAGATGGGTAATATCCCTGTCATCGATGGTAATTTTTCCACCATCGGCAGCGACAAGCCCCACGATCATATAAAAGGACGTGGTTTTTCCGGCACCATTAGGACCTAGCAATCCGACCACTTCACCGCTTTTGACCGACAACGACGCATCATGCACTACCGTGCGCAATCCATACTTTTTCTTTAACGCGACCGCACGCAATTCGCTCATTTTCGTTCCAGAGCAGGCTTGGTCTCTGCACCCTCTTTAGGTTTGGGGAACAGAACCGCATGCACGCGGCCCGGCGTACCCGCTGCAGAATTTTTGCTGTCAGCCTGAAAAATTTCTGTTTTTGAATTGTAGGTCACGTGATCACCGCGCACCTCGTCCTGCGCACGCTTGACCCGCGCCTGAATGTAAAAATCGACCGTATCAGCCCGCGTATCGTATTCGATGCGCTCGCCAAAGCCTTCCACATATTCGTCGAGGCCTTCGCGCTTTTGCCTGAAACTGGCTGTGCGACCATAGGCTGTGCCGCGCTGAAATCCGGCCTTATCCTGCACCACGACCACTTTGTCACCGCGAAACACCATGGTGCCCTGCGTCAAAACCACATGCCCTGTAAAAGTACTGATTTGTTTTGCATCATCGACAACGACCTGATCCGCATCGATATCAATGGGTTTATCACGGTCGGCTCGCTCAGCCTGACAGAGCCCTGATACGGAGAACAGCAGCAAAAACAACGAAAATTTATTTAACATGGTGTTCACTTCTGACGTGAGAGAGCAATTTCATAGTACGCGCTTTATTATCCATTTCAAGACCGATCGCATGCACCGTATTGCTTAAATTGACCATGGTGACGGGTCTATCCGTATTTGCCCAGTCCTGATTCGGCAATACGCGCAAATATTCGGTTTTCAGCGTCATCGCAGACTGATCGCCGCCAGCCTCTCGCCGCACAACGACAGCTTCATGAAACAAAACTTCATCGCCACGGCTTGAAACATTACCCCGGTTTCCATTGACATATAAAGGCGGACGTTCAGACGACAGCATCGTCACGCGAGGTAAATCAAGCTCTGTGGTATCGTGATCCGGATAGTGCCGCATCTGTTTCGCCGACAGTAAAAAGCGCGGCTCGCCCTGCAAGTCCATTTTAGTTGCATGAAAATTGTCCATAATTCCATCGGGATCATGCCGCTGATTATTGGCTGCAACAGCAATTTCCTGCTGCACCTGCTTATCCAGCCAGTAAACCCCCGCAAGCAATACCAGCAAAGGCAACAACGGCAACCAATAGCGGTACCTGGAAACAAAAATCATTTCAAATAGGGTGCCAACTGAGCATCCAGCGTACCCTGCGCGGACATAATCAACTCACAGACTTCACGGACGGCACCATAACCACCGCTACGCTTTGTCATATAGTGCGAATGTGCTTGCACTAATTGCGGCGACTCAGGGACGGTAATTGCGAGCCCCACATGACGCATCACACACAGGTCAACGACATCATCCCCCATGTAAGCGGCAGCATCCCGTGACAATTGCAGCTTGCCGAGCAAATCGACCATCGCTTCAAGTTTGCGCTCGACCCCCTGATACACATGAGCAATACCGAGATTCTGCGCGCGCATTTCAACACAACGTGAAGTCCGGCCGGTAATGATAGCGACCTCGACGCCACTGGCACGGAGCATTTTAATGCCATGACCATCGAGCGAATTGAAGCGTTTAAATTCTTCACCCGAATCCGACAGAAACAAACCGCCATCGGTCATCACACCATCCACATCGAAAGCAACCAGACGGATCAATTTTGCACGGCTTAAAAACATAGAAACCTCGCGAGAGTGGTAGTAAGTAAAAACGTCTTTAAATCACTTTTGCGTGCAGCAAATCGTGCATATTCAATGCACCGACCAGTTGATGCTGCGTGTTGACCACTAGCATTTGACTGATATTGTGTTGCTCCATCAACTGCACAGCCTCGACCGCCAAGCTCTCTTCGCCTATGCAGCGGGGATTGACGGACATCACACTCTTGACCGGTGTGGTACCGAAATCCAGCTTCTTTTCCAGCGTACGCCGCAAATCGCCATCGGTAAAAATCCCCAACACCCCACCGTGAGCATCAACTATCGCAGTCATACCGACGCCTTTACGGGACATTTCCATCAGCGCCTCGCTCAGCATCGCCCCCTCCTGCACCAACGGCATACGCGAACCGCTGCGCATTACATCGCGCACCAGCGTCAACAAACGCCGCCCCAGACTGCCGCCCGGATGGGATCTGGCAAAATTTTCAGCACTAAACCCCTTCGCATCGAGCAGCGCAACGGCCAGCGCATCACCTAACGCCAAGGATGCGGTGGTACTGGCGGTCGGCGCCAACCCCATCGGGCATGCTTCCTTGTCAACCGCGGCGTTCAGATGCACATCGGCCACGCGAGCCAGACTGGAGGCGGGATTACCGGTCATGCTGATCAGCTTTGCCCCCTGACGTTTCAGGATAGGCACGATCGTCATCAATTCCTGACTCTCGCCCGAATAAGACAGTGCAATAAACACATCGGAACTGGCGACCATACCCAGATCACCGTGACTGGCCTCACCCGGATGCACAAAGTAAGCGGGCGTACCGGTACTGGACATGGTGGCAGCGATTTTTCGGGCGATATGACCGGATTTACCCATACCGCTGACAATCACACGACCTTCACAACGCAGAATCACATCCAGCGCTTGCAGAAAATGATCATCCAGACGCTGGCTTAACGCCAGAACAGCAGCGGCTTCGATATCGAGAACCTGACGACCCAGTTGAAGCGCGCGCGGCGCATCGGCAAGAAATTTATTCATACCGCATTATAGCAAGCCATTGAGGCATGGATAGTCGTAAGTCAGGCAATAAATTGCGCTCGCGCTGTTTTTAAATCTTTGCAAACTGAGCAAGAGTACGGCATTATCAAATCATTGATTTTCTCCTCACGAAGATGGACAACTCGCTCTCTCTGGTATTGATACTGCTCGCTACCGCCGTCATGGTCGTTGTGGTATGCCGCATTCTGCGCCTGCCGGTGATGCTGGGCTATCTTGCCGTGGGAATTTTAATCGGCCCGCATGCCTTTGGCTGGATACCCGACGCGCCCAGCACGCGACATCTGGGCGAATTCGGCGTCGTTTTTCTGATGTTCAGCATCGGTCTTGAATTCAGCCTAACCCGCCTCAAAGCGATGCATCGCACCGTGTTTGGCTTAGGCGGAGCACAAGTGCTGTCAACCATATTGCTGGTCATGGCAGGGGCAACATTACTCGGCGTTGACTGGCGTGCAGGACTGGCATTAGGCGGCATTCTGGCCATGTCATCGACTGCAATTGTCAGTAAAATGCTGGTTGAACGCGCCGAACTCAATTTACCCTACGGCCAGCAGATGATGGGCGTGCTGCTGTTTCAGGATCTGGCTGTCGTCCCGCTTTTGATCATTATCCCGGCACTGGCATCGCAGCCGGACAATCTTCACTTAACACTGGGATTGGCGATGGTCAAGGCAACGATCGTTTTACTGATCCTGCTGGTCTTTGGTCAGCACGTCATGCGGCGCTGGTTTCATATCGTGGCAAGCCAAAAGTCCTCTGAACTTTTCACCCTGAACGTGCTGTTCATCACGCTAGGACTGGCCTACTTAACGGAACTGGCCGGTCTATCAATGGCGTTGGGCGCCTTTGTCGCCGGCATGCTGATCTCTGAGACCGAATACCGCTATCAGGTTGAAGAGGACATCAAACCGTTTCGCGACGTCCTGCTAGGCCTGTTCTTCGTTACCATCGGCATGATGCTCAATCCGGCGAGCATCGTCAGCAATCTCGGCTGGATCGTGCTGGCGCTGCCTCTGCTGATCCTGTTTAAAGCGCTGTTAGTCGCAATTCTGGCGCGCATTTTTGAAGGAGAATGGAGCATTGCATTGCGCAGCGGCATCGGCCTCGCACAAGCGGGTGAATTCGGATTTGTTCTCCTGACGCTGACCGATGGAGCGCATTTACTACAGGGCGAGACGATGCAAATCACGCTCGCCACGATGCTGTTATCTATGCTGACCGCCCCCTTTTTGATCCAATACGGCGAAGCCATCTCGAGACGTTTTTCCGATGAGTGGACCAACCGCGCATTGCAGATGCACCAGATCGCAATCAAAAGCATGTCAAGTACCGGCCACGTAATTTTATGCGGCTACGGACGCAGCGGACAAAAACTGGCCAGCATCCTTGAGGATGAAAAACTACGCTTCATCGCACTCGACCTTGACTCTCGGCGCGTTCGTGAAGCGGCGGCGGGAAATAAAAGTGTGGTCTACGGCGATGCTGCCAAGCGTGAAGTGCTAATGGCAGCCGGCCTGATGCGCGCGCGCGTGCTGGTGGTCACCTACAAGGACAAACATTCAACCCTGGCCATTTTGCGCCACGTGAAAGAATTGCGCCCTGACCTGCCTGTCGTGGTGCGCGCCAACGACGACACCCATGTGGAATTATTTAAAAATGCGGGTGCTGCCGAAGTGGTCGCCGAAGTGCTCGAAGGGAGTGTGATGCTGGCATCTCAGGCCTTGCTGCTGGCCGGCGTTCCGCTTAACCGCGTCATTCGTCACGTTCAGGAAAATCGCGCACGCCGCTATGCGATGTTCAATGGATACATGAATAACGCACAAAACAGCGGTATTGAAATCAGCGAGGACATGCAACCGCGTTTTCTGAATGTAATGCTCAAACCCGACTCCTTCGCCGTTGGAAAAAGGTTGCGTGACAGCGAACTGGACACCCTGAACATCGAGGTCAAAGCCCTGCGCCGCTACAATGTTCACGGGGCACAACCGAGCGAAGATATGGTGTTACGCAGCGGAGATGTGCTTGTACTGCTGGGACTTCCGGCAGCACTCTTAGATGCAGAAATCAGACTGCATAAAGGCGGACTGTAACCCCCTCTGCGCATCTCACTGCCTGACAAAAACAACCTCACTTAACGATGCTCAACACCTGCCGACATCATCAACTATTTCAATTTAAATCAAAACGTGTCATCCGGCACGCGACAGCCTTCCAGTATCGTTCTGACTGGCGCGGGAATGGCAGATGATAAAGCATCACTGACCCGCAACCACGCCCCGTTTGTTTGCACAGCGTGCAGAGGCTTCGCCGGCACTGACACCCGCAGCGGCGTAATGTGCAACTTAAAATGCGTGAAAGTATGGGTAAAGGGCGCTAGCGCATCACGCTGATGCTCATCCGCCTCAACGCCATACTGAGCACACCAGAACAATGCGGCAGCTTCGTCATCGAATTGTGGCAAACACCAGAGTCCGCCCCAAATTCCAGCAGGCTCGCGCCGCTCCATAAACACGTCACCACCGGCCATCAACAGCAAAAAACAGGCCGCCCTCTCCGGCACGAGGCGGCGCTGGCGCGGGGTCGGCAAATCTGCGACACACCCCGTTTGATGCGCGACGCAATCGGGTTGCACCGGACACAAAACGCATTTCGGCCGGCTTCGGGTACACAACGTTGCACCCATATCCATCAGCGCTTGCGTGTAGCGGTCGACATCGTTTAGCGGCAACAGTGCTTCAGCCTGTTGCCAGAGCTGCTCCTCTACAGACTTGATCGCAGGGGAACCATAAATACCGCAGTAACGAGCCAGCACTCGCCTGACATTGCCATCTAAAATCGCGCGGTTTTGCTGATAGGCCAGCGCACAGATCGCGGCAGCCGTTGAGCGTCCGATACCGGGCAGCGCGAGTATCAATTCAAACTGACGAGGAAACTCTCCGCCATGCTGTGCCACGACTATTTGCGCAGCGCGGTGCAAATTGCGCCCGCGCGCGTAATAACCCAAGCCGCTCCAGTGAGCTAACACCTGTTCTTCTGTGGCAGAGGCTAACACGGCAATCGTCGGAAACGATGCAATAAAACGCTGATAGTATGGAATGACGGTGACAACCTGTGTCTGTTGCAACATGATCTCAGACAGCCAGACACAATAAGGATCGGCACACTGCCAGGGCAGATCGTGCCGCCCGTGGATACGCTGCCATGCGATGAGGGATGACGAAAAACTAGACAATTCCGTTCGCCCGCGAAATACAGAGCCGACCGTCAATCAAAACGCTTCGCACCGTGGTGCGTCATTAAATAACCTTGGAATAGCGCGCGTGCTCAGTGCGAGTACGCAGATACTTATCAAACACCATGCAGATATTACGTATCAGCATGCGTCCCTTGGGCGTAACGCTGATCCACTGAGGGGAAATCTCGAGCAAACCTTCTTTCTCATACTCTCGCAACTCTTCGAGCTCGGTTGCGAAGTAGCTGTCAAAATCGATCAGGTAGGCAATATTGAGCGACTCTTTTGAGAGCTCGAAATGACACATCAGATCCTGAATAATGGCGCGACGCACCAGGTCATCTGCATTGAGTTCCATCCCGCGCATAATCGGCAACTGATCCCGGTCAAGCGCATCGTAATAGTCTTCCAGTTCACGATAGTTCTGGCTGTAGGTCGGGCCGATCTTGCCGATCGCGCTCACACCCAGCGCAACTAAATCGCAGTCGGAATGGGTGGAGTACCCCTGAAAGTTACGATGCAGGCGGCTTTGACGTTGCGCAACGGCCAGCTCGTCTTCAGGTTTTGCAAAGTGATCCATGCCGATATAGACATAACCTGCACCCGTCAGCTTACGCCCCGTCATACCGAGAATATCCAGTTTCATCTGCGGCGATGGCAGATCATCTTCATGAATCCGGCGCTGCGGCTTAAACAGCGTCGGCATATGCGCGTAGTTGTAGATCGAAAGCCGGTCGGGATTCGCCGCAATAATACGATCCAGCGTGCGCTCAAAACCCGCCAGCGTTTGTTTGGGCAGGCCGTAGATCAGATCGATGCTCACCGATTTGAAGCCGTTCGCTCTGGCCGCCGCAATAATACCCAGCGTTTCTTCTTCACTCTGAATGCGGTTC
The DNA here is from genome assembly GCA_001801025.1 of Gallionellales bacterium GWA2_54_124. GTDB lineage: Bacteria > Pseudomonadota > Gammaproteobacteria > Burkholderiales > Gallionellaceae > Gallionella. The sequence continues at coordinate 267,028 of MGWO01000013.1, forward strand.
ACCGCGCGCTGCACGTCATCGTCAAAATCCTGCACACCGATACTGATGCGATTGAAGCCCGCCGCCCCCAGCAACGCAATCGTCTCATTGGTCACTTTACGCGGGTCGATTTCGATGGAGTATTCGCCATCCTCCACCAGTTTAAAGTTTTCGCGTATCGCCGCCATCACCTGACGGATTTCATCATCCGACAAAAAGGTCGGCGTACCGCCGCCGAAATGCAACTGTTCGACAACCTGCCCTTTGCCCAGCAAGCTCGCCTGCATACCCATCTCTTTGATCAGATAGCGCACGTATTCAGCAGACTTGCTGCGATCTTTGGTAATTACCTTGTTACAGGCGCAATAAAAACATAACGTATTGCAAAACGGAATATGAATATAGAGCGACAACGGGCGACTGACGCCACCAATTTCGCGCTTCAACAACCACTGGCTATAGGTCTCCGCATTGAAGGCTTCAACGAAACGATCTGCGGTCGGATACGAGGTATAGCGCGGGCCGTTTTTATCGAGTCTGCGTATCAGTTCCAGGTCTACAACCAATTCATTGCTGTTCAACATAATATCGCCGCTATTTATAAGGTTTGCCATAATGCCAGCTAGGCACAAATGCGGTTTGATATATGTCAAAAATCGTGGCATATTTCGTATGCTGGTGAAACTAATGTCACTTCATGCCAACCGGCACGCTTGCCGCCACCTCAAAGGTAAAAATTAAGTGCCGTTACCCGCCCCGATTTACCATCTGCATTCACCCTGCTCCAGCTGCAATCTGGCAGAACTGTGCCTTCCTGCCGATCTTAGCGCAAATGAAATGCACAAACTGGATGAACTGAGCACCGTAAAACGCAGTTTCGCCCGCAGCGATTATCTGTATCGCAGCGGCGACAAGTTTCGCTCGCTGTTCGCCATCCATAGCGGCTCCTTCAAAACCCAGATACTTCATGAAGACGGACGTGAACAGGTAACCGGTTTTCAGATGGCTGGGGAAATTATCGGCCTGGATGCAATCAGCACCGACACTCACGCCTGCGACGCCGTAGCGCTAGAATCCAGCGTTGTCTGCGAACTGCCCTTCAACAAGCTAGAAGCACTCAGCCGCGAAATTCCGTTGCTGCAGCGCCATCTGCATAAGCTCATGAGCCGCGAAATTGTACGAGATCAAGGAATCATGCTGTTGCTAGGGTCCATGCGCGCAGAAGAGCGCCTAGCAGTATTTTTGCTAAACCTGTCTCAACGCTTTGCAACACGGGGCCTCTCCGCCACGCAGTTTCAACTGCGCATGTCGAGACAGGAAATCGGCAGCTACCTCGGCTTAAAACTGGAAACCGTCAGCCGTGCATTCTCTCATTTTCAAAGCGAGCGACTGATTAACGTCAAAGTACGCACGGTTGAAATCCTCGATCTGGCTGGCCTGCAAGCCTGCCTGAACAATACCCGCTAATGCACTTCGCCGCCCTGCACGCCTTATCGTTTGACAGTCGGCGTGCTTGAGCGGATTATTCGCAACCTACTATTTTCCCGGAGACTAAAAATATGGAACACCAAGTCACAGAAGCCGAAGTATCACGCGCAAAAAGCCTGCACTCCATGCTGCTGTTTGACTTTATCGTCGTTCATGTTTTTGTGTTTGTCCTCGCGTTAAGTCTGCTTAAAACCAGCATGCTGCCCATTACGCTCATGCCGCTCCTCTCCATTGCGCTGCTGACCCACGTGATTTTTAAAGCTAAACGCGCCATCAGCAAAGAAGACTCAATTTTTGTACTTTGCCATAACTTGCTGGCGGCTAAACGTGCAAAACTGTTCCTGACCCTGTTTATTGTGACCGGCACACTGACCACTGCGCTCGTGCTCGGCGGGGCACAATTCGGCATGAGCAAAATAACCAGTTACGCATTAGCTGGCGGCATTGGACAGCTGCCCTTTATGGTGGCGCTGCTGGTTCTGGTGGTTCTGGAGTTTGACGCGGAGCATCAATGCAAGGACGGCAAAATTCCGGCCTCGGCACTGGCGTTACATTCAGCACTTAAGAAGGACTAGTATGGACAAGAAAATTATACTTGGCGTCATCGCACTGGTGATCGCAACGATAGGCATCATCCTCATGATGCCAGATAACTCGGTCAGCACGCCGGACACACTCCCCTGGAAGATCACCCACCCGACACCTGATACCACCCGTGTTTTTGGTATCACACTGGGCAAAAGCACCCTAGATGAAGTCGCACATACTTACAAATATGAAACGGAACTTGAAATCAGCCTGTTCAAGCCTACCGATGCGCCAATGGGCGTGGAAGCTTTTTTCGAAGAAGTGAATTTCAACGGCTTAAAAGCGAAGATCATTATGACGATCGCAATTCCGACTGAAGAATTGCAGGGAATGTTTGAACGTGGTCTGCGCATGAACAGCACGCCCAGTGGCAAGCGCATTACACTCACTGCGGATGATCTGGCACGGGTTCGTTCATTGCCGGTCGCAAGCCTTACCTACATGCCCACCGCGCGCATCGAAGAATCCGTCATTTCCAAACGCTTCGGTGAACCTGCGCAACGCATCCGTGAGAAGAAAACCAACCTGATTCATTGGCTGTACCCGCAACATGGTCTGGATGTCGTCTTGGGCGAAGGGCAAAAGCCGTTTTTCCAGTACCTCCCGCCTAAGGACTTTGAAATTTTACGAGCCCCGCTTCTTGCCAATGGCGACACAATGACAAGCGAGTCCGCCGCTAAACCCGCCGTTCAATAGCACCTAACTTAAAGAGGCCGCAGCCAGAAAGGGTGCGGCCTCTTTGTTTACTTCAGAACGGCTTTATTCCTTTTTAGCATCCAGCTGAGCGCTGGATTGATTGTGCAACATCGCGTCCTCATCATCATCGAGCAGTATGCGGCTTGCGTTCCCTTCCATATCCTCATACTGCCCCTTCTTAACCGCCCAGATGAGAATACCCACAAACACCAGACCGAAAACGGTCATACCGGGGATAAGACTGTAAATTACATCCATTGCGGCTCCTTATCTTGGAATTAATGCGGCAACGCTCACCGCACTATTTGAACAAACTGCGTATTCTGGCTGCATTGCCTATCACCAGCAGAGAACTGACCGGCATCGTTATTGCCGCGAGCAAGGGCGTGACGTGCCCCATGATCGCCAGCGGCACCATGATGCTGTTATACACGAATGACAGTCCGATATTCTGTTTAATAGTGCGCAGCGTACGCCGGGACAGCAAGGTCGCCAGCCTCACCTTGTCGAGCTCGTTGTGCATCAGCACGATATCAGCACTTTCAACTGACACATCGGTCCCCGATCCCAAGGCAATTCCGACATCAGCACGTATCAGTGCGGGCGCATCGTTAACGCCGTCGCCCACCATCGCCACGCACTCACCGCGCTCTTGCAATGTCTGAATGACGCGATCCTTATCTTGCGGCAGTACTTCGGCGATCACTTCCATACCGCCTAACTGGCGCGCAATTTCTTCCGCCACCGCACGCCGGTCCCCCGACAGCAGCGTCATGCCGATACCCGCCTCACGCAACGTATCGATCAGCACCTTTGCATCGGCACGCAACGTGTCAGCTATCACCAGCACAGCCACATGCTCACCGCCCACAGCCAGATGAACGCACGTTTTTGCCTGCGACTCTTGTGAGTTCTGCACTTGAATCAATTCTGCCGAATGTGTAACGCCACATTTAACAAGCCAACCGGCTGTTCCCAGTAAAATCTGCCGCCCCGCGACTTCCGCCTCAACACCCGCCCCTGCTGTTGCTAAAAATCCCTGCACAAGCAGATTCCGGAAGGGCAACTCGCGTGCCTCTGCCGCAATCACGATGGCACGAGCGACACTGTGCTCAGAGTAACGTTCGACGCTCGCACAGAGGGCGAGTAAAGCTTCCTCATCCTGCCCCTGCGCTGCGACCACCTGCTCGACGCGCATTTTTCCTTCGGTCAGCGTGCCCGTCTTATCAAATACGAAATGCGTGACACGAGACAAGGTTTCCAGCACCACGCCATTCTTCACCAGTATGCCGTGACGTGCGCCGAGCCCCGATGCGACCGCAATGGACATCGGCGTTGCCATTCCAAGTGCACAAGGGCAGGTGATAATCAATACCGAGGTCGCCGCCATCAGTGCGAACTCAAAATCTGCAGACCAGATGTAAAAGGTGACGCTGGCCAATATCAGCGTCGCCAGCACAAACCACGGCACGATACTGTCAGACAGACGCTGTATCGGCGCCTTGGAGGACTGCGCCTCTTCAACAAGCCGAATGATTTTAGATAAAGTCGAATCCTGCGACATTGCCTGAACCTCCACCAGCAAGGCACCGCTGCCGTTCAACGTACCTGCGGATACGCGATCATCCGTTTGCTTTTTAACATGGGCGGATTCACCGCTTAGCATAGACTCATCGACTGAACTGTTTCCCTCGAGCACAATACCATCCATAGGAATATTGCTGCCCGGTTTTACCAGTACCGTTTCACCCACTTTCACGGCGCGCACCGACACAATTTTTTCCTCGCCGTCGCGCAATACCGTGGCCACACGAGGTTGCAGATCCATCAGACGGTTGGTTGCCGATACCGCCTGATGACGGAACATCCCCTCCAGATAGCGACCGATTAAAATCACGAAGGTCAGATTAGTGACGGTATCGAAATAAACCCTGTCTCCGCCCGTGATCGTTACATACAGCGAAAAGGCATAGGTCACCGTCAGACCGATTGCAATCGGCAGGTCCATGGTCAGACTCGCATTACGCAAACCGCTCAGTGCCCCCTTATAGAACGGATATCCGGAATACAGCAGGGCTGGCGTCGCCAGCGCAAACGCCATCCAGTGGAAAAAATTGACGAACTGCCCGCGATCCGCACCGCTGTATAACGCGATTGCGATCAAATTCAGATTCATCATCGCAAAAGCAGCAAAGAACAATCTGAACAGCAGCGCGCGATTGATGCGCTTCATCGACCCTTCTGCCACTTCAGGATCGTAGGGCACACCGGAATACCCAATCTTTGCCAGCTGATGAATCAGAGTCGACAATTTCACCTGACGCTCATTCCAGCGCAGGTGCAATCGTTTTCCGGCCAGATTGACGCCTGCTGACAGCACGCCGGGCGTGCGCATCATACCGCGCTCAATCAGCCATACGCAGGCTGCACAATGTATGCCTTCGACCAGCAAATGTGCATCGCGCAGATCACCCTGACAATTGACAAAATCCTGCTGCACATCGTCAAGATCATACATCTCGATGTCACGCGGCGGCATAGGCGGAGGGGCGAGCAAAGTACCCTCTGGTGTGCGCTGATAATACCCCTGCAATCCGGCCTCATAAATTGCTTCGCAAACCGACTGACAGGCAAAACAGCAAAAATCGCGCTGAGCATCACCCAGCATCTGCTGATAATGTGCATCGGATGCGATAGGCAATCCGCAATGAAAACACCCCGCATGCGCGAGGTGTGCAGTTTCAGTGTGTGACATTAATCAAATCACTCTGGCTGTTTTGAAATAGCAACAAAAACCTTTTGTTCCGTATCAAACTGGCTGCCATCGCGCTCGGCCCTGATCAACAGATCCCAGTTTCCCGCTCTGGAGAATTTAAGCTCACCTTGGTACTGACCCGGTGCAATTTCACGCAGCGTCTCTTTGAAATCGAAGTTCGGATCGCCAGGCCACTGCGCAACCACCACAACAGCGCCACTCTGCACTGGCTTGCCCTCGCGGTCCTGCAAATTAAACTGCAAGACAGCCGGGCTGGCGGTCAAAATAAAGCGCGCCTCATCAGGTTTAGCCTGGCTGTCATTTTCCAAACGTTGCGGGGAATGCATACTTGCCTGCCAACCCAGCGTTGAACGTTCGGCCTGCTGCTGCACCCATTTTGCATCATACTTGTTGTGCGCCTTCACGCTGTAGTTATCGTCAAGCACGCGAACCGGGTTGTGGAGTACGTTCCACAAAAATCGGGCATTGATCAATACACCTGACAGTATGATGATCAGCAAACCGAACACCCACGGGTTACGCCAGCCCTTTTGCTTTTGTGAAATCATCTCAACCCCTTAAAATCAACGCTTAGGACCGCGGAATACACTGTTGTATTCAGCAGCCATCGTCGGATTCTCCACATTTTCAACTCTGAATTGCATCTTGGTCACCTCACCCATCACATTTTCAGCAGGCGCCTTCACAAACACCGTAAAACCGGCCGCTTTGCCGTGGTGGACTAACTGCGTTTTATCCGCATCGACGATAAGCTGACCTTTTACACCACCTTCAGCACTGACTTTGACATACAGATCCTTATCGGTTTTATTCAAAACTTTAAAAGTGTATTTGTTCTGTATCGACCCGTCACTCATACGTACAAACAACGGCTGACGTTCCGGTTCCACGCTCAGCTTCATCGAGCCCAGGTGTGTCAGTCCGTATATGATTCCACCCAGCGACAGCAGAATGATAACGACATACACCCAGGTACGCGGATGCTGGTATAGTTTTTTCACAGGACGACCTTCCAGTTCGTCGAGCGAAGCGTAGCGAATCAATCCGCGGGGTTTTCCGATTTTATCCATTACGGAATCACAGGCATCAAGGCATAGGCCGCAGGTAATACAGCCGAGTTGTTGCCCATCCCTTATGTCGACACCCGTCGGGCAAACCTGCACACACTGAAAGCAATCGATGCAATCGCCCTGCTGTTCAACGACCTTCCCGCCGCTGCGCAACTTGCCGCGTGGCTCTCCGCGAGCCACGTCATAGGCTGGAAGTATCGTCTGTGAATCAGCCATAACTGCTTGAATTCGTGCATACGGACACAACCACAAGCACGCCTGCTCACGCATGAAACCCGCAAGAAAATAGGTACCCAGTGTAAACGCAGTTAGCGTTGTCATTTCCAGCATCGACAGCTTGAAATTCATCAGATCATGCCAGTAAACAAAGGCATCTTCAAACCAGATCGTAAAACTGATTCCGGTAAATACGGCAATGGCGAGCCAGATTAAATGCTTGCTAACCTTGCGTAAAATCTTATCGGCATTCCACGGAGCGGCATCCAGTTTATGACGTTTGTTCGGGTTTCCCTCAATTTTTTCTTCTATCCAGGTAAACAGATCAACCCACGCTGTCTGAAAACAGAAAAAGCCGCAAAATACGCGAGATGCGACCGAGGTCACCGCAAACAGTGTCATCGCCAGGAGCAGCAGCAGCAATGAAACCATCCAGATATCTTGCGGAAGGATCGTCAAATTAAAGATGTGAAACTGGCGATTGTTAACGTCGAGTAGCAAGGCCTGTTTTCCATTCCAGCGCAGATAGGCACCAAAGAAGAAAATCAACCAGAAGGATTCTGTGATGTATTTAAGCGTTCGGAAGCGTCCCGGCATGCGTTTCGCATGTATCGTTTTGTCACCCAGATTTACCGACCACTCTTCGTGCTCACTGTAAATACCCGTTACGCTGCCAACTTCTTTTACTGGTTCACTCATCTTCAACTCCCCATTTCCTTCATTCGAAGCAACTTAATGACAATTGCAAAGATCGCTCTGGATAACCACGATCATTATAAATTAGATTATTCTTATAGTTACGTGATTATTCTGAGACATCTTCAGTTTACAGACCGTAATAAAAAAAGGAGGAGGCTAGCCTCCTCCTCCTTCAAACCGGCAAATTACTTTTCGCCGGATTTTTTAGTCATTGCATTTTTGAACAAAAAGACCAGAGCAAAAATCAACGCCGCAAAAGCGCCGGCAGTGCCGATCATCAAACTCCAATATACAAAGTCGTGGCCCATTTCTATTTTCCTTTCATAAAACCTGCGCAGGGTTTAACTGCGCAGGAAAACGGAGATTTACTTGGCTTCAGGTGCTGGAGCTGCTTCAGGTGCTGGAGCTGCTTCAACGGCTGCTACAGGTGCAGCGGCCTCATCCTTCTGACCGCCACCGAACTTGTAAACATAGACAGCCAGCTTCTTCATATCAACAGCAGACAATTTACCTGATGCGGTGAAGTTAGGCATGATTGCTGCACGAGCATTGGCGTCACCAGAGTTCACACCATAAGTGATAGTCTGCTTGATGCCTTCGATAGAACCATCGAAGCGCCAAACACGATCAGTCAGGTTAGCTGAACCCATAGCTTGAATACCCTTGGCATCGGCGCCATGGCAAGCAGTACAGTCGCTCTCCATGAATACCTTCTTACCAGCCGCTTCAGAATCGCCACGACCTTCACTCAATGCGAGTACGTATTTGGATACGTCATCGATTTGCTGAGCAGACAGGGTATCCTTATGCGCAGTCATCATGCCCTGGCGACCGCCAGTGATGGTAGCGTGGATGTCGTCAATTTTGCCACCATACAACCAGTCATCGTCGTTCAGACGTGGCGCCATCAGACCTTGTTCGCGAACCGCAAACTTAGCACCTACCTGCTCTGTTCCAACGCCGTTTTGACCATGGCAACCACCGCAATTGTCCGAGAACAACACTTTTCCTGAACGCTCAACGTACTTGGACAGCTCTTCGTCTGCAAGAATCGCAGCCGGTGTCATTGTCTTCAGCTTGTCTTCAAACGGACGACGCACGTCATCCAGAACTTTCTGGTCTTCAGCCAACTCTTTGATAGCAGTCCACTGTCCCGTTCCAGGCAAACCAATACCCTTAAAGAACGTACCATTAGTTGCCAGAGGGATAGCCGGATACATAATAAAATATATCACTACCCAAAGCGCACTTGCAGTCAGACCAAGCATCCACCATTTTGGCGGCTGATTGACAAAGTCCGCCAAATCATCATCCCATACATGCCCCGTGGTAGGCACACCACCAGCGGAGTTGTGATTATCACTCATTTTTTATCTCCTGAATTGTTGTACTCGCCGTCTTCCCGCAGAGCCATGTCGCTCTGCGAGTCGAATGCATCCTTGTTCTTAGGATTGAACACCATCACATAGACCACAATCATCGCGATGAAGGCCGCCACGGTGAAAAAAACACCCTGCCAGTCATTACCGCTCATAGCTGCCCAGTCCGTGTGCAGGTAGTCCATCAGTTTAGTCACGGTAGTTGACACCTTCCTCAAACTTCACGTGATTACCCAAGGATTGCAGGTAAGCGATAACTGCGTCCATTTCTGTCTTGCCTTCGAGTTCTGCTGCTGCGCCTGCGATGTAGGCATCAGTGTAGATCGTCTTAGGAACAGGATTGAACGGCATCTTGGTCATAACTTCCAGTGTCTTGATAGTCTTGGTCTTATCAACCATAGCCTTATCCAGGAAGAAGAAGTTAGGCATAACGGATTCAGGAACCACGTCACGCGGATACTTCAGATGCTTGCGATGCCATTCATCGGAATACTTACCACCTAAACGGGCGATATCCGGACCGGTACGCTTGGAACCCCACTGATAAGTGTGATCGTACATCGACTCTTCAGCGATTGAGTAGTGACCATAACGATCCTTCTCATCGCGGAACGGACGAATCATCTGCGAATGGCACAGGAAACAGCCTTCACGGATGTAAACATGACGACCTGCTGTTTCCAGCGCGGTGTAAGGACGTACGCCATCGCCGGGCTGCCAGTCTGCGAGGGTCTTGTGGGCCGAGGTAGTTGGATTCCAGACAATTTTATCCATAGGGATCGCATTGCCTTGCAAGTCTTTATGTGAAGTACCGTTAAATGTACCGTCACCGCCATTCATACCCGTGTTTGGCAGGTAGAACAAAGGCACAATTTCCACGATACCGCCCACCGCGACAGCAATCGCGGTTAAGACGAACATCAGCAGCGTATTGCGTTCGATCTTGTCCTGAAACTTGGTTGAATAAATTTTATCGTGATCAGACATATTTTTCTCCCCTTATGCTTTAGCTGCGACAGCGTTTACGCCGCGAACAGCGCTAGCCTGACGAATAGTCATCACAACGTTGAACAGCATGATCCATGCGCCCAGATTGAAGATTGCACCGCCAACCGCACGCATTACATAGTAAGGATGCATAGCAGATACAGATTCAACGAAGGTGTAGGTCAACGTGCCGAACTCGTCGTAATCACGCCACATGAGACCCTGCATAATGCCGGATACCCACATTGCAACAACATAAGTAACTGCACCGATCAAGGCTACCCAGAAGTGAATGTTCACCAGACGATCAGAATACATTTCGGTATTCCACAATTTCTTGACCATATGGTACAGAGCACCGAAGGAGATCATTGACATCCAGCCCAAAGCGCCGGCGTGTACGTGACCCACAGTCCAGTCAGTGTAATGGGACAATGCGTTTACAGACTTGATCGCCATAACAGGACCGTCGAATGTAGACATCGCATAGAACGCCATCGCTGTCACCAGGAAACGCAGGATGTAGTCAGTACGCAGCTTGTCCCATGCACCGGACAGCGTCATCATACCGTTCATCGCGCCACCCCATGATGGGATGATCATCGCCAGAGAAACAGCTGCACCGAGCGAACCGGTCCAGTCAGGCAATGCAGTGTATTGCAGATGGTGAGCACCCAGCCATACGTAACCGAAAGTCAGTGTCCAGAAGTGCAGAACAGACAAACGATACGAGAACACCGGACGACCGGATTGCTTAGGGATGAAGTAGTACATGATACCGAGGAAACCGCCGGTCAGATAGAAACCAACCGCGTTATGACCCCACCACCATTGAATCATCGCATCCTGAACGCCAGAATAGATAGAGTAAGAAGTCGCCCAATCCACTGGAATTGCCAAGCTGTTAACCACGTGCAGGTAAGTGATCATGACGATCATACCCATGGTGAACCAGTTTGATACGTAGATGTGCGAAGTCTTACGGATACCGATCGTCATGATGTAGTTCAGACCATATGACAGCCAGACTACGGCGATCATGATGTCTACCCACCAAGGCAATTCTGCGTATTCCTTACCTTCTGACAGACCCAGAGGCAAAGTAATAACAGCCAGAACGATGATCAGATTCCAACCCCAGAACGTAAACCACGCCATGGTGTTGCTCCACAGCTTGGTAGCACCGGTGCGTTGTACGATGTAGAAACCAGTCGCCATCAGTACACAACCACCAAACGCAAAAATCACCGCATTGGTATGCAGTGGACGCAGACGCCCAAATGTAATTTGAGGAATGTCAAAGTTTAAAAACGGAAACGCTAATTCGAATGCGACATACACACCGATCAACGTACCTACTACCCCATAGATAACCGCCGCGATGGTAAACCATCTGACGATATCCATATCATACTTTACTGGTGTCGCTTGCGTAGCTTCCACAGTATCTCCTCCCAAGAGCAAAGTTTAAAAATAATGAGTTATTTGCTTCGCAACTGCCAAGCAATTAACCCATCTCTTCTTACAGCTTAAATAAAGCTGCGCAATCATGGCACATCCACAAGGTTTTAGTAAAGCAAATTGCGACAATCCGCCGCGCATTCCCACCTAAAACACTCAAGCTTTACCATGAATTGCATGAGCGAATAGTAGACGATATATGCGGGTATCGTTTGATGTAAATCAATCTGCTGTTGCGATCACCGCAGAAGTTTTATACAACCACTCTTAAGATTCAAAGACAAGCAAACACTGCTCGCTGATCTTATACGCCGTTCTCCAAAATTAAATACCCCCCCTTTCAGAGCAGCCACATCCCTGTAAGAGCGGGATTATTCGGTGGTCGCATTGCTTCTGCGACCACGCCATCGCTCGCTTTACTCGGGACCAGCCTGCGGCCGTCCTGCGTCGCCTCCTATTGGTCGGACTCCTGGTGCTCGGGAGCACGTTGCATCCTTGCCACCCTCGCTTCCCACCCCGCTCGGGATCGCACTTCGTGCGTCCTGCGCGAGCGATGCTCGTTGGTTGAACCCAGAACAGTATCTCTCACTCGCTACACCGAAAATAAAAAAGGACACCCTGACGGGTGCCCTCACATTTCACGAGATCGGGATTGTTCGCGCTTCGCGTTGCATCCGCGATGCACTTCGCGCGTTGCGCGTCCTGCGCGAGCGATGCTCGCTGGTCGAACCAAAATGGGTTCTCACCCACCCTATCCGCCAATGAAAAAGCCCCTAAATCGGGGCTTTGTCAATTCGATGGCGGAGCAATGAGTCATAGCCCCTTTCGTCTCTGCTGTTTACTCCTGCAAACAGGGTAATTTACAGCGAATTGGTCGAATTCTACTTCACCACCGTCGATCCTTACTAGCCAAAGGCCAGCAACGACGCCACTTTCAGGCACTTTCTTTAATTTGCCAAAACAATGAAACAGGGAATTATCAGGAGGGCGTCAATTGTCAGGCTCTCGCTGGCCTGACTCGGCCCGACAGCCATTCAGAGTAATGGCCAATCCCGCCAGATTCTTGCCGCCTTGTCCTTATACTGTGAGTTACGTTTCAGCTTTTCCGACAGGAGGTTAGCTGTGAAATCCGTTTTTCATCGTTTTACCCGCCAACAACTATATGACTTGGTCTGGGAGTCGCCGATCACCTCGGTTGCCAAAGAACTGGGTGTTTCTGACGTGGCAGTCGCAAAGGCTTGCAGAAAGGCTGAAATTCCCATTCCTCCTCGCGGCTACTGGGCAAAACTACACGCCGGCAAGCAAGTTATTCGGGGTCAGCTCGGCTATCGAGGACTCGGCAAATCGGATGAAATCTCCATCGGCAATTATTATTTCGCCTCTCCCCGAGATTGGGATGCCGATTTGCCTCCTCCTCCAAGCTATTCGGAATCTCCAGCGGAAGTGTTCGAGCGCGCGCGAGTAATGGTGAAAGGAGTTTCTTTCCCTAAGACGCTTTCTAATCCACACCGCGAGATCGATGCCGTCCTAAAGGAAGATGAAGCACGAAGGGCTGAGTTGCTGAAAACTCCGTATTACTGGAAAAAGCCAGTCTTTGACACGCCGGAAGATAAGCGCCGTTTGAAAATACTCAATGCCATTTTCACCGTCATGACTAAGGTTGGAGAAAAGCCGTTTCTAAACTGTCGTGACCAAATCTCTGCTGGCGTCATTGTGGGGGAAATGCGCATTGCCATCGAGTTTGAAACTCTCCACCAGAAAAAACGCCCGATCCCTCCAGAGAAACTACCAAAGACAAAACCTCAACTCAAGCTGACGATCACACACTATGGCTCTGATCCGGAATTCCAAACCTGCTGGGCCGATTCGAACGAGTCACAGCTGGAAGAACATATCGAGCAAATTTCAGCCAATCTACTGATCGCTGGAGAAATGAACTACCGAAGCCAAGTTCAACACTCATATGACTGGATGGTCGAGCGCAAAGCTGAGCATGAAAAGAAGAAGCGAGAGGAACAAGAGCGCAGAGAGCGTGAACGGCTGGAACAAATCCGGAAGCTGAAAAAGCAAAGGCGGCGCCAGCTGCTAGTTGATGTCATGAGTTGGCGCAGAGCGGATGAGATTCGGTCATTTGTTGCCGCCGTGAAAGCGCGCCCAGACCTGAAATCCTGCACTGAGGCCATAGAAAAACTTGATCACTGGGCTGCATGGGCCTTAGCGGAGGCCGATCAGATGGATCCTATGAAACGAGAAATCTCAAAACTAACTGACTGGTGCTTCCCTGTCTTCTAACCTGACAAAGACAAGTACAACGTATTCAGCACGTGGGGCATGTTCGTCGAGCCTTTCCGTCCACCTGAGAGACAACAGAACCACAGTCCGGGCATTCCCACACCCATTGCTTGACCTCACAGTCCATGCACTTTCCGTAGTGCATATTGTTGGTCGTGTTCAGCGGATCGAAGAAGACGCCCTCCACGGAACCGCAAGCATCGCAAGCGGCGAACGCAATGGCATCGCTGACTACGCCGAAGCCACAGCAGTGGCAGAAGTAATTTTCCGAAGCCCTCAAGCAAAAACTTTCATTTCCACACATATAGCACTTCAAAACTTTCTCGGCATCCAGACTTTCAAGTGCCGCATCAACGGCTTCCGCGCGGTAGGGGCCGAAATTGACCAACTTATTGAAGTTTTGTTCGCTCAAAAATCGGCGGTAGTTCTCCATCTCGCCAACATCGCGTGCTTCGCCGAGTGCAAATATTGACAAGACTCGCGCCAAAATGTGAACGCAGCTAAGCTTCACCGACTCAGGATCGACCTCTGATGCAAAATGAACGAGATCATTCCGAAGGTTTACGAGTTCATTGATGAGCCTTTTCTCATCATCCATCAATCCTTCGATCGCACCGACTAAATCGAGAACTTTGCCGAATCCAAGCGTGCTGAAATTACCCTCTTTCACAGCTCGATCGAGGTTCTCCGACGGCAGCTTGCCTTGAACAATTGACTGGAGCCCTGCTTCTCGAACCATTCGATATTTCGCCAAGAGCTCGACGGATGTTTGGATAGAGATAACTGCAACTTTCGCTGTTTGATTCGAAAGGTTACCTTCGAATAGCAATTCAAGGCCTCCATTCAAGAAATCAACTGCGTTGTCGAGAATGCGCTCAGCCGCGTCGATGGAGGCGGAATGATCCGGATCCACATCCGGCGTATTCTCTGGCGGACGTTTGGGCTGAGGATTGTCGATGTACGGTGAGTCAAACATCGATCTGGCACGCCACCCCGTTTGTCCATTGTCGATCAGAACCCAATGCCTTGGATCCGCCTTCGGCGTCGGAAGCGGCTTCTTCAAATTCATCCTATCAAGGTAACGCTCGGTAAACTTAACCTTGTCCATCACTCGAAAAACAATGTTTTCGACAGACGGGCCACGCACCAAATTCGCAGACCCGCTCATTACCTCACAACCCCGCTCAGACACCGCCGCGAAAAACTTTGCATGAAAGTCCTGCTTTCTCACGTCCATGGCTATAATTTTGTTCTCAAGCCCAAACTTTTCAAGCAGATCCACCGGAACTCCACTCGAATTCATGGCTTTCTTGTAGGCCGTGTAGGTTGCTCCGCGAGTTAGAAAAACGGATTTCTCGGCGTTGAGAATTCCAAGCAGCCAACTCCATATGGCCAACTGATCTTCATAAGACATGTAGGTCGTTCCTACAAACGGAGAGACAATCAGCACTTGCTCTGCTAGCAAGTTCCAACGTATAACAAGTTTCTCCAGAAAGTCCATGGCATCGTTCTTGGATACGATGCCATCTAACGTTTCTTCCATTACGGCACCAGAAACATCAGCAAGAAAGAAGTCATTTGTCGAGCTTGGGCTGTTTTTGGTTCCCATTGCAAGCCGTGTATAAAAGGTGGCCGTATGTTTTCCTCGGCATGGGCAAGTCACGGGAACGCGTACCAATGCAATGTCGTGCCTTGGCCCTCCCTTCAAGAGGTAATTCACCGCAGTGCCATAGGCTGCGAGAATTTCCGCGATATTTGTTTGTAAGTTATTCTTTGCAAGCATCTCCAAGTTGGATGCATTCTTAGCACATCGGTAGAGTGGAACTGCTGAGTAATTGAATGACCAAGAATTCTGGTTTAGATCAATATTGTGCTGCAGCACATCACATGCAATGATCGCTCGATCTCCGGCAAAGGGCTCCTCATGCCTTGACCTAATTTGCCTGCTAAGGGCACCGCTAGATTCCCGAGGATTGCTGAGTTCGATGACAAATTGCTTGTTGCACCGGGAGCATTCAACCTCCCAATAGCCTCGGTCATTTTCAACGGGGAATCTAATTTCGATGTAATGGTGAGGTTGATCGCAAAAAGGGCAATTTGCGACATGTGTGACTTGATCCGTACTGATTGCGCTCATTTAGCGTCCTTATGGTTGATAAGGATCATATTTTCTATGGACAACTGTAAACCTCCCTAATCAGGGGGCACCAATTCCAGAAATTTTTGGGATGATGCAGACTCGATGAAAATACCATTGCTCTAAAAAACTGGTCATGCTTGCCCTCTGTTTACCTAATTATCCAATTTAACTACAACATTCGCCCCATCTGATTCAGAGCTCCCTGCCCAGATGACGTAAAGTTGGTGAACTGGGGTTTTTCCTCGCTCATAGGCATCGAAGGTTGCTTCTACCTCCAGAGGCCTTTCCCTCAGCGACAGCGCATCGTTGGTACCGAGATTAAATAAATGAGTGCCATAATGCCGTTGGGAGCGCTTTATGAAACGAGACTTGATGTCATCTTCGACCTCTGGTTGGTTAGAAAGCAGGTGCATTCCGTTGTCTGACGGAAATGCCACACAGGCGAATCCGTTGTCCTTGGCAATTTCAATGGCTACGTCAAAATATGCATCCACGATGGATGCAACAGAATAATTGGTTACCATCTCCTGCATAGGATTAATGGCTCGAATGATGAGACTCGGTTGCGTGCGATGAAGGATAGGGAGAACTTCTATATAAAGCAAAGCCATACCAGCGATTCGTTGCACATTAGGCTCAAAAACCAACAAATGGGCTTGGCGTTCTTCAAGCCACATTTCCGTGTTGTGCCGCGTACAAAGCTTGGCTGCTTCTTTTGCGAAGAAGGCCGCTGGGTGCTTTGAGACTATGGCGAATAGTGAAGCAGCGTTTTGTGACGCACTGGTTGCTTCGGCGAACTTGGATAATTCGCGTCGCGCCCAAGTGGCCCCGACCTGCAAGACCTTGTCTTGTGTGTGGCTGAGAGCGCGCATAAGCCAATCGCTAGTAGACTCTTTCGATCCTTCGACAGCATGTTCTCCTAACTTGGAAGCCAGCATTGCAGCATCTTTCGTGCTGAATCGATGCGCAAATTGCTCAAGTTTGGTGGCGAGCGCATCAGGCAGCACGATTTCGAAGAGCGTGACCAACTCCGTCACGCTTTGTCGACCTATTAGGCTCTCCTCGTCAACCTGGAGGATTGATTCGAATTTCCGGTATGTCCATTGATTTATCGTTGCATCACCACTTGCAGCGGCTAGGAGAACCCCCAAATGACAGGCCAGTGACTGGACATCTGCTGCCTTGTTCTTTAGGGCTTTCGGACTCAAATGCTTGCATGCTGTAAACATGTCTCGGAAATTGCTCTCTGAGAATCTTTCAGCGAAAACTGTGGCACGTTGCAGTGCATTCAGACTGGTGCGATCCAATGGTCTCTTAAGTCGCCAGCGCATCGAATGCCATGCCATTGGATAAGATGGTCGCAGGGTTAATCGCTCCAAGTCCTGAACTCTTCCTATAACGTGAGGCCAGAAGGACTGAACCGTTTCCACCGAGGAGCGATAGATAAGTGCAATGGCATCCTCCTCCAATGTTGTTAGCATTGCCCCGGTAGGACCGCCTCCCTTTTGAAGACCGACCAGTAGAGGAGTCAAGTTTTGGAGTGCATCCTTCAAATTTCCAGGCGAAATCCAAGCAGCTTCGATTAGGGTTGAGAGGAAAACTCCATCAGTCTGACTCAAGATAGTGGGAAGAATCGGCTCCATGTGATTCCGTTCTTCTTTGATGGCCGCCTTCCTTTTCGCATGATATGCATTTTGTGTGAGTTCGTCGGCGTTGTACGGCCATTGTCCTAAACTAGCTGTGACCCGTTGGTCAATGGATTGAGAGATGCGTAATTGGTTGCCTTCCAGCAGATTGAAACTTTTGCGCTCAAATGCATCGTCTAGCAACCTCTTGTCTAGGGCGTCGAACTTTTCCCTGCTGTGGTAGCCATCGATTCCCATTGCATCGTGGTAAAACCAGTCGAGGAGGGATTTGAGCGTTTTTAGTTTGCGATCTTCAACCAAATAGGACAAGAGTGGAGTGCCTAAGGGCGCAAGCTTCAAGGATCGTTGTAGCGCATCAATACCAACAAGCTCAATTTCCGACATCAGGTAGTCGAAGGCCCCTTGGTGGCCGCCCTTTCCTGCAAGCTTTGCCCAATCGGCTGCACGCTGGCTTGTAGTTCCGGGGGCGCATTGCGTGAGGATGGAAAGCCAACCTGCAAGCGTTTTTGCCTCCATAATTGTGTAACAGTTCTGAAAGGCAAGGACGCCGTTGGCATCACCGTAACCGTACCGTGTCAGCTCGCCCAGAAACGCGGCCAAGTCATTCCCGCTTCTTAAGTAAGTGTTGCATTGGCCGAGCTGCTCGATGGTCAGAAAATGAGGTGCACCTGCGAGGATACGCAATTCAAGTAGCTGAGTATCCGTTCCATAGTCAGGCTTGAGAGAAAGGAGCATCGTCTGACAAGTGGCGAGGTCTATGATATTGGCACCGAGTTGAGCGAGACATTGAACCGCTTCTTTTGATATCAACCTCCGCGCTTCCAACAGTGGTCTGAATAGACCTATCTCTTCGGTGGTTTGCGCGCCGATGACATTGAGCAAAAATTCCCAACATTCCGGTGGTGTTTGCCACAGACAATCATCGACTTTGTTAAGGACCTCTGAAATATCGATTACCTGAGCTGCCTTAAGTAGTTCAAGATTTTGACTAAGTTGTTCAGGATCAAGATGCAAGAACGATCGCAGGAATAGGTTAGCTATTTGACTATGATTTACCCTATGCTCTTGAAACAAACGAACAGTTTTGCGAGCCAGGAACGGCTGAGTTTCTTCGAAGTGAGATACTCTGAAGCAGTCGTTGTCACTCTTGATAGTCCAAGCAAGTTCGTCGGATGATTGAACTACACCCTCATCCACGAGGATCCATAACCCCCCCCGGGGTAGGCGTGTTTTGGAGATCGGTAGAGCGTTGCTGATTTTTGTCGGGTCGGAGAGTCCAATATGGATACAAGATTGAAGTTCGGATACGTCCAAGTGGCGAATTTGCTCATACTCATGAATGTTTTTTATTTGAGCATGCCGCAACAGGACGAAATCCAATAGTTCACAGTAATAATCTGCCCCAGATATTGAACGACTTATAAATTTGTCGAAGACATATTTCCTGCCCTCAAAGGTTCCGATGCAATTTAGTTTTGCGCGGGCGTAGCGAAAATTCTTTTCGTCAGGCAGTAACAAACGGAGATGTTGAAAAAAAATGTTCCAACGATCCGGAATTAGAGGTTGCGGCGAGGGGATTTGCAAAATCCGCCGGATGTGGTGTTCCCGCTCAGGATTTTGATACAGCAGATCCGTGATATTCCAAGCTACGTGACTTTGGATTTTCTCAAGGCGTTCGCGAAGTAACTTGAGAGGATGTGGTGCTGGCTCCCCCCAGCTAGTTTTCCGCTCAGATTTTCCTGCTGAGGATTGCTCCCACATCTCTTCACGAAATTTGCGATAGCTTATAGTCATTGGAAGCCTTATTGCTGTAGCTCTCCCCGCAGATGAGACGTGGCGGAGTTTGGCGTTTGGGACATCATTTCTATATTCCACTTGGCAGTCTCATACCCATTTCTTTCCAAGAGGTCAAAGGTGCCCTCACTCAATTTTCCCAGTGTAGTGCTGTAGGTCGCCGCTCGTCTTGCGTCATCGGCAGGCAACCAAGTGTAGGTTAAGAGCTTTGCTGCAAGAGCTTCTCGACCCTTTGCAAATCGTTTGATAGACGACTCCGCTGCCATGCCAATACCCACATACGCTCCAGAGGCATAGTTACTCTGCAAGAAATTTACGAAAGCTCGAACGCGCAATGCCCGACATTGATCAAGCGCGATATCAGCAATCCGCTTAAACCGGAATGGATTCAACGGATGGGGAATGGCCTGACGCGCTAGTGGTGCACCGCCGTCGGACACGAGCAGGTAGGTTATGTCGGAGGGCAGTGTTTTATCCTTTTTCAGTGATTGCTGACCCACATCGAACATCGGCTCAATACCAAGGTTATCGTAGAGCCCACCGTCATACAAGTGCAGGTGGTTGTAGGGTGGTTGATATGACTCGGGTTCGGTAGCATTCCACTGCTTCCGCTTCTTCCAGTGAAATTTCATGGTTTTGAGGGTCAGAGGCCCAATACCACCCGGGAATGCGGCTGAAATAGCCATGGCTCTGGCAAGAGAAAAGTCGTCGACATTGGCATATCCCAGCTCGTAGTCACCCATCGTTCCACTCTTGAAACGATAGCGTCGTCCCGTTTCTCCCGTCGTGCAATTGATGGACCAGACTGGGGCACCATCAAGAGCGCTGAGTGGTACTTTGACACCCCACAAGCCTCGAATGGCCTGGGCCAGCACGTTTGCGCGGGAAAGAATAAAACACCAGTTCAGAGGGTTCAATACCAACCGGAGGATTGCCGAGCATTGCAAAGACTGGGTAGTTAGTGTCTGCCGGATGTGCGGAAAAACTTCGCGCAGGTAGGTTTCTGACGCTGGCCAACGGTAATTTCCATGCTGAAACACAAGGCCGACAAATAGGCTGCCACCTGACACGGACGAAACATGGACAACCTTTTCGAGAAGCCCTTGCTCAGCCAGATACCGCAGAACACCGGCATGAAAGGCGGCTGCGCGCACGCCGCCCCCCGAAAGTGCAAGACCAATAGCGCCGACTGGTTCTCTTAGAGACTCGTTCATGCTGCACTTCCCTCCCCAAGAGAAATCGAAATATCAGTTTCGCCTACGATGATCATCAGTCCCGGCACTCCGTCCATAGCCAAAGTTTCAGCAAGATAGGCAAGTAACTCAGCATCTACGGCACTGGGCACAGCAGATGAATGCCGTGGATGTGAGTGCCATTCACCTAAATAGCCAACGATGTTCGCGGTCAATGCCGCCGCTCGTTCTATTGTCTCCCGAACGCCCGTCGCGCCACGGGTGAAGCCTGCCCTGCTGGCAAGACTATCTGTCGGAGCAGGCAGCACATCTACGATGTGAATGACTTTTCGCTTCTGATCCGCATAGCCAAGGATTACTCCGCCGGTCTCATTCGGCAGTGACTCGGTGCGGATGCTCTTCAGTTTTTTGGTAAGTCCCTCGTCCCACGCAACCCGCCATGCTCCGAGAGATGCTACTTGGGACTCCTCTACAGGAACGATTTTGCCAGCCAGTGCTCCTGTTTTGTCGTCCATTAACCACACGCGAATCTGAGCTTCAGGCATGGCCGACAGCAATCTTATTTGCCGCGCAAGCGTCGAAGCATGCAATTGAACAACCTCCTGAGATAGCACTCCTGAAAGATCTCGGCAGCCGCCTCCCACCCAATAGGACCCGTGATGGCCGTTTAAATGAGAAGCACCCCAATCACTGTTCAGAATCGCTCGGTAATACTGGGCCTCCATGGAACTCAGGCGAACCTTGCGAGTGGCATCTTCAAGCATCAGAACTGAATCACGCCCCGACGGAGTGAAGAAAGAGGAAACCATACGCGGGCTATCGTTGCTGTCTGACAAATCGCGCGGCACCTCCAGTGTCGTGGTTGCATCGACTAGTAGAGTTGCCCCTGAAATAGCGGCCTTGACTTCATCGTTGCCGAAATCTGTGACTTTTGCAGAAATGGCTGTTGGTTTTGGTGCTGTTGGCCAAGTTAGGCCTGCCATATGAGCTACAACATCGACCTTTGCCCAGCCGATATGTAGATCCTTGGCGATATGACGAACGAGGTTGTGCGCATGCAATATATCGTCATCAATGAGCGTCCAATTCCCCCATCCGACGCGACACCATAGGTCAGCCATGCAACCACCTAGTGCGCCCACACCTGCGAGAACTCCACGGAAGTCAGCGCCTTCATCCGGTATGCCGGAGGCTTTGCGAGCATCTTTCGGGGTGAATGCAACTCGAACATCAACCGGTTCAACGGTTAGATTGCGCCACGTATCCGAAGCAGAGGAGGTAGTGCCTGTTGCGCCAATAAGCGAAAGGTTATTGGCATATGCTTTGCCGTTGGTGCCATCAAATGCGGCGCTGCATGCGATGCCCAGACTTGCAATGTTAGTGTCATGAACAATGAATCCAGTGACATCTGTTCGTTCAGGGGCTACACCTTCCGTCCTAACTATAGTTATCTGCAGCAACAAAAGAATGTGCTGCACATGTGGGTTTCGAATTGAAAGCCCTTCGCTTGGCACCTTCTGCTTCACTGTCTCGATGAGATTGGTGCTGAATTCGGAACCTCGGGTTGCCAGTTGGTCATGCAGCTGGCCTAACGTTGCTGGGTAGCGTTCAATGCCGGCTGAGACGGCTGGCGGGACTTGGATGACCAAGACATCAAGCCTTGGATCATGGGCATCAGCCTTCGCCGTATTTTTTGGTTCTAATATCCCGCGCAGCACGGTCCCATTAGCTCGTGAAGATGCGCTTGCCAACCGCAAAACCTCGGACGGATTTGCTACACGCTCATTGAAGTCGGCCGGCAGAACGATCTGATAAGGAGGCACAAAATACAGCCGTTCAAGAGGCTGGTCGCTTCGGTGCAGCGTTCCCAGGGCGGTTTCACGTAGCCACCAAAGTATCCGCTGCAAATGCTTCGCAGGCGTCCAAGTTCGTTCTACTGCGCTCCAAGGCTCAAAGTACAAACACAAAGAGGCAGGCTCGCCCCGTAGAACGTGGTTCTGATGAAGAGTAGGGGGAAAGCCAACTCGGAGGGCTCGAACTTCGTGCAGCGTAATCAGTCCGGGACCATGCAAGAGCAATAGGCGCTCACGATTTTTGATTCCGACAGAATTGCGAGACGGCACGGTTCCATCGCAGCACTCGACGACAATCCCATCGACGATTTTCGGACTTTGGTCTGTTTCTTGGTCATCTCCCAAGCGCCGCAACTCCACAACCTCAAAGGCGGGATGCCTTTGGCACGCAGCGAGAAGCTGTCGTGCCTCGTCGTAAGCCAATCTGTCCGGATCGAAGTCGGGCAGCACTTTTCCTATGGAGATGTACTCGGTCATCACTCAGCCAGCCCTTGGTGCTGGTTTGGAAATGAGGAGGCCTGCCGCTGAAATTGCCACACGAGCAAGCGACATCCCCAAGTTGTCGACCTTGAATTCCAGCGGTTCAGGTTTGGTGGCGTTTGGCTCCTCCATTGTCACGAGGAATTTAGCCCCACCAACTTTCTTCCGATAGCTCTCGTAGCACTTCTTCGCTTGGGTGTGCGGAGGCTGCGCCTGCTCCCTGCCTTCTTTCGTATCAAGAATGGGGGCGCTTGAGCTGACGAGGTAGGCACCTTCCTTTCCTGCAAGAAGAATTTCCTTGGCGCCGGCTTCGGGCTTTGTCTCGAACTCGCCCTTTTCATCACTCAAAGCTTTGTAGCTGCAGTGATGCGGAATGTTGTACAGGTCCCAGGCGAGGCGATCCATGTTTCCGTGAGCTTTGGTTGCCTCAACGATATCTCCCAGGACTGGCCATGTGGAGTCCCCAACTGCCAAGTAGTCGTAGTTGTTTCCATTTTTGCAGAAGCGCACGTTGAAAATCAGCGAAGCATCGTTGCGTAAGTCGTCGCCTTCATCGACATGCTTGATGAAGGGGGAATGGCAGAAGAACTCAACACCATCGGTAGCGATGCCGAAGTCTGGTGCAATCTGACCGGCGTCAGTGATGAGATGGCGACGCGATTCAAGCGTCAGGTCATTTTTTTCCAGCCAATCTTTGAGCTTCTCTGGCTTGGAAAAGACGCGAATACCTTTGCCTTCCTTGAATCGATGTCGTGCTTCTTGGCGCCAGATGACGAACTCTGAAGACTGCTCATCATTCGTGGCCGTCTCGAGAACCATCGCAGCGGGCACCCAGAGCGTTTTAATTTTGATGCGCCCCTCGCCCTGATACTTCTCAGCATGCAGGAGTTCGAAGAAGTCGGTGCTGTTCTCGATGTGATCCTTATCCCCGTGGGTAAATGCTACGACCTCAAAGCAATCGCACCCAGCATCCTTAAGCTCCTGTCCAAGATGAGCCTTCAGATTGATTTCTGGAACTGTGCCGTCCTCTGTTTTCTTTTGATGGCGATAATCCATCAGAATGCGTTTGCCGTTTTCAAGGATGATTTGGCTGGTATCACCATTTCCAACCGGGTAAAAAATGATTCGATGTGCCATTTTGTTCTTTCAGATTGGTTTAATAAATTTGCCGCCTGAATTTGCGATCAAGTGACGCTGCTACCGCCGTTGCCATCCATACCTGACTTTTTGAGAATGACTTGCCTTAAGCTGGTTTGAATGCAGTCAGGTATAAATTTTTTATTTCCATCGCGACTAAATCAGAGCTGTCGCTAACGTATATTAATTATACGCATAATTTATATGATGGTATAGTTTTTATATTAGTGATAATATTGCGTCATGACTGACACTATTAAAGATATTTCCTCTGAGCTACCTGCAACCAAGACGAGCGTCCGATGGGGGCAAGATCGCCGCTTGGCCTTCATTGATTTTCGTTTGCGATGGGATGGCCGTATCAATCGGAGCGATCTAACCGATTTCTTTTGTATTTCAACACCGCAGGCGTCACTTGATATAGCTCGCTACACGGCGCTGGCCCCACAAAATCTTGCTTATGATCGAAGTTCTCGGGCCTACCAAATTACGGATAATTTTTTTCCGCTAAGTGCGGAGAGCCAGTCACAGAGATACTTGAATGAGTTGCTAGCGTCTACGACTGGCATTCTTGAGCAGGGGGCAAGCTTCATTGGATGGCAACCATCAGTAGACAGCGTTCCCCAGCCTGGACGAGTGGTTGAGTCCAATACTTTGGCGGCTTTACTTAAAGCTATCAGAGAAGGTGTTGGTCTTAAGCTTGACTATCAGTCTATGTCGCGTCCAGAGCCAACTACGAGAACTATTTCGCCACACGCACTCGCCTACGATGGCTTTCGCTGGCACGTGAGGGCATTCTGTCATTCGCGCAACGAATTTCGTGATTTCGTCTTGGGCCGAATTCTTGCCGTTCGGGAAGTCGAGTCGGCTGGAAAACCAGCGACTGAAGATGTTGAATGGAACACAATACTGACTCTGGTCATAGCTCCTCATCCAGGTTTATCTGAAGGAAAGCGCCGGGCAATTGAGTTGGACTATGGCATGCAAAATGGGGTAATTGAGTTGAAGTGCCGTCAGGCACTGCTGTTCTATACGCTTCGGAGGTTGGGGTTAAATACTCAGGAAACACAATCACCTGAGGCGCAACAAATTGTCTTAAAGAATCAGGCCGAACTAGCCTTTTTATATAGCGGTATCAGTACGGTCTAACATCCGAATAATCTAGCCAATGTCTCTCGATTTCACCACTCTCGACGCCCTGCGTACCCACCATCCCGCGTGGCGGCTGCTTCGCTCGGATCACGCGCCGCTGGTGGCAAGTTTTCTGCACCGCGTGTTCGTTGCTCCCAATGTGCGGGTGATGGCGGCGGCTGACTTGGCCGAGGCGCTGGAAGATGAGTTGTACGCCCTGCGTCAGCAACGGGGAGAGGACAATGCCTTTCCAAAGTCTGGGATTGAATATCTGAACGATTGGGCTGCGCCCGACAAGGGGTGGCTACGCAAATTCTACAGGCCGGGTACGGACGAGGCGCAGTTTGACCTGACACCCGCCACCGAAAAAGCCATTGCCTGGCTGGCACAACTGGGTGAACGGCAGTTCGTTGGTACTGAATCCCGCTTGCTCACACTGTTTGACCTGCTCAAACAGATGAGCGAGGGGAGTGAGTCGGACCCGGCCAAACGCATTGCAGAACTGCACAAAAAGCGCGATGAGATCGATGCCGAGATTGCGCGTGTATTGTCGGGCGATGTGCCGCTACTGGACGATACGGCATTAAAAGACCGCTTTCAGCAGTTCATGCTGGGCGCACGTGAGTTACTGGCCGACTTTCGCGAGGTGGAGCAAAACTTCCGTCAGCTGGACAGGCGTGTGCGTGAGCGCATTGCCTTGTGGGAAGGCAGCAAGGGTGCATTGCTGGAAGATATTATGGGCGAACGCGATGCGATTGCCGATTCTGACCAAGGCAAGAGCTTCCGGGCGTTCTGGGATTTTCTGCTCTCCAGCCGTCGGCAGGATGAGTTAACGGAATTGCTGGACCGGGTGCTTCAGCTTCCTGCTGTGGCCGACCTGAACCCTGATGCGCGCACGCGCCGCGTGCACTATGACTGGATGGAGGCTGGTGAACATACGCAGCGTACTGTGGCGCAACTGTCGCAGCAGATGCGGCGTTTCCTTGATGATCAGGCCTGGCTGGAAAACCGCCGTATCATGGATATCCTGCACGGCATCGAGAGTAAAGCTCTGGCCCTGCGCGATGCGCAACCTGCCGGTTGGGTGATGGATATGCCTGAGCCGACTGCCGATATTGAACTTGCGATGGAACGCCCGATGTTTTCCCCGTCCATAAAACCGGTTATCGCCAGTCTGTCCTTACAGGCGGGGGATGAGGACATCGATCCTTCCGTCTTGTTCGATCAGGTCGTGCTGGACAAGGCGCGCCTTACCCGTCATATCCGCCATGCTTTACAAGACAAAGCGCAAATTACGTTAAGTGAGCTGGTATCCACTCAACCGTTGCAACAGGGCTTGGCTGAGTTGGTAGCCTATCTGCAGTTGGGCAGCGAAACCTTCACCACGGTGGCAAATGAGGAAACGCAGGAGCTCATCCGGTGGCAAGCCGTGGCAGCCGATGGTTCTGATCTGACCAGAAGCGCACGGCTGCCCCGTGTAATTTTCATGCGCTGAACAAGAGGCAAAAAATGGAAGAAGAATTTGCTAATGCGCAGACGACACCAGCCCCGGAGGCTGATTTGTCGGTACTGTTGATCAGTTTGCTTAAGAGCGTGCTCTACCGGGATGGCGATGAACGTCTGTGGGCGGCTTTGCTGAATCTGCAGGCCCGGGTGCGCGATTACGTGGCTGTGCTCAACCTTGAGCTTATGCTGGATGAAGCAGAAGGATACGCCTTTCTGAAGAGTCGCCCCGAACCGGTAGACGACGATGCGCCCCCGCGTCTGCCAAGACTGGTGGCGCGCCGCCCCCTGTCTTTTCCGGTCAGCCTGCTGCTGGCGCTGTTGCGCAGAAAATTGGCTGAGTTCGACGCCAGCGGTGGTGATACGCGGCTGGTGTTGAGCCGCGATGACATCGTGGAACTGGTGCGGCTCTTCCTGCCCGATGGCCCTAACGAGGCTAAACTGATCGACCAGATTGAGACCACGATCAACAAGGTGGTTGAATTGGGATTCCTGCACAAACTCAAACCTGCCGCTGGTGCTGGTCCTGGCAATTATGAGGTGCGGCGCATCCTGAAGGCATTTGTGGATGCGCAATGGCTGTCTGAATTCGATGCAAGGCTGGCGATCTATCAGTCGCAATTGTCAGGCTCAAAATCGCTCAGGGAGAATCAGTGAGATGAATGATCCGAAATCACTTGGCCTGGATTTTGCAGCCGACGATGCGCTGTCGGGCTTTCGCCTGCAGCGACTGGAAGTGTTTAACTGGGGCACCTTTGACAAACGGGTGTGGACACTGCATCTCGATGGCCAGAACGGTCTGCTGACGGGCGACATCGGCTCGGGTAAATCCACCCTGGTGGATGCCATCACCACTTTACTGGTGCCGGCTCATCGCATTGCCTACAACAAGGCCGCTGGAGCTGACAGCAAGGAGCGCACATTGCGTTCCTATGTGCTTGGTAATTATAAGTCTGAGCGCAACGAGGTGACAGGGGCTTCCAAGCCGGTGTCTCTGCGCGATCAAAACAGCTATTCGGTCATCATGGGTGTATTTCATAACGCTGGCTACGACCAGACGGTGAGTCTGGCACAGGTGTTCTGGCTGAAGGATACGCAGGGGCAGCCTGCGCGCTTGTTTTTGGGTGCGGAACGCGCGCTGTCGATTGCATCCGATTTCTCCAATTTTGGCTCGGACATTGTCCAGCTGCGCAAGAAACTACGGGCGACGGGAGCCGAACTGTTTGAGAGTTTTCCGCCTTATGCCGCTTGGTTCAGACGCCGTTTCGGCATCGAGAACGATCAGGCGCTGGAGTTGTTTCATCAAACCGTTTCGATGAAATCGGTGGGGAATCTCACCGATTTCGTGCGCAGCCATATGCTTGAGCCATTCGAAGTGGCTACGCGCATTCAGGCACTTATTGGGCATTTCGATGACCTCAGTCGAGCTCATCAGGCAGTGCTGAAGGCGCAGCAACAAGTCGGGTTGCTCACGCCGCTGGTGGCCGATTGCAGCCGGTACGGTGTGCTTGTTGCGGAGGTCAATGGATTGCGAAGCTGTCGTGAGAGCCTGCGCCCCTATTTTGCAGACTTGAAGTTAGGCTTGTTGGACAAGCGCTTGGGGCTATTGGACGAAGAGTGGAATCGCGTGGACGGTCAAGTGCAGCGGCTCGATGGTGTTCGCGAGGAGCAAGGCCGCCAAGTCGATGAACTGAAGCAGGCCATCAGCGACAAAGGCGGCGATCGCCTGGAACGGCTGGCTGCCGATATTCGCAAGAAGGAACAATTGCGAGATGCTCGCAAGACCAAAGCTGGACGCTATGGTGAGCTGGCAGCCGTGCTGGGCGAACCGGTGGCGGCGGATACTTCAACGTTCACCGCCCAACGCGACCAGTTCAAAATCTGGCGTGAAGATGTTCGAGGTCGCGATGTCGATCTGCAGAACGCATTGACTGAGCACAGTGTGACACTGCGTCAGGGAAAGCAGGAACATGATCAGCAATCCGGCGAAATCGACAGTCTCAAGCGTCGTCGCAGCAATATTGATGATCAGCAGATACAGATCCGGACAGCGATATGTGCAGCACTGGGCCTGAACGTGGACGACATGCCCTTCGCGGGCGAGCTGATTCAGGTGCGCGACGACGAGCGCGATTGGGAAGGTGCCGCCGAACGATTGCTGCGGGGCTTTGGCCTGGCGTTACTGGTACCCGATGCGCATTACAAGGCTGTCGCGGAATGTGTAGACGGTAGCCATCTTCGTGGTCGCTTGGTGTACTTCCATGTGCGCCCGCGCAAGGCGACTGAACTGCCTGACCTGCACCGGGATTCCCTGGTGCGCAAACTGTCCATCAAACCAGACTCTCCCCACTACGACTGGCTGGAACGCAAACTGGTACACCGTTTCGACGTCGCCTGCTGCGCCACGCAGGAGCAGTTCCGCCGTGAGACGCGTGCCATTACGCGCGCGGGGCAGATCAAGGACCCGAGCGGGCGCCACGAGAAAGACGACCGGCACCGCATCGACGACCGCAGCCGATACGTGCTGGGTTGGAGCAATAGCGCCAAGATTGCTGTGCTGGAAGCTAAACGCCGCCAGCTTGAAACCCGCCTGGGCGATGTTGGCAGCCAGATCGGAGCCATTGAGGTGGAGCGCAAGGGCTTGGCCAGCCGGCTTGATGCGCTGACCCGCCTCGAAGAGTTCAGCGTATTTGACGAACTGGATTGGGCAACTGTTGCCACGGAGATTGCTGCGCTGGTGGATGAGCGAACCCGGCTCGAATCAGCCTCCGATGTACTCAAACAATTGAATGAGCGTTTGTGTGAGTTACAAATAGAACTTAAAGGTACGGAAACCGATTTGCACGGCGCGCGCGATAAGCGGGCTAAGCTTGAACAGCGCCGATCGGATGCACAGGAACTGCGTCAGCAAGCAGCATTACTGCTGGTTGAAATTGATGAAGCGCTGTTATTCAGGTTGGAAGCGATGCGTGCTGAAGCCTTGGGCGAGCTTCAATTGACCGTGGAGTCCTGTGACAACCGCGAACAGGACGTTCGCAAGTGGCTGCAGGACAAGATAGATGCAGAACAAAAGCGACTGGAACGCCTTGCCGAGAAAATCATCAAGGCGATGGCTTCCTTCAAGGAATCGTTCAAACTTGAAACGGCTGAAATCGATGCCAGTCTTGATGCTGCTTTTGAGTATGAAAATCTGCTGACGCAACTGAACAGGGATGATCTGCCACGCTTCGTCACCCGATTCAAAGATCTTCTCAATGTCAACACCATCAACGAGATAGCCAACTTCAATGCCCAGTTGAATCGCGAGCGAGAAACCATAAAGGAACGCATCGCCCATATCAATAAGTCCTTGGGAGAAATCGACTATAACCCCGGGCGCTATATTGTGCTGGAGTCGCAGGCCAGTCCGGATGCCGAGATTCGTGACTTTCAGCAGGAGTTGCGTGCCTGCACCGAGGGGGCGGTCACGGGCTCGGATGACGCGCAGTACTCCGAAGTCAAGTTTCTGCAGGTCAAGAATATCATCGACCGTTTCCGGGGGCGCGAAGGTTTGTCCGATCAGGATCGCCGCTGGACGGGGAAAGTGACGGATGTGCGTAACTGGTTCCTGTTCGCCGCCAGCGAGCGCTGGCATGAGGGCAACGGTGAGCACGAGCATTACTCGGATTCAGGCGGGAAATCCGGCGGGCAGAAGGAAAAACTGGCCTACACCATTCTGGCTGCCAGTCTGGCCTATCAGTTCGGTCTGGAGTGGGGTGCAGTGCGCTCTCGCTCGTTCCGCTTCGTGGTGATCGATGAGGCTTTCGGCCGAGGTTCGGATGAGTCTGCGCAGTACGGACTGAAGCTGTTCCGACAACTTAACTTGCAGTTACTGATCGTGACGCCGCTGCAGAAGATCCACATCATTGAGCCTTTTGTATCCAGCGTGGGCTTTGTGCACAACGAGGGCGGGCGGGAATCCAAATTGCGTAATTTGTCCATCGAGGAATACCGGGCGCAAAAGGCATCCATGGCACCACAGTTGGCGCAGGAGGTCGCGCTGTAATGTGGACCACGCCGAAGGACTTGAAGGCGCAGTTGGTTCGGCTGTGGGAGCGTGGCGAGTTGCTGAGGGATGCAGTGACGGGCAATGTTCGTTTTCCTTTGCGGTTGACCCTCAAGACCCCGGGTTCGGTCGATATCACGGGTCGTTTCAATGAGGTGCGCGCCTGGGCTGCTGAGCTAGCCGCTGACAGCCATTTTCGTCTGGAGTATCAGGAGGTTCGTCACCGGGTTCAGGGAGCACAACGCCTGCCAGCCTGTGTCTGGGTCGACACCATCGAGGATGCGTTGAATTGGCTCGGCAAGCGTCGTGAGAAAGAGCGCTTCCTGACGCTGATTTCTGTAACCAGACAGACCAACCCGGCTTTGCTGCCATGGATGGGAAAGCGTCCCTTGCAAGCACTTGAGCTGGCAGACGAATGGGTACGGCTACTGGCTGTGGTGGAATGGCTTTTGCAACATCCACGTCCTGGTATCTATCTGCGTCAGGTGGACTTACCCGGTGTACACACCAAATTCATCGAAACTCACCGAGGCGTGCTAACGGAGTTGTTTGACCTTGCTTTACCCAATGATGCCGTTGATGGCACGAAAACAGGCGTCAGCCAGTTCGCAGCCCGTTACGGTTTTTTGGACAAGCCAACACACATACGATTCCGTTCTCTTGACCATGAGATTCAGCTGATAGATGGTTTGTCTTCTTCAGATATCTCGCTGGATGCTGATAGTTTCAGCCGCTTGAACCTACCTGTCCGGCGCGTGTTTATCACCGAAAACGAAATTAACTTTCTGACTTTCCCGCACGTCAAACAAGCCATTGTGATTTTTGGCAAAGGTTTTGGCTGGGATGCGTTAGCACGCAGCCAGTGGCTGAACGATTGCGCCATTTACTATTGGGGTGATCTCGATACACACGGTTTCGCGATTCTTGATCAGCTGCGCAGTCATTTTTCCCACGTCGAATCGATTCTCATGGACCGTGAAACTCTTGATGCGCACTCCTTATCCTGGGGTATTGAAGCCACGCCTTCAATCGCAGATCTGCCAAGGTTGACCAGGGTTGAAAACGCCTTATATGACGATCTGCGCGATAATCGCGTCCGCTCTGGCCTGCGCCTGGAACAAGAGTATGTAGGATACAGCTGGCTGAACCTGCGCCTTCAACGCCTTCTCGACAATGCTGAATAAAACAAACAGCCAGATTGAATCAGCTTTATTCCTGTATTTTGCAGTCAGTCCGGCAAGCCAGTAACGCCCGTTTTCTGTGAAATATGGAATGTACCCGGGCTATTGAATATGTTGACAAAAGGGTGTGTGACTATTATTGTCCTGACCCATGAAATCTTTTTGCCGAAATATGCGACGTATTGCCAGTGCCCGACACGAATCGGGTATGCCGTGCTGCGTTTGCGATATTTCAATTGAAAGACTGGTAAAAATTCCAGACTGATACAGAATATTTCCCTGACAAGGCCACGGCTAACCACCGTGGCCTTTTTGTTTTTATTTCACAAAAGAATCCTATGAATACTGAGCTTGCGCACACAAAAGATTGCCTGATGACTACAACTTCTCGTCCGGATATTGCATTCGTGCGTGGGGAAGGTTCATATCTGTTCGATCAGAACAATCACCGCTATCTGGACTGGGTGCAGGGATGGGCGGTGAATTGTCTGGGTCATTCGCCAGATGTTGTCGTGCAGGCGCTTTGCAAGCAGGCTTCAATACTGATCAATCCGGGGCCGGCTTTTTACAATGGGCCGGCGCTCGAGCTTGCAGGTCTTCTGACTTCGAACAGTTGCTTTGATCAGGTGTTCTTTGGCAGCTCCGGCGCAGAAGCCAACGAAGGCGCCATTAAGCTGGCGAGAAAGTGGGGGCGGAAATTCAAAAATGGCGCTTTCGAGATCATCACCTTCACCAACGGTTTTCATGGGCGGACCCTG
Source organism: Gallionellales bacterium GWA2_54_124 (assembly GCA_001801025.1). GTDB lineage: Bacteria > Pseudomonadota > Gammaproteobacteria > Burkholderiales > Gallionellaceae > Gallionella. Next base: position 299,520 of record MGWO01000013.1, read on the forward strand.
GCGACCATGTCGGCAAGCGGTAAGGCCAGTTGGGATACGATCTTTGCACCTCAGGTGGATGGGTTTCCAAAGGCGGTACTGAATGATCTTGATTCTGTCCGGTCGCTCATCAGCACGAACACCGTAGCCATTATGCTGGAGCCAGTTCAGGGAGAGGCTGGTGTCATACCTGCGAGTCCAGACTTTCTTATGGGGCTTAGAGCACTTTGCGATGAGAACGACCTGCTGCTGATTGCAGATGAAGTTCAGACGGGTTGCGGTCGGACAGGGACACTGTTTGCTTATGAACAATATGGCGTTGAACCGGACATCATGACGCTCGGTAAAGGACTCGGCGGCGGTGTGCCAATCTCGGCGCTTCTGGCTAAACAGTCTTGTGCCTGCTTTGAGCACGGTGATCAGGGAGGAACATTTTCTGGTACCCCGCTCATCACTGCCGCAGGTGTCGCCGTAATACAGGCTTTGCTATCTGATGGTTTTTTACATGCTGCCCGTCAGGCAGGCTTGCAACTGGCAGAGGGGCTGTCTGCTATTTCATCAGAATTCAGTCTGGGTGAGGTACGTGGAAGAGGTTTTCTGCTGGCATTGGAGCTTGCTAACAACACCGGGCCCGAGATCGTTTCTCTTGCGAGGGAGTACGGTTTGTTGCTGAATGCGCCACGGTCGCACTGTCTGCGTTTTATGCCAGCATTAAACAGCACTCCGGCAGAGATAGACGAAGGGTTGTCGTTGCTAAAGCGGGTGCTGAGGGAGGTGAAATAATGGTTGTTGAAACAACGAAATTGAGCGTCGGGTTATTTTTGTCGGATAGCGAGTACATTGACTGGAAACATTCCGCGATCCTGAATAAGGCAGCAGAACTGGCTGTTGGCAACTCTGGCGATGAAGCTATCGCCAGGCGTTGCTTTGAGTTTGTTCGCGATACTATCAAGCATAGCTGGGACTATCGGATGAATCCGGTTACCTGTAAGGCTTCTGATGTCCTGATGTACGGCACCGGATATTGCTATGCGAAAAGTCATTTGCTGGCAGCACTGCTAAGAGCGAATGGTATTCCTGCCGGGCTTTGTTATCAGCGACTTGCTGTTGGCACAGAGGGGCCGCCATTTTGTCTGCACGGTCTGAATGCTGTATACCTCGAACAGCATGGCTGGTACCGGATCGACGCGCGGGGTAATAAACCTGGCGTGTCGGCTGAGTTTATTCCACCGGTTGAGCAACTGGCATTTTCGCTCATATCCGCTTCGGAAATGGATATTCCCGGTATATGGCTTAATCCGTTACCCGAGGTCATTCATGCGCTGACTCAAAATCCAACCGTCGAGCAGGTTTATGTGAACCTGCCAGATATCAATAGAGTGCCGCAAGCTGGACTAACCGTGTAGCTCTGAAAGGATCAGAAAGATTATGTACATCCCAAAACAATTCGAAGAAACAGACGTTGAGGTTTTACACGAGCTGATTCGGATAAAACCACTGGCAACACTCGTTACACTCAATGCTGGTGGTATCGAAGCCAACCATATTCCGCTGATATTGTCGGCGGAAACTAAGCCTTATGGAACGCTAAGCGGGCACGTGGCGAGATCCAATCCGCTCTGGCAGGATCATCCTGCTGATACCGACGTGCTGGTAATTTTCCACGGCGCTGAAAGCTATATCACGCCTTCGTGGTACGCCTCCAAGGCGGAATCCGGCAAAGTTGTGCCTACCTGGAACTATGTGAGTGTGCAGGCCAGGGGCAGATTGCGCGTCATTCATGAGCCGGACTGGATGCTGTCCCAACTGCAGTCTCTCACGGCACATAATGAAGCCGGCTTTGAACATCCGTGGGCCGTAGCGGACGCGCCACACGAATTCACCCGTAAACTGCTGGATGTGATTGTGGGGATTGAGATAGAGATCACCGACCTTAAAGGTAAGTGGAAAGTCAGCCAGAATCGTTCGGATCAGGATCGCGCATCCGTTGTCAGCGGGCTGACCAACACAGGGCAACATGAAATGGCGGCGCTCGTTAAGGGTTGCTCGAAGGACTGTGCAATATGAAGATCAGACAATTTCAAGTGGATGCGTTCGCGGAGCGGGTTTTTGAGGGCAACCCGGCAGCGGTGTGTCCGCTCGATCACTGGCTTGAGGACAACTTGTTGCAATCCATCGCTGAGGAAAATAATCTGTCCGAAACGGCATTCTTCGTCCCCTCTGAAAAAGGCTACGAATTACGATGGTTTACACCCGTTACTGAAGTTGATCTGTGTGGTCATGCAACGCTTGCAGCAGCTCATGTCTTATTTGAGGAGCTTGGTTACACCAGACAGAGCATCACCTTTGAGACACGCAGCGGTGACCTGTTTGTAGAAAGGGTTGGCATTCGCCTGAAGATGGATTTTCCTGCGTGCCCAGCCGTTCCGTGCGAAATGTCGGAGTTACTAACCAAGGGGCTGGGGCGACGTCCTATTGAAGTACTGGCCGCAGACGACTACATGGCGGTATTCGAAAGTGAAGATATTGTGCGAGCCATCAGGCCGGATCAGGCTTTACTGGCTCAGCTTGATTTACGCGGTGTCATCATTACGGCTCCAGGCGTTGAGGTGGATTTTGTCAGCAGGTTCTTTGCACCGAAGTTTGGCATACCGGAAGACCCTGTAACCGGGTCTGCTCACTGCGCACTGACGCCGTACTGGGCGATAAAACTTGGGAAAAACCGTTTGATAGCACGACAAATCTCTAAGCGTGGGGGGCGCCTCGCTTGTGAGTTCAATGGTGGCAGGGTGACTCTCTCCGGAAGTGCGATTACATTTATGGATGCGAAAATCTCGGTTTGAGGCTTTCCCGTATGCAGGTGATGTTTTATTGCTGATCACGGATCACAGCATCAGGAGTTCTGGCAAAATTATGGTGAATTTTTATGATAGGTGCGCAGATGAATACCAAAAACCAATGGCCTCCTATTTTTCTGAAGGAGTACGCAGCTAAGCAGCTTGCATCCACCACGCCACTGACGGATGTACAGAAGCTGGCGCTTCAACGGTTCATATCAGTCGATTTAATTAATCAAAGACTACTCTACTATTCACTGCGCGACCAACATCCACAGGCGGTTGTAGATAAATACTTCATTGAGGTATATGAATTTTATCTGGATGTTGAATTGTTCCAGCCATGCCGTCAGATTGACCATAAGGATTGGTTACGAAAACTAACCAAGGAGTCGGGAAAAGTTGCAGCTACAGTGAGCTCGCCCCCTTCACCTTCCATTAGCCTGCCTTCTGAACTAAACAACGTCAACGCACTTATTATTGCTGGCCTGACAAATCTCGGTGACGAAATTGCCATCGCACAGTTCGAGGAAATTGATCCCTATTTGAAACGGACACTGCAAAAAATACCTATATCACTGTTGCTGGATACGGTTGTCCAAATTGCACAAAGAGAACTCGGTTCACCACCAACGCATTATTGGGAAAGTGAGTACGGAATTAAGTCGCCACGCAAACATGGAGATGGAGGGGAAATTGCGTACGAGCAAATTATGATCAAGGGAGTGAAAAAGATAACCCGAAAAGTCTTCAACGCACCCCACCACGAGGTGGTTGCGACTATAGTTAACACCCTTTTGGAAACCGACTTTACGGCTGATTCTATTAGCAAGACTCCGGTCTGACCATTCAGGAAGATTCGACCTCTTTTTTTGTAACGAATCTTCCTGGAGACTATTTCGCATGACTCGCAGAATACTCGTGCTGGCATATGCCAGTGCATTCTGAGGAGTCAATTATGAGCGAAGCTGTTGGTCCTTCCGCTACCTGCGGAAGCAAGCAAATTGAAGTCCACGGCATCACTGCCGGTGGAATCATAGAACGATCACCTGACGATCTGAAACCCTGGCCGGACAATCCCAGAACCCATTCGGACAAGCAACTAACCAAACTCAAGGCCAGCATTCGCAAGTTTGGATTTACTGCTCCCGTCCTTACGGATGAACATGGAACGATCCTCAGCGGTCACGGCCGGGTCGAGGCGGCCAAGTCACTGAGTCTGCCCAGTATTCCGGTACGGGTCATTCCCGGACTGACTGAAGCTCAGAAACGCGCCTACGTCATCGCTGACAATAAAATCGCCGAACAGTCGAAATGGGATAGCGGACTGCTCAAGTCCGAGCTTGAGCTCCTCATGCAGGAAGAGTTCGAAATCGAAACCACCGGCTTCAGCACCGCTGAAATCGACCTGATGTTCGATACACCAAACGAACAGGAAAACGTCAATCCGGATGACCTCAAGCCAGAAGATATCACTCCGGAAGTCATTTCCTGCCTGGGTGATCTCTGGCAACTGGGGAACCATCGACTGCTCTGCGGCAATTCACTGGATGCCTCAAGCTACGAGATTATGCTTCAAGGCAGTTCAGTGCAAATGGTGATCACAGACTTCCCGTACAACGTGGCCATTAATGGACACGTCTGTGGGAGCGGGAAGGTCAAGCACAAAGAATTTCAAATGGCATCCGGCGAGATGTCGGCAGCGGAGTTCACAACATTCTTAAGTCATGCATTCACCCATCTGCATACTTTTTCGCAGGACGGCGCCATCGTGTACGGATTTATGGACTGGCGTCACATACGGGAAATTCTGGATGCAGCACAATCAATGTTCGGGGTACCACGTCAACTGTGCATCTGGGCAAAAGACAACGGTGGCATGGGGACATTCTACCGAAGTCAGCACGAATTAGTGTTCGTGTTCAAGAAGGGTGATGCTCCGCACATCAACAACTTCGAGTTAGGGCAACACGGACGCTACCGCACCAATGTATGGAATTACCCCGGAGTAAATACCTTCAAGGGTAAGGGCTACGAGTTGCTGGCACTACACCCTACTGTCAAACCTGTCAGTCTCATCGCCGATGCCATCCGCGACTGTAGTCATCGCAATGGCATTGTACTGGATCCTTTTGCGGGCAGTGGCACGATTTTAATCGCTGCCGAACGTACCGGCCGGCATGCACGTGCAATCGAACTCGATCCTCAGTATGTCGACGTAGCAATCATGCGCTGGCAACGCGTCACGGGCAAGCAGGCGGTGCTTACAGCTACCGGCCAAACTTGGGAACAAGTTCGTGAAGAACGCTTATCGGTAAAGCATGAAGGGGCACAGCATGAACTATGAAATCGGATATCGCCGTCCGCCGAAAAGCGGACAGTTCAAGCAAGGCCAGTCAGGCAACCCTAAAGGGCGGCCAAAAGGTTCAGCAAACTTTCTGACACTGCTGGAACAGGAGTTGGCACAGGCAATCACCGTCAACGAAAACGGTAAGAAGAAAACGATCACGAGGTTACAGGCCATGGTGAAGCGGCTAGTCGCCGAAGCGCTTCAGGGAAACCATAAAACCATGATGACAATGGTCGAGATTCTGCGCCGGAATGGCAAATTCGAGGATACAGATATCGACAGTCTGCTGCCTGATGACTACGAGTCCATCCTGGATAGCTATGTCACTGACCGGGCTAAGAGTACAACCAAAAAATCAACCCGAACATCTACTAAGGAATAAATCATGAACATGACAACTAAAGAAGCATATCTGGCTGCGATTGCCGCCGACCTGAAAGTATTTACGAAGCACGCATTCAACACCATCTTTCCAGACAAAGAATTCCTGGACAACTGGCACGTTGATGCCATTATCCATCATCTGGAACTTTGCATGAAAGGCGAGATGCCAAGGCTGATTATCAACATGCCTCCGCGTCATCTGAAATCCTTCATCGCCTCCGTCGTGTTACCGGCTTTCATTCTTAGCCGTGACCCATCAGCCAAAATCATCTGCATCAGCTATTCAGATGATTTAGCCAGAATGCTGGCACGTGACTTCCGGCGGATTGTCGAGAGTCACTGGTATCAGAAAATTTTTACGCAGGTACGCATTCTGAAAACTACCGAAAATGAGTTCGTGACGGACAAAGGTGGCTTCAGATTTGCCACCTCCGTTGGGGGCACTTTGACTGGCAGAGGTGGAGATTTCATCATAGTCGACGACCCGATCAAGCCAGAGGATACGATGTCGGAGAGAGTCCGTCAGACAACCAATGAATGGTACAAGAGCACATTGCTCAGCAGACTGGATGACAAAAAACGCAGTGTACTTATTCTGGTCATGCAACGTCTGCACGTGAACGACCTTACTGGATTCGTTGAAAGCAGCGGTGGATTCCAGAAATTATCTTTGCCCGCTATTGCCCCCAGGGACGAGCACATCGCAATCGGCACAGGGGAATTCCATTATCGTCTGGCTGGCACTGCTCTTCATGAAGAGCGTGAGGGTGTTGATACACTCAACAATATCCGTAATGAGGTTGGCACTTTCAACTTTGCAGCGCAGTACCAGCAACGTCCTGAAACACCCGATGGCAGTTTATTCAAACGAAAATGGTTCAGAATCATCACAAAACCACCTGAAATCAACATTAATGGCTACATGATCGTCAGCATTGATGCCGCATTATCAACGTCCGACACTGCAGACTATACGGCGATCAGCCTGATTTACTCAGACAACCAGCAGCATTATGTACTCTCTTCAGAGCGCGGACGCTGGGACTACGAAATGCTGAGGGAAAAAGCTCTGGCCTACGTTCGCCTATACGGGGACCAAGTCACATTCCTCGTTGAAGCTGCCGGCGCCGGCATTTCCTTAATTCAGTCCCTGAGGAAATCCGGGGTGAGATGTTTTCACCATACACCTAGGAACGACAAAGTAACTCGCGCGGCGTTGGTACTTCCAATCATTCAATCTGGTCGTGTGCACATTGTCAGCAGACAGGGACATAACAACTGGGTGGAACCTTATCTCAACGAATTGGTGAACTTCCCGAATGGCCGATTTGATGACCAAGTTGATAGTTTAGTTCAGGCTCTACGCTGGGCTGAGCCCAAAGTAAATTCAAAAATGAACGTATATTTTTACTAAGGCTTTGGGAATGTCGGCCTTGCGGTTTCAAATTGCAAGGCCGACGCTGTTTGCACGTCATTATGAGGTAAATAACACCGCGACTGTAGTCGTTACAGCCCGCTTGCAGAACATATTAAATAAAACCGCTACCTCACCTTTTTTACCGACAGCCTGCATAAACAACTTGATATGTTCCGCCTTCAGAGCGTTACTGGTGTACCGCCACACTGCCCGTGACGGAGCTTACTTAGGAGTACACCATGTCAATTGATGAAACACCCGCACCAACAAATAATGAGCAAATGAACCTCGCCGACCTTCGCGCCACATCATCTGACCTGAGGCAAAATCTTAGGAGGTGCATGAATGGCCGCTGAAAATTCAGACCGGAATATTTACACCCGGATATTCCAGAAGCTGCAAAAAGTCATACCTGCACTCTCAGACATTGAGGAACGCGGCAAATCAGTCATACCAAATTTCATGGCATTGAATCTGGATGTTATACACAAACGCTCCAGCCGCATCATCATCGCACTGTCCCACTACTACAAGCACTCATCCGGCGACCTGATTCCTGACCCGGATATGGAGATTGCGGTGTATCCGGGTCAGGAATTAGCGGAAGCACTCACCTATCAGGACAGCGACTGCTATCGCCGCGTATATGCCGACAACAACACGACAGAGGATATCAAGGCAAAGAAAGAATTGAATACTTTCCTCGAACAGTGGCTGTCCAATTTGATTGAGCAAGGCCACCACATCAAGATTGAACCGGAGGCTGACGATGGAGAGTGATGCGTTAGCCGGGGCGAATGACTGTGACAGCTCGGCGCAATTCAGCTTCGTCCATGATGCTGATCGACTGCACCAACCTGTCGCGCAGCATGTCGGCGGTTTCGTCTTCGGGGAAGATGAAGAATTCTTTCAGCGGGACGTGCAAGTGTTTGGCAATCAGTTCCAGCGTATCAAGGCTCGGGTAATGGATGCCACGCTCCAAACGAGACAAATGGCGCGGAGCAATTTGCACTCGCTCAGCCAACTTTTCTTGTGTCAGGTCAGCCTTATTGCGGAGCTCCTTGATCCTACGCCCCAGCTTTTGTCGTGTGTCCATCCAGCCCCCTGTATTGTGGGGCTAATTTCCCACATGGGCGGAAGTAACAACAGTTTGCCCGACATTCACAAATTGCAATTAAATCACCGCCAAACATTCCCTTTGCTCGTTTCTGCCGATACAATCCGCCGCCAGACATTTACTTTTATGCTTAACGGGGGCACAAAACACCTCAATAAAGTTTCGTCGCACAGCCTGAATGTCCAATTTAACTTATGAAAATACGGAAAAATGATGAAAAAAATAGTGGCAATTGCAGTTGGTCTTATCGTACTGGCTCTGGGGGGCTTGCTGCTGAATAAGTATCTTGCGGATAAAAATGAAAAGGAGCAGAAAGCAGCTCTCCTGATGCAGTTAAAAAAACAAGTCACGCAGGATTTGAAAGACCCTACGTCGGCACAATTCCGTAACGTCCGTTATCGGGTTGCTGCCCCGGACAAAGCAGAAGCGAAGTTCACGCATTTTCTCTGTGGCGAAATCAACTCGAAAAACTCATACGGTGCATTCGTCGGATTTAAGAGTTTTGTGTCTGCCTTTAAAACTACTGGCTCTATCGGATCGAAAGATGTCTCTGCTGAGTTTCACATGATTGACCCGGCTGGCAATTCTCACGGCGACTTTCAGGAAGGGCTTAAAAACCTAGAGCTGATGGTGCTATTCATAGAATCAAAAAAGTTATGCCCGGCTGAAACCGAACCGATTGTGGAATAGCTACCGACTGTTAAGTCAAACCAGACATGGAGGCTGAAAAAATAATGAAGCTGAAAGTAAATATCGTAGTTGCGGGTGCTCCATCACTAATCATGCTGGCAATGTTGTTGGGGCTAACCGGATGCTCTTCAAAGCAGGAAGCGGCAGTTTTTGACAAAGAGGCAGCCATCGCTGAACTAAAAACCAATCTCTCATCCCATTTGAATGACCCGGAGTCAGTCCAGTTCAGGAATATAAAATTTTATCCGGAAACACTGCAAAACAATCTCATCAAGAGTTTTCCTCAGCAAATTGCAATTTGCGGGGAGGTAAACCGGGACAATCACCGAAACAGCGCGGAGTTCACTCCTTTCATTTCTACAGATGCTTTGGTTGTTTCAGATGGGATAGTCAAGCTCGAACATAAAAGCGTCTACCATGCCCTAATCAGGCCAGAAAGAGTAGATGCTGACTACTTCGATGGGGTAAGCACAGACGTGTGCCAGAACGAAACAAAGCCTCCCCGAGAGTTAGAGATGCATGCAACATTAAGTGAAAGTGAGTTGGATAGTTGTTTTATCGCAGGGGAGTCGGCTGCGACGGTCTACATTTCCGACATGGCGAAATATGCCAGCGGCGGACTCATGCCCTCCACAGTCATGGAAGAGGCCTGTATAAAAAAAGGCGCTACGACTGACAATCCAAGATCTTGTCTTGAGCAATGTGAGCTGGGCTTCAGAAAAGTTGCCAAAGATGTATTGAATGGGCGTTGATGCCATAACCATAATCAGGAAACACTAAAAAACCATGGAAACACAATTAATTATCGGCGTAGCACTCGCAATCTTTGTACTTTATGACGCAAAGAAAATCGGCATCAGAAAAGGACTTGTAACCGGGTTCGGGAATTTGAGTGCATGGGGCTGGTTCTGGTTGACCTCGATTCTGGGGATTATCGGTTTCGGCATTTATTGGTATCGCCGTAGCGAACTCATTGAGGCTATTGCTGCAACCTCTTCAGGTTCTACGCCCCAGGATGCCGTGCCAGCTATTGCTGCCTCAACCGGACAGTCACCCAAAATGAGCCCACTCAAGATTGTGGGCGCTGTGCTGGGCGTGGCTGTTATGTTTTCCCTGCTCCAAGAGAATGGAATGCAAGGCATCCATGGCAAAGTTGCCGAAGATGCGGTGAAGCAATATGACATGGCCTCAAGAAATGGCTCGTCAATTGATGCGTGCGTACATGCTGGTCTAGTTTCTGCCGCATATCTGCAAGCTCAAGATGAGTCAGGCTATAAAAAATGGAAGAGTATTGAGCAGAGCGATTGCCGCGTAGCAGGAATTCACAAGTGACATTTCAATTACAATTTTTAATAAAGGGAAAAACATGGAAAAAGTAAAGTTGAGGCATATCGGAATTAGTGTACTTTTTGCTGCCGTTGGCACGCTGCTGCTTGGTTGCAGCTCTAAAGCTAGTGATGAGCCAAGTAATAAGGACGCGATAATTTCCGAGTTAAAGGCCAGACTCGCATCGAAAAACACATTCACAGACCCAAGTTCCATTCAGTACCGAAATGTTAAGTTCTACCAGAAGCTGACTGAACTCAAGGATGGCAAGAAGGTTATTCTGCAAGCAACAATATGCGGTGAGGTTAATCGGAATTTAGACGGAGGGAGTTCTGATTTCGGTCGATTTCTATCGCTGATCGGGGCTTCACATGGCGGCGTTATCAACCTTGAGGATAAGAGTGGCTCCACAAGCATGGTTGAAAACGCCAATGTTGAAGACAAAGCAGGCTATCACGCGTTCTTTGAGAAAAATTACGCAGAACACTGTCGGAACGTATCCGAGAAATTAAACTAACCAAATCAGACTGGACTGGACTGGAAGATGAAAATCATAAACCACAAGACCGCAATCTTAATCGTGCTTGGATTGTCTTTAACTGCCTGTGCATCGGCACCTGTCCCACCTCCCGTATGGGACAATCATGCTTCTGAGAAAGAGGCGTCCGAATACGCGCCATACGCCACTACTGGTACTGGCATCGTGACAGGTCAAGCATTCTTAACCCAGAAAGGCGGCGGAGTTGTCGTTGCAGCAGGCCATGAAGTTATCCTTGATCCCGTCACACCAACGTCAATTGAGTGGTGGCAAAAGGCAGGCAAGCTCTATGCCCTCAAAGAAACTACCCACCCATCAACGAACTTTCAGAAAGCCAGAAAAACCGTAATAGCGGATGGGAGCGGAAAGTTCACATTTAACAACCTTCCCGCTGGCAGATATTTTGTACGCACGATCCTGACATGGGAAGTCCCTTTCCATGGTATTCAGGGTGGCGTGCTGGGAGATATAGTCGAGGTGCAGAATGAGCAGACCTCAAATGTCATTCTGAATCACTACGCACCAGACTATCACGAGCGGCATTAACAACTCACAGAGCAACGCACGTAGGAGCCCTGAAAGCACTCAGTAGCAAGGCCGCTATCTGTCCGGGTTCTCTATCATGTTAAAGGCAAGTCCCAACTGGGCTTGCCTTTAACATTTCAGGAGCAGCTCAAAAACAGAACATACGGTCTGTCAGGTACAGTGAGGCGAAATTTGTTATAACAATTACTTACTGACAGAGCTGTATTCATTCGACACAAAGGGTAAAGTGAGTGATAATCCGTCACACAATTGACCCAGATAAAATCCACATGAACCCCCAGCAAGAAGATTTGGCACTGCTGAAATCCCTGTTAGAAATTTACGATCAGAAATACATCGGCAGCTATCTGAATGAGGTCTCACCGGGAGAATGGTGCCGTGAAACCATTAACCGCTGGATGAACGGCAAAGCCTCTCCCCGCCTCAGCCATCATGAGCTTGAGGCACTGAAAAAGCTCCTCCCCGCCCCCCCGGCAAATCACCCTGAGTATGAGTTTGACTTCATCGATCTTTTTGCAGGAATCGGAGGTATCAGGCGCGGATTTGAAGCTGTCGGAGGACGCTGCGTGTTTACCAGTGAATGGAACAGCTATGCGTTAAAAACCTATAAAGCAAATCATTATGCCGACCCAGACTTTCATTCGTTTAACGAGGATATCCGTGAAGTCACGCTGAGTCACAAAGAAGACGTCACACCGGACGAAGCTGCATTGAATATCGACCGGATGGTTCCGGATCATGATGTTCTGCTGGCAGGTTTCCCCTGTCAGCCATTTTCTATTGCCGGCGTCTCAAAGAAAAACGCGCTGGGCCGTGCTCATGGTTTTGAATGCAAAACACAAGGCACGCTTTTCTTTGACGTGGCACGGATTATTGAAGTCAAACGCCCTACTGCATTCCTGCTTGAAAACGTAAAAAACCTGAAAAGCCACGACAAAGGCAGAACATTTAAGGTCATCATGGAAACGCTGGATGAGCTTGGTTACTGGGTTTCTGACGTTGATGTCACAGGAACCCCGGATCCGAAAGTCATTGATGGCCAGCATTTTGTTCCGCAGCACCGCGAACGGATTGTCCTTGTAGGTTTCCGCCGCGATCTTGGGGTACACAAAGACTTCACACTCCGTAATATCGATCAGTTCATCCCGAAGAAAAAACTCAGACTGGGCGACATCCTCGAAAAGAAGGTCGATGATAAATACGTACTGACGCCAAAACTCTGGGAGTACTTGTTTAATTACTCCATCAAACACAAAGCCAAGGGAAATGGTTTCGGATACGGACTCGTTACGGGGAAAGATATAACCCGCACCCTGTCAGCCAGGTATTACAAAGACGGTTCCGAAATCCTGATTGATCGCGGGTTCAATTCAGCCAAGGAGCTCCATGATCCGGAAAATATGAAAAACCGACCACGGCGGCTGACACCGCGTGAGTGCGCAAGGTTGATGGGATACGATAAACCTGATGGATCAGAATTTCATATCCCGGTTTCCGACACACAGGCATACAAGCAGTTTGGAAACTCTGTGGTAGTTCCTGTTTTCGAAGCTGTAGCCAAACTCATGAAACCACGCATTCAGGCAGCAATTCAGGCAAAGAAAAACACCCAGAAGAAACGGAATTCAAATGGCAGACGTGCACAGCCCGGCAGTTCGCTCAAAGAACATGAGGGCGATCCGCTCAAAAAACACAAAGCCTGAGCTGCTTGTCCGCAGGGCCCTTCATGCAGCAGGATATCGATTCCGGCTGCATGTGGCTAATCTCCCTGGTAAACCTGATATTGTTCTGCCCAAGTACCGTACTGTGATTTTTGTGCACGGCTGTTTCTGGCACGGACACAACTGTAAGTATTTCAGACTGCCACAGACTCGTCCTGAATTCTGGAAAACCAAGATTGAAGCGAACCAAGCCAGAGACACCAACAATATTGCAAAGCTTAATCAACTCGGCTGGCAGGTGATTTTGATATGGGAATGTGCAATCAGAGCCGACAGCCAGGGATTACCGGAAATCATCAGCAAAGCTGCGGGCGCCTTAAACAAACACACAGATGGCACGCCGCCAGAAGTAAGGACAGTACCCCGCTAGTCAAACCTGATAATTTTTCTGCCCCCCCATAACGCTGACTTCGTAAAAATCAGAAGCTATTAATATTTGTCGCCCCCTCAAGCACTGATGAATCAAACAACAGAACTCCGCCACCTTACCGACCGTGACGATGCACCAAGTGCGGCGTATTTCACCTGAGCAATTAATTCAGCTCGCTCTGAAGCCCTCATCCGTCAACACCCGCAGTCGATACAAACCAGAAATATAATATTGATATTTTGCAGCCCAAAAGTGGAACCTCACTCAGGACAATGCCCGACACTTGGTCACCATCGCGACAACCGCAAAGCAAAAAATAGTCAGTTAGTGATCAGCGTGGTTATCAATAGTCAGAAATTTCACGCGATTGAAACACTTCTCAATCTCGCCAAGTGCGATGGAATGCGACGAAAAATGGAGGCGTCTCTATTTTTTTGAAATTTACGCTCCATTGCATGGCGGATTCAAGGATGAAGTGCAATTTTGAGTAACGCGGGTCAAGTGGGTGGGATGCGGTAGCATTCATGCCTTTTTGACCGGCCAGTCGAAATTGCAAAATGAACTACACACACCTCACCCGAGAAGAACGATACCAGATTTACGCCTTGAAGAAAGCTGGACATACCCAAAGCGAGATTGCCAACGTGCTGGAACGCAGTCCATCCACTATTAGTCGGGAGTTGAGCCGCAATCGTGGAGGGCGAGGCTATCGACCGAAACAGGCGCAACGCTTGGCCTGCGAACGACGCGCCATGAATGCCCGGCAGATTGACGATAACACCTGGCAGTTTGCACAGGATCGGCTGCAAGAACAGTGGAGTCCTGAACAGATCAGCAATCATGCCGCCATCAGCGTTGAGACGGTATATCAACGAATCTACGCCGACAAGCAGGCCGGCGGCGCGCTATGGAAACAACTACGCTGCCAGAAACAGCGCAAGAAACGTTACGGTAAGACGGACCGCCGGGGCATCATCCCCAACCGCAAGTCTATTGAGCAACGCCCAGTTATCGTTAATGAGCGCAGTCGGATCGGCGATTGGGAGGCGGATACCGTCATCGGCAAGAATCACCGACAGGCCATTGTGAGCATCGTTGAGCGCAGGTCCGGATTCACGCTGATCCGCAAGGTCGAACGCAAAACTTCGCAGGCGGTGACTGAAGCGATGATCGCGCTTCTCAAGCCATATCGAAGCAAGGTGTACACCGTAACTTCGGACAACGGTCGTGAATTTGCCGGGCACGAAAAGATTGCAAAACAATTGAAGGCAGATTTTTACTTCGCTCATCCCTACGCATCCTGGGAGCGCGGCACCAACGAGAATACGAACGGACTGATCCGGCAATACTTCCCGAAGCACCGGGACTTCACTACGATCACACAACAGGAGATTGAAACGGCAATGGAGAGGTTAAACAACCGGCCAAGAAAGAGACTTGAATACCAGACTCCCAGTCAGGTATTCTTCACGTCAGGCGTTGCACTTCAAATTTGAATCCGCGCATCTTAAATAAAACATTTTCCAATATACTGACATCCATACTAGCTTTTATGGAATTGTGGAATAAATGAAAAAAGATGAGCGGACCATTTACTGCTATGACTTAGCCATCGAAGCCAGCAGCCAAGTTTTCAAAGCCCCCAAGACCATTACTGTCCGCCGCGCATTTGAATTGATGGAGCTGATTTCAAAGGAGCAACGAAAAAAGCTATACCACAAGGGGCAGTTGCTTCTCTATGTCGCAGATTGGGAGTGGAAAGAGAACGTCATTAGTATCCTGGTGAATAAGTCAGACAAGTCCATATCCGACCCGGTATTTACTGTTCCAGAAGAAGGTAAACGTCGGACCGTAGCTAAAGAAGCAAAAGAAGGGCAGGACTTTTCAGCACATATAGTTGTAAAACTGAACCAAAATGATGCCATTCCAGCTCTTGTGCTCATTGAATATTGCTCCGGCCTCGGGATAGCTGTGATTGAAAAACTATTCAACCAGATTCTCAAGGATTCAAAATTACTATCACCCGGCGATTTTGAACAAGCTCACCCTGACGGCTCTGTCGGTAATGATGGAAAGCCAAAGAAACTAAATATAATTTTTAAATGCGCTTTCCAAGGACATTTGTCGGACGAACTCCAAGACGATTTAAACAAAGGGAAGGTTCAGAGCATCGAACTAATTACGGAAAAAAATCAGTTCACACCTTTTGACGAAGACGGATACATCAAGGAGAAGTGCAAATCCATTACACTGACTTTGAAAGATGAAGATCGGCCTATCAGTGACAAATTCAAGCGGATTGTTCAAGTCTTCAAAAAACACAATAATGACTATTCCAAGGCAAGAATTAAATTCAAAACAGCCGAAGGCATAGATCGCACAGTTGATATGGATACAGCAGACGGACTGGCTCAAGCATATGTAAAAAAAGCTAGAATTGACGGATTTAATGGAGATTTAGAGTCATCATACGAGAGTTTCAACACCCAGATTTTGGGAAGAATGAAAGCATTAGTGTGATGATTGATCGAATCCTGCGTCCATTTTCTTATCTTTTTATTGGGCACCGACACAAATGGGCGGTGGATTGGATTTACCCATTTATTCTCACCGTTTTGGTGATGATACTGCTTCTGTGGATGAAGAAATATGGGCAAGTATCCCTATATGGCGACGGCGGGCTAATCGGGAGGATTTTAGGATTTATCCAGAACCTGCCGGGATTTTTTATAGCTGCCCTAGCTGCTATTGCCACGTTTAATCGTGTCGATATAGATAAAACGATGCCATTTCCTGCACCCACATTGGATATAACCGTTCAAGGTAAAACAGTTGCAATTGAACTGACCAGACGACGGTTTTTGTGCTCCATGTTTGCCTTTCTCACTGCTGAAAACATTATTCTTGTGGTTTTTGCAATCTTTGCACAGTCATTCTATTTGCCAGCAAAGCTTTATTTCACGAGCTCATACCATGCGTTGGTGTCCGGCTCGTTCATGTTTATCTTCCTGTTCATGCTATCACAGATGATGGTAACGACTTTCTGGGGGCTATTTTATCTTGGGGACAAATTGCATCAACCTGATGCCTAAGTGATCCATGAAGTCAATCCGCAAGATTCAACCCATCCGATGTACCCAATGATGATCCAAAAGATGTTCTGCCGCATATTTTAAACTGAGAGATAGATTTGTCGCTTAATAGGAACGGAGTTAAAGATTCAAAGACAGGGATATATAAGAACATGGGGTATGAAGTAGTTGAAGTTACCGAGCCGCAGCAAATCCAACGCTTTAACGACACTTGTGAATTTGTGATCGTGACAGCGTGACTACATTTTTTGCAACATACCTTAGAGAGCTGCAGAATTTCACCTTCAAGGTCAAGGCGCCGCATGGGCGACCAATTGATCTCCAGATTATGTAGCTAAAAACTAGCATATGCCTTGAGTACACTTTGCCCAAGAATTCTTGCAGTGGACAAGTACAGAAACTGTTTTGGCTGTGTATTTAAGAATTCGCTCATCAGCCACTGTTCTTTGTCCGAAAATATTTCATCAAACATATATGGATGATAACGGGTGATTGAACCCAAATAGAACATTGCCATGTAAATAATGGATTCTTGGCTGTATCTACCAGTCGCAGAATTTGACAGATACATGGTGTACCCGCCACTGCCAATAAAATACCAAATCCCCTTTCTTTGAATCGCTGCGCTGAGATTTGCAAAATCCTTTCGTGTTGGAATGTATTTTGGAATAGAGATTTTTTCCGTGTAGTAAATCTTATCTTCTTCTTGTGTAATTGTGTACCCACAAGCTGTAAGAGAAGAAATGTCAGCGGCAGCGCATTGCAACTCTGCCTTGAAAATTAATTCCTTTCCATTCTTGTATAGTTTTTGACCTTTTAACCGATAAAAAACTTCTGGTTGATTATAGATTTCCGAATATGCTCGATGAACGCCAACGCAATGATTCAGTAATTCCCGGACATTGATAACGAGGTCGCCGGTAGAAATATTGGGGTCAAACACTGAGACCAGTTCGTGTGCTACTTGGACAATGTTTGTTTTTTGTTTTTGTTTTGTTATCGTTGAATGAGCAAACTTGTGATTATGGTTTTCAGTCATCCCATGCATGTACATCTTGCGTGGACCATGATTGCCAGAAAGATTGATGATAATCTTCGATAAGTTGAGAAATGAGTAATAGTAGAGTAGGGGCTGGCTTTTTACCGGGCTCACCTCGGCGGTAATGTAGAAATGCTTAGCCTGCTCGAGCAGCGACTTAAGAAAATCTTCTTCCTTTCGGTCTTTGCTGACCTTCTTGATAACGTAATCCCAAAATGCCCAAATATCTGAAATTATTAATTTTTCATTCTTTCCAAGACTGACTAAAGACACCGGTCTTGAAAAAAGTGGAAAACCGTATTTCATTTCAATTTCAATCAACGATACTCTCCCAAGCTTGCGAGCTAACGTGGAAAAATCACCGGTCGTCGCAGCTTTTTACGCAGATCCGGTGGGGGGGAGGTCACTCCTCAATCTCTAGCTCAAACCGGTGTTTTAGCTCTGGAGACACCTCATTGGTGAATAGTAAGCCATAGTCTTGTGGCGAACGTAGTTCAATCCGAAGGGCATCAACTCCATGTTGGGCTAAATTCCATGTGGTGTGAGAACCATCATTCGGAAAGTTGCAGCTCTGTATATTTTTTTCCGGTTTGAAGTGTCCAATTAACGATTTTTCAAACACGTCAACAATCTCGGAATAGGAAAGCACCGACAGTGGCTTGCCAAACACATCAGTTGGGTGACCAAGCTTAAACAGCACTGCGTACGCATCACGATTTGTCTTTTTATGCACGAACTCGTTGAGTATTTTTGCCTCTGTGCTGTGCCCGTTACCAAGGCGGTCTGCGACCTCGCGGGTACCATCTTTACCAATAGCCTTTCCTATATATTCGATCTGGAGGTTGAAAAGACCACTATGCAACTGACGAACAGACGATGGTATATAAGGGATGAGATTGTTAGAGAACTTGAACTTTGGTTGTGCTGATGAGAAATGAAATCTAAGCGCATCTGGAGCGCCGGGAGAAAACTGTTCTACCGATATGTCGTGAGGGTACATTGTGTGACCGCCAACGAACTCTTGAAGAGGCGCTTTGCATTCGTTGATATGGACTATTTCTGTTTCTCCGTTATCTCTAATGACAGAGAGAGCTACGGAAAATAAGCCTTGCGTTTTATCGTAGTAATTGATCGAGTCCTTCACTATCTGCTTCTTGTACGTTGAAGTAATGAGGTAAAGGTGATAGCCAGCAAAGTCACCGTAAAAGTGGCATAGGTCTCCCAACGAGTCTGGAACCACCTTGTATGCCCCCTCGCGACGCGGCGCGTCCTTAAGCAATGGAATATGTATCAACGGGATGAGCGTAGCGGGACCAGACTCGAGCTGCAACACCGACAATCGCCTTAGTGAAAAATTCATCGGAAAGTTAACGGTATGGGATATTGTCCACGCCGCAATGATGTACTAAAAAGCAACTAAATCTTTTAGCTGGACATGTGACTAAATGGTCTAAAACAAATAAAACTTTATTATTATCAATCATGAACGTAATTTCAGCACACCAATTTTGCAGAAAATGGAAAAGTAAAGCACATTTCTCAAACTAACATTATCATGAAAAAAATTTCATTTTTCTTTAACAAATCGTGATGAAAGAAGTGTATGCGGACGACCGCATTGAACTAACCGAATTGTGATCATACAATATTCTGCGCCGCAAAGCAGTCCCGTCAATTGGTTTGCAGTGTATCAGTTATAGACAGCGCCCTTCGGTCGCAACGGGGGGGGGATAGCATTATGGGTTGTGTATTGAGTTGGTATTGGTAGTCATGATTATCGCTAATTGGCTTTTCGCATCCAGTTGTCATGCCAACAGTCTTGCTTTACACGACCCTAAACAGGACGCTCGTGACCTACAGAAATGGCACACTCCCGAAAATCGCTCGTCATAATTCAATGCCAGAAAGCCGCCATTGATACTCAGTCGTCGATTCTCCTTGATACATTGCATGACTGAGCTGGCTGTTACTAAACCCCGTGCACTTTATACAAAATTTCAACAGCTAACCAGTTTGCAGAAACTACGGCCCAGACAGATCCCGCACCTCGGTTAGCTCATACAGCACGGCAACTGCTTTGGTAATGTCATTTACACGCCATTGTGCCCGGCGTTTATTTTTTGACGGCTCGCCAGGCACAAACTTTGGAGCAGGATCAAGATAGATTACACCGCTATTGATCGCTTTCAGCAAATGCTCAGCCGAAGTTTCCCTGCACCATATAACTTCAGGCGAAAACATCACCTGATACTCAAATCCAGCAGCGACTTCATCCGTGTTCGGATTAACAACTTTCTCGGCCGAAATATAGATAACTTCGTTGTGTTTAACGCCCCAGTTATTCATCAGACGTTCAAGACTCCAGCCAGCGGCCACAAAACCGTCATCCGCCTCAAGAACAACCTCTACTGCACCCAGTTTTGCAGTGAGCGGGGTAGTCGGATTATAGGGGAATGGCTGTTTATCACCCTGCTCATTCCGGATCCAGTCAATGCTTGAATCCTCTAGGGCGGCCGTGTGATATTCGCGAATCCTTAGCGTCAGTCCTGATTTGGCACAACGCACCCCAGCCCGGTGAATACCTGTCACTCGCAGAGCGCCGTCCGACTCATAACCATATTTGCGCATGAATCCTTCGAAGCTCTGAGTGTAAAGTCCAAAGTCAGGCTCAGGAGTAAACAGTGTAGCTTTTACTTGCGTATGGGTTTTCAGCTCAATTCCATAGATATCACCATCCTTACCCGCATTGGGAATAATTCCAAGCGCATGCTCAAGCGTATAGCCACAAACCTGAGTGCCCGTAAAAGGAAGTGTATTTCCAGAAGTATCCAGACGACAGCCCTTCAGCGGGCGCGACACAACCCTTGCTAACTGGCCAAACAGTTTCTCCCCGCCCCCCTGATCAATCTGCAATACCTTGCAGACTTTTGATTTTTCAAGGCCAGGCAATCCGGCAATTTCTTTAAGAAGACATGCCGGCATATCTAGATACACTAGGCCCAGACAGGCCCCGCCTGGCAGACGTCCAAGCACCAGCAGCCGTTTACTTTCTGAGTTAGCCTTGGTGTAGGCAACCGAAAGCGATTGCGGCATGGTGTTTTCTACAGAGAGAAAGCCTGAGAGTCTTGCCTCCGGATATTGGGTATAAACGATTACCTTAACGTTTTTCGCTTTAACACGCGTTCCGTCGCGCTTTACCCATGCAAACTGATTAAATACCGCCTCTGGGATATTGCTTCCGGGGACTGAGTGATCTTTGGTCTGGCTGGTACTGCCTCCACGCTCAGCAAGGGAAAGATCAAAGTTGTTATAGAGGGGGCTGAAACTACTGGCAAAGTAAATCTGATTCTTGTCGTTTGCGTTTTTTGGCAAAACCTTCAGGATCGCCCTGTTGGCGCCCAATGCACGCAATTGCGTCGTAATCTCCGCAAGTGACTCCGCATAATGTTCAAAATCTGAAGGAGGAAAAAACACGCTTGCTTCACCCTTATTTTGGTCATGTAGAAGCGCAGCCTATCAATCACACACTTAAAACACAAGGCTGACAGTGAAATAGCCTTAACATCTGCCAGGATTCTGACAAATGACTTGATGTATGCCGCCTTCAGAGCGTTACTGGTGTACCGCCACGGTAGTCGTGACGGGCTAAACCAGGAGCATAAAATGAGCACAAAAACCTCCCGCAACACCGAAAAAATCCTACGCAAATCAGCTTCCCCTTCTGACAACAAGGCAATGCCAGTTCTTCCCACTCCCACAATCTCATCCGCGAAAAAAGCGACTCCTCCATCCAGAACACCTGCTCCGCTATCCGCTCAATCGGCAACGGTGACAAACAAGCAGACCCAGATTATCGCTATGCTCCGTCTGCCTGAGGGCGCAACGCTCACTGACCTGATGGAGGCCACCGGCTGGCAGGCTCACTCGGTACGGGGTGTAATAAGCGGTGCACTCCGAAAACGATTGGGACTAACCGTCACATCAGAAAAAACCGAGGATGGTACACGCTGTTACCGGATTGCCACGAGCATGCCAGCATGAGCATAGAGATGACGAAACTGCTAAACATGAACCGGACTGATCTGGCAAAAAAGTGGGCTGAAGTTTTTGGACATCCTGCTCCAAACAAAAGCAGAGAGGATTTGCTGCGCCAGACCCTGGGGTGGCACCTGCAGGCTTACAATCAAGGAGGGATTTCCCGTGTTGATCAGAAACGCATGCGTGGGGCTGATACAAAGACACTGGCGGCGGGGTCTCGCCTGATCAGAGTCTGGCAAGGCGAAACCCATCAGGTGATGGTGCTGGACAGCGGTTTTTCCTACGCAGGACGGCACTGGAAAAGTTTAAGCGCCATCGCACGAACCATTACCGGCACGGCATGGTCTGGCCCTGTGTTCTTCGGAATCAAGAAATGAGCACAAACCATCCAAGCCTCAACTGTGCAATTTATACCCGAAAGTCGTCTGATGAAGGGCTCGAGCAAAGCTTTAATTCACTCGATGCCCAGCGGGAAGCATGTGAAGCTTTTGTATTGAGTCAGCGTCAGGAAGGCTGGCGTGCGCTGGACACACACTATGATGATGGCGGCTACTCCGGTGGAACAATGGAACGCCCCGGCCTTAAGCGCATGCTGGAGGATATTGAGAAAAAGCGCATCAGGGTGGTAGTCGTCTACAAGGTAGACCGCCTAACACGCTCGCTGGCCGATTTTGCCAAGATCGTCGAACGTTTCGATTCAATGGGTGTTTCCTTCGTTTCGGTGACACAACAATTTAACACCACATCATCGATGGGCCGGCTCACACTGAATGTCCTCCTCTCCTTTGCACAGTTTGAGCGGGAGGTGACGGGAGAAAGAATACGCGACAAAATCGCGGCCTCAAAACAGAAGGGCATGTGGATGGGTGGAGTTCCTCCCATTGGCTATCAGGGACATGAGCGCACGCTGGTAGTCGATGAGTCCGGTGCGAACCTGATCCGGAACATTTTTAACCTCTATCTGACACTGGGATGTGTCCGACAACTGAAGCATGAGCTTGATACGACAGGAATTGCCACCCCGCATCGAACCTCCAAGAGCGGACGTCCTCACGGTGGCCAGATTTTTAGCCGGGGACATCTTTATCGGATCCTGTCCAACCCAGTCTATCTGGGACAGATCAGCCATCGTGAAAAAGTATATCCGGGACAGCATCCGTCCATCATTGACAAGGCACTTTGGGACGCTGTTCAGGCTAAACTTGCTTCGAACATGCAGGGATTTAAACAACGTCAGTCAGTGCCTTCAGAAAGTCTGCTGGCGGGACTACTGTTTGATGCTCAGGGACTGCGGCTTATTCCCTCGCACAGCCAAAAGAAAAGCAGACGTTATCGCTACTACGTTTCAGAATCGCTGATTACCTCCGTCCGCGCCAAAGCAACAGACGGTATCCGGTTGCCGGCGCAGGAACTGGAAACGCTTGTCGTTAACTCCCTGCGTGACTGGTTGTTCAATTCAGATGCCGTATTGGATGGTTTAAACCATCCTGATCCCTCAGCCATACAAAGCATCCTCGCCCAGGCACAACGTACCGCAGTCACGATGCAAGAGCAAACCGAGGAACGCCACCATGCCGTGCACAGCCTGATCCACAAGGTGATTGTTGATCAGGAGGCAGTTCGAATCCACATTTACCCGCAAGCACTTCTCAATCGAGGTACACAAAATAAAACCAGCAACGCGCTATCAGTGGAGCTATCGGTTCCCGTTCAGGTACGCCGCTGTGGTCTGGCGATGCGTCTGATCATCCAAAGTTCCAATCAGCAGCAATGCCAAAATCCCGATACCCGATTGATCCATCTCATTAGCAAGGCACGTGACTGGCTTGAACGGCTTACATCAGGCAAAGCAAAAAGTGTGATGGAGATAGCTGAGGCTGAGGGGGTTACTAACTCTTACGTCACCCGGGTAATCTATCGTGCCTTTCTGGCTCCCAATATTGTTCGGGCAATCTTAGCCGGAACACAACCTCCCAGCCTGACGCTTGATAAGCTTAAACAAAATCTGCCGCTACCCATAAACTGGGACGAGCAGAAGAAACTTTTTGGTTTTACTGACTGACTACTGACCGGCAATCGCCACGAGTTACAACAATAAAAATCTTTTAATCTTACGCTGCTCTCGCAGCACAATAATAAAATTGGCCACTCATCTGACCACGAACCAGCCACCTGTTTCAACATCAAAGCTGCCACTCATTACGGTGTCGTGTTGCCACCAAAGCTGATCTCACAGAAGGCCTGCTCTTCGGCCTCGGTCACAGGCTCAGTTTGGTCGAACTTCCTCTCTGGGCCCTAAAGCGGACACAGACTATTAGCACTCAGAAGTGCTGACCTGCACGTTGCAACGAGCGCAGAACAGCACCGGATACTCAAATTTGAAATCACAACTCGTTGCGCGACTGAGCGATAATACCAACAACAATGCGAGTGACGCGGTCAGAACGGGCATCGGGGATAGCAACGCGCCAGCGAATACTCTAGTGTAATGCCCGAGTACAGGGGCGGCTGTCGGGGCCCCTTGCTCAAGCTCGATCAGCTCAATACAAGAAGAGAAAGCAGAAGCCAACATGATTGTAGAGGCCAACTGGGGGAATTTCAGGGCGAAATTCAACGGACGAGAGCCGCAGGCTTTCGAATGGTTGTGCTCGTTGCTCTTCTACAAAGAGCACGGCCATCCGACCGGCGCTCTGAGGTACTTCAATCAACCAGGTATCGAAGCGGAGCCCGTAATCGTCGGAGCCGACGTGATCGGATTTCAAGCGAAGTTCATCGATACCGGACTCTCAAGTTATACGGCGAAACTCACCGGAGCCATAGACACTGCAAAGGCTCAACATCCGAAGCTCACGCAGCTTTATTTTTATGTGAATGTCGACTTCGGAATGAGCAAGAAGCCCGAGGTCAAAGATCCGCCGTACAAAACTGAGATCGAAGAGCATGCCAACTCGAAAGGAGTGGCGATTACGTGGAAGACAGCGAGCTTTTTCGAGACGCCATTCGTCTGCGAGACGAACGCCAACATCGCGAGCCACTTCTTTACGCTCAGCACTGGTGTCATCGACTTTGTTCAAGAGATTTCGCACCACACAGCGGTAGTCCTCGAGTCCATCCGCTCGGCGATTGTAGTCGAAGGGAAGTCCATCAAGATGGATAGACGGGCGCTCGTTGCGCGCCTGAAAGACACACTGTCGAAATCATCGCTGGTGATCATCAGCGGGGAAGCAGGCGTCGGAAAAACAGCAGTCATCAAAGACCTCTACGAGGAGGTAAAGGAGAAGACTCCGTTCTTCGTGTTCAAAGCGACAGAGTTCAACGTCCCGCACGTCAACCAGCTCTTCAAGGGCTACGGTGCGTTCACCTTCTCAGACTTCATTCGTGAACATGGAGAGTTCGCCGAGAAATACGTCGTCATCGATTCGGCCGAGAAACTAACCGATCTCGTTCAACCGGAAGTGTTTCAAGAGTTCTTATCGATGCTCCTCAGCGGCGGATGGAAGATTCTCTTCACGACTCGCTTGAGCTATCTTGACGATCTCAAGTACGCATTTATTGAGCTCTACAACGCCCCGTTCGAACCGCTCAACATCCCGGGGCTAACTCAGGATGAGCTAGTCGAACTCTCTGTAGAGAACGAATTTTCGTTGCCTGAGAACGAGCGGCTACGTAGGTTCCTCCAGAATCCGTTCTACCTAAACGAATATCTGCGCATCGACGCGAAGGGTAACAAAAATACAAGTTACGCGGAATTTCGAGAGTCCATTTGGAACCGTCAGATCGCGCACTCTTCGTACCAGAAAGACAATATTCACCGAAAACGTGAAGAATGCTT
Source organism: Gallionellales bacterium GWA2_54_124 (assembly GCA_001801025.1). GTDB lineage: Bacteria > Pseudomonadota > Gammaproteobacteria > Burkholderiales > Gallionellaceae > Gallionella. Next base: position 324,796 of record MGWO01000013.1, read on the forward strand.
TCTTGAAATCGCCTGCAAGCGAGCTGCGTCGGGTCACTTCTTTGTAACGGTCGAGGGACAAAGCGAGGCACTTCGACAGCTTGAAACTGACGAGATCATCAAGTTTGATTCAAGAGCAGGAGGCTACTTCATCACCCATGACATCTATGAGGAGTGGGCGCTTGAGCGGACGATCGAGCGGTCGTTCCGTGGAATGACGGACTACGGACACTTTTACCAAGAGATCGGCGACGCTTTGGCAATCCGCCGATCATTTCGAGGCTGGCTCTCTGAGAAGCTCGGTGCCAACGACGGCGATGCAGCGAGACTGATTGAAGCCACGGTAAGTAATGACGCGATATCGGGCCACTGGAGAGACGAGGCCGTCGTTGCCGCCCTGCTTTCTAACTATTCTGGTACGTTCATCCAGTATTTCGAGAAGAAACTACTGGAACTACCGCCAAGGGTTGTAGAACAAGGTCAGTCCTCCTCCGCCGTCTCCACCTTTTCGGATCGTTTCGCATACGAAAACAGCCTGCTCCGCCGAATTCTTTTCCTGATCCGCATTGCGTGCAAAGACGTGGACCAAGCGCTATTGAGCGCATTGGAGAAACTACAAGACGCGCAGATTGGCTTTTCGTCCATCATGACGAAACCCAAGGGCTCCGGCTGGGTCAGCGTTATCGATTTCCTGAATCGCAACAAGGCGAAGGTTGCTCTACACTATATGCACGCCATCCTACCTTTGCTCGACGACTGGAATCGTTACTCCAAAAGGGGCGAGACCACGAAGGCTGCGACCAAAATCGCGTTGTACTACCTCGACGCTCTCACGAAGGATGAAGAGTTCCCGTATAGCTCGAGGAGCGAGGTGGGAGGACAGCTCATCCGTGTCATTCTTGCCGGTTCCGGAGAAGTGAAAGAGCAGCTCGGGGAAATATTCAGAGGCGTGATCGCGCGCAAGGAAGTCTCACACCTCAGTCGCTACCACGAACTTGTTACGGCTGCACTATCGTCGATCGATAAGTGCGCGATTGTCGCCGAGAGTCTCCCGAAGGAAATTATCGGCCTCGCGAGTGTTACTTGGCCCTATACGCCGCCAGAGAGAGACGGCTGGGGTTCCGACTACCGGAACGACATCGAGCAATACTTCAATCTACCTCCCGACCACCAAGACTATTACCCCGCAAGCGCCTTTCAAACGCCGATACTGCGATTATTACAGGTAGCGCCGAAGGAGACGGTGGACTTCATTGTCGAATTCACCAATAGGTCGATCGAGTATTTTGCGAAGACTGATTTGGGACAACGCGAAATCGAGGAAGTCTACGTTTACCTGACGCCTTCCGAACGACCACTGAAGCAATACATATCTCATAGACTTTGGATGATGTATCGCGGCGGGCAGGCGGCACCGACGCTCCTCGAGTCGATCCACATGGCACTTGAAAGGTGGCTCCTTGCAGCTGCCAAGCAGGCGTCAGCGGAAGTAATCGAGAACTGGTGCCTGTATCTCATAAAACACTCGCGCTCCGCTTCGATCACGGCGGTCGTTGCGAGTGTCGCGCTCGCTGAGTCCTCAAAACTGTTCAACGTCGCGCTGGTGCTTTTTCGAACCAAAGATTTCCTTTCCTTTGACCTCGCGCGGATGCAGTTCGACATGACCTCACGGAGCCTATATTCGATCGCTCATGATCCTACCGGGCTCTTCATGAACGAGCGGCTTCGAACCTGCGACGACACGCACCGCCGTTGGTCGCTCGAAAACATCGCCTTGCGGTATCAGCTGTTCCGAAGCGGGGCCGAAGACGAAGAGTTGACCAAACGGCGGCAAGAGGCTGTATGGGCGATGCTTGATGAACATTATTCGCGGCTGCCCGACCAGGCTGCCGAGACGGAGGGCGACAAGTCTTGGCGGCTATGCCTCGCGCGCATGGATCGTCGAAGGATGAAAATCTTGGCCGAGACGAAGGATGACGGCGTATTCCTGACCTTTAATCCCGAAATCGATCCTGATCTCCAGAAGCACAGCGAGGAAATCCAAGCGAGAATCACAGAGGAGAGTCAATACATCCCTCTCAATCTATGGGCGAACAAAAGATGGCAAGGAAACGAGGGCGAGTATTCGAAATATGCGCTGTACGAAAGCGATTACAAACGGGTCGTGACCGACACGAAAGCTGTCTGCGAGGGACTACAGACCGATCAGGCAGCAGATCAGCACTTTAGATTGTTCTATCGCTCAATACCGCCAGTTGCGTGTGCGGTCCTCATGCGCGACTTTGCAGTCAAACTCGACCCAGACGAGCGGGAGTTTTGCAGGGACGTCCTGCTTGACTATGCGTCGCTGCCGCTTAAAGGCCCCTACGATTATCAGATCGGAAATGGCCTCGACGCTGCCATCAACGCACTGCCGCTGCTAATTCAGCCTTTCCCAGAGTGTCGAGACGACGTAAAGGGCATGCTGTTACTCACGCTCTTGGACCGCAACCCCGTGGGAATGAATCAACGCTTTGCCGATCATGCCGTATCGGCAATCCTCAACACACTTTGGAAGACAAATCCGCAAGACGCAAACGCCCTATTCCTTGGTTACCTACGCCTCCAGTCCGCATACGAGAAGCTCTGCGAGACGGTCATGCGCGAGAACAGAAAGAAGGGAGTCTATGAGTTCCATCATTTCACGGTGATTCAGCGCTTCGCGGCGGAATACGAGCAAGAAATCGAGCAAGTCCTCCGCAACGAGCTCACGCCAGACAAGTTGCCGCCGCTCGTGGACACGAAAATCGACGCACTAGTCACCGCATTTGTACTGCTCCCATTGGGAACCAAGGAGCCGCACCATAAGGCATTTGTGATCGAATTAACCGCGATGATGGCGAAGCGCGTGAAACGTAGAAGCCAGAACGGTGAAGAGCAAGTTGACTTCAACGCTCGACACAGTTTCCTTCAGAAGTTCGCGCACTTCGTGCTTAGTGCCGACAGTGCCGATATCCAGGCGTACATTCAGCCGCTCGTCGACAACTTCAAGACTATTGATTACACCGAGTACATCTTTCAGGAGTTCGTGAGCGCAGAAGATTCGCTCAACAAGTACGATGTGTTCTGGGAGGTTTGGGAGCTGTTTTATCCGTGCATCCACGCACTTTGTCAGCGAAGCGCATATTTTCATTCGTCGAGCACCGTGCACAATTACCTGCTCGCATGGCCGTATTGGAGGAAGGGCGCTAAGGAATGGCATTCGCTCAAGGATCGTGAAAAGAGATTCTTCCAACGAGTCGCTCGCGATATTGGCAGTCATCCCGCAGCTCTGTACTCATTGGCAAAACTGCTCAACGAAATTGGCTCAGGGTTTGCTTCGGACGGAATATTCTGGGTGAGCGAAATTCTCGAACGTGGTGTCAATCTTGCAAACGAAAAGCTGGAGACGAACACGATCTACTACGTAGAAAACCTCGTGCGCGGATTCGTTCTACGTAATCGTCACAAGGTGCGGACGACGCCGCAGATTAAAGCAGCAATTCTGATCATTCTCAACTTCCTAATCGAGAAAGGTTCAGTCACCGCCTATCTCGTTCGTGAAGACGTACTTTAGCTTCGGCTCACCTAAATTCTCATCTCACTGAAAGAATGCAGCCGAGCCCCAAATTTCGATATTGCCGAAGTCCTGTTCGCGTGCCCTCAGACTCTTGGTAAGTTCAAATTCTTGCCCATAGAGCCGAGCCAGTTCGGCTCCAATTTCAGGCGCACTTTTTGCCAACGATTTGAGTGTATCCACGTAAGACTCAAAGTAGGGACGCCCTGCAGAAAGGAAGTGAGCAAGAAAAGCGCCGAAGGCGGCTGACGGGAATGATTGAACCGGCCATAGGTGGGAAATGGTTGCCTGAAATGGTGCAGCAAGTCCCGGTGCTAAGCCAACACGGGGCAACAGCCCAGCTCCTGAAAACCTTGCCCCATCGCACACGTTCAGTACGAGTAATCTTCGCTCTGCCGTAATAGGAGCTTTGTTCCAAAGATCATCAAGACTCACGGACGTTTGGTCAGGCGCCAGATGAAGCCTTACCTCATGGGGCGACCAATGGTCAAACTCTCCATGCGACACAACCCAAATAATATCGTATGCGGAGTTTTCATATTCACGAATAAAGTCTTCGTGAGAACATGCCTCCGGAGAGAACATCCGTACATCTGCACCGGCGTGTTCAAACGCGTGCCGTACCATTTCTGTCTCCATAGACTCGGTAATTGTTCCTCCCCCCCAAATCAATACTGAGAGAATTCTTCGGTCTGGTCTTGGACTGCCCAGAGAGGAAGCTATGGGCCAAGTGCTGCCCCATCTCAGCAGTTGAGTCGCTTGGATTGGATGACCTTCGGTGGGTAGTATAAGTTGGCAGGTCGGTTCGCCCCTCACCTCCAGCTCGGCGGGGCAGTAGGCTGCCTGTAATGCCTGAAGAAGATATGGATGATGTTCACGAGGGACGCCCGGACGTTCCGGCACCTCTAGGTCGGAGTTGTCAGCGTAGGCAACGGTTGAATAGGTGCCGAGAAACTCATTGCAACTCCGTGATAGTTTTTCCAAAGAAGCTTGGGTGTCTCGAACAAGCACCTGCTTCTCACCATTAAAAACCAGAGTTGAAGCATTTTCCCCGAAGGGCAACAAGATTAGTAATTGTTCCGAGTCAAGCGGATCATCCGGCCAATTCTGGTCGTACCACGTCTGCAACCCCCGCAGAACAAGGGATGCGTCCGGCAAATCTAGGCACCTAACGAAATAGGGCTGGATAAATTCGATGTTCTGCCCTGCATGGCGGGTAAAAGCCAGCCCAGATAGATTGTGTAGGCGCTCCATCTGTACCACCCTCATCTGCTCAAGGAGAAGTTCGGCTTCTTCATGCCTCCGTTCGGGCTGAAACGTAGTCGCCATCATTTGGGCCTTGTCCATTTCGGAGAGTTCTGAAGCAAACTCAGTGAGAGCTCTCTGTGCCCAGTAAACAGGTCTCTGTTCGCTGAATCGTCCTCCATTAGTGGCCAAAGTAATACAAAAAAGCGCGCACACGGAAGGACTCAGTTCCTGACGCGATACTTGCTCTTCTATCAACGGAGTGAGCTCTCGTGCTTGCTCAAATGACTCCTTTGCAGCCCAACACAACATATTGCAGCCGAGCACTGCCTCGTCTTGCAAGATGTACTGAGGTGGCTGATAAAACATGACAGTACGAAACGTGAACGTTCCCATTCCCCATAGTTCTATGCATATGTCCTTAATCGCGGTCCTGCGCCGTGCATAGTCGTATAGAGTTCTAAAGAACAGCACCATCGTTGGATAGAACCCCGGCCATTTGCTGATAACTGGAGAGCGGAGGAAGTTGACCATACGACCGATATGCATCACCTGACTAAAAGATTCTGAAGGCTCCTCTACAAGTGACCATTGAATCCAGTCGCCCATCTGGGAGACTTCATTGTTATTCTGAGCCTCACGCAGCGCACAGGTCGCGATGATGAACTGCTCGAAGTCGCAATACAGGCGCATCTCCTCCGTGAGCTCCCGGCGTCCCTCACTTCTATTCCGCAGCATCGCGTAGGCCGAACTGCGGTTAGCCGAGATGTCCGTAGCAACCCCAAACACTGTGTCCAGTCGTCCCCACACAGTAGCCAGCTTCGCTTCAAAGTCACTCATGTACTAATCGTGTTTTAATCATCTCTGCTCCCGTCAAGCTGTCAATTTCCCGTTAGTATTGTTCCAGCAAAATGCGAACTATTGTGTCGCAAGCCGAATGTCTGTTCAGTGGAGTATATCCGACCGATCCAGTTAGAACCCATCCGTCCGTAAAGGCCGAAGACCAGACGATCATGAAACGTTCAGCGAATGGCCGCACCATCTCAAAATTCCAGCACTTCTTGCTGCATCAGCAGCAACGTCAGTTATGCATGGTGGGTTGCAATTGGCATTGTTACAGTTGTTGGGTTTCAATCGAAACGCTAGCCGGTCTGAAGTGAAATGTTCAATAACGGCTAAGCGTACCGTGGAATTAACCGGCAGAGAATGGGGGCTGGAAATGCAGAAAAAATGGCAGCATGCCTACCGCAGAGAATTTTGCTAAAAAACAAAGCCCCGTCACGCGGGGCTTTGCGCTGATTTCATGTTAACAATCAACATGTTACATTATTCTGGCGGAGAGGGTGGGATTCGAACCCACGGTAGGCATAAACCTACGCCTGATTTCGAGTCAGGTACATTCGACCACTCTGCCACCTCTCCGGGACGCGAATTCTACCAGATACCGGTGATTTGGTGCAGAATGATGACATGCAACGACACAAACTTATAATCCGGCTGTTTCAAATCAGCGTTTTTTTTGCGCTGATGCTGTTCGGCTATACCCATCTTAACAAGCACATTGCCTCCTGGAGCGACGAGGAGCTGATCGTCGTCATCGCTCAAGACTCTACACTCTCCGATGAAGAATTTTCCAAGCAGCTGGCTCAGCAGTTTGCTGACCATCTCTACGTCCCGTTAAAAATTATTTTGGTTCCTGCCGATCAAATCAGCATCACACTGCAAAAGCATCAGGCGCATTTATCAGCCTCGGGCTTCAGACTCGATCAAAAAAGCAACGGACTTTTATTAGGCCCCGGCTTTTTAACGGTACGCGAACAAGTCGCCTTTAATCAGGAAAAAGATGCCCCCAAACAGATAAACGACCTGGTTGGCAAACGCATTGCCGTAGTAGCCGGGTCAACCCACGAAAAGGCGCTCATCGCCCTCAAAGAACGACTCCCTGAACTCACCTGGGAGTCGCGTACGACGCAAACCGTCGAGGATTTACTCAAAGAGGTCGCTCAAGGAGCGCTGGACTTCACCATTGCAAATCATGAACAAATCTCTCAGATGCTCAATTACTACGAGAATCTAGCCATTGCTTTTGATATCGGAAAACCATCCAAACTTGCATGGGCTTTCCCTCACGATGCCGACAACGAATTGATCGCCGAGACCGAACAATTCTTCGCTGAAATTGAAAAAAATGGAGAGCTACACAAACTACTGGATCGTTACTACGGTCACAATGACAGACTAGCCGTGCTAGACGCTGCTGAATTCATCGAACAGACACATAAAACACTGCCTAAATTTCGCAACCTGTTCGAGAAAGCGGGGCGGTTAGTCAACGAGGACTGGCGACTGATCGCCGCTATCGCCTATCAGGAATCACACTGGGATCCGCTTGCAACCTCAATGACCAATGTACGCGGCATGATGATGCTGACTGAGGCGACTGCCGACCGCATGAATGTTACCAACCGGCTGGACGCCCGCGAGAGCATCAATGCGGGCGCAAAGTATCTTGAGCTGATCAAAAAGCAATTACCCGCCCGCATCGAGGAACCCGAACGCACCTGGCTTGCACTGTCCGCCTACAATCAGGGACAAGGCCACCTAGAAGACGCCCGCACGCTGACAGAACGCAAAGGCGGCAATGCGGATTCCTGGGTGGAAGTCAAAAAATGGCTGCCGCAGCTTAACAATCCAGTTTATTTCGAAAAGCTTAAACACGGCTATGCCCGCGGCGGCGAAGCGGTCATTTTTGTCGAAAACATCCGCGCCTATTACGACATGCTGACCCGCCTGACTGATGACACAACTCCTGCTCGCGACTACCAGCTTGTCAGCACGCGGGAAACCCCCGCCTTTTCCCTGCACACCCCTCGTAAACTTAAAGCAGGCGGTGACAAAACGGAAGCCTCCTATTCACTATCTGACTAGCGGCCTGTGCCACACATCATAAAATGAATTGATTTAGCTACGGGCTGATTTAGCCTTTTGACTTCGCAGAAACAATCAACTCGCGGACAACACTGCTAAACCACCCATATATGGTCTCAACACTTCCGGTATGGAGATACTTCCATCCGCGAGTTGATTGTTTTCCAGAACAGCGACCAGGGTACGGCCTACAGCCAGGCCTGAGCCGTTGAGCGTATGCAGCAACTCAGGCTTGCCTGTCCCGCTCTTAAAACGCGCCTGAAGGCGGCGCGCCTGAAACGCCTCGAAATTACTGCACGAAGAAATTTCGCGATAGGTATTTTGTGCGGGCAACCAAACTTCGATGTCATAGGTTGTCGCCGATGAAAAACCGATATCGCCCGTGCACAATCTCACCACGCGATAATGCAGGCCCAGCTTCTGCAAAATCGCTTCAGCATGCCCCAGCAATTGCTCGAGCGCCGCGTAAGAATCATCAGGATGCACAATTTGCACCAACTCAACCTTTTCGAACTGATGCTGGCGTATCAGGCCGCGCGTATCGCGTCCGGCCGAACCTGCTTCGGAGCGAAAACAGGGCGTATGCGCAACATATTTGAGCGGTAACTGTTCAAGCGGGATAATTTCATCGCGCACCATATTGGTCACGGGCACTTCGGCGGTCGGAATCAAATAAAAATTCTGCATGCCGCCTTCGCCCATCTGACGCGGCACAGCAAACAAATCTTCCTCGAATTTGGGCAATTGCCCTGTGCCGCGCATCGAATCCGCATTCACCAAATACGGCACATACACCTCAGTGTAACCATGCGTATCAGTGTGCGTATCCAGCATAAACTGCGCCAGCGCACGGTGCAGGCGAGCCAGCCCCCCCTTCAGCACGGAAAAACGTGCACCGGAAATTTTGGCAGCCGTCTCAAAATCCAGCCCGCCTAAATTCTCACCCAGCTCAACATGATCCTTCACCGCAAAATCGAATACCGGCACACAACCGTTCTTGCGTACTTCCACATTGTCCGCTTCAGAACCGCCGACCGGGACACTCTCATGCGGCATATTGGGCAGGCCTTCGAGCAACTGCTGCAATTGATTCTGCAACACACCCAACTGCACTTCGATCGACTTGAGTTCTTCACCGACCAGGGCCACTTCAGCCATAATCGCCGTAGTGTCCTCGCCTTTGGCCTTGGCTTGGCCTATCAGTTTAGACGCACTGTTGCGCTTCGACTGCAATTCCTGAGTGCGAACCTGTATCGCTTTGCGCGCAGCTTCAAGTTCCCCAAAGCGTGCGGTATCGAACACGAAACCTCTTGTCGCCAATCGTGCTGCCACGCCATCCAAATCACTGCGCAAAACCTGAATATCTAACATATTGCTTTATCCTTATGCACCCGCGCCATCGGCTGCGGGCTTTTTCAAAATATAAATGATGACTTCCCCGTAATAGGGAATCTCGCTGCGCAACTCCGCCGGCAACTTGCGATTAAAAATCGGGCGCAGCGCCTCGCTCCAGAGATTTTTCCCTGTCATTCGGTTGACTGCAACCTCCAGAATTTCCAGCCCTGCTTTGCGCACCGCACCCCGCACAAACGTCATATCGATCGGGTGCAAGTGCCACGCCATTTTATGGTGTGCGCTGACGGGTTTGAAATACTTGTGAAAACCATGCACATAGGTGGAGCGTCTGGAGCGATAGCTGTCCACATTAGGCGTCGACAGAATCACCAGCCCACCCGGCTTAACCAGTCGCGCGCATTCGCGCACGAAAAACGACGGATTTTCCAGATGTTCAATTCCTTCGATCGAAACTAACGCATCAAACTGTCCGTCTGCAAACGGCAAAGTCATATTGGCATCCGCCAGCACACGATGCGTCTTATCGAAATAAAAAGGCTCTACCGCCTCAAGATCAACAGCAGTGACTACCATGCCGAGCCGCGAGAGCCGCGCCGAAAACATACCCGCACCGCAGGGCAGATCACATACCGATAAACCCGTAGCCTCCGGCAGGTATTGCTGCACCAGTTCCAGCACACGGTTATGTGTATTAGGCGCTGCAGCATGCTCCGGCCAGTCGTCTGAATTTGTTTGAAAATCGCTCAAGCTCCCACCCCTTTATTTATCGCTCTTTTCCGCACCCGCACGTTCATCCAGTTCGCGCAGGCGCGCTAATTTTTCTGCAATTTTGCCTTCCAGTCCGCGTTCGGTAGGCTGGTAAAAACTGACATCGGGCATCCCGTCTGGAAAATAATTCTCGCCTGCCGCATAACCGCCCGCCTCATTGTGCGCGTAGCGGTAGTCACGCCCGTAATCGAGTTGCTTCATCAATTTGGTCGGCGCGTTGCGCAAATGCAGCGGCACTTCCCGCGAACCATCCCGAGCGACAAAAGCGCGGGCGGCATTATACGCGACATAGCCCGCATTCGATTTGGGCGCACAGGCCAGATAGATCACAGCTTGCGCGAGCGCCAGCTCGCCTTCCGGCGAGCCTAACCTCTCATAGGTTTGCGCGGCATCATTCGCCAATTGAATGGCTCTGGGGTCGGCAAGCCCGATATCTTCCCACGCCATCCGCACGATGCGCCGTGCCATATAGCGCGCATCCGCGCCACCATCCAACATCCGCACCAGCCAGTAAAGCGCCGCATCGGGGTTAGAGCCGCGCACCGATTTGTGCAGCGCGGAGATCTGATCGTAAAACGCTTCGCCGCCCTTATCAAAGCGTCGCAGGTTTTGCGCCAGCGTGTTGTCGAGGAAAACGCTGTCGATGTGCGTTTTACCCGCCGTATCGGCGGCCGTTTGCAACTGCTCCAGCACATTGAGCAGTCGGCGCGCATCGCCATCCGCGTAACCGATAATGCGCTCTCTCGCATCCTCGGCAAAACTCAAACCGGGCATCGCCACGGCTTGCGCACGCTCAAATAATTGCCCCAGCTCATCTTCCGACAAGGCATGCAGCACATACACCTGCGCGCGGGAAAGCAGCGCGTTATTCACCTCAAAGGAAGGATTTTCGGTAGTTGCGCCAATAAAAGTAACCAAACCCTGCTCAACAAATGGCAAAAAGGCATCCTGCTGCGACTTATTGAAACGGTGTACCTCGTCCACAAACAGGATGGTATGGCGGCCGTTCTGCTGCAACACCCGCTGTGCCTGAGCAATCGCCTCGCGGATGTCTTTGACGCCCGACAGCACGGCGGACAGCGGCATGAACTCGGCATCGAAGGCTGACGCCATCAGCCGTGCCAAGGTGGTTTTCCCCACACCCGGCGGTCCCCACAAAATCATCGAATGCAGACGACCGGACTGAAAGGCCAGCCGCAACGGACGCCCCTCGCCCAGCAAATGCGACTGGCCGATCAGCTCGTCGATCTGTTTCGGGCGCAAGCGTTCTGCCAGAGGGGCCGCGGCAACAGGATCATCAAATAAAGAATCCATACAGATCAGTCGCTGATGACATCGGCGCCCGCAGGCGGTGTGAACTGAAATTGCTGCGCAGACACTTTAGGATTACGCAGCAACCCTGAGAATCGCAATACGGTTTTATGACCGAAGGTATCGTTCAGCTCCATCGCAACCAGACCGGCGTTTGCATCGAACCCCATCAGCACGGCGGAGAAACTGCTGTCCTGCGTTTTAGGCGCCGCCTGCAACCACTCGAGTCCTTCGCGACTGCCCGCTTCTTTGAGCACAAAGCCGCGCTCGATCTCATTGCTGCCGGCCAGCAAGGCGGCCGGACTACTGCCCAGTGCCGCATCGAGTTTTTTTACAGAAACCTGATTCAGGTCTTTGTCGTACAGCCAGAATTTTGCACCGTCGCCAACAATGATCTGCTCATAGGGTTTCTGGTAAGTCCAGCGAAAACGCCCCGGGCGCTGAAACTGCATCACGCCGGAGGCGCTTTGCATGCGTTTACCATTTTGGTCCTGCACGACCTGAGTAAAATTCGCCTGCGCCGAATGTGTCGCACCGATGAAGATTTTCAGTTTCTCGATGGCGCCGGCTTGCGCACTAAACGACAGTGCTGCCAGTAGGATTGCAAAGATATATTTCATTTTTTCAGGATTCAAAATTCAGGATTCAGGAACTTACGAGTTTTACTCACTTACCACTTACTATTCCCTGCTTGGTGCGATCACTTCCCGATTACCGTTGCTCTGCATCGCCGTGACGATCCCGGCGGCTTCCATTTGCTCAACCAGACGTGCCGCACGGTTATAGCCGATGCGCAAATTACGCTGCACCAGTGAAATCGAGGCGCGCCGCGACTTGACCACAATCTCAACGGCCTGATCATAGAGCGGATCGGCTTCCGCATTCAGCGTAGGGGATACGCCGCCGTCATCCCCTGAGTCTTCCAGCGAATTGAGCATGCCCGCGATATATTCAGGCTCCCCCATCGCCTTCAAATACTCGGCGATGCGATGCACTTCCTGATCGGATACGAAGGCGCCGTGCACACGCTGCGGGTAACCTGTGCCGGGGGGCAAATACAGCATATCGCCCTGCCCCAGTAACGCTTCCGCACCCATTTGGTCGAGTATCGTACGAGAATCGATCTTGGAAGACACCTGAAACGCGATTCGCGTCGGCACGTTGGCCTTAATCAGCCCCGTGATGACATCCACCGACGGGCGCTGAGTCGCCAGCACCAGATGAATGCCGGAAGCGCGCGCCTTCTGCGCTAGGCGCGCAATCAACTCCTCAATTTTCTTGCCAACTACCATCATCAGATCGGCCAGCTCGTCGATGAACACGACGATCAGCGGTATTTCGTCCAGCGCCTCAGGATCATCCGGCGTCAGCGAGAACGGATTGGTCAGCGGCTTGTCCGCCTTGATCGCTTCGCGGTGTTTCTGGTTAAAACCTGCGATATTGCGCACACCGAAGTGCGACATCAGGCGGTAACGCTTGTCCATTTCCTGTACGCACCAGTTAAGGCCGGAGGCCGCCTGACGCATATCGGTCACAACCGGGCAGAGCAGATGAGGAATGCCTTCATAGACCGATAATTCGAGCATCTTCGGATCGATCAGCAGCATGCGCACCTGCTGGGGCGTGGCCTTGTACAGGATACTCAGGATCATGGCGTTAATGCCTACCGACTTACCCGAACCGGTGGTGCCTGCGACCAGCACATGCGGCATTTTGGCCAGATCAGCCACGACAGGCTTGCCGGAAATATCCTTGCCCATCGCAATCGTCAGCATCGAATGCATATCGGCATACACCTGAGAGCCTAATATTTCGGACAGCTGCACCATCTGCCGCTTGGCATTCGGCAACTCCAGCGCCATGTAGCTCTTGCCCGGGATCGTCTCGACCAGCCGGATGCTCACAACCGACAGTGCACGCGCCAGATCGCGCACCAGATTGGTGATCTGACTGCCCTTCACGCCGACGGCGGGTTCGATTTCATAACGGGTGATGACAGGCCCGGGGAAAGCGGCCACCACTTTGACTTCAACGCCGAAGTCTTTTAACTTACGCTCGATCAGCCGCGACGTAAATTCCAGCGTATCGGCGGACACCGTCTCAACCTGATGGGTCGCAGGATCGAGCAGATGCAGCGGCGGCAACGGTGAGTCCGGCATGTCAGAAAACAAGGTAATCTGCTTTTCTTCACTCTCGCGCGCCGATTTAACGACTTCCATCACGGGTTGCTCGATATGTATCGGCTGATGGACTTCGACGCGTTTTTTCTCGACTTCGACCACCGCACCGCGCTCCGTGGTGGCTTGCGCACCGATGCGTTTATCCTGACGCGTCTGCCAGAACTGTTGTCCCCAGCAATAAATAGCCTCCAGTCGCGCGCCCAGCCAGTCCATAAAACGCAGCCACGACAGCCCGCTGAAAATACTGAAACTGCTCGCCATCAGCGCCAGCAGCAGCAACGTAGCACCGGTAAAACCCAGCAGGCGTGATAACGCATCGCCAATCAGCATGCCAAACATCCCGCCGGGGGCCAGCGGCAAAGGCGTCGTCAGCGTATGCAGTCGTATCGCTTCGAGCGCACTGCTGGAAAGCAACAGCAGACAGAATCCAAAAAAGGACACCCAAAGCGTACGTTTACAGAAAATGCTATCGGCGCGCAATCTGCGATACCCCGCCCACACCTGCTGCAGCATAAACAAAACCAGCCACCATGCGGAAACACCCAGCAGGTAGAACAGCAAATCGGACACGTAGGCACCCAGTACGCCGGTCGGGTTGATAATTTTCGTGCTGGCTGTGCTGTGTGACCAGGCCGAATCGTCCGGATGGTAGCCGAACAAAGCCACGGCAAAATACAGCGCGCAGACCGCCAGGAGCAGCCAGCGCGATTCGCGCAATAAACCGAGCAAAGAGTTTCCCGGTAAATTGTCTTCAGCCATGCGCACTCCCGACCAACCCCAGCCGTTCGGCCACACGCACCGCCTCCAGACGACCATTCACTTTCAGCGTCTGATAGACCGCTGCAACATGAATTTTGACCGTGCCTTCAGCCAGATGGGTATGGGATGCAATCTCCTTATTGCTCATGCCCGCGCAAATATGTTCGAGCACTTCCATCTGACGCGGGGTCAGTCCGTAGCCATTGGTGTGCATGCTGCGCTTATCAACGGCAGGTGCGCTATGCTGCCGGAAGATCTCCGGCGGCACATAGATTTCTCCGGACAGCACCAGCTTCAACGCCGCCAGCATCGCATGCGAAGTCGAACTCTTACAGATAAAACCAGATGCGCCATAATCCATTACTTTTTCCATATTTGCCAATGCATCGTCTCCTGACACCACCACCACCGGAATGTGCGGAAAACGCTGGTGAAAATAGCTGACCGATCTTACCCCCTCGCTGCCGGACATATTTAAATCGAGCAGCACCAAATCAAGTTCAGGATGCTGAGCGACTACTTTCAAACATTCCGGAAAGTTATTCACTTCCAGCAATTCCAGTGTATCCGACAACTGTTGCAACACATAACGCATGCCATCCCGAAACAGCGCGTGATCGTCCGCCATCAAAATCTTCATACTTTCCCCCCGGATAAGTAGCCCTTCAGCGGGCCGTCCCCAATCATAACATCCGGCAAGTCCAAACTGACAAACTGCCCATGACAGACGGCTAAGACTTTCCTAGAGCCAACAAAAGCCGGATATCCTGTTCCAGCCAGTCGGTGCGCTGAGCATAGGGGGACAACAGACGCACCCGCCCGTCCGTATCGATCAAAAATGAGCCGGCACTGTGGTCGACGTTGTAACCGGTAGCTGTCGCCTGCTTCTGATACATCACTTCAAAGACCTTCGCTACTTGAGCCGTACCGCCTGTATCTGCATACAAACCCAGGAAAGACGGATGAAAAGCCGGCACATACTGCGCAAGCAGCGCCTGCGTGTCACGCTCGGGATCAACGGTGACAAACAACACCTGCACCCTGTCAGCGTCTTTTCCCAAGCGCGCCATCACCTGAGACAAATCCGCCATCGTGGTCGGGCATACATCGGGGCAATGCATATAACCAAAAAACAAAACCACCACCTTGCCGCGGAAATCGCGCAACGTACGCGGCTTTCCGTTGTGATCGGTCAGTTTAAAATCCGCACCGGCGTACTTGGCACCCACGTCCGCCGCATGAAATGGCGAGGGCAGCTTAGGCTCGCCACAACCTGCGATCAAAAACATCAGCAAACAGCCCAACCAGTTACGCAGCAACATGGCAACTCCCGGCCCAGCCATTCACATAAAAGGTGTAGCCTACTTTGATCAGGCCATAAATACCAAAACACACCACAAGCAGCCCTGCAACACGTCGTACTTTGGGTGACTGCACCCAGCCCCGCAGATTTTCCCAGAACAAACCGATCGCCAGCAGATTCGGCAAGGTCCCGAGACCAAAAGCCAACATTACCAGCGCACCGGTTGACGCGTGACCGCTGGCCAGCGCCGTGATCAGCACACTGTACACCAGACCGCAAGGCAGCCAGCCCCAAAGCGTGCCGAGCAAGAAAGCACGCCAAGGCGTCGAGATGGGAAACAGGCCGCGCGTCAAAGGCTGGATACGTTGCCACAACAGCTTACCTAGGGTTTCGATGCGCCGTACCGCACCCCAAAGGCCGGCCAGATAAAGCCCGAGCGCAATCAGCATCAGGCTCGACAACGCGAACAGCAAATGTTGTACCGGTACCACATCGCGCAGCAGCAAACCCGCCTGCCCCACGGCACCGGCCAGCGCACCCGCCAGCGTGTAGCTGGTCACCCGCCCGCCGCTGTAGGACAGATGAAATGGCCAGCGCGCGCCGCCTGCGGGCAATTGCGTCGTCAGAATACCGACCAGACTGCCGCACATTCCAAGACAGTGCACTCCGCCCAGCAAACCTGCGAAAAACACCGCGATGATGCTAAATTCAGTCATAAGAATAGTGGTAAGTGGTAAGTGGTAAGTGGTAAGTGGTAAGTGGTAAGTCAGAGTTTAATGCTTTAACAGCGACAAATCCAAACACGCGGCGACGACACCCGCATCCGGCACTGTCTGGTAATGCGGCACCACACCCAGCAACGGCCCTTTAATCCGCTCCGTCAATGCCTCTATATTTTCGTTCAGCATACTCATCTCGCCCTCCACGCAATTTGCCACCCAGCCTGCCAGCTTCAGCCCACACCGGGTAATCGCATCGGCCGTCAACAAGGCATGATTGAGGCAACCAAGCCGCATGCCAACCACCAGAATCACTGGCAGTTTCAACTGCCGTGCCAGATCAGCACTATCCTGACTCTCGTTCAACGGCACGCGAAAGCCACCCGCCCCCTCGACAACGACCACATCCGCCTGCGTCTCAAGCTCGCTGTACGACTGAAGTATCCGTTCCAGACTGATCCTCACTCCGACAAATTTAGCGGCCAGATGCGGTGCGACGGCGCGCTCGAAACTGTACGGATTGATCTGACCGCGACTGGCCAGCACGTTGCTGGCGGCAAGCAAGGCTCTGACATCTTCACTGAAATCCGCATCATCACAGGCGACCGGCTTCATCCCCACCACACTAAAACCTTGTCCGGCAAAACCGTGCAGCAGCGCACAACTGATCAGCGTCTTGCCCACACAGGTGTCTGTTCCCGTCACAAAAAAGTTCATGGCAACCTCACTTTATTTTGAATGATGTCTTGATAATCGCAGCACCGTCACGATTCACGCGCGGCGCAGGTTTCCAGGCATGACCATAGACCACTTCGTACGTGGCGGGCAATTTGCCGTCACGCCTGAGTTTCTCATAGTTTTCCAGCAAACGCGCCCACGCCGCTTTGCCCATCAGCCCCTGCCCGCGTCCTGCCGTCGTGTTATGCGCACCGATCGCTTTGAGATCCTGCAGCACACCCCGCACATCCTCATAGGTCAGCGTCAAATACTCCATGTCCATCACAGGTTCTGCGAATCCTGCCTGCACCAGCATGTCGCCGATGTCGTGCATATCGGCAAAACGATTCAGATGACTGCGTTCGTCCACCCCTTTGAACGCCTGCCGCAACTCTTTCAGCGTATCAGGACCCAGCGTGCTGAACATCAGCAAGCCCTCTGTTTTTAACACCCGATGCAATTCGACAAAGGTTGCCGGCAAATCATTGCACCACTGCACAGCAAGATTCGACCAGACCATATCCAGACTATTCGCCGCCAGCGGCAAGGCTTCCACATCGGCACACACCGGCAACTGACGGCAGCCGCCAAATAGTTTTTGCCACCAGCTTGAACGACTTTTCGAAGTCTGCAACATGCCGATGGCGATATCAAGCGAGATCACCTGCGCGGCGGGGTATTTTTCCGCCAGTTGACGCCCGCCCCAGCCTGTGCCGCTGCCCGCATCAAGCAGACGCTCTGGCTGCAATTTGATGTATTCAAGGCGTTCGAGCATGCGCGTACACACTTCGCGCTGCAACACCGCGCTTGCGTCATATCCCTCTGCCGCACGGGAAAAAGCCTGGCGCATCGCTTTTTTATCGATTACAAATTCACTCATGCAAGAAGTCCGCCACCTGTTTTACAAATTCTTCGGGATGCGACAAAAATGGAACATGGGCCGCGCCTTCTATTGCCGCCAGTCGCGCCTTGGGCAGTTTCGCCGCCATATACCGCATCGCAGCCAGCGGCGTAAGCGTATCGCAAACACCGCCAATCACCAGCACGGGCTGTTTTATTTTCGTCAATGCCTCGCGCAAATCACAGTCGCGCAAAATTTCCAGCCCCGCCTGCAACCAGACAGGATCAGGCGCATTGCACACGGCCAGACTGCGCCGTAAAACCGCCAGCAATTCGCGCTCACGTTCCCCGCCGCGCACTTGCAGCCCCAAAAAGCGGCGCAGCGTCTGCGCACTATCCTGCCGCAATGCCTCAGAAAAGGCTGTCAGCGTATCGTTCTGCATCGCACAAGGCCAGTCAGTTTTCTGTGCGAAGCACGGCGTCGCAGCAACCAGCACCAGCCGCTGCACCTGCTCCGGATAACGCAACGCCCAGCGCAACGCCACCTGACCACCCAGCGACCAGCCACAAAGGCTCAAGGGCTCAGTGAACTGTGCCGACAGCTGATCGACGATGGCATCAATATAAGGAGTGGGGGGTGGGGAGTGGGGCGTATCCGGCTCGCCGGTTTCCCAGCTTGCCACTTGCCACTTGCCACTTGCCGCACTATATCCGTGTCCGGGCAAATCCACCGCCATCACCTTAAAATGCGCTGCCAGTTGCGGCAAAACATCACCCCACATTCCGCTGTGCATGCCCCATCCGTGAATGAACAGCAACGGTGCAACCGTGCCGCGATCAACGTGCAAGTTCATGCAAGGCCTCCAGCAAGCGGCTGACATCGGATGCACTATGAGCGGCCGACAAAGTGATACGCAGACGTGCCGTTCCCGCAGGCACGGTCGGCGGACGGATCGCCGCAACCCAGATCCCGCGCGCGCGCAATGCCATGCTCAGCGCCAATGCCGCCTGATTATCACCCACCAGCAGCGGCTGGATCGCCGTATCCGAGGCCATCGGCTGCCAGGGTAATCCGCGCAAACCCGTGCGCAGCTGAGCAATCAGCTGATGCAGGTGCGCGCGACGCCCGTCATCCTCCCCGAGCAGCTGCAAACTTTTCCGCAGTGCACAGGCCAGGGCCGGCGGCGAAGCCGTGGTGTACACATAGCTATGCGCATTGTTGATCAGCGTATCGATCACCGCCTGCTCTGCGGCGACAAACGCACCGGACACGCCAGCCGCTTTGCCAAGCGTCGCCATATAGATGATGCGCGGTGAACTGAGGCCAAAATGCGACAGTGAACCGCGCCCCTGATGACCCAGCACGCCAAAGCCGTGCGCATCATCGACCAGCAGCCAGGCGTCATGCGCAGCGCACAGCGCCAGTAACTCGGGCAAGGGCGCCATGTCACCGTCCATACTGAATACCGCATCGACGCAAATGAGTTTTCGTCCACTCGTCGTCTGTGCCAGCAGGGCGGCTAACTGCGCCATGTCGTTATGGCGATAACGCTGCACAGTCGCACGCGAGAGCTGCATCGCATCATTGAGCGAGGCGTGATTGAGCTTGTCGGCAAACACCGTATCGCCGCGTCCGGTTAGTGCCTGCACCACCCCCAAATTGGCCATATAGCCCGTGGAAAAAAGCAAGGCGGCAGGCTTGTCAGCAAAAGCGGCCAGTTCATACTCCAGCTGCTCATGCGGCGAAAAGTGGCCGCAAACCAGATGTGCCGCACCCGCACCCGCACCATAGTCCCGCGCCCCCTGCTGCAAGGCGGAAACAATTTCCGGATGATATGCAAAACCAAGGTAATCATTGCTGCTAAACGAAAGATACGGTTTTCCATCCACGACCAACTCAGGCGTTTGCGGACTCGATACCGTGCACCGCTGGCGCAGCAAGCCCCGCGCGCATCGCTCGTCGAGTTCTAGTTGAAGTTCAGTGAAAGGCAACGGTTTTAATGTTTATCCGCAAACGGATACATGCCGAGTTTGTCCATCAACGTGCGATCGCGTTCGACCTCCGGATTGCCGGTAGTCAATAGCTGTTCGCCATAAAAAATTGAATTGGCACCAGCCAGAAAGCACAAGGCCTGAATCGCATCCGACATCTGTTGACGACCGGCGGACAAGCGCACCCGCGCCGTCGGCATCGTGATGCGCGCAACCGCAATGGTGCGCACAAAATCCAACGGATCGAGTTCGGCGGCATCGGCCAGCGGCGTACCTTCGACCTTGACCAGATTATTGATCGGCACACTTTCAGGATAAGGGTTCATGTTCGCCAGCTGCGCGACCAGTCCTGCTCGCTGGTTAAGATTTTCGCCCATCCCGACGATGCCGCCGCTGCACACATGCATCCCGGCCCGGCGCACCCGCTCCAGCGTATCCAACCTGTCCTGATAGTCACGCGTACTGATGATGTCGCCGTAAAATTCAGGCGAGGTATCCAGATTATGATTGTAGTAATCAAGCCCCGCCGCCCTTAACTGCTCGGTCTGCGCATCATTCAACATACCCAGCGTCGCGCAGGTCTCCATGCCAAGACCACGCACCGCCTGAACCATCTCAACCACGCTTAGCATGTCGTCCTCTGAAGGTTCGCGCCAGGCAGCCCCCATGCAGAACCGGTCGGCGCCCGCCGCTTGCGCGGCTTTTGCCGCCTCAATCACCGCATCCAACGCCAGCATCTTGCGGTCTTCCACGCCCGTCGAATGAAACGCCGACTGAGGACAATAGCCGCAGTCCTCCGAACACCCCCCGGTCTTGATCGACAGCAAGGTCGAGAGCTGTACCTGATTCGGATCGAAATGTTCGCGGTGTACCTGCTGAGCGCGGTAGAGCAAGTCGGCAAACGGCAGCGCGAACAGCGATTCAACCTCCTCGACGCTCCAGCGTTCAGGCGTTGCGGTTCTTTTAACGGGATGGTGAAAGGCGATGGTCTGAGTATTCATAGCGTATGATGCACATGTAGAGTAGCAACTGCGTATCATCCAAGAAAGGTGCACGCCTTGTCAATTTTAAACACGCTCAAACTAAACAGCCGCTTACAATTTAAGCAGCTCTTGCCGGCTCAGCCTTGCGTGTTGTGCGGCACAATGAGCCATGAGGGACTTTGGTGCGCAGCGTGTAATCGTGAGATGCCCTATTTTGACGCACCCCATTGCCCGGTTTGCGGACTTATCACACCCACAGCTTCACTATGCGGACGATGTCTGACAAAGCCACCCGCCTTTGCCAGAACAACCACCGCATTTTACTATCGGTTTCCGATTGACCGGCTGATTCAATCGCTTAAATATCATAGCCAACTCGCACTGGCACCAACGCTTGCCAAAAAACTGCTCGACCAAATAGACGAAATACCCGACTTAGTCATCCCAATGCCACTGCATCCTGCCAAACTTAAAGAACGCGGTTTTAATCAGGCAAGCCTCATCGCAACGCCGATTGCAAACACGCTGAGAATTGACATGAATGACGATGCCTGCCACCGCCTTCGCAACACCCCATCACAAACTGCGCTCCCCTGGAATGAACGCGAAAGCAATGTGCGTGATGCATTTGACTGTACACTCGACTTATCCGAAAAGCACATCGCGCTGGTGGACGACGTCATGACAACCGGCGCCAGCATGAATGAACTGGCACGTGCCGTGCAAAAAAGGGGCGCAAAAAAAATCAGTATCTGGATTGTGGCCAGAGCTACGACAAATTTTTACTGACATAAAAATCTATGAGTTATTTGTAAGGCGTTTTCCTGTTTTGTGCGAAAATTGCTATGCGATATTCAATATTGCACAAGCCGTATACCACTCCTGCAATGGAAATTTCATGGACACAAAGGAATCTGATGTCAAAATTCAGCATCAATTTGCATGAAGCCGTCTACTCACTGTCCAACGCGCTTGATCTGGTGGGGGTCACACATATTCATCACGGCAAGCATGTCGCCTACATGGCGACTGAGTGCGGGAAAAAGCTGGGCTGGCAGGGGGCTCGTATGGATGACCTGTTTCAGGCCGCCATTTTGCATGACAGCGGCGTGTCCAAGACAGTAATACACCAGCGTCTTGCGCAGTTTGAATGGGAAGATGAAATCGATCATTGCAAAACCGGCGCAAAACTGCTCGCCACCTGCCCGCTGCTGGCAAAACTTGCACCCATCGTTCGCCACCACCACACGCACTGGTCAGAACTGAAAGATCTCGACCTCCCCATGGAAGTCAAACTTTCCGCCAACTGCATTTACATGGTTGATCGTGTAGATGTCCTGTCACTGGGATTTTTAGTCGATCAGTCCAACCTGCTGCTGGGGCGCGAGGAAATCCGCCAGAAGATATTCTCCAAACGCGGAGACTGGTTTTGCCCCGAGCTTGTCGATGCCTTCATGGAAATATCGCAATCAGAGGCATTTTGGCTGCTGCTGGAAAACGAACAAGTCAACGGCTATGTCTCCGTCTGGCTTGCAGAAACCCAATCCCGTGAAATGGACTTTGAAGAACTGCGCAGCATCGTATATATCTTCTCTTATATCGTTGATGCCAAGAGTTCCTTTACGAAGGAGCATTCTGACGGCGTTGCCAGACTGGCAAGATACTTAGGCAGCCTGTTCAACCTGTCAAATGAAACCTGTGAAATGCTCGAACTGGCAGGGTTGCTGCACGACATCGGCAAACTCAGGCAGCCGGATGAACTGCTGGAAAAAGCCGGCAAACTGACCGATGAAGAATATGCGCATATTCAAAGACACAGTTTTGACACCTATATCATTCTCAAAAACATCCGCGGTCTTGAGAAAATTACCGCATGGGCTGCCCAACACCACGAGCGTGTGGATGGATCAGGCTATCCTTATCACCTGGGTGACAGCGGAATCTCATTCGAAGCACGCATCGTTGCGGTCGCCGATGTATTTCAGGCACTCGCGCAAAAACGCCCCTACCGAGATCCGCTAAGCCCCGATGCGATCATGGAGATACTCAACGAGATGGTCGATGATAAAAAACTCGATCGTAGCGTTGTGATGTGCGTAGACCAGCACCTGCAAGACTGCTGGCTAGCTGCTGTCGGAAGCGACAAAGGCCAAAAATTCGACGCGAATTTTTAGAGCGCCTTAATTTTTTGCTGCACAAAAGCTTGCAACTCCGCGCTCAGTGTTTTACTGGACAGGGCGCGCAGGAAAGTTTCTTTTGCCTCGTCATTTTTGCCCAGCGCCTGCAATGAAATTCCGCACCCCATCAGCCAGACACCTGAATTGGGCGACGCTTTGAGCGCAACCTGATAATGCTCTACCGCCTCTTTGTGCCGTGCACGGCGCTGCAAAAGCGCAGCGTAGAATGCCTGATAATCTGCCTGCTGTGCCGCATAGGGCAGCGTTAAGGCCAGCGTTATAAGTGCCTGATCAACCTCGTTTCGCTGCACCTGCAAGCGCGCCAGCAACATGGCATAGCCGCTGTTAGCGGGGCTGATTTTCAGCCCGTCCTGCAGCACCTGTTCCGCACCCGTGTTGCGTTTACTCTCCAACAATAAGCTGACCAGTGAATGTCGCGCGGCATCGAGTCCCGCATCCATGCGCAAGGCAGCCTCTAAACCCGCCTGAGCTTCGACGTTTCTGCCCTGTTGCATATAAACAGTGGCCTTGTGAAATTCGGCTTCGGCCTGCTGCCTTAAGCTGACTTGCTTGACCGCACCCGACAGGTTAGCGTCGGGCACGGCAGGGGCCCTTGGCAAGGCAGGCGGCGCGGCAACCTGCCTTGCCACAGGCAGCATTTTAACCTGCGGTGCAACCTGTTTTTCCGGCTGAACTTTAGGCGCCATAACAGCCGTCTTTATCGGCAAACTCGCTACCGGCTCAATTGCCGATACTGCAGGTACAACCGGTGCAACCGGTATCGCTTTAGCCACAACAGGCTGTTTTGCAATTAAAGACGGCACATTGACGCCCCGCCAGAGCAATGCCGCAAGAATCACAAGCAACCCCGCTAACAAAACGAATTGAACCTTCTGATATTTGTTACTGATTTGAACCGTACGCAACTGGCCGGTCGCAACAGTCACCCCGCGTTGCTCCAATCCGTTGAGCATCTGATTGATGACGCTCATCTGAGCAAGACCAGTCCGCTTACCACAACCAGCAATACAGCAACAACAGCCCCCGCTTTCAATCCCAGCGCTAACCAGTCGCGACGTGACTCGGGCGTATCGGCCGCTGCCACCCCGATGTGTCCCGCACTCACATGCTGTTTACCCTCGCCATAGGCCAGCATCAGGGCTTTATGCGCAATAATATTCACCAGCCTCGGCGTCCCCTTGGTGACACGGTGCAATTTAGCAATAGCTGCCATATCGAACAAAGTGTCGCCGGCAAATCCCGCCACACGCACCCGATGTCGAACATACCGATCCAATTCATCAGGCAGCAAGCCGCGCAATTCATACTGAAAACTGATACGCTGACGCAATTGACGGATTGAATACTGTGCCAGATGGGCATTCAATTCCGGCTGACCGAACAGCACCACTTGCAGCAGTTTTCGCTTTTCTGTTTCAAGATTTGTGAGCAGGCGCAGCACTTCGAGGGTCGGCAGGGGCAGCGCCTGTGCCTCGTCCAGACACACCAGCGCACGCTGCCCGTAACGCGCGCAATCGAGCAGCGCATTGGTCAATCCCTTCATCAGCTGATGCTGATCGCTGTCCTTGTCGAGCGGCACACGAAACTCATCGGCCAATGCCAGCAAAAGACTTCTGGGTTCAAGGTAGGGATTCGGAATGTAGGCGGTAATGAAATTCTGTCCGGCGACGGCGCTTGCCGTCTGATCCTGAGTGCCAATCGGCGTGGTCGATTGCATCCCTTCGTTCAGCGTAGCTAAAAACTTCCGGCACAGCATAGTCTTGCCGTTGCCCACTTCACCGGTGATCTTGATAAATCCCTCGCCGTTGTGCGCCGCCACCAGCAAAGTATTGAGGGCCTCCTGATAACTCGAACAGGCGAAAAAAAAGCTGGTGTCAGGCGTCAGACCAAAAGGCGCCTCATGCAGACCGAAATGCTTTAAATACATAGCGCTGCGACAGACTGTAAACCGCTCAATATCGTCATTTCGATCTGACTTGGCGGTTCAAATTTTCGACGCGATCGCGGCTACGCGCAATATCGTCCGACCAGTCCCGATCCGAATCAACCACGGTCGGCTTGAGCAAAATAACCAGCTCGCGCTTGCTCGACACTTTGCTGGTTTGGCCGAATATCGATTTGGAAAGTCCAGGCAGGCCCGATTCACCATTTGTCGAGTCCTGACGCATCAAACCGCCAATCGCGACGATCTGCCCGTCGCGCGCGCGCACGATACTGTCCGTCTCAGAAATGGAGCTGGAAGCCATCGGCAGTGTATAGGTTCCGGTCGTCACGCCCAGATTCAACACCTTATTCACCGTGGTCACCGAACTGATGGACGGGTGCACATGTAAAATAATCTCGTTGTTTTCATCGATTTTTGGCGTTACATCCAGCACGATCCCTGAAAAAAACGGCTGGGTTTTTATCGTAGGTGCTGTGCCCGCCACATTGACGGTGGCCTGCGACCCACCGGAAATTTCTGTGACAAAAAACTCATCGGTGCCGACTTTCAATACCGCTTTCTGGTTGTTTAACGTCGAAATTCGGGGACTGGACAGCACATGCACATCGCCTTGTGACTCCAAAAAATTGAGCAGCAAGGCAAAGCTGCTGGTCTGGAAAGCCAGACCAAACAAAGAACCTGTGCCGGCCGCATTAGGCAGCAGGGTCGCGCCCGGCAAGGCGCTCAGTGCCGCATTTGAAATATCAGTAGCGCCCACACCTGCCGTTGCCGGATTCAACACACTGCCAGCGCCGCCGACACCAACGGATGAAAAACTGTTTAAACCATTTTTAAATGCGCCCCAATTCACACCCGACTGAAAACTATCGTTGAGCTGCACATCGATGATTTTCGCTTCAAGTATCACCTGCCGCTCAACGGAAATCTGCGATGCCTTTAAAAACGCAGTTACATTTCTAATTTCATCGGGCAAAGCACGAATAACGATCACACCGGACATCGGGCTGACCGACAGGCTGCGATCAGCCGGCAAGCGCGCACCTTTACCATCGGATGCATCCTTGCCACCCAAAATAAGTCTGAGTGCCTGCGCCAGTTCCTCCCAGAAATCCGACTTACTTTTCATGGAAACTTTGCTGGTATCGGTACTGCCCGCCCCGTATTGATACTGGGAGGATGACTGAGCTGCATTCGCATTGGCCTGCCCCTGCGCGCTGGCATTACCGATATTATCTGAAACAGAACTCGACTTCACACGCAAAGAGGATGACCCTTCGCGCAATCCGGTCAGGTAATTCACCTGAAAAATACGCGTCTGCAAAGTCAGCGGCTGCACAAAAATGCGCGTGCCATCGAGCTTATAGTCATAACCGTACATTTCCTTGACCGCTTCGAGGGCATCGAACACGGTGACGTCTTTCAAGTTCAGTGAAATACTGCCTGTCACATCAGGATGCACCAGCATGCTGTAGCGCGTTCCAGATACGATCGCCATAAATACCTGACTCGCGGGGGTATTATTAACGGACAAATCAAACTTAGTCTCCAAGGGCTTGCTATCGGCCTTGATCATCGCGGCATCCAGCTGAGGCAACAACGCCTCATTGACAGCATCGTCCCTGCTCGGTTGCACAGCTTGATTCATTTCCTGCCTGATTGCATCCACTGTCAGATTGTGGCTCTTATTGGCCGCACAGCCGCCCAACAGCAAAATTCCTGCGAAAAACACCCCGATTTTCTTCATTTTTTATCCCCGTTTGAGACCTTCTTGTCGGTCTGCACTGGTGGCGCATCACTTTTGGTCTTGCTTATCATCACATCGGGAAACAACATCAGCACTTGCCTCCCATTACGCGTTTTTAACACCACATTCATCGCGTTAACTTCGATCAGTCTGGCCTCCCCCACGCGTCCGCCGAGTTCAACGGTTTGACCGTCAATGATCGCAGCGCGCCGGTTTTTGGAAATCAGGATGGATTGCAGACCGGGTTCCAGTTTTGTCTCAATCTGCACCGACGCCTCAACAGGCGTCAAAACGCTGACCGGCGGACGGGTCGGGTCGGCCAGTTCCTCTGCACAACAGAAAACCGGCAACAAAAAACTAGCAACCGAGAATAGAAAACGCACCTTACCCCACTCGCGACTAACGACTGACGACTGACGACTGTGCTTCATACCGTCAACCATGTTTTATCCAGACTCAGCGTATAAACGGTCAAAGTCAGCACCGAATCCGGATGTTTGGCAACTGACAAACTCACCTCCCCCCAGAACATCTGAATGGGCATGTTTTCCAGCGCAGTCAGATAGCGCAGCAAATCCAGATAGTCACCGCGCACGGTAATTTGCACGCCGTGCTTATAAACCGGCGCTGCTGTTTTACCCTCTGTTTTCTGCTCAAGCAACAAGCTCAGCGGCAGCGTCTTCAATTCAACCAACTGCAGTTTATCGTTACGGCTCAATACCTGCTCGAGCAACTCGGCCATCTTGCCGGGTTCAACCAGTCTCGCGCTGCGTTCTTTAAGAAAATTTTCATTTTCCTGAATTTGCCCTTTTAACTCGCTGATGCGAACGCGCAACGGAGAGTGTTGAATATCTTGCTTGGCTTGCAAAATAGTCTTAATGGCTTGCTGCAAATTGTTCGTCTCCTGCTCCTGCTGCGCCATCTTCAGCGAAATCGCTTTTTGCCTGACCAGCAGAGGGTCGAGCAACAGGGCGTTCAATAGCAGAATCAGCAGCCCTACCGCGGCTGAAAAAATCATGGCCCGCTCACGCGTCGACATTGCGTCAACCTTAACGCGCGTCAGCTCCCAATATTTTTTCATAGTTGACTATCCGGCGCGGTGAACAGGGTAAATTCCAAATATTTGGCCTCTTTGGCCGGCTGCATTTGCAAGTTTGAAAAAGTTTTGCCATGCATGATGCTTTCATGACTGAGCTTTTGAATATAGGCCGGCACCGATTCCGGCGCGAGTGTGCCGCCACTCAGAGTGATTTCAGCAGAATTCACCTTAAAACCTGTCAACCAGAGCCCGGGCACCACCTGCCGTGAAAAGGCGCGCATATACTCCGAAAAACCGCTGGTATTGCTCACCTGACCTTCACGCAGCGTGTCCGTCAGCAACCTCGCCTCTTCGGCCTTTTTTTCCAGTTGCTGCAATTCGCTCTGGAGCAATTCATTGGTTTTCTGCGGAGAAAATCCGGCAGAATAACCGGCTAACTCCCTCTGCTCAACATTGAGCCTCGCCAGCACCTGCGCAGCCTGCTTGTCCAACTCACGAACCTGATACAGTGCATAGCCGTACAAAATCAACGCTCCCACAAAAATGGCCGCTAACCCCTGCAACATGGTTACCAGTGAGAAATGCGTTTCCTGTTTGAGAAAATCAGGATTGAATAGATTGATCTGCTGACTCATCAGGCGCGACTCTCCTGACGCAAAGCCGCACCCAGCGTGGGCAGCACCATCGCGGCAAATTCACTGTCAGCCATCGCGGGCACCGCACTGATATCCAGCACTTGCGACAGATCAACGCCCTCTACCGCCATGCCCACTGTTGAAACTAAATAATCGAGCAAACCTGAATCATCCGGTGCACTCAGCAACACTCGACTTAGCGATAAATGGTTAAACTGCCGGTCGAAGTAATCGAGTGAACGCTGCAACTCCAACTCGACCCGGTCGCGATATTGTTCACGCAGCGCTTCATTTGCATCACGCAACTGAGGCAGCGTGATCTCGATACGACGGGACAAATACAATTCACCGTCCGCCGTAAAAGTCAGCAAGCCTCCCTGTTCATCGAACGCCAGCAGCGCCAGCGCGCGATCTGACTGCTCGAACAACCGCGCCACGTTGCGCTGCGCCGTCTCGGGGATTTCAATGATACTCAGCGCAAGTCTGGCCTGTTCAAACAAGGCCATACGTTTTTTGATCGTTTCAT
This sequence comes from Gallionellales bacterium GWA2_54_124, assembly GCA_001801025.1. GTDB lineage: Bacteria > Pseudomonadota > Gammaproteobacteria > Burkholderiales > Gallionellaceae > Gallionella. Next base: position 353,558 of record MGWO01000013.1, read on the forward strand.
TGGGAGTGGCAATGGCAAACAGAGATTGGTTATGTTCCGGCCGGTTTTTGTTAACAGGGATGCGTAACACATCCACCGCAGCATCATCGACCGAGTAAGCCAGACTATCCTTAATTTTCCAGCGCATCGCCGTTTTCAGCTCATTGTCAGGCACATTAGGCGCCTCCATCAACATGATCTGGTACTCGCCGGCAGCAAGCAAGGTCGTACAAGCCTCATTCCCCAGATCCGATTCCCGCTTCAGTCGCTCCAGATACGCCACAGAGACCGCGGAATTCTCATGGTACTCACAACGCAACACACGCGGAATTTCAGCATCGAATGACAACTGAATCAGAAATACGCCGTGCGATGTCAGACCGACCGCCAGCCAGCCGGCGTCGCGCGGCTTGGCTTTGAGGAAGGAAGTGATGGACGGAATCTTCATAAGTACGCGAAGTTAATTTAGCAAGTGCCTGTTGTCAATGATTATCCGCATATATTCTTCAATACCAGCTGTCCTCAGCGCCCGCGCCTTCCCCGATAAATGAACACCGGATTACCGCCATACACGCCAAATGTCGCCCGCGCGCTACCCGGCAGCGGAAGATAAGCCGGAGAGGCAAGATCAATATCAACGCTGCCATTCCCCCCCATTCCCGGTGCCGACAGCCTGATCACCCCTTGACCATTGCTGATCACAGGGTTGATCAGCGTGGTTTTAGCCGCGTTAAGATTAAGCTGATAATTGCTAAGCGCGAGGGTTAACGCCGAAATACTATCGTCCGCGCTTGTCACATAGGCCGTGCCGTCCCAATATTCAATCGTGACCGGCAACGCCAGCGCAAGCAACTCCGAGCCATAAGCGTTGACAATACGACTGCGACCGTAGCGAAACGCCGTCGTACCCAACAGCGCGTGGTCGCTGCCCGCCACCGCATCCGTATCGAGGTCATAGCAGGCCGCCACATCCGGATTATTGCAGACCGTACCGATATCGGACTCTACCGCCGCGCCATCGCTGTCGAGCGGCGCGATGCCGATATCGACCGCGTTGTATACGCCATCGGGCGACACACCGCGACTAATCGTGAACGGCACGGTAATCTCGGCCTGCGCCTGCGAGCCCGCACCGCCGGGCTGTGAGAAACAAGGACTCGTTGCGCAGGTCACGACCGGCATACCGGCATTGCTGATACGCGACGTCAGATAACTTGGCGTCGTCGAATCGATCGCCGCGAGATTCAGATTGGCAAAAACAGACGGGTCGAGTTTTGCATAATTGTTCGCCGCCGTACTCGAATTCTGATAGTTCTGCGACGGCACGCCGTCCATACTCACCGGTACCAGAATAAACGAGGCATCGATCTGTTCGCCCATGTAAGTATAGGCAGGGCACGGCGTCACCTCGTCCGAAATCAGCAAGCCTGCATTGCAAATATCGGTGCGATTATCGAGCAGCGGATTTTGCAGCGCGAATTTCGCCAGCGTAAAACGTCCGATATTTCCGGATGTCGTACCGACCACCTCACCCACGCCCAGATAATCGGAATCGCCCACGTGCGGCGTCATCGTAATGACCCCAACCTCATCCCAGGCGAAATTATTTCCCACCGCCACACCGCCGGTAAACGCGCCGAAGGTCGGAAACTCAACGCCGGTCATATTGCAAGCTGTCGAACTGGCAGGATCAGCACAGGTAATCGCGATATTGCGACCACCTGCCGGTGACACCAGGGCGTTCGAGAGCTTCACGTGTTCTGGCGTCACTTCATGTCCGTAATTCGGCGTTGCCGCTCCCTGAGAATTAACAGCGGTGACCGTGACCGAGAAGGCCTCTCCCGACTTGACAAATCCCGCCCCCGTCGCATCCGCAGCGCCCGGATTGGCGAAATTATCGCGCACGCGCTTGATATTGGACAGCACAAAGCCTGCCGGCTTAACTACAAACGGGATACTTTCGCTGATGATACTGGACGGGGTATAACGCAAATAAAGCGTAATGCGGCCAACATCCGGGTAGTTCAGCGTAAAGGGTGCCAGTGAATTGGCGTTGAAATTCAAAGAGACGGCTTTATATGTGTTTACCGTTGCCGGATCCGAACCATTCGGCAACCCCGTTGACAATACCGTGCTGGAAGTCACTGCCGTACCTGCGGCATTGTAGGCATTGACGGTTACCGCAGGACTCTGGCAGCTTGCAGGATCCAGACATTCGAAGGCGATATCCACGCTTTTAGTGACATTGTTAAATGCATTGCCGCAACTCGCACTGGTCGCCTTCAGGTAATAAACCGGCGACGTCGTTCCCGACACCTGATCCATGTTGCTCAGCGCCACACCGGCGGCATTGGTGATGGCAAAACCGCCGCCTGCGAATAAAATGGCATTCGACAATTCGGCCGCCGGGGTATTGGCCGTCAAGGACGCTCCCGTTGCATTATCCGACACACCGAGGGTGACGCTGCCAGCACTCGTATGCATCAACCCCAGCGTCGCCGACGTCTCTCCTGCAGCGTAAGTGTAAGTCGCCTGCCCGTCATTGCCCGTTCCATTTGAAAGGCTCCCCGTGCCGGACACAATACTCCAGTCACCCTTGCCGCTTGAAGTGGAGAGTTTAACGGCGCCGCCCCCCCCCGTTGGCGCGCCGTGTGCCGCGGTATGCGCCGTAATCGTCACGTTGGAAAGCGTGCAGGTCGAGCCGATATTGGCGGCAGAAATAGCCACATGATCCACACTGGTCGCCGCATAATCGACCCGCACCTGTATGAAATCCACCGATACAGTGCGATTAGTCGTCGAGGTCGTGCTGGTATTTTTTGCCGAAAATGCAACGCCGAAAGTCGACAGTTTAAAATCAGTATCCTTCCAGGCCGCCCCCCACAGACTCGTCATGCCGCCATGCATTTCAGCGACATCGGAGGTCGTGTAATTGGTTGTGGTCGCACCGTTCAATGCCGTGCTGAGGGTACCGGCTTTGACCAGATAAACAAAGGCATCGCGTATCGAACCGCCGCTGGTCTTGCGCGTGACATACACGGTAATGCCGCTGATCGCAGCGCCTGCCGGAATCGCGGCAAAATTAAACCCGGTACATTTCAGATAATTAGTCGTTGTATTTCTAATGACGTTGCCCGCGATGGAATACACGGTATCGGCTGCCTGCGCATTCCCCGGATTCGTCCACGCCATTGTCCCGACACCGGTCATACTGGTACAAGACGTCGGACTGGAGACCACAAACCCAGCACCCGCCTTGGTCACGCAAGGATTGCTGCCCGTGACGGTAAAGCCGTGCGGACAGGCCACACCGGTTCCCGCCAGATTGTAATAGGTCTTGTTGAGCGGCGAAATCGGCACGGCAGGCGAAGTATAGGTGACGGTATTGCCGCTGGCCGATGCGCTCAGCACACCCACGGTGGACGTCGCCGTTACGGTCAGACTTGAATTCACCCCCTGCGTCCACGCATTCGTCACAGACTTTTGTTTAATGGATGCGAGACTAACGCTGCCATTATTGGTGATTTTCGTCGTAGACGCATTAAAACTCGCCGCAGACACGCTGGCATTGATCACCCCCGCAGCCCCGATCACGGTGCTGTCGGCATAAAAACGCAGAAAGGTCGTTGTCGCAGTGGCGATCGTCGAATTGATCGTACCGTTGATGGTCAGCACCGAGCCTGCAATCGTATTTCCCGCCGCATTGCGTCCGGCATACAATCGCGACGATCCGGAAAAGTTCAAAATGGACCCGGCAGCAATTTGCGGTGCCGTACCCGAAATGTAGAGTCGACTACCCGAATAAGCGCCGCTGCCGGAAATCACCGCTGCCGCACCGGTCACATCCATGTTTCCTGAGCCGGAAATCATGCCATTATTGGTCAGTGCACCGGTGAGCGTCAGCGTTTGCCCGCCATCGGTCAGTATCGCACCGGCATTCACCGCCAGCGATGAGGTGGTATAAAACGCATCCAGTGTGACCGTAAAGGGGGACGCCAGCACGACCGTATCGGTACTCGCCGGCACTTTTCCGCAACTCCAGGTCGCAGAACTGCCCCAGCGTCCATTCGTACGACTGGTACAAGTGGCGGCCTGAACCACCACAGATAACATCAAACCCGCCAGTATCCACAACACACGTTTATTCAAGTGATTCATTTTTACCCCGCTATTGCACAAGCTTAGCCGTGGCGACCTGCTCCACGTAATTTATCTCGCCCGGCACGCCGGTCGTTCTGGCGACCGATGAGACCGCATAGACCCAAAGCGTGGCAGCCCCCTCAACATACGAAGCGGCCGAGCAATTCACCGTCACCGCGAACGGCGCGAGCCGGTTGTCGCTAAAGGATACCGCCGTCGTCGCAGGACACCCGGCAGTCCAGGCAACCGAGGACAGCGCAACATGGTAGGCCGCCACCTCAATCCCAGCCAGCGCCGCCTGATAACCGCGCGCTGCCATCGCATCCACGGCCTGACTCTGATTCTGCGTGGTAGATAAGGTGACTGCAAAAGTACCCAGCGCTGCGATTACCACCAGCAAAAAAATCGCCGTAATCAGAGAAAAACCTTTTTGCAATTTTTTCATGGCATATTACTCACATGAATCTCCTGATACAGGCTCACGCTCTCGCCCCCCGAAGTCAGCGTAAGGCGCACGCCCAGCAAGCCCATGCGCTGATTAGCCGCCGTGTAATCGATGCTGCATCCGCTCACCTTGTCGGCCAGGATCGCGCGTGTACCTGTCAGCACGCCAGGGTTTACCTGCACCGGATTGAAACCATACCCCCAATGCCGCACCAGACTTGCCTGACCATGACCACTTGAATCGAGCGCGCCCAGTGTTCCTTCACAGGCATACGTCACCGCCTGCTGCGCCCCGTCGACCACATCGAAGCGCTGGCTGCCCAACCGGGCAAACGAAGGAAATTTCGTCGGCGTAATCACCACATTCGATTGTGTGCCGGCTGTTCCGGCATAAGCGCGCAACACACCCGATGTCGTCGCATCATAGGCAGGCCCGCCGTCCGATTGCGTGCTGCCGATCACGATATAGTCATTTGCAGCAAAGCTCATCGGTGAGCCGATGACGTCAAAACTACTGTCCGAGCTGCTAAAATCCAGCACATCTCCCACCCCTGAGGCGGGATCGGTCATATCCTGCGCCGCACGGTAACGCCCGACGTCTTTCGTTGGCAGGAACTCGAGACAGGGGGTCGCCCCGCACCCCGCGACCCGCACACTATTCGCGACCGCGATGCTGACGTCCCCGGCCAGACGGTAAAACGCCGTATCGGCGATATTGGTAAGCTCTGCCCGCCGCGCCACATCCATGTACTGCTGCACGGGCCATTTGAGAAACACCGCCACCATGCTGCCGATGATGCCGGTAATCGTAATCACCATCACCAGTTCGATCAGGGTAAATCCTCGACAGACGTGAGGAATGAGGAATCCCTGCCTCCTGCCTTCTGCATCCCGCATCCGGTCTTTACGCATCAGTATGCCGCCCTGTAGCCGGTTGCGATGATCGTCGTATTATTAGGACCGGTTACGGTCACCGTAATTTGCGCCACACGGCCCGCTGGAATGCCGTTCCAAGCAGCGGCTTCAGGCATAACCGATACCGCAGCGTTGTATTGCGCTAAAACAGGCGATGAGGAGGTCGCATCCGCCACTGCAAAAATACCTGTCGTGGCAAACCCGTTGTAATCACCAACTACATGATACGCGCTGGCACGATTCGCCTGCGTCACAGGGGAGCTTGCCACGCCGGATGCCGCAATAGCGTCCTGCAACTCAATCTCTTCGAGCAGAGAGTAAGCTGCCGCCATGGCCTGCTTGCGAATCAGAGGATCCGCGCTACCTTTACTGGTTTGATTCATCACCAGCAAGATCCCCGCCAGTGCCGAGCTTACGATTACGATAAACATGATCAGTTCGATCAAACTCGCACCTGACTGAGGATTCAGGATTCGGGATTCGGGATTCGGGATTCGGGATTCAGAAAAATCTCGATTTGTTCTACATTTAACCGTCGTGGCAATGTAAATTTCCCGCCATGCCTCCTGCATCCTGTTTTTAATGGACATAGCCTGTTTCCGCCTCGACAATGACCTGTGTAGCATAACCACTCACCGCAATGCTTTGCGCAGCGCTCGGACGACCCAGCGCATCAAAATAAAAAGATGTCGCACCGCTCAGCACCACACCGCCGGGGGCCGTCAAAACATAAGGGGATTTTCCGTCAGGACTGCTCATATTACCGCCCGGGCAAGTGGCCACCGTATGCGCACTACTAGGAGACATTGCGTCATAGCTTAGCGTGACGCTGTCGGTCGCAAAAGCCACACAAACAAAATGATTCTGCGCTGCGGCCACTTTTTGGGCATAACTGAGCGCAGCTTTGAGCTGATCGGCAAAGCCGCGCGACTGAAAGACGCTGGTGCCGAAAAAGCGCGGGACAGCCACCGCCGCCAGAATACCGATGAGCACCATGACCATCACCAGCTCTACCAGGGTGAATCCCTTGGACAACTTAGGTTTAGCAATTGACATTCATCAACCCGATGGTTTCTTCATTTTGACAGGACTGCAAAAAAACAGGGGAGCAAGCTCCCCTGTTTTTACAAAGACCGCAAGACAGAAATCAGCAACCTGTATTGACAGGGGCCGGAATAGTTGGCGCTGCGCCTGCTGCAGCTTCTGTGTAAGTAACCTGACAAGATGCAGGGGTGGCAGCACCTGCGACCTGAATAGTTGCCGTTGTTCCAACTACGGTCGCCACATAGCCAGTTCCGTTCACACCCGCCAAAGTCGCGATATTTGCGGCAGATGGATAGTTATTAACCAGCGTATAAGCGGTTCCTTCAATCGTTACAACACTGCTGCCGGCAGCCAGCGCAGCGGCATGCGCCATATTCGCAGCGGAGCGCATCGCACCGTCAGCACCAGCCAAGGTCGCTTTGCGGGCATCGCCAGACAGATTTACAAACTTAGGCAAGGCAACGGCTGCCAGAATACCCAGAATAACAATCACCATTACCAGCTCGATCAGTGTAAAACCCGCTTGCTTCTTCATTGTTACGCTCCTGATTAGTCGAGGCAAAACCTCGTAGTTATTTATGCGCTTGCCTGCCCTTGCCAACTTTTTTGTCAGACTTTGTGAACTATAAGGGAAATCCGATGCGCCGACAACTGCCATCCAATGCCTTGCAAATTCTACAAAAAATATCAGCGGCTAAGTCACATCGTCCGCGCTGGTCACAATCGTCACTTTATCGAATTTTTCACTGTCCGGTTCAGGCCGTAGCACCGACGGGAAGGATACAATGCGCTGACCTTCACGAAGCCGCTGCGATTCTTTGAGCAACTGGACGATCATGTAGGCATTTTCAACGTCGGGCACCAGCGCCAGCGTCTGAGAGTCCCGCTCCGACACGAGACAGATGCGGTAAAACTGCTTTTGTATCCGGTGATATTGACGCATTAAACAAGCCTCCTAATAGTGCAGGCAATTATACAGAATTCCTGCATCCTGATTCCTGATTCCTGATTCCTGTTTTTAATGCATTGCCGCTTTGCCCAGATCCCACATCGGCAGAAATACACCCAACGCGAGCACCAACACCAGCGCACCCAAAGAGACGATCAAAATAGGCTCGATCTTGGAACTCAGCGTCGAGACTTCATATTTAACTTCCTGCTCATACATGTCCGCGACTTCAGCCATCAATCCGTCCAGATCGCCGGTCTCTTCACCCACCGCGATCATCTGCAGCACGATCGGGTTAAACACACCGGCTGCAACAGCCGTGCGCAGTATGCTTTCGCCGCGCTCGATACCCTCACGCATCGCTTCGATGCGGCTACGCATGAATTCGTTGTCCACCACCATACCAACCACATTCATGCCCTGCAGTATCGGCATTCCGCTCTTGAACGTGAGCGCCAGACTGCGAGCAAAACGCGACAAGGTGGCCTTAAAAATGATAGGGCCTACAATGGGCAGTTTTAATTTGTAGCGATCCCAGTTGTAACGCCCCGCCTTGGTATTGATGTAATACCGAAAGCCTGTCACCGCCCCCGCCAGCATCAGCATCATCAGCCACCAGTAACTCACCATAAAGGCCGAGAACCCCAGCAGCAATTTGGTGATCGCCGGCAAATCGGCGTGAAAACCTGCATAGACTTTAGCGAAGGTCGGAATCACGAACAGGTTGATAATCACGATCGCAATCCCCATCGCGATTACCACGAACGAAGGATAGCGCAAGGCCGTTGCGATGCGCTCTTTCATGTCGCGCTCAAAATCCAGATACGCGTACAGACGAATAAAGGTCTGATCGAGCATACCGGTCATTTCACCGACCTGCACCATACTGATATAGAACATCGAAAACACCTTGGGGTGGCGGCGCAACGCCGCACTGAGTTCACGACCGCTATCCAAGCTATCGCGCACATCCTGCAGCATCGCCGCAAATGCCGTATTTTTGGTTGACTCCTGCAACCCGGCCAGCGCCCGCAAAATTGGCACACCCGCCTTGAGCAGCGTATACATCTGACGACTGAACAGCATCAAATCCATCGGCGTAATGGGCTGCTGATTAAGTCTGCGCCACCAGTCCGGCGCCTGCACCGCATTCTTTCCGACAAACGGCTTGATGTCGGTGGGCGTAATCCCCATGCTGATCAACTGATCCGCAACGGCCCCGCTCCCGTCGCCGTCCAGCGACCCTTCGACCAGCTTGCCTTGCGCATTGCGGCCTTTATAGGTAAAAACCGCCACGACTAGTCTTCAACCTGATTGCTGATACGCATTACTTCGGACACTGAGGTGCACCCCTGCAACATCTGCTGTAAGGCATGATCGACCAGCGTCTTACCGCGCATATGCTCTGCTGCAACCGTCATAAAGTGCCCGACACTATCGTGAGCCGCCGCTTCAACCATCTCGCGTCCCATTTCCAGCATCTCGTACACCCCCATCCGTCCGTGATAACCGGTACCGTTGCAATGCGAGCATCCCCGTCCGTGCATCAGGCGAGTGTGCATTTCGATGCCCACGCCCTCCACTTCCAGCCACTCGTGCTCCTGAGGGGTCGGCGTATAACTCTCACTGCAACTTTCACAAATTCGCCGCAACAGTCGCTGCGCGATCACCGCCTGCACGGAGGACGCCACCATAAAACGCTGTATCCCCATATCGACCAGACGGAACAAGGTTCCTGCCGCGTCGCGCGTGTGCAGCGTGGACAACACCAGATGGCCTGTCATCGCCGCGCGCAAACCGATTTGCGCCGTCTCCGCATCGCGCATTTCACCGACCAGTATCACATCGGGGTCCTGACGCAACGCCGAACGCAACACAGAGGAAAAGGTCAGTCCGATTTTTTCATTCACCTGCACCTGATTAATCCCCGGCAGCCGATACTCCACAGGATCTTCAACAGTGAGCAGCTTCATGTCTATCGTATTGAGCTCTGCCAGCGCTGAGTAGAGCGTCGTGGTTTTGCCGCTCCCGGTGGGTCCCGTCACCAGTATCATGCCGTTACTGCGTTTTAAGATGGCGCGAAAACGCAGCAGCATGTCGGGTGACATACCCAGCTTATCGAGGCCGACCATCCCGCCGTCCTGACGCAACAGACGCATGACAACCGCCTCGCCGTACTGGGTAGGACAGGTTGCAATACGCACGTCCACCCCTTGATCGCGCACCCTCACATGAAAACGGCCATCCTGCGGCAAGCGTTTTTCGGAGATATCCAGACCCGACATCAACTTCAGCCGCAACACCAGTGCCGGCGCGATCTTGTTATGCGCTTCGGTTTGCAAATGCAGCGCGCCGTCGATACGAAAGCGTATCATCAGCTTGCCCTCTTGCGGCTCGATGTGAATGTCGGACGCGCGTATCTGTGTGGCATCGTCAAACATGGTCTGCAGCAGTTTCACCACCGGCGCTTCTTCGCTGCCCACCGTGCTGGTCATGGATCCAAAGTCCACATAGCTGTCGCCGAGTTCTTCGCTGAGCTCGTGGGCTAATCCGGATATTTCTTCGGTGCGCCGGTAGCCGCGATCGATCGATTCGAGCAGTTGACCTTCAGTCACGACCGCGACATCGATATCGCATTTGACGATGCGGCTAATTTCATCGAAGGCAAACAAATCGGTCGGATCGGCCATCCCGACCAGCAACACGCCGTTGCGCTCTTCGAGCACGATCGCACGAAAGCGCCGCGCCTGATTTTCCGGCAGCTTGCGCACCTGCCCGATATTGATGTTGTAATATTTGAGATTGATATAGGGAACATGGAGCTGTTTGGCAAGCGCCTCGGAAATCTTCTCTTCCGTAACGAAACCGTTATCGACCAGCACACGCCCGAGCTTGCGCCCCGTGCGTTTTTGCTCATCAAGTGCCGCTTTTAACTGATCAGGTGAGATCAGTTGCTCGTTCACCAGCAAATCGCCGATGCGAACTTTCTCCGGACGCGCCATAATTCTTCCCTGAATAATTGAAACTCAACCTACGCGGGCGGAAGTTAGCCTTTTTTCCCTTCACTGACAAGACTTAACGACAATTTATGTTCCATGTAATTCTCTACCAGCCGGAAATCCCGCCTAACACGGGCAATATTATCCGGCTATGCGCAAATACGGGCTGCCAGTTGCACTTGATCAAACCGCTGGGGTTTACCCTGGAAGACAAGCAGTTGATCCGAGCCGGCCTCGATTACCACGAATTTGCCAGTCTGCGCGTTTACGACCACTTGGAAGCGTGTTTATCGGCATTCGACGCGGGTCGCATTTTCGCGCTGACCACTAAAGGCTCGCAGCCGTTTCATGAGATCCGCTATCAGTCCGGGGACGCATTTTTGTTCGGGCCGGAGAGCCGCGGCCTGCCCGCAGAAGTGTTAAACCAATTCACGAGGACACAGCGCGTGCGACTGCCGATGCTGCCCGATAACCGCAGCCTGAATCTGTCCAACACCGTTGCAGTGGCGGTCTTCGAAGCATGGCGTCAATGCGAATTTGGCGGAGCGGCGAGAATTATTGACTAAACTCAAGACTGGCGGTGCGATTGAGCAAGCTGGTGACCATCTGAGCAACCGGAATATGGTCATACAGCACGTGATAGACCGCTGCACTGATCGGCATATCAACGTTCTGGCGCGCAGCTAAGCTGTAGACTTCACGGGCGGCATACACCCCTTCGGCAACATGCCCCAGCTGCTGCAAAATCTCTTCGAGCGTCGTCCCTTGCGCCAGCATCAAACCGACACGGCGGTTGCGCGACAAATCCCCGGTACAGGTCAGGATCAAATCCCCAGCACCCGACAATCCGCTCAACGTCTCAGAGCGCCCGCCCAGCTTGAGCCCCAGTCTGGAAATTTCGGCAAGCCCGCGGGTCATTAAGGCTGCCCGCGCATTGTTGCCCAGCTGCATGCCGTCGCACACGCCGGCGGCAATCGCCATCACGTTCTTGACTGCACCGCCGACTTCAACACCCACCACATCATTGCTGGCATACACGCGCAACCTTGCATGGTGCAGCGCCTGAGCCGTGCGCTGAGAAAAGCACTCATCGTCCGATGCCAACACCAGCGCAGTCGGCAAGCCGCGCGCCACTTCCAGTGCAAAACTGGGGCCTGACAAAACGCCGTACGGCGTGTCGGGCGACAAAATTTGTTCGGCAACCTGATGGGGCAGCAACGAAGTTTCAGGCTCAAATCCCTTGCACAGCCAGATAACGCCGCAGGATACATCCGCGCGAACCAGACGGACGAGCGATTCGCGCAACGCGGCCGTTGGGGCGGATAAAATCACGAGCTCCGCACCGGTGAGCGATGCTGCAAAATCATCACTCAACTGCAACGAATCTGGCAAGATTACATCCGGCAGATAGCGCACGTTGCAGCGGGAGACCCGCATTGCCGCCACTTGTGCTGCGTCGCGCGCCCAAAGCGTAACGCGATGCTGTCCGGCAAGACTAATGGCCAGCGCCGTTCCCCAAGCGCCGGCCCCCATGACGGTAATATTCATTCGCCCCAAACCTCGCTGCTGCGAACAAAACCCGTTTCGCCATCCTTGTGGCGCACTTTGATCCAACCGGTTCCAGTCGACTCTAACCACTCCAGCGCCACCTGCGCGCGAACCTGACACACACGTGCGGCACCTTCATCGGGCTCAGCACGCACATCGACCAAAGGACTAATGGCTACAACGTATTTTTTATTCGTCAGCGCATGCCTTTCCAGCCAATATAAACCACCCGTCCGGTCGCGCACCTTGACCCAGTTATCCAGCGTCACGATAGCTTCAAAAGGCATATAGCGGCTCACGACGAAGAGTTTTTTCGCCTTGAGCGAGGGCGCATCGTACAAAATAGCGCTCGCCTCACCGACCGTGACATAGTCAACCGCTTGCGCTGCACCCAGTACGCACAGCAAGGTGCAAAACAAGGCAAGACGCAAGGCGGCGTGTCGCATTAGTGGGTTGTCGCCGCTGCCGCTTCAACTTGTTGTTGCTTTTGCTGCTGATACAACACATCGAAGTTGATCGGGTTCAACATGACCGGTGCGAAACCAGCGCGTACCGCGACGTCAGAGACGACTTCACGCAAGTACGGGAACAGAATATTCGGGCACATCACGGCCAGCACCGGTTCCATTTCGACTTCCGGCAAATTGCGCAGCGTAAAAATCCCGGCCTGTTTCGCTTCGATCAGGAACATGACCTTTTCGCCCACTTTAGCCGTGACGGTTGCCGTGACATTGACTTCAAAAACCCCGTCATCCACCCCCTCGGCAGAGGTATGCAATTGCACTTCAATTTGCGGATTTTCGCGTTCCAGAAAAATCTGTGGTGCGTGAGGGATTTCCAGAGACAGATCCTTCACATAGATTTTGTCCATATTGAACACGGGTTGGGTGTTTGCAGCATCAGTCATGTTATATCCTTAAAGTTAATTTGCCAGTAATGCCGTTAATGATCCCGCCTGTTCCAGCGCGGCCAGATCATCGAAACCGCCGACATGTTGCTCGTTGATAAAAATCTGCGGCACAGTGCGCCGTCCGGTAATCTCTACCATGTGGAGACGCAATTCGGGTTGCAAATCCACGCGAATTTTTTCAATTTCGGTGCCCCCCTTGCGCTGCAGCAACTGTTCAGCGCGGATGCAATAGGGGCACACCTCGGTGGTGTACATCACGACCTTAGCCATTATTTTTGCGTCGGCAGATTGGCTTTTTGCCATGCCATCATGCCGCCTGCCAGATTATAAGCCTGAGTAAATTCGTTTTTGCCCAGCGCCACGCAGGCATTACCTGAACGGTTGCCGCTGCGGCAAACCACCACCACCGGCTTGTCTTTATATTTCGCCAGTTCGCCCATGCGCTCCTTGAGCTTGCCCAGCGGAATCAGTTGCGCGTTCAAGATGTGCCCGGCTTTAAATTCATCCGGTTCGCGGACATCGAGAATAAACGCATTTTTATGATTGATCAGTTGCAGCGCGGCATTGGTATCCACGTCCTTGATCCCGCGCACACGACTACCCAGCATCGACCAGATAATCATGGTGCCACTCATCAACGCCAGAGAAATCGGGAAAAAATTACTTGTTATGAATTGCACTTGCATACTCCTGTTCTGTCTTGAGGGCGAATTCTAGCAGAGCGGCAAAGTGCGCGGGGTCTTTCTGGGCTAATTTGACCAGTTGCGCACGCGCCTCCTGATTGGCGGGGTAAGCCCACATTGCCTGTTCATACACCCGCCGCGCAGCCTCCAACTGCCCGCTTTGTGCCAGCAAACACGCCTGCCGGTAAACTACCGGTGCAATAGGAATAAAGCGCGACAGGTTCGAATTGACGGCCAGCTTCGCCGCCAGTTTTTCGTCACTCACCTCAAAATAGGCCGCCATGAACAGATCAGCATAAGGCCGTAGCAACGCGCCGTTATGCACTTGAATCAGGCCATCCCGCGTGCGTTCGAAGGCCGATGCCACATTGCCGGAAACAGGTCGTATTGCCAGCGTATCCTTGAGTTGCTGATAGCCGATTTTAAGCTCGATCAGCGACAGCAACCCCAGCAATAAAATTGCGGCGACCGACAAACGCCCCACCCCGCGCAGCTGCAATCGGTAGTGCGTTTCATCCAGCATGCCCAGCAAGACGGCCGCGACCGCAAGAAAATATAAATACCAGAGCGGATATTCAAGCATGCTGTGTATGACCAGCACACCCAGCACGGCATACCCCCACCAGTGCGCGGCGCTATCGGCACGTACCCCTTTAAACCAGACAGCTAAGGCGGTGAACAACACCAGCAGTCCGGCGATCCCCGTTTCAGCGGCCAACTGAAAAAGCAGACTATGCGCATTGTTGTACAGTCCGTTCATGTTGGCCTGCCGCAACACGGGCCCCAACTGAAAATGCTGCCAGCCGAACTGACCGAAGCCTGCGCCCAGCCACGGCGACTGTTTGAAGATCAGCCACGCCTCATGCCACAATTGCAAACGAATGCCGCCCGATGAAGTATCTGCAACCCGCTGAAACAGGTCAAAATTGCTGCCTGCCCCTTTCATGAAAGGCAGTTGCACGACGCCGTGCATGACGGCGAAACCTGCCAGCAACAGCAAACAATAATGCATCACAGGGCGCAACTGCGGCAGGGTCTTTATCCCGCGCCAGGCCAGCAGCAGCATCAGCAATAAATACAACCAGCTGCTGCGCGAGCCGCTTAGCGTCAGAACCAACAACAGCGGGAGGGCGAGCAACACCGCGAAACCCGCTGGCAATTTACGCTGCCCGAACAACAATCCCAGCGAAATCAGTCCGAGCGCGATGTAATTTGCAAAATGATTGGGCTGGGCAAGATTGCCGTATACGCCGGTAGCGACTTTCATCACCACGACCGAATCGAGCCAGCTATGCCAGCGATAGTGCTGCAACACGCCGATCAAGGCGCTGAATTCCGCCCCCGCCAGCAAAAATCCCGCCAGCACAGCGGCCAGCACGTCCAGTCCGAACACCTCACGCAATCTTGCCCCCAACATCATCAGCATCATCGCAAACAGCAGATACAACAGATAGAGCAAGGACTGGTCAAAATAGGCCATCATGCCCAGCGCTGATTGCAGCAACACCAGCGCAATCAGGGCCGCGGGCAATTGCACGATACGCGGCAGGCGGGGCGCTTGCCAATAATCACCTGTTAACAGCAAAGTGAGCGAAAGCACGCCGATCAACGCACTCAACCATTCCTGCTCAAATGTGGTCAGCGGATATTGGTGACGATAATGCAGAAAAGGCAAAACCCACATCAGTCCGACTAGCGCCAGACTCATGTGGGTTAAGTTAAAAGAAGGCCGCCTGCGTATTAGCAAGAACCGCCTTTAATACCGAACTTGGCGAGAATATTGTTCAGCGGACAGAACGAGGTGAAACCGCTCTGAAACAGGTTCAGACCGACAAAGCCGGTAAACCACAGGAAATTTTTAGCCACGAAAACCGGACTGCCTTCGACGCCCAGCGCCAGCGACAACATGACAAATGCACCAGCTACGATACGAATAATGCGTTCTGCGTTCATGCTTTAAAGCTCCTTAGATTTAATTCAGTCAATTTTACTGGAATTTTTTGTACAGCGTGGCGTAATAAAGCACCGGAATCACCACCAACGTCAGCAAAGTGGAGACGAGGATACCGAAAATCAATGATATGGCCAGTCCGTTGAAGATCGGGTCATCGAGAATAAAAAACGCGCCCAGCATCGCAGCTAAGCCGGTCAGCACAATCGGCTTGGCGCGCGCGCCGGCCGCGGCAATGACGGCTTGCTGCAAAGGAATCCCACCCGCCAGCTGCAAATTGACAAAATCCACCAGCAAGATCGAGTTACGCACGATAATGCCCGCTAACGCGATCATGCCGATCATCGATGTTGCCGTGTATTGCGAACCCAGCAAGGCGTGACCGGGCATCACACCGATAATGGTCAGCGGAATCGGCGCCATGATAATTAAGGGCACCAGATAAGATTTGAACTGTGCGACCACCAGCAAGTAGATCAGGATAAGTCCCACGCCATAGGCAATGCCCATATCGCGGAATGTCTCAAACGTCACCTGCCATTCACCATCCCATTTCAAGGCATAACCGGCATAAGGATCGCTGGGCGTGTTAAAGAAATAGCTTTTCAGACTGCCGCCCTGCGCAAGCTGCGTGCCACTGACTTGCCCGTTAATACCGAACATACCATACAGCGGACTGTCCAATTTTCCCGCCATATCGCCAAACACATACACGACCGGCAACAAATCCTTGTGATAGATCGGGTAATCACGCGCAACCGGTATCACCTGCACCACTTCAGAAATCGATACCAGCACGCCGTCACGCGCACGCACTTTCAGTTTCAGCACCTCTTCGATGCTGCTACGCAGCTCACCCGGCAAGCCGATACGCAGGGGCGGCGCATATTTGGCACTGGCGTCGTGCAAGGATGCGACATCCTGCCCCGACAAAGCCATACCGATCACATCAACAATATCGCGTGGCGCAACACCCAACAAGGCCGCCTTACTTTGCAAGACGCGTAATTGCAGCTTGGGCGCCGCTTCAGTGACCGTATCATCGATTGCGACGATACCCGGCGTCTTGCCAAACTGCGCACGCACCTGGCTCGCAACACGACGTACCCCTTCGTAATCCGGCCCGTAGATTTCTGCGACGATCGGCGACATCACCGGCGGCCCGGGCGGCACTTCAACGATTTTGACTTTGGCACCCCAGTTTGCGGCTATTTTCTGTATGGGTTCGAGCATCGCGGTCGCGATCTGATGGCTGCTGCGACTGCGATGATGTTTATCGCGTAAATTAACCTGAATATCGCCCTGATCGGCACCGCTGCGCAGGTAGTACTGGCGCACCAGACCGTTGAAGTTGATCGGTGACGCAGCACCCGCATAGGCCTCGTAATCGGTCACCTCAGGCACGGTGGCAAGATAGGCGCCGATATCGTGCAGTACCGCATTGGTTTGCTCGAGCGCCGTGCCGGTTGGCATATCCACGACCACCTGAAATTCCGACTTATTATCGAACGGCAGCATTTTCAAAATCACCAGCTTCACAACACCGAGCGAGACGGCCAGCACGAGTCCGGCCAGTATACCCATCCACAACTTGCGACGTGCCGGCTTGCCCTGAGCACCGTTCAAAAACGGACTCAACACCCGGTGAAAAAATCCGCTGATAGCCGATTCGCCCTCTTCTTTGACCGACTCGTGATGCGAACCTGCAAAACGCAGCACCAGCCACGGCGTGATGACAAACGCCACCGCGAGCGAAATCAACATGCCCATGCTGGCGTTGATCGGAATCGGGCTCATATACGGACCCATCAGTCCACTGACGAAGGCCATGGGCAACAAAGCCGCGATCACCGTAAAAGTCGCAAGTATGGTCGGACTGCCGACCTCATCGACTGCTGCGGGAATAATTTGCGACAAGGGCTGTTCAGGGGTCAGCGCACGGTGACGATGGATGTTTTCAACCACCACGATTGCATCATCCACCAGAATACCGATCGAAAAAATCAAGGCAAACAAGGAAACGCGGTTGAGCGTAAAGCCCCACGCCCAGGACGCAAACAACGTTGCCGCCAGCGTCAGCAGTACGGCGACGCCGACCACCATCGCCTCTCGGCGCCCCATTGCAAGCCAAACCAGCGCGACAACAGCCGCCGTTGCGAACAGCAGCTTCTTGATCAGCTTCATGGCCTTGTCGTTGGCCGTCTCGCCGTAATTGCGCGTGGTGCTGACTTCAACATCGGCAGGAATTACCGAGCCTTTGAGTTCCGCCACGCGGGCGAGCAAGCCATCGGCCACCTCCACCGCATTAGCACCGGGCTTTTTGGATATCGCGACCGTGACGGCGGTAAATTCGCCGCGCGCCTTGATGCCTTTGTCGTCGGCAGCTGGCCCCGTACCCAGCCAGACATAGCTGCCGGGCTGATCTGCACCATCCAGTACATCGGCTACATCGCGCAAAAACACCGGTTTGTTGTTCGATACGCCCACCACCAGTTGCCGCACTTCATTCGCATCGGTCAGGAAACTGCCCGTCTGCACCAGCACTTCTCGATTTTCCTGCACCAGTGTCCCGGCATTTTCCGACACATTGGCCGATTGCAACGCAGCACGCACATCCTGCATAGACAACTGATACGCATTAAGACTTTCAGGGTTGAGCAGCACACGCACCTGACGCTGCGTACCACCTAACGTCGACACCTCGCGAGTACCTGGTACGCGCTTCAACTCCGCTTCAATAGCATGCGCCACCTGCGTGAGTTCCAACCCGCCGCCTATCTGCTGATTACGCCATAACGTCAATGCCACGATAGGCACGTCATCGATACCTTTTGCCTTAATGATAGGCGCAGCCACTCCCAGCGTTTGCGGCAACCAGTCCGAATGGGAATGCACAACGTCATACAGCTTAACCAGAGAAGGCACGTGCGCTTCACCGACCTTAAACTGCACGGTGATCACCGCCATCCCCGGTTGCGCAACCGAGTACACGTGATCGACGCCGGCGATTTGCGAGAGCACCTGTTCGGCTGGCGCAGCAACCGTTTTTGCCACATCCTGAGCCGATGCGCCGGGATAGGCGATCAGCACATTGGCCATCGTGACATTAATCTGCGGCTCCTCCTCGCGCGGCGTGACCAGCACCGCAAACAAACCCAGCAACACGGCAACCAAAGCCAGCAGCGGCGTCATCTGCGAGTGTAAAAAATGTCTGGCAATACGTCCTGAAATACCCATCCTTGAAACCTCTGATTCATCCATTGCGACTCACCACTCCCGATTAGCTTTGATTACTTCATTCCTGCTTTCACGGGATCCAGCGCGACTTTTTCGCCCGCTTTCAAGCCGGACAAGACCTCGATCAATCCTTCAGCGACTGCCTCACCCACGCGAATCTGCCGCAAACTGGCTGCACCTTTTTCATCCACCACAAAGGCGGCGACCACTTCACTGCGGCGTAACACGGCACTTGCAGGAATAACCAGTTTTTTGACTTTGCCGACGACGAAATGGGCCCGCACAAACATCCCCGGATACAGTCCGGCCTCATTGGCGGGAAGATACACTCGGACCTGCGTACTATGCGTACGCGCATCAGCGACAGGTTGCACTTTACTTGACTCGGCTTTTATCCAGCGATTCAAAGACGGCACTTCGATCATCACCTCGGGGTGCGCACCGATATTGACGATCTTGTATTGCGGCACGCTGACCACCACACGCATTTCTGACGGATCAAATCCCGTCATCAACGGCTTGCCCGGCATCACCATCTCACCCAATTCGACCATGCGCGCCGATACGACGCCGGAATAGGGCGCAACGACAGCCGTGTAGCCGTGTGCGAGACTTGCCTGTCCGGCCCCCGCCTCGCTTGCCGCCGCTTGCGCTATCGCCACTTTATAATCAGATTGTGCTTTATCGAGTGCCGCCTGACTGATAAATTTCTGCGCGAGCAACTGTCGTGAACGCTCATAGGTCAACCTGGCATTTTGTGCATTCGCTTGCGCCTGTTGCACCTGAGCCTGACTGCCCGCCAGCACCTGAGCGGACTCACGCTCATCAATACGCAAAATGATCTGGCCTTTTTTTACACTATCACCGACATCGAAATTAACTTCCTTCACCCGACCGCCAATTTGCGCAGAAACGGTAGATTGCCGGGTCGCCTCCACCATCCCTTCGGCACGATAAGTCTGCGCCACATCGCGATACTCGACCACCGCCACAGGCTCGGCCGCACGGGCACCTGTCGCCATCACCAATAAACTTACTAACCACAGTTTTTTCACGGCCACTCCCTCATCCATTCTGATACTCGCAAACCCAATATATTAGAATATACTAATATATTGGGTAAAAGACAAGCTCAACTTCTTCCGCTTAAAAATACCTTACAGCGAATCTTAATGGTGTGATTTTGCCATCAGCTTAAGAATTTTAAAATTAATCACCAGAAAACGTATGCCCTGCCAGATGAGCGACGTCCTCATGTAACGCGTGAGACCGGTTGGTGACGGTGGATAATACGCCTGTTGATAAGGCTCTCTATTGGTAACTTTATTTAACATTGACGGCTCCTGAAATTGCGCTATTAATCGGGGATAAAGGACCAGCCCGGTTTCATTTTTGCCTGATAGATAAAAGCATGATGCAGCAAATACTTCATCCAGTGACCGGCCAGACCAATTTCACCAAAGGTCAAATCGATATCGCGACCGTATTCGGGATATTTTTCAAAGTCCGGCACGACAGGGTAAACGGTCATGGTCGCGGCCGTCCCTTTGAACACGTGCGAACCGGTAGACGCGACACACGCGGCCCCCATTTCAGCCATCGAAGCAGTATGGGTTGGCTGCACTGCGCCGTTGATCATATCGGTGATGCTCTTAGCCACCGCCATCGCCATCGCAGCTGAAGGCATCCCGGTTCTTGGCGCGGTTGGATTGATCGCCGTGCCATTCGCACTTTGCATCGGCTTACTGATCATATGAGGCGGTGCAAAGGCAATGCCGACCGCGAAGATATTCGCGTAGCCCGGCGTCTGATAGGTCCTTGGCCAGTCGCGCGCACTCCATTCCATATAAGGGCGCGGCGTGTAATCGGCATCCACCTTCATAAAACCGTTCGGAGCAAAGACTGAACCTGTAATGTCTTCACCTGCCTTGTCAAACGCTTTGAGACCCACACCGGCAAAAGGCGGAATCAACATGGAAAAATCGAATTCCAGTTCGTGAAAACTGCCGTCGAGAATTTCATAGTGAATTTTTCCGGCTTCGACTTTTTTCACGTGTGCGCGGGTAATCCATTCGATGCCACGCTCAACCATCAATGATTCGGCAAACGTCTTACCGTTGGTGATATAACCTCCACGCTTGATATGCACGCCGCCCATCCCGAAATCGCCCAGCTCATACTCGTTGCTGAGCCAAACGATGCGCGCCATGTGCCGAACACCCGCTTCACGCAACGTATGATCGACGTTGTAAATATATTCAAACGCAGCGCCCTGACAAGTGCACATGCCGTGCCCCGTACCAATGACGATCGTGCGCCGCTCGCCCCGACGCATATCGTCAATAATCAACTGGAGCTTTTTATTAGCTTCGATCGCATGACTTGCCGTACACACCGAGACGGTATGGCCGTGTTCAGGCCCTAAGCCTTCGGTCGCGCCAAAATTCAGTTTCGGCCCCGTGGCATTGATCAGATAGTCGTAAGTAATTTTTTCCGTCACGCCGACTTTGTCAGGATGGGTATATTCGACCATCACAAAAGGGCTATCACTCACGGCATCACCTGCCGGATTAATTGAGAGCGCACGAGCCTGACGAAAATTGACGTGCGTTTTTTTGTACACCTCAGCCAGATCGAAGGTCACTTCTTCCTCCTTCATTTGGCCTACACCCACCCAGATATTTGACGGTATCCAGTTCCACTTAGCGTTGGGTGAGATAACAACCACCTCGTGCCGAGCGCCTATCATCTTATTCAAATGCCTGGCCGCGGTATGCCCTGCGATCCCTGCGCCTAAAATCACGACTCGTGCCATTTGCGTCCCTTCAAATGTGTTAGTTTTAGTTACAACGAATACTTCGATTTAAGTGCAGCACACCCCGATTCATGCGGGCGACCAAACTTGAATATTATTATATAATGAATTTCTAATGCCTTAGGTTGCAAAAAACAGTAAATTTGACAGCATAATCAGCAGCCGTGCCGAAACTTAATCCGTCCTGCCTTTAATTCAATCCGCTACGAAGTACAAAAAACCTCGCGCATCATACTGACGAGCTTGAGCGTGCGCAAATCGCCAATCCGGTAATACACCTTGTTCGCTTCCTTGCGGGTCGACAACACCCCCTTGTCCCGTAAAATCGCCAAATGTTGCGAGATATTGCTTTGCGATGTACCTACATGTTCTACGATATCCTGAACGCTGATTTCCTGATCATCCAGAACGCACAAAATTTTCAAGCGCAACGGATGCGCAATGGCCTTGATTGCTTGCGATGCCTGCTGAATATCTTCTTCTTTATCGATTAATCTGTTCGTCATACTCATCCCTTATAACACGCTCGCCGGCCAATTCGGTTAAAATAGGCCCATCAAATTAACAACGGCTAATATTCTACCCCAATGAAAGCGACTCCTGTCTTATTGCTTATTCTGGATGGCTTCGGCTACCGCGAAGATACCGACTCCAATGCTATTCTGGCCGCAAAAAAACCCAACTGGGATGCCTTGTGGCAGACGTATCCACACACGCTGATCAATGCTTCTGAAAAGCATGTCGGCCTACCCTCTAACCAGATGGGAAACTCTGAAGTGGGGCATCTGAACATCGGCGCAGGACGCATCGTGTATCAGGATTTGAGCCGTGTTGATGTCGCGATTGAAGACGGCAGTTTTTTCAACAATCCCGCACTAACGGATGCCATTTCAATCGCAAAAAGCAATGACAGCGCACTGCACATCATGGGACTGCTCTCGGCAGGCGGCGTACACAGCCACGAAAGTCACATCCACGCCATGCTGGAAATGGCAGCTAAGAACGGCCTCAAAAAGGTGTATCTGCACGCCTTTCTCGATGGCCGCGACACGCCGCCGAAAAGCGCAGCGCCTTCACTCATCGCGTTGCAGGATAAATGTGCCGCATTAGGCGCCGGAAAAATCGCCAGCATCGTCGGACGTTTTTATGTGATGGATCGCGACAATCGCTGGGAACGCGTGCAACCGGCCTATGAATTACTGACACAAGGACGCGCGGACTATTGCGCAACCGATGCGCTCAGCGGCCTTAACGCCGCTTATGCGCGCGATGAGTCGGATGAATTCGTCAGACCAACCCGAATTAGCGCCGAGGGCGAGCCGCCCGTCACCATGCAGGATGGCGATGTCGTCGTCTTTATGAATTTCCGTGCCGATCGCGCGCGCGAAATCACCCGTGCGCTGACCGATGAAGCGTTTAGCGGATTTGATCGTGCCTGGCTGCCTAAATTCGGCCGTTACGTCACGCTCAGCAACTACGGATCCGAGTTCACCCTGCCGTGCGCCTATACAGCCGAAGCCATCCACAACGACATCGGCGAATACGTCGCTCACCTCGGCCTGAAACAGTTGCGCATCGCTGAAACGGAAAAATACGCCCACGTCACCTATTTTTTCAGCGGCGGCAAAGAAGAGCCCTATCCGGGCGAAGATCGCATACTGGTCCCCTCCCCAAAAGTTGCCACCTACGACTTGCAACCTGAGATGAGCGCGTATACCGTCACAGAAAAACTGGAAGCCGCCATTTTAAGCCGGCAGTATCCGCTGATTGTCTGTAACTATGCGAATGGCGATATGGTGGGACACAGCGGCAATATGGACGCTGCAATCAAAGCGGTTGAAACGCTGGATGTGTGTATCGGACGCATCGTCAAAGCGATGCAATCTATCGGCGGTGAAGTCATATTAACGGCTGATCACGGCAATGCCGAACAGATGATGGACAATACCACCCATCAGGCACATACCGCTCATACGCTCAATCCGGTTCCCTTCCTGTATATAGGACGCCCCTGCACCTTGACTGACGGCGGTTCGCTGCGCGATCTGGCACCCAGCCTGTTGTATATGATGGGGCTGACCCAACCCGCTGAAATGACAGGGCACAGCTTGATCAAACTATTGTGAAATTTGCGCTGATACTGTGTTTGCTGGCAGGCCAAGCTTCGGCCAGCCAGCAGGAAGAACTGGAGAACCTGCGCCAGCGCATCAAGGAGATGCAAAGTGAGATCGCCAAAACCAGCGAGTCCAAATCAGAAGCGGCGGATTCATTACGCGCGTCTGAACTTGCGATCAGCGACAGCAATCGCCGTCTTGCGCAACTATCTGAACAAAAACGTGATGCCGACCGAAAACTCGGCGTACTCGAAATTCAACGCCAGCAACTGGAGCAACATATAACAGGCCAGCAGGTGTTGCTTGAAAAATTGCTCTATCAGCAATATCTGGGCGGCAAGCACGACTATCTCAAACTGATGCTGGACAACCAGGATCCGAATAAGGTTGCACGAGACCTGCAATACTTTCAATACATTGCACGCAACCGTGCCAGCTGGCTTGACAGTTTGCGACGTGACCTCAAGGAACTGGATGACGTCAGAACGGCTGTTCATACTCAAAGTGAAACACTGACCAATCTACGTACAGAACAAGCCACTCAAAAAGAAAAGCTACGACAAGATCAACGAGACAGACAGCTGGTACTCGGACAGATTTCCAAGCAACTCTTGCAACAACGCAAAGAAATTTCCCGATTGCAGCACGACGAAAACAGACTGGCCAATCTGGTGAGCAAGATCGCACAAATGCTTGCAAAACCAAAAACCAAGTCTTTATTTCACAACACCAATATTCCGGATAGCCGCTTTGACGGCAAGCCCTTCGAAGAACTGATGGGCAAACTCGCATTACCGGTCAAAGGTGAGATTACCAATCAATTCGGCGCAACCCGTCCCGACAGCACCGTGATCTGGAAGGGCTTATTTATCAGCACTGCTCACGGACAACCCGTCAGATCCATTGCCGCCGGCCGTGTGGTATTTGCCGACTGGCTGCGCGGATTCGGCAACCTGCTGATCATCGATCACGGCAATGCCTATATGAGCTTGTACGGCAACAACGAAACACTTTACAAACAGGTCGGCGATGAAATTCATGGCGGCGATGCCATCTCAACGGTCGGCAACAGCGGTGGGAATGCAGATTCCGGTTTATACTTTGAACTGCGTCATGAAAGCCGCCCGCTCGATCCTGCAAAGTGGCTGGCTAAAAAATAAAAGGAGTAACTATGCGTCGTATGGAAAAAGCGGGATTGGTAGGGTTTGGTTTGGTCGCAGGGGTTGCACTCAGCCTGCATTTTGCGGCCCTAGCCGACAAAGAAACACTGGCCTCCCCACTTCCTATCGAAGAGTTGCGCGCCTTCACTGAGGTGTTCGGTCATATCAAAAACAGTTATGTAGAACCTGTCAGCGATAAAAAACTTTTCACCGAGGCCATCAACGGCATGCTCAACGGGCTCGACCCCCATTCAGCCTATCTTGATGCGGATGCCTTTAAAGACTTGCAGGTCGGAACACAAGGCGAATTCGGCGGATTAGGCATCGAAGTTGGCATGGAAGACGGACTTGTCAAAGTAATCTCCCCTATAGAAGACACACCGGCCTATCTGGCAGGTGTCAAAAGCGGCGACCTGATTCTGAAACTGGATGATGCGCTGGTCAAAGGCATGTCCTTAAACGATGCCGTCAAGCGTATGCGGGGCAAGCCGGGCAGCAAAATCGTGCTGACGATACTGCGTAAAAACGAGCTCAAACCGCTGACTATTACCGTTGTCAGGGCCGTGATCAAGGTGCAGAGCGTGAAGGCCAAGCTGGCTGAACCCGGATACGGTTTCGTACGCATCACACAATTTCAGGAACACACAGGAGAAAATCTCGCCACTGCGCTGGATAAACTGGTCAAAGAAAACAAGGGAGCTCTGAGCGGGCTGGTACTGGATTTACGCAACGACCCTGGCGGCTTGCTCGATGGTGCCGTTGCGGTATCGGCCGCCTTCCTGGCAAAAGATGCACTTGTGGTTTACACCGAAGGGCGCACAGAGGATGCCAAGATGCGACTTACTGCATCCCCGGAATACTATCTGCGCGGCAGCAACAAGAATGATTACATCAAAAACATCCCCGCCTCGATCAAGAGCGTGCCGTTGGTTGTGCTGGTCAATGGCGGTTCAGCATCTGCATCCGAGATCGTCGCAGGCGCATTGCAGGATCACAAGCGCGGGGTCATCATGGGAACCCAGACCTTCGGCAAGGGTTCCGTACAAACGGTACTGCCGCTAGGAAACAATACGGCCATCAAATTAACGACTGCACGCTATTACACACCGGGTGGACGTTCAATTCAGGCCAAGGGTATCGTTCCGGACATTCTTGCCGAAGACCCCTCAATATCCGCATCCGACAACGTGTTCCGTTTGCGAGAAGCGGATCTTGAAAAGCATTTGGCAAATGATAAGCAGCCTGAAGAGAAGACGCCGAGTACCGTCAAATCAGATTCGTCCACGAAGATCAGTACTGAAAAGCTTCCGCCTACTGAGTACGGCTCAAAAAATGATTACCAGTTAAATCAGGCATTTAACCTACTAAAAGGCATGAAAATTCTGCAAGGAAAATAGGAGATAAGGAACCTGTCATGATGAATCCTTTCGATCTGGAAAAAAAACGAGAACTCTTGTTTGCGACTGAGCCCGCCGGACAAGCGGAGCGCGCACTGGCTATTTTGAGCGGACTTGCTAATCTGAAAGCATGCGCAAGTTCGCGTGCTCATGCCGTCGAAATTCAATACAATTTGCAAAACTACACGCTCGCGGGTTTAGAGCATGCGCTGGAGCAAGAAGGTTTCCAACTCGACCAGAGTTTTTTACATCATGTCGGTCGCAATATTATTCATTACTGCGAGGATACCTCGCGCCATAACATGGAAATTCGCGGTCACATCACAAAGAAAAACGAAAAGGAAGTATTTGTCGGCATAGGGGGGCAGCATAGCCATACCGACCCTGCAGGAAAACCGCCTGCATTGCGTGAATACGAGTAATACAACGGCATGGATGACTTTCAGCTGCAGCGTTACGGCAGACATATTTTGCTCGACGAGATTGGCATCGAAGGTCAGCAGCGGCTTTTACAATCGCGCGTACTCATTGTTGGCCTGGGCGGCCTGGGCTCTCCGGCATCGCTCTATCTGGCGTCCAGCGGAGTCGGTCATATCACACTTTGTGATGACGACTTCGTAGACCTGTCGAATTTGCAACGTCAGATCGCACACCGCACATCCAGCATTGGCCTCTCCAAAGTCAGTTCGGCTGCCGCTGCAATTTTTGATATCAATCCTGAAACAAACTGCGTTCAATTTGCAACACGCGCGAACGAGGCTGAACTTGATCAACTTGTTGCAAATCATGATGTCGTGCTCGACTGCAGCGATAATTTTCCGACACGGTATGCCGTGAACCAGTCGTGCCTGACTCAACGAACTCCGCTCGTATCTGGCGCCGCCATCCTGTTCTCTGGGCAGGCATCTGTATTCGACTTCCGTGACCGTCAATCTGCCTGTTACAACTGCCTGTTTCCGGAAGACACGGAATCCGAAAATTTGCGCTGCGCTACCACCGGAATTTTTTCGCCTTTAACCGGGATCATAGGTACGATTCAAGCGGCGGAAGCACTCAAATTACTAATCGGGATCAAGCCAGGACTTTCAGGCAGGTTTTTAACTGTTAATGCACTAGATATGTGCTTCCGACAGAGCGGAATTGCCAAAGATCCTAACTGCTCTCGCTGTGGCTCATCTTAAATCGCTCTGGTGAACTAGGTACGGCGCCAATGCAGCAGCATGCAATGCTATCATTCACATCTGTTTGGATTTTTTGAAGGCAACCCGACATGTTACTTCCACATTTAAATAGTTCGCTAAAACATGCGTTACAGTCATTGGCAGCGATGACAGGACATCGTGATCGTGAACTTCTTGCACGTACGCTGGTTGCAACCTTATCCGAACTCATTGAAGATAGCGCAATCACCCTATATAGACTACTGGGTGATGAAGCTATTCTGGTTGCGCAGGAAAATAGGGCTATCCCGCATACCCAAATTGCGGAAGCGAGCATCATCATTTCTGACCGAATGGAATTTAAAAGTGTTATTGATTCGCGATGTGAATCAATAACCGCACTGGATGCACAAACAATCAAAGTGATTATTCCGATTCACGGCAAACAGGAAATTGCAGCCTTGCTGGTTATAATCACCAATGCTAATTTCAATCAATCCCTGTCCTTAGCCCGCGACATATTGACCATCTACAGTAACTATCTGAATTTACTGGATGAAAGCGAGACCGATACGCTGACCGGATTACTTAATCGTCGCACTTTCGACAATAATCTTGAGAAAATGCTGACAGATAATACAGATCCGGAAGTTCCGATAATAGAGATTAATTCTCATTCGAGGAAACCTCCCTCATCTGAACTTCCTCACTGGCTAGCCGTGATGGACATTGACCACTTTAAGCGCATCAACGATGAATTCGGTCACTTGTATGGCGACGAGGTGTTGTTACTGCTATCCCGATGCATGAGAAGAAATTTTAGACAGACAGATAAGCTGTTCCGTTTCGGCGGTGAGGAATTCGTCGTCGTTCTGGACAGAACCAGAGAATTTGATGCGTCAAAAGTTTTAGAACGCTTCCGTACAGCAATAGAAAGCTATGATTTTCCACAAGTCGGCCGCGTCACGATCAGCATCGGCTTTGCCTGCCTTAATGGGAAAGACGACCCTTCTACACTCGTTGGCCGCGCAGATCAGGCACTATATTACGCTAAAGAGCATGGCAGAAATCAGGTCTGCTTCTATGAAGGGCTAATCGCTGAAGGAAAACTGAGCGCTGAACACTTTACGGATGATGTTCAACTTTTCTAGTTTACTGAGTTCAATCTGGGTGACTGAATGCCTCAGACTCCGAGTTTAAAGGCCGATTAGCAGACCAAAGCAAAAACCCCCGCCGTTACCGGAGGGGGTTATGCATATAAGGCGTCTGACGATGACCTACGCTGATCCGTCCAACGTAATTTTCATTCGTCTCGCCACAAGGGCAGCATAAGAGCCGTCGTGCAGCCCTTGCACCAGGTTCAAGCAGGTCAACTATTTAGTAAGCGTAAAACAAAAAGCCCTCTTTCGAGGGCTTAGTGTTTATAAGGAGTCTGACGATGACCTACTTTCACATGGGTAATCCACACTATCATTGGCGCGGAGTCGTT
>MGWO01000014.1 GCA_001801025.1 Gallionellales bacterium GWA2_54_124
TCTGCCTTGGGCGTTGGAAATTTGAAGGGACCTGCTCCTAGTACGAGAGGACCGGAGTGGACAGATCTCTGGTGTACCGGTTATCACGCCAGTGGTATTGCCGGGTAGCTAAATCTGGAAGAGATAACCGCTGAAAGCATCTAAGCGGGAAACTCGCCTTGAGATAAGATTTCCCTAGGCTTTAAGCCTTCTAAAGAGTCGTTCGAGACCAGGACGTTGATAGGTTGGGTGTGGAAGCGCAGTAATGCGTTAAGCTAACCAATACTAATTGCTCGTGAGGCTTGATCCTATAACATTAAGTATGATTGAGAAATCGATCTTATATATGTAACGCAAGTACAATCAAAGACTTACTTTACTTCTTCCAGATAATGTTTCTTGAAACCATGTATAATGGCGGCAAGAAACAACAAACACAGTGACTTGCAGAGCACCGCAAGACACTTACCAGTTTGTCTGACGACCATAGCGAGTTGGTCCCACTCCTTCCCATCCCGAACAGGACAGTGAAACGACTCCGCGCCAATGATAGTGTGGATTACCCATGTGAAAGTAGGTCATCGTCAGACTCCTTATAAACACTAAGCCCTCGAAAGAGGGCTTTTTGTTTTACGCTTACTAAATAGTTGACCTGCTTGAACCTGGTGCAAGGGCTGCACGACGGCTCTTATGCTGCCCTTGTGGCGAGACGAATGAAAATTACGTTGGACGGATCAGCGTAGGTCATCGTCAGACGCCTTATATGCATAACCCCCTCCGGTAACGGCGGGGGTTTTTGCTTTGGTCTGAAAATTTTAATCTGTACTCAACCCAACTGTCTGAGATAATCCGGTAAGTTCTAAAGCAAGAGAAAAATGCCAATTGTTCGTGTCGCCCTCGATGTGCCGCTACCCACTTTGTTTGATTACACGGTGGACGATGTCGTTGTCGCAGGGCAGCGTGTGATTGTGCCGTTTCGTAACCGTCAGTTGCTTGGCGTCGTGATGGAGTGCGCAGCAGGATCAGAGCTGGCATCTGTGAAAATTAAGCCTGTTTTGCGTATTTTGCGCGATTGCGAGCCAATTTCGTCTAAATTGCTTATATTGTTGCAGTTTTGCAGCGATTACTATCATTATCCAATCGGGCAGACGGTCATGTCGTCATTGCCTGCTCGAATGCGCGCTGATAAGCCCATATCCGTTAAGCATGAGTTTCACTACCGGTTGCTCAATAGCGCGCCACATGTAGACCATATTCCGAAGCGAAAAACGGCTGCGCGAAACATTGTTGCCACACTTGCATTGCATTCTTGCACATTGCAGCAACTTAAAACACTGACGGCTTCTGCCGCAACGCAATTGAAATGGTTGAGTGAGGCGGGCTGGGTTGAATCATTCGAGGTAAATCCTCATGAGGTGGAACCTTGCTCACATCGTTTTGCGAATGCACACAAACTGACGAATGAACAGCAACAGGTCGTCGATGCGGTTACGCGTGCATCTGGTTATTGCTGCTTTTTGCTCCATGGCATAACAGGTAGCGGTAAGACTGAAGTCTATGTGCATCTGATTGATCGTGCATTGCGAGCTGGCGGGCAGGTCTTGCTGCTGGTGCCGGAAATTAATCTGACGCCTCAGCTAGAACACTATTTTTTAAGTCGCTTTCCTGTCGCGACACTCGTGAGCCTGCATAGCGGATTGTCGGAGAATGAGCGGCTGCATCATTGGCAACAGGCGCAGACAGGAATGGCTCAGATTGTGCTGGGAACACGGTTGTCTGTATTCGCTGAATTGCCTAGGCTGTCGCTTATTATCGTCGATGAGGAGCACGATAGTTCATTTAAGCAGCAGGACGGCTTGCGCTATTCAGCGCGTGATGTCGCGATTTTTCGTGCGAATCAATGCGGGGTTCCTATCGTGCTGGGTTCTGCAACGCCTTCGTTGGAGAGCTATCACAATGCGCTGACTGGTCGCTATGCGATGCTCAAACTGACTGGACGCGCACTGGCGGATGCGAATCTTCCGGAAATTAAATTTGTTTACACCAAACAAACTGTGATGGTCGATGGTATCAGCGAAGTCTTGCTGCGTGAGATCGCAAATAGAATAGCCAAAGGTGAGCAAAGCCTGCTCTTTATCAATCGGCGAGGTTATGCACCCGTACTGATGTGTACGGAGTGCGGCTGGTTGTCGGATTGTAAAAACTGTGCAGGCAAGATGGTGTTGCACACGAAAGATCAGCGATTGCGCTGCCACCATTGCGGTTGGCAGATTCGTGTGCCCACGCTGTGTCCTGAATGTGGCCACCCTGAGTTACTTCCGGTCGGCAGCGGCACGCAAAGAGTGGAGAGTATCTTGACCGATAGATTCCCGGATGCGCGCATTCTGCGGGTTGACCGCGACAGCACGCGCAACAAGCGCGCGTGGGAGGTGATGCGCTCCAAAATTACAGCGAATGAAGTGGATATTATGGTCGGCACGCAGATGCTGGCCAAAGGGCATGACTTTCCTGCGTTGACGTTGGTGGGTGTTTTAAATCCGGACAGTGCACTCTACAGTAGCGATTTTCGGGCAGCTGAAAAATTATTTGCTCAGCTGATGCAGGTGTCGGGGCGTGCCGGCCGTGCCGATAAGCCAGGTCAGGTATTGATACAGACCGAGTTCCCCGACCACCCTATGTACCTGTGTTTACAGCAGCACGATTTTGAAGGATGGGCAGCATCGCAATTGGCCGAACGAGAGATGGCTGATTTCCCACCCTTTGCATTTCAAGCCATGCTGCGAGCCGAGGGCTTGGTGGAAGCAGATGTCTATGCTTACCTTAATAGGGCGAAGTTAGCAGGCGCTAAATTAAATCATCCCGTGGAAATTTTCGGCGTTGTGCCTGCGTCCCTAGCGCGTCGTGCTAACTATGTCAGAGCACAATTGTTGATTCAGGCTAATTCTCGACGAGTGCTCCAGCAGTTCCTGCGCGTATGGCAACCCGGACTGGCGGATTTGGCAAGTAATAAACTGCGATGTTCGCTGGACATTGACCCGCTAGAGTTTTAAAGTCACACATTAAATTGGAGAAAATGCTATGGCAGCAGTAGAAGGTCACATCGTACCAAAACGTTTTTACGATCGCACGATCAGCGAGAAATTACTCTACACGTGTTTTCTGTCCCTAGTGGGGTTGGGCTACCTGATGGCTACAGCTTATTTGTACGTCACGCACGAAATGAATGACACTAAGCCGGGATTATCGGTTGCCGATGTAGCAAACAGCTATTACGGTAATCGTAGCGGTACCCGTCTTGAGGCTGCGATACGCGGTCCGATGTCCGGAAACATAAGCCCTGAAGACAGCGAGGTAATGGTGGCCTGGCTTAAGGACGGTGCAGAAGAGGAGCATTTTGCAAAGGATATCAAGCCGATTCTGGATAAGACCTGTCTTGCCTGTCATGTGCAGGCTTCGGGAATGAATATCGCTGATTTCAGCACCTATCAGGGGCTGCATAAGTTTGCCGAAGTGGATACCGGCATGTCGATGGCCAGTTTGTTGAAACTGTCGCATATACATCTGTTCGGAATTAGTCTGCTGTTGTTTATGCTGGGATCTATTTTTATTCAGTGCGAAATCAACGTCTGGTTTAAGCGATTTCTGGTTGTGTCGCCTATGCTTGCGGTGTTCGTTGACGTGCTTTCATGGTTTTTGACCAAATACGATTCGCACTATGCTGTGATCGTGATTGCTGCGGGTGGCTTGCTGGGAATGTCGATGGCGCTGCAAATTCTGATTTCTTTATATCAGATCTGGACGCTCAAAAGACCCGTGCATTAATCATGCAGGAAGCTTTCATCCGCTCCGCAATAAGCATCGCAGGCCGGGAGGCGGTTTTGACCGGGGATGCGATGACCGCTTATTGCGAAGACTGGCGCGGGCGCTATTCCGGTTCCGCGTTGGCGGTTCTGTTTCCCGCTAATACCCTGCAGGTATCTGAAATCGTCAAATTGTGTGTTGCAAATCAGGTGGCCATAGTGCCGCAGGGAGGCAACACGAGTTTGTGCGGAGCGAGTGTGCCGGTCAGTCAAGGCCGCCAGATTGTGTTGAATCTGTCGCGCATGAATAAAATTCGTGTCGTAGATGCAATTAACTATACGATGACGGTTGAGGCGGGCTGTAAGCTGGCTGCGCTGTACGAGGCGGCCGAACAGGCTAATCGTTTGTTTCCGTTAGGGTTGACAGCTATCGCTGCGCACTGTGAAATTGGCGGCAACCTTTCCACTAATGCGGGCGGTATCGGCGTGCTGCGTTACGGTAGCGCCCGCGATCTCGTGTTAGGTCTAGAGGTTGTACTGCCAGACGGCCGCATCTGGAATGGATTGCGCAGTCTGCGTAAGGACAATACGGGCTATGACTTAAAGCAATTATTTCTGGGTGCCGAAGGTACGTTAGGAATTATTACGGTTGCCCTGCTGAAATTGTTTCCGCGTCCTCAGTCGACCGCGACGGCCTGCGTTGCTGTCGCAAGCCCTGAAGTGGCTGTGCGATTGCTGGCGACTATTCGGGCAAGCTGTGGCCAGGCATTGAGCGGATTTGAAATTATCTCGCGCAATTGTCTGGATCTGGTGTTCAAGCATGTCGAGGATGCACATGAGCCATTCAAGAAACGCTACGAATGGTATTTGCTGATCAAGATCGATGACGTGCAGCAAAACTCACCCGCTGACGCGATTCGCAGTGCGCTGCTCAATTTTGGTGGCGACGTGCTGACGTTCGGCATCGCCTGTGATGCGAGGCAGTCTGAGGGTTGGTGGCATCTGCGCAAAAATATCAGCGAGGCGCAAAAACTTGAAGGGGTGAGTATCAAGCATGATATTTCTGTTCCGGTGAGCCGCGTCGCGGAATTTATTGCCGAAGCCAGCCGCGTATTGCGCAACAGGTTTGTTGATCTGCGCATTGTTGCATTCGGTCATATGGGGGATGGCAATATTCACTTTAATGTGTCACTGTTTGACGCCGCCGGGAATGATGCCTTTATCAGGCAGCATGAAATTGAGGTGAATCGCCTTGTCTATCAGGTTGTGCAAAAACTCGGCGGTAGTATCAGCGCTGAGCATGGTCTTGGGCAACTCAAGCGAGAAACGATACGCGACTACAAAGATCCGCTGGAACTGGAAATGATGCGTACGATCAAGCATGCTTTTGATCCCGGGAATCTGATGAATCCGGGTAAAGTAATCTGAGCTCAGCTTGTCGTGCAAGTTGTGCGATTGGAATCATGCGAAATCAGCTACTGGTGGCGGAACGCACGTAATTTGTGTCGGCAAGTTTAGGTGTCGCGATGTATCCGGACAACGGCTGCGAAGCGGATGAAATCATGGATTAAGCCGATGCGGCTATGTATCTGGCAACGTGAAGCACCTATTCTTGATCTGCACGACGCGCGGAAATCTCGCGAGTGCCGGTCAGTTCGCATGCAAGTGTTATAATCAACGCCTCTTTAAAGGTGCTGTTTATGTCCGTCGTATTAAATTTTAAATCCCATATTACCGAATTATTTGTTGAAGCGATGCGTGAGGTCGCGCCGGAACACGGCGGTATGTCTGTCTTGATAGAGCGTCCCAAGCAGGCATCGCACGGTGATTACGCCTGCAATCTCGCCATGCAACTGGCTAAACCGCTGCGAAAATCGCCGCGGGATATTGCGAGTGCGCTGATCGCGGCCCTGCCAAAGTCGGATGTCATTGAAAGGGTCGAGATTGCCGGTGCCGGTTTTATCAATCTGTTCGTGACCCATGCGGCTAAGCAGGCCATTGTGCACGCCGTGCTGCATGCGGGGGCCGGTTACGGGCATCTGCACCTGGGGCAGGGGCGGCGGGTTCAGGTGGAATTTGTTTCTGCCAATCCGACCGGCCCTTTGCATGTGGGGCATGGTCGTGGCGCGGCCGTTGGCGATTGTCTGTGTAATGTGTTGCAGGCGGCTGGCTGGAATGTCACGCGCGAGTTTTATTACAACGACGCCGGGGCTCAAATTGACAACCTGATGCGTTCGGTACAGTTGCGTTGCAAAGGAATTACGCCGGATGATCCCATCTGGCCTGAGGCCGGTTATCGCGGCGATTACATTGCTGACGTGGCGCGGGCTTATATGGCCTGTGAAACTGTAGAGGCGGATGATCAGCGTACCACCGGTCGCGGGGATGTTGACGATGCGGTGGCCATTCGCCATTTTGCGGTAGCTTATTTGCGTCGCGAACAGGACCTGGATTTGCGCGCTTTTCATGTTGAATTCGATGTGTTCTCGCTGGAGTCGGCGTTGTATAGCGAAGGCAAGGTCGATGAAACGGTGGCCGGCTTGATTGCCAGCGGACATACCTATGAGCAGGATGATGCGCTGTGGCTGCGCACCACGGATTTCGGCGACGATAAAGACCGGGTGATGCGCAAATCCGATGGCGGTTATACCTATTTCGTGCCGGATGTGGCTTATCATCTGGATAAATGGCGACGGGGTTTTGTGCGCGTCATCAATGAGCAGGGGGCGGATCATCACAGCACCATCACCCGCGTGCGGGCGGGATTGCAAGCGCTTGATGTAGGGATTCCAACGGGCTGGCCGGATTATGTGTTGCACCAGATGGTGACGGTGCTTAAAAACGGTGAAGAGGTGAAAATTTCTAAGCGTGCCGGCAGTTATGTCACGTTGCGCGATTTGATCGACGAAGTGGGCTGCGATGCGACGCGCTATTTTCTGGCTGCGCGTCATCCGGACTCCCAGCTGGTGTTCGATATCGATCTGGCGAAATCCAAGAGCAATGATAACCCGGTGTATTACATTCAGTATGCGCACGCACGCATCAGTACCGTGCTGGAAACGTGGGGTGGCGAGCGCGTGAATTTGTTGAGTGCGGATGTCAGTCTGCTGGATAGTGAATTTGAGACGGCTTTATTGCAGCAGCTCATTGATTATCCTCAGGTGATTGAAAATGCGGCTCAGGAGTTGGCGCCCCATCTGATCGCATTTTATCTGAAGGAATTAGCGGCTGCGTTTCACAGTTACTATAATGCCTCTCGCTTTTTAGTCGAGGATGAGGCGGTCAAATGCGCCCGTCTGGCACTGATTGCGGCAACGGCGCAGGTGATGAAGAACGGACTGGCGCTTTTGGGTGTCGGCGCACCGGAAAAAATGTAGTTTTGCCAAGAGTTGAATATTTTAAATTGGAAATGAACTAAAAATGAGTAAAGCTACAGGCAGTAAACCATCGGCACCGAAAAAAAGTGGCAGCCCATTGCTTGCGGGTATTTTGATGGGGATGGTGGTGGGGGTGGCGTTGGCGGCAGGTTTGGCTTGGTTTATATTGAAGTCGCCTAGCCCTTTCGTCAATAAGGAGGCCGCAACGCGGCCTGCGGCGGAAGTCGCAACGGTTGAAGTTGTGCGTCCTGAGCCGGTTAAACCTAAGGTTGATGTTGCGGCAGCATCCGGCGTGGATGAGGCTAAACCCCGTTTTGAATTCTACAAAGTGTTGACCGATAAGCCGGATGCGGCGGATGCGCAGCTCAAACCGGCCGAAAAGCCTAAAGCTGAGGAGTCCAAAGCGGCGCCAAGATTTTTACAGGCAGGTTCGTTTGCGAGTGCTACCGATGCCGAAAATCTTAAAGCATCGCTGGCGATGAAGGGACTGGAGGCGAGTGTGCAAAAGGTGAACATTCCAGGGCGAGGCGAGATGCATCGTGTACGTGTCGGCCCGTTTTCAAGCGAGCAGGAGTTGAGCAGCGCACGTGGCACATTAAAATTGAATGGGCTGGATGCTACACCAGCGCGCTGATCTGATTTTAGCCATTTTTGTCGTGTTTTTGAGGAGAGATGCATGAAATTAAGTCTTAAAGGTTTGCTTGTTGCAGTAGCCCTGTTGATGTGCGGAACCTCTTATGCCGCAGTACAGGGTAAGGAATTTACTCTGTTGGCTGCGCCGCAGATCGCAAATGCCAAGAAAATCGAGGTGCTGGAGTTTTTCTTCTATGAGTGCTCGCACTGCTATCATTTGCATCCTGAGCTGGCACGCTGGGAAAAGGCTTTGCCTGCTGATGTCGAACTGACTTTTGTGCCGACTATTTTTCGCGACTCCACGGAGCCGTTGGCGCGCGCTTACTATGCGCTCGATAGCATCGGCAAAATTAAGCAGCTAGATGATGCGATTTATCAGGCTATCCATGTGAAACAAGCAAATCTGTACGACATGGATACCATAAGTGCATTCGTTGCGAGCAACGGCGTGGATAAAGCCAAGTTTGCAGCAGCTTACAATTCCTTTTCGGTGAATAGCCGTATCATGCGTGCCAAGCAAATGATCCGTGACTATCATATCGAGGGGACGCCTACACTGGTCGTTGACGGCCGGTATGCAATTACCGGGCTGCAACCGGCTGATACGATCCGTGTATTGAATGAAGTGGTTGCGATGGTGCGTAAAGGGCGCGCCGGCGCATCAGGTAAGGTTAAAGCTAAGCCTTAATGTCATTAAGGGTTGTTATCAGTGGCGCATCAAGCGGCTTAGGCTTAGCTTTGGCGCGCCATTATCTTATGTCCGGCGCACTTGTTGGCGTAATCGCCCGGCGTGATGAATTGCTGCGGGTGCTGGCCGTTGAATTTCCTGGTCAGGTGTATTGCTATGCGCTGGATGTGCGGGATGCCGCCGGCTTGCAGCTGGCGGCAGCGAACTTCATTGCGCAGGTCGGCGTGCCGGATGTGGTCATCGCCAATGCAGGCGTCAGTGTCGGTACGCTCACCGAATATGCCGAAGATATGGATGCTTTCCGGCAGGTCATGGACATCAACGTGCTGGGCATGGTGCAGACCTTTCAGCCTTTTGTTGCGGCGATGCGCGATGTCCGGCGAGGTACGCTGGTCGGTATTGCCAGCGTGGCTGGAATTCGCGGTTTGCCGGGGGCGGGAGCCTATTCCGCATCTAAGGCTGCGGCGATCTCCTATCTGGAATCGCTGCGGGTCGAGTTGCATGGCAGCGGCGTGAAGGTCGTGACGATTTGTCCGGGTTATATTAAGACCGCGATGACAGTGGTGAATCCTTACCGGATGCCTTTTATTTTGGACGCGGGCGATGCGGCTGGACGGATGGTGCGTGCAATCGAGCGGCAAACGTCATTTGCTGTGATCCCGTGGCAAATGGGCTGGGTGGCCTGCGTGCTCAGGTGTCTGCCACGCTGGTTATATGACCGATTGTTCGCGAATGCTCCGCATAAGCCGCGTGGTTTGCTTTAACTTTTTTGTGTTCGGTCGGTTTTGCAACAGGCAAAAAAAAGCCCCTGAACATGAAAGATCAGGGGCGAAATTCTTAACTATTTGGGAGGAGTTAAGATACCCATCCAGGGAGGTAATGGGTGATAGCTTGCGCTAACTGTATGCTCAGGCAGGTCGCTTAGTAAAAAGTTCCGGAATATGAAAAATATTTTTGAGTGTTGTCCGTCGCGGGCTCATGGCTTCTTTCAGACGGGTGGTAATCACGAACTTGCCAGTCGATAAATCGGCTAAAATGCGCGTACTACAATTTATTACAGGCTGCTGTCATGCGTATATTGTCATTGTTGATTTTTGCAGGCTTCGCATTACCGGTTTTTGCGGCTCAGCCCGTACCAGCGAATCTGGAGCCATTATCTCCGCCGCCCGAATTTACGCCGGAAGCGGCGGCAGGCGATGAGCCTGAAGTGACCATCGTTAAACAAACTGAACTCACGGTAGAAGAGTATCGCTCGGGCGGTCGCATCTATATGATTAAAGTTACTCCGAAAGTCGGGCCTCCTTACTATCTGGTCGACGACAGGGGTGATGGCAAATTTGCCCGTCAGGAAAGTCTGGATTCGGGATTCCGCCCGCCGCGCTGGATTATCAAGACCTTTTAACTCATGTCTGTTTACACTACTGTATCCGAAGCTGAACTGACCGTTTGGCTCAATGATTATTCTTTAGGGCAGTTGCAGGAATTGCAGGGCATCGCTTCCGGCATCGAAAACACGAATTATTTCGTCACGACCAGCAATGGTCGCTTTGTGCTGACCTTGTTCGAAAAACTGAGCGCGGATGAGCTGCCGTTTTATCTTAACCTGATGGCGCATCTGGCCAGACATGGTATCCCTTGCCCCGCACCGATGGCAAACCGGCACAATCAGTTTTTGGGTATTCTGAAGGATAAACCCGCCTGTATCGTCAGTCGTCTGAGTGGTAAGTCAACGACGACACCGACGCTGGCTCACTGTGCCGCGATGGGTTCAATGCTGGGCCAGATGCATATCGCAGGACAGAGTTTTTCTCAGATCATGCCGAATCCGCGCGGTGCTGCGTGGCGCACGGCTACCGCACCTCAGGTCAGGCCATTTATTACCGCAGGGCAAGCGGCATTGCTCGACAGTGAAATCGCACTTCATGCGCAGCGCAATCATTCCATTTTGCCGCAAGGCTTGATACACGCTGATTTATTTCGCGACAATGTCCTGTTGGAAGGCGAGCGTGTTGGCGGTTTGATCGATTTCTATTTCGCCTGCACCGATGCCTTGCTCTACGACGTCGCTATTACCGTCAATGACTGGTGTATGGGTTTCGATGGTATGCTCGACACAGGTATGGCGCAGACTTTTTTACGTGCCTATCACGCTGTGCGTCCGTTGCAGGACAGTGAGCATCAGGCATGGCCGTTGATGTTGAGGCAGGCCGCGCTGCGTTTTTGGCTGTCGCGGCTTTTCGATAAATATCTGCCGCGCGATGGTGAATTGATTCATGCGCATGATCCGGCGCATTTTGAACGCGTACTAAAAAACCATATTGACACCGCGCAAGCCGTATGGATTTGAAAACGGATAAGCAGGGGCTTGGGGAAAAAATGGAACCGATACGTTTGGAAGCCGCTCAGGGCATGCAATGGATCAAAAAAGGGTATGCCTTGTTTATGAAGGCACCTCTGCTCTGGATCGTGCTGCTGGCGATCTGCTTTGTCACCGCGGCAGGTGTCACTGCGGTACCGGTGATAGGAGAGCCGCTTGTTAGTCTGTTGATGCCGGTTGCAGTGATTGGGCTGATGGCAGGCTGCCGTTCGCTGGAACTGGGTGATGATCTGGAACTGATGCATCTTTTTTGCGGATTTCAGCGTCACACCTCACATTTGATAACGTTGGGCGGTATTGCACTGGTGGGTCAATATCTGATCTTTGGTGTGATGATGATGGTTGGGGGTGCTGCGCTGGTGGGAATATTGATGAATAGTCAGGTCGCGGTGCCGCCCGACGTCATTCAGCAGGCGGTTGCAGGTGCCGGTGCCGCGGTCATGATAGGCGTTGCGCTGTTCGGACTGTTGCTGATGGCCATGCAGTTTGCCCCCATGCTGGTATTTTTTCGCGATGTGCCGCCTTATGATGCGATGAGGCTGAGTTTGCGTGCTTTCACGCATAATGTCGGTGCTATGTTTGTCTATGGTATGGCCTTTTTGTTGCTGGCGATACTGGCCAGCATGCCGATGATGCTAGGGTGGCTGATTTTGATGCCGATGGTCTTTACTTCGCTGTATGCCAGTTTCTGCGATATTTTCCCCGAGCCCGTGATCACGGCCACCGCTGTAGAACAGGACGATCAAGCGCATTTCTGATCCCGCACAGGGTGGGTAGCATCAGTCTGATTTAAGTATCAGCTTATGCTAATATGCTGTCTCATTGAATTTCAGCCGGGAAATGCCATGCAATTTGAGATCGATCTGTCCGCAGTCAAGCGTGCGCAATTGCCGCACAATCTGCTCATTTCAGCTTTGTTCGGCTTCAATCTGCTGATGGCGCCCGCTGTTATCGCATTAAAATTTGGCATGATAGGGCTGCTGATCCCCTTCTTGAGCACCGGTGCGTTAATAGGGACGATCTATTTGCGCAGTAGAAAAAATACGCTCTGGTTTGTCGATGCGCACTGGCGACTGGCCTTTAAAAATAGTCGCTGGCTAATGTCGGGGTATGCCATCACGGCATTACTGATACTTGCTGCCTGGCTGGTCAGTCTCGCCGCCGCCAATCCGAGCATGGGTCACATTATCTGGACGGCCCTCACGCGCATCGCCATTTTACCAACGCTAGCCGGCGTGATGATCACTGCGATCATGGAAGCGGGCGCAATCAGTCTCGCTTCAAAGCGAGAAGTACCCGACAGCCTCGTGGCGAAATTTCCGCCGCACCTGTAAATTATTTTTGCGTTGTAAAAGCGGCCGCCTGGCCGTGACAGATGCCGGCTTCATCAATCAAATTCCAGACCGTTGCCTGATTGATCATGAAGCGTCGCCCGCTGCTGCTAATGCGCATACCGCTATAGTCGTCTATATAACCTTGCAGCGAGACCTTGTACAGCAGTTGAGCACGCGCCTCCTGTGCCAGGGGCTCAGCGGAGAGTCGTGAGGGCAGTTTTACGAATTCTCCGAAGCTCATCTCGAACTGCTGTAAGGCCAGCTGGTTGCCGTAGAAAAAGATCGGGTCGGGCGCTGTGTCATGGGCGACGATGGCAAAAGGGGCGTGCCACATACTTTCCGTATCGTGTAATAGCGTTTTTCCGGTTAAGCGCTGATAACTGTCCAGTATCAGCGGCAGGCGCGGATCGCTCAGCGCAGCATTGGTCATAGCGCGGTGAGCTTTGCGTATTCGAGTGCCAGCCATTTGCTGCCGGCATGTTTGAAATTGACCTGTACCCGCCCGTCGTTCCCGCTGCCTTCGACGCCTGTGACCACCCCTTCGCCGAATTTCAGGTGCATCACGCGTTGACCGGTGCGCCAGCCGTTTGCTGTGCGCTGCACAGGGGCTGGCATTGCCGGTGCGGTATAGCCGAAAGAGGCAAAGGGATTGGGTGGTGCTTCTCGCGCAGACAGCCATTGCAGCAATTCTTCGGGTAATTCTTTTAAGAAACTCGAGGGGGCACCGTAACTTACCTGACCGTTCAACATGCGACGCTGTGCAAAACTCATATACAGACGGCGGCGTGCGCGGGTAATCGCGACATACATCAGGCGGCGCTCTTCATCCAGGCCGCCATCGACCCGCTGGCTGTTCTGATGCGGAAATAAGTTTTCTTCGAGTCCGGTGATAAACACCGCGTTAAATTCCAAGCCCTTGGCCGCATGCACGGTCATCAGGTGCAGCGCATCGTCCTGATCGCCCGCCTGATGTTCTCCCGCTTCGAGTGAGGCATGGGTCAGGAACGAGGTCAGGCTATCGTCCTCGTTTTCATGTACGAATAACGTGGCGGCGGTGACCAGTTCCTTCAGATTTTCCAGTCGTTCTTCCGCTTCGCGCTTCTTGGCGCCTTTTTCGCTTTGATAGTGCTCGATAAGGCCGCTGCGCACCAGCACATGTTCCATGATTTCGGGGAGCGGCAAGCCCTCCGTCGCGCTGCGCAGTGCTTCGATCAGTCCGACGAAGGCCGAAACTTTGCCGCCTGTGCGGGCGGCTGCATCCCACAGTGTCGTGGTGTGCATTTTCGCTGATTCCTGCACCTGTTCGATGCTGCGTGCGCCGATGCCTCGCGTCGGATAATTGATGATGCGCAGCAGCGCATTGTCGTCGTCGGTGTTTTGCATCAGGCGCAGATAAGCTAGCGCGTGTTTGATTTCCTGTCGTTCGAAAAAGCGCAGGCCGCCATAGACCCGGTACGACAATCCGGCCGAGACCAGCGCGTGTTCGAGCACACGCGATTGTGCGTTGGAGCGGTACAACAATGTGATTTCGGTAAGTTTCAGACCTTCTGTTTTGAGTTGTCTGATTTCGCCTATGATGAAGTTGGCTTCCTCCACATCGGTCGGCGCTTCATAGACACGCAGCTTTTCGCCACCCTGTTCAGACGTCCACAGGTTTTTGCCCAGGCGATTGCGGTTATTGGAAATTAGCGCGTTGGCCGCGTCGAGTATGTTGCCGTGGGAGCGGTAGTTTTGCTCCAGCTTGATGACCGACTCGACCTTGAAATCACGCAGCAGATCTTTCATATTGCCGACATTTGCGCCGCGAAAGGCATAGATGGACTGGTCGTCGTCGCCTACCGCGAAAAGTGAATTATGTTCACCTGCCAGTAACTTGAGCCATTGGTATTGCAGCGGATTGGTATCCTGAAATTCGTCCACCAGAATGTGGTGGAAGCGTTCCTGATAGTGGGTGCGCAGACTTGCATTGCGGGAGAGCAACTCGAAACAGCGCAGCAGCAACTCGGAGAAATCCACCACGCCTTCACGCTGGCACTGTGCATCGTATTCGGCGTACACATCGACCTTGCGCCGGGTGTACGGATCAAAGGCCTCGACATCGTGCGCGCGCAGTCCCTGCTCTTTGCTGCCGCTGATAAAATTTTGCATCTCGCGCGGAGGATATTTTTCGTCATCGATTTCCAGCGCTTTCATGACCCGCTTGATCGCCGAGAGCTGATCGCCGGAGTCGAGA
Organism: Gallionellales bacterium GWA2_54_124; assembly: GCA_001801025.1. GTDB lineage: Bacteria > Pseudomonadota > Gammaproteobacteria > Burkholderiales > Gallionellaceae > Gallionella. The sequence continues at coordinate 14,422 of MGWO01000014.1, forward strand.
ATCTGGAAGGTCTGCGGCAATGCGGCCTCTCTGTAATGTGCGCGCAACAATCGATTGCATAGTCCGTGAAATGTACCGATCCACATGCCGCGTGTATTGATGGGCAGCATCGCCGACAGGCGAGTCACCATCTCCTTTGCGGCCTTGTTGGTGAAGGTCACCGCCAGTAAGCCGTGTGGGCTGACCGCGCCTGTGCTGATGAGATAGGCGATGCGCGTGGTCAGCACGCGAGTCTTGCCACTGCCGGCACCCGCCAGAATGAGCGCGGACTGGCGGGGGAGTGTCACCGCTTGCAGTTGAGGCGGATTGAGGCCGGATAATAGTGTCGTATTCATGGGCGGATTATCCCACAGTGGCGCAGACATGCCGATAGCGCTCTTGCAAAAGGCTGCTGCCGTGGAATAAAACTACGCAGGTGAGGCGTGTCTCGAAGTGCATACGAGGCCGCAGTAGATTCACCGCCTGTATTATCTGTCTCTCTGCCTCACTTTTCATACTTGGAGAACCCGGTCGCATGACCAATGCAGGCGGAGGGACTCATGTTGCAGGCAGACAGGCAGATCCGTGAGGCGGCCAGAAGAAAAGTGAGGCGCAGAAGAAGGTCAGTGAGGCGGTGCAGGAGAAAATTGAGGCCGAAAAGGATGACTTTTCGGCTATCTTCAACCCGGCGTTGTATTGAAGTGTCAACCGCCTCTAATATCCGGCGGCGCGACTATTCGCTGTCAAACACCACGTCGCCTTCGGCAACTTCCTGACCCATCTGCATTCCCTTGAAATCAAAAAGATTACCGTCGAGTAGATGGGAGGGGGCGACATTTTGCATCGCGGTAAAAATCGTCTGGCTGCGCCCGGGATATTGACGCTCCCAGTTAGTCAGCATTTCCTTGATGTTCTGGCGTTGCAGATTTTCCTGCGAGCCGCACAGGTTGCACGGGATAATCGGAAACTCCATGCCGCGCGCATAGCGGGCGATGTCTTTTTCGACACAGTAGGCCAGCGGACGAATCACGATATGATCGCCTTTGTCCGTGACCAGTTTGGGCGGCATCGCCTTGAGTTTTCCGGCAAAGAACATATTCAGGAACAGCGTCTCTATCATGTCGTCGCGGTGATGTCCTAGCGCAATCTTGTTGGCGCCCAATTCGCCCGCGACCTTATAAATAATGCCGCGCCGCAATCTGGAACACAGCGAACAGGTGGTTTTTCCTTCAGGGATCTTCTCTTTGACGATGGAGTAGGTGTCCTGCGTTTCAATGTGATATTCGACGCCGAGCGCTTTGAGGTAACCCGGCAAAATATCGGCGGGGAAGCCGGGTTGCTTTTGATCCAGATTCATCGCGACGATGCGAAAATCAATCGGTGCGCGTTTTCGCAGGGTAAGCAAAATATCCAGCAGCGTATAAGAATCTTTGCCGCCCGACAGGCAGACCATCACCGAGTCGCCCTCCTCGATCATATTGAAATCGAAAATGGCCTTGCCGACTTGATGCTCTAAGCGGTTCTTGAGTTTATTGAAGTTGCCCGAATGATCGAACTGGATAGGTTGTGCAATGAGGGTCATAAATTTCCAATTTAAAGAGTGATGCTTCTGCCGCCATCAACCGAGATGACCTGCCCGGTGATATACGGGGCATCGGCGATTAAAAATTTCACGGTTTTGGCGATATCATCCGGCTCACCCTCTCGTTTGAGCAAGGTATGGGCCACGATTTTTCCGCGCTGTGCAGCATCTTCCCAGTCCGCATTTTCAGGCCAGAGGATGACGCCAGGTGCTACAGCATTCACGCGCACGCAGGGGGCGAGCTCTTGAGCCAGAGCACGGGTGAGTGCGACTAAACCGGCTTTTGCAACGCTATACAGCAGATGGCCTTGCATCGGCCGTTCTGCATGAATGTCCACGATATTGACGATGCAGCCGTGTCGCTGGCGTAATTCGTTTTGTGCGGCCTGCGCCAGAAACAGCGGTGCGCGCAGGTTGGTGCCGAGCAAATCGTGCCATTGCACTTCGTTCAATTCATGGAGCGGCGTCGCGTAAAAACTGGAGGCATTGTTGACCAGCCCATCGAGACGGCCAAATCTTGCAATGACTGCCTCAATCAAACGGGGTAAGTCAGCCAGATCAAGCAGGTCGGCCGAAAAGGCTGCGGCACTATCGGGGCGCAGCAGGTTAAGTTCATCTTCTAATGCCAGCGCCTCTTGAGCCGACGTGCGGTAATGCAGTGCGAGGGTCGCACCCGCAGCATGCAGGCGGCGGCAAATTGCCGCGCCCACTCGTTTTCCACCGCCTGTCACCAACATAACTTTGCCTTGCACCGCACCCTCCATTAAACTTAGCAATCTGCCGAATTATACCTGACCATGCCCACAACACCTGACACATCACTTCCCCAACCGGGCCCTGAGGCCGCACAACACAGCGCGCGCCTAATCGAGGCGATACGCGCTGAGATTGCCGTGCAAGGCGGCTGGATTTCCTTTGCCCGCTACATGGAGCTGGCGCTGTATGCGCCGGGACTGGGTTACTACACAGCCGGCGCGCACAAGTTCGGCGAAGCGGGGGATTTTATTACCGCGCCTGAACTCTCGCCGCTGTTCGGTCGCACCCTAGCACGACAAGTTGCACAAATCATGGCAGAGAGTGCGCCGCATATTCTGGAATTGGGTGCGGGCAGCGGCAAACTCGCAGTCGATATGCTGGGAGAATTAGAGCGCTTGGGCTGTTTGCCAGATAGCTACTATATTTTGGAGGTCAGTGCCGATTTGCGTGCGCGTCAGCAGGCACTCATCGGCCAGTGTTTGCCGCATTTGCTCTGCCGCGTGCACTGGCTGGATGCGCTGCCAGAACGACTGAGCGGTGCGGTCGTTGCCAATGAAGTGCTCGATGCGCTGCCCGTACATCTGGTACGCTGGCAGGACAGTGCGCTGAGTGAGATCGGCGTGGCTTACGGTGAATCGGGCTTCGTGAGAGAAGAGCGCGCGATTGCCGATGCACAATTGTTGCAGGCGGCGCAGCAAATCAAGGTGCCGGATAATTATGTCAGCGAGATATGTCTGGCCGCGCGAGGCCTGGTTACTAGTCTGGCCTGCCGCTTAACGCAAGGCACATTGATCTTCATCGATTACGGTTTTGGCGCGCGCGAGTTTTATCATCCGCAGCGATTGAACGGCACGCTGATGTGTCATTACCGTCACCGTGCGCACGACGATGCCTTTTTTCTGCCGGGGCTGCAGGACATTACCGCGCACGTCAACTTTACCGATATCGCAGAGACCGGCATCGATGCGGGGCTGGAATTGTCGGGGTATACCAGTCAGGCGTTTTTCCTGATCAATAACGGCATTGCCGACCTGATGGCGGAGACATCCCCTGAAGATCTGCGCGCCTACCTCCCTTTGTCCGCTCAATTGCAGAAATTGACCAGTCCCGCGGAAATGGGCGAACTGTTCAAAGTCATTGCTTTGAGCAAAAACAGGGCGAACCCTTTATCAGGATTCGCCCGTGGCGATTTTAGCCGCTTGCTATAGTTATTTGGCCGGTGCAGTCAGGGAGCGCAGGAAGTCTGAAATTTCTTTGATATTGAGCTGACCGTCGAGGTTGCTGTCGATTTCATCGAAATGGGCATTCAGGTTGGGCAGCGCGGCCGCTTCCTCGCGGGACAACGTGCCATTTTTGTTTTTGTCCGCTTTCTCAAGTTGCTGAGAAAATTCGCGGCGCTTCTTTTCCAGTGCGAGGGTGAAGGCCTTGATCTCGGCTTTGGTCAAGCCGCCATCGTGGTTGGTGTCGATTACATCGAATCCATCCGCCATTGCAGGGGCCTTGAGTGCAGCCTCTTCCTTTGATATTTTGCCGTCGCCATCGGCATCCACCGATTTGAACAGTTGTTCAAACTTGGCCTCGATTTCCTTTTTACCCGTTTTTTCCGCAGAGAAAGCCAGGCAGGGCATTGCAATGAACAACATACCGATGAGCCACTTCATATTTTCACATCCTTTTGATGATTTTTGACCAGATTTTCTATCGCGTCTTTGCGCGCTTGCGTGACTGCGGCCGGAATTGTACCTTTATCCTGACACAATCGCGCAATCTCGCCGGCATTGACTGCACGGGCGGCATTGAGCAATTGCAGTAAATAATCAGCTTGCGGGTATAAGCTCTGCTCAAAGCCTAAGCGCCCCCGCGCATCCGATGCACAGGCTTGCAGTAATTGGCTAAAGCGCTCCGGACGCCGCCATGCGTCCGCCGACTGGAATAATTTGATGATCGTGTCGCTGCGCAATTCTGAGGCCCGATGTATATCGCCATGAAAGCGTGCGGCCAGCAGTGCCAGATCGCGGCATTCACCGGTCGCCCTGATGCGTTCTGACAAGGTCTTGACCAGCGCTACGCTGCGCAGTTCATGGCCCAGGTGTCGCGGCAGCATGTCAGGCGCGGTGGTGGCCTTACCCAGATCGTGGGTGAGCGCCGCATAGCGCACCTCAAGCGCATAGCCGTGCTGCGCCGCATCCTCAATCACCATCAGGGTGTGCAGGCCGCAGTCGATTTCCGGATGATATTTCGCGACCTGCGGGATGCCGAACAGCGCATCGATTTCGGGCATAATTTTAGCCAGCGCGCCGCAATCCCGTAGCGTGGTAAAAAATCGCGCAGGGGTCTGCTCCATCAGGGCGCGGGACAGTTCCTGCCAGACGCGTTCGGGCACCAGCGCATCGACTTCGCCATTGCTGACCATGTCGCACATGAGCGCTTGTGTTTCCGGTGCGATGCGAAAGCCAAAGCGTGCCGCAAAACGCGCCGCGCGCAGGATGCGTACCGGATCTTCGTTGAAGGCGCTGCTGACATGGCGTAAGACGCCGGCACGCAAATCCTTCATGCCACCGTGCGGGTCGATCAGGTTGCCGGCCGTATCCTGCGCGATGGCATTGACGGTGAAGTCGCGTCGCATTAAATCCTGTTCCAGCGTCACATCGGGTGCGGCATGCACGACAAAGCCTTTGTAGCCGGGCGCGGTTTTGCGCTCGGTGCGGGCTAGGGCATATTCTTCATGGGTTTTCGGGTGTAAAAATACCGGAAAATCGCGACCGACCGGCTGGTATCCCTGGGCTGCCATTGCCTCCGGTGTGCTGCCCACCACCACCCAGTCGTGATCTTTGACGGGAAGTCCTAGCAGGCGGTCACGCACAGCGCCGCCGACGCAATAAATTTGCGCGTTAGCGGTCATTGTTGCCGCCGGGCGATTTGTCGTCGGTGAGCGGCATATCTCCCGTTCTTGCCGAAATGGTGCCAATGCGCGCCTTGAGCGAACGCGGCGGGGCGCCAAACTGCCGGGCGTAATACACCGTGTTGCTCATCACTTTTTTGACATAGTCGCGTGTTTCATCGAACGGGATGCTCTCGGCGTAAATGGCGCCTTCCAGCGGCTTATCCGAGCGCCAGCGACGGGCGCGGCCGGGACCTGCGTTGTAAGCTGCTGAAGCCAGTACCGGACTGTCGTCGAGGGAAGAGAGCATATTCTTCATGTAATAGGTGCCCAGCGTCAGATTGGTGTCGAGCTGGTGCAGCAGCGATTCGCGATAGTCCTTCAAGCCCAGTTTTTTAGCGATCCAGCGTGCGGTGCTCGGCATGACCTGCATCAGTCCGGAGGCGCCAACTCCCGATTTGGCTGAGGTCACGAAGCGGCTTTCCTGGCGCATCAGCCCGTACACCCAGGCTTCTTCGAGGCCGTTTTCCTGCAGGTGCTCGCGCATGGCTGAGCGGTAAGGCGCCAGATAGCGCAGGCTAAAATCATGCACTAGTATGGTTTTGTCAGCCGTATTGATCGCGCGGTCATACATTTCGTGGCGTTTGGCGATTTCGGCTGCCGTGATGAGCTCGTGATCGTTGAAATTGCGGATGAGCCAGTTCCATTCGCGCATCGCATCGGTGCGCAGATCCATTTTATACATCGCAATCGCGCGCTTGATGCCGGGCAATTGCTCCATGGCCGCCACCTCGCGGGTGCCGGGCTGATAGCTCGATGGCATCGCACTGAGTACCGGCGTATCGCCCAGCTCTTCGGCGGACAGCTGACCGTAAAAAGTGTGCTCCGCACTGAGTGGCAGGAAAATTTTCAGGGCTTCATCGCGGCGTCTGGTCGCCTGCAAGGCGCGTGCATTCCAGTAGCGCCATGCTGATTCATTACGTTGGGGTTCGGCCATCGCGTTAATACCGGCCAATACTTCCGGCCAGTCCTGAACACGCAGCGCAGCACGTACCCGCCAGGCGGCTTGTTGATCGGTGAGCTGGCTGCTGCCTGCCTGCTTGTACCACTTTCGGGCGCGCGGGTCCTGCTTGCGAGCGGCTTCAAAGGCCAGCCAGCCTAAAAAGTATTGCTGTTCGGCGTCAGAAAAATGGCTGGACAGAGTGTTCCATCGATCCGCTGCCAGATCGGGGGATAGTCGCGCTAGTCGTTGCAGCGCGAACAGGGCTGCCGCGCGCTGGCCCAGACTTGCGTTATCCAGTGCCAGCTTATCCAGATAGCGGCCGGGATTGTCCATGGCGCGATCGAGTGCGCTAGGCGGTATTGCGCGGCTGCCGGTCAGGTGGTCGGCCAGTGCTTTTGCCTGCGACACATTACCCGCCTGTAGGGCTTTGTGCAGTCGCTGCCATATATCCTGCTGGCTGATTACGCCGGCCGATATGGCTGCGTCAAACAACACCGTGCAGTTCGAAGGCTGATCCTTCGCGTTCAGCCACAGGCTGCGTGCCTCTGATAAAGTCTGTTGTTCGCGGGTTTTAATGCGCGATTGCAAGGTATAGCAGGCAAGTTCCGTATCTTCTGTGATCAGACGCGGCCGTTCACGTTCGAACAGTTCCCACTGTTGCTTTTTGGCCAGATTTTTCAGCCATTCGGAACGCATTTTATCGATCATCGGTGTATCGTCAGGGCGCGCCAGATAGGCGTTGACCTCGCTGATATCGGCGGTGTCGAGCTTCATTCGCAACTGATAATAGGCGGTATACACTTCCAGAGGCGTATTGCGCAGTCGCTGCGAGAATGTCGCCAGTTTTGCAGCGTCGCCCGAGCGGAAGGCATCTCGTGCGGCGAGAAAGTCGTCGTCCTGTGCGGCTTCTGCGTTGAAAGTAATCAGAGACAGGAACAGAAAAAGAAATTTTATAAGGGACATCAGGACGGGCTGGCTAACTAAACTGTTGATAAGCATACCATAACGATGGCAAACGCAGGCCTGTGCTGCGGTGCAATTTCATCTGTGACCGGCAGGTTTTGAGCTCTAAGGCTGGCGGATTTTTTTTAGCGGTCTGTATAATCGACGGTTTTTCGGGAGACTAGGTCATGTGGTTTAAAAATATCTTTATCTATCGCCTGCCTGCCGACTGTGCGATTACGGCCGCTGCCTTGCAGGAAAAGCTGGCGTTAAAACCGCTGCTGCCGTGCAGCGGTCTCGACAAGCAAAGCCGTGGATGGGTGCCTTGCCGCGGCGACGACCGTCTGGTGCATGCTGCTAACGGGCAAATTTTATTTGCATTGGGCGTTGAACAAAAGCTACTTCCTGCGACCATCATCACCCGTTTCGCTAAGGAGCGCGTCGCTGATATTGAGGCGCAGCAGGGCTATAAAGTCGGGCGCAAGGAGATGAAGGATCTCAAAGAGGCGATCACGGAAGAATTGTTGCCGCGTGCCTTCGCGCTGTTGCGCACGACCTACGCATGGATCGATACGGCGAACGGCTTTTTAGTGATCGATGCCGCGTCCGCTGCCAAAGCCGAGGAACTGCTTGAATTTTTGAACAAAACGCTCGATGACTTGCCGGTCAAACCGCTGCATACTGAACTCTCGCCGGTTGCCGCGATGACCGACTGGTTGGCGGGTGAGAATGCACCAAGCGGATTTACCATCGATCGCGAATTGGAACTGCGTGCGACCGGCGAGAGTCGCGCTACGGTGCGCTACGCCAATCACGCACTCGAAGGCGACGAGATCCTGGCGCACATCGCCGCCGGTAAACGCGCGACCCGTCTGGGGCTGACATGGAATGACCGGATTTCGTTTGTGCTGACCGAGCAATTGCAGATCAAGCGGCTTGAGTTTCTCGATATCATCAAGGAAGAATCGACGACGCTGGCCGATATGGCCGATGAGCTGTTCGATCTTGACTTTACGCTGATGACAGGGGAACTTGCCAAAATGCTGGTCGATTTAACGTGCGCATTGGGCGGCGAAAAAACGAATTAACAACGTGCGTGCAGTATCACTGCACGCACGTTGTTACAAGTAGAGCTGTCGTTCGCGTTCGGCTTCGGTTGGTTCAAAGCCTGCGGTTTCGTAGTGTTTAAAAATAGCGCGCACCACTTCTTGCGGTTCATCGATGAGCTGGATGAGTTTCATATCCTCAGGATGGATGACTTTTTCTTCGATCAGCGCCGTTTTGAACCATTCGATCATGCCGCCCCAGAATTTGCTGCCGACCAGTATGATCGGGATGCGCCGTGTCTTGCCGGTTTGCACCAGGGTGAGCGCTTCCATCAACTCGTCCAGTGTGCCAAAGCCGCCGGGCATCACCACGTAGGCGTTGGCAAACTTGACGAACATCACCTTGCGGGCGAAAAAATGCTGGAATGACTGGCTGATGTTCTGGTACGGATTGTTCGACTGTTCATGGGGTAATTGAATATTTAGACCGACGCTGGGGGATTTTCCGTAAAATGCCCCTTTGTTGGCCGCCTCCATGATGCCTGGGCCGCCGCCTGAAATAACCGAAAATCCGGCGTCCGATAGCAGGCGGGCGATTTCTTCGGCGAGTTTGTAATACGGTTGGTCGGGGCGGGTGCGGGCACTGCCGAAGATGCTGACGGCGGGATGGATTTGCGCCAGACGGTCGGTAGCTGAAACGAATTCTGACATAATGCCAAATACGCGCCATGCTTCTTTGGCATCCCAGGCCGCTGGAATATCGGATAATGGCAGCTTCGGTGTGTCGTTCATGTCAGTACCTTGAAAATATAAAATGTCTACAAAAACTTTGCTTCTGGTGGACGGATCGTCCTTTCTTTACCGCGCTTTTCACGCTATTCCCGAGATGCGCAATCAGCACGGCGAACCGACCAATGCGATCTACGGCGTGCACAATATGCTGCGCCGCCTGCGTCAGGATTTTCCCGCCGATTATAGCCTGTGTGTATTTGACGCAAAAGGTAAAACCTTTCGCGACGACCTGTATCCGCAATATAAAGCCAATCGTCCTTCCATGCCTGCCGATTTGGTGGCGCAAATCGAACCGCTGCATCAGCTGATTGCCGCATCGGGCTGGAAAATTGCCATGGTGGAGGGCGTGGAGGCGGACGATGTGATCGGCACGCTGGCGCGCCAAGCCTCTCGTGACGGCGTGCGCTGCATCGTTGCAACGGGAGACAAGGATTTAGCGCAACTGGTTGACGAGCATGTCACGTTGATCAACACCATGAACAATGAAACGCTGGATATGGCCGGTGTGAAGGCGAAGTTCGGCGTGCCGCCCGAGCTGATCGTGGATTATCTGGCGTTGATGGGCGATACAGTGGATAACGTGCCGGGCGTTGAAAAGGTGGGTCCCAAGACGGCCGTTAAATGGTTGCTGCAGCACGGCTCGCTCGATAACCTGATGCGAAATGCCGACACAATCAGCGGGGTGGTGGGCGCTAATCTGCGCAACGCGCTGGAGTGGCTCCCGCAGGCGCGGCAGCTCGTTACGGTGAAATGCGATGTGCCCGACTTGCCCCTGTACGCTGAGTTGGTCGCACCAGCGCCTGACAAGGAGGCGTTAAGGCAGATGTTTGAGCGTCTCAACTTCAAAACATGGTTGCGCGAATTGAATATGCCGGTGAAGAAGATGGAGGCGGCGAAGGTGCCTGAACAGGTTGAGGAGGCGGCTGAGACGGAAATAAACAGCACCGCGCACGCGCAGTATCAAAAAATTCTCACCGATGCGCAACTCGAGGAATGGATCGCGCGCTTACTTGCCGCTGATCTGGTCTGTCTCGACACCGAAACCACGGGGCTTGATGTGATGGATGCCCGCTTGGTTGGTATGTCCTTTGCGATCACGCCGTACGAGGCCGCTTACCTGCCGCTGGCGCATCGCTATCCCGGCGTGCCGGATCAGTTAGATCTGGATGCAACGCTCGCCCGTCTGCGTCCCTGGCTTGAGAGTGAACAGCACAAGAAGCTTGGGCAAAACCTCAAATACGACAAGCACATCTTCGCCAATCACGGCATTGCGCTGCGGGGGATCGCGGATGACACGCTGCTTGAATCTTACGTGCTGGAGAGCCATAAGTCGCACGACATGGATAGCCTGGCCCTACGCCATCTCGGAGTTAAAACGATCAGTTACGAAGAGGTGGCAGGTCGTGGCGCCAAGCAGATCTGTTTCGATCAGGTCGATCTGGATATCGCGACCCGCTATGCGGCGGAAGACGCCGACATCACCTTGCAGTTACATCAGACGCTAGTGCCGCAAATTACAGGGCAAGCCGGTTTACAGCATGTATATCGCGACATCGAGTTGCCGGCGATGCAGGTATTGTTCGTGATGGAGCGCAACGGCGTTTTGCTCGATTCCAATCTGCTGCACGTGCAGAGTCATGAACTGGGGGTGAAACTGATCGAGCTCGAAGCGCGTGCCCACGAGGCCGCAGAACAGCCGTTTAATCTGAACTCGCCCAAGCAGATACAGGAGATTTTGTTTGATAAGCTGAAGTTGCCGGTGAAGAAGAAAACGCCGAGCGGCGCGCCTTCCACAGACGAAGAAGTCTTGCAGGAGCTGGCGCTGGACTATCCGCTGCCGAAAATATTGCTCGAGTATCGTGGCATGGCGAAACTCAAATCCACCTATACCGACAAACTGCCAAAAATGGTTAATCGCGCTACGGGTCGCGTGCACACCAGTTATGCTCAAGCGGTCGCGGTAACCGGACGGCTCGCCTCTAGCGATCCTAATTTGCAAAATATTCCGATTCGAAGTGTAGAGGGGCGACGTATCCGCGAAGCGTTCATCGCGCCGCCCGGCAGTTGCATCGTGGCGGCCGATTACTCGCAAATCGAGTTGCGCATCATGGCGCACTTGTCGGGGGATGCGGGTTTGCTGCAGGCTTTTGCGAATAATGAAGATGTGCACCGCGCAACCGCCGCTGAAATCTTTATGACGACGCCCGCTGAGGTGACGACCGAGCAGCGGCGCTATGCGAAAGTCATTAACTTTGGCCTGATCTACGGTATGTCCGCTTTCGGGCTGGCAAGGCAGTTGGGTATCGAACGTGGTGCTGCGCAGGCTTATATTGCGCGCTACTTCGCCCGCTATCCGGGGGTGCGCGATTATATGGACAGCACACGCGAACAGGCCAGGCAGCAAGGCTATGTCGAGACGGTGTTCGGTCGCAGGTTATGGCTGCCTGAAATCAATAGCAGCAATGCGATGAAGCGTCAGGGGGCTGAGCGCGCCGCGATCAATGCGCCTATGCAGGGAACGGCGGCGGATCTGATTAAGCTTGCGATGATACAAGTGCAGCGCTGGCTGGAGACGGAAAATCTTAAAACCCGTCTGATTATGCAGGTGCACGATGAACTGGTGCTTGAGGTGCCGGATGATGAGTTGCCGTTGATTAAGACGTCGCTGCCGGGCCTGATGTGCCATGTTGCCAATCTCAACGTGCCGCTGCTGGTGGAGTTAGGTTCCGGCAAAAACTGGGACGAGGCACATTAGAGTTTAGGTTGTCATTCCCGCGTTAGCGGGACTCCAGTCAAAAACGAAACCGTCGGTGGCAGACCGACAACTGGTTCCTTTCTGTTGCGTCGCCAAAAGAAAGGAACCAAAGAAAAGGCGACCCCGGTTTGCCGCCCTTCGGGTTCCCTGCGTTGCTCGTCTAGTCAGGCGGCTGCGGAACTCGCTACGCTCAAACAGTCCTCGCCGTAACCCCTGACTAGTCAGCGCTACTCGGCGGCGCACAGGGGCTGTGGCGCTTATAGTTTTGCTTCCTGCATCAATTCGGCAATGGTTGTCTCCAAAGCATGAGCCAGTCGGCCTAATGTCAGGACTGCAACGTTATTGTCACCACGTTCCACTCGCCCGACATAGCTGCGATCAACTTCAGCCAATAGAGCCAATTTTTCTTGGGAAATGTCTTTAGAAAGACGAATGCGCCTAATCGCTTCTCCGAGCGCAATTAGCGCAGGGTCTTGACGATTTTTTGAAAGATTAGGCATGCCATCATAATTCCTTTATGATGCGCAATAATCCACGGTACATGTACCTCATACTGATCGATGAATTCAATCAGTGTGCGTGGATTGGCCACAAATTACCTTGATTTATAACGAAAAAAGGAGACCCATCCGTGAAAGAAGAGCAAAGTAATTCCGCTCACACCTCTGCAACTTGCGCGCCCCCATCCTTGTGGAACCCAAATGCGCTTGCAAATTGGAGTTTGTTGTTGTCTCCGCTTTTTGGTGCCTATCTCGTGGCGGAAAACTATAAAGCCATGGAGAAAGCCAGTGATGCAAAAAAAGCGATGGAGTGGTTCTATATTGGTTCTGCCGTCCTGCTTTCAACGTTTTTACTTGTTCCATTTGGGCTCTTTGGTGCCTCGATGGTGATTTACATCGGTTACTTATTCAGTTGGTATTTTATGTCTGCTCGGAGGCAGAATAGTGCTGTCTTATTGAAATACGGAAAAAGCTATGAACGCCGACCTTGGGGAAAAGTTCTTGTTATAGGCATTGCTGCGAATGTTGTGTGGCAGGTGATTGTGAAAGTAACACTATAAATTTAAACGGGGAAAAATATGCGAAATAAAACATTGGTGTTAATGCTGTGTCTTGGAGGCTCTCTGCTTGGTTGCTCCAGTAAACCGAGTAACAGCGAAATAAGCGCCGGAGTAACAGAGTTCTGGAAAGGGTGCGCAAAAGTATCTGATGTGACGAAAACAAATGGAATTGAAGGCGAGGGTGGTAAATCCTATCAGGTGGCACTTACCTATAAGCTTGAAATTCTTGAAGATGGCGTTATGAGGGGGATATTTAAATTTCCACCCTCCTGTTCATTGGAAGGAGGAGAAAATTCTCAAGGTATGGCTTTGAAAAAAATTACTGGCTTTGAACCAATTAAAAAAGGTGACGTATATACCGTTACAAGTGAAAGAAATATGGTCAAGTCTGAAAAGGGGTGGATTTTTCAATAGTAAAAATTAATTCGAATAATAAATTAGTTGAAAATTATTCAGGAACGAATATGAAACATAAACTAAAATCTTGGCTAGATGTGTACAAAGAAAAAGTAGGTAAGTCGTATGATGGCTCAAATCATCCAAACCCGAAGTCAACGTCACCACAACTACTTAATTTTGTAGCAAATATCAAAGTTGCTAAAGCAACGATTTGCCGTAATGAAATTCTAGAAGAAATTAAAAATAATGGAATATTGAGTGAAGAAAATGTCGCGCCATTAAAGCGCGAGGTAAATTATCTGGAGGACGAGATTGCCCTTTGGCGAGCATATGTTTAGCACGGTCGGTATTGTTCCCCTCTCTTACAAACAAAAAACTAGCGGTTGTCTTTAGTAAAAGGAAAACTTATGAAGCGCGTAATTATTCTACTAGCCTTTGCATGTCTATCAACGCCACTTATTTCATGGGCGCAAAAGGCAGATGGGTATGACTATCAAAATAACGACAACTTTCCGCCTGGAGTTTACGAAGCTGTAGTTGATGCCAAAGTATATTTTGATATTGACAAAAAATCGGTTGAAAAAGGCGTTCGCATAAAAAAGGGGACACGGATTAGCATATATTCAGCGGGTTATCATGGAAGTCAACCACCGTCGATTGATTGGTTTAACCTTGGCGATGGTCAGGAGTGTAACGGGAAAATTTTGCCATGGGAAAAGTTCGGTTGGATTGGGGCGCTCAAGAAAGACTTTACACGCGTTGCAGACCTCCCGAATCCGATCTACAAAAATGGGGTAATTACCAACTGCACTATGTAAAACCGTAGGGCGGAAGCCATATGGGGCGTTCCTCCACAAAAAATAACATTCGGCGAAACCGCAAGCGTTTCGCCCTACCAGCAACTAAAAATAGTTGCAATCTCCGCTGATTTTACTGAAATTTTCGGATGGGAAAATATGAGAAGTTGCGGGTCAAGCTTAAAAATCGTCCGAAGGAATTTAAGTATGCGCCGTGATTTTTACGATGGAATTGATGATTACTTGGCGATGTGCAAAGAAAAAAGTATTACGCCGGAACAACCGTTTAAAGGATCATTTAATGTGCGGGTCGGTCTCAATCTGCACAGAAGGCTTGCTATTGAAGCGGAACAGCACGGGATCAGTCTGAATAGCCTTATCGTCGAACGTCTGGAACACCACGTCTGAAGACGTTAGTGGATTTGCAAGTTACCACGCCAGTTATGGCACTTCCAGCAAGTATGTGCGCCAACTGATACGCCTCGATTAGGAGCGGTTACGTGGTTTGCTGCTACAGGGTGCGTAGTCTGTATCTTCCGGTCTTGCCGATGATGCCTATTTTGCAGAATTGCATTCGGGTATCAACAGTCGCTAATCAGGTTTATACCCCGTTGCGTTCAATACATATCCCCACCATCTTGCAATTCCTGATCGCCTGTAGCCTAGCGATGCTGACCTTGACCCACGGCGCGTTGAAATCCTTGAGAATGATCTGCGCGATATGTTCTGCGAGGGTTTCAACCAGCGAGAAATCTCCTTCGCTCAATACGGTCTGAATGTGTTGCACGACTTTGGCGTAATCGAGCGCCTCATTGCTGGTCGAAGTGGGGCAAGGCAAAAACTGGGACGAGGCACACTGAGTGGTTCGCTTGTTCAATAGTGGCGTGTCACCTATAATCTGGCAGACCTTAGGTCTTCGGGGTGCATGACCTTAATAACTGGATTTTTCTTTGGATATCAATTTTCAGCGCGCAGTTGATCGTCTTGCAGGAGTGCCGATCTGTGCGCTGCTCTCAGGATACGATCGTTTACGCAACTTCCTGTTTGGCGGGCCCGCGCAAGCGGCTAGCCCTCGGCGTATCCTGATTATATTGCTCTCCGAGATGGGCAGTCTGGTTTTGGCTCATGCCATGTTCGCCCGGTTGAAGCGGCAATATCCCGATGCGGAATTGCATGTGATGCTGTTCAAAAAGAATCGCGAAGTGCTCGATTTGCTGGGGGTGGTACCTGAGGCCAATGTGCTGACCATCGATGATCGCACGCTGACGCAGTTTCTCCCGGATGTATGGCGTGCTATCCGGTTGACGCGCGCCCTTAAGTTCGATGTGGTGATCGATTGCGAGCTGTTTACGCGCGTGAGCAGTATTTTTGCCTATCTGTCTGCAGCACCCGTGCGCGTGGGTTTTAGTCGTCACACGCAAGAGGGGCTCTATCGCGGCACCTTTATCAATCGCCCTGTGATGTACAACCCTTACCGCCATTTGTCTGAGCAGTTTTTGACAATGGTCGCAGCGATCGGCTCTGCCAGCGTGCCTAAAGGAAAATCCGCTCCGGTATCGCGTATTGAGCGTCCACCCCAACTGGTGTTTCGCGACGGCGAATTAGAAGAGGTCGCCTCCGCCCTGTATGCCGATTTTCCGGCAATTTCCGGCAAAAAACTTGTACTGGTGTATCCGAGTGGCGGCATTTTGCCGATCCGCGCCTGGCCGCCTGAAAGTTACAAGCAACTTTGCGTGAATCTGCTGGCAGACGGCTATGCTGTCGGTCTGATCGGCATGAAAGACGATGCGCCGCTGGCGCAAGAAATCGTAGCGTATGCTCAGAGTCAATATTGCGTTGATTTGACGGGCTACACCCGAACGGTGCGTCATTTGTTGTGCGTGTTTCAGTATGCGTCACTTTTAGTGACAAACGATGGCGGTCCGGGCCAGTTTGCCGCCTTGACCCGCTTGCCGACGCTGGTGTTCTTCGGGCCGGAAACCCCTGCGCTGTATAGCCCGTTGACTGACAATATTCATTGCCTGTATTCGTCCTGGTCTTGTTCGCCTTGTCTGACAGCCTACAACCATCGTTTATCGCCTTGCGACGGGGACAATCAATGTCTTAAACAAATCACCCCTGATCAGGTGCTGCGTCAAGCGCGTGAATTGCTCAGTGCGGACAATACCGTATGAAATCGGCTCTCAATCTGAGCATTTCCATCCCCTCATTGTTGCGCCGGATTTTCTCGCGGCGCTTTTTGAAATTCGGCACGGTCGGCGCCTCCGGTACGGTCGTCAATATCGGCGTGTTGTATCTGGCGCAGGAGCATCTGTTTAACACGGTGCAGCACGTCGAGCTCAAACTGAATCTATCGCTTGCGGTGGCAATTTTGCTGGCGACACTGAATAATTTTTTCTGGAACCGATTGTGGACCTGGTCGGATCGTACGCAACAGCATCACCGTTCCTGGTTGTCGCAGTTCGGTCAATATACGCTGGCCTGCTGGCTGAGCATCGCGTTGCAAGTGCTGTTCACCAATCTGCTGGCACCGCATTTTTATTACCAGTTTGCAAATTTGATCGCCATCGCTTCAACGAGTGTGCTCAATTTCGTGCTGAACGATATCTGGACCTTCGGTCGCGTGAAATTGCTGCCGGCGCGTGCGCCTGCCAAATCTGTCGATGAAACGCATTAGTCCGGCGGCCTGGCGTTTCATCTACTACGGGTTGGCGGTTGTGCTGGCCGTGTTTACCTATTTTTACGCGCTGGATAGCGCCCATATCCCGAAAAATGGCGATGAGTTTCCCTACACGCATATCACCCGCCTGACCGCAGAGAGCGGACATTTTCTGCCGCTGCAATCTCAATTGCACGGCATGAGAAATACCAAGCCGCCGCTGTTGTTCTGGCAGGGTATTCTCTCGACACACTGGGGGGCGCAGTGGACATGGTGGAATCTGCGCTATCCGAGTGTCATTTATACCTTGCTGACTGCGCTGCTGGTTTTTTTGCTCGCGCACAGGTTGGCCGGTGAGCGCAGATCAGATGGGGCTGATCCTGTGGAAACGGGTTTTATCGCGGCGCTGACCTATCTGGCTTTTTTTAGCACCTACCGCTTCGGTCGTCCGTTTTTGGTCAACCCTGCCGAAATATTCTGGTTTTTTCTGCCCTTTTTTACGCTGTTGTACTGGCGCACGCAGGCCTTTGACTCACGGTTGATTGTGCCGCTGCTGTTGGGTGTTGAGGTGGGAATCGGCCTGTTGTACAAGTCCTTCGCACTGGTCGCCCCCGTCAGCCTGGCGCTGTCTTTATGGTATCTGCATCAGCGCCAGTACCGCTTGTCGGTCTTTATCTTGAAGGATGCGTTGAAGGTCTCCATTACCGCCATCGTGGCATTGGCGATTTTTGGGCTGTGGTTCGTCTTCGATCCTGATCCGGCTGCGGTGTGGCGCGAATTTATCGTCGGTGAAAATGCCGGGAAATTCGGCGCGCAAGGCGGCAGTTATCTGGGACATCTGCTCTGGGGCGGCAGCAGTGTCTGGGCACTTTTGCTTGGCTATCCGATGAATGCCGGATTGCTGGCGTTTCCGGTCGCAGCCTTGGTGTGGGTCGCCTATCAGCGACCGTTGAGTGACGCTGAAAAACTGTTGTGGATCTGGATGGGCGTTTTGTTCGTGGTGTTTTGCGTGCCCAGTCAGCGTTCTGCGCGCTATTTGCTCGAAGCGATGCCGGTTTTGGCGGTGTTGTGTGCACTCAGCTGGCAGCGCATCAGTCGCTGGGCGTTTGTCGCGAGCCTGTTGCTCTGCGGCGGGGTGTTGGTCTTGCTCGCATTTTTGTCGTGGCGGCTGCAACAGGCCATACCGGGGGAGGGCTTGTATTCGACGGGTTACTGGCTGTTGCTTCTGGTGACGGCAACGCTTTTGTTACTGGGGATATTTCACGCGCGCACGACGCGATTACTGACTAATGTGGTGGTGTTGCTGGTGATGTTGTCACTGGCGGCTTTTTTGCGCCCGTTCGATGGCATCGCGGGAAATTTCAGTGCGGGTGCGCAGCGCTATGCCGCCGGAAAAGAAGTCTGGGTGCCGTGCGACTTCAGGGCGGTTGACGAGGGTTACCGGTTTATCTTGCCGGGCGCCAAAATTCACGGCTATTTTGCAGGCTCCCCGCTGAGTGTGGACGAATTAGCATCCCGTTATGATCTGTTTGCCGTGCAATTGCCGCTGCAAACGCCTTGCGACGGCTGCAAAATCATCGGCGAACGTCTGGAAATACGCGGTCGCCACAGTCCTGATGAACTCAAGCGTATTTTGGCAGGCGACGTGTTTGAGCAGCTGTTCGTCAAAGAGCTGTTGATTGAATCTTCCGGCGTGTCCTCAGTTGCCGCGAAGGAAGAGGGGTGTCGGTAATGTCATGGCAACGCCGCATTCTGCTAAGTCTCGTGTTGCTCGCTTTTTCGTGCGGGTTCTATAAAGCCCTGTCACGCCCGGCGGCCGCCAGTTTTAAGATGCAGGCGACAGTGCCGGTGAAGGTTGCATCAGCGCGGTACGAGACGCATTTTGCCTCGTCCAAGCTGTTCACGCAGGTACATGCCGCCTCATCCATCGAACTCAAAGACGGGCGAATTCGGGCTTTTTGGTTTTCCGGTAGCCGCGAGGGAGCCAAAGACGTCGCGATACACAGCGCAGTGTTCGACCCTGCGACCGGCCAATGGAGCGCAGAATCGATTGCCGCGACACGCGAACAGACTCAGTCGACATTACATCGCTATATCGCAAAACTCGGCAACCCGATCGTCGGTCGCATGAGCGATGGCCGCTTGCGTATGTACTATGTCGCCGTGTCGCTGGGCGGCTGGGCGGGCAGTTCGATTACCACGATGACCTCAAGCGATGAAGGTGCGACATGGAGTGCGCCGCGCCGACTGATTACATCGCCCTTTATGAATATCAGTACGCTGGTTAAGGGGGCGCCTATTTTGTATGGTGATGGCACGATCGGTTTGCCGGTTTATCACGAATTTATCAGCAAGTTTGGCGAAATGCTGCATTTGAGTCAGGAAGGGGTCGTGCTCGATAAGCAGCGGCTGGCGGGTGGGGGGCAGGGAACTTTACAGCCTGTCGTGCTGATACAAAGCGAGCGGCAGGCTAAAGTGTTGATGCGCTATTCCAGCGCCACAGGCCCGCATCGCGTGGTGGCGGTCAGTACGCAAGACGCAGGGGTGCACTGGTCTGCTCCTGAAAAAACCGCATTGCGTAATCCTGATGCGGCGGTGACCGGCGTGACGCTGCCCGATGGGCGTATGCTTGCCGTGCTCAATGATCAGGAGTTGGGGCGCGACACGTTATCGCTCATGCTCTCACAGGATGGCGGTGTCACATGGCGGGCCGTACAGTTGCTAGAAGATCAGCAGTCTGCAAGTTTGCAAGCCGATGAGGCGCATTTCATTAAAAATGCCGCTCAACTCATAGGAAAGAGCGGTGCGGCAAGTCATTCCCGCCTAGAGTCGTCTGTCGAGTCCGCCAGACGTACCGTGTGTCATGACGGGCATTGCCGGTATGAGTTCTCTTATCCGTATTTGATTAGGACTTCAGGCGGGGATTTTCATCTCGTTTATACCTGGAACAGGACATTCATCAAACATGTCTGGTTCAATCTCGCGTGGCTTGATCAGCGCGCAGTGGAGGTCGATCATGCGCTTCACTGATATCACCGCGCTGGCCGGTATCGCGTTTGCAATCATGGTGCTCGCCCGGCATTTGCCCCTGATCAATCGTTTAAAGCAAATCAGCTTGTTTGGCGTGCTCATGTTCATCGCTGCGCTCATTCCGCTCGATGGGCTGTCAGTCGCTGAGTTCGTGCGGGGTATGCTGGGGGATTTGAGCTTTTCGACACTGCTGCTGTTGGCCGCGGCATACGGTCGCGTCCTGTCGGCGCGGTTGCATCGCAACGAAATACGCAAGGCCATAGACGATTCGACGCCGGTGTTGGGTGCCATCTCGCTTGCGGCGCTGGCGCTATATCCTTTTGCGTTGGGGGTCGGGATGTATGACCCTTATCGTTTAGGTTACGGTGACATGGGGTTTTTAGGCGGATTGCTGCTGGCGGCCTTGCTCGCATGGGTTTTGCGCCGCCCGTTGATTACACTGATTATTTCTCTGGCTGTATTGGGCTGGTCTGTCGGTTGGTATGAATCAAATAACCTGTGGGATTATCTGCTCGACCCGTGGGTGGCGATCTATGCGCTGGGCGCGCTGATTAAGCAAGGTGTTTTGTTCGTACGCAAAAAAATTATTTGATTTGGCTGCGCTCGATGCTGATGCCCACCATACGGCAATTACGTATGGCCTGTAATTTGGCAACGCTCACTTTGACCCAGGGCGCGTTGAAGTCTTTGAGGATGATCTGGGCGATGTGTTCAGCCAGCGTCTCCACCAGAGAAAAGTGCCCCTCACTCAATACGCTCTGAATGTGCTGCGCGACCTTGGCATAATCGAGCGCATCGTTGATGTCATCGCTGTAGCAGGCGCGGCTGTTGGGCAACGCGATTTCAAGGTCCAGCTGCAAGGTTTGCGGGACGTGTTTTTCCCGCTCGTAAATGCCGATCAGGGTGGTGACTTTGAGCTCGCGTATAAAGATGATGTCCATATTTTTCGATGTTAGGTGGTTAAGTTGCGATTCAAGTAGAATTCGCATCTGTTGAATTCTAAGGTATTACCGATGTTGACCCTAATTTTTGTTGTTGCAGCCTATCTGTTGGGCTCGATTTCTTTCGCGGTGGTGACTAGTCGCGTTTTCGGTATTGCTGATCCCAGAACCTATGGCTCGGGCAATCCGGGTGCGACTAATGTCCTACGCAGCGGGAAAAAAGCCGCGGCCGCCTTAACTTTGCTGGGGGATGCAGCCAAAGGTTGGGTGGCGGTAGTGGCCGCCATGCACTATGCGCCGAATGATCTGACCTTGGTCGCCTTGGTATTTATGGCGGTGTTTTTAGGGCACGTATTTCCGATCTTCCTACGTTTCAAGGGGGGGAAGGGGGTGGCGACAGCGCTCGGTGTATTGCTGGCGCTGAACGGCTGGCTGGGGCTCGCGGCTTTAGCGACCTGGCTTGTGATGGCGCTGGTGTTTCGGTTGTCGTCACTCGCGGCACTGATGGCCGCAGCAACTGCGCCTGTCTATGCTTACGAGATGAATTTGCCGCAGGAATGGGTGTTTGCGTGTGTTGCCATGTCAGCGCTGCTTATCTGGCGGCACAAGAGCAATATTCAGAATCTGCTGGCGGGGCGTGAGAGCCGCATCGGGAAAAAGGCATAGTTCCTTGCGAGCAAAGGGTCGGCTCAGGCGATTTCCTCTAGGTTCCAGCGCGGTTTAACGTTGAAGCGGTAATCCTTCGTACCTTGTCCCTCGCTCAGTCGAAGTGCGCCAGCAAAAGCAATCATCGCGCCGTTGTCGGTACAAAACTCCAGATCAGGATAAAAAACGCGGCCGCCGCGACGGCCGATATCCTCACTCAGTCGTTGACGCAGCATCTGATTAGCGCCCACCCCTCCTGCTACAACCAGTTGCGTCAATCCCGTCTTTGCCAGTGCCGCACGCGCCTTGTGCGCCAGTACGTCGATAATGGCATCCTGCGTTGCATAGGTAATGTCAGCGCGGGTTTGTTCGTCGAGTTCGTTTTGCCGAACCAAAGTCAGCACGGCTGTTTTTAGGCCGCTGAAGCTAAAATCAAGATTGCCGCTGTGTAGCATCGGGCGTGGCAACTTATATTGTCCGGGGCGACCTGATGACGCCAGTTTTGCCAGCGCAGGGCCGCCCGGATAGCCGAGCCCTAGCAGTTTTGCGCTCTTGTCGAAGGCCTCGCCTGCTGCGTCATCTACGGTTTCGCCGAGCAGTTCATATTTTCCTACACCATCAACGCGCATTAGTTGCGTGTGTCCTCCTGATACTAGGAGTGCGACGAACGGGAATTCGGGCGCAGGATCGGATAAAAGTGGCGAGAGCAGGTGGCCTTCTAAGTGATGTATACCTATTGTCGGTATGTTGAGCGCGAAAGCGAGCGAGTTGGCGACACTGGCACCAACCAGAAGGGCGCCTCCTAAACCAGGACCTTGCGTATAGGCAATCGCGTCGAGTTGTTCGAACGTGATATTAGCGTCCTGCATGACTTGTCTTATAAGAGGAATAGCGCGTTGGACGTGATCGCGGGATGCAAGTTCAGGCACGACGCCGCCGTATTCACTGTGCATCGCGATCTGTGTATGAAGTGCGTGAGCCAGTAAGCCGCGGCCTGTTTGATAGAGCGCGATACCTGTTTCGTCGCAGGAAGATTCAATTCCGAGTGTAATCACAGCTGCCTTTCGAAGTAGACGCTATTGTAGTGAAAAACAGGGCTGAGCAGTCTGTCGTTACGATATTTCAATAATATTACCGAAAAGAGTTGACGTGGTTTTTTAAGTGCCTATAATGCGCACCTCTTCACCGGAACAGTGGTTGAAACGAGGCGGATCTGGCAACGGAAAGTGCTTAAAAATCAATAAAATGATTGCGTTTCCTGAGGTTTTGGATGAGGTTGAAATAAAGGTGTGAAGATTTAGTTGACAATGTGTTTTTAGTCTCTATAATGCGCACCTCTTCGGCGGGATGAGGTTAGAAACAAAGCGTTGCTGGGTAACCTGAAGCGCTTAAAGATCAGAGGGTTGATCGAGTTTTGCCGGTTCGGTTGAGAAATAAAAGATTTAAATTGTAGTTGACAAGAAATTTAAAGTCTCTATAATGCTGGACTCTTCGCTGCAAGGCGAGCGCTCTTTAAAAACATAAATTAAACAATCGACGAGTGTAGGTG